>NZ_CP073697.1:0-2400000 GCF_025264665.1 Edaphobacter flagellatus
CTGGTGGCCCTCCGAGTGATCGTGTTGCCGACGGTATGAGCTGTAATGGTGGCGTGTGCGATCGCAGCCCCCCCAGGATCGGAAACAACGCCAATGAGGGAAGGAGAAGTCTGAGCAAACGCTGAGGCGGCAAGCAGCGTTATGGCAACACAAGAAATAACTCGCAATCGGGATTCTCCATTTTTCTATGAATTACCCCTGACTATGCCACCGCCGGCAAGCCCTCCCGATGAAACAGGCATCAAAAGCAAATGACGAATTGTTCAGAAAGGCTTAAGCCCTGACCGTCATCTTCTATCGGCTCCCATGCGTAACACAGGAGGGTCGGCTTTACTTTCGTGAGATCCAGTGTGAGCGACACAATCGGCAATGTCTGACCGCGGACGAGTCGGCACTTCCCGCGGAACGAACGATGGCACCTGGTGCCTTCAGAAGACCTCAAAAGAGAAAATCGAAGTCAATCAACAGGTGACGACCATAGTTTCCAAAGAATTTTCCAAACTGAGGATCGCCGGTGTTGTTATGGACTTGCAGATAGTTGGAGTGGTTCATTAAGTTGATGCCGCTCAGCGACAGCCTCACCGCGTGTTTCGATCCCATATTCAGGTCTTTCGACACTCGGGCATCGAGAGAGAAGTATCTGGGATAGCGGGGCTGTAGACTGTTCGAGAGCACGACATATTGCTGGAACACATTTGTCGGCTGGTAAACGAATCCGTCTCGATACTCGATATGTGGTGAGACATTCATGCGGTATGGAAGCGCGAATGTTCCCCACAGCAGGAATCGATTTGGGATCTCACCTGCATTGCTCGCCTTATCGAGCGAACGGACAACCGGATAGCGATATGCTCCCAGATAACCGGCGACGTCGGTCAGCGTTCCCCGAGAATATTGGCGAACGTATGAGAAGTAGAGGTGCCGACTCTCGTTTGTGCCGAAGCCGCTCGTGAACTCAATCTGACGAATGCGTCCGCTCCCTGAACCCGCAAGGACAAGAGCACTCAAGGTTGGCGAGACCTCGGAACGCAGGGTAAGCTGATTGCTTCGATCACTCTGCATATAGCGGAGACGGAACGTTGAGAATGAACGAAGGGTGTGCTCGGCCTCAACGGTCCAGGCAAGAGAATAGGGTGCGAAGTTGCCGCTGGAGGCTTCCTGATCGATCAGCGGAAAGTGTGCATTTGGATTGGTGTCGACCACATTGTAGAAAAGACGAGGTCCGTCGCTCACGTTGCCGGTCGAATCGTAGGTTGTGACTGTCTGCTGGGGATAGTTCCGGAAGGCGTAGACATTGAGAGGGACCTCATCGTAAAAGACACCCATGCCGCCCCGAACGATGGTGGTGCGCGAATCTTTCGAAGGTGTCCAGGTGAAGCCGACTCTTGGAGCCGCGCGGTTGGTTGAAGTGATACTCTGAGCTTCCCACCGTACCCCGGCATCGAAGGCCAGCCTCTGTGTTGCAATCCAGTGGTCCTGAAAGTAGACGGCGGGTTCCATGTCGGAGAGTTGGTAGCCTCCCTGACCGCTGTAGATGATGTCCTGCAAGGAGCGACCCATCGCGTCTGTCAAATGGACGGGGCGGTCTAGAATGCTTCCTTCATCCTCGGCGTGGGCGATCACACCGCCTGCCTGGAGTGCATGTTGTCCATGCCAGGAGAAGACTTTCGGGGTCCAGGTTTCGATCCACTGGATGCGAGTGCTCTCCCCGCTCTGCTCGCTAAAATAGTTCCCCGTATCGCCGATGGGACTGAGGGTCATCTCTCCCGGCGTTTGTGGAACGATGTTGCTTGCGACCCGTGTGTAGGCGTATGTGCTGGTGAGCAGTCCTCCAGCAAACGCGAGGCGGTGAGTCAGCGTCCCTGTATCCTCCTGGTAGTTCGCATCGGGAGTAACTGGCTGCGGGTCGAAGAAGTTCAGGTTCATGTAATGGACATTGCGAGGGGCAAAGTGCAGCGTAGCGGTGAACGTTTGCTTCGCGGTAAGCGGCGCGTCAAGTTGCGTGAAGGAATTGAACGCGTTTGACTTTGTCTCGTTGAAAGGAAATGGGAGTGTGCGCACTGGGTTCTTGTGCATCAGGTATTCGGATGCCTCAAGGACATAGAGATGATTGCGGATCAAGGGGCCACTCAGATTGAGGCGCGGCGTCACTGCGCGGAGTCCGACGAGATGGCCGCTCCGAATTCTGACCTCAGGCATTGGATCGTTGAGGCTGTAGAGCCATTTCTCGCCACCACGTCGAGTTTCTGCGCTGACGACGCCCGCGGTAAAGTTGCCGTATTCGGCAAGATAGGGCGACTGAAGAACTTTCACGGTCTGGACACTGTCGATCGGAACACTCAGCCCGAAGTTGCCGGTCGCTGGATCGGTCACATCAACGGCGTTGACGATCAGGACACTGTGCTGTTCTCCAAGGCCCGCAATATTAACTTGCCCGTCCGGTGCGCGGATAACGCCCGGGATGAGGGGCAGTGCATCCGCAAGCGTAGCGGGCCGAAGCGGAGTCCGAGTTGCTTCGGGGATCGAGAGTTTGTTCTCGCCGCTTTGGGCTTCAGCCAGCGGGTTGCTGCTTTCGGCCTGGACCTCGACAACCTCCGTATGCTCAAGCGTCTTGATCAGATGGATCTCAAGATTCGTCTCCGTATCCTGAGCCGGAAGCTCAAGGGGTTGATAACCCTTCAGGTCTACGGTTACGATGCAAGTTCGATGAGGGGAACACTGAAAGCTTGCATGTCCGCTTCCGTCCGTAACAGCCTTACTGAGGAGAATGCCAGAATCACTGACACTAATCTGCGCGCCGGAAAGCGGCTGTGCGGCTTCGTCGAGCACCGTTATCCGAATATTATCGGGACCTTGACTTAGCAAACCGTAAGACGACTTAGTGAGCAAAAAGATAAAGAAGAGCGTGGAAGTCGCCGCCACCATGAGGCACGGTTTCGCTCTGCTCCTCTTATCCGTCATGTTCCCACTTTGATCGCCAGCGCTTTTCACGAGATGACCAAAGGGCCTCCGAGCCGCGCGTATCAAGCCATTATGCCTCTATGTTAAGCCGCAACTGGGCGGACACCCACTTATAGCGGATGACATTTTGTTCATCAAGCGAATGCTGAACGTCACTTTAATCATTCCAGCGATAAACAATTTGTCATGATCAGGACGCTCCTGCAGCGTGGTAGGTTCTTATATCAAGTTTATGATGACCAATCCCAATCTTTACGTCGTAACCGGAGGCCCCGGAACAGGTAAAACCACCGTCTTGAGAGAACTGGAGCGGAAAGGCTTTCCCTGTGTCCCGGAGGTAGCCAGACAACTTATACAGGAACAGATGTAGACGGGCGGAAACGCCCTGCCGTGGGGTGATCGAGACCAGTACGCGAAGCTGATGCTAGAGCGGTCTATCGCTTCTTTCCGGGAGCACACGCCAGCGCCGAGAATCACTTTTTGCGACCGGGGCATTCTGGACACGCTCTGTTACCTACGGCTGATTGGCCAGGACGACGCCGAGGCCATGGCAGCGAGCTCTATTTATCGCTACGCCCCGAAGGTGTTTCTTGCGCCAGCATGGAGGGCGATTTACACAACGGATGCCGAGCGCAAGCAGTCCTGGGAGGAGGCCGTTAGAACCTCTGAACTGATGGCGCGCGTGTACGAGGAGAGCGGCTATGATGTGCTGGAGTTGCCGCTGTGCTCTCCAGAAGAGCGGGCAGCGTTCATCCTCTCTGGCAGCGTCTAACACACTCCTTGATGGCCGTCCTGCTGTAAGGCAGGTACTCTAACCAAGTCAGCCTAAAGCCGTGCGCTGCAATTACAGCGTGCGAACAGGATGGTCAGTTAGTTAGAAACCTGACCAACGAGATTAAGATCAATTGCAACATCATTCTCAGCTTTCCAGAACATGAAGCTCGGGTTCTTGAGACCCCACTGAACATAGGGAACGACGAAATGCATCCTCGCCGTTGCCTTCGATCCATCGATGTGAATCTGCATCGGAATCGTCAGGTCGTGAGGATTTCCGAGTAGGGTGAAGACTCCGCTCACCTGAATGGTTGAGTCGCCAGAGGATGCGATTGTTCCGATGTAAGTTTTCGGCGCAAAGGAGACGGTTGTGTATTGATCCACCTTGAGAATGTCCTTATTCATCTTCTTATCGCGGCTGTCGTTACCGGTCTTTCCGCTGCCGGCCAGTACCGCCACCGAACCCGACATCTTAGGATTGCTGCGGTCAAACTCAATCGATCCGGATTGAATGTGAAACGTCCCGTTGACAACCTCGTGGGTCGTGTTGAGTTTCATCTTGACCTCGCTGGCATCGGGGTTGACTGCGAAGGTCTGACGCTGGGCGAGTGCGGCTGGAGCGAGTATGACGGCGAGGGCCAAGATTACGAAGGATTTCATTGCATCATCTCCCCTAGAGGGTTTGACTACCGAGGATTGTCTTCGCATGGCTCGATTTCAGTTGGCGAACGCTTGTGGAGCAACAGCGGCGGGCTGAGTGACACGCGTGAGTCTAGCCGTTACGCGCATCGCGCCGGGCCACACCCAGAGGCAGAACGGCAGTACAGCGCGTGCGAATGCGTTGTTTAATCCGTCGGCGGCGAGCTCAGCAAGGCGCATCTGCGGCAGCATTGCGGAGCGCAGTTTTGGCTGAAAGACCGGCGCCGGCTCCGCGGCAAGATAGGCAGCGGCGGCGCGGCGGGCAGTATGCAGGGCAATGGATATGCCGTCGCCAGTGAACGAGGGGATTACGGCAGCCTGATCGCCGATGCAGTAGAGCCCATCCTCGGTTGTGCGGCGGAGGTAACCGTACGGGATATGAGTGACGGTGATCGGTTTGTCGAGCAACGGCTCCGCACCGTCAAGCCGCATCGCGAGGTGGGGACAGTCCTGCTGCATCTTCGCAAGGAGGCCCTCCCAGCGAAGACCTGCACGTGCAAAATAACGCCGTTGCACCACACAGCAGAAATTCGTAATGCCGTCTTCCACCGGTTGGATACCACCATAGCCTCCGGAATAGAGCGTCAACTCGGAGGCGTCCGCCAGGTCAGCGGTCTGGGCGGCAGACAGCCGGTAATACATCTTGAAGGCGACCCATTGGCGAGGGTCCTTCGGGCGACCGTGGCCGCGCAGATCGTGCTTGCCCGTAGCGAGAAAGGCGGTTGGAGCTTCGTAGGTGGTGCCGTCGTCGAGCGTGGCCTGCCAGAGGTTGGCGGTCGCGCGGCTGAGCGACTGCACACCGCGACCACGCTCAACGCGGACTCCCGCGGAGATGGCTGCGGCGATGAGCGCTGTATCCAGCGCTTTGCGCGTGAGCGACTTCGCGGGAAACGGTAAGGGAGCCGTCGCGGCGCGCCTTGCAGCGGCCAGTCGAACGTAATCGATCGGCACAGCGCCAAGCGAGGTTACGTCGATGCCGAGCAAATGAAGGTCTTCAAGAGCCTCGCCGCTCAGGAACTCGCCGCAGACTTTATGGCGCGGCGCGGGCTCGCGTTCGATCAGCGTGACGCCTCGTCCCTTGCGAGCGAGCGCGATCGAAGCCGCACAGCCCGCCACTCCACCACCGAGGATCAGCACTTCGTCTTGCAAACCATTGCTCCTAATTCACTGGATGTTCCATCAATTTGTAGCGGGACTCCATCTTTCCAGTAGACGCCCGGAAAACAGTTCGGCACGTCATTCTGTACAAATCGTCATTTTGGAGTCGATAGAGCGGGGGGGCGGAAGGCGTCTAAGACGTTAGAACGAGGGATTTGATGGAGCGAAGCAATTTCTTTGTGGCCGCTTTCCTGGTGATCATGTTGGGCACCGCAGCATCGGCAGAACCGATTTCAGTAAGACATATCCAACGCCCGATGCATCGGTTTATGGCGGCGCGCTCCGAGGCTGGAAAGGTCATCGCCACTGGCGAGTTTACGCAGGTAGTGCAGGGCGATGAAGTGACGATGCGTATGATCTATCGCTTTGTGGATGGATCGATTGACGATGAGACGACGACATACAGGCAGCAGGGTACGTTTCGGTTAGTACGCAACCATCACATCCAGAAAGGGCCGTTCTTTACAAAGCCCATCGACTTTACGATAGAAGCCGCTACCGGCATAGCGACCAGCCGCACAATAGACAGGAATGGCAGGATACATGTCGAGAGCAAGCACATGGACCTGCCGGATGACCTGGCGAATGGCATCGTTGGGACCTTGCTGCTGAACGTGCCGCACAATACGACGCCATTTCGGGTGGGGATGCTAACGCCAGTCGGCGGCGGGCGGTTGGTTAAACTCCTGATCTCACCGGAGAGCGAGCAGACGGTTCAGTTGGCAGGACAGACCCTCAAGGCGACAGTGTTTCGCGTTCATCCGGAGCTGGGTGGCATCGTGAGGGTGATTGCGCGGCTGCTCGGCCTTCAGCCAAAAGATGTGATGGTGTGGGTACTGGAGGGTGAAGAGCCTGCGGTGGCGGTAGTTATTGGACAGCTCGGCGGTTACGGGCCTGTTGTCAGCTCGGACCTGGTGGAGACCAGCATCGAGAAATAGGACATTTTGCAAACCCACATCTTAAAAACTCTCATAACCGCTAGCCGGCGATCAGTTACGACGAGAGGTGAGTTCGTGCCAGTTGAGGCCGAGGTCGACGATCAGCAGAGATGCGAGGGTGAAGGCAATGACCCCGACTGCGGAGAGGACGTCTCCGAGATGGCTCCAGTATGCGGGTACGAGGTTCAGAACGCGGCTGGAGACGAAGGTAAAGGTGACGGCGTAGGAGCGAGCCATCCATTGGCGGTGCTGGGCGATTTGGCGGTTGCGCGCGGTGAGGAAGGCGGCGGTGGTGCAGACCATCCACGCCGCGGACTGCATGGAGGTTCCGGGGAGGCCCGGACGGCCCCAGGCGAGAGCGATGCCCGTGAAGGAACCAACAAACACGGAGATGACGTAGATGCGGCCTAGGATGCGATGGAGTTGGAGGTGACGCTGGCGGATTCGCGAGGAGAAATTGATGGGGCCGATCAAAAGAGCGAAGATTCCGGCGAGGGTATGCGGGATGAGGAGATGGCGGTCGGCGATCACTTGCAGACGATAGGCGTGGTACATCGGATAGTCGGTGATGAGGAGCAGCTCTGAGGTAATGAAGACGAACAGTACGGTGAGACCAAGCGAGACCCATAGAATCGTCTTGAATCTGGAAGCAGCGGAAGTGGACGCAGGCAGACTGGAAGTTTGCACTATTCGCCTCTCACTGTGACGAGATACTTCAAAATCACCGGCCTCACTTCCACCGCCCCACGCACAACCGCCCTGGCCGCCAATGCTCCACCGTCATCGCCTCTTGCGGGACCTCTGCCGCAGCCAGCAGGCGTACCCAATCCTCCTTCCGGAACGCTCGCCGGAACGACACTGGCCCATCGTGCCGCACAAGCCAATGCCAACGCACCCACCCAAACATCCGACTACTCCACTCCGACCGCTCCAAATCATTGATAAACCAACCTACCTGCACGGTCGCTTCCATCCACCTCAGCAGCGCGACAATCTCCTCGTCCTCCAGATGGTGTGCCAGCAGCGAGCTCACGACGATATCGACCGGCTTCTTCGGTCGGTACTCCAGAGCATCGCCGGTCACCCATTCGATTCCAAGCTCCTTTGGCGTGAACTCCGCTGCTGCACGTGCAGCATAAGGATTCAAGTCGATCCCCGTTAGCTGCACAGCAATGCCCCGTCTCCGTGCCCAGCCTGCAATCCGCCGCAACAGGTCGCCGCCGCCACTGCCCACATCGACAATGTGTATCGGATCACCCGATCCATGCGGCAACCGCTCCAGCCAGGCCAGCGTCGGTCGATAACCCAGCAGCCAGCGATTGACGGTTTCCAGACTGCGCAGGCAGTCACGGAAATCCTCATAACTGCAGTCACCATCCATCAGCTCCGGCAACTCACGCGGAGAGACCCGCCGACTGAAGTCGATCTGTGTACTAGACCCCATGGAAGCGCATCGTCTCCGCTGTTAGGCCCGGTCCAAACGACATCGCACACCCACGCTGCCCCGGGCGCGCCTGCTGCATTATTCGCTGCAAAACAAACATCACCGTCGCCGACGACATGTTGCCGAAGCACGATAGCACTTCGCGCGACGCCGTCAGCGCATCGGCCGGCAACTCGAGTCCTTTCTCTACCGCATCCAGAACCGACCGCCCTCCGGGATGCACTGCCCACAGGTCAATGCCGTCGCGCTCGGCCATCAGTTCGCCCTCATGCAGCGCGCGGCCCAGCTGTCCCGGCACCTGTCCCGAAAGCAGCATATCGAACCCGAGATCGCGGATCTTCCATGTAATCAACCCCCTCGTCTCCGGCACCATCACTGCCTTAAAGCTGTCCAGCGCGAAACCCTGCTCGCGAGCAGTAATCAGGCTCGCCGCAGCGCCATCGGCAAAGACCAGGAAGGAGAGCACCTGCTCCAGTTCCTGCGTCTCCTGGAAGTGCAGCGTGCATAGCTCCAGGTTGACCATCAAAACACCCGCCTTCGGATCGGAGCGCACAATGTGCCGCGCCAACTTCAGTGCATTGATCGCGGCATAGCATCCCATGAACCCAACCATCGTGCGCTCCACGTCCGCCGAAAGCCCGAGGTGGTCGACGATCTCAAAGTCCAGCCCCGGCGCATAGAGCCCTGTGCAGCAGGTCACCAGCACGTGCGTAATACCGGAGCGTTCCTCCTCGCTCAGCGCAAGCCGGTCCACGGCTTTTCGCATCAGCACCGGAGCGCTCTGCTCAAACAACTCCATACGCCGCGCCGTGTTGGGAAAGTTACCTGGCCGATAAAAGTCATTCGCGTCATGCGACGAGAATTGGCCGGAACCTTTCTGCGGATTAAGGAACGAATAGCGATGCGCGATGTCGGCGCGGCTCACCATGCGGCGAAAGACCGTGCGCAGCCGTGGGTCGGCGAGCATTTTCTCTGCGAAGACGATGAAGGTGTCATGCACATCGTGCTCTGGTACGGCAGTGGCGATGCGGTTCAGATAAGCCGTAGTCATGCACAATAGGCCCTCAGCCGGATTGAATTAAATGTTGCGTGTGTCTTGGGGAGAGCTGGACCACGAAGAGGCGACGATCCGGCGACAGTCGACTACTTGAGAGAACAGGTTCCGTATTCTCAATACAACGGCTACTCGTTGAGACGAGACCGTTGTTCTTTTGATAGCACTTTGCAGCAAGGGAATAGGATGACGATTTGTTCATTGAAGACGCAATCACCGGAGCGCCACTGAATTTCGTCCGTCTACATGCTAAGTTACGGAACAGCGAAGCAGGATGCGCGACCACGAATGATCTTCGGAATCGGCATTCGGCGCTCAGCCAACGCCTAAAATTTGCGAGGTCGATACTCTGAGATGACATCTGTAGCATCATTCAAATCTATCCGCCTGATACACCGCTACATTGGACTGTTCTTCTCGCCGGCGATTCTCTTTTTCGCGATCACAGGCGGTCTACAGATGTTCGGTCTGCACGAGAGCGCTCGTGGTAGTTCCTATGTACCGCCTAACATCCTCGTGCATCTCTCACAATTGCATAAGAAGGGGACGCTTTACCTTCCTCCCCGAAAGGCTGCTCCGCCCAATTCGGCCAAGCCGGATGGTCCAAAACCCGAGACGCCAAAGCCGCCGCAAGCATCCCCGGCCACGCCGACACCCAACTCCCTTCCCATGAAGATATTCTTTGCCGCCACAGCGCTTGCACTCGCCGTATCGACGTGTACGGGCATCATGATGGGATGGAAGTATGCGCGCCGGAAATTGACCGTTCTGCTCGTCCTTGCGGCAGGAGTCCTTATACCGGCTATCCTGCTCTTTGTGTAGCCTTCCCGATTCGTCCATCGCTGCGTGGACGCAAGATGACCGAATCGTCATCTGTGCGGCTTCCTGAAGCATGCGAGTCGTGAATCAAATGTCTTACCATGATTCATGCGGCTTCTGCTGGTCGAGGATGAACCCGAGATTCAAAGCTTCGTCGAGCAGTCCCTGGTTGAGGCGGGATACGAAGTGCATGCGGCGGAAGACGGGAGCGCAGCAACTCAGTTGGCGTCCAGGCACGCCTACGATGGTCTCATTGTCGACCTGGGACTTCCGGATCAAGATGGCATTGACCTGATTCTTCAGCTTCGACGCTCTGGCATCAGCAGCCCCGTATTGATACTTTCAGCCAGAAGATCGGTCGACGACAGGGTCAAAGGTCTGGAACAAGGTGGTGACGATTACCTGACGAAACCCTTCGCAGTTGCAGAACTGCTGGCAAGATTGCGTAACCTCTTGCGGCGTAATCGTGCCACGAGTGAGGAGGCGACCCGCCTTCGCGTACTGGACCTGGAGTTGGATTTCATCAGCCGTAGAGCTTCTCGCGGTGGAGAGGTTTTAAATCTAAGCCCGCAGGAATTCGTGCTTCTGGCGTACCTATGCCGACACGCTGGGCGTGTTGTTACTCGATCGATGCTTCTCTCCGAAGTGTGGGGGATGCGAATTCAACCGAACACCAATGTTGTTGATGTACATGTCTACCGCCTGCGCGGCAAGGTGGATACAGAAGGCCGCGAGCCGTTGATCAAGACCTTACGAGGTATTGGCTATGTCCTCAAAGACCGCTAATCCCGTCATGCGTAGCGCCGCATGGCGTATCTCTCTATGGGCAACCCTGGCATTTGCCATTGGAACAATGCTGGTTTTTGTCATGCTTCATCGCTTCGTCGCGAACGATATTCAGCGCAGGAGCGACGCGTGGCTCTCCGGAGAGGTGGCGGTTCTCGGCGATGTAGCTGGCCGCACGCCGAAAGACCGCCTCTACGGTAGGGTAGTCGGAGAAGTGGCAGAACTTGCTAGCAGAGAGGTGCCTGACAAACTCCGCTCCAACAGCAATGAGAATGACTCCGTCTTCTTTCTTCAGGCTGGGGACGACGGGACTCTGAAACTTTGGGTAGGTGCCGGTGACGGGTTGCCTAACTTAGCCGCGATTCGCGCGCGCAAGTTTACTTCCGACGTTCCCTACGACTTGAATGTCAAAGGATTCAATCATCCCTTTCGAGTAGCAACGGTACGGCTCGATGATGGAAGCCATATCTATCTCGGGCTTTCGGAACGAGATGAATTACGTGTGCTCAACAACCTGCGCCTCCGTTTTTTCTGCCTCTGGCTGCTCATTGTGCTGTTCGGTTCCGCGATGGTCTTCTTCGTGACCAGACGTATGCTCGGCCACGTTCGCGAGATCACCGAGGCGGCATCCAGGATCGGGCAATCCGACCTGAGCAGCAGGGTTCCGACCAGCAAGCGGAACGACGAAGTGGGACACCTGGCGCTAACGCTCAACCACATGTTGGACCGGATAGAAAGCTCCGTGCATCAACTGCACACCATCACTGAGTCTCTCGCCCACGATCTTCGCAGCCCGTTGACGGCAATTCGAGGGAAGCTGGAGGTCGTTCTGTCGGGCGATTTGAAGGCTGAGCAAGGTGAGCCGATCGTCTCGGCTATCGATGAGCTGGATCGATTGTCGGAGTTCCTGAATACTTCGCTCGACGTTGCTGAGGCGAAGGCTGACGCGCTTAGGCTTTCACGTACTGACGTCGATCTCGACGAACTGGTTCGCATCATGATTGACCTGTACGAGCCTTCCATGTCGGAGAAAGGGCTTCGAGTGAATTTGCGCAGCGCCGGTCCTGTCACTGTACTGGCAGACGATGCTCTTCTGCATCGAGTGATCGCAAACCTTCTCGATAACGAACTTAACCACTTGCCCGCGTCGTGCACCGTTTCCATAAAACTTGGCGCAAGCGAGGACGCTGCAACGCTGATTGTGGAGGATGATGGTCCGGGATTTGCTTCGGAGATTGGCATCCACATGTTCGAGCAGAGGGTGAAAGGAAGAGACTCTAGGGGGCATGGTCTTGGACTTGCATTTGTTGAAGCTGTAGTGCGCGCTCACGGAGGAAGTGTGACGGCGTCGAACCGTCCAGAAGGTGGGGCATTGCTGTCGATTTCCTGGCCTCGTGCAACCGGAGAGAAGATTGAAGCTCCTCACTCTTTGACACTGGTCAACAGTTATGTGAGGCGCTGATTATGTTTCGTAGAAGCGCCGAGATCTTACGGGTATGCTCCTCATGAAGTTCGTGGTGCGGCTCGTCAACAGACCTCTCTTCTATGCGGACTGGATATGTCTATGGCTCTCCGTCTGCCTCTTTGGGAGCATGAGAGGTGATCCGCCGCAGAAGAAACTCGCGAAGGAGATTGTTGCCCGCATTACCAGCAGTATCGATGAGCCCATTTACGACCGACAAGGATAGTCCGCGATTTGTGGATGGATAGTAGAGATTCGAGAGACCTCCTGCGGCGAAGCTACCCAGAATGTGGGAATAGTTCGGCTGCCGATGGCCATTGTCACCTCTGCAAATAACGGCTGAGGTAATTGCGTAGAGTGCCCTGGAGCGAATGCTTCCCGTGCCTTTGTAAAAGTAGCGAGGATCTTGATGAAACAGAGATGGGAGGACGGCGCTGGCCAGCACTCTTCCTGAGAAGTCGTTGGCGTATGCAGCGCCGAAGCGCTTTGCATAGCCGTGCGCGCCTTGTCCGTACCCTGAGAAGCTTCCGTTGGCCTGCTCGGCGCCGGCGACGAGGCCAGCTTCGGCGAAGGCAACAGGATCAATTACCGCCCGGAAAGCCAGCTCGAATTTCTGTTTCGTTCCAAGTGGTGCTGCGTTCCAGTAGTAGACGCTATAGAAGTTCGGCAAAACGCCCAGAACCCGCTGCTGCTCGGCGAGGTGGATCTCTGCCTCGGCTATCTCTGCCCGAGTCGCCACGACCGTTACATCGGCAGTTACCGTGGCGAACGGCAGCACCACCTGCGAAACGGTGCTCGTTTCCCCTGCATGGAGGGTAATTTCAGGAGAGACGTAGGTGCCCATGCCAGGTGCGGAGATGGTTAGCTTGAAAGATCCGGGTGTCAGTCCAGAGAAAGCGAACTCGCCGTGGTTGCCTGATTGCAAAACCTGTTCCGCCGTTCCGGGCCGACCCGACAGCACCACCCTCGCACCTTGAATCAAATCTCCATTCGTGTCCAAAACCGTGCCCACAATGCTGCCCGAGCCGCTTTGAGCGCTTTGACCAACGCCAGGGGCATCCGGTAAGCCTGCATTGCTTGCCACAGTACTGTCCGTCTGCTGCGCATTGGCGAGTGCTGTCATTCGACCGAATAGAGCGTCAAGCAGCAGCCCGCCGATCAGGATCACAACCGGTAAGGCCGGCCTTCTATTGCGCCATTTCCGCCTTCGCAACGGGACCGTTGCATGCGCAGAACTACCTGCTATGCCTTCACCGACTGGAGCACCGAGGCACAGGCCGTTGGAGACGTGTTGTCGAAGGCAGCACAATGGGCTATCACGTGCACTGCACAGGCGCCACGGGATTGCTACGGGGTGGACGGGAAAAGACACACGGTCTCCTTGGCTGCTCCCTTTACCGCGGGGCGGATTCGATGTGCTATCTGCATCCAGTACCAATAAGACGGTGTGAGTTACGCGGAGTAATCGATTAGGTGAATGACATTTTTGTCATCTATCAACATCGGCCCAGTCGCATTCGTCGCGCGACAGAAAGGATTGGCTATTGTGCTTGTGCCCATGCGCAGAAGTGCTGCACTTCCTGCGGGCTGAGGTGTGCCTCCGGATGGAGAGGCCGATAGTACCAGAGGGGCATCTTGTCCCCGCTCATCATGGCGCAGGCGTCCATCAATCGAATCTTTGACATCTCAGGACTCAGACGATCCCACTGCGAAAAATTCAGGCGTGCGAGCCCCGTCTGCCGGTCGTGTTGCACCAGACTCGAAGACGGCCAGACACTGGCGTACCACGGATATCGCGGCCGGTCAGAGTGGCAGTCATAGCAGGCACGATGAATTGTGTCACGTATCTGAGGGTCTGCGCCTAGGGCAACCTCCATACTCGCGGACCGCGAGATGTGAGATTGCACTGCTCCGTTCTCTGTTGGCCGCGATAAAGACAGGACGGCAAGAAGAATGGCAATGGCTACAACACCACCCAGGATGAAAGCGTTTCTCTTCATTGTGCAGTTCCTTCCCGCTTTGTCTTCTCCTTCGTATCTGTCCTGGAGGCAGTGGGTTGATCGGGGGAGATATACGCTTGCGGTATGGCTCCAGTCAGCGACTGGAGAAAAGCAACGATCAGGTTTACCTCTTGGGGGCTAAGTTTCCTGCCGCACTGATACTCGGACATGAGGCTGACAGCTTCGTTCAACGAACGGACCTGCCCATCATGGAAATATGGTCCGGTCTTCTCGATATTTCTGAGAGTTGGGACCTTGAAAACAAGCCGGTCGCGCTCAAACGTTGTTACCTGGTAGCGGCCAAGGTCGTGTTGATTAGACCATCGCAGCGTGTTTCCGAGTTTTTGGTAGGAGTTGCCTCCAACCCCTCGGCCCGCGTGGCAGGAAGCGCAACCTGTCTTCAGAAAGAGCTTCAGTCCCAGTTTCTCGTTCGCGTTAAGGGCGCTTGTATCGCCCTCCAGATAGCGGTCCCAGCGAGAGGGCGTAAGCAGCCCTTGTTCGAATGCCGCAACCGCTTCGGCGAAATGGTCAAAGGTGATCGGTTCTGCGGAATCGGGAAACGCATCATGAAATGCAGGCGCATAACCGGGGAGGCTCTGAATCCGAGCAGCGACGGCATCGCCGCTCGGCATTCCCATCTCTACGGGATTCAGGATAGGCCCCTTCGCCTGGGCGGCGAGGTCACCAGCGCGTCCATCCCAGAACTGGGCTAAATTGAGTGCTGCGTTATAGACAGTCGGGGCATTACGCCCACCCAGCTTTCCATCGTGTCCGGTCGAAAGACTATGTCCATCTACTCCGTAGGAATTGAGAAGGTGACAGGAGTTGCAGGAGGTGTTTTCGCCCATCGAGAGTCTCTGGTCGTAGTAGAGTTTGCGCCCCAGGTTGACACGAGGTTGCAAGCGAGGCGGTATAGATGGCACCGTGAGAGCAGAAAAGCGGGTTCGCAAAGCCGCAGGCGAAATGTCGGTGCGGGGATCGGTATCAAGGGAACCACCACATCCAGCCATGCCAAGCAACAGGCACAGTCCCAATGACGCAATCGTGGATCGAATCATACCCTGTCTCCGATCGAGTGGCGGAATACCGCTACAGAAGCGGTAAGGGCAAGCTGAGGGCCATTTGTGAATCAGTGGAAAGTGCTGAGAATACGGTTTGCGATCCCTTTCGCTGCGCCCGGATAGTTCAAGGATTTGAACTATCCGTTCGATTCTTTGAAATCCGATGCTCCGAAAAACACGCGAATAGGGTTCCTCTCTTGGTTTTCCGTCTGGCCCTCCGCATGCTCTATGAACCGGGATGATCACTGTAAAGTGAACAAGAGAACGAATTGAATGCCATACCGCGCTTCACTTGCAAATACCATCATCGTCAACCGCTCCATCATCGGTTCGGTTTATCTCGCTGTTCTGCTGATCTTTTTCGGCGCGCAGATGCTCTTTACGACGTTCCTGACCCTGCCGCCGCGGCCTGTCTTCTTCCTGGTTTCGTTTGCAGTCGGCCTTCGTCTGATTGAGATCGTTTCCGCAAAGCAACTCTTGGCAAAACATGTCTTATCGAGCCGTTGGTTCGCCGCCGCATCGATCAGCTGGACTCTTGCGCTCGCACTTCTTCTGGCTGTGCTGACACGCCAGCCGGATACGCACTACTTCGGGATGCTGATTCTGCCCATTCTGGAGGCGGCAATCTACTTCTCGCTTATGACGACGTTGCTGGTGGCGATGGCGGCCTCCTCACTTTCACTCTTCTGGGTTGCTTACGTCGCACACTTTCGCTCCCCCTTTCCTGCCGGCGAGATCTTGGAAGCGAGTACGCTGGTGCTTGTCTACTTCATCATCGGATGTCTGGTGTGGCTGTTGGTGCACATGCTGCGTGATCGTGAAGAACAGCTTCAGCAGCAGCTCGATGACCTGAACGCGACACGCGGCAAGCTGATTGAGGAGGAGAAGCTTGCCGCAATCGGGCGCCTGGCGAGTGCGGTTGCTCACGAAATCAGAAATCCTGTTGCGATTATTTCCAGTGCGCTTGAAACCTCGGCTTCCACATCGTTGGCTTCCATAGAACGCGAAGAGATGGCACGGATTGCGGGGTTGGAGGCAAAGCGGCTGGAAAAACTGACGACCGACTTTCTCTCCTATGCCAAACCGGGAAGCGCTCCTTTTGAACGGCTTGACGCCGCGACGCTGGTTGGCTATATCGTCTCAATCATGCAGCCGCAAGCCCTTCAGAAGGGCTTGCGAATAGAGGTTGAGACGAACGATCCCGGTTCGATTTACGGCGACGAAGGTCAATTACAACAGATGCTCTTGAATATCATGCGGAACGCAATTGAGGCGTCTCCGCGCAATGGCTGCGTATTGCTGACGGTTGTGCGGGAGCCCAATGAGAATCATCAGATCAGGATCGAGAATGCCGGGCCAGCGATTCCGCCGCACGTTGTGCATCACATCTTCGAACCTTTCTTTACGGCGAAACAAGGCGGCACGGGACTTGGTCTTGCGATCGCTCGGAGCATCGTAGACAGACACTACGGCGAATTGCATCTGGAGCGCAACGAAACAGACCATGTCGTGTTCGCCATTACCCTCCCTTCCAATAGACAAGTGGTGGGTGTGGGTGCAGCACATCCTGGTACGGGGTCTTAGCATGGCACGCATTCTCATCGTCGAAGACGAGCCCAATATGCGGAAGGTGCTCTCCGCCAACCTTCGTCAGGACGGACATATCCTGGTGGAAGCGGCAACGGTCAAAGAGGGGTTGCAGGCGGTCTATGGCAACGATTTCGACGTCGTTCTGCTGGATCAGAAGATGCCCGATGGCGAAGGCTCCGAAGTGCTCAAGGCCGTCCAGCAATCGGAACCCTCGACCGCCGTGGTGATGTTGTCTGCTTACGGCACCGTCGAACTCGCGGTAGAGGCGATGCGCAACGGTGCTTTCGATTTTCTGACCAAGCCGTTCTCCCCGGACAACCTGCGGGCGGTAGTTCATCGCGCCGCGGAACGGGCGTTCTTACACCGTGAGAACTATCTGCTGCGCAACACCGTAGACAGACTTGAGGGACAAACGGAGATTCGCGGCAATAGCCTGCCGATCGTAAAGCTGCGGGAGCTGATCTCACGGGTGGGTCCGACAGGTGCAACAGTCCTGATTACTGGAGAGACCGGTACGGGAAAAGAGTTGGTTGCGCGCGCGATCCACAAAAGCAGTCAGCGAGCGAGCAAGCCGCTCATCAGCGTCAACTGTGCGGCTTTTTCCGAATCCCTTCTCGAGAGCGAACTTTTTGGCCACGAACGAGGCGCGTTTACCGGTGCCGACAGGACGCGTCACGGGCTTTTTGAAGCCGCGCACGAAGGAACGCTGTTTCTGGACGAAGCCGGCGAAATGTCTGCTGCGGCCCAGGCTAAGCTCCTGCGCGTTCTGGCGGAAGGAAAGATCACTCGCGTCGGCTCTACCATTTCGCGAGATGTCGATGTTCGCGTTCTGGCTGCCACGCACCGCGATTTAAGGAAAGAAGTGCAGGAGGGAAACTTCCGGCAGGACCTCTACTATCGGCTTGCCATCGTGCCGATCGCAGTTCCAGCTTTGCGCGATCGAATCGCGGATATTCCTGAGGTTGCACAATATTTGTTACACCAGATCGCCAGCGATCTGAAGACGACAAAGCGCACTCTCCATCCGGATGCCCTACAGCAGCTCATGTCCTATAACTTTCCAGGAAATGTGCGCGAACTGCGTAACCTGCTCGAACGCGCCTGTATTCTGACGAGCAGCCCGGAGATCTTGTGGTTTGATTTGCCGGAGGTACTCCCGGAGGAGGCATTGGCAGAATCCGGCCTTCCGGCATTTAACGGAGCGTCACTCCCGGATGAATTTCACCTGCGCAGCACGCTTGCTTCCTGGGAGCGAAGGATTATCGAGCAAACGCTAGTGAAGACCAACGGATCGAAGACAGAGGCTGCCCGTCGGCTGGGTCTCTCGAAGAGCGATCTCAGCTATAAGCTCTCCAAGTACGGCCTATAGCGGTACTACATCTGTTCAAAAACTTGAATTCGAGTTTGATTTTTCGCCCGCGTTGGAAATAGTCGTATTGCTCATAGCGCGCTATTTCAACGATCTGGACGGAATAAGTTTGGCCTTTCAGTTGCCTTGTTCCTTAGCGGGCACATGAGGCAAACAATCTTATTCCGACAGCGAGCTTCCCTGACCGTCTTCGGTGTTGCGGTTTTCTTGCTTCTTTCACGCAGTCTCTTTGCGCAGAATGCACCATCACGCGACCTCTCTCTTCACGATGCGATTGCCGCCGCCCTGAACCAGCGGCCAGAGCTGCGAGCCGCCACTCAAAACGAAGAGGCAAGCGTTCAGCTACGCCGTCAAGCTGGAATCATTCCAAACCCGAGACTCTTCTATCAATCGGAGAATCTACGGCCTGGAGTGGACTTCACCCAGGGCGTCGATACCTACGCCTACGCAACCGAAGTTCTTGAGGTATCGGGGCGGCGCGGAGCGCGTATCGCAGCGGCAAACAGCTCCGTCAACCACGCTCAACTGATACTGGAGCAACAGAAGCGGTCGATCGAACTGCGTGTCGCCCAGACCTATTGGGACGCGTTGCGACTTCAGTACATACGCACCTTGGCAGAACAAAGCGTCGGATACTATCGCGAAATCCTCGACTATCACCAGAAACGCTTCAACGAAGGCAAGGTGGCCGCGGTCGATCTGCTTCGTGTGCGTCTGGAGGAGGCGCGGGCAGAAGGGAGCGCAGACTCCAGCAGACTGGCCGAGGCACAGGCAAAACAAAGGCTGGCCCGTGAGATGGGACTGCCCGCAGCCGGCAACTGGAAGCTCAGCGAGTCCTTTGACGCGCTCAACCTGCCGAAGGATCCACTTACGCCCGACAACCCTCAGGCCGAGCGCGTTGAAGTGAAGCTGGCTCGACAGGCAATCGACAGTGCCCGCGCGAATCTGATGACGCAGAGAGCCCAGGGGAGGCCCGACGTCGATGCCCTGTTTGGATACAAGCGCACAGCTGGCTTTGACACGATGATTGCTGGCTTTCAGCTGAACCTGCCTATCTTCGACCGGAACCAGGGAGCTACGGCGGCGGCGCGATTCGATGTTGCGGCCAATCAATCTACGCTTGTTGCGGTCCAGCAGCAGAGCGCGAGTGATCTGACGCTGGCTCGCATGTCCTATGACACCTGGAGACAGCAGATTACAGAACGCTATCGACCGCTTCTCGATCAGGCCATCGATATTGCGAATATCTCACGGGCGGCCTATCGCGAAGGGGGCACCGATCTGCTCCGCCTGCTGGACGCCGAACGACTGCGTGTGGATACACAGACCGCGTGGGTAGAGGCGCTAGGCAATTATCACCAAAGCGTCCTTTCTCTGGAATACGCTGAGGGGCTTGAGCCATGAGTCTCGTTTTGAACTCGCAAGGGCAGAACAATATGAAGCAGCAAAGAGCGCAAGATATGTGGATACACTCTGTGAGAGCGACGGCGATACTCGCGGTCCTTACCGTAAGCACAGGTATTTCAACCGGATGTCATAGCCCGTCCGGAAGTAAGAATGACACTCCAGCCAGTGCATCGCCCCAGAATCCGGCGTCCAAAAGCGACGGAGCGGAGATCGTTCTTCCCCTCAAGGAACAGCAGGGGACCATTGCTACCACGACACTTACGCTCCAGAACGCTCCTGACCTATTGCGGTTTCCAGGACGGCTTGTCCTTCCGGATAACGAGAGCTGGCACGTCGGTGTGCTCTCGACAGGCCGAATCGAACGCGTCTATGCCAATCTTGGCGACTATGTCCGCAAGGGGGAAGTGCTCGCGCGCATGCATAGCCATGACGTCCATGACGCCCGGGCAACATACGACATCGCTGTCGCGGAAAGGAGCCGTCTGCAGTCGGCGGAATCCCTGGCACAGATTAATTACGATCGCATGCAGCGGCTCTATGCGCTACGCGCTGCTTCGATTGAACAAACGGAACAGGCACGACAGGAGTTGGTCAACGCAAAAACGGCCCTCGAGAATGGACAGACCGATGTCGTCCGCAGTAAGACTCATCTGGAAGAGAACCTTGGCATCCCCGCCGATCTGCCAGCCGGGGCAGACAGTGAAACCGCCGAACTGATCCCGATCGTTGCACCGGCGAGCGGATATGTTCTACAGAAGAATGCGACTCCCGGCACAACCGTGGCACCGGCCACCGACATTTTCGTTCTCGGCAACCCGAAGCATTTGTGGATGCTCGCATCAGTCGGCCAAGAACACCTGGGTCAGTTGAAAGTGGGTCAGAGTGCATGGGTCACGCTTTCAGGTATTCCAGGACAACGATTTGCTGGACGGATCAGCAATCTCGGTCAAGAGTTTGACCCGACAACTCGCCGTCTTCAGGTTCGCATTGATCTCCAACAGCCTTCGGAGATCCTACGCCCTGAGATGCTGGCAACAGCAGAGATCGCGGTGGGCGAAACACATCCGCTCATCCTGATTGCGCCAGAGGCCGTCCAGCAGGTGAACGGCCAGGATGTCGTCTTCGTTCGCAAAGCAGCCGACCGCTTCACCGTGCGTCCAGTACGCGTTGGAGGTTCCGTGAACGGCAAGGTCGTCGTCGTGGAAGGCGTTCGTGCCGGCGAAGAGATCGTAACTCAGGGAAGCTTTCTCTTGAAATCGCAACTCCTCAAAGCTTCCATGCAGGGAGACTGATCGACCATGTTCGCTAAAGTTCTAATGTTCTCGCTTGCGCATCGCTGGGCCGTACTCCTCGGCGTTCTTGTGCTGATCGCGGCGGGTGGCTGGGTCGTCGATACCATTCCCGTCGATGCTTTCCCGGACCTGACCAACAATCAGGTCGTCATTGTGACCGATGCGCCGTCGATGCCTCCTACGGAAGTCGAGCAGCTCGTCACCATCCCCATCGAGCGGACCTTGATGGGGATGCCGAAACAGCAGGAGGTCCGCTCGCTCTCCAAACTTGGCCTCTCGATGGTGACGATCGTTTTCGACGACGACGTGCCTACTTATTTCGCACGCCAGCTTGTCAATGAGCGCCTGCAACAGGTGACAACTTCGCTTCCCGCCGGAATCCAGCCCATACTGAGCCCACCATCCACGGCGTTTGGCGAGCTGTACCAGTACACCCTGACGGGAGGCGGACTCTCCCCGATGGATTTGAAGGATGTCCAGGAGTGGGAGATCAAACCGCAGCTGCGAACCATTCCCGGCGTTAGTGACGTGAATACCTGGGGTGGCGAGACGAAGCAGTTTCAGATCAAGGTCGACCCCGATCTTCTACAGCAGTATGGGCTCACGCTCAAAGATGTTGCCATGCGCGTTGCGGAGAACAACACCAACTTTGGCGGCGGCTACATCGAGCACGCGTATGAACAGTACACCCTGCGCGGTCTCGGACGAACCTCCAGCGTCGACGAGATCGGAAATATCGTTCTGCTCGCCAACCAAGGAACACCGGTTGTACTGCATGATGTCGCGCAGGTGATGATCGGCTCGGCTCCTCGCCAGGGAGCTGTACTCCGCAACGGTGAGGCCATTTCGGGCATGGTCATCATGTTGAAGGGTGAAAACGGAAAGCATGTTATCGAACTGGTGAAGCAAAAGATCGCCGGCCTGCATCTTCCCCCTGGGGTTACGCTCAAGCCTTTCTACGATCAATCGACAGTTATCGATGGAACCATTCATACGGTTGAGCACAACCTCTTTGAAGGCTTCATCCTGGTCACGGTGGTGTTGCTGCTCTTTCTCGGCAGCTTTCGCGCTGCTCTGGTAACAGCTTCCATCATTCCTCTCTCCCTCCTCTTCAGTTTTCTTGGGATGAAGCTCTTTGGCATCAGCGCCAACCTGATGAGCCTGGGCGCGATCGACTTCGGCATGATCGTCGACGGGGCCGTGGTCATGATCGAGAACTCAGTCCATCGCATGCAGGAACACGGAGAAGAGGAAACGCCGATGGCCTCGATTGCCACCGCGGGCCTTGAGGTTGCCCGGCCCATGGCGTTTGGTGTTGGCATCATCATCGCCGTCTATCTTCCAATCCTCTTCCTGGAAGGGCTGGAAGGACGCATGTTCCGTCCCATGGCCATTACAGTTTGCACCGCGCTGCTCGGCTCTTTGCTGCTGGCCCTCACCGTCATTCCCGTGCTGAGCTCCTTCGTCTTCCGTAAGGGCCTTCGCCGGAAGAAAAATGAGACGAGCCAGCACTGGATGGACAAATTGGGTGATTGTTACATCGCGGGCTTGTCTTACGTGATTCGGCATCGCATCGCCGTGATCGCGGCTATGGCTGTCGTCATGATCGCCTCGCTGACATCGTTGATGTACATAGGCACGGAGTTCATGCCCCGTCTCGATGAAGGCTCCATCCTGGTGGAGACACGTAAGCTTCCCGGTATCTCTCTCACGGACTCCATCGAGATCTCAAAGCGGGTAGAGAAAACCCTGAGGTCCTTCCCGGAGATCCAGGACGTAACCACGAAAATCGGCCGCCCCGACTTTGCCACCGAAGCAATGGGCCTCAACGAAGGCGATGTCTATGTTGCCCTGGCCCCATCTGAAACGTGGAAAAGGTTTCACTCCAAGGAAGAGCTCATCGACGCCATGGACAAAGCGCTAGCGCAGATTCCAGGGATCAGCTACGACTTTACTCAACCCATGGCCATGCGGCTCGATGAGACCGTATCCGGCGTAAAAGCGGATCTGGCCGTCAAGATATTTGGGGACGACTTCCAGCAACTCGACTCGCTCGCACAACAGGTGCTCCGTCAAGTCAATGCAGTACGCGGAGCAGCCGATGCCCAGATGGAGATCAACTCCGGCGTCGCGGAACTGACTGTAAAGACCCGCAGAGATGCGCTGGCGCACTATGGATTGAATGTTGCCGATGTACAGCAGACAGTGGAAGCAGGCGCATCGGGAGCTGTGGTCTCCGAGGTGATCGACGGGCAGCGCCGCTACACCATCGCTCTGCGGCTACCCGACCGCTATCGTTCCGACCTCGCATCAATGCGTGACATTCCATTGCACGCTCCCGGAGGAGAGGTCGTAACGCTCGGTCAGGTTGCGGATGTCGAGGTAACGCGCGGAGCCGAAAAGATCAACCGCGAGGCGGGCCAACGGCGCATCGTCGTTATGTCCAATGTGCGGGGCCGCGACCTTGGCAGCTTTGTTGCGGAAGTCCAGCAGAAGGTAACCAGCCGCGTGAAGCTGCCTGCCGGTTACACCATTACCTATGGTGGCCAGTTTGAGAACCAGCAGCGAGCCATGCGCCGGCTTCTGCTGGTGGTCCCGCTCGCGCTCGCAATCGTATGTGGTCTGCTCTATCTGACCTTCCACTCCATCAAACAGGCCATGCTGATCCTAATCAACGTACCGTTTGCACTCGTGGGTGGTATTGCCGCTTTATGGATATTTCATCTCAACCTGAACCTCTCCGCATCGGTGGGCTTCATCGCACTGCTCGGGGTCGCGGTACTTAACGGAGTGGTGCTGGTCAGTTCCATCAACCAGTTGAGGGATGCGGGGGAGTCATTGCATCATGCGGTACTTCAAGGATCGAAACGCCGTTTGAGACCAGTATTGATGACAGCCCTTGTGGCCAGTCTTGGTTTTGTCCCTATGGCAATTTCCACCTCGACTGGGGCTGAAGTGCAACGGCCGTTGGCGACAGTCGTGATCGGCGGTCTTATGAGTTCGACCTTGCTCACATTGTTCCTGCTGCCGACGTTTTACGAGTGGTTCGATAGGGCACCTACATCTCAAGTTTCGGCGCGGAATACAGATCGGATGGCCGTATGATCCGCATCTGTAGGCCCGCGAATGTTATCGGTGGGAATTGCGCCTTTTAGCGGAAAGCGATTGTTCTGCACGCGACTCGTTGGAGCATTGGTGTCTAGCACCCATTGATTTGTGGGGGCTATTGGCGCTGATCGAGAGGGATATCAACAGAGAGATGAGGTTTAGAACGTGAGGCAAATGGAAGCAATACGGGTGCAACAGCTTCAGCCATAAGGGTGGGGAAACCTCTAATATGCCCCACCCTTCTTTTGTTGATGGGGCCAGAGATGTCGGACGACGTGACCATCTACGACCTGAAATGCGTCATTGCGGTGGCGCAGGAAGGAAGCGAAAGCCGCGCGGCCACGCGTCTGCATACAACTCAGCCTGGGGTGAGCCGCACGATCCATGATGTTGAAACCGCCGTAGGCGTGAGGCTCTTTTACACATGGCATGGAGGCTCGCGCTTGACCGATGCCGGAAAAGCATTCGTTGAGGAGATTCTTCACTCCATCGATCAATATGAACGCGCAGTGCATCGAGCGCAGAATGTGGCGAACCGTCAGGCTGGTCTCCTCCAGATCGCGTATTCGTCGTTCCTCTGCCCGGAGTTGCTGACGATTGTCTCGGACCTTCATTTCGAGCGGCCCAATGATCCCGTTCTGAGGATGACCAGTCTGCATACGGTTGGAATTATCCGCGGCGTGTTGGAGGGCCAGTATCAGGCCGGGATCGGCTACCTTCCCATCAACTACTCCGAACTCGAAACCAGAGAACTGCTGGATGAGGACCTGATGATGTGCATTCCGGCGCGGCACCGCCTCTTTCGTCTCGACAGCATTTCTCCACAAGACCTCGACCGCGAGCCTCTGATCGGCGTATCGGAACTCGCGCTGCCCGAATTCCATAAGGAGATTGATGCTTACTTTGAAGTTCTCGGCATCGAGCTGAACGTCATTGCGCAGCCCTTCACGTTCCATGAAGCGATCCACATGGCAGCCGCAGACCGGGGCATTGCAATGGTGAGCAGCGGCTGGTCGCACCTTACGAAGGATGGCATCGCCTTCCGGCCTCTGGCGGACAAGCTGCTGACCATGAAGAGTGGCGTCATCGTGCGGCGGGACAGCCGCACGGATGCCATTAACGACTTTCAGAACCTGCTCTGGATGAAAACGGAGCAGCTCAGGAAAGAGCGCCAAAAGACGACGCTCAACCCTCGTCATCGTTCCACCTGAATGCAGGCGTGAAATGGAAACTGACCGATCGGAGGATAAAAATGCGTAAACCCATCTTACTTAACTTGGCCATTCTCGTTATGCTCACAGGCTGCAGCAATGAGAAGAAACCGAACGCCGCCAACTTCACGAATGCGATCAATCAGTATCTTGCGAAGCATGGCCAGGAATGCACCTTCTTCGCCCAGACGTTTCCTATTGATGTTCCCGCATCCGAATTGAAGGCCCAGTCAGGCACTGCGCCGCAGATGGCCGCTCTCGAACGGGCGGGGCTGGTGCGCGGCAGCGACACGACAGCAGTCATTCACGGCATGATGGGCGCACTGGGCCCATCGGCGCCACGCGCCGTGAGGCGTTATGAGCTGACAGATATGGGGAAGAAATACTTCCAGATGAAACCCGGTGTCCTGGGGCAAAGCAGCGCCTTCTGCTATGGCCAGGAGCAGGTTGACTCCATCGTGAAGTGGGACGAGCCGACCGCACAGGGTGGAGCATCCTCGACAGAAGTAACCTATACTTACAAATTCCAGCAACTCGCTGATTGGGCAAAGCAGCCGGATGTTGAACAGGTATTTCCGGCTATCAAATCAACGCTTGATCAGGTCGGAAGCAATCAGGTGGTTGAGCTTCATCGTACAAACAAAGGTTGGGAAGCCGGATCTTGAGGGTAAAGGTGCTGGCGAGATCGGCGGGCCACATTATCTTCTCTGCTCATCCAAACAGGTTGAATTACGCTCTCAGGATGCTCCGCGATCCGGGTCGGTCGGCATCGGAATCAGCAGTTAGATCGAGGATAGTTTTCACTCGACGCTCCCCTGCCTCACGATCGATGTGGACGATGCGATGAATGGATGAGCGAATCTCTGCCTCGGCTTCAGCCGGAAACAGGGACGAAGTACCGCGCATCAGCAGGGTGCGCAGCCGGAGCAACGCGCCTTTGGCGCTGCTGGCGTGGATGGTGGCCAGCGCTCCCCGGTGTCCGCTGTTCATAGCGTCCAGCAGAGTGCGGGCTTCAGTTCCACGTATCTCACCGAGAATGATCCGGTTCGGGTGATGTCGCAGGTCCGCGCGCAGCACATCGTCAAAGGTGACAGGTTTCCGGTGCGTATCGGTCTGGGCCTCTTCCGCGACTACATGCGGTTTGCGGATATGCAGCTCCGCAGTATCCTCGATGATGAGGATGCGTTCTTCTTCCGGGATCGCATCCGCCAAAACATTGAGCAAGGTCGTTTTACCGGTCCCTGTTCCACCCGATATAAGCATGTTATCGCCGCGGCGCACGGCGCTGGCGAGAACTTCCGCCTGTTCCTCCGTCAGCATCCTCCGCTCGATCAAATCCTTCATGGTGAAGTTTTTGGAAGTGAATTTTCGGACGGTCAGCAATGGCTGAGGATGAACGACCGGAGGAATGATTGCGGCCAGGCGGCTTCCGTCCGGCAGGCGCAGGTTCATGATGGGCGAGTCGGCGTCCAGCTTCTTGCCGAAACGATTGGCGATCACTTCGAGGCCGGCGAGCAGAGCGCCATCTTCAAAATGGATCTCCGGGCAGCGTTGAAGGCGTCCATCCACTTCGATCCAGGCGGAGCCATCCGGGTTCACCATGATCTCGGAGATGGTGGTGCTCATCAGTAGATTCTCGATTGGTTTCAGGAATGGAATAATGACATCAAAACTCATCTTTGGTGTTCCTTTCGCGGTTTCCCAATGGGTAGGTGTAACGGCTTATGCAGTCATCTTTCGGGGATCAAATCCGATACGCTCCTGGTCAAACCAGGTCATGGTGACGGGCAGGAAGTCCGGCTTGAGATAGCAGTAGGTCGGCGGCAGCGGAGTGACGCCATCGAAAGCAACCACGACAGCCTGTGCGTTTTGGAGATCGAAGAAGACCTTTTCCTCGAAGAGCGGCTCCTTGTGTTTCTGGTACTGTTTGGAGGCAGAGACGGAGCCTTTGCTGGACGATGTGCGGCCAGAGAGCCAGCCGACATTGGCGTTGGTCGAGGACTCGGAGACGGTGTAGCTGATCCGTGTACGGTCTGCTTTGCCGCACAGTTCCGAGGCGTAGCGGGCTGTCTCGGGATCGGAGGTCGTAAGAAACACTTTGCTACGAAATGCTTGCAGCAGGGTCTTTACGCCTTCATTGGGGAGCGCGTCTTTCAGGCTGGCGATGCTCTGCGTGGCAACGATAGGAATGCACCTGGGCTGGCGCGAGATCGACAAAAATCTCTCATCTCCACTTGGATTGTCGCCTCCAACCGTGGCGAAGTTCTGGTACTCGTCACAGAGAAATACGGTCGGGCGCCAGTGCTTCTCCGGTTCCGCATCCATTTTTGGTATACGCAGTAACACCGCCCGCTGATAGTCAATCTTCATGAGCGTGCCGATGGTCTTGGCGAGCGCAGGGTTCAGAGCAACGGGAAAGTTCAGGCCGACGACCGTACCCATCTCGATCATTTGCTCGAACGGCGGCAGGACGCGGCCTCTGGGATCGCCGACGCAGGGCTTGCCCTCGTAGAGTTCCTTCGGCGGGCAGAAGACGCGGCGTACTTGTGGATCGGTCTCGAACAAGGAGAGAAAGACCACGATGCCCTGGATGATCGAGGTCTTGACTTCGGAGCGGAAGAACTTCCAGTGCTCCCAATACCAGTACCGGACGCTGTCGAAGCGGTCATAGTGTTCCAGAGAGTATGGCTTCCGGGTATAAATGAAGAACTCGGTGCTCGTCTCCTGAATCAGCAACCGTTCCAGTTCCTCGGTCCACACGGCGAGATACTGCTTCGCATCCTTATTCCACTCGAAGCCGAGCGGAGACAGGAACGGTTCATGTTTCCGGTAATCGCGTCTTCCGATGCCGATGTATTGTGTCCGGCTGAAGCGCGACCCAACTTCGATCAGCATCTCTTCCAGGTGTCCGGCACTGATGACGGTGCGGAAGAGATCGACCAGCGTAAGGTATCCGTCGCGGACGCGGTGGAGCAGGATCACGTACCGGACAAGGTCTGTGTAGGACTGCTGCCAGAAAGGTTCCTTGCCTTTCCCCCAGATGCTCGTGATGATGGAGGCGATATTGAATGCCTGTGCGTAGGGATCGAGGGAGTTGTTCAGCGGGTTATAGCGAATGTCGCCGTCGAGCGAGACCTCGACATAATCCTGTTCCCGTCCGCACCACTTCAGGATGCGCCGAAGCTGGCGGCAGAGATCGCCTTTGACCTCCAGCACGACACCGGAGAGTTTCCGTTCTGGATCGTTAGCTTTGTACGAGAACAACTGCCGCATCGCCGGAAGGACCAGGGCCGCGGTCTTACCCGATCCCGTCGCGCCCACGATGCAGGTCCCGGTATACAGACCGCGTTCGGGGATGGTGAGCCACTGCGGAGCCGGGCTGGGTCTGGGGACAAGCTGCCGGTGCAGCTCTCCGACGACCAGGGACAGGTCCTGTCTGGATCGCGGATCGGAATACGGTGGGAGCGCTCCGGCAACCTGCTCCGACTCTCTCCTATATATGTGAATGTAGGTGAGTGAGAAAAAAGTGGAGAGGATCAGGAACGGTGTGCTGTAGAGAAACAGATCGTAGCTCCAGACGAGAGTGCGAAAGATCGGAGGTTGCTTCAAGGCGATCAGGCGCAGCATTGGATTCATGATGTTGATGGGGTAGAGACTACTCAGGGCTATACCGCAGGCCGCGCTCAAACCGAACGAGAGCAGGACGCGATATTCAATCACCGAATGGGTGAGTCGCTGTAGATGCACGCGGATATTCATAGAAAGAATGCCTCCTTCAAACGTGGGCTGTAGTGCTGTTGAGAGGTGGCTCTACCTTTGACCCGGACTCCACCGCCGATTTCGGGTGCGCCTGTGTCGCCTTTGAACTGCCAGCAGGCCGCACTGTACTGGCAGTAAGACCGGCTTTGTACTTCTGGAAGTCCTCTTCCTGTGTGAGAGCGAAGCGCAACAGTTCATTGACCAGGTACTTGCGATCGTTGTCCGACCATGTAGCCAGCAGGTCGAGGTCTTGCGAAATGGTGTCTTCGATATTGGTCTTGAGCAGGACCAGATTGACCCGGCTCGCTCCGTGTTCGATTTTGAATTTGCTCATCGGTGTTTCCTCTCTGGCCTCTGTCGCGGCCTGCATTGGTACTTACTTCGGTTCAACTCAGGTACTGATTCAGGTCTTGTTCCGGTACTCGATTTGGTCTGAGCCAGTACCAGTTCTGGACCGAATCAGGTACTGGATCGAGTCCAGAGTTGGTCCATGTCAGTGCCGGGGGCGGAGCGACGAGCGCGCCGAAGGCGACGCGGCAATCCGGCAGGATGGCGTCGCTCCCGCCCCCGGCATACACCTCACCGTGACCCCATCTATCCGCGTAACTCGTTCTATCCGCATGACTACGTCTCCATCGCAGGGGTCTCCTGCGGGGTCTGCTGGTGGGTCTCGTTGCCTTCTTCGGATTGACCGTCCTGTCGCAGTGTGTAGATGGGATAGCTGTACGGAAGCACGGTCGTTGTGAAGGTCAGGCGCAGCGCGGTCTGCTGAAACCGCTCACGGATCTTTGCCGTGTTGGTGGCGCCAGTCTTCCACGCGGCATAGAGCGCCCGGTGTTCGAGCGTGGTGTACAGAGACTCCCCTTCGCGCAGGAGCTGAAGCTCCGAGGTCAGGACTCCGCCGCCTTCGGCCTCGAAGAACTGCCTAGCTCGCAGGAATTTCAGGAAGTGATCGACACCTAGCGGCGTGAGCGGAGTCACGCCGCGCATCCTGTCGGCGGGAAAGCAGCGTTCAAACGCGGCCTTTGCTCGCCGCACATTGGCTTCCGTGTCGGCCAAGTAGATGAGCTCGGAGGCGCCGAGGGCGCTAAACAGCGGCTGGCACTGTTCGAGGAAACGCTCGAACCGGGAGTCGCTCACCTGACCTTCATCGAAGAAGGTGAAGCACGGAACACCGATGCGGGAGATCAGGATGGGAAACCCATCGGAAAAATAGAGCGGCCTGCCCACATAGCTCTGCGGCAACAATTCCAGCTTCACGCCGCACTGCGTGGTGAAGAAATCGACCTTGGCCGCTTCCGTAAAGAGGATGTCCGCGGCGAGATGGTCGAGGACGAAGTCGAGGACCATGAGCCGGGACTTGATGTAGGCGTCGCTCTTGATGCGCCGATGCTGCGATCCGGCAAGGCCGAGAGCGGCATAGACCGGCTTGGCCGTCAGGTGATAGATGTGCCGCTTCTGCCCACACTCGATGACCTGGACATGCCGGTGGCGATGGGCTTTCGTGAGAAAGCGAGTCGCCATCCTGCCGCCTTCCCGCTGCGTGAAGCGGTGGTACTGGCGGCGGAGGAAGTAGCCGGAATGCACGGCGACCAGATACAGGAACGAGGCTTCGCGTCCGACATACCCGACTGTTTCGAGGGATTGAATGGGGTCGTAGTCCATCGTTACAGCTCCAGAATGTTTTCCATGAGGTGCGAATCATCCTCGATCTTTGCGGTCAGAGAGGAACGGTCAGCGGCAGAAGCATAGTTGCGGAAACCTGCCTGCGCTTTCGAGCGCAGATGGCCACGGTGGTAGGCGGCAGTGAGGACTTCGATGTCTTCGTGCCCGGTACGCGATCCTTGATCCTGATCGAGGCTTGGGTCCTGACCGGCCTCGCGGGGAAGGTCGTACTCGATCCGCGCGTCGGGGATCTGGATGCCACCGTTCACGAATGGCAGATCAAACTGCTTGGCGACCTGTTCCTTGATCTCGGCCATCCCGCGCGCGGGATTGGCCTTGCGCTCCCGGTAGATCGCCTTCTGCACGTCGGCCTTGATCTCGTAGTCGAGTTTCACGCGCAGGTTCGTGCCGCCTTTGCCCTCGATGCTCTCCGCCTCTTTCCGGTATGCACGGTAAATCTGCGAGTCGTGTTCGACCTCGCGCGGCTTGACGAGACCCGCATATACCTTCTGGTCTTTGGGGAGGTCGCCATCCTTAATAAGGAGGCTGCGGCCTTCTTTGGTGAGCGTGACCACTTCGACGCGCTCGATGCTGCGCCGCCTTCCGTCTCGGCGCAGGTTGACATGCGCGGTTTCGATGAGCCCCTTGCCTCGGAGATAGCGGAGATCGTTTTCGAGCGTGCCGGACTTGCCGCGATAAAGCGACTCGCGGAGGTCCGCGGTGCGGACGACGCGGAAGCGCCCGGCTTCGCGGAGGAGTAGCTTTTCTTCAGGTCGCAGCTCCAGCCCGACGATGTTTGTGGCAGAGCGCGACGGACGGCGCGGGTCGCCTGAAGGGACAGGACGGCGGCGCTCGCGCGGCACGTCCTGGGCCGGGGCTTTCTCTCTGCGAGGAGCACGAGGGCGGTCCCCGCGAGGGGCAGCCCTCCGGTCGTCGGGCTGCTTCAGCCGATGCCGCAAAGGATTTTCCGGCACTGTGCGCTTAGGTGTCCGCGTATCATTGGGCGAACTGTCGCTCTCATCGCGGCGGCGCGGCAGGTCCTGGGGGATATCGAGTCTCATGGCTGTGCCTCCCCGTCGTCGCCTTGCTCCGGTGAAAATTCAATAGAGGTTTGCGAGGTCGCTGAATCCGCGGCGTCCGGGATTTTCTGGCCGACGACGCGACGCACGTCGTAGTCGGCCAGCCGCGTAAAGCGGTTCATCTCTTTTTCCGCTGCCTCGCGCATCTGGCGCACTTTGGCGATGAGGTCGGGCGTGCGCTCCATATACTGGTCTTCGTTCAACATGGCTATCGCTCCTCCTCGTCTCCGAACTGCGCAAGAATTTCGCCGGACAGCTCGCTCTGCCCGGTATGGATCTCCTGGTCGAGATGGCGAAGTTTGCGCCCTGTGTCGCGCAGGAAGAACTTGCGCTCGATCCATATGGTGAGGCCGAGCAGGTTGGCGAAGAGCAGAGCGCAATAAAGCGCGATGCTCTTGAGGTACTGGTGCAGGATGAGGCTGCGCCACGGCGTGAGGAACTGCATCTCGCGTGTCAACCAGAAGCCGAGCGCGAGGAAGATCAGGGTGGCTACAAAGACGGCATTGGCGATCATGGATTCCTTTCCTCCACGCGCGTGAAACATGCGCAGGGAAAAAAACAAAAGAGGCAGAGAGGCGATGACCTCTCTGCCGAGAGCACGGTGGCACTAGCCGTCGTAGTTTTCAATTACGCCGACAGGAGGAATGTCTAGCTTGCGGACACGCGAGGCATGGACTTCATAGACCGGCTGGTTCAGATTCACCTCGGCATAGTGGTGAATGATCAACCGGCCTTTGATCTCGACGTAGTCCCCTTGCTTCATCTCGCGCAGCGAGGCGCAGAAACCAGCGCCGGGACAGATCACACGAAACCAGCCGCCGTGGGAAAGCCATTCGTTGGCTGGTCGCCACCAGACGCCATCATCCATGCAGACCGTGAGGACGAGGTAGGGGTCTTTATCGGTGCGTTTCATCGGAGGAACCTCGGCATCTCTGCCGAGGAACCCGCGAAGTTTTACTGTGTTCCTGAAGAGGCTCATGGCTGAACCTCCCTGTTGCCGTCATCGGAGTCGCCGTAATCGACCAATGCTTCTGGCCGATCCAGTCTCTGAAGGCGGACGGCATGGACGGCATAGGTCGAGTGCTTCACCGGAAAGCGTTCGCCGGCAACGACTACGCCACGCTCCTGCTCCAGAGCGCGCAACTCACCTTCGACTTCCAGGTAGTCGCCGCGCCTCATGCCACGCACCATGCCGCAGAAGAACGGGCCTGGGCAGATGATGCGATGGAAGTCGGTGCGCGGTATCCACTCGTTGTTGCCGAGATCCCATCTGCCGGAGACGGTCGCCAGCAGCAGAACTGCGAAGGAATCTTCGGTGATTCCGTGTGAGGGTGGCGCATCTGCGTTTTTGCCGAGGAATCCGCGTAAGAGGACGTTATTGGCAAAGAGAGTCAGCATGTCACACCTCCCTTAGGGAGGACAACGCCGCTTACGCGGCGTCATCCTCCGTGATGGGATCGGCGTCGAGGTTCTCCCCCTTGGCCGGTGATGCGAGCTTCTTCACGGTGTTGGCGCGCACTTCCTTGTCGCGGAAGGTGACCTTGACCTTGTTCTTGCCCTGCCCGACTTCCTTCTCGTACTCGGTCGAGCGCAGTTCGCCTTCGACTTCCACGTAGTCGCCCTTTTTGAGGCCCTTCGCGTAGTCAGCGGGCTTGCCGAAGGCGACGATGCGGTGCCATTCGGTGTGGTTCACCCACTCCTTCTTCTGCTGGTCCTTGTAGCCGGACTTGGTGGCGAGCGACAGAACGACGACTGTCTTCTGGCTGCGGGTGACGAAGGTCTCGGCGTCCTTGCCCAGGTAACCTTTGACTGTGACGGTGTTGGTATAGAGTGCCATTGGAATTTCTCCTGTTTGGATTTGCCCTGTTCTTACTCGGGACACTCCTGCGCGAAGCGACGTGAGTGTGCCCCGCTCCCAAGGCCAAGCGGCGCATTTTCGGAAGGTTCGGGAAATCTTTTCGTCCGCGTTCTGTGCGGAGATTTGCCGAAAAGATTTTCTGAAAGCCGAAAAAGCAGAGCCGCGCAGTTGCCGCAGGGCGCGGGATAAGCACCGAGCGAGTGACCGAGTGAGACATGGGAAAATCCGGGAGAGATGGCAGTCTACGGAAACATCCGTCTGAAGGTGTCTGGACAGGGATGCATAAGATTCGCAACCTGCACGCCGGAGTCCTCGTGCTGTCGCGCCTCCGATTCGGCGTTGATCAGCGGGGAGTGGGTGAACCACGCTCGGCAGCCTTCCGCATCGTTGCCTGCCTGCTGACGTTGTGAGGGCCTGCTCCTGGGCGACCACCTGGAAGGCGAAGCTGCGCGTTCCGGGTATGGGGTGGATGCGGGCTGGGTGAAGGTCAAGGTTTTCTCTCCTCCGCAAGGAAAGCGCCAACACCGTGGAGGAGCGGAGGCTCATGGCTCCCTCCTCGCGCCATGCTCACGGAGGATTGCATCGACCGCGGCAATGCGCTCCCCGATCCAGCGCATGACCGGCACAGCCATCGAATTGCCGAGCGCCTTGTAACGGGGGCCATCGGCTGCCAGCTTGCCGCGGTACTCGACCAGCGTGTAATCGTCCGGGAATCCCTGCAAGCGCTCGCACTCGCGCGGCGTCAGCCTACGCACGGCCATCTGCGGCGTCATCACGCCATCGACTCGCCCGCCTTCGCCGCCTCGCTGAAGGGTTCCAGCCATGTCGGTCGATGCGGTGAGTTCTCCAGACCAGGCGACGGGCTGCTCCTGAAGCACAGCGGTCGTCGAGCTGTTCTCAATGCTGCCGGGAGCGCGGGTACGAAGACTCCCCGCGACTTCGGTCGATGAGGCGGCGCTTGCCGTGCCATCGTTTCCGTGAAGGGTGAACGCGACGGTAGCCGCGTTGCGTCCGGTTGCGTTCTGGCTTGTTCCAAGCGAGTGCATCACATCGCCGGCCAAAACGTCACCAGACTGGTTCTGCGAAAATGCGATGGCTACCTGCCCGCCGCCATTCGAGTGACTTCGATCGTGTCCCATGCCGCGGAGAGTCGGTGCAATATCGCTGGCATCGGCGCCGGAGTCCTTAGCAGAGAAGGCGACATAGCATTGCTGTTTCGCGCCTGGCTGCGCCGCCAGCGCGCCGACTGTCTTTCCGTCTCCGCCGTGCAACCGCACCTCGTCACGGCTGTTCTGCGCAAAGGCGACTGCCTGAGCGCCACCACTCTCTAAGGTGTGAGCAATGTCCTCGGAGAAGCCACTGCCGTTGGACTGGGTATGTGCGGTGCAGATGGCGACAGGCACCACGGGCGTTCCGCGCCCGGTGCCGTCCTCGCTCGCGTCGAAGCCATCGGCGGAGAGCGCATGAGCGATCAGCGTCTCGCTTTCAAAATCCTGCCTGCCCATGCCGCCAGCGTTCAGACAATGGGATATGTCGTTGGTGGAAGCGAGAACGCCAGCACCTAGTTGATTGCGGACGAAGCCATCTTTGCATCCGGTATCGATGGTTGGGGCTGTGTCTGTGAGGCGACCGCCAGCAGGGCCGACTTCAACGCCTCCGGCAGATCCTTGCCGCGCTTCTCGGCGCGGCGGAGGATACCCCGACAGGCCCGCGAACTCAAGAAATACTGCTGCGGGACCTCTCCAGTCTCCAAGATGTCCGACAACGAAGACGCGACGGCGTCGCTGGGGTACTCCGAAATAGCGAGCGTCCAGTATTCGGTAGGCGATCCCATACCCGAGTTGGACCAGGAGCCCGAGGAAGGCTCCAAACGTGCGTCCGTCGTCAATCGACAGGACACCGGGGACGTTCTCCCACACCAGCCAAGCGGGCCGGAGGCGATCAGCAAGTCGAGCAAACTCGATGGTGAGGTTGCCACGCGGGTCATCCAGTCCCGCTCGCTTACCGGCGACGGAGAAAGACTGGCAAGGTGTTCCTCCGGCCAGAAGGTCGATTGCTCCCACATTGTTTTTACCTATCTTTGTAAAATCACCCGCATTGATCACGTCGCCATCGGCAGGCAAAGCAACGATGTTGCGAATGGCTGCCGCGCGACGCTTCGCTTCTTTCCGATCCAGCGCGTCATGTGGGCTGGGCATATAAACAGGCCGCGATGCGCGGTAGCGCGAGCGCAGCAGCCAGCAGCAGAAAGGATCGATCTCGGCGAACATGGCAGGCTGCCAGCCGAGTGATTCCCATGCGACCGAGACCGCTTCAATGCCGGAGCAGACAGAGAGATATCTCATGGCTGCTCCTCCTGCCGGAGGAGCGGAGCATCCTCGCGGATGCGACGTTCGGACATGGTGACGTACTCGGGATTGAGTTCGATGCCGAGGTAATGGCGGCCAAGTCGCAGCGCGACGAGGCCCGTCGTACCGGCTCCGTTGAATGGATCGAGAACCGTGCAAGGTAGGATTTCTGCCGAGCACGAGCAGGAGGGTTTCCAGCCAATGGTCGCGGTCGTGACGACCGGGCCGAGGCGGATGTCGTAGTCACCGCTCTCCGCCTGGACGCTGCCGGTGAACTTGCCCGAGGGCGCATGGCCTGCTTTCCCGCTACCGGACTGGAAGGTGTGCGTGCGTTCGGTGATCCGTCTCCACGGAGCGCCGCAGCGCGCACAGCATCCGTGCTCGCTGGTGCCAGCGAGGATGCACGGTTCAACCAGCTTCGTTGGGAACGTAGCGAAGTGCGCTTCCGAGAATGCCTCCACCGCAATGGTCCAGACCGACCGCTTATTGCGGCGCGATACGGCGGTCACCTTCGCCAGTCCAGCCTTCGTCCGCATGTGGACATCGCCGTTCTCGTATGCAGTCGTGTCCTTATGGGTGAGATTGCCGGGCGTGTCGCCCACGGCAATCTCACTGATCGCCTCGGCGTCGTAGTAGTACGAACTGCTTCTGGTAAGCAGGAATAGGTACTCGTGACTCTTCGTGGGCCGGTCGGTCACGCTTTCGGGCAGCGGATTCGGTTTGTGCCAGATGATGTCGGAGCGCAGCCACCATCCATCGGAGCGCAGAGCGCAGGCCAGCATCCACGGAATCCCGACCAGGTCCTTTGGCTTGAGTCGCAGCTCATCGAATGCCTGATGGAACGATGGCCTTGCATTCATGTGGAAGCCGTTCGTCCAGCCATTGGTGTCGGCGCTGGACCGACGGCCCTGCTTCTTGGCGTTGGCGTCTCCCCAATATCCGGCGTAGGTGTCGCCGAGATTGAGCCAGCAGGTCCCATCGCTTCGGAGAACGCGCCGGACTTCGCGGAAGACCTCGACCAGCTTCAGCACATACTCTTCCGGCGTCGGCTCCTGTCCGATCTGCCCTTCGACGCCATAGTCCCGCAATCCCCAATAAGGCGGCGATGTAACGACGCAATGCGCGTATCCGTCCGGCAACTCGCGCAGACGTGTCAGCACATCGCCCTGGAGGATGCGGAAGCTCATGCCGATTCCTCCACTTCTGCGAACAGCTCTGAAAATAATGGGAGCGGTGATTCCAGCTCATATCGCAGGCCGCGCCAGCGAGAAGCTGAGTTGACCGTCTCGATTCGGTCGGCAAGGACAACACCTCGCCCGGCCTTGGTGGCGGGCTGATAGCTGCCTGTCCATCTGCCGTCGAGACCGATGTTGCGAGCGACGTTGGTGCTGTCTGCGCTGGCGAATGGGAAAGAGGCAAACACATAAGGGTCGAGCATGCGCAGGCCATGTAGCCTGGCGCGTGGGCGGCCCTGTCCGTCACAGAACACGGTCATCGCTTCCGCCATGCGTCTCCACCAAGCGGTCGTGCCGATCTGTGCGAACATGCCGGAGCTTCCAATGGCGATGCGCTGGAATCCCCACGCGATCAACCGCTCGATGCGGTCGAGCGATTCATGCAGGTGCCATACGGGTACGCCGTATGGCGACCATGCCGAGGAAGAGACCAGCGCATCGTTCGCCGCTTCGATTCCGTCGATCACATCGGGAATGAGGAACCAGTCAAAGCCTGGATGCTGCTGCCACTGCTTCACCCATTCGTAGAAAGCGGTCCAGTCAACGATTGGTTTCCCGGTGCGCCATGCTGAGAAGGCGCCATTGTCGAGCGCGAACGACTGGCAGGCATCCGCGACCAGTTCGATCTGCTGAGGATGAGCGAATGAGACCATCGTGTGTCGGCGCATGAGGATCTGCGCGGCGGCGGCTTCGGGTGTGATGGGAATGCCGTGGTAGTGGATCATGCAACCCTCCACGGCGCGACGCTCACTCGCATAGGCCGTACCTCGATTCGCAGGCAGGCGGCGGCAGAATGCGGAAGAGATTGTTCTGCCTGCCGCCGAAGTCGGTCTTTGCCCAAGCGACTACGTCATCGATCCAGTTGATAACCATGCCGGGTACGCAGGGCGCAAAGAAGGTGCGCCCGACGTGCCGCTCCCACGCACGGACCTTGTCGATCATCTCCGGGAAGCGCGTTGCCCAATTGAGGATGTCGTCTTTCGAGGAGTTCACGCAGGGGGCACAGCCCACGCGCGTGAAGCCGAGCGAATAGAGCGGATTGATCTGCTCCTTGTGCAGGCGGACGTAGTCGAAGCACATCTGCTTCGACCAGTCGTAGACAGGGTTAAACAACTCGCAGTCGTAGTAGTCGTCCCACTCCTGCCACTGGCGCTCAGAGCGTGCCAGCGATTCATCGCGGCGCACGCCAGTGAAACGTGCATAATTTCCATCCGGGTAGTGGTCTTCGATCCAGCGGCGGATAGGCGCGAGCTTCAATGCTTCGGTGCAGAACTGCGCACGGCGCGATGGGAAGCGGCCTTTGATGCGGGCCAATTCGGGGAAGGTCAGATCCGCTCCGGGATCGACGCCTTTCCGCTCGCACCATTCATCGGTGCGGAAGTCTCCAATCTTCGCAGTGATTCGGATGACGGGATGGACGTGCTCCGAGTACCAGCTGATGTGGTCGATGGTCAGGGGATGCTCGTTGCCTCCTGCATCGGCATTGACAAGCACGACGCAGGTAGTGCCGCAGCGGTTCAGCATGAACCGCGCGGCGGCCTGTGAATCGATGCCGCCTGAGAATCCGCCGATGTAAATAAGCTCGCTCATGCCACACTCCGGGGACGTGGTCCACGCTTCCGCGCGCAAAGCACCTTGAGAGCGCCGAGGATGTGAGCCATCGAAGTATTGCGGCCATAGAGCACCCTGTCCGCGTAGCGGACAGGTGCGAGATCGCCGGCACGGTCAACGAGCAGGAGCGGAACATGCAGATCCGTTTCGAGCAGGCGATGGATCAGCCTGCCCGCGAGGTCACCCTGTCTTGCGTGGATCAGGACTCCGCAGACAAGCTCGCTCGCCATCATGACGGCAGCCGCGCTCCGGCTGTCGTCAATGGCAGTGACATCGTAGGGTTGCAGACGGAGCGCGAAGGCCGTAGCGGAGAGCAATTCACGGTCGGCACAGTAAAGCAGGATAGGCATCTTCGGTCGCATGGCGCTTAACTCCCGAACGCCTGGTCTTCGTGGACGTAGCTGATAACCAGGCCAAGAGGGTTAGTGAGCAGCATCTGGTTGGGCACCTGATCACGGAAGCTGTAAATGACGTTCGCGGTCCAGCGTTCCCGTCGCTGTTCCTGCTGGTCGCCGGGGGAACGGAAGACTTTCTCAAACTCCACATGCGCGCGATATGGAAGCTGGCGCGTGTCTTCGAGCACCACAGCCTTGATCTCGATGTCCACGTTGGGCTGGCCGGGATCGAGCAGGAAGCTTTCGAGTGTCTTTTGCTGATTCACCTTTGCCAGCGCTGCCGACTGCAACGGATCGGACAGGAAACTCAGCGACTGCGAGAAGTCCCGCTGCAGCGTGGCATGATTGCGCCCGTAGTAGAGTTGGCACCAGCGCGCGAGATAGTATTTGCTGACACGTTCGACGGGAACTTTCGAGAAGTCGTCATAGTTCATCACCTGGCCGCGTCCGATGTCGTAAACCGCGATGACAAGCGGCTTCAGCCGCGAGGCGGCGGTTTCGGCTCGCCAGAGGAACGCAAGCAACGCGAGCGTGACGATGGAGAGCACGAGCAGCGCGATCTTGAGATAGGTGTTCGTCACAACAGGCTCGGCGTAGAGTTCGATAAATCTGTGCCCGGCCTCGGTAGTAGAGAAAGATGTCTTTGTCATGGTGTTAACTCCCCATCGGATTGACCCAGGTTCCGGCGCGTCCGCTGAGGATCGCTCCTGTCAGCTCCGGTATCTTGACCAGGCCGTAGATGCAGACCATGAGCGTGATAAAGAGTGCGGGCAGGACGGTCAGCGCATTCGAGATGCTGATATTGCCGATGACCTGAAACATCGACGTGAGCACCTTGGCGAAGACGTAGATGAAGGCCGAGGCGATGACCTGATAGAAGCTGAAGCCGATGAATGCCTTGAACCAGCCCCAGAAGAGCCAGTCCATCTTGGGCACGATGAACCAGGGGATGAACATCGGGCCGATCAGCACGCAGACCGCTGAGGCGACAAGACCGTATGCGATGACGGCGAAGGCTATAGCCTCCATCGCAGCGAGAATCACAGCGATCAGAAGGTAGGTCAGGTCTTCGAGGATGCTGTATTTGCCCGGCGGGGTGCCGAGTTGTTTTTCCGCATCCAGGACGGTGTTGACGATCTGCTGCGTCTGGTCCGACTCGATCTGGTTGGAGATGTTCTGGGCTTCCTTCGTTACGAGGTCGCTGAAGCTGTAGCCCACACCTGGGATCGGCGACGAATAATACGTCAGCATGCCGAGGCCGAAGGAGATCATCAGGATCAGGTCGGCGAACTTGGCGAAATGGAATCCGCCGCCATGTCCCTGCGCGGCGGACAGGGCGGACTTGATGCCGAACCAGGCAATCAGGATCACGGCCAGGCCACGGAAGATGTCGAGTCCGGTGGCCTGCAAGGTGGCGCTGTTCGACGTGATCAGTTGACTGATCGCCTGGTTCAGAGCGGTAAAGGGGTTTGGCTGCATGGCTCAGTGTCCTGTGGTTGAAAGGGAGACGGTGTGGATGGAATCGCTCACGCCGGAGGTCATGTTCTGCATCAGCGTGGGAAAGTTCTGCTGGAAATAGATCGACTGGTTCATCAGGCGATTGCGTTCGTCGATCTGTTCTTTGGCGTCGAGCGTCTGCTGCGCCGCTTGTGCCGCGAGGATTTGGTTTGTGTCCTGCTGCGAGTGAATCTGCAGCATGGTGGCGGAATTGATCTTGCCGAGCAGGGCGTTCGAGGTCTGCTGCGAGGGATCGGTCGAGTAGGTATCAGATTCGAGGTTGGCCAGCTTCTGCTGGAAGGTCTGCGAATCAGAACGAATCGTTCCTAACATGGACAGAGAATTGGTCAGCGTCGCCTGGCCGAGCTCGGAGGACGCATATTGGTTTTTAATGACAGTCTGGGTTGTAGCGTCCTGGCTGGAGAGGCCGCTGCCGGGATAGCTCTGCAACGGAATGACGGCGGCGTTATATGCAGACGTGGCGCGAGTGGGATTGCCAAGATCGAGCGCATTGATCCACGCCGAGGTATTGCCGTAGGTGTTGGGCGCGGACACGGATGAGAAGTTGGTCCACATCGCAAAGTCGGACTTATACCGCGCGGCCAGATTCTGCGGCATCTTCGACATTTGGTAGGCAAGGTTGTAGGCGGCGATGACCTGGTTCATCGTTTTGTAGGCAGTGGTGTAAATCTGCTCTGCGGTTTGGAGGCTCTGCGATCCCTGCTCGATCTGCTGGATTGCATGGGCGCTCTGCGTGGGGTCGTAGACGATGCCTGATCCGAACTGCGCGTGCGCCACAGGCGCGAGCGAGAGAGTGAGGAATACGAGAGGAAGAAACGACTTCAGTGGTTTCATGACGGCTCCTTTGGGTTTGCGCCAAGCGCAAGCGCAGGCGCGTGAGTGGTGTAGCGATAGGGAGAGGGCTTCTTTGGCGGCGAGGGGGAGGCGCAGCCAACCACGAGCAGGCCGAGAAGCACGAGCAAAGCAAGGCGCATCACATCACCCCCGGCATGTCGTGGTTCTCATACGCGGGCAACAGCATGTCCTGCGTGAGATAAATCTTGATGCGATGGCCTTCGCGGATGGTGATGGTGGGCGGGATGTTGATGAACTTGTCGAGGACGTTGGCGCCCGAGGTAGCGAGGCTCGATGCCATGCCTTGCCGGTACATATCGGAGCCGTTTTGGCTGTAGCCCCCATTGGTGGTCGCTTCGGAAGCGCCAGCGATCACGCCGAGTGCGATCGACGCGCCGAAGATTTCGAAGTAGTGGTTGTTGACCTTGTCTTTGAGGCCCGTCTCGCCGGCCTGATCGAGACCGCGGAACTGGTCGAGATCGACGTTGTAACCGTCAGGCATGATCATGCGGTGGAAGGCGACGGCGAGGCGCTTCTGGCCGAAGCCGGAGACCTTCTGCGCATTGCCAAGAATGAACGTGCCTTCGGGAATCAACACATGCTGGCGGTCGCGGCTGTAGACGGGGTTGGTCACCATGACCTTGACCGACCCGACAAACTCCCCGTCGAGGCGAGTCACCAGAGAGGTGTCGATGGTGGTTCCCTCGAAGAGCACATAGGGCTGGCCGTGAGCGGAGTTGACGTTCACCTCTGGCGGGCGCTTTTCTTTGGCATCCGAGTGCTGCGAAGCAGGCACGATGGATGAAGCGGGAGAGTTATTCGCTGATGGAGTGCCTGTGACAGCAGCGGGAGCGGAGGAGGCCGCGCCAGGAATCGTGTCATTGCCGGAGACAAGGTTCGACGCGAAGCGCGCTTTGAAGGCCAGCGCCTTTTCCGCGTCCGCAATGGGATCACGCGGCGGCTCAGTGGAGGGTGGCAACTGCGCAGCGGGAGCCATGCCATTGGGTTGTGAGGGTGAAGCGTTGCCGGTGACAGGGCCGGTGGCATTGCCTTTCTGCGCCTGGGCCTGCTGTTGCTGGCTCTGCCGCTGGTCGGCGCTGAGGTCCTGCTCCAGCTCGTGGATCCTCTGCTGATTCACATCCGTGGACAGAGCGGCGGACGATGGCGTTGTGCCGGTGGCCGCGGGCCTCAGATGGTTCTTCGAGAACATCACCGCCATCAGAATCAGGACGGCGAGGCCCGCGACGACATAGCCCTGCGCCTGCTTCGGCACGACGCCTTCCGGCAGCTTGCGTTTGTCAACAACGGCCGGAGGCGCTGCCGCCGTCTCCTGTTTGGGTGCTGCTGCGGTAGTTTCTTTTTCCTCCGTCATCGGCGCACCTACTGTCCCTTCCGCTCGAAGGTGAGCTTGTGCTTGCCGATTTCGAGGTATCCCTTGTCCACCACCTGCGGGATAACGTAGGTGCCATCGGTGAGCTGATAGGTAATGAGGTCGGGTTTTCCGTCCTTCACCTCGTAGACAGAAAACTTCTCCGCAGCCAAGGACTTGATGTAGGTGAACTTGTCATCGTGGTAGATCGCAGACACGCTGAAGGGCGCAGCGGTTTTGTAGGTGTAGTCGAACTTCAGAGCCTGCGTGGGGTAATTGGCGCGGTACTCTTCGACTGCCTGCGTAGCCCGGTGCTGCGCAAGCTGCGCCTGCTGCTGCGCAACGGCGACTTCGGATGCCGGCAGCAGCTTATCTGCGCCGTTCGCCGCGGCGATTGACGAAGGGTCGCTCGGCTCGATGACCACCTTCAAGTCAGGCTCAGAGGACTCGTCGTCGTTCAGCGTGAACGAGTACACGGTACCCTTGTCGGTAATCAGGTTGAGGTTGGAATGGATGCCTTCCTTGGCCGGGTGCAGAAAGCAGTAGTTGCCGACCGCATCGATGATCCAAAAGTCCTTGTCTCCGGTAGCGACCTGGAGGATCTTCTCCGTGACGGGGAGTTGAATGAGCGTGGTGTAGCGCATCTTCGCGCGCACGCTCACGATGTCGTTCTGGTGGTAGTGGACGATGCGGGCCGACTGCTGGCCGTGAGCAACGGTCGCAACCAGGCCGAGCACCAGCGGGAAGATGGGAGCGCGGTTCATGGATTCACCTCGATTTGTGTGGGGTTGGGGTAGTCCTGGACCAGACGCAGGAGTCCCTGCTCCGGCCCGAAGCGGGCGAAGTATTGCTGCTTGAGAATGTTGTCGCGTGGCGTATTCGTCGCCATCCAGTAGCTCAACGGATCGACCGAGAGCCGGAGCTTCTTCGCATACTGCGGCTGCTTGAAGAGCAGGTCACGTTTTGGGACCAGCGATTCCAATAGTTCAAGATCGGTATCGTTCAACTGAAAGGCTTCGGCATACAGCTTGCGGTCGATGCCGGGATTGGCGAGGAAGATGCGGCTTGGGCACGACTCGTTGACCAGTTGCAGCAGGTTGTTCGAGACCAGCTCGATCATCGATTGCGTGGTCAGAATCATGGCGCCGTTCAGCTTCCGCCACGTCTTCTCGGCCCGCATGACCCAGTCGTGGATGATCTGGCGTTTGAAGAAAATCCATGCCTCGTCGATGACGAAGAGCTTGAAGGTGGCGATGTTCTCGCGCTTCTCGATCTCCGCGGCTGCGCGCTGCAGCAGATAAAACAGCATCGGCTCCAGCACATCGGGGTATTTGTCCCACCCGTCGAAGTTGAAGGTCTGGAAGCGAGAGAAGGTCAGCGTGTCCTCGACGTTGTCGAAGAGATAGCCGAACTGCCCGGACTGCAGCCAGCGATGCAGGCGTTCGCCGAGCGGACCGAGGATCGACGCAAAGTTGGTCAGCGTCCTGATCTCACGCGGCAGCTTGTACACGCGCTCGATGCCGGCGAACAGGGCCTTCTCGTCCTCCGGCGTCAGGTCATAGCGTCCGCCCGCCTCGATCAGCACACGAAGGAAGAGATAAAGGAAGTTCTGGTTCTCGTGTGTCGGCGCCAGGGAAAATGGATTGATGCTGAAGCCGGGGTCTTTCAATCCGACGTTGAGATAGCTCCCGCCGAAGGACTGGGTCAGCATCTGGTAGCTCGCGCCAAGGTCGAAGACGAAGGTCAGCGGGCTATACTTCTGCGCCGACTGGATGATGAAATTTGTGGTGAAGGATTTCCCACTACCGATGGCGCCGAGGATGAAGGCATTGGGAACATCGCCCCAGTGCAGGTTCAGGTAGTACGGCGTTCCATGCGTGGATTCGAGGACGGCAAGGTATTCCTTATTGAGTTGCGGATTCCACCGGGAGCCTGCATCGATGGTGAACAGAAACGACAGGTCGGCGTAGTTCGAGTTCAGCGCCCACTGCTTGCGAAGATTGAACTGCTTATTGCCTGGGACGGTTGCAAAGAACGCATTGAGCAGGTTGTAGCGTTCTTCGTAAAGCAGACCATCGTGCTGCGTGAACAGCTTCTGAAACTCCGCGACCGTATGCTCCACCTTCACGCGGTCTTCGTCGTAGATGACGACCGACAGCGTGAACTCGCCGAAGTTCTTGCCCTCCATGCCGAGCGCAGTCAGGGCCGAGCCTAGCTCGGCGACCGCTGCCTCTTTCGAGTCATCGACCAGCTCATCCTTCGGGCCGGTGTTCTGGCGGTCCTGAAGGTTCGAGACGAAACTGGTCTTCGAGTTATGGTGATGCCGGCGGCGCGAGGCGATCTCTTTCCGGGCCTTCGCGTTATCGACCGGATGCCACTCGGTGACGACGTGGAAGTTCGCGGGGACATCGAAGAGGCCCTGCAGCAGCAGGGGCCGCGTCTCGGAGGGAAGCTCTTTCAGTGTGAGGACGCGGAGATAGTCATCCTCCACGCGCAGGTAGCCGCGATGCGCCTCCAGCTCCGAATCGCATAACTGGTAATCGATCTGGCGCGCGCTGTGGAGTCTTGCATCTTTAATCTTTGAGGGGCGGAAGTTGACGAGACGGCGCAGTATGCGAAACGTCTCCTCCGCCCCTGGCAGCGTGACCGTCATGAGGTCGTTGAGCTGCCCACTCAAACTCCGAACTTTCTGCTGTAACCGCAGGCGATCGCGCTCGATCTGCTCGTAAATCAGCGTGCGTTCCTTGTTGCCGGAGAAGAGACCGCGCAGGTCGCGCAGCGACGCGGCAGGCTGCTTCGGCATTTGCGCGAGCGCATGCAGCAGGCCGGTTTTGGCATAACTGCCGTCGATCATGACCGCCCAATAAACTTCGATACTGTAGAGGCGGTCCGCCCTGGACTGAAGGAATGCAGCGCGCTGTTCTACCGCGGCGCGGACCAGCGGATTCTCATACTCGGCATGGGGAATCTCAGGCCGGTTGTGCTTGAACAGGATCTGATAGAGGCGGCACTTTTCATCAAGCGAGCGCAGTGCGGCTTCGAGACGCTTCACGGCATGGTCTCGTCCGGCATGGTCGAGGCTCTCGTAGTCGATGCCGCCGATCTTCAGGACTGCGCCGAGGTCGCCGGATTTGGTGAGGAACGAGTGCTCGTCCCAGAACCCGAACAGGTTGATCTGTGCGGGAAATGAACCTGCCTCTTTCCAGTCCTTCGTGATGTGCTCAACTCTGACCATCGCGCCTCGCAATGCGTATCTCTGTGGCATCGGTTTTCATGGGGTCGTAGCGGCGGCGGAATTTGCCGGAGTTGAAGAGCACGCGCAGTATTTCCACGTCATGCTTCGTGGCGATGCGGGCGATAATGACGCCTACGACAAAGAGCAAGATGCCGCCGACCAGCGAGTGAAGGAGTGAGAAGACGGAGCCTCCGGTGATCAGCGCGACGAAGAACAGCCTTCGCTCCGCGCCAAGCACGGTCAGCGGGCGGTTCATCGCTTTGTAGACTTTGTTCTGCCGTGGACCGTCCGCTGCCATGTGCGACCTCCTTCCTATCGGTGTTTTGCGTTGTGATTTGGCCTGCCGCGAATGGCTTATTGCGGGAACAGCCAGCTCATAAAGTTCACCGCTGATACCGCCATGCCGATGCCGAAGACGATGCCGGCGAGCATCTTCTTCGACTGGCCTTCGCCGTAGGCGAACATCAGCCCGCCCACGACGATAGCGACCAGCGACAGGCCGGTAGCGATGGTGCCGGTGAACGCGGTCTTGAGTACGTTCACCGCGTTGTCCCACGGATCGCTGCCGGTCTGGGCATAGACCGGCAGAGCCGCGAGGAACATCAGGGATGGAATGGCTAGTCTCCGGGCGTGGGTGTGCCAACGCCGGAAACGAGGGGATCGAATGGAAACAGGGATTTTCATGCGCTCCTTTCATGTGCTTTTCCGGCGAGTGAGTACTCCCGGCTGCAGTGATGTGGAGCGAATGTAGGATTGGGCCGCTGAGCCGTCTAATGCTTTTTAGGGGGTGGGGTATGCAGATTCTGCATACCCTCGAACGTCGCGCTGGAAGGGCTGAAAAGGCCGGGTGTAAGCGACGTCGGATGGCAGTGGAGGAACTGCCAAACCATTCCTTCCCGACATGGCCAGCAAAGAAAAACCGCACCGTGGCGCGAGTCAAGGCGGCGAGGACAACGACTCAGGAGATGGCTCGCCTTTACGCGCGACGCGGTGCGGATAACATGCACTCGGTCGGGAAGGAAGGAGAGGACCGTCTTGCGATCCTCTCTTTCACACGCTCTAGCCGCTCACTCGCTGCGCGGTGGTACTCAGCATTGAGTTCCATGCCGAGATACTTGCGGCCCGTCAGCAGCGCTGCCGCGCAGGTCGAGCCGCTGCCAACGAAGGGATCGAGCACCAGCTCTCCTGGAAGTGAGAAGCTGCGAATCAACTGTGCCAGCGCCGTGACAGGCTTCTGAGTCGGGTGTAGCTTGTTGCCGCTGTAGGGCATCTCCATCACATCCATGAGCGGCTGCTTTGGTAGTGGCGGCCTCCCCTTGGCAAGCAGGAATGCCTGCTCGTGCTGATAGCGGAGGAACCTACTCTTTGAGCTGTAGTCCTTGCGAAACACGATGTGTCCGACAGGCTGAAAACCCGCGTCTTTCCACGCTGCGAAGAAGGCATCGACCTTGCTCCAGCCGTAGAACATCACGGCAACTCGATTCTGCTTGAGTACGCGATACGCTTCCGCCATCGCGGGCTTGAGCCAATCGGCATCTACGTCATTCTGGATGGAACGTCCCGATCGGTCGCGGTAGTTCACCAGATACGGCGGGTCGCTGAGAATGAAGTCCACGCTGTTCGCTGGCATCTGGCGCATAACCTCGATGCAATCTCCCTGCGCGATGGTGTTGAGAAACTGTCCGGTTGAATTGTTCTGGATGGCCTGCATGACTGTGATCTCCTTTGTGGTCCCGGAGTGATCTCTCAGGACACACACCCGCAAGGGCGCGAGAGAGGGCTGCTCCCAAGTGCCGCAGGCGTGTCTTTTTCGGAAGGTTCGGGAAATGTTTTTGCGCCCGTTGCAAAAAGATTTTCTGAAAGCCGAAACCGTAAGGCGGCGAAGCCGAAGCAGAACGCCAAGCGCCGATGGGCGCAGCCTGGCTTTCTCTCGCGGTGCCTGAGAGAACACGCAGCACACAAGGATTGATCTTCGATTGCAGGCATTTCAGAACAGAACCCGGCAGACCCTCCACCCATTTCGCAGGATGCCGGTTGAGCCAGAGGCGACGGGAATAGCCTGATTTGGGGTAAGCGTCAGCGAATAAACCACTTATTGCCCATCGAAGAGGGTATACAGAATCTGCATACCCCACCCCCGAAAAAGCATAACGTCTGTGTGAGAAATCTCCCTATCGTTCGGTTCACGGGCGGGCGCAACCGCTCTTGAGGCGTCGCGTGGGAAATGGGGTTATCAAAAACGGAAAAGGAGCTGCGCTGGAAAAACAGCCAGGCTCGACACGATCTTCGAGTGCTGGAAAGCGGCTCGATCCCGCGCTCAAATCGTGGTTGGACAACGTCATTATTCCCGCTCTGGTGCGGGAATATCTGGCCGAAATCAAGACGCGGAATCGACTTGCTATGACAGGGCCTTCAGAGGTAACGTCCGACAAGGACGGTAATCAGTCATGATTCTGCGATGTGCCGCTTACGCCCGCTACTCCAGTGATCTTCAGAGTCCTCGCTCTATTGAGGACCAGCTTCGGATTTGCCGCGAGTACGCCCATGCTCGCGGATTCATCTTTCTCGAAGAGCATGTCTACACCGACGAGGCACTGAGCGGTGTCGGCGCGGACCGCCCTGGGCTTGGGCGTCTGTTGGACGCTGCGCTCTCTCCGGCTCGTCCCTTCGACATCATCCTGCTCGATGACAGCAGCCGCTTGGCGCGGAACACCAAGGATGCGTTGAGCATCTTCGAGCGGTTGAACTTTGCCGGGATTCGACTGATCGCTGTGAGTCAGGGGATCGACTCCGATAACGAGCAGGCGCATGTGCTGGTCACTGTCCACGGCATGGTGGATAGCTTGTATGTGAAGGAGCTTGCCAAGAAGACCCATCGTGGACTCGAAGGTTTGATGCTGCGCGGCCAGCACACAGGCGGTCGCTGCTTCGGCTATGACTCAGTTCCTGTCTCCGGCACGACGGGAAAGCAGTTGGTCATCAACGAGAGCGAGGCGGCAGTGGTTCGGCGCATCTTTGAAATGTCCGCCGAGGGGCAGTCGCTCAAGACGATTGCGAAGACCCTGAATGGCGAGCATATTCCTCCACCAAGACCACGGGCGGGCAAGAGGTACGCGACGTGGTGCCCGACTTGCATCCGGGCGATGCTGCGCCGCGATCTCTACAACGGAAAAGTGATCTGGAACAGTTCGCGTTTCGTGAAGGTGCCGGGAACCAACAAACGTGTGCGGCGCGCGAGGCCGGAGAGCGAATGGCGCACGGTTGCGCACCCGGAGTTGCAGATCATCAGCGATGAGCTATGGCAGCGCGTGCGCGAACGTCAGGAGCACGTCAGGAAAACCTATGGTGTGCGCGAGGGCGGCGGCGTTTTGATTCCTCGTTCTGTCACAAGTCCCTATCTCCTGAGCGGGCTGTTGAAATGCGGCCTGTGCGGAGCCAATCTCATCATCGTTACCGGATACACCTCCTACGGCCATTACCCGAGGTACGGCTGCTCGCAACACTTCAACCGCGGGACCTGCCCCAATTCCGTCACCGTGCGTAAGGACTGGATTGAAGAGCAGCTGCTGGATGAGTTGCAGAGCAAGGTCCTGGAGCCTGACGCCATCGGGTACGTCATGGATGAGTTTGGGAATCACGTCAGGAGCGCCTTCGCCACTCTCACGAACCAACTGGCGCAGATGCGGGAACGGAAACAAAAGCTCGAAGGGGAGTTGCGGCGGCTGGCGGCGACGGCAGCGGAAACCGGACCCTCCGCATTTCTGGTCGAGGCGATCCAGGAGCGCGAACATCAGTTGCGCGACATCGCCGATCAGCTTCTGGCTCAGGGGGACAATTCGGTGGAGGCTCATCTGGCGGACATCCGCAACTTCATCACGGAGAGCATGGGGAACCTCCGTGCGCTGTTGGCGGGGGAACCGGGGCCTGCCCGGAAGGAATTGCTCAAGCATGTTTCGGAGATCCGCATGATGCCCCAGGCGGGGAACGGGAAGTCCCACTATGTTGCTGAGGGAAGCTGGCATCTGCTTGGAAACGAAAGGGATGACTCAGAAGTCATCCCTACGCAAATTCGTGTGGTTGCGGGGGCAGGATTTGAACCTGCGACCTTTGGGTTATGAGCCCAACGAGCTACCGGGCTGCTCCACCCCGCTTCATCAATATAACGTTACTGCTCCACCCAGTCAATTTACCGGCGCGAAGGTACTTGTGGATTTTCAATACATTCGCGCTATTCTTCTGCAGCGTAACTTTTTTTATTGGAATACGTTCAATCTATTGACGCAGATTGCATCGCGTCGCAGTTGGAGGGGCGCAGTATGGCACAGGGTGGACAGTGGAGCATTCTTCGGGGCATCGCTCTCGGAGCAGCTCTTATTTCAGTGAATAGTTTCGCTCAGGACAAGCCTCTGCCCGATGCGCAGATCGAATCGAACGTACTGAAGGCTCTTGCAGGCGTACCCGAACTCGCGGATCAGGCCATCGGCTCAACCACGGTGTACGGTACAGTGACGCTCAGTGGCTCCGTTCGTGACGAAGCCTCCCGCAATAAGGCAGAGCAGACCGTTGCGAATACCCCCGGCGTCAAGAAGGTCGTCGACGAATTGATCGTCGGCGCGCCCGCGGACACCAATAACGCGGCGCAAGCGAACGATCAGGCTCCGGCCAATCCAACTCCGCCCGATCAGAGCGAAAATCCGGCTATGCAGCAGGATGGTTCGATGTCGCAGCCCAACCAGCAGCAGCCTGCCAGCCCCCAGATGCCTCCTCCTGCAGAGCGTCAGCCGCCGCAGGGTTATCCCTATCCGTCGCAGAACAATCCATATCCTCCGCAGGGATATCCGCCACAGCCACAGGCTGGTAATGGATATCCGCCGCAACAGCAGTATCCACCGCAACGGCCCTATCGCGTGCAGGAAGCAGGGCAGTCCGTCGTCGTTCCCGCAGGCACATTGCTGCGCGTGCGCATCAATCAGGCGATGGACAGCCGCCACACGCCTCCTGGAACCGTATTTGACGGCGTCGTCATCAACAATGTCTTTGTCGGAGGTGCAATCGCGATTCCGCGCGGAGCCACCGTGCAGGGACGCGTCTCTGACGGCCAGCCGGGCGGCGATCTCAAGGGACGAGGCATTCTTGCCCTCGAGCTCACGCAGGTCACCCTGGAAGGCCACACCTACCCTCTCGGAACCACGACCTGGAATCAGCAGGGCTATGACAAAACCGGCCAGACTGTCGGAAACACCGTTGGCCTCGGTGCCGTAGGCGCCATGATCGGTGCAATCGCTGGCGGAGGCCCTGGCGCTCTGCTCGGAGCCGGCATCGGCGGCGTCGCTGGTCTGGGCGTCTCCTCTGCTTCGAAGTCGGGTGAGGCGACGATTCCTGCCGAGGCGATCGTCAATTTCAAGCTCAGCCAGCAGGCAGCGCTTACCACCGTCTCGCAGGCCGAGCTCGACCGACTCGGCGCAGGACTCCCGCAGCCCTACTACGGCCAGCCGCAGATGCGTCGGCGTTACTATCCTCCTCCTCCGCCGCCTCCGCCCTACGCACCGTATCCCTATCCGTACTACTATCCTTACTATCGCTAAAAACAAACTTTGGGCCTGAGCGATCAGGCCCAAAGTCTTGTGTTCACAGGACGAGGTATTGCCTGTGCCAATATCCACCGCGTCCGGTGATTTATACTTGTAGCTTGCCCTGCATCCGGCACAGTTTCTGTGCTCTGGCTTCGCAAATTCCGGGCGCGCGCTCATCCGTGTCTCAACGGTGGCGTCTGAACTGAAGGGTCTTCAAAGAAAAGGCATGATTCGTTTTCTTCAGCAGGACAACCGCATTACCAAGATTCTCTTTGCAGTCATTATTGGCTTTGCCGTGGTCACCATGGTGATCACGCTCGTCCCGGGCATCTTCGACAGCGCCGGCGGCAATGATGCCACTGTATTTGCGACGGTTCGCGACCGCGGCTTTCTCGGCCGCCTCGGCGTTGGTTCCACCCCGGTTACAGTAGCCCAGGTGAACCAGCTCGCCGCGCGCCAGCTGCAGCAGCAGCGTCTTCCCGAGTTTCTCCTCCCATACATGTCGCAGCGCGCCGGACAGATTCTTGTCCAGCGGCAGATCCTCAAGCACGAAGCCGATCGTCTGAACCTCCAGGTCACCGACGAGGATCTCCGCAACGAGCTCCAGACCGGCCCCTTCGCGCAGTATCTCTTTCCGGGCGGCAAGTACATCGGCGACGACGCCTACATGAACTTCGTCCAGAACTTCTTCCAGACCAGCCGCGCCGACTTCGAAACGCAGATCAAGAGCGATATGGAGCTGCAGCGTCTGCAGTCGCTGATCACCGGCGGCGTCACCGTTTCCGACAACGCTGTGCGCGAGGCCTATCGCACGCAGGGTACCAAGGTGAAGTTCGATTACGCGCTCATCTCGGCCGACAGTTTGGGTAAGACCATCAACCCCACCGACGCCGAGCTTGAGAAGTTCTTTAAGGACAACGCCGCCAAGTACGCCACGGCGATGCCGGAGACACGCAAGATCGAGTACGTCTCCTTCGACGCCTCCAATCTTCCCGGCGGCAAGCCGCAGATCTCCGACGCCGATATTCAGGCTTATTACAACCAGCACCAGGCGCAGTATCAGGTCAAGGAGCAGGTCAAGGTTCGCCACATTCTCATCGCCGTTCCGCAGGGTGCGGACGCGAAGACCGACCAGGCCGCCAAGGCCAAGGCCGACGACCTGCTGAAGCAGATCAAGAACGGCGGTAATTTCGCCGACCTCGCTTCGAAGAACTCCGACGACCCCGGCAGCAAGGCCCAAGGCGGTGAGCTTGGCTGGCTTGATCGCGGCCGCACCGTGCCTGAGTTCGACAAGACTGCCTTCTCGCTCGCAGCGGGCCAGACCTCCGACGTCATCAAGACCCAGTTCGGCTATCACATCCTTCAGGTTGAAGAGAAGAAGACGGCTCACGTGCGTCCTCTTGCCGAGGTCAGGAGCGAGATCGTTCCCATCCTCGAGCAGCAGCGTACTGGCGCGGCTGAGCAGACGTTCGCCTCTGCGCTCGCAGCTGATGTGAAGAAGAACGGTTTCGACAAGGCAGCAGCCGCACGTGGTCTGCACGTTGTCACCACCGACTACGTCGCCAAGGATGGCGTCATCTCCGGTCTCGCAGATGGCTCGGCGCTGCTCACGCAGGCCTTCACCGTGGTCAAGGGTGCCGATCCGGCCTCCGTCTCCACCGGCGACGGCTTCGCAGTCTTCCAGGTGCTCGACATCAAGGCAGCTCACGCTCCCGCCTTCGCCGAGTACAAGGAGCACATTGCCAGCGACTACCGCGAGCAGCAGGTTCCGCTTCTCCTGAACACGCAGATCAACAAGCTGGCCGATCGCGCCAAGGTTCTCAACGATCTCAAGAAGGCTGCGGCGGAGATGAATATTCCGCTCAAGTCCAGCGAGCTCGTGGGCCGCGAAGCGCAGGTGCCTGAGATCGGCGCAATGACCGGTCCGGCATCGGTAGCCTTCGCCCTGAACAAGGGAGGCATCTCCAACGCGATCAACCTCGGCCGCTCTGGAGTCGTTCTCAGCGTCACCGACAAGCAGGAGCCCACCGCCGAAGACATCGCCAAGAACTTCGACCAGACCCGCGAGCAGTTGCTCAACGATCAGCGCGAGCAGCTCTTCCGCGTCTACGTCGGCAACGTTACCAAGAAGTACGAGGAGTCCGGTTCCGTCCGCTACTCGAAGAAGCCGGCCACCCCGCCGCTTCCCACCGGCGGTAACTGATCTATCCAGACTGAACCATCAACAAAGGCCGCCCAGTGGGTGGCCTTTGCTGATTCGGCTAAATCTTGTCAAGCCCCCGAAATTTGTAAATAGCTGAATAGAAAAGAGAAAAATCGAAATAAAAGTGCCGATTTACCCGTACCGCTTTGCTAGACTTAATACATAGGAAGCAGAACAGGAATCCCGACCCTTCTGGAGCCGGGATTTTCTCTTTTAGAATCAAGATTTTGATGGATAACTACCCTGTTTTCAATATTTTGCCCTGTGCAAAACGCGCAAGTTGCTGGAAACAGACCGTTTGCCCCGATTACCTTGGGGGGAGGGGGCTCTTGACCGCCTGATATACCTTTGGGAGTAGGTGCCGCGAGAGCACGACATCCAGACGCGGACGTTTTGTGGGGAGCCAGACAATGAGTGGGGAAGCAGTCAACGAGCAGCGGCTATCCGGAATCCTGCTGCATGTAACATCTTTGCCGTCCTACGGCGGCGTCGGCGACTTCGGCCCCGCAGCCTATGCCTTCGTCAACTTCCTCTCTGCCGCCAAACAGCGTCTCTGGCAGGTGCTCCCGCTCAGTCCGACTGGTTATGGAAGCTCACCCTATTCGGCACTCTCCGCCTTTGCCGGAAATCCTCTGCTCATCAGCCTTGAGCGCCTCGTCGACGACGGCTGGCTCGCCGCAGGCCGCATCGCCGGACTCCCCGGACACGATGGCCCGGCAGATTTTGGAGCCGCGACAGAGAAGAAGCTACCTCTGATCGAAGAGGCTGCAGCCAACTTCCTCGATCGCGGCTCCGATGAGGCAAAGGCCCGCTTCCAACATTTCTCCAAGAGCAACATCTCCTGGCTCGCCGACTACGCGATGTTCAACGTGCTGCGCCGGCGCTTCAACTACCAGAGCTGGAATCACTGGCCCGAGCCTTACGCCCGGCGCAAAGACGAAGCGATGACCGAGACGCTCAACCAGCACGGCCGCGAACTCGCCATCGAGCAGGTCATCCAGTTTTTCTTCAACGAACAGTGGTGCGCGCTGCGCAGCTACTGCGCAGAAAAAAAGATCCGCATCCTCGGCGACGTCGCCATCTTCGTCAGTTACGACAGCGCCGATGTCTGGACGCATCCTGAAATCTTCGAGCTGGACTCCGAAGGCAAACCGCTGCGTGTCTCCGGCGTTCCGCCCGATTATTTCTCCGTCACCGGCCAGCGCTGGGGAAACCCTCTCTACAAGTGGAGACTCCTGGAAAAGCAGGGTTTCGACTGGTGGGTCGCGCGCGTCCGCCGCTCGCTCGAGCTCTACGACATGATTCGCCTCGACCACTTCCGAGGCTTCGAAGCCTATTGGTCGATCCCCGCCGAAGAAGACACTGCAGTCAATGGTGTCTGGGTCAAAGCTCCGGGCCACGCGCTCTTCGACCGCCTCAAGCAGGTCTTTGGCGACCTGCCCTTTATCGCCGAAGATTTAGGGCTCATCACGCGCGAAGTCGACGAGCTCCGCGAGCACTTCAACATGCCCGGCATGCGCGTCATGCAGTTCGGCTTCGGCGATCGCGGCGGACATATTCATCTGCCACAAAGCTTCGTTCCGAATACAGTCGTTTACACCGGCACGCACGATAACAACACAACGCTCGGCTGGTGGAACGAGGACACGGCCGAACACGAGCGCAGGAACCTGCAAACCTATCTGCAGCCAATTCATCATCCGGCTGAGGTCGTCTGGGCAATGATCCGCGCTGCTGCCCGTTCCGTGGCCCACATCTGCATCATTCCGCTGCAGGACGTCCTGCATCTCGGCAGCGAGGCGCGCATGAACACGCCCGCGGCCGGCGAAGGGAACTGGACCTGGAGATACAACCCCGATGCGCTGCACCCGGACTTCGCCAGGCAGATGGCCGAGCTGATGGAGATGACCGACCGCGACGGCTACGTCCATCCCAAGGCCGATGCGGACCTGATCGTACCGCTTCTGGTTAGTCCGGCAGCAGAGCATGGCTGAGAACATTTAGACTGAATCAGTAATCTCAAAAACTCAGGAGCATTCATGCCACTCTCCGGTGAAGCAATCCGCACCATGAACTACGTCGACGACATCTCTGTAACCCTGCGGCGCATCCTTGCCGTCCTGCCGTCGCTTACCGAAGAGGAGCGTCAGCGCGTTGCCGAGCACATCAAACACGCCGATCCCAGCTACGACTCCGTCATCGCAGCCGTTTCAGGTAAGAAGTAAGCATGCCGGAAGGCAGCGCGATCCGTATTGTTGCCGTGATCGGCGCAGGGCACGCCGGCCGCAGCTTTGCGATGGCCTGTGCTGCAGCTGGCCTTTATGTTGCGCTCGAAGATGTCATGCCTGCCAAGCTGCGCAGGGCCGAGGTCGAATACGCCGACCTTAGCCTGCGCGGTGGTTTTGGCGAGCTTCAATTGGCCTCTACCGTAGAAGAAGCTGTTCGTGAAGCCGACATCGTCATCGATTTTGTGCCTGATGAGCTGGAGTCGAAGCTTGAAATCTTCAGCATGATCGATCGCATGGCTCCGCCGAAGTCGATCATCTGCACACCAAGCGAGTCGCAGAGCATCACCGATCTGGCCTCCTGCGTTTATCGCCCCGATCGTTGCGTCGCTCTGCGAGGAAAACTGATTAAGGGCGAGAACGTTCGGGTTCTGTATGCTCCTGCGACCAGCCACGAGACGCTTGGCGCAGTGGCATCGCTTCTTGCCCGATTGGGGATCATTGCAATTCCCGAGGCCGATCCCGACGCGCCGTCGCTGACCAAGAATCCCGCTTTTATGCGGTAACTGGTAGTGGAATTGGCGAATTAGTCACAAAAGGGAACTCTTTTATAGCGGAGTGCGTAACATACGGGAGAAAATCCGGTCGAATAATTGCCATGCGCGCCTTGTACGACATCTTTGCCCAAGTCTTCCGTTCCATTGCAGCCAATAAGCTGCGATCGTTTCTTACTATGTTCGGAATCGCCTGGGGAGTTGCATCCTTGCTGCTGTTGATTGGCCTCGGCGAAGGCTTTCGTTCAGGGCAGCGACGCGGCCTCGCGCAGCTCGGAACAGACGTCATCATGATGTGGGGCGGAACTATTCCCGCGATGCCCAACCAGCACACCGGCATGCGTCCCTACAAGCTGACGCTGGCCGACACAGACGCGATCCGCACACAGGCACAGCATGTGCGGAATGCGACGGCCTTTATCAACCGCAGTGACCTCAAACAGGTGAGCGAGTTTTCAAGCTCCGGCGGTTCGGTGATGGGGGTTGAGCTGAACTACCCCGAGATTCGCAATCTGCCGATGGCGCAGGGCCGCTACTTCAACGCCGACGATTTAGCGCAGCACCGTATGGTTGTGATTCTGGGCCAGAAGAACAATAAGCTGCTCTTTCCGGGGCGGCCGTCGCTTGGCGCGTTTATCACAATCAACGGAGCACGGTTTCAGGTTATCGGTGTCGTCGACAAGATCGGCCGTGGGAACAACGACTCTGAGAATCAGCGACTCTACATTCCGCTGTCGACGATGATGCAACTCTTCCCGATGACGGGAGAGAACATACCTGCCGATTCAGTCAGCTCGATTCAGTATCAGCCACTGACTGCAGATTTGAACGAGACCGCCAAGGCCGACGTCCATCGCATTATTGCAGAGCGACACGGATTCGAACCTTCCGTGAAAGACGCCTTTGAGGAATGGGACACAATCAAGTCCGAACGGACCGTCGGTCTGATCTTTACCGCGATGGACGTGTTTCTGGGTGGCGTAGGCATTGTGACGCTTGCACTGGGCGCCGTTGGCATCATCAACATCATGTTGGTGACCGTGACGGAGAGAACGAAAGAGATCGGACTGAGGAAGGCCCTTGGAGCGACAAGCCGCAGCATTCTGATGCAGTTCTTCCTCGAAGGCCTCATGCTGACGGGTCTTAGCGGAGTGATTGGAATACTTGCTGCGGCGGGTCTGATGTTCGGTCTGGGAGCGATGATGGGGAACAACCAGATGGGGTTCGATCCGCCAAGACTCGTTCCGTGGTCTGCGGTGATGGCGCTGGGAACCTTGACACTTTGCGGGGTTGTTGCAGGGTTGTATCCGGCAAGTAAGGCCGCGGCGCTCGAACCAGTGGAAGCGTTGCGCAAAGAATAGGCAAGGAGAGCGAGCGATGCTGAAAGACATCTTTGCACAGGCATTCGAAGCGATGCGGCACAATGGCCGTCGCACGGCCATCACGATCGTCGGCATGGCCTGGGGAATCGCTACGGTTGTGCTTTTGCTTGCCTATGGTGCGGGTTTTGGACGAGCCTTCGAGGAGATCTTCGCTCAATGGGGAACGCACATGATTGGCATCTTCCCCGGTACGACCAGCGAACAGGCTGGTGGAACGAAGGCCGGCATCAAAGTCCGCTTTCAGATGGATGATGTGGAACGCATCGCGGAGACAGTGCCTGGGATCATCCATGTTTCGCCGATGCTTTGGAAACAGGTACCCGTACAGAACGATCTGCACACCTTTACGTGGGAGGTGGACGGTGTAGCGTCAGAGCTGCAGCAGATCATGAATATTGAGATCGACGAAGGTCGCTTTATTACGCCGGACGATATGCAGTCGAGAAATCACGTTGCAGTCATCGGCTCGGAGGCGAAGACAAAGCTGTATTCAGGCCTGTTTCCACTTGGGCAGAAGATTCGCCTGAATGGTGTGAGCTTCGAGGTGGTCGGCGTGTTGAAGCCCAAGATGCAGGAAGGGGATGACAATATCAATCGCATCATCTATATCCCCTTTCAGACGATGGGTGACCTGAAAGATACGAAGTATCTCGATGGGATTTGGATGAGCTACCACGGCGACCACATGGCGGTGGAGCGGGCAGTTCGTAACCAGATGGGGGCGGCGCATGGATTCAGGCCTACAGACAAGAACGCCATCTGGGTAGCGAACATCATGTCGCAGCTTGCGCAGTTTCGTATCATCTCGCTTGGCCTGCAGGCCCTGCTCCTGTTTATTGGTGTGTTGACGCTTGGTATTGCTGGCATCGGGCTAATGAACATCATGCTCGTAAGCGTGCAGCAAAGGACTCGAGAGATTGGCGTCGAGAAGGCGTTGGGAGCGCGAAAGCGTCACATCCTGCTGCAGTTCCTCGCGGAGGCGCTGGTGATTACAGGTGTCGGCGGCATCGGCGGCATCATTCTCGCCTTTACCGTCAGCAAAGTTGTCGGTGGAATCACCTTCTACAGCGCGATTGCAACGAATGCCAGCAAAGCCGATATTTATCTGCTGATCTCTCCCGACATTGTCATCGTTGCAACGACGGTGCTGGTGTTTGTGGGCGTCGTGAGCGGGATGATTCCTGCAATACAGGCGGCGAACCTCGATCCGATTGAAGCGCTTCGTTACGAATGAGCTAGCGCGGACGCGGCATGGTCAGGTCGAGATCTTTGCCTGTCATCTGCTTCGTCAGAAGAATAATCTGGCCGACGTGCTGCTGTACGTGCCCAACAACCTGATAGATGGCTTCGAGCATCGAGACATTACGTCCTTGCGGTGTTGTCCGCTCAACGAGACGCTCCGCCGGAAGGGAATCGATGACAAAGCGAGCTTCCCAGACAGTGGATTTGAAGAGGTCGATTAGTTCAGAAGCCGTGAGCCCGTCCGCTGCGCTGAACTCCGCATCACGCACGCGTACATCCGTTGCGCCTCCAACCCCGTGCATGATCCACTGACGCATATTGCCGCATAGGTGAAGCACGAGATTGCCGATGGCGTTCTCATGCGCGCCGTGACGTTCCCATATCTGCTCATCGCTCAGCTTCTGCAAACAGGTTGTCAGATAGCCGGTCATCTGCTCAAGCTTTGCGCTGGAGGCGGTAAGGAACAGGTTTCCGATCTCGTTACTCATACAGGCATTTTAGCGGCAAAAGTTTGACCGGAATGGCTGTAACCCGTACACTCAAAAGAGTGGGATGTCGGCATGGTTGATCTGCGGCTCCCGGTTACCTGTTGCCTCCTCGTTCAATGGTAGGACAGCTGACTCTGACTCAGCATATCGGGGTTCGAATCCCTGGGAGGCAACCAGTCTTAGTAATGACTCAATGAGACAACTTTCCTGATCAGGTAGTCACATTGGTAAATCAAGCTTTGTAAAAGCCTGGGTTATTGCGATGACCGTGGTCGCTCAACAATATATCTGCATCTATCGTGACGACGCTTGTCCTGCAGCCTTCAACGGATAAACTCTTACGTAATCGATATCGAAGTACGCGTTCTGCGTTGCGCCCAAAGGCCCATACCCTCCTGCAGGACCGCGATCCGCATGGGGCAACTCAGTATCCAAAATGATGTACTCTGCAATCTGCGAGATGCCCGCATCTGAGCCAGAAAGCGTCCAGCTTTCTTTGCCATCAATGTAAAACGTCAGATTTTGCGGAGTCCACGCAAGACTAAAGACATGAAATTTCCCATCGTCGAGCGATGGGTATTGGCCGTCCTTGGCCATGCTTTTATGCAGAAGCGGTTGATAGCCGTCCCAATGCACCGCATGATCGAACCCATCAGGCTTAGTCTCCCTTGAGACATGCTCAAAGACGTCTATCTCGACGCCTGATCGCGCGGGGTCGCCTATATAGCGCCCGATGCTTGGGCTTTGTATCCAGAATGAACACTGCATACCAGGCTGGTACCCGAAGCGGACGGCAGCTTGCCAGTAACCATAGGTATGAAGAAAACTGGATTGCGTGGAGATGGCGCCGCAGTAATTGGTGAGTTTGTCGCCAGTTTTAACGGAGTAAATTCGAATCCGTGCAACACCATTCGCTACAGAGACAGCGTTGGGATCGACGATACAGTCATCTCGTTTTCCCAAGCCTCGAAAAGACCACTTACTGAGATCCAATGTTGGCTTATCGAACTCCTCCTCGAAGATGGGGCTCGTACTGAACTCATGTGGGACTTGTGCCGGGGAGTAGATAGCAAAGCATCCAGCCAGAAGCAGAGAGGCGAGGACGCAGGAGAGCCGAGTGGCGAAAGCAGGCCAGCGGCCTAGTCTACGTTGGTTTTCGTTTTTCGGCATCCGCTGATCCAAATGTTCCTCTCTACCGGCGATTACGCTTGGCAGATGTTATCAATCGGGCGATTGCGACTCAATCTGCCAAAAGTCATATTCGCGGGTGTGGTATGAGCCTTTCGTAAGGAGGGCCGGAGCGATGTATAGTAGCTGCGATATATGACGGAGAAGCAATTCTCCGGTAATAGCCTGGAATGGTGCATGCCGGTCGATCCTGCGGGGAGAGACGACTTTGAGTTGGAGACAACGAGGGTCTGCTTGTAGATCTCAAACACCCTGGCACTTAGGTTGTGCTCTGTTGCTTGCGATCAGCCTTGTGCTGACCGTGTTGGGAAGCGCCAGCGTCCGTGCAACGGATCAGATCCAATCTGTCTGGCAAACAAAAGATGGCTTGCCGGAGACGAACATTCAGGCCCTTGCTCAGACTCCTGACCACTATTTGTGGGTGGGAACGACGGGGGGCCTTCTTCGCTTTGACGGCAATGAGTTCACATTGTTTAACCATGAAAATACACCTGAGTTGCCTATCGACGACATAGCCAGTCTGCTGGTGACACGCACCGGCACGCTTTGGATCGGTACTGCAGGCGGCGGACTTGTACGCCATGACAAGAACGGTTTTCGCAAATTTGTCTCAGCAAAGCAAGGCGGTGGTTTTGTACGGGCGATGCTCGAAGACAAGGAGGGACGTCTCTGGATCGGAGCGCTCGATGGTCTCTTCCTAATTGATGGAGTAAACATGGTGCGCGTGGACGACAGGAAGGTAGTCCACAGATTGCAGGTGTTCTCCATGACGATCGACCGCTCAGGCACGATCTGGATTGGAGGGCCTTCCCTCTACTCAGTTCGAGGAGGGAAGCTGACCGAGTATCCTTTTCACGATTCCAAAGCCCAGACAGCCATTGAAGCGATTTTGGCTACGGATGATGGGCAGTTATGGATTGGCACGTATTCCGGTCTGTTCCGCGCTCCAATCAAGGAACAAAGTCCCGGCACCTTTACGCGGGTCAGTGATGTGGAAGGCGCTATTCACAACCTCAAAGCAATGTCCCAAGACAGCGTGTGGATTGGTACGGTTAGCCGGGGCATCTACACCTACACGCATGGTGTATTGAAACATTTGACGACGCCATCACCGCTTCCCAGCAACGAGATCTTCGCTATCTTGCAGGACGTGGAGAACAATATCTGGATCGGAACTCTGGCTGGCCTCGTTCGATTGAGCCATAGCGGCCTGTCGGTCGTGCCGTTGTCGGACGCTTCGAACTCGGATGTCCAGGCCGTGTATGCGGATCCGCAGGGACCCGTCTGGGTGGCTTCGACACATCTCTTCCGATTGTCGGGAGGAGTCATGAAGCGCGTGGAAATTCCGGCTCTGGCGAAGGTTCATGTTCAAACAGTCCTGATGGACAGAGCGCAGACGCTGTGGTTTGGCACGCAGGGTAACGGCGTCTTTCATCAAAGCCAAGGGGCTGTGACACAGTATGCGCAGCGCGAAGGATTGGAGAATGGTTTCGTGCGCGCGCTGATACAGACGCGGGATGGCGATCTCTGGGTGGGAACACCAGGGGGGCTCTATCGCCAGAACGGTCACGAGCGGTTCCAACGCATCCGCGGGTGGCCAGAAAGCAGCATTCGAGTGCTGCTGGAAGATCATGCGGGGACGCTCTGGGCGGGCACCGAACAGGGTGTCTACGCCTGGCGACAAGGCGTGCTCCAGGACAGTCCTGTGACGCGAGCATTGCAACATATTCCGGTGTGGTCCATGTGTGAAAGCAGTGATGGGACCCTTTGGCTCGGGACTGTGGGCCATGGTCTCTATCGGTGGGACGCAAATGACCAGCACATGACCATCTTAAGTACTGCTAACGGGCTACCATCGGACAAGATCTTTGGGGTTCTGGAAGATGCGAGTCATCGTATCTGGCTCAGTAGTCCGAACGGGATCTCTGTGATTGCCGCCAGTGATGTAAAAAATATGGATGCCGCGTCGCGCGGCCGCCTGCCGCTGACCTTTTACAGGGTGTCCGAGGGCACTCTGAGTACGCAGCTACTTGGAGGGATTCAACCCTCGGGCACCATAACCCGAAACGGCGACATCTGGTTCCCAAGTATTGTTGGGCCACTGAAGATTTCGCCTGCATTTACAAGCAAGAGCTCGACAGTTCCTATTGTGCTGAAGCAGATCATCGCCGATGGGCGTTCCCTGCCTGTCAAAGATCCGATGAAGCTGGCCGCTTCGGTTTCACAGCTTGAGATCCATTACGGTGCGATTAAACTTAAATCGCAAAGTGAATTGCGCTTCCGGTATTTTCTTGAAAATTTCGACAAGCGCTGGAATGATGCTGGATCGCGGCGTGAGGCGTATTACACGAACCTGCCTCCAGGACGCTATACCTTGCACGTCGTCGCTTCCGATCTTAGCGCGCCTGAGATCACTTCGGAGTTTACGCTCTCCATTGTGAAGCAGGCCCACTTCTACCAGAGCCTCTGGTTCTATACAGCCTGCGCTCTAGTCACAATCGGACTCATCCTATTAAGCCACTGGTTGCATCGGCGGCGCATTGAACGTGAATTTCAGGCCGTGCTTCGTGAGCGAAGCCGAATTGCGTGGGAAATGCATGACACGTTCCTACAGGGATGTGCCAGTGTCTCAAGTTTGTTGGAAGGAATCTCTATGACAAATGCATTGTCCAGCGGCCCAGAGAGGACGCTCCTCGACTCCGCACGCTCGCTGGTCAGCGCGACGATCGACGACGCGCGCAAGGTCGTTTGGGACCTGCGGCAACATACGCTTGGGCACGGCGATATTACGCAACTTACTGGTGATCTTGTAGCCCAGACACAGGAGCGGGATGGTATTCGAATCGAATATGTCATCAAAGGACAGAGGGTGTTGCTGCCGCAGGCGACTGCTTATCAAATCGTGATGGTCGTGCGGGAGGCTCTCTTGAACGCTGTACGCCATGCGAATCCGTCAAAAGTCCGATTGTCAATTGCCTTCACAAAGAGTGATATAGAGATCGAGATCGTGGATGATGGAAAAGGATTTGACATGAACGCGCCCCGGGAAGGCTCTCATTTCGGTATTTCTGTCATGCGCGAACGCATCCAGCATTTGGATGGGAAGCTGCATGTAGAAAGCGCAATCGGGCAGGGCGCTCGCATCACCATTTTCATTCCATTGGGAGATATCCCAACGAAGGCCATACACCATGACTGAGAAAACCTCACGCGCCATCCGGGTCCTTGTGGTGGACGATCATCCGTATATTCGCATTGGCCTCGCGGCGTCTATCAACGCGCAGGGCGACATGAACGTTGTGGGCGAGGCCGGGAATGGTCAAGAGGCCATCCAGGCGTTTCAGGATCTCAATCCGGATGTGATCCTGATGGATATCGGAATGCCCAGGAAGAGTGGTGTCGAGGTGGTGCAGGAGCTTCGCGCCATGAAAGTCCGCACAAAGATCGTGATGCTCACGATGTACGAGGGAGACGAGGATGTCTATCAGGCGCTGAAGGCCGGGGCGGAAGGCTATGTGCTCAAGGGCATGTCGCACCAGACGATTCTCGACGCCATCCGAACCGTGAATCGTGGAGAGCGCTTTGTTCCACCTTCAGTTGCTGAAGTGTATGCAAGACATAATCCGGCTTTAGAACTACGACCGCGAGAGAGAGAAGTCCTTGCACTCATGGTCGCGGGCAAAAGCAACAAAGAAATCGCTTCGAAGCTTAATATCGCGGAGGGCACTGTGAAATGCCATGTGAGCGCAATCTTCCTTCGTTTGGGAGTCACAGATCGTGCGCAGGCCGCGATGGTGGCGAGACAACGCGGCCTTGCACGCGTCTGAATCGAAATTCGCCGCGAAAGAGCACCCTTCTCACGGCGATTCTCGTTATTGTGTGCTGACGACCAACATGGGACGATACGAAGTTGTCCCGCTACGGCGCGAAGCATAGGCGACGTAGTTGCTGGCGGAGGGTGCATCGATGCCAATTGACAACAATCCTCCGGAGCTCTGTGCTGCGGTCGCCGCCGAGGTCACGTCAAACAAGACAGGCCAGCCTACAGAGGAAGGCGAGACGCTCCATGTTGCGAGCTGCGTTGAACTGAATGCGGGAGCGTTGTTCCACGTAATTCCCGTGCCGGTCCACGAGTTATCAGTGACAACATACGCGGCGTCCACATCGATACCAGTTACCGTGATGGGCACAAGGTAGACCGTTGCCTTGGTGATTGTTCCCGTAATGCCGGATACATCAAACTTCAGGTAGCTCTCTCGCGTGTATCCGGTTCCTGCCGTCTCCACCAGAACGTAACTGTTCGCGCCGAAGTTGGTGTTGGCTGACGAGCCATTATTGATATAGGCGTCAGCCGTATCTCCCAAGCCCTGGCTTCCGCCGCCAACTACGAATGGCATCTGGAAGATCTGGCTTGCGCTGCCATTGCACGGCGCGGTCGTCAAGCCGCTGCTGGTGGCGGTCAGACATTCTTCGCTGTCGGTGTTGCCGGAGGTCGAGTAGTCTCCAAACTCGACGAACTCGTAGTAGCCGTTTCGTAGAGAAACAACCTGCCACTGTTGGGCGGATGTTGGGGACGTACCGGAGGTCACCGGTGCGAGCGTGAGCGCGTTGCTTGTGTCCGTCCAGTCGTAATTGTTGCCCGATCCAAGATTGGCCTGCTGATACCCGTAGTTCTGGATGATATAGGTTCCGTTGGATGCGGCGGATAAGGTCCATTCCTGCCCCCCAGTTTGGGCACAGGTATCCAGCGAAACCGTTCCAGCGGTGGTATTGCCGTCCAGGCATGAATTGCTCTGGCCGATGCTCACAATTTCGTAAGAGGAGGAGGTATTGACAGGCGAAGAGAGGATAGACAGCACGTCCAGTACCCACGGGGCCGTAGGGGATACATTCGAACTTCCGTTTGTCCAAAGGATGCCGCCAAGGACGGGGGAACAGGAATATCCGCTGCCACTCTTCGTACAGCTACCGCTAACGGCTGTCACGCTGTTCAGGATGGACTGACATGCCGTGCTTGAGACGGTGCTGCAGGAGGTCATGTCAGTAAGTTCGGATTGGAACTCGGAGTCGGCTAGCAGGGGGGAGGATGTGTTGCCGCTAGTGTATGGAGAAAAGTACGGATAGATTGGCAGATTTAGTCCATTCGCGTGGTTAACGGCTGAATCGTTGATGATCGAATTGGCCAGGTTCTGGTCCCATGCCGTGTGGGTAGACCAGCGCTGGTACATCGTAGGGGCGAAGAAATCGAACGAATTTGTGCTGCCGTCGTAAAGCTGCGCCCGCAGGGTGTTGTACCCGCTCGTACTGTTTGGCGCATAAGTTGAGCTGTAGTCGTAGTCATACATGCCAATCTTCGCGTTGGGATATACCTCACGCGCCCAGCCGATCATCTGTTTGAAGAGTGCGACGGCGTTCGTGGCGGCTGCGGTAGAGCTTTCCGCGCTGAGCACAAGGTTTTCGTAGTCGAAGATAATGACGTTGCTGCTTCCAAATTCTGTTACATAAGCACTGACGTCCGCCTTAAAAGTGCTTTCTGACGGAGCGTTGGGGCATCCCGTGGAATTACAGGTGCCGGGCCACGTGCTCTGGCTATACATGACCGTGGCGCGTAGCGTCCCTGCGGCGTCGAATACGCTCGTGGAGTTCGGGTAATAGGTATTGTCAAAGACGATGAACGGAGGTGTGCTCTGTGCGTCGAGCGAGGCGCCGCAACCAAGGGCGAGACAGAGCATTATCGTCCAATAGATGGGCTTACGAAGTAGATGAGAGTTCATATCGATCCTTAGGATGTATCCAGATGGAGTGGGGTGCCGCTGGGTATCAAGTCAGAGAGTTAGCACCTTTCTGCGATTCTCAGTGCAAAATCTGCGGGAAGTACCTGGCACGAAACACTAGGACGCCCTTTATGGACCAGTCAATCGGTAAGAAGTAGTACGACTCGCCGGGGTAAGTTTCGGAACCGATTCGCCTAGCGCGGCTGCCTATTATGACTTTTGGTCGAGTGATCGCCGCTAAAGCGCTGGTTTGTGCCCGTCACTATATGTACGTTGTCCTGCGGGTGGGTCCGTGCGCACACGGTGAAGCTCGTTACGGTGGTTGCCGGATTCCATGGAGTCCCGTGGCAGATGGGCTTGAAGGAGCTTCTGCCTCCAGCTTGGACACCTTCCGATGGAGATCAAAATCCTGCCTCTGAGGACGGATGCGTCACTCTACCTCAATCCGCAGGTGAGAGACCTTCTGCCACACCAGAAAGAGATTGCTGCCGTCCAGTCCATGACGCTCACGCCTGAGCATGAAGCTGTCTTTGTAGAAAAAGCTGTGAGATCGACAAAACCTTAGATTGACGAATAACACGTTTTGCAAGGCTGCGGCATCAGCATGAGAGAGAATGACAACGATTCAAGACGTGAGTTTCTTTGAGTTGTAGGCGCAGCCACGCTGTCTTCGGCGCCTCCAAAGTGAGGCTCCACTCCAAAAAATGAATTGCGGGCGATACGATGCGACTGCGGTCTGTCGAGTGCTGAAGTGTGTGTTAGTTGGGCAAGCTATGCAGGGCCGATATCTCCTGCTAATGGGTTTCTCCTGATGTCACAAGATTCTGTAAGGTCTCACCAAAATCTAACTTTTGGCAGATTGACCCTGCTTTCGAACGAATCTTACGATCGCTCAATCCGAAGAATCTTTCTGCCAGGGCCGATGACGCTTGAGGCAGCCATTTGGGAAGGGTCAGAAAAATATGACGTCTACAGCGTTTCGCAGTCTTCGTGGAATAGCCGGAATGGTGCGCGTCCTCTCCTGTATTCTCTTGCTCAGCGTGGCAGGGACAGCTTCGGCCCAGAACATCACGGCTTCCATTACGGGTACGGTCACCGACCCCTCCGGCGCGGTGGTTAGGTATGCCGATGTCATAGCGCGCAATACGGCGACCGGCTTGACGTTCTCAGTGAAGACCAACCCGGTGGGTGTGTACAGCATTCAGTTTCTGCCTCCCGGGCCCTATACGCTTACATTCAAGGCAAAGGGTTATAAGGAGACAAACATCAGCGAGTTTACGCTGATCGGCGGTCAGGACGCGCGCTACGACACACCTCTCTCGGTGGGTTCCGCTACGGAAGTGGTCACAGTCACAGATGTTGCTCCGCTGATCAATACGCAGGACGCGACGCTGAGTACGACCATCGATTCCAAGACGATCTCGCAGCTCCCACTAGTCTCTGATAATGTGATGACGCTTGGACTGTTGACGCCTGGCGCTGTCCAGCCTACGCCCTCCGGTTTCGACAATATTGTGCACTCAGGCGGCTTCAGCAACCCCAGCTTCAACGTGAATGGCAACCGTGAGCAGTCCAACAACTTCACAGTCGACGGCCTGGACATCAACGACGCGATCGACAACTGGGCAAGCTACACGCCCTCTCGCAACTCGCTGGCTGAATACCGCATGATCACCGGCAACAACACCGCAGAGTACGGCAATGCCAATGGCGGCCAGGTGGTCATGACAACCAAGAGCGGTACGAACCAGTTCCATGGAGAGGTGTTTTTCCAGATACAAAACCAGGATTTGAACGCGAACGTCTGGACCAATAAACATACCGCCGGAGGCGTCACACCTGCCGCCCGTCCTAATTTAAATCGCGGCTATTTTGGCGGGGCCCTTGGCGGTCCTATCGTGAGCAATCGGCTCTTCTTCTTTATCGACTATCGCGGAGTGCGTCAAAATTCCAATTCGTTAGCTTATTACCAGCAACCCGACACAAATCTGCAAGGCACGGGCCAGAACGAAACTCTTGTTGGTGGTACGGCCTGGAATCCAGAGAAAAATGGGGTAGGAGCTCAGGTTCCAGTGACCAGTCCCTGGGCACAATATCTGCTCTCGCATCCCGAGATCTACCCGCTTTGCAACAGTGCGCCAAATGGGTCCAACTGTCCATTTGTGTTTGTGAGCGGATCAAACAAATACAACTATCGTGGCTCTAACTCGGGCAAGACGGAGATCAATCAAGGCGATATCAAGCTGGATTACAGGCTGAATGATAGGACCCTTATCTCCGGTCGTTACACGCAGGTGGACAATCGATATAATCCCACGCAAATTGCCCGCCCTATCGACACGCCTGTCAATGGAGACTATCCCTATCACGGCTTTATCGTGAACGCGACGACACAACTCACAGACAACCTCGTCAATGAGCTGCGTGTCGGTTTCAGCCGCTCTCGCTTCATCAATATCCCCGTGGACATCTCAGGGTTGATCGGCAATAGCGGGCTTGCGAAAGTAGGTGTTCCCGCACCCTTTGCCCAGATCTATCCGGGCATTCCTGCGGCAACGATGGCGGGCACGCAGAATGTATCGAGCGGCACTGCTGCCCTCAGTGGAGGTGGCTCGATAGGCAGAGCGACGATCGGTGTCGTCAATGCCTTTACCTATGGCGATAAGGTGGAATGGCAACACGGCCGCCACACACTGAAGGTTGGCGCGCAGGCCATACGCTATCAGGAAAACCGATATTACTCAGGCAACAATGGCAGCCTTGGAACCTGGACCTTCACCGGCAACACGACGAATGCCAATCTCTCCACAGGCGATGCCTGGGGCGATTTCCTTGCGGGCGAAGCCAGTTCGGAAGGCGTGGGAAATTCGGGTGGCGGATGGGGACAGCGTCAATGGCGTCCGGCGGTCTATTTTCAGGATGATTTCAAGGCACTTCCAAACCTGACTCTCAACTTCGGCCTGCGTTGGGAGTTTGATCAGCCGATGTATGAAGTGAACAACCACCTGAGCAACATCAACCCATATACAGGGATTGTGAGCTACGCCGGTAGCATTCCTTCTGGCGCCTCGGCAGGGAACCCGACCACTTGCTCGAATGGTGCTTGCTATAAAGCGTACTACTGGGGTTTCATGCCTCGTTTTGGTTTCAACTACGCACCGGAATCTTTCCATAACCGCCTTGCGATCCGTGGTGGTTACGGCATCACGAACTTCCAGGAGGGCCTCGGGGCCAACCAGCGCCTGGTGCAAAATATTCCCTTTGTCTTCTCTCAGTCAGCGACTGCCAGCTCAAACTTTATTCCAGTCAAGCAGGGATATGGTGCGTTGAGCTCCCCGGTTCCTGCAACGGCGAATTCCAACATGCTTGGATGGGACCCGCACTACAAGCCGGCGTTCGTTCAGCAGTTCAACTTCGGCGTCATATATCAACTCAGTAACACCATGTCTGCGCAGGCTGTGTATGTTGGTCAGCTCGGCCATCATCTCGCGGACCTGATCGGCCTGAACCAAACCGCCTGCTCGCAGTTTCCGACTGTTACGAATGGTCCGTACTGTATCTCGCCGCTGGCCACCAGCCCACTTCCTAATCTTGCCACGCATAATATTCAATACAGTGAGTCGGAGGGCATGATGAACTACAATGCGCTCCAGACCACCATTACGAAACGTGCCGGCTATAACCTGACGTTTCTGGCCAACTGGACATATAGCAAATCGATGACCGACTCCTACGGTTACTACGGATCGAGCGGCGGCGTCAGTGGCTCTGCCTTTGCCTATCCCCAGGACTCGCTCAATCTGGGTGGTGACTACGGCCAGTCCTACTTCAACGCGAAGCATTTGATCTCCTTCGCCGTCACGTACAAACTGCCGATTGGCCACGGGGGGCTTATTGGGAAGAGTTGGAATCCCTGGATGGAGGGTCTCTTTGGCGGATGGAACACATCATTCCTTGGCAACTACCACACAGGTTTCTTCCAGACCATTTACTCTTCGCAGTACTACAAGGCCAACATCGTCAGCGCCAGTTCAACGCGGGCGAATATGTATCGTCCGCTCAAGATTAAAAACCGTTCGTATGCTCACTGGCTCGGAACCGATGCATCCGCGGAGGGTCTCGCAGCGTTCACTACGTCCCCCGTTTCATGTGGCGGAAAGACCATCAACGTTGTGACGGGTACTGTTGGAAGCACCGGCGTCGCTGGCCGCACAGGCTCCAGTAATCAGACGATCAATACGCCAACTACCTCCGCCTGCGCTACGAATCCTAACGGTTACTCTCTCAACCCGTCGGCACAATACGCCTCCGTCGCGCACCCTGCAATCCCTGTGATGAATATTACGGCGGGAACCATTACTACCTACTACAGTAACGACAACGGAACATCCGCGTTTGGCGACGAGCTAACAACGGGCTTCGGTACCTCGAAGACTGGCTCAGTTGAACAGCCCGGTTACCATAACTTCGATGCATCGATCAGCAAAGACTTTCTGCTGCCACATAGCATCTCGGTAGGTTTCCGTGCCGATGCCTATAACGTGCTGAATGGTGTGAGCTGGGGCTCCTTCAATGCGAATATCAGCAGCAATTCCTTCGGCTCTATCACCAGCAGCCCGGGCACTAACACTGTCGAGCGTCACCTGCAACTAGGGCTAAATGTGAAGTTTTAAATTGCTTCTATTGAGCGGATATCTTCCCGAATGTTTTTTGCCGATGTTTGTGATCAGAAACTCGGTAGTTCACTCGAGATGAGGAGCCTTTCAGGGCGATGCTGGCGGAGTGATGGCGAGTTCTGAGGCCTGGAGGAATACTGTTCTGCCTGAGCTCAAGAACTTGGCATGGAGTTCGAGCGAATACGCGGATGTCGGTTTTGATGGAGACGGTTCGGAGTAATTCCTGGCAGATGAAGAAATGCTTATGGAACACACGGAGGAGACGAACAACGTACTCGTGGATTCATTCAAGAGCATGATTGTGCAAGCCTTTCTGGAATCAAAAGAAACAGCGCTAGACGTCTCCGCTTCAGTCGTCACAAAACGCATTTCGCAGGATCGACCCCTAGTTGTTTAGAAGATGCTGTTCTCGGGGAAACCTAACTAGCCCTGGCGGTATGCAGAGGATCTCCCCTTTCTTCAGAAAGACGCATTTGACTCTCCTCTTGGAAGAGGCAGTGATCGAGGGGCTGCAGATTCCCAGCTGACTATAATGGGGCTTAGCACGTTTCCAGTGCTGCAAATCAGAAAATGCACCTAGGCGATTATGTCGGATCGAACTGGGTATTTTGCCGTGTCATAGGCCATGGACCCTAAGGGCTATTTGGGTAGAAAGCCACGCTCCCAGGCCGGTGGAAGAGACGCGCTTGAACAGTTCGTTCAATCTGCCTACGGCACTGCTCATACTGAATTCAATAGGTCGAACCCTGCTAGTCGCACCGGACCGAAAACTCGCGTCAGCGGTGCGAGCTTTGCCGCAAGATGTTACCTGCTGTTCAAAAACAGTTGCGACACTAGAGGCGTTGTGAAGGAAGGCATCGTTGCCCGTCCGCGTCTGTCGTAGATTCCGGCACCCATAGCCAATAAACTGCACTCAAACTGCAAGCGCCCGTCGCGATGTTCAGATAACCCAAATGGGGCATTACTCGAAGCTAACTATTGATATAGATTAATTTAGCGATTCTTAACCAAATTGCTATTACCCAAACGCTAATCACCTGGTCCAGTTATGAATCAGTTCAAGTTCCTCGCAATGTTTCTTGCATCGACGCTGGCAGGTGCTCAAACCACTATGGTAGGTACTCCGCAATTAAGGGAGAGCGGAGCGCCATCTGAGGTTGCTGCTCCGGCCTCGTTGAATTCGCCAGCAAGAATTACGACCACAACAGGATCTAAATCTAAATTTTCTGCGAATACCGAGGGTGGAGTCGGGCAGGGAACCGATTCTGCGTTATCGAATCGCGCAATAAATCCATTTGGCACGCTCAAGACAAATGTTCGAGTCGATAGCCAACGGACGGATCAGGACAGCGCAGAAGGATTCGAGCGCCGAGTTACATCCAAAGAGATAGAAAACTCGGCCGGAACATTTGGGGATCCATCACGATACATGCAGATGCTGCCGGGAGTTGTCTCAGACAACGATCAACGAAATGACTTCTTAGTTCGTGGAGGAAATCCCTCCGAGAATCTTTTTATCATCGATAACATCGAGGTCCCGTCGATCAATCAGCTCGCTCTCTCCGACACAACTGGCGGCTTTGTATCGATGATCGATAACGCAGCCATTCAATACATGACACTTCATACCGATGCATATGACAGTAAGTTCGATCAACGCCTGTCATCCATAGTGGAGATCTCGACGCGCCCAGAAGCTCTCGTAAGTTCTCACTCCACGCTGGAAATGGGCCTCGCAGGTGCGGGAGGCTCCATTACCCGTCCATGGGGACGGGAAGGATCACTCTTTATCTCCGCAAGGCATAGTGTTTTGCAGTGGATGACAAATGATATTGGCTTGAATGGCGTACCCGTTTACAAGAATGGACTCGTTCGCGCGGACAGTCGCATCGATGACAAGAACAACTGGTGGGGGTTGTCTCTGACGGGCATCGATTCAATAAAGATACGGCCGAGTGCGACCGATACTTTTGAGACAAATCCCTTCGACATTACATATCGAGGATGGAGGAATGTCACCGGGGTCAACTGGCAGCACATCTTTTCAGCGCGCTCATTCGGAGTCCTCAGTTTGGCGAACTCACAGCAGTCGCAATATGTTCTCCAAATCGACCAGCTTCAATCGAACGCAACTATCTATGATGAGGATACAAGCGATGGCATCACAACCGTCAAATATGATTGGACGTCAGAGATAAACAAGCGGATAACTTGGGAGACTGGCGTTCGCGCGGCAATAGATCGCATGAATTATTTGGTAAAGCAGCCAATTGGACTACAGAATCCCTATAGCGAAGATCCGCGCCCAATGAACGCGACCTTGACGGATAGAAAATTTGCGACTGCAAATAGCGCCGAATACAGCCAGGCTACATTTCATCTTCCACTCGAAGCGAAGGTAGTCGTCGGGCAAAGGTTAACGCATTGGGCTCTCGGTGGCCATACAGAATGGACACCAAAATTGCTTTTCTCCGCTCCAGTTGCCGGTAGACTGGTTCACGTAGGATATGCCGAATATGTGCAGGCACCTCCATCGCTCTATTTATTGACATTCAATAATCAACAGACATTGAAGCCGATTCGTGCGCGCCATGTCACTGTTGGGGTCAAAGTTGTAGATGCGACCCGATTGGGCATAACGGTCGAGGCATATCAGAAACGATACTCAGACTATCCAGTCGCTTCGGATTATCCGCAGCTTTCGCTGGCCAATATTGCGGATACGTTCGGACAGGCATTTCTGATGTTTCCCATGACAAGCAGAGGTAGTGGTCTGGCACGGGGCGTAGAGGGTTCGATTGAGAGCAAACCCGTTTCTCGGCTTCTGCTTACAGCTACCATCACTTATTCGCGAAATTGGTTTAGTGGGCTAGACGGCATATTACGGAGAGGTAATTTTGATCTTCCGCTAGTGGCCAATGTGGGGGCCAATTGGCGTCTGGGACGAGGCACTTCATTTACGATGCGCTATAGCGTGGCATCCGGCAGGCCATATACACCTGATAACCTCCCCCTAAGCTTCGCACAGAATCGCGATGTATACGATTTGACTCGCATTAACGCTGTACGGGCTGCGACATACAGCAGGTTGGATTTTAGGCTTTCGCATAGCTATGTCTTTGATCGTAGAGCACTGACCTGGCATGCGGGGTTGGTGAATGCTTTGGGTACGACGAACTTTTACTCGAACCAATGGCGGCCACGGTGTCCAACATGCGGTGTTCTCGAGCAAGGACAAATGCCGCTCCTTCCAGATGCAGGTATTCAGTATTCCTTTTAGTAACTGCGCGAGGTATTGGTATTGAGTATTTTTGCGCCTGGACAAACTCTCGCGCTGCTCAAGTAAGAACTCCCAAGTGTTTTGTCCAAACTGCGAGCTCGTCGGATGATGGCGAACGAACATAGCACTCTGCCTAGAGCAGATTTGCCAGTATAGTGTATATCTCTTCCGCGGTGGCTCAATCTAATAGCGCAAGCTCATATCTGTTGTACTCAAAGCACGGTTTACTGGCTTGCCATCCAGAAGGACTGTGAATGTTACACGCCTGTCCAGGTTCTGCTGATATGAATCGGCATCATGTCTGCCAGGCAACCTATCACCAAGGCCTACGGCAGTAAGAATCGTTGGATCAATGCCACGAGCAACAAACAGGCGCATCATCATTTCAGCGCGCTCTCGGCTGAGTTCGGTATTACGATCCTCCGTACCCGTGGAATCCGCATCTCCGAAAATCTTCACCCTCAATTCCTTGCCTTGTGAGGCGGCTGTAAAAGCTAATTGGCGAATCTGATCACTAACGGTGTCTACGAGTGGGAGTTGCTCCGGAGGAATCTTCGTTGTGTTTACCTCAAAACGAATTACTTCCTTACTCAGAGCGGCTGCTTCTTCATTCAGCCTTCGCGCGTTCGATAAACGTGGATCAAGGGACAGATATTCTTCCCAATGTTCAGATACTTTTTTCTCGGACAGGTGATATGCAGGCAGTAACGACCGGGGTTCCACTGCAATTGGATCGTGTAAGCCAACAAGAGAAAACATTGACCAGCCACGATGCGCTTCAATAATGACGATTCCAGGTTCCCGACGTAGTGCACCAAGGTAGTTTCTCCACCTGATCTCGTCACGCACCTGAACGAACAATGTGAGGAGAAGTATTGCCGCCGTAATTCCGAGTGCAACCTTAACCCTTGCATAGGACGGTCTCTCGGAGGTAGCCGCTCCGAGCAAGTAGTCATTCAATCCCGCGTCAATTCCAACAATTGGCTTTCCACTTGTCTCGAAAGATACTAGTTGAGAATGAAAATCGCTATGGAGTTGCTCAATTCTGTCTGCAAATCTTGCTTGCAGTTCTTGTGGCAGTTGCCCACGTACGACCACCGCGAGAATTGCCAATGGCCCGTGCAGAAGCCACACTTTAAACTCTCCAATGTGCAAGACGTCGAGGTCGTCCTGTTTGTTCGTGGTGAACGAATCGCGAACAAAGTCCTGCAGGGCGGTGAGCATCCCAACAACAAGATCGGCATCTCCCAACAGCCCCGGATGCTTGCTCGATTCAGCCAGTAAGATCCCTGTCTTTCGATGAATGAGGTACACCTGTTCGACGCGGTAGGTAAGGCTACGCGCGAGAGCGATCTCGCCGAAGCTCTTTCCGGAACGTATTGCCTCAAGACGCCAACGCCATCGCTTGAGCGAGATCCCGTCGGCAAGAATAGAGTTCAAAGAGTCCAATGTTTGCTGCAAGGCATGGGCAACAGCTTTACGCACCGCCTGTCCAACGATGGGAAAGACTGCGTCGGCGAAAAGATTTGGATTCTTCTCGACTGAAGCGCGCAGGGAATCTTCGGCGATTGGCTGAAGCACGCTCTGCACTCTTCGGTCTCGCTGAATGGAGAGGGAGAGGGCATCGGCGAGTATCTTACTCGTCTCCTGAGTGCGCAGGTTGGGATCGTCGAGGCGCCTGCGAAGCTCTTCCAGCTCTCGAATCTGGTCGCCGAGTAAGAGGTCACGTAATTCAACGAAGCTGTGCTCAGAAGCTTGTGCCTGTTCGTGCTCCTTCAAGGTGCTCCTATCGTCCACTCCACACCTCGTCGGTTACTCCGATGGAGGGGGTTCATCGTTATCAAGCTGAGACGCCATCTCGCGAAGCAGGTCAGACATGAGGGCGCGGTCTGTTTTCTGAGCACGCAGTTCCGCTATTCGCATCTCCATTAATGACCGGGTGCTACCGTGCTGCTGGCTGATCTCTTCAAGAAGCTTTCTGGATTCCGTCATGAGCTCTTTCCGAAGAGCGCTATCTCCATCCCGCATGGCGGCATCGATGTCATTTAAGCGCTTGGCAAGACTGTTTTGCGCTTCTTTCATGTCTCGCTCGAGATTGGAGATTAACGACGCACGTTCTTCACTCTCAGCTCTAAGTCGAGCCGTCAATGCTTCCGACTCACTCTTGAAAAACGATTCGATCGATTCGAACCGTTTGCGCATAGTGTCCTTTAATTCGGCAGTCTCGCGGATTAGATTTTCCTCCAGCCGAAGAAAACGAGCCTCATAACTCTTGATCTGTGATCCGAAAATGATGTCTCGGATCTTGTTGACGCTCGCGGCAGCATCAGGAAGATTCTCTTGAACAGAGGGTGTTATCGGTTCGGACAGCTCGTTCTCCTGTTGGGTACTAGTTTTCGACATTGTTATTTCCGTTCATTGTGAGGTGAAATTGAGTTCAGCTTTCATTCAGTCGTGTTCTTTGTGAGAGGGCTAGTAGAGTACGTTATGTCGAATTCTGACCCGACGACGACTTGGTTTCGGCCATTCCGTTTTGCGCGGTAGAGCGCGTTGTCTGCGATCTGTAGGATGGCCGACAGCGTCACGGTACTCTTCGGTGGCCGTGTGTAAACGCCGATACTAACCGTAGTCTTTATAAAATTTTCAGAAGCCGAATTCGGAATTTTCAAATTTTGTACGCGTTGACTTATTGTTTCTGCAAGTTGGAGAGCGGCATCGGCATCAATTCCAGGGAGGATAATTGCAAACTCCTCTCCGCCAATACGGGCGACCAAGTCTGCCGATCTGTGCAATGAATCCTTGAGCAGCCTGCCGATTGAGCGCAAACAGTCATCCCCCGCGCTATGACCAAAGGTGTCATTCAACAATTTGAAGTGATCGACATCCATAAACAAAATTGATATTGGTTCACCGGATCGATATGTTCTTCTCAACTCGAGATCGAAGGTATGTTCAAAATGCCTACGGTTATAGACGCCGGTGAGAGAGTCCTGTATCGAAAGCTCATTCAACCTTTCATTTGCTTTTGCAAGAGCAGCGGCCGATGCTTCCATCTCGCACTGCAGGCGTTTGATCGTCTTTAGTTGGATCGCTGTCTCGTGAGCGTATATCTGCCATCTCTCGCGCTCTTTATAGAGCTCTTGTACGGATCGGATCAGAAGAAACCTGCGTCCGTTCAAGGATACAGCGTAAGCAAGCAAGTGAACATCTTCGCCGGAGACATCAGTCTGTGTCCAGAAATCGGACTGAATGCGACCATTTTGCGATTCTTTCCAGAAAACAGATGCTTCAGGAAGGAACGCCTCCAGAAATGGAAGGTGAGCTGTAAGCGTCTTGCTGCAGTTATCAAAAGCAGTGAGACGGTCAAACCACGTGGGTGGGGTGTTGATTTGGCACAGGCTCTCGCCCACTGCCTCGAAGACCGCGTAGTCCATTGTTGAGAACAGCTGCGCTAGCGAGCGAGTCTCACGGTCAGTATCGAGTTCAATAGTAGCCAATGGGCTCTCAGCCATTTTGAATTAGGCGCCTCGCCAGATCGAGAAACATCTCCTCCACTCCTTGCGCAGTTTTCGCACTAGACAGTCGCACATCCCATCCCTTCTGACAAAGTTTTTCAATCATGTCAGTGTTTACCCGCCACTCCTCAGTTAGATCGGCCTTGTTGAGGGCCAAAATAAAGGGAACGGATCCGAGGATGTCGGTTACTTTCTGATGAAGTGTGATAGCTGAATCCAACGTTTCCGGGCGCGTTCCATCTGCGACTAGAAGAAAACCGGAAGCACCGAGGATTTGAGCTGGCTTCAAAGTTCCTAACGGGGATTCGCCTGCAATATCCCATATGACGAGGTTTACAAGGAAATTATCCACCAGGCATTGCTTCTTATCGATCTTCACGCCGATAGTCGTGTGATATTTTTCGGAAAAAATGGAATGCACGTACCTAGCGATGAGACTCGTCTTGCCGACGCTGAATTCGCCAACAATACAAATTTTTTTATGGAAAACCCGGGGGGATGGCGCCACAATCCTTTGCTCATTTCCTCCATCTCGTCAAAGATGGATTTGAATGCTTGTCCAGTACAGTGACTTCCTATTTTAAAGCAGAGTCGCTTCCAAAGCAGGAGTCACAGCACAATTTGGAGGTTATCTTTCTGCAGTGGTCGTCACACGCCTGGTGAGACCTCTTCGCTGCGGCGTGCGATAAATAGCCTTACTGATGATGGATATCTTTGCTCAGCGAGTTAAGGATTGCGGTCCGATCAGAACATATTTCCCACGCATGTCCGTTCCCGCACAAGCGCGATGGCAACCGAAGCAATCTCGTTCGGGGATCGGAACGATTCGACATATTACCATGCACGAACATCGCTGATATGAATCTACGCAGCCCATCGACTAAGCCGTTTAGAAAACATTTTTCTGCTGAGAAACGGAGAAATGTGGAATGTCTACGATCCGATTTTTTGCAAATCTGGCGCTACAACTTTCAGGTTATTATCAGCCTGCGTGGAGCATGTGATTATCGCGTTCAGGATTAGCAGAGTGGTTGTAACTATTTGATCTACCTTGATTTCCCTCCCGGTTATTTCTCATACATAGGCTGACCGTCACGACTCTACGGAGTACACATCTCCCTTGAGTGGTGCCAGCTACGGACAAATTTGATGCCCCAGTGCTCTTGAAGAGAGCGCCTAGCCGCAGTTCGCTCGCTTTCAGGAAGCAATACGCCATGTTTCGATTCACGAGAAGAGAGATCTCCGCCATGAGCCAGAAGAACCGTCCCCAGCTTGCACTGCTGACCTTCGTCGCCAAGCGAGCTGCCGTTGCCTTTGGGTTTGTTGCTTTCCTGCTTGCTGTCGGTCTGCAGGCCGGGGCGCAGATGCAACTCGTTCCAGGTGTCACGACAGTGGCGGGCAATGGGACGACAGGCTACTCGGGCGATGGCGGCCCCGCAACGAGTGCCGGGCTGAACCGAACCGAAGGCGTCGCGACCGATAGTGCGGGCAATCTCTATATTGCGGATTGGCAAAATAACCGTATCCGTAAGGTCGATGCAGGAACAGGTGTCATTACCACGGTTGCAGGCAATGGAACAGCGGGCTTTTCCGGCGATGGAGCCGCAGCGACCAGCGCTATGTTGAAGGGGCCGACTGGTGTTGTTGTCGATAGTGCAGGGAACTTATATATCGCGGATCAAGCGAACAACCGCGTTCGCAAGGTCGATGCCGGAACGGGCAATATTACCACGGTTGCGGGTAATGGGACAGCTGGCTTTTCTGGTGACGGCGCTGCAGCGACGAGTGCGGCAATGTATTCTCCCACCGACCTGACCTTCGACAGCGCAGGCAATCTCTATATTGCTGACAATGCCAACAATCGCATTCGTAAGGTAGCTGCGGGGACTGGAATCATCACAACGTATGCCGGCAATGGGACAGCCGGCTTTTCGGGGAATGGCGGTGCAGCTACCAGTGCCGCGTTGAATCAGCCTGCCGGGATTGTTATCGACAGCGCAGGCAATCTCTATATCGCTGACGTTGCCAACAACCGCATTCGCAAAGTTGCCGCAGGGACAGGCATCATCACGACGTATGCCGGCAGTGGGACAGCCGGTTTTGCAGGGGATGGTGGCGCAGCCACCAGCGCGCAATTCAGTACTCCTGCACGTGTCACTCTCGATAAAGCGGGCAACCTGTTCGTCGCTGATCAAGGTAACAACCGAGTTCGTGAGATATTCGCAGCCACTGGGATTATCACAACCGTTGCCGGGAATGGCACTGCGGGTTTCTCGGGGGATGGCGGGCCAGGAACTGCCGCTGCGTTCAATACTCCACTTGGTATTGCCATCGACAGTGCAGGTAGCCTCTACATCTCAGATTTCGGCAATAATCGTATTCGGAAATTGGCGATTACTGCCAACAATTTCCCCACGACCACGATTGGCACCAGCAGCACTGTGCAGAATATTCTCCTTCAGACGACTGCGGCGGAGACGATCACCAGCATCACGGTTCCTCAGTCGCAGGGCGGCAAGCAGGAATACAGCATCGGTACGATTACGGGCTGCACGATTGGTGCAAGTAATGCCGCGGGAACGGTCTGCACGATTCCCATTACCTTTTCGCCGGCTTATTCCGGGCGGCGGTGGGTTCCACTACAGGTCGTTACGAGCACAGGCAATATCAACTTCGGTCTGACAGGCATAGGCCTGGGACCGCTGGTGGCGTTGACGCCCGGGGTCATCACGACCGCGGTGGGCAACGGAACAGCGGGTTCAACGGGCGATGGAGGCCTGGCGACCAGCGCGCAGGTGAATACTCCTGTAGGGGTGGCCTTCGACAGCGCGGGCAACCTCTATATCGGGGACAATGCCAGCAACCGCGTACGCAAGGTGAATGCAGCGACTGGGATCATCACGACAGTGGCGGGTACCGGTGTAGCAGGCTACTCGGGCGATGGCGGTCCGGCAACCAGTGCCCAGTTGAATGGTCCTGAAATTGTGGCCCTGGACAGCGCGGGCAACCTCTATATCGCGGAGTATTACAACCAGCGCATCCGCAAAGTGAACGCCGCAACGGGAATCATCACGACGGTGGCGGGTAACGGGACACAGGCCTACTCGGGCGATGGCGGCCCAGCCACCAGCGCAGCGCTGTGGTCTCCTACTGGAGTAGCCGTCGACAGCGCAAACAATCTTTACATCGCGGACTTTGGCAACAGTCGCATCCGCAAGGTGAACGCGGCGACGGGCATCATCACAACGGTAGCGGGCAACGGGACAGTCGGTTATTCGGGCGATGGCGGCCCAGCCACCAGCGCAGCTCTTGCAGATCCTACGCATGTTGTCCTGGATAGCGTGGGCAATCTCTACATCGACGATCCTGGCAACAACCGCGTCCGCAAGGTGACGGTAGCGACGGGAATCATCACGACGGTGGCGGGCAACGGAACCGGAGCCTATTCGGGCGATGGCGGCCCGGCGACTAGCGCTGCGTTGCATAACCCTGAGTATCTGGTGTTCGACAGCGCAGACAACCTCTATATCGGGGACTATCTGAACAACCGGATCCGCAAGGTGGCTGCGGCGACGGGGATCATCACGACAGTGGGCGGCAACGGAACCGGAGCCTATGCTGGCGACGGCGGTGCGGCGACCAGCGCTTCGCTGAAATATCCTAGCGGTATCACCTTCGATAACGCGGGCAACCTCTACGTCTCGGATCTTGGCAACAGCCGCATCCGCAAGATTGATCTGAGCCAGTCGATCCTGACGTATCCGACAGGGACAAAGGTGGGAACGTCGGACTCGACGGATAATCCGCAGACGGCCATCGTCTCCAATATCGGCAACGCAAGCCTGACGGTTCCTCCGCCATCATCGGGTAGCAATCCGAGCGTGTCGCTCAACTTTGCGTTGGATAGCGCGACGACGTGCCCGCAGCTGTCTACAAGCAGCTCTTCTCAGACACTGGCAGCCGGAGCGCAATGCACCTATGCGATCGACTTTGCGCCTACTGTGGCAGGCACGATCACTGGCTCCGCAATAGTCACAGATAATTCGTTGAACGTTGCTGGATCGACGCAAACGATTCATCTGAATGCGACGGGAGTCGCAGTAAGCACGACGACGACGTTGGCTTCGTCGTTGAATCCGTCGGCCTATGGCCAGGCTGTGACCTTTACGGCGACAGTTGCACCGACGGTAGGGACAGCTCTGCCCACAGGTACGGTGCAGTTCAGCGTGGATGGGGCGGCTGTTGGCGGTCCTGTAACACTGAACGGCAGCGGAGCCGCGACTTTTACGAGCAACACGCTGGCGGTGGGAACTCATAGCATCACTGCGGTCTACACGCCCGACTCGACCAGCTTCACGACGAGTTCCGCAACCGCTTTGAGCCAGGTGGTGGGTAAGGCGACTCTGGGGCAAAACGGTCTGGCCAACATCGCCCTGAACTCCTCGCCTAACCCGTCAAACGTGGGTCAGTCGGTGACCTTCACGGCGACGGTGCCGGCCGGTGTCACGGGTACGGTGACCTTCAAGGACGGTGCGACAACGCTGGGAACAGGCACGATCAGTGGCACTACGGCGACGTTTACGACAACAACGCTTGCCGTCGGAACGCATCCGGTGACGGCGGTCTATGGCGGCGATGCCAACTACAGCACCGCCACCTCCGCGGTTGACAACCATGTGGTGAACAATAGCGGCGCAACCAACACCAACTTCCTCCCGGCTATCCCGGTAGCGACTACAAGCGCGCCGCAAAACATCACGTTCACGTTACCTGCGACGGGAACTCTCAGCAGCATCACGATTCCGCAGTCCCAGAGCGGTAAGCAGGAGTACGCAATCCAGTCGATCACTGGTTGCACGGTGGGAGCAAGCAATCCGGCGGGCACTGTCTGCACCGTCTCTATAACCTTTACGCCAGGGTATCCCGGACAGCGGTGGGTGCCGTTGCAAGTGGTCGACAGCGCGGGCAATTTCAACGTTGGCCTGACCGGTATAGGTCTCGGGCCGCTGGTGGCGCTCACTCCGGGAATTATCACAACGGTGGCGGGCACTGGGACAGCTGGTTATACAGGGGATGGTGGTCCTGCGACGAGCGCGCAAATAAACGCGGTCTTCAGACAGGCCGTCGACAGTGCGGGCAACATATACATCGCAGAGTATGCCAACAACCGCATCCGTAAAGTAGCGGCAGGAACAGGCATCATCACAACGGTCGCTGGCAACGGAACCGCCGGTTTCTCGGGCGATGGCGGTCCGGCGACCAGTGCAAAGCTCAATGGCCCTCAAGGAGTGTACGTCGATAGTGCAGGCAATCTCTATATCGCTGACTATCTCAATTCCAGAATTCGCAAGGTTAATGCCGCGACAGGTGTGATCACGACGGTTGCGGGAAATGGATTAGGCGCGTACTCGGGGGATGGCGGCCCGGCGACCAGCGCAGGATTCGTGGCCCCTGGCGAAGTAATCGTCGACAGCGTAGGTAACCTCTATATCACCGACTACAACGGCTGCCGCATCCGCAAGGTGAATGCCGCGACGGGCGTGATCACTACGGTTGCGGGCAACGGGACAGTCGGCTATTCCGGGGATGGCGGCCCGGCAACTAGTGCCTCGTTTCAGTACCCTGGCGGGGTTGGTATCGACAGTGTGGGCAACCTCTATATTGCGGACCAGCGCAACAACCGCATCCGCAAGGTGTCGGCAACTACTGGCATCATCACGACAATTGCCGGGAACGGAACACAAGGCTTTACAGGCGATGGCGGTCCTGCGACGAGTGCCGAGCTATATTACCCAGGCACCATTGCCATCGACAGTGCGAACAATGTCTATTTCTCAGATCAGTTCAACAATCGCGTCCGGAAGATAGACGCAGGAACCGGTGTGATTACAACCCTCGCAGGTTCTGGACCGTCTGCCTATTCAGGTGATGGTGGCCCTGCGACGAGTGCGGCGCTGGGTGGCGCCCTCGGTATTAGTTTGGACGGTGCAGGAAACCTCTATATCGCAGACTATGGCAACAACCGCATCCGTAAAGTGGATGTGAGTCAGTCGAAGTTGGCGTATCCGACGGCGACGAAGGTAGGGACTGCGGATACTACAGATGATCCGCAGACGGTGACGGTATCGAATATCGGCAATGCAAGCCTGACGGTTCCGCCGGCTTCTTCCGGTAGCAATCCCAATGTATCGCTGAACTTTGCGTTGGATAACGCGACGACGTGCCCGCAACAGTCGACGAGCAGCTCTGCCCAGACACTGCCGGCCGGGGCGAACTGCAACTATGCCGTGAACTTCGTGCCGACCACGACGGGCGCAATCACGGGCACCGCAGTGTTGACGGACAACTCGCTGAATGCACCGGGAACGACGCAAACGATCTCTCTTAGCGGTACTGGCGTTGCAGTAAGCACGACGACGACATTGGCTTCGTCGGTGAATCCATCGAGCTATGGCCAGGCTGTGACCTTCACAGCGACGGTAGCGCCGACGGTGGGGACAGCTCTGCCCACAGGCACGGTGCAGTTCAGTGTGGATGGGGCAGCTGTTGGCGGCCCTGTGACGCTGAACGGTAGCGGAGCGGCAACTTTTACGAGCAGCAGCACGCTGGCGGTGGGCACCCATAGCATTACCGCGGTCTACACATCCAATTCGACCAACTTTACGGGAAGCTCCGCAGCTGCCTTAAACCAGGTGGTGAACAAGGCGACTCTGGGGCAGAACGGAGTGGCGAACATCACTCTGACGTCTTCGCCGAACCCGTCGGCCTACTTACAGTCGGTGACATTTACAGCGACGGTACCGAGCGGTGTCACCGGCACGGTGCAGTTCATGGATGGAACAACATCACTGGGCACAGGAACGATCTCTGGCACGACTGCGACATTTACCACGTCCACGCTTGCGATCGGAACGCATCCGGTGACTGCCGTCTACAGCGGCGACGCGAACTACAATACGGCGACTTCGGCAGTCGACAACCAGGTGGTGAACAAGGCGACCCTGGGGCAGAACGGCGTGGCGGATATCACGTTGGCGTCTTCGCCGAATCCGTCAAGCTACCTGCAGTCGGTGACCTTCACCGCGACGGTGCCGACCGGTGTTACCGGCACAGTGCAGTTCATGGATGGAGCGACACTGCTGGGGACGGGTACGATCAGCGGCACGACCGCGACGTTTACGACGACGGCACTTGCTGTCGGGACGCATCCAGTGACAGCGGTTTACAGCGGCGACGCGAACTACAACACGGCGACTTCGGCAGCCGACAACCAGGTGGTGAACAAGGCGACTCTGGGCCAGAATGGCTTGGCGAATATTACTTTGGCCTCCTCACCGAATCCGTCAACCCTCGGCCAGTCGGTGATCTTTACCGCGACGGTACCGACCGGTGTTACGGGCACGGTGCAGTTCATGGATGGAGCGACACTGCTGGGGACGGGTACGATCAGCGGCACGACCGCGACGTTGACTACGACGACGCTTGCTGTTGGGACTCATCCAGTAACAGCGGTTTATAGCGGCGACGCGAACTACAACACGGCGACTTCAGCAGTCGACAACCAGGTGGTGAACAAGGCGACTCTGGGCCAGAACGGCCTGGCGAATATTGTTCTGACGTCTTCGCCGAACCCGTCGACTGTGGGTCAGTCGGTGACCTTCGCGGCGACGGTGCCTAGCGGAGTGACTGGTACGGTGCAGTTCATGGACGGTGCCACGTTGCTGGGGACGGGAACGATTGCTGGAACCACGGCTACGTTTACGACGACGACACTTGCTGTCGGGACTCATCCAGTGACAGCGGTTTACAGCGGCGACGCGAACTATAACCCCGCGACGTCGGCAGTGGACAATCAGGTTGTGAACCAGCAGAGCACAACGACTTCGGTCGCCAGCTCTTTGAATCCCTCGGCATTTATGCAATCGGTCACCTTTACGGCGACGGTTGCTCCGACGTCGGGATCAATCGTTCCGACAGGAACGGTACAGTTCAGTATCGATGGAACGGCTACGGGCAGCCCTGTCACTCTGAGCAACGGAACGGCTACGTTCGCAATCAGTACGCTTGCGGTTGGCCTGCACTCCGTTACGGCGGTCTATACCCCGGACACAGGTAGTTTGACGGGAAGCAATGGGTCCATCAGCCAACAGGTCGGTGCTGTATCCACGTCATCGACCACATTGAGCGTGTCTCCTTCCACCGTGATGTATGGCGATACGGCGACGCTGACAGCAGTGGTCGCGCCTAGTTTTGCGACCGGTACGGTGAGCTTCTATGAGGGCACGACGCTTCTGGGTACGGCATCGCTTGATAATACGGGCACGGCAGTGCTGCCGATCAGCACGCTGAATGCTGGCGTACATAACATCACAGCGAAGTACAATGGCGATCCTGGCGTACCTGCAAATACGAGCAATACTGTTCAGTTGACGGTGACGCAGCGTACCGCACCGGGCGGGGGGCCGGCGATTACGGTGACGGTCAACGACGCGGCGCGGACGACGACCCAATCGAATCCACCGTTCTCCTATTCAGCGGCGGGACAGCTGGTCAACGGCGACACCTATGCGACGGCGATTGGCGGCACGGCGAATTACTCTACGGCAGCTGGAACGACACCAGGCACGTATGCGATCACAGTCACGGGCCTGACTTCGGCGAACTATACGATCGCGTTTGTTCCCGGAAACTTGATGGTGACAGCAACAAACACGGCGACGACACTCGTTGCCAGCCCAGCTTCGACGCAATACGGCGATCCGGTTACGTTGACGGCTACAGTGACCTCGGGCGCAACAGGAACGGTGAGCTTCTATGACGGCTCAGTGTTGCTGGGCACGGGCGCAGTGTCGAGCGGCGTAGCAACACTCACGACGACCACGCTCATTGCCGGCACTCATACGACCACCGCGGTTTACAACGGTGATGCGACCTATGCGAGTAGCCAGAGTGGGCCGGCAACTGTCACCGTAGCGAAGAAGACTGCACCGGGGGGCGGAGCTGCGCTGACGATCACCGTGCAGGACGCGAGCCGGCAGTACAACACGGCCGATCCTCAATTCAACTACGTCATTACGGGTACGCTGGTCAATGGCGACACCTACGCGACAGCGGTAACGGGTGCGGCAACCTATGCTGCGGCGGACACACCGACTTCACCTGCGGGTTCGACCTTCCCCATCAGTGTGAGCGGACTGGTGAGCGCAAACTATGAGATTGCGCTGGTCAACGGCACGCTGACCATTGCGTCTGCGCCGACTACGACAACATTAACTACGAGCACGAATTCGGCGCAGTATGGCGATCCGGTCACGCTGACGGCAACCGTCTCTCCGAGCGGTGCCACCGGTACGGTGCTCTTCATGAATGGTGCTAATGTGCTGGGCACAGGTACGGTGTTGGGTGGTGTAGCCACGCTGACAACGACAACGCTGAATGCTGGTACCTATACGATCACATCGAGCTATCAGGGCGATACCAACTATGGCGCGAGCACCAGCGGTCCTATTACGCTGACGATCAGCCCGAGGTCCGGACCGGGCGGCACAGCGGCTCTGACAGTGACGGTAGCCGATGCAAGCCGTGCATATGGAGAAGGGAATCCAGCGTTCAGCTATAGCGTCGCGGGCACACTGGTGAACGGTGATACTTACGCGACAGCAGTGACAGGTGTGCCAGTCTACTCGACGCCGGGAACGCCAACGTCTCCAGCCGGAACGTATCCGATTTCGGTCACAGGTCTCAGCTCGAGCAACTATGTGATCGCGTTCGTGAACGGTAGTCTCACCGTAAACAGGGCCACTCTGGGACAGAACGGGTTGGCCAATATCACGCTGACCTCTTCGCCGAACCCGTCGAACTATGGCCAATCGGTCGATTTCACAGCGACAGTACCGAGTGGAGTTACCGGCACGGTGCAGTTCGTAGACGGCTTGACGGTGCTGGGAACGGGCACGATCAGCGGAACCACAGCTACCTTCACCACGACGACTCTTGCGGTCGGCACTCATCCGGTGACTGCGGTCTATAGCGGCGATGCCAACTATAACCCAGCAACTTCGGCGGTCGACAATCAGGTCGTGAACCAGGCGGGCACGACGACTACGGTTACCAGCTCGGCAAATCCCTCTACTTTCATGCAGTCGGTCACCTTTACGGCGACAGTTGCTCCGACGGCGGGATCAACCCAGCCGACAGGATCGGTGCAGTTCAGCATCGATGGCACGGCTGTGGGCAGCCCTGTCACTCTCAGCAGCGGGGTGGCAACTTATACGATCAGCACACTGGCAGTCGGACTCCACATGGTCACCGCAGTTTATACGCCGGATACAGGCAGTCTGACGGGAAGCAGCGGCTCGGTCAACCAGACGGTCAGTGCGCTGGGTGCGTCGTCGACGACGCTGAGCGTAGCTCCCGGAACGGTGATGTACGGAGACCCGGCGACGCTGACAGCGGTAGTGTCGCCAAGTTTCGCCACCGGCACGGTGAGCTTCTATGAAGGAAGTACACTTCTGGGTACTTCTTCGCTCGACAGCACGGGTACAGCAGTTCTGCCGATCAGCACGCTGAACGCTGGCGTTCATACCATCGTGGCGAAGTACAACGGCGATCCTGGCGTACCTGCAAACACAAGCAACACCGTACAACTGACGGTTACGCAGCGCACAGCGCCGGGCGGAGGCCCAGCGATTACGGTGACGGTCAACGATGCGACACGGACTACGACCCAATCCAATCCGCCGTTCTCGTATTCACCCTCGGGACAACTGGTCAACGGCGATACGTATGCGTCGGCAATCAGCGGCACTCCGAATTACTCTACGGCAGCTGGAACGACACCAGGCACGTATTCGGTCACAGTCAGTGGATTGAGCTCAGCCAACTATACGATCGCATTTGTTCCGGGCAACCTGACCGTGACCATATCGCCATCGACGACAACCTTGGTCGCTGGTCCGTCTTCACCGCAGTACGGGGATCCAGTCACGCTGACTGCGACCGTCACTTCAGGTGCAACCGGTACGGTGAGCTTCTACGACGGTTCTGTGCTATTGGGCACGGGCACGGTGTCGAATGGCGTTGCTACATTGACGACCACAACGCTGAACGCGGGCACACACTCGATCACGGCGGTCTACAACGGCGATGCGACTTACGCGAGCAGCCAGAGCGCACCGGCAACTGTAGTTGTGGCAAAGAAGACGGCACCAGGCGGCGGTGCTGCTCTGACGATCACGGTGCAGGACGCGAGCCGGCAATACAACACTTCCGATCCTCAGTTCAACTACGTCGCCACAGGCGCGCTGGTCAATGGGGATACCTATGCGACGGCGGTGACAGGAGCACCGGTTTACTCAGCAGCAGATACACCGACTTCACCGGCAGGTTCGACCTTCCCGATCAGTGTGAGTGGGCTGACGAGCGCAAACTATGCAATTGCGTTCGTCAACGGCACTCTGACGATTGTGTCTGCGCCCACTACGACAACACTAGCTGCGAGCACGAACTCGGCGCAGTATGGCGACCAGGTCACTTTGACGGCGACGGTCGCTCCGAGCGGCGCGACCGGCACCGTGATCTTCATGAATGGCAGCACCGTTCTGGGTACGGGAACCGTATCGGGTGGAGTTGCCACGCTGACAACGACAGCGCTGAATGCCGGCACCTATACGATCACGTCCAGTTATCAGGGAGACACGGACTATGGTGCGAGCACCAGCGGTCCTGTCACGGTGACGATCAGCCCGAGGACTGCACCGGGCGGCGGAGCGGCTCTCACAATTACGGTAGCTGACGCGAGCCGTTTGTATGGGCAAGGGAATCCCGCGTTCAGCTATAGCGTGGCAGGCACACTGCTCAATGGGGATACCTATGCGACGGCAGTTACGGGCGTGCCTGTCTACTCGACGGCTGCAACACCGACTTCTTCAGCCGGGAACTATCCGATATCAGTTACAGGCTTGAACTCGAACAACTATGTGATCGTCTTTGTGCACGGCACTCTTACCGTAAACAAGGCAACTTTGGGGCAGAACGGCCTGGCAGATATTACGTTGGTTTCTTCACCCAACCCTTCGGCTTACGAGGAATCCGTAACGTTCACAGCAACGGTGCCTAACGGCGTAACGGGTACGGTCAGCTTTATGGATGGGGCCACATTATTTGGCACCAGCGTCATCTCCGGCACGACGGCAACCTTCACCACAACCACTCTTGCCGTCGGTACTCATCCTGTGACTGCTGTCTATAGCGGTGACGCGAACTACAACTCGGCAACATCAGCGGTCGACAATCAGGTTGTCACCAAAGCGACGTTGGGCCAGAACGGCCTCGCCGATATCACCCTGGTGTCTTCGCCCAATCCTTCCGCTTATAACCAGTCTGTGATCTTCACGGCGACGGTGCCAAGCGGCGTGACGGGCACAGTCCAGTTCGTCGATGGCTCGACCGTGCTGGGAACCGGTACGATCAGCGGCACGACGGCGACCTTCACCACATCCACTCTTGCTGTCGGGACGCATCCAGTGACGGCAGTTTATGGCGGTGATGCGAACTATAACTCTGCAACCTCTGCAATCGACAATCAGATCGTCACTATTGTGCCCACATCGGGGACGATACTGAGCATCTCGCCGTCTACGGTGATGTATGGCGATCCGGCGACGCTGATGGCAGCGGTAACACCGAGCTTTGCAACTGGCACAGTGAGCTTCTATGAGGGCACGACGCTGCTGGGCACGGCTTCGCTGGATAACACAGGTACAGCCGTGCTGCCGATCAGCACATTGAATGCCGGCGTTCATACTATCGTGGCAAAATATAACGGCGATTCTAACGTTCCTGCCAATACGAGCAACACCGCACAACTGACCGTGACGCAGCGTACCGCGCCAGGCGGAGGGCCGGCGATTACCGTGACGGTCAACGACGCGGCGCGGACCACGACTCAATCCAATCCGCCGTTCTCGTATTCACCCTCGGGACAGTTGGTCAACGGCGATACGTTCGCAACGGCAATCACCGGCACGGCGAACTACTCGACAGCAGCAGGAAACACACCTGGCACATTCTCGATCACAGTCGCCGGCCTGACTTCAGCTAATTACACGATTGCGTTTGTTCCGGGCAACTTGACCGTGACCATATCGCCCTCGACGACAACCCTGGTTGCTGGCCCAGCTTCTCCGCAATACGGAGATCCGGTGACGCTGACCGCGACAGTAACATCCGGTGTAACAGGGACAGTGAGCTTCTATGATGGCTCGGTGCTGCTAGGCGCTGGCACAGTGTCGAACGGCGTAGCCACGCTGACAACGACAACTCTTGTTGCGGGTGCGCATACTGTTACGGCGGTTTACAACGGCGATGCAACCTATGCGAGCAGCCAGAGCGGACCAGCTACTGTGACCATTGCGAAGAAGACAGCGCTAGGTGGCGGAGGAGCTCTAACGATTACAGTCCAGGATGCCAGCCGTCCATACGGCACCTCAGATCCGCAGTTCAGCTACGTCGTGACGGGCACGCTTGTCAACGGCGATACCTACGCAACGGCAGTGACAGGAACTCCGGTCTATTCGGCAGCGGATACACTGACCTCGCCTGCGGGCTCAACCTTCCCGATCAATGTGAGCGATCTGGCGAGTGCAAACTATACGGTCGCAATTGTGCCGGGCACGCTGACGATTGTGTCCTCGCCAACCACCACAACACTAACTGCCAGCGCAAACTCGGCTCAGTATGGCGATCCGATCGCGTTGACAGCGACGGTAGCTCCGAGTGGCGCGACAGGGACGGTGGTCTTCACGAATGGCGCTAACGTGCTTGGCACCGGAATGGTGTCTGGCGGAGTAGCCACACTGACGACATCGTCGCTTCCTGCTGGAAGCTACACGATCACATCGACCTACCAGGGCGACTCCAACTATGGAGCGAGCACCAGTGGTCCGGTCACGGTGACGATCAGCCCGAGGACTGGACCTGGTGGAGCGGCTCTGACGGTAACGGTAGGCAATGCAAGCCGATCGTACGGTCAGGGAAATCCCGCCTTCAGCTATAGCGTCACGGGCGCGCTGGTGAATGGAGATACCTATGCGACAGCAGTGACGGGCGTTCCGGTCTACTCGACGACTGGGACACCAACCTCTCCGGCTGGAAGCTACCCCATATCGGTTGCGGGTCTCAACTCAAACAACTATGTGGTTGCCTTCGTGAACGGCACTCTTACGGTGAGCAAGGCCACGCTGGGACAGAACGGGGTAGCGAACGTTGCTCTGACATCGTCAGTAAACCCGTCGGTCTTCGGTAGCCCAGTCACCTTTACCGCAACAGTTCCTGCTTCTGCTACAGGCACGGTCGTCTTCTCTAACGGCAACACCGTGCTGGGCACAGGGACGATTGCGAATGGCATTGCAACGCTGACGACCAGTGCGCTGCCGGTAGGCTCGGACACGATCACAGCTGTCTACAATGGCGACTCGAATTACAACGCGGGTGCCACTGCAACCATGACCGAGACCGTGACTGTCCCGGTAGGTGGCACAACGACGAGTGTACCGGTGGTGGCAGTCGGTCCAACGACGCCGACTGCGGGCCAGCCGGTGACTCTGACGGCGACAGTTCCGACGACGGGCAGTGTGCCGCCAACTGGCACGGTGACGTTCTACTACAACGGGAACCCCATCGGAACCGGAACCCTGAATGCCAGCGGGGTAGCGACACTAACAACCAGCACGCTGCCGGTGGGAACGGGCACAATCACAGTGGCCTACAGTGGCGACAGTAATTACGCCAGTTCCATCAGCTTGCCGAAGCCTATAACCATAGCGGCGGCTCCAGTATTGGATTTCACACTGACACTGACTTCAGCGCAGAGCCAGACCGTGATATCCGGCCAGGCTGCTCCTTATACGGTGCGAGTTGCTCCTACAAACAGCACGTATCCGGGCGTTGTCACCTTTACGGCGACTGGGCTACCTCCAGGCGCAGCCGTGGCCTTCGCTCCAACCACAGTCGCGGCCAACGCTGGTTCAGCGTCAGTCAGCCTTAGCGTGCAAACGGCGTCGATCGTTGCCATGAACGAGCTGGAGAGGAATGCCACATCAATTGCTCTCGGGATGCTCCTGTTGCCTTTGGCAGGAGCAAGGCGAATGCGGAGAAGCAGTCGCGCGGCAGGACGGTACCTCTTCATGATGCTTGTTCTGCTTGCTGGTGCTGTTGTCACGACAGGCCTGACCGGTTGCGGTTCGCACAACGGCTTCTTCGGACACGCTCCGCAGACCTACAACATCACCATTACGGCCACCAGCGGAAATATCCAGCATTCCGTCAACGCCACGCTGACTGTGCAGTAGCAAAGAGGAGAAGAATGATGTACCTGAGATTCCGCTATTTTCTGCTGCTCGCAGCTCCGCTGTTCTTGGCGACCGTTAGCCTAGGGGCGCAGGCAGTTGCAACTAGCTCTACGCCCGGCCACCAGGAAGTTGATCTTGCTGTTACGTACACGGCACAGTACAGCAACTTGGTCTCCGATCCTACCTTCTGGCATCAGGGTGGAAGCATAGAGCTTTCGACGCAGACGTATCGTGGTTTCGGCATTGCCGCCAATATCGCAGGAACGCAGATAGGCAATGCCGCCAATAGCGGCGTCGGCCTGTCGATGGTCACTGCCACCTTTGGCCCTCGCTACACGTGGTACAAACCAATCGGAGGTGCGCGGAAGAAGAGCGTGGCCATCTTCGGACAGGGACTGATCGGAGAGGCCCACGGTTTCAACAGTTACTTTCCCACGGCCGCCGGATCGCTGACCGACTACAACTCATTCGCTCTGCAGGTGGGCGGCGGTCTCGATATCGGCCTGTCGCGCCACTTTGCAGTCCGCGCCTTCCAGGCTGATTGGGTTCGCACTCAGTTTCCTAACAGCACTACCAATATCCAGAACACTTTTCGCATCGGGGCCGGCGTCGTCGTCCGCTTTCCGCAACACCGAACAGGACGCTGAAATTCTTGTCGTACAAAGCTGCGAAAAGGTTTCTCGAATCTATGCGGTATCGGAATTTTCAGCTCTCAGAATCCGGGGGCAACCAATGCGTTCTCCCCCTGGGGAAGGTTTCCTGATTTTCAACAGATACACTATCTCGAGCGCATTGAAATCCTTGCGCAAATCTCGTTTGCACAATGAGTTTTAAATGTTTTCAGAAGTAAGGCAGCAAAAGACTGAAACGGTTCGTGTCGGTTTGATTGGTTACGGTTATGTTGGCCGGACGTTCCACGCTCCTCTGATCGAGTCTGTTCCAGGCTTTGTGTTGAATGTCATCGGTTCAAGTAAAGGTGAGCAGTTGCGCGGGAGATTCCCGAAGAGCGATATCTGTCGGCCTGAAGCAGTGCCAACTCACAAGGATGTAGATTTGGTGGTGATCGCCAGCCCAAATGATAGCCACTATCCGCTCGCATTCGCCGCATTGCGCGCGGGCAAGCATGTTGTGATCGATAAACCCTTTACCGTTACATTGGAAGAAGCTCGCGCGCTAAGAAAGGTTGCAGACGAAGAGGAGCGGCTTCTATCGGTCTTTCACAATCGGCGCTGGGACAGCGAAGTCATAGCGGCAAAGCAGGCCCTGGAGTCTGGCTCGCTCGGTGAGGTGAGCCACTTTGAGTGTCACATGGACCGCTTCCGTCCGAATGTCCGGCAACGCTGGCGCGAAGATCCGGGACCTGGTGCCGGTCTCTGGTTCGATCTGGGGCCGCATCTGATCGACCTTTCGCTCTATCTGTTTGGCTTGCCGCACTCGGTAAGCGGAAGTTTCGCGATGTTGCGCGAAGGTGGCATGACGGATGACTGGGCACATATCCAACTCTTCTACGACCGCATGCGCATCGTGCTGCATGCTTCATTGCTGGTGTCGGGAGGAGGTCCGCGTTTGGTTTTGCATGGAACGAAGGGAAGTTGGGCGAAGTTCGGACAAGATGTACAGGAAGTACAGCTTCAGTCTGGCATGTCTCCTCTGGACTCCGCCTTCGGCATCGATCCAACGCCGTGTTTCCTCTATGACGGCGCGACGGGTGAGAAGACGGAGATACCTTCACCGCAGGCGAATCAGCTTGAATATTACTTCGAGATTCGTGATGCGATCCTGCACGGCAAATCCGCGCCAGTTTCGGTAAGAGATGCCGTTACGACGATGGCAATTCTTGAAGTATCGTTTCAGTCGGGCTCTTCCGGTAAGGTATTGCCTATTCCGTTGACGATTGAAGAAAGCGCTGAGTGGAAATGATTACTTCACCGTGATGTTGCGAAGGTAGTCAAATGTGCCAGACGCTTCGGGATGAACGCCATCGATTCTTCGCGTATGAACCACTTCGTTGTTCGGATACCACAATGGAATCCCGGGTAGTTCTTCGGCAAGAATCTTCTGAACTTCAACATAATCGGCTCGTCGTTTCGACGGGTCTTCTTCGGCAGCTGCGGCGGTCAGCAGCGCATCGACATGAGGATTAGAATAGCGGCCGCGATTAGCACCCTTTGGTGGAAACGAACTGGTGCTGTAGGTGTAGCGAAAAATGTCAGGATCTTCGTTTGAGCCAATCCAGCGCAGGGCGTACATCTGGAAGGCGCCCTGTGTGACGTCGGCGTAAAAGGTGCCAAACTCTGCTGAACGGATATCGAGTTGTATTCCAGCTTTACGAAGCTGTTGTTGCAGCACGACAGCCATTAGCCGCGTTGTCTCATCGGTAGAGGTTTTCAACGTAATTTTTAGCCTGATCCCCCCGGGTCCACGATGAAAGCCGGCCTCTTCCAGAAGCTGCTCAGCGCGAGCAATATTGTGAGGGTATCGCGCGAGGTCATTATTATTCGCCGCTGCCCAGTGACCGGCCGGTAAAAGGGTTTCGGCGAGATGAGCCTGCCCGCGCCAGATTGCGTCGACGATGGCCTGTCTGTCCATCGCGCAGGCAATCGCCTGACGTACCCGCTTGTCGCGTAATAGAGGATCGTTAACGTTGAAATTGGTGTAAATGACAACCGAGCTTGGGCTTGACTCGACCTTGAGATTTGGCGCCTGTTCGAGTGTATGGACCATGTCCAGCGTAATGACGTTGCTTGCCAGATCAGCCGTACCTTTTCGCAGTTCAAGTGAGGCTGTAATCGCATCTGGAACGACAGTGAAGCGTACGCCGTCGATCTTCGGAGAGCCGGCCCAATAATCCTTATTGCGTGCGACGATCACTTCTTTGTCCTGTACGGCACTGACAAATCGGAATGGTCCGGTGCCGATGGGATGCAATCCAAAGTCACGTCCCGCACCACGCGGAACGACACCGAAGAGACCATCGCTCATATTGAAAAGAAGGCCGGCATCAGGATGTTTCAAATGAATTGCGAGGGTTAACTTATCACGTACATCGACACGATCAACCGACGCGAAAGCACCTCCTTTAGCCGTAATCAGGGTGCCGTCAATCATGCTGCGAATCGTCCACGCAACGTCTTCGGCTTCAAGAGGGCGTCCATCGTGGAAGCACACGTTATCGCGCAGATGAATGACCAGTGTCAGCGGATCGGTTTGTTGCCAGCTTGTTGCCAGCCATGGAACAAGATTAAAGTGTTCATCTTTCTTGACGAGAGCATCGAAGATGATCCCGCCGACGCGCTCAGATTGCGCATCCGTTCCTTGTCGGAGGTCAAGATTATTCGGACTGCTCTCAATGACCATAACAACGGTATTCGGATCTGCAGTTCCGCTGCGGCAACCACTTACCGTAAGGCTTGTCAGCAGCAAGCAGACCATTCGGATCATAGAGCGCCGGATCATCCGTGTGTGACCTTGCCGAGAATGACTGGACGCGATGCTCCTGTCGCCGCTGGAACATTGCCTGGTAATCCGTGCCATGTGAGCCAGGCCATCAGCGCGAAGGCGACGCCTTCTTTGGCCTGTGTCGGGATGCCGAACTCATCCATCATCCGTATCTTTACGCCGAGAGGCTCGAGGCCGGATTGCAACATGAGCATCAGCGCTGCATTTTTCGCGCCTCCGCCAGCGACGATGTACTCGGTATGGCGCACCCCCGGCGCCTTCAATCCAAGATGCGGCGCAACAAAGCGACGATATGCATGGAGGACAGTTTCAGCCGTCAGTGCTGTCGCTGTTGCAATAATGTCGGCATCCTTTGCTTTATGTTTGCGGCATAAGGCGATAAATTGATCGACATACCCGCGGCCAAATTCCTCACGGCCGCAACTCTTAGGCGGTAGGGTAGAGAAGTACTTCGCCTGCATTAGTTTGTGGAGTATGTCATGGATAACGATCCCTTGTTTTGCGATCGCACCATTTCGATCGAACGGCCTGTTAAAAAGCTTTACCATGCAGCTATCAATGACAACGTTTGCCGGGCCACTATCGAAGGCTATGACATTGTTTATCGAAGCTCCTGCAGGAATAGCCGTCATGTTTGCGATTCCACCAAGATTTTGCAGAACGCGATTCATTTTCGTGGAACGGAACATGGTGTAGTCGAGAATCGGAACGAGTGGAGCGCCCTGGCCTCCTGCCGCAAGGTCAGCCGCGCGGAAGTCGCTCACCACGGGGATGCCTAAGCGCTCAGTAAGAATGGACGCCTCGCCAATCTGCCAGGTGCAACGAACAGGGCGGCCAAGATATTTTGTTGCCGTGCCCTGGTGGTAAATGGTCTGGCCGTGGCACCCAACGAGCGCCGGCTTTATCTTGAACTGCTTCGCCGTAACAGCAACAGCATCGGCATAGACCTCGCCGAGACGCCAGTGCAGACGAGACATGTCTGCTACCGACATGGACTTTGCATCCATCGATGCCAGTACAGTTTCTCTCAATGCGCGTGGATATTGGAACGCCTTTGTCCCGATCAGTTGAATATGCGGGGAGCCAGAAGCTGCTGGCGAAATGCGGCAAAGCGTGACATCAACTCCGTCGGCTGATGTTCCACTCATGACGCCAGCTACAATCATGCTCTTTTGCTTGATCATCCTTTAAGCTCCTTCTGCAGTTCCGCCAGAAGATTCAAGGCTTCGCGAGGTGTCAGATCATCAATATCCACCTCCGCGACACGGTCTACGATACGTTGCGATAGCGGTGTGAACATCGTCATCTGCAGTGGCGCAGCACGTTCCGGTGAGGACTCCTGCACCTGTTGGTTTTCAGCGCGTTCATGCAGCTTCAGCACTTCACGTGCTCGCGCGATAACGTTTGCGGGCAATCCAGCAAGTCGGGCCACCTCGATACCGTAACTTTTATTTGCAGGGCCTGATTCGACAGAGTGCAGAAAGACAATGCCGCCTGCTGTCTCTTTCACCGTTACGCGCAGATTCTTTAGGCGTTCCAGCTTCTCGGCCAACAACGTCAGCTCATGGTAATGCGTGGCAAAAAGAGTGCGTGCTCCGATGTGATTGTGCAGATATTCAACTGTCGCCCACGCAAGCGAGAGCCCGTCGTACGTCGCAGTGCCGCGCCCCATCTCGTCGAGCAGAACGAGCGAGCGGTTGGTCGCTGTATTCAGAATTGCTGCCGTCTCCGTCATCTCGACCATGAAGGTCGAGCGACCACGCGCAACATTGTCACTGGCTCCGATGCGGGTATAGATACGATCGATCAGCCCGAGCTGCATTTGCTCAGCCGGAACGAAACAGCCACACTGCGCCATGATGACGAGCAGTGCCGCCTGCCGCAGGTACGTGCTCTTACCACCCATATTCGGCCCTGTGATCAGCAGAATGGACGGGCCCACATCTGCATCCAGATGAACCGAATTTGGTACGAATCTGCCCGTGCCCGACTCAACCAGACGCCGCTCCACAACCGGATGCCGCGCACCGATAAATTCCAGTGCGCCGCTTTTCTCAACCGCAGGCCTCACCCAGCCGTGTAGCGCGGCAAGATGCGCAAAGCACGAGAGGAGGTCAATTTCTGCCACTCTGCGTGCGGTTTCACGCATGCGTCCCGCTGCATCAAGCAACTGGCGGCGCAGGTGGGCAAAGATGCGTCGCTCAATCTCTCCTGACCGTTCCTGCGCGGTGAGAATTTTTGTTTCGTATTCTTTGAGCTCTGGTGTTGTAAAACGCTCAGCATTCACCAGCGTTTGTTTACGTTCGTAGTCCGCAGGAACAGCTTTGGTGTTGGCCTTTGTTACTTCAATGTAGTAGCCGAAGACGTTATTGAAGCGGACCTTGAGCGATGTAATCCCAGTGCGTTCGCGCTCTCGCTCTTCAATTGCAGCTAGTGCCTGACGCCCGCTGTGGCTCAACTGACGTAGTTCATCCAACTCCGCATCCACTCCTGCACGAATCACTCCTCCATCGGAGAGTGAAACCGGCGGCTCGTCAGCGATTGTCTTTGCGATGAGATGATGCAGATCTTCGAGCGTGTCGAATCCATCGGCAAGCATCTTCCACCGCGCTGACTCCAGAGCCGTGGTTATTTTCGCCAGGCCCGGTAGGCAGGCCAGAGTTGCCGCAACCGCGAGTACTTCTCTGGGGCCTGCAGAGTCGAGTGCAACACGTCCCATCAGGCGTTCAAGATCCAACACTCCGTCCATCGCACGACGAAGCTCTTCACGGAGACGCAGATTGCCGGCAGCTTCGGCGACCGCATTAAGACGTGCCTCAATTTCGGCCAGATCGCATGATGGGCGCAGCAGAGCTGCGCGCAATAACCGCTTTCCCATTGGAGTACAGCAGGCATCCAGTGTGTAGAAGAGCGTTGTCTGAACATTCTCGCCAGAGAAGAGCGGCTCGACTAGTTCAAGATTGCGCACGCTGACCGCATCCAGCTCCAGGCACGACGAACGCTCATAGAAGCGCAGTGCATCGACGTGTTCGAGGCCGCCCTGCTTCGTGGCCTGCATATAGTGCAGCAGAGCGCCCGACGCGATGGCAGCAGTCTCATGGCCACCTAGTCCCAACCCATCGAGTGAATGAACCCGGAAGTGATTGCGCAGAAACGGAAGAGCATGATCGGCGCTGAAGATCCAGTCGTCGAGCGGTGTTCTGGTACGGATTCCGTCCAGCCAGGCTTGTTCCTCGTCGTCGGCTTTGCTCTCCTGCGCAAAACGGAGTGAGCCACGATCGCCAGCTAACAAAGATCCTGTAGACGCGAACAGAAGCTCAACTGGGCGCATCCGGCCAAGTTCATCGGCGAGCTGTGCCTTGGCGGTCGATCCTGTAAACTCAGTCGCGCGAAACTCACCGGTGGAAAGGTCGAGGAGCGCGAGTCCGCAAGCCGAAGCAGAGCCTGAGCCGACAACGTGAACGCTCGCCAGGTAATTGCTTTGCTCGGCGCCCAAAGAAGGGTCAATGGCCGTGCCGGGAGTCAGCACACGAGTGACCTCGCGCCGCACGACTGTCTTAGCAAGCCTGGGGTCTTCCATTTGCTCGCAGATCGCTACGCGATATCCCTTGCGCAGCAGCCGCTGCAGGTAGCCTTCGGCGGCGTGGTAGGGTACGCCACACATGGGAACGCTCTTCGCCTTGTCGCGTGCGGTTAGCGTCAGTTGCAGCTCTCGCGAAGCGGTGATGGCATCTTCGTAAAACAGTTCGTAGAAGTCTCCCATGCGAAAGAAGAGCAGGGCATCGGGGTAGGCGTCCTTCGCAGCGCGGTATTGACGCATCGCCGGGGAGAGAGCTGCGGTATCGGGGCTGAGAGATGATGTCGGTTCTGTTGCCATTGCAGAACCGCAGAATACCGTACCGGCAGCCCCCGAGGCGCGTTCATAACCGATATACTGAAGATTCGGCACGTCTGTGCTGATTTACGCACCCTGCATGTCGCTTCTTTGGCTAAGAGTCGCAGTTCTTCTTTACGGCGTCGCCGCCCTTGCGGTGTTGCCGGCGGCTCTCTACGACCAGCCGCGCTGGCGCCATGTTGCTGTACCTGCGACGATAGCGGGGCTGCTATTTCACTTCGTTTCCCTGGCCGAGATGCTCAACACGGCCCATCATCGTCTCCCTGTGGATACGCATGAAACGCAGGCGTTGCTGGCCATGCTGCTGGCTGCGGCATTTCTGCTCGTCTATTGGCGATATAGGACAGTGTCGCTTGGCATCTTCGTTCTGCCTGTCAGTTTCCTGCTGTGTCTCGTGCCAGCCTTCAAGCCTGGGCAGGAGAGCATACCGTTTCCGCAGTTCCACACAGGCTGGATCTTCCTGCACATCGCGCTTCTACTGGCAGCCTATGCGGCCCTGCTGCTCTCTCTGCTGGCCTCGATTCTGTACCTGATTCAGGAGCGCAATCTGAAATCGAAGCAGTCAGCAGTCAAGGCGACATGGCTCCCTCCTCTGGAGACCACCGACCAGATAGCGCTCAAATCGCTGCTATTTGGCTTGCCCTGCATGACTGCGGGTCTGCTGATCGGTTCGCTGATCGCACAGCAAACCATCGGACCCAGCTACTTTCTTGATCCCAAGGTACTTCTTTCCTTCGCCATGTGGCTCGCTTATGTAGGCATGATCTACATCCGGCGTCACTCCGGGCTCCGTGGACGCAGAGCGATCTATCTATCAGGGTTCGTCTTCCTGGTTGTGCTTGCCGTATGGTCGGCAAACCAATTTTCGGTTGTACATAGGTTTACGACGCCATGAGCCAGAATCTCCATCTCGTGCTCCTTGGCATCAACCACAACACGGCTCCGATCGAGGTCCGTGAGCGGCTGGCGATCCCTTCCGGCCGCCTGGCCGACGCGACGCGTACGCTCGTTCATCAGCCAGGTATCCGCGAGGGGATTATCCTCTCCACCTGCAATCGCGTCGAGCTGTTGACGGTACAGGAAAATGGTTCCAGCGAAGTGCCAGATTTGCTTCGCTTCCTCCACGAATACTTTGCAGTTGCCCCAGCTTCGCTCACGCCGCATCTCTACGAATATCGTGAGCGCGAAGCAGTACGGCACCTCTTCCGCGTAGCCAGTTCCCTCGATTCGATGGTTGTCGGAGAGCCACAGATTCTTGGCCAGGTGAAGGAGTCTTACACCGTCGCCCGCGAAGTCGGAGCCGTCTCCGGCTCGCTCGATCCACTCATTCAGCGTGCGTTTACCGTAGCGAAAAAGGTGCGCTCCGAGACGCAGATCGGCTCAAACTCTGTCTCCATCGCATCGGTTGCTGTCGATCTGGCAAGAAAGATATTCGGTTCTCTCGGAGGGAAAACGGTGCTTCTGGTGGGGGCCGGCAAGATGTCCGAGCTGGCAGCGCGTCACCTGATCCAGCAGGGAGCATCCAATATCCTTGTCGCGAATCGCACGATGGAGAGGGCAGAAAAGATCGCAGCGCAGTTCAACGGACAGGTGGTTCCGTTCGATGCGCTTTACGATCAGGCCGCACGCGCCGATATCGTCATAACTTCGACCGGCGCTCCGCAAAAACTCTTCGAGCGATCGCACGGACAGCACTTTCTGCAAAGCCGACGCAATCGTCCGATGTTTTTCATCGACATTGCCGTTCCGCGCGATGTCGACCCGCGCATGAATGAGGTCGAGGGATGCTTCGTCTATGACATCGATGACCTGCAGCAGGTTGCGGCTGCAAACCTGGCCGATCGCAGCCGCGAAGCTGCCGCCGCCGAGACGATCGTCACGCGTGAAGTCGATAAATACCAGCAGCGTGTCCAATCGCTCGATGCTGCTCCGGCGATTCGCACCCTTCAGGAGCACGCCGAAAACCTCCGGCAGGCAGAACTTCGCCGTACCTCCTCTCGTCTGGCCGGACTGACCGCTGACCAACTGGCTGCAGTGGAAGCGCTTACCCGCTCGCTGACGAACAAGTTCCTTCACGCTCCGATGACGGCCATGCGTGAAGCTGCTCGTGATGGCGATTCGCAGTCTCTGGCAGAGCTGGAATCGCTCTATACGGGCCAGTCGCGTAACAAAACAGAAAACTCATCGAAGTAACGATCTCGCAACACGGATATTTTCTGAAAGTTGCGCCGATTGAATCTTGTATCTCCTTTGTCTCTCGTTAGATAAGTGATGACATTTCGACTTCTGCTGCATCTAAATAACAGAGGTTCCAAAGATGCCAAGGTCAAAAGTTCTCATTCTTCTTTCCCTGGCGACTTTATCCGCAGTTGCCTTTGCGCAGAACACGGTTTCAGCCCGTCCAGGGACTCTCAACTACATTGAAGGCCAGGCGTCCATCGAAGGGCGTTCGCTGGCCTCCGGTGCTGTGAGCAATACCGCACTGCAATCTGGTGAAGCTCTATCGACAACGAACGGCAAGGCAGAAATCCTGCTCACGCCGGGCATATTTCTGCGCGTCGGTGTCAACAGTACCGTAAGGATGGTGACGCCGAACCTCACACAGACAGAAATTAAGCTGGAGCAGGGGCGGGCCAACGTCGAAGTTGATCAGCTTTATCCGCAGAATAGAATTCTGATCGACCTGCCGAATGGGCAGGCACAGATTATGAAGAAGGGTTTCTACGCCTTCGATGCCAGTGCTTCTTCGGTAAGTGTGTTTGACGGACAGGCCAATGTCTATCCAGGCAGTGATCTGCAAAAGGACGTAAAACCGGTCGAAGTCAAAGGTGGGCGTCAGCTTGCGTTGGCTGGAAACAACGAGAAACCACAGCGGTTCGACAAAGATCAGGCCGAGGATGACCTGTACAAGTGGGGAAGCCTTCGCTCGGAGTATCTGGGCGAAGCGAACCTCAATCTGGCCACGGAGTATGCCGGATACACCGGCTTCTATCCGGGGTGGTATTGGGCAGGTGGACTCTACGGCTACACATGGCTTCCGGGCAATGGTCTCTTTTGGAGTCCCTTTGGCTTTGGCTTCTATTCTCCGTACTACGTCTACGGCGGCGGGCCGATCTATGGATATCGCGGCTATCCAGGCTATGGCTACCGAGGCGGCTTCTACGGATATCGTGGTGGCTATCGTGGCCCGGTTGAAGGCTTCCGTGGCGGTGCCGGAGCCGGCGGAAGCTTCCACGGCGGTGCACGGCGCTAACGGCTCTCTCTATCCTGCTTGAGAACAATAAACCCGGCAGCTTGTCACTGCCGGGTTCACTTTTTTCGATTCAATCGACATGGGCTGCCCGTTCCATCCAACAAATCCAAAGCTCCATCCCGTATTCTTGGAGATGAAGCAAAATGAACAGACAGACTCCCATTCGCATTGGCTCTCGCGGCTCACAGCTTGCGCTCTGGCAGGCCAATCACGTGCGCGATGTATTGCGCTTGGCTGGTTATGAGGTTGAAATCGAGGTTATTCGCACCACGGGCGACCGCATGCAGCAACCCGGCTTTGTGGCTCCTCCTGATGCCGACGGCAAAGGCATCTTCATCAAGGAGATTGAGGAAGCTTTGGCCGAAGGCCGTATCGACCTGGCGGTTCATTCTCTGAAGGACCTGCCCACACGGCTGGAGTCGCGATTTACACTCGCCGCCATTCCCAGACGCGCTGACGCACGCGACGCCTGGGTCTGCGAGCCATACTGGGCACTTCATACACTGCCGCTTCACGGACGTGTAGGGACGACGAGCCCCCGACGTAAGGCGCAGCTTCTTGCCCTCCGCCCTGACATTGAGTTTGTTGACGTTCGCGGAAACATCGATACCCGTCTGAACAAGCTGGCAGGCGGAGCGTGCGATGCACTCGTCCTCGCTTCTGCAGGCCTTGATCGACTTGGCCGCACGGAATGGGTGCATCAGCGCTTCTCGCCCGACGAGCTTTGTCCGGCGCCAGGCCAGGGTGCTCTCGCCATCGAAACCCGCAGCGCATCCCACCCCGGCGACGAAGCAAGGGATCATTTCATCCGGGGAGCCATCGCCGCGCTCGATCACCTGGAAACACGTTTCTGCGTGGAAGCCGAGCGTTTTGTGCTGGACGCTCTGGGCGGCGGATGTTCGCTTCCGGTCGGGGCTTACTGCGTTCCGGAATACGAGAAGTGGCGCATCTTCGCTCAGGTCATCTCGCCAGATGGCGAAGCTGTCATCCAGACAGATACGGAGTTCTCTCTATCCATCGATGCAGAGACGCTGGGCCGCACCGTGGCCGAGGATCTCAAGTCCAGAGGAGCCCTCGAGCTGCTCTCTCAATCAGCTTTCTAGATCGTTTGTCTGAAGTGCCATTTTCTTGTGGCAAATCCTTCAGACGTTTACATTGTCTTGCGTCAAATCGCTATACACTGCTTAATCGTGTGAAGTTGTGAGGTGGAATGAACGAAGGTCGTTGGGTCCTTTTGATTGCGAGTGAAGTAGGTGGAACGGATTCGGTCTCTGACCGCGCCATGGAACGGCTCGTTGATGCCATCAAGGAAGAAGGCTACGAGGTCGTCCGAACCTCCACTCCTGAGGATGGTGTGTCGCTTGTTACCTCCGATCCTTCATACTCTGCAATCCTGCTCGATTGGGACCTCGAAGGGGAAGGCCAGTTCGACGAGCGCGCCGCGCTCAAAGTGCTTCGCGCCGTCCGCCATCGAAGCAAAAAGGTTCCGATCTTCCTGATCGCCGATCGAACGCTCGTCTCCGAACTTCCGCTCGAGGTGGTCAAGCAGGTCCACGAGTACATCCATCTCTTTGGAGACACCCCGGCCTTTATCGCCAACCGTGTTGACTTCGCCGTCGAGCGCTATCACGAGCAGCTTCTGCCTCCTTATTTCCGCGAATTGAAGAAGTACACCGATCAGGGTGCGTACTCGTGGGATGCGCCCGGACATATGGGTGGCGTCGCCTATCTTAAGCATCCCGTCGGCATGGAGTTTCAGCGCTTCTTTGGTGAGAACCTGCTCCGCTCCGACCTCGGCATTTCCACCGCCCAGCTTGGCTCGTGGCTCGATCACCTCGGACCTCCAGGAGAATCCGAGCGCAATGCGGCGCGCATCTTCGGGGCCGATTGGACCTTCTATGTTCTTGGTGGCTCCTCAACCTCGAACCAGATCATCGGCCATGGCGTCATCGCGCAGGACGATATCGTTCTTGCCGATGCCAATTGCCACAAGTCCATCTGCCACTCACTCACCGTTACTGGCGCTCGCCCTGTTTACATGAAGCCGACGCGCAATGGCTACGGCATGATCGGCCTTGTTCCGCTAAAACGATTCTCGCCGGAGTTCATCCGCGGCCTCATCGACCGCAGCCCACTTACTAAGGGCGTTGCCAATCAGAATCCAACCTATGCGGTCGTCACCAACTCGACGTATGACGGTCTCTGCTATGACGTGAATCGCGTTGTTGAAGAGCTATCCAAGTCCGTTCCGCGCGTCCACTTTGACGAGGCGTGGTACGCCTACGCCAAGTTCCACAAGATCTATCGCGGCCGTTTCGCAATGGACGTGCCGGACGACATGCCTGATCGTCCGACGATCTTCTCGGTGCAGTCGACGCACAAGATGCTTGCGGCATTTTCGATGGGTTCGATGGTGCACATCAAGCTCAGCCCACGCGCTCCGCTGGAGTTCGATCAGTTCAACGAGTCCTTCATGATGCACGGGACGACGTCGCCCTTCTATCCCCTGATCGCTTCGCTCGACGTTGCTGCGGCCATGATGGACGAGCCCGCCGGCCCGACCTTAATGTACGAAACCATTCAGGATGCCATCAGCTTCCGCAAGGCCATGTCATCCGTTGCTCATCGGCTTCGCGCCACAGAAAACGGCGAGGGCTGGTTCTTCCGGCTCTTCCAGCCGGACCAGGTCACCGATCCTGCGACCGGCAAGGTCGATGTCTTCGAGGAAACTCCTGACGAGTTGCTGGGCCGCAACCCTGACTGCTGGACGCTCAAGCCCGGCGAGGACTGGCACGGCTTCCAGGACGAAGACATTGCAGACGGCTACTGCATGCTCGACCCCACCAAGGTCACCATCCTGATGCCCGGCGTCAACGCGCAGGGCAGAGTCAGCGAGTGGGGTATCCCGGCAGCTATCCTGACCGAATTCCTCGACTCTCGCCGTGTTGAGATCGCCCGCACAGGCGATTACACCGTCCTGGTCCTCTTCTCGGTAGGAACATCGAAGGGCAAGTGGGGATCGCTCCTGGAAAATCTCTTTGAGTTCAAACGCCTCTACGACAGCGACGCCACACTCGAAGAAGCTTTGCCGGAGCTGGTTGCGAAGTATCCCCAGCGCTATCGCAATGCCACTCTCAAAGAGCTTTCCGACGAGATGCACGCGGCGATGATCGAGCTCAATTTGCCCACGCTTGTCGGCGAAGCATGCGATGAGGACTTTGACCCCGTTCTCACACCTGCGCAGACCTATCAGAAGCTCCTCCGCAACGAGACGGAGAAGATTCGCTTCACCCAGATGCCCGGTCGTATCGGTGCAGTCATGCTAGTTCCTTATCCCCCCGGCATTCCCATGTGCATGCCCGGCGAACGGTTGGGCGGACCGGAGAGCCCGGTCATCCGCCTGATCCTTGCGACGGAAGCCTTCGGCAAGCGTTTTCCTGGCTTCGAGCGTGAAGTTCACGGTATTGAGGTGGATGGAGAAGGGAATTACTGGATGCGTGCTGTGGTCGAAACTCCTGGACAGCTGCATCCTGTAAGCGACAACGGGCAACAGCATCCGCCCAACTCCGCGCCTCCAGTCAAAAAGAAGCGCGAACGTCGCAAGAGCCACGACCTTTCCGGTTCGGGTATCTAATAGGAAGCTCCGGTTTACCCGGGGCTTCCTCGCGTGTGCCTCATGCGATCGTCTCGTCGATTCGTACGGTTGACTCGGCTAGAATCGCAGTGGAATGTCTCTCTCCGGCAAACGCATTCTCGTCACACGAACGCGCCATCAGGCCTCGGAGCTTGCATCGCAGCTTGCAGCTCACGAAGCGATTCCTATTCTCGTCCCAACCATTGAAATTGGTGCGCCTGAAAGTTTCGCTCCACTCGACGCAGCGCTCGCTCAACTAAGCAGCTTCGACTGGCTGATCTTCACCAGCGCAAATGCTGTCGAAGTCTTTGGGCACAGATGGAAACCCGGCTCAACAACTCTTCCGAAGATCGCCGTCATCGGATCTGCGACGGAGCGGGCGGTGCAGGGAATCGGCCTCCGCGCGCATCTTTTGCCTCAGAAATTCGTCGCGGAAGCGCTGGCTGAGTCTCTTATTCCTCACGCCTCCGGCAGCAGAATGCTGCTCATCCGCGGCGAGGAAGCACGCGATGTGCTTCCTGAATCGCTCACGCGTGCTGGAGCGACAGTTACCATCGCGCCAGCCTATCGCAACAGCATCCCCTCTGAATCCATTGCCGAGTTGAAGCGGCTTTATGCTTCTGACTCCAACTATCCGGATGCTGTCACACTCACCAGTGCGTCGACGGCGCACAATTTTTTCGCTTTAGCTGGGGCTGCAGGCCTAAGCCTGCCTCACACGACCGTCTTCGCTTCCATAGGTCCAATCACATCCGTAGCATTACGCGAATCGGGGTTTGAGCCCGAGATAGAAGCCAGTGAAGCGACGATTCCTTCGCTGGTTCAAGCGTTGGAGCGGTACTTCAATACAAGATAGTTAGTGCGAGCTCCAAGTCTTGTCGCTTGAATTACACAGCTTCTCCAACGTGCAGTCTACGCAGCGAGGCTTGCGAGCCAAACACACTTGCCTGCCATGATGAATCACCTCGTGCGAAAAACTGATCCAGCGGTCCTGCGGGATGATCTTCATCAGGTCGCGCTCAATCTTCTCCGGAGTTTTTTCCTTCGTCAATTCCAGCCGTCGCGAGATCCGCATCACGTGCGTATCCACCACAACACCCACAGCGATTCCATACCATGAGCCCAGCACAACGTTCGCGGTCTTGCGTGCAACTCCAGGCAAGCGAAGAATCTCTTCCATCGTCTGCGGCACCTTCCCGCCAAATTCTTCTACAACAATGCGTGCTGCGCCCTGAATCGACTTCGCCTTATTCCTGAAGAAACCCGTCGTGCGAATCAGTTCTTCAATCTCAGGCAGAGACGCAGCCGCCATCGCTTTAGGTGTAGGGAAGGTCTTGAAGAGTGCGGGAGTGACCAGATTCACGCGCACGTCCGTGCACTGAGCCGAAAGAATCGTCGCTACCGTAAGCTCCCACGCATTGCGATGGTGCAATGCACAGACGACACCCGGATAGGTGTTCGCAAGAATCTCCAGGATCGCTGCAACGCGCTCCGGAGCCAGCGGATTCTGCTTCTTTACAGCTTTTTTGATTGCGACTGTTCGTGCCATTCGTCGTCGCTATCCCAGCCGGCTCAGCATCTCTTCCGGAGCCACACGCACACAGCTGAAGATTGGCGTGTCCTTGAGCGTGTACATGCTCGCCTCCGTCTCACGAAGCTGCTGCACCAGGTCCAGAAAGTCCTCAGGAAAGTTCGTCTCAAACGCTACAACAAACTCCTGATCGTCGATTCCAAAGGAATAGGTGGTATTCAGCTTTACGCGCGGATAGCTTAGCCCCACGCGAATATGCTCATCCATTAGCCGCTTGCGCTCATCCATCGGCAGCAGATACCACGGCCGTGTCTTCCAGAAGGGATAGATGAAGATGTACTTCTGGCCACCGGGGCGAATTGCGCCGCGCCCTTCGCCTTCACTTTCATCCGGACGGTCGATCTGATACTGCGATCGCTTCGTCATTGCCAGGAAGTTGTGCGGCGTCTCCAGATAGCCGCCCAGCGGCGACGACAGCAACTCGCTGCGCATCTTGTTCATTTCGTCGACGGCATATCCAATCGACCATACGCACATATCTACATCGCCACGTGTGCCCACGGTGGAGTACGTGAGCGACAAAAACTCGCCCGGCTTGTTCCACTTCGTCAGCACTTCGGCAAACGCTGCCTTATGTGCGGCCCGCTCTTCGGCTGGCAGACGACGCCACTCCGGCATGATCTTGTAGAAGCTGAAGCAAACGATCTGCCGTTTGACCGGCTTCGAAGGATCATGGGGCTGCACGCCATAGCTTGAAGCTGGCCGGCCACTTGCCTGCGTTGCAGCTGTACTCTTCTCAGACACGGGGGCGACGGTAGTCTCGGACATCTCTCTTCTCCTGAATACTTTAATGTTAACGCAAGCAGCCGTTCGCTGCTCTGCCGCTATACTCAAACCTGCATGTCCGAGAAGATCATCGCAGTCCTTGCCAGCTTTATCATCGCCGTTATCTCCGCCGGAGGCTACATCGGTGTAGCCCTCCTCATGGGCATCGAATCTGCCTGCATCCCGCTGCCGTCGGAGATCATCATGCCCTTTGCGGGCTATCTGGTACACACTGGCCAGCTCAAACTCTTCTGGGTCGCTACCGCTGGCGCGATCGGATGCAATCTCGGTTCCATCCCTGCCTACTGGCTGGGCGCATGGGGGGGCCGCCCCGCCGTCGAACGCTTCGGCCGCTACGTCCTCTTGAGCCGTCACGATCTCGATCGCACGGAGCACTTCTTTCAGCGCTTTGGCGGAATCACAGTCCTTATCGCGCGTCTGCTTCCTGTCGTACGCACCTTCATCGCTCTACCCGCAGGCATCGCAAAAATGCCGCAGCTCCGCTTCCACCTCTACACCTTCATAGGTTCCTGGCCTTGGTGTTATGTGCTTGCGTACGTCGGTATGAAGCTCGGCGACAAGTGGGAGACCGATCCACGCTTTAAAGAGATCTTCCACCGCTTCCATCTCGCAGTAGAAGTCGCGCTTTTGGTCGGGATTGTATGGTTCTTCTGGACACACTGGCGCAATCGTATCCGTACTGAAGCGGCCTAGGCTTGGTTGACTTTTTTTGCCGCCTTGGGCCAGAGCCATATGACTGCAGTCGCTGCCAGCATCACGAAGACATAGCTCGCCCATTGCGCAATCTCGACATGCTTCTGCGAAGCGGATTCGATTACAGGTCGCCATAGTCCAGGCGTGCCTTTTCCGCCCAGCATCGTATCGGTGAAGTTCCACGCAGCATGCAGTCCAATCGGCACAGCCAATCCCTGTGTTCGCAGGGCTGCTGCCCCAAACAGCAGCGCTCCCACGCCCGAGCCCAGCACGGCCTGCCACCACGCCCATCCTCCCAGCATATGCTCTGCAGCAAACAGGGCAGCAATGGCCAGCAGTGCAGCCCAGGGGCCGAATCTCCGATCCAGTATGCGCAGGGGATAGCCACGAAAAGCCAATTCTTCGCGCGTCGCTAAAGCGATATAGATAGCAAGCGACAGCAACACGTCCGCCGACGTAAAGCTCTGTACGCGCTCATATCTCACACCGGTCAACACCATGACCAACCCTGCACGCAATAAAGGCAATGCCATCCCCGCGATAAAGGCAATCCCAAATCGCTTCAGACTCCCAACCACGAAATCTGCGCCCACATCCGAGAGTGAGAGCTTCTCCCAATGGACAAATGCGACGGTTAACAAGAGCGTAGCGATCGCGGAGACACATCCCATAGGGAGCAGGCCCTTGATCCACCGTGAAGCAATAGCAAAAAGTATCGCCGTGCACACGACAAACAGCACGGCTCGCGCAGCCACTCCAACTCCCCCCTTTTGCCTCACTCATCCCTCCAGTGCGTTTATTCACACATACGCAGACCGCATACGTTAGTTCCCCAAAATGCGTTACCGCTTACCCTCCTTTACCGTTTACGCCTGTAGAATCGGGCATTCTGTTTGCGAAGCTCTTTTCGGCTGCTTCATACTAGCCCTTCCGAACCACGGAAAATCGCAGCACAGAAGGGTATCGCGTAGAAAATGTCCAACACCCCCGCCGCATCCAGCGAAGCGGCATCCAGCATCAAGCCAGCTACAGGAAAATTAGGTGTCATGATCCCCGGCATGGGAGCGGTCGCAACCACTCTCATTGCTGGCGTAGAAGCTATCCGGCGCGGGTTCGCCAAGCCGATTGGCTCCACCTCACAGATGGGGACCATCCGTCTCGGTAAACGCACCGATGGCCGTTCGCCGCTGATTAAAGACTTCGTTCCCCTGGCCTCGCTCGACGATCTCGTCTTCACCGGCTGGGATATCTTCGGCGGCAACCTCTACGACGCTGCTAAGACCGCGCAGGTGCTCGATAACGACCAGCTGCAGCAGATTCGCCCCTTCCTTGAGTCCATCGAGCCTCTTCCCGCCGCCTTCAATCAGCACTACGTCAAGCGTCTCGAAGGCAAGAAGACCAAGACCGGCAAGAACAAGTGCGACCTCGCCAATCAGATTCGCAATGACATTGCAGAATTCAAGACGAAGACCGATCGTCAGGTGATGATCTGGTGTGGTTCCACCGAAATCTATATGGAGCAGGCTCCCGTTCACCAGACCCTTGCCGCCTTCGAGAAAGGCCTCGTTGAGGACGATCCTGCCATCTCTCCCTCGATGCTCTATGCATGGGCCGCTCTCAAGGAGGGCATCCCCTTCATCAACGGAGCTCCCAACCTCACCGTCGACATCCCTGCGCTCAACGAGCTCTCCCGCAAGATGAACGCTCCCATCGCAGGCAAAGACTTCAAAACCGGGCAGACCTTCATCAAGACCGTCCTGGCTCCGGCCTTCAAGGTGCGCAATATCGGCGTATCCGGCTGGTACTCCACCAACATCCTCGGCAATCGCGACGGCGAAGTGCTCGACGATCCCGACTCCTTTAAGACCAAAGAGGTCTCCAAGCTCGGCGTCCTCGAGTACATCTTCCAGCCCGAGCTGCATCCCGAGCTTTACAAGGATCTTTATCACAAGGTTCGCATTAACTATTACCCACCACGTGGTGATAACAAAGAGGGTTGGGACAATATCGATATCTTCGGCTGGCTTGGCTATCCTATGCAGCTTAAGGTCGACTTCCTCTGCCGCGACTCCATCCTTGCCGCTCCGCTTGCGCTCGACCTCGTCCTCTTCATGGACCTCGCTGCGCGCACGCCTTCACTGCGCGGACTCGGCATTCAGGAGTGGCTCAGCTTCTACTTCAAGGACCCTGACTCGGCCCCCGGCGTCTACCCGGAGCACGATCTCTTCATCCAGAACATGAAGCTTAAGAACACGCTCCGCCACATCATGGGAGAGGACCTCATCACCCATCTCGGCCTCGATTACTACGGCGAGTAACCGGGCGGAAAGTCAAAAGCGGCTGCGCAATCTCATGCGCAGCCGCTTTTCCTTGCATCGTATAACCCTGCGATGTCCTTTATCGAGGCTCCGCCATCGCTTCAGCCTGCTTCGACATCTGTGCCGTGCGTTCCAGCTTGTCCCAGTTGAAAGGCTTGCCATCAATGGCCCGCTTCAACGTCTTGAACAGCACAATAGAGAACACCTGGCGGTATGTGAAACGTTGGATCCAGATATGAACCAGCAGCCATGCATCGCCGCGGCTTGCAGGATGCCTCCTCTCTAAGGCGAACGCCAGTGCAGAAGTGAGGAAGTCGATTACAAGGAAGGCGACAAAAAATGTCAGCAGTTTGTGGAAGCTGTCCGCCGAGGCAGACTCCGGGTGGAAGTGCTTGTCAACGAAGTAGTGAATGACGCCGGCAACAAACATCAGGTCGATCAGCGGCGAAACCAGAGGGAGCAGGATCTGGAAGATCAGAATATTGGGCAGGGCGAACAGACCCATTGCGCGGTGTTTTTTCACTGCGTCGCGATGTTTAAAGATTGCCTGCAGAATGCCGAATGACCAGCGGAAGCGCTGGCGCATCAGGCCATCCATGTTCTCCGGAGCCTCAGTAAACGCAAGGGCCTGATCTTCGTAGATCACCTCATAGCCCTGTTCCAACAGATTCATTGTCAGATCAGCATCTTCAGCCACTGTATCCGGGTGATAGCCGTTACCTGCGCGAACCGCGGCCGTGCGCCATGCCCCAATCGCACCAGGTACAACCATCACCACATCGAACAGATCCAGGGCACGGCGCTCGAAGTTCTGGCTCGTGATGTACTCAAGTGCTTGCCACCGCGTCCATAAATTCACACGATTACCAACCTTGGCGTTGCCCGCGACGGCTCCAATCTTTGGGTTGGCGAAGTGGGGAACCATGCGTGTAATCGCGTCATGCGCAATCACGCCATCAGCATCGATACCGACATAGATCTCCTCATCGGTTTGCTCCAGGGCAAAGTTCAGCGCTTCCGCCTTGCCGCCATTCGGCTTAGTCAGTACTGTCAGCCGTCCCGACGCGATATCCGCCGGATACGCTTCGCGAACGATATCGTACGTGCGATCGTTGGAGCCATCATCGATGACAATGATGCGAATGTTCTTATAGTTCGACATCATCACCGAACGCACCGTTCGTACAATCACCTTCTCTTCGTTATATGCAGGAATCAGTACGGCAACGCGTGGCGCATACTCAGGGGAGGCATAATTCTTGCGCTTGCGGAAGCGATCGATCAGGGCAAACACGCCGATAATAATCAGTCGTGCACTCATCAGCACGTCGCCGATGAAAAAGATACTCACCACAAAGTTGTTGAAGAAGCCAAAGAAAAAGAAGGCAACCGAATCCACAGCCGCCTGCCAGCGTTGACGCGGTGTCAGGGGAGGCATCACCTCGGCCCGCGTCTTGCCCATCAGCTCTGACACCGGGACGATCTCGTATCCCCGCGCGCGCAGCGTGTCAATCAATACAGGTAGCGCAGCTACGGTCGCGGACCGGTCACCGCCACCGTCATGCAGCAGAATAATCGAACCGCGCGTCCACGGACGACGGTCCATATCCGCAATCTGTGCGAAGACGCTATCCGTAATCTCTTGCGGCGTTTTGCGAGGATTCTCGTCCCAGTCATTCGTGTCGATCTTGTTACCGATAATGACGTATCCCAGCCCCTGGATGCGATCCACCGGAGCCGCCTGGTCGTTCGTATCCGGCTCCTGATCGATCGAATAAGGAGGACGGAAGTAAAGCGGCTGCACCCCAAGCTTCGAAGCGAAAAGCCGTTCCGTCAGGTTGAGCTGCAGATCAACCTGTGCATTGGAGATTTCGCTGATGTCCGGATGCGTAAAGCTGTGATTGCCGATCTCGTGCCCTTCGTTATAGACACGCTGCATCGTCCCGACATACTTTTCGGCCTCTTCTCCAATCATGAAGAAGGTGCCTTTTACGTTGTACTTTTTCAGAATGTCGAGAATCCGCGGTGTCCACACAGGATCGGGCCCATCATCAAAGGACAGGGCCACCTTGCGTGGATGATAGCCATACTGCGTGACGGTGTACGAGAGAGGATACGAGTGCATCGACTCTTGCAGCACCATGCGGTATTGCGGAGGAATCGTGGCGTCATCATCCATCGTCACATCGCGCTCGCCGTTCTGTGGTCGGCGTGTCACGCGAAGAATGTCGCCTTCGCCCTCCGTATCGATGTCATAACCGGGCTCTACATGTGCAAGATCCTTATTGGGGTCGGCCCGCATCGGCGTATCCCATATCTTCCACATCGAGTTGTCTTCTTGTCCCAGACGCCAAAGCGCGTAGGTCTGAATTCCCAGCGAACGGGCCGCGCGCATCTGGTTCAGCACCGTAACGGCGTCCAGAAACCACACATAGTGACGCACATGAGCATCCACATCATCGTAGGCGAAGTGAACATTCAGCGTGTCATCATCAAGGTCGATCTGCGAGTCGGAATCGTACGCTGCCTGCCACGCTTCCTGCGTCGAGACATTGACTGCGGAGAGGACGTTTTCCGGCTGCGGTTTCTGCCCCTTCTTCGGCGTCGATGGCAGCGTCGTCGTCCAGTCGTATCCGTAACTGCCAATCGCGCAGATGATTTTTTCTTTAGGAACAATCTTGAGCGCCGCTTTCAGATTGTCGACGAACCAGTCCTGCGACGCGATCGCTCCAGGTTGTGATGCCGTCTCATGCTCGTCATAGTTCATCAGCAACAAGCCGTCTGAGTGGTCGGCAAGAAACTTCAGGTCAAAATCATCGTCACGAACGGGAACATTGATATATAGCCGCAGCTTGCGGTTGTGAAAGTCGTTATACAAGTCAGCGATCAACGAGCGGAAACCCGGCTGTGCATCGCTGGGGATATTTTCCAAATCAACCGAAAGGCCCTGATAGCTGGGATTTGCTGCCAGGAACATATCCGTCTGGCGAATAAAGTTTGCCCGTGCGTCGTCGCTTTTTAGAAAATTGCCAACCTCGGGTACGAAGTCGCCTTTTACCGGGTCGTAATTATTGACCAGCGGAAAGATATCCAGATTCACATGGTTGGAGGCTATCGTTGCAGCCACCTTGCCGTCTCGATCAACTGGCAGAACACGTCCGCCGTTGATGACTTTATACGGCCGATTGTCGATCGTATACGAGAGCATGTCGCCGTTATCCGACACGACATGCAGCCATTCCGGAAAGAGAATGTCGATCTGCGAGATATGTTGTCGTAGCGAAGAAAAGCTCGCCGGGTCGTCTTCAACGTAGTACGCCGCGCGCAGCCCTTCGCCTGAGTTCAGCGGAACATCTGAAGGCTTGACATCGGTCTTTCTGTGGGGCGATCGCTTATACTTCTGCCCCTTCTGCGGCTCCTGGTGGGCCAACGTTTTGTAGTTCCGTTTTTGCGGTTCCAGCAGTAACTCTGGAAGAGGCTTCATCCGCAGCAGTCCCACAAGAAAGACCGTGGCTACAATCAGGCCGCCAAGAGCCAAAACATCGAAGATGACCCGAAGACGCTTCCAGCGTTTTCTCTGCGGATCGAAAAAGACCTGTTTGCTCATGGGGAAAGAGGGGCGCGTTCTGATTGGCGAACGTCTACAGCCATCCTATGCATGAGACGCTGGCCAGTCAACGAACCACAACTCATTTTGCGCGAAGCGGTTATCATGCTGCTACATGTCCGACATACAGGCCAGGCCGCGTATTCAGATCGGAGCCGCTCTTGCGCTCGGGTTCGCTCTCCGGCTGCTCTTTATTACCAACGCCGCCCGCATCGCAGGGGACACCCTGCTCTACGGAGACATTGCCAAAAATTGGATGCAGTTCGGCGTCTACGGCTTTGCCCGCACCGCCACCGGAGCCGATCCAACGCTCATCCGCCTGCCCGGCTATCCAATTTTCCTGGCTCTCTGCTTCAAACTCTTCGGCGTCGACCACTATACGCAAGTCATGATCGTTCAGTGCCTGATCGATCTTGCCACCTGCCTCCTTGTCGCGGGGCTCGCCCGCCGCTTGTTCGGTAGCCGAGCAGGCATCGCCGTCTTATGGATCAGCGCCCTCTGTCCCTTCACTGCGAACTACGTCGCCGCTCCGCTCACCGAGGTCCTCACTCTCTTCTGCATAGCATTAGCCTTCTACGGACTTGAGCGCTGGAACGCCAACGGCTCAGGATGGAACCGCTGGCTCTGGATCATCGCCGCCGCACTGGCCTACACCATACTTCTACGTCCTGAACAGGGACTCCTCGCCGCAGTGATCGTTCCAGCCATGCTCTGGCTCGTCCTCCGCAGTCACGGAGCACCCGGCAGTGCCCCCGTGCTGGCTGCCGCTCTCTGCACCGTCCTTCCGCTCGTACCGTGGACCATGCGCAACTGGCATACCTTTCATGTCTTCCAACCCCTTGCGCCACGCCATGCCACGGACCCCGGCGAAGCCGTCTGGACGGGCTTTCCGCGCTGGTACCGCACTTGGGCTATCGAGTTCGCTTCGACCGAACGGGTCTACTGGAACTGGGACGGCAATCCAATCGATATCGCTTACATCCCGTCACGCGCCTTTGATAACCAGGAGCAGTACAACCGTGTAGCGGCATTGCTCTCTAAATACAACGAAGACTCCAACGTCACTCCGCAGCTTGACCAGAGCTTTGACTCTCTTGCGCGCGAGCGCATAGCGGATGACCCCATCCGCTATTACGTAGCTCTTCCAGTAGCTCGGCTCCTCAACATGCTCCTCCGCCCGCGCACAGAGATGCTCTCTGTTGGCCTTGAGTGGTGGCGCTGGGGACTGCATCCCTGGAAGACCCTCTTTGCCGCGGCCTACGGTCTGCTCAACCTTGCGTATCTCGTTCTCGGCGGTCTGGGGCTATGGCTCTGGAGACGCAGCGGCTGGGCAGGATACAGCGTCCTTGCATGGTCGATGATGGCCTTCGTTCTGCTCCGGTGCGCGCTGCTGCTGACGCTCGATAACTCCGAACCGCGTTACACGCTCGAGTTCTATCCTCTGCTGCAGGTATGGGCGGGCGCCTTTTTCAGCAGCATCTTTGCGGAAAAAGAAGCTTAGTATTCAAAGGGAGTTTAACGATGAACATCGATCTCGCAAACAAGGTCGTCCTCGTCGCAGGGGGAACCGGTGGCCTGGGACGCTCCGTGAGTATGGCCTTCCTCGCCGAAGGAGCCAAGGTCGTCGCAACCTATCGCAATTCATCCGAGTTCGATGCACTCAAGCAAGCCGCTACGCTGGCTCAGAACCTTGAAGGTGCGCAGGTCGATGTGACGGACAGCAGCGCGGTGATCTCGCTCATCGGCGACATCGTCAAGCAGCATGGTCAACTCGATGTGCTGGTAAACTGCGTCGGCTCCTATGCTGGCGGGGTTTCTCTTTGGGAGACGGACCTCAAAGTCTTCGACCAGCAGTTCAATCTCAACTTCCGTTCCGGGCTCCTGCTTGCGCACTCCGCTATCCCATCCATGCTTCGGCAGGGAAGCGGCATCTTCATCAACATCGCCTCTAAGGCAGCCGTCGATCACGCCGCCGGAGCATCTGCATACGCATCCTCAAAGGCTGCAGCCGTCGCTTTGATAGATTCCCTCGCCGCCGACCTCAAGGGAACCGGCATTCGCGTGAATTCCGTTCTTCCCAGCATTATCGATACCCAGGCCAACCGCTCAGCGATGAGCAGCGCAAAGTTCGACCAGTGGTCGAAACCCGAGCAGATCGCAGATGTCATCCTTTTTCTCGCCAGCGATCGAGCCAGTCTCATCCACGGTGCCTCTATCCCTGTCTACGGGAAGAGTTAAATTTCCCTGCTCTATGCAACTCTTTGCTTTCTATAAAGATTTAATCTTTTAGCGTTGCAATAAGCTCAAGCAACTATATAACCTCCAGCAGACGTCGTATCCGTGGTACCCCTAGATAAGTTCGTTACAAGCCGGGTTCTTGAGAGTACGAAACAGGGAAAGACTTAAGGAGAGAATAGTGATGAAAAAACTCATTGCATTATCGATGTGTATGCTGCTGAGCGCACCTCTGATCGCCCAGCAAAAAGAGCAGGAGCGCCTCAAAGAGGCCGGTCAGGTACTGCGCGACGTCATCGAAATGCCCGATAAAGGAATTCCCCACGATCTGATCGATAAGTCGTATTGCGTCATCGTCTATCCGTCGGTCAAAAAAGCAGCCTTCATCGTGGGTGGAAGCTATGGTCGCGGTGTAATTACATGCCGTACCGGCTCCAATTACAACGGCCCCTGGAGCGCTCCGGCTATGTTTGCACTCGAAGGCGCCAGCTTTGGTCTCCAGATTGGCGGGCAGGCTACCGATTTTGTGCTGCTCGTTATGAACGATTCCGGTGCAAAGTCCGTGATGTCCAGCAAGGTCAAGATTGGTGCAGATGCCTCCGCTGCCGCAGGTCCTGTGGGCCGCGATGCCAGCGCTGCAACAGACGCCGTCCTCAAGGCACAGATTCTGTCCTGGTCGCGTGCACAGGGTGTCTTCGCGGGCATCTCGCTTGAAGGCTCCACCATGCGCTCCGACGATGGTGCTAACAAGGCCCTCTACGGCAAGGAACTGAGCGCTAACGACATCGTCTTCGGTGGCAAGGTGAAGGCTCCTGCAGCGGCCCGCACGCTTCTCGCTGAGTTGCGCAAAGTCAGCCCGCACCACACCAAATAACTTCCCCAACAAACTCAAAGGGCTTCAGTCGCTATGACTGAAGCCCTTTGAAATTTTAATTGGCAAAGAAAACGGAAAAATCAGGCGCGTTTCCGGGCGTCCATGCACTTGGCCATAATCGCTGTGTGCAGCCTCTCGCGCAACTCATCGGAGACATCGTAGATCTCGTTGCCGCGATAGACCTCGATCGTCTGACGCGTCGTATTTACGACGACCTTGCAATGCGAACACTCACCCAGATGCGCGCGCACTTCCGCCAGCAGCTCAGGGCTGATCTCTCCATCGAAGTAGTCGGTCAGCTGACTCAGAAAATCTGTGCAGTTCATGCCGGTTGCCCCTCCTTGCGGCCAAAGTACCTGCTAAGCCGTTCGCGCAATTGTAAGCGCGCACGCAGCAGGCGCGATTTTACAGCGGGTACACTCAAGCCCAGTGCCTCCGCAGTCTCTTCCGTGGAGAGGTTTTCGATATCGCGCAGCGTAAAGACAGTCCGAAATCCGGGAGGGAGACCCTGAATCGTCTTCCGGAGGATGTTTCCAAGCTCGTTCTGATCGTAAAGCTGTTCTGGATTCGGTCGCCACTCGGCAAAGTCGCGCGGAATGGACCCTTCTTCTGTCTGAACGTCCTCGTCCATGGAGACGGTCTTGCTTGTCTTGCGCTTACGCAGCCGCATGAGGCTTTCGTTGACAGCGATTCGGACAAGCCAAGTCGAGAACTTCGAGTTTCCCTGGAACTGCTCCAGCTTCTCGTAAGCCTTGAGGAAGGTGTCCTGCGTAATGTCTTCAGCGTCTTCACGGTTCTGTGTAATATGCTGCGCTACCCGGAAGATCTGGCGTTCGTACTGCCTGACCAGCTGCTCGAAAGCTGCCGTATCTCCACCTTTAGCGCGCTCTACCAGAGCAACGTCTGGGTGTATCTCTTCCGTACCTGGGGATTGGATGGCTGGCATGAGCAAAAAGGTGCGTTAATCCTGACTGAATCTACTGATTCGATTCGGACTGATTTGATCCTCTTCTCATCATAAATCCCACTGACTCCAAGGGCAAAGTCCTTACCTCCCAACCGCATGCCATTCCTTCGCCGATGTACCTGTCCAGATTCCGCCTTGAAGAGTCCAATCATCAGCGGCACGCCACAGCATAAAGTTGAAGTTGTGGGTCTGCCGCAAAGCGAGGGGATGTTGAAGGGCTGCGCTGTTTTCTTGAGATGGGTTCTGCTTGGTTCATTGCTGATCACCACGCTCTCCGTGAGCGTCACCGAAGCTGCTGGGCAAAGCGCATCCAGCACAACAAAGAAGAAGACCAGCAAGACCTCCGCTACCGCTTCCGCTAAGAAAGCCCCCTCCAGCAAAACCACCTCATCGCACGCCAGATCCACCGGCAAAAAGACCACTCTCTCCAAAGCGCGAAAGTCCAGGCCTACCGCGCAAACGATCCGTCTCACTTCAGCTTTCCATGCCACCGAACAGCTTCGACCCATGGCCCAACAGCTTGCCTCCACGCGTTCCGCACCTGCCTACGCTGGAGTCCAGGCCTACACGCGCTCCCACCCCGGCGACGGAGCCGCTACCGCCTGGCTCGCCATCGGCCACGCCTACATGCTCGACCGCCGTTATACCGACGCACAGGCTGCCTTCCGCCAGGCCAACGTCAGCGGCAACGCACTCGACGACTACGCTGACTACCTCGGAGCACAGGCCGCCCTCCAGGCCGCTCGCGGAGCAGACGCCTACGCCCTCCTCGACCACTTCGCTGACCGCCATCCCGACAGCATCTTCGTCGCCAACGCCCCCGTCCTTCTGGCCACGGCCTATATCCAGCAGAACAACCCGCAGGGAGCCCTCGCCGTCCTGCAGCCTCTTACGCAAACTCCCATCGGAGACCACAGCGACTTCCGTTACATCCTCGGCCGCGCCTACCAGCTCGCCCGCGATGCCGGCCACGCCGCTCCCATCTACCGCGGTATCTACGCTAAATTCCCGCTCAGCGTCGAAGCCCCGCAGGCACGCCAGCAGCTCGATGCGATGAGCCTCCCGCTCAACGCCACAGAGCGCAAGGCCCATGCCGACGCCCTCTTCAACGCCAAGCGTTACAACGAGGCCAGTCAGGAATATCACGAGATCGCCCGCAACGACTCCAGCCTTTCCCAGGCCGACCGCGACGCCCTCGCCATCTACTCTGCCGTCTGCGAGATGAAGCTCAAACGCATCGGCCGTAGCGAGGTTGAGCGTCTCCCCGCAACCGCCGACGACACCGCAGCCGCCCGGCTCTACATGCTCGCCGAAATCTCTCGCGCCGAAAACAAGCAGGACGAGCACGCCGCCGCCATCGACCAGATCGTCAAACGCTTCCCAACCAGCCGCTGGCTCGAAGAGGCTCTCTATTCCGGTGGCAACATGTATCTGCTCAAGCACGACTCCCAGCAGGCCATCTACCACTACCAGCTCCTCGTGCAGATGTTCCCCAAGAGCACCTATGCGCCCTCAGCGCACTGGCGCGCTGCCTGGATGAACTATCGCTTGCGCAACTACACCGAAGCCGCCCGCCTCATGGACGAGCAGATTCAGCGTTACGGCGGTGGCATCGAGATCCCCAGCGCCATCTACTGGCGCGGTCGTATCTACGAAGACGAAGAGCACAACCTCGGTCAGGCAGCCAACTACTACCGCGCCCTCTCTGCGGCCTACGTCAACTACTACTACGGCAATCTCGCGCGCAAACGCCTCGCCGTCATCGGCAGTCAGGCTACAGCGGTTCCTCCCGCCGCTCCGCTCGCTTCCGTCCGCCGCCCAACCGTTCCTCCGCTCACCGGCGATCTCCCCGAAAACGAGCCGCACCTCATCAAGGCCCGCCTCCTCGCCAACGCGGCGCTCAACGAATACATCGGACCCGAAATTCAGGCCAGCCCCACCTCGGACGAGTGGGGAGCTCTTGCACAGGCCGAAATCTACGCCTCCTACGGCGAAGTCCCGCGCTCGTTGCAGTCCATGAAGCGTAGCGGAATCTCCTTCTTCGCGCTCCCCCTCGATCAGGTCCCCACCGTCTACTGGCACCTGCTTTTCCCCAAGCCCTACTGGGGCGACCTCGTCGCCAACTCGGAAAAGAACGGCCTCGATCCCTATATGGTCGCCGCGCTCATCCGGCAGGAGTCCGAGTTCAATCCAGGAGCCGTCAGCCGCGCCAATGCTTACGGCCTCATGCAGCTTCTTCCGTCCGTCGGTAAGTCGCTCGCTCGCAAGCAGGGAATCAAAGGCTTCTCGACCTCACAGCTTCTTGACCCATCCATGAATCTCCGCCTGGGTACGATTAACCTGCGCCAGGTGCTCGATCGCTACAGTGGTCAGCAGGAGTATGCCCTCGCCGCCTACAACGCCGGAGATACTCCTGTCCGCCAGTGGCTCACCGGCGAGTACAAAGACATACCCGAGTACGTCGAATCCATCCCGTACACTGAAACCCGCGAGTACGTGCAGGCCATCCTCCGCAACCGCGAAATCTACAGGGCCCTCTACAGCACAAAATAGCTTAACGTTGCAATAGCTTTACCTCGCACCCACGATGTCAACTGAGGAAGAAGTATCAGCAAGAGTAAGAAGTGTCATTCCGACCGAGCGCAGCGAGCCGAGGAACCCCCGCATTTTGCCAGTGCAGGCAATCCGTCATCAGGAGCGCCGACAAACCCCGTCCCTTCCCAAAAAATCACACGCCAGCAACAAAAATTGCTCAAAAGGAATCACCCCGGCATCTTCCCCAAAAGCCACAGTTGACACCGCTGGGAAATCGGATATGCTGCACCATAAGTAGTGCACTACATCTGGTCAGCCACAAGGAGGTCCCCTCTCAACCAGATCGCAAAGCCTTACCGCCCCCGGCGCATAGGCAGGCGCCGGTAACGCGAACCGTCATCCTCAGAAAACGCAGTCAATCTCTGAAAGGGTCTCTATGGTCGCTGAGTTGGATCTTCTTGAAGAATGGATTCCGGAACAGATGCAGCCTGGTACTTTGTTTCTTTTGGAACAGGCCGGCAGCCTCGGCAAACCTGAAAATCCCTACTGGGCCGTTCTGGCATGTCCCGCTTGTGGCTCTCTCGGACTCATTACCCGCCAGCAATGCGCCGGGCTTGAGAGCATGATCTGTGGCTCCAGTACCTGCTCAGCCGAATACACGCTTCAGGAGAAGAACATCGTTTACAGGAAACCCCACTGACCCAGCTTTTCCACAAAAGCTGGGTCAAGCCCCCTGATTTTCATAAAGATCGCTGTATCAATGATATAACCCAAAGTTTCGAGCGCCGATTCACTCTACGCTTCCAGCTATAGTTAAAGAACAAGGAAACAAAGGCCCGGATGACGGGCCTTTTGTTTTGTCCGCAGGTATTAAAAGGGGGTGTCTTTATAACCACAATAAATGGAATACTTTGCACAAATTAGTACAGGGGGAGGGGACTACTCATGGCCTTGACATGGAGTCACTTCTATTGGTGCCCGGAGGGGGACTTGAACCCCCACGACCGGTTAAGGTCTGCGGATTTTAAGTCCGCTGTGTCTGCCGATTTCACCATCCGGGCTTATTGCTTTGAGAGTGGCTTCTAGTATCTTAACGCATTGATTCATCCGGCTCGTCTTCAGGAACCGATCTTCACAACTTGGGCTTGTACTCTGCGTCACGATGCATATGGCCCATCGACTCATCGATGCGCGAATGCACTCAGCCAGTTTGACTCAGCGATTGTTTTGAGGGGAAATTTGGAGGCGCGGGTCGGGATCGAACCGACGCATAAAGGTTTTGCAGACCTCTCCCTTACCACTTGGGTACCGCGCCTCTTGGGGCCGTTCTGTTTCAGCCCTGCAAATTGTATGTGAAGTTTACCGCAGGCAGGGGATGTTTGGAGCGGGAGACCGGGGTCGAACCGGCGACATCTTCCTTGGCAAGGAAGCACTCTACCACTGAGCTACTCCCGCTCAACATGACTAAGTATATCGACCCCGAGGCCAGCGGTCAAACCCTGCAAAAGCCAGGAAACTCCATGCGATCCACAAAGTTCCACACATCCCGATTAATTCGATTGACGTTGATTGAATGCAATGCGAGGACCCGCGGTTGCGTTAGAACGATGCTGGACGACATGAGGTGTGATGACCATAACCAGTTCACTTGAGTCCGTCTCGGTCGTCTTATCTGCCGTAGCTGTCTGAAATCCGGGAAGCTCGCCCAGGCCAGGCAGACCGCTTACGGCAGCCGATTCGGACCGGCTGAGAGAACTGGCAATCAGCGTACTTTCACCTTCAGCTACGGTGATATCCGAGGAGTACAGACGATTGGCCAAAATGGGAATGTTGTTGAGCGCACTACCTGCAAGAGCCTCAAGTTTTAGTTTGAGATTCAACCGGATCAGCCCCGATCGCTGAATGGTGGGTTTGGCCTCGAGCGTGAGGCCCAGATCTTCATATTGAAACTGCGGAATAGTGACGGAGCCGGACGAGCCGAGATATTGATTGAGCAGACTCTGTGCGCTAACTCCATTGATGGTGGTTCCGGCAAGTGAAGAGGCGTTGCCGGTAATTCCGCTGGTGTAACTGCCCGTAATGACAGGGTAGCGTGTTCCAGATCGAAAAATGGCTGTCTGTCCGTCACTGGCGCGGAGCAGAATACTGTTGAGTGCCCGGGTATCACTGGAATTCAGTGAAAGTTGAAAATTTGTGGACGTATTCGTTGTGATCCCCGACATCGTGAGGCCCCCGCCGAAAAAGCCCACGGTATTGCTCAATAACGAGCTCTTTACCAGCCCTGAAGCGATGAGCGCCAGAGCAATTTGGATATTGCTGGCATTCGCCGGAACCAGTCCCTGCGAGATTGCCTGATTGACGAGATCCTGATTCTGCTGCACCAGATCGCGCGCCGCGCTGTCGACGTTGTAGACGCCAATCTGCTGCGGCAGCTGTGCGCCAATATTGCGTTGACGCGTGCGATCAACCATATAAAGTCGGATGTCGAGCACGACCTCGGCGGCTCCTTCGACCAGGTCGGCAAGGGTAAGATTCAGCGCGGTGATGGTGTCCTCTGGCGCACGTATGACGAGGCTGCCAGAAGTGGCAAGGACGCTAGCCTGTTTGACGTCAAAGACACTGCGAACAACAGTACCGAGCTCGTTCATCTGCTCTGAGGTAAATCCCGGCACGTAGATCGTTTCCTCAAGCTGCCGTTCGAGCCGCTGGTGGTTCTCAACCGTATCCTTCGCAATCAGGACACTGTGCGGATCCAGCGGTACGGCAAAGGTATTCGTCACATCGAGAACGACCGACGAAGCACGCTCGTAGGCAACGTCATCGAGGTTGAAGCGAATGTTGGAGCTTGGCAGCGAGTCATCAAAGACGGTACGTATACCAAAGCGCGAGAAGACCTGCGTAATGACCTGCTGCTCGCTAGCATTGATCTCGAAGCTTTGTTTACCTGAAGCAGGGAGCAACGTGACCGGCCCCGCAAGAGCCTGAGAATTCTGCTGCCATTGCGATCGAGGATCGCTGATTGGCCTGATCTCCGTACGAAACGAAGCGGATGGAGAAGGCGTGCCCGCATACTGAGCGATGGAACTACTTTCAGGATCGAGTTTGCGTGCCTCGGCCAGGAGGCTCTCAGCTTTATCCGTATGACCCAGCATGCGCGCTTTGCCGGCTTCCAAAACGAGCGACGAGATGCGATGCTCATGCGCCAAAACGGCACCCTGGACATAGTCGGCGTTTTGAGGGTTGAGCAAGGCGGCCTTCGCAAAGCGTGCCTCGGCCCCGGCAAGATCACCTCGGTCGAGTAATCGCGCTCCGGCCAGATAGTTGTCGTCGGCCTCGCGTAATTGTCGTGGACTGGGCTGTTTGGAAGAAGAAGGCTGGGTTGATGATTCTGCCGTGGTCTTTGATTCGTTTGCGGATTGCCCATCCGGCTGCTGCGCATAGCTAAAAGCGCTGAGAGTCGAGATAGCGAGCGCAAAAGCGACAAATGATTGCCGCAGGCTGAACGCGCGGTCTTGTGGGCAGGGCATCATCGACTGCTGATTTAGACGAACGTTAGCAGTTAACGGCTGCCGACCAGACTACGGGCGATGCTTTCGATACGCGGCCGCTCGCTGACTGGAGGACGGCGCATGCCATTGCGAATCAGCGAAGTGTTCAGGTCGAGCTCGGCGAGTGTGCGGCTCAGTGTATTGCGGTGCATGCCCAACTCTTCAGCGGCCTTGCACTGGTTGCCCTTATGATGCGCGAGAACTTCGAAGATGTAGCGCCGTTTGAACTGGCGAACAGCCTCTGCATAGGAAACGCCGGCACTGTGCATCTGAATAACGAGACCATCCAATTCGCGCTTCAAAGGGAACTCCTTGTCGTGTCGTCTGCTGTGCGACCTTCCCCATTGTGACCTTAGTTGTGCTGCTTGATCCAGTCGGCAGTGTTGTGCTTGATCTGTGAGGCCCCGTCCAGAATCCGTTGCGCAAGGTCGTGAGGTACAACGAAGGATACCGCATGTGCCCCGGCAAGGAAATAGGGTGCCAGCCGGGAATTTTTAACCCAGGCCGTTTCGGGCAGAAATGCGCTGATGGCCATCAGGATGGCAACGCCGATCAGGCAGCCGCGCAGCAACCCAAAGACGGCTCCTCCCAGGCGGTTGAAGAATCCCAGTCCGATGGCATGTGCTGTAGTGTGAACCAGTCGCCCTGCGACGGTTGCCGCAATCATGACCCCAATGGCAATTAAAAGAAAGGCCGCGACGTTAGCTATGGCAGGATTCGAAATCACACGACTAAGAAGGGCTGCCAGTTGCATATAGTTCCATGCTGCAAGCAGGACTCCCGCAATCAACCCGATCAGTGAGAACAACTCACGCACCAGACCGCGCAGGAAAGCCTGCACGGTGGAGTAGACAAGCGGAGTGAGCAACAGCAAGTCGAAAGGTGTCATTGGCACCGGTATTTTAGAGCGTGGTGCGTCCGGTAATCAGCCGGTAGGCATCAAGATACTTAGCCCTGGTGCGTTCGACCACATCCGCAGGCAGAGCCGGAGCTGGAGCCTGCTTATTCCAACGGATGGACTCAAGATAGTCACGGACATACTGCTTGTCGAACGATGGCTGCGGGCCGCCCGGCGCATAGCCGTCCGCCGGCCAGTATCGAGATGAGTCCGGGGTCAGGACCTCATCGGCTAGCACGATCTCCCCATCGATCAGTCCAAACTCGAACTTCGTGTCGGCAAGGATAAGCCCACGACTCTCAGCATGCTTGGATGCCTTCTCGAAGATATCCAGTGTCAATTTGCGCAGGGCTTGGGCATAGTCAGCACCAATGGCGGAGACGACCGCCTCAAAGGAGATGTTTTCATCATGGCCGCCTGTATTGATCTTGGCCGCAGGAGTAAAGATTGGCTCGGGCAGCCGCTCAGACTCGCGCAGTCCGGCAGGCAGCTTGATACCACAGACCGAGCCATTTGCCTGATAGTCCTTCCAGCCGGAGCCGGAGAGATAGGCACGAACGACGCATTCGACTGGAAACATCTGCGCGCGGCGTACGATCATGCTGCGTCCGGCAAGCTGATCCAGATATGGCTGCAGCGAAGCAGGGAACTGTGCGGGATCGGCCGTCAGGACATGGTTCTGCACCGTGTCCTTGAGGAAGTCAAACCAGAACAAGGAGAGCTGGGTAAGAATCCGGCCTTTGTCGGGAACGCCAGTCGCCAGGACATGATCGAAGGCCGAGATTCGGTCAGAGGCCACAAAAAGAAGCTCATGCTCGCTCAGCGTGTAGATGTCGCGAACTTTGCCGCGTGCGGTAAGAGGAAGCGAGCCGAGACTGGTTTCAAGAAGCGCGTTCTGCATCACTATTGACGGTACCACCTTCCGGGTTGTTATCGCTGTGAAGCTGCCTGCGTTATCGAAGAGGCAAGACCAGGTCGATTGCCGCTTGTTTGCCGGAACGTCCAGGGCAGTAGAAACGTACCGACTTCGTGTTTGGTGGCCTGGTGACGGTAGCGGCGGCGATATCGCATTCCTCATCGCTGAAAGAGCTACGTTGCAGGCGATGGCGAAGAAAGGGAGCAAAGGGTGGCTTGTAAAAGACGACAAGGTCTACGCCGGAGTGTCCAGTGGAAGTCGGGTCCCAGGGAGTGCGCTCAACAATATAGTTTCCGCCGATGGAGAACATGTCTGCCGGTGAAGTGTCGAAGAGGCCCGTCAGCGGAAACAGCAGGGTCGATCCAAAAATCGGAATCAGCAGCACGAATGCGCTAAAGGATGTAAGCCAGCGCGGAGGCAGAAGGCTGAAGCGAATCAACAGGATTTCATAGCTGATGACCGCAGCCCAACAGAACAGGGCGTCTAAATAAGGTGAAATAGTGAACCACTGGGTGGCTGCGGCGACCAATCGCAGTGTGACGAACACGATCGCGATCAGCAGAATCGACCGCTCAAGCCTGCGGGGCAGGCGGAACCAGTAGGCACGCAGGGCCAGCATCGCTGCAGTCACAGCAAGGAGCAGGCCGATGGTCTGGGGAAAATGCATGCTCTGAGTAGCTTAGTGCAGCGGAGAAAGGATGGTTGCGAGTGGCCGGAGCCCAGAGGCAGCTCCGGCCATCTGATTTAGGCGACCGCCCGGCGCGTTGCCGAATCGTCGCGGCGGTTCAGGTTGACGCTGACAATCTTCGAGACGCCGGGTTCCTGCATCGTGACGCCGTAGATGATGTCTGCCTGTGCCATCGTTCGTTTGCTGTGCGTGATGACCACAAACTGCGTTGTAGCGCTCATGTCGTGAATCAGCTTCGCAAAGCGGCCGACGTTGGTCTCGTCCAGCGGCGCGTCCACCTCGTCGAGAATGCAGAAGGGAGCAGGCTGGAACTGGAAGATACCGACCAGCAGCGAGAGTGCCGTGAGGGCCTTCTCTCCACCTGAGAGCAGCAGAACATTCTGCAGCTTTTTGCCTGGAGGCGAGGCGATGATGTCGATGCCGCTCTCCGCCGAATTCTCCGCATCGGTAAGTTTCATGTGGGCCTGACCACCGCCGAAGAGTTTGGTGAAGGTAACCGAGAAGTTTTCGTTGATGATGGCAAAGGCCTCGTCGAACTTCTGTTTGGAGACCTCATCAATTTCTTTGATCGACGCCTGCGTATTTTCGATCGAGTCCAGCAGGTCCTTGCGCTGTGTCTCAAGGAAAGTGTGACGCTGCGCTGTCTCGTTGTACTCCTCGAGCGCCATCATATTGACCGGGCCCATCGATTCCAGCTTCTGTTTCAGCGTGCGGGATTCTTCCTCTTCCGTGTGCAGTGCTTCGCCTTCAATGCGAGCAATCGTCTCATCAGAGCGCAATGTAGCGGCTTCGACAGCAAGATCGTTAAGGCAGGTTGCTTCGATATGCTCGATGTCCGATGCCAGCTTTGCCGCACGTGCGGTCAGCTCGGCACGTTGCTCGCGCAGAGCCTCGGTCTCGTGGCGCAGCGTGCGAAGCTGCTGGTCGAGAGTCGCAAGGGCCGCGCGCAGCTCACCCGCCTCAGCGGTAAGGCGTGCTCCTTCGGCGACCGCTGCAGCACGTGTCTCCGTCAGCTCACTATGCTGGGCTGCAAGGGCAGAGGTCTCCTCCTCGCGACGCAGCTTTTCAGCACCGGAGGCGGCGAGCTGCTGTTCCAGCTGCTGAATGCGCTGGTTCTGCCCCTGATAGACGCGCGAGGTCTGGTCGAAGTTTGCCTGGGCATTGCGCCGCCGTTCCTCCAGCCCGGCAAGAGAAGCTGAGGCCTCAGCCGCCGACTGCTGAAGCTGCTCGCGACGCGAACGCAGCTCATCCAGACGGCTCTGAAGCTCTGCAAGCGAGCCCTCAAGCGCGTTTCGCTCCGCATCGAGAGTCTCCGCGTCCTGCCGCTTGCGTGCAATCAGGTCCGTCTTCTGATTGCGAGCGTCGCGGTTGCGCTCAGTAGAAAGCGACCACTCCTGCAAACGGCGCTCGATGCGAGCCGTCTCCGATTCCATCTGACGCAGCGCAGCGCCGGAGTTCGCAGCTTCGCGCTCTGCTTCGCGGCGTTCCTGCGTCTGGCTCTCAATGGCTGCGTTGAGGTCGGCAATCTGACGGCCGAGATCAGCCGTTGTCAGCTCCGTCTTCGCCAGTTCTTGCTCGGCCTGGTCAAGCTTCTGCTGTACCTCAGTAAGTTCGCGCTTCAGAGCCAGAGGGCCCTGTGCCCGCGGGCGGCCTCCCGTTACAGTGACATTGTGGAACGTCTCTCCGGCAGGGGAGAGAAAGAACGCATGCGGATTCGAGAGCGCGAGCGAACGTGCCGTGTACGAGTCAGGCGCGATATAACCCTCGCGCAGCTTCGGCAGGATGACTTCAAGCGACTTTCCGAATCCATCGAGAACGCGGACGCATTCTCGGAGCGGCGTGACGCCTTCAATAGATTGCGTGTTGGCCGCAGCCTCGCTCGCCATCCCTTCTGCGAAGGAGAAATTTGCCTGCGCATCGTTCGGATGGACAAGGAAGGTGGCGCGTCCGGCGACGTCTGTTTGTAGCAGATGCATGCCCGCATTGGCTGCGTCCCAGCTCTTGACGACGATGTAGTTCAGTTCATCGCGAAGGAACTCGTCAACAACGCTCTCGTACTTGCCATCGACCTCAAGAAAATCTGCAAGTGTGCCAACGGGAGCCATCGTGCCGGACTCTGCCGCTTTGCTCGATTTGAAGATATTCCGTACCGTTTCCGTCGAGTAGCTGTGATCGCGAATCAGCCCTTCGAGCGAGTTACGCCGGCCGCTCAGGGTCGCCAGTTCGCCACGCAGCTGATCGCCGCGGCGCTTGCTTTCGTTCTCTTCCTTGCGCTTGGACTCAACCTGCAGCCTCCGCTCGGCGATCTCAGCCTCCAGGCGCTTCAGCCGCTCGGTGACCGACTCGAAGGAGATTTTCACCTGACCACGCTGCAGTCCAAGCGCATCCAATTCCTGTCGTGCTGTCTCGGACTCATTCGTCAGGCGCTGCGCCTCCTGCTCCAGCCCTGCGAGAGAAGCCTCCGCCTGCGCGATCTCGTTGCGTGCCTGAGAAGCACGCTGTACAAGCTGCAGCGTCTGGCGGCGATTCTGCTCTGCCTGCTGTTCGGCCGCCTGCAATGCACGTACCGCCTCTTGCGCCTGCTGCTGCTGCTGCTGTACGGATTGGCGCGAACCGGTGGCCTCATTGGTTGCGTTCTCCAGAAAGCTCCGATGCTGTTCCAACTCACCAGCCAGCGACGTAAGCTGCTCGCGAGCCTGCTCCAGATCGCTCGCGCCTGTTGTCAATCTTTCTGTCAGTTCAGCAATCCGATCAGTGTTCGATGCCGTTCGCGCTGTGATGCGCTCCAGCTCAACAGCCGATTGATTAGCCCGCGCTCCGGCTTCACGAATCTGCTGGTCCAGCGCATAGCCGCGGTTGATGCCCTCGGTATGCTCTGCATCCATCTGCTCCAGCGTCGCGGCCTGTGCATCGATCTGCGTGGCAAGCGCAGCAATCTTTTCAGATGCGGCAGCCTGTTCTGTATCGAGTTGGGCCATCCGGCTGGCGAGCACGACACGCAGACGTGTACGCAGTTCATCGCGCAGCGCGCCGTAACGTTCGGCCTTGGCAGCCTGACGCTTTAGCGTCGCCATCTGCCGCGTTACTTCCTCGAAGATGTCGTTTACGCGGGAGAGGTTCTGCTTGGCAGACTCAAGGCGCAGTTCAGCGAGACGTTTCTTTGTTTTGAAGCGCGTGATGCCGGCAGCCTCTTCGATGATGCTGCGACGATCGAGCGGCTTCGAGCTGAGCAGCTGACCGATGCGCTCCTGGCCGATGATGGCGTACGATTCGCCGCCGAGGCCGGTGCCCATGAAGATGTCCTGAATATCACGCAGACGGCAGATCTTGCCGTTCAACAGGTACTCTGATTCGCCCGAGCGAAAGAGGCGGCGTGTAATCGTCAACTCACCTGCACGCACCGGAGCACGGTTGAACTTGCGCCTCCGAATCTTGAGAACGACATTGTTTGGATTTGCCGCGTCAACATCGGCCGCTTCAGCCGCGATGCCTTCGACAGCTTCTCCTTCGATTATCGTGCCGGGCTGAGCCTCGGCGACGGCATCGTCTGTCTCCTGGGCATGCTGGCGACGCAGCTCAGCCTCATCCCAGTCGCGAATCGTTGCGTGCTGTTCTGCGGGGTGCTCATCGGCAATGACGACGTCAGGGCCATCAGGGGAGAGCGTCGCGCCGTCGTAGACTTCAGGGTCAACAAGTGTGAGCGAAACCTCGGCCATGCCTGTGGGCTTGCGATCGCGTGTACCGGCAAAGATGACATCTTCCATTTTGATGCCGCGCAGGCTCTTGGCTGACTGCTCGCCGAGCACCCATGTGATGGCGTCGGAGATGTTGGACTTGCCACAGCCGTTGGGGCCGACGATAGCGGCGATGCCCTCGCCGGAGAGCTGAACCTCCGTGCGATCACAGAAAGACTTGAAGCCGAGGATCTGGACTTTTTTAAGTTTGAGCAAGGTCAACCTCTCTCGCGCGTACGCCCGCATTCCAGGGAGGAAAGCTTGGGTCTTTAAGACTGATCTAACTGTAGCCTTGGCTGGACACAGAATCAACGGCAACAACACCACAGGTTGTGGATAAGGAGGATGTAATACAACAGATGGGTTTTATGTGTAAAAGCCGTCCCAAATAGGTTGAGGCAAGCTCAGAATAACTCGGTCTGCAAGGAATCATACGGGCTGTATCTCGGAAATCCACTCGTAGGACAATCCGCATCCTATTTTCTCTAGGCCGTATGGCCTACGCATCCAAGAAGCCCGATTTCACGTGCTTATTGCAGTTACAAGCTTCATATATAATCCGCAACATCACGCCATGAAACGATCCATTCTTTAGCAAAATCCTTCTTGACCTCGGTACCCCGTAGGTGCAAGGGTGGGGGAGGCCGGAAGAATGTGCTCTGTATGATGTGATACATCTATCTGACCCCGGGTTCGCCGGTTGGCAGAAGTTGAGAAGAGAGATTAACTGAGGAGTGTGGTGGAAATGAAGAAGGCAGTCGTTGCGTCTCTCCTGGCGGTCGCTAGCGCAGCAACATGCGCGCGTGTTGCGGTTGCGCAAACCCAGGTGAACCTGGGAGCAAATGCACAACAAACGGGTGGTGGTATTCAGCTTGCACCTGCCGAATATAACGACTACACAGCGGCTATCGGGCAGACGACCCCGCAGGCACAGGCTCCCGCACTCGAGCAGTTTCTGCAGAAGTACCCGCAGTCGCAGGTGAAGACCGATGTGCTGCAGCGGTTGATGGCAGCTTATAGCGCCTTCGATCCGGCCAAGACGCTGGACGCAGCCGATCGCGTGCTGCAGGTGGATCCGAACAATATCCGCGCTCTCACCATCGAGACCTTTTTCCGTCTGCAGGGAAGCGATTCGATTACCGATCCCGCCGCTAAGCAGGCCGCTCTGGATAAGGCTGCCAGCTATGCGCAGCAGGGCCTGTCGGCGACGAAGCCAAAGGACATGAGCGATGCAGACTTCGCCACTGCGAAGGGCGCTGCAACGCCGATCTTTCATCGTGCGATTGCTACAGATGCACTGGCCAAGAAGGATGCCGCCACTGCGATCACGAACCTGAAGGCCAATCTGGACGGAGCGAAGCCCGAGGAGACCAAGACACCGGGACCGCTCCTGCAGGACACCTACACGCTAGGTCAGGCTTACTATGCATCGACGCCTCCCGATTTCCTGAGCTGCGCCTGGTACGCAACACGTGCTGCCTCCTTTGCTCCGGAGCCTTATAAGACTCAGATGATGCCGCTGGCCAAGTTCTGCTATAAGCGGTATCACGGCGCCGATGACGGCTTCGATGCTTTGGTGACGCAGGCGCAGGCGAATCTGAATCCTCCGGCAAACCTGAGCGATACGATCAAGCCTGCTCCGAAACCGGCTGATGTTGCTCATCAGGTTGTAACTTCGACCGCTGACCTCAGCACGCTGGCGATCTCGGACAAGGAGTTCATCCTGCAGAACGGTTCGACCGAGGATGCCGCGAAGGTCTGGGACACCATCAAGGGCAAAACGGTGCAGATTCCGGATGCTACGGTCGTCTCCGTTTCGGATACGGCGCTGCAGGTATCGGTTTCCGATGATGCCGTGCAGGGCAAGACGGCTGATTTCACTTTCAACCTGACGGCTCCGCTGAAGACGGCTCCGACGGTTGGCTCAAAGGTGACGGTAACCGGAACATACTCCTCATTCACTCCGAACCCGATCATGATCACGATGAGCGATGGTGCAGTGGTTGAGCCCAAGAAGACTCCGGCGAAGCCTGCTCCGGGTCATCGCCCTGTCCGCAAGAAGTAAAACGGACGATTCACTTCAACGAGAGGCAGCCTTCGGGCTGCCTCTTTCCTTTGCCCACCCACCAGGTACAGATTTGTGCAAAGTATTCGAACGAGGGGCTTATGGGCGCGGTTGCTTTTGGTTAACTTCGACGGGGAGGAGAAGCGTTTATTTCGCCTCTTTAATCGTAGCAAAACCAAAGCATGAAATCGGCAAATGGATGTTGATGAAAACACATGCGTTATACCTATCTGCCACTTGACGGAAAATCTGTGGATAAAGAGGAGAGGCTTTATCGCTGATCTTCCTCTTACTGCCCTTATTCGCCGAGGATGAGGTGCTGGACCGAGTAGGCGCGTCCCGTGGTACCGTCGCAGCCGATGAGAGCGGCGCACATCTTCGGATTCCCTTTGGCGGCCTCGAACTTGCCCGGCATTCCGGTGAGGAAGCGATTGAGGACGAGCTCGGTTTCGACCCCGATGACGGAGTCGTACGGGCCGGACATGCCGACATCGGTGATGAAGGCGGTGCCACCGGGCAGCAGGCGAGCGTCGGCGGTGGGAATGTGGGTGTGGGTGCCCATGACGGCAGTGACTCGGCCGTCGAGATACCAGCCGAGGGCGACCTTTTCGCTGGTGGTTTCGGCGTGAATGTCGAGCAGGATGACCTTTGCGGTGATTTTGCTGAGCAGCTCGTCGGCCTTGCGGAAGGGATCGTCACAGGAGGACATGAAGACGCGGCCCTGGAGATTGAGGACGGCGTACTGTTGACCGGTGGACAGTTCGCCTTGGTACACACCGAATCCCGGCGTGCCGACGGCGTAGTTGGCAGGACGCAGGACGCGGCGTCTGCGTTCGTGCGAGTCGGCCGGGACGGTCATGTATTCGAAGATTTCGCGCTTGTCCCAGATGTGATTGCCGGTGGTGATGACATGCGCGCCCAAGTCGAAGATCTCTTCGGCGATGGAAGGGGTGATGCCGAAGCCTCCGGCGGCATTCTCGCCATTGATGATGAGAAGGTCGACGGCGTTGGTTTCGATGACGTGGGGGAGATGCTCGCGTACGATGTGGCGGCCGGCGGAGCCAAAGACATCGCCGACGAAAAGAATGTTCACTGGAAGATTTTACATGGGCAGGGAAGAAGGATTGCTGAGAGGAACTAGGTGGTTGTCCGGATAGCAAAGTAACGATCTGTGGAAGGCACGGAGTGTGGTTGTTGTGGTAGTTTGCTTGGGTGGCAAACAGTGAACGTTTTCAGTTAGGTGTGCGAGTATTGGCTCTCCTCGCCGAGAAGCCGGATGGAATGATGACCTCAGCCGAGATTGCTGACACGCTGAACGAGAGCGCGGTGATGGTGCGCCGGTCGTTTCTGCTGCTGCACAAGGCAGGACTGATTGTGCAGCGCAAAGGGCCGCATGGCGGCGCGAAGCTGAAGGTTACCCCCAAGCAGATCGGGCTGGGCGACGTGTTTGCGGCAACCTCGGGCGACTGGCTCTCTGTGGAAGACAAGGCAGTGGCCGGGCTGATGAAGAAGGTGCGCGAGGACGCGGTGGAAGCGATGAACGAGCACTCGCTGGCGGGGGTGGTGAAGCGGTTGAAGAAAGGGAAGTAAAGAGGCACACCCCAGGGGCTGAAGCCCCTTATCTTCCGAGCTAGAGAGACCCGAGGCTGAAGCCTCGGGCTACCTAAATGCGGGTCGCGCTTTTGCGCGATGGGCCACCCGTGCGGTGAAGCTGCATGAATAGGGCACCCGGCTAACGCTCCAGCTCAATCGCTAGATCCTTGAGTGCCTCAACTTGGCTGGCGGCATACCGCGCGTCTTTGCTTCGAATGTCTTCATCCGTGATGAAATGCATCAAGAGATGAAATGCTCTGTCTAACACAGGGTCTCGTTCGACTGACAGCGATGCAAGTTTTCGACTAATATCAGTCTGCAACATCGCATTCTCGAAGCCACCGTTGGGTGTTTCTAAAGCGATGACTTCTCGGATTTTTGCTGCAAGGAACTGATGCGGCGTTCTATACAAGCCGTTCTCCTTGATCGCTACTCCGCGGACTCTCCATGCGGCTGTTCTTCCTTTTGCGCTGCCTGCTCGGCGGTCTTCTGACGCGGTCGCATGAGAGGAAACAGGATGACATCACGGATGGAGCTGGAGTTGGTGAGCAGCATGGTGAGGCGGTCGATGCCGATGCCTTCGCCTGCGGTGGGTGGCAGGCCGTAGCCGAGGGCGCGGACGTAGTCGTCGTCGACGGCGGACATGGCTTCTTCGTCGCCACGCTCCTTCTGCTCGATCTGCTGCTGGAAGCGATTGTCCTGGTCGACGGGGTCGTTGAGCTCGGAGAAGGCGTTGCCGACCTCGAAGCCGCCGATGTAGAACTCGAAGCGCTCGACCCAGTCGGGCTCTTCGGGCTTAATCTTCGAGAGTGGTGAGACGGCCAAGGGGAAATCGTAGATGATCGTGGGCTGGATTAAGTGGGGTTCGGCGACGGCTTCGAAGATTGTAGCTATTGCTGCTCCTGCTGATGTTCCTTTTGGAAGGTTATAGCGACATAAAGCTAAAGCACCTGAGACAACAGTTCCCGCGTCTTCGACCAATAGAACGGTCGCCTCAATCCACCGCGACAGCGATTCAGAATTCGCAAAATCTTCCATCGACGGTTTGGGACCGTGCCCATCAGGCCAGAACTTGATGATGGCTTCGCGCATGGAGAGCTTGGTCCACTTGCCAAGGTTGATTTCGTTGCCGTTGAAGTGGGTGATGGTGGTTCCGTTGACTTCCATGGCGACGAATTTGATGAGATCTTCGGTGAGGTTCATCAGGTCGTGATAGTTGGCGTAGGCCTGGTAGAACTCGAGCATGGTGAACTCGGGGTTGTGCCGGGTGCTGACGCCTTCGTTGCGGAAGTTGCGGTTGATCTCGTAGACGCGGTCGAGGCCGCCGACGACGAGGCGCTTGAGGTAGAGCTCGGGCGCGATGCGGAGGAAGAGGTCGATGTCGAGCTCGTTGTGGTGAGTGATGAAGGGGCGCGCGGCTGCTCCGCCGGCGATCGGCTGCATCATCGGGGTTTCGACTTCGAGGTAGCCGCGGGCGTCGAAGAACTTGCGCAGGGCGCGAAGGACAGCGGCGCGCTTGACGAAGACCTCGCGGACGTTGCGGGGGGAGTCGTCGGCTTCGATTGGAGTCTGTGGCGCTTCGGGCGAAATGCCGGGGTTCCTCGACTCCGCGTTTTGCGCTTCGCTCGGAATGACACTCTCTGAGGTTGATGCTGGTTTGTCGGCTTTGGCGCTGTGGCCGGTGTTCATGAAGAGGTCGACGTAGCGCTGGCGGTAGCGTAGCTCGGTGTCTTCGAGGCCGTGGTACTTGTCGGGCAGGGCGAGCATGGCCTTGGCGAGGAAGGTGATGCCGGGCTGGGCCGGGACATCCGGCTGCGCTGGCGTGGTGGTGACGTGGACGGTGAGCTCGCCGGTGCGCGTGCGCATGAGGTAGCCGCGGACGCCGATGTGGTCGCCGAGGTCGAGAAGCTTGTAGAGGGCGAAGGCATTCTCTCCGACGTCGTCTTTGCGGACGTAGATCTGGATGCGCTCGCCTGCCTGCTGAAGCTGCGCGAAGCCAGCTTTGCCCTGGAGGCGGATGGCCATGATGCGTCCGGCGATGGCGACGGGTTTGCGGTCGGCTTCGAGTTGTTCGCCCGTGATCGGGGCTTCGGCGGAGTCGTACTCGTGTTTGATCCAGGGGATAATGGGGCCGTTGAACTCTGTCCAGCCGGGGGCGCTGACGGAGAAGTAGTTGGGATAGGTGGCCTGTGCGTGGTTGAGGCCGAGCTCGGCGCCGAGTTTGGCGATCTCGTTGAGCTTGTCCTGGCGCTGCTTGAAAAGTTTCTGCTCGAATTCGGAGTCGTTGAACGGCAAGGTATTTCCTTTAGGAGATTGTCGTTGTTCAGTATAGCGGCGTTGGTCGAGCGGGCTAAGGGCGTGTTGTAATAAGTGGGCTATGGCAGATGGAGAGAAGAAGAACGCGTTGGGCGAGTTGGTGAAGGCTGAGTCGATGATTCAGCTGGCGATCGCACTGCCGGCGGGATGCGTAATTGGCTGGCTGATCGGTGCGTGGCTGGACAGGCACTTCCACCAGAACTGGATGGGCATTGCGGGGATTGTGTTTGGTGCGATTGGCGGGTTCCTGCAGATTTTTATGACCGCGTCGCGGTATTTGAAGAAGGGCGATTAGGTGAGGGCATTAGAGTCATTTTCGGACGCGGACTTCCGCCAGACGATTCTGCGGGCTCTGCGGTTGCTGGCGGTGGTTTCGGTGGCAGGTGCGGTGCTGCTGTGGTGGAAGATGGGCTGGCAGAGCGCTGTGCTGCTGGCGGTGGGGGCCGTCATTTCGGGCTCGGGGCTATGGGAATGGCTGCGGCTGATGACGGCAGTGATGGCCCGTATGGACAAGGGTGGCGAGGCGAAGCCCATGGCCATCCTGCTGTTAGGATTCTTTGTTCGTCTGGCTGCCACGGTAGCGCTTCTGTATGTTAGCCTTAAGGTACTGAACGGTTCCGTCTATGCGCTGGCAGCCGGGCTTGCCTTGGGGGTGTTTGCCCTTACGGTAGAAGGCCTTAGGCTGGTCAAGGCGTGGACTGTCTAAGCGACCGGAAGACGTTCAGCCCTGAACTTTTATGCCCGAGCAGCTTTTCTTTACCAAGTTTCTGAACGCCCACTTTGCCGCGCCTGTCGACGCGCTGCTTCAGGCCGTTCATGTGCATCCGAAGTATCCTGCAGCTCCGATTACGAACTCGTTTGCGATGGAGTTACTGGTCTTCCTGATTCTTCTGGCCTACTTCATCCTCGTTCGTGCAACGCTGAGCGTGGAGAAGCCGGGTGCCTTCCAGCACATGGCGGAGATGACGAATGAATTCGTCTCCGACCAGGCGGAACAGATCATCGGCCACGGATCGGAGCGCTTTGTCAGCTACCTGACGGCGCTGTTCCTGTTTATCCTGCTGAGCAATCTGATTGGTCTGGCATCGCCGTGGCTGGAGTCGCCAACAGCAGATGTCGTGGTGCCGCTGGGCTTTGCCCTGGTCACCTTCCTGTACTACCACTACCACGGTGTGCGCTCGAACGGTGTTGGCTACATCAAGCAGTTCCTGGGGCCGGTGTGGTGGCTGTATCCGCTGCTGTTTCCGATTGAGATCATCTCGCACTGCGCTCGTGTGCTGTCGCTGACAGTTCGTCTTTACGCGAACATGTTCGCGGGCGACCTGCTGACGCTGGCATTCTTCTCGCTGGTGCCGATTGGCATCCCGCTGGTCTTCCTGGGACTGCACCTTGGCGTGGCGGTGATTCAGGCTTATGTGTTCCTGCTGCTGGCAGCGATCTATCTGTCATTGGCTGTGGCGCACGATCATTAGTCTCAAGTTTGCGGCGGAGGGACTCCCTCTCCGCCGTAGCAACAACGCTGCAAGCGTGAGGGTGCCAGCACGGTGAGCATCAACCACCCACTGGCGGCGTATCTCAACGGGAGATGGAGTAACGCAATGAAGAAGCTTCAGTATCTATTTATGTCGTTGGCCGCGATGCTGCTCGCAACGCCGGCTTTTGCGCAGGGCGCTGGCAACTACTCGCCCGCTTCGCAGTGGGTTCCGCTGGCCGCTGGCCTGGGCATGGCCCTTGCTGCTGGTCTCTGCGGTCTCGGCCAGGGTAAGGCAACCGCTTCGGCCACCGAGGCTCTCGCTCGCAACCCAGGCGCTCGCCCCGGAATCTTCATCTTCCTGATTCTCGGTCTCGCCTTCATCGAGTCGCTTGCGCTGTTCACCTTCGTCATCATCTTCCTCAAGGTGCAGGCGTAAGTTTTTACAAGTTGTAGAAAAGGCCCTCGCTTCGGCGAGGGCCTTTTGTTGCTTCATGTTCTGTAAGGAAGGAAGCTAAGTTCGAGCTAGGATATAAGCAATGAGCTGGCTTATGAGACTTGGGTTGTTTGCTGGCGGACTCGTGTTGGTATTGCTTGGAATGGCTCAGCTCCAGACTGGCCATTGGGTGTTTACCAATGCGAGTTATCATCAAACTACTTTTGCAGCGAGTGGGATTGGATTGGGATGTTTGATCTGCCTCTTAGCATTTCTGCCTCCCGGCGGATGGGTATATAGGCGGATTACAACTGGCCGCAAGATCAAGAAAGCCAGTTCAAAGCGCCGTCTTGATGAGCGGCGGCGACCCTAACATTAGGTTGAGGATTTCTTCGGGTTCAAAAAACGCAGATCCTTCAACTCCGCTTGCTCGCTCAGAATGACACTTTTTAGGAGTGGGGCTGAGACTCCGAAGCGTTGCTTTCGCTTGGCGCAGTAGGCTTTGAAGTTCTTTATGGCTAGCTTTACTGTTCCTATGGCTACGCCGATCAGGACGATTACCACTTCCACGATGAAGTGGTTTGCTGGTCCATGAATGGACATACAGAAAGTTCAGCGAGTTCCAGTCGAGCTTATAGCGTCGGTTGCGGTGGGTTCGATTGAGTTGGTTTGGTGCATTGTGACATTGGCGCTTCGCTGGGCGAGCGAGAGAATGCGGTTTGGAGCGATTCCCAGAAGCAGTGTTGCCACTGCGGTGAAGGTAAGCGCAATGGCAGCTGGGACCGTGACGGGTGCGTAGATGGGGGCCTGCTCATTGTGATGTACCGGCTTGGCGTAGAGTGCAGCCAGCAGGCGCAGGTAGTAGAAGCAGGCGATGCCGCTGTTCAGCAGTCCGATGACGGCGAGCCATACGTTACCGGAGTGCAGTGCGGCCGAGAAGACGTAGAACTTACCGAAGAATCCGCCGGTGAAGGGGATTCCGATGAGTGAGAGCAGGAAGAAGCCGAGCACTGCGGCCAGGACGGGACGGCGTAGGGCGAGTCCGGCGTAGTCGTCGATGGTGCGGGCGTGCTCGTCGTAGCCGGAGAGCTGGGTGATGACGGTAAAGGCGCCGACATTCATTGCTGCATACGCTGCGGTGTAAAAACAAGCCGAAGCGATGCCATCAGCTGGAAAGGCCGTGTAGGCGACCAGCAGGTAGCCAGCGTGCGCGATCGACGAGTAGGCGAGCATGCGCTTGACGTCGCGCTGCATCAAAGCGCCGAGGTTGCCGACGAACATCGAAAGCGCGGCGATGACCCAGATGAGCGAGGCCCACCGGGGCTCGTACGAGGGGAAACCGGAGAAGAGGATGCGGAGCAGAACGGCAAAGGCAGCGGCCTTCGGTGCCGTGGACATGAGTCCGACGACGGGGGCTGGAGCACCCTGGTAGACGTCCGGTGTCCAGACATGGAACGGAGCGGCCGAGACCTTGAAGCCGATGCCGATGATGATCAGTGCAAGCGACAGAAGCGCAAGGGTGGGCATGGTCGTCGTCGCGAGGCCCTGCGAGATGACGTCGATGCGTGTGGAGCCGGTGGCTCCGAAGGCCAGCGCGATGCCGTAGAGGAAGAAAGCTGTGGCGAAAGAGCCGAGCAGGAAGTACTTGATGGATGACTCGGACGCCGTTGCCTGCCCCTTGCGGAAGCCAGCCATGATGTAGGTGGAGATGGAAGAGATCTCGAGACCGACGAAGACCATCAGCAGCTCGACAGAGCAGGTCATCAGCATCATGCCGACGGCTCCGAAGAGCGTGAGAGCGAAATACTCACCAGCGTGCGTGGCATGGCCTTCGAAGTAGTCCAGCGAGCTGAGCAGCGTGACGAGGACGATGGCTGCGATCAGCAGGTGGAAGAAGACAGAGAAGGCATCGACCTGAATGGTGCCATAGAAGGCGTGCAGCGTGCCGAAGCCCAGCTGGTACCAGCTGGCGAGTCCTGCAGCGAGGGTGCCGAGGATGGCGAGGATGCCGAGCGGCTTGCGTGTGCGCTCCGGCTGGAAGAGCGGATCGACCAGCATAATGAGCACGCCGGTGATCGTGAGGATGTACTCGGGCAGAAGGGCGAGGACGTTAGGAGACATCTACTTGCCTCCTTTCGTCGAAGCGAGTGTATTTGTAGTCGCAGTGCCTGGTTTTGCGGAGCTGGTCTCGAAGTTCAGGTTGACGGCCTGCGTGCGATTGACGGTCTCGGCGATCTGCGTGGCTGCGGTATTGATGATGTTCATGAAGACGGGCGATGCGATGCCCATGAAGAGGAAGAGCGCAACCAGCGGCCAGAGCGCAAGGTGCTCACGCGCATTGAGGTCGAGCGGAGCGACCTGCGTCGCGCGATGGCTGAGATCGCCGTAGAAGATCCGCTGGATCATGCCAAGCATGTAGGAGGCGGTGAGGATGACGCCAGTGGTGGCGAGTACCGTCCAGCCGATGTGGTGCGCGATAGCTGACTGCATCGAACCGGAGAGGACAAGGAATTCGCCGACAAAGCCGTTGAGCATGGGCAGGCCGGTGACGGAAAGTGCCGTGAGCACAAACATGGTCACGATCCAGGGAAGCTTTGCCGCCAGTCCGCCGTACTCGCGCATGTCGTAGGTACGGTAGCGCTCGTAGAGGAGGCCGAGAAGCATGAAGAGCGCTCCACCGCCGATGCCTTCGTTGAGGGTTTGATAGATGCCGCCGTTGATGCCGGAGACGGTGAAGGCAAAGATGCCGAGGACGACGACGGAGACGTGTCCAAGCGTGCCGAAAGCAGCGAGGCGCTTGAGATCCTTTTGTACGAGAGCAATAAGGGCTCCGTAGACGATACCGATGGCTCCGAGCGCAAGCATCAGAGGTGCGATGCGATGCGATTGTCCCGGAAAGATGCCGAAGGAGAATCGCATGATGGAGTAAAGACCAAGCTTGCCGGCGATGACCATGACGGCAGCGGTCGGAGCTTCGGAGACGGCGTCAGCCAGCCAGCCATGCAGCGGGAAGACCGGAACCTTGACCGCAAAGGCGGCGAGGAAGGCCAACGAGGCCAGCCAGAGTGCCGTCGAGTTGCCGGAGATGCTATGCGTGGAGGCCAGAGCAGCAAGCTGCGGATAGTCGAACGTGCCCGTGCGGGTGTAGAGCCAGAGCATCGCGACCAACAGAATGGCCGAGGGGATGAAGGCGTAGAGAAAGAACTTGATGGCGGCGCGCCGGCGGTTCTCCGTGCGGCCGAAGGTGGCGATCAGCAGCGCCATGGGGACCAGCGAAAGCTCCCAGAAGGCGTAGTAGAGGAAGAGATCGAGTGAGACGAAGATGCCGAGCATCGCAACCTGCTGGAGCAGGAAAAGGACGTAGAAGAGGCGGCGGCGCGAGTCGATCGTCTTCCAGGAGATAAGGACGCCAAGCGGAGCGAGGAGGCCGGTGAGGACGACGAACCACATGGAGAGGCCGTCGACGCCTACGTGATAGCGAATGGCGGGCGAGGTGATCCAGGAGCAGTTTTGCTCGAACTGGAAGGCTCCGGCAGGAACGGTGTGGTCATAGCGGAAAGGAAGGTGAAGTGTGAAGAGGAAGGTCAGCAGGGTGACAATGAGCGCTCCCCACTGCTGGATGCGGTCGCGGTCGGGAAGCAGCGCGAGCAGGATGGCTCCAGCAAGAGGAGTGAAGGTGATGATCGTCAGTATGTTGTGATCGAGATTCATCGTTTCCTTTAGTACAGACAGCAGACAACTAGACTAGTGGCCGAAGATCATGACAGCGATAACGGCTGCGGCTCCAAGTGCCAGCCAGCCAGCGTACGAGCGAATATTGCCGGATTGAACTTTGCGGACGAGCGCCCCAAGCCCCCTGGCAGAAGATCCTGCGAGGTAGCCAGAGCCATTGACGACGCCTCCGTCGAACAGTGTGCCCAGAATGAGTCGCGAGAACATAAGCAGAGGAGCCACGATGAGCGCCTGATAGATCTCGTCGATGTAGAACTTGTTCTCGACGACGCGATAGAGGGCGGGGAATTTTGCGGCGTAGGAGGCGGCGGTGCCGGGCTTCTTGTAGTAGAGGACGTAGGCCACAAAGAGGCCGAAGAGCGCGACAAGGACGGAGACAGCGGCGAGGCCAAGTTCCGTGCCACGCGATGCGGCTTCAGCTATGGCTGTGCCATTGGAGAAAACGGGGGCGAGGAACTCGCCGATTTCATCGTGGCCCCCCATAGCATGAGGGACGCCGACCCAGCCTCCGATAAACGAGAGCAGGGCAAGGATAATAAGCGGCAGCGTCATGACCAGCGGAGACTCGTGGACGCCGTGGGCGTGATCTCCGTGGTGAGCATCGGAATGGTGTTCTTCAAAACGCTCTTCGCCGAAGAAGGTCTTGAACCAGAGGCGGAACATGTAGAACGACGTCATGCCAGCGGTGATGAGGCCGACAAGCCAGAGAAGTTTGCCGAGGGGATTCGGGCTGGTGAAGGCGTGGAAGAGAATCTCGTCTTTGGAGAAGAAGCCTGCGAGCGGAGGGATTCCGGCAATGGCAAAGACGCCCATCGTCATCGTCCAGAAAGTGATGGGGATACGCTTCCGCAGCCCGCCCATCTTGCGCATATCCTGCTCGCCCGAGAGCGCGTGAATGACAGAGCCTGCTGCGAGGAAGAGCAGCGCCTTGAAGAAGGCATGCGTCAGCAGGTGGAAGATGCCCGCGGTGTAGGCGCCGACTCCGCAGGCGAGGAACATGTAGCCGAGCTGCGAGACGGTGGAGTAGGCCAGCACGCGCTTGATGTCGTGCTGCACCATGCCGATGCATGCGGCGAAGATGGCGGTTGCTGCTCCAATGACGGCGATTACGCCAAGTGACAACGGGCAGTGGTCGAAGAGCACATGACTGCGGGCAACCATGTAGATGCCTGCAGTGACCATGGTTGCGGCATGGATGAGGGCCGAGACCGGCGTGGGGCCTTCCATGGCGTCGGGAAGCCAGACGTAGAGCGGAATCTGTGCCGACTTACCGGTGGCTCCGAGAATGAGGAGTAGGGTGATGGCGGTGTAGATGCCACAGGTAGAAGGATCGGCTGCGGCTGCGCTGAAGACCGTATGAAAGTCGAGCGAGCCGAAGTGTGCGATGAGGAGAAACATCGCAAGCAGGAAGCCGAAGTCGCCGATGCGGTTGACGATGAAGGCCTTCTTGCCGGCATTGGCTGCAGAGTCCTTCTTGAAGTAGAAGCCGATCAGAAGGTACGAGGCGAGGCCGACGCCCTCCCAGCCAACGAAGAGGAGCAGGAAGTTGGCTGAGAGCACCAGAACCAGCATGAAGAACATGAAGAGGTTCAGATAGGCGAAGAAGCGCCAGTAGCCTTCTTCGTGCGCCATGTAGCCAACGGAGTAGAGGTGGATGAGGAAGCCGACGCAGGTGACCACGCCGAGCATGATCAGCGTCAGGTGATCGACGGTGAAGGCGAAATCGGCATGGAAGCCGGAGATCTGAATCCAGTTGTTGCCGAAGAGCGTAACCACGGACTGAATGGACTCAGGCGCTCCCGGGGCCTTCATCGAGAACCAGAGCCAGCCCCAGAGGCAGGCAGAGATAAAGGTAGGAATGAGCGCAACGGCGGAGACGAGGGCGCGGGGAAGGCGGCGGCCCAGGGTTCCGTTGATGAGGAATCCCGCGAAGGGAAGCAGCGGAATCAACCAGAGGTAGGAAGCGGGCATCTCGAGTCTCGTGTCCTTAATTCTTGAGCAGGTTGACCTGGTCGACGTTGAGGGTCTGGCGGGTACGGAAGATGGCGATGATGATGGCCAGACCGACGGCTGCTTCGGCTGCAGCAACCACCATGACGAAGAAGACGAAGATCTGTCCAGTGATCTGGTGCCACATGTGCGCGAAGGCAACAAAGGTAAGGTTGACGGCGTTGAGCATCAGCTCAATCGACATGAAGATGGTGATGATGTTGCGCTTGATCAGAAAGCTGGCAGCGCCGATGGAGAAGAGCACGGCGGCGAGGACCAGGTAGTAGGAGATGGGAACGGTCATGCTTTCTCTACTGCTCCTTTCGCGCGAGCACAACGGCTCCGAGGATAGCGACGAGGATGAGGATGCTGGTGACCTCGAAGGGAAGCAGGAGGTCCTTGAAGAGCACCTGCGAGATCTCGGCGATGTTGTTGACGGCGTGGGTAAGGTGGCTGGTGATGTCGGTCGAGCCGAAGGCCTTGCTGTTGGTCAGGAAGACGAAGCTCAGCAGGCAGAAGACGGCGGCGGCTCCGGGGATTCCGGCAAAATAGGCCGCGCGGCTACCGTGGGTGCGTTCTTCTTCGCCCGCGTTCAGCAACATGACGACGAAGACGAAGAGCACCATGATGGCGCCGGAGTAGACGATCACCTGCGCGGCGGCGAGGAACTCAGCCCCCAGCGACCAATAGAGAACGGCCAGCGACATCATGACGACGACCAGCGAGAGCGCCGAATTGATAGGGTGCCGCTGTAGCAGGAAGTTGATAGCCCCGGCGACGGCGAGCAGACCGAAGATGATGAAAAGTGCCAGTTGCATGATGCTCCGCGGATTCTTCTATGGAATCGCTTGAATCACTTTCAAAACAGCTCAAAATTTAGGGCTACCTGTTGATTGTAAAGCAGGTAGCGTGAGGCTCACCCCTTGAGTGCGAGGACGAGTGAGGTTGCAAGAATGTTGAGGATGGAAACGGGCAGCAGAAACTTCCAGCCAAAGGCCATCAGTTGGTCGTAACGGAAACGAGGAAGCGTAGCACGCACCCAGATATAGAGCAGAAGGAACGCGAAAACTTTGGCGACAAACCAGAAGACGGGAAGGATGGCCGCAATGATCGCATTCGAGGGCGTCGGCAGCAGGTTGCCGAAGGGGCTGGTGGGGCCGCCGAGGAAGAGCAGCGTGGCCACGCAGGCGACCGTGATCATGTTGGCGTATTCGGCCATGAAAAACATGGCGAACTTCATCGAGGAGTATTCGGTATGGTAACCGGCAACGAGCTCGGATTCAGCCTCGGGCAGGTCGAAGGGGGCGCGGTTGGTTTCGGCATAGGCCGCCATCAGATAGATGAAGAAGGCGATGAACTGGAAGCCGCCGAAGATGTTCCAGGAAAGAGCGCCGTGGGCAGCCTGTGAGTCGACGATATCGCGGAGGCGGAGCGATCCGGCGCGCAGGACAACGCCGACCAGCGAGAGGCCTAGCGCAAGTTCGTAGCTGATGACCTGTGAGGTAGCGCGTAGCGAGCCGAGCAAGGAGAACTTGTTGTTCGACGACCAGCCGGAGAGCGCGATGCCGTAGACCCCGATTGACGTGATGCCGAGGATCACCAGCAGCCCGATATTAATGTCGGAGATGGCGAACATGTCGACGCCCTGAATGTGCGTAACAGCTCCGAAGGGAACGACGGCGACCGAGACGAGGGCGCAGGTCAGCGCGATGATGGGCGCGAGAATGAAGAGCGGTTTCTCGGTGGCCATCGGCATGAGGTCTTCCTTGAGGAAAAGCTTGATGCCGTCGGCGAGCGGTTGCAGCAAGCCGAAGGGGCCGACGCGCGAAGGGCCCCAGCGATTCTGCATGCGGCCGAGGACCTTGCGCTCCAGCAGAACGGTGTAGGCGACCGCCGTCAGCGTAATGACGAGTACGACGACGATCTTGAGGATCGAGAGCAGCAGGAATGTCTGGAAGTCGGTGAGGTGGCTCACGGTTTTTACTCTTACTCCTGTGTCAGTTTCATTCGGCTGCAGTGTGGATCTGGATCAGCGGCTCGCTGGCTTGATAGCGTTTGAGCTCGTTGAGTTCGGGCGAAAAGCGGCCCAGAGTTCCTGAGGTAAACAGTGTGTCGCCGGAAGGAAGCACAAGATCGCGGCGCGATGCCGTGGATGGTGTGGCTGCTGGCTCCAGGTGCTGGTCATTGCCGCTCAGCAGTTGCAGGCGAAGCAGGTTGTAGCCAGGCGCCAGCCGCTGGATCTCGTCGAGGATTGCAAATGGATCGAAAGGCGAGAGCTTTGGTTCAAGGTGGTTAGCGGTAAGCCAGACGGCATGGCGGTCGGCCTCGCCGGCTTGTGCGCCGCGGCTTTGCCCCATATCGGCGCGGGTTCCTGAGAGCCCCTTGCCAAAGGGAACGAGCGATTTGACGTCGGCGCCCATCTTGTCGGCGATGCGAACGATCATCTCGAAGTCGGTGCGGACGCCTGCGCGGTCACCCGCCTTGGCCACCTGTTGCAGATCGCCGTAGCTGTTGGTGACGGAGCCGGACTTTTCATACAGGTTCGCCGCGGGCAGAATAACGTCGGCGACCTGCGCAGTCTCCGTGAGGAACATCTCCTGCACGACAACAAAGGTCTCCTTGAGGGAGGCGGGATCGACGCTGTAGGTCGCGACTGGATTCGCATTGACGACATATAGCGCGGAGAGGTTGCCCCGGCCGGCAGCTTCGAAGATCTCGACCATGTCGAGGCCGGGCGTCGTGGGGATACTCTGTTCGGCGAAGGGGCCGGGCTGCGCGACGGGGACGTATCCGGGAAGCATGTCGGGCAGAAGGCCCATGTCCGCCGCGCCGCGCGAGTTGACATAGTCGGAGAGCAGCGCAAACTTCCGGTTCGGCAGCGTCGTGCCGAAGTCCAGCAGGCGCTTCAGGTCGGCGCCGCGAAGCTCCGAGCCGATCAGCACGAGAACGGATTCTTCGGCACGCAAAGCTGTGCGGAACTCATGGAACGATGCAGCATCCGCACCAGCGTGGGTGAGGGAATCGATGGCTGCGTCGTCTCCTGCGATGAAGCTGGCGAATGCGCCATAGCTGAACGGAGCGATCTGCACGAAGCGGCGTGCCTGGCGGCGCAGCTTGATCTCTTCCGTATTCGCAACATAGAGGCGTGCCTTGTTCAGGCGAACATCGGTACGAAGATTCCAGGCCGTGCCGGGGGCTTGATTGGTTGGATCGCCGCCGATGATAAAGACGGCTGGAGCATTCAGCGTGTCGCGAAGCGATGCGGTTCGGCCTTGCTTGCCTGCCAGCGCCTGAGCGAACGTGACATAGTCCGCCGTGCGATGGTGATCGATATTGTTGGTGCCAAGAACAGTGCGTGCGAACTTCTGCAGCAGGTAAGCCTCTTCGTTGGTGAGGCGGTTGCCGCCGACAACGCCGATGGACTTGCCTCCCTTGGCGTCGCGCAGTTCACGTAGCTTCTTGCCGGTATACGTGAAAGCTTCTTCCCAGGAGACTTCCTTGAGCGAGCCGTCGGCCTGGCGAATCATCGGTGCGGTGATGCGCTCGCTATTGTTGGCAAAGTCGAAGGCGTAGCGTCCCTTGTTGCAGAGGAAGTCGCCATTGATGCCGCTCTTGTCCCGATTGTCTCCGCGGACGATCTCAGCTCCGTCCGAGGTGGAGCGCACCCCAAGCGTCGTCTTGCAGCCGTCGCCGCAGTGCGTGCAGACGGTGGAGACGTGGTTCATCTCCCAGGGACGGGTCTTGTAGCGGTACGTTCCTGAGGTCAGGGCGCCGACCGGGCAGGCATCAATACACATGCCGCACTGCTCGCAGTCGAGATGGGCGAGATCGTCGGGCGACTGCTGCGCAGGGATATTGGGAGCAATGACGGCCGAGGAGCCGCGGTTCTGGATGCCCAGCGCGAAGACGTCCATGCCTTCGCCGCACATGCGTACGCAGCGGTAGCAGAGGATGCAGCGTGGACGATCGAAGTAGACCGCAGGCGACCACTTCTGCTCCTCGCGGTGATTCTTCGGCTCGGCGTAAAAGCTGTCTGCAGCGCCGTACTTGAAGGTCATGTCCTGCAGTTCGCACTCGCCACCGGCGTCGCAGACGGGGCAGTCGAGCGGATGATTGCCGAGCAGAAGCTGCAGTGTGGCCTTGCGCGCCTGGGTGATTTCAGGAGTTTCGGTCTGAACGACCATGCCCTCAGCAACAGGCGTTGTGCAGGCGGTCTGCAGCTTCGGCATCTTCTCGATGCGGACAACACACATGCGGCAGGCTGCCTGGAGGGAGAGTCCTGGATAGTAGCAGAAGGCAGGGATCTCAATACCTGCGGCCTTGCAGGCATCAATGAGCAGCGTGCCCGCCGGGGCGGTAAGTTGTTTGCCGTCTACGATGAACTTTACGTCTGCCATCAGTGCGCTCCCACGAGCTGTTCGACCGTGATGATCGGGGTTCCGGCCTTGTGGCCTTCGATGTAGTCCTCAAACTCTTTGCGGAACTTCTTGACGAAGCCCAGCGTCGGCATCGCAGCCGCGTCACCGAGCGGGCAGAAGGTCCGGCCCATCATGTTCTCGGCCAGGTACTGAACGTTCGCCACGTCTTTTTTAGACCCGCCGCCGTTGTAGACACGGGTGAGGGTCTTCTTGATCCAGTCCGTACCTTCACGGCAGGGAATGCACCAGCCGCAGGATTCGTGCTGGTAGAAAGCGATGGTGCGCAGAGCAAACTCGACGATGGAGACCGTCTCGTCGAGCACGACGATGCCGCCGGAGCCAAGCATGGTGCCCGCCTTGCCCATCTGGTCGAAGTCGAGACCTACGTCGATCTCCTCCGGCAGAAGCACGGGGCAGGAGCTGCCTCCGGGGACGACGGCCTTGAGCTTCTTGCCGTCCTTGATGCCGCCTGCGACGTCGTAGATCGCCTTTTTCAGGTTGTAGCCCATGGGCAGTTCGTAGACGCCAGGGCGCTCGACGTGGCCGCTGATACCGAACAAGCGAGTACCGCCGTTGCGCTCGGAACCGATCTTTGCATACGCCTCGCCCCCCATCAGCAGGATGTGCGGGGCAGAGGCAATCGTCTCGGCATTATTGATGACCGTCGGGCCACCGTAAAGTCCGACGACGGCGGGGAAGGGCGGCTTGATGCGCGGAACGCCGCGCTTGCCTTCGAGCGACTCCATCAATGCGGACTCTTCGCCGACCTCATAAGCGCCTGCGCCGGTCTGCGTGACGATGTCGAAGTCCAGTCCCGAGCCGAAGATGTTCTTGCCGAGGAAGCCGCGAGCATAGGCATCAGCAACGGCCTTCTCAACGATCTTCAGCAGGTAGCGATACTCGCCACGCAGATAGATGAAGCCCATCTTCGCGCCGATGGCGAGGCCCGCGATCATCGTGCCTTCGATGACCGCGTGTGGATCGTGCAGAAAAATGACATGGTCTTTGCAGGTACCGGGTTCGGACTCGTCACCGTTGACGAGGACGTACTTCGGCTTCTCGGACTGCTTAGGTACGAAGGACCACTTCATGCCGGTGGGGAATCCTGCTCCGCCGCGTCCGCGGAGCCCTGAGGCCTTCATGGTGTCGATGATCCAGGCAGCCATGTTTTCGCCCTGGGCAATGGCCTTCTGCACGGCCTTGTAGCCGTCGAGCTCGAGATACTTGTCGATATCGGCTGCGCCCTGACCGAAGCGGCGGCTGATGACCTTGACTTCATCGGGATGAGAGACGAGAGTCGGCATGCTATTTCACGTCCTTTCCCTTGCCGGCGCGGTAAGTCTCGATAATCTCATCGACCTTGACCGTGGTGAGGTTGTCATGGAAGTCGTAGTTGACCTGCATCGCCGGTGCCCAGCAACAGGCGCCGATACACTCCACCTCTTCGAGCGAGAAGGTGCCGTCGGCGGTGACCTCTTTATGGCCGATACCGAGCTTGTGTTTGCAATGGTCGAGAATCTCGTAGCCGCCGCGCAGCATGCAGGAGATATTCGTGCAGACCTGCACGTTGTACTTGCCCGCCGGCTTGGTGCGCAGCATGGAGTAGTACGAAAGCACGTTGCGTACGTCCAACTCCATCAGATCGAGGCGCTGGGCGATCTCGGTGACAACGGCGTCGGAGACGTAGCCGACCTCATCCTGCGCATACAGCAGCATGGGGACGAGTGCGGAGCGCTTGACCGGGTACAGCGTTACCAGATGGTCGAAGCGCGCGGCTGTGGCCGGCGAAAAGATTGAATTGGCGATCTCACTCACTGTGCATCATCTCCCGAGCCAGTTCTTCGGCGGCAAGGTCCATCTCCTGGGTGTGTTCCTTCAGTTTAACCGTTCCATCCTCTTCCAGCGAAAAAGTTGAGCGGTTACCTTCACTGTCTTCCACAAGATCGTGCGTAAAGCGCATCCAGCGACTGGCTACGCGTACTGTAATCTCGTCCGGGCCGACCTCGACGACTGCATGATGCCGGCTGTTGAGTCCGTGGGCGGCTGCGTAAGAGCGGAGCAGGGAGGCCCAGGAGGTCCAAAGTTCGGTGCGGAGTCGAGCGTCCACTCTTTAAACCGCATCCTTCATCGATCGATGGCTCCAAGCACGATGTCAATGGATCCAATGACGGCGACGACGTCGGCGAGCAGACGACCTCTGCACATGGTTTCCAGAGCCTGCAGGTTTGCAAAATCCGCGTTGCGCATGTGCACGCGGTAGGGCTTCGATGTGCCATCGGAGACGACGTAGTAGTTCATCATGCCGTGCGCAGCTTCGACCGAGCTTGTGGCTTCTCCTGCGGGAACGGCAAAGCCTTCAGTAACAATCTTGAAGTGATGGATCAGCGACTCCATTTGCGTCTTCATCTGCTCGCGGTCGGGCAGAATGATCTTCGGCGCATCGGCAACAATGCGGCCTTCGGGCATGCCGTCCAGAGCCTGCAGGCAGATCTTGACCGATTCGCGCATCTCCTGCATGCGCAGCACATAACGCGCCCACACATCACTGTCATTCGAGACGGGAACGTTGAACTGGAACTTTTCGTAGCTGGAGTACGGCATATCGCGGCGCAGGTCGAAGTCGATACCCGCAGCGCGCAGCGGAGGTCCGGTAACGCCGAGCGCAATCGCGTCTTCCGGCGAGATGTAGCCAATGCCCTTCAGGCGGTTGATCCAGATGGGATTGTTCTGCAGCAGCGATTCGTATTCGTCGATCTTTGAGGGGAAGTCGAGCAGGAAGGCCCGGATCGAGTCGTAAAGACCCAGCGGTGGCTCAAGGCTCACACCGCCGATTCGGATATAGCTGGTCATCATGCGCTGGCCGCTGACGGCCTCGAAGATGCGCAGCAACTGTTCGCGTTCGCGGAAGCAGTAGAGGAAGACGGTCAGCGCGCCGATGTCCATAGCGTGCGTGCCCAGCCAGACCAGGTGCGAGTTCAGGCGCATCAGCTCGTTGAAGAGCACGCGCAGCCACTGGGCTTTCTCTGGAATCTCCAGTTCCAGCAGCTTCTCCACCGCCAATGCATACGCCGTGTTGTTGGTCATCGGCGAGAGATAGTCGATGCGGTCGGTCAGCGGCACGACCTGCTGATAGAACTTCGCTTCGCAGGTCTTTTCAATGCCGGTATGCAGATAGCCGATATCAGGCGCGAGCGAGACGACCGTCTCGCCGTCGATCTCCAGCACAAGGCGAAGCACGCCGTGTGTGGACGGGTGCTGCGGTCCCATGTTGATGACCATCGTCTGGTCGGAGACGGGATCGTTTCCGTGCTGATGCCGTTTAGCGTCGGCGATCACGTCGTCGATGCCGGGATTGATCTGGTCGGGAGCGGCGATAGATGACATTAGCGGTAGCCCTCCACGGGATAGTCCTTGCGCAGCGGATGCCCCTTCCAGTCCTCGGGCATCATGATCCGGCGCAGGTTGGGGTGACCGTTGAAGTGAACGCCGAAGAGGTCGAAGACCTCGCGCTCATAAAAATTGGCCGCGGGCCAGACCGAGGTAATACTGTCGAGCGATGCTTCCTCGGACATCAGCCTCACCACGAGACGCATGCGGCGCTTCAGCGAGAACGACAGAATGCTGTAGCTGATCTGGAAGCGCGGCTCCGACGGATACCAGTCGACGGCAGTCACATCCTCAAAGAAGTTGTAGCCTGCCTTCTTTACAGCCTCACAAGCGGCAATGATATTTTCGCGAGCGACGGTAATGGTCAGCTCATCACGATCAAACTTTGCAGCAGTTGCCAGTTCGGCAAGCGCCTTCAATGCGGGCTCGTCGGGAAAGGCATCGAAGACGGCCTGTGTATCGAGAATGGCAGCAGCCATTTAGAGATCTCCCTTGTCTGTGGACCAGTCGAGAATGCCCTTCTTCCAGACATAGAAGAGGCCAACGGCAACAAAGCCGATATAGACCAGCATTTCGTAGAAACCGAACATCTTCGAGCCGGTAATCAACGGCAGGCGACGGAAGATGACGGCCCAGGGAAGCATGAAGACGGCCTCAACATCGAACAGAATGAAGAGCATGGCCACCATGTAGAAACGGACCGTGAAGCGGCCGCGCGCATCGCCGATCGGGTCCATACCGCATTCATACGGGCCCAGCTTGGTCCGCGAGTTCTTATGCTTTCCGATGAGGAACGAAACCCCTACCATACCGCATGCAAGACCAAGCGCTACCAGTATTTGCAGGATCAGAGGAAGATAATTCCAGATGTAGGGATAATTGTGCATGGCCATCTTCGACTCTAAGTTTGTGGCTGTCCAGTGTCAAGCCAGCAGGCTGTGCATGTTCGGCTATCGTTCTTTGTCGACGCTTACCGCAAAAGCTGTGAATACGCGTCGATCATGCGGTCGCCAACCTGCGCCACAATCAGGCCGCCGGCCGCAAGAAAACTGCCGAACGCAAGCTTCGACGTCCCTCCGGCCCGTCCTCGGACAAGCAGGTAAATGCCATAGATGCTTGCCCCCAGAACGCCGAAGAAAAGCGAAAGAATCGCCGGCCAGAAGCCCAGGAACGCCGCAATCATCGCCAGTAGCTTCACATCACCCAACCCCAGGCCCTCGCGATGCCGTAACGCCTTATACATCCATCGAACGATCAGCAGCAGCAACGCCACGCCACAAATCGCCAGCATGCGTCCTCCCACGAGTGCCTCGGGCCCTGTAAGAAAGACATTCCCGCTGTCGGTGACGTTTCCCACGCTGGTGAGCTTGATACTGTTACGCGTCAACAACACCTGGCCATCCGTCGGCCCCAGAAAAATAGCCTGGACGCAGATGAGAAAGAAGCCGATTGCGGTACCGGTAAGCGTAAAGGTGTCCGGCAGCAGCCCTGTCTGCCAGTCCATCACAACCAGACCAATCAGCAGAAATCCCACAATCAGAACCGCAACATTCGAGATGATGGCAAACGCAGCATACGAGGACGGCTCACTGGCGTTTGAGCCGAAGTAGAAGTGCAGCAGCGTGTGCAGACGCGCCGCCTGAATCGCAAACCATAGCCCCGTTGCCAGTTCCACCAGCGGGTAGCGCCATGAGATCGGCTGCCCGCAGTCGCGGCAGTGTCCGCGAAGAAACAGCCAGCTCACAACGGGGATATTGTCATACCACCGTATCGGGGCCTTGCAGTGAGGGCAGTGCGATGCCGGGCGAACGATCGACTCATGTCCGGGAAGCCTTGAGATGCAGACGTTCAGAAAGCTCCCAAACAGCAGACCAAGCAGGAAGCCGATGACCTCATAAAGAACTCGAACGCTCACGCGTTGAGTATACGGCGAACTCTAGAAGTCCACATGCATGCGGACGCCCTCGACCAATACCGGTCCGCGATCTCTGTTGTATCCGGGGTTGTCGATGAACTGCACGTTCAGCGCATAATACAGCCCGCGCCATGTATGCACGTTGTAGTAGCTCTCGAGGATGTTTTCGCGTCCGTAATTCAATTTGCCATCGCCCAGCAGAAATCCCAGGCCACCATAGCGCAGGTAGTTCTGATGGTCGCGCTTGATCGCGTTCGAGACAAAAGCGACACCGATCTTGTCGTTTGGCCGTGACCAGCGGCGCCCTGCATAGTCCCCGCCAAACTCCACCGTCTGATCGACCTCGGTATATGCAAAGGATTCCTGCTGGCCTTCGTTCCATCCGAAACGGAAAAATCCGCGCAAATTCGGGGTGATTTCCTGCTCTGCGTTGATTCCAAAGCCGTATTTAACATTGCCGAACTTCGCATGGGCCGAGATATCAGGGTGTGGATCGCGGCCAGCCAGGAAAGCATCGACCGCCTCACGATAATTGCCCATGTGGGCATGATTGACGTAGCCCAGCAGGCGGATGGCCCCTTTGCGCTCCGGCGATGCAAGCCGACCGAGCAAAGATTTGCGCCACTCGAACTCGAAGTTCTGTCCGTTCGCGCGGCTGAAGGCCCAATCCAGATCGATACCGTTGGCGACGACCGGCATGGCTGCAATCACATAGCGTGCGGCCCAGTCTTTATCGAAGTACTCGAGCACCATAGCATACGTGTATCCACGTGTATCGGCGGCGTAGTCCCACGCGCCATTATTGTCGACCGTCCAGTTGAGAAACTGCAGATGACTATCCGAACCGATGCTGTTGATGTCGACGTAGTCCGGCAAACTCATCTTGCCGACGTGCAGCTCGAAGCGGCGCTCAGGCACCTGGGTCGACAGCGAGAAGGGTGTGCGCTCTGCGTCAATCAGCTTGTCTGTCAGGCCAATCGTCTGATGAATCTGGACGCGGCCGAGGTATGGCTTGGAGCCTAAATTCGGATTACGGACAACGTCGAGGTTCGTAAAGCCGGCAAGTCCAAGCGCCTGACTGATACCACGTCCTCCCGCCGACTCGAAGTCAACAATAGCGTCCGTAGCATAACGGGGATTGCGGTTGACCTGGTATCCCAGAAACAGTGTTCCGACAAGCGAGGTCTTGTATTCGCCGCGTCCCTGAAGACTATTTACGCCGTCGTAGGGAGAGTGAAAGGGAGCATGGGCCTGAAAGATAATATTGGCCTGACCCGCGATAAGATAGCGACCTTTTTCCGTATGAGGAAACATCGTCGTCTGCTCGTCGACAGGAACCGGCGCTTCGGGCAGGGCCGCAGGGGCATCGCTCATATGCTGAGCCATAGCGGGACGCAGCAACGCTGGGATCAAAAAAAAGAAAACAATCAGATATCGCATCAGGCCTTAAAATGGTGCAGACGTTTCGACAAAGGCAGTATTAATGCTGCATGAATGGCTCAAAAAGATGATGAATAGAGTAAGAATTGCCAGTCTTTAGCAGTATGCACTTTAACGAAAAGTTTGTACCAGAAGCCAGATATTGAGCCCGGCAATCAGCACAGCAACAAACCAGCTTAACCAGCGAACCCAGCGAGTATTTGTGAACGGCCCCATCATCTTCCGGTCGCTCGTAAATGCAACCAGCGGAAAGACCGCGAAACTGAGTTGCATACTCAAAACAACCTGACTGAAGACAAGCAGTTTTGCTGTTCCATCGCTGCCGTAAATAGCCGTAACAATCACAGCAGGAATGATGGCGACCAGGCGCGTAATCAGGCGCCGCAGCCAGTTCGGCAGATGCAGATCGAGGAAGCCCTCCATCACAATCTGCCCGGCCAGCGTACCGGTAATGGTTGAGTTCTGCCCCGAAGCCAGCAGCGCCAGGGCAAACATCATGCTCGCTCCCGTGAAGCCGAGCAAAGGTGTCAGCAGCTTATACGCGTCACTAATCTCGGCTACCTCTGTATGCCCGCTGCGATGAAAGACCGCAGCCGCCAGGATCAGGATGGCTGCATTGATAAACAGCGCCCCCGTAAGCGCGACGGCGGAATCCAGGTTCGCCATACGAATCGCTCCGCGCTTGCCGCTGACCGTGCGTGGGTACGCGCGCGTCTGCACAATCGACGAGTGCAGATAAAGATTGTGCGGCATCACCGTCGCTCCCAGAATGCTGATGGCGATATACAGCATGTCGGGATTGGTCAGCATCGCGCGGGAAGGAACAAAAAGATTACGCACGATAGGGAACCACTCCGGCCGCGAAAGAATCGTCTCGATGCCGAAGAGGACAGCAATCGTCCCGATCAATACCATTACCAGCGCTTCCAGATAGCGGAAGCCGCGGTTCTCCAGCAGCAGAATCAGCAGGACATCAAGACTCGTAATGATGACGCCGAGAATCAGCGGAATATGAAAGAGCAGTTGTAGCGCAATCGCGGAGCCGATCACTTCGGCAAGATCGCAGGCGGCTATGGCAATCTCCGCAACGATCCACAGCGCCAGCGTCGCTGGCCTGCTGTAACGCTCGCGGCAGGCCTGCGCCAGATCGCGCTCTGACGCGATTCCCAGCTTCAGCGCAAGGCTTTGCAGCAGAATCGCCATCAGGTTCGAGGCCATGATGACGAATAACAACGTGTAGCCATAACGGGAGCCAGCGGCCAGATCCGTGGCCCAGTTGCCGGGGTCCATGTAGCCCACCGCAACCATGAATCCCGGCCCCGCAAAGCCGAGGGCACGCCGCCATAGCTTGCCCGATTCCGGCACCGCAATACTCGAAAAGACATTCGGCAGCGTCGGCCGCTGCGTCGAAGTCTCGGGTTTTGCAATGGACGTCGTCGTGTTCATGGCATTCTAGGGCCTTAGCTTTAGTATGCCACAACAAGTTAACTGCGGTTAACCCTGTCTCCGGGGCTATCGTTTCGCCTGAACCCAGACCCTCTCCGCGGCTGGCTTGCCAAGCGTGGCAACACCGGTCCGCGTTTCGACCGTAACAGTCTCGTCATAGTTCTTCGTGACCAGGCGAACCGGGGCCTGCGGTCCGATGCCCAGCTTGTGCAGAAACAGGAGCAGTTTGGGGTCGCGCTCGTAAAGACTGGAGACGATATAGGCCGTCTTCTCCTCGGCCTCGGCAAGGGAAACCAGCCCGCGCTTCTTTCTGCGTGCCGGACTATCCGGCAACACCGCGTTGCCATGCGGGCAGGTTCCTTTCTCGCCCAGCTTCTCAATCAGCTTCGCCTCAAACGCGGGAGAGACGGCATGCTCCAGGCGCTCCGCTTCATCATGAACCTGGTACCACTCCATGCCGAAGATCTCTGACAGCATGCGTTCGATCAGATGATGCCGCAGAGCTGTCCGGTAGGCCGTCTCCTTGCCCATGGCAGAGAGATGGATTGTCCCGTCATTCTTGACCAGCACATAGCCATCGCGCTTCAGGCGCTTCAGGGCCATCGTCACGGCAGGTGGCGATACGGCCAGCCAGTGCGCTAGCGTAGCGGAGATCACATGCTGCCCCTCGCACTCCGCCTCCAGAATCGCCTTGAGATAATCTTCCTTCGAAACCGTAATTGCATTCTTCATTCGAATCGCGCCAAAACTAACAAAATCAGATTAACTATAGCTAATCGCAGCCGTCCCGAATGCGTTGGAAGCCGCCACTTGCGTCTCCAGCGACGCGGGCGTACTCTTTCGCTACACGGGAAAGGAGGATGATCCAGCCTATGAAATCTGAAAGTACCAGTTGCATCAACACACGTGAGGTGACTGAGGCTTAGGAGCGTCCTGCTCTCAAGTCCTGGCGATCTTCAGTGATACGCTGAACATATTCCCGCCGAGGCCAAGTCCGAGCAAGGACGCCTCAGGTCAATCTCAACAGTTCACCGCCATACGGCCCGCTGCTCCCACGAGCGCGGGCCGTTCACATTTGGTTTTAGAATGGTCTGCATGACACCTCTGGTAATTGCCGGCAAAGCCTTTCAGTCACGACTCATCGTTGGAACCGGGAAGTACGAGGACGGCCCGCAGACCCAGGCTGCGATCGAGGCCTCCGGTGCGGAGATGGTCACCGTCGCCGTCCGCCGCGTGAACCTCGACCGCTCCACCGAATCCCTGTTGGACTTCATCGATCCGCGCCGCTACTTTCTGCTGCCGAATACCGCAGGTTGTTACACCGCAGAAGAAGCGATCCGCGCCGCCCGTCTCGGCCGCGAGGTGGGCCTCTCCGACTGGGTCAAGATCGAGGTCATCGGCGACCAGGCAACGCTCTATCCCGATATTCAAGCAACGCTTGAGGCTACCCGCGTACTGGTAAAGGAAGGCTTTACAGTCCTCCCCTATACCTCTGATGACATTGTGTTTGCCAAGCGACTCATCGACGCCGGTGCCGCGGCCGTCATGCCTCTCGGAGCCCCCATCGGCAGCGGTCTTGGCCTGCAGAACACCGCCAATCTGCGCATCCTGCGCGAGATGATTACCGAGGTCCCGCTTATCGTCGACGCGGGCGTCGGCACCGCCTCCGACGCAACCGTCGCCATGGAGCTCGGCTTCGACGGCGTCCTGATGAACACCGCCATCGCGCAGGCGAAGGACCCCTTGCTGATGGCAGAGGCCATGCAGCATGCCGTGCTTGCCGGACGCCAGGCCTATCTTGCCGGACGTATGCCGCGGAAGCTCTACGCAACCGCCAGCTCGCCGCTCGAGGGAATCTCGCGATAGCCCCGCACACGACTCAAACTTGCCAGCCGAACGTTGCTGCGAAATGAATTACACTTCGCCCATGCGGGTCTTTGGCATCGACTGTGGCACTGAGTTCACCGGCTACGGTGTCGTGGAACACGATCTCACCGCCCGTATGCCACGCCTCGTCCATTGCGCCGCCGGAACCATCCGGCTCAGCAAAAAAGACAAGACGCCGCAGCGGCTCGCCCAGATCTACACAGAGCTGACCGCCATGATGTCGCTTTACCATCCCGACGTCGTCGCCATCGAAGAAGTCTTCTTCTCCGCCAACGCCAAGTCTGCCCTCAAGCTCGGACAGGTCCGCGGTGTCGCCCTGCTCGCAGCCGCAACCTCTGGCCTGCCCGTCGTCGAATACGCCCCGCTCAAGATCAAAAGCTCCGTCGTCGGCTACGGCCTCGCCGCCAAGGAGCAGGTCCAGTTCATGGTGACGCGTCTGCTCGAGCTCGACCAGGCCCCTGAATCGCCCGATGCTGCCGACGCTCTGGCCATCGCCATCTGCCACATCCACTCCGCGCAAACGCTCGCGCTACAAGGCGCAGGACGATGAGATTCGCGCTGGCGCTGCTGCTTGCCGTGGCGGCTGCACCCGCCTTCACACAGACCGCCGCGCCAGCATCGCAGCCAGAGGTCAGCTTCCAGTTCGACCGCCCCGGCCTGCCCGTCCCGAAGTTCACCCTCACCGTCCGCGAAGACGGAACCGGCACCTACAAAGGTGAGACCGCATCCATCAGTGGAGGCACCATGCGCTCCGCCTCGCCAGGTCAGCCCATCGATCGCCCCATCCATCTCACCGCCGCAACCACGGAGACGATCTTTAAGACAGCGCGCTCGCTCAACTTCTTCAACATCGAATGCGCCTCCAAAGCGAAGAACATTGCAGACACCGGTAAAAAGACACTCACCTACACCGGTGCCGACGGCCACGGCTCCTGCCTCTACAACTACTCCGAGAACAAGGGCATCGCACAGCTCACCGACCTGTTTCAGGCCATAGCCTTCACCATGGACGAAGGTCGCAAGCTCGACTTCATGCACCGCTTCGACCGTCTCGGCCTTTACTCCGAGATGGATACGCTCAACCACGAAGTACAGGAGAAACGCGCACTCGAGCTCGGCAACATCCGCCAGTCGCTTACCTCCATCGCCAACGACGAAGCGCTCATGGAGCGTGTTCGCGAGAAGGCCGTCAAGCTGCTGAATCAGACCGGCGAGACGAACTAGCGGCCTACGCCTCTCCACGCAACGCGTGATACAGCGTTGCCATCTCTTCCAGCTCAAGCGACTCCGCCCGCGCCTGCCGTGCAATCCCCGCTGGCCAGCGTCCGCTCAGCTCACTCTGCGTATATCCTGCTGCTCGCAGATTGTTTTCCAGCGTCTTCCGCTTCTGCGCAAAGCTCTGCTTCAGAAATCGGTCAAATCCCGCAGCGTCTACATTCAACGCTTCAAAGCGTGGTGCAAACTCGAAGCGCAGTACGGTGGAATAAACCTCAGGCGGAGGAGAAAATGAGCCCGGCGGCAGCGTAAACAGGTTGTCGATGCGCGCATGCATCTGCGCCGTGGCCGAGAGCAATCCGTAGTCTCTAACTCCCGGCGATGCTGCGACCCGGTCCGCAACCTCACGCTGCATCATGACCACAGCGCGATCCAGCAATCCGGCCACTCCCGCATCAAACAGCTTCAGCAGAATGTCCGACGTAATGTAGTAGGGAAGATTCCCGATTACATCCGCTGTCTCGCCCGTAGGAATCAGCGTGCTCAGGTCCGTCTTAAGCACATCCGCCTCGACGATCTGCACCTGCGGCTGGCCTGCAAAGCGCTGCGCCAACGCCGGAGCCAGTTCACGGTCCAGCTCCAGCGCGATCAGGCGTGCGCATCGCCCTGCAAGAATCTCGGTAATCGCACCTTTGCCCGGGCCGATCTCGATCACCGTGCGCTGGCTCACATCGCCCAAAGCATCCACAATGGCGTGCCTTGCGCGATCGTCTACAAGAAAGTTCTGTCCAAGTTTTGGTTTACGTTTCACGCCGTGTGGTACGCTTTTCCAGTTTCGTGCATCTCTTTGTATAGACTAACGTTTTGTCTATGAAGGATGAGGGAGACGAATGCATATAGTTTTTGCGGCATCCGAGTGCGCTCCATGGGCGAAGACCGGTGGCCTGGCCGACGTGGTCAGCGCTCTACCGAAAACCCTGGTCAAAATGGGCCACAAGGTTCAGGTTTATCTGCCCTATTACAGACAGGTCGCCAAAATGGTGCCTACGCCTCCGGTCGTACTACCCAGCGTGACCGTTCCTTTTCCGTACTACAACCGCTTCGCGCGCATCCTCGATGGCGGTGTCACCGATGGTGTTCAGATGTACTTCGTCGATGTGCCGGAACTCTTCGACCGCGAAAGCTTCTACGCCACTCCATCTGGCGACTATCCCGATAACGCCGAACGCTTCGGCACCCTCTGCCGTGCCATCCTCGAAGCTAGCAAGATCATCGGCATCCCCGACGTCTACCACGTTCACGACTGGCAAACGGCCATGCTCGCTGCCATGCTTCGCTCCATCTATTACTTCGATCCTGTCCTGCGCCATGTTCCGTCCCTGCTCACCATCCACAACGCCGGATATCAGGGCTGGTTTCCGCCGCGCACCATCGAGACGCTGCTCATGCCGTGGGACATGTTTACCCTCGACAAGCTCGAGCAGTACGACAAGCTCAATTTTCTCAAGGGTGGCATCGTGTACGCCGACGCCATCACTACCGTAAGCCGCACCTACGCGCAGGAGATCCAGACTCCGGAGTTCGGCAACGGACTCGAAGACGTGCTCAAAAAGCGTGCCGGTGATCTCTTCGGCATCCTCAATGGAGCAGACTACAGCGAATGGAACCCTGCAACCGATCCGCATATCGCCGCGCACTACACCGCAAAGAAACTCGACGGTAAAAAGGAGTGCCGTCGCGATCTGCTGCATGCCTTCCGGTTCGAAAATGTCAGTGACAACACGGCTGTCCTCGGCCTCGTCTCGCGCTTCGCCACCCAGAAGGGAATCGACTTCATCACCAGCATTATGGACCGCCTCGTTCAGGAAGACATCGTCCTCGTCATGCTGGGCAATGGGGAGGAATACTACGAGCGTCTGTTGACCGAGATGGCCGAGCGCTATCCCGACAAGGTCCGCGTCCAGGTCAGGTTCGACAACGTCGTCGCGCACAAGATCGAGGCGGGGGCCGACATCTTTCTCATGCCTTCGCGCTACGAGCCCGGCGGCCTCAACCAGATCTACAGCCTCAAGTACGGCACCATCCCCGTCGTCCGCGCCACCGGCGGCCTGCAGGACTCCATCGACGAGCGTCCCGACGGCGGAGGCACCGGCTTCAAGTTCTGGGGATACGATCCGGAGGACTTCTTTGACGCCATCCGCCGCGCTCTCACCATCTTCCGCGATAAGAAAATCTGGAAGGCCATGATGCAACGCGCCATGGAGGAAGACTTCTCCTGGCAGAAACCCGCCCAGGAGTATGTTCAGGTCTACGAACGGATCGTAAAGAACCGGACCTGACCGAAATTCTGTCAAGCCCCCAATTTTGTAAACTGCACAATCTAAATGAAATAAAGCTCCTAAAAAGTGCGCATTGGCCCTCGCCCATTTGCTAAACTTAAAAACAGTGAAAGAGATAGGCCCCGCAGTTTGACGGGGCCTATCTCTTTTAGAATCTATATTTTTAATGCTAACCTTCATAAATTCAATATTTTACCCTGTGCAAATCGTATAAATCATTGATCTTGTGGGCGTTGAGGAAAAGATGCCGGGGGGAGGGGTCACCCCGCTGCTGCTCGCTGCCTTCGCTGAAAGAGATAGTGCAGCGGAATACCCAGCAGAATAATCGCTGTACCAAGGATCGAGTTCCGCGGTTGATCTGCAAACGAGAAGACCAGCAGCACCACGGCTGACAGGATAAACAGCAGCGGAAGCACCGGATAGCCCCAGACGCTGTAAGGCCGCTCCGCATGGGGCGAGCGCCTGCGAAAGACAAAGACCGTGCTTGCCGTCAGTGCATAAAAGAACCACTCCGCGAAGATCGCGAGCGAGAACAACGCCTGGAAGCGTCCAATCGCCAGTAGCAGCAGCGAGCTCAGAGCAGCCTGCAGAATCAGCGCGGTCGAAGGCGTATGAAATCGCGGATGAACATAAGCCAGCTGTTTGAAGAACAATCCATCATGCGAGGCCGCGAACGGAACACGAGCGCCCGACAGCGACGAGCCCACAAACGTCGCGCAGATGCTCACCGCCATGCCGAGCGAGACCAGTCCCGAGCCCCAGCTCCCGACGATCAGTCGCAGGGCATCGGCAGCCGGACGATCCGCTCCCGCAATCGCCGCCGCAGGCATCACATACTGAATGGCAGCGTTCGTCAGCATATACAACCCACCGACGATCGCAACGCCACCGATCAGCGCAAGCGGCAGGCTGCGCTGCGGCTTCTGAATCTCGCCGGCCATCTGCGTCACGTCGCTCCAGCCGTCGTAAGCCCACAATGCTGCGATCAGCGCAATCATGAAGCCGGAAAATCCACCCCGAGCGCCCGTAAACTCGGTCGCAAAATTGTGCCAGTCGCCTCGGCTGCCCGCTGCTCCAAAGCAGACGCAGGCAATGACGACGATCAGCAGAATCTTCAGCCACGTCAGCGCAAGCTGAACATTGCCCGACTTACGCGTCCCAAGAATATTGAGTCCCGTAATCAGCCAGGTCGTCGCAATGGCGAAGATCTGACTCCACAGCAGATGCGCAAACACAGGCTGCGTCAGAAAACTGAAGGCAGGAAACGTCGCCAGCACGCGAGCCAGTCCCGCTGCGATGGTTGCAATCGACGCAGGCTTCGCGATGGTGATCCAGGTCCACATATAGAGGAAACCAGTCAGATCGCCATACGCCTCGCGCAGAAAGGCGTACTCGCCACCGTACTTCGGATACTGCGCCGCGATCTCGGCATACGTCATCGCCCCGAACAGCGACAGCAGTCCACCGACGATCCACACGGTGTAGACCATCCCGGACGAGCCGACCGCAGCCATCATCTCGCGCGGAACAAGAAAGATGCCGCTGCCGATGATGATGCCGACAACAATGGACGTAGCGTGCGAGGCGTTAAGAACGCGAGGTAGCTCAGACTGGGTTTGCTGCATGGGTTGGAGGGAGATTAGCACACTCGCCCTCAAAGCCAGCAGCTATCAGAAGTAGAATTTCAGACTCTCCCAGTCCTGCGTAAGGTTTTTCTTTCTGCCGCGCACCAGGTAGATATTCCGTCTCTCAAACGGCATCGAGAGCGGATGATTCATGCGGCCGGCAACCTCGACCGAATCATAGTATTCACGCATTTCCTCCGGCGTCGCACCGTTGATAACGATCATCAACTCGCCCGTGTAGCCGTGCGAGCCCCAGATCCAGTAGTTATTGTGTCCGCTGACAGCAACAGGAAGGTCGTGACCAAGGAAATTGATTGCTCCCGCCTCGCCATAATTCGAGCAAAGAATGCCAACTCTGCGCTGGTCCTCAGGAGAAAGTGATTGATAGATGCGAGTGACCTGATCGACCTCTTCCTGCCAGCCGAAGCGGTCGGCATAGAACTGTGGCAGCACGCCGCTGGAATCGGTCTCGGTATTGCCGTTCGCGTCATAGAGATGTGTCGCCTTGGTATAGGCGAGCCAGGTGTCAGGTTTCAGAACTGGAATCGACAAGGGAAGCACAATTATGCCGAGCAGCACCAGAGTTGCTTCATAGATCGGAAAGGCGATGATGCTGTCACGAGCAACTGCTGCCCGCGAAGCAAAACGCCGCTCCCACGCGATAGCTCCCGCTGCGTACAGGTACGGATAGATAGGAGAAACGTAATAGTCCTTGGCGTAGAGCCCCATCATGATCATGACGAAGATGACGTAGGTATATCCGAGCCATCTGCAGGTCTTGCCCTGCGGATTACGGAACAGCCAGATAAGCCCAGGTATCCACAGGAAGATCGTTGCTGGCTGCATGTTGAATATTTGTTTTCCAAGAAAGGCAATCGGGCCAAGCTTAATGTTCTTGTTATGGGCTCGACCGTTATGAAGGAACTCAAGCGTGGGCCAATGGTTGTGGATCTGCCAGATCAGGTTCGGCAGAGCGATAAGGATGAGCAGTGCAATTCCCAACGCAGCCCAGCGAGAAAAAAGTATCCTTCGCTGTGGCGTAAGCAGAAGTCCCAGCAGCAGCGCGACAAGAAAGAATGTCATCGATGGCTTGTTGAGAAGACCAAGCCCGCCGCAGAGGCCAAAAGCTATCCAGCATCGAGCCTCATCTGCGCCGCGCAGCAGGAAGATGAGCGCAAGCACGCACCCCATCCAAAACATCGATTCGAAGGAGTTCATCGACAGGAAGCTATCGAGGCCGAGGTATTGCGGCACGAGGAGGATGCCAATCATTGCGAGCGCCTGCGCGGGACGGCGTCCTCCGAGCGACCAGGCAAGCAATCCGGTAAGGAAGACTCTCACGGCGCCGGCAAGCGCAGAAAGCAGGCGGATTCCGGCAAGAGAGTGTCCGAAGAGCGTTTCGGCAATTCGGGCCTGCACGGCAACAATAGGACCATGATCGACGTATCCCCAGGCAAGATGACGTCCGCACGCGAGGTAGTAGAACTCGTCGCGGAAGTACCCATAACCAATGTGTGCTTCCCACAGGTTGGTCGCGATATGGAAGACAAATTTGATGACTGCGAACAATAGGCTTAGGCGAATGGCAGCATGAAGCGTTGGGTCGGACGAGTGTACGACCGTCGTTCTTGCTGTAGCTGTGCTCGGCATCGAGGCTATCTCCCGTAGAAAGGCGTGTTATCTAATACGATTGCGAACCGGTCTCGTTCCGTGATTTATGATTGTGGGGTTTGGATAACGAATTGCTGGCTCTCGATGACAGACATGCTGAGAGTTCAGGAACAGATGTAGCGATTCTCCGATAACTGACAACAGCAGACAAGGGCCACGATTTCAGAGCATGTTTCAGGAGTGAGCGATGGACTGGACACCGGGTGGAATGAGCAGTGATGTAGAGGACCGACGCGGCTCCTCGGGCGGCGGATTCGGCGGTGGTGGACTTGGTATCGTAGGCATCATTTTTTTGCTGGTCATCAGTCTGATCACTGGCCGCAACTACATCGGAAGTTATCTGGCGGGCGGCGGAGCTGTCTCGACCTCTTCGAACAATCGTCCCGTAAATGCATCTCCAGCAGAAGATCACTCGGCACAGCTGGTGTCGTATGTTCTCGATGATGTGCAGCAGATGTGGGAAAAAACGCTGCCTGAGCAAACAGGGAAGCAATACCGTCATGCCAAGCTGGTTCTCTTCCGCGACTATACGCAATCGGGTTGTGGCGTTGCGCAATCGCAGACAGGGCCATTCTATTGCCCGGCAGATGAGAAGGTTTATATCGATCTGGGTTTCTGGGACGAGTTGCGTCGCATCGGAGGAAGCACAGCTGATTTTGCGCAGGCCTATGTACTTGCGCACGAGCTGGGCCATCACGTGCAAAACATCCTCGGCATCGAACGGCAGGTGCGTCAGCTTTCGTCGCAAAATCCATCGCAGCAGAACCCACTTTCCGTGCGTCTGGAACTGCAGGCAGACTGCTTTGCCGGTATCTGGGGCCATTCTGCCGCTGCACGCGGAAAAATTGATCAGGCCGATGTTCAGGCAGGATTGAGTGCCGCTGCTGCCGTTGGCGATGACCACATCCAGAAGATGTCGCGCGGCGCAGTAAGTCCTGAAACGTTCACTCATGGAACGTCCGCGCAGCGTCAGAGCTGGTTTATGCGCGGGCTGCAGCAGGGAGAAGTGAGCGCCTGCAATACCTTCCAAAGCAACGGATCGGGCAGCAGCTACTAAAGCGCTTAGTTCATTGCTGGATTGGTGTTGATGGTTGGTTTTTCTGCCAGGAAGACGCTGACTACCGTTCCGTGAGCAGATTCGCCGGTATCGCTGGCGATATCAATCGTTCCGCCGTGCTTTTGAATGATGCCCTGGCTGACCCAGAGGCCGAGTCCGGTCCCACGCTCACCCTTTGTGGTGAAGAAGGGTTGAAAGAGATGCGGACGCACTTCGTCGGAGATGCCGCTGCCATTGTCCGCAACGATAATCAACGCTCCGGGAGGCATCTTGTGACCTGCATTGTTGAATCCTGCCGGCATGGGTGATGCGTTTACGCGGACTTCTCCACCGGAGCCGGCAGCTTCGGCTGCATTCGTGATCAGATTCGTGAAGACCTGACGAAGCTCGGCAGGGAAGGCATCGACCTCGATTGGTTGAGGAATATTGGCATAAACCGTGACGCCCAGATCGTTAAATCGATGCTCCATCAGGAGAAGTACCTCTTCAAGCATCTCTTTAAGATCGATCGTCACCGGAGCCTTGGATTCACGATAGAGCCCAAGCATTGCGCGGCTTATATGCGTCACACGCGCAAGCTCGCGCTCAGCCATGTCGATAAACTGTTTCGACTCCTCTTCCGTAACGCCGTTTCGCATCAGGTAGAGAAGATTCGAAACCGAGTCGAGTGGGTTGTGAATCTCGTGTGCGATGGTTGCTGCAAGACGTCCGGCGACAGCCAGTTTTTCATTCGCCAGCAGAGCTTCCTGCGTGCGGCGTTCAAGTGTGATATCGCGAAAGACCATGACGATTCCCACGGTCTCGCCGGTCTGGTCACGGACTGGAGCTGCGCTGTCTGCAATCAGGATCTGGCTGGAATCCTTGCGAATAAGAGCGGTCTGACCAGCAAGGCCAACGACGCTGTTTAAACGCATCACCTTGGCAACCGGGGTTTCGACTCGTTCGCCCGTGTGCTCATTCACGATGTGGAGGATGTCTTCCAGCGGCAAACCGGTCGCCTCCGTCGGTGACCATCCAGTAAGCCCCGAGGCGACAGGATTCATCATCTGGATGCGGCCGTTCGCGTCGCAGGTAATGACGCCGTCACCAATCGAATCGAGCGTTGTTCTCAAGCGCTGTTCCGATTGATAGATCTCTTCGGCGCGCTTGCTGAGGATCTCAAGAGAGTTGCTGTAAGCCGAAGAAACCGCGTGAAGGCGGCTTCGCATAAAGAGCCCGATAAGCACGCCCATCCCTAGAGCAATCGCGACCAGGGCTTCGACCATGTTGCGGACCTGGCGTTGCCATTGAGCGATTCGATCGCTTCGTTTGGATTCAGCGTGCCGTGTAATGGAGTCGATATCCAGACGCGTCTGATCCATCAAGCTCTTGCCGTAGAGATTCAGGTCGACGTCGCTGGTGTGCCCACCGGCTTTTACGAGAGCGATGATGGGCAGGGCAAAGGCATCGCGCCAGGTCTGGTGTTCGTTGCGCAGATCATCGAGGCTGTACTGCTGTTGGGGGTCGCCCCCAGTAAGATTGGCCAGTTTATCGAACTCTGCAGGCAGCCTGTTCCCGGCGTCATTAAAGGGCTGTAGAAACCGGTCGTCTCCGGTTGTCTCATAACCTCTGAGAGCGGATTCCTCATCCACGATGAGCTTCGCGACCAGCGTTACCTGGGAGATTCTTGCGTCGGTTGTCTGGATAATTCCTACGGTCTCGTTCGCCGAGCGCATCTGCCAATAGAGAGCGGCAGCAGTGAGAAGCAACGCGATAACCGGGAGGAGAAGAGCCTGCTGAAGAATTCGATTGAATTGGGCTAGATTCACGGCGCCTCTGCAGGCTTAGGGAGTATTCAAGGGTTGGAACAAGGTTTCAAGCTTATGTAAAAGCACAGGCGCGCCTTCGCCCTTGGTCATATAGAGATTCACCAGAGAGGTAACCTCTGGAGGAAGACCAAGATAGGCTGAGAGCAAAAGAATGGGGACATCCGGCTTAATCTGTCGCATGCGGCTGGCGACCTCTCCTCCATGCATCCCCGGCATGGAGTAGTCGAGCACGACAGCTTCTACGGGTTCGCTTTCAAACAGGCGCAGGCCCGAGGCGCCATCCATGGCCGTAATGACCCGATAGCCGGCGCGCTCCAGCAGAACTTTGCGGACCCTGAGCCCGATGAGTTCGTCATCCACGCAAAGAATAAGGTGCGAGGTCTGTGTCATAGTCGTTCAAACTTGAGCAGAAGGCCAGCAGGTACTGCAGGTTACTCTTGTCAGTATACGTAGGTGCCGCCATTGCGGCCAGAGTTAACGATTCATCGTACATTTGCAAAGAATAGTTGCCGTATGGGCTAAGCTGAGGAGACGGATACGCGTACTCAATCGAGGTCAAACTCTTTGAATCAGACGATCTTTGTACTGGAAGACGATGCCGATATCTCTCGGCTGGTGCAGTATCACCTGGAAAGTGCTGGATTTACCGTTCGGGCCTACCTTTCGCCTGGCCAGATACTTTCAGACGCAGAACGGCAGCCGCCGGCCTTGTTCCTGTTGGACATCATGGTTCCCGGTGGAGACGGGTTGGATCTGTGCCGCAGGCTGAGGCAGAACCCGGTTCTGAGTGTGGTTCCTATTATCTTCCTTACGGCACGTGCTGCCGAAAGTGATCGCGTACATGGCCTTGAGCTCGGCGCGGACGACTACATTACCAAGCCGTTCGGTACACGCGAGTTGCTGGCACGTGTGAAGGCAGTGCTTCGCCGCTTCGAGCGGCCCACCGTGCCATCTGTTATTCGTTTTGAGGATATTGAGATTGATGCCGGAGCGATGCAGCTTCGTGTGCGTGGAGAGCTGGTGACGACGACAGCGACGGAGTTCCGTTTGCTGGATTATCTGGCGCGTCATCCAGGACGTGTCTTTAGCCGCGACCATCTTCTGGATGCCGTATGGGGAGATGCCCGGTTTGTTACCCCGCGTTCTGTTGATGTGTATGTGCGCCGTATTCGCGAGAAGATTGAAGACGACGCAGAGACACCGCGCTATCTTAAGACTATGCGCGGGGCCGGTTACCGGTTCGAGATTCCAAAGGCGGCTCAGGTTCCGGCATAGAGGTCATTCGTGACGCGTGGTCTGTTTTTTTCATTCTTTCTGAGGATGACGATTGCGCTGGCCTTTGTCGCTTTGATGAGGGTCTGGTTTAGCCCGAAGGGCTGGATTCTGGGAGCAGTTCTCGTTCTCTTGTGGGCAGCTCTGAATGCCTTTCTTCTTTCGCGCTCGGTGCGCCGCAGCATCGCTCCGCTGGAAGCTGCAACATCAGCAATTGCCGAAAAACCGGTCGGGCAGCTAACACCCGATTTCACGGACTTTGATGGGCTGGCGCGGTCGATTTCACTTGCTTCAAAGCATGTCGAGCGGGTTTTGAATAGTACAGCCGAGAGTCGCCGCGAACTCGAAGCGATGATCGACAGCATGCAGGACGCCGTCGTTGCGGTCGATCAGGCCGGGCGCATCCAGTGGACCAATCAGCTGATGGAGAAGCTGATCCCCGTGAACTATACAGGCAGGGCTATCCGCGTGGGGCACTCGCTGGTGCAGACGATTCGCGATCCTGAAGTACTCGAGTGCGTGCGCGTGGCACTGGAGGAACGCACAGTAAGTGAACGCCGTTCGACATCGCTACTGCCTGGACGCATCTTTGAGGTCGCAGCTTCTCCTATGCCGGGTGGAGGCGCTGTCGTCGTTCTGCATGACATCACTCGGATCGAGCAGGTGGAGCGCACGCAGCGCGAGTTTGTTGCGAATGTCAGCCATGAGTTGCGGACTCCGCTGACCTCGATTACAGGTTATGTCGAAACGCTGCTGGATCATGAGAGCGGCCTGAGTCCACAGGCTCGCGAGTTTTTGACGACGATCCACAAAAATGCGACCCGCATGAACCGCCTGACCGAGGATCTGCTGGTGATGGCTCGTGTTGAGTCTTCGGAGCAGGAGTTGCACCCGGCTCCGATAGCGGCCGATACGCTTGTACGGGATGCAGTTCAAGCGATGCGGGGGCTGGTCCAGGACGAAGAGGCCGTGCTGGAGATTGGTCCAACAACAAAGTGCGAAGTTTTTGCCGATCAGGACTCCATTGTTCAGGTCCTAAGCAATCTGATCGAGAACGGAATTAAATACGGCAAATCGACCGGGATGGGCAGAAGTCGCGTCGTCGTCAGCGCTCGGGAAGTTGCAGCCCCGGAGAACGCGGTAGAGTTCAGCGTAAAAGATTTTGGACAAGGAATTGCCTCAGAACATCTGGGGCGAATCTTTGAGCGGTTCTATCGAGTGGACAAGGCTCGCTCGCGCGAGTCTGGTGGTACGGGACTGGGTCTGGCCATCGCTAAACACGTGGTCCAGGTTCAGGGTGGAAGCATACGTGCTGAGAGTGAATTGAATGCCGGCAGTACGTTTCTTTTCACGTTACCGAAGGTCCAGGTGGCCGGTATCTAGTTTGTTTTTCACTGTTTTATTCAGATGTAACGATCCATTAATAATTCATCGTCACACTAAATACGGGTGTCGAAGTAAAATTTGGCACTCGTAATTTGCGAGGGGGAAGTGTGAAGCGGAACATTTTAGTAGCAGGCGTATTAGCCTTGGCCACGATCGGGGCAAGCGCCCAGACCCTGAATGGTGCGGGAGCGACCTTCCCGTATCCGATCTATTCAAAGTGGTTTAACGAGTTCAGCCAACAGAATGGCGGCGTAAAGATCAACTATCAGTCCATCGGTTCCGGCGGTGGAATCCGTCAGGTGACCGAAGGGACAGTTGACTTCGGTGCAGCCGATGTCACGATGACGGACGAGCAGATCGCTGCAGCTAAAGTTAAAGTTCAGCCTATTCCAACGGTGCTTGGTGCTGTTGTGCCGGTCTATAACCTGCCGGGTGTAAATAAGGATTTGAATTTCTCCGGAGATGTCATTGCTGATATCTATCTCGGCAAGATTACGAAGTGGAACGACCCTCGTATTGCAAAGGACAACCCCGGAGTGACTCTGCCGGATAAGCCTGTTCTTCCCGTGTATCGCTCGGAGGGCAGCGGCACAACCTTCATTTTCACCGACTATCTTTCGAAGGTAAGCCCGGAGTGGCTTAGTAAAGTGGGGAGAAATGCTTCGGTCAAGTGGCCGACAGGTATTGGACAGAAGGGCAACGAGGGAATTGCCGGCATGGTGCGTCAGTCTCCCTACTCTTTCGGCTATGTCGAGTTGATCTACGCGTTGCAGAATAAGATGGCCTTTGGCGCAGTGAAAAACGCGGCCGGTAAGTATGTTAAGGCATCAACGGACGGTGTTACTGCGGCCGCTGCTGCTTCGAAGGCGATGCCTGCCGACTATCGTGTCTCAATTACCAATGCACCGGGAGCGGCTTCCTATCCGATCTCCAGCTTCACATGGTTGCTGATTCCTACGCATTCGACAGATGCTTCGAAGACTGCTGCATTGAAGAATTTCCTGACCTGGATGCTTGACCATGGCGAGAGCGAGGCTTCTGGCCTTAGCTATGCTCCGCTGCCCAAGCAGGTGCAGGATATGGTTCGCAAGACCGTCGCGCAGATCAAATAACACGATTCGCCGTATGGCTATCAGAAACTCCTAAAGCCATACGGCGAATCTGTCTTATCCAGATACACAGAGCATTCCTGCCGGATACAATCACTTTGTCGTCATCCAGCACCGATCTTCCCAGAGTCGAATGAGTATTAAACAAGAGCACGGTGTACCACAAACAGTCTTACCTCGACTGGCGGATGTTCCTGCGCCTGTGCCGCCATCCAACTCTTCGCCAGCATCTGCTTCAACCTCTCCGATACGCTCCTTCCTAAATTCGCGAGGCAGCGGCAGATGGGCCGATTCAGGTTTTGCGGCCTTGATGCTGGTGTGTGCCTGCAGCATTTTTGTCATCGTCCTCTTTATCTTCATCATCCTGATCCTCCGGTCGCAGCTTAGTCTGCATGCTTTTGGCTGGAAGTTTTTTACCAGACAGGCCTGGGACCCGGTTTCAGGGGACTTTGGAGCGTTGCCGTTTATCTACGGCACGCTGATGACATCGTTCCTGGCGCTCCTCATCGCTGTTCCGCTGGCGATGGGAGTTGCAATCTTTCTTACAGAATTGTGTCCCCAACCTCTGCGGGCGCCGATCTCGTTTCTTACTGAGTTGCTGGCTGCCATTCCGAGTGTGGTGTATGGCCTGTGGGCCGTCTTTGTGCTGGTTCCCCTGATGCGCGATGTACTGGGACCATTTTTGGTGAAGACGCTCGGCTGGACGGGATTCTTTGACGGAGCGAACTTTGGCGTCGGCCTGCTGACGGCAAGCATCATTCTGGCAATTATGGTTCTGCCTATCATCTCGTCATTGACGCGCGACATTATGACTGCCGTTCCAAACTCTCAGCGCGAGGCGGTGCTTGCTTTAGGGGCAACGCGTTGGGAGATGATTCGCATTGGGGTTCTTCGTAACTCGCGAATCGGTATTGTCGGTGCGGTCATGCTCGGATTAGGCCGTGCACTGGGCGAGACCATGGCAGTCGCAATGGTGATCGGCAATCACCCGGAGATCAACAAAAGTCTTTTTGCGCCGGGCTATACGCTGGCCAGCGTGATCGCGAACGAGTTCTCCGAAGCAACAAGCGACATATACCTGAGTGCACTGATCGAGATCGGTCTGGCGCTCTTTTTGGTGACGATTGTGGTCAACGCGATTGCTCGCCTGATGGTCTGGGCCGTAACGCGCGGCGCGCCAGGAAGGGCTTCCTAAAATGAGTACGCAGCCCCTCAATAATTTGCCAAGGCACATCGACTTCGATTCGAAGTCGATGCGGCTGAATCATAGCCGCCGCACCTTTACGAACTATGCTGTTACGGCATTGGCTATTCTGGCGACGGTGATCGTGCTGCTCCCACTCGCGGTCATTCTTTTCTACCTGGTTTACAAGGGCGCAAGCTCGCTCAATCTTGCTTTCTTTACGCATGTGCCCGCTCCAGTTGGCGAAGAGGGCGGTGGCATGGCGAATTCGATTGTCGGCTCCGCCATCATTCTCACTCTCGCCAGCATCATGGGAATCCCCATTGGTATCGCTGCGGGCGTTTATCTTGCCGAGTTCGGCCAGGGCACCTTTTTTGCCAACGCCATCCGTTTCACTGCTGATGTACTCAATGGCGTGCCATCCATCGTGATGGGTATCTCCGTCTTCGCTCTGCTGGTGCAGGGAAGACACTTCTCTGCGTTTGCCGGTGGTGTCGCGTTGGCTATTATGATGATTCCAACGGTCACGCGAACAACGGAAGAGATGTTGGCTACCGTCCCGCATGCTATTCGCGAAGCAACTCTTGGGTTGGGCGTGCCGAAATGGCGAACTGTTTTGTCGGTAAGCCTCCGCACGGCATCTCCCGGCATTATCACGGGCTGCATGTTGGCCTTTGCGCGTGTCGCTGGTGAAACTGCTCCTCTGTTATTCACTGCTCTAGGGAATCAGTTCTGGAGCGTGAAGCTGAATGAGCCTATCGCCGCACTGCCACTTCAAATTTATGTTTACGCCACCGGCCCCTACGATGAGTGGCATCGACTGGCCTGGGCAGGTGCTTTAGTTCTTATTGGATTGATTATGGTTTCCGTCACGCTCGTCCGAATCTTTGCCAACCGTGGCGTACTCAAGGGAGGAAGCTAGTGGGAGTTGGCATTCAAGTTGAAGATCTGAACGCCTGGTATGGTTCTACGCATACGTTGCAGGACATCAACCTGCACATCCCGGCCAATCATGCTACGGCACTGATCGGCCCGTCAGGCTGTGGCAAGTCGACCTTCGTCCGTTGCTTGAACCGCATGCATGAGACGAACCCGATCGCACGCGCTACGGGTATCGTCAAAATGGGCGACATCGATATCTATCGCGAGGCGTCTCCCGTTGAGATTCGCCGTCGCGTTGGCATGGTCTTTCAGCGGCCTAATCCGTTTCCTACCATGTCGATTTATGACAACGTCATCAGCGGCCTGAAGCTCAATGGATTCCGTAATCGCCGCATTCTTGATGAGACGGTAGAGCGTTCGCTGAAGCAGGCCGCCTTGTGGGAAGAGGTGAAAGATGACCTCAAAAAGAAATCCGGAGCATCGCTCTCGGGTGGTCAACAGCAGCGTATGTGCATCGCGAGAGCCCTCGCAGTCGACCCCGAAGTTTTGCTGATGGACGAGCCTGCGTCCGCACTCGACCCAGTCTCAACCTCAAAGATTGAGGACTTGATCTTCCAACTCAAGAGCCAGTACACGATCGTTATCGTCACACACAACATGCAGCAGGCAGCGCGTGTGGCTGAGAATACGGGCTTCTTCCTGAACGGTAAGCTCGTTGAATTTGACTCGACGCATAAGATATTTACCAACCCCAGCGACAAACGTACGGAGGATTACATCACGGGGAGGTTTGGCTGATGCGGGTCAAATTTCACCAGAGCCTCGACGAGCTAAAAGAACGATTGCTGATTATGGCTGGAATGGCCGAACAAGCCATCCAGCGTTCGGTAGAAGCCTACCGAACACGCGATCTGAGTTTTTGCGAGCTCGTATTTCGCTCAGAGCCTGCAATCAACAGGCTGGAGCGAGAGATTGATCAGATGGCGCTCGACCTTTTGGCGATGGAGCAGCCAATGGCAATCGACCTCCGCTTTATTCTTGCGGTGATTCGTATCAACGCTGATCTTGAGCGCGTGGGAGATCAGGCAGTTAATATTGCGGTTCGTGTGCGCGAGATGGAATCTTACGCTCACATCGACCTTCCCGTAGATATTCCGAAGTTAGCATCGCTCTCGCTTGCGATGGTGCGCAAAGCTCTTCAGGCGTTCATCGAAGGAAATGCCGAGATGGCGGATTCTGTCTTTCAGATGGATGACCAGGTCGACGAGATGAACGATGCTGCCTATACCGCATTGAGTTCACTCATCAAAGAGAAGCCGGAATTGACCCCTCAATCACTTAATGCGCTGATCATTGCTCGCAATTTGGAGCGGGTCGGGGATCATGCTACCAATATTGCCGAGGATGTGATCTTCTGGGTTCGTGGCGCGGATGTTCGTCATCATGCGCCCGTTCAATAAGCTTATTTCGTAGCGTGTTCCCACCAGATGAACTTTGACAGCATCGGATAGTAGAGCCCAAGTCGAAGTCCGCTCCCTTTGCGGATATTTTGCATGGCGCTGGCGTACGCTGCCATTTGTGGTGCGTACTTATCTCGTTCACGCTCCAGAAAGCCATCCAATGCCGATCGAGTGTATGGTGTGGTTTTGAAGTCCACGATCCAGAGAAAATCGTCACCTTCAGACAGTGGAGCGTCACCAGCATAAAAGATGCGATCGAATCGCATGCCCGCGTGATTTTCATCCGCCGTCATTAGCGCATATTCACTTGCAGCCATATGGCGTGGCCCGAGAATCCACAGACCGTGCTCGTCTTCAAGTGTTGCCTTCAGTGCGTGTTGCGCCTGTGCTGCAAGGCGCGCGGCCGTTGCAGAGGACAGTCCATAATTCCGGAGTAATGTCAGTATTCGGGGTTGCCATGTCGTGATCTCCGCGTGAAGAGCTTCCTCAGAGGTGCCAAGGAGGAGCCGCTGTGCAAGCAACTCAATAAAGGCATGAATGACATTTCCGCAAGCGCGTGACTCAAATGAGCCTTCAGGTCTTTCGAACCGGATGAGCGGCGCCCCCCTGTCGATTTGTGGCTGCTTCGTGATTTGAGGGAGGCTTGGCAACGGAAGGTTGAGCGGTAGACGCAAGAGCGTCTGCCTGCGATACTCCTCGCCTTCAGCAGCAAGAGAGGGGAGAATAAGGTCCGATGGTATCTCCTGAAGAGTGAAAATAGGAGCGATCAGAGGTTTGGACGAAATATTACTATCAACGAAATGTTCTTCTGCAGCTGGCCATGCTGCTTCAAGCAGGCTTCCTGGCTTCAGCTGGATTGACTGATCGCTCCTTCTCTCAGGTGCGGCAAACAAATGAAGTTCTTCACGTGCGCGAGTGCATGCGACATAGAACAAGCGTTTGCACTCGGCTGCCTCGCGTCTGCGATGTATCCGCTTCAACCATTCGTTGAGAGCCTCCGAATCGCGCCCTTTTCCTACAATGGGGGCAAGAATAATCTGTGAGCCTTGTTCATCTGGTGAGTTGAATTCATCCCAGATCAAAAGCCGGCCGCGATTCGAGCGATTCGTTTTTTCTATACCGGGCAATAGGACAACATCCCATTCCAGGCCTTTGGATCCGTGGATGGTCAATAGATCGACAGCCTCTCTTGATGAAGAGGCTGCGGCATAAAGCCGGTTCAATCTTTGTTTCAAAAGAGCTAGATCAATGACAGCATTTTGCTGTTCCAGTTCATCCAGCAGTGCGAAGTACTGTCGGGCATTATCTTTTTCTTCGCTGACCAGGTATGTATCCCCACCAAGAGAACGCCATGTGCGTTCCACAAGCTCTGAAAGAGGAATGCGTGATCGCTGTCTCAAAGCGGAGACGAGAACTGGCCAAATACGTTGCAATAGCATGATGCTGCCTTCATTCAACTCATGCCCGCGTTCGATGATGAGCTGAGGAACTGTCGATTCGGACCATGCGGCATCATCTGCTCCGCACAGCAGGTGTAGTTGCGCAAGTTCCAGGCCACACCATGGCGCACGCAAAAGTGAAAGCCACGCTACGCGGTCAGCAGGGTGAAGCAGGGCGCGAGTGAGAGCATACAAATCCAAAACCTCAGGACGTTCTCCCAACGGCTCAATATCAATCGCACGAAAAGGGAGCGGCCCAGAGCCTGTGTCTTGTTTTAGTGCAGAGACAATATGCGTCAGATGGCTTCGATTTCGCACAAGAACGGCAATCTTCCATGGCTCCGTGCGTCCATTTGGCAAAGGCCTGGCTCGCCACTGTTCAATAATGCTGCGAACTGTTTGTGCTTCAGATCTTGCGAGCCTCCGGCGGTAAATTCGGCGCTCATCGGTTGACAATCCAGAAGTTACAACCTGCGGATGCCACACAGTGCTGGATGCGGCCATCGTCTGGTGCTCGCGTATTGCATGCGCAGCGACGTAGGGGGCTTCTTCGGGGCGATCCATTTGTATTTCGCTGGGAAACAGCTTGGAAAACGCGGAATTGAACGAATGCACTAACTCTGGCTGTGAACGAAAGTTTGCTGTAAGCTTCAGCGGGTCTAGTGTCAGATCACCGATGTGGTTATCCATCATCGTGCGGATAAAACGCTCTACGCGGGCCTGTCGGAATAAATAGATGGATTGCTTTGGATCGCCTACTAAAAAGACTGTTTGACTACGTCCATCCCAGCCTTCGGTAAGAAGCTGTATCAACTCGTACTGGCTTGTAGACGTATCCTGCATTTCATCGACAAGCAAATGCTGCAACTTTGCTCCTGCTGCAATATCGACCACTCCGCTGTTGTGGTTGAGCGCGGATCGCGCCAGCAGGCCAAGTTCCGTAAAGTCGCACTCGCCACGCTCTGCAAAAACAAGTTGAAGCTCCGCGAGAGCATGGTGCAGAATCCGGAACAGAGCTTTCGCCACCTTCCATTGTTCAACGGGGTATTTTGCTGGAGGAAGAGCTATCGTGTCTTCTAATGCAGCCAGCAGTGTGGCATCGCTTTGCAAGGATGAAACGATCTCTTTCAAACGTCCGACTTGTTTCCGATCGATGTCGAATCCAACATGATTTCGGTTGAATCCTGATCGCCAACCGCCACTCTTTTTAACCAAAAGGTGAGCGAGTGCCTTCCAATGCTCCAGCGCATCTGCAGTAGCTTTTGGAGAGTTTGATCTTCCCGCGCAGACAGCGATGGGCGAAGCTAATCCATCATAGCCGTCCCGATATCCCATTTCGGCTGCAAGTCCTGAGAGTTCATCGAGCATGTGCGCAGGGAACAGATGTTGCAGGCGCGCAAGCTCGGCGCAGATTGGTCTGGACAGAGAGGCTTCCAATTGTGGCAAGACCTCGGCATCTAGAACGGAATCTTCCAGGTTGTCCCTGTCCAGCGGAATTAATCTGCCCCACTGATCTCGAACCGCAAGCATCTCGGCAAGCAGATCTCTGCACTGTAAAAGATTCCCATCGCGATGCAGCAAGACGAGCGTCAATGCTTCGTTGAGCCTGTGGTCTTGGCTACCAAGCTGCATCATCGTCCTCTCTGCAGCAAGGCGATGCAACGTAGAGGCGTTTTCTACGGGTTTGAGTCCGCTACTACCAGACAGGACAGGAAGGCTGCGCGTGATCTCCGAGCAGACGGAATCGATGGTGCGGATATTAAGTCGCCTGGGATGTCTCAAGATACCCCAGGTAAGTTGTTGGTCGCGCTTTAGCGCAGCTGCGGCTAGCTGGTAGGTTGTTACTTCAAAATCGCCTGCAGTGGGAACGGGCTCATTGGCTGCTCGTTCAAGCCATTGAACGATACGCTCCCGGATCTCGCCGGCCGCTTTAATGGTGAAGGTAATGGCAAGCACTTGTTCGGGCTGCTCTACTTCGGGCTGGCCCAGAAGTTTGAGGTAACGCTGTATCAGGAGTCCGGTTTTGCCTGAGCCCGCCGGAGCCTCGACAATCCATGATCGTGTTGTTTCAAGAGCCCGAGTTCGTTCTTCACCATCCGGTGTGGAGGATGACTTCTGTTCGGAAACGGTCTCCTCTTTGCCAAAGACGAAAAGCTCACCCATTCCCTGTATCGATCGCCGCTTCGTCATCTAGCTCCTCATCAAATGCTGCCGGATCAAGCCGGCAAAGAGTTCGTTGTGAACAGTAATTACAGGTTAGCGGGAAGACCTTTGGATCGACTCGAGCATCTCCTCGATGGAAAGCTTCAGCGAGATCGGTAAGTACCTTTCGCCATTCACCCAGCTGCGCATCCAGAGAGAAGCGCCTCGTAGTCGTCCTTGAACCTTCGAGCGTAATTTTTTCTTTGAATCCATCAAGCGCCATGTCTCGGCCCGGGCGCATACGAGCAAATGCCACATCTGCCAACGGAGTTTCAGGCTGTAAAGTATTGGCTAAAACTGCATAGAGGGGTAGCTGGGGAGCATCCGGCCGCTCGCTTTGCCAGTCAGCGGTTCGCGCCGCTCCCGTCTTGTAGTCGATGATGATGTCGCCTTCTTCGCATGCATCCACTCTGTCGACGCGTACGCTTAAGCGCAAGGGGCCGATGTGTACATCTTTAAGCTCTTTTTCGCTCAACTTCACGTCAAACGGAACTCGCTTCAGTTCAAGTTCGATCCAGGGCAGGAGCAATGTCCAAAGACGTTGCCGTTGCACTTCCACGTAAGCGGTATCCCATTCCTGCTCGCTCAGTTCAACCGCTTTGCGAAGGCCATGCTTGATCGCCCTGTCTAATGCTGCATTGCGCTGCTCGGTGCTCATCCTCTTCAATTCACTTTGGGTCTGAACTTCGTTCCAGAAGTGTTCGAGTGTCTTGTGAACAACGTTGCCACGTTCAGCGGCATCCATTCCCATCTCGACATTCTTTAGATCTGTTGACCACAATCTGCGCTCCGCAAAGGCACGAAACCCGCACGCAGCCTGAAGACGAAGAATGTCGGCCCCTCCTTGAATCCGCATATCAGGTGCGGTGGGAAGAGGCATCTCGTCATAGAACTCTTCCAAATCAACCGGTGCCGCCGGTTCATTCGTGATGGCCAACGTCATTGCATCGGCCTTTGATAATGGCAGGCTTTCAATGGCTGGAGTAGGTCTTTGCTTTCCAGCTGCTGTCATTTCCGCATAGCTAAAGACGATCATAGATGCGCTCGCCATCATTCGTTCTGCAATAAGGCATGCGCGTCGATCATCTTCCGTGGCAATCGTGCCGGGCATACCCAAATCAACCTGCAGGTGCCACGGTAAGAGAGGATTGGCCGTCGATCTTGCAGGCCACGTAAGATCGCCTGCTCCTAAAAACCAGATAGCATCAAAACGGCTGCCTGCGGCTTCAAGTGGCCCCATGATCTGAACCGGAGCTTCTTTTGATTCGGGCGCGAACAGGATCTGTTGCAGGATTTTTTCAAGTAATGCAAGAGCCGAGTCGAATTTCACACGCTGGCCTTCGAAGTCCAACGTCGCAAGTTCATCCAGTGCCTTCTCCCATCGTCTGCGCGTCTGGAATTCGATAGAGTCTTCCTGACTACCTCGCCCCCAACCTCCTGCGCGAAGAAGATTATGGATAGCTTCCGACCATTCGGCATAACTACGCACAGAGGCTGCAACTGCATATCGATCTGCAGCTTCTTGAAGTGCCTGCAAGACTCCAAAAAGATGTAGGAGTCGCGATCTATGTCTATATCGTGCGATCTCTTTAGTGAATGCCGCAAGCGATATCTCTGGACGCAAGAAGCGCGCCTTTCGCAACACAAACGCGTCAAAGATCGCACGCGCGTCGCCTTCCGCATCGATCATCGCGAACAGAGGTGATACTAACAATGCGCTGACGCGTTCGAGGGGAAGAGGAGCCTTTGTCCATCGGAGTAGATCGAGTGCGACTCGCACTAAAGGGGTTTCAGAGAGTTTTACGCCGAGAGAAAATTCAAAAGGAGTCGCATGATTTTCAACGGAGATATTCTGCATCTCCGGAGCTAATGTTTCACGAAAAACGCGATTGATCTTGTTGCGTCTTTCTTCAAGAGAGGGAACGATAACAGCAATTCGTGAGTTTGCAGAACGCTGCATCTGCTGTCGTGCCCAACGGGCTACAAGCTTCAGCTCCTGCTCATCATCCTCAGCACACACCAGCAAGCGCTCATCAGCTGGCTGCGATAGGTCCAGCTGCTGTAGCTCAACTCCATTTGCACGGATACTTTCAATGAGCATCGCACGAGACGGCAGCATGTCATCAAATCCAAGCAGAGCGACCTTTGAAGACAGACGAAGCTGTGCTGCTAGCTTCTGCAGGCGAGCTTCGAGCAAAGCGGATGACATCCATTGCTGGTTGCGGCATCGCCGGTCGAACTCTGAGGCCCAACGCAGGAATGTCGCCGACTCGGCACTCCCCGCAGCACCTTGAAATCTTTTTCCTGCGTTGTACTGCCCCAGCAGACGCCAGGCATCCTGTGCTAAATCGGCGAGCGAATCGACCGACCGCAATGTGTTCCTCATCTCAGGATCGGCAGAGATAATAGAGCGCCAGACCACGTGTTCCTGGCTACGGCTCAATAGCAGATCAGAAACATGACCATCCAGAAGAAGGCCGTTCCATAGTGTGGCAGTCCACGTCTCCCAGGCAAAGACGGAGGCGGGCTGCCAGCTCTCAAGACCCATCTCCCGATTGCGACGATCAAAGGCTCGCCGCAGTGTGCGGGCTGTTCTCTGGTTACTGGTGATCACGGTAGCCCCACCGTCCAATGCGTCGATAACCGCCCGCGGGAGTTCCACCAGATTTTGGACCTGATCCATATATCCGGTTATACGCCGAACAATATAGGAAAAGACCCGCTCTCCAACGGAAGGTAACGACAGAGGCAAGTATCATCGATATAGGAGTCGTGCCGTGTCTCGTAATTCTGTATTGCCTGTTCCTGTCCTTGCGTTTGCTCTCTCATGCCTGGCTTTCACGGGCTGCCACAGCAGCGGATTGTCGAACTCTGCAAAGACATATCCGGAGAAGACCTTTCCCGTGAAGGGAAGAGTCGTCAGCACCGATGCCACGCATGTGACGCTCGACCATGAAGCCGTGCCCGGCTTTATGGAAGCGATGACGATGCCTTACAAGTTGAAGGACCCATCCATCGTCAGCGAACTGCATCCGGGAGACCGCATTACCGCACGCATCATCGTGCAACAGGACGATGCAGGTTTTCGCGACCCGGAGCTGGACAATATCGTCGTCATTGCTCAGGCGCGTCCCGACTATAAACCCGCAGTCCAGTATCACGTTCCACAGGTTGGCGATCCTGTACCCGATTTCAAGCTCCTGAATCAGAGCGGCCGAACAATTCATCTGGAGCAGTTCAAGGGTAAGGTGCTTGTTGCAACCTTTATCTATACGCGTTGTCCGTTAGCCGATTACTGTCCTCGCATGAGCCGGAACTTCGCAGATATTGACAAGTCTCTCGCGGCGGATTCTGCCCTCTACACAAAGACGCATCTGCTTAGCATCAGTTTTGATCCTGCCTATGATAAGCCGGGGGTACTGCGCAGTTACGGTGGAGCATATACAGGCAAATATACGAAGGAAACCTTCGATCACTGGGACTTCGCTGCTCCCTCAGAGAAGGACCTGCCGCAGGTGACGCAGTACTTTGGTGTCGGCGTTACGACAGGCGAAAATAAGACACTCAACCATTCGCTGTCGACCGTTGTCATTGGCAAGGATGGAAAGATTGCAGCATGGTTCCCAACGAACGACTGGAAGCCAGCCGATGTTCTGGCTGCGATTCAGAAGGCTGCGGCAGCGTAATCCTTCATTGGCTACAGATGTAGGCTTCCAGGTGACGGATCGTTTCTTCCTGCTCGGTGATGATCCAGTTCACCAGGTCTCCAATGGAAATGACGCCGACCACCTTATCGCGATCGTGGACAGGGAGATGCCGTATGCGGTTCTTGGTCATAATGTGCATGCAATCGCCTATCGTGTGCTCGCGGGAGACGCAGATGGCGGGGCTGCTCATGATTTCCGAGACGGCTGTGTCCCGCGATGATCGTCCCTGTAGGATAACTTTGCGTGCGTAGTCTCTCTCCGAGATGACGCCTGCTAGTTCGTCGCCACGCATCACCAGCAGGGCACCGATCTCTTTGTCCGCCATCATCTTCATACAATCGTAAACGGATGTTTCAGGAGCCGTTGTCCAGATATGGCGTTCTTTTCTGTTTAGAATCGTGCCGACTGTCGTTGTCAGTTCGCTCATTGGCGCTCCTTGGCTGCGGTCGTTGGTTTGGGGAGCAAAGCTTAGCCCTGCGGACCGTCTTTTGGCAACTCCGAACGATCTTCGGTCAAAAGAGCGTTTTAAGCCTTACAGATGAGTTATTCTGAGCCTTCACCACCACCAAATTGATCTAACGGTTACAAGGAAGGTAGAGGGCATTACGTTCATGGCAAAGCTGACCATTGGGTTTGGAGTTCTGCTGATTCTTCTGGCTGTCTTCGGGTTTGTTGCAACAGGAAGCGAATATCCGACGGCCCTGATTCCTGCCGGGCTTGGCTTGCTGTTTGTTCTGTTCGGTTCATTGGCTAATACCAGCGACTCAAAGAAGCGTATGTTGTGGATGCACATTTCGGTTACGGTAGCTTTGCTCCTGTTTCTGAGCACGATCCCCGCCGATATCAGCGCGTTCAAGCTCTCGCGCGGCGTTGAGGTTGCTCGTCCTGCCGCAGTCGTTGAAAAAGCTGCCATGTCACTGATGTGCCTGATCTATGTCCTTTTTTGCATCCGTTCCTTTATCAATGCACGACTAAAGACCAGCTAAAGAATGCATTTCTAAGCTTATGGATGAGCCATGCCATCTATGCGACGACACGCAAGCTACACAAAGCTCGAAGCCTGCACAGGCGTACACTGCTAACAAGATGCCCTCAATCGGTCCGTCGAACTTCGGAGCTCCTGGAATGAAGGCAGCTGATCGTCCCTCACGAAATACCGGTCGTGCGACATCTGCCGATCTGACGGCTTCACGGCCTAAACCAAAGCTCAAGAAGGTGCTTCCGGAGGTATGGAAGCTGATCAAGCCTCGACGGCTGCTGCTTGGCGGCAGCTTCCTGCTAATGGTCATCAACCGTGCCAGCGGACTGATTCTTCCGGCTTCGACGCGCTACCTGATCGACAACGTGATGGGAAAGCACCTGCTGAACCAATTGCCGATCATTGTCGGAGTTGTTGCAGCAGCGACGATTATTCAGGGAATTACCTCATTTACGCTTACGCAACTGCTTTCGATGGAAGGCCAGCGGTTGATCGCGGAGCTGCGCATGAAAGTGCAGGCTCATATTGGCTGGCTTCCCGTTGCCTTTTACGATGAGAACCGCACTGGAACACTTGTCGCTCGTATCATGACGGACGTTGAAGGCGTTCGCAATCTGATCGGCACGGGCGTAATCGACTTCTTCGGTGGTGTGCTGACGGCGCTGTTTGCCTTCGGCTATCTGATCCATCTCAGCGTGCAGATGACGCTGGTGACCTTTGTGATTCTGGTGATCTTTGGCCTGATTCTGCAGCGAGCTTTCAAGACGATTCGTCCGATCTTCCGCGAGCGATCGAAGATCAACGCCGAGGTTACAGGCAGGCTTACCGAATCGCTGGGTGGAGTTCGCGTGGTGAAGGGCTATCACGCTGAGGCGAGTGAGGCCGAAGTCTTCTCCAAGGGCGCGAACCGCTTGCTGAAGAACGTCATCTCGTCGCTTACGGCGCAATCGTTGATGTCGCTAGCGTCAACGGCGGTGCTTGGCATTGTTGGTGCGTTGATTATGTATCTGGGCGCGCATCAGGTGGTTGCGGGGAAGCTGACGACCGGCGGTTATGTTACGTATGTCATGTTTCTGGCATTCATGATCGCGCCTATCGTGCAGCTTGTTTCGATTGGCACGCAGTTGACTGAAGCGGTTGCGGGACTGGATCGCACAACGGAGATTCTCTCAGAACCCACGGAAGACGCTGATCCGGTTCGAACGCGTGAACTTGGTGTGATCCAAGGCGATGTTGCTTTTCGCGATGTGACTTTCGCCTATGAGAACAACAAGGAAGTGCTGCATGGCATCAGCTTTGAGTCGCATCCGGGTACGGTGACGGCTTTGGTTGGGTCGTCAGGATCGGGTAAGTCGACGATCATCTCGCTGATCTGTGCTTTTCACACGGCGACAAGCGGTCAGGTTCTGGTAGACGGCATCGATCTGGCGACGGTTCGGCTTTCGAGCTATCGCAGCCAGCTTGGCGTTGTGCTGCAGGAGACCTTCCTGTTTGACGGTACGATTCGCGAAAACATTCTCTTCTCGCATCCGGCGGCGACGGAAGAGCAGTTTCTTGAGGCTTGCCGGATCGCTCGCGTGGACGAATTTGCGGAGCGGTTCGAGGATGGTTACGAAACCATTGTTGGCGAGCGTGGCGTGAAGCTTTCAGGAGGGCAGCGACAGCGGCTCTCGATTGCTCGTGCGATTCTGGCCGATCCGCGCATTCTGATCCTCGATGAGGCGACCAGCTCGCTCGATTCGGAGTCGGAGGCGATGATTCAGAGCGGACTGAATCACCTGATGAAGGGGCGAACGACATTTGTCATTGCGCATCGTCTTTCGACGATCCGCCGCGCCGATCAGATCCTTGTGGTTGAGCAGGGCAACATCGTAGAGCGGGGAATGCACGATTCGCTTTATGCGCTTGGCGGACGCTACTACGATCTCTACACGCGCCAGCATGGGCTGGAGACGAATCTCTTCCTGGCTCCGGGCGAGGGAGACACGATCGAAGAGGCGGAGACGTCGAAGGCCTGACCCCCTCCCCCCTATCTGTTTCCATAAACTATTTGTATTCAATCGATTGCTGGTTTTGCACAAGGCAAAATATTCGATACAAAGGAGTTAAGGGTAAAAATATTGATTCTGAACGAGTTAGCCCCGGACCTTTGGCCGGGGCTTTCTTTGTTCTGCTGATTTAAGTGTAGCAAGCGGAGCGAAACTAATCGGCAGATTTAATAAAGTTTATTTCATTTGGAATCAATGAGTTGAGCTTTCAGGGGGCTTGACAGGTTTTGGTGGGATGGGTGGGCAGAAAGAGTAATTTGACCGCAGACAAATGCGGTTTCGCCTTCGCTCGGAATGACACGCTACGGAAAGAGGGGGATTGTAAGCGCGAGGGAAGGCTTTGAGGCTTGGTACTTTGGGGAGGGTTTGGGAGTTAGCGGCGAGGAGTGACGGTGACGCCCATGCCGCTGAGCTTGCTGCGGGCCTGCATGGCTTCGGGTGAGTTGGGATAGCGCTGGATGAGGGCGCGCAGCTCGCGGACGCCTGCGTCGTTCTGCTTGAGCGCGATGAGCGCCTGCCCCTTATGCAGGTGAGAGACAGCGACTTTGCTGTTGTCGGGGAACTGCTCGATGACGCGGTCATAGTTCTTGATGGCGTCTTCGTAGTGACCGGCGCGGTAAGCGATCTCGCCCTGATAGTACGAGGCGTTGCCGGAGAGCGTGTGGTTGGGGTAGTAGCGGATGACATCGGAGAACTCGGAGGAGGCGAGCTGATACTTCGCCCCCATGTAATCGCCGAGCGCGGTCTTATAGAGATCGTCGACAGGAGGTGCAGCCGGAGTTGACGGAGCCTCCGGGAGGGCCGATACGGGGGTTCCAGCGGACGGCTTGCCTTTTTTGCCAGGGGTTGCGGGCTGCGTAGCGGCCGGAGGCGCTGCATTGTCCATCGGAGTCGCGGTTGCCGGGGGCATGGTGGCGTTGATCGACTGCTGCTGACTCTGGACGTCCTGCATGAGCTTTTCGAGGCGCGCGAGACGTGCCTTCATCTCATCGAGCGAGTCGTTGAGGGACTGGATTTGTCCGGAGACCTGGTCGAGCTTGCCGTTCTGCGCATCCTGCCGTGTCTGGAGCTGTTTTTCCAGCGTGTCGATCTTGGAGGACATGCGGTTGACGGAGTCGGCGCTCTGCTGGATGAGGTCTTTCATAACGCCCATACGCTCGTCGTTCGATTGCTGGAGACGTGCGACGGCATCCTGGAGCTGCTGCACCTGCGTCTGGAGCTGCACCATCTCTTTGCTGACGGCAAAGGCAGGCGAAGCCGGCAGGATGAGGGCCGCGGCAAGGACGGCGGAGGGGAGTGTGAGTTTGCGGAGGGTCATAGGTGCTCTCTCAGATTTTGTGCCGGTTGTTGGACGGCTCAGCCCTCGCGTCGGTCGGAATGCGAGGGCTGAGCGGATTCTATTCATTATGTGGCGATAAAGCGTGTTTTAGCGAGCCGTGATTAGCGATCCATGGAGAACTGCGCGCGGCGGTTCTGCTGCCAGCAGCTCTCATTCTGCTCGGTGCAGAACTGCTTCTCTTTGCCGTAGCTGATCACGCGGATGCGGGATGCAGCGACGCCGGCGTTGACGAGTGCCGTCTTCGCAGAGTTGGCGCGGTTCTCGCCGAGCGCGAGGTTATATTCAGCCGAACCACGCTCGTCGCAGTAGCCGCCGATGACGAGCTTGATGCCGGTGTGAGCGTTGAGGTACGCAGCAGCGGTCTGCGCCGAGCTCTGGGCATCGGGACGCAGGTCGTAGCTGTCGTAATCGAAGAAGATGTCCTGCACGTTCTGATGGAAGGCAGCTTCGGAGCCCATGTCACCGTTGTCGGTCGAAGCTGCGGGAGCAGTGGGGACGCGAACCGTGACGCGCACATTAGCCTCTGTGGTGCCGCCGTCACCCTTGGCGGTGAGATGGAAGTTGGTGGAGTTGGCGGGCGTAACGGTCTGCGTACCGTTTGCCTGTACTTCGCCGATGCCGTCGATGGTGACGGTTGTGGCGTTCTGCGTGCGCCAGTTGAGCACGACAGACTGACCCAGATCGATGGTCAGAGGATCGGCCGACAGGGTGGCTGTAGGCGCCGGAGCCGCTACGGGAGCGGGCCCGAGCGATGCCGGGTTTACGGCCTTGTCCTTTTTGTGGCAACCAGTGACGGCGCTCAGGGCGATGGCGACGGCTGCCGCTGCAATGGCCCTGCGATAACGTGTTTCCAGTGCGATCATGAGTCTCTCCTGCTTGTAGGTCAGAAAATCAAGGTTCGAAGTTAGTCTGCGATCTCGTGTCGAACACCATTATCTCGCAGATAAGGATGGCTACTTCCAGCTCCAGTTCGGCATGTCGGCGCCCGCTTCTGTGAGCGTTTTGCGTCCCGTGCCGTCAGCCAACATCGAGATGATCCGCGAGCTGGAGGCGCGGCCATTCGGGGAGTTGGCAAAGACGAGATGTCGACCGTCAGGCGACCAGGAGGGGAAGTCGCAACGACCGATGTCGTGGGTCACCTGAATCCACCGCTTGGTGGCAACCTCCATCACGTAGATGTCCTGTCCGCCGGGTGCGCCGGGACCGTACTTGCGGTTCCAGGCGAAGGCGATGAACTGTCCGTTGGGGGACCAGGATGGAGAGGTGGCGTATCCGCCGTCGGTCATGCGGGTGACGGCGGAGCCGTCGGTGTCCATGATGTAGAGCTGAGGCAGGCCGGTGCGTCCGCTGATCCACGCGATCTGCGAGCCGGTCTTGGGATTGAAGACGGGCGAGACGTCGGGGCCGCGGAAGCTGGTGATGCGGCGCGAGCCGCCGCCGTTGGAGTCGGCGATATAGAGTTCAGGATCGCCGGAACGCGAGGAAGAGAAGGCGATGTCGCGTCCGTTGGGCGACCATGCGGGGGAGAGATTGGTTCCTCCTGCTAAGGGGAAGTTGACGACGCGGTTGAGCAGCAGGGAGTACATGCGGATCTGGAAGCCGTCGCGGCCAAGCGAAGAGAAAGCGATGCGGCTGTTGTCGGGCGAGATGCGCGGCGAGATGGAGACGGTGCCGAGATGCGTGATGGGGTGCTGGTTGGCTCCGTCGTAGTCCATCGCCCAGATCTCTTTGTTGGGGCCAGAGACTTTGACGTAGTAGATCTTGGTTTCGGCGATGCCGGGGACCCCGCCACCGAGGCGGAAGATGATCTCGTCTGCGAAGCGATGCGCGATCTGGCGCGCCATGTCTTCGCTGGCCTCTTCGTTGTACTGCTTGGCGAGTACCTGCGGGAACTGCGCGTTCTTGGCATCGAAGAGGAAGCCCGAGACAGAGAGGCGTCCGCCGGATGTGCTGAGGGCTCCGAAGGCAACCATGGCTGCTGAGGTTGGAGCGGCGGACCATTGCGCGAGGTTGATCTCGTTGGGTGCGCCGGGCGTTGCCTGCGGGAGCATCGACTTCGAGACCATGTCGAAGATGCCGGCGTTGGTGAGGTCATTGAAGAGCGTGGTGTCGAAGGTACGCTTCAACGGGATGGTCTGCGGATCGGAGGAGGCGGCTTTGAAGTCGGCGGTGGCGAGACGGATGTTGGAGACGCCGGAGGATGTCTCGGTCTTGAACCAGTCCTGCGCATGCAGCGTGGCGGAGGCGGATGACAGAGCCAGTGCCGCGATGGCGGCAAGAACAAAGCGAGTCAGTTGGGCCAGAGAACGAACAGGACGAAAAGTCATCTCTTTTATCGTAGACGCAAAGCAGCGCGGAATGGGTGCTTGTTTAAGGAATCAAAATAAATACTGCCGATAAACGGCATGAGAAATCAGTAGAATGCCGGTGCCGAGGTAAGAGTGGTTACCTGGTCCGGCTATAACACGGGGAATCTATTTCAGATTTATTTCTACCTTGATCGAAGAGCGGGAGAGTGATGTCCATGCATAGGCGGCAGTTGTTTAAGTTAGCGGCGGCGAGTGCAATTACAAATCTGGCGCCTGCTATGAAGGCAGAGCAGGAAGTAGCACGCGCGACGCGAGGCATGAGCTCGCCGAAGATTCGCGACATCAGCGTGATTGAGTGCGAGCCTGCGGGTGTGCGGCTGACGGTGGTGAAGATCACGACGGACCAGGATGGTCTTTATGGCTATGGATGCGCGACGTTTACGCAGCGTGCCGACCTGGTGAAACCTGCGGTGGAGAAGTATCTGAAGCCGTTTCTGCTGGGGAAGACGACCGACCGCATCGAGGATATCTGGCAGGCGTGCTATGACAGCTCGTACTGGAAGAATGGCCCGGTGCTGAACAACGCGATCAGCGGAATCGATCAGGCGTTGTGGGACATCAAGGGGCGTCAGGCTGGGATGCCGGTGTATCAGCTTCTGGGCGGCAAGGTGCGTGAGGCCGTGGATACCTATGCGCATGCGGATGGAGCAGAGTACGCCGATGTGGTGGCTTCGGCGAAGAGGTACATCGATCAGGGATTCCGCAATGTGCGCGTGCAGATCGGCGTGCCGGGGATGGCGGGGTATGGTTCGGCACGTGGTAATGCGACGACGCATTACAAACCGCTGCACGATAAGCCACTGTTCGAACCGCTGGCATATATTCGCCGGGCGTTGAAGTTATTTGAGGTTTGCAGGCAGGAGCTGGGCGAGGAGGTGAACCTGTTGCACGACATGCACGAGCGGGTTTCGCCGAATCAGGCAGTGCAGTTCTGCAAGGACGTAGAGAAGTTCAAACTGTTCTTCGTCGAAGATCCGCTGTCGCCGGAAGACATTGCGTACTTCAAGCAGATTCGCGAGAACTGTGCGACGCCGCTGGCGATGGGCGAGCTATTCAACAGTCCGCATGAGTGGCAGCCGCTGATTGAGGGAAGGTTGATCGATTACATCCGTTGTCACCTGTCGCAGGTCGGTGGGCTGAGTCCGGCGCGGAAGATCGCGATTCTCGCCGAGCAGTATGGCGTGAAGACGGCATGGCACGGGCCGGGCGATGTTTCGCCGGTAGGACATATGGCCCAGATCACGCTCGATATTGTGAGTCCTAACTTTGGGATTCAGGAGTACTCGCCGTTCAATGAGCGGAGCCAGGCGATCTTTCATGGATGTCCGCAGATGAAGGATGGGTATCTGTGGGTGAACGAAGCTCCGGGGTGGGGCATTGAGGTGGATGAGAAAGAGGCTGCGAAGTCGCCGTTTACTTCGGGCAGGAACGGATTGAATGGCGGGTGGGGAGAGATTCGCAGGCTGGATGGAACCGTGATCAAACAGTAGCGATAGAGGAGCCGATTTCTCCACTCCGTGTTTTGCACTCCGGTTGGAATGACGCCGTGTATCGGGTCGGTACGCTGCTTAGAACCCACTCTGCGTCGTTCTGCTATTGCGTGTAGTGAAAGGTGTACTCGACCGTGATGTGGTCACCAGCGGGCAGGGGGCCGAAGCTTTCGACACGCTGGACAGCGCGCATGGCGGAGGTGTCCAGCGAAGGCGAACCGGAACGAGTCTGGAGGCGCGGATTCGAGGGCGCACCGGAACGATCGATGTCGAAGAGGACGGTGACGCTCTTGCCGACGGAGGCGCGCGGGTCGGCCTCCTGCGTGTACCAGTTCTGCGCGACGGTGCGATTGACGATGTTGACGTAGTAGGCGAAGCGCGCGCCGAAGGTGCGGTCCTGCACCATGGCCGAAGCGGTGCCGTTTTTAAGCTCGATGGTGGACTGCGGGATGCGAATACCTGCGGTCTCGCCGGTCGCAGCCTTGGTGGGCTGCGGCGGCGTAGGCTGCGGATGCTTTGGCGGCGCGGGTGTAGGCTGCGGAGCTTGCTTCACCGGCTTGGTTTTCTCCGGTACGGCAACCTCATCCGGCTTGGGAGGAGGCTCGGTCTTTTCCTTTGCGACAACGGGCGCGGGGCTTGGCGATTCCGAGGTGAGTACGCCGGTGTCGAGTTCGCGCTGCCTGGGCGGGAGCGGCAGGGAAGAAACCATGGTGGCCTGGATGGCACCAGCTTCGGCGGCGTTTTCGCCCCAGTTCTGGCCGCGGTTATGGAAGTAGGCGAGACCGATGATGAGTCCGGCGATGGCGGCGTGGAGTACGAGTGAGCCGAAGAAGTTGCCGCGCAGGTTGTCGCCTGCGGGGTGCTCGTCGTGAATCCAGCGGAGATCGGTGGCCATGCGCGATTACTTCTCGATTGGTCGTGTAACGATGCTGATGTTGGTGATGCCGGCCTGCTTGACGGCATCCATGACAGAGGCGAAGGCGCCAAAGGGAACACGCTCATCGGCGCGCAGATAGATCACACGCTTGGCGGGATCACCTTTCCCGGTGGAGCGCAGGCGCGCGGGAAGCTCGTTGACGTTAACGGGCTTGTCCTGGAGGAAGACATTCTGGTCGCGGTCGATGGTGACGACCATGCGCTCATCGGTGACCTGGTTGACGGTCCGTGTCTTCGGGATGGCGACGTCGATGCCGGACTGGAGCACGGGGGCGGTGAGCATGAAGATGAGCAGCAGCACCAGCACGACGTCGACCAGCGGCGTGATGTTGATTTCGGCGAGCGCGGTCTGTGTGCGTCCTTTCGCAGAGAAGGCCATGGCTAGAAGGCCCTCCGGCGTGGCGGCTCCTCAGCAGGGGCGTAGGTTGTGGTGGTGGGAGGTTGCGGCTGGTTTGGCGAGAGCATTGCCGCGTTCTCGATGGCGTTGAGCAACTCGCGGCCGAAGTCGTCCATGCGCGAGCCGAATTCGCGAAGACGGGCGGTGAGCTGGTTGTAGCCGATAACGGCGGGGATCGCGACGACGAGGCCGGCAGCGGTGGTGATGAGCGCCTCGGAGATGCCGGGTGCGACGGCACGAAGTGTGGCGGCGCCTGCGGTGCCGAGTCCGTGGAAGGCATCGATGATGCCCCAGACGGTGCCGAAGAGTCCGATGAAGGGGGCGATGGCGGCGATGGTGGCGAGCCAGGTCATGCGGCTCTCCATGGCTGTGAGGGCTTCGCTGGATGCGGTCTGCGCGGCACGCTCGAGCGCTACGGGATTGCGGGGAAGACCGCGTCCGCCGTTCTGGCGCTGATACTCGTCGTGAATCTCGTTGAAGACGGCGACGAGCGGGCTGGGCCGGAACTGGTCGGCGACGGCTGCGACTTCGCTGAGGCGGCTGGATTTGCGGAAGGCGCGGACAAAGCGCTGTCCCTGCACCTGCGCACGGCGGAAGCTGGACCACTTGGAGAGCATGATCGTCCAGGAGAAGATGCTCGCAAGCAGAAGCAGCACAAGCACGGTAAAGGCGACCGGGCCGCTGTTGTGGATCATTTCGCCGATCGCACTTGTGCTGGCGGCGACGGGCGGAGCGGAGGCGGCGTCTTCCTGCAGGAAGTGAAGAGCTAAAGCTAGGGTCCAGACCATATGTGTTTTGTCCACCAGAGGCTAGTGTAAATCGTTAGACGCGGTGGGATGGTGTGGGGAATCCGCCGTGATGCGGCCTTGTTCCATATGACTGAGTTCGTGTGTCGATGTGGAGCCATCGTCGAATCAACGCGTCACGGTGCCAGTGCGACGCGCAGGTTGTCGATCAGTCGTGTCTCACCGACCCATGCTGCAAGCGCGATGAGTGTTCCAGCGACGACAGAGGTAGCGGGTTCGAGTGTATTCGGATCAACAATTTCGATGTAATCGAGCCGCAACGCAGGTTCGCGGCTGAGCTCTTCTGCGGCTGCGGCGCGAAGAATTGCGGCGGAGGTTTCGCCTTGATGAATGCGCTCCTCGACATGCCTGAGAGCGCGACAGAGCGCCAGCGCCTGGGTGCGCTGTTCGGGCGAGAGATAACGATTGCGCGAGCTCATGGCGAGTCCGTCGGCTTCGCGGACGATGGGGCAGACGGCGATACGAATGGGAAGATTGAGATCGCGGACCATTGCCTGCAGAACGGCAACCTGCGACGCGTCTTTTTGTCCGAAAAAAGCGACGTCGGGACTGACGATATGGAAGAGCTTGTTAACGACGGTAGCGACGCCGCGAAAATGACCGGGGCGCGAGGCGCCATCCAGGCGCTCGCTGAGTTTAGCGACCTCGACGAAGGTGGTTGCTCCTGCGGGATACATCTCCTCGGGAGCCGGAGCAAAGAGCAGATCGACTCCAGCGGCGGAGAATTTCGCGCAGTCGTCGTCGAAGGTGCGTGGATAGCGGGCAAAGTCTTCTGTGGGGCCAAACTGGAGAGGATTGACGAAGATGGACGCTGCGACCACATCGCACTCTTCTCTGGCGGCTTCGACGAGAGAGAGGTGGCCCTGATGAATGGCTCCCATGGTGGGGACGAGGGCGAGCGAGGAGTCTGCTCCGGCGTTGTGGCGCGCTTGCCGGCATGCCAGCCGCATCTCCTGGATCGTAGTAAGAATGCGCATGCAGCTATGCCTTTGCAAGCTCTGGTTGATCTTCCGTTGCTTTCTTGACTTCACCGGGAAGGTGATAGCTCTCGCTATCGCTGGGAAATGTCCGTGCGCAAACGTCTTCGCGATACCGTGCGATGCCGTCGCGGAATAGCTGCGACGCATCGGCATAGCGCCGGACGAACTTCGCCGGAGGCGAGAAGGTGAGGTTGAAGAGGTCGTGAAAGACGAGAATCTGACCATCGCAGTCCGGTCCTGCACCGATGCCGATGGTGGGGATTTTAAGTACGCGGGTGATGCGTGCAGCGAGCTCACGCGGCATGCCTTCGAGGACGAGAGCAACGGCTCCAGCGGCTTCGAGCGAGAGAGCGTCGGAGAGCAGCGTCTCCATCGAGACGGCGGATATCCCCTGAACTTTGTATCCGCCCATGCGATGGAGCGACTGAGGCGTGAGGCCGATATGGCCGACGACGGCAACCTCCGACGAGGTCAGGTGCTCGACAAGAGACGCGCGGCTTGCTCCGCCTTCGATCTTGATGGCTGCCATGCCCGCTTCCTTAATGAAGCGCAGAGCATTTTCGGTCGCCCTGCTGATCGAAGCATGGTAGCTGCCGTATGGCATGTCGCCGACGAGGAAGGCGGAACGTGCCCCGCGTCCGACGGCGTGTGCATGATGCAGCATCTCCTCCATCGTGACTGGAAGCGTGTTCTCGTAGCCGAGGACGGTCATCCCCAACGAGTCACCGACGAGAATGACATCGATCCCGGCTTCATCGATGAAGCGAGCGGTGGAGTAGTCATATGCCGTCAGCGCCGTGATGGGCTGGCCAGATTGCTTTTTGAGAAGGAGGGAACTGGCGGTGATCTTTGGCGCAGTCCCGGAAGGTGGGTTCTGCGGTTGCGTGAGACTCATTGAATCCTCCCGATGCCGCTCCAGCGAGGCTGGATGAGGTCCGAGTGACTCTGAGTATAAATGACGGATGCCGCCTTACCCTGGGTTTGCTATTCTCGCGTTACGTATTGGATGAGGCCTGAGAGATGCTGCTCGAGTTACGCGCGGAAAACTATGCTGTGATCGACCGGGCGGTGGCGAGCTTTGGACCGGGGCTGAACCTGATGACAGGTGAGACGGGCGCGGGCAAGTCGATCCTGATTGACGCGCTGCAGATGCTGCTGGGCGGCAAAGCGTCGTCGGATATTGTTCGTCACGGGGAAGAGCGAGCGGTGCTGGCATGTGTGTTCGAGTTGACGCCGGGGGCTTCGGCGGTACTTGAGGCCAACGGGATCGATACAGAGGATGACCACGTTCTGCTGCGGCGCGAGATTGGCGCGAACGGCAAGGGCCGCGTCTTTATCAACAACCAGCAGGCCACGGTAAGCGTGCTGCGTCAGCTTGCACCGGAGCTTGCGCTGGTGCACTCGCAGGGAGAGACGCTGGGCTCATTCGATCAGGCGCAGCAGCGGACGCTGCTGGACCGGTTCGGCGAGATTTCAACCGATGCCGTTGCCGAGGCCTATGCCATGTGGCGTGAGACGGCAGAGAAGCTGCGTGTTCTGGAGATCGATGAGCAGGACCGGCTGCGGATGGCCGATCTATGGCGGTTTCAGGCGAAGGAGATCGAGCAGGCCTCGCTGACGGCAGAGGATGAGGACACGCAACTTGAGGCGGAAAAGCGCGTGCTGGCGAACTCCGAACGTCTGTATACGGCGGCGATGAGTGCGCATGAGCTGCTGTATGAGAGCGAGAGCGCTGCGGAGACGACGCTGGGCTCTGCTCTGAAGCATCTGGAGGACCTGGCCCGCTTCGACGACCGATTTGCAGGGCCTTCGCAGCAGCTGGCCGCGGCGAAAGCCATCGTAGAGGACGTAGCCGCAGAGGTGCGGGAGTTCGCGGAGAACATTAACGCATCGCCGGGGCGGCTGGAGGAGATCGAGGACAGGCTGGCGCAGCTTGATCGGTTGAAGAGGAAGTATGGACAGACGTTGGCCGAGGTGATGGCTTATGGGGCTGATTCGGCACGTAAGCTGGCTGAGGTGGAGAACCGCGATGCTCTGCTGGTGGAGTTGAAGGCAAAACAGGAAAAGGACGCCGCGGCGTATCGTGCAGCGGCTATGAAGTTGACGGCAGTGCGTCGCGAGGCGGCGAAACGGATTGAGAAGCTGGCCGTCGCGCAGATCAACGATCTGGCGATGAGCACGAAGTTTGAGGTCGGCGTCACGCCGGAGGAGTCTCCTGAGAACTGGACGGCACATGGCTGGGATCAGGTGGAATACCGCATTGCCACGAACGCGGGCGAGCCGTTGAAGCCGCTCGATGAGATCGCTTCGGGTGGCGAGATGTCGCGCGTGATGCTGGCGCTGAAGGTGACGGTTGAAGAGGGCGTGCAGGGGGCAGGGAAAAAGAAGAAGGCTCCACTGCCCAGGACGCTGGTATTCGATGAGATCGACATTGGCATTGGCGGCCGAGCTGCGGAGGCCGTCGGCAAGAAGCTGAAGACGCTCTCACGTGGCCAGCAGGTACTGTGCATTACGCATCTGCCGCAGATTGCTGCGCTTGCAGATCAGCATTTTCTGATCGAGAAGACCGAGAAGCGGGGGCGGACGCAGACAGAGATTCGGCGGATGGATGCCGGAGAGCGTACACGCGAGATCGCCCGGATGCTGAGCGGCGAGAAGCTGACCGAAACCAGCCTGAAACATGCCGAACATCTGCTGGAGATGAGCCGTTAAAACCTGCGATAACCGCACATCCCGGTTTCGATGAGGCAGCATCTGAGCAGATAAATAAGGTCTGCTGGAGGGACCTTTCTCATGGCCTCGACGACTCCCCAGAAATGCGCGACGGCAGGTTGCAACTGTATGGCCCAACCGGGATCGAAGTACTGTTCCACGCAGTGTGAAGATGCCAAGAAGTTTATGACCCTGCGGTGCCAATGCGGACACCCGGGGTGCAATGCCTGATTGCTCCTGGGCCCTTGACATGAGAGTTTGCCGCATGGCGGCAGAGTAAGTTGCAGACGGCAAGTCCTGCTTGTTTGTCAAGCGGATACGGTCTGCTATGCACCTCGAATGGTTCAACTTTCGAGTCTTTAAGCAGCCAAACGCGGTATACTTATCAGGTGACCACTACGACCCTCGATCACGCTGCTGTAACAGACGGCAGCACCACTACGGCAACAAAACGCGTCCTCCTTCTCAAGCCCCGCGGCTTCTGCGCCGGTGTGGTTCGGGCGATCGATATCGTGCAGATCGCGCTCGATACCTTTGGTGCGCCGATCTACGTTCGCAAGGAGATCGTCCATAACAGCTACGTCGTCAACGATCTGGCTAAAAAGGGCGCTATCTTCGTCAATGAACTGGACGAAGTTCCTGAGGGTGCACGGGTGATCTATTCGGCGCACGGCGTCTCCCCGGCGGTGCGGCAGGCAGCCAAGGATCGCAATCTGAAGGTTGTCGACGCGACCTGCCCGCTGGTGACGAAGGTCCATGTTGAGGCGATCAAGTTTGCCAAGCAGGGGTACTCGCTGGTTCTGGTGGGACATCGTGACCACGAAGAGGTTGAGGGCACGCAGGGCGAGGCTCCGGATGTGACGCAGGTGGTTTCCAGCGTAGAAGAGGTCGAGGCGCTGGTCGTTCCTGATCCGGACAAGGTGGCTTACCTGACCCAGACGACGCTTTCGCTGGACGAGGCGAAGTACATGATCGATGCGCTGAAGAAGAAGTTCCCGAACATTGTCGGGCCGCATGCGCAGGACATCTGCTACGCCACGGAGAATCGCCAGACCGCGGTAAAGAATGTCGCGCATGGCGCAGACATTGTGCTAGTGGTTGGTTCGCGGAACAGCTCGAATTCGAACCGTCTGGTTGAGGTTTCGAAGAATCTCGGTACGAACTCCTACCTGATCGACAAGGCTGAGGATATCCAGCCGGAGTGGCTGAATGGGGTAGGTACCGTTGCAGTAACCGCTGGGGCCTCGGCTCCTGAAGTGCTCGTGCAAGACGTTGTCGGATACCTGCAGTCTAAAGGGTATGGTTCCGTCGACGAGGTTGAGGTTATGCCGGAGAACGTACGATTCGGTCTGCCTCCGGGATTGGTGCCATCGATCAACCCCGCTCCTGCAGCAGTGCAGTAACGCTTAGGTAAGCCGAATCAGAGAGTTTTTCGTACATGAGCAGAACTACAGGGAACCCACAGACGTCAGCACAACTCGCACAGCCTCGCTTCGGCAGGCTGGATCTTGGACTGGATCAGGTTGTCGACGGTATCCGTCGGGCGAAGGACTGGCTTCTTGGCCAACAGCATCCGGATGGTTATTGGTGCGGCGAGCTTGAAGCCGACGTCATGCTGGAGGCCGATTACATCTTCATGCACACGCTGCTTGGAACCGGCGATCCGGGCAAGATGCAGCGTGCGATGAATGAGATTCTCCGCCACCAGAATGAAGACGGAGGCTGGAGCCTCTATCCGGGCGGCCCTTCGAACATCAACTATGGCGTCAAATCCTATCTAGCACTGAAGCTGATGGGATGGTCGGCAGATCATCCTCTGATGGTCAAGGCGCGGGACTGGGTTCTGGCGAATGGTGGCGTGACGGAGTGCAACACCTTTACGAAGATCTATCTCTGCGCGATGGGGCAGTACGACTACGATGCCGTGCCTGCGGTTCCACCTGAGATTGTTCTGTTTCCGAACTGGTTCTACTTCAACATCTACGAAATCTCATCGTGGTCGCGCGGCATTCTGGTGCCGTTGTCGATCATCTATGCGAAGAAGCCTTTCAAGAAGCTGGCTCCGGAACAGGGAATCGAAGAGTTATTTGTCGGCGGACGCGCGAATGCAAAACTTCATCTGAAGTGGGACAAGAAGAACCCGATAAGCTGGCGGAATTTCTTCCTGTTCACGGACCGCATGATCCATTGGTTTGAACGTGTCCATATTCGCCCTCTGCGGACGATGGCAATCCGCAAGGCGGAAAAGTGGATGCTGGAGCGGTTTGAGAAGTCGGATGGCCTGGGTGCCATCTATCCGGCAATGCTGAACTCCATCGTTGCTCTGCGCTGCCTGGATTATTCGCTCGACGATCCGCAGATGATTCGCGCCATGGATGAGTTTGAGAACCTCGGCATCGATTGCCCCGAAGGTACTCCTGAGTATCCGACTCCAACGTTTCGTATGCAGCCATGCTTCCCCCCCGTTTGGGATACGGCGCAGGCGATGTATGCGCTGGGTGAAGCCGGAGTCAGTCGCAACGATCCGCGCATGCTGAAGGCAGCGGACTGGATTCTATCGAAGGAAGTACGGACGAAGGGCGACTGGGCCGAGAAGGTCAAGAACGTCGAGCCGGGCGGATGGTACTTCGAGTTTGACAATGAGTTTTACCCGGATGTGGATGATACGGGACAGGTTTTGATGGCGTTGAACTGCGTGGATAATCCGCGGGAACGTTATCAGTACGAGGTCTGCCAGCGTGCCATCAACTGGATTTGGGCTATGCAGTGCAGGAACGGCGGCTGGGCAGCGTTCGATAAGGACAACACCAAGACGATCTTCCAGTACATCCCATTTGCCGACCACAACGCGATGCTGGACCCGCCAACCGTCGATATTACCGGCCGTATGCTGGAGATGCTGGCACAGTATGGGTTTACGCGTAAAGATCCGCGAGTCGAAAAGGCTGTCCAGTTCATCCTAAAAGAGCAGGAATCGGATGGAAGCTGGTTCGGCCGCTGGGGAGTGAACTACCTTTACGGCACCTTCCTTGTCCTTCGTGGATTGGAAGCCATGGGGATGTGGAACCACGAACCTGCAATTCAGCAGGCGGCAGAGTGGATTCGCATGGTGCAGAATACTGACGGCGGCTGGGGCGAGACGTGCGGAACGTATGACGATCCGAACCAACGCGGCATTGGGCCGAGCACTCCGTCGCAGACGGCATGGGCGCTTCTTGGGCTGCTTGCTGCTGGGGACACGCGATCGGACTCCGTTGCCAAGGGCGTGCGGTGGCTGATTGAGCGTCAGCATGAGGATGGAAGCTGGGACGAACTGGTGCCCGGCCGTAACGGGGAGAGCTACTACACGGGAACAGGCTTCCCGCGTGTGTTCTACCTGGGGTACCACCTGTACAAGCAGTATTTCCCGCTGTTGGCATTGACGACGTATGAACGCGCCATGACGCGCGAGGCCGCCGAACAGGCAGCCGTTTAGAACAAAGAATTCTTTGGGAGGAACACCCGAATGGCGGTACCGGTCTCACAGGCCTGGACGGTCGCAACCTATGTACTGAAGCAGAAGCTCAAAGGGCGCAAGCGTTACCCACTGGTGCTGATGCTGGAGCCGCTCTTTCGCTGCAATCTTGCCTGCGCGGGTTGCGGCAAGATTCAGTACCCGGCGCACATCCTGAAGTCCGAACTGACTCCAGAGGAATGCTTCAAGGCAGTCGAAGAGTGCGGCACGCCGATGGTTTCCATTCCCGGCGGAGAGCCGCTGCTGCATCCGCAGATGCCGGAGATCGTCGCCGGTCTGGTGGCGCGCAAGAAGTACGTCTACATGTGCACGAACGCGCTTCTGCTGAAGGAGAAGCTGCACCTCTTTAAGCCATCAAAGTATCTTTCGTTCTCGGTCCACGTCGATGGCGAGAAGGAGCATCATGATTTCTCTGTCTGCCGCGAGGGCGGACACGACATTGCGATGGAAGGTATTCGCGCGGCCGTTGCTGCAGGCTTCCGCGTTACGACGAACACGACGCTCTTCGACGGAGCGGACCCCAACAGCGTTCGCCGCCACTTCGATCAGTTGATGGCTGCGGGTGTTGAGAGCATGATGGTTTCGCCCGGCTACACCTATGACAAGGCGCCGGACCAGAATCACTTCCTCGGCAAAGCAAAGTCGCGCCGCCTGTTCCGCGCCATTCTGTCGAACCGCAAGAAGTCGTGGGAGTTCAATACGCATCCTCTGTTCGCAGAATTCCTGATGGGCAAACAGAACTTCGAGTGCACACCGTGGGGTATGCCAACGTTTTCGATCTTCGGCTGGCAGAAGCCCTGCTACCTGCTGCAGGACGGCTACGCCGACAGCTTCCAGGAGCTGATGGAGACGACGAACTGGGAGAACTACGGCGCGAAGAGCGGCAATCCGCAGTGCGCGAACTGCATGGTTCACTCCGGTCACGAGGCTTCGGCGGTTGATTACAACTTCGGCTCGCTCAAAGGCTTTATTGAGACGGCGAAGCGGTACATGTTCCCGTCGACCTATCCGGATGCTGAGGCTGAGAAGCTGCTGAACGAGTGGAAGCCAGCGCACGCTATGCCGTTGGTGCAGATTCAGGGAGCGAACGGCACCACGAACGATCAACTGCAGCCGGTCTCGGGAGACTAATCGCCATGGCGACAGAGCAACAGGAGCATTTGAAGATCGAGCAGCTGCGCGTGCACAGCGCAGATGAGTTGGAGACGATTGCCGGCCGCGAGAAGGAGAACCTCGAGGGTTGGATTCCAACGCTCGCCACCGACGCCGAGATTCGCGAGGCGCTGGAGAAGGCGTTCGACTATCGCGGAGATGTCACGATCACGCGCAAGGACGGCTCGAAGGTCGAGGGCTACCTCTTCGACCGACGTTCCGGCGCCACGCTTGCTGACTCCTTCGTCCGCATCATTCCTGTTGCCGACAAGACCAAGGTCAACGTCGTCTACGCCGACATCGCCGCGATTGCTTTTACCGGCCGCGATACAGCAGCCGGCAAGACCTTTGAGGCCTGGGTGAAGAAGTACTGGGAGAAGAAGGCCGCGGGCGAGAAGAACATTCAGATCGAGCCGGAAAAGCTGGACTGAAGTTTCTTCGGCATCTAGACTTCCGCCGAACTGTTACTGATTTTAGGAAGAACGTACGTGCGCGTATTCATTACCGGAGCGACCGGCTTTGTGGGCTCCCATGTGGCCCGCAGGTATGCAGCGGAGGGCGCGCGCCTGAGGCTTCTGACGCGCTCGACCAGCCGTACCGATGCGCTTGCGGGACTTGATGCGGAGATCGTTACAGGCGATCTTCGCCAACCGCAAAATCTACGCTCTGCATTGGAGGGCTGTGATGCCCTCGTCCATGTCGCTGCCGACTACAGGCTTTGGGTGCGTAATCCGCATGAGATGTATGCCGCGAATGTCGATGGCACGCGGGAGCTGCTACGGCTGGCGCGAGAGACCGGTGTGCAACGCGTTGTCTACACATCAAGCGTGGCGACGATGGGCTTCAAATCCGATGGAACCATCGTCAACGAAGACACTCCTGTCTCGCAGGCCGACATGATCGGCCACTACAAACGCTCGAAGTTTTTAGGCGAGCAGGAAGCCATCAAGGCCGCGCATGCCGGCCAGCATGTCATGATCCTGAATCCCACCACGCCAATCGGCTCCGGGGATGTGAAGCCGACACCAACAGGCAGAATCATTGTGGACTTTCTCAACAAAAAGTTTCCTGCATATGTCGATACAGGATTGAATCTGGTTGACGTCGACGAGGTAGCGCGCATGCATGTCGTTGCTCTCGATCACGGCAGGCCTGGCGAGCGCTATATTCTCGGAGGCGAAAACCTCACACTCAAGCAGATACTCGATCGCATGTCGGCCATTACGGGATTGCCTTCTCCAACGATGAAGGTGCCGCATGCAGTAGCGATGGCCTTCGCGTTCTTCGACGAAACAATCACGGGACGCCTGCTTGGCAAGGAGCCACGAGCCACCGTCGAAGCTGTGCAGATGGGGAAAAAGATGATGTTTGCTTCGTCGGTCAAGGCAGAACGCGATCTCGGCTTCAAGGTGCTTCCTATCTATAACGCACTGCGATCAGCGATCGACTGGTTCGTTGAGCATGGATACGCACCTTCTTATGGCGGTTCTACGCGATGAGAGTCGGCATTATCGCTGCGTTGCCGGGTGAGTTGAAACCCCTGGTGCGCGGCTGGGAGAAGCAGCCTTCCGCCACCCGAGGGCTTTCTGTGTGGAAGACAACGCGGAACGGCGACGAGTTGATTGCTGCCTGCGGAGGAATGGGGTCCGCTGCTGCGATGCGCAGTTTTGCGGCAGCAGAACAGCTCGGCGCACTCGATCTGGTTCTTTCGGTGGGATGGGCGGGCGGGCTGGATATGTCCGTGCGTGCAGGGCATTGCTACATTCCATCCGAGGTGATCGATGTTCAGACGGGGGAACGCTATCAACTTGGCGACGGAAAGCGTAGCCAGCCGCTCGTAACGATTCCCAACGTGGCGGATGTGCAGGAAAAACAGCGCCTCTGGCAGTCTTATGGTGCGGACCTGGTCGATATGGAAGCTGCCACCGTCGCACGTCTCGCGCAAATGCGAGGTATTCCGCTGTGCTGTTTCAAAGCGGTCTCCGATAATTATGACGCACGTCTGCCAGATCTGGGCGGCTTTATCGATGAGCGGGGCCAGATGCGGATGGTACAGTTTCTGGGCCACGTCGCACTTCGTCCGTGGTTCTGGCGACCGTTGATGCGACTGGGGAGAAACAGCCGTCTTGCTGCACAGGCGATTGCTGAAAAGGTTCAGCAGTTTCTTCTCGAAAAGAACATCGAACGAACAAACAGAACGGGAGCAGTTTAACCAGGTGAGTCAAAACACAATCGCAATCCCTTCCACCATGCGCGCAGCCGTGTATCGCGGCATCAACGACGTCCGTGTCGAGACGGTTCCCGTACCTGAGATCGGTCCCGGCGAGGTGCTGGTGAAGATCCATACCTGTGGTATATGCGGAACCGATCTCAAGAAGATTCACACGGGGTCACACTCTGCTCCGCGTATCTTCGGTCATGAGATGGCTGGGACAGTTGCTGCAGTGGGACAAGGGGTTACAAACTTTTCCGTCGGCGATCATGTCATGGCGTATCACCACATTCCTTGCGGTCACTGTTTTTATTGCCGCAAGCATACCTTCGCACAGTGCGAAACGTATAAGAAGGTCGGATGTACTGCCGGTTTTGAGCCATCCGGCGGAGGCTTCGCCGAGTACATTCGTGTGATGGACTGGATCGTTCGCCGCGGTTTGGTGAAGATTCCGAACGATGTCCCTTTCGAGCAGGCCTCATTCATTGAGCCGGTAAACACCTGCTACAAGGCGGTTGATCTACTTAACCTGCAGCCAGATGAGACTGTCCTTGTCATCGGACAAGGCCCCATCGGCATCCTGCTGGCCGCGCTTGCGAAACGCACGGGCGCAAATGTGCTGACCAGCGATTTGTATGCGGAGCGCCATGCGGTCGCTGCAAAGTTCGGCCTCACGCATCCGCTGGATGCTCGGGGTGATGTGATCGCTGCGGCGAAGGCAGCCACAGAGGGCCGCGGTGCGGATGTGGCTCTCGTTGCGGTCGGTGGAAACGCGCTGATCAAGGTGGCGATGGATGCGATACGTCCCGGCGGCCGTGTGATGCTCTTTGCCGCAACACAGCACGGGGAAGCGCCGTTCGATCCAGCAGCCGTTTGCATGGATGAGAAGACGCTGATGGGCTCCTACAGCGCCTCGGTAGCAATTCAGGATGATGTGACTCGCCTGGTGCTCGAGGGGTATCGTGCGGGCTTCGACCTGACGCAGTTGATCTCGCACCGTTTTTCTCTCGAAGACGCGGTTGCGGCCATCGAATTAGCCTCGAACCCTCAGCCGGACTCGATGAAGATCGTTATCCAGCCCGGACGCTGATTTAGTCGCGGTTGCGCTTCTTGATCTCGACGTTCAACCGCTTAATCTTCTGGTTGAGCGTCGAAAGTGGGATGCGGAAGTACTCGGCAGCTTCCGTCTGATTCCAATGGCAACGCTCCAGCCTGTCGGTGATGATGCGCCGCTCGATCTCTTCCATCAGGTCGAAGAGCGAAGCGTCCGGATGATGCTCGAGCATAGCTGCGGAATACGTATTGCCTGTGAGTTGCGCGGGAAGCAGGTCCGGCTGAATCAGCTTAGTCGTCGACAGCACGACGCTACGTTCCATTGCATTTTCAAGCTCGCGGACGTTGCCAGGCCACTCATAGTCCATCAGTATTCGCATAGCCTCAGGCGAGAGCGTGCGCTCCTCCATACCGTTCTCATTACCGTAGAACTTGAGGAAGTGTTGCGCGAGCAGAGGAATGTCCTCGCGACGTGAGCGCAGTGGCGGCAGTTCCAGCGTGATCACGTTCAGGCGGTAGAAGAGATCTTCGCGGAAACGCCCGGCACGCACAGCCTCCTGCAGATTCACGTTCGTCGCGGCGATGATACGCACATCCACCTGAATCTCCTGCGTGCCGCCAAGGTGCATGAAGCGGCGGTCCTGCAACACACGCAGGATCTTTGCTTGCATGTCCATGGTCATCGTGCCGATCTCATCGAGAAAGAGCGTGCCGCCATTGGCAACTTCAAACAGGCCCTTCTTCGCAGCGATGGCGGAGGTGAAGGCTCCTTTGACGTGGCCAAAGAGCGTCGATTCCAGCAGCTCAGACGGAACGGCTCCCGTGTTCACCGGAACAAAGGGACGCTCCCGCCGCGGCGAATTTGCATGAATGGCCTTGGCGATCAGCTCTTTGCCGGTTCCGCTCTCTCCCTGAATGAGGATGGTAGACCGGCTGGGTGCAACCTGTGCCACCAGGTCGAAGAGCTTGAGCATCGGCTCGCTCTTACCGACAATGTGTTCGAAGTTGTAGCGCTGTTTCAGGGTGCGCTTAAGCTGAACGACTTCTTCCTCGGCCTTGTGCCGCGCGATCGCAGTGCGAATGTCCGCCAGCAGCTTTTCGTTGTCCCAGGGCTTCTGGACGAAGTTCTCAGCGCCTGCACGAATAGCGTCCACGACGTTGCCCATCGTGCCAAAGGCCGTGATCATGATGACCGGCAGATTGGGATACATCTCAACGATCCGGGGCAGCAGGTCCATGCCGCTCTCGCCGGGGAGCGCAAGGTCCAGCAGCAACAGGTCATACTCGCTGCGCGCAAGCTGCTCCATACCGCTTGCGCCATCGGCGGTAAGCGTAACCCGGAAACCTTCCAGCGTGAGCATCGTATCCAGCGATTCGCGGATGCCAGCTTCGTCATCGATGATGAGGATGCGCGGGCCGTTCGTAATATGTTCGGTCGACTTATTGGAGACGGAATCGAGAATGGTCTCGCTAGTTGTATCAGGCATGAATCGTCTTCCTGTCGGGTTCCGTTGGGACCGACGTTGTTACAGGGCGGCTGGCTGAGGCAGGGAACTCAAGCTGAAACGCAGTACCGACGCCAACTTCGCTTTCAACGTGGATCTTGCCCGCGTGCTCCTGAATAATGCCGTAGCTGACGGCAAGGCCCAGGCCAGTGCCTTTGTGTCCGCCCTCCTGCGGTTTCGTCTTCGTCGTAAAGAAGGGGTCGTAGATACGGTGCAGATGCTCGCGTTCAATACCGGCGCCCGTGTCCTGTATGCGTACCAGGACGCGCCCCCCGCTACGGAAGGTCGCAACCCGCAACGAAGCGCTCGGAATACCGAACATCGCATCTTTCGCATTCAACATCAGGTTCAGGATCACCTGCTGCAGCTTGCCGCGATTGCCATGAATCGACGGTAGAGCAGAGTCGAAGTTCGTCTCCACGCGAATCTGCGCCGTCTTCAACTGATGTTCGAGAAGTACCAGAGTATCACGCAGCAGCTCGTTCAGATCGACGCTCGTAAACTCGCTTCCGCTGGTACGCGAAAAGTTCAGCAGGCCGTTGACGATCTCTGAAGCACGGAAGGTCTGCTGTGTAATCTTTTCAAGCACCGGGGCCAGTCGCTCGTCGTCGCGCATATGTTTGCTGAGCATCTGTGCATAGCTCGAGATCACAGCCAGCGGCGTGTTCACTTCATGGGCGACGCCTGCGGCAAGCAGGCCAATCGATGACAGCTTCTCCGACTGCGTTAGCTGTGCCTCCATCTGCAGACGATCCGTGATGTCATCGACGATAATGATGCGGCCGATAACAATAAAGTCCCGCGTGACCAGCGGAGCGATCGCGATATTGGCGATTCTCGATTCGCCCGATGGAAGCGCAAGCCGGAACTTATAAAGCGTGTGCGTACCTTGTTCGTCGCGCACCTCATTGAAGCGGGTAACAAAATCCGCAGGGAAGAGCGAGGAGAGCGGCTGGCGCAGCGCCTCAACACGAGGTTTCGCGAGCATAACCTCCATCTGCGCATTCCAGCTTTCGACACGGTCGTCCAGATCGACAGCGAAGATGCCGATATTGATCGACTCGACGATATTCTCGTTGAACTCCTTCAGGCGTTCAAAGTCCGAAATCTTCTGCTCCAGCCTGCGATAGAGCTGCGCATTCTGGATAGCAATGCCGATGTAGCCGGCCAATGACTCCAGAACCTCCATGTCTTCGCTGGTCAGGAAGTCACCGTCATTCGTGCGTCCAAAACCAATAACAGCGACCGTGCGCGTTCCGTATCCTTCGCGGCTGGCGACGCGACAGGGCAGATAGTAGTTCAGATCGAGCCGCGCAGCCGTCAGCCTCTGAGACTCCGGCAAGCGAAGGACCTGCTGCGGGTTTTCAAGGAACAGGTGATTATTGGCAGCCGGCCGGTCAAAGTCGAGGAAGCCCAGGTCAAGCGCCTTCAGCTCAGACGGAAGCATGTTCGTCAGCCCATGCGAGGTTGCCAGATGAAATTCCGGATAAATACGCTGCTGACCGTCGGTCTCGACCGCGAGGAAGACGGCTACACGCGTTACCAGCAGCGTCTGCGGCAACCGCTCCACGATGGAGTTCAGCAGGGCACGCAGATCGGTCTGCGAGTTCAGGCCACGTCCAAAATCAACCAGCGTCTCGCGGTAGTCGAGCTTCTTATGATCGAACATACGATCCACGCGCGCCTGAATAGTGCGTTTCAGCGGATCGAAGACCAAGCCCGTCACGATGATGGCTGCAGCAAAACCCCACGTGCGAAGACTCCCCAGCGGAATCCGCTGGCGCGCCATATCCGCTGTCAGCGCGATAGCCCCGAAGTACAGCCCGACAATAGCTGCCGTCGCAAGCGTGTAGCTCACACCACGCTTGAAGATCAGGTCGACGTCCATCAGCCTGAAGCGCACAATGGCCCAGCTGAATGTCAGGGGAAGGAAGACCAACGACAATCCCGCAAGCTTCGTCAGCAAACCCGGAACAGTAATGTCTGCCAGATAGGGGATCGCGTACAGCAACGTGAATGGCGTAATCGCCAGCATCGTTCCGCGAGTAAGCCATTTGAGCTGCTGCCGCTCAAGTGCGCTCTTCGTGTGCCGGTATTTGAACTGGAAGACGGCTGCTGCAATCACGTAATAGACAGCCAGATACCCTACTGAAAGCTGATCCAGCTTGTGGCGCAGCACCTCAGTCGCAGACCAATACTCGATGGCCCACAGCTGAAGACCGATGAGAAAGAGTCCTGGAAGATACAGCGCCGCAGCCAGGATGCGGCGGCCAAGCTTCCTCGCTTGGGATTCATCGTCAGAGAAGTTGACGGCGAAGTGCAGGAACAGCGCCGGCTGCAGAGCTGCTGCCGCTACATTGCCCCAGTAGATAATCCAGTCGAAGGTATCGAACTCCGTCGTGTACTTGAATGAATAAAGCACGAAGGAGACCAGGCAGAAGATGTAGAAGTGAGTCGATTTTGGAGCCGTCCAGCGTCGGAACAGAACGTAGATACCAATACAGAGGTAAACCAGCGCAATAAAACGCAGTCCCTGATTGATCGACCTGTCTGTCGGCTCCAGAATGACCTGAATATCGAGCTTCGCCGCATTCGTCAGGTCTGCTGCGTGGGCTGGGCGAAGAATCGAGTAGGTTGCGTGGCCCCAGATGCCAGTATGGAATATTTCCCGCACAAAGGGGGCCGTTCGCTCGACGGGCCGCTCGTTGATACCCACCAGCACATCGCCGGTTCGTATGCCAGCCCGCTCGCCCGGAGAAGCCGCCGGAACATGCCGAGCCACCAGACCGCCTGAGCCCTCGACCCAGGTCACGCCATCGGTCGGAACCTCAAATCCATTCTCGCGTGTCAGATTGAGCAGCGCGAGGACGCACGCCCCCAAGGTGACCACTGCCAGGGCCACAGCCAGAATGCGTGTTTGGGCAGCATTCTTCATGACGCGTCAACTAAACAAGCACATACCATGCCAAACGTTTCACACAGACTCTGCAAGGGTTTTATGCGTAAGCACGGTGCAGTATCTCTATGAAAAATCATAACCTGTTCCGCAAATCAGAGATAGGGCAACTGTAGTAGCCTCGCGAATTTAGCGTCAAAACTTCACCGGAAGTGCTCGATTCTGTCGTTCCATAAATTTACTTCACTGTAATATTCACAGTCCTGTAACATAATTCTGGAGGGTGAGATAGCAAGCCGGTGAGTGGGAACAGTCACATGGAGTACATCGAAGACGGGTTCGTCATCGTCAATGGCGTGAGGTTGCACTACCGGAAGGCAGGGCATGGCCCGCCTCTGCTTCTGCTCCACGGACTGGTCGGTTCGGCCCATAACTGGAGAAAGAACATCTCCTATCTTGCTCGCCAGGCAACTGTTTATGCCATCGATCTACCCAACATGGGTGAATCGGATCGCATCCAGGGATTGGATGCCAGCCTTGAATCCATTGCTGATCGCGTTGTCTCCTGTATGGACGCGCTGGACTTGAAAGTAGTTGACATTGCCGGCCACTCCCACGGGGGAGCCGTCACGATGATGCTGGCTGCGCGGTACCCAAACCGTGTACGCCGCATGATTCTATTCGCGCCAGCCAATCCTTATTGCAATCTCGGCCATCCGCTGATCGGCTTTTATCAGACACCCGTTGGCATCTGGCTGGCAAAACAGGTGCCGTGGCTTCCCAGGCTGATTAAGTCCACGGCGGTCGGTCGCATGTATGGCGATCCAACCCGTGTTACGAACGAAGCCGTCGACGGCTACACGGCTGGTTTGCGCATTCCGGGAACAATTGACCATATTCTGAATATCGTCCGCGGCTGGCACGCAAGTATGGCACGTCTTCGCCCGGCGTTAGGTGTGCTTGCTGAAAAGCCCATCCTGCTGATCTGGGGAGACCGCGACCGCGCTGTTGGCCTTTCTTCAGCAGCCGAGTTGCAGCGCACCTTCATGCGGTCCAAGCTGATCGTGCTTCCGGGTGTGGGCCACATCCCCTTCGAAGAGATGCCCGAGCCCTGCAACCGCGCGATGATGGACTGGCTCTCCAGCCCGCTACCTTCCGCTTCGGCGGCAGCTTAACTCTCTTTCAATCCAAAGGTCTCATAGAGCCATTGCCGTAGCGTGTCCTGCATCAGGCTAAGCTTCGGTCCCGGAGAAGACGGCGTCCCCTGAAAGAAGTGTTCGGCGCCTTCGATCCACACAATACGTTTGGGGTCCGCCGCCTTCTCCAGCATCGGCCCCACAGCATCACGCGGCCCGAACTGATCCTCTGTCCCGCTGATGAAGAGCTTCGGCTGCGTGCAGTGCTCCAGAAATTCGAACGTATAACTTCGTCCCTCTGCGCGGTAGGGAACACCCAGCCCCACCAGCCCACACACTCTCGGATCCCCGCATCCAGCCTGCAGTCCTACAAAGGAGCCGAAGGAAAATCCCGCCAGCAGAATCGGCAGCCGAAACTTCGCATCCAGCCAATTCAGCGCTGCCTTGGTATCCGCGACTTCTCCACGCCCGTGGTCAAACTCGCCTTCGCTCAGCCCCACACCGCGATAGTTAAATCGCAGCACCGGAAGACCCAGGCTAGAAAAGACCTTCATCGCGTGATACACAACTTTGTTATGCATCGTGCCCCCGCCAAGCGGGTGGGGATGGCACACCAACGCCGCATACAGCGCATCTTCGCGCCCGCCATTCAGAATGCCTTCCAGCTTGCCAGCCGGTCCTCTTAAATCTTCCAGAGCCTGCACGACGGCGCGGCCTGTGATCGTTGTCTGTGTCATCGCACATTAGTCTAATGCGCGTTCCGCCAGCATTCCACCTCAGCGCGCGTCCAGTATTCAGGATCATGTAACGCAGAGGAGCCAATACCTTGTCGTATCCTGACAACATGCCCGTCGATCCAATTCAGCTCACCCGGCAACTCGTCGATATCCAATCCACCACATATCACGAGGGGCAAGCGGGAGCCTTCCTGCACGAGTACCTTACAGGCCAGCGCTACAACGTCGAGCGCATGGCCGTGCCTCAGCCCGATCACGCACTCACTCCCGGAGCAGGTGACGGCGAGCGCTTCAACGTCTACGCATCCATGCCAGGCATCACGCCGGACGTTGTTCTCTCCACGCACATGGACACCGTACCGCCCTACTTCGGCTGCCGCGAAGACGACGAGTTCCTCTACGGACGCGGCACCTGTGACGCCAAAGGCATCATCGCTGCTCAGGTCGCTGCTGCCGACCGTCTGCGCGATGCCGGCGTAAACGTCGGTCTCCTCTTCGTCGTAGGCGAAGAGCGCGACTCTGCAGGCGCCATCGTAGCGAATCAGAATCCACGCGGCTCGAAGTTCCTCATTAATGGCGAACCCACCGACAATCGCCTGGCTCTTGCCTCCAAAGGTGCTCTGCGCGTCGAGCTGCGAGCAAAAGGGAAGATGGCGCACTCGGCCTATCCCGAGCTCGGCGACTCAGCCATCGACAAACTCGTCGAGGCGCTCCACGATGTGCTTGCCATGCCGCTGCCTGTCGAGCCGGAGATCGGTCCATCGACGCTGAACATCGGCCTGATCGAAGGCGGTCGCGCCCCCAACGTAATCGCCGACAAAGCGGAGGCACATATCCTCATTCGCCTCGTCGGCCCCTCCGAAGAGGTCAGGCAGAGCATACTCAAAGCAGTTGCCGGACGCGCAGATGTCAGCTTCTCGCTTGATCTGCCCTTTGTCCGCATGCGCAAGGTCGGCGATCTGCCGACGATGGTCGCAAAGTTCACCACAGACATTCCGTCGCTCACAGCCTGGGGAGAACCCTTTTTGCTTGGCCCCGGCTCCATCCATGTCGCTCATACGCCGGACGAAAAGATCTCGAAGAAGGAACTCCTCGAAGCGGTCGATCTTTACTACAACCTCGCTGCCAGCCTCGTGGGCTAGTCACTCGAATCAAGCAAGGTACGCAGAGTTTCGACCACGTTTTCCTCATCGGCGCGTTGTTCCGGACAGGCTTAACATAGAGATATGGCCGCCGAGTTCACCCACCTCCATCTGCATACGGACTACTCCCTACTCGATGGAGCCTGCGACGTCGATAAGCTCGCCGCGCACCTGAGCAAGCTCGGCCAGACCGCCGCGGCCATGACCGACCACGGCAACATCTTCGGCGCCGTTCACTTCTTCGATGCGATGAAGAAGAAGAACATCAAGCCGATCCTCGGCTGCGAGCTGTATCTCTCCGAAACTGCCGACCATCGCGAGATGTCGGGCGGCTACAACCACTTCCTCGTGCTCGCCGAAAACGAAGAGGGCTACCGCAACCTCGTTCGCCTGACCAGCGAGGCCGCGCTGCACGGTTTCTATCGAAAGCCGCGCGTCTCCAAAGAATTTCTGTCGAAACATACAAAGGGACTCATCGCCTTCTCTGGCTGCCTCGCCGGTGAGCTCAACCAGCACCTGATGGCCAATAAGTACGACGAGGCCAAAAAGACCGCCGGCATCTTTCAGGACATGTTCGGCAAGGACAACTTCTTCCTCGAAGTCCAGGATCACGGCCTCGAGCCCGACAAGCCCGTCCGCGAAGCTCTCTACCGCATGGAGAAGGAGCTGGGCATCCCGCTCATCGCGACCAACGATTCGCATTACGTGGCTAACGACGACTCGCGTGCCCACGAAATTCTGCTCTGCGTGCAGACCGCGGGCAGCATGAACGACCCTAATCGCTTCAAGTTCGACACACAGGAGTTCTACATCAAGTCGGCCGACGAGATGCACGAGCTCTTCGCCGACAACCCTGAAGTCTGTACGCGCACGATGCAGTTCGTCGACCGTTGCAACCTCAAGCTCAGCGCCGTCGACAATCCGTTCCCCGAGTTTCCCGTCCCCGAAGGCTACGATCTCTACAGCTACTTCGAACAGGTCTGCCGCGACGGCCTCAAGAAGCGCCTCGAAACCAACATCGCTCACCTCCGCGCCAATGGCCTGCTGCGCAAGTCCATCGCCGACTACGAAGAGCGGCTGAACCGCGAGCTCGATTGCATCAAGCAGATGAAGTTCCCCGGCTACTTCATGATCGTGTGGGACTTCATCCGCTACGCCAAGGAGAAGGGAATCCCCGTCGGCCCGGGCCGTGGCTCGGCCGCAGGCTCGCTCGTGGCCTACGTGATGGAGATTACCGACATCGACCCTCTCCAGAACGAGCTGCTCTTCGAGCGCTTCCTCAACCCGGAGCGCGTGTCCATGCCGGATATCGATATCGACTTCTGCATGAACCGTCGCGGCGAGGTCATCGAATACGTTCGCTCGAAATATGGCACCGATCAGGTCGCGCAGATTATCACCTTCAACACAATGGCCGCCAAGGCCGCCATCAAAGACGTAGGCCGCGCACTCGAGATGCCCTACGGAGAAGTCGATCGCATCGCCAAGATGATTCCGGCAACCATCGGCATCACCATCGATCAGGCGCTCGCCGACAAAGGCCCGCTCTCACAAGCCTACGAGGCCGACCCCAAGATCAAAGAGCTGATCGACACCGCCATGCGTCTCGAAGGCCTCGTACGCGGAGCAGGAGTCCACGCCGCTGGCGTTGTCATCGCACCCAAGCCGCTTACCGAGCTGGTCCCCGTCACGCGCACCAAAGACGAAGCCATGGTCACGGCCTATGACATGAAGGCCGTCGAGAAGATGGGCCTGCTCAAGATGGACTTCCTCGGTCTGACGACGCTCACCGTCATCGACGACTGCTTGAAGCTTATCAAGCAGACGACCGGCGAAGAGATCGACATGGCGAAGATCCCGCTCGACGATGCGAAGACCTACGAGCAGGTCTTCCATAAGGCGCTCACCTCCGGCGTCTTCCAGTTTGAATCCGGCGGCATGCGCGACGTGCTGCGCCGCTACAAGCCAACTACCGTCGAAGACCTCACCGCTCTCAATGCGCTCTATCGTCCCGGCCCGATTCAGGGCGGCATGATCGACGACTTCATCGAGCGTAAGTGGGGACGCCGCGCCGTAGAATACATGTTCCCCGAGCTGGAACCGATCCTCAAAGAGACGCTCGGCGTCATCGTCTACCAGGAGCAGGTCATGCAGATCAGCTCCGCCATCGGTGGCTACTCGCTCGGCGGAGCCGACCTGCTGCGTCGAGCGATGGGTAAAAAGATTGCCGAAGAGATGGCCAAGCAGCGCGACTTGTTCATGAAGGGAGCCGTCGAAAAGAAGTTCCCCAAGGACAAGGCCGGTCAGCTCTTCGACCTGATGGAACAGTTCGCAGGATACGGCTTCAACAAATCGCATTCGGCGGCATACGCGCTGCTCGCGTATCACACCGCGTGGCTCAAGACACACTATCCGGTTGAGTTTATGGCCGCACTGCTTACCAGTGAAACCTCGAAGCCCGAAAACGTCGTGAAGTACATCGGCGAGTGCCGCGAGATGAACATCCCTGTCGTTCCTCCGGATGTCCAACGCTCTGATGCCAACTTCACACCGCTGATTACAGAAAACGGCAAGGCAATCGGCTTCGGTCTCGCTGCCATCAAGAACGTCGGCCACAATGCCATCCTCTCCATTCTCGAAGCCCGCTCTGCACTACGCGAAGAAGGCAGGCAAGGCTTCGCCAGCCTGTGGGAGTTCTGCGAGAAAGTCGACCTGAGCCGCCTGAACAAGCGCGTGCTCGAGTCGCTCATCAAGGCCGGAGCGATGGATACCTTTGGGAATCGCGCGCAAACCACCGCTGCGCTCGACTCCGCCATGGAGCGCGCACAGAAAGCGCAGCGCGACGCCGCAGCCGGACAACACGGCCTCTTCGGCATCTTCGACTCCGATATCTCTGCCTCCGGCAAATCAGCCGACGCACTGCCCAATGTTCCCGAATGGGACGAGCACACACGCCTGCAGAACGAAAAAGAAGTCCTCGGCTTCTTCGTCTCCGGCCATCCCATGGACAAGTACCGCGAAAAGCTGCGCAACATCAAGGTCGTTGACACGGCCACCGCCGTCGAAATGAAACCCGAGCCGCAGGTCTTCCGCCGCGGTCGCGACGAATCCCCTCAGAACGAGATTCAGATTGCAGGTGTCATCACCGGCCTCAAAGTCGCCAAGTCCAAGCGCTCCGGCGAGCTCTACGCACAGGCCGCGCTCGAAGACACTACAGGCAAGATCGAACTCATCGCCTTCCCGCAGTCTTACGAAAAACTCGCCGAGAAGCTCAAGATCGAAGTCCCGGTCCTCATCCGTGGCGTACTCCGCGGCGAAGAGGATTCAGCGCCCAAGCTGGCCATCTCCTCCATTCAGGCGCTTGAAGACGTCAAGATCAAGCTGCCCGAAGCCCTGCGCATCAAGGTTCCGTTGCACAATCCTGACTCTGCGCTGCTCGAAAAACTTCATGCCATCCTGGTGGCCGCTCCCGGCAAGGGCAAACTCTTACTCGATCTCGAAGAACCCGGCGAGTTCTGCGCCGTGCTCGAACCTGCCGACGTCATGGTCGCGGCAGATCGCCTCTTCATCGACCGTGTCGAAGAACTGGTCGGGCAGGGAAGCGTACGGGTTATCGAATGATGCGCCGCACAGCCCTCATCGCCCTGCTGCTTGTTGGCACAGCATGGTCGCAAACGCCATCGAAGACGCAGGTCATCATGCTTGGCACGGGAACGCCATATCCTGATCCTGATCGTTCAGGACCAGCCGTTGAAATTGTCGTCAATGGAACGCCGTATCTGGTGGACTGCGGTCCGGGCGTCGTTCGCAGGGCATCCGCTGCGCGCAGCAAAGTTCCCGCTGCTGCACCACGCAACATCCACACGCTTTTTCTCACGCACCTGCACTCTGATCACACCGCAGGCCTGCCCGACATCATGTTCACGCCGTCCGTCGTCGGCCGTCGCGGAGCGATGGAGATTTACGGGCCAAAGGGAACAGCGGATATGGTCTCACTCGTCCACCAGGCCTGGGCAAAAGATATCGATGTCCGTCTTCATGGCCTCGAACAGGGACATGCCGATGCCTACGTCTACCACACGCACGAAGTGAAGCAAGGAGTCGTCTACAAAGACGAAAACGTCACGGTTACGGCCTTCCCGGTAAAACACGGATCGTGGGATGAAAGCTTCGGCTATCGCTTCGATACGCCCGATCGCTCCATCGTCATCTCTGGCGACACGCGCCCCTCTGCCTCGGTCGTTGCAGCCTGCCACGGTTGCGATCTGCTGCTGCACGAGGTCTACCCGCAGGCAGGCTTACTGACACAGGCAGCCGGTGATCGCGAGTACCACCGCCAGTTCCACACCTCAACCGCAGAACTCGCAAAAATCGCGGCAGAAGCGCAACCCAAAACACTCGTTCTCTACCATGTGCTCTTTTGGGGAGTCACCCCGGCGGGCGTTCTCGACGAAATGAGACAGGCGGGATATACCGGAAAAGCAATCGTCGCCAACGATCTCGATATCTACTAGGCCCCACGGTTCTGTCATAGTCCTGAATTCAGGTCCAACCACATACCAGCATCACGGCCGGGCCTTCAACGTAAATTCCGCTACAATATGCAGAATGGCTGATCTCGAATCACGCAAGCCGACGCACCCGGCATCGGAAGCAGTTCCCGAGGCATGGCGCAAAACGGAGCTGGCCCGGCATCCGCAACGCCCTTATCCCATGGACTTCATCGAAGCGATCTTTACCGACTTCAGCGAGATTCACGGCGATCGCGCCTTCGGCGACGATCAGGCCATGTCCTGTGGTACGGCATGGTTCAACGGTGAGCCGGTCATGGTCATCGGCAACCTCAAAGGCCGCACACTCAAGGAACGCGTCGCACGCAAGTTCGGTTCACCCGATCCTGAAGGCTATCGGAAAGCTCTTCGCGCGATGAAGATCGCCGAAAAATTCCAGCGTCCCATCTTCACTTTCATCGATCTTGCCGGCGCTTATCCTGGTATCGGTGCCGAAGAGCGCGGCCAGGGTGAAGCCATCGCTCGCAACCTCATCGAGATGTCGCGCCTACGCGTTCCTACCATTGCCACTATCACCGGTGAAGGTGGCTCAGGTGGAGCCCTTGCGCTCGCGCTGGCCGATCGTGTGCTGATGCTCGAGAACGCCATCTACTCCGTCATCTCGCCCGAAGGTTGCGCCTCCATCATGTGGAAGGACGCCAACAAAAAGCAGCAGGCCGCCGCGGCCCTTAAGTACACGGCCGGAGACGTACAGCTGATGGGGTGCGTCGACGACGTCATCGCAGAGCCGGAGGGCGGCAGCCAGAACGACCCTGCGGCAGCATTCGCCGTTGTCGCCGATCGCCTGCGTCACCACCTCGCCGACCTGCGCAGGCTGTCCACCGACCAGTTGCTCGAGGAGCGCTATCGCAAGTTCCGCAACATCGCGCAGTTTTACACCAGCGATTCCGCATTGCCAGCCGCTGCCTCCGGCGCCTAATCAACATTCAACGGAGCATCTACGTTGTCCGCGCCTCATTCAGTCCCACCACAGCCGCGAACTGGCAAAGCCTTCCAGCTTGCGCTTGTCGTTGCTGCGCTGGCATGGTCTCTCTCCTCTCGCCTGCTCTCGGCCAGTTCGGCACGCGGTTTGACGAACCGCTTCAATGCCGACTGGGCCACAACGCTCCTCGCTGCTATCTTCCTCATCTTCCTGCTTGGCGTTGGCTTTACGCTGCTTGAGGCCATCGCCCGCCGACCCAGCACCATCCGCCAGTCGCTCGCGCTTCCACCGCGCGCTTCCGCACCCCGCGAGTGGCTCACAGGCGCAGCGCTGGGCTGGGGAATCGTCACTGCTACTGTCCTTCCCATGGCGCTCGCAGGCGACCTCTACGTCAGTTTCTGGCTTGAGCCCCGCGCCTTCCTTCTCTTCTTCTTCAATCTGCTCGTCATCGCCGTCACATCGCTCGCGCAGGAGATCATCTTCCGCGGCTATCCCTTCCGTCGTCTCATCGACGCCATCGGCCCCGTTGCGGCAACCTGCTTCATGTCGCTTCTCTTCGCCATCACCTGCGCTATCGAAGACGGAGCCGGCCGACTCGCCCTTGTCATCGCGTTCCTGAGCAGCATCCTCTTTTCCATCTCCTGGCTTCGCACCCATGGCCTCTGGATGGCCTGGGGCATGCGTTTTGCCTGGACTGCCAGCATGGGCGCACTCTTCGGACTCCCCGTCGCCGGCTCGCTGAACCATGCGACGCTCATCCAGACCAACGCCATTGGCAGGCCCTGGGTCACCGGCGAAGACTACGGCCCCGAAGCCTCCGCCGTCATGATCCTCGCACTCATCGCCGGACTCATCCTCCTCGTCCGCGTCACGCGCGATTACGCCTGGAACTACACCCACCCCGAGATCGTCCCCGGCGGCTACCCCATGGACATCGCGCCCCCACCCGCGCACGCAGCGATGGAGGAGGCCGCCAAAGCCAAACAAAACTCGCTCGTTCAAATACTTCCCATGACGCCCCAGGGACGCTCCGCAGACTCCGAACCCAACCCCTGAACGCGGCCTCCAACGTAAACCTTCCGGCACTTGTAAAAAGGGAAGAGAAGGCGCAAGCTTGTCTGTATCTGAGGTGCTTCCATGGCTACGCGCAGATGGGTTCTCCTCGTCGCCGGCTTCGCTCTCACACTCCCAACGCTCTCAACGCGGGCGATCCATGCGCAGGTCTTCGTCGTAGGCGAAAAGACCGCCACCGCCGACATTTCCACCGCCTTCAAGCCCACCAGCATTCCTCTGCCCACCGACAAGATCTCCGAGCGCGGACGCCGTGAGCTGGTCCGCAATCTTGAAGCAGAGCAGGGCTTCGCCCATCGCGCCATTCCCATTGGCGTCATCTCCCTGCAGGCCAACGGCGACCTCTCACCCAGCCCCGAAAAATACCGCCAGATGGTCTACCAGAAGGGCCAGTCTGCCGCCCCCGGCGACCGCATCGTGATCACCGCGCTCACCTTCAAAGGCAACGAGATCGTCCTCGACCTCAACGGTGGCCCTTATGCGAAACACCGCTTCCTCTCGCATATCCAGCTCAACGACGCCCCCGTCGCAGCCACCAATCCCGAGCGCCCCACCGGTTCGCGCATCAGCCTCGTCTTTCCCAACGAAATCCCCGAGATCTCCGCACCTGAGGTCAAAGCCCTCCTTGAGCCCGTCATCGATTTCGGCGTCAAGACCAGCGAGCAGGCCTACGCCGACACCCTCTCGCCACGCCTCCGCGACGCCATCGCCGCCCATGAGGTCCTCGTCGGCATGAACCACCGCATGGTTCTCGCCGCACTGGGCGCGCCAGAAAATAAGGTCCGCGAGCAGCAGAGCGGTGACCCCAACGGCGCTCGCTACGAGGAGTGGATATACGGGCACGCGCCGCAGACCGTCAAGTTCGTCCGTTTCGTCGGCGACCGCGTCACCGTGGTCGAGATCGCCGCTCTCGGCAAGCCCGTCGAGATCCACGATAAGAACGAGCTCGACGGCTCCGAGCTCCCCACCAACACCCGCGAGATCGCAATGGGCGACCATGTCCCTGGCAAGGATGGCGAAGACCCCGCCCCCTCTTCCAAACCGCCGTCGCTCCGCCTCCCCGGCGAAAAAGAGCCGCCGAATGCACAAGGCAAAGTGCAGTACCCCGACGACAAGGATAAGGACAAGCGCATCGACCGCCAGCCCATCCCCGCCACACCCGGTTCACCAGCCGATACCTCCAGCCAGGACATTCCATCCACGCAACCGGCCGTCCCTGGAGCGGATCAACAGATATCCCCGGTCACATCACCAACCACCACAACCACGCAGCCGCAGATCAATCGTCGTCAACAGGGGCCGTAGCGATAATTTGGCTGCCGGTGTAAAATCACAAGGAGCAGCAACCGCAGTTCTTCTCCTGAAGATTCCTTCCGTGGCCTGCCCCGGACAATCCTGAGAAGTACCGGATGTCTTCCGTCCTTCGCGTCCATTCGGGCGAGGGCAGAGCGTCCTTAAGCGCGCGAGGCGAAACATTCGTTAGGGAGAACAAGTCATTATGGCGAAGATTGCCAAGACCGGCGACCGTAAGAAAGTCATGGATACTAACAAGAGCACCGATTGCCCAAAGTGCTCCAAGCCCACCCGCATCGTCAAGCGGGTTAAGGACCGTGAGCGCGGAACGCCCGGCGGAGTTTACATCTCCTGCTCGGCATGCGACTTCTTCGAAAAGCTCTAAAGTCCAGACGATCAGATTTTCCACAAAGAAAGGGCCCCTTTTCGGGGCTCTTTTCCTGTGTAGAGGCGTCTAAATGCAATGCCGACCCAAAATGGTGTCGGGCTGAACCAAAGTTGTACAACAAATTACCGTTACTGCACTTGACGACTGTCTGTTGAGCCGGGCAGACTCTTCACCGGAAAGCAGGGAACACAGTTTTTATGAGCTCCATTAGCATTGCACCAATTTCATCCTCTTCTTCGACCTTCTCCTCCCTCCCTCACTTTGATCGCCCCACATACCTGATGTGTCCGCCGGAGTGGTACGACGTCAACTACGTCATCAACCCCTGGATGGCCGGCAATCTCCACCGTCCTTCTCGCGATAAGGCCTTCGCTCAGTGGAAAGAGCTGCACAGCCAGCTCCAGCGTCTCGCGGATATCCGCCTCATCCACGCCAAGCCCGGCTCGCCCGACATGGTATTCGTCGGCCATACCGCGCTTGTCCAGCATGGTGTCGCGGCGCTCTCCAGCTTCACTCACCCGCAGCGCCAGACCGAAGAGGAGCACCTGCGGAAGTGGTTCCAGGCCGCCGGCTTCCTTGTCTGGGACACCCCACGCGAGACGGCCTTCGAGGGCGAGGGCGATGCGCTCTTCGATCCCACCGGCGAGCGCCTGTGGGCCGCGCACGGTGTCCGCACCTGCCTTCAGAGCCACCGCCACGTCGCGGACGCATGGCACACGCCGGTCACCTCGCTGCACCTGGTCGACCCGCGCTTCTACCACCTCGACACCTGTTTCGCCCCCCTCTCCGGAGGTCACCTGCTTTACTTCCCGGTAGCCTTCGATGCGCCTTCGCGAGCGAAGATTGAAGCGGCCTATGCCCCCGAAAAGCGCATCGCCGTCTCCGAGCAGGAAGCAACGCACTTTGCCTGCAACGTGATCAACGTAGGCAATAACATCCTCATGGGGATCACCGGCACGACCCTGGCGAAGCGCCTCGAAGACCTCGGCTACAAGGTCACGGAGCTGGACCTGAGTGAGTTCATTCGCGGAGGCGGATCCGCCAAAGCACTGGCTCTCCGTCTAAGCGACTCCCGCGTAAGCAGCGGTCTCCCGGCTCAGATCTAAAATTCCCGTAATTGCGGCTTCGCTTGTTTGACCTGTTCATTCAAGCGAAGCCGAGGGTTCTCGCATCTGTCTGTAGCCCCTTTTAAGAATTGTCATTGCGAGCGGAAGTCATGGTCCGTAGTGGAGGAATCTGCTTTCCAGCACAAATCTGTCAAGACCCATTTTCCTTCAACTAGCACAAAATAAAAGGCATATAGTTTGCCGATTTCACTTATCCCATTTGCTAGAATTTAAGTAAGAGCAATCAAAAAGAAACCTCCGGTTTGTCCGGAGGCTTCTCTTTTGGACTGAACCTTCAGGTAACCGTTCCAATAACCTTCATCGTTTGAATACCTTGCACGAAAAGGTACAGGGTGGCTCAAGCCGATTCCATCTCATCCAGGATGGCCCGCGCCGCCGCTGCCGGATCGGGAGCCTTTGTAATCGGCCTTCCCACAACAAGGATCGATGCACCGCGTCGGATCGCATCCGCTGCCGTCGCTGTACGGCGCTGATCGTCAGCCGCCGCTCCCGCTGGACGGATTCCGGGAATCACAAGAATCGACTCCGGCCCGGTAGCCGCTCGAACCGCAGCAACCTCCTCCGGCGAGCAGACCATGCCATCCATCCCGGAGGCCTTCGCCATCGTAGCCAGCCGCAAAACCTGGTCGGCAGGTGAGCCGGGAACTCCGACAGCACTCAATTCGCTCTGATCCATGCTCGTCAGCACCGTGACCGCCAGAAGCTTCGGCGCTCCCGGAGCCTTCGCCGCCGCCGCCGCCCGCAGCATCGCCGGACCGCCGAAAGCATGGACCGTCAGCAGCCCGGCTCCAAGGCCCGTCACCGAGCGAACCGCACCAGCCACAGTATTCGGAATATCGTGCAGCTTCAGGTCGAGAAAAATGCTGTAACCGCGACCCGCAAGTGTCTCCACCAGACCGTTTCCGGCAGAGTAGTAAAGCTCCATGCCGACCTTCAGCCAGCGGCAGGCGCCGTCCAGACGGTCCACAAGCTCATACGCGCTCTTCGCATCAGGGACATCGAGCGCGACCGCCAGACGGTCACGCGCAGCAACTTGAACGCCTTCCTGGGGAGCAAAACTCACACTGGTAGTCATAACACCAGTTTAGTCCCAGGCATGCGTCAGCAGAGAGCCTCTTCAGGTACCTCTCTGGCCAATTGCTGAACTTTCTCTGATTTACATGCCCTGTGGAACCAGCTGGGGCATCCGTACCTGGGCGATCAGCTGCTTCATCATCTCAGAATCGTTGGGCCGCAGCGTCTCCAGCTTGACCTTGCCGATACCGCGAAGCCCGACAGCCTTGGCTGCTCCGTAGGACAGGTCGACGATGCGACTTTCCGGAACCGGACCGCGGTCGTTCACACGAACGAAGATCGACTTGCGGTTCTTCAGGTTCGTGACGCGAATCCAGCTGTTCAGCGGAAGGCTCCGATGAGCACAGGTCAGTCCGTTCATGTCGTAAGACTCGCCATTGGCGGTCTTCTTGCCCTGAAAGTACTTGCCGTACCACGACGCCTGACCAATCTGGAACCAGCGGTGCGTCTTGTTAGGTTGCTGCGAGTTGTTCTGCATTTGTGACGGAGCTGGGTCGCTGGCTGAAGCCGAGACACCCAACGCTACGAGCAGTGTCACGACGGCAACTCCAAGTCGAGTCGAAGCGTTGCCGCTTCTATTAACAGGAATCATCTTCATGGCATTTCCCATCCCTCTATTGTCTTGGCAGGAAATAGCTAAGTCAATCAGCCGATTTGAGTTAGAGCAGGATTTCGCTTGTCTGAACTCCCTCGCTGTGCTAAAGGAGTTCCCAGGGTTTGATGCCGATATTCGCCCTTAAATCAGCCGATTTCCGCCCAAATTCGCTACTTTTCGGCAGCCGGATAAGAATCCTGCTATTTTTTGAAAAATCTCAGAAAAGTATTCCTCAGGGCCCTTTTTTCGCCCAATTCGTTCTTTTCGATGCCATGAAGACTGTTTTGACCATCGCCGGCTTTGACCCCTCTTCCGGAGCCGGAATCACCGCAGACCTGATGGTCTTCGCTACCCATCGCCTCTTCGGGACCTCCGCGATCACCAGCCTCACGGTCCAATCGACCCTCGGAGTTCGTGATAGCCAGCCCGTCTCGGCCAGCCTTCTGCGAGAAACCCTCGCTTGTCTCCATGAAGATCTGCCGCCCGCTGGCGTGAAGATCGGGATGCTGGCAACAGAAGAGATCGTCGAAGCGGTCGCCAGCTACCTCGAACGCCTGAAACAAGAGTCATCGCAGACGCCTGTCGTTCTCGACCCCATCCTGCGCTCCAGCTCAGGCAGGGAACTGCTCTCACCAGCTGGACTGCGATGCCTGCGTGAACGTCTTCTTCCTCTGGCCGACTGGGCAACGCCGAATCTGGCGGAACTGAGCCTGCTTACCGGCCTCCATGTCGCTGACCGCAATCAACTGGAGCCTGCGGCTCGGACTCTCCAAGCCTCCTACCCGAACCTGAACGTCGTCGCTACAGGGGGGCATCTGGACCAGCCTGACGACCTGCTCCTTACCTGCGGCGGTGAGCTTCACTGGATTGCCGGCGAGCGCATCGACAGCATGGCGACGCATGGGACGGGCTGTGCCTTCTCAAGCGCGCTGCTCAGCCGTCTTGTCCTTGGCGACGACCATCTTACGGCCGTTTCGGCGGCAAAACGCTATGTCGCAGAGGCTATCCGCCAGTCGGCCTCGATTGGTCATGGCCACGGGCCACTGAATCACCTGTGGCCGCTCAGGCGATAACTCCTCCATAATGCCCCCCTCGAAGACGCCGATAAGAGGGAGGACGGAGGATGTTTAACGTTCATGCAACAATCGGCCGCTTCCAACCCCAGCGCCTCATTAGCTCTGAGCCTGTTTCTGCCACCTTCGCAACCCCTGACCATCCACCGGAGAAGTGAGACACACCACGGCCAAACCTTGCGAACTCTCGGACATGCTGCCGAGTACCTTGCCAGCTCACGCATAGCTTCGATGGATGCTCGTGAGGCTGCAGCCAATCGCGAGGCCGTACATATCCTGATGCGACTCAGTCGGGAGGTCTTCGATGAATTTGCGGAACTCCATCAACCACGTCACCACATCACCGACTGGCTGATGCGGCAAGCCGTACGAGTCTACGGAGCGGCCTGAAGAAAGCCGCGCAACCGGAGGGCTTATTTCTTACCCGGTGCAAGAACGAGGCTTCCAAAATGCTCCGGCGAGTGGAACGTAGCCGACATGGTCGGTTGCCAGGAGAGAATAAGGCGGTTATCTGTAGTGCCCGCACAGCGGAAGAGACCGATACGGAGTGTCTGTCCCGGAGCTGGCGAGTCGTTCTTCAGAGACGAGAAGGGAATCTTCATCTCCGCGTACCAGACTTTTTTGTCTTGATCGATGCGAGCAGCGACCTTGTAGCCTGAGTTCCACTTGATAGCATCACGATTGCCTTTTTTATCAAGGTCGATGTTCAGGTCGACCCATTCCGCCTGCGGGGACACTTCGAGCTCCTTGTACTGGCGGATGTTCTTATAATCCGAACCAATAAACGCCTCGACGACGTCCCAGTTCCAGAGCCGGTTGGTTTCATTAACGGGATCAGGGTCCGGCTTCAGGTTCAAATTGTCGTAGGGTGCTACATAGAGCAGGTAGAGATTTTCTTTGGTCCAACGAGCGCGCACTTCTGTGCGATAGGGAGCTGACCTCCCCATGGTGTCGGCGGTAATGAAGACCGGTTGCGCAGACTTCCAGAACGACGAATGGGGATCGAGGTTGAGATCGACATCCTTCTTCGCCTCCAATGCAACGATGGAAGCGGAATCCGGTGCTGGCGCGGTCTGAGCTTGCGCTGCGAAGGTAAAGGCTGTCAGTAGCAGTAGAGAATATAGGCGCATGAATCCGAATGTCCGATCTCAGGTCGTGGTTTTGACAACACAATAACACCGCGATTGAGAACACAAGTAGGCGAATAGGCCTAGAAGGATGACCGGCAGGGAAGCAGCCCTCCTGCTAACATTTCTATATGGCCCTTACGATCATTTTGAATGGACAGTCCCGTGATTTCGCCGCCCTGTCCGAGTCTGCAAGCCTTGCAGACCTTGTCCAGGAGCTTGGTCTGAAAGCGGATCGCGTGGCAGTTGAGCACAACGGAGAGATCGCCGCGAAAGCGGGTTGGCCAAATGTCCGTCTGACTGTCGGAGACCGGCTTGAAATCGTGCATTTTGTCGGTGGCGGATGGAAGTGATGTCGCAATCAAGATGACGTGCCGGTGAGACGACGGAGAAGCTGTTCCCATCCATCACCGTATTGCTTCCAACCACCCAGCATTCTTACGCGAGTCAGGGATGCTTCGCTCATGCGCTTCTGGAGCGCGGAATCTTCAGCAAGCTGACGCATCCTCTCCGCCAATGCAGCTGAATCCCGTATGGAGACGATGAAGCCTTCGACTCCATCTGTGAACAAGTCTTCTGCACCCGTGTTGGTGGTCGCGATAACAGGGCAGCCGCAAGCCATAGCCTGCCCCTGGACAAGTGCCATGCCTTCGTCCAGGCTGGGCATCACCATCACATGGCTCCGGCTCATGTGCTCCTTCAACTGCGTCTGAGGCATCATGCCTTTATAGGTGATGTTCTCTCGGGGCAACTTTTCCAGAACACGCTCCATCTCCGGCTGAACACCTCCGATAACGGTAAGGTGCTTCTGACGAATGGGCAACTGAGCAAACGCCTCAATCAGGTAAGGAAATCCCTTCGGCAAACTTACGCGGCCGACATAAAGCACTTCAAAGCGATCCGATGGAGGGTCAGCAACCTTCTGAAAGCGGTCCAGGAGGACACCGTACGGTAAGACATGAATCTTTTCCGCAGGAATACCGCGATCGAGATACGTACGGCGGGAGTAGCTGGACGGCACCGTGATCGCATCGGCCACCTCGTAGATCTTCTCTTCGCGTGCCAGATCGCGAGGATCGTCCTGCGAGTTTTCCGGCACACCCCAGCGGAGATGCTCCTCCTCTACAAGTTCAGCGCGGTAACGGATGTGCGTCGAGCCGCGGTCGCAAATAAAGCGTCCGCCGCGTTGCTGAACCTTGATGCCGGTCTTGAGCCCGGCACCCGAGATGGCAATGAAGGCATCGCAAGGTGGGATACGCCGAAGGGTCCACTCATCGAACGTAAGAGCATTCGCGTAGCCTAGTTGGTCATACAGCCAACGATTGCCGACATGATATTTGTGCAGCAAAAATTCCGGCGTATGGATCCATGGAAAAGTCTCGACCCGAGACTTCGGCAATCCCTCCCGGCTCAGCCTTCGCCAGGGAAAGGTCGAATAGATGACCTCCAGGTGGCCGCGGCGTTCCAGTTCGCGAGCAAGTTCGAAGTGATGGAAGACGCCAAAGACAGCCTGTACGATTCGCATGAACGAAGAGTGCCCCAAGGTCGATGGTAGCAAAGACACAAAGGGCGGTAATTAATGCTCAGACGCTGAAGGGCTGAGCATCGCGCTAGCGCGAAGGTGTGAACTCGAGAGTCTGCACCTGAAAAGGCTCGAGCCTGAAAGTATGAGGCTGATCTGCACGGATGGAGATCGCTTGTACTGCCTGGTCGTCCTTCCACGGGCTTTTCGCAGTGTAGGAAGGCACTGACCCAGCAGGCAGCTCGAAGGCGTCCTTCAGTTTCAACGTGATCGTCTGCGGCTTATCGTTCGGATTACGAAGTACCAGGATGCCCTTCTTCGGCGTCCACGAGGCCCAGCCATAAACTTCTAGCCAGTTGGGATCGCCTCCCACCCAATGCGTGTCCTTCAGAACGTCTACGTTCTCGCGCGACCAGCGAGCTGCTTCAGCCAGGTCGTCCCAATTTTGCTTCGAGAGCAGGGAAGGCGTGATGTACATCTCCTGCAGCTGCGTTCCTGTCCCAAAATACGAACGAATCTCACTGCGGAAATCGTTCTGCGGATCGTCGTTCAGATGCTTACGGAACTTCGCAAAGATCATGCCATGCAGCATGAGCGAGTTCAACGGATACAACGGGCCGTTCACAACGATCCGGCGATACGTGTCGCCATCACGGTAGGTAATCCAGCGCTGCCGGTAACTCCCAACGCCCATAAAGTCGTCATCTTCGCCGCCGCGCCATATCGAATCGGCATACTGCAGCCAGAAAGGGGAGGGCCATGTTCCGGTCGTCAGGTTGATGAAAAGATCGGGCTTGGCCTCGCGCAACTCGCCGATCAGGTGAATCGCAGCAGAGAAGTCACTGTCAAAAGCACTGCCCCGAAAGACGGAATCGACGTTGCCAGTGCCATCGAACTTGAACTGGTTAACACCGTACTTCTTCACCATGTCGAGACTGACATCACGAAAGGCCGCATAATACTTCGGGCCTGATAGAGCATAACCACCCTGCACAATCTCATAACCTTCGCTCTTGCCGTACTCGATGCGCTCCTTCTTGGGGCCCGCATAACCTCCCCACGGAGACATCCAGACACCCGGATCAGCACCGATACGTTCCGCCGCCGTCTTCACCTCGGTAAACCCGTGAGGGAAGCCGTCATTAAACTTCCAGAGCGATTTGTGATTGTCCCATCCATCATCGAAGAGAAAGGAGCTGATCTTGACGCCACGCTGCTCGGTCAGCTCGCGTCCAAACGTGTTAATGCGGTCGACAGCGCCGGCCTGATCGTAAGGCGTAAAGTACCCCAGGTCGTACCAGGAGTTGTAGTGCAGGAACGTCCGATAAGGATGCGCTCGCTCCCGCTCGATGTAAGCAAGAAACTCCCTGCGCATCTGCCCCTCGTGCACCACACCAAAGACAGATGAGTAGGTAATCGACTGGCCAGCTTTCAATGGCAGGTCGCGGTCGATCCAAGCAATAGCTTTGTCCCCGATGATCTTGCTCTGGGAAATGGGGTGCTCAAAACCGAAGAACAAGGTAGGCGTCACGATCGGCGAGCCGCTGACCGACCCACTGACGCTTGCGGCTGGCAATTCCAGGTCGATGAGCCGGACCTGGTTGATCGGCAGATCGCTCTGCGAATCCGCTGTGATCGTCAACGACTGACGAATATACGATGACCCCTCACGCAGAACAACGGACCATAACAGTCGAACAGACTTGTCCGAACTCTCCAGCGGAACATTGAACTCCTCACCAGCCAGCGTCTCAGAAAACCTTGAGGCACCCACCGCAGGAATGAGCTTCTTCTCCGATGGAATGCCGGAGACAGCAACGTTTTCTGCATCGTAGATGCGGCCATCCTTCAACAGAATTCGGAACGGGATAGCTGCGGGGATCTGCTTGCCATGCAGCTTATCCAGATAGACCACCTGCTGGACGCGGCCATCTTTAATCTGCCATTTCAGGCCAGCAACATTGTTTTGCAGAAGATAGCTGTCTCCAGTATGCTGCGCCACAATTTGCGTCTCGCCGGGGATAGCTGCAGCCAGCAATAAGCTTCCGAAACAAAATGATACGCACAACGCAAATGAAATACGCATGTTTACCCGCAAAATCGATCTGAAAAGATAATTACGGCTAAATGATACAAAAGATTCAGCGACTTCGGAGGCTGAAAGATGAGCGCAGGGAAGAGAAATTTTGGATTGGATGTCCTGCGCGCCGCTGCAATCGTAGGCGTGATTCTCGCTCACGGCCTGAATATCTACATCGGCCGAGTCAATCTCACCTCATCCCTTGGTACTGGTGTCGAATTATTCTTCGTTCTGTCGGGATTTCTGATCGGACGTATCTGTCTACGGGCATTTCAGACAGAAACCTTCTCCTTCTGGAGCTTCTGGCGCGCCCGCTGGTGGAGAACCCTGCCGCCATACTTTGCGGCCATCCTTCTTTATATCGGGGCAAGCCATATCTACTCCGAATTCCCATCGCTGCATCTCTACTACGCACTCTTTCTACAGAACTACCTCGGCATCACTGGCTTTGCGCCAACCTGGAGCCTCTGCGTCGAAGAGCACTTTTACCTGTGCCTACCGATCCTGCTCATCGTTTTTATTAAATCATTTGGTATCAAAGGCCTGCGATATCTCCTGCCGGGACTCTTCTTCGTCCCTCTAATGCTTCGTATCGCAACCTACCTGATCTCCGGGGGAATGCCGGCCCAGTGGTATTGGCTCACTCATCTTCATTTTGAAGGTCTAGTCGCCGGCGTTTGGCTCGCTTATCTAACGGTCGCCGACCAGCCTTTGTTCGACAAGCTGAAGAAGCCCGCAAAGCTTCTTTTGCCGCTGTGTCCGCTTCTTGTAATCATCCTGCCCATCTGGAATCCGCGCCCGATGATGGCCGATCTGCTCCTGTTTACGATCTATGCCATCGGGTACGCGGCATGGGTGCGCTATTTATACGACCTGGAGTGGACACCGCAATCGCAGGCCGGACGGTTGATTCGGTCGGGTATCGTAGGGGCAGCACTCTGCTCCTACAGCATCTATCTGACGCATACCATTCTGGACCCACTGATCCGTAAAGTTTTGCTTGGAAGCTGGAACCGAGGCGTCGCCAAATCGATCGTCGTGCTCACCATGACCTGGCTCGGGGGAGTGGTTTTTTACTACATAATCGAACGACCAACGATCATCAGCAGAGACATCTATCTTCGCGGCAAAGAGGCTAAAGCGAAGGCGCAGGTAGCCGTATAAGCAGGGGCCTCTGGCTTTGCATCGCAACTATACATAATATGTGTTATCAGACATAAAACTTAGCTCAGGAACTCTTAGTCTTGTGTCACTATTGCCAGACTGAAACGTCTACTGGTTCAAGCAAGCTTCCTTCTGACACGTGCCGACACCTCTTCTCAAGCTACGGACATACCTGACCCGACTGCTATGTCCGGTCATGCTTTGTGGTTCGCTATCGATTGCACAGACTTCCAGTTCGTCGGCAGCGCCAAACGGCCTGATCTCGGTGAGTGGTCAGGTCTTGAATGCGGTCAGCAAAGCTCCGGTACCCCGAGCTCTGGTTCAACTCAATGGGCGAGCCGTACTCACCGACCACGAAGGCAAATTTACTTTTAGCCAGTTCGATGGCTCTGGCCTCACCGGAGGCCGATTCATCCAGGTTCAGAAGCCCGGCTACTATGCTGCCTCCGACGGAAACGCCATTCTCGTTGCATCGATTAGCAGCGACCAGCTGGCCTCGCCTATTACCCTCCAGATGTATCCGGAGTCCCTGCTGACGGGTACGCTCATCGCATCGGATGGAACCCCGCTATCGCGGGTATCGGTCACAGCCCGGCGCTTAACCTATAGCGACACCGGCCAGCAATGGACCCCGGCGGGCGTTAATATGACCAACTCCCGTGGAGAGTTCCGCCTCGCCGTCGCCCCTGGCGACTATAAGGTTGAAACCGGCTATCAGCCCCGTATGGCAGGAACGTCTAAATCTATTATTCCTTCGATATATCCAGCAGTAAGCTCGTCTAACACTTCGGATTTTATCCATCTAGCTGCTGGTGCAGAAGAACATCTCGATCTTCGCCCAGAGCTCGTTCCCACCTATCCTGTCTCTCTGCGAATCGATCCTTCGCCCGACCGCGGCTTCCCGATGATCATGGCGCAATCCAGCACAGGAGCGACCTTTCCGGTCAGCTTCTCCCGCTTTGCAACCGAAGGCAGCCGCCGGATTGAACTTCCCGCAGGCACCTATACGTTGACCGCTACGATCAATGCCGGTGAAGCCTCCGAATATGGCGAGACAACCGTCACCGTGACACCGCAAAATACCTCTGAAGCCATCCTTCACCTTGCTCCAGCTCCTACCATCCCCGTACAGATCATTGCCGACCAATCGCAGTCATCCACTTCTTCTACGTCCGATAACGCGCCTCCGAGCTTGCAGCAGATGGGCTTGATGCTGAGCGACACCCAGCACGCTGGACTAATACGCGGTAACGGCCAGGCCATCCTTACAACCGGAGCCGACCATGTAAGCTACTTCCGTCCTGCTCCAGGAACCTATCGCCTGGTCAGCCACTCCGGCGGACGATGGTACGTCAAAGCGGCCGCATACGGAACAACAGATCTGCTCACGCAGGATCTCGTCGTAACGCAGGGATCCGGCAACTCTCCTATCGTGCTCACAGTCAGCAATCAAACTGGGGCCCTGCAAGGCACAACCGTGTCGGCAGGAGTTCCCTCTTCAGGCTGGGTTTACTTGATCCCCACTGGCCCTAGTGCTGCATCTGTTTTCCCGATGCGAAGCAACTCCGACGGTACCTATAACTTTGCCTATCTGCCGCCCGGAGACTATCAGGCCATCGCCTTTGAGCAACGCCATCAGGATAACTATCGCAACCGCGAAGCACTCTCGCACTACTCCACCTACATCAAGACCATTACGATCAACGCCGGAAACAAGGCCTCGCTAGATCTCGTCGCGGTTCCCGCATCGGAGGTCGCTCCATGATGCGAAAGAGCTTTGCACTTCCCTTCCGGCTCATTGCCTGCGGCATGATTCTGTCTGCCGGCCTGGCCGCTTCAGCGGAGCCCAGCTCTCCATCGCCTTACCGGATCACGGGTGTCGTCCTCAACAGCATCACGGGAAATCCCATCGCAAGATGTCATCTCGAAATCTCGTTGACGGGACGCAATCAGGGGCCAATGCGAAGAGCATCTGCAGGCAATGGCTTTGATGCAGATGAGCACGGCCGCTTCTCCATTCCTGTAACTTCAGCCGGAGCATGGCGTCTAACGGCCAGTGCACCCGGCTATGTAACCCAGGCATTCAATGAGCACAATAACTATTCCTCGGCCATTGTGCTGTCAGCCTCCGCTCCAACCTACGATCTCCAGTTCCGCCTTCCGCCACAAGGACGCATCTCCGGTTCCGTGCTCGACGAAGCTGGCGAATCTGTACGTAACGCTAACGTTCAACTAATGACGGAAGTGCCACCAACGCCAGATCATCGTGTTGCATCGTTCGTGCCCCGTTTTTTTGCGCAGACCGACGACCGCGGCTTCTATGAGTTCTCCAGCCTGCCACCTGGCAGCTATCGCATCGCTGTCAATGCGCGGCCATGGTATGCAAGCTCAGTCCGCCAGCGCAGCGGCACGACGAGTTCATCCCTTGATCCCTCTCTCGACGTCGCATATCCACTCACCTGGTATCCGGGGAGCAGCGATTCTGCGCTGGCCGAGACCCTGACGCTTAAAGCAGGAGACGACCGCCGGGCGGACTTTCAACTCACACCCATCCCATCCCTTCATCTGCAGATCATCGCTCCTCCGCCATCGAGTGATGGCCGCACCATCTCGTCCTTCCCTATCGTGGAGCGCATTGACTCCAACGGTGCCAACGGCTTTGTGCAGTCCTCCATCGGCAACAACAACGGGCAATTCGACATCTCCGGTCTGACCCCAGGCACCTATCGCGTTCGACTCCAGGGCCCCAACCAGGACCCGCGGTCCACCGTCGTCCAGGTCACCGAGGGAGCGGCAAAGGTCATCGACTTCAGCTCGGCAACCTCTTCTTCCATGTCGAATATCACCGTCCACTTCGACCGTGACGACGACGATTCACGCCCAACCATGGTTGAGTTCACAGACACAACGAACGGGCAGAAATTTTTCCCGATGTATGGCGGTGGTCGCCCTATGCCAGTCGACATGCGACGCGGGCAGCCGCGCGAGATCACGCTACAGGTGCCTCCCGGCCGCTATGAAGTCAACATCACAAATCGCAGCGACTCCTATCTTGCAAGCATCTCCGCGCAGGGAGCAGATGTAGAAGGTCGCATCCTAACCCTTCACCAGGGAGATGTAACACTGACACTGCACACCGTCAGCGGCCTGGCAACGGTGAAAGGTATCGCCAGCCTCGCCGGCAAACCAAGTGTCGGAGCCGTTGTGATGCTGGTGCCGGCTGCCCTCGACGATCCCGGATCGTTTACCACGCTCGAGCGCGACCAGAGCAATACCGATGGCAGCTTCGATCTGAATGATGTCGTCCCAGGGCAATATATTCTGATCGCCGTCGATCAAGGATGGGATATCAATTTCAACGATCCCGCGACGCTGCGCAACTACCTCGTTCACGGAGTCCCGCTTGTCGTCCGTTCCGGAGCCTCCATCAAACAGAATGTTGACGCACAGGCTCCCTGATGAAAATACACATGCGGCTTGTGTTAGCCTTTCAGTAGCCCACCCATCGCGGAGAGATGGCCGAGTGGCTGAAGGCGCACGCTTGGAAAGCGTGTATACCGCAAGGTATCCAGGGTTCGAATCCCTGTCTCTCCGCCACAAGCTTCCTGTAAAGACCACCTATAGCAATCTATTGTGCTGCACCTGAATCGACTGCTCCCAAAACGGTGAGATCCTGACGTAGTACTAAATAGCCACTTGAATTGATCTGCAAGCGTACAGGAGTCAGTGCAGCAAACCCCGTTATCGTGGACGCCTTCTCCTTCTGCGGCGGATTGCCTACGGGAAGATAAGTATTCTCCACAAAAGGTTGAGTCGTCGCACTCAATACGTTTGCGGAGGACAGCCCCGTCATGTGCAGATCCAGCGGAACCATGTTCTGAAAATACGTTCCCCCCAGGTTCGACCACACACTGGTCCATCCCGTCGAATCTTCTGCAGGAATCGGTGTCGTCGTTGTCGGCTTTGCGTGCGCAGAAAACATATTCGTCTGCATCGTGGTGATCTGCGTCGTCGTGCGGTTCACAACACCATCCCTGGGCCCCCAGTGGATGTTGTTGTACATATACACCTGTTGCCACTCAGCAGGCACAGGCAAAAGATTCCCTCCCGGCTGCCCGGTGTCGAACATCTGCGCTCCATTGACATTGATCTTCGATGTGTTGGAGTAGTAGTAAAGATTACGCCGGTTCGCCGCCGTGCTCATAGAATGGTCGCCGTTGAAATGGATCAACTGGCCAGCGCCGCTTTTGACGAAAAATATATTTCCGTAGACTAGGTCGTTACGCATCTCCTGCCATGCAATCACACCAGACATGCCCATTGTGTCGCCGCTGCAAAATGGAGTCCCTGAGCAGGCAGTTTGACCAGCACCTCCGATGTAAGCCTCCAGCAGGATGTAGTTTGGTGCGTCCTGCACCTCAACCAGATCAATCGTGCGAGTACCGCAATAATGCCCGGGCGTGTCATTGCAGGTAATCCGGTTATTGCGGATGATGTCTGCAACACCGCGGAGCTTGATCTGCGCTCCACCGGCTGCCGGATCGTATTGACCCGAGATCGTGTTGCCCTGAATCACTTCCATCCATCCCTGGGCATAAACATTATGAGAACCCGTGCCACCATTGGCGAATCCAGCATTGTATATATTGCTGCCTTCGATGGTCGTAGCTCCGACGAACCCACCCCATGAGTGATTCCCGTTGAAGTCGGTGAACGTACCATTTCCGCAGTTATTCAACTCCAGCCCATAGAAGGTCTGATAGCTCCCCATGTTGGATCGCACACACGCAGAGAATCCATTCCATGTCGCTGGAGAACCATTCGGCGTCGTGAAGTGATAACCGTTACGTGCGTTCTGTATAGTCAATCCGCCAACGAAGACATAGGCTGGCTGAACCGGACCAGGGAAGTAATAACTGTACGAACCGGGATGCCACATGCAAATAACCGCTTGCCCGGAACAGGCCGAGTTCCCATCCGCGACCTCATTGCTGATCCAGGAAGCGCCGGTAGCATTGGCAGCATCGAAGACAGGCAGATTCCCATTGGAGTCTGCACACCCAATCATCACCACCGTCGGTTGCTCCGGAGAGGGCGTACCCGAAACCAAGGGATCAATCTCGATGTAGTTATGGTATGTGCCCGGGTCAATAAGAACGGTGTTTCCTGGCGAATGAAGTGCGTTCAAGGGAAGAGCTGCCGGAGACGTGTACTCTCTGGTCGCCCCAACACGATATAGCTTCCCTTTCATCGCCGGATCAACTTCGCACGGCACTGGCTTGGTTCCGCGTGCCGTTACGTTGTAAGGTGCATTGGTCGATGCGACATACATGACCGCATGATCTGACTTCGTGTTATCTGCGACTGAAGTTGCCGTCAGCGTGCATCGCCCTTGCGTATTCCCGCTGGTAAACAGGGCATCACGCATATTCGTATCGGCAAGTGTGCCGCATCCCGGCCCCGAAGCAGACCACGTTACCCGCTGATCGATCGCCCCTAAAACCCATGACTGTACATTCTCTGTTCCTGCTGGACCACCGCCTTTGAACAAAGGGATGTAACTGGGAGCGACAAAGACCTGCACCTTCGCACCGCATGCACCATAGGGGATCGTGACCGACTTCGTCGGATCGTCCACCGAGGTTCCGACAAGATTCACCGTCATCGTGCTTGTAGGTTTGTACTTGCCAAGCGTTCCACCAACCGAGCATGTCCCGCCAGCATTCGCAGTAATATCCACCCACGGTTCAGCATTGGTCAGGCTGTAGCTGTGGCCGCTATTGATTGCAGAGAGGCTAAAGTTGTTGGCGTTTGGCCCCGATAACGACCAGTTGATCAATCCCGAAAATCCAGCTCCCGAGAGCTTCGTTGCCTTCCCCGAATCAGCAATGCGCGCCTGGTCATAGAACAACTTTCCGGCCACGGTGAAGGACGTTGGAGTTCGTGCAGTCACAGTGTATGCACAACAGTTGAGGTCGCCCGCTCGGCCCATGGACAGGCCATCAAATCGAACGATATCCCCAACCGAAAGCGTGTTCGTCGCGGTAATAGTTGCCGTTCCTGCACTGCTCTCCGACCATGCGGTGATCGTGTCTACCTCGCCGGAAACCGTTACATGGATACGATGAGTCGAGCCCTTGAGTACAAAGTAACCATACTGCGGAGGGTTTGCCGTAACAGCCACCACCTGGGCATGCGCCACCGCTGTTACAAATATCATGATCGTCACTAGGAACAGGTTTTTCATCTCTATTCACAATACAGAATGCAAACATGCCATTGAAAACAAGGGCAATTCCTGCATGCACGGGATCGTGACGAAATAACTGCGGATTCGATCTATGATGAACAGACTGGAGGGTCTCATGGACTTCCCTCTTCCAAAACGCAGGACGACTTGGCGCGACTCGCTCTGGTGGCGCTCGTTGGTTCAGGCTCTTGTTGCTGTCGCGATGATGACTGCAATCGCCTACCCACTCATCACATGGGGCAGCGTGCAACTCATTCGTTTAGTCCGGTTGCAGATTGACTCACTACCCGTCGCCTCCGAGCTAGCAAAGGGAGCCCTGCTGATGCTTCCCTACCTGTGGGCCTACTTCTTCGCGCTTGAAAACCTGGCACGTAAGGATCGCAACACCGCAACATCGTCTCCATTCGGGCAATAGCCATCGATCCGATTGCGGCCGTTTTTTACAGCGACCTGCTAAGCTAAGAACAACGCAAAAGGAGAAGCGTCACAATGAGCTCATCGCATGAATCGCCCTGGCTGGATCGCTGGTGGCCCCTGCTGGTCATCCTCTTCGGAATCATCTTCGTCACCTTCGTGACCACCTTCAAGCCAGTCATCTAACCACCGCTGGCCTGGCAACGAAGCCCTCAGAAATCTCTCTTTTGGGAGAAATTTCTGAGGGCTTTTGCATATCGCGAATACGAAAGTTCAGCTTCCGGCGACGTCCCCCCTGCTCCAACTTCCATCAATCGACCGCCACATCGTTCCGTTGGGATTCTTGTCCTGTAAAGCCTTCGGCAGTCGATGCGCACGCACATTGTCATAGCAATCAAGCTTTGCAAATCGGTGAATCGCTACCGGAATGCCGACGGACGTAAACCCTGGGTGCCCCGTCGAAGGATATGGGCCGCCATGATTCATCGCCGGACTCACCGCGACTCCTGTCGGCGCCTTATCATTCAGCAATCTCCCCACCCTTGCGCGCAACGCCGGAGCCATCCTGTCGTAGTCCGCATCGTCCGCGCCCGAATTAGCCGAGTACAGTGCTCCCGTCAGGTTTCCCTCCATGTGTTCGACAATCTGCTGCGCCTCGTCGACATTCTTCGCCATCACAACCATCGTCGCATTGCCAAAAGCCTCTTTCTCCAGCGTCTCAGGAGCCTCCAGCCAATCTGCACCGCTCACGCGCAGGATCGTATTGTCATAACAAAACGCTGCTCCAGGCTCACGTTTTCCGCCCGTTACAACTTTCGCTCCCGCTCCCACCAACTCATCGACACACTTGCTCAGATGTTCAAGGCCGCCGCGAGACAACAACGGCTGGGATGGAGCAGCTTCAAACGCCGATGTCATCGTTGCGACAAAACTCTCCGCTTCAGGCGATTGCGTCAGCAGAATCATGTTGGGACTTGTACAGAATTGACCGCTCCCCATCAAACAGCTCGTCGCCAACTCGCGCGCAATCGTCTCTCCCCGCTCCTGTAATGCAGCAGGAAGCACAACAACCGGATTGATGCTCGACATCTCCAGATAGATTGGCTTGCCCACGGCATCGGCTGCTGCCTTCAGGCGCAATCCGCCGGCGCTGCTTCCCGTAAATCCGGTTGCCGCTGTGCGCGGATCGGAAACCAGCCGCAATCCATCTTCATTGGCCAGGGCGTAAATCATCTGCACAGTTGCAGCCGGCAGCCCCGTTTGTTTCACCGCTGCAAGCGCCTGCTCCGCCAGTAGGCGCGATGTACCAGGATGTGAAGGATGCGCCTTCGCAATCACAGGGTTTCCGGCTGCAATCGCCGCCGCGAAATCTCCCCCTGCAATCCCATTGAACGCGAACGGAAAATTATTTGGCCCGAACACGACAACTGGCCCAATCGGCGCAAAGTGCGTACGAATGTTGTTTTTGGTGTCAATCACCACGTTCTGCCATGAACCCTCGCGCGCCGCCGCAGCAGCCTGCCGCAACTGTCCCGTTGTGCGTGGCAGTTCTACCTGCGACAGTCTCGGACTTGCGGGCAGCGCCGTCTCGCTTGCAGCCATCGCTACCAGAGCATCTGCATTTACCTCTAGATTCGCAGCATACTGCTCGAGAAATGCCGCGATCTTCTCCAACTCAATCCCGCGCATCTCTTTAAAAGCTTCCGTCGCTGCATTCAGCGCAAGATCACAGTCCTCCCACCTGCTCACTGGATACTCTGGGCCAATCGCCTGCCCCGTCTTCGGGTCTTCCGCACGAAATCCCCCGCTCGCATGTGCCTCGCGCCATTCTCCAGCAATCAACACCTTCTCCATCGCTCTCTCCTCTTTATGCATAGGCATGTAGAGCCTTCAGCTCTGCTGCTGTAATCGCTGCGGCTTCAGCGCACATCTCCCGGCTTACATCGTAGTGCGTCACAAAACGAACAGCATGCGGTCCCACTGCACTTGCAAGTACACTCTTCTCTTTAAGACGAGCGCAAAACGCAGCAGCATCCGCTTCGCCCTTCAAACTAAAGATCACAATATTCGTCTGCACACCATCCAGATCAACTTCTGCACTGGCTTCATTGGCGACTGCGTCAGCAAGCAGCCGGGCATTCGCATGATCTTCATGCAATCGCTTCGTCATCTCATGCAGCGAGATCAACCCCGCAGCCGCAAGCACGCCAGCCTGACGCATGCCTCCACCAAGCGCTTTGCGAAACGATCGCGCCTGCTCAATCGCCTTCGCCGAGCCAACAAGCATCGACCCCACCGGCGAACCGAGCCCCTTCGACAAACAAAACATCACTGTCTCGAACCCAGCCGTCAGCTCCGCTACATCCACTCCAAGCGCGGTCGCCGCATTAAACACCCTCGCTCCATCCAGATGCACCGGCAACCCCACCTTGTCCGCACCGCGCCAGACCTCCTGCAGCACGTCAAGAGGAGTCACCGTTCCCCCCGCCATGTTGTGCGTATTCTCCAGGCAGATCAACCCTGTCGTCTGACGGTAATATATCTTCGGCCCAAACACCCGCTGAATCTTCTCCCACGTCAGCACGCCGCGCTCTCCCTGCACCGCGCGCGCCTGGCAGCCGGAGAACACCGCCATCATCGCCATCTCCCAGTCCAATACATGCGACCGCGCCTCGCAGATCACCTCCTGCCCATGCTGCGTATGCAAACGAATCGCAATTTGGTTGCCCATCGTTCCCGTCGGCACAAAGATCGCAGCCTCTTTGCCGAAGATCTTCGCCGCATCCTTCTCGAGCCTATTCACCGTCGGATCTTCGCCGTATACATCGTCACCGACCTCTGCCTCGGCCATGGCCAGCCTCATCGCCGCTGTCGGTTTCGTCACGGTATCGCTACGCAGATCAATCATCATCTTCTCTCCAGCAATCTCAAAACACTCTCAAGCCGCACTCGTCACCAGCAATCTACTGAAGACCTCATTCGAAGCCATTCTTCCACGCAACGTCAGTCGCAGCCTGTCGCCATCCAGCACAACAAAACCCGCTTCACGTGCCTCATGCACCGCCGGTATCACACTCTCGACCATCGATTCACCAAATGCATCACGAAGCACCCGAAGATCAACCCCCGCATTCATCCGAAGCCCCAGAAACAGCGACTCCTCAAATGCCTCTTCTCTTCCCACCCGCCGAACCTCTGCACAATGATCATGCCGCAGCATCTTCAGCGGGGCCTGCTTATCCCCAGACATGTATACGTCCAGATCATCCGCATTCTGAAACCGCACCGCATACGCATCCGCAGGCAGCATGGAATGCGCATCCAATCCAAACCCTATATACGGTTGCCGACGCCAATACTTCGTGTTGTGACGGGACTCATATCCTGCGCATGCAAAATTTGATATCTCATACTGCAGCACTCCTCCCTCACCCAGCATCTCGCACCCAACCTCATACCACGCCGCCGCATCGTCCTCAGAAGGCACTTCACGCGCACCGTAACGTGTCCCCCCCTCCAGCACTTCCTTCCCCAGGCGAGACTCCTCATCCACCTCCAGCATGTAGACACTCACATGCTTCACACCGCGGGCAACCGCGCGTGCAACCGACTCTCGCCAACTCACCTCCGTCTGGTGCGGTAGACCCGCAATCAGATCGATTCCAATATTCTCAATGCCAGCCGACTGCAACCTCGCAATCTCCCCCTCGCACGCCGTTCCCGTATGCAGCCTTCCCACTGCAGCAGCCTCGCGATCCACAAACGACTGCACCCCAAGACTCACGCGATTCACACCCTGTCGCAGCAGCTCATCCAGCGTCGCATCGGCAAGCTGCCCCGGCGCACACTCTAATGTTGTTTCCGTATCCTTCGCCAGATCGAACTCTTCACGTAGCGCCGCAAATATCCGTACAAAGTGTTCCGGCTCTAAAAGACTCGGCGTTCCACCACCAAAGTAGATTGAATCAGCCGCACGCTCCAGCGTCGCGCCCATCTGCTCCGCTCTGCATCGCGCACCTCGTATCTCCGCGCACAATCTCTCGACATACCCCTCCATCCGCGACGGAGCGAACGCGTCCGAGGCAAAGTTGCAGAAGCTGCACTTCGCCTTGCAAAACGGCACCGAAAGATAGAGCCCAACCGCAGCGCTCACCATCAAACCTCTACTCTCTATCCTTTCATGACCTGCTTTTCTTGTGACCAATCATCTGGCTCCGCACTCTAACGGTTCAGTAGAATCCGTCCGAGCCTCGCACCCGGTCTCGTACAAGGAGTTGGGCCTATGTCGCGCCTTCTTGCAACGTTCTTCCTCGCTCTATCCTCTCTCATCCTCACCGCGCAAACCCCACGTACGCCCGTTCTCGTCGAGCTCTTCACCTCCGAAGGGTGTTCCAGCTGCCCACCCGCTGACCGCCTCCTGGCTGCACTCGACGCACAACAACCTGTATCCAGTGCCCAGATCGTCGTCCTCTCCGAACACGTCGACTACTGGGACCAGCTCGGCTGGCACGACCGCTTCTCCTCTTCGCAATTCACCGAGCGGCAAAACCTCTACGCTCCGCGCCTTCACTTCGATTCTCCCTACACGCCACAGATCGTCATCGACGGTAGTTCTCAGTTCGTAGGCAGCGACTCAGCCCACATTCTGGCCTCCATCGCTCAGTCGGCCAGGCAGACAAAAATCCCCCTCACTCTTTCCTCTGCCTCCATCACAGGCCAACGCATCTCCGCATCCATCTCAGCCGAAGAGAATGTTTCACTCCAGCACGGCGATCTCTACGCCGCATTGATCGAACCCTCTGCCTTCACCGACGTGCGCACCGGCGAGAACGGTGGCCACCGCCTCAACCACGTCAGCGTTGTGCGCTCCTTCCAGCGCATCGGGAAGTTACAGGATCTCTCTAAAGGCCCACATGCCTTCACGCTCACCGCTCCATCGGGAACAGCACCGTCCGCAATGAAGCTCATCGTTTTTGCACAACTCCCTGATCAGGGAGCAATCCGAGGTGTCGCCGTCGCCAATCTCTCGGCAAAGCCTTGACCTTGCACAACCTGCGAATCCACCGCGCCGTCCGAGCATCTAGAATGATGTCAGATGGCTGACCAGCAAACGAGCGAGAAGAAAGAGCCTGCGAAAAAGCCTCCGCAGGACGATGAGGTCATGGGCAAGGCCTATGATGGCCGCCTCATGCGCCGTCTGCTCACCTATCTCAATCCCTATAAGCTTCAGGTCGCTCTGTCCGCTGTTTCTATTCTCATCAAGGCCGGCACCGATGTGATGGGGCCCTTCCTCGTCAAAATCGGTGTCGATACCTTTATGTCCGACACCCCTCCGGCTCACCTCTCCTGGCTTGCCCGGCATCTCAGCTCCGACCGTTGGACCGGCATCACGCAGCTCGCGCTGCTCTATTTTGGTGCGCTGCTTCTCACCTTCGTGCTCGAGTTCGTCCAGACCTACCTCATGCAGTGGACCGGCCAGAAAATCATGTTTGATCTGCGCAGCCAGATCTTCCGCCACCTGCAGCGCATGTCACCCTCCTTCTTCGATCACAATCCTGTAGGCCGCCTCGTTACCCGCGTGACGTCCGATGTCGACGCACTCAACGAGATGTTCACCTCCGGTGTCCTCGCCATCTTCGAAGACATCTTCGTCCTCGCCTTCATCGTCATCATCATGCTGCGTATGAGCTGGCCGCTTGCCCTGCTCACCATCTCCGTCATTCCGGCCATCCTTTACGTGACGCGCATCTTCCGTCGCCACGTCCGCGATAGCTACCGCCGCCAGCGTTCTGCCACCGCACGCATCAACTCTTTCACGCAGGAGTACGTCTCCGGCATGGCCATCGTGCAGCTCTTCAACCGCGAGCGCCGCGCCTTCAACGACTTCTCCCAGGTCAACGCCGAAAACAAAAAAGCCTGGTCCGACGCCATCTTCGCCTACGCCCTCTATTACCCCATCGTCGAGCTCCTCAGCTCCACCGCCATCGCCCTCGTCATCTGGCGCGGAGGCACAGCCGTATTCAACGCAGCAACCTTACACTGGCTCTCGCCTCATACGTACCTGGCTTGGGATATCGTTCGGCACAGCCTGATGGGCAACACCGTCACCATTGGCATCCTTATCGCTTTCATCCAGTATGCGCAGCGATTCTTCCGTCCCATTCAGGACCTCAGCGAAAAGTACAACATCCTGCAGGCTGCCATGGCCGCCTCCGAGCGCATCTTCAAGCTCCTCGACACGCAGTCCGAAATCCTCTCCCCTGCCCATCCCACGGCAGGTGACAACTCCGGACGCATCGAGTTCCGCAATGTCTGGTTCACCTACCAGAAGCTCACTCCCGAACAGCAAGCCTATTTCGCCACCCATGACCCGGGCGCCGCAGACACTGCTTCGGATGCCTGGGTTCACGACATCGAATGGATTCTCCGCGGCGTCTCTTTCACCATCGAACCCGATGAGACCGCTGCCATCGTCGGCCACACCGGCGCCGGCAAGACCACCATCACCGCGCTCATGATGCGCTTCTACGACATCCAGCACGGACAGGTCCTCGTCGATGGAGTCGACGTCCGCCAACAGGACCTCAACACCCTCCGCCGCCGCTTCGGTGTCGTCCTGCAGGACCCCTTCCTCTTCACCGGTACCATCGCCGACAATGTCCGCCTCGGATCGACGTGGATTACGGACGAAGCCCTGGAGAAAGCCTGTGACGAAGTCAACGTCGGCGACTTTATCCGCACTCTTCCGCAGCAGTTCAACGAACCCGTCCGCGAGCGCGGCGCCACCCTCTCCACCGGCCAGAAGCAGCTCATCAGCTTCGCCCGTGCCCTCGCGCACGCCCCGCGCATCCTCATCCTGGACGAAGCAACCAGCTCCGTCGACACCGACACCGAGCTTCGCGTCCGGCTCGCCCTCTCACGCATGATCACTGGACGCACCTCTATCCTCATCGCGCACCGTCTCTCCACCATCCAGCGCGCCGATACCATCCTCGTCATGCACAAGGGTCAGCTCCGCGAGCGCGGCACGCATCAGCAGCTCCTCTCCCAACGTGGACTCTACTGGAAGCTCTACGAGCTCCAATACAAGGACCAGGAGCTTGGCTCCGGCGCAGATGCCGGCGTTCCTCTCCAACCGCTTAGCGCCGATTAAGATAAACGGCTTATTGACACCAGATATCAACAATAGTCGCGGCTATTCATGGAACAGTAACCTGATTTTCATCGAAACCCCGAATACTGCCTGAAGAGGCACCCAAAAACAGATGAAAATCACACGATTGTTAATAATCCTGCTTGTCTTTTTATCCGAGAGTTTTGCACAGACCACTTCAGGAACAGTATCGGGGTTCATTACAGACACCTCCGATTCTGCCCTGGCCGATACAACGGTCACCCTCATCGACGAAAAGACAGGAAGCCACCGCGCAACAACAACCAACTCCACCGGCCACTTCGCTCTACTCCAGCTTCCACCCTCTACCTACACACTCGAGCTCACCCACGCGGGCTTCACCACACTTCAAGCCAAAGGACTCATCCTGCAGGTCGGCCAGGAGATCTCCCGCAACTTCACCCTCCACGTGCAGAGCGAGCAAAGCACAGTCACCGTCGAAGCCAACACCGTAGCTCTCGACACAGGCTCCGCAGCCATCGGCGGCAACGTCGCCACCCGCGAGATCCAGGAGCTGCCCATCAACGGCCGCCAGATCTCCCAGCTCTATCTCCTCGTTCCCGGAGCCACCAACTCCGGCTCCGGTACCTTCGACAACATCCGCTTCTCCGGCCGCGCCGTCGAGCAGAACATCATCCGCCTCGATGGCATCGAAGCTACCAGCATCATCGACACATCCCCGGGCAATCTCAACGGCGAGCTCACCTCCCTCTTCCGCCTCCAGCAATCGCTCGAAGCCGTGCAGGAGTTCCGCATTGACTCCTCCAGCTACCCCGCCGAAATGGGCACCGGAACCGGCGGCCAGATCAGCTTCATCACCCGCTCCGGCTCCAACCATCTTCACGGCTCCGTCTTCGAGTACCTGCGCAACGACTTCTTCGACGCACGTAACCGCTTCAACCCCAAAACCACCGGCAATCCGAAGTTCCGCCTCAATCAGTTCGGCGGCTCCATCGGCGGCCCCATCTTCAAAGACAAGCTCTTCTTCTTCGCCAACTACGAAGGTCTGCGCCAGATCTGGGCCGCTCCACAGCGAGCCGCGACGCTCAGCAACTACGCACGCTCGCAGGTAGCAACCAACTCGCCTGTCTATCCGCTGCTCGCAGCATTCCCCGCCGACCCCAACCCCATCGCGTCCGAACTCCCGGTTCTTGCGCAATCTGGCGGCACGTATTCCATTGCTAAAGCTGGTGTCCTGCAACAGAACGTCACCACCGTCGGCACTAACCGCATCAACGAAGACTTCGGAGCCATCCGTTTCGACTATCGCATCAACAATCGCTTCAGCATGTATGCGCGCTACAACCGCGACCAGGGAACATCCTCGCAGATTCAGGATGCATCTCTCAGCCAGTTCGGACAGGTTGAAGTTCCGCAGAACGGTGTCCTCTCCTTCAATCAGGTCTGGACTCCGCGAATCTTCAACGAAACCAAGTTCGGCTACAACGGCATCAAGATGCGCGTTCAGGGCATCGCCGGCCCCAGCCCCAGTGCCGATCTCAGCCGTGCACGTATTGCCGTCGCCGGACTCACCAACATCGGCTCCCTCATCTCGCTCTCCAGCTCCTTCAACGGAGTCGGCGCGCCCTACACCGGCCAGAGCTACTCCTACATCGACAACCTCTCCTTCGTCTCCGGCAACCACAGCATGAAGTTCGGAGCCGAAATTCGCCCGCTCTCGCTCTACAACAACCAGATCGGTGGAACCACGTACACCTACAACTCGGCCCAGCTTTTCACCGGCGAACGGGTCGTTGCTCCCAACGGACAGGTCCTGCTCAACGTCGCAGCCAACCAGCCGTCGCAAATCCAGTTCTACGGCGACCTCAGCGACCTCTCGCCCTTCACCGGCCTCAGCGGCAACGCGCAGGTCAAGCAGGCCTATTACATCGGCTACGCGCAGGACGAGTGGAAGCTGCGCCCCAACCTCACCCTCAGCTACGGCCTCCGCTACGAGTACTACTCGCCACTGCATGAAGCTCGCAACAAAAACGTCTTCTTCGATATGAACGCAGGAACCATCTATCCGAAGTACACCGGCGACTGGTTCAGCTCCTCGAAGACCAACTTCGGCCCGCGCCTCGCTCTCACCTGGTCGCCCGTCTTTTCCAACGGAGCAACTGTCTTCCGTGTCGGCGGCGGTGTCTTCTACGGCCCCGGCCAGACCGAAGACCAGATCCAGCCCGAGGCCAACGATCGCGTCACGCGAACCTTTACCTCTGGCAAAGCCTACCCGATCGTCCCTGCAACCGATGTCTACGCCAACTACGACATCAACAGCCCCACGCTCGGCTATCAGCCGCGCGCTTATGCCCCTAACTACCGCATCCCCGAGCGCGTAACCACTTACACCGCCTCCATCCAGCAGAGTCTCCCCGGACAGGTTCAGCTCATGGTCGGCTACGTCGGATCCACAGGACGCAATCTCTTCCTGCGCTCCATCACCAACCTCATCACCAACGTCACGACCAACCCAACCACTGGTGCCGGTACAGCCATCCGTCAGTTCGGCGGACGCTTCGCCGAGATCGATTACAAGACCTCCGGTGGAACCGACATGTACAACGCGCTCCAGACCTCCGTACAGCGCCGGTTCGCTCGCGGCCTCTCCTTCGGCGCGCAGTACACCTGGGCCAAGGAGCTCGGAACCTCCTCCGGCTCCAACGAAGCAACCACCGCGCAAAACCCCTACAACTTCCGCACCGAGTACGGCCGCGGAACCTTCGACATCCGCCACACCCTCAACGCCACCGTCCTCTACGATCTTCCCTTCGGCCACGGAAAGGCCTACTCCCTCTCCGGACCCTGGGATGCCATCGGCGGCGGCTGGCAGGTCGGCGGTATCGTCAACTTCCGCAGCGGTCTCCCGATGGACGTCCTCATCACGCGGCCTGACATTGCTTACGTCGGCAATCCAGGCACATCCATCGCCGGACAAACCTTCGCCAACCCCATCGTCACCAATGGCGTCGTGCAAACCACCGCAGTCGCCAACACCCCGGGTGGAGGCAACAGCCGTAACATTCGCCGCCCCAACATCGTTCCTGGCGTCAATCCCTACCTCAAGAACGGCGTCCAGTACCTCAATCCGGCGGCGTTCACCACTCCGGCTCCAGGCACGTTCGGCAACTATCGCCGCAACGACCTCACCGGACCCAATCTCGCTCAGCTCGACATGACCCTCGGTAAGAGCTTCCGCCTCCTTGAGCGCAGCGCACTCGAATTCCGCGCCGAGGTCTACAACATCCTCAATCACCCCAACTATGCCAACCCCGGCAACCTGCGTCTCAACCAGACGCTGGCCACCGCGGCCGGCAACGGTGCGCAACCCGGAGCCCCCTTCACCCTGTCAAACGCAGGCTCCGCCGGACAGCTCACCTCAACCGTAGGCAACCAGGTAGGCATCGGAGCGAACCGCCAGATCCAGCTCTCACTCCGCGCCAACTTCTAACCAACAACCATCACTCACAAAATCGCCGCTGAGCCAACCCTCAGCGGCGATTTCCCTTCCTCCCCGAAAACGATATGTCTTTCCGAGCAAAATGGTGCAGCGTCCGAAACAGTTGTAACCGCCGGAAATGATGGTGGGTGTGTCATTCCGAGCGAAGCGCAAAGCGCGCAGTCGAGGAACCCCCGTATTTTGCCTGCACCGCCACAAACTCATCTCACGACCAAGAATCGGGTGCCCATATCTGGCAGCTTCATCGCCAGATGTGGGATCATTCGCGCTTTAGCGCGAACCGCCTTGCTTAGAGCCACAGTTTCAGAGCCTCCAATTGAGCACAGTCGAGTGGTTGCCAAAAACCGCTTCTGGGTAGACCAAGCCTTCAGGCTTGGCCTCTAAGCGCCGCCGCGAAGCGGACACAACTCTGCCGAAGGCTGGAGTGGAGCCGAAGGCGGAACGACCAATCTCGATCGCCAGCCCGGCCACAAATCCTCTGTCAATCCCCGCCCAACTCCAAAAACCTCACAACTCAAACAAACAAAGAGCGATAACCCGCCCAGCAAAACTGCCGATCAGTTTCACCCAGCCTGCTAAACTTAAGCCAGCAGCAAAAACAGGAAAGCCCCGGCTCAATGCCGGGGCTTTCTATGTAACGAAGGTAACCGTCCCAATAACTTCAATGGATTTAATACTTTGCACAAAATCACCCGGAGAGCTAGGAGGCCTTCCTCGCCTGGAACTCCTTCACAATCGCCAGGTACTTCTTAGCGCTCTCAGTCACAATCTCGGGCTTGCCCTCAGCCATAGCCTTTGTATTCACCAGATCGGCGCCAACACCTAAAGCAAAAGCTCCAGCATCCAGGAAGTCATTCGCCGTCGCCAACGAAACGCCGCCCGTCGGAATCATCTCTACCTGAGGCAGCGGAGCCTTCAGCGACGATAGATACTTCGCTCCACCCAGCGCACTCGCCGGGAAGATCTTCACTACATCCGCGCCAGCCTCCCAGGCCGTAACCACCTCGGTCGGAGTCAACGCGCCAGGCAGCGCAGCGATGGAATAGCGATGGCACATCTCAATCGTCTTCAGGTTCAGCGCCGGGCTGACAACAAACTTCGCACCTTCAAGAATGCACGCACGAGCCGTCTCCGCATCCAGCACCGTGCCCGCGCCGATCAGGATGTCAGGACGCTGTTCCGCCAGCTTCCGCATCACCTGGATCGCGCCCGGAACCGTCATCGTGATCTCGAGCACCGTGACTCCGCCAGCAGCAATCGCCTCGGCAAGAGCCAGCGCCTTCTCAACCGACTCGGCGCGCAGCACCGGAACCAGTCCAATATTCTTCAATGAAGCCAGAACAGCGGCCTTCGTCATAATGCATTACTCGCTTTCTCAAAAGTATCGAGCTCCGGAGGGATCGCCTGCCGGAGCTCTGGTTAGAAATCTATTACCGCTGAACGCGAGCGCCGCCGCCCTTCATCACGCGCTGCACCTCGTCGAACGTCGCCATCGTCGTGTCGCCGGGTGTCGTCATCGCCAGCGCGCCATGAGCGCAGCCGCAGTTGACCGCCCAGTCAGCGCCCTTATCGTTCAGGAAGCCGTAGATCAGGCCTGAAGCAAATGAGTCACCGCCGCCGACGCGGTCGAAGATCTCAAGATCTGGCATCGGGCGCGCTTCGTGGAACTTGCCCTCGTAGTAGCAAACCGCGCCCCAGTCATTCACGCTCGCCGTCTTCGCATGACGCAGCGTTGTCGCCACGGCCTTGAAGTTCGGATACGTTGCTACAGCCTTCTCGATCATCTTGCGGAAGTTCGCCGAATCCAGCTCACCCAGATCGTCGCCTACACCCTCGATCTCGAAACCGAGCGCAGCCGTGAAATCCTCTTCGTTGCCGATCATCACGTCAACATACTGCGCAATATCGCGGTTGACTTCGGTAGCCTTGGCCTTGCCGCCGATCGACTTCCACAGTGAGTCACGGTAGTTCAGGTCGTAGCTGGTGATCACGCCATGTTTGCGGGCAGCCATCAAGGCTTCCTTGCAAACTTCAGGAGTCGTCTCGCTCAGAGCGCAGAAGATGCCGCCGGTGTGGAACCAGCGAGCGCCTTCCTTGCCGAAGATCTCGTCCCAGTCGATCTGGCCGGGCTTCAGCTGGCTGACAGCGGTGTTGCCGCGGTCCGAGCAGCCCAGCGCGGCACGCACGCCGAATCCGCGCTCCGTAAAGTTGAGGCCGTTGCGCACCGTACGGCCCACGCCGTCGTACTTGGCCCACTGCACATGGCTCTGGTCGACGCCGCCCTGGTTCATCAGGTCCTCAACCAGCCGGCCGACCGGATTGTCAGCCAGCGCCGTCACAATCGCCGTCTTCAACCCGAAGCAGCGACGCAGTCCGCGAGCAACGTTATATTCGCCGCCGCCTTCCCAGACCTGAAACTGTCGCGTCGTCGCGACACGAACGTCGCCCGGATCGAGACGAAGCATCACTTCGCCCAGGCTGACCAAATCCCACTTACACTCTTCCTTCTTGCGAATCTTTAAACTCTCACTCATCTCTTATCGAAGCTCCGTAATCGTTACTGCGTCCATATCGTCATACACCTGGTTTTCTCCGCCCATACCCCAGCAGAAGGTGTAGTTCTTCGTGCCCACACCGGCATGAATCGACCATCCCGGCGAGATCACAACTTCTTTGTCAGCCATCACCAGATGGCTCGTCGCATCCGGCGGCCCCATCAGGTGCAGCACACGATGCGCCGGATCAACATCAAAATAGAAATAGACCTCGCTGCGGCGCATGTGCGTGTGCGGAGGCATCGTATTCCAGTTACTTCCCGGCTCCAGCATCGTGAAGCCCATCACCAGCTGGCAGCTCTTAATGCCGTCCTTATAGATGGCTTTATAAATCTTGCGCTTATTGCAGGTCTCAAAGCTCCCAAGCTCAACCGGCTTCATATCGGCAAACTTGATCATGGCTGTTGGATATTCAGCGTGCGCGGGATAGCTCAGAAGATAGAACTGCGCAGGACTCCCCGAGTCCTTACTGGCAAAATGAACATCCTTCGATCCACGCCCAACATAGAGCACATCCAGCTTGTCCATGTCGAAAACTTTGCCATCGACCGTCACGGAACCCGAACCGCCGATATTCAACACACCAAGCTCGCGACGCTCCAAAAAATAGTCAGCTCGCAGCTCAGGCTCTGCCTCCAGAGCCAGCGACGTATCGGTAGGCACTACCGAACCGATCACCGTACGATCGAGGTCGACATACGCAAATTCGATCTCATTGGGGCGAAACAGCCCCTCGACCAGGAACGTCTCGCGCAGCTCCTCGGTATTCATCATTTCGTACCGAACGGCATCTGCCATCTGATACAGCCTCATCTCACTTCTCCTTGTTGCAGTAATTGTTGTACGCCTCGTTGGGGGAGGCCGTGATAAGGGCCGCAAATCCAGCATATATTCGACGTTTAGAGCCGACCTATGCCATATGACCTAGCTTGAAATCGAATCCTTTCCACCATACGAAACCCAATCCACGACGGTCAATACAACTCCCATAACCGCACATCCGTGACCTCATCGGGAACCAAGGATTATCTATCCATAAAAATCTATACCTATCAGTGAAAATGGATGGATTTTTGGCAATTATTTGCCCCACCCCCGCGTGCGCCATTAAAGTGGCAACACCATGCAAAATATTCTTGACCTCTTCCGTCTCGACAATAAAGTCGCCCTCGTCACCGGCGCAGCCAGCGGCCTCGGAGCCGCCATCGCCACCGGGCTTGCACAGGCAGGTGCTACCGTCGCCGTCCACGGAAACCGCCGCGCGACAACGGAGACGGCTGCCACCATCGGCTCCAACGCTGCCGCCTTTCGGGCTGATCTATCGACGACGGAAGGCGCGAACGATCTTTTTACACAGGTCAAAGAGAAGTTCGGCCGTGTCGATATCCTCATCAACAATGCGGGAACAATCCTTCGCCACGCCGCCGAGGAATTCCCTCTGGAAGACTGGCAAACTGTGCTTCAGGTAAATCTCACGAGTGTCTTCCAGCTCTCGCAACTCGCCGGACGCGACATGATCGGTCGCAACGCACCAGGCAAGATCGTCAATATCGCCTCGCTGCTTAGCTTCCAGGGAGGAATCCGCGTGCCTGCTTATGCGGCTAGCAAAGGTGGTGTGGCCCAGCTGACCAAGGCGCTTGCCAATGAGTGGGCCTCAAAAAACATCCAGGTCAATGCCATCGCACCTGGCTACTTTGCCACGACAAATACTGAAGCGTTACAGGCCGACGAAACGCGCAATCGACAGATCCTCGAGCGCATCCCTGCCGGCCGTTGGGGCCAGCCCACTGATCTTGCCGGAGCTGCACTCTTTCTCAGTTCTCCTGCCAGCGACTATGTGACTGGAACGGTCGTGACCGTGGATGGTGGATGGATGGGCCGCTGACAAGCGGCCATCCTATTATTCAATTGGCAGTACGACTCCGCCACGCTCGCTCGATATATATGCGGCCTCTACCGTTCGCATCGTATCGATTGCATCTTCGACCCTGGTAGGCAGCGTCTCCGCATCGCCCTCCACAAACGCCTGCAACGAGCCCATCGACCCCATAAAAGCGTCAGGAAACCAGTTCCCAGAGATTGGAGCCTGCCGCCATCCCGCGCCGTCGCGAAGAATGTATTCAAGATTGTCCGGTTCGCCGACGGGATAGTTCAGGTTGACCCCCATCTGCGCCCGCATCGCTCCATCCATTCCCTCCCACTGCACGTAGCTCCTCTGTAACCTGGGAGAGAAGTCATGGCTATGGTTCGTATCGATGAAGACACGCTTGTCGTCTCCGTAGTCGAAGACGATCACACTCTTTGTCGAAGCAAGATTCGGCGTCTTCGGGCTGCGAACCGACTTCGCATAGACACTGCGCGGATTGCCGAACCAGCTTCGCACCAGATCGACATAGTGAATGGAGTGATACGTAATCTCCAGGCGCGGAGCCGTACTCAGAAAGCTCCACAGCTCCCACGGCATGTGCACGCTCAGGGAGACTTCCATGTCGTGCAGCAGGCCCAGCGTTCCGCTCTCTGTCAGGGCTTTAGCCGCGAGCATATTGGGTGCCCAGCGAAGCTGAAAATTAACCGCTGCAACCAGTCTCTTTTCTCTGCAGATGCGGAGAATCTCCAACGCTTCGGCAAGTGTATCGCCCATCGGCTTTTGAATCAGCACGGCTGAGCCATTCGGAAGCTGCGGCAGAATCGCAGGAATCGCCTTCGCAGGAACTGCCACATCGAAGACAGCATTCGCTGGAGCAAAGCGAATAGCTTCCGCAATCGAGTCCGTACCCAGCGCCACGTGGAACTTCTTCGCCAACTCCTCCGCCCGTTCGCGGTTGACATCCACCAAAGCAGCTACGGGAAAACCAGCTTTCGCGTATGCGGGCAGATGGGCGTCATGAACGATGCCGCCGGAGCCGATCATCACAATCGGCCGCGGAGTTTTTGGTCGTGGCTCGTGAATATCACACAGTATGGTTTCAAGATTCATGGGTGATTCTCTTTTCACTTGTACAAACGCCATTCTATTACCGAAACTCTCTCTGCTGGCATCTCTCCAATCAGCTTGCGTCGCCGACTGCTCCACTCGTACGCTACCAGAGAGATGTCCTCCGCGCTCGAACTCGCCCTGCTCTCCTGCGCTCTCCTTGGCCTGCGACACGGTTTTGATTACGATCACTTGGCTGCAATCACAGACATCACAAGCGTACAGCGCACCTGGCGCGAAGGCATGAAGCTAGGCTTGCTCTACGCGATCGGCCACGCCTTTACGGTTGCTCTGCTTGGTGCAGCTGTCATCTTCCTTCATCTCCGGCTGCCGGAACGCATGGACGCCATCGGAGAAAAACTAGTCGGTGCAACTCTGATTGTGTTGGCCCTGTATGTCCTGATTGCATTTCTGCGCCGCAGCCCATCGCATCGGCATGCGCTTCCTCCCAGTCGCATCGCGTTGCTGATTACAGGAGTGCAGCATCTTACATGGCGCCTGCGTCGCATTGTTCGGCCAGACACGCCTCGTCCCGACGCATTTTCCTTCCGTTACGACCGCAGCTCTGTCTTCATCGTCGGCATCATTCACGGGCTTGGCGCCGAGACACCGTCGCAGCTTCTGCTTTTTCTGCTCGCTGCCAATCTTGGAGGAACAAGCCGCGGTTTCCTCGGCCTTCTCTGCTTCATCGCTGGACTTCTGCTGATGAACACGCTGATGACGGCCTCGGCCTCCGGAGTCTTTCTCTCCAGCACACACAGGCCACGGCTCCAGATGCTGATCACCTCGCTCACTGCGGTCTACAGCTTTGTCATTGGAACCGTCTTTTTACTTGGAGTCAGCGATAAGCTTCCTCCACTGCTTCATTAATTTCGATTTTGCACTCGTTTTCTTTGAGGAAGAACTGATGCTTCGTGTTCCCTTCGACCATCTCGATGCCGCTCTTCGCCAGGCGATGCTCCGGCTTGGCCTTCCCGAAGACCGCGCCACCCGCTGCGCTCGCTTGTTCGCAGAGACCACGCGCGATGGCATCTACACGCACGGCCTCAACCGTTTTCCACGTTTTTCTGCAATGGTGAAGAACGGCAGCATCGACGTGCACGCCACACTAACGCTAACCGCCGGCTTCGGCGCGATAGAACGCTGGAATGGGAATCGTGGCATCGGAAATCTTAATGCCCAGGATGCAACCACTCGCGCCATCGAGCTGGCGCGCAAAAACGGTATGGGTGCCGTCGCACTGGCAAATACCAATCACTGGATGCGGGGCGGAGCCTTCGGATGGCAGGCTGCAGATCAAGGGCTCTTCGCCATCTGCTGGTCGAACACGCTGGCGAATCTGCCCGCATGGGGAGCGACGACGCCTGCACTAGGCAACAACCCTCTCGTGCTAGCCATCCCTCGTAGCGAAGGAAACCTTGTTCTCGACATGGCGATGAGCCAGTTCTCCTACGGCACGCTTGCTTCTTACAGCAAGCGTGGAGTCCCACTGCCTGTCCCTGGCGGCTATGACAAGCAGGGGCATCTCACCCAGGACGCCGCCGCCATTGAAGCCTCGCAGCGCGCGCTGCCCATCGGCTACTGGAAAGGTTCAGGCCTTGCTTTGGTGCTCGACGCCATCGCCGCCATGCTTTCAGGGGGTATGGCGACGCATCAGTTCCCGCAGGATCCTCTGCAGGAGGTGGGACAGTCACAGATATTCCTCGTCATCGATCCGTCGAACCTCGCTGCGGCTGCGGAGCTGAACCACATTGCCGACGGCATCATCGATTCCCTGCGTCAAGCAACGCCAATCGACCCGGCCAAACCCATCCGCTATCCCGGCGAACAGACACTGCAGCTGCGCGAAGAGAACATGCGGCTCGGCGTTCCGGTCGATCCGGATATTTGGAATCAGATCAGTTCCATAGAACCGACAAGCGCGTAGACTCGCATCCTGACCGGCAACTCCGCTACCATCTTGTAGGAGCAACAAAAATGGATCTGGCCCAAAAACGCGAGCTGCTGCTTACAACTCTTCGCGAGCTCGGCAGTGTGATGGTCGCCTACTCCGGCGGTACGGACTCCGCCTTTCTTGCCTACGTCGCGCATCAGGCCCTCGGAGACAACATGCTGGCCGTGATTGCCGACTCCGCATCTCTTCCTCGTGCGGAACTGGCTCGCGCGCTAACCTTTGCAACCACGCACAACATCCCCGTCCATGTTCTGCAGACCGCAGAGCTTGACAATCCCGATTACCAGCGCAACGATGCGCAGCGCTGCTTTCATTGCAAGGACGAGCTCTTCTCGCGTATGGAAATCGAGCGTCAGGCACGAGGCTTCCGCCACATGGCCTACGGCATGAATCTCGACGACCGCGGCGACTATCGTCCCGGTCAGCAGGCCGCCGCAGAGCATCACGCACAAGCGCCGCTCGTGACAGCGCAGCTCACTAAGACAGAAATTCGCCAGCTCGCACTGAATGCCGGACTCGATCTATGGGACAAGCCCGCCTCGGCCTGTCTCTCCTCAAGGATCGAATACGGACGCCCAGTCACACGCGAAAATCTTGCCCAGGTGGAGCAGGCAGAAGAAGCCCTTCACGCGCTAGGTTTCGATCGCGTACGCGTGCGCCATCATGGCGATCTTGCGCGCATCGAAATCGATCGCGCCGATCTTCCGCGCGCGCTCAGCATGCAGGTTCTCGACAACATCACTGCATCGCTTCGCTCGCTCGGATTCGTTTACATCACCATCGACACCCAGGGTTATCGCTCCGGCTCGATGAATGACATGTTGCCCGCAACCGCCATTGCTCCGGCCCGGCGCTAGTAGAGCGAAAAGGCTTGGCATCTTCTGCAAAGCCTCCCTCTGCTCCTCTTCTATCGAGCCGTAGCTTTTGCCTCTTCTTTTTTAACGGGTGCGATAGCCATCTTTGGTTTCCAGAACTCCGGATCGGCTTTGACCCACGCATCCACCGGATAGCTCATCTTCGGATTAAACCGAAAGAGATTTGTCTGCTGTGACGCAATGCAGGAAGCCGCAAGTTCGCTCAGCTTCTTCATGCGCTCTTCTCCCATCGAAGCAGCAAATTTCTTCTCATCCACATAGCTCTGTTCGACCTCTACTAACGACCGCATCGGATTGAAGACGAGATACATTCCTCCGTTATCGGCCCCATAGACACTTTCAAACAGCGCCCACTTTGCCTCCGGAACTGCCTTTTCATAACCTTCCTTGTACATCTTCACCAGTTCTTCCCACTCCTTATCATGTCCCGGGCGAACGCGAAAAACAGTGATTTCGAAGTAGCGCATATGCGCAATATCGACACCCGCGCGTAGACTGCCCTCTTCGTGGAAAAGAAAGGCGCCTTGGTCATAGGACGACAACAGCTCGCCGTCCGATGCTAGTGCGTGGTCCAGCTCAGACATCAAAGTCGTATTCTTGGCGACATTGAGGTTGTCCTTCTCCCATGCGTCAAACGATGGATATCCCGTTAGAAACAACACACGCGTCGGACCGGACATGGATTCGACCGCAAAGTAGTGTACGGGCCACTTCGCAGTGCTCATCGCTCGAACAAACGCTGCCTCGGAACGCTCGTGCATGGCACCGCCTTTACCTGGCTTCAGGTATTCACGCTGAATCACAAGCACCTTTGGAGGTCCGGATGTATCCTCCTGAGAACTTGCATATCTCACCCCGCTAACAACAAGACACAAACCGGCAACAGACAGTATCAGATTTTTCATAAAGCCTCCTTTCGGCTTCAAACAATAAGCAGTTAAACGCACATTGCCGGCAGCACCTATGAGCCCACGAACAAGGGAACCTGGAGCGTAGCCGGCAACGTGTGGCGATGGATCGTAAAACCGTGGGAAATTCTACTCTTCAGAACGTGACATCGAATGGAAAATTCAAGTCCAGCGCGATCTCGCAGCGCATCAGCACATAGCCGAGCCTCTCGCGGCATGAAACAATGTTTTTCATGCGAATTGCGTATCTCGACTGCTTTGCCGGCATCAGCGGGGACATGTTCCTCGGAGCCCTCATCGACGCTGGCGTTGATCCTCAAATTCTTCACACGGCAGTCGCAGCGCTGAATCTGGACGCTTCACTGAAGATCGAACGAGTCGATCGCAGCGGCATCTCCTGCACGAAGGTCACTATCCTTGAAGCGGGCAAGCCCGCAGAAACAACGCATCCGCATGAAAAAACGCACGACCACTTTCACGAGCAACGCACTCACGAAGAGACGACGCATCATCACCATCCGAAGACACAGCATCAGCACAAAGCTGGCAATCATCACCCGCATGAGGAGCCGCACCAACACAACCACACTCACGAGCACCACGATCACGCCCATGGACGCTCACTCACTGTCATTCGCCAGCTCATTCAATCCGCAAAACTCGCTGAGCCAGTCAAGCAGACAGCAATTCGCGCCTTTGAGCTCCTGGGCGCCAGCGAGGCCAAGATTCACAACGTTAGCATCGAAAAAATTCACTTTCATGAAGTCGGCGCCGTCGACGCCATCGTTGATATCGTCGCTGCCAGCGCCGGAATCCACGCACTCAACATCCAACGCTGGTACTGCTCGCCTCTGAACGTCGGCGGAGGCACCGTTGACTGCGCACACGGACGCTTCCCTGTACCAGCTCCAGCCACCGCCGATCTTCTACGCGATGTCCCAACATATTCTGCGCACATCCAGCAGGAGCTCGTCACGCCAACGGGAGCCGCGATCATCCGCACTCTTTCTCCTGCCTTCGGCCCTCAACCTGCGATGCGTGTTCAGCAAATCGGTTACGGTGCGGGCACGCGCAATCCAAAAGACTTCCCAAACACGCTGCGTATCTCCATCGGCGAGACGGAGGACGCAAGGCAGTCCTCTGTCGCTGTGCTTGAAACCGCGCTCGATGATCTCTCGCCGCAGATACTGGCTCATGTTACCGAGCGCGCCTTTGAACTTGGCGCTCTCGATGTCATGTCCACCGCCGTGCAGATGAAGAAAGGCCGTCTCGGCACGCTCATCACCATCCTCGCCGACGATGCGCAGGTCCGCGCCCTGGAAGAGCTTCTCCTGCGCGAGACGAGCACGCTCGGTGTCCGCATCCATCATGAGCGGCGAAGCTGCCTCGAACGCACGTACACAACCGTGACCACCCCCTACGGAGACATACGCATCAAGATTGGAATGCGATTGGGCGAGGTCTTCAACGCCGCGCCAGAGTTCGAAGACTGCCGCGCTGCCGCCGCTAAACACGCTATCCCCGTAAAGCAGGTACAACAGTCCGCAATAGCGGCATACTTCACGGGAGCGAAAAACTAGTTTATGAATCGAAGCACCCTACTCGATCTGCTGGCTGCCGTAGAACGCGGCGAAGTCGCGCCAGCCGCAGCCGCCGAACGACTTTCATCACTTCCCTTCGAAGACATCGGACACGCGCGCATCGATCACCATCGCACACTGCGCAGCGGCCTACCCGAAGTCATTTACGCCGCGGGCAAATCCCCCGAGCAGACTGCCGAGATCTTCGCTCGCATGGCAGCCGCCGGGTCAGACGTTCTCGCAACCCGTGTCGACGCCCCGGCTGCGCTCGCTGTCCTCAATGCCGTTCCCGCAGCAACACATCACCCTCAGGCACGCGCGATCACTCTCCGGCAATCCACCCAGCCGCACACCCGCGGACACATCGCCATTGTCTGCGCCGGCACCAGCGACCTACCGATTGCCGAAGAGGCCGCAGTCACAGCTGAGCTCTTCAACGCCCAGGTCACTCGCCTCTACGACGTCGGCGTCGCCGGTATCCATCGCCTTCTCGCCGTGCGGCAGCAACTCGCCGCCGCAGACGTCGTCATCGTCTGTGCCGGCATGGAAGGTGCACTGCCCTCCGTCGTCGGCGGCCTTGTCGGTGTCCCGGTCATCGCCGTCCCCACCTCGGTCGGCTATGGAGCCTCCTTCAATGGAGCCGCCGCCCTGCTAGGCATGCTGAACTCCTGCTCACCCAACGTAACTGTGGTCAACATCGACAATGGATTCGGAGCTGCCTACTCTGCCACTCTGATCGCTCGCAGTGCTCACCCTGAGCCTTAATGAAAAGATTCGCTCCACCGCTGGTATCATCAAACCATGACACAGCTTGATGTTCTGTATCGGTATGCCATCCCTCCTACCGAAGCCGTTGCTCTGGCCGTCGCGCGAGCTCGCGAGGTCTACGGCGTCCGTCGCATCAGCTTTGACGAGGCCGAGAAATCCGTACGCGTCGAGTATGACGCCACCCGCCTCAACGAAGCAACGATCCACCAACTGCTCCGCCGCGCCGGACTCGACATCATCGAAAGACTTCCGATGTACACTGAACCGGCTCCTGTAGCGGAACCAGCTCCCGCGGCCGCTGCCAAGTAGTCAGAATCTGTTGTAAGCTTTTCCCGCGCGCCCGTAGCTCAGCTGGATAGAGCATCTGGCTTCGAACCAGAGGGTCGGAGGTTCGAGTCCTTCCGGGCGCACCAGTCTAGAAACGAAAAGGACGCATCCGCTGAGGATGCGTCCTTTCGGCTTTAGTGTGACATCGCTCCGTTGAAGCTCTCGAAGAAGGCATCGTACTTCTCCTTGCCGTTATACTCCGCAAAGCGCAGCGGCTTGACGCGCTCAACCAGAATCTCCGTAGCATCCGGCTGCGTCTTCAGCAGCTCGATCGTCTCCGCAATGAAGTCCTTCAGCGGCATCGCCCGCGGATCGCTTGCCTGCCCTTCTCCCATTAGCTCTGTCTGCACATAGGGCGGAGCCAGCTCGATCACCTGAATATTGCTCGACTTCAGCTGATAGCGCAGCGACTGGCTATAAGAATGAATCGCCGCCTTCGTCGCGCAGTAGGTCGGAGTAATCGCCAGCGGAATAAACGCAAGCCCTGACGTAACCGTCATGATCGTCGCGGCAGGTTGCTTCATCAGCAAGGGCAGCAACGCCGCATTCAATCGCATCGGACCAAGCAGATTGGTCGCGATCATAGCCTCGGCATCGCTCGTCGTGTCCCGCTCGAGCAGGTTCTCCGGCCGCATGATGCCTGCGTTATGAATCACAACATTCAGTGTCGGATACTCCTTTTCCATCTGTGTCCCAAACGTGCGAATGCTGGCCGCGTCTTCAATATCCATCGCAACGGCCACCATCCCAGGATTCGCCGCAATCGTTTGATCAAGTACCTGCTTACGCCTGCCAGAGATGATGATCTTGTTGCCAAGCTTGTGCAGTGCCTCGGCAAGTCCACGGCCGATTCCCGATCCGCCGCCTGTAATCAAAATCGTGTTGCCCGCCATCTTCATTGCAACCTCCTCACTTCCATCTGCATACTATGACCGTTACTTACTAATGGGAAGTAGGCACCTTTTAGTCCTATACTTTCCCTAAAGAGAGTGAGAAAAACATTGGGAAAATCGGCCAAAACGAAAGCTCCAAAAATCAAACATACCCCTCCGCATCCTCCTGCAGAAGTCGATCCGAAAATCGAAGCGCTCGTTCGCGAGATCATCGAGCGCGTCGCCGACAAGTGGACCATGCTTGTCCTCGAAGTGCTGGTCGAGCACGGCACCGTGCGTTTCACGCGACTCGGTGAGCTGGTGGGCGGCATCAGTCAGAAGATGCTCACCAAGACCGTACGACAGATGGAAAGTGACGGACTCATCACTCGCACCATCCATCCCGTCATCCCGCCGCGCGTCGAATACACACTCACCGAACTCGGCCACAGCCTCAGCGCAGCCTTCTGCGGCGTGTGGATCTGGGCCGAGCAGCACTACGATGAAATTGCCGCATCCCGAAAGCGTTTTCGTGAGCAAGTAACTCCGAACCAGGGATAGCAAGTGACTCCAGCCAGCTATCAGGATCAGTAAGTTTTCCTACGCTGCATTTGATCTAACAGCCGAAGTCCGGTATATTGAAAAGGTTGCATCTAACGCAATGTGCGCCCGTAGCTCAGCTGGATAGAGCAACTGGCTACGAACCAGTAGGTCGGACGTTCGAATCGTTCCGGGCGCACCATACACTCCCTTACAACAGAACAACTCCCAGGCTGATAGAGCTTGCACGCTCAGTTCGAATCGCCGTCCATCACATGCTGTGGCAAATCGCGCAGCGTAGCCTTTCCGTCCTTGTAATCGATCCTCCACACCCGATCGAACTGCTGATCCGGCCACGGTGCATAAGGAGGCTGCGCACCCAGCGCAGTCACCAGCGCTGGCAACGTGCCGTGATGCCATGCCACCAGAACCACCTTGCCCGCATACTTTCCGCTCAGCAGCTCACTGGCAAGCGCGGCATAATCCTCATTCGCAATCCTGCTGTCGATCGTCAGATGCAGCGACTCCGCCAGCGGCGTTACCGTCTCAACCGGCCGATTCGAGTGCTTGCTCTGGTGCGTCGCAAAGATCACCTGCGGCACCGGCAGATCGGCACGCTTACCGTCGAAGAGTCCCGGCAACAGCGACGCCCTCTTGAACCCCACTGGCGACAGATCAAGCCTGCCATCCGTCAGTTTCTCCGCATGGCGAATCAGCAGAATCGTCGCCGGAGGCTCCCCCGTACGCTTTACCGGGCCGGACGGGGCAGCTGGACGCTCCTGAACCGCCGATTGTGCAAAACCGGGGGCTGCTAGCAAAACCAGCAAAAACAGGCAGATAAACCGCTGCAGACTCATCATCGTACGCATCACCCTCCCAGCATCCGTCACCAGCCCAGAGCATTTTATAAACAGCACATAAATTCTTCCTGGGCATTTCTCCCTAAATCACTCTTTCGCTGAGCATTTAATTCTGGACTGAATCAGTCGCAATAATTGACGACCAATTTAGTCCTCAATAAACTATGAAGATACCGGCAACGAGGTCAGAACCAAACCTCGCGCGTACGGATTTGAGGCAGGCCTGGCCGCAGACTTTGGCCTTCCCGGGGGAAGAGAAACACCTCATGTTGCAGGCATTTATCATCACGCTCCGCGAGGGAGTCGAAGCGTCCCTCATCGTCGGCATCGTCTTCGCCTACCTCACCAAGATCGGCCGCCAGGAGCTCAAGCGCACCGTCTTCTGGGCACTTGGCGCAGCACTTGCTGCCAGCGTCGCAGTGGCCATCGTTCTCTCCCACCTGCAGATCAACACCGACATCTTCGAAGGCTGGGTCATGCTCGCCGCCGCGGCCTTCGTCATCAGCATGATCTGGTTCATGCACAAGACCGCCCGCACCATGCGTGGCGATATCGAACAAAAGATCGCGCAGTACACCGGCGAACAAGGCGTCTCCAAAGCCGGACTCTTCTTCTTCGTCTTCCTCCTCGTCCTCCGCGAAGGCGTCGAGACCGTGCTTATTCTCTCCGCCGTCACACTCAACTCCACCGAGCTGCTCAGCTTCACCGGCACACTTCTCGGAGTCGCCGTCGCCGTCGTCTTCGGCGTCCTCTTCGTGCGCGGCAGCGTCCGCATCAACCTGCAGCGCTTCTTCCGCGTCACAACCGTCATTCTCTACTTCGTCGCCTTCCAGCTCATCGTCAGCGGCCTCCACGAACTCAGCGAAAACGGCGTCCTCCCCTCCAGCCAGACCGAGATGCGGCTCATCGGCCCTATCGTTCGCAACGATCTCTTCTTCTTCGTCACGATGCTCGCGCTCGCCGGCCTCATGGTCCTCATGGAGTACCGCCGTCGCGCTCCCATGCAGCTCGCCGCAGACGCTACCCCCGCGGACCGCCGTCGCGCCGAATGGACCCAGCGTCGCGAAAAGATGTGGATGAACGCCGTCGTCGCCACCAGCTTCCTCTTCATCTTCCTCTGCACCGCCGAATTCATCTACGCCAAGAGCTCCACAGCGCTCTCGCCCACCACCGCCGTCACCCTCGTCGGCAGCCAGGTCACCGTGCCCACCGCAGAGATCAACGACGATCAACTCCACCGCTTCGGCGTCCACGTCGACGACGGCAAAGGCGGCAGCCCCGAGGTGCGTTTCCTCCTCTTCAAGAAGCCCGACGGCAACATCGTCTCCGTCGGCGACGCCTGCCGTATCTGCGGCCCCGTCGGCTTCTACATCGGCTCGCAGGGCATCACCTGCAAAATGTGCGCCTCGCCCCTCAATCCCTCCTCCATGGGGCAGGAGGGCGGCTGCAATCCCATCCCCCTCAAAAGCACCATCTCCGGCGGCCAGGTCATCATTCAGGCCGCTGATCTCAAGACACTCGTCTCCATCTTCGAGCGATAAGGAGCAAAGGCGGCAGTCATGTTCTTTCGACTTTTGATGGAAAGCTTCCGGCGGCAGCGGCGACGCAAGACACTTGCGGGCCTCGCGATCCTGCTCGGAACCACAGCCATCACCGCCATGCTCGCCCTCGCCCTCACGATCGGGGACCGCATCCACAACGAGCTCGCCGTCTACGGAGCCAACATCATCGTCTACCCCGCTGCCGATCAGCTCGAAGTTAAAGTCGGCGGTGTCGATGTCAAACCCGTCTCCGGCGCTGCTTCTCTGAAAGAGTCTGACCTCAAAAAGCTGCGCGGCATCTTCTGGGCCAACAACATCACGGGCGTCAGCCCAGAGTTGCCCATCCGCATCATCGGCAAGACGGCAAATGGAACTGCTGTGGACGCTTCGGCAACCGGCCTCTGGTTCAATCACGCTCTCAGCAGTGGTGGAGGAGCTGCGCTCACCACTGGAGCACCACAACTTCATCCTCTCTGGAAGCTGGATGGGGCTTGGCCCAATGAATCTTCCACGAGTTCCGACACAGCACAGGCCGTCGTAGGAGCCACGCTTGCCTCACAGCTAGGCCTCCACATCAACGACGTCATCCAGACGACCGCAGTCAGCAAGCCCATCACATTGCATATCACCGGCATCGTTTCGTCGGGCGATGACGTCGACAATCAGCTCCTGCTGCCTCTCAACGCGGCACAAGCCATCGTCGGCACGCCCGATGCAGTCCGCCGCGTCGAAGTCTCCGCCCGCACCAAACCCGAAGACGCCTTCGCCCGCAAAGACCCCGATTCCCTCTCGCCCAAACTGCGCGAGGTCTGGTACTGCCGCCCCTACGCCAACTCCATCGCCTACCAGATCCGTGAGGCCATCCCCGGCAGCCGCGCCGAGCAGGTACGCCGCGTCGAGCAGAGCCAGGGCAACGTGCTCAAGCGCATCAGCGGACTCATGTGGCTCATCAGCGCCGCAGCCATGCTCGCCGCAGGCTTCGCTGTCAGCGCAGCTATGGCCACGGCCATCCTCGAACGCCAGGGCGAGATCGGCCTCATGCGCTCCCTCGGAGCCAGCAAGGGTGCCATCGCCCTGCTCTTCTACGCCGAAACCGGCCTGCTCGCCCTCTTCGCCGGATCGCTCGGCTATCTTGCCGGTTCCGGCCTCGCCGCCTGGCTCGGCGCACGCATCTTCGGCTCCGCAGGCACGGGCACGCATCTGGCCTTGGCCGACATTCTCAATCCCGTCCTGCTCCCCGTCGTCATCGCGCTCGCGCTCTTCGTCGCCATCGCAGGCAGCACACCCGCCATCCGCCGCGCGCTCACCATGGATCCCTCCGCCATTCTGAGGGCCGACGTATGAGCCGCCAGTTGAGCATGATCTCCATGCTGCGCCGCTCACTCGTGCATCGCCGCGCACGCAGCCTCTCCGCGCTGCTCGCCATGACCATCTCTGCCGCAGTCGCCACCGCCCTGCTCACCCTCTACGCCGACCTCGACTCCAAGCTTCACCGCGAGTTTCGCAGCTTCGGCGCAAACATCGTCATCACTGCCGCCGACAACAAGCCTCTGCCTCCCGACACGCTCGACCGCGTTCGCGCCGCCGCAGGCTCCGATGCCATTGCAGCCGAATTCGCCTACGCCGTCGCCACCACCGACCGAGGAACACCTATCGTCGTCGCCGGCACCGACTTCGACACGGCACGCCGTCTCAACTCTTCGTGGCAGGTCGCTACATGGCCTTCAGCAAGCGATATCAACGCCGCGCTCCTCGGCCAACGCGCAGCGCAGTTCATCGCCGACGAGCACGCCGTCACCCTCACCTTCGCCAATCGTCCCATGACCTTCAAGGGCGCAGGCCGCCTCACCACCGGCGGCGACGAGGACAGCCGCATCTACATCCCGCTCACAACACTCACCACGTGGACCGGCACCCAGCCCAGCGTCATCGAGCTCCAGGTCCCCGGGGGCGCTGCGCAGGTCGAATCCGCAATCGCGCGACTCCAGCAACAGCTTCCCGGCCTCAAGGTCTCACCCGTCCGTCAGCTCGTCGAAGGCGAGAGCCGCATCGTCGACAAGACGCACGCGCTCATGTACGGCTCCGTCATTCTCATCGCGCTCACGGTAGCCGTCAGCGTCCTCGCAACGCTCTCCGCCAGCGTGCTGGAGCGCCGCCGCGACTTCGCTTTGATGAAGGCGCTAGGCAGCTCGCAGATGCAGCTCATGTCGATGTTTCTGCTGGAGGCCTTCGTCCTCGCTCTTGCGGGCGTCGTCGTCGGATACATTCTCGGCTCAGCCGCAGCGCTCGCCATCAGCCAGCTCAACTTCCACACAGCCACCCTGCCGCGCATCGGCGTACTGCCTCTGGTGCTGTTGCTCAACATCCTCATTGCGGCGATGGCCGCAATGTTTCCCGTCCGCGTCCTCCGTCGTCTTGAGCCCGCGGCCCTGCTGAAAGGCGAGTAAGACCGATGGTCAATGACACCCCGGCAATCGAAAGCATGATCGAGCTGACGCGCCCCGACTGCGCCGTCATTGCGCTGCACGGCGTCACACGCGAGTACGAAGGCCACGCCGGCAAGGTCTGCGCCCTCGACCACGCCTCCTTCTCCATCGTCGCTGGCGAATGGGTCGCCATCACCGGCCCTTCAGGCTCCGGCAAGAGCACCCTCGTCAATCTCCTCGGATGCCTCGACCGCCCCACCGCGGGCCAGCTTCACATCGACGGCGTCGACGTCGCCACCATGTCCGCGACCGAGCTCGACCGCTTCCGCGCCGATAAGATCGGCTTCATCTTCCAGCAGTTTCACCTCATCCCGTATCTCTCCGCGCTCGAAAACATCATGCTCGCGCAGTACTTCCACTCCATGACCGACGAGAAGGAAGCCCGCGCCGCGCTTGAGCGTGTCGGCCTCGGCCACCGCGCCGACCATCTCCCCAGCGAGCTCTCCGGCGGCGAGCAGCAGCGCGTCTGCGTCGCCCGCGCCCTCATCAATAACCCGCCAATCCTTCTCGCCGACGAACCCACCGGAAACCTCGACGCGGCCAACCAGAAGATCGTCGCCGGCCTGCTGCAGGAGCTTCACGCTCAGGGACACACCATCGTCATGGTCACCCACGACCCCGAGATGGCCGCACTCGCGCAACGCCGCATCGCGCTCAGCCACGGCAAAGTCTTCTGTCACCCAGTCGGTGGTCCCGTCGTTATGCTGCGTCGAAAGACCGACGTCTAACGCCCGTAATCTTTCCAGGTTGAGCCCTGCTCTGGAGCAATTTCCAAAGAAGTGTCCTTCCAGGCGGAGCGCAAAGCGCGCAGTCGAGAAACCCTCTGCATTTCGTCTTTGCCTTTAGCGCTCGCCCCAGCTCAGCTTGCTGCGCAGCACATTAAACAACCCATTCTTGCGCGGACGCAGCAGCCGCACCCGCTGCTCCGACCTGCAGCAAAGCACCTGATCATCCACCTGCAGCTCCACGGCCTCCTGCCCATCCACCGTCAGGTAGGTCAGGTTCGGCACGCCCTCAATGTGAATCATCACCGTCGAATCGCCCGGCACCACAATCGGCCGAACAGTCAGCAGGTGAGGGCAGATCGGGGTCACCACCAGCGCATTCACGGAAGGCATCACAATCGGACCATCCGCCGCCAGGTTGTACGCCGTCGAACCCGTAGGCGTCGAAACGATAATCCCATCCGCGCGCAACGCCGCTACAAACTGCTGGTCGATCTCGACCGAAAAGTCCGCCATGCGTGCAATCGCGCCCTTCGACACCACCACATCGTTCAGCGCATCCCAGTGCCGTATCGTCGAGCCGCGACGTCGCAGCTCCACATGCATCATGTCGCGTTCTTCAATGCTCGCGCAGTTATCGCACCACGCCTCCAGCGACGAGTACAGGTCCGCTAGGGGCACCTCCGTCAGAAATCCCAGCGACCCCAGGTTCACTCCCAGAATCGGCGTCGGCGAATGTGCAAACGCACGTGCAGCAGCCAGCAGCGTTCCATCGCCGCCCAGCACAATCACCAGGTTCGGCTTCTCCCGCGGCATCTCATTCCGCTGCACCGACCGATTCGCCTCCAGATACGCTGCGCTGTGCGGGTCCAGCAGAGGTTCGTAGTCATGAGCCTTCAGCCACTCCATCAGCTCCGGCAAAATTGAGGCAAGCTCCGGCTTCTGTGGCTTCGAGATGATGGCTGCCTTGTACATGGTCGTTTTAGTGTAACGGCTCCTGCGCTGCCCGCTGCACCGATTCTCCAAACACGGCTCGCAGCAGATACTCGTGGTTACCCTCCATCCCCTGTATCGGCGAATCGATAACCTCAAGCTGCGTGCCACCCAGCCCAGCTACGCACTCCGTCACGCGTTCAATCGCGGCCTGCCTAGCCTGCTCATCGCGCACAATGCCGCCCTTACCCACATTCTCCCGCCCTGCCTCAAACTGCGGCTTGATCAGCACGACCGCACTCCCGCGCCATGGCTGCCCTTCGCTTCCCAAAGCCGCCAACACCGCAGGCAATACCAGCGTCGCCGAGATAAACGAGACATCCATCGACAGGAACGCAGGAACCGGCTGCCCTTCCACCAGCAGCTCTCCCGGCTGCAGCAGACGAGCATTCGTGCGCTCTCGCAACGTCACACGCTCATCCGAGCGCAGCTTCTGCGCAATCTGCCCATAGCCCGTATCGACAGCCAGCACGCTCGCCGCACCCGCCTGCAACATGCAGTCCGTGAACCCTCCCGTCGAAGCCCCGATATCCACCGCGCGCACGCCCGTCAACGAAATCTTCCAGTGCTCCAGTGCATGCTCCAGCTTCAGCCCGCCGCGGCTTACATACTTCAGGTCCGTCCCCAGCAGGCGAATCACGGCATCCTCAGGAACACTCATGCCCGGCTTGTCGATCTTCTGTTCGTTCACCAGCACGCGTCCCGCCAGAACCAGCGCCTGCGCTCGCTCCCGCGAAGCCGCATGCCCCTGCTCCACCAGCATCTTGTCCAATCTGTTCTTCATCGGCAAATTCTTTTCACCCACGGGGGGACGCTCATTCGTTAAGGTACAACGTGACGTTCCATAGGTTAGAGTGGCTAAGAACACTGCATCCGCAATCCGACCAGGCCGCCGGGACGTATTGATGTATAGAGAGATGGGATTGGCAAATACTTCGCCACGCACACCGCACGATGACGCAACACTGCTGTCTCTCGTGCGCCGTGGAGACGAACACGCCATGGCCTCCCTCTACGACCGCTACGCGAAGATCGTCTATTCCGTTGCGCTCCGTGTTCTGCGCGATCCGGCATCCGCAGAAGACATACTTCAGGAGGTCTTTTTGCAGGTCTGGCGCAATCCCGAGCGATACGTCGCTGTTCGCGGAAGCCTTGGCGCGTGGCTCACCGTCGTCACCCGCAATCGCTCTATCGACGCCCTGCGCCGCAAAAAGCCGCTCGAAACCATCGACGACGTCTCCCTCGCCTCGCAGTACGATCTCGCCGCCGACGCCGAGCGCAACACCATGGCCGAGAAAGCGCGCACCGTCATCTACAAGCTTCCCGCCGAGCAGCGCAAGACCCTCGAAATGGCCTTCTTCGACGGCCTCACCCACTCCGAGATTGCCGAGATGACCGGCGATCCGCTCGGCACCGTCAAGACCCGCATCCGCAGCGCGCTCACCACGCTGAGAAAGGCATTCCTCGCATGAGCTCCGTCAGCCACTACGATCCCGGCGATCTGGCTCTCTTTGCCATGCAGCTGCTTCCGCGCAATGAGCACGCGGCTATGAGCGCGCACATCAGCGACTGCAGTTACTGCCGTCAGGAGCTCGCCAACCTGCAGGGCGATCTCGCCGCCTACGCCCACGGCGTCGAAATGCACTCGCCGCCCGCGCTCGCCCGCGAGCACTTCCTCAATCAGATCGCCCGCGAAAAGCGCTTCGCCCCCGGCACATCACCAATCGAACACGAGCCTGCCTTCGAGCCTTCACGTTTACCCGACCGTCCCGGTTTCCAACGACCGGAGCGTACACCGCCCCCACGCTCAGAACGCTTCGAGCGGCTCGAAGCTGCCGCCGCTGGCCTTCCCATGGGATATGCCAACCGCAGCCAGGCCTACCCCACCGGACTGGGCAGCGGACGCTACCTCGACGAAGACGACAACGAGCAGAACCGCGCCTCCCTGCCTGCGCGTCTCTTCACCAACGTCTTCCCCTGGATCGGCTGGGCCGCCGCCGCTACGCTCGCCATCTTCGCAGGAAACCTCTACCACGAGCGCAATGCGCAGCGCGTAAGGCTCACCGCACAGGCTGGCCAGATCGACCGCCTCAGCTCCAATGCCGCTGCTGCGCAGCAGCTTCTTGAGACCCTCACCGACAGCTCGGCTCGTCAGGTTACCCTCACCCAGGCCAACACCACGCCTGAGCCTCCGCGTCCCCAGGGACGGGTCACCTACGTCGCCTCCAGGGGAGCCCTCATCTTCCTGGCCACCAACCTGGAACCCGTCGATACCTACAAGACCTACGAGCTATGGCTCATACCCTCCGACGGACGCGACCCCATCCCCGCCGGCACCTTCCGCCCGGACAATCGTGGAAACGCCAGCGTCGTCCTGCCGCCCCTGCCAAAGGGCATCGAGGCCAAAGCCTTCGGCGTCACCCTCGAAGACGACGGCGGAGCTCAAACTCCCACCATGCCCATCCTCCTCGCCGGAAACTAGCCCTCACGGGCTTGTGCTCACACTGCGTGTGGAGGGATCTGCTTTTCTACTCTCCGCCCCCAAAATCCTGTCAAGCCCCCTAAAATCGCATCTCTCACATTCCAAAGGAAATAAACCCACAAAAATCTGCCGATTCACCCTCACCCATTTGCTAAACTTAAACCATGGTTAGAAAAAGAAAGCCCCGCCATGCAGTGGGGCTTTCTCCTTTGGAATCAATATTTTTAGGGATAACTACCCTGCTTTCAATATTTTACCTCGTGCAAATCGCGTAAAGACAAGCAACAAAAGGGGTTATTGAAAGTACCCGGGGGGCTAGGGTAGTTGTGCCCTTACCTGCACACCTTTACCCTGCAGCGGAATCGTTGTCTCGACCACATCCGTGTCCGTGCGGATAACCGTCATGCTCGTCGACTCCGGCGAAGTCACATAAACCTTGCCCGTCGGCGTGCCATTGATCACCGCAATGAAGTTCGGATGCACCGTCGCAGGAACCGGAATCGTCGCTGTGACCGTGTTCGTCGTCAGGTTCACAACCGAAACTGTGCTGTCGGCTTTGTTCACCACGTAGGCGCGCGAACCGTCTTGCAGCACCGCAACCATCTGCGGATTGACACCGACAGGAACCGTTGCCAGAACCTGCCCGAATCCGTTCGCATCAATCGGGTTCGTCGGATCGCAGTTCGGATTTCCAGGCAGCGCCGCAGCCGAGCACAACGGAATGTTGATGATGCTCACCGAGCCCTTCGCCGTTCCATTTCCGGCATTTGCAACCACAAGCTCATTGCGCGTCGGAGCAAGATCCGCCCAGATCGGTGAAGTTCCCACCGGAATCGGATTCACCGCCGGAGACGGAACCGCATCCAGCTGGTTCGCCTGCGAGTTGATCACAGAAACCGTGCCGTCAGCCTGGTTCATGATGAACGCGCGCTTACCGTCCGATGTCATCACGCCATAAACGGGCGTATTGCCAACCGGAATTGTGTTCGAGATCGTATTGCTGGAAGTTTCAATCGCCGCAACCTGTCCGTTGCCGCCGGCTGCATTCTGGCTGATCACATACTGCCGGGCCGCGCCCGAGTAGCCAGCGATGTAAACCGGGTTATATCCGGCAGGAATCGGAAGCTCCTGATTGAGTGCCGGAGGAGATCCCTTCAGCTGCGCCACAGCCGAGCGTCCAGGCTCCGTGATGTACGTCGATGTCGCATCAGCAAAAATACTGTTCGGCTTCGCACCGGTCAGCAGCGTCGTCTGAATCACATCTCGCGTCTGAAGCTGGTTCGAGACGTCGAAGCTGGTCATCGTGCCATCGCCATTCAGCGTATAGCCCGTATTGCCGCCAGCGTTCATGATGAAGTAATAAGGCGCAACGCCAATATTTGCCGTAATCAATACCGTATCGCCGGAGAAGTCGACAATCGTAACCAGTCCGGGAAGCCCATTCCCGGGATCGGAGATCGCTACGGCATACCTCTGCGGCTGCCCCGCAGGACCAACAGGATTGATCGCCGACACCACCGGCCGGTAAGTGTTGCCGCACCCTGTAACCATGCTCAGGGTTGCCGCCGTCAGGGCAAAGGCTGCAATGGCTCTGGCCTGAAACCGGATTCCGGACCGCTTGGACTGCCGGCTTGTCCGGCCTCCGTTACTTCCTGCTGCTTCGATTCTTGCTAAGTGCAAAACTACTCCCGCCGTGGTGCTGGTTGTTGGCTATCCTAAGTCAGATTGTAAATCACTGTGAGCGCTGGATTGGACAACGACGGTCACTCTTCCGGCTGGAACCACACGATATCCCCAATAAGGGATCACGCCCAGTCACGCGCGCTGACCTGGATCGTCGGCCTCCTGCTGGCAGCCGCTGCTGCCGCACCTCCCATCGCTGCACTGAAACTTGGACTCCCGTTGTGGCCTCTTGGTTTGCCGCTCGTCGCCAGTTTCATCTTCGGAGCCGTCGTCTTGACCCTGCGGGCAGCAACTCCAGGCGGAGTCGCTCTCGGGATGCTTATTTGCTTCCTGCTCACCCAGTCGCCTCAGGTCTGGACCGGCTTCTCCACCTTCCCAATCGAACGCCCCGCTCTGCCTGCGCTGATCGGAGTCTTTGTCCTCTCCTTCGTGGCAACAAAGTTCGGCCGCACTCGTAAAGAAGCCCGAGGTCTGGCCGAACCCCGCCGAGGCCGTCGCGCCTCGCAGATCGTCGCCAACCTCGGCATCGCCGCTCTCTTTGCCGCCTCAGGCCGTTACGAAGGCTGCATCGCTGCCCTGGCCGAAGCCGCTGCCGACACCGTCTCGTCCGAGATCGGACAGGCGATCGGAGGCCCAGCACGCCTGCTTACCAGCTGGAAGCCAGTTCCCTCCGGAACAGACGGCGCTATCAGCATAGCGGGAACTTTGGCTGGCGTCGTTGCCGCCGCCATTATCGTTATCATCGGCTCACTTCGCCACGCTCTTACACCGCATATCGCAGTCACATTTCTCGCAGCGTGCGCTGGCCTCTTCTTCGACAGCCTTCTCGGCGCCACAATCGAACGAAAGGGATGGATTGGTAACGATCTGGTGAACTTCGCTTCAACGCTCTTCGCCGCCGCCGTAGCAACTCTCTTGAGCTAGAACCCCTCTTCGCCCGCTAACCAGCGACGAGCCCAGCCAACGTCGAGATGGAGCTTCGACGCTGTATAGCTCAAGATCTCGTGCATATAACGCATCGTGAGATCGTAGTTGCTGATGTGCCCCACCGTCGCGCGCGGCGAAGTGTACACATCCAGCCCTGCGTTACGACACAGTTCGCGGATGCGAAATAAATGCGTGCCATCCGAGACAACAACGATATGACGCAGATTGTTCTCCCTGGCGATAGAAGCCAACCGCCGCACCTGCTGTTCCGTATCGAACGAATGTGTCTCTGCGATGATATTGCCCAGCGGAATACCCTGCGCCAGCAGATAGTCTCGTCCGACAGCGCCCTCCGTGTTGCCGGAGTCTTTATTCAGTCCGCCGCCTAACGTAATCACAATAGGTGCGATCTGCTTGCGGTAAAGCTCGACAGCGTGATCCAGCCGAAAATGCAGCGTCGGCGAAGGTCGCCCAGAATATTCAGCAGCGCCAAAGACCGCAATGGCATCCGCCTGCTGTGCTTCATCCTGGTCCGCAACCTCGGCGATCTGCTGCGCCACATAGATGGACCATCCAAGCGCCGTCAGCACAAACGCAAGCACAAGGCTGCGAAGTACAACACGCCCGGTTGAAGGACGTCCGCGGCGCAGTTTGGAGCTGGATGGACTCATGGTGGGTGAAAGTTGAGTTTACGGCATATCACTTATGCAGCGGGAGGGCGATGTGTTATCGATGCAGTGTCAACGCGATCTCGTGCGTTGGAATTGCTCCCTCACGCAGAATCATCCACGAACTTCCACCACCGGAGAGATCGACGATTGTTGTCGCCATCGATCGCGCTGTCGGTCCACCATCGACAATCAACGGAATCTTGTCGCCCAGCTGATCGCGTACGCCGTTCGCATACGTGCACTCTGGCATGCCGGAGAGATTAGCCGAGGTCGCAGTAATAGGTAGACCAAAGGCCTTCACAACCGCGCGCGGAATAGCCGCCTCGGGAACACGAAGAGCCACGTTCCCCGTATTTGCCGTAACGCGCAAGGGGAGCTTCGAACCCGCCTTCACAACCAGAGTCAGCGGACCTGGCCAGAAACGTTCGGCGAGCCTGTCGAATGCTGTATCCAACCCGCGCGCCAGCTCATAAGCCTGCGCCACATCGCCGATCAGCAGAGAGAGCGGTTTATGCCGTGCGCGGGATTTCAACTCGTAAATACGATCCACAGCGCGGAGGTTTACCGGGTCGACTGCGAGACCATAAAAAGTATCCGTCGGCAGAGCGACAACCTGTCCTGAATGGAGTCTTGCAGCGACCTGAGAGACAAGCTCTGGTTCTGGCTCATCGGGATGAATGCGGAGGGTCTCGGCCGTCAAAATCGTAAAGCTCCTATCCAACGTGCGACATCTCGGAACATAGCACATGCGAACGCGGCACTCAACGTATCAAGTGCCTGAGAACGGCGTAAGATCAAAAAATGGCGGTTACACCAACGATCATCTCAAGCCGCGCCAATGCGCGAGTCAAGCAGCTTCGAGCGGCGTTTGCAGGCAACCTCCGTCTCAGCGAAGGGTTTGTAGCGATTGAAGGCGAACATCTGATCGAGGAAGCCCTACGCAGCGGGATCACGCCCCATGTTGTCTTCGTGAGCGAGCGCCGCGAAGCCTCATTTCGATTGCCGGAAAAAACCGAGATGATCGTTCTCTCGGAAAGCGTCTTTACCAGCGCTGCCGAAACCCGTTCTCCGCAGGGCATTGCAGCCTTGATTGAACCACGCAGGTATCGGCTCGACGAGATGATGCAGCACCCTGATCCGCTGCTTCTAATCGCCGTTGGCTTGCAGGACCCCGGGAACCTTGGCACGCTGATTCGCTCGGCCGAAGCCTTGGGTGCAGCGGGAGTTATCATCACGTCAGGAACTGTAAGCCAGTGGAATCAAAAAGCTCTCAGGGCGAGTGTGGGTAGCGTCTTTCGCCTTCCTGTTGCGACCTGCACAAAGGATGAGATCCATTCACTCTCGAGTCGCGGAGTGCGGCTATTGGCTGCTGTCGGAGCTGCCAATGCCGGAGTGATCTCTGCACAGCATGCTGATTTGCGCCGCGGGTGCGCAATTCTCATCGGCAATGAGGGCTCTGGCCTTTCGGATGAGTGGCTCGCGCTCGCAACCGAACAGATTACGATTCCCTGCCCTGGGCCTGTGGAGAGCCTGAACGCTGCTGTCGCCGGTTCATTGCTTCTCTATGAAGCGTCGCGTCAGAGGACTACCACCACGCTGCGGGGACCAGCAACTGACATGGAACGCATTCCGAATATGCAACCGCGCCGGCCAACCGGAGCAACACGATGAGCCTCTTCGACACTTCTCCGCTTGCAGCGGCCTCCTCGGTGCAGAGACAGGCTCCACTTGCGGAACGCATGCGCCCTCGCACGCTGGATGAATATGTTGGGCAGGAACATCTGCTGGCGCCAGGCAAACCATTACGCGTTGCTATCGAGAACGACGATGCCACCTCGATGATCTTCTGGGGTCCTCCGGGAACAGGCAAGACGACGCTGGCCAAGATCATCGCGCAACGCACGCAATCCAGCTTCATCGAGTTTTCAGCAGTACTGAGCGGCATCAAGGAAATCAAGCAGGTGATGGTCGATGCGGAAAAGGCCTCCCACCTCGGATCTCGCACGATCCTCTTCGTGGACGAGATTCATCGCTTCAACAAAGCCCAGCAGGATGCCTTTCTACCTTACGTCGAGCGTGGAACAATTCGCCTGATCGGCGCCACAACCGAGAACCCCTCATTCGAGATCATCGCTGCGCTACTGTCGCGGTGCCGCGTCTATACGCTCGTATCGCTGACAGAAGAGCAGGTTGTATCGCTGCTACGTCGCGCACTTATCGATCCGGAGCGCGGACTTGGCACATGGGGAGTCACTGCAGAAGAGGATGCGCTGGCGACGATTGCCTCTTACTCAAGCGGCGACGCGCGCAATGCGCTGAACGCCCTTGAGGTCGCCTGCAATCTTGTGCGTGGACGCGGCGAGACTCTTCTGACCAGGGCCATTGCGGGCGAGGCGTTGCAGCGACGCATCCTGCTTTATGACAAGCACGGCGAGCAGCACTACGACACCATCTCAGCCTTGCATAAGAGCGTGCGCAACTCCGATGCGGATGCTGCGCTGTACTGGCTCGGACGCATGCTCGAAGCTGGTGAAGATCTGATGTATGTCGCTCGTCGTGTCGTTCGCATGGCCGTTGAAGACATCGGCCTCGCAGCGCCAGAAGCGCTTAATCTATGTCTCTCCGCTAAGGATGCTATGCATTTTTTAGGTCATCCGGAGGGGGAGCTGGCGCTGGCGCAGGCCATCATTTATCTTGCGCTCGCCCCGAAATCGAACGCCGTCTACACGGCTTACAACACCGTTCGCGGAGATATCGAAGCCACCGCAGCCGAATCAGTTCCGCTGCACCTGCGCAATGCACCGACAAAGCTGATGAAAGAGCTGGACTACGGCAAAGGCTATCAGTATGCGCACGATGTCGAGGGCCGTGTCGCAGATATGGAATGTCTGCCTCCTTCGCTCAAAGGACGACACTACTATCATCCAACGAACGAAGGCCGCGAAAAGCTATTAGCGCAACGCATGGAAGAGATTGCACGCATCAAGGACGAAAAACGTAAGCCCTAATTCTTGTACTTCACAGAACAACCGTAGGGACGCGTTGTCGTCGTGGGCACAGGCTTGCCTGCCATCGCTGCATCCAGCGCCTCATTCAGGTAGTTGTGCGCGGTCTTTATATCGGCCTGGTTTGTGGTTGGCTTGTCATCGATCGCCCCCTGATAGATCAGCTTTCCAGTGGGATCGATCACAAACATGTGAGGAGTCGTCTTCGCCTGATAAAGACGGGCAATCGTTCCCTCGGGATCGAGCAGAGCTGCTGTAGGAGCAGCCTTCATTGTCTTGAGGTACTGGTTCTCTTCAGTTGGCGTTACGTTGCCCTGTTCACCGGGAGCCGACGAAATCACTGAAAGCCATACGACACCTTTGCTGGTCCACTCTCTTTGCAGAGCTTCCATATTGCCGCTCAGATAATGCTTCTGATCGTAGGGACAGCCTTTGTTCGCCCACTCCAGCACAACGTACTTGCCGCGATACTGCGACAGCGTGTGTGTGACACCGTTCGAATCGGTACCCGTGAAGTCGGGCGCCTGCACTCCTGGAACGATGGCGAACCCAGGAAGAGTTATGAGGGCGAATGCAATGGAAAGAAGACGGCGGTAGGACATGGATGAGTCACCTCCACACAAATATTCTGCTCCCGCTATGCGTCCAGCGCAATACAACGTGTCACACTGAGGCCAACATATTGGCATCGCGCCAGATACGCCATTGACCATCTGCGCCACGACGAAACACTGTCAGAATATTGCCTGAGCGTCGCATCGAATCGCCTCCTGCCCGAGGAGTAATCATGATGTCGAGAAAGTTCCAGCAGACAGCAAGATCGTCTGTGATCGTAATCTCCTGCACATCGGGATGGCCCTCAATCGCAATGGCACCCGACATCGTTTTGAATGCGTTAGAGAAATCATCGCGCCGCATCGGTTTATTTCCTGGAGTCAGGAAGATAACGTCCTCTGTCATTAGGTTGAGGAGCGTCGGCAAATCTCCTGCACGCGAAGCCTGCAGCCAGGCTTCGATGACAGCTCGAATCTGTTCCTCGTCCGACAAGGTCGAAGCCTTTATCTCACTCATGGATGAGTGTCCTTCTTTAGCGCATTGAGAACGAGGTCTTTTGTCAGTAGCTCAGGCAGTACATCTGCAGAACCATTCCCTGCAGGATAGATCACATACGTCGGCACACCGCTGCGTCCAATCGATGCAAGTTGCTTCGTGATCTCTGGATCGTATTGCGTCCAGTCGGCTCGCAGGAGTGTAACGTTGTTGTCCCGGAACTGCTTCTGAACATCAGAAGATTTCAGGACAACGCGCTCGTTGACCTGGCAACTCAAGCACCATGCCGCAGTAAAGTCGATGAAGACCGGATGCCCGGCAGCGCGTGCCTGATCGAGTGTTTGTTGAGAGTAGGGCTGCCACGCGAGCGTCGTATCCTTCGGTTGATAGAGAGGAACAGACAAGGCCAATGCGCCGATAAGAATAGCAGCAATCGAACTGGCCCAGCGGGCTGGCCATTTTCCTAGCACCCATCCTGCAATCGTCAACAGAAGGAAGCAGGTAAGTAGCAACGCAACCCGATAAACTCCCTGCGTGGAAAAGAGGCTCCCGTACACATAGGCCAACCAGATCACAGTCGCGAAAAAGATGACAGCCGTAACCTGCTTGAAGGTCTCCATCCATGCGCCGGGCTTCGGCAGCAGGCGCGTCCAAGAAGGCTGGAAGCTCAGCAGCAGATATGGAGCAGCGAGCCCCAAAGCCAGCGCCGTGAAGACCGCAAACGTGATCCAGGCAGGCTGAGCCAGCGCAAATCCGATGGCAGCCCCCATAAAGGGAGCCGTGCAGGGTGTGGCAACGACCGTCGCAAGAACTCCCGTAAAGAAGCTGCCGGTATAGCCCTGCTTCTGGGCAAGCTCACCACCAACACTGGTCAATGATAGGCCGATATCGAACAGGCCCGAGAGAGAAAGCGCGAAGAAAAAGATTCCCGAAGCAAGAATGGCGAGGAATGTCGGCGACTGCAACTGGAATCCCCAACCTGCCTGATTGCCGCCAGCCCGCAGAATGAGCAGGACCGCCACAATTGCCCAGAACGAGATGAGGATGCCCAGCGTATAAACAAGCCCATGGCTACGGATTCGTCCCCGCTCTTCGCTTGATGATTGAACCAGCGAGAGCCCTTTGAGGAAGAGCACCGGAAAGACGCAAGGCATCAGGTTCAAGATGATTCCGCCGACAAATGCCAGCCCTATGGCTGCAATCGTCGTCAATTCCCCACTCCCGCTCGCTGCCACCTTGCCATTCGACGGACGAGCCACTTCACCTGGCTGAACAGGCACGTCGATCTCAAAAGCATGCTCTTCATCGAGCTTTACTACACCATGCAAACTGGCCGGCAGCTTCGTTAGTTCAGGCGCACGAGGAACACGCACTCGCACTCCGTTGGGAAGCGGATCGACATCCTGATCACCTGCGTTAGCAATCTGCTCCTGATCGTAGGGATAGAACTCGGCGTCGGTTGCAGGCTGGCCAGTGATGAGGTCGATAACAAACTCCTTCTGGCCTCCTTTCACCGTTGCCTTCATGTCTGGCCCCAGAGGTTTGGGAAGCAGACCCAGAGCCTCACCGAGTGCGCCTACGGGCTGTGCCGGAGCAGTGGCCTTCGGATCGACCACCAGGTTGAGTCCAAGGTGTGCTTTGCCTGGGATGCAGACTTCACGGCATACAAGCCAGTCGATCTTGGCATCGAGATGAATCGGCCCCGGCTTCATATTCTTCGCTGCCGTGAGCTGCACAGGAAAGGCTACTTCATCTTCATACCCAAAATCCATCAACGGGCCCAGTGGCAGCCGCGTCGGAATAGGGAACCGCATTGGGCCGGCGGTGATGCCCTTAGGAAGGGTCCAGGTAATCTTTGGTGGTTCGCCTGAATCACCGGCATTGATCCAGTAGACGTGCCACTTCTCCTCGAGCGTAATCACCAACCCTGCCTCAAGCGTGCCACCTGGGGCAATCGAGGGCGCAAGCGAAACCATCTCCACCGTAAGATGCTGTGCCTTCACTGGTCCAGGACCACCATCTCCCACTGGCTGAATCTGGCCGAAGGAAGTCGCGCTGGCAAACAAAGCGCAGACCAGGAGCAAAAGAACGGCGATGCGAGGTCGAATATTCATGGATATTTTCATTATTGCAGGCTGTCCATTGGACGGACAGACGGGCGAAAACGACTCAGGTGAGATCGGCATGCCGGTGCTCCACCATCATGCAGTGGTCCATCACAACATGGATTCCTCCGGCTTCGGCTCTGGCCGCCGCCTCCAGATTCACAATGCCGGATTGAACCCATAAATTCTTCAACCCTAGCTGCAGCATCTCGTCGACGATTCCAGGAATAAACTTCGGCAAACGAAATACATTTACAACGTCTGGCTTCATGGGAAGTTCAGCCAACGATGCGTAGGCCTTTTCGCCTGCGGCGGACTCAATCTGAGGATTGACCGGCAGAATGCGGTACCCATGCTGCTTCATATAAGCAGGCACAAAGTTGCTAGGCTTGCCGGAATCATCCGTCATTCCAACTACCGCAATTGTCCTTGGCACATCCGGCGGGTGCCCCAGCATCGCACGAATTACCTCTGGTTCGTTCATGAACTCACTCCTTTGGCCGATTCATGCTATGAATTCCAGCATCCGAGCAGACGCCGCAGAACGACCAGTTCACCCAGATGATATGAGGTGTGGTCTGCAACCAACATAGCTTCCCGGAGAAGATTCTGCCCTTCTCCCCAACGAAACGGCTTGTACAGATCGCTTTCTGGTCTCGTAATAAGACCTTCGAAACTCTCCAGATCTTTACGAATGGCGGCGATAGAAACATCCCATGCGTGTTCTGATGGAGGCTCAGGCGATTTGGGCCAGTATCCGGCAGGCCACTCGATCGGCTGGTAACCACCCGTAGGCGGTGCACTGAAGTCGAGAATATCGCGCTGCGTGATGCGGATATGTTCGAGAATCTGCCACGCCGAATGTGGCAACCCCTGCGGCACAACCCCGCGTTTATCTATAGGAAAATTCTGGATGGCTTCATCTAAAGTAATGTGAGCTTGTCCACCACGAAGTAAACCCAATAGCTGCTTCCGGATCTCATCCATTTCCGCTGACTCTGACAGTTTGCTCATACACTCTCCCCACAATCTATTGAATTGGATGCTTGTGTGGATTAGCCGGTCACAAGGTCTTACGGGCAATAACAATCGTCAAAGGCGGAAAAGTTGACAGCATGCCTCCCCATTGCTTTTCGACCTTCAGCCCGTGTGCCTGAAAGGCATTGGCATATTCGCCGGTCTTCTTGTAGTCGGAAATAATCGCCACTCCTCCCGGCTTCAAAACACGGACAATCTGCTCCAATGCACGAGCCCTCGTTGCCCGATCATAGATGTTGTGGAGGCAGAGATTCGAGACGACCACATCGAAACTGTCACCCTCAAAAGGCATATCCTGCGCAGCAACGCTCAAAAGCGTGCAGATAGATTGCACCCCCTCAAGCTCAAGGTTATGCAGTGTGGCAGCCTCTGCGTTGCCTCCCATGTCCTCGGTCGACCAGATATCGACTCCTGTCGCATGGCCGGTGCCATTCAATGCTTTAATCCGCTTAGCTGCACCTGCAAGCAACAAGCCGCGACCACAGCCTACATCGAGTACTTTTTCATTCCCGCTCCATGGGTGCTGTGCAAGCATGCGATCCCTGTGATGAAACTTGCCCACCTTCACATAGAGAAGGTAGAGGCCGCCTTCGATAAGAAGGAAGAATGCGGGAAATAAAAAGGTTGGCCGCGTGTTAAGTACGACCGGCCCAAGATGCACAACCGGGGGTAACAGAAGGCCAAGCGCGAGACAAAGGCCTCCGAACAGAAACAGATTTCGCAGCACCGCGGGAGCATCGATCCCGTAGTCTGGCTTCGACGAGGTAGTGTTCATAGGCATCGAGTATGCCTGACTACTTTCAACGAAGCCAGGTCATCCTGATTACAGATCGTCATCCGCATCTACTGCGGCGGGCACACCACCTTCGCGGCGCAGGCGCAGATACCCACGGATAAATGGCTCAAGATCGCCATCCAGCACACGATCCACATCGCCCACCTCGACGCGTGTCCTCAAGTCTTTGACCATCCGATAGGGCTGCATGACATAGCTGCGGATCTGTGAGCCAAACTTAATATCCAGCTTCGAGTCTTCGAGTTTTTTGCTCACAGCTTTCTTCTTCTCAAGTTCGAACTCATAGAGGCGCGAGCGCAGCAGCTTCATCGCCTTCTCTTTGTTCTTATGCTGTGAACGTTCATTCTGACACCCTGCAACAAGACCCGTTGGTATATGCGTGATGCGCACGGCGGAGTCCGTTGTATTGACATGCTGGCCGCCCTTACCGCCAGAGCGGTAGGTGTCAATGCGTATATCTTCAGGCTTGATGTCGATCACAATCGTGTCATCGATTTCCGGCGAGACGAACACCGATGCGAAACTGGTGTGCCTGCGCTTCGCCGAATCGAAAGGAGAGATGCGCACTAATCGATGCACCCCGGTCTCACCGGAAAGAAGACCATAGGCAAACTCTCCCGATATGGTGAACGTTGCGGATTTGATGCCTGCTTCATCGCCATCCTGAACTTCGTTGATCTCTACCTTGAAGCTCTGCCGCTCGCCCCAGCGGACATACATGCGCATCAACATCTCGGCCCAATCCTGCGACTCTGTACCGCCGGCACCTGGATGCACAACAACAATCGCATTCAGTGGATCGCTCTCCTCGGAGAGCATCGTCTTCGACTCAAGCTTTTCAGAAAAATCGATGAGCGCTGGAATCTCGCGCGCTAGATCCGCTTCCGTATCTTCGCCCTCACGAGCCAGCTCAAAGTATGCTTCGATATCGTCTGTCCGACGAGCCAGCTCCGCATCATCTGCCAATAAACTCTCAAGGCGCTTACGATCACGCATCAGCGGTTGCGAGCGTGCAGGATCGGCCCATATAGATGGGTCAGCTGTCTTCTCTTCAATGGAGGCTAATTCACGACGAAGGCGGGGGGCGTCAAAGATACTCCCGCAGATCGCGAACCCGTTCGCGCACCGGGGAGTACGTGTATTCCAAATCACTCAGCATGGTGTTAGTTTACGGTAAATCGCCTTCGTAGCGTGAGACCTAGTGCCACAGTCGTTACAACAGCGCACAGATAAGCGAAAATGTCACCGTATGCAGCATAGAACGTAAGGTCATGCTCATAGCCAAAGCCCGCACGAATACTGGTCCGAACATGGCGTGGCGCAGCCTCAACCACATGCCCATAAGGATCGATGGATGCAGTGACACCTGTGTTCGTCGCACGCAGTACCCATCGATGATTTTCGATGGCCCGCATACGCACCATGTTCAGGTGTTGCCAGGGAGCGCTGGTATCTCCATACCACCCGTCATTCGAGATATTCACCAGCACGTCTGCTCCATCACGGACAAACTGCCGCACTTCATCTCCAAAGATCGATTCGTAGCAGATGAACGTCCCATAGCTATGCCCATTCACGACGAAGAGTGCCCTGCGAGTTCCGGGGTCAAAGGTGCCAGCTTCGTGCAGCAGGTTCTGAGCAAAAAAGAAGAGCTTCTGGAATGGGACATACTCTCCAAAGGGGACCAGGTGCATCTTGTCGTAGCGGCCAGCGAACTCACCTTGTGGCGTAATGAACGAAGCTGAGTTGTAGAGAAAATAGCCACGCGTATTTTCTGTCGTCCGATCAATGCCAATGTTGCCGGCAATAATAGGCGCTTTAGCCTCTTCTGCCAGCCTGGTCATTGCGGCGCGAAACGCCGGATCATTCTCCTGAAATGGTGCAGGCGACTCAGGCCACACAATCAAGTTCGAGTCCCGCGGCATGCTACGTGGACTGAATCGCACGAATGGTGTGTTTTTCGCCTCAGGGATTCCCAGATACATCCGCTCACCGGGATAACGACTTAAGTACGAGAACGACTCTAGTAACTCCTGCTCATTCGGTTCAGGCCCCTTGGCTTCCTGCCCAACTTCTAGGTTCTCCTGCACCAATGTAGCGGTTTCGGTCGCTTCCACTCGGTGAGTCTGCACCCGCCGTACGCTGACAATGTACAGCAGGATGATGGATACGCCTGTAACCGTCAGAATCAAGCGTGTATATTTACGCTCGCGAAGTTGTATGCGAACTAGCCAAATCGCATTGACAGCCGCGATCACAAAGGACAATCCATACGCTCCTGTGATCGGAGCCAACCGAGTCAATAGCGGATTGTCGACCTGCGTTATCCCCAGCAGATCCCATGGCAGACCAGTGATCCGTGCACGCGCCAATTCAACCGCAACCCAGGCAAAGGGGCTCAGCAGCAAGGTACTTTGAACGCCGAAATGTCCACGCAAGCTACCGATCAACCAGCCGAACAATGCATGGTACAAGCCGAGGTAAAGACAAAATAGAACAAGAATTCCTGCAGCAACAGGCTTATCCAGCCCCCCGTAGAGATACATCGTCTGGTAGATCCAGTAACAGTTCCCCAGATACCAGACAATGCCGCAGAGATAGCCGAGAATCGCAGTTTGGCGGGAAGAGAGTGGATTTCCTCTTGCATCATCGCGAGTCAGTGCCCACAGCAACGGAAGCATTGCAATCCAGCAAAACGCCGTCCGCCACACGGATACTGGTCCAGCCACCGGAAACGGCAGAACTTGCAGGATTGCGGAGAGCACTGCCATGCCCCACAGCCGTGCCGGAATGAGTCGCATCGCAGATGAAGTCTAACATCAGGCTATTAAGAAACAACCCGGGACGATACAATTCCTATTGCATGGACATTTTGATTCATCTTGTTGCCAAACTGGTCGTGCCACTGTTTTTTATCGGATTGGCAGGTTCATCGGTCGTCATCGTGGTCAGCTTTGTCGAAGATTTACAGGAATTGCTGGAGGATGAAGATTAACTTGTCTGCGACGCAAGCGGAGGTAGATTGCTGCCAATATATTGGCGACTCTCTACGACGGAGTAGTACGCTCCAGTGTGGCATCGAGACCATTCGGTTCTTAGGGTGGAACGCAGCGCTGATCGCGAATCATCATGGCATCTAAAGAAACGACATATAAGTTGCCTCAATCGAACCGGGTTCGCCTGGTCGTCGCCTCATCGGTCATGTTGACCTTTATCTCCTTCTGGAGAGCTGCGGCCATTGTTCTAAATGATCTGGGCTCCTCGGCCTTCTATGCTGGCGGCATAGCAGAAGAGGCCGTAGGTAAATCTGCTCCCTGGTTCATTCTCGGAGTCATGCTTTTCAGCTTCGCGGTACGTGCGGTTTACGTGGAAAGCTGCAGCATGTTTACACGCGGTGGTGTTTACCGCATCGTCAAAGAGGCTCTCGGCGGAACCTTCGCCAAACTTAGCGTCTCCGCGCTAATGTTCGATTACATCCTGACAGGTCCCATCTCTGGTGTCTCCGCCGGCCAGTATATTGTGGGGCTCCTAAATGAGCTATTGGGACTGTTCTCCATACATCACTGGGCAGGCGCACTTGCAACTCATGCCAACGGCAGCGCACGGCAATTTCCCGTGGACGGCACCTCGGCGGCGATAGCCGCGATCATCACCATCTACTTCTGGTGGCAGAATATCAAGGGGATCGAAGAATCCAGCGACAAGGCCCTCAAGGTGATGAAGATCACAACTGTAATGGTTGTGATCCTGCTTACGTGGGGCATCTATACGGCATTTCATCGATCTGCTCCACTTCCGCCGTTTCCCTTCCCCGAGAATCTTCATTTCAGTAAAGACTCTCTGGGATTTCTGAAACACACAAGCATGGGCGCCACGTTCGGACTGTTCGGCATCCTGATGGCTTTTGGCCACTCCGTGCTTGCGATGAGCGGTGAAGAATCGCTCGCTCAGGTCAACCGCGAGATCGAGCATCCAAAGCTCAAGAATTTAAAACGAGCAGCCATTGTCATCGCTATCTATAGCTTCATCTTCACCGGCATAGGTTCCATGCTTGCCGTTATGCTCATTCCCGATGAAGTGCGCGTCCCGGTCTACAGAGACAACCTCATCGCAGGAATCACGATGTACCTCGTCGGCCCGCTTGCCCTACGTATTGGCTTCCGGGTCTTCGTCGTTATCGTGGGCTTCCTCATCCTTGGAGGAGCGGTCAACACAGCCATCGTCGGCTCCAATGGCGTACTCATGCGCGTTGCTGAAGACGGCGTATTAGCAGATTGGTTCCGTAAGCCGCAGCGTCGTTACGGAACAAGCTATCGCATCGTAAACCTGGTCGCCGCGCTACAGATGTTTACCATCATCGTCACTCGCGGCGATGTCATTGTGCTGGGCGAAGCCTATGCCTTCGGTGTTATCTGGAGCTTTACGTTCAACTCGCTCGCCATGCTTGTTCTCCGTTGGAAATACCACGGCGAACGTGGCTGGAAGGTCCCACTTAATATTCGCATCGGTAAGACCGAAATACCCGTAGGACTTATCTCGGTCTTCCTTGTCTTGTTTACGACTGCGATCGTGAATCTATTTACAAAGTCGGTAGCTACCGTAAGCGGAATTATCTTTGCGGCTGCCTTCTTTATCATTTTTTCTCTCTCGGAACGAGATAATAAGCGACGGCATGACCTTGCAGCTCGTCAGATGCGCGAGCATTTCCAGCTTGAGCATCAGGACACCGTCGGTTGTGCTGCATTAGCCATAAAGCCTGGCGCTGTCATCGTAACGATGCGCGATGCAGCATCTCCATTTGCCCTCAAATGGGCGCTCACTCATACCGATACCGAGGAGCAGGATATTGTTGTTCTTGCCGCGCGCATGATGGGTGTCGGCGGCCCAGAGTATGTCGACGCCTCGGAGCAGCTCTTCAGCGAGCACGAGCAGATGCTCTTTACAAAAGCCGTATCCGTTGCCGAAAGCTTCGGCAAACATATCTCACTTCTAGTCGTGCCTGCCGGCGATATCTTTGCCGCACTTGTTCAGACAGCAAACTCGCTCGATGCTGCAGCCGTCGTCTCAGGTCTATCCAGCAAGTTGACTGCAGAAGAGCAGGCCTACCATGTAGGCCAGGCATGGGAAGCTCTGGCTGAGCCGAAAAAGCAGTTTACATTCTATGTAATTAAGCCCAGTGGAGAGTCGCTTAGTTTCCACATTGGCCCTCACGCGCCAACGATTCAACCGGATGAGGTTCAACTCGTTCACCGTCTATGGCTTAACCTTCGGCGAGCACCAGAGATGCGTGACTTACATCACAGCGACATCGTGACTTATGCACTAACTCGCCTGGCCAATGAATACGCACGCGACAAACAAACCACGATCAAAGGCTTACAGCAATGCATCGAACAGATAAATAACCGTGGGCAGCTAGGCAGTTCGCACCGCGAAGAGTTAGGTGAATCAGGCCCTGGTTACTCTATCCAGCCACGCTCTGAGGTTATTTCAAAAAAATAGCTAGAGTTTTTACTCTACTTATTTGCATGATGTTTCAAATTTCTGTATTTTTATTGATATATTCCTTATTTTTCGAGCACTTATATATAAGGACCTTCTTCACGAAATCAAAAACAACATGAAATATCTGGAGGTACTTCGTGGAAGTTAGCACCATCATCGCGCAGATTGACGCACAGATTTTGAAACTGCAGCAGGCACGCGCGCTTCTCGCGGGAGCTGCAGCTCCCACTCGCCCCGGGCCTGGACGTCCGAAAGGAGCCGGCAAGGCTGTCAGCAAACGTAAGCGTCAATTGAGCCCTGAGGGTCGCAAGCGCATTGCCGATGCCATGAAAAAGCGTTGGGCAGAACGTCGCAAACAATCTTCGAAGTAGATTGCTAATACAAAAGGGGCGCAGATAATCTGCGCCCCTTTTCCACTTTAATACTTCCCGATACTATCGAGTAACAATCACCTCACGAAGACTATCTTTCGCAAGAAAAAATCTATAGGAACTAAAGTCCTGTAAAAGATTTTCAATCTTGCGATTGCTATAAATTTGCACAACGGGATAACTTCCGGCCTTTTGAATATCGACCACTTCGGTATCCGTCAAGTGATATCGGCAAAAGGGCGTTCCCGGTTCTGATGTTGCATGAAAAAAAGCCAGCATCAACCCACCAGGCTCTATGACTTCGTGCAAGCGCGAGAAGATAGGTACGACTAGTTGTTCCGGAAGAAAGTCTGCTGTATCCCACAAGATTACGACGTCAAATTTACGCCCCGAGAAGCTCAAATTTGTTTCAAGAAACTTCTCGACATCAAAACCTGCCTCATGTTCTTCCGTTCCAGCTACAATCCACTCTGGCTTAAGAGCTTCTTCAACCAGATTTGCCATATAAATACTGTGGCCAAGGCTTGTAATGTAATTGATGTTCGTGCTGGATGTTGGGCCAATGTCCAGTATTCGTAATGACTCCTGAGACTTCAGATGTTTTTGTAACTCTTTCCACCCACTGGAATGCCGCGGCACGCGACCTGCATTTGCCCGGTTGCCGCCAGTGCTTTCACCGCCACCGAAGAGGTTGCGCATAGGCTCGCTTCGTCTCCTCTTTCGCTCTACGACTTAGGTTCCAGCACCAGGGGAGTCTGCTCCGCCTTAGCTTCTGCGTGCTTGGCCACGGGTGGAAGCACCTCGACGGTGCGCTCTGATTTCAGTTCTACCTTCCCTTTCAGCATCGCATTCTCTTCAATCGAGAGTCTGCCACCGAAGATATCGCCGTTAACCACCGCGGAGTGCCGCAGATCGACTCTGCCTGAAACATGCAATGTTCCTTTCACATTGCCAAAAACAATCAGGTTACGAACTTTGATATCCGCAACAATGCGCGCATTGGGGCCAATCGTCAGGCTATTCTCGGGTAGAGTAATCGTTCCTTCGATATCGCCATCGATCATCAAGTCTTCGCTGCCGGAGAGTTCTCCCCGTATGCTGACCGACTTGCCGATGACAGTAGAACCTTCTGCTGGCTTCATGTGCGTCTCACTCTCTTCCATCAAGGTATGGCGATTGCTCTATTGCCGCAGGATACCCAAGCTGCTCCTTTGAGGCAAACCCGGAAACTTCACACGTATCCGTGCGTCATAGACAGAAAGTGGTAACGTTGCAAAGATGGGTCAGAACATCGAACACAAAAATCGAAGCATGCGTGTGAGGAAGATTTGAAAAGGCTTATTGCAATAGGCCCTACTCTCGCTGCGTACCTGGCCTCACAAACGCTCCGCCCTCACAAAGCATTCACTGCACTTGCCTGCGTTCTCTGCCTGGGCGTATCGGGCAGAGCGCAATCAGCTCTCGATCCGCTGACCACGATCCCTGCCCGCTCCTGGGCTGTCGAAGCTTCCAAAAATGAGCTGACCGCTCTTCATCATCCCAATTCCTATCTCCGCTATCGCATGCATATCATCGATGCAAAAGGCGACCGTGTTCGTGACATCATCGAAAGCCGCGACGGTACTGTGGCTCGCCTGATCTATACCGATGGCAAGCCGCTAACCCAGGAGCAGGACAATGCCGAGCGCCAACGCCTAACCGACATGCTCGCCAATCCTGAAGCCTTTGCTAAACACGCCAAAGGCGATCAATCCGGGAAGAAAATAGCCGACTCGCTCATTCAGATCATGCCAGATGCCATGATCTACACGTACGTTCCGGGGCAGCCACAGACCGGCAAAAACCCGGGCATCACCGAAGTCGTCATCGATTACGAGCCAAACCCTCAGTTTCATCCGCCTTCAACGACTGCCGAAGCACTTACCGGCCTCAAAGGACGAGCCTGGATCGATCCGAAGTCAAAGATGATTCTCCGTATGGAAGGAAATATCTTCCGCGCCGTCAATCTGGGCTGGGGGATGCTCGCCCATATCTACCCAGGAGGCAAGCTTATCTTCGAGCAGGCAGATGCCGGAAACGGCCGATGGATCTATACGCATTTTCAGCAACGCATCAGTGTTCGCGCGCTTATGGTGAAATCCATCAACATCAACACCGACGTTGACGCCAATGGATTCCAGACTGTTCCAGCGATGAGCTATCAGGACGCGATACACCTGCTCTTGAGTACACCGCTTCCAGCCAAGTCACCCTTCTAGGCAGTAACCCGTGCCTTGGCGCGCAACGTCTGCTGCCGCACAGTCAGTTTCTCAATGCGCTTCGGAAGAACCTTGTATCCCGACCCCGCGCTGGTAGGAACCTGTATCTCGCCCTTCTTGCTTACCGTAACTTCAGGTTCAATGATGTCCTCTTCCCAGTAACGAGCAGACGCCGAAACATCGCCCGGGAGCTGGAAATTCGGCAACGAAGAGAGCGCAATATTGTGTGCCCGGCCAATGCCTGTCTCCAGCATGCCGCCACACCACACAGGAATGGCACGCTCTTCCGCGACATTGTGCACGGCGATCGCTTCACTGAAGCCGCCTACACGACCAACCTTGATGTTGATGATCTTGCAAGACTCCATATCAATCGCAGCCAGCGCATCTCGCCGGTTGCGGATCGACTCATCCAGGCAGATTGCCGTCTCAATCCGCTTTTGCAGCATCGAGTGGAAATAGAAATCGTCATACCAAAGCGGTTGCTCGATCATCAGCAGTTTAAACTCATCCCACGTTGCAATGTGGTCAAAGTCTTTCATCCGGTAGACCGAATTCGCATCGCAGCTCAACAGGATCGAAGGCCAGCGCTTCCGTACCATCTCAAAAATTGAGCTATCCCAGTCCGGTTTGCATTTCAGCTTAATGCGTTGATACCCGGCCTCTAACTCAAGAGCAATCTTATCCATCAACTGCTCCGGCGTCGGCTGAATTCCAATCGAAACACCGCATGGAATCACCTTTCGCGTCCCGCCCAGGAGCTTCGATAGCGAAATGTTCTTCATCTGCGACTCCAGGTCCCAGACAGCGTTCTCAAGAGCAGCTTTGGCCATCCTATGGCCCCGTACCTGCTTCAATATCCCGGGAACGCCCCCACCACCTTCAATTCCTGTCTCTAGCAGCCTCGGAATCAACTCCGTTTCCGAGATAATCCATGCTGTGTCGATCATCTCGTCGCTAAAGTAGGGATGCTCACCTGCAACACATTCGCCCCACGCCGTCAGCCCATCCGCCTCAATCTCTAATAGCAGAATTCTGCGGCCCGTCGTCAGGCCAAAGCTGGTCTCAAACGGATAGGCCAGCGGCATATTAATCTCACGCATGTGAATGGCATCGATATGAATCATCTCTAAATCCCGTCTCTCCGAAACGTGTCGTTCCTTGTAATGGCACGCTTACTACTTCATGTAGAAGGGCCGTGTCTCTTCTTTTTTGTCATCCCAGGGACCGAGGAGAAAGCTCCCATTTCCTTCAGCGTCCCGCTCATAACCAATAGCAACCAAACCGCGGCTGAATGCCGACTCTAACGACGCGCGATTGTTCAACTGCACCTGCTGTGCCTTGGATCTCTGTTCGGGGTCCTGCTTCCACTGGTAGATGGTATACGGGACGATAATACGTTCGACGACTGGCTCAACCGGCTGGGCATCGCCCCGCAACCGCTCCACAACACGGGGCGACTTCAGCCACCATTCCGCGTATAGCCTATCGGTCGGAAGCCCCCCCTGCAAGGGCGACGACGACGCCCCATAGAAGTCAGCTTTATACCGACGTGAGATCGCTCCCAGGCGTGCAATGTTCAGATGAGCGTTCTTAATCTCCAGCGGGTCGTAAGTCCACTCCATCAGGTCGAAGCCTCTGGCAATCGCATCGTCACGCTGGGCCAGCTTCAATCGGCGGCCCAGTCCCGCATTGCGGTACTCCGGCAGCACAGCCAGCATGTGCGAGTGCAGATAGGGATAGCCGTTCCGATACCCTGGCAGCGCCATTGCAAATCCAATGATCGTCTCGCCATCGAACGCCCCCAAAACCTGGCCGCCGATCCGTTGCGCCACCAGAAAGACACGTCGCGGAATCAGGTCGCCATCGCTATAACCCCAGACCTCGAGCTGCAGCTCAACGCAGCGCTCAAACTGTTCCATCGTCGTCAACGACTCAATGCGGATCTTGTCTCCCGGCTTCGCGCCAGGCTCTTGTTTTGCCGAGCTCATCTCCTGTGTCCTAGTCTCCCGTTATATCGTTCGTCTGCGTCTTGGCACGACGCCATAACTCTTCCAGCTCAGCAGGAGTGCGCGTCTTCAATTCGTCCTGGCCTCCTGCTTCCCTCTCCATCGCCTCAAACCGGCGGCGGAACTTTGCATTTGTTGCCCGCAAGGCTGACTCAGGATCGATCTTCAGATGCCTCGCCAGATTGGCCATTGTGAACAGCAGATCGCCGAATTCACCCTCAACCGCCGTTTTACCCGTATCCGGCTTCCTGAGCTCATCCTGCAACTCGCCAACTTCCTCGTTCAACTTGTCGAACAGCCCTGCCGCATCCGGCCAGTCAAAGCCTACCTTCGCTGCGCGCGACCCCAGCTTACCGGCCTCCTGCATCGCCGGCATCGAACGCGGAATATCGTCCAGCAGCGACACCGTCCCCGCGTCCTTTTTCTCTTCCCGCTTAATCTCTTCCCAATTTTTCAAAACCGCATCCGCATCTTCGGCCCGTACATCGGCAAATACATGCGGATGCCTCCGGATCAGCTTTGCATTCAGGTTGGCGGCAACATCCTCTATCGTGAAGTAGCCGGCCTCCGACGCCATCTGCGCGTAGAAAAGGACCTGCAGCAGCAGGTCGCCCAGCTCGTCCTTCAGCTCCGGCCAGGCCCGCCGTTCAATCGCGTCGAAGACCTCGTAGGTCTCCTCCAGTGTGTACTTCTTGATCGTATCGAAGGTCTGCTCGCGGTCCCACGGACAGCCATCCGGCCCCCGCAGCCGCGCCATGATGGCAACAGCCTCAGCCATCGGATCTTTCCCCTGTCCCTCGTATGGCGGCATCTCTCCCTACTTTACCCGATGTGTTACCGTCTCCCACCACAGCGCAAATTGAAGTATCCTGTGCCTGCATGAGTTCGCGCGATAACAGACCAGAGACAAATAGCAAAACGGGCTGGAAGCTCCTTCTCGTCCTCCCCTACATCGGTCTCTGCTTTCCCAGCATCTATGCGCGTGAAACACCAACGCTATTCGGATTCCCGTTCTTCTACTGGTACCAGTTTCTCTGGGTCATCCTCACATCCCTCCTTCTCGGCCTCGTTTATCTCAAGCTCAAAGACCGCGAAGACTAGTCGAAGCAATTAGCATTCGGTATGTGAACTACCGTTTTTCGTCACGAACAGCCTGGGACCTGGGTGAGAGCGATCTGGCCCGAGCCATTCGTCTTGCGCGCGGTGCCGGACAGACTCTCATCGACCTCACCGTCTCCAACCCCACGACCTGTGGCTTCCACTACGACGCCGAATCTATCCTTGCTCCCCTCTCCGACCCTCGTGCGCTCACTTACGATCCCGATCCACGCGGCCTGCTCTCAGCTCGCGAGGCCGTAGCCGCTTATTACGGTGATCATCGAGCCGCCGTCTCCCCTGACGCCATCACTCTGACCACCAGCACCAGCGAAGGCTACGGTTACCTCTTCCGTCTGCTCTGCGACGCGGGCGATGAGATTCTCGTCCCCCAACCTAGCTACCCACTCTTCGACTACCTGGCCGACCTCGAAGACGTCCGCCTCCGCCCCTACCCGCTCTTCTACGACTACGGCTGGTGGATCGACTTCGACCAGCTCGAGCGACGCATCGGCCCCCGTACCCGTGCCATCCTCCTCGTCCACCCCAACAACCCAACCGGACACGCCACCAGTCACACCGAACGTCTCAGGCTAGAGGAGATCTGCGGCCGGCACGGGCTCGCCCTGATCGTCGACGAGGTCTTCCTCGACTACCCCCATACCGCAGAGAAGCTGCCGAGCTTCGCCGTTGGACCTCACCCGGCACTGACCTTCGTCCTCAGCGGCATGAGCAAGATCGCCGGTCTGCCGCAGATGAAGGTTGGATGGATCGCAGCCTTTGGTCCTGAAGTCCCCCTACGGCAAGCATTGGCTCGGCTGGAGATCGTCGCCGACACTTTCCTCTCCATGAATACCCCCGCACAGGTAGCACTCCCGCATTGGCTTCAAGGCCGCCTCGGCATTCAAGATCAAATACTTGAAAGAATATCTTCAAACACAAGAAAAATAATGGATTGCAATCTCGACTTACTCAAGGTGGATGCAGGCTGGAGCGCCATCGTTCGCCTTCCCAGACTCGGGATGGATGCAGAAAGCATCCTGTCAGCGGAGCACGTCATCACGCACCCCGGGGCCTTCTACGGAATAGCGGAGAGAGGGCGGATCATCGTCAGCCTCATTACTCCTGAAGACGAGTTTTCCACAGGAATCGAGCGCATTGCCAAAGTCTCAAATTAGTGGGGTTATTCTTTCTGGTTCACATCAAGTATTAGATTTATAAAATCTAATTATCTAATTGATTTATATGAATTTATAAAAATGGATTCGATTCTCTCTCTTCCCCGATTGTTGTACTGGGACCATGACCGGGAATCACTCTGACGTCGTCCGCGAGCACCAGCAGTCGGTCATGAATGGAGCTAAGGAGCTGTTTCGAGTCACCACCGGGCAGGTCCGTACGACCAACGGAACCGGCAAAGAGCGTGTCCCCCGAAAGCAGCAATTTTTCTTGAGGAAGATAGAGACAGCTGCTCCCCTGCGTATGTCCCGGCGTATGGAGTGCGACTCCCTGGATTCCGTCAACAGAAACCGTTTGAGCATCGGTCAGAGCAATGTCCGGGGGGAGCACCTCTGGCGTCGCGATGCTCAGCCACGATGCCTGTACATCCATCATCTTCACGAGTGGAAGGTCGTTCTGGTTGTACAGAATCGGAGCGCCTGTACGTCGCTTCAGCTTCTGGGCTCCGGCAATGTGGTCGATATGGGCATGCGTAATAACAATCTGCTTCACCGTCAGGCCATGCCGTCCAAGCACCGCCATAATCGCAGGAATATCGTCTCCGGGATCGACAACAATCGCCTCACGCGACGTCTCGTCGCCCAGAATGGAGCAGTTGCACTGGAGCAGCCCGACAGGAAGAATCTCGTGGATCATGCTCTAAGAGTACAGGCAAATGAAGAGCGGACCCGAAGGCCCGCTCTTTGTAGATATCAGGGAGAAGCTTACTTTTTCGGCGTGCTCTGCTGCGTCGTCGTATGTCCCGAGAGAACCGAGGAGTTGTCCGAGGAGGCACGCGACAGCAGGATCGTCAAGCCAATCGAGGTCAGCATGAAGACGATCGCCGAGTAGGTTGTCAGGCGCGTCAACAGGTTAGCTGCTCCGCGCGGACCAAAGGCCGTCTGTGACCCCTGACCGCCAAAAGCTGCGGCCAGATCGGCCGACTTACCCTGCTGCAACAGTACGACGCCGACCAGGAACAGGGCGACCAGAACGTGAAAGATGACAAGAACAGTAATCATCGGTGGAAAGAAAGCCTTCCGAAAAATGTTGGATTGGTGCGGAGGAGGGGACTTGAACCCCTATGCCTTGCGGCGCAAGCACCTCAAGCTTGTGCGTCTGCCAATTTCGCCACCTCCGCGTTGGCTCTGCACTGCAGGCTGCCAGATAAAGCGGTGAGCAATCCGAAAATCAGTATAGCATCCCGCAGCCGTTATGCCGACCATCGAAACCTCTTTCTGTTGCAGCTCAAGATGCCTGCGCCCAAACAGTTACAACTGACGGTACACTGCTGCTTCAGCCACCTTCATCCTTACTTTAAGAAGAGGTCCGTTGATGCGTGCCACGCTTAAGATTGCAGCCTTCTGTATAGGTATCGGTCTCATCGGAACATCGGTAATACAACCTGGAACCGTCACGGCTGCTCCCAGCCAGCACAAGTGGGCCATCGTTCTCCACGGCGGGGCCGGTGTCATCGAACGTAAATCGATGAACCCCGAGACCGACGCCTATCGTGCCGCTCTCAAGAAATCCGTTCAGGCCGCTGCCGATGTCCTCGATAAAGGAGGCTCTTCCGTCGACGCCATCATCGCAGCCATCCGTCTGATGGAAGACGATCCCCTCTTCAACGCCGGCAAAGGAGCCGTCTTCACCGCAGACGGCAAAAACGAGCTCGATGCTGCCATCATGGAAGGCTCCACCATGCGGGCGGGCGCCGTCGCTGGAGTCACGCGAACAAAGAACCCCATCACGCTGGCTCGAGCTGTCATGGAAAAATCACCGCACGTCATGTTGATTGGCGCAGGTGCTGACCAGTTTGCCGCAAGCGTCGGACTCGAACAAGTTGATCCTGGCTACTTCTTCACCGAGCGTCGCTGGCAGTCGCTCATCCGCCAGCTCAAGAAAGAGAATGCTCCGCTGCCTCCCCGCCCCGCAGGTGCACCTCCTGCACCCGCAGGAGGGCTGGCCGAAATTGAGCCTCCCGACGCTCACAAGTACGGCACCGTAGGTGTCGTTGCTCTCGATCGTAACGGCAACATCGCGGCCGGCACATCCACCGGAGGCACACAGGCCAAGCGCTGGGGACGCGTCGGCGACTCGCCCATCATCGGCGCGGGGACCTACGCCTCCAATCAATCCTGTGCCGTCTCAGCCACCGGCACCGGTGAATACTTCATCCGCCTCACCGTCGCGCGAACCATCTGCTCACTTGTTCAGTACAAGGGCATGAAGCTTGAAGATGCTGTCGATCAGGTCGTGCAGAAAGATCTACGCGCTATCCACGGAGACGGCGGCGTCATCGCTATTACGCCCGATGGACAACTGGCATGGAGCTTCAACACGCCCGGAATGTACCGCGCTCGTCTGACCGAAGGCGGCGAGATCAGAATTGGAATCTACGGAGATGAGAACTAGTCTGATGACTTCTTCCTTACACCCAACCAAATCGACCCAACGCTGCATTCATCTGGCGCTGTTTCTCTCCGCGCTGCTTCCTTTCACAGCCGGATGCACCAAAGCCACAGGACACGCACAAGTGCCTGCTCCTCGCCCTGTACAGAACGGAAAGATTGAACCTATCCCGCAGACCGCTCCTTCGTCGTCACCAGCGCAGGTCTCCTCAGCCTTCGGCGATCGGATTCGAGAGATCATTGCCGCAGGCAAATTCGAATCGATGCAGCAGCCGAACTTTACCGACTATAAAGAACACCTGGCGACGATCTATCGAAACTCTGGATACACTCCACTCTGGCTGCGCAGCGACGGAATCAGCCCCGAAGGCAAAGGCATCATCGAAGCACTCGAGGCCAGCGAGCAGAAGGGACTCTCTCCCGCCGACTATGACGCAACCAGGTGGTCAGCGAGGCTGGATGCTCTCAAAGGTGCAAGTGACGCGCAGAAGGCAGAGTTCGATGTCGTCCTCACGGTAACAGCCATGCGCTATGTCTCCGACCTGCACATCGGCCGGGTCAATCCAAAACACTTCAAGTTCGGCATCGATGCTGCTGCTAAAAAGTACGACCTGCCACAGTTCTTCGCGCAGCAGCTATTGAATGCCGCCGATGTGAAGAATGCTCTCGACAAAATCGAACCGCCATTCGACGGCTACCGCCAGACCGAAGCCGCATTCGTCCACTACCAGAAACTCGCCGCTGCCGGTGACGGCCCTGCTGTTCCTCAAGTCAGCAAAACCATAAAGCCCGGTGATGACTATCCCGGCGTTCCGCAACTCGTAGCACGTCTGCGCTTGCTCGGCGACATGCCCGCAGGTGGAGAGCTTGATAATTACGACGCAGCCGTAGCCGAGGGAGTCAAACACTTCCAGATGCGCCACGGCCTGACTCCAGACGGCACGCTCACCGCAGCAACCGTCCGCGCTCTCAACGTTCCTCTTTTATCGCGTGTGCGCCAGCTTGCCGATGCTCTTGAGCGTTGGCGTTGGATGCCGCCAGAATTTCCGCAGCCCCCCGTCGTCGTCAACATTCCTGAGTTTCGTCTTCGCGCCTTTGAGCCGGAGCAAAAAGTTGGCCTCGCGATGAATGTCGTCGTGGGCAAAGCAGCCCCAACGCAAACACCCGTCTTCACTGACGACATCCAATACATCATTTTTCGGCCCTATTGGTATGTGCCTCGCAGCATTGTGCGATCCTCCGTGATCCCCGGTATAAATCGGAGTGGACGCGCCTATCTCTCCAAAGAGAACTTCGAAATCGTGGGAGCTCCTGCCGGTGCCAGTACAGCTGATCTCGTTGCAGGGCTCCGCAGCGGCAAGTACGGTGCGCGCCAGAAGCCCGGCCCAAAGAACTCACTCGGACTCATCAAGTTCATCTTCCCTAACTCGAACAACGTCTACCTGCACAGCACCCCCGCAGTCCAACTCTTCTCGCAGTCGCGCCGCGACTTCAGCCACGGCTGCATCCGTCTGGAACACCCCGCTGAACTGGCTTCCTTCCTGCTGCGCAATCAGGACGGAGGCAAGTGGACAACCGAAGCAGTGCAAAAAGCGATGGACGCCGGCCCCGACAACCGCCAGGTCAATCTCGTAACCGAAATCCCCGTACTTCTGCTATATGTAACCGCTGTTCCGGATGAAGACGGCACCGTCCACTTCTTCGACGACATCTACGGACACGACAAGAAGCTGGACGCCGTCCTGGCCAAAGGGCCACCCTACCCCTGGTGAGTCGCAGCCTTCGTCCCGCATGTACAGTCAAGACACCCAGCCCCGGCACAACTTCCACACGTGTGCCGAAGACTCTTCTCCAACGCCTTCCGCGCGCGATGGGCGCGTACAGCAGCATTGCCGTTCGTAATCCCGTTCCGCCGCGCAAAGGTATCAAGCGAATCGACTGCGTCGCTCAACTCTACCTCTCGAAGCACCGCCGCATAGGCAGGATTCAGAGTATCGATCGCCCTCTGCATGCACGAGCATATATTCGGCTTGTCTTCTGCAGCCGTTGCAGGAGCATCCATTTCTTCCTCAAGCGCAGTCATCACCCGGCCTTCCACTGCACGGTGCCGGTAGTAGTCGATCACAGCATTTCGCAGAATGCGATAGAACCATGCATCCGCAGACTCTACACTGCGTAAGGATTCTCCCTGCACCACAGCGCGTGCATACGCTGCCTGAAGAATGTCCTCAGCCGCCTGTCTGTCCAGCACTCTCCGCTCGACGAAGCGAAGGAACTGCTCGTGCCGTGCACTCAAGCCAGCTATCGGATCAGCTTCCGCCGCACTCGTTTTCACCAAAACTTCCATTCCTATTCAGGATGCGCGAAAGCACGAAAAGTACCAGCGAAGACTAGAAGTGCAGCAGTAGGTCGCTAAAAGATTCCAATTGCAGCAGCTGCCGACCCTGCGGTGGTTCACTCACCGTCTCATGCTCCAGAACCCACGTAAATGCATGAGGGATAAAGACTGCATGCAGCCCCGCGTTCAAGGCTGGATTGATATCCGACTTCGGGCTGTTGCCTATCATCCATGTACAGTCAGCCTCACATCCATGATTTAGCGATAGCGCCTGATACGCCTCGTTATGCTTCTCCGGCAGCACCTCAACAGCGGAAAAATTCCGCGCCAGCCCCGAGCGCTCCAACTTGCTGGTCTGCTCGGCATAGTTCCCCTTCGTCACCAGAATCAGCCGATGCCGCGCCGACAGATCCTCAAGCGTCTCAGCAACGCGCGGAAGCAACTCAATCTCCTTCTGCGCAATGCTGTCAGCAAAACTGTCGATGCGCCGCCTCTGTTCTACCGTGAGAGAAGTATTCGCCAACTGCTCGTAACAATCCTCCAGCGAGCGGCGAAAGCTCGCCAGGCCATATCCATGGGCGGCAATCGTCGCATGTTCGCAGCGGTTCAGATGCTCGCGAACCTCAGCCGGAGTATGAACTTGATGGTCGAGATACGAGATAAACGAGGCGATCGCCTGCTCAAAATAGACATTGTTCTCCCACAACGTATCGTCGGCATCGATCAACAATGTCTGTCTGGATCTGTATAGCGGGGAAGGCATAAGAGGATAGTTACAAACTGATTATATGACCGTCTTGGTGACTCGGTAACACGACTAAGGTGGCATGTCGCTACCGGGTAACCCGCCTCTATGATGAGCCTCAGAGAGATAGCGCCGGCGGAACGTACTCGGCACATTTTGAAAGAGTTCTGCGAATGACACCAGAAGTGGGCCAGATGTTCGGGCCGTATGAAATTCTTGGCCGCGTCGGCAGCGGCGGCATGGGACTCGTTTTTCGTGCCTGGGATGAACGCCTCCATCGCGAGGTCGCCATTAAGCTCGTGCGCGACAGCTACCACGTGCCCGGCATGCGCGAGCGATTCCTTCAGGAAGCACGCGCAGCCTCGCGTCTCAACCACCCCAACATCTGCACCATCTTCGATATCGGCGAGCAGGACGGCACTCCCTACCTCGTCATGGAGCTGCTCGAAGGCGAGACCCTCAAAGAGCGCATCGCCCACCGGGCCCTTTCCTCTGAAGAAATCGTCACCTATGCCCGCGAAGTCTCCGATGCCCTCGCCGCCGCGCACGCCAAAGGCATCGTGCACCGCGATATCAAGCCGGCCAATATCTTCCTCGTCAAAAAAAATGGAAGCCCAACCCAGGCAAAGGTTCTCGATTTCGGTCTGGCCAAGGTCGGCCGACCCGCCATACGCACCATCCGGCCCATGCTCACCGAAGGAGACCCCGGCCGCCACATGGACGATGACCTCTCGCACCTGAGCCTCACCGTCGAAGGCGTCACCGTTGGCACCGTCTCCTATATGTCGCCCGAGCAGGCACGCGGGCATGTTCTTGATGCTCGCTCCGACCTCTTCTCTCTTGGCGTCGTCATGTACGAGATGGCCACACGCCATACGCCTTTCAGCGGAACCAACAGCACGCAGGTCTTCGTGCAGATCCTCGAGCACGACCCTGAGCCCGTCCGCAATTGGAACGATTCCATCTCGCGCGATCTCGAGCGTGTCATCCTCAAGCTCCTCTCAAAAGACAAGAGAAAGCGATACCAGACCGCCCGCGAACTGAGCGCAACTTTGGAACGCCTCTCTGGCAGAATGACCAAAGGAACCTGGTTGAAGAAGGGGCTTCCCGCTCCTGTGCCCATCGTTCCGTCCTTCGAGCCGGTTGCGCGCAATCGCCGTCGCGTACGACGTGATAGTGGACCAGAAATCATTGCCGTACCCCGCGATCCCAAACCCAGCTCAGGCGGCATCTTTATCAAGCCGCTTCGCATTCAGCCGCAGGATCTGCCTCCACGTCAGGCAATAACCGCGGCTGCGGCTACGACCGCCGTATTGGCTACGGGAAGCTCCTCCGTCAGCCACGCAAACGACGCATCGTCGAGTAACGAATCGTCTGCCCTGTCGCGCTCCGCCTCAGGCATGACGCAATTCGAGTTTGGCCTAGGTGAAAGCCCTTTTCCTGAGCATGAACCCTCCCACGCTGCCGAGAGCGTCGCCGCTTCAAAGCGATGGATGCCAAAGGCAGCTGCCGTGGTTATCGCCATCGCACTTGCAGTAGCAGGCATGGCCGTCATACGAGAAGTCCATCTAAGCTCGGCTGCCTTGGGCCCTAAAGACGCATTGCTGCTAACACCGCTTCAGGACAAAACCGGAGAATCGCTAGGCGGTCCCGTCCTTGAAGGGCTTGAACTTTCTCTCGCGCAATCTCCCACTCTTAGCCTGCAGGGCGAAGAAGCCTACCAGGCAGGACTACGCAGTATCGCGTTGGAGGCCAACAGCGCGTCGGCTGAAAAAACATCCCCACGCATCGTTGCGCAAAGAACAGGCGCGAAGGCCTATCTCTATGGCGAAATCGCGCACAGCCAGCAGGGCTCGCCATACATCATCCGCATCGATGCGCTCCGTTCCGACTCCAACGACAGATTGCTCAGCATCACCGAGCAGGCTGGTTCGCAGAATGAGATACCGGCTGCAATCGATCGCCTTGCACACAAGCTCCGTTCCGAATTCGGTGAGAGTAAAGCATCCATCGCCGACTCCAGCGAGCCTCTCAGCCGTCAGGCCTCCGCAAACATGGCCGCACTCAAGGCATACTCCGGCGCCGACACCGATTTCGAAGCCGGCCGTACTCTCGATGCCCTCGCCGCATACCGGCAGGCAGCTGCATCCGACGATCAGTTCGCACAGGCTCATCTAAAGCTGGCGTGGCTCTATCAGGCACAACACGCCGAAGTCGCTGCCGCGGATGAAGCAAAGCGGGCACAGGCCGCTGCACGAAGCGGAGACCAGCATCTTCGTCTTCTTACCCGGTTCTGCTACGAAATGCTGGCTACTGGAGACTACACGCGTGCCACCTCAACAATCCGCCAGTACAACAGCCATTATCCGGGCGATGTCGACGGCTTGATCGCACTGGCCCGCGTCCTGCATGCGCAGGGGCACTACGTCGAAGCTCTGCTCGCCGCGCAGCAGGCATACAACACGGATCCAACCCGCGCCGATGCGTATGCCGAAGCCGAGCAGGCGATGATCGGCCTCGACCGCTATAACGATGCGCTGAAGCTCGAAGCGAAAGCTACACAGCTTGGAGTCCTCTCCAATCGCATCGGCCTCATCGCCGCCTATCTCTCGCGCGGAAATAACACTGCGCTCGAAAAAGAGGATGTGGCCGCGAGTTCAACCTCTCGACCAGCAACTCCTGCGAGCCTCGCCGACTACGCATTTTATCTCGATAATCGGGGCGACCTGAGCGCAGCAGAGCAGCGATGGACAAGAGCTGCAGCCATGGCCGCTACGATTCCCGGCCTCTCTTCCGCAAGCGCCTCCATGTTGACGCAGGCTGCGCTCAACCGCGCACTTGCCAGCCGTTGCAACGACGCGATGCCTCTGCTGCAGATGGCCCATTCGCTCCCTCAAGGACCAATCACCATCTTCCGCAACGGTATGACGAACGCACTCTGCAGCAAACAGGCCGCTGTCGAACAAGCCAAGGCCGCCCTCGCAAACCTTCGCTCTAACGGCTTCGCCGGGCTTGCCTATGGCCCTCTCGAGCTTCAGGCCGCCGTCGATCTCTCCAGCAAAAACTACGCACAGGCCATTCAGACACTGGAAGAGATCGACGCGCAAAACGATCCCGCCCTGTTGCCCTATCTTCTTCAGCTCGGCTATGCGTCATCAGGCAAGCCGCAACAGGCCGCCGACAATCTGCGCGCCATCACAGAACATCGCGGTGCTGTCTATCTCTCAGGAGTCAGCCTCTACTCGCAGTCGCTTGCTGCTCTGCAGAAGCAATCTGCACTCGTAGCAACGCTACGCCACTAATCCTTCGGCTGCAGAACAGGCAGAGTGGCCTCCGCAGCAAAGTAATCGCGAATCCTCTGTGCCGTAGCTGTATTGACCACCGCCGTCAGCGCATCCGGCGTCGCCTGCCGAATCCCACGCAGGCTGCCAAAATGCTCCAACAGTCTCTGTCTCGTCCGCGGCCCCACCCCCGGAATCGCCAGCAGCTCCGAGTCACGATCTCTCATCTCGCGCCGCTTGCGATGGTACGAGATCGCAAACCGATGACTCTCGTCTCGTATCTTCTGCACCAGATGCAGCACAGGTGACCTTCGGTCCAGCACCACGGGATCGCTCTCCTGTCCGTGGACATAGATCACCTCTTCCTTCTTCGCAATCGAAGCCAGCGGCTGCAGCGTAATCCCAAGCTCATTCAAAGCATCGGCAGCGGCATGCAGTTGCCCCAGACCACCGTCGATCAGAATCAGCGAAGGAAACGGCCTCTTCTCCTCCAGCAGTTTCTTGTACCGACGATGAATAATCTCGCGCATCGAAGCAAAATCATCCACTCCCGTCACCGTGCGCACCTGAAACTTGCGATACTCCGACTTTTTCATCGCGCCGTCTTCCCACACCACCATCGACGCGACCGTCTCTGCTCCCTGTATATGCGAGATATCGAAACACTCAATCCTCTTCGGCACTTCCTCCAGCATCAACGCATCCTGCAGCGCCTCAGCAATCGCCTTCTGCGAAGGCAACAGCACGCGGAACCGTTGGTCGAAAGACTGCTTTGCGTTCTGGCACACAAGATCCACCAGCGAACGCTTCTCTCCTCGCTGCGGCGCTAGAATCTCCACGCGATGCCCCGTCCGTCCCGCCAGCATATCGGCCAGCACCGCGCGATCCGCAAAATCCACCGGAACCAGCACCGAGCGCGGCACATATCCCTGGTCCAGATAAAGCTGCTTCAGCAACGCCGAAAAGAATGCTGCAGGACTGAACGGCGCTCCAGGCTCCGTTACCGCCGCATGCTGCACCGTCGTGCTCCCTTCACCCACCTCAGGCGCGGATGCCGTCGGCGTCGGCTCCAGTCGCTGCAGATTATCCGTATCCTCTACCTCATCCGCATCGCCGAAGGTCGTCAAATCCGGCAGGTCCTCCCAAAAGAACTCGCGCCGGTCCACAATCTTTCCCGAACGCATGTGGAACAGATTCACAGCCAGCATCTCGTTTTCATAATGAAAGCCGAAGACGTCTGCATCTTCGTTCTCCGCCGTCGCAATCCTCTGCTTATCGAGCATCTGATGTACCGTCGATACCTGATCGCGCAGCCGCGCCGCCAGTTCATACTGCTCTGCCTCAGCCGCCTGCTGCATGCGTGCCGTCAGCCTTTGCTCCAGTTCGCTTGGGCGCCCCTCCAGAAACAGCTGCACATCCCTCACGGCCTGCCGGTACTCCTCTGGAGTCGTAAAACCCTCCACACAAGGCCCCAGGCAGCGCTTGATGTAATACTGCAGGCACGCACGCGGGTGATAACGCGACAGATCGACCTTGCAACTGGGGATCAGAAAACTCCGATGGATCAGGTCCACCAGCCTGTACGCCAGGTTCCCCGGGAAATACGGCCCGAAGTATGCGCTGCCATCCTTGCGCAGTCTGCGCGTCACAAAGACCTTCGGATACCGGTCTCCCATCGTCAGCTTGATATAGGGATACGTCTTGTCATCGCGCAGCAGAATATTGAATCGTGGCTTGCGCTGCTTGATCAGGTTATTTTCCAGCGCCAGTGCTTCATGCTCGTTCGCCACCGTGATGTAGTCCACATCCACGGCCTCGCGCATCAGCGTGCCCGTCTTCGCGTTCGCCTGCGATGCCTCCAGAAAATACGACCTCACCCGCGCGCGCAGGTTCTTCGCCTTGCCGACGTAGATCACCTCGCCCTCGGCGTTCTTGTAGAGGTAACAACCGGGGGAGGTAGGGAGGGTTCGAATTTTCTCGTAAAGATCCATTGGAAGCTGACTTGCTCGAAGCTTTTCTCCCGCAGCGAAGTCCTGCTGCACGAGGGCTTTAGTTACCAAGTGTATTCGTCTTTTCGTCGCCGGGTTGCCTGAGTAGATTTGACTCTCATCTACAACAAAAGTTCCATATCCTCCCAGATGCCGAAAACCAGCGAAACTGCAAATATCTGCGCCACAGTACTCATTCTAAACAGCTTACATTCATTACGGCTTTGGCAATGCAATTGCTTTGTTATCAGCGTAACTGTCAGTAGCAGATGAATTTATACAAATGCTGCGACAAGAGGAGATAACGCGATGAGCTCCACAAGCCTGAATATTGCAAGCAACAAAATGAAATATGGTTCTGCCTGCACCGCTGCGCTCGCAGGTTCGCTTCTGCTCACTCTTACGATCGGCTGCTCGACCAAGAATTACGTTCGTTCGCAGACGACTCCCGTCATTCAGCAGGCCAATGACCTCGATGCCAAGACCGCCTCGGATCATCGCAATATCCGCGACACCGACGATCGCGCGCAGAAAGGCATCGCGACCGCACAGGGTGCGGCGGATACCGCCGAACAGCATGCGCAGGCAGCCGGTCAGTCTGCCTCGACTGCAGGCCAGTCCGCTCAGGAAGCTTACAACCGTGTCGATTCACTGAGCGGCGTCATTGCCAACCTCGACAATTACAAATCCATCGCTGACGTCAGCGTGACCTTCGCTTTCGACAAGTCCGTTCTCACGGCCTCTGACAAAAAGACACTCGACGACTTCGCTGCCAGCCTTACCGATAAGCGCAGCTACATCCTTGCCGTTACTGGTGGAACCGACTCGACCGGCGACGCGAATTACAACTACGGCCTCAGCCAGCGCCGCGCCGACGCTGTCGTCAACTATCTGTCCAGCAAGTACAACATCGCTCCGCATAAGTTCTACCTGATCGGCATTGGCAAAGATCAGGAAGTCGCCAGCAACAATACCTCAGCTGGACGCGCAAAGAATCGCCGCGTCGAGGTGAAGCTCATGACCAACATGGAGCAGCCCAGCTCCCCCAACACAGCAATGAACTCCGCTCACTAAGCTTCAACCATTACAGCTCTCCCTAAAACGAAAAGCGCCGGACCGCCGTAATCGGTTCGGCGCTTTTTCGTGCTTCGCTCCTCTCCCCTACAATGGCAGCAAGCTATGAACTCAACACAGCGTCCCTCCATCCAGGCCGTCCTCTTTGACTTCGGTCAGGTCCTCTCCCTCTCTCCCGACCCTGTCGCCTGGCAGCATATGCTCCAGATCAGCGGCCTCGACAATCAGGCCTTCGCTCAGGGCTACTGGGCCTTTCGTCATGCCTATGATCGTGGCGAGCTCACCGGCATCGACTACTGGCACAAAGTCGCTGCCAATGCAGGCATCTCTTTCTCCGCAAATCAGGTCGCCGAGCTTATCGAAGCCGACATCCAACTCTGGAGCCGGATTAACGCTCCCATGCTCGACTGGGCGCAACGACTTCAGACCGCAGGCATGCGCACCGGCATCCTCTCCAACATCGGCGACGAAATGACCGATGGCCTGCTGCGTAAACTCGATTGGCTCGCCGCCTTCGACCATCACGTTTGGTCCTACAGGCTCCTGCTTGCCAAACCCGAAGCCGAGATCTACGCCGCAGCAGCCAGGGGACTCAACACGCCTCCCGAACACATCCTCTTCATCGACGACAAGGCAGAAAACATCGCCGCGGCCCGCGACTTCGGCATGCAAGCCATCCAGTACTCCGATCATCCCGCCTTCCTCCGCGAGATGGAGAACCGCAACCTCGGCTACCTTCTTAACCTCTCTGCATCCTCTGTGTCATAGCTTCACCGCAGAGCATTTCCCAAAATGGAATAGCAGAAACCTTCGTACCGAAAATAACGGCTCAAAAAACTAAACTCATCTGTATCCATGGATATTGAGGACAGGCTGCACTCAGCGCATCGCCGCAGCCATATCACCATGAAGCGATTCTCTGGGCTCCTGCTCTCTTCTCTCTGCCTTCTTGCGTTCTGCACGCCCTTGGTCATCGCGCAGAACACACAACAGCAGCTTGCCTTCGCCGGCCTTCGAGCCACCGCCGGCAAGGGACAGTTCAACGCCATTCAAATCGACAGCGCCGGAAACCTCTATCTTCTCTACGACCAGAAGGATGGCGTTCGCATCCTCAAAACCGACCCCGGAGCCACGCAGATCTATGCTCAGGCCCAGCTCGGGACCACCGGAGACACAGGTATCGCTCTCGCGCTCGATCCCTCCGGCAATGTCTACGTCGCCGGAACCACAACCTCAGGCGCCATCGCCGGAACCCCCGGTGCAGTCTTTCCTGCGCGTGCCGATTCGTCGACCAACTCCTTCATCGCCAAATTCGACTCCACCCTCACCCCGCTCTTCGTCACCTATGCTGGCAGCGGACGCACCGCGGTCACCGGCATAGCCGCCACCGCCGACGCCGTCTTCATCACAGGAAGCATCTTTACTAACACGCTTCCCGTCACCGCCTCCGCCATCATCCAGACTCCGGCATCCGGCAGCTTTGGCAACGGCTTCGTCGAACGTTTCAACACCAGCGGCACAGCCCTTGTCTACTCCACCTACCTCAGCGGCTTCGGTGGAGACACAACCCCAGCAGCTATAGCCGTCGACACGCAGGACAACGCCTACATCGCCGGATACACCACCTCCGCGGGCTACCCCACCGTCGCCGCCGTCGTCCCCGCCATCATCGGCACCTCCTCCGGCTTCCTCACCAGGCTCACACCCAATGGAGACGGACTCGCCTTCTCCACCTTCATCCCCGGCAGCGGTATTACCTCTCTTGCATTCGATACCGCAACCCAGAACCTCATCTTCTCCGGAACCATCGCCCTCGGTCAGTTCCCTGTTGCAACCGTCAACACGCCGCTCGTCGCAGCTGACTACCAGGTAGCGGTTCGTATGCCGCTGGACGGCAGCCGCGTGCTCAGCTCAACTCTCCTCGCACCCGGTAAGCAGTCTGTCATTGCACCTGCTCCCAACGCCGCAGCCTGGGCTACAGTTCCGCTCATCTCCCCACTGCTTCCCTTACCGGCTATCTCCGACATTGGAGGCACTGCCGGACTCCGTATCAACTCACAGAGCAACATCGATCAGACACTCCGCATAGGCGGCGCGGGTCCTTCGTTCTCAGCCAATGTGCCTGTCAATATCTCATCCATTGCGGTTGATTCCACCGGACAACCCCTCTTCGCTGGGAACGCCGCTCCAAGCGCAAGCGCAAGCCAGCTAGCGACCAAAACCTTCGATCTGCCGCTGTTCAACAGCCCAACTCCTGCGCTCCCATCGACATTGCGCGATGCGATGCTCCCCATCGGCGCCAACTGCGGAAGCCTCTGCACCGGCTCCGGCGCCTACCTCGCGAAGTTCAACCTCACTGCCGGAGCTGCGCTTGCACTTTCCACCGACTCCGCGCCTAACATCACGCTGCGCAATCTCGGCTCGCAAACCGCAACCAATCTCCAGATCGCAGCAACCGGCTTCACCGTCGCCCACAACTGCCCCCCACAGTTCGGCGCTGGAGCAGAATGCAATCTTCTTCTCACCGGTTCGGGCCCCGGCACTCTGACCGTGCAAGCCGCCAACACCTCAACGCAGACCGCCAATATTCCTGCGATTACCAAGACACCGGCTGCTTTCGTCTTCACACCCAGCGAGGTCGACTTTGGCATCATCACCGCCGTCGATCCGCCAAGCACCCGCACCATCACCATTACGAACCTCAATGCGACAGCGCAGAGCTTCCCCGCACTTCTCCTCGTGCCCGATCCCAACAACGCAAACCCAATCGTCGTTTCGACGGACTGCCCCAACACAAATCTCCCTCTCTCCATGCAGCCCGGAGCAAGCTGCCACCTCATCTTCAAGGCATCGGTACCGGCAAGCGCTACAGAAGGAGTCCCTTTTACCTTTGGCTATACAAGCAACTCAGCTGCATTCATTTTCACCACCTATACCCAGCTCACAGCTCTCAGCCTCTCCGCCAGCCACATCGACTTCGGCACACAGTTCTCGACACCTGGAAGCCTGCGCCTGCCGCGTTATCTTTACATCTCTAACAACTCCACCTCCGCGATCCAGCACACGCCCGTCGCACTGCCATCCGCATCCGTCTTCACCGTCGCCGACCGCTGCCCTACCGTGCTCGAGCCACACTCCATCTGCCAGCTTCAGATCGACTATCTCTCACCGCAGACATCCTCCGACTCCGTCACGCTCTCACTCGACCAGGGCATGAGCGTCCTCGTCACCGGCCAGACCATCCCGCAACCCGGCGCTGGGGGCTCAACCGTCAACCCCAGCCTCTCCGTCACGCCCTCTTCCATCACCTTCCCCAATGCGATCGTCGTCACCTCCACATCGGCTGGCATGCAGACCGCCACCATTGCGAACACCGGCGCGCAACCATTTCCTCTCACCCTCTCGCTTACCGGCGACTTCACGCAATCCACCAACTGTCCCGCAGTACTCGCTGGAGGCACCAGCTGTTCCTCCGTCATCTCCTTCGCGCCTTCGCAGCCCGGCATCCGCCAGGGCCTGCTCTCCGTTTCCACAGGAGCGGGAACGACACCCACCTACGTCAACCTCACCGGCACAGGCACGTCCATCCTCGCCTCCAACAATGGCACCATCGATCTCGGCAGCACACCCATCGGCCAACCGGTTGTGCAGTGGTACAAGATCACGCAGCCATTCACCCAGCTCACCGCAACCATTAATGGCAGCTTCGGCGTCGTCCTTGTTGAAGACATCGGCTATGGACACGGCCAGCCACCGTCCTCCGCATTCACTCCATCGGCTATCGGCTCTTGCTACAACTGCTGGCTCGGCATCCAGTTCCTTCCCGCCACAGCAGGACCTCAAGCCGTCTCGCTCTCCCTCGCATCAAGCGCCAGCGGAAATCCATATACGCTCTCCGTCACCGGCAATGGCCTCCCTCTCACCGGCCTACTTCTCTCTCCCGCACAACAGGACTTCGGCCCCGTCGCCGTCCATAGCTCCAGCGCACCGATCCTGTTTACCCTCACCAACCTCACACCCACCACAGCCAATCTCTCCACTCCCATCGTCACCGGTGATTTCGCTCTCTCAAGCGCACCCACAGGCGGAGCCGCCTGCAACGGCCCACTCTCCCCTGCGGCCTCCTGCTTCGTGCAGATCGTCTATGCTCCCACCGCCACCGGTCTCGGAACCGGAAGCCTGACCATCTCCTCCGGCACGGCAACCGCCTCAGCCACACTCACCGGCTACGGCTCTCCCGATCCCGGTCTTTCGCTCAATCCTGAAGCACTCATCTTCCGCAATGTGCCCGGAACCACCGCCATGCGGCAGAGCATTACGCTTACCAACACGGGCATCTACAACCTCACCATCGCAACGCCGACATCAAGCTCCATCAGCTTCCAACCCACAACCACCTGCAACACGCTTACTCCCGGAGCCACCTGCACCATCACCGTCACCTTCACTCCTACCAACGCCACCGTAGCAGGAACGCTCTCCATCCCCGTCACCAGCTCAGCCCCCGGCAGCCCGCAGACCACCTATTCCGTTGCGCTCACCGGCGCTTATACCTCCGAAGACATCGGCCTGCAGATTCTTCCCTCGCAAGCCAGCTATGGCCCGGCTGCAACCTCCACGCTGGGACTCACGCGTCAGTTCACCATCAACAATCTGACCGCAAAATCGCTGACCCTCTCCCTCGCTCTCCCGCGACAGTGGGCTCTCACACAGCCGCCATGCGCCGCGCTTGCTCCCAACGGCTCGTGCGCCTTCGCTGTCACCTTCGTGCCACTCACCAACGGAGCCATCACCGGCACGCTTTTCGCCCAGGCCACACCCACCGACGGCAGCGCCACGCTCAACGGTCTCGGCTATGTCGAAGGCTTCGGCTCAGGCTCCGGTTCGATCACAATCACCGGCTCTCTTCTCCCTGGCAACCTCGTCGACTTCGGCCAGGTCCCCTCAGGCCAGACCGCGACACGCACACTGACGCTTACAAACTCCGGCAACAAACCCGTCACCGTCCGCCGTATCACCAGCGAATGGCCCTTCCTCGCCACAACCACATGCGGCACCACGCTGGCAGCCGCCCAAAGCTGCTCTGTCACCCTCACCTACAGTCCGCTCAACCAAACCGCTACCGGCTCTTCCCCCGCACCATTCAACACCGACACCGGCACGCTCGTCGTTGAAAGCGACGCTCTCTCCAGCCCCGACTTCATCGACCTCACCGGCACCGTCACACCTCTCACCGTCGCCACCCCTTCGAACATCGCTCCGCTGATCACCTACACCACCTCGCAGAGTTCCCTCACCTTCAACGCAACCTCCGGTGGCAACGCATCCGCCCCGCAGACCATCTCCATCGCCAATACCGGCACAGCCCCCATCCACATCACCAGCCTCAACACGACACCCGACTTCACCGTCACCGGTGCCTGCCCCGTCATCGTCGCCGGAGCAAGTTGCCCTGTCACCGTCACCTTCACACCGCAGGCATCTTCCTCACAATCCATCTCAACCGTCATCAGTGCGCTCGAAATCACCTCCGACGCAGGCACGCCACTCAACTTCGTCAGCCTCCTCGGCACAGCAACTCCCCCGACACTCGTCCTTTCGCCCACCGCGCTCGACTTCGGCTCCGTACTCGTTGGCAGCTCCGCTACACTTTCTATTCAAGTCACCAACGGAAGCCCCACTCCGGCCACCTTCACTGGCATCTCAACCACAGGCGATTACGCCGTCACTGGCAACTGCCCCGCAGCCGGAGCACAACTCGCATCCGGAGCCTCCTGCACGCTCCAGATCGCCTTCACGCCAACAGTTGCAGGCACACGCAACGGCACGCTCTCTATCATCACCTCGCTCACCGCGCTTCCACTCACCGTGAATCTCACCGGCAGCGGAGCGCAATCGCACCTGCAGATCACACCCGCCAGCCTGACCTTCGCCAGCACCGTTGTCGGAACCTCCTCCAAACTTACGCTCTCGCTCTCGAACACCGGTACCGCCCCGGTCAGCAATCTCGCTCTCTCCATCACCGGCGATTACGCCATCACCTCTCCCTGCTCCACCACCACCCTCGCCGCCGGAGCAAGCTGTGCCATCGCCATCACCTTCACGCCAACTGCCACAGGCGCACGCAACGGAGCACTCTCCATCGCCAGCTCCGATCCCAACTCACCACTCACCGTCCCACTGACTGGCATCGGAACTCCAACCGCAGCCATAGCGCTCACCGTCGATGGAGGCACCTCCTCTTCCGTCACGCTCACCAGCGGACGCCCGGCAAACTACAACCTCTCTCTCACTCCACTTAACGGCTACACCGGCACCGTCATCCTCAACTGCACTCCCGTCAATCCAGGACAATACGCTGCCTGCTCGCTGCTCCCTTCCAGCATCACCCTCAACAACTCCGCTTCGCAGAGCTCCGTCGCCACCATCACGACTGTCACTGAGCTATCTGCCAGCGCCGTCATTCGCCACACAGACAAATCCCTCGCGCTCTGTCTCCTGCCCTTCGCACTTCTTTTTCTGCGAAGAACGCGCACCACCCTCCTCGCAGCGCTGTTCACAGCCTCAGCGCTCTTCATCACCGGCTGCGGCAGCGGAGGCAGCCTCACTCCTCCCACCGATCCCAACCTGCGCTACACCCCACCGGGAACCTATCAGTATCAAGTCACCGCAACCAGCGCAGCAGGAACGTCTCTCTCGCAGACCGTCACCCTCAACCTGACAGTCACCGCGCGCCAATAAACAACAAAGGCGACAGCCTCCCGCCGTCGCCTTCGCTAATAAAATTTTCTTCGTTTACCGCTTCGCCGCAGTTGAAACCGTCACCGGAACCTGCTCTACAATCTCAATCCCGAATCCCTGCAACGCAGGCACATGCGTCGGCCTGTTCGTCAGCAGACGGATCTTGTGAATGCCAAGGTCCGACAGGATCTGACCTCCCAGGCCTACCTGACGCAACGTCCTCTGCGTCCGCTCCTCGTTGTGCTCCTTCGCCCTCTGCTCGCGATGCAGGGTTACGCGATGCGGAGTCACGCTCCGATCGATCCCGAACCCCGCGCTGCCATTATGCAGATATACCAGCGCGCCGCGCCCGGCCTCCGCAATCATTCTCAACGAACCAGCCACAACCTCTTTGCAATCGCACAGCGTCGTCCCAAAGACATCGCCCGCCAGACAGTGCGTATGCACGCGCACCGTCACCGGCTCATCGCCCGTCACGTCGCCATACACCAGTGCCACATGCGACTCTCCGCCATCGACTTCGCTCTCGTACGCAATCATCCTGAACTCGCCGTGCTCCGTCGGCATCACCGACTCCGCAACCCGATGGATGTATCGTTCGTTCTGCAGCCGGTAGCGGATCAGGTCGGCAACCGTCACCATCTTCAGCCCATGCTCTTCGCAGAACTTCACCAGGTCCGGCACCCGCGCCATCGTGCCGTCGTCGTTCATAATCTCGCAGATCACACCCGCCGGAACCAATCCAGCCATCCTCGCCAGGTCCACCGAAGCTTCCGTCTGCCCCGCCCTTACCAGCACGCCACCCTTGCGCGCCCGCAGAGGAAACACATGTCCCGGCCTCGCCAGATCGTGCGCTGTCGACTTCGAATCAATCGCCACCCGGATCGTATGCGACCTGTCCGCAGCGGAGATCCCCGTCGTTACCCCCTCGCGGGCCTCAATGCTCTCTGTAAACGCCGTGCCGAACCGGGACGTATTCTCCTGCGTCATCGGCCCCAGCCGCAGATAGTCCGCTCTCTCCTCCGTCAGCGTCAGGCAGATCAACCCGCGACCGTACTTCGCCATAAAATTGATCGCCTCGGGAGTCACAAACTCCGCCGCCAGCGTCAGGTCGCCTTCGTTCTCGCGGTCTTCGTCATCGACCACCACCACCATCCGCCCGGCCTTAATCTCGGCAACTGCTTCAGCGACATCCGCAAACATACCCACTTGCCTCCCTGCCATCCTCGAAACGAAGAAGAATCTCTCCATCCTTTCGACTCTCAACATCATACGTTCGACGCAAAAAGAAGATGCCGCCCAATCAAGGCGGCATCTCTCAAACTACTCAACTTAGGAATTGGCTCTACAGGGTCGACTCAATCTCGAAGCCCCAGGCTTCCAACAGAGCCTCCGGGATGTACTTCGAGTTCTTGTTCCGGCGGGCCCACTCTCTGAGCCGCGTCGACCGGATGTACTGATCCGGAGTCAACTTGTATTCCTTCACAACCTGTTCAAACGATGTCACCGTTGGGACAACCGGCCCGATCGGCTCCGGCTTACCCCAGTTCGGGTTTCCACGACGCTTTGCCATAGGCTATCTGTTACCTCTTCCTTGTGAATGACTTACTGCTCTTTCCATGATGCCGGGAGAGAAAGATCACATGTATCATTCTAAGCCATTTACCCCTTGAAATTCAAGGGTTTTCAGCCTGTTTGGCCCCTCCGGAAAGCTACTGTCTGCAACCTCTTTGGCTGCATCAGTTGTGCAGCGCCGAGCTATAGAATTTCGCCATATCGGCTTTCATCTGCTTCAGTGCTTCGACATTCAGATACACCATGTGTCCCGCCGGATAGTACCCATAGCTCACATTCCCAACCAGCTTCTCCGGCAGGCTCATATGGTTCAGGTCATACTCCGTTGCAAAGAAAGGCGTAGCCAGGTCAAAGTACCCATTCGCCGAAAAGACCTTCAGGTGCGGATTCTTCCGTATCGCATCCGCCAGATCCACCGCCGTATCCGGATTCGACTGCTCCCTGCCGCCAACCTTATGTTTGAAGTCCCACGCCTGGTTCACGCCCGGCCCCGACGTGTAATACGTCTCCTGACTCATATACTTCAATTCACGAGCGATATAGTCGTGGAACGCCCCCACGTACGCACCGCTGATTCCCGTATCCGAGGGATCGTACCCCGGCGTCTCTGTCGCAGCATCCAGGTCCCAGCCCATAAATCGAGCATCGTAACGACCCAGCGTGCGGTCATCCCCACGCAACAGCTCTCTCCGGAACCGTGAAGCGGAAATACGCAGCCGGGTCTCCTTTACGTAGCCCACACTCAGCCCCGTCAGTGCCGACACCTTCGCCGCAATCGCATCGAACTCTTCCTGCGGCAGCTTGTCGCCCTGTGCCAGCGCCTGCGCATACGGCCCACGCGCGAACTCCCGGGCCTGCTGCACCCAGTCCGCCATCGAGCCGTTCGCCTTCACCTTCTTGTAGTAGTACCCAATCGCAGCAAATGAAGGAAGATATCCAATAGGCTCAACATCATACCCAGGATTGCGAATGCCGTAGTTCAAGATCGACGACAGCAGCACCACACCATTGAACGAAACGCCGTCATTCTGTAGCGCCGACACCAGCCCCGCCGACCGTGTCGTCCCATACGACTCGCCAAATAGAAACTTCGGCGAGTTCCACCGCTCGTTCGTCGTTATGTAGCGCTCAATAAACTTCCGAAAAGCCGCGATGTCCTGGTCTGTCCCGGCAAAATCCTTCACTGTCCCCTTGCCGACGGCCCGCGAAAACCCGCACAGCGGCGCATCGATAAACACCAGGTCACTCTTATCCAGCAGGCTGTATTCGTTCGCCACCCAGTTGAATGGAGCAGGCGCACTGGCCTCCGGACTCTGCGTAATCACCCGCACCGGCCCAAACGACCCCATATGCAGCCAGATCGTCGCCGCTCCCGGCCCGCCGTTGTAGAAGAACGTTACCGGCCGCGTCTTTGCATCCGCGCCATCTTCCGTATAGGCCACATAAAAGATGCTCGCATTCGGCTTCGACTGCTCATCGCGAATCAGCAGATTACCCGCCGTCGCCGTGTAGTGGATCACCCGCCCACCCACCGTCAGATCATGCTTCGTCGTCGAGTTCGTCTCCGGAGGAACCGGTATGCCGGCATCCTCCTTCTTCTCCGCCGGTTTCTCATCCCCCGCAGGCCGGGACTGCGCCCACATCGGAGTTACTGTCATCACAATCAGTGCTGCCCAATACGCCCGCCGGCGTAACCTTACCCAGGTAGTCAATGAATACTCTCCCGTAAATCCTTCGGAAATTCGACACAGACATCATAACCGGCACATTTCATCAAACCGCTGTATCCAGCCGGAAAGATTCGCGGTACACCTCCACCGGGTATCCCTTCGACTTCCAGCCAGCCAAACCACCACGCAGCACCTTCAACCGCGAGAAGCCCAGCCCCTTCGCCTTCCGTACAATCTCCAGACTCGTCTTCTGCGCCTCGCACGTACAGTACAGCACCACATCCTGGTCTGCAGGAATCAGCGTAGGATTCGCCAGCACCTCCTTCGGAGACAGTCTCTTCGCCCCCGGAATCATCTCCGAATACGCCAGCAGATCCAGCGGCAGCCGTACGTCATATAACAGCACGGGAGGCTCCTTCTCCAGCAACTGACGCAGCACCTCGGCATCAACACTCGTCCGCTCAAACTCGCGTGCATTCCGTGCCTGCCTCACCTTCACCAGTAACGCGATCAGGATGCCGACAGCAGCCACCACACCAACCACGATCCAGAACATCTCTGCCTCCATTCCTTAGTACGTAGAGATTCCCTCACGTACCCTGCCGATTCCCAAATAGCCACATAAATTTCGCATGGTAAGCTGTCAACGCTCCAGGCACATAGGCCGATGACATGATGACATTCTTAGCCAGGCACTTCCGTATCGTCGCTCTCCTGATCCTTATTTTCTCTGTATCCGGCTTTTCGACAACAAGTACAAACCCACCGTCATCCCCTGCCCAAACGGATGCAGGCAAATCGCCTCAGGAAGCGAACTCAGCTTCGCCTCAAAATCCAAGTGAGGCTCCTATTTACAAGATCGGTGGTGGAGTAACTCCTCCAAAACTTATCCATTCGGTCGAACCAAAATTTTCCCGTAAAGAACGCATACAACGTCTGAATGCCATGACATTGGTTCAGATCACAGTAAGCACTGACGGAAATGTAAAGGATGCCAAAATCATCAGGTCCAGTCTTGACACAATGGCTACAAAAGACGAGGAAATTGCTTTTTCCTTAGATAGGAAAGCACTGGATGCCGTTAATCAATATCGATTTGCTCCTGCGATGCGTCAAGGCAAACCCGTCCCAGTCCTGCTCAATATTGAAGTTAGCTTCCACATCTTTTAGCGCCGGTACCTTCCATATTCCTCCAACACCTGACAGCTCATCCCCAGGCAAAGAATATGCGAAGATGTCCTAGAGTTCATGGACCTCTCCGCCCTTCTCCATCAGACATTCGGCTTCTCCGGTTTCCGCGCTAATCAGGAGGCCGTCTGCCGCGCCGCTACCGACGGCCGCGACGTCCTGCTCGTCATGCCTACCGGAGCAGGCAAGAGCCTCTGCTACCAACTCCCGGCCCTCGCCCGCAACGGCACAGCACTCGTCATCTCTCCGCTCATCGCGCTCATGGACGACCAGGCAGCCAAGCTCTCCGCCCTTGGCCTCCGCGTCGCGCGCATCCACTCCGGCCTCTCCCGTGACGACTCCCGCCAGGCCTGCCGCGATTACCTCAATGGCGAACTCCAGTTCCTCTTCATCGCTCCCGAACGCATGCGCGTCCCCGGCTTTCCTGAGATGCTCGCCAAACGCAAGCCCTCGCTTATCGCTATCGACGAAGCTCATTGCATCTCGCAATGGGGCCATGACTTTCGCCCCGACTACCGGACGCTAGGCGATCACCTGCCATCCCTGCGCCCCGCGCCCGTCATCGCGCTCACTGCCACGGCCACCCCCACCGTCCAGAAAGACATCGCCACCCAGCTTCGCCTCGCGGACCCCGCACTCTTTATCCACGGCTTCCGTCGCCACAACCTCGCCATCGAAGTCGTCGAGATGGCGAAGCCGCGGCGCAATCAGTTCACCATCGACCTGCTCAAATCCTCCGAGAGCCGTCCCGCGATCATCTACGCGCCTTCACGCAAGGCCGCCGAAGAGCTTGCATCACAGCTCGGGGGCCGTGCCGCCGCCTACCACGCCGGGCTCGATCCCGCCACACGCGAGCGCGTTCAGCGCCACTTCCTCTCGGGCGAGCTCGAAGTCGTCGTCGCCACCATCGCCTTTGGCATGGGCATCGACAAACCGAACGTCCGTACCGTCATTCACACCGCACTCCCCGGCTCCGTCGAAGCCTACTACCAGGAGATAGGCCGCGCCGGACGCGATGGCCTCGCCTCACGCACCGTCCTCCTCCACTCCTTCGCCGACCGCAAGATGCACGACTTCTTCCTCGAGCGCGACTACCCTGCCCCTACGGAGCTGGCCCGCCTCGCCCGCATCCTCACCGCCGACTTTCAGGAGCCCGAGGCCCTTCGCAAACGCATCCGCATGGACGTCGAGACCTTCGAGCGCACTGCCGAAAAACTCGTCGCACAAGGTGCCGCAGCCTTCGACATCGCAGGCAACCTCCGAGCAGCAGAAAACAAATCCTGGCAATCCGGCTACGATCAGCAACTCGCCTTCCGCCGCGCACAGATCGACGCCATGGCGCGCTTTGCCGAAACACCCCAATGCCGCATGGCCGCCCTCATCCAGCACTTCGGCGACACCGCCGACGGACTCCGCCCCTGCGGCCACTGCGATTTCTGCTCCCCCGAGCGAGCCACCGCACAAACCTTCCGCGAACCTACCTCGCAGGAAGACCGCCAGCTTCGTGCCATCCTCCGCGCACTCGATGGCGCCGCGCCACGAGCCACCGGAAAACTTCACTCCGACCTCGCTCTCGGCATCGACCGCAAACAGTTCGACACACTCCTCAACGCACTCACCCGCGCCGGCCTCGTCACACTCTCCGCCGACACCTTCGTCAACGCCGAAGGCAACACCATCAACTTCAAGCGAGCCTCACTCACCCATGAAGGCCGCACACGCGACGAAGGCGATGACCTCGCCGCCCTCCTCCCCACAGAAGATCACACGGCCTCGCACGCGAAGAAGCGCACAAAATCCTCTCGTGCATCACGCACAGAATCGTCATCTCGACCCAAGTCCCGCAGGGACGAAGCGGAGAGATCTGCTTCTCTACCCCTCACGCCCGCGCAACAGTCCCTCGAACAACGCCTCCGCGAATGGCGTAAGGCCGAAGCCGCAAAAACCGGTAAGCCCGCCTTCATTGTCTTCGGCGACTCCGTGCTCAGCAACATCGTCCACGCACAACCGCAGACCGTCGCCGACCTGCTCAGCATCAGCGGCATAGGCCAGGAAAAAGCCGATCGCTACGGTGCTGACATCATCTCCCTCTGCCGTAGTGACGCATCCACCACTACCACTTCCATCCGCCCCAAAGAAGCGTCATTCCGAGCGAAGCGGCAAAGCCGCGAAGCCGAGGACCGAGGTCCCCAACGAGCAAATTCGTCGGGATGGGAGGAAACCTCATATTCCGCTCGCACCGCCGCCAATCCATCCTCAACATACAGATCCCCACATCTTGCAGCATCATCGCCGGATGCAGGTCATCGCGCACCCACGCGCCCCGTCGACGCCGAATCGCTCACCCCCGCCCAGCAACAACTCGACCAGCGTCTCCGCGCATGGCGTGCCTCCGAAGCCGAACGCCTCAACCTCCCGCAGTTCTTCATCCTCGGAACCTCGACCCTGCGCAGCATTGCCATCGAGCGGCCACAGACCCTCACCCAACTCAGAACCATCGACGGCATCTCGCTCGAAAAGGCCGAAAAATTCGGCCCCGGCATCCTGCAACTCTGCGCCGAATAACTCCTCATCTCGATAACAAATCTTCACTGAATCACTATTCATTTTCACGCCTCACCTGTGCTACCGTCAGGCCATGGCCACTCCCGACGCATCCCGTCACACGCCTCTCTCCATGGACGGCAACCCCACCATTGACGAGCGCGCCAGCCACTGCTTCGGCTGCGGCCCCGCCAATCCCCAGGGACTCCACCTTGTCTTCTCCACCGACAACTCCGACCCCGAGCACCCCACCGCCACCGCGCAGGCTCAGCTCGATCGCCACCACGAAGGCCCGCCCGGCTACCTCCACGGCGGCCTCGTCGCTACACTCCTCGACGAAGCCATGAGCAAGCTCAACCGCCCGCTCAACGTCCTCGCCATGACCCGCCACATGGAAGTCGACTACATCCGCCCCGTCCCGCTCTATAAGCCGCTCACCATCACCAGCCGCCACATCCGTCGCGAAGGCCGCAAGCTCTTCCACCAGGCCGAAATCCTGCTCAACGATACAGTCCTCGCTCGAGGCCACGGCCTCTTCATCGCCATCGACGAAAAACTCCTCGCCGCAGCCGGTCTAACCCAGCCCGAAGACTAGCTATAGAGGTGTGTCATTCCGAGCGAGCGCAGCGAAGCCGAGGAACCCCCGCATTTCCCCTCTACCGCCGCAACGGTAGCCAGAAAAGAAAGAAGCCGTTAAACCTCCGACTCCTCCCAATACCCCTGGTCCCGCAGAAAATACTTATCGTTCCAGCTATGCAGCATCGTCTTGAAAAACATCCAGACCATGCGCCCATGCCCCAGCTTCTGAAACCGCCGGTTCGTCGTCACCACGCCGCCGCGCACAATCCTGAACCGAATCCGTGCCACACCCTTCGATAGCAGATAATCCTCCGCAAACAGCGCGCGCTCGTTGAAGCCCCCCAGCGCCCAGAACGCCTTGCGGTCGAACAGCATGAACATCCCCGTCGCAAACGGCTTAAGAAACGACCCCACATACTGCATGAAGTTGTTCCCCGCATACAGCGCATCGTCCAACCAGCTTCCGTCCTTGCACGAAATGTTCGTCGTCACCAGGTGCAGTTTCCGCCGCCGCATCCTCCATAGCGCTCTCCGCAGCAGCGTCGGCTCCGGCAGCTCCACATCCGCATCCAGAAACAGCACATATGGAGTCGTCGCCAGCCGTGCCCCCGCATTCCGTCCCACCGAAGGAAGGCCGCCCTCGATCACCTCAACGTTCAGCCGCCCCTGAAAGCTCAACGCCAGCTCCACGGTCCCATCGGTCGACTTGGCATCGGCGACAATCACCTTGGTCTCCGCCATGCCCTCATAGTCCTGCCGCGTCAGCGACTCCAGCAATCTCGGTAGCGTCTCCGCCTCATTCTTCGCTGGAATCACAATTGTCAGTTCAGCCATCCCGCCTCCCTGGTAGCCCGTACAGGACATACACTGCCCCGTCTGCCCAGATTGACCCCTTTTGCGAACTGCTCTGTAAATTCCATTTGAATTCTCTGCAAATCCAGCATGAAAGACCATTCGTCATTAACCTGGCCTCGCTCTTCATCCTCCATACATAAAACTGCTAAACTGAAGTCTCTCGCGGCACACGTCCTCAAAACTTTGACTACGCACCGCGGCTCCCAAGGAGAAACGTCATGGCAGACCACACCTCGAACGGCAACCTCGCATCCTCCTCCCTCCGCCTCAAGACCGGCCTGGCCGAGATGCTCAAAGGTGGAGTCATCATGGACGTCATGAACGTCGAGCAGGCGCGCATCGCCGAAGAGGCCGGCGCCACCTCCGTCATGGCGCTCGAGCGCGTCCCCGCCATGATCCGCGCCGAAGGCGGCGTCGCCCGCATGGCCAACCCTAAGCTCATCAAAGAGATCATCGGGGCCGTCTCCATCCCCGTCATGGCCAAGGCCCGCATCGGCCACTTCGCCGAAGCCCAGGTGCTCCAGACCCTCGGCGTCGACTTCATCGACGAGTCCGAGGTCCTCACCCCTGCCGATGAGACCTATCACATCGACAAGCACGCCTTCACCACACCCTTCGTCTGCGGAGCCCGCAACCTGGGCGAAGCCTGTCGCCGCATTGCCGAAGGCGCAGCGATGATCCGCACCAAAGGCGAAGCCGGCACCGGCGACGTCGTCCATGCCGTCCAGCACATGCGCCAGATCGTCCGCGAGATGAAGGCGCTCACCGTCCTCGACGAGGCCGAGCTCTACAACGCCGCCAAGGTTCACCAGGCTCCCTACGAGCTCATCCGTATGATCGCCAAAACCGGTAAGCTCCCGGTCCCCAACTTCTCCGCCGGTGGCATCGCCACCCCGGCCGACGCAGCCCTCATGATGCAGCTCGGCGCCGAAGCCGTCTTCGTCGGCTCAGGAATCTTCATGAAGGAGCGCGCCACCCCGCTCGACGTCGAAAACGATCCCAAGGAGCGCGAAGAAGCTGTCTCCCGCGCCAAGGCCATCGTCATCGCCACCACCCACTACAACGACGCGAAGATCGTCGCCGAAGCTTCTGAACAGGTCAAAGGAACAATGAAGGGCCTCGCCGCCGCCGCACTGGAAGAATCCGAGCTCCTCCAGACCCGCGGCTGGTAATGTCTCGCGCTGCAATCCTTCAGCCCATAATTCTTCCTAGGCCTCGGTTGACGCGGCCTAGGACAGGGCTGTTTCGTTTCAAAGGAAACACTATTTTCTGCGCAGACGAGAGTTGGTCTTTGACATACTCCGCCAGAGGATCTTGGCGAATAGATTGTTACGAATATAGACAAAGTGATCGAATGATTACATTCGGTGGCCCACCAGATGTAGTCTCTCGCGCCAAGCGCGACCTTCTTACTTCACTTCCGACAGCACCAAACCATCATCGAGAAAACTTTAGAAATCCCTGTCAAGCCCCCAAATCCCTCATCCTCCACAATCCAAACCACTTCCCCATTGCCGATTAATTCCACGCCATTCTCTATACTTGAATAGAGCGATAGAAGAACCAGGCCGAAGCCTATTACCCAGCTACATAGACTTTGGTAACCGTTCCAATATCTCTAATCTTTCGAATACTTTGCACAAATATGTACAGGGAGGGCCCTTGAGCACCACCAGCACGAAGACCGTAACGCCTCTCACCATCGGCGTCCTCGCTCTACAGGGAGCCTACGAAGCGCACGCGCTCACTCTCCGCAGCCTCAGAGCGAACACCCGGCTTGTACGCCTCCCGGCCGACCTGGAAGGACTCGACGGGCTCGTCATGCCCGGCGGCGAATCCACCACCATGCTCCGCTTCCTCGAGCAGCGCGGCTTTTTCGACTCTCTCAAAGGCTTCGTCCATAAGACCCCCACCTTCGGTACCTGCGCTGGAGTCATCCTCCTCGCCAAAGACGTCCTCCACCCCGCGCAGAAGTCACTCGGCGCACTCGACGTCACCGTCGAACGCAACGCCTACGGCCGCCAGATCGATTCCACTATCCTCCACGCTGAATCCAGACTCCCCGGCCCCCCGCTGGAAATGGTCTTCATCCGTGCTCCTCGCATCACCCGCACCGGTCCGAATGTCGAAACTCTCGCCACACGCAACGATGACCCCGTCCTCGTTCGCGAAGGCCACCTGCTCGCCGCCACCTTTCACCCGGAGCTCGGCCACGACAGGCGCGTCCACCAGCTCTTCCTCGATCTAGTCCGCTCTCACAAGGAACAGCTAATCAACACTCCTGCGATGTAGCCCAAGCCATATTGCCAGCGACAAAAACTGCGCCACCAGCACCCACTCGATTACCTCGCCAACGACAGAGCGCTCCGAACCATGCGCCGCCGCCAACACAGCCAGCACGACCAGCAGCGCCGCCAACGCCGCCCACATCACCTTCAAGCCATAATGTGTCGCCGCCACCGTAGGCACACGCTTCACCGGAACCTTCTCCGCAACGCGAGCTGCAAAATCCGCAGAAATCGAAAGATCTGGCGCACTCTCCAACGCAACAACGATTCGCTCATCCAGAGCGCGCTCTTCCATCTCGCGCGCCAAGGCTTCCAGCTCTTCCGGAGTTATCTCTTCGCCGGGCATATCGCTCTCCCTTCTGCCACCTGCGCAGCCTGCAATCTCTCACGCAATTTCTTTCTTCCGCGATGCAGATGCGTGCGAATCGTGCCAATCGGCATGTTCAACGCCGCAGCAATCTGCTCATAACTGCGCTCCTCCTGATGATAAAGAACGAGCACGCTTCGCTCGACGGCGCTCAGCTCTTGCAGTTGTTCCTCCACTCGCAGATGAAACTCTCCCTCTTCCATCCTCTCGAGAGCATTCCGCTCGGGATGCTCGAGCCGCTCTTCCCAGGCCGTAATCTCATCTGAGATCGAAACCAGCGGTCGATCCGAACGCTTTCGCCGCTTCCACTCGTTTTGCGCCACATTCACCGCGATGCGATAAATGTAAGTTGTCACCAGCGACTCTCCGCGAAAGCTGGGCAACGCGCGATACAGTCGCAGGAAAACCTCCTGCGCCAGATCTTCAAGATGCTCTCTCGATCCCGTCAGTCGATACAGAGTGCGAAAGACCATCGCCTGGTTCTCGCGCACCACCTGCTCGAAGCTGAGATCAAGACTCACCGGAAACGTTAGACCTCGTCTTGCCCCGAAAGTTTCATCATGATGAATGAAACTTAAACTACTCCTTGTTGTCTAACGCTGGCAGAAAGGAATCGTTCATCATGCACAATCTTTATTCACCATTCGTTGTTCCTCTGGGAGCTTTTGCTGTCGCCATCGTCGCGATCATCTCTGGTATGTGGAAAGAAGCCCACGATAAGCGAATCAATGCCGATCAACGTATGGCGATGCTCGCTCGCGGGGTACCGGTGGACGATATCGAAAAAGTTCTAACTAAGGCCAGAGAGATCGACCGCGCTCCCAAAGACCCGTTGCGCAGCCTCGGCATCGCCCGCCGCACAGGCATCGTGCTCGTCTCCTCCGGTATCGGCATCGTCTTGTTCTTTGTTACGCTCGAACTGATCCTCGGAGTCCGCGAGGTTTTATCTGGCGCTGCTGTCGGATTGATTCCGCTGGCCATCGGTATCGGCTTCTTCATCGACTATTCCCTGCAGAAGCGCGAGCTATCGCGCTTCGGCATGGAAATCGATCAGCCGCGCTAGACACTTCCTGTTACAGTCCGAGCCCGCCATCGACCGCCAACAACTGCCCTGTAATAAACGATGGAGCTGTAGCGAAGTACAACACCGCTGAGGCGACATCGGCTGCCGTTCCGTTCCTCTGCATTGGCGTCTTACGGGCAAAGTGTTCATAAGCCTCTTCAACTTCACCCTCGACAATCATCCCTGGAGCAACGCAATTCACGCTGATCTCCGGAGCCCAGGCCTTGGCCATCGTCTGCGACAGCATATGCAGTGCCGCCTTCGATGTGCAGTAATGCCCATGCGTCGCCCACGGATGCAGCCCACCCAGCGAGCCGATATTGATAATCCTGCCGTGGGAAGATTTCAGGTATGGATAAGCCGCACGAGCAACCAGAAATGGCGCTCGCGTATTTGTGGCGAACATCCGGTCCCAAAGCTCTGGCGTAATCTCTTCAAGCGCTATCGACTCGAACATACCTGCGTTATTCACCAACAGGTCAATATGGTCGACCTCGTCCACAACCTCTTCGACCATTGCATCTATTGCGGCTGCATCGCGAAGATCGCACCGCACAGCCATCGAATACACACCATGAGCAGCAATATCGCGAACCGTCTGCTCCGCCTCGTGCTGCGAGCCCAGGTAGGTAATCGCAACCTCTGCACCTTGCTCCGCCAGCTTCAAAGCAATCGTGCGACCTATCCGTTTGGCCGCACCCGTCACCAGAGCGGTTTTACCCGCAAGCGGTTTTGAAGAGGACATAGTTGGTCGGTTTACTGCTGCGGCCGGGCCGGTGGCGTGTTCGATGGTGTCGTCGTTGTTGTGGCCGGAGCCTTCATATCGGCAGCCTTTGGACGAATGGGCTCCTGTATCCCGGCTTTGCGGGAAGAAGCCTTCCCTTCATTATCGGAGTAGGACGAAACCTGTTCCTGCGGGCGAATCATCGCAATCGCAATCTCGCGTGTCGGCTCTTCCACCTGATAGTCCTGAGCAAAGGTGGCAAAGCCGTTCGCAATCACCTGCACCCGCACCTTCGATCCTGTCGGGATGACATCCACCGTCGCCTTACCTTCGGGGTCGGTCTTGACCTCCATGTTGCCGTACTCGCGGTCATTTTTGTCATACGGATAGAAAATGACCGCAGCGTTCATAATCGGCTTGCCGTTGAACTTTTTCGTCACCTGCACCGTGATCTTCGAGGTCTCCGGTGGCGGCTTGTACTTGCGGCCACGCTTTACAGGCGAATCCTGAGCAAGCAGGGCCGACGAGGCAAATAAAGCCGGGACCAGAACTACGACGAGACGAAGTAGAAAATTACGGCGAAACAGCATCATGCCGCTTATTCTACGCCTCTTGAAGAACAACTGACAGATATCGCACGAGCTTGGACGGCAGCACAAATAGCCATAAATTTCAATAACTTACAAGGAAGCTCTTTGGTAAAACCCTAACTTGCGTGACTTTCACTCATATTTCACATCCAAAGGTTGACAACAGACACAGGACTCCCCTATCGTTAGCAATCGGAAGGCTAGAGTGCTAACAGTCATTCAGCAGCGTGCTCCGGGCTCGGTACACGCTTGAAGCAAGGGCAATTCCACCCAAGTTTGCGGTAACTTCTCGGTCTTCTGCCGAGTGTTTGCCGTGCGTTTCAAAAACCGGACAGCCAGGCTGCCCGGCAATTCGTAACTGAGGAGATGTAAAAGCAATGGCGAAGACATTTACACCGCTGCACGATCGCATCCTGGTCCGCCGCGTAGAAGAGGGCGAAACCCTTCGTGGCGGCATCATCATCCCTGACTCCGCCAAAGAGAAGCCACAGCAGGGCGAAGTGATCTCTGTCGGCAAGGGCAAGTCGAACGACGAAGGCAAGGTCTTCCCGCTCGATGTCAAGGCTGGTGACCAGATCCTCTTTGGCAAGTACTCCGGCACCGAGATCAAGCTCGACGGCGAAGAGTTCCTGATCATGCGCGAAGAGGAAGTCCTCGGCATCCTCAAGTAAGCATTGCATGCAGCAGACGCGCCTTCGGCGCCATTCCTGAAAGGGATGAAGGCAGTGCTACAAGACGCGGTTGAGTCTCTTCAAAGTTGTGGAAGCAGCTCTCAATCGCACCCAAAGTTTGGTTAGACACACGGCTTCAACCGTGTGAATGAGCAGATTCCCCGATGGGGCTTTCGCCCCTGAGGTCAAAATTCAACGCTGCCGCCAACGCGGCGCGAGGAGAAGAAAAAAATGGCAAAGCAGATTCTGCATGGAGAAGATTCCCGTCAGGCGATCCTGCGTGGCGTCAACACGCTGGCCGACGCCGTCAAGGTGACGCTCGGTCCCAAGGGCCGCAACGTCGTTATCGAGAAGAAGTTCGGTTCGCCCACGATCACCAAGGACGGCGTGACCGTTGCCAAGGAGATCGAGCTCGCTGACCCGATCGCCAACGTGGGCGCACAGCTGGTGAAGGAAGTTGCTTCCAAGACCAGCGACATCGCCGGCGACGGCACAACGACCGCAACGGTTCTGGCTCAGGCCATCTTCCGCGAGGGTGTGAAGACGGTTGCCGCCGGTGCAAATCCCACCGCTCTGAAGCGTGGTATCGACAAGGCTGTGGACGCCATCATCGGCAAGCGTGACGAGCACGGCGCAATCCAGGGCGGCGCTCTGAGCAAGTTCTCGAAGCCTGTCTCCGGCGACATGATCGCTCAGGTCGGCACTATCTCGGCCAATAGCGACGCACAGATCGGCACGATCATTGCTGCGGCGATGAATAAGGTCGGCAAAGACGGTGTCATCACCGTTGAAGAGTCACGCACGATGGAAACGCAGCTCGACGTCGTCGAGGGCATGCAGTTCGACCGTGGCTACCTGTCTCCCTACTTCGTCACCGACGCAGAGCGCATGGAAGCTGCTCTCGAGAATCCCTACATCCTGATCTACGAGAAGAAGATCTCGTCGATGAAGGACCTGCTCCCGCTGCTCGAGCAGATTGCCCGCACCGCCAAGCCGCTCGTCATCATTGCTGAGGATGTGGACGGCGAAGCTCTGGCGACCCTGGTCGTCAACAAGCTGCGTGGCACGCTGAACGTCGCTGCCGTCAAGGCTCCTGGCTTTGGCGATCGTCGCAAGGCGATGCTGCAGGATATCGCGATCCTGACCGGCGGCAAGGCCATCACCGAAGACCTCGGTATCAAGCTCGAGTCCGTCAAGATCGAGGACCTCGGCACCGCGAAGCGCGTCACCATCGACAAGGACAACACCACCATCGTCGACGGTGGCGGCAAGAGCGCTGAGATCGAAGGCCGCGTGAAGGAGATTCGCGCTCAGATCGAGAAGACCACCTCGGACTACGACCGCGAGAAGCTGCAGGAGCGCCTTGCCAAGCTGGTTGGCGGCGTTGCCGTCATCAAGGTCGGTGCTGCTACCGAAACCGAGATGAAGGAAAAGAAGGCTCGCGTTGAGGATGCAATGCACGCGACCCGCGCTGCTGTCGAAGAGGGTATCGTCCCCGGTGGCGGTGTGGCTCTGGTCCGCACAGTTCCCGCGGTCGAGGAGCTGATCAAGACCCTTGAGGGCGACGAGAAGATCGGTGCTTCAATCATCCGCCGCGCTATCGAGGAGCCGCTGCGCACGATCGTTTCGAACTCGGGCGAAGAGGGTGCAGTAGTAATCGGCAAGATCCTCGACTCGAAGGATGCGAACTTCGGCTACAACGCCGGAACCGGCACCTACGAGGACCTGGTAAAGGCGGGTGTCATCGACCCGACCAAGGTGACCCGCACTGCTCTGCAGAACGCGGCGTCCATCTCCGGTCTGTTGCTGACCACCGAGGCCATCATCGCCGAGATTCCGGAGAAGAAGGAAGCTCCGGCCGGTGGACACAACCACGGCGGCGGCATGGACGGCATGTACTAGTCCTTCGCAGACGCGCAAGACCCAGAAAAGCCCTGGAGAGTTTCTCTCCGGGGCTTTCTCTTTGCTGGTAAAAGATTTGTTTTCCTGAAATGTTCTATGCTGTTGGCGCTGCTCTCTTGTAGTCGAATCCAGCGCTCAATCAAATCGGGGTGAGACAAACCATGACCACGTCACGCAGAGACTTCGCCAAACTCGCCGCAATAGGACTCGCCGCCAACAGCCTGTCGAGCATCCCCCTTCTGGCGCAGGAACGTAAAGTGGGCTACTGCATCATCGGCCTGGGTCGCATCGCCGACCACCACATGCGCGGCATCGCGCAAAGCTCGACATCGCGTGTCACGGCACTGGTAAGCGGTCATCACGATAAAGCCGAACGCATCGCCGCACAATACAACGTGCCGAAGAGCTCCATCTACAGTTACGAAGACATGGATCGCATCCGCAACAACAAAGACATCGATGCCGTCATCGTCTGCCTGCCCAACAGCATGCATGCTGAGTACACAGCTCGCTCCGCCAAAGCCGGTAAGCATGTCCTCTGCGAAAAGCCGATGTGCATCTCCGTGCCCGAAGCTGAGCAGATGATCGCAGCCTGCAAGACGGCGAACGTCAAGCTGATGATCGCCTACCGGCTCCACTATGAGCCCATCACGCTCAAGACCATCAAGCTCATCCGCGATGGCGCCCTCGGCACAGTCGAAGCGATTCAGAGCGCCAACGGCTTCAATATCGCACGCGGCGAATGGCGCTCCACGCACGCGCTTGGCGGCGGAGGTCCGCTGATGGACGTCGGCATCTACTCGCTAAACGCGACGCGCTATCTTACCGGCGAAGAGCCGGGCCAGTTCACCGCCGTCGCCACCACGCCCGACCACGACGGACGTTTCGATGGTGTCGAAGAGAACCTCTCCTGGACAATGCGCTTTCCTTCCGGCGTCCTCGCCGGTTGCGTCACCACCTACGGAGCGCCCATGCCCGGCTACTACAAAGTCTTCGGCTCGAAGGGGTGGCTCGAAGTCGGCTCCTTCGGCTATCAAAACCTCCGTCTGCAAGCCAGCTATCGTGCCGCATCCGGCTCCGCGCCTACCACCATCGACGAGACCAACAACGAACCAGATCCGCAGCAGTTCGTCCGTCAGATCGACCATTTCAGCCACTGCATTCGCGACAACCGCACACCGGACACCCCTGGTGAAGAGGGCCTGAAGGACATGCAGCACATCCAGTCCATCTACAAAGCCGCGGGCATCACTCTCGGCTAGATGCCTGCGCCGGCCCCGCGATACGTGTGCCCGGCCGCACCATCTGTGCCGCCTGCAGCTTCGTACTCTTCAGTGTCGTCTCGAACTTCAGGTCCACCAGCTTGCTCGTACCCGGAGCGTCAAAGCTCGCTACGTAGCTCTCCGAGAGAGATTTAGTGAATTGCTTGAAGAAGGGCAACAGCGAAACCGGACTCCCCAGCCCCTGAAAGTACGCTCGACCGCCAGTAGCATCCGCGACGTTTTGCAGATAATTTTGTCCACTGAAGCTCGCCGCCTGGCCACGATATCCCGAATCGCCATAATAGATCGAATACACCGCAACACCCCCACGCTGCGCGTCGGCAATCGCAGCGTCGACGTATGGGCTCGTCTGATTCAAAGGGCTTACGCTGCCGTTATAAGGATCGACACCATTCGTCAGCATGATCACAAACCTGGCCTTCGCCGTCAGCATCGTTCCTTCCGCGCTCGATCCACCCGGCCAGTTCTTCACAAAATCCGACAGGCAGAAGTATGGACTAGCGCTTATCCCAGCACCACTCAAAGGCAGACGAATATTCGCCGCCGCTGCAGCATGATCCGTCGTGAAGTCCTGCGCGGGAACCACACGGCCATTCTGCATGTAGCCGACAAAGATCTCCGCTCCTGCGGGCAGCGACGTGATGAAGCTCTTGATGTCGGAAATCTGCCGCCCCACTGAACTGCGCAGTCCGTCGTCGATCAACAGCGCAACCTGCGTTCCCTTAGCAGTGACAGGCGCAACGCTTGAAAGCTTCGCTTCGTGCCGATTCACTTTGACGCTTAAGTTATTCAGAGTGAGTGGCTGCGGCGCCTTCGCGTCCAGCGTTACAAGCGCCTGCGTCTGCATCGGCCCTTCCTGCTGAGCCGATGCAAACGCTGCAATCGCCAATACACCCAATGCCAGCCATCGATAGGTCATCGTCATCCTCATTCGTGCCTGCTTGCTCAATCCAACGCAAGGCCTGAAGACTTAGACGCCAATCCTGAGCATATTGATGCGGTCTATTTCAGTTACTGATCGCCACCCACACGAATCTTCAATCCAGTCCTGAACGTAAACGGCAGCGCCGGAAAGCCGATCGGCCCGATATGCTGCTGACTAAGCAGATTATTCAGCTCAACAAACGCTGTCACATGCCGTGTTGCTGTATAGGTGCCATAGGCATCGAGCTTTGCATAACCGAAATCAAGATTCCTGTTCGGCAACAGCAACGTATTGTCGCCATTCGTGTCTGCATAGGAGAGGAACGTTGAGTCGTCCGAGCGGCTCGCGAACGCGCCTTTCAAAGCAGTGGAAAACTTCTTCTGCTCATACAACGCGGAGAAAAAGCCTGTTTGCGGAGGACGACGGAATGGACGCTGTCCGACCAGCGGCGACGTCGATCCGATCGGAACACCGGGCAGATTCGGGTTCTGCGCTGCTTGCCCATTGTTGATTGCATCCGTCGAGAACGACTGCTCCACAACCGACGCAAGATACGTATAACCACCACGCAGCAGGATGTGATTGGTTGGCGCATACTGTAGCTCGCCTTCAAACCCTTGAGCACGGAAGGCAAGCGTATTCAATACAGCACCGTAGAAGTACGCGACGTTCGTCGTAATCCCAAAAACGTTCTTCAATGTGCCTGCATCGACATAATCAATCTGACGATTGAACTGGTTGTGGAAGTAGCCCGCCTTAAGAATCAGTTTTTGGCCGACGATGTTCTGGTCAATCCCCAGATCATACGTACGCGAACGCAAAGCCTGCATCGGACGAACATGGTAAGCCTTTATCGAAGCCGTGTCGCCGACATCTGACAATTGCCTGTACAGTGAGCTGAATTCGGATGACAGTGAAGGCTCCTGCACACCCGTTGCCGCATTGGCGCGCAGCTTCGTTCCACGCAGAAATCCGTTGCCCGGACGCACAGGCACCCACGCTAATCCAAAACGTGGCGTACCCGCCGTGCCATATAGGTTATTGCGCACGATCGCCCCGCCAAACGAGTAGAAGAGGCGGCTCTTAAAATCGCCCTGGAACTGAAGCGTGTATTGATAGTTCGTGCGCTTGATTTTCTCGAACTGGAAGTTCGCTGGATTGTTGAATGAACCACGCTCATTTTCGTAGCGAAAACCAAAAAGCCCGATCAGATGCGGCGTGAACGTATAGTCGCTCTGATAATAGAGCTCATCACGTAACGAAGACTGATCGAAGCCTGTAGGAAACGTTGTGCCGGCAAGAAACGAAGCGCGGCCTGTCGCGGAGTATCCATTCGCACCACGAATCGTCACCGTATTGCCGTAGTAATCCGGATAAGGGCCGTAGAACGAAGGCACCATCAGCAATGTGCCTGGAGCTGTAAATATCGCGTACTGTTCCCGCTTGCGCGCAATACCGTAACGCATCAGGTTATGCCAGCGATTGTGGCGATTCTCGACCGTAGCACCTGAGTACAGATTTTGATCGCCTTGTTTCGCATTGGCCGACACACCATAAAAGTCATGAGCACCCGGCACGCCCGTTGCCGAGACACCATTGCGAATCGTGAAGCGCAGCAATGTATTCGCCGTCAGGTTATAACCCACATTTGCCGCACTTGTCGCCGCGTGAAAGCGATCCAGCGGCAGCGCATTGGATGAATCGAACCGCGAGAACGCACCATAATAATCCAGCCGGTTGCGCGTTCCCCCCACAGTCACCTCGTTGCGATACGTATGAAAGTTGCCCGCATCGCCCGAGTAGTTCAAAACAGGTCGGGGTATTCCTCCGCGTGGCGTCGTAAAGCTCATCACACCCGCGCCTGCGTCTGACCCATACAGCACACTGTTTGGCCCGCGATACATCTCAAATCCATCGAGCGCTGTCGACGACACAATACCGTAATCAAAAACGCCGCCTACGTTTTCCGATGTCACTCCATCGATCAGGACCTTGTTCGCATCCGAGTTTCCCCCACGCACGAACAGTGAAACCGCACCGCCATACTGCCCCGTCTGAACCGCCGCAGTTCCCGGAGACTGTCGCAGATCATCCACCACACCGACTCGCTCCTGCAGCGCGCTGAACGGCACTAGGTTGATCGCAGAACTCACCTGCTGCACCGGCGTCGAAAGTCCGGTTGCGGTCACCGTCACCTCAGCCTTTACCGACCCCACTTCGAGCGTTACGTTCTTCGTCAGCACATCCGTTCGACCACCGTAGAAGTCCTGTCCGATACCTGGCGTAAATGTAGGGGCAGAGGTCAGCAGAAGAAACCGTCCCATAGCCGTGCTGCGAATCTCATACGAGCCATCCGGCCCAGCGGTCGCGAAACCAGCGACCGTCTTCCCCTGCATCAGCTTTACACTCGCGCCGGGAACGGCAGCGCCAAGCGGATCGGTCACTGTACCGCGCACAACAACGGCATACGCGGACAACGGAAGAGATACAGCAGCAACGAGAGCACAAAAGACAAACGAGGCCGAGGCACGGCCAAACCATGAAGGCATGAAACAAACTCCTCCATTCCCCCCTCGGGAATGTGGCTGATTGTGCGCAGATCGGAACCGGTCTCCTGACTCTCGCGATTTCATGCCATCCATCGCGGTCGCATCCAAAGCGACCAACCGGCTGCTTACCTTCCCGACTCACACGTCAGTGGCAAAGAGCCTGATGACATCACACTCTATCAACACGCAGAGTGTGCGCGATCACAGTTGCGGGGCAGTGGCGGCTTTTCACCGCGCTTCCCGAACATTCCGTAGCGGAACAAGGTGGACAGGGGCAACCAGCAAAACTTCACTCGTCGCAGGACTTTTGCGTGTGCCTTAAGTGTGCGGCATCGCCCACGCCGAAGTCAAAGCAGGGACGCGCTACTTCAAATCGCCGACATACTTCTTCGTGTCTTCCAGCGCAAACCTCCCCAGCAGAAAAGGACGCGATGTCTGTGGCTTGTTGTTGATCAGGTCTGAGGGATACGGCAGCGGAGACAACGTTGGAAATGCCCATATCCTTCCGTTGTGCAGATCGACCATAACCTTCGCATAGATCTGAATATTCTGGCTGTCGTCCGGAGCGCGCACCATGAATGTTCCTGGCTCAACGTAATAATCCACATCCGGCGTCTGCGCCATCACCGGCTCCGGCCTGCGTTCCAGCACCAACGCAAACAGCAGAAGAGTAATCGCCGCCAGAAGAACATTCGTTATCGTATTCGCCTTCATCATCACTCCCAACAGCCTTCACGGAATCAGCAGGATCTTACCCGTCGTCCGTCGCGCCTCAAGATCGCGATGCGCATTCGCCGCATCCGCCAGCTGATACACGTGCTCGATCCGCAGCTTCAGCTTCCCGCTGGCAATATCTCCTAGCACAGCCTCCGCACGAGCCACCAACTCTTCCCGAGTCGCCGTGTAGTCCTGCAACTTCGGACGTGTCACATACAACGATCCCATTGCAGATAGACGTATCAAATCAAATGGCGGCACTGCGCCGCTCGATCCGCCATACAACACCATCATGCCTCTCCGCCGCAGCACCTGCAGAGACTTCTCAAATGTCGTCTTCCCCACCGAGTCATACACGGCATGTAGTCCCGTCGACTGCCGTTTTACCGCCTCCGCAAAATCCTCACGCGTATACAGAATGACTTCGTCCGCACCAGCTTCTTTCGCCAGCTCAGCCTTCTCGTCATTCGAAACGGTTGTGAATACACGCGCACCCAGCGACTTCGCCATCTGAATCAACAGAAGTCCCACGCCGCCCGCGCCGGCATGAATCAGTACCTCATCACCCTTCCGTATCGCATACGTCGAGTGCGACAGATAGTGCGCCGTCATCCCCTGCAGCATTGCAGCCGCGGCCTGCTGCGATGTCACGTGATCAGGAATCCGGATCAGCTGCGCTACAGGAGCCACGGCCATCTGCGCGTATGTTCCCGGCACGCTGCACCACGCCACGCGGTCGCACACCTTCACCCCACTACCGTCCGTCTTTTCTCCCAGCGCGACAATCGTGCCTGCGCCCTCCTGCCCCAGCGTGTACGGCAGCGGAGCAGAATATCGCCCCTCCCGCAGGTACACATCAATAAAGTTCACGCCCGAAGCCTCCAGGCGAATCAAAGCCTCTCCCGGCCCGGGCGTAGGAGTCGGAAGATCGCGCAGCACCATCACCTCAGGGCCGCCTACCTGCTGTATCTGTATCGCTTGCATAGAACCTTTGGATGCACCGCTTGCTACATTCGTCTCGTGAAGATCGTGTTTTGAAGCATCGTTTCGAGACCTGCCACACAGCCCGAATACATCGAGCGATCAGCCAGCCACAATGGAAGGCTGGCTGTACTCAACCATCTCTCACTTCGTGATATCGTGCGTCGTCGCAGTCGGTCCATTCTTCTTTACCGACTCGATTCCCTTCTCCATCGCCGACGCCGACGAATACATCTCGCTCTTTCCGATCACCTCATGGTTCTTCGCTTTCAGCACGAAGTACGGTGCGTCTGACTTCGCAGTCTTTCTCTCATACTGCGCATCCTCCGGCGAGTTCTTCTTCACCGACTCGATCCCGTTCAGCGCCGACTCCTTCGACTTATACGTCTCGCTCGTCAGAATCACCTCGCCATTCGCGGCCTTCAGGTTGAACATGAACTGACCGTTTGCCGCATCTTTCAATTCGTAATGAGCTGCCATCGACACATCTCCTGTTCGTATAGAAAAACGGCTCGGCTCGCAACGTGCGCTCACCGTTGCCTAAAGATGCTCAACACTTTACCTGAGACAAGGTAAAGCTGTGATGGAGATTTTTGTAAAAGATGAGAATGCGGCGAGGTTTAAGCTCTACTGCAGCAGGCTCTCTTCCGAGCGCAACCGCAGTATCCTGTCCACCGCATACGGAGCCCTGTGCGATGCCGTATGGAAGTGCCGTACCTGCAGTTCTCCCAGCAGCCCGATACCGATCATCTGCACGCCCGCCAGGATAAATACCCCCGCAACCACGAACAGAGGCCCATGCAGGTCCATCACATGCTGGCCCGTCAGCAGCTTCAGGATCAGCAACCATGCTGACATTCCAGCGCCAGCCAGCACGCTCAACGCGCCAATCGTGCCGAAGAAGTGCAGAGGACGCGTCATATACTTCAGCAGAAACCGAATCGTCAGCAGGTCAAAGAAGACACGGAACGTACGCGAAATACCGTAGTGGCTCTTGCCGAATTCGCGCTTCGGGTTCGAGATCGGAATCTCGCAGATGCTCGCCCCGTACCATGACGCCAGCGCCGGAATGAACCGGTGCATCTCGCCATATAGCGGAATGTTATGAATCACCTCGCGCCGGTACGCTTTGAATGTCGTTCCGAAGTCGTGGATGTTCACTCCGCTCAACGTCGCCATCAGCCAGTTTGCTGCGCGCGATGGGATCCTGCGCATGATGAAGTTGTCACCACGCTGCGAACGCCACCCACTCACCACGTCATACCCCTCTTCCAGCTTCGCCAGGAAGTTCGGTATCTCATCCGGAGAATGTTGCAGGTCGCCGTCCATCGCCAGGATGTACTCCCCCTGCGCATGATCGAACCCTGCCGCCAGCGCCGACGTCTGCCCGAAGTTCCGGCGCAGCTTCACCACCAGCACACGCGAATCCACCGCCGCGATCTCCTCCAGCAACCGGTAAGTACGGTCGCGCGAGCCATCGTCCACAAACACCAGTTCGAAGCTCTCCCCCACATGCTCCATCACCGCCTTCAGGCGGTCATAAAGCGTTGTGACGTTATCTTCTTCGTTATGGAAAGGGACGACGATGGAATATTTCGGCACGTCTCCGATGATACTCCCGAAATAGGCTTACTGGTAACGAGATAGTAACGCCCGATAGACATCCCTCTTCACCTTTTCACTCTTCCGGAGCGATCATCGTTCTCGAGTGCCGTATTTGCATTCCATCTTCGTGCTATACCATTGCGGCGATGAAGGTTATCATGATGCCGTACACTGCATCTAACATTTGAGTTGTTGCATTTCTTGTGCAGAAAGGAAGCATGGCGAAACGAGTCATCACCATCGTGCTGCTGTTGGTTTTGGCGCTGTTCGTTTACGTGGGTTACAACTCCTACGACGCCAAGCACGGCGGCATCTCAGGCGAGGTCTACTCCAATGGAGTGCGTCAGACAGCCGCAAGCAGAGCACAGCAGCAGGCATCCCAATCCTCCGATGCCGACACCATCGTCTATCCTGCCCAGCAGGACGCGTCCACGGCACAGAACACCGCAGCAGTCCAGCCCGCACAAACCACAACTGCGGCGCAAGCCAACTCGTTAGCCCAGACTACAGCCGCTGCTCCCCAGGCAAACTCACAGGTTACCCAGTCCCAACAGGCCGCCGGAGCCAATGCCCCCGCCACGGATACCATCAGCCCCAACCCTCCAAACGGCATGGTCTTCGCAGGCAGCGGACGCTATCAACTCTATCGTCAGGGCAACATCACCTGGCGCCTCGATACCGAAACCGGTCGAAGCTGCGTCATCTTCGCCACCGACGAGGAATGGCGCAAGCCACGCGTCTACCGCGCAGGCTGCGGCAAGAGCTAAGCGCCTACGATCCATCCCTCTCAAGCAAAATGTGTCACTCCGAGCGCAGCGGAGCCGAGCAACCACCCTATTCCTTTCCCTGCCGCAAATCCGTCAAGCCCCCAACCCTGTGCAAAACTCGCCCTCACCGCACAAATCCCCGCGCCATCCCTGCACATTTCGCAAACGAAAAATAAGGCTGCAATGTGCCGATTTGATACCCTTCACTCGCTAAACTATGAATAGACAAACAACACACCACCCTGGCTGGATGCCTGGACACTCTCAAGGGGTGTCCAAATAACCACCTTGTTTCGAATACTTTGCACAAATGAAACAGGGGGGCTGGGGGTACTTGCGAATCAGGACTCGACCCGAATCGATGACCGACCTCTTCTCGAAGGCAATAGCAGCAGCAGAATTCATCCGCCAGCGCTTTCCCACTCGCCCCCGACTGGCCCTCATTCTCGGCTCCGGACTCGGTGACTTCGCCGCAAATGTCGCGGATGCAACCGTGATCCCGTACTCCGAGATTCCCAACTTCCCGCAATCGACCGTCGCCGGACACTCCGGCAAGCTCGTCCTCGGCCATATCGGCGGCATCCCCGTCGCCGTTATGCAGGGTCGCGTCCACGCCTACGAAGGCTACCTGCTCAACGAGGTCACGTTCCCGGTGCGTGTTCTCGGCTTGCTCGGCGCAGAACAGCTTATCGTCACCAATGCCGCGGGCGGCATCAATACGCGTTATGGTCAGGGTGCAATCGTCGCTATTTCCGACCACATTAACCTCACCGGTTCCAACGCTGCAGTCGGCCCCAACGAGCCGCGCTTCGGACTCCTGCCGAACTCAGGACAGCGCTTCTTCGACATGACAACGGCTTACTCGCCTGCGCTGCGCACTCTCGCCATCGCCGAAGCCGCAAAACAGGGCTGGACACTGAGCGAAGGCGTCTACATCGCCGTTCTCGGTCCCAGCTACGAAACTCCGGCGGAAATCCGCGCCTTCCGCACCCTCGGAGCCGATCTCGTCGGCATGTCGACCGTGCACGAAGTCATCATTGCCCGCCACATGGGCATCGAGGTTCTTGGCCTCTCCATCGTCACCAACATGGCTGCCGGAGTTCTCGACGAACCCATCAACCACGAAGAAGTAATGGAGATCGGCAAGCGCATCGCCGGACAGTTCACCGGCCTGCTCACCGCCCTGATCCCTCAGCTTGGCGAGCGGAGAGGGGCCTAAGCACAGCGTGACCGAACGACCGGAACAGCTTTCTTTTCCGCAGCGGCCTCTGATCATCGGCATCGCCGGCTGTTCCGGCTCCGGCAAAACAACGCTGGCCCGCGAACTTACCGGCCAGCTATCGGCGACGCTGCTTCCGCTCGACTTCTACTACAACTGCCTCAAGCACCTGCCGCCCGACGAGCGAGCACGCAGTAACTTTGACCACCCCGATGCTCTCGAGCACGCTCTGCTCGCGCAGCACATCGAAGAACTTGCCGAGGGAAATGCCATCGAGCGCCCCATCTACGACTTCACAACACACACCCGCGTTGCCGACCACACCGAGACCGTCACTCCGGCTCCCGTCATCATCGTCGAAGGCATCCTCGCACTGCATTACCCAGAACTTCGCACGCTTTACGACTTCAGCATTTACGTCAACGCACCGAACACGATTTGCCTGAATCGCCGCATCTATCGCGACATGCGCGAACGCGGTCGCACCGAAGAAAGTGTTCGTGCCCAGTTTGAAGCCACAGCAAAACCAATGGCTGATCTCTACGTCATCCCTTCGGCAGAGCACGCGTCCATCACAGTGGAAGGAACCGACGCGCTTGACTGGTCCGTCGAACAGGTTCTAAAGAACCTCAGCCAACTCGGCCTCGTGCGCGGTCGCCATCTCGCCTGACCACGAGCACTCAAGCTGCGTATACATGATCGCGATCTGGTCGCGAGATGTCTCCGCCAGCTCGAACCGGTCTCTACGGCTCGTTACCTCTTCTCCAAAGTTAACCGCTGCGCGAATGCCCTGCATTCCCGCAAGACGAAACAAATGCGGCGCCAGCGTTGCATCGCCCCACCAGCAAACATCATTCGCAACCGTCATGCCTGCGCGGATGTCTCTCTCATCGATCGCATAACTCAGCGCCGCCGGATGCACCGCGGCACCTTCTTTCAGCACCGAATGAAACAGTCCGCGCCGAAACGGCAGCACCTCGCTGCCATCCGTCGTTGTCCCCTCAGGAAAGAACAAGACCGGAAGCCCGCTGCGATACGCTTCCGCCATCGCGCGATTCACGCCGGGGTACGTCGCAGGCCCGCCGCCACGAACAACGTAGACCGTTCCAGCTTGGGCCGTAATCCAACCGATCAGCGGCCAGCCGCGCACCTCGGACTTCGCCACCATCACAAATGGCCGCACTGCAGCAAGCAGCAGAATATCGAGATAGCTCAGATGATTCGCAATCACAACGCCTGACGCTGGAAGATCTCCCTGAACCTTCCACGCAACCCCAAGAGCGCGTACAAGCCTCTGACAGCAGCGATGCACTCGCTCTGCGGAATCCTGAACATCACACGACGGGCGCAATAGAAGATCCAACGCAAGGCCGATCAGAAAGGCAACGGCCTTCGAGATTCTCCATGTAGCGCGAAGCACGTGCAAATCAGTGTCCCCTCAGAGAAATCGCGCTGCAACCCGTGGATGCAGAGTCTGTAGATCGAGCAGCGTCAGAAAGTCGATCGTTTTGAACTCGCGGTCGATCGCCGGTTCGCTGCAAATCTTGGCTCCAATTGCCAGATACGCACGCAGCAGCTTCGGCGCACGTTCATCCGGAAGCGTCATCTCAGGCGCAGGCAGCGCAAATGGAGCAGTCGCAACAGTGCGCAGCTCCGGTTCGACCATGCAGTTAGCAAGCGAGCCATAAACCGCATGTCCGAGCGCTGGATCCTGCGAGTTGAGCGAGCAGCAGCCCATCATATAGCGTCCACCGTTTGCGAGTGAGTAGCGCGCAATGCCGCGCCACAGAAGATGTAGCACCTCAGAAGAGCGATGATCGCGATGAATGCAGGCACGTCCCAATTCAACGATCTGATTGCGCATCGCCTCATAAGGAGCAAAGCTAAACTCCTGTTCGCTGTAATAGCCGAAGTTGCGACCAGCCACATCCCCCATCTGCAGGCGATACGTTCCTACGATGGCACCGGTCAGCTTCTCTTCAACAATCAGATGGTCGCAGACATCATCGTACTTATCCTTATCGAGACCATCGACGTAAGCCGACTCCAGCCCCTCATTCATCTCGAGGTTGAAAACGATAAACCGAAGACGATAGGTCGCAAGACGCTCTGCCTCAGTCAAAGCCAGCCTCGCCACATAGGAACCAGCTTCAAGGCGAATGTCCTTCTTCGCTGGAAGTTCGGGAACAAGGAATGGAGCGGAGACGAGAGGTGAAACCGGAACGACGGAAGAGGATGATTCCAGGACACTGACCATCGAGGCTCCTTACTACCCAGGGGTTGTTGCTTCGATGTCAGTCTGCGTCGAGTTTTGTTACAGAATGTTCACGCCAAGTGAACATTTGTTGAATCAGAAATGGTGCACCTTAACCGTACTCCTCTGCGAAAGCTCCCCAACCGCTACCCAGGCCTCCTGGGCAGCGCGCTTCCGATGGTCCAGATCGGAGGAGAACTTAATGGGCGTGTCGGCAAAGCGAACCTCGGCCCGTATCCCACGCAGCCCCAAGAGCCGGAAGATGTGTTGTGGCAATGGAACGTCATCGCGCCAATAGCAGACATCGTCAGATACGGTCGCATCTCCGTTGTCCTCATCCAGGTGGTAGCAGATGTGGCCGGCTGTCACCGATGCTCCCACGGCAAGCACCTGGGCCAGCAAGCCGCTGTGGAACTTCAGCAGGCCGCTGCCGTTCGAAGTTGTCCCTTCAGGAAAGAAGACAACAGGAAGTCCTGCACTAAGGGCAGCATCCACACCAGAGCGAGCCTTGAGGGCCGAGCCTCCGTGGCCGCGAGCCACATACACCGTACCGGCCATCGTCGTCATCCAGCCGAGAACCGGATAGGTAGCAACTTCAGCCTTCGAGACAAAGACGCAGGGGTGCAGTGAGGCAAAGACAACGATGTCCAGATAACTGAGATGGTTGGAGATCAGCGCGCCATGATCAGGAAACTCACCGCTCGCTTCAACCTCAATCCCCATGCCATGGAGCGCTGTAGCGCAAAATCGGTGCAGCCAATCCGCGCGTGCTTCGCGTGTCGACGGACGCTTGACCAGCAATTCAGTCCCGAATCTTACGAAGTACCCCGCCAGCTGAACACTTCTCAACAGCGACCGCAAAACACTCACCCGGAACGCCTCCCGCAACATCTCCTGAACGGCAGTCTATCCTGATATCAGTGGATCAGGATCAATCCAGCCTCACCGAAGTCACCTCGAAGGGCAATAGCACCCTCGGGGGCTTCCTCTACCGTCGCGCTGTTTTGCCGCTGCTCGCCCTCCTGCGTATGGGCGTTTCTCCCGAGACCCTGGCCTGGAGCTTCGCCACGGGAGTTGTGATCGGCATCAATCCCCTGCTCGGAAGCACGACCATCCTTTGTTTGGCCATTGCCATCGTCTTCCGGCTCAATCTGGTCGCCTCGCAGCTGGGCAACCATATCGTTTATCCGCTCGAAATGCTGCTCTTCATTCCATTTCTGCGGGCAGGACGAGTTCTTTTTCGTTCTCCTCCGGTGCCTCTTGCGCCGCACGACATCCTGCAGGCAGCACGCAACCATCCCATCGCACTGGTGAAACAACTCTGGATGTGGGAGTGGCATGCGCTGGTCATCTGGGCGATCGTATCGACGATCACCCTGCCCTTACTGGCTTTGCTGCTTACTCCGCTGCTGCGACGATTGATGAAGACGCAGCAGTCGGACTACTTAGGCCCGTGATACTCCTCGACCGGGTCGCCGCTTCGCACCCAGGCCGTGTAGATCATATCGCGCAGCTCGATCGCTCCTGCCGCCAACCGCTCTTCGACGAAGGCCTTCCCCTCCGGAGTTCCTGCATCTGCAAAGCCACCAGCCTTTTCCAGCTGATAAAGCTTTTCGACCTGCGTCGACGTGTTGCTCAGATAGCTCAGATAGTCGTTCCACTCATCGTTCAGCACCTTGGGCGGAGCTGCAGACACCAGTGGAGCCACGTCGGCAGGCTTGATGTTTGCAGTAACATACAGCGACTCAAACAAGGAGTGGATCTTGTGGTCCGTTGTGTAGCCGTTCGGATTCGGCCCAGTCCACCCGTTGTACTTTGTAGTGGTATGCAGGGGCTGTGAACCGTCAGCAACATAGTGACCAAGCCATCCTGCGTAGAACAGGATCGCTGTCTCAACCGGCTTCGTGTCTTCCCCAGCTGCCAGCAGATTGCGATACTCGTGCATGCTGTTACGCAGACGCTGCCAAACCTCTTCAGTGATGTATGGTTGCAGACCGACAATCTCCGGCTGAAGCTGAAGCTCAGGATGCGCAGCCTGCGCCTTGGCCAGAGCGCGAATGAAGTCGTAGCGCTTCTTGGGTAGCGTGCCACCGAGCACGTCGAGATACTCCATATCGATGAAGTGCTCCGGCGCCTGTTCGTCGCCTAATTCGGGTACGGCTCTGTTACGCCAGCGGTCAGGCTCAGGCCCAAGATACTCGACCGTATCCAACGCATTGCCGTTACGCAGAAATGCAGGCACATCCTTCGGCAGATTCTTCGCTGCCAGACGATTGATCATTCTGTGGCCATCGCCACCCCAGGCAAACGAAGGCTGCACCATCATGGCAGGCAGCAATGCAGAAGCTGCCACAAACCGAACCACTCCCCAGATTTTCGACATGACGGCAGTATAGCCGGAAGCTATTTCGAATCTGCTACAAAGACACTCTCTAAACGACCACTTCTGATCCAGCCACAGCAACGCTGCCGAAGACTCTGCGGTAACGCTCGATCTCCTTCTCAGGCCCAGTTGCCTTGTTTGCGTTGTCGCTCAACTTGACTGCGGGATGCCCATTCACGGTCATCAGTTTGCAAACCAGGCTGATCGGTTCGAAATCATGCTCGCCCCGCGGATGGCATCCACGAAAATCGTTCGTCACCAGAGTCCCCCAGCCTGCGCTAAAACGAATCCTGCCGTGGAAGTACTTGTGCAGCGCAATGATGCCATCGACGTCAAGACCATCGGACGCGATCAATCGCTTGCTGCGGGCATCGCGCCCTCGGCTGATCAGCCACGCAATATACTCGTCCCCCGCAACGAAGGGGTCTTTCGAATCGGCACGCTGTCCGGTCCAGTCCGCCACCCAATCGGGAGCGCCTTCAAGAAACTGCGTTGTGCCGAAGGTATCCGGCAGCATAATCAACAGCTCGCCACCATAGTTCTTCTGCCAAAGCTCCAGCACGCGATATTGCGAGTCGTGGAGTTCTTCATCATTCTTTGAAAGAGCAGCCAGCGCCATCGGGAGCTCGTGGGCATTCGTTCCCATCGCTTCCAGGTCATGCTTGTAAGCAAGATAGGTGTTGGAGGTTCCCGAAAGACTCGCGCCCAGCCCGGCGTGCATCGCCATCACCACATACTCCTGCCACAGGAAGCTGTGACGGCGGCGTGTGCCGAACTCCGAGATGCGTACCTCAGGGATCTCGCGCAGTTTCTCGATCTTGTCCCACAGGCGCGTCTTCGCGCGAGCGTAAAGAATATCCAGCTCAAGCTCGCTCAGGCGACCGAGCGCAGCGCGAGTCTTCATCTCGCTCATCAGCGCCAGGGCATAGACCTCCCACATGGTGACCTCGGTCCACAATCCCGAGAACCGCAGGATCAACTGCCCATCCTCTTCGCTCACCTCATAATCCGAGAGGCGGAAACCGTTCTCTAACCACTCAAGAAAAGCCGGCTCGAAGATCGTTCGCGTGCCATAGAAGGTGTTACCCGCCAGCCAGATCAGCTCGCTCTTACGCAGGCGAAGCTGCCGGACGTGCTCCATCTGCTCGATCAGCGCCGAGGCCGGAATGTGTTCCGCCAGCCTCACGTGCGTTGTCCTGTTCACAGTCTCGGACGTGACATGAACATCCGGAAAATTCTTCCAGATGAACTGCAACATCAACAGCTTGTAGAAGTCCGTATCGAGCAGAGACCGCACGATAGGATCGAGCTTCCAATTATGGTTATGCGCCCGTTCGGCCAGATCGACGTTCATGGCATCCAGTCTCGCCTCTGCCGCGTTTCTGAAGCAAATCGTTAGCAGCCAGAAAAGCCACCCGCCGAGCGCAAAAATTCATAAAACGACGCAGGAATCGCCGAGTTTTGCTTGGTATCCTATAAAGGTTATGTCTACGAAAAAAGAACTTCTCAAACAACCCATAAAGCACATCGACATCACGCAGCACAACGTCGTGGCTCTAGTCGATGCCATGCAGTCGATGGCCTTCAGCTCGCGCGATACCGCCCGCGCCGCCAACATCTACGAGATGATGCTCCGCGACACCGACTGCGGCGTCATCCTCTGCCTCGCCGGTTCGCTGATCTCGGCCGGACTGCAGAAGGTCATCATCGACCTGGTGCGCAACAACATGGTCGATGCCATCGTCTCGACCGGCGCCAACATCGTCGATCAGGACTTCTTCGAAGCTCTCGGCTACTACCACTACATCGCCGGTGACGAGTACAAGTACGGTGAGCGCGACAACGTTCTGCGTGAGCTGATGATCGACCGCATCTACGACACCTTCATCGACGAAGAAGAGCTGCGACTCTGCGACGAGACGACGCACCAGATCACCAACTCGCTGGAGCCTCGCCCCCACAGCTCGCGTGAGTTTATCCGCGAGATGGGCGCCTACCTCGTCAAGAACGGCAAGACCCCGCAGAACGGCGGCAAGGACTCCATCGTACTCGCAGCCTACGAGAAGAACGTGCCGATCTTCTGCCCGGCCTTCTCGGACTGTTCGGCAGGCTTCGGTCTGGTCGCCCACCTTCATGACCGCCAGGGCAAGCCCTCGGTCTCGATCGATTCGGGCAAGGACTTCTATGAGCTGACGCAGCTCAAGATCGCCAACCCGACCACCGGCCTGCTCATGATCGGCGGTGGCGTACCGAAGAACTTCGCACAGGACATCGTCGTAGCCGCTGACATCCTCGGCGTCGAAGCTTCCATGCACAAGTACGCCATCCAGATCACTGTCGCCGATGCCCGCGACGGTGCGCTTTCAGGCTCGACCCTGAAGGAAGCCTCCAGCTGGGGTAAGGTCGACACCACCTACGAGCAGATGGTCTATTCGGAAGCCACAATGGCGCTTCCCCTGATCGCAGGCTATGCCTTCCACAAGAATGCTCAGGCCAGCCGTAAGGGCAAGAAGTGGGCAGCGATCCTGGATCAGGTCGCGGTAACCGCATAAGTAACCTAAGTTACTTTTCCAATGGCCGTTCCCGCGTGAACGGCCATTTCCTTTCCCTGCCCCTGGGCTCCCGGATCGCACGCATCCTATTTACTTGGAAGGCAATCCCCATAGGTGCTATTTTGCCGATGGTAGACAACCTGTCATGCTCACGATAGGCAGCAGCGACGTTAACGCATTCCTATCAGCAAGTTGGGGCATAAACTTGGCGATATCGTTGACGTACCCTGCAGCGCTATTACTTCCTGTCTATACATTAGCAATAGATCATGTGCGGAAAACATTGTATTACTTCCACTTATAGAAACCAAGATTGACTAGCTGATGTCTTTGCTGCCACGTTACCATTGAACGAACATCGTCTTGGGACTTTGAGGTTAGACCGCCGTTATGCACATTCTTCCCATCCTGGCCTTTACCACGCTGTTCGCAACCTACGGCATCCTGCTCTATGCCTTCATTAAGGCACAGCGAACAACGCGCGAGCTCGCTACAGAGCTCAGCCGTGTGCGGGAGCAGCAGCACCAGGACAAGAAGGAACTGACCGCAAGATCGCAGCTCGATACGCTGAAGGACGAGTTCATCTCAACCGTCTCGCATGAACTGCGCACTCCCCTCACAAGCATTCGTGGAGCACTGGGCCTTCTCTCCTCCGGTACCATTGGCCAGTTCGATGCCAAAGCATTGAACCTACTGCGCATTGCAACCACCAATACGGACCGCCTGATCCGCCTCATTAACGACATCCTCGATCTGGAGCGCATGGACTCCGGCCGTGCCCCATTACAGATTCGCCGCTGCTCGCTTCGTGATCTGTGCCAGCAGGCCATCGAGACAATGACGCCGATGGCCGACAGCAGCTCAGTCCACCTGGAACTGGTGCCCTTCACCGTGGCTCAGGCCGCCTCACCAGAGGCTCTGTTCTTCGACGGAGACGCCGACCGCATCCTGCAGGTCATCACCAACCTGCTCTCGAATGCCATCAAATTCTCCCCCGCGGCGTCCACGGTTCGCATTCACACAGACGCGACAGCCGATTCCATCCTTCTGAAAGTCGTCGATGAGGGGCGTGGCATTCCTACGGACAAGCTCGACTCCATCTTCGACCGCTTCCAGCAGGTTGAGCCTGCGGATGCTCGCCAGCACAGCGGCACCGGACTTGGCCTGGCGATCTGCCGCAGCATCGTACAGCAGCATAGCGGATCGATCTGGGCGCAACGCAACCTCGTCAAAGGCACGACACTGTATGTCATGCTTCCCCGCACCACGCGATCGAGCGATATTTCGCTTCCTGCCGCACTGCCTCCACGCGGCGAAGGCTCCATCCTGATCTGCGATGACGATGCGGGCATCCGCACGATTGTTACCGAGCACCTTACGCGCCAGGGCTATTCGGTCATCGAAGCCAGTTCCGGCGATCAGGCGCTCATGCTTGCCGCAGAAACACAGGTCGAGGCCATCCTCCTCGATCTCTATATGCCTGGCCTGAGTGGCTGGGAGACGCTGCAGCGGCTCCGCAACAACCCGGCAACGGCTAATATCCCCGTTGTCGTGCTAAGCGTGCTCTCCTCGACCCTTCGCCCGCAGCTTACCGGCGATGCTCAGGGCTGGGTGCAGAAGCCCTTCAACGAAAATCTTCTCTTTGCTGAGCTCGGGCGCGTCCTGCATCAGGGCGATGGTCCCGCTTACGTTCTTCTGGTTGAGGATGACGACGATCTGGCCAGCGTCCTGATCGCCAGCTTCCAGGATGCTGCCGTCCATATCGACCACGCCTCCACCCGGCAGGAAGCTATCCGGCAGTGCATCAACCGTAAGCCGGATTTGCTGATCCTCGACCTGACTCTTCCCGATGGCGACGGCTTTTCGCTGGTGGAATGGTTGCGGCAACAACCACCATTGCGCTCTCTCCCTATGGTGGTCTATTCCGGGCGTGAGATCTCCGATGCCGATATGGCCCGCCTGCAACTTGGTCCTACCGAATTCCTGACCAAGGCCAAGGTGCAGCCGCACGAGGTAGAAGAGCTGGTCCTCTCCATGGTGCAGCGCATCCGTACCAAGTTTGCTGATCTCACCACGGCTGGTCCTGCAGCCTAAATACCCCACCTTCGTTTCTTTAAGCTGATCTTTAGTAACCAAGCGGGAAGAAGCTACTCAATGCTCTGGAACTTTTTTCGCAGCGTGCGAAAATAAGACGTTCATGCGACGAATCCTGATCATTGATGACGAGGATGATATCCGCGAAGTAGCTGCCTTATCGCTGGAAGCAACTGCCGGCTGGAAGGTATTTACTGCGGAGTCGGGAGCCAGAGGAATCGAGATCGCCGTCGCAGAGCAGCCTGATGCCATTCTGATGGACGTGATGATGCCCGGAGTCGATGGTCCGTCCACCTTCCGTGAGATGCAGCAGATTCCATCCATCGCTCACATCCCTGTCCTCCTGCTGACGGCCAAAGTTCAAGGCGTCGATAAGCGCCGCTTCGCCGACCTGGGTGTCGCTTCGGTTCTGTTCAAGCCCTTCGACCCGCTAACGTTGGCCGACCAGATCGCCGACGTACTGCACTGGACCGATGCTCAGAGCGCCTCATCGCAACCGGCCTCCAGCTCCCAAAAATAGCGGAAAGCCAGCATCTTCCATGCCAAAACTGCCGCAGCTCACCCAGGATGCCCCTCCCCAAAAGTTGCACCCGCTTGGGCCATTCACATCCGTCGTTGCCACACTTTTTTGCGTCTTATTCACATGAACGTAAAACAAGCAGACACTGAGATCAACGCTCTGCTCGCCGATCTTTGGAAGCGCCATCTCCCCTCGATGCACGAGCGTCTGAAGACCCTGGACCGCGCGGCACTGCTGGCTGCAGCCGGTAGACTTGCCGAAAATGAGCGCGCAGAAGCTCTATCGACCGCTCATAAACTGGCAGGAAATCTCGGCATGTTTGGCTACAAACTGGCAGGATCTGTCGCCAGTGAGATGGAACACATCCTGAAGGAGCCGACTCCAGAGACACTCGGCCATCTTGCAGCGCTGGCAAGACGGCTTCGCCATACGTTGGCACCTCACCTTGGATAAACGCGGCAGGCTAAGCTTTACTTCGCCTGCCGTACCGCCCATCCTGCCAGATCGATCGCAGCATCAAAGCCGTCGAAGTCCAGCGGCAGCTTGTTCCGCCGATCAACGTACTCGTTATAGATCCACGGATCGACCACTGCAAAGACAGTTCCCTTGCCGAACTTCGTTACCGCCATCAGCACATCACCTTTGTCCGTCAGAATCGCCTTCGCTGGACCGGAGACCGTAATCGTGCAAATCTCCTTCAGATAAGCCTTGTGCGGATAGGTGAAGACGCCTGTCCCCGCCGGAACCATCACCGTTCCCTGAGGCCAGTTGTTGTTATCCACCGTATTGCGCAACACCGTGTTGAAGTGGATTCCGAAGCGCTCGCTCATCGTGTTGAAGTGATCGAACTCCGAGTTGGTCTTGTCATTCTCCATCAGGATCAGAACGCCACCGGCCTTGACCCATGCTTCAATCGCATCTCCGCTGGCCTTGTCCATGTAGTTGGGATTCGGATTCTTCGCCGGGATATCAGGCGAAGGCATGATGTATATCTGCGCCTTGCTGAGATCGGCCACCGTCGGTGCCGTCTTCAACGTTGCCAACTTTACGCCATACCGCTCAAAGGCTCTGCCGAAGAACGCGAAGCCAGAGTTCGTATCATCATCCCATTTGTAGTGAAACAACTCCGTCTGCCCTGCTGCATTCTTGCGCGTCTGCGAGTTGAACCACGCATCGACCATCACAGTCTTTCCCTGCCCCAGGGCCTCTGTAGACGTCTGTGCCATCTCCGATCCAGCGAGAAGATACGCTCCAACTCCCTTCGCATCATTGACCTGAGTCTTTTCTCCAACGTAATAATCGAAGGTGCCAGAACGATACGGCGTACCTCCCAGGCCACCCACCTTGACTGTCCCATCCAGTTCCAGCTTTCCATCCGCGCTCGACTTCACAAACGCCTTTTGGATTCCCTCCCAGCCTCGGCGAACGCTCGCCTCATCCGTCTGGGGTAAGTAGCCGTTCCGGACACCCTTCGCAATCGCATAAACAAACATGCAGCTTGCCGAGGCCTCCGCAAAGTTTCCCTTCCGGCTAGGCTCGCCCATCACCTGCCACCATAGTCCAGTCTTCTTGTCCTGATGCGCGACGATTGCTGCGGCTGTTCCCTTCAAAGCATCCACCAATGCCGGACGCTGTGGATGATCGGCCGGAAACCAATCCAACACATCCACCAGTGCCATCGCATACCATCCCATCGCACGGCCCCATGCCTCAGGCGAGAGACCCGTCTTCGGGTCAGCCCACTTCATCTCCTTCGATTCGTCCCACCCATGCTTCAGCAAACCCGTCTTTGGGTCACGCATGTGACCATACATCAGTAGCAACTGCTTCGCGATGTCGTCGAAGTCTCCCGACTCATGGAAGGTCACCGCATACGCTGCGCGAAACGGCTCCGCCATATACGCACCGTCGAGCCACATCTGGTTGGGGTAGATTTTCTTGTGCCAGTAACCACCGCTGGCCGTGCGCGGCTGGCTCTCCAGTTGATCGTGAATGTACTTCGCTGCCTTGTAGTACTTCGGCTGCTGCGTCACGCGATAGACCAGTAACACGGCGCGCCCCATTTCTACCTCGTCCAGACTCTGAGCGTCGGCGTTATAGCCGTTGATCGTGCCATCGCTGGAAACGTACTTATCAACAGCGTCCTTGATGTAGCGGAAGTCGTCACCGTTCGCGGTCGCATGCCATTGGGCCGCCATGCCGTCCAGCAAAACTCCCTCTTCATAGCCCCACACTCCGGGATGATTCTGGGTTGCGACAACTCCGTGAGGCCACAGCATCATGATCGAAGCCGCCATCTTTGCCGAAGGCTCATCGATCTTCAAAGCGCCCTGCGCCTGCATCGATACCGCTAGCATCATCTGCGCCACAACCGCACATCCCAGAGCCGACATCTTCAGCAACTTCATCAGCGGAAATCTCCTTCAATAGCTGGAAAGATGGAACGGTCACCAGAATACCTGCTTGCATCCTCAACTGGCCAACGCGGTGCCCTCAATTGCAGGCGAGCGCTGTCCACACACCAGCAGAAGTACCGCTGGCTCCCGTCACCGTCAGATCGATGAAGTTGCCCGCCGCAACAGCTACAGCCCCGGTTGCCGTGCATTGGCTATTGCTCCCGACGGTGCAGGCTAACGACGTATTCGCCATCGCGCCTTGCGCTCCGACACGCAACGTCACCGTAATCGTATTGGACTGTTGCGAGTACACCGTGAGGGTTGATGCCGTGCATCCGTTTGGAATCCACGTCAGCACCTGAGCCGTCTCCGTGGCGCTTGCATTCGTATTGTTCACCGAGTAGTAGACCGAGTTGAAAGAGACCGCATGATACATCGAAGCAAACGGCACGCCACTCGTGCCCGAGCCGCCGCCGCCACTGCCCGCTGCGCCGGGCGCTCCCTGAGGAATGACAAAATTCAGCACCGCATCATTCAGCGTGCCGGAGTTCGTAACCTGCGCCTGTGTCCCCGCTGCTCCCGTCGTCACCGTACCGACGCTGACCGTGGCAGCAGCTCCTGCGGGCCCCGTAGCTCCAGCACTCCCAGCCTGCGCCAGTAGAGTCCACGCCGCCGGCGAGACATCAGGACGCGCCGCCAGATTCGTCGCTAAAGAAAGATAGGTACTGCCCGCGTAGAAGACGGCATCGTTCGCAAGATAACCAGTCGAAGCAGACCATGCGCCTTTGAAATTTACTCCAGCTGGCCCTTGTAACCCCATCGGCCCCTGCGCTCCTGTAGCTCCAGCCGCTCCGGCAACCCCTGCCTGCGACAACACACCCCAGTAGGCGGGACTTACATCTGGTTGTCGCCCCGTATTTGCAGACAGTGCGATATAGCTGCCCCCACCATAGCTCACCGCATCGCCTGTGGCATACGCACGCGAGACAAGCCAGCCTCCAGTAAAGCTGACCGGAGGCCCTTGCGGCCCCGTTGCGCCAACCGCACCGGTCGCTCCCGGAGAGCCTGCCGGGCCTTGCAGTCCCTGCGGGCCCGCAGGTCCCTGAATTCCCTGCGCTGCCAGCAACGCCCACTGCGACAGGCTTAGTGAAGGAGTATTCCCTGCATTGCCATTGACGAGCGAGATATATGTCGAGCCGTTGTAGCTGACCGCATCGTGCAGCGCATAATTCGTTGTCGAGCTGTAGTTGCCCGTGTAATTGGCGACAGGAGGTCCTTGCGGACCAACCGGCCCCTGCGGCCCCTGTGCCCCCGTCGCACCCACAGGTCCCTGCGGACCAACTGGCCCCTGCGCTCCCTGAGCGCCCGCTGCGCCCGCAGTTCCCTGGGTCCCCGTCGCAAACAATGCCCACGCTGCCGGGCTCTGATCCGGAGTATTGCCATGATTGCTATCCATGAGGGAGACATAGCCCGACGTCCCATAGATCACGCCATCTCCCAGCGAGTAATTCGCCGTCGATGAGTACGCTCCACGAAACGTCATGCCTGCCGGACCAGCCGGGCCCTGTGGCCCCATCGGCCCCTGAAGCCCCTGAGGGCCTTGCGCGCCAGGAATTCCCTGCGCTCCCGCCTGCCCCGCGATTCCCTGCAATCCCTGCGGCCCCTGCTCGCCCGGAGGCCCCACGGATCCTGGTGGGCCTTGCGGCCCCATCGGCCCCGTCGCTCCGACAGCCCCCTGCGCACCAACAGGCCCCTGCGTAGTCAGCACTCCCCATTGCAATGGACTGACCGCTGGCATATTGCCATGATTGCCATTCAACAGCGAGACATAGCTTGCACCCTGCCATAGCACGACATCGCCCAGTGCATAGTTCGTCGTCGAAGCATACGCTCCCTGATACACCAGCCCCGGCGAGCCTGCCGGGCCAACTGCGCCGCTCGCACCCTGTGGCCCTTGCGGCCCCATAGAGCCCACAGGGCCGGTCGCTCCGGCAGGACCTATAGGCCCCTGTGCGCCGATGTCTCCCTTATCGCCCTTCAGACCTTGAGGGCCTTGTGGACCAGTAGCTCCGGGAGGCCCAGCAGCACCCGTCAATCCTTGAAGACCCTGCGGTCCCATCGCTCCGGTGTCCCCTTTAGGACCAGCAGGCCCCTGCGACACCAACACAACGTCCAGTAGCGGAGCATGGCCGGTAAGGTCGTTCTCTTTGCTGTCGAACTGTACCGCTGCCGAACCGGCAGTAAGCGCTATGCCATTGTTCGACGACGGAGTCGTCATCCATCCCTGTACCAGAGCCGTGACATCTACCCATACGTATGCCCCCGCCTGCGCTACTGAGACGACCTGCGTAGCCGCGCCCAGCGTTGGCATCGTGGAGTAAGTGACGCTGTACTCCCCCCACGATCCACTGATCGGCTGCACGCTCACCAATCCCGGCGTATCCGCTCGGTTGCAATACAGTCGCAGCAAGGCGCGCGATATGTGAGCGGAAGTCGTTCCTGCAGGCAGCGTCCCCAGATCAAACTGTAGAAGCGCCGTGTAGCCCCCGCCGACATCAAGGTTTGAAATCGTACCGCTGTTCGCCGTCGGCCTGGCACTGTTGACGTGTGCATCTGCCATCAGCGTCGCCTCGACCGCAGCTGCCGGTATCGCAGCCATCAGAGCCAACGCAACGGCCAGCCCGGCCGATAACTTCAACCTTTCCGCAACCCCCATCAGGCCCCTTGCAGCCTTCGGCCTCGTCATGCGAAGCCTTGAAGACCCTATGCTCAACGATTCATGCTCTGCGGTGCACGCTGGCCACAACATGGCCTGACCATGCTTTTACATTCCTTCAACAAACAACAGCTGTTTCAGGACAAATGTATCGGAAACACCACCATCTTACATGCGACTTCCGCGTTATCCAGTGTCTTCCGGACTTCCTCCCAGCGCGCGCATCTCATATAGTGCATAGGTTGGCATTGCAATCTTCATAAAGGAAACAAACCGACAGTATGAGCACCCACGAGACCAATAAGCCCGGCCAGCTTCCCTCCCTTGACTCGCTTGTCGATATCCCCCATCTGATCACCGCCTACTACGCGATCCACCCCGATCCGGCTATTCCAGCGCAACGCGTAGCCTTCGGCACATCAGGCCACCGCGGCAATTCCTTCGCCGCCAGCTTCAACGACGACCACATCGCCGCCATCACACAGGCCATCGTCGAGTACCGCACTGCAGAGCACACGACGGGCCCTCTGTTCCTCGCACGCGACACACACGCACTCTCCGAGCCAGCCTTCACCACCGCGCTCGAGGTCCTCGCTGCGAACGGTGTCGAGGTCATGATCGACGAGAAGCTCGGCTACACGCCTACGCCTGTCCTCTCGCACGCCATCCTCACACACAATGCGAACCCCAGACTGCATCGCGCCGACGGCATCGTCATCACTCCCTCGCACAATCCTCCTGAAGATGGCGGCTTCAAATACAACCCCCCCAGCGGAGGCCCGGCCGACACCTCCGCGACCAAGTGGATCGAGAACCGCGCAAACGAGCTGATCGCTGCTGGACTCAAGGGCGTCAAGCGCACGACGTACGCCAAGGCACTTTCAGCCGACAAGACCTACCGCCATGACTACATCTCCGCCTACGTCAACGATCTCGCCAGCGTCATCGACTTCGACATCATCCGCAGCTCCTCCCTCAAGCTGGCCGTCGATCCGCTCGGCGGAGCAGGCGTCCACTACTGGCCGCGCATCGCCGAGCACTACAGACTTCCGCTCGCCATCCTCAACACACACATCGATCCGACCTTTCGCTTCATGACGCTCGACTGGGACGGACGCATCCGCATGGACTGCTCCAGTCCCTACGCCATGGCCTCTATGATCGCCAACAAGGACAAGTACGACGTCGCCTGGGCCTGTGACACCGATCACGACCGCCATGGCATCGTTACCCGTTCCACGGGCCTGCTGAACCCCAACCATTACCTCGCCGTCATGATCCAGTACCTCTTTACCCATCGGCCTGAGTGGGGAGCAAAAACCGCCATCGGTAAGACCGTCGTCTCCTCCAGCATCATTGATCGCGTGTCAAAAGGACTCGACCGGCCCATGCTCGAGGTCCCTGTCGGCTTCAAGTGGTTCGTCGATGGACTTCTCGACGGTTCGCTCGGCTTTGTCGGCGAAGAGTCCGCTGGCGCAAGTTTTCTGCGTCGAAACGGCAAGGTGTGGACCACCGATAAGGATGGCCTCATCCCCGGCCTGCTCGCCGCCGAGATGACAGCACGCATCGGCAAAGACCCCGGCCAGCTCTACGGTGAACTCACCGCAAAGTACGGCGCGCCCGTCTATCAGCGCATCGACGCAGCCGCTACCAAGGAGCAGAAAGCCAAGCTCGGCAAGCTCTCGCCCTCGCAGGTCACCGCAAAGGAGCTTGCCGGCGAGCCAATCACCGCGATCCTCACGGAAGCTCCAGGCAATCACGCCCCAATCGGCGGCCTCAAGGTCGCAACAGAGAACGGTTGGTTCGCTGCCCGGCCCTCCGGCACCGAAGACGTGTACAAAATCTACGCCGAAAGCTTTAAAGGCGCAGACCATCTGAAGCAGATTCAGACCGAGGCGCAGGCTCTGGTCAATGCAGCTATTGCCTGATGCAGCGCGGGCATTCGTCTCAATGCAGCCGGATGCCCGCCATCACAATGCGCGGCGCCCCCAACGTAAGAATCGGCGTGCGTCCTGCCTCGATGCGCGAATCAGCCAGATTCTGCACCGCACCATATAAACGAAGCCCATGACGGAAAGAATGCTCGGCGTACAGATCAACCTGCGCAAAGCTGTTCAACCGGTATTGATTGGCGGAGTCGTCAAACTGCTGTCCACTCGTTCTCAGATCGACCGCGAAAATACCCCACTGTCTTTTCTCCATACGCGCCTGCAGCGTGGCCGAGTTCCGTGGAACCTGCGGCGTCCACTTGCCCACCAGCGTCGGGTCCGAAAACTTCGTCACCGTCGAGTTCGCGTATTGATATCCCGCTGTCACCGTAAGAAAACTAATCGGCCTCATCTCTACTTCAGCCGTGACACCCTTGCTCGTCAGCTGGCCGAGATTCTGCCGCTTCAGCGTCTGTGTCGTCGGCGTAGCGCTGACCTGCACAGCCGCGACGGGGCGATTCACCTGCATCCAGAAGTAGCTCGTCCGCACCGTACCAATGCGCCGCAGGCTCCACAACCCGCCTGCCTCCCATCCCGTCGCTCGCTCCGACCGCAATGCAGGATTCGCCAGCGTGATCTGCTGCCCAACCTGGCCTGTACGGTAAAGCTCATTCAGTGATGGCCCGCGAAAAGCGCGGAAGGCTGAAGCCGTCAGCGAAACGCCTCCCCGAAGCGGCTTCACCACACCAAGCCGCGGATTGAAGATCGTCTCTGAGACCTCCGGCAACACCGGCACAGGTGTCGCTCCCGATTGCCGTGCATCGAAGGTCGCAAAGTGATCGACACGCGACGAAAGCGCAATCGACCATCCACGTGGCTGCCACAATCCCTCACCATAAACGCCCGTGTCACGCTGACGCGCACTGATGCTGACCGTCTGTTGCAAAACATTGTTCGTAACCGGTGTCTCTGCATCGTTGCCGCGCGTGTCCAGCACGTCGGCCCCGGCAACCACCGTCAGCTCACCGAAGGTCCGCGCCCACTGTCCCGTCGCTCCAAGCTGCATCGATGGCACTGCCTGCAGACGCGTCAGCTTCTCCGTAGCGCGGTTGGCTCCAATCGACGAAAAACTCTGCCGATAGTTCTGATTCGCACCGTGCAGGCGCAGCAGGAATCGTCCGTCACCGCCATCACTCCAGTCGCCACCTGCAGCATAGCGCCAGATGCGCGTTCCGTTTGTAGTCAGTGGCGTGCCGTTGTTGCGCGCCTCGTTCAACAGGTTGCCGCGCAGAAATACCGCTCCAGGGCCAAGCTCATGCCGCACCTCAAGCCGTCCGCTCTGCGAGTGAACGTTGGAGGGTATATCCACAAGCCCGCGGCTCTCCGGCGCCGTAAGAATATATCCTCCTGTGCGGAAGAGCGTCGTCGCAGCCAGACCGCTCCAGCCCTTGACATCTCCCGTCAGTAGCCCATTCAGGCGCGATGTATCCTCGGTGGCTCCACCCAAATCCAACGCATACGACATGCCTTCCGGCATCACAGGAATCACATCGATTACGCCACCGATCGCGCTCGATCCGTACAGGTCCGATGCACCGCCACGCATCAACTCCACATCCCGCATGGCGAGTTGAGGAATCTCGTTCCAGTGAATCCATCCTCCAAAGGGATCGTTCAGTGGAACCTGATCACTAAGCACAAGCGTCCTGCTGGCCGCCGTCGACCCAAGGCCGCGCAGCGATGTTCCCTGTGTCGTCGGATTCGCAACCCACGAGCCCGTCCTGCGAAACAGCTGGAATCCCGCCACCTGCCGCAACCGGTCGTCGAGATTAAAACCAGGAGCCTCATCCAGCTGTTGGCCCGTCATTGTACGAACGCTGCTTGCACTGGCATCGAGAGCCAGCGGCGTGCGCGCAGCCGTCACTTCGACGACGGAGTTCGCCGCCGCAACATGCAGCACCACATCCAGCTCTCCCGCACCGGCCGGTTGCTTCACCGTGGCAAAGCCGGCATGCGCTATCTCGACAAGCGTTTGCGCAGCAGCAGCGCCAAACACCGCACACCCCATCACATCACTGGAAGCCTGCCGCACCGGCGTCGAGCGCAGAGTCACCTGTGCACCGCTGATGGCGTTCCCCTGTTCATCCTTGACGCAGACCTTCACCCCGTGGTCTGCGGCCGACATCGTCGCTGCGCGTAACAGCAACACAGCTGCTATTGTTTGAAGCCCCACCCGCATACTTCCATACTAACGGCTGCTCTTTCTGGATACGAATCATCAGGCTCTGCGCATCGCTGTCACCGCACCGTGATACTCTTCCGCGCAAGGTCTTCGTCATGCATTCAACACGCAGAGACTTCTGCTCGCAGACACTCGCAGCGCTCCTCGCACCCGCAGCCTTGGGGCAATCCGCAACCTCTTCCGTTCGTCCCAACGTTGCGGCAATCGATCACGACCGCATCCTCGCTGCCGCCGACCGGTCTCTTACGGAGAAGCCCAACCCACTCACCACTATCCCGGCAGACCGCTCGTCAGGACCACCGAACGACTATTACTCCGAGCCCGGCGATCAGTCGTCCGCATTTACAGCTCACCGTGATGCGCTATCCGCACTCGGACACAGCGTGCCTGCGCTTGCCGCCGCCTACGTCATCACGCATGACGACCGATATGCCAAACACGCCGCCGCACATCTTGAAGCATGGTTCGTCACGCCCGTTACAGCTATGACACCCACGCTTGAGTTCGCGCAGGTTGCCACTTCAGCGAAGACAGGCAAACCAGAGGGAGTCATAGAAGGACTTCCTCTCGTCGAAATCGCGCAGTCGATTCCTTTCCTCACAACAAGCGAAGCCCTCACGCCAGCCTCGCTCGAAGCCATCACGAAGTGGTTTATAAGCTACCTCGACTGGCTCAACAGCTCGCGCACGGCCGGGCTTGCACGCGATATGCGCGACCACAACGCCTCCTCGTGGCTCCTGCAGGCAGCGGCAGCCGCAAAGCTGAACCTCAAGGACGACCGCCCTCTGACAACGCTGCGACATCAGTTTCGTTCGTCCACCATCCGCGCCCAGATCGGCTTCGACGGCAACTTTCAACACGAACTAACAACACCAAATCCGTATCGCAACAGCCTCTTCAATCTTGACCTCCTCGCCGGAGCCTGCGAGCTGCTCTCCACTCGTTTTGAAAGCGTATGGGAGTACGAACTACAGGACGGCCCCGGCATGCGGGTCGCCATCGCTCGTCTCTTTCCCTTTATCGCCAACCGAGGGACCTGGCCCTATCGCGCGGACTCAGCCTTCTTCACCCAGCTTCCGCTCCGCCGTCCCGCGCTCTTATTTGCAGCCCGCGCCTACAGCCGGCCAGAGTATGCCGAACTATGGAAGACACTGCCCGCCGATACGTCGAACGCCGAGCTGGACCGTACCTTTCCCATCCGCCAGCCGCTTCTCTGGATCACGCGACCGCGGCCATAAGCGTCACCCTTTTCGCTCGACAACCTTTAAACAGTCCTCGATGACCTTACCCGTCCTTTTCTGTTGCGCCTCCGGGCTCTTGTAATAAAAGATCGCCAGCAGGTTCCCCTGCCTCTGCCTCGGCGTCATCTGCTCCCATCCCTTGCGAGCCGCAGGAACCCTGCGAAATGCCACCTCAAGAATAGGTGGCAGAGCCTTCTCGCCCTCCATCGTCAGCATCAGCCGTTCGGCCCACACTTCGGCCCGGCGTTCGCGCGCGGCAGCACTTTTTACGCCCTCAATATCCTTCCCAATCCACCGCTTCATCCCATCGTTCAACTTCGTGTACCACTTTCCGAGCGCCTTCTCTCCTTTGAAGATCGCCGCCATCTCCGCAGGCACCTGCGCCTCGCGCTCGTCGAGATCAGGCTCCATCGCAAGGTCGATCATCCCGCCTGGTCCCACCCCGGCGGCCTTCTGCATCTGCTTATTAACAAGCACAAAGTGGCCGCGGCCATTCGAATCGGCAAAAAGCGAAGTACGAAAAACTTTGTCGCCGACTTCGACCTTTACCCGCAAACGAATTCTTTTCTTCCACACCTTGTCGATATCAAATGGAATACGCGCAACGACCCAGCCAAGGTTTCCACTTAGCGGCTCAAGCGCAGCACGGAACCGTTTAGTATTGTTCGCCATGCAGTTACCTCAGGAAGAATCTACACTGTTGCCATCGCTATGATGTCCAATCCGACGATCTTCCTCGCAGCGGGGGAGGCCTCAGGAGACCACTACGGCGCGCAGATCCTGGCCGAATTGCGCCGCCGTCATCCTCAGGCAGAGTTCTTTGGCCTCGGCGGCCGCGAAATGGAAGCCGCCGGACAACAGCGCATCGTCCGCGCTGAGGACGTCGCGCATATGGGCATCACCGAAGTCCTGCGCCACGCGCCACGCGTCTACGACGCATACCGCCGTCTCGTCGCCTCCATTCAGCAGCGCCGCCCTCAGGCCGCCGTGCTGATCGACTTCCCCGACGTCAATCTCCGCCTGGCCCGCGAGCTGAAAGCGCTCAACATTCCGGTTGTCTACTTTGTCAGCCCACAGCTGTGGGCCTGGAAGAAAAAACGCCTTGCCTGGGTGCAGCAGCGCATAGACCGCATGATGGTGATCTTCCCTTTTGAGGAGACCTTCTACCGTGCGCGCGGGGTCAACGCGACCTTCACCGGCCATCCGCTGGCCGAGCTGCCCCTGCCAACCATTTCGCGCGAAGAATATGCTGCCCGAGAAGGTTTTCTCGATCTGGACCGCAAATGGATTGCGCTTCTTCCCGGCAGCCGCTGGAAAGAGATCGAAGCCAATCTCCCCACCATGATTGAGGCAGCGGCAAAACTCGGGTCAGGATATGAATTCCTGGTGCCGTTGGCCTCAACGATTGAGTGGCAGCAGTTAAACGAATTCATCACCCGCAAGACTGCCTGGAAGAATGCAGCCCCGATCCACATCGTCAGCGATGCGCGCGACGCTCTCCATCACGCTGACGCCTCCGTGGTGGCCAGCGGAACCGCGACCGTACAGGCAGCGGTGATCGGCAAGCCGTTTATCGTCGTCTACCGCGTGTCGCCTCTGACCTTCACCCTTGCGAAGCGGCTGGTCTCGTACCCGCCGGAAGTCTGGCCCTCTGGCGAACGCGACCAACACGGCAATCTGCCCATCGCTATGGTGAACCTCGTCGCCGGACGCCGCATTGTCCCGGAGCTGATCCAGGGCAATTTCACCCCCGCCAGTGTCGTCACGGCTCTCAAGCCCCTGCTGGATGCCACGCAGGACCGCAAGCAGATGGTCACAGACCTGGACGAGGTGAAGCAGCGCTTGCTCCCTCCACCCGACTCCAGCTCCATCGGGCAGGTAGTCGATGCGGTGGATTCTTTGCTCGAAGCCCCTGCGGCCAGCACAACAACGGGGGCAGAGGCCTAATCCCGGCTAACTGCGTCTAACCAAATGGGTCTATCCGGATCAGCCTGCATAACCTGCAGGAAGACAAGCAGTACCATGTTGTTGAGGATCTTTGCCTTCATGCGCTCTTTTGCTCGAAATCTTCGTTCTACGATTGCAGTCCTGGCATTCCTTCTTCTGGTCAACGCAGCCTGGGCAGCCCCGGCCCGGCCCCAGATGCAGGTGACCGGCTACGTCATTTCGGCCGACCTCTATCCCGCAGAGAACAAGCTTTCAGCAACCGCCAACGTCACCTTTACTGCACTTGAGGACCTGAGCGCTCCCGTCTTTGAGCTGAACAACGGCCTGCAGCTCAGCAAAGTGACCGACGCAAACAAAAAGCCGCTTGAGGCAGAGCGACTAACAACAAACTCGACCGTCCGTTTCAACCTGGCAAACCCTATTCCGAAGGGAACATCCGCCACCTGGACCTTCGAATACGCCGGAACCCTGAAAGGGTCGGAGACCAGCCCTGTCGAGGGCATAAAACTGGCCTCCGTGGAAGACCCGATCAGCATTCTTCTCTATCCGGGTCGCTGGTTCCCAATGGTTGGTTTGTACACCAACCGCTTTACGGCAGAGATGCACATCCGTGTCCCGGGCGACGAGCGTGTCGTTGGTTCCGGCTCCGGCGTCGCCGCCCCCAGGAGCCTTCCTGGCAATCGCACCGAATACACCTTCAACTGGGCCAAGCCCGGCTTCCCCGGCACCATCATCGCCGGCAAATTTCTTGAGCCGATCGCTGCCCCCGGCATCAACAATATTCGCGTCTTTGTCACCGAGCCGCGTAAAGCTGCAGCCGTTCCCTTTGCTCAGGACGCGGCCAAGCAGTTCGAATTTATGTCCTCCACCTTTGGCCAGCCGGAGAGCGGCCACATCGCGCTCGTCGAACTTCCTGCCGATGCTGTCTCCGCAACCTGGGCACCCGAGATCGCGGGCATCTCAGGGGCTCGCGTCGCAGGTAAGACCTACTCGCGCCTGCTGGCCAATACGCTGGCCCATCAGTGGTGGGGCTCTGAGGTCTCTCCTGCCACGCTGAACGACGCATGGATCACCAACGGCATGTCCCGCTATGCCGAGTTGATGTATGTTGAGGACTCCGGCGGCAAAACCGCCTTCCAGACCGCCGTCACTGACGTACAGGCTGGCGCACTCGCCTACGATACCGAGCCGCTGACCACGGTCGGCCGCCTCGATCCCTTCTCGCCGCAATTCCAGTCCATGACGCTCGAAAAGGGTGCGATGGTCTTCCACATGCTCCGCTGGGAGATGGGCGACGACGTCTTCGTTAAGTTCCTCCGCGGCCTGCTCTCGCAATACACCGACAAGGGCATCCGCACCAGCAACGTCGAAACGGTCGCCGAGGCCCAGTCGCAGCTTGCTCTGCGGCCCTTCTTCGCACAGTGGTGCGATGGGACCGGAGCGCCCACCTTCACCAACAAGTACACCGTCTTCCGTCTGGGCAACAACAAAGGCTTCCGCACCGTGGGATCGATTGCACAGGACCTCGACCTCTTCCGCATGCCGGTCGAGCTACGCATCGAAACCGACGGCAAAACAGAGACTCGCCGCGTCGATGTCTCCGGTACCGATAGCAACTTCACCGTTGAAACCTTCGGACGCCCGCGCCGCATCTCCATTGATCCGCAGAACTGGGTGCTCAAGAGCACACCCGACCTCGCCGTACGCGTCGCCGTACTACGAGGACAACAGCAGGTCGCACAAGGCGACCTCACAGCCGGGCTGATCGAATATCAGAAAGCGCTCGACGCCAACAAAAACAGTTCGCTGGCCTCCTATCGCATCGGTGAAGTCTTCTTCATGCAGCGCAACTATCAGTCCGCAGCAAACTCCTTCCGCGATGCCCTGCGTGGCGACGGCGATCCCAAATGGGTCGAGGTCTGGAGCCATATCGAGCTGGGCCGTATCTTCGATCTCACCGGCCAGCGTGACCGTGCTGTCAATGAATACCGTCTCGCCGTACAGACCAACGACAACACGCAGGGAGCCATCAATGAGGCTCGTGCGCTGATGCAGAAGCCGTACAAACGCGAACAGACCGACAACTAGTCAGACTAGGTCGAATGTCTGATTCGTAACCAATTCCATTTCTGATACTTTGCCCCCAAAGGCAAACTCCTATGGCTATTGAGATCGTTTCAAGCGACGACATCCGTTTCGAGAACATGGTTCACGGACAAAACGGACGCTTCCCTGCCACCGTTCACGACCGCGCCAGCCGTATTGCACTATGCGACAACAGCGATGACGTCGCCGAAGCCCTCGAGCGCTTCGTGCATCAGGGCCTGCGTCCCACCGTGCGTTCTGGCGGACACTGCTACGAAGACTTCGTCGATAACAATCCTGGCGGCGCGATCATCGACGTCAGCATGATCTCCGGCACCGAGCCGCCGGCCAACGGCCCGAAGTACCGTCTTGGCGCCGGAGCCACGCTCGGTCGCGCCTATGCCGACCTCTACAAGCGCGCGCTCGTCACCATCCCCGGAGGAACCTGCGGCCCTGTCGGCGCAGGCGGCCACATCACCGGAGGAGGCTACGGTCTTCTCTCCCGTCTGCATGGAGTCACACCGGACTGGGTCAGCGCCGTCGATGTCGTCACCATCGATAACGCAGGAAAGGCCCACGTAATTCATGCCGACAAGCACAACAACTCCGACCTGCTGCGTGCCTGCCGCGGCGCGGGAGGAGGCAGCTTCGGCATCGTCACCAACTTCTACTTCGACACGCTTCCCAAAGCCCCCACCGAAACACTGCGCGGAAACATCAGTTTCGACTGGGACGGCATGACCGAGGAGCGTTTTGCCCGCCTGCTCTACCTCTTCGGCAACTACTGGGAGACGCGCGGACAGGACCCCGATACCTGGGGACTGTTCTCCATCTTCAACCTCTCGCACCGCAGCTCCGGCCATCTGTCAATGAGCGTCACCTTCGTCAACCCCGACGGCACCGTCAACGACACGCGCGTCGTTGAGGAATACCTCGCCGTCTTCGATGAGTGCAAGCCCGTTGCCGAGATCTCGCGGCACCCGGTCATGGCCGAGCATCATCCTGAATCTCCCGCTCCCTCCAGCCCCGTTTGCCTCGCAAAGCACACGCTCAACAAGAGCAGCTGGATCGAAGCCAACGCTCCCGCTGGAGGAGGATATGGTGGTGGTGGAAACAGACGCCCGGCGAATGCTCCGCCGCCAAGCCGCCGCCACAAGTACAAATCCAGCTACATGCGCCGCGGCTTCACACGCGAAGAGGCTGCCGTCTTCTACAAGCACCTCAATCGCACCATCCCCGGAGTCGATCTCGCAGGTTGCACCGTGCTGTCAGACTCCTTCGGCGGAGCCGTCAACAAGAAGCAGCTCCTTGAAGAGACCTCTGTCGCGCAGCGCAACTCTGTTCTGAAGTGCCAGTTCATCGCCAGCTGGGCCGAGCCCTCGCAGGACGAAGGACACGCCCAGTGGATTCGCGACTTCTTCACCGAGCTCTACGGCAAGTCAACCGCCGGAGCGAGATACAACGGCACGCCCTTCTGGAGCAATGAGTACGAAGGCTGCTACATCAACTATCCCGACGCAGACATGGTGCAGCACGACTACTGGCCGCAGCTCTACTACGGCACAGCAGGTCTTCATCCATTCCTGCAAAGCGTCAAGAAGAAGTACGACCCCAACAACATCTTCCATCACGCGATGTCGATTCGCGCCTGAGCAGCTACTCGACTTCCTGCTTGGCGCGATATCCATCGCGTGCAATCACGGAATACTTCAGAGGCTTGTGCTTCTCGTCCTGCATCTGCAACGGGTGGCCTTCATTGTCGACCAGCTTCACCTGAATGCGCCGGTACGTGCCGTCGTTCTTATTGTTCGTCGGCCTATAGGTCAGCACATACTCGTTGCGGATCGAGTCGTTGATCTGCGAAAAGATATCTGGCAGCGCACCTTGAAACATTGGGTTGAAGCTTAGTCCGCCCGTCATCTGCGCGAAGGTCTTCATCTGGTTCTCCGCCTGCAGGTAGTCCAGCCGTGTCACCGGGCCCATCATGCCGCGCGAATCGGCCAGCTCGCGTACCAGAGCACCCGTGCCGATCGTAAAGATCGTCACATTCGGCGTCGCCTTCACCTTGGCGAGTATCTTGTCCAGCGTAATGCGCGAAAACGTATCGCGTCCCGTACCGATGAGCACGATGTACTTGCGGCCTTCGATACGGCTCAGCCTGTCCAGCGTCTCGTAAAGCGCGTCAAAAAGGTTCGTATCCGAAAACCCCGGAATCATCAGCGACGAAATCGCATCGCCGACCACCTGCTTGTTGTTCGTGAAGTCCGTCAGGATGTGCGTCTTCAGGTCATACGTAATGACCGCGATGTAATCATCCGGCTTCAGCGTATTGAAAAAGCTGTACGACGCATTTTGCATGTCGCGGATGAAGTAATAACTGTTCGCGGCAAACTCCAGCAGCATCACCGCCGTAATTGGTGTCTGCGCCATGCGCACACTGGTGATCGTCTGCGGCACGCCGTCTTCCAGCACCTGGAAGTTTCCCGCCTTCAGCCCGGGAACAAACTGGTGCGTCTTGTCGAGAATCACGTTGACGTCCAGATTGACGATCGGCACATCCACACGAATGGAGTATGTCTCGTTATTAGGATTTTTTATCTTAGGCTCAGCAGGTGCAGCCGGCGCGGGCGGAGGCGTATTGGCATCCTCACCCTCCTTTTTCTTTTTAAGCACGATTGGCCCGGAATCCGTATCTGGCCCCGCGGAATCGTCCGCCGGCTTCTGCTGTTGCGCCGGAGCCTGTGTACTCTGCGCAAACGCAACATACGGAAGGGCTGCAGCAAACCCGAACAGGAGAAGGACGACAGGGGCCGTACGGCGGAATCGCATCGAAAAAGTCATCATCTGCAACTTTACTCCGTCCCTATTGGACGCGGGCAAAGAGTGTATGGAAACAGGTGCCTGAAGTCTCATCTGCCGCGTCTAACCAGACAGACCGATTCCCTGCTGGTATTGCAGACAGGGACGCTCTAGTCTTGTAGACGTGATGGACGATAGAAAGACGCGGTTGCTCGCCCCCTGCCTTGCCCTTGCCTTGGCCGTGGCCTGCGCTGCTTCCGCTTTGCTGGCACAAACCACCTCTGTATCTTCTCCCGCTGCATCCGCTCTGCCGCCGACAGCCGCAGCAGCCATGGGAACCAGCGGCATGCGCGTCTTCCCCCTCTCTGAGATTCGCCGCGGCCAGCAGGGCGTCGCGTACACCGTCTTCGAAGGCGTCAATCCCGAACCCATGCAGGTCGAAATCCTCGGCGTACTCAAGGACTCCCTCGGCCCCGGGCAGGACATGATCCTCGCTCGCCTGCACGGCGCCAAGCCTGAGTTCACCGGCGTCGTCGCCGGCATGAGCGGCAGCCCCGTCTACATCGACGGACGTCTCGTCGGCGCCCTCAGCTACCGCATCGGCCAGTTCAGCAAAGAACCCATCGCAGGCATCACGCCGATTGAGCAGATGCTCGAAGTACGCGACGGCGAGATTCGCCCCGCTGCGGCAAAAAGCTCAAGACCGCAAACCACCGAACAGGCTTCCACCGTTACCAAGTCAGGCGTCGAGATGCAGGCAATGGAAACACCTCTGGTCTTCAGCGGCTTCGGCCAGGACGTCATCGATCGCTTCGGCGACCGCTTCCGCGCTATGGGCCTCACACCCGTCGCAGGGCTGGGCAGTGCCGATTCAAAAGCCTCACAGCCCGAGCCGCTCGTCCCCGGTTCAGCCGTCAGCGCCATCCTCGTGCGCGGCGATCTCTCCGTCGCAGGCACATGCACCGTCACCTACGTCGACCCGACACATCTGCTTGCCTGCGGTCACCCCATCACACAATACGGCCCTGTCGATATGCCGATGACCAAGGCGAACGTGGTAGCAACATTGCCCTCGCCGCTTAACGCCTTCAAGATCGTCAACACGACAGAGACCGTCGGCGCCTTCACCGAAGACCGCGCCTCCGCCATCATGGGACGCTTCGGCGCCAGGGCGCGCATGATTCCCGTCACCGTCGAAGTAACGCAACCCCCAGCCACCTCTTCCGCCGGAGCGGCAGCAAAGACGAAGACCTTCCGCTTCGAGGTGCTCGACAACCGCCAGCTCACCCCATCCGCGATGCTCGTCTCTGTCTATCAGAGCCTCCAGGGCACCAACACCGCAGCCGCCGAGATGAGCTATCAGCTCACCGGAGAGCTCAGCGTCGCCGGGCAGCCCACCATTCATCTGGCCGGCATGGTCGCGCAAAACGATCTCAATCCCGCTGCCATCAACGCTGCGCTCTTCGTCAACGACCGCTTCAGCCGCGTCTACGGCAACGCACTCGAGCAGCCCGTTGTCACCGGCCTCAAGCTGCGTATGGAAGGCATCCCCGAGCGTCGCACCGCCGTCATCGAGTCCGCGCGTCTCAGCACCATCGAGGCACGCCCCGGCGACACCATCGAAGTTGAAGCCACCATCGCTCCCTACCAGTCCGAAGCCAGGGTCGTGCGCCTGAAAGTTCCCCTGCCGCCCGATCTCTCGCCAGGCCAGATCCGCGTGCTCATCAGCGATGGAGCCGCCGTCGATCGCATCGCCACAGGACAAGGACAGCAGCGCGCCGTCGGACTGGCCGACACCGTCGCGCAGATCAACCGCATGCACGCCAACGATCGCATCTACGTCACGCTGCTCGACAAGACCGCACAGGCCGTACTCGACGGCCAGGCACTTCCCGGCCTGCCGCTCTCCATGGCCAATGTCCTCGCTCCACTCAAGGACGCGCAGAAGATGCAGCTCAGCGGCGAAAGCATGGTCGAGGCCGCCTCCGCCTCCACGGGCTATGCCATCAGCGGCTCGCAGGTCCTCAATCTCACTGTCCGCTAAGGCCTTAGCTATCTCCAGGAACTGGCTGACTTTTACCTGGTGCCGATGTTGTAGCATCGATTCATAGTCGTCGGCACGATGCCAGCGCAAGAAAAGGACCACCTTTCAATGAATGACATCCATGGATTGGCTGTGCACGCGGCCGGTGCGCAACTGCTGCCCTACAAGTACGATGCTGGCGAGCTGAAGCCCAACGAGGTTGAGATCAAGATCTCCCACTGCGGCGTCTGTCACAGCGACGTCCATCTCATCGACAACGACTGGGGCGTCAGCAAGTATCCCTTCATTCCCGGCCACGAGATCATCGGCACCGTCATCGCCATGGGTTCGGATGTCCGCGACCGCACCGTCGGTCAGCGCGTTGGCGTCGGCTGGCAGGCCGACAGTTGCGGCATCTGCGAGTGGTGCCTCCAGGGCGACGAGCATCTCTGCGCCCAGTCCCAGCCCACCTGTGTCGGACGCAACGGCGGCTTTGCCGAAAAAGTCCGCGTCAACTCGCGCTTCGCCATTCCCGTGCCTGACGCGCTCGATAGCGAAAACGCCTCGCCGCTGCTCTGCGGAGGCATCACTGTCTACAGCCCGCTCCGCAACCACGGCGTTCGCCCCTCATCGCGCGTCGGGGTCATCGGCATTGGCGGCCTGGGACACATGGGCATCCAGTTCGCCCGCGCCTTCGGAGCCGAGGTCACCGCCTTCTCCACCACAAAGGACAAAGAAGACGAAGCTCGCCAGCTCGGCGCACATCACTTCGTCAACACCCGCGATACCGGCGCGCTCAAGAAAGTCGCCGGTGGGTTCGACTTCCTTCTCTCCACCGTCAGCGCCGATCAGGACTGGGCCAGTTACATTAACGCCCTGCGTCCCAAGGGAACACTCTGCATCGTCGGTGTACCGCCCTCCGGCATCCAGCTGCAGGCCTTCCCACTCATCTCCGGACAGCGCGCCGTCTCCGGCAGTCCTACCGGCAGCCCACGCGATCTCCACGAGATGCTCAACGTCGCCGCGCGCCACAAGGTCAAGGCCATCACCGAGCGCTTCGCCATGTCCAAAGCCAACGACGCCGTCGCCAGGGTCAAGAAGAACCAGGTGCGCTACCGCGCCGTGCTCGCCAACTAACGTTTCCCATACACACCGTGTCTGAAAGAGGCGGAGAGTTCATCTCTCCGCCTTTGCACTTTCCCCTGCATTAGACTCAGAGGACGATGACCGAAAGAAGACTGCTCCAGCGTTTCGTGGGCTTCGCTGCACTGGCCGGACTCTCCGCCACCCTCTCCCTTCCCGCCGCCGCGCAGGGAACCAGGCTCTGGACCGTCGACCGCTACGACTCCATGGAGCGCGGCACCACGGACGGCGTCGCCATCCGCAACGATGGACGCCTCGAAGCTGGCCCCGCAACCACACCGGTCTACGACACCACCAGGAGCTATGCCTGGTCGCTCGCCTCCGACTCTGCCGGAAACGCCTACCTCGGCCTCGGCGGCAGTACCGCGGGTTCAGCCCTCGTCATGCGCGTCGCACGCGACGGCAAATCGACGAAGCTCTTTGAAGCCCACGAGCTCGCCATCCAGGCGCTCGCCGTCACCGCGGAGGGCCCCGTCATCGCCGCCACCTCGCCCGACGGCAAGGTCTACCGCATCCCTAGCAACGGCGGCACAGCATCCACACTCTTCGACCCCGCAGCCACAGCCGAGAAACCCAAGTACCTCTGGGACGTCGCCGCCAGTCCCTCCGGCGACATCTTCGTCGCAGCCGGAGCACCTGCCGCCGTCTACCGCATCCCTGCAGGCAGCACCAAGCCTGAGCTTCTCTTCAAGACCGCCGACCAGCACATCCGCTGCCTCCTCCTCGCTCCCGACGGAACCCTCTACGCAGGCTCCGACGGCGCAGGTGTCGTCTACCGCATCGATACAAAAGCACCGCAGGCCAAACCCTTCGCCATCTACGCTGCTCCGCGCCGCGAGATCACCTCCCTCGCGCTCGACACCGACGGCAGCCTCTACGTCGCGGGAGTCGGCAGCAAAGGCGCGACTCCCCTGCCACCGCTTCCCATCACCGGCAACGTCGGCGTCTCCATCACCTTCGTGCAGCCTGCCTCCTCCAGCGCCGCAGGAGCCAACACCCTCGTCCCCGAAGGCAGCGACATCTACCGCATCGCCAAAGACGGCACGCCGCTCCGCCTCACCCAGCTCAAAGACGACGTCGTCTACTCCCTCGCCCTCCGTAAAGGAGCACTCTACGCCGCAACCGGCAACCGCGGACGCATCTACAAAATCGATACCGCCACGCCAGGCCGTTTCACCGACGCCACACACCTCGACGCCGCGCAGGGCATGGCCTTCGCCCCCGCCAAAGACGGCCTCTACGTCGCCACCAGCAACAGCGCCAAACTTTTCCTCCTCGGCGACGCGCCCGCAAAAGAATCCACCTACACCAGCGAAGTCTTCGACACGCAAAGCTTCTCCCAGTGGGGACGCGTCGAAACCCGCGCCGACGGCGCAGGCTATGAACTGTGGATACGCAGCGGCAACGTCGAAAGCCCGCTCATGGGCTGGAGCGACTGGGCACGCGTCGGCGCCGACGGCTCCGTCTCCGTTCCAGCAGGACGCTTCGCGCAATGGAAGGCCATCCTGCGGCCATCCGCTCCCGCCGCCAGCATCGACGCCGTCGGACTCAACTACCTCACCCGCAACGTAGCTCCCGTCGTCGATGAGATCGCCATCCAGCCCGGCGCGCGCATGCCCGCCGGCGGAGGCATTCCTCCCAACACCACCGTGCAGGTTGCCTTCCCGCAGCCCGCCGGCTCGCCCATCGTCAGCTTCCAGCAGGATGCCAGCACCGCGCCGCTCACCGCGCAAAAGGACAAGACCGCCATGACGGTCCGCTGGCTCGCCCACGACGACAACGGCGACGACCTGCTCTTCTCCGTCTGGTATCGCGGCGTCGATGAAAAAAACTGGCGGCTGCTCAAAGACAAGATCGGCGAACGCTTCCTCAGCTTCGACGCAGCCCTGCTACCCGACGGCAGCTACAACCTCAGGATCATCGCCAGCGACTCGCCCTCGCACACCGCCTCCGACGCGCTTACCGGCGAGCGCGAAAGTTCCGTCTTCGTAGTCGACACCACACCGCCGGTCCCCGGCACACTCACGGCGACGCTGGTTCCGGCAGTCGCAGGCACGCCGCAGAAGATCCACGCCACACTCGATGCCCGCGATGCGACTTCGCCCATCGCGCATGCCGAATACTCCGTCGACGCTGGCCCATGGCAGTACCTCGAGCCCGTCGGCAAAGTCTCCGACTCGCTCTCCGAACACTACGACTTCACCGGCGAAATCCCCGCCGCCACAACTCCCGTGGCCGACGCGCACGAGCACATCATCGCCGTCCGCATCTACGACCGCTACGACAATATGGCGGCCGTGAAAGCAGTCGTTACCACGGCGGTAGCCCGGTGACTGGAGCCGCCGGAGTCGACCAGCAGACACGACGCGGTGTCGGTCGCTTCAATCTCTACGATCCCGACTTCCTGCTCCTCGTCGTCGACCTCATGGGAGTCTTCGTCTTTGCCGTCGAAGGCGGGCTCGCCGCCATCCGCTCCAACCTCGACGTCCTAGGCCTGCTTGTCATCTCATTCGTTACCGCGCTCGGCGGAGGCATGATCCGCGACCTGCTTATTGGGGCCATCCCGCCCAACAGCGTCCGCGACTGGCGCTACCCAACAACCGCCCTAGCTGGCGGAGTCGTCGTCTTCTACTTCTACCAATTCATCCAGCGCGTCCCTCCCGATCTCATCATCACGCTCGACGCCGTGGGACTCGCCCTCTGCGCCATCGCAGGCTCCGCCAAGGCCGTCGAGTACGGTATCAACCCCCTGCTCTCCGTCCTGATGGGAGCCGTCACCGGAGTCGGCGGAGGCACCATCCGCGACATCCTGCTCAACCGCGTCCCCGGCGTCCTCCAGTCCGACGTCTACGCCGCCGCCGCCCTCGCCGGAGCTCTCGTCGTCGTCATCGGTCTCCGCTTCAGAAACATCCCTCGCTGGCTCGTCATGACCTCCGGCGCCGGAGTCTGCTTTACTCTGCGTATGGTCGCCGTCTTGAATCACTGGAATCTCCCCCGCGTCATGATCCAATAGTGCGAGCCGCTTCCAGGCAGGCCCTGGGGCTTTAGTTTTTGAACTCTACCTAACCGACGCCAGGTGACCACCATCTGCCGAAGGAGTGAAGCCAAAGGCGAATCGACGCCCCGCCAGAGAGGGAAAAAACCTGTCAAGCCCTCATGCCCCATAACCCATCTCCCCTCAGCAACATCCATCTGCCGATTAGTTTCACCAAACCAGCTAAACTGGTATTAAGTGGATGCGAAGCGAGATGCATACGAAGACAAACTTCCGTAACCGTCAAAATAACTTCTGTATTTCGAATACTTTGCACAAATCAGTACCCGGGGCTACCCCCTTCAGCCGGATAGTAAGCTTGAGATTCGATGCGATTTGAACTCTTCATTGCGGCGCGCTACCTCAAGGCCAAGCGTCGCCAGGCCGTCGTCGGCATCATCACGGCCATCTCGATCATCGGTGTCGCGGCCGGTGTGGCCTCGTTGATTATCGCGCTGGCGATCACCAACGGCATGCGCCGCGATATGCAGGAGCGGCTCCTCGGCTCGACTGCTCACATCGACCTCATGCGCGTCGCCGCCGACGGCATCCGCGATTGGCATCCGCTGCTCGATCGCCTGCGCAAAGTGCCCCACGTCACCGCCGCCGCCCCCGGGCTCTACGGACAGGTCCTCATCTCGCGCGGCGCGCGGAGCGGAGGCGGTCTCGTCAAAGGCATCATTCCCGCCGAAGAAAGAACCATCGGCGACCTGCTGCAGAAAATCTACGAAGGATCGGCCGATGCCCTCGAACCGGTCAGCGCATCGGCCAGCCAGCCAACCAGCCCCGCCGGGGCACAACCGCTGCCTCCAATCGTGATCGGCAAAGATCTCGCAGAAAATCTCGGCGCAAAGGTCGGCGACACGGTCGTCGTCACCAGCCCGCTGGGCGAGCTGAGCCCGCTCGGATGGATGCCGAAGATTCAGCGATGCATGGTCGCCGGAATCTTCAAATCCGGCTTCTATCAGTACGATTCCAGCTATGCCTTCATGCGTCTCCGCGATGCACAGCGCCTGATGTCCGAGCCCGATTGGATCTCCGTTATCAGCTTCAAAGTCGACGATCTCTACAATGCCGACAAAATTGCCCGCACCATCGAAGATCAGGCTGGCAAAGGCTTCCAGGCAACCAGCTGGATGCAGCAAAACCGTGAGCTCTTCCGCGCGCTGCGGCTTGAGCAGATTGTCACCTTCATCGTGCTCGCGCTCATCGTCTGCGTCGCCGCACTCAATATCCTGATCGCGCTCACAATGATGGTGATGGAAAAGACACGCGACATCGCCGTGCTGATGAGCTTCGGCGTCACCGAAATGCAGGTGCGACGCATCTTCCTCCTGCAGGGTCTGCTGATCTCTGTCATCGGCACCTTCCTCGGCCTCATCCTCGGCTACGCACTCAGCTGGATCGGCGGACATTACCGCTTTCCGCTTGACGCCTCGGTCTATTCCATCGACTATCTCCCCTTCGCGCCAAAGATACGCGACGGCATCATCGTGGCAACCGTCTCACTCGGCGTCAGCCTCATCGCCACCATCTATCCAAGCGGCAGCGCAGCCAAAGTCCTTCCTGCGGAGGCCCTCCGCTATGAGTGATCCGCGCCTCCCGCTTGATGACTCCAGCTCACTCGAGCCACTGCCCTCCGGAACCCACCAGCGCGTAGTCCTTCGCGCCGAAGGCCTCACCAAGATTTACGCCGAAGTCTCCGAAGGCGCGGGCGGCCTCGAGCTTTTCCGCAACCTCAACCTCACCGTCTATGCAGGAGAAATGCTCGCCATCGTCGGCGAAAGTGGCGCAGGCAAAAGCACGCTGCTGCACCTGCTCGCCGCCCTCGATAAACCCACCTCAGGCGAGGTTTACTGCGGCGATGCGCGCCTAAGCCGTTTCACCTCAAGGCAAGCCTCCGAGTTCCGCAACCGCGAAGTCGGCTACGTCTGGCAATTTCACTATCTGCTGCCCGAGTTCACTGCACTCGAAAATGTGGCTATGCCTCTGCTGGCTCGCGGTATGGCTCGCGATGCCGCGCTCGATCGGGCAAGCTACTGGCTGATTGAGGTTGGACTGGGAGCCCGAGGATTCCACCGCTCCGGCGAGCTAAGTGGCGGCGAGCAACAGCGCGTCTCACTCGCCCGTGCCCTGGTCACCGAACCAAAGCTGCTGCTGGCCGACGAACCAACCGGCGACCTCGACCAGAAAACCGGCCAGGCAGTATTCGAGTTGATTCAGGGATTGCATCAGGCACACGATCTCACCAGCATCCTGGTCACGCATAATCTTGATTTTGCAGCCAGATGCACCCGGACGCTGCGGCTTCGCGGCGGCCGGCTGGAAGAGACGCTCAGCTTCTAAAACAGGGTTTCGAACCGATTTTTCACATGTTGCGTCGAATGACTAATGATGTAGTGTAAGCAGTAACTTTTGCGGGATACAGCACGAGTTGACGCGGCGACTACACTAGTATCAGTGGATGGGATGCGCCGCAGAAGAAGCGGTAGCACCTGATGTGTTCTCCGGGCGGGTAACTGACGCGCAGGGAATGATATAGGTAATGGCGCCACCTGGGCTCCTTGGTCTGTGGTGGTGGCCGGTTCGAAAGGGAGAACATGTTCGAACGCTACACGGAGAAAGCGCGGCGGGTGATCTTCTTTGCCCGCTACGAGGCAAGTCAGTTCGGGTCACCATATATTGAAACGGAACATCTTCTGCTTGGGCTGCTCAGGGAAGACAAGGCGTTGACCAACCGCTTCCTGCGGTCGCACGCCTCGGTCGAGTCCATTCGCAAGCAGATTGAAGGGCATACAACGATTCGCGAGAAGGTGTCGACCTCGGTCGATCTTCCGCTCTCGAACGAGTGCAAACGCGTACTAGCCTACGCGGCTGAAGAGGCTGAGCGGTTATCGCACAAGCACATCGGCACCGAACATCTTCTGCTGGGCCTGCTGCGCGAAGAAAAATGCTTTGCCGCAGAGATCCTGACCGAGCGCGGCCTGCGCCTGCCGGCTATCCGCGAGGAGCTACAGCGTACCTCGCAAGAGAAGGCGCCTGCAGCGCAGTCCAACAAGTCGCAGCGTGGTGAGCAGAGCATGCTTGCCGAGTTCTCGCGCGATCTGACGCAATCGGCTCTCGACCAGCAGCTTGATCCGCTCGTTGGCCGTGATACCGAGGTTGATCGCGTTATCCAGATTCTCTGCCGCCGCACGAAGAATAATCCCGTGCTGATCGGCGAGCCAGGTGTCGGCAAGACGGCCATCGTTGAAGGTCTTGCGCAGAAGATCGCTGACGGCGAGGTTCCCAGTTTCCTTGCCGACAAGCGCGTTCTTGCTCTCGATCTGTCGTTGATCGTTGCAGGCACCAAGTATCGCGGCCAGTTTGAAGAACGCCTGAAGACCATCATGAAGGAGTTGATGGAGAACCAGAACTCCATCGTCTTCATCGACGAACTGCACACGCTCGTCGGTGCAGGTTCTGCCGAAGGCTCCCTTGATGCAGCCAATATCCTCAAACCCGCATTAAGCCGCGGCGAGATTCAGTGCATCGGCGCAACGACTCCGGCGGAATATCGCAAGTCGATCGAGAAGGACCGCTCGCTTGAGCGTCGCTTCCAGGCCGTGAAGGTTCCGCCCCCTAGCGAAGAGGATGCGGTCAAGATCATGATGGGGATCAAGGACAAGTACGAGAAGTTTCATGCTGTCAGCTACACCGACGACGCGATTCAGTTCTCGGTGTCGCACTCCAGCCGTTACATCCCCGATCGCTTCCTTCCGGACAAGGCTATTGACCTGATCGACGAGGCGGGCGCGCGCGTGAAGCTGCGTCAGACCTCCTTGCCCGAAGAGTTGACCGAGGTGCAGAAGCGCATCAAGTTCATCGTGCACCGCATGGAGAACGCGATCGCCAATCACGAGTTCGAGAAAGCACGGTTCTACTCGGACGAAGAGCGTAAGGAGCGCGAGAATCTGCGCGCGCTACGCGACAAGTATCACCTCGACGACTCCTCTGCCGGTATCGTGACCCGCGAGGATATCGAAGACGTCGTAAGTCGCTGGACAGGCGTTCCGATTACTTCTTTGAAGGAAGAAGAGACACAGCGTCTGCTGCGTGTGGAGGAAGAGCTGCACAAGCGCGTGATCTCGCAGGAGAAGGCGATCTCGGCACTGGCTCGTGCGATTCGCCGCTCGCGTGCGGGCCTCAAAAATCCAGCGCGCCCCATCGGCAGCTTCTTGTTCCTCGGACCGACGGGCGTCGGCAAGACGGAGATGGCGCGTACGCTCGCCCAGTTCCTCTTCGGCTCGGAGAAGTCGCTGATCCGGTTCGATATGTCGGAGTTCATGGAGAAGCATTCCGTGAGCAAGCTGATCGGTTCGCCTCCGGGATACGTCGGCTACGAAGAGGGCGGACAGCTGACGGAGCGCGTGAAACGCAATCCGTACTGCGTCGTACTGCTCGATGAGATTGAGAAGGCGCATCCGGATGTCTTCAATCTGCTGCTGCAGGTCTTCGAAGACGGACAGCTGACCGATGGTCTCGGCAACACGGTCGATTACAAGAACACGATCATCATCATGACTTCGAACATCGGAGCCAAGCATCTGCAGAAACGGCAGGGTCTGGGCTTCCAGAGCGAGAAGGAAGAGCTGGTGCTCGACAAGATGGAAGAGCTAGTGAGAGGCGAGGTCAAGCGCACCTTCAATCCTGAGTTCCTCAACCGTCTGGACGAAATCATCATCTTCACCTCGCTGAACGATCAGGACCTGATGCAGATCCTCGAGTTACTGGTGCAGCAGCTGAACGTGAACCTGGTCCACAAGTCGATCACGATCTCGGTGACCGACGAGGCGAAGAAGTGGATCATCGAGAAGACCGCTTCGGACCGCACCTACGGCGCTCGTCCGCTGCGCAGAGCGTTGCAGAAATACGTCGAGGATCCGCTATCGGAGGCGCTGATCGCTGGCGGCATTCAGCAGCGGCCCGCGTTTCTCGAGGTCTACATGGAGAACAACCAACTCTTCTATCGTCCGATCGCAAACGATGGCGAAGAGAAAGTTGGCGGCTTTGCTTTGTCGGCCGTATAAAACGATTGCACCATCTCAGCTACGCCCCGGCTTCATCGCCGGGGCGTATTGTTTAAGCGTCACTCAAACCGAATGTGGAGATGTTCTCTATGGATCGTCGTGAGTTTGCCGCAGTCCTTCCAACCTTGATCGCAGCCCTTTCAGGCAAAGCGAACGCTGCGGATACGTCCTTGCCCATCGTGCAATCTGGCATCTTTTCGCCTGGACCGCCGAAGCCTGGCGCTGTCCCCAAACGCGCCTCGCGCGCCTATACGAAGGGGATGCTGAAAGCCGGAAACATTCAGCTTGAGATTCACGAGACGACGCAGGAAGTCGGTGCGCCGCACGAGCCGGTCGAAACTCACCTGCACAGCGAGATATGGCTGGTCCAGTCAGGCACTGTCGCTTTGACGACAAACGGCGTTACACGAAAGATGGTGGCCGGCGATGTCGGCATCTGCGTAGCCGGAGACAAACACTACGTGCAGAACGCCGGAGACACGCCAGCGACCTACTTCGTAGTGACCGTGGGTCCTCCGGAGTAGGCCGCTGGGAGTTGCGCTGCATCTGGATATGTTCGTTTCGTCTTAGACCAGCGATCTGGCGGACTTTACTGCGCTGCCCACTGCATCGGAGACGCTGTCCACGACGTCGCTCGCCTGATCGCCAGCTTTGTCGACGAAGTGTGAAGCCTGCTTGCGGGCGCGCTTGATTGCATCCTGCGCTTCTTCGCTCAGACGCTCCGCCTGCTCCTTCAGGTAGTCGCCAGCATCCTTAAGGTAATCACTGGCGTCATCCACCGCGCCTTCCATTCCCTTCATAAGCTTCTTGCGGGTACGCGCACCACTCTGTGGAGCATAGAGAAGAGCGATTGCCGCTCCAGCAGTCACTCCAATACCAAATGCCAGCCAGTAATTTTTTGCGCTCATGCAGTCATCCTCGCTGTGTGTGATGACGTGATTGTAACCGCACACTCAGTCTAGGATTCGACAAGATCGGCATGGGTTGGCTTGGGCTGATTCAGAATGTGGCTACCACACCTGTACCAATCCAGCTAATGACGAGGGACGTTCCCGATTGCGCATCGCCCGCAAATTGAACTGAAAAACAACTAGATTTTCCTGTGAGGGACAGGAATGAAGACCTTTCTGATTATCACTGCATTCATCGCCATGACGATCGCGCCAGCATTTGCGGCCATCAACGTATTCACCGAAAAGAATCGCTGGTAAGCGTCAATTCTTCAGGCCGGCAAGCTCTCTGGCGCGCACAAAGATCCGAGTGAACATCGCACGGTCGAGTCGACCCGTATTCGTATTGCGCAGCGATGGATGATAGCTGGCAAGCAGATAGACTCCATTGGGCAGACGATAGTGCGCTCCATGCGCAAAGCGGTAATCGGATCTGCGCTCAATTACACCGTGCGCGACCAGATGAGCAAGATAGGCATCAAACGCGATCTTTCCCAGACAAACGACCACGCGGACTCGCTGCAACTGCTCGATCTCTGCGGCCAGATGTGCAGAGCATTCACGAATCTCTTGCGGTGTTGGTTTATCGCCTGGCGGAGCACAGCGAACCACTGAGGCAATCCATGCATCCCGCAGTCGCAAGCCATCATCTTTGGAGAAGCTTTCAGCCTGACTGGCAAATCCAGTGTCATGTAGAACGGGATACATGAAGTACCCCGCGCCGTCCCCTGTAAAGGGACGCCCAGTGCGATTTGCCCCATGCGCTCCCGGTGCGAGTCCCAGGATCAGCACCCGAGCGTTAGGATCACCAAAGCCCGCCACAGGACGAGCCCAATAGGTCTGATCACGATAAGCGCGGCGTTTCGTCTCACCGATGCCCTTGCAGTAGAGACGAAGGCGCGGGCACCGCTCACAGGTCGTGATGGATTCATGAACCTTCAACAAAATTGGTGGGAGGGGTTTTGCGGCAATGCGTTTCACTGCATCCTATGATAGTGGCAACCACTGTCAGAAGACTGACAGGAATGTCTTCATGAGTAGACTGTGGTTAAGCTTTCTCCCCGAGAGGTTTTAAGCAGGTGGTATTTGGACGATCCTAGACTGAGCCGTACCCCGTCGCCCAACCGGCGTCTGACAGAGTGGGCCTATTCTCTATGGCAGGCCGCCGTGCTGCGCTCCGGCATGCTGACCCTCACGATCATCGCTATTTTGCTGCTGGGATTTGCATTTGCCTGGCGCGAACATATGAAAGGGCAGTTTGGACGCCTGAAGCGTGAATTGAAGGGGCCTGCAGCAGCTGTTGCACCTCCTCCTCCACTTCCTGGTGGCCAGGATCCTATTGTTCTTGAGCGTTCGACCATCGAAGGAGGCTCCGTCCCGGAATTTCTTTCTGCAACTTTGCTGCCCGGTCGCGGCATGAACATCTTTCAGATCAAAGCCTACCTGCCCAGCAAAGGTGAGGTGGAGTTACTGTCGTCTCCTCCCTTGGAAGAAGCAGGCAGATTGATGAATGGAAAGAACTCCGACGCGAACGGAGCGGCGAGCCTTTCGTTGGGCGCAGCCTTCGAAGCTCCATGGGCAGGCAGAATCTTTGGTGCACCTTCCGGAAATAACAGCATCAACACCTCCTGGAACGGTACGGCCATTCATCTGCCCTCAGACAGGAGCAACGGTATCGCAGTAGCAACCGGAGGTTTGCTGCTCAAGGCAGCTTCCAATTCAGTGAAAACCAATGTGATGCCCGATGGAGGCGACGCTGAAGCTACCTACGAATCTGGCAGCTTCGATGAACATTGGCCATCGAAGCTCAGGATTACATCAACAGCACAGCTCAGCGGCCGGGTACTCGACATCAAACTTACCGCCCTTAATGTAGGAGATACGGCTGCGCCAGTTGGACTTGGGTGGCATCCCCTGTTTCGCGTCATCGGCAATCGCGGCAGCATGGTACTTCGGCTGCCCAGTCAAGCACGAATTGAGAGATCTCACGCCAATACACCAACCGGAAAACTGCTGCCCGTCACCGGTACGCGGTACGACTTTAGCGATCGTATGGGGAGCGTCCTGGGAAACGCCGAGATCGATGATACTTTCGTCCATCTGCGACAAGCCCCGCTGGATAATGGTCCCGTCGCCGAGCTACGCGATCCGACAAACAACTTTGGACTGCGTATGACTCTACTGAGTCCTTCAATCAAAGCATTGCATGTCTCGGCACCGGCGGACGGCAAATACGTCATGATTTCGCCGCAGTTCAACTACGATGACCCTTTCGGACGCCAGTGGAGCCGCGAAGAGGACACCGGCATGATCGTTCTGCAGCCTGGCCAGAGTACCCAATGGAGAGTCCGCCTCGAGATATTCGCCCTCACCTCGAACTCTCTCCAATAACAGGTTTTGCCGGGAAAATCGAATCTCAAAGGATGGCCAGCCATCCCAATCCTCAGGTTTGACCCCCTGCAACCAACCCCCGTAAAGTATTAAAGAGGCGCGTATCGCGCAGCGCTGGTCAGTCCAGCGGCTGCGGCGTAATTTGACGCGACCTATTGGAAGGCATGGATTTGACCACCCCAACTGAGACGACAGAGACCAACGTAGCTGCGGAGCCGCAGACAGATGCAGAGCACACGCATGCGCATGACCACGATCACGACCATGAGCATCACCACCATGGCCCTTCGCTGAACCCAGAGCTGACCCGCGAGATTGAAGTCGAGGTCCCTGCTGATAAGGTTTCGAAGACTTTCAAAAGTGTGACCAAGCGTTATCAGAAACTGGCGCGTATTCCCGGCTTCCGCGCAGGCAAGGTGCCGGAGTCGCTCGTGCGGACCAAGTTTGCCAAGGAGCTGCGGCAGGAAGTTCTGGAAGCCCTTGTCTCGGTGCGCTTTCAGAAAGCGATTGAAGAGCAGCAGTTGCGCCCCATTTCTCAACCTCAGCTACTCGATCTGCATCTACACGATGGTCAGCCACTGAAATTCAAAGCGGTCTTCGAGGTTGCTCCCGAGATCAATGTGAATGGCTACGATACCGTGAAGATCGCGAAACCAGATGTCGCCCTGACCGAGGATGAATACCAGGCAGAGCTCTCTCGCGTTCTCGATAGCCATGCAACGGTTGAGCCTGTTGCCGATGAGCGCCCTCTTGCCGACGGTGATTGGGCCGAGATCACCTTCAAGGGCGAAGTGAAGGACCTCGCACAGACGGTGACGGAGGATGGCCTCGAAAACACAAACACGAATGAGCCAATCACCGGCGACGACGTGCTGGTTGAGATCGGTGGCAAGAATACGCTTCCTGCATTCACGGATGCTCTGCGCGGAACGAAACCCGGCCAGGAGCTGACCTTCGAAGTGCCGTATCCGGCTGAGTTCGGTGAGAAGCGTCTTGCAGGTCAGACAGTGAGCTACGACGTAACAGTGAAGGCCATCAAAAAGAAGAACTATCCGGAGCGTGATGCTGAGTTCGCCAAGCAGCTTGGCAACTACGAGAGCTGGGAGGACTTCGAGGCGAAGTTGCGCGAGATGGCGGCCGACCGCAAGAAGAGCGCACTCGAGAGCCAGGCACGCGACAAGATGCTCGACGAACTTGTGCAGAAGTTCCAGTTCCCTGTTCCCGAATCATTTGTGCAGCAGCAGGTGGATGCGCGTCTCGACCGTGGTCTTCGCGCGCTTGCGCAGCAAGGCATGACGCCGGAAGCGATGCGCCAGCTCGACTTCGGACGCCTGCGCGAAGCACAGCGCGGACAGGCACTGAATGAAGTCAAGGCATCGCTGATTCTCGATAAGATCGGCGAGCAGGAAAACGTAGCTGTCAGCGACGAGGACATGGACCGCGAGCTTCTGATGCTCTCGCTCCAGTCACGCGAGCCGCTGGAGACGCTGCGTGATCGCCTAAAGAACGACGGCAGTCTGGATAGGATTCGCGAACAGATGCGCCGCGAGAAAACTGCAAGCGTGCTCTACGAGAAATTAGCCTCGTAGCAGTAATCCCCTCAGCTCACAACCTGACTTCAACGAAAGAAAGAGAGCGTTATGGGACTGGTACCGATGGTGATCGAACAGACGAGTCGTGGCGAGCGCGCTTACGACATCTACAGCCGTCTGCTTCGCGACAACATCATTTTTCTTGGGACGCCGATTGACGACAATATCGCCAACGTCATCATCGCGCAGATGCTGTTTCTGAGCGGCGAGGATCCGGAAAAAGATATTCAGCTATACATCAACTCACCAGGCGGCTCGATCACAGCCGGCCTGGCGATCTACGACACGATGCAGTACATCAAGAACGATGTGGTGACGTTCTGCATTGGTCAGGCAGCTTCGATGGGAGCCTTCCTGTTGATGGCAGGCAAGAAGGGCAAGCGCTTCGCTCTGCCAAACTCACGCATCCTGATCCACCAGCCGTCCATGGGCGGCCTAAGCGGACAGGCCACCGACATCGACATCCACGCACGCGAGATTCTTCGTATCCGCGAGATTACCAATAAGCTGATGAGCGCCAGCACGGGCCAGACGCTTGAGAGGATCGAGCGGGACGTGGAGCGCGATTTCATCATGACGGCGTCGCAGGCCAAGGAGTATGGCATCATCGATGACATCATTGATCGGCCACGCACTTAGTCTTCTGGAATCAATCATTCAGGGGCCAGAGCTCATGTCTCTGGTCCCTGAAGTTATTTCGTACATACCACCTTCGTAATGCTGGGATGTACCTCCTTGGTGTACCTGCTGAACCTTCCCGCCGCTCTTTACAAATCTGAAACAGGTGTAGACTGATAACAGTTTTCCCTGCACCGCTTCGCCAGGAGTTGCCGCATCTATGAAAACATCAAGGGGCTCAGAGGAATCGCTTCGCTGTTCTTTCTGCCACAAATCTCAGGACGCTGTCGCTAAGCTGATCTCCTCCCCTTCCGACTATCCCCGCGCCTACATCTGTGATGAGTGCGTGGCCGTGTGCAACTCCATCCTTGAAGACGACCGCTCCGAGGCTCAGCCCGGCGCGGCGCCGGCACACCTTCCCAAGCCGCAGGAAGTGAAAGCATTCCTCGACGAGTACGTGATCGGGCAGGAAACGACGAAAAAGAAGCTTGCCGTTGCCGTCTACAACCACTACAAGCGCATTCAAATGAACAAGACGCGCGGGAACGAAGTGGAGCTGGCGAAGTCAAACATTCTTCTGGTTGGTCCTACAGGTTCCGGCAAGACGCTTCTTGCGCACACACTTGCTAAGATGCTCGACGTTCCGTTCGCGATTGTTGACGCGACCACGTTGACTGAAGCTGGCTATGTTGGCGAGGATGTCGAGAACATCATTCTTAAGCTTTTGCAGGCTGCCGATGGTGACGTTGCTCGCGCACAGTGCGGCATCATCTATATCGACGAGATCGACAAGATTGGACGCAAGGACGAGAACCCCTCGATCACCCGTGATGTTTCCGGCGAAGGCGTTCAGCAGGCCTTGTTGAAGATTCTCGAAGGCACCGTAGCCAATGTTCCTCCGCAGGGCGGCCGTAAGCATCCGCACCAAGAGTTCACGGCGGTTGATACCACGAACATCCTCTTCATCTGCGGTGGCGCCTTTGTTGGACTTGAGAAGGTCATCGGACGGCGCGTAGGCAAGAAGGCTCTCGGTTTCCGCGCCGCTGCCGCCGATGCTGAAGCGAAGGAAGGCGAAGTGATGCCGATCCGCGCTCAGCGCGACTCGGAATTGCTACGTCAGGCTGAACCGCAGGATTTACTCAAGTACGGACTCATTCCGGAATTTGTCGGTCGTCTTCCGGTCATGGGCATTCTCGACGAGTTGGATGAGGCCGCTTTGATCGAGATTCTCACCAAGCCACGCAACGCCATTCTGAAGCAGTACTCGAAGCTGTTTGACTTTGAGGGCGTGAAGGTCACCTTCAGCGATGAGGCTGCACGCGCGATTGCTCGCGAGGCGCTCATGCGCAAGGTAGGTGCACGCGGTCTGCGCATGATCATCGAAGAGCTGATGCTCGACCTGATGTATCACGTTCCCGGCAACAAGAAGGTGAAGGAAATTGTCATCACCGAAGCGATGGTGAAGAATCGCGATCTCACTTTGCCTGTTCTGCTTGAAAAAGCTGGCTGAGGCGCAATCTTTCGCCGAGTAAAGCATATGGAGAATGCACAGGCTTCGGCCTGTGCAAATCTTTTGCCTTGAACCTCTTTCGCTCCTCCCTTCCCTATTCTCTATGGAGCAGAATGCGGTCTGAAGCATTACAATCACTGGAAACCACGCGCAGGCGGACGGTGCATCGTTGCCGTTTCCCACGCGTCTAATTGGGGAGAGCGATGAGTAATCCGACGAAAGAAACATTAAGCACAGACGTCCGCAAACTTCCCATGATGCCCATCCGCGACATGGTCATCTTCCCGCACATGATGACTCCGTTTGTCGTGGGCCGCGAATCCAGCGTGCGTGCTCTGGAAGAGGCGCTTTCGGGTGACCGCAAGATCTTTCTGGCAACGCAGCACGATGCCTCGATCGACGAGCCAACAGCTGATGACATCTATGCAACCGGAACAATCGGCAACATTGTGCAGAGCGTCAAGATGCCGGACGGCAACATCAAGGTTCTGGTTGAAGGTGTTGAGCGTGCACGCGCGATTGAAGTGAACGATTCGGACGGCTTCTTTGTCGCTACGGTTCGCACAGGAAAAACACAGCTGGAGCAGACGCCTCAGGTCGAGCAGTTGATGCAGCGTGTTCACTCGTTGTTTGAGCAGTACGTGAAGCTACAGCAGTCGCTGAACTACGAGACGATGGCTGCGAGCGTACGTCCTGATGAGCCTGCAAAGCTAGCCGATATCATCGCGGCAAACCTGCAACTTCCTATCGAAGAAAAGCAACAGTTGCTTGAGGTCTTCGATCCTGAGCAACGTCTAGTACGCGTCGCCGACGTGCTCGACCTCGCCATTGAAAAGCTGAACATGGATCGCACGATTCAGTCGCGCGTGAAGCGGCAGATGGAGAAGGCGCAGAAAGAGTATTACCTCAACGAGAAGATTAAGGCGATCCAGAAGGAGCTTGGCCGCGGTGAGAAGTCGGAGTTCGATGAGCTGAAGAAGAAGATCGAAGCTGCCGGCATGCCGAAGGAAGCGCTGGACAAGTCGCTGCAGGAGTTGAAGAAGCTGGAAGCAATGCCTCCAATGTCGGCCGAGTCGACAGTGTCGCGCAACTATCTCGACTGGCTGCTGGCTGTGCCGTGGAAAAAGAAGTCCAAGGACATTCGTTCTATCGATTATGCCGAGAAGGTTTTGAACGAGGACCATTACGGCCTTGAGAAGATCAAGGAGCGCATTCTTGAGTTCCTTGCTGTTCGTCAGTTGGTGAAGAATCCGAAGGGGTCGATTCTCTGCTTCGTTGGGCCTCCAGGCGTCGGTAAGACTTCGCTGGGCATGTCGATCGCGAAGGCGACGGGACGCAAATTTGTGCGTATGTCGCTGGGCGGCGTTCGCGATGAGGCCGAGATTCGCGGCCATCGTCGCACTTACATCGGCGCTTTGCCGGGGCAGATCATTCAGTCGATGAAGAAGGCAGGGACGAAGAATCCGGTCTTCATGCTGGATGAGATCGACAAGATGGCTTCGGACTTCCGCGGCGATCCGGCGAGCGCTCTGCTTGAGGTTCTCGATCCTGAGCAGAACACTTCGTTCCAGGATCACTATCTCGACGTCGAATACGATCTGTCACAGGTTCTGTTTGTTGCGACCGCGAATGTGCTGCACACGATTCCCGGGCCGCTGCAGGATCGCATGGAGATTCTGCGTCTGCACGGTTATACCGAGATCGAGAAGCTTGAAATCGCCAAGCAGTATCTGGTCAAGAAGCAGCGCGAGGCGACTGGCCTGACGGAAGAGCAGATCCTGTTCGAGGACGATGCAATCCGGCAGATTATTCGTGCCTATACGCGCGAAGCTGGCGTTCGCAATCTCGAGCGCGAGATCGGTAATGTCTGCCGCAAAGTCGCGCGTCGCGTGGTGAAGAATGGTCCGACGCACAAGGAGACGATTACGGCGGACAATATTGCCGATCTGCTTGGCGTGGCGAAGTTCCGCGATTCGCAGGTGCATGAGAAGAGCGAGGTCGGGCTTGTTACCGGATTGGCCTGGACCGAAGTTGGTGGCTCGATTCTGCAGACCGAGGTTCAGGTTCTGGACGGCAAAGGCAAGCTGACGACGACGGGACAGCTTGGCGATGTGATGCAGGAGTCGGCTCAGGCTGCTCTGAGCTATATCCGTTCGCGCGCGCCGCAGCTGGGGCTGGCGAAGGACTTCTATCGCAACGTCGATATCCATGTTCACGTCCCTGAGGGAGCGATTCCGAAGGACGGTCCTTCGGCGGGCATCACGCTTGCGACCGGGCTGGCGAGCGCACTGACCAAGATCAAGGTTCGTCGCGACATTGCGATGACCGGCGAAGTCACGCTGCGCGGCAAGGTGCTTCCGATCGGCGGTCTGAAGGAGAAGCTGCTGGCTGCGCATCGCGCAGGGATCTTCGAGGCGATTCTCCCTGAAGACAACCAGAAGGATCTGGCTGATCTTCCTGAGCTGTTGAAGACGTCGATGAAGCTGCACTTCGTCGCAGATATGGATCAGGTGCTGCAGATTGCCCTGGAGGGCAAGCTGCCAGAGCTGAAGGAAGAGGCTCCGGAGGCGCTGGGCGCGGTGCTCCCACCGTCGATCGAGGTGCCCCAACCGACGGCGCGCCAGTAGGGGGGCCCCCTCCCCCCTTCTATGGGCTAAACCTTCTGGTTTGTTTTATTTATGCGTTTTACACAGCGCAAAATATTGATAACAAACCGGTTAAACCTAAAAATGTAGATTCTAAAGAAGATAGCCCCCGGTCTGGCCGGGGGCTATTGTTTTCTCCCACTGAATTCCAGTGTAGCAAAACGGGTGGGGGGGAATCGGCACTTTTTTCGAGGCTTATTCGCTTTGTTATGTGCAAGTTACAATTTAAGGGGGCTTGACAAGATTCGTAAGCTAGACCGATCGCCGACCGCTGACAAAATGCATGATGATGGACAAGACAGCCAGGATCAGCAGCAAATGGATAAAAATTCCCGCCGTCTTGAAGACCAGGAAGCCGCCCAGCCAAAGTGCAACCAGAACAATCGCAAGTATAAGAAACATAATTTGATATTTCCTCTCTCAGGGGTTTACGACCCGTGCTTTTCAGGTAGGAGGGTAAAACCCCGTCTATCCGTTGTCTGGCCAATGGAAAAGAGCGCACCCATTGGGATGCGCTCTTTAGGTTGCATGAACGTTGAGGCTAGAGAAGGCCGCCTGCAATGGAAGGGATGAGCATGACTTCGTCGCCATCCTGGAAGGTATAGGCCTCTCCACCGAGGAAGCGGATGTCTTCGTCGTTGACATAGATGTTGATGAAGCGGCGAAGCTTGCCATCCTCACCCTTGATCTGCGTCGAGAGCGCCGGGAAGGTCTGGTCGATGTCGGCCAGCAGGGCTGAAAGGTTCTCAGCCGGAGAGTCAAACTGCTTCTTGCCAGCGGTGTGCCGGGTGAAAGCGGTCGGAAGGGTTACTTTGATAGACACGTTCAATTTCCTCCTGCAACTGCAAGTTCGGGCTCCGCGACACCGTCGAGCTCGCGGAGATAAGCGTCGAAGTCAGCCAGGCGCGGACGGACGGCGCGCTCCTGCTGATAGTGGCCGACGAGCGCATCGGTCGTCTTGAGACCGTTGCCGGTGATGCAGCTGACGGTGACCTCGTCGGGCGAGATGCGGCCCAGAGCGTAGAGACGCGCGGTAACGGCGGTGGTGACGCCGCCAGCGGTCTCGGTGAAGATGCCTTCGGTCTCGGCAAGCTCCTGGATGCCGGAGACGACCTCGACGTCGGAGACGTCCTCAGCCCATCCGCCGGTCTGCTGGATCATCTTAGCGGCTGCCGGGCCGTCGGCCGGATTGCCGATCGCGAGCGAGCGTGCGATGGTGTTGGGGCGCTGCGGCTCAATGTAGTCCCAGCCCTGCTTGACGGCATGCGAGATGGGCGAGCAGCCGGTGGCCTGAGCGCCGAAGAAGCGGACGGGCTTGTCTTCGACGAGGCCGAGGTAGATGAGCTCCTGGAATGCTTTGCGAATCTTGCGAATGAGAGAGCCACCAGCCATGGGGACGACAACGTTGTCGGGAAGACGCCAGCCGAGCTGCTCGGCGATCTCGTAGCCAACAGTCTTCGAACCCTCGGCGTAGTAGGGGCGGAGATTGACGTTGACGAAGCCCCAGTTGTATTCGTCGGCGATGAGGGTGCAGAGGCGGTTGACGTGGTCGTAATTGCCGTCGATGCGTACGAGGCGTGCGCCGTAGACCTGCGTGTTGAGGATCTTGGCGGGCTCGAGGTCGGCAGGCACCAGAACGCAGGCCTTGAGGCCGAGACGCACGGCCTGAGCGGCAACGGAGTTGGCGAGGTTGCCGGTCGAGGAGCAGCCGACGGTCTCGAAGCCGAAGCCCTGTGCGTTGGCGAGTGCGACGGAAACGACACGGTCTTTGAAGCTGAGCGTCGGGAAGCAGACGGCGTCGTTCTTGACGTAGAGATGGTTGGCACCGATGCGCTTGCCGAGGTTCTTTGCGCGGACGAGCGGCGTGAAGCCTACAGGCAGGTCGGGCTGGAACCCCTTGGGCAGAGGCAGCAGCGTGGCATAGCGCCAGATGTTGGCCGGTCCCTGAGCGATGGCCTCGCGGGTAAATACGCCGCGTGCTGCATCGAGATCGTAGGTGACTTCAAGAGGGGCCAGGCAGTCGGGGCAGGCCGAGAGGGGCTGATTGCCGAACCGTTTGCCGCACTCATTGCACTTCAACTCATACGCCACAGCCGAACACGAATAGCTCATTACGCTCTCTCCGGAGAGGAAGAGGTAACTGCGCTGTGACGTCTCTCGAGGAAGAACTGCATATGCAAAGGCACATACAGTCCGGGGTGGACTGAAGTTCGTGGGGCCAATGGGGTATGCCCCTCGAATCTCATGTTCCCTGTTTCCAGGAGAGAGTTGACACCGGTCGCCCGAAATAATGGTTTCAGGCCGGTTGTCGTGGCGTCACAGGGCTCGTCCCTCAACCACTCTTCATGAAATTCGCGTCTGTGTTGGGATATCCCGCAACAGACTGAATAGATATGTTGTATCACAGGTAAACAGGTGCTGCAAGAATCGCCTGCTTCCCTGAGACGTAGCGGTTCATTCCGCGCCATGCTCCAGCGTCTTGTTTTTGGCGCGCGTGGTGAATTTGCTCAGGATGAACTCCTGCGCGAGTGCATTGGCCATGCGGCCTGCGGTTGTGGTTGCCACTGTCGTGAAGACGAGTCCTGCGCCGCGGTTCGACGGTGGGTAGTAGAGATTGGAAATCGCTCCGGATGCGAGATCGCCGCCGATGCTGGAATAGTTGATCTGCCACTTGCCATTGTCTCCCCTGGCCCAAAAAGGAGCAGACAGGGCGTGAAGCATGCGCGACCTGACGGTACCGGTTCCTCGATAGAAATAACGTGGGTCCTGATGAAGAAGGGATGGCAGGATGGCGCCTCCGATGAGAATGCCTGTGGCGCCATCGGCATAGGCTGCACCGAAGCGCTGGCCGTAGCCTTTGGCTCCCTGCACGTAGTTTGGGGTGTCGGCCGCCTGATTGATGCCGGCGAGAAAACCTGCGCCCGCGAAGGTTACGACATCGGTAGACGCCTTGAGCGCGAGATCGAACTTCATCTTCGAGGTCAGAGGCACGGTGTTGGGATCGTACGCAATGTAGAAGTTGGGCACGATACCAAAGACGCGCTGCTGCTCAGCAGCATGTACCTGCTCGAGCGCCAGCTCTTCCTGCGTGACTGCGGTGACGGATGTTTCGACAAGCGATATCTTGAGCTTGATCTCTGAGAGATCCCATTGCTGGCCCGGTGCGAGCGTGATCGGAGATGAACTCCAATCGGCGAATCCTTTGGCCGATACGGCGACATGAAGCGAAACTGCCGGGTGAACGCCGCTGAGCGTAAACGAGCCGTCACTGCTTGTCATTATGGCTTGATGATCATTAGGCTGTGGGCCATCGACAGTTACAGCCGCATTCGGGATGACTCCGCCATCCGCGTCGACGACCGTGCCTACGATGCTTCCGGGCTGCGGCTCGGGACCAGACGCCAGCTGGGCCTTCGCAATGAGCGATACGCTCCAGAGAAACACGAGTAGCAATAGCCGTCTGATCTGCATTATGCTGAGGCACCCACCTCTAATGCAGATGCTTAAACATCAGGAACGATGCGGGTATTTGCGATTGTTTACAAGTCCGTTACATCGAAGATTTCTATGTACCTGAAAGCAGGTGCGGCTCAGGAAGGGTCGTAATTGAGATTCGGTCCCAGCCAACGCTCGACCTCGGCAATGGTCATGCCTTTGCGCTGGTGATAGTCGGCAACCTGATCGCGATCGATCTTACCGAGCGAGAAATAACGCGATTCAGGATGCGCGAAATAGAGCCCGCTGATGCTGGAGCCGGGCCACATGGCGAAGGATTCGGTGATCTGTATGCCGGTGTTGGCTTCGACGTCGAGCAGGCTCCAGATGGTTCCCTTCTCGGTGTGATCGGGGCAGGCAGGATAGCCAGGGGCGGGACGGATGCCGCGATATTTTTCGTGGATGAGGTCTTCGTTACTGAGGTTCTCGCTTGCTCCGTAACCCCACTCCTGACGCACGCACTTGTGCAGGCATTCGGCGAAGGCTTCGGCGAGGCGGTCGGCGATGGCCTCGGCCATGATGGCGGAGTAGTCGTCGTTATCGGCACGGAAGCGCTCGCAGAGTGCTTTGAGGCCGATGCCGCTAGTGACAGCGAAGGCTCCAATGGTGTCGGCGAGGCCGGTCTGTTTCGGTGCAATGAAGTCGGAGAGCGAGCGGCAGGGCTCGTTGCCTTCGCGATTGACCTGCTGGCGCAGGAAGTGGAAGCGCGTGAGGATGGTGGAGCGTGTGGCGTCGGTGTAGAGCTCAACGTCGTCGCTTACGGCGTTGGCTGGGAAGATCCCGTAGACGCCGCGCGCGGTGATGAGATTGTTCTCGATTATGCGATCGAGGAGCGCGTTGCCTTCCTTGAGAAGCTGGCGAGCCTGTGCCCCGTATTCTTCATGATCGAGAATGCGCGGATAGATGCCTTTGAGTCCCCAGGCGTGGAAGAAGGGGGACCAGTCGATGAACTCGCGCAGGGTTGCGAGCGGGAAGTTGTCGAGCACGCGGATGCCGGTGAATGAAGGCACGGCAATGTCTTCGGCGCGCCACTCGATGGGAGTGCGGCGGGCGCGGGCAGTCTCAAGCGGCACGGCGGTGAGACGAGGTGCAGCGTGTGAGCGGCGCACGGATTCGTATTCGGCGCGATGCTGCTTGATGAAGGCTTCGCGGCTCTCTTCGCTCAGGAGGCTGGTGGAGACGGGAACGGCGCGGCTGGCGTCGAGCACATGCACGACGGGCTCGCTGTAGTGCGGAGCAATCTTGATGGCAGTATGGGCACGGCTCGTGGTTGCTCCGCCAATGAGCAGAGGCTGCTTGAAGCCCTGGCGCTCCATCTCGCGGGCGACGTGCACCATCTCATCGAGCGATGGAGTGATGAGGCCGCTGAGGCCGATAATGTCTGCCTTGACCTCTTTGGCGCGCTCGAGGATTTTTTCAGCAGGAACCATCACGCCGAGGTCGATGACTTCGTAGTTGTTGCAGGCGAGGACTACTCCGACAATGTTTTTGCCGATGTCGTGCACGTCTCCCTTGACGGTGGCGAGAACGATCTTGCCTTGCGTCCTGACCTCTTTGCCTGCGGCGGCGAGGGCTGCCTTCTCCTCCTCCATAAACGGCGTAAGGTAGGCGACCGCCTTTTTCATGACGCGAGCTGATTTGACGACCTGAGGCAGAAACATCTTGCCTGCGCCGAAGAGATCGCCGACGACACTCATGCCGCTCATCAGCGGGCCTTCGATAACCAGGAGCGGACGGCCCAGCTTTGCACGCGCTTCCTCGGTGTCGATCTCGATATACGTGTCGACGCCTTTGACGAGAGCGTGGGTAAGGCGCTCTTCGACAGTACCGGTGCGCCATGCTTCGGCCTTCTTCTCGGTTGCGACAGAGTCGGTACCAGCAGCTTTGAGCGCTTCGCCAAAGTCAACGAGACGCTCGGTGGCATCGGGGCGGCGATTGAGCAGGACGTCTTCGACAAGCGTCTTGAGCTCGGGCTCGATCTCTTCGTAGATCTCAAGCTGGCCGGCGTTGACGATGCCCATGTCGAGCCCAGCGGCGATGGCATGATAGAGAAACGCCGCGTGCATGGCTTCGCGGACTTTGTTATTGCCGCGAAAGCTGAAGGAGATGTTGGAGACGCCGCCGGAGACCTTGGCGTGCGGAAGGTTCGCCTTGATCCAGCGTGTCGCGTTGATGAAGTCGACGGCGTAGTTGTTGTGCTCCTCCATGCCGGTGGCGACGGTGAGGATGTTGGGATCGAAGATGATGTCCTGTGGCGGGAAGCCCATCTCGACGAGGATGCGATAGGCGCGTTCGCAGATGCGGATCTTGTCTTCGTAGGTGGCTGCCTGTCCCTGCTCATCGAAGGCCATGACGACGACGGCTGCGCCATACTTGAGCACCGTACGGGCGTGCTTGCGGAACGTCTCCTCGCCTTCCTTCAGAGAGATGGAGTTGACGATTCCCTTGCCCTGAAGGCATTTGAGCCCGGCTTCGATGACTGCCCACTTGGAGGAGTCGACCATGAAAGGGACCTTGGCGACTTCGGGCTCGCTGGCGAGCAGCTGCAGGAAGCGTGTCATGGCCTGCACGCCATCGATCATGCCCTCATCCATGCAGATATCGAGGACATTGGCGCCGTTCTCTACCTGCTGGCGGGCGATACTGACGGCCTCTTCGTACTTGCCTTCTTTGATGAGACGCGCAAACCTGGGCGAACCGGCTACGTTTGTCCGCTCGCCAATCATCATGAAGACGCCGGGCTGCTGCGTGAAGGGCTGCGAGCCTGAGAGACGAAGCGGTTTGGTTTCTATGGTTGAGGCTTCGTTCACGCTGCAACCTCAGTGTGTCGACGAAGGCTGCGTGGAGCCTGGCCTTCGAGCGCCTTCGCGATAGCCGCGATGTGCTCGGGTGTGTTCCCGCAGCAGCCGCCCGCGATGTTGATGAGGCTGCCTCGCGCGAAGTCGCCAAGGTAACGAGCCATGTCTTCGGGCTGGAAGTCGAAGCCGGTGGGCGAAAGCGGATTGGGCAGGCCAGCGTTTGGATAGGCCGAGATGGCGGCACTTGATTTCCCGGACAGCTCTTCGAGAAAGGGATACATCAGATCCGGGCCGAGCGAGCAGTTGAGTCCAACGGAGAGCGGGTTGGCATGCTCGACTGCATTCCAGAAGGCCTCGACGGTCTGCGCGGAGATCATCGTCTCGCCACCGCGACCGACGGCAGCGGAGATCATGATGGGCAGTTCTCTTCCCTGTGCGGTGAGACCGTCTTCGTCGAAGACCTCGCGGATGGCAACGAGCGCGGCCTTGGCGTTGAGTGAGTCGAAGATCGTCTCGACCAGAAGCAGGTCGGAGCCGCCAGCGATAAGCGCGCGCACCTGTTCGGCGTAGGCGGTCTTCACCTGATCAAAGGTGACGACGCGGAAGCCGGGGTCGTCGGCATCGGGCGAGTTCGAGAGCGAGACGGTCAACGGTCCGATAGCTCCAGCGACGAAGCGCTGACGGCCGGTCTGGTTGGCGACACGGTCGGCCCACTCACGACACTGACGCGAAGACTGCTCGTTGATCTCCCACGCAAGGTCGCTGAGCATGCGGTTGTCGATGATTTTCTGATAGAACTCGGGATCTTTGCGCCCGCCGTGCTCGCGCGGGTCGTCGACGAAGAACTCGCTCTGGGCGATGCTGGTTGCGCCGAAGGTATTGGTCTCGATGATGTCGGCACCCGCTTCGAGAAAACGACGGTGAATGTCGCCGATCATCACGGGCTGCGTGAGCGAGAAGAGATCGCCGTTATTCAGCAGGTCCTTCTTCGCATCTTTGAACCGCTCGCCGCGGATGTCCGCCTCTTTCATATCGTAGGTGCGGATGGTTGTGCCCATCGCTCCATCGATGATGGCAATCCGGTTCTCGAGAATCTTTTCAAGAGGATGCTGACGAGTGATCATCTTTATCTGACGTCCTTCGGACATTGCGCGATGCACTTTCCGCCTGACTGAAGCACGGAAGGCCGCTGCAACGATGTTTCCTAATACCTTGAAATCAGGCGAGTATATCGGCCTGGTCGCGGTCTGAAAGCACGGCGTCGGGCATGTGCGGACCACTGGAAACCAGCAGGTCTTCCTTACGCATAACCAGGGTGGTGGCGTTCAGCGATGCCAGCTCGAAACCGTGGCCGTGCGTGATGGCGTCTGTCGGGCAGGCCTCGACACAGTAACCGCAGAAGATGCAGCGGTTGTAGTCGATGTTGTAGACCTTGGCATAGCGCTCGGACGAGGAAATGCGATGCTCGGCGGTGTTTTCTGCCGCTTCGATGTAGATGCAGTTCGAGGGGCAGGCGGCCGCGCACAGGAAGCAGGCAACGCATTTTTCCAGGCCATTTTCGTCACGCTGCAACTGGTGCTTCCCGCGGAAACGCTCCTGGAACTTGGCACCACGCATGGGTCCTTTACCGTCGGGGTAGTTCTCTACCTCAGTCGGCTGAAAGGCCTCTCTCAGCGTGACGCTCATTCCTTTGACGATAGCGGTGGCGTTGCGAACGATGGACATGCATTAAGTATAGCCTGAGCGACCCATTCGCTCTGCGGCATCTCGATCCCAAGTGAGCAGCCTGAGGTTAGGATAGTGCCATGACAGATCGACGGTCCTCTCTTCTGCTGGCGATTGCGATGGTTACCGCCACCTCCTGCTTTGCCTTTGGACAGGCTGCAACCGAGCATCAGCACGCCAAAGCGCCGGTTTCAACTGAGTTGAAGGTCACCGTAGACGGTAAATCGACCACCCTGAGCGTCGCCGATCTTGCCGCGATGCCTCAGAAGACGATTACCGTGCACAACGAGCATACGAAGGCGGATGAAAGCTATACCGGCGTGGCGCTGGGTGATCTGCTGGCTAAATACGGCTTTGCGGTCGGTCCGTCGACGCACCGGAAGATGTTGCGGAGCTACATCAGCGCCGAGGGTACGGATAAGTATTGGGTACTCTACTCTGCAACCGAAGTGGAAGGCTCGGAGCATGCCGCCGATGTGATTGTGGCCACGAGCATGAACGGCAAGCCGCTTGGAGACGATGGGCAGATCAAGCTGATCGACAGTGCAGACAAGAAGCCTCAACGGTGGGTGCGGAATCTGACAGCGATTACGCTGGTGACGGTCGAGTAGCTACTCGATTCCGAGCTTCTTCCATATTGTGTCAACTCGCGCTTTTACCGCAGCGTCCATGGTGAGCATAGGGGGCCAGGGACGGGTGAAGCCTTCGGCCGCCCATTTACGCGTGGCGTCGATGCCCATCTTGCTGCCGTAGTTGGGCAGGCGGCTGGCATGGTCGAGCGAGTCGACGGGCCCAAGGGTGAACTGGATGTCGCGCTCGGGGTCGATGTTGTTGGAGACGCGAAGAACGACCTCAGCGACGTCCTGCACATCACAGTCTTCGTCGACGACGACGATGCACTTGGTGAACATCGCCTGTCCCATCGCCCAGATGCCGTTCATCACCTTGCGGGCGTGGCCGGCGTAGGACTTCTTAATCGACACGATCATGAGGTTATGAAAGACACCTTCGGGTGGCAGGTTGACGTCGCGGATCTCCGGTAGCGTGAGCTGCATCAGGGGCAGGAAGATACGCTCGACGGCCTTGCCCATCCAGGCGTCTTCCATGGGCGGCTTGCCGACGATGGTGGCAGCATAGACTGGGTCTTTGCGGTGGGTGATGCAGGTGATGTGGAAGACCGGGTAGTCGTCCTGCATGGTGTAGAAGCCGGTGTGATCGCCGAAGGGGCCTTCGGTGCGCAGCTCCCCAAGCTCGACATAGCCTTCGAGGATGTACTCGGCGTTGGCGGGGACTTCGAGATCGACGGTCTCGGCCTTGACCAGCTCGAGCGGCTTCTGACGCAGGAAGCCTGCGATGAGGTACTCCTCGACATCGGGCGGTGCGGGGACGATGGCACTGAAGGTCGTTGCCGGATCGGTGCCGATGGCGACGGCGACCTCCATACGACCATCGCGAATCTTACCGAGCGTAGCCTGCGGGATGGACTCGAGTGACTGGGCTACGGTGGTGCCTCCAGCGGTGAGAGCCATCAGATCGACGGAGGCAGCGGTATCAGCAGAGGCGGCGCGCAGGCGCTCGCGCAGATGTTCGGCGGCGACCTTTTGACGCTGCCAGTGCATGCCGGTCGTCTTGCCGTCGTAGACCTGCATGCGGTACATGCCGACGTTGCGCTTGCCGGTGTGGGGGTCTTTGGTGATGACGCAGGGTAAGGTGATGAAGCGTCCGCCGTCCTGTGGCCAGGTCTTGAGGATGGGGACGCGGTTGAGATCGACCTCGTCTCCGCGAAGGATGACCTGCTTGCAGGGGGCGTCTTTGGCCGCGACCACCTTGGGGAAGAAGCCACCGACCTCGGCGAGCTTGGGCAGCATCTTCAGCTTGTCCATCAGGGTGGTCGGGGTTTCGGGCTTCAGCAGCAGGCGGATGCGGTCGGCGATCGCATCGAGCGAATCGGTCTCGAGCGCGAGACGCATGCGACGCTCGCTGCCGAACTGGTTCATCAGGACGCGAGTGCCGGGATGGCCCTTGACGTTTTCAAAAAGAAGGGCGGGGCCGCCAGCCCTGGCAGTTCCCTTGCCCATCTTCGCGGCGCGGTCGGCGATCTCGGCCATCTCGAGGTTGGGATCGACCTCGACGGTGATGCGCTTGAGCTCGCCGGCCTTGTGCAGTGCGTTGATCCAGTCACGAAGATCGTCGTAAGCCAATTCCCACTCCCTTGCCGCGCAGAGAAGACGCAGCCGAGGTCTATGGTAACGGCTTGGGATGGAAGACGAGAAATCGCCGTCTCAAAACCATGAACATCAGAGCTTCACAAAGATCTTCTTTCGCCAGAGGATCCAGTTGGGGATGAAACAGACGAGCACGTATGCCAGCGCGAACGCGGCCGAGGTATTGTTGGTGGAGCCGTGGCTGGCGAAGATGTGCCAGTAGATCCAGTTCCACGCGGTGAGTGGCTTGCCGGTTGGGCCGATGTCGGAGGTATGGATGGCGTAGAGGGTCTTTTCGATGACAGCAGCCACCGTATAGGCCACGATGGCATTGGAGCCAAAAACCAGCCAGGGCCATGTGAGCTTACTGCCCAGCTTTGTCTCGTTGAAGCGGCGGATGTCGATGGCCCAATAGCAGGCAGCCAGCCCGACAAGAGCGCAGCCTGCGGCGAAGAGCACATACGAGCTGGTCCAGAGCTTTTTATTGATGGGAAACCAGATGTTCCAGACCAGGCCGGAACCGATTCCCAACAGGCCGAAGAGCAGGAAGCTGATAGCGCACTGCGCGCGCGTCATAACGGCAGATTTACCTTCGGCCATACGCAGCCAAAGCGCTGTCGCCGCGCCGATCAGGGTGGTTGCAACAGCTGGAATGGTGCTTAACAGGCCTTCGGGGTCGCGTGTGCCTTCGTAGAGACGACCGGTGTGGAGGGTGCGCTGAATGAATCCCATGATTCCCCGATCGAGCCATGCGGCCAGATTCTTGTCGGGGTCAAGTAGGGGGATATCGTGTGTCGGCACACCGAAGCCGGGTACGGGAACGTATCGCATCAGGACCCAGTACGCGATCAAAAGGACGGCTGAGATGGAGAGCAGCGTGCGAATGCGCTGCGTAGCCAGACAGATGAGCCCGGCGACCAGATAACAGAGGGCGATGCGAGGCAGGACGCCGTAAAGCCGTAGGTGTGTGAAATCGAAGCGCGGAAAGAGATTGATGAGCATCGCGACGACGAAGATCGTCACGGCACGGCGGAAGGTATGAATCGCGAGATCGCGCCTGCTGGCTCCGCGCTGGAGGCGCGAGTTGAGCGACAGGATGATGGACATGCCAACGACGAAGAGGAAGGTCGGGAAGACGAGGTCGGTCAGTGTCCAGCCATTCCATGCGGCGTGTTCAAGCTGGGTGTAGGTGTGGTGGCCGTCTCCTGCATCATTCACCAGGATCATGAAGGCGATGGTGATTCCCCGAAGCACATCGATAGACAGGACTCGATTCGATGGAGCCGTCACGGTCGTAGAGGCGGGAGTGGCCGCAGCAATGGTTGCAGGTTGAGATGCCATGGTGATCCATGATCGCTCAATTCATCGTATTTGTGCAGCCCCGGGAACAATTTCATGCAGTGAGGGGTCTAACGGAGTACGGACGCATTCCTCGCTCAATGCGCCCCTGAATCGAAGCTGGTTCGGAGGTGTTTATGTTCGAGGACAGTCTGGTCGAGTCGCAGGGTATCCCTGTTTCAAGCATGAAGCGCTGGACGATGGCAGGGTCTACGCTTCTACAGGCAGCCATCGCTGCGACGTTGATGATCCTTCCATTGCTGCATCCAGAGCGGCTGACGTTCCACGCCGATACGCCTCTGGTCTTTACGCCTCCCCCGCCGCGGCCTCCGTTGCAGGTGCAGCAGGTGAGAGCAACTACGAGCGATGCTATGGCGCCGGAGATACCTCTGGCGGCGGCGCATACAACGATTCTCATACCGCGTGATCCAGCTCCATCCGGCAATCCGCCGCCAGACATTGGACCGATCCAGATGGGCATGGGAAGTAACTCGGGGTTTCCATCCAGCGTGATCAGCTCTACAGGCAGTGGAACGAGACTATCCGTCGCGGCCAAGCCGCCCGAACAGCCTCTGCATGTCTCTACCGGAGTGTCGGCGGGGTTGTTGCTCTCGCAGATTCGCCCGGTCTATCCGACAATTGCGAAGGCTGCTGGAGTCTCAGGGGTCGTGGTAGTCGAAGCGGTAATCTCAAAAGCAGGCGCGGTTGAAAGCCTGCAGGTGGTCAGCGGGCCTCCTCTGTTGCGGAACGCGGCGTTGGACGCGATTCGAGCTGCACGGTATAGACCATATTTGCTGAATGGCGAGCCAACGGAGGTTCAGACGACCTTCACTGTTAACTTTAAGCTTGGGTCCTGATGCCTTGTACTGAAGAGAATTAGAGCAATGGCATGGCGGGCTTCGACTCTGGAGCCGGAGCGATCTCCGTCGTGAGGACAGCGGTTGTGGGGGTATCTGTTACGTAGTCGACCAGCGGATACCCGGCTTCTTTCCAGCCATCGAAGCCTCCGCGCAGAGGCCGGACGCGATAGACACCGATCTTATGAAGCTGCAAGGCAAGCTTGGCGCTGGTCTCCTCGTTGGGACAGGTGCAGTAGAGGACAACATCGCGATCGCGCGGAATGATTTCGCTGTGCTGCCGAATCTCATTCGGCCCGATGCGTAGCGATCCCGGGAGCACACGCGGGTCAGGCTTGTAGTCGAGTGGATGGCGGAGATCGACGATGAACGGGGCTGGCGTTCCGAGCCTCTCTGCCTGATCCATCATCTCCTTTAACTCGGCCGGCTCCAGACGCAGCTCGCGAACCTGCTGCAGGAACTTCCTCGTCTTGAGAAAGCGATAGGCCATAAAGCCAAGGACCATGAGAACGAAGATGGCGAAGGCGAATCGGCCAAGCCAGTGGAAGAATGGAGCGCTCTTTTGAGCCACGTCTCCGAAGAAGCGACCCGGCAGCAGGAAGGCCTCGGCCCAGATGAAGGAGCCAGCGAGATCCCAGAGAAAGAACTGACCATACGACATGCCGATCTGCCCCGCAATGGGAGGAGCTACCGTGCTGAGGCCAGGCACAAACTTTGAGAAGAGCAACGTCGAGTGGCCGCGGCGAGCGAAGTAGCCTTCGGTCTTGCTAACACAGGTAGAGGCTTCGAAGGAGAGACGGCACAACAGCTTCAGCACACTGTTGCCGTATCGACGCCCCATGAGGAACCAGATCGAATCGGAAACCATGCACGCTGCCAGAACTGCCAGCAAGGCAGACAGATGGTGGATACGGTGAGTCGCACTGAGCGTCCCTGCCGTAAGCAACAGAGGAACGCTGGGAACAGGAATGCCGATCTGCTCTACCAGAACCCATAGAAACAGGATCAGATAGGCATAGTGAACGAAGAATTCGAGTGCGATCGGCATAAATGAGGAACTTGATTTTACGGCAAAATGGCTTACAGCGATTGGATGTTAGCAGTTACTTAAAGATACATACGGGACCAACTACTGTTGTTGTAACAGCAGGCGGCGGATTTCCGCTTAAAAGAAAATCGGGCGGCCGATGCCGGCCGCCCGATCCACCCGACAGTGTTACTTTACGGAAACAATAGGCGTGACGGAGAAGCCAGGCCTCAAGGAGAGATCCTTGTTCTCATCAGCCAGATTGGTGAAGTCGATGCGCACCGGAATGCGCTGGACGACCTTGACGTAGTTACCCGTTGCGTTCTCAGGCGGAAAGAGCGAAAGACGTGAGCCTGTTGCTCCGCCGATCTGCTTCACCTTGCCGTGGAACTTGCGGCCACCCAGAGCGTCGACCTTGATCGTGACGTCCTGGCCGGGACGCATCTTGTCGAGCTGCGTCTCTTTGAAGTTCGCCGTCACCCAGAGGTCCGTCAGCGGAACGATTGTCAGCACATCCTGGCCGACGGAGAGATTCGCTCCTACCTGAACGTTCTTCTTGTTGACGATTCCGGAAACGGGAGCCGTAATACGCGTGTAGCTCAGGTTCAGCTTGGCCTGATCGACCCTGGCCTGTGCCTGCTTCACATCGGCGAGAGCCGCCTGTGCCCGGGCCTGCTGTACCTTCACCTGGCTGGGGCCGTTCTTCGCAGCCTGCATCGCCTGCGAACGAGCCTGAATCAGACGCTGTTGCGCCTGGCGAACCGCTTCCTGTTGGCCGATGAGGTTGGATTCAGCCTCGAGCACAGCAGCGCGGTTAGCGGCGGCCTGAGCGACTGCGGCGTCGAACTGCTGCTTGGAGATGACATCCTTCTCCACGAGCGGCTTGTAACGGTCGACGTCAAGATCGGACTTGATGGCATTCGCCTTGGCCTGCGCCACGCGAGCCTCCGCGGCCTGCACCTCTTTCTGCGACTGCGCTACGGCTGCCTGCGTTCCTTGTACATCGGAACTGGTCGTGTTGATGCTGGTGTTCGAGGTGATGCTCGTAATCGGCACCGTGACGTTGGCCTGAATGGCTGCGGCTTCCGCATTGGCAAGATTGGCCTGGGCCTGTTCGAGTGCGACCTGGAAGTCCTTGGGGTCAATCTCGGCGATCAGATCGCCTGCCTTCACGGCCTGGTTGTCTTCGACGTAGACCTTGATCACCTGACCGGCAATGCGGGAGCTGACCTGATAGAGGTCGCCATCCACCTGCGCGTCGTCCGTGTCCTCAGTAAACGTAGAGTGCCAGTAGAAGAGAGCTGCACCAATCGCAAGCAATGCTACGACGGCGATAACAACCAGCTTGCGCCGGGTCTTCTTCTCCGGAGACTCTTCTTCCACTTCCGGGGCGTTATTCTTTGTCTCTTGCTCTGCCAAGGTTACTTTCCTCCGAGATAATCTTTGTATTTTGCCTGGGCTGCGCCCAGGGCACGCGCCAAGGAGAGCTTGGCGATATTGTGCTGATAAAGAGCACTGATGTACTGGTCGTTCGCCTGCTCCGTCTGAGACTGAGCCTGCGAGACGGGAAGGTTATCCGAAACTCCAGCCTTGAAGCGCTGCTGCGCTTCGCTGAGCGCCTCGTTGGCCAGCTCTACATTGGAGTGCGTTGCTTCGACTAACTTTGCTGCAGCCTGAATATCGAGAAGGCTGTCGCGAACATCGGCATTGATCTGCTGCGCCTGATCGGCAAGGCGGGCGCGGGCCTGATCGTACTGTGCTCCGGCGACGTCCTCCTGCCCCTTCGTCTTTGCCACCTGAAGGATTGGGACCGTCACCTGCCCAGTCGCGGTATAGCTCGAATGCGAATGGCCAGGAGTTTGTCCGAGGTCACCGAAGTCTCCCGAGAAGCTGACGACGGGAAGCTGATAAGCCCAGGCCGAGGTCTTTTGTGCTTTGGCTGCGAGAACCTGCTCACCCGATGCGGCGAGATCCTTACGTGACTTGAGGGCCTGCTCGGCTGTCGCCTGCGGATCGATGTCGTTGAAGGCTGCATACGGCACAAGATCCGTCAGCTTGTAGTCCTGATCGAGCGGAAGGCCGATCACACGGGCCAGTGCCAGCTTGTCCTTGGCCAACTGGTTCTTTGCCGAGATCAAGGTCTGTTGCTCATTCTGATAATCCACCTGCGCGCGAAGCACATCGAGCTTTGGACTGGTACCGGCATCATGCGCAGCTACAGCCTGATCGAGCGAGACCTTCGAAGTTGCCAACGTGGCGGTAACCGATTCGACGCGAGCCTCATCTGCGACACACAATAGATACGCATTGCCGACGGTCAACACGACCAGATCGCGCGCATCGTCAGCAGTCAGCTTGGCTGCAGCAAAGTTATGTTTGGCCGCGATGTAGTTCTGCAGCGCAGAGACGTTCAGAAGATTTTGTGTCAGATAGGCACGAAAATCGACGACCTGGAAGGGTCCGACGATCGGATTGAGACCGGGAAACTTCAGACCGTACGCCGCAAGGTTCACCTGCTGCACGTTGATGCTGGCTGCACCGGTTGCCGTGGGCAGGAGAGCCTGCAGCTCTTCGAGCCTCTGGCCGTTTGCATTCTTCTGTGCAGCTCCCTGCAGGATGATGCCCAGGTTGTTGCGCAGTCCGCGCTGAATGGCATCATCGAGCGACAGATCCATCGTCGTTCCGGTCGATTTGCCCTCAACGATGGAGCCCTTGAAGGAATCCTGCGTGACCGTCGACCCGTTCTGCCCTGAGACGGTATAAAGCTGCTGCTGTGCGCCAGCGATCGGGGAGCTTTCAGGACCGGAGCTTGGTCCGGTCTGCGTAGGCCGCGGCTGATTGCCGGATGGCTGCGCCGCCTGCTGGCCCTGAGCCGATACGCTCAGCAACGTTAGGCCAAGAGCCGCAGTCACGCCTAGGGCAGTTGCCACATGCTTTCTTCTGGGTTGAACCATATTCTCGATGGTACCTGCATCCTCTGTATTTTGAACCCCGACTCATTACTCGGGCAGGGACCGGAGCATACCGCTCCACATGTCTTTCACAATTCAGATGCTTAGAAGCGCCGCGAGGCTCAAAAAGTTTTATGCGGTTATGCAACTTTCACACGACTTCTCACATCGACGACCATCGAACAATCTCCATAACCTACTGAAAACATCGTGACACAATGACCACAGGAGGATTCATGTCAGAGATTCGTGCTGCTGTCATCGGCTTCGGGCTTGCCGGCCGTGTATTTCACGCCCCCTTCATCCACGCGGTACCTGGATTGAAGCTTGAAGCGATTGTGCAACGCAAAGGCGACGAGGCCGCCAAGGCCTATCCTGACACACGCATCCTACGGTCATTTGATGAGGCCATCAGTGATCCCTCGATTCAATTGATCGTGGTGGCCACGCCTAACGAGACGCACTTCGACCTTGCCAGGCAAGCGCTGCTGGCGGGCAAGCACGTTGTAATCGACAAGCCGTTCTGCGCCACCAGTGCCGAGGCTCGTGAATTGATTCAGATTGCCGTGGATAAGAAGCTGATTGTGGCTCCGTATCACAATCGACGCTGGGATGGCGATTTTAAGACGGTGCGCAAGCTTCTTGAAACCAATGCCCTGGGCAGGCTTGTTACCTATGAATCGCACTTCGACCGCTTCCGCCCATTGCCGCGTGAAGGCACGTGGAAGGAGAGCGCGAATGACGCCAACGGCATGCTGTTCGACCTGGGGCCGCATCTTGTCGATCAGGCCACGTCTCTGTTCGGCACGCCTGAGGCAATTACCGCCAGCGTTCGGCGCGACCGGGATACAACCGGCATCGAGGACGCCTTTGACATCACGTTGCACTATCCCCGGATGCAGGCGATATGCCGCGCCACGATGGTGGCAGCCGATCCTGCGCCGCGTTTTCTGCTCCATGGCACCAAGGGGAGCTTCCGCAAATACGGCGTCGATCCACAGGAGCCTGCGCTGGTGGCAGGAAAGACCGTACCTCGGGTCGGCGATCCGCGTGTGTGGCTGGCTGAACGGCAGGAGGCATGGGGAACACTGACGATCGCTCCTGATCCTGCCAATCCGGGAGTTCTAGACAAAACACAGGTAAAGACGGAGCTAGGGGACTATCGCGATTTCTATGCCAACGTTCGCAATGCCATTCTCGGCACGGCTCCTCTGACAGTCAGCTCAGAGGATGGATATCGCGTTATCCGCCTGCTAGAGCTGGCACGCCAAAGCTCAGCTGAAGGCAGGACGATTCCCGTTTAACTTTTCTTCGTAACTCTGCGTCCATGACCTGCTCATTCCGTGCTTGTTAGAGTAGGTTCATGGACGTTGAAGTGAAGACAGGACGTGAAGCTCTTCCGCAGGGCTTTCAGTGGGGCGCGGTCAAAGCAGGAATCAAGGCAAGCGGGAATCTCGATCTCGCGGCAGCCGTCGCTCCAGAGGGAGCCAACGCCGCGGTGATGTTTACCAGCAATCAGGTTGTGGCAGCCCCTATCACGGTGGGACGCAGCCATATTGCTTCCTCGGGCGGCCGCGTGCGCGCGGTGCTGGTGAACGCGGGCAATGCCAACTGCGCGACAGGGAAAGCAGGCATCGATGCATGTTCGGCGACCTGCGCTGCCGCGGCGGAGACCTTTGGCTGCATCTTCGATGAGGTCTTCCCTTCTTCAACGGGTATCATCGGCGTTCCCTTCCCGGGCGATAAGGTGGTCGCCGCGCTGCCGGGTCTAAAGATATCGCTGGGCGCAACAGAGGAACACGCTGAGCTATTTGCCAAGGCCATCATGACGACCGACACGAAGATGAAGGTGGCTCGTACGGCAATCGATGTGAACGGCGTGAGCGTAACAATCTTCGGGGCGGCTAAAGGCGCAGGCATGATTCACCCTCGGCTGGGTCCGCCGGTGCCGCCCCATGCGACGATGCTGGTTTATCTGTTCACCGATATCGCAGCTGAGGGCACCGACCTGCGCGAGTTGCTGCAGCCGGCCGTCCACCAGAGCTTCAACTCCATCTCCATCGACGGCGACACCTCGACCAACGATACCGTGCTGCTGCTGGCGAGTGGAGCCAGTGGCGTAAAGCTTGACAGCATGCTGCGCGAGCGATTCGCCGATGCTCTTAATCGCGTCTGCCGCACGCTTGCACACAAGATCGTTGATGACGGCGAAGGTGTCACCCACGTCGTGACGCTCGATATCAGCGGAGCTCGCAACGAGGCCGAGGCTCGCCAGATCGCTCGTTCTATCGCCCACTCTCCTCTCTGCAAGACGGCATGGTCGAGCGCAGATCCGAACTGGGGACGGTTAATGGCAGCCGCAGGCTACTCCGGTGTAGAGTTCGATCCCGAAAACGTGATCGTCCGCATTGGGGATGTTCCTGTCTACGAGGGCGGGATGCGGTCACCCAACTTTGATGAAACGAAGGCCCACAAAGTGATGCAGCAACGCGAGTACACCATTGCCATCCATATGGGTCAGGGTGACGCCGGTTGCCGCTTCGTTACCTGCGACCTGACGGAGGAATATGTCCGAATCAATGCCGACTACTCCACCTAGACAACGCCGTTTCATAAGCTGAACCATAGGACAAATGCCCTGACCGGATCCGCTGTTCGCACGAGATTCCGGGGTGGCCGTGACGGTTGTAGGGTTTGGCGATTATCTTAGATGTGGCTAGTTTTTCTGCGCAGGAGTATTCCGGCGGAAAGATAGGGAGATAAGAACTGCTTATGACAACAAAGCTTGAGACCGCCGCTGCACAGGCCGACTTCACCAGGGAAGTTGCCGAATGGATCGAAGCCTTCGACGAGGTTGTAGCCGGAGATTGGGAGCAGAGCGCTGAATTGCTGGAAGCTCTCCGCACCCGCGCCCGCGAGGCCGGAGTTCCTGTACCCAGTGAGCTGACGACTCCTTATCAAAATACGATTCCCAAACACGACGAGGTTCCTTATCCCGGCGATCGTGCGCTGGAGCGGCGCGTCGAGGCTCTGATCCGTTGGAATGCGATGGCGATGGTCCATGGTCAGAATAAGAAAGACGCGGGCATCGGCGGGCATATTTCCACCTATTCCTCGCTGGCGACGCTTCTTGAGGTCGGCTTCAATCATTTCTTCCGGGCGAAATATTCCAGCCCCACCGGCGGCGCCGATCTGCCTGGAGATTTCGTCTACTTTCAGGGCCACGCCTCACCCGGCGTCTATGCTCGCGCCTTTCTTGAGGGCCGCTTTGACGAAAAGCGCCTTAAGAATTTCCGCCACGAGCTTCGTGGTGAGCCTGGCCTGTCGAGCTATCCGCATCCCTGGCTGATGCCGGACTTCTGGCGCTTCCCTACGGTTTCGATGGGCATCGGGCCATTGAATGCCATCTATCAGGCCCGCTTTATGCGCTATCTCGAAAACCGTGGCCTGATTGAGAAGAGCGACCGCAAGGTATGGGCCTTCGTCGGTGACGGCGAGACTGACGAGGTCGATTCACTGGGCGCTATCTCGCTCGGCTCGCGCGAGAAGCTTGACAACCTGATCTTCGTCGTCAACTGCAACCTGCAGCGTCTCGACGGCCCTGTGCGCGGCAACAAGCGCATTATCGACGAACTGGAGGGCATGTTCCGCGGTGCGGGGTGGAACGTCATCAAGGTCGTCTGGGGTTCGGACTGGGATGAGCTCTTCGAACGCGACCACCAGGGCTTGCTGCTGAAGCGAATGGAAGAGTGTGTCGACGGCGACTACCAAGCCTTCAAGGCCAAGGGCGGCGCTTACCTGCGTGAGCACTTCTTCGGCAAATATCCGGAGCTGCTGAAACTGGTTGAGGACAAGACCGACGAGCAGCTTGCACGCCTGCACCGCGGCGGTCATGACCCGGTCAAGATCTACAACGCTTACAAGCGCGCGCTCGAACATAAGGGCGGCCCAACGGTTATTCTTGCCAAAACGGTCAAGGGATACGGTCTGGGTTCCACCGAAGCACGTAACGCCTCGCACCAGGAAAAGAAGCTGACGGATGACTCGATGAAGTCGTTCATCGCACGCTTCGAGATTCCGGTTACCGAAGAGGACGCCAAGAACGGAGCCTTCCACCGCCCCGACGAATCTGCTCCTGAGATTCAGTACCTCCACGCTCGGCGCGCGGAGCTAGGCGGTTATCTGCCCAAGCGCGAAGTGCCGAAGATTGAGTTCAAGACACCGGCGCTGGATACGCTGAAGGAGTGGACGAGCGGGTCGAACAACCGTGCAGTCTCCACGACGATGGGTTTCGTCAGCCTACTGCGTCACCTGCTGAAGGACCCCTCGTTCGGCCAGCTGGTTGTTCCTATCGTTCCCGACGAAGGACGCACCTTCGGGCTCGAATCGGTCATCAAGCAGGTCGGCATCTATGCTCCGGAAGGCCAGAAGTATACCCCGCACGACTCCGACATGCTGCTGAGCTACCGCGAGGAGAAGAACGGGCAGATTCTGGAAGAAGGCATTACTGAGGCTGGTTCGATGGCTTCATTCACGGCGGCGGGAACTGCTTATTCCAACTATCGCCTGCCGATGATTCCCTTCTACATGTACTATTCGATGTTTGGCTTCCAACGTATCGGCGACATGGCGTGGGCCTTTGCCGATTCGCGCGGCAAGGGCTTCCTGATGGGAGGAACCGCTGGCCGCACTACCATGCTGGGCGAAGGCTTGCAGCATCAGGACGGTCACAGCCACGTGCTGTCGAGCACCATTCCTACCTGCCTAAGCTACGATCCTGCGTTTGTATACGAGCTGGCCGTGATTGTGCAGGACGGCCTGCGGCGCATGTACGAAAAAGCAGAAGATTGCTTCTACTACATCACCATGTACAACGAAGATTATGCGATGCCACCGATGCCCGAGGGTGTCACCGAAGGCATCCTGCGTGGTTTGTATAAGCTGAAGCCCGCCATCAAGGGTGAGGCCGTCGCGCAGCTCTTCGGCAGCGGCCCCATTCTGAACGAAGTGCTGCGGGCGCAGGAGATTCTCTCTTCGAAGTATGGCGTTGAGACCGATGTATGGAGCGTCACCAGCTACAGCGAGCTGCGGCGCGACGCACTCGCCATCGAGCGCTGGAACCGTCTGCATCCTGCAGAAGCGTTGAAGAAGAACTATCTGGAGACGACGCTGGAAGGCGCCAAGGGGCCGATTATCGCGGCAAGCGATTATATGAAGGTGCTTCCGGATGCGCTTTCGCCGTGGCTTCCTGCAAGGCTGGTCACGCTGGGAACGGACGGGTTCGGACGCAGCGACAATCGCGAGCACCTGCGTCGACACTTTGAGGTCAATGCCGAAGCTATTGCTGCTGCAACGCTCTCAAGGCTGGCTCGTGACGGCAAGTTCAAACCCAAGGCCGCCCAGAAGGCTCTGGTTGAACTTGGCGTCGACACTGAAGCAGGCGATCCGGCGCGCGCGTAGGACAGCTACATTAGTAATTAGCATCAGGACAGAGAGGGTTCCACACGGAACCCTCTCTGTGTATGGAGAGACAGGACGAAGATGGCAGTCAAGGACAAAAAAGAGGCGGGCGAGAATCCTCTTGTACCCAATGCAAAGTTACGTGCCATGTACGTGGCCATGATTGAAGCGAGGACTTTGGAGGACACCGCGACAGCGAAGGCTCGCGGCAAAGGCCGCAGGCTGAAACTCACTTCGATTCGCGGTCAGGAAGCCGTCCGCACCAGTACCGCGATCGAGCTTGGAGCAGATGATCTGATCAGCGACTATGCTCCCAGCGCGGGTATGGGTTCGATCCTCGGCGATGATCCGATCGGCCTTCTTAAGGCTTTCTCCTCCGGCAAGAACAAGAAGATACCTCGCCTTCTCCCAACGATCGAAGACTCTGAACAGCGCGTAGAGATGGCGATCGGTGCAGCTCTTGCTTTGAAGACACAGGGACGCCAGGGTGTTGTTGTCGTCTATATCGGCAAGAATGAGTTGAGCTCGCAAGCTTACGCCAGGCTGCTAAAGCCAGCGGCCCATTACGAACTCCCGATCATCTTCGTTGTCCTGCCTGGTATGTCACGCCGCAAAGACGATGACGATCTTGCCGTGGTTGCGAAGATGGCGGGGAAATCGGGGGTTCCCGGGATTCCCGTCGATTCCTGCGATGCGGTTGCACTTTACCGTGTTACGCAGGAATCTCTGGGCCGTACACGCAGCGGAGATGGTCCGGTATTAATCGAATGCGTGTTCTGGCCCACTGCACGCAACTCAAAAAGCGCGCTCTCCGATCCAATGGAACATATGGAACAGTTCCTGCTCGGCCGTAAGATCGTGACGCCAGCATGGCTCAAGCAGGCCTCCAAAGCTGCTCGCAGGCGGCTTAAAACCATACGAAGAGCATCAAAGTAGGTACACGAGGGAGTTGAATCGGATAACAGGCATGGGATGCCGTGCCCCCGTGAGAACCCTCAAAGACTACACTTGAAGTAGCGGACCACAGTCATTTTGAGGTGCATTTGCAGATCAGAACATTCCTCCCCATCTGCTGTTTGCTCGCAGGGACTCTGACGGCAGCAGTTGCCCAGGCTCCCTCGACCTCCCAACAGACGCCACCATCTGCGCCAGAAGCCACACCGCTGTCACCTGATCAGGTACCCTCTCGCCCTGCATACGATCCTGATCAACAAAAACAACAAAATTCTGCACCTGCAGCTCCACCTCCAGCGCCGACACTGCCTCCGACTCCTCCGCCGGCTCCAACAACTCCCGAGAAACCTTACACTGCCTTTCAGGCCTACCAGCCCGTGGATGAGATGCAGAACCAGCAGAACGCCCTTGGTTCTGCGTATATTCCCGTCGATAACTGGGTCTATCCGGCAATGCTGCGCCTCTATTCGATGGGTTTCCTCGACACGCCTTTTATTGGGATGCGTCCGTGGACACGGCGAAGCGCCATGCATATGCTGCAAGCCGCGCAGCGGGACATTATCAACAGCAATAACGAGGAGGCCCAGGACATCCTCGATAAGTTGCTTCACGAGCTTAACGCTGAATCGCCCGCCGGGTTCACGAACCGGGGACTCGTCTATGGAATGCAGTCCGTCTATACGCGAGTCACGGGCATCGGTGGGCCGATTCTGCGCGATAGCTTCCATCTTGGACAGACGATGTATAACGACTACGCGCGTCCCTTTGAATCCGGCTTCAATAACGTGACCGGCTTCTCTACGCTGAACGAAGCAGGGCGCTTTTCCTTATACATTCGTGGCGAGTACCAACATGCACCTCGGGGAACGGGATACTCGTACAGTCTGGCAAATTTTCTCTCTACGCAGGACTACGTCAAGCCATACGCACCGCCGAATCGCCCTCAGGACACCATTCCTGAAGGCCCGCTTCCCGCTCAAAACTACTTCCGTCTGATCGAAGCCAATCTCTCGTTTCATCTTCTAGGCCACGAAATCTCCGGCGGTAAGAGCGACGCATGGCTTAGCCCGGCACAGGGTGGCGCATTGGCGTGGTCCAACAATGCGGAAAATATTTATTCTTTCCGCATCAACCGCGTCGAACCGCTCCATATTCCCCTTGTATCAAAACTGCTCGGCCCCGTACGCTATGACTTCTTTTATGGAAGCCTGAAGGGGCATACTGCGCCGAACAGTCCCTACGTGCACTCAGAAAAATTTTCCTTCCATCCAACCAGCAACTTCGAATTCGGCTTTCAAAGGACCATCATCTTCGGGGGTGCGGGTCACGCTCCCGTCACTCTGCATACCTTCCTGAAGGGCTTCTTTGATATTAACGACACCACGGCTGCTGAGAAATATTCTCGCGACGACCCCGGCGCACGCTACAGCAACTTTACCTTTTCCTACCGGCTGCCCTTCGTGCGCAAATACGCCACCTTATACGCTGACACCATCACCCACGATGACGTTACGCCTATCAGTGCTCCCCGCCGTGCCGGCTATCGCCCCGGCCTCTATATCTCACACTTTCCAGGACGCTTGCAGCCTCTCGATCTTCGCGTCGAGGCCGCCGTCACCGACTATGCCACTTCCAAGAGTCAGGGGGGCTATGGCCAGTATTGGGAGGTCATCCAAAACCAGGGCTACACCAACAAAGGCTTCATCATGGGCGACTGGATCGGCCGCGAAGCGAAAGGTGGCAACGCCTGGCTTACCTGGCACCTCTCCGGCAATGAATGGATTCAGTTGGAGTATCTGAACAAGAAGACGCCGAAAGACTTTATCCCGGGCGGAACGACCCAGAATCAGTTCAAGGCCAGCTTCGTCAAACGGTTCGGCCCTGACATCGAGCTGAATTCCTGGGTGCAATACGAAGGCTGGAAGGCTCCGATTTACAAGACAGGCAAACAGAGCAATACCGCCGTATCCTTCCAGCTCACGTGGTATCCGCAGCTCAAGCGGTACCCGCAATAAAACGGGCATCCTTACTTCGTGCTGGCTTTGAAGTACTCCAGTGACCGCTCCAGTCCTTCACGCAGTGGAACCTTTGGCTCCCACCCAAGCAGAGTTTTAGCACGGGTAATATCCGGGCGGCGGCGCGTAGGATCGTCCTGCGGCAGAGGCTTACGAACGATCTCGGACTTCGAGCCTGTAACGGCAAGCACCTCGTGCGCGCACTCCAGAATCGTCCACTCGATGGGATTGCCAATGTTCACCGGCAGGTGTTCGTCGGAACGAGAGAGACGCACGATACCCTCGATCAAGTCGGAGACATAGCAGAAGCTGCGCGTTTGTGAGCCATCCCCGTATATCGTCAGCGGCTCGCCCTGCAGAGCCTGAATCATGAAGTTGGAGATAACGCGGCCATCGTTCGCCTGCAGCCGCGGACCATACGTATTAAAGATGCGAACCAGATGCGTATTGACACCATAGTAGCGGTGATACGCCATCACTGCAGCCTCGGAGAATCGCTTGGCTTCGTCATACACCGAGCGTGGCCCAATCGGGTTCACATTGCCCCAGTACGTTTCAACCTGCGGATGAACTTCGGGATCTCCGTAGCATTCTGATGTTGAGGCATGTAGGTATCCGGCGTTGTACTTTCGTGCAACGTCAAGTGTGTTGAAGGTTCCCGAAGAACCAACATGCAGCGTCTCAATGCCCAAGCGGGTGTAATCGACCGGACTCGCAGGCGAAGCAAGGTTGAAAACATAGTCGACCTTTCCCGGGTCGAAAGCCTTTGTAATGTCCTGCTCGATGAAGCGAAATCTAGGCTCTCCCGAGAGATGATTCAGATTCGCCCGGTTTCCGGTCGACAGATTATCAACGCCAATGACATGATGCCCTTCAGCCAGCAGAGTGTCGCACAGATGCGACCCTAGAAACCCTGCTGCTCCCGTTACAAGAATGGTTTGCGACGCCATGAATACCTTTCTGTGTCTCAAATAGACGAGGCCAGCGATGCGGCCCCTGTGGCCGGTATGGTCGTATACGGTTTCGGTTTTGGCGCAAATCGCGTCATTGAGCCCCGATTATCTCGACGGTGCCGAGGCCAGATCGCGGACCGGGTATGCTGCCGGCCTGCCGACACTGAGATAGGTAAATCCATGCTCAGTCATCGCGTGCGGGTCATACAGGTTACGTCCATCAATCACGATGGGGTAACGGAGTGCCTGATTCAGCCGCTTGAGGTCAAGCTCTGCAAACTCCGGCCAATCTGTAAGGATCAATAATGCGTCGGCATCGGCTGCCGCGTCGTACGCTTCGTCCACATAACGCAGCGTGGCACTCGCCGGTAGAATCTGCTCCGTGCGTTTTGCTGCGGCCGGATCAAAGGCGGAGATGGAACACCCCTCCGCGAGAAGCATCTTGACGATCTCGATGGCGGGTGACTCGCGGATATCGTCCGTCTCGCCCTTGAACGCTAAGCCAAGCACACCCAGCTTCTTACCGCGAAGGTTCCATAGCGCCGAACGCACCTTGCTGACAAAGCGCTTCTTCTGCTGAGCATTAATCTTTTCCACTTCGCTCAACAAGCTGAAGTCCACACCCATCTGATCGGCTACGGAACGAAAAGCCGCTACATCTTTCGGAAAGCATGATCCGCCGTAGCCAATGCCCGGACGGAGAAACTTCGGGCCTATACGGGTATCCAGCCCCATGCCCTTAGCAACCTGTTCCACGTTCGCGTTTGCGGCCTCACAGAGATTCGAGACAGCATTGATGAACGAAATCTTCATTGCAAGAAATGCGTTCGATGCATGTTTGATGATCTCTGCGCTCTTAGTCGAAGTCATCAGCAAAGGAGGTGGCTCGGAAACGCTGCAGAAGCCAGGAATACCATCCGCACGCTGATAATATTCACCGTTCGTCAGCGGAGCATAGATGTCTTTCAGGATGGCGCCGGCGCGCTCGCTATCCGCTCCTACGACAATACGGTCCGGATGAAGGAAGTCGGCTACAGCTGTTCCCTCACGCAGAAACTCCGGGTTTGAAACCACGTCGAACAAGCTATGATCGACGCCGTTACGCTCCATAGCGCGGCTGATCCACTCGTTCGTATACACCGGAACCGTGCTCTTCTCGACAATCACTTTATAGCTGTCAATCGAGCGTGCGATCTCACAAGCCACGGCCTCTACATAAGAAAGGTCCGCATCGCCAGTTTCGCTCTGAGGAGTTCCGACCGCAATAAAGATCGCTGCACACTTCCTGGTTGCATCGGCCAGATCTGTCGTAAAACGAACACGTCCATTACGGTATCTGGAGAGAAGTTCCGGGAGATAATGCTCGTGGATCAGGGTGTCGCCGCCCTGCAGCGCAACAACCTTGCGCTCGTCGTTATCCACACAGATGACCTCGTGTCCCATCTCAGCAAAACAGACCGCTGCTACAAGACCCACGTATCCAGAGCCAACAACTGCAATTGAAATAGATTTACTCATAGTGTTTTGGGGAGTACATTTGCAGCTTTAATGCTGCTATTAAAAAGCATAAATTAGTCTGATGCATTTTCAATGAATAGAGAGGGTTACCTGGGCATTCTTTATTTTCTTCACCTGACTCTGCTCGAGGTCTTGATAGACTAGTGCCAATGGGTCCGCATATCGCGCAGACACCGCCCTCTACGGGCACGCCTGACTCCCCGACCCCGGCCTTTAGCACGGCGGTTACCGACACGACGCTCTCCGAGGCGCTGATTACCCTCAGAAAGCGACGATGGATAGTTATTGCCTGTTTGCTGATCAGTCTGGTCTATGGCATTTACAAAGCTGAGACGCAACCTCGTATCTATGAAGCCTTTGGCAGAATCCAGGTAAGGACAGGTTCTTCTAATGAGTATCGCGTAAGCGCCATCCAGAGCAGCTCAGTCGAAGGCTCGAAGATGCTGACCGAGGTTGCCATTCTGCAAAGCGACACGCTCATGCTCACTGTCGCTCGCGAGATGGATCTCGCCAACAATCCTGACTTTCTGGGGCACCCTGCCCCGGTTCCACGTGCATCTCTTGACACGCCGCAGGTACGCCAGCAGACCGTTCATCAGTTACAGAGCAATCTGCATGTATCGCAGGTTCCGAAGACCGACATCATCCGCATCAGCTATACGTCACTCAGCGCGAAGCTGGCATCGGATATTGTCAACAAGGTCATCGCAGCCTATGTTCAGCGAAGCTTCGAGACTCGTTTTGCTTCTACACGCCGCGTCTCCAATTGGCTCTCCAGCCAGCTCGATGATCTGAAGCAGCAGGTCCAGACTTCGCAAGAGCATGTCATGGACCTGCAGAAACGCCTTGGCATCCTCGGCTTTGATCCCAACCATAGCCAGATCAATGCTTCGATCGAACAACTGTCGAAAGCAGCGAACGACGCACGCATCTCTCGCATTATTGCGGAGTCACGTTACCGCATGTTGGCAGGCATGGATCCGAACTCTATTGAAGGATCCATCGATGTTGTTCCCGGAACGACTCCGGTCGGCCTGAATGGCTTGCGCTCCCAGCTGGCTACAGCAAAGGCAACTTTTGCTCAGATGGAGTCCACCTTAGGGCCCAATCACCCGCAGTCGAAAGCGCAGAAAGCACAGATAGACGAGCTCACCCGCGAGATCGATGCCGAGGAGCAGCGGCTTCTGCTGCAGGCCAAGCAGGTTTACCTGGCAGCCCGCACCAATGAAGATCAGACAACAGCAGCACTTGAAGCTCAGAAGTCTGATGCCTACAAGCTTCGCGACGATCTTGTCGAATACACGATCGCGCAACGCGACTTTGAGTCCAACCGCAATCTGTATGAAGGCCTGCTACAGCGCCTGCGTACCGCTGATGTCCAAGCCGGCCTTGAATCGCTGGAGATTGACGTTGTCGATCAGGCGCTCCTTCCTGCCGCGCCTCTGCTCAAACCTCAATCGAGCATTATTCTCACCACGTTGATCTTTGGATTGATCGGAGGCATCATTCTCGCCTTCCTGATGGAAAGCCTGGATACCGGCCTCCGCAGCGTAACCGAGATTGAAACCATTACCGAACTTCCTTCGCTGGCGATCATCCCGCGCGCTCGTCGCTCTGGAGCCGACCAAGCTACGCTTTCTACAGCGCAGCGTAACATCGGCGCACTCTCACAGCCGAAATCGCAGTTTGCCGAAGCGTTTCGTACCCTGCGCACTGCGCTTCTGCTTTCAACTGCAGGCCATCCTCCAAAATACATCCTGCTCACCAGCGCAACACCGTCCGAAGGTAAAACGACAGCTACCTGCAATCTGGCCTGCATCCTTGCACAGGGAGACGCGCGTGTACTCGTGATTGATGCCGACCTCAGAAGGCCGACCATCCATCACCGATTTGGCCTCAACGGACGCGTCGGCCTTACCACTCTTCTGACTGGAGCCACCACTTTCGAACAGTCCATTCAGAAAATCCCTGAAGTCCCGAATCTCGATATTCTCGTCAGCGGCCCAGTGCCTCCATTCCCTACGGAGATGCTCAGTTCTGAGGCAATGTCCAAACTGCTTGAGCATTGTGGGCAGCTCTACACGCATATCATTCTTGACTCGCCGCCAATTCTTTCCGTCACCGACGGCGTCATTCTGGCACGCGAATCCGACGCCGTGATTCTGGTCGTCCGCCACGGCAAATCCAGTAAGCACATCGTCCGCCGCGCACGTGATCTCCTCTTCCGCTCTGGAGCGCCCGTCACTGGCATTGTTCTGAATGCCGTCGATCTCAGCTCTCCGGAGTACTACGGCTACTATGGCTATTCCCAGTACGGCTATGCTGGTGCCGATGCTGGCTCCTGGGAATCGTCTGCGGCCAGAAACGAAGAGAAAGTGGAGGATTCAAAATGATGAGACTCTCACTTCTCTTCGCGCATCGCCGCCTGTTACTGCTCGCGATGGTGTTTCTATTCTCCATTTTTGCGGTTGAGGCGCGAGCTCAGTTCTCCGGGCCATCTATTAGCCCATCGACGCCGGTCAACCTGCCAATCAAGCCAACAACCGATCCTGACATCCTTTACCCCAAAAACCGGGAAACTCGCCTCTTGGCTGGAGATGTCATCACGGTTCACATCTATGGGGCAACAGACTATGTACCCCAGGCACAGGTAAGCCTCGATGGAGCCATCCAACTCCCGCTGATTGGAACCGTCTCCGTCGAAGGACTAACCCTGCACGAGGCTCAGGATCGCATTGCGCAGATGCTGGTCAACGCGGGTATGTACCGTAATCCTCAGGTCAGCATTCAGTTGATCGAATCGCCAAATTCCATCGTCACAATCAGCGGTGAAATCCATGCCATTCTCCCCATTCACGGACAAAAACGGCTTATCGATGTCCTTTCGGGTGCTGGCCCCTTCCCGCCTACTGCAAGCCACATCATTACCATTCACAGGCCCGGGATCGATCAGCCCATTATCGTCGACCTTGGTACAGACCCAGCTCAAAGTGAACGCGCCAATGTTCCTATCTTCGCCGGAGATACAATCATCGTCGGGCGTACTGGCGGCATCTATGTCATTGGCGCTTTTAAAAATCAGGGATTTGTCCCGTTAACCCCTAATTCTCCACTCACCCTGATGCAGGCCGCCTCCGTCTCCGGCGGGCCATCCTTCGAAGGCAAGTTTAATGATCTGCGTCTGATTCGTACCGTTGGGCTAGAGCGTAAGGTGGTTCATATTGATATCAAGCGTGTCATGAACGGAAAGGATCCTGACCCGGTACTTCAAGCTGATGACATTGTCTTCCTGCCAAGCTCTTTGATGAAGAGCGCCATCAAGTCTGGAGGACTTGGAACACTCATGGGTCTCGGCTCGCTTCTCGTCGTCGCGGCTCGCCCATAATCACATAACTCAAGGACTCTGCTGCCTATCATGGATTCCCTCCCCCAGCGAACCCAGGAAAAGAAGAGAGATGCTGTCCGGCTTGCTTACCTGGTCAGTCATCCGATCCAGTATCAAGCCCCGCTTCTGCGACGTATCGCACGTGAGCCGGACATTGACCTCACCGTTTTCTTTGGCTCCGACTTCTCTGTCCGAGGTTACAAGGATGAAGGCTTCGGCGGAGTTGGCGTCAAATGGGATGTGCCTCTGCTCGATGGCTATCGATATGAGTTTCTTCCTGCTCTCCGCGATAATGCAACGGTCAGCCCTACAACGCCGATTAATTACGGCATCCTGAGCCGGTTGCGTGGGAAAGATGGCGACGCCCCTTTCGATGCTCTTTGGGTTCACGGCTATGCCAGTATCAACTCCCTTCACGCGATGTTTGCGGCGCGCGCATTGGGTATCCCCGTGCTTCTGCGCGCAGAGTCATGGCTTGGTGACCGTGAGCGAAGCAGTGGAAAGCTCGCAGCCAAGCACCTCTTCTTCCGCGCCCTCGGAAAATTCGTTGATGGGATTCTGCCCATCGGTACATTGAACGATGACTACTGGCGCTATTACCTGGGAGATAACTTCCCGCGCTTCCTTATGCCGTATGCCGTCGACAATGACTACTTTCAGAAAAGGAGCATCGAAGCCGCGGCAACGCGCAAACAGCTTCAGTCTGATCTCAATCTCGATCCCGATCGCCCCGTTATTCTGTTTGCATCCAAGCTTCAGGCACGTAAGCGTTGTGGAGATCTTCTCGATGCCTACAAACGACTCTCGCCGGCTCCAGGTGTTGAGCCGCATCCTTATCTCGTTATCGTAGGCGATGGAGAAGAGCGGGCTTCACTCGAACAAGCTGCACGTGCTACGGGCTTCTCTAGTATCCGATTCTGTGGTTTTCGAAATCAGTCGGAATTACCTCGCTTCTTCGATCTATGCTCGGTCTTCGTCCTACCCTCCCGACATGAACCCTGGGGACTCATCGTCAACGAGGTCATGAACGCAAGCCGACCTGTTGTCGTCACAGATGAAGTCGGCTGTCAGCGCGATCTCCTCACTCCTGGAATTGAAGGCGAAGTTTTTCCGGCAGGAGATGTTGAGGCTCTCGCTTCGGCTCTCAGCCGTATACTTGCTACTCCGCATATTGCGCAACAGATGGGACAGCAGGCCCTCGCAAGGATCCGCTCCTGGAGCTTCGAAGAGGATGTGAGAGGGCTGCGCAATGCCCTGGCTACGGTGACACGCAAGATTGCTCACGAACCGGTTCACTACGCTTGCTAGACTGCTAATCTCGAATAGGAAAGCTTAACGCTCCATGCGGATCCTTCACATCATTGCAACGCTGAATCCAGAGGCAGGCGGCCCGGTGGAATCAGTTCGTGTGCTACTGAGCTATGGCCCTATAGGCTATGTGGGTGAGGTCGTTACCTTAGACGATCCTGAAGCACCCTTTCTGCGGGATTTCAGCTTTCCTGTTCATGCACTTGGGCCTACGCGCACTGTCTACGGTTTTAATTCCAAGCTGCTACCCTGGCTTATCAAGAATCGTGGCCGCTTCGATGGCGTTGTCGTGAATGGCCTATGGCAATATTGTGGATTCGCTGCCTGGCGTGCCCTGGCTGGCAATACTCCGTATGTCGTTTTTACCCATGGCATGCTGGACCCTTATTTCAAATATGCCTTCCCGCTAAAACACTTGAAGAAGTGGCTCTACTGGGTCCCGGCGGAATACCGCATTCTGCGTGATGCTTATAGGGTTCTATTTACCTCAACAGCTGAAAAACGCTTAGCGGAACAGAGTTTCTGGCTGCACCGTTGGACTCCCTACGTCGTTCCATACGGAGCTAAAAACCCTCCTGACAAACCTTCTGAAATATTGAAAGAAGCCTTCTACGAGAAATGCCCCGAGGTGCGAGGCAAACGTTTCCTCCTCTTCCTCGGGCGCATTCATAAAAAGAAGGGCTGCGATATGCTCATTCAGGCCTTTAGCAAAGTTGCCTCCAAGGACCCGGAACTTGAGCTTGTCATGGCTGGTCCAGATCAACAGCAATGGACTGCAACTTTGCAGACAATGGCGAAGAAGCTTGGTATTGCCCATCGTGTCCATTGGCCGGGCATGATCACAGGAGATGGAAAGTGGGGTGCATTCTATGCCTCCGAAGTCTTCGTTTTACCTTCCCATCAGGAAAACTTCGGCATTGCGGTCGCGGAATCACTTGGTTGCGCAAAACCTGTCCTGCTGGCAGACAAAGTCAACATCGCGGAGGACATTGCTCACGATGGAGCCGGCCTGATGGAGCAGGATACGCTCGATGGCACCATTCGCCTGCTTGATCGCTGGATTGCCATGTCGCAGCAAGAGCGTGAAGCCATGTCACAGCGCGCATATGAGTGCTTCCATCGCCGTTACGATATGCGCGAAAATGCCATTGCGATCATCCGGCTCTTTGAATCGGCTACAGTTCACCCGGAAGAACCCATTTCTGCAAATGGGAAACAGTAACTGCGACTATGCCCAAACAGGTCCACTACAACGCCGCTGAACATATCTCCGAAGACACTGCGGCAGATCCGTATCTGCGACCCGCCTTTTCGCTCAGTAGCCGCGTCAGGCGTATGGTTTGGAACATCTGCTGGCTTCTCTTCTATCGTCCATCCCCGCGGCCATTCCATGCGTGGCGCTCCTTCCTGCTTCGTCTATTTGGAGCCACCATGGGACCAAACTGCCACTTTTATCCGGGTTCAAAGATATGGGCGCCGTGGAACCTCATCTGCGCGGATCAAGTCACGGCAGCCGATGGAGCGGAGATCTACAACCCGGCGCCAGTCGAATTAGGCTCTCACGCGATCCTCTCCCAGCAGGCCTACCTCTGCGGCGCAACACACGACTATGACGATCCAGCCTTCCCGCTGATCGCATATCGCATGACCCTCGGCCCCTATGCATGGGTCTGCGCGCGCGCCTCCGTCGCCCCAGGCGTCAATCTGGCGGAAGGGGCTGTCCTCGGTCTCGGCTCCGTGGCGACACGCAATCTTGATGCGTGGAGCATCTACGCAGGCTCGCCAGCAGTCAAAGTCAAAGACCGCCGGCCGCACTCACATTAAAAAATCCACGCTATTTGAAACGAAAACCGCCCGAATCTGCCGAGGCTAACCGCGCAGTTTTGCAAGAAGGTCTGTGGGATGGACGGGCTTGGCCAATATCTCAAACTCATGGCCTTGCTCGCGCGCCTTCTCCAGCAGATCCGCGGTCGCCGCTTGTCCTGAAAAGAGAAGAATTTTGCACTTGGGCAGCTTAGAGCGCGTGATGATTGCGGCCTCAATCCCAGTCATCCCTGTCATGATCACGTCGCTGATCAACATGTCCGGCTGAAAGCTGTCGAGCATCTCGATGGCCTTCTCACCGCTGAAAACAGCACGCGCCTCAAACCCAGCCTGGTTGAGGATAATAGCCAATGTATTTGCGATTACTTGCTCGTCATCAGCGACGAGAACCTTGGGCTTAGCTGACGTGGACGGTCTCTCCGGCATGCGTTCGGTGTTCCCCATTCAAATATTCAAGAATTCGTTGCAATGCGATCCGCGTGCGTCGCTTTACCATGTTTCTATGTACTAATGATACGCTGACCTCGTAGCCTTAGGACAGTAGCTCCTTCAAATTCAGCCTCATACATTTTACGCAGTAAATCTGAGTCTTTATGCAGCAAGTGATCATACGCGCCGAACAGGTCGAGAAGTACTATGCCCAGCCGAGCGAGAACCGCATCCAGGTCATCTCGCCCACCGACCTCACCATCAGTGAGGGAGAGATCGTTGCGCTCCTCGGTCCCTCAGGCTCCGGCAAATCGACCCTGCTACGCATGCTCACCGGTCTGTCCACTCCCTCCGCCGGAACCGTCTACTGGCATGACCGCCCCATCTCCAGTGCCGACGTCAACGTCTCCATCGTCTTCCAGAGTTTCGCCCTCTTCCCCTGGCTCACCGTGTTTGAGAACGTCGAAGCTCCACTCAAAGCTCGTGGCATGGACCCCGCGGAGCGCCGTAAGCGCTCCCTGAAGATTCTCGATACAGTCGGCCTCGACGGCTTCCAGGCCGCCTATCCCAAGGAGCTCTCCGGCGGCATGCGGCAGCGGGTCGGATTTGCTCGAGCCCTTGTCGTCGAGCCTGAGGTCCTCTTCATGGACGAGCCTTTCTCCGCGCTCGACGTGCTGACCGCCGAGAACCTGCGCTCCGAGCTCCTCGAGCTCTGGCAGAACAAGACCATTCCCACACGCGCCATCTTTATCGTCACACACAACATTGAAGAGGCCGTCCTGCTGGCGGACCGCATCATCGTCCTGGGACGCAACCCTGGCCATGTCCGCACCGACTTCCGCGTCTCCCTTGCACATCCACGCGACCGCAAAGCCTCGGCCTTCACGCAGCTCGTCGACTACATTTACAAGGTACTCACGCAGCCCGACGCACAGCCTCCCGCGCTTCCGCAAACGGCAACAGGTAAAAAGGTACGCGACCAGCGTCACATGCAGTATCAGATGCTGCCGCACGCACGCCCTGGAGGGATCGCCGGTCTGCTCGAGCTGCTTCTCGACCACAACGGACGCGACGATATCTACCGTCTCGCTGACGACTTGGCCTTTGAAATCGACGACCTGCTGCCGATTGTCGATGCCGCCCAGCTCCTCGGCTTCCTCAAGATCACCGAAGGCGATGCCGTTATCACGCCGCTCGGAGCCGAGTACGCCAACTCCGAGATTCTTCGCCAGAAGGAGCTCTTCCGTACGGCTGCGCTCGACAACGTTCTTCTCATTCGCCAGATCGTTCGCGCGATCGAAGCCAAGAGCGACAAGAGCGTCTCTGAAGAGTTCTTCCACGACGTTCTCGACGAACAGTTCAGCGAAGACGAAACGCTACGCCAGCTAGAGACCGCCATTAATTGGGGTCGTTACGCTGAGCTCTTTGATTTCGACGCCTCGCGTCGTCGCTTCATCCAGCCCGAGACGCTGCACCCTGAAACGACTAGCGAAGCGGAGATCGACGCATGATCCGGCTTCCGGACAGCTTCAGTTACGTCCGGGGCGAGACGCTGGCTCGTGCGCAGGTTCTTAAGCGTACCTGGCCCTTTGTGCTCGACCTTTGCGTCGCGGGCATCGGGCTCGCCTGCTTCTATGGCGTTGTTCAACTCGCCAAATACTGGTTCGGGCATCCTGTCCCTGAGATCACAATCTCGCTCAGCCCTCGCTCGTTGCCGCGATATGCCTTCTACTCGGTCGTGCGCATTGGCATTGCCTACCTGCTCAGCCTTATCTTCGCCATCACCTATGGCTACACGGCAGCCTATAACCGGCGCATTGAAGCCCTCATGATCGCCGGGCTCGACATCCTGCAGTCCATTCCCGTCCTCAGCTTTCTGCCCGGCGTTATGTTGGCCATGGTCGCCCTCTTTCCCACACGCCAAATCGGCGTCGAGATGGGAGCCATCGTCCTCATCTTTACCGGCCAGGTCTGGAACATGGCCTTCAGCTTCTACTCCTCGCTCAAGAGCATTCCGCGCGAGCTCAGTGAAGCAGCCACCATCTACAAGTTTTCCCACTGGCAACGTCTATTCTCACTCGAGCTGCCCTACGCCGCTATCGGCCTTGTCTGGAACTCTATGGTCTCCGTCGCGGGAGGATGGTTCTTCCTCATGGCCTGCGAGATGTTCGTCCTCGGTTCACGCGACTTCCGTCTGCCGGGACTTGGCTCCTACCTGCAGACTGCCGCCAGCACTGGAAACGCTCCTGCTATTATCTGGGGTTTGGTGACCATGATTGCGATTATCGTCGCCACCGATCAGCTTATCTGGCGTCCCATTATTGCCTGGAGCGACAAGTTCAAGTTCGAGCAGGTCGAAGCCGGCTCACGCGTCAACTCGCCTTTGCTTCACATCCTTCAGCATTCGCACGGAATTCGCACCATCAGGCAGTACACTCTTGATCCCATTGCCGAAACCTTCTACCGCAGGGTCGATAAGAGCCGTCGCCTCGCCTACGAACGCAGGCAGCAGGCCGCGCAACATCCTACCAGCGAGGATGATACCTATCGCCACGAACGCGTCGTCGGCATCCTGCGTGGTACGGTCCTTGTCTTCATTGCCGTCGCCATCCTCTATGCCGCCTTTCACGCTCTCACACTACTGCGTCAGATTGCATGGGGAGAGTTCGGCAGCATCATGAAGGGCGCGGCGGCAACCTTCTTCCGCGTCAATATCTCGCTTCTTCTCGCCTCCGCCTGGACGATTCCCGCCGGTGTCGCCATCGGCTTTCATCCCCGACTTGCGAGAATTGCCCAGCCTCTCGCGCAGATCGCAGCCTCTGTCCCTGCGACTGCACTCTTCCCTGTCATCCTGCTGGCGCTCATCAAACTCGGCGGCGGACTCGGCATCGGCTCCATCGCGCTCATGATGCTTGGCACGCAATGGTACATCCTCTTCAACGTCATTGCTGGAGCCATGGCCATCCCTACGGACCTGCGCGAGGTCTCCCAGCTCTTCCACTTCACTCCCGCCCAGCGCTGGCGCACTCTTATCCTTCCAGGCATCTTCCCCTATCTCATCACTGGACTCGTCACCGCATCGGGAGGCGCCTGGAACGCCAGCATCATTGCCGAATACTTCCGTATCAATAACAAGACACTCCAGACGGTAGGCCTGGGTGCGGTCATCAGCGCTGCCACTGACAGAGGACAGTTTCAGATCCTTCTGCTTGCCACGATCATTATGGCCATGATGGTCGTCACCATCAACCGCCTCGTCTGGCGGCCACTCTATCGCCTGGCCGAAACCCGCTACAAACTCGGAGCCTGAGCCTACGGCCCGGAGACCTGCGGCGGCTTCACTTCAGGCTGTTTGCGAAACGCAAAGATCACCGCCAGCATCGGCGGCGCAAGCAATACACCCCAGAATGGAATGATGAAGCCCATCACAATCGGCCCCAGTAATGCCGCCCACCACGGTACCTTTGTCGTGCGGTGCAGCACATACGGAGCGATCACCAGTCCCTCCAGCGCCACGATCAACCCATAGAGGCCCAGCACCAGCCCCAGGCGCCACCAGTCGTCCGATCCCTTGAAGAACACCGACAGCACCGGCCCGACCAGAGCCAGCATGCTCCCGTACACCGGAATAATCTGAAGCATTGCCCCCAACAACGCCCACATCGGGGCCAGCGGCACGCAAATCAGCTCCAACCCAATCAGCCACAAAACGCCCACAATTAAGGCATCCAGTGTCGCGGCTCGCCACCAGTTCGCCAACGCCCGCCCTGCCGTGCCTAACTGCTCCTGCATGGATCTCTGTACCATATACTCCCTCACTTCATCGCAGGGACGTTTGAAGACTTGAGGTTACACCAAGAGCTTTTCTTTAGGCGATTATCTTGACGATCATGAGGTCATCTCCTCAGAGACTTCCGGCTCATATCGTTGAGCCCTCGAGTATGCTGAAAACACCGTCACAACTCTAACGAACGGGCACCAACAACGGGATGCGTTCAAAACTCGAACACTACTTTGGATTCTCGGCACGGGGTACGAACTGGCGCACAGAGATTCTCGCTGGTTTCACGACCTTCATCACGATGGCGTACATCATCTTCGTCAACCCCGCCATTCTGCATGAGACCGGAATGCCCATCGCAGCCGTCACGGCCGCGACCTGTCTCTGCGCCGCATTCGGCAGCATCCTCATGGGAGCCCTGGCGAACTACCCGCTTGCACTGGCTCCCGGCATGGGGCTAAATGCCTACTTCACCTATACCGTCGTTAAAGCCATGCATGTTCCATGGCAGACAGCCCTTGGAGCAGTCTTCCTCTCCGGCGTCATTTTTCTGGTGCTCACCTTTACCGGCATACGCCAATTGCTGATGAACTCGATCCCCCATCAACTGCATGCGGCGGTTGCCGGAGGCATCGGCCTTTTCATTGCCTTCATTGGCTTTCGCAACGCAGGCATCATCGCCACCAGCCAGGCGACCACGGTTACGCTAGGGAACCTTCGCGCTCCCACAACGGCGCTCGCCCTCTTCGGACTCATTCTCATCGCTGCATTACAGATCCTGCGTGTACGAGCAGCCATGCTCATCGGCGTACTCACAACCACCGTTGCAGGCGTTTTCTTCGGCCAGGTTCACTGGCAACCACTTCCCTACCACCTCTCTTCACTCGGCGAGACCGCATTTCACCTCGACATCCGGGCAGCACTGAATATCGGCGCTGCAGAAATCGTCTTTGTCTTCCTCTTTGTCGATCTCTTCGACAACATCGGTACACTCGTCGCCGTCGCCAACCGCGCTCATCTCACCACGCCCGATCACCGCATTCCACGGCTCAACCGTATCTTCTTCGCCGATGCCGCTGCAACGATCGTCGGCTCTCTCACCGGTACCAGCACCGTCACCAGCTATATCGAATCCTCTGCCGGAGTCGCAGCTGGCGGGCGAACCGGAGTCACGGCGATCATCACCGGACTTCTCTTTGCCGTTTCTCTCTTCATCGCCCCTCTGCTCGGAGTCATCCCCAGCTTCGCCACTTCGCCCGCGCTCATTCTCGTTGGCGGCCTTATGCTTACTGGCCTCGGTCAGATCGAGTGGACGGAGCCCGTTATCGCCATCCCCGCCTTCCTCACCGTGACCATGATCCCGCTCACCTGGTCCATCGCCGATGGTCTCAGTTTCGGACTCACCAGCTACGCGGCCCTGGAACTACTCACCGGCCGTGGCCGCCGGTCAAACTGGATGCTCTACCTGCTCGCAGCGCTCTTCCTCCTTCGGTTTTTCCTGCTCCATCGCAGCGGATGATACGCCTGCATAAACACGAAAGCCCCGGAGTGGGTATCCGGGGCTTTCCTCATTGGAGAGATGAATTAGTGAGCATTCAGGCTAGGCGCCGTACGCGCCGGAGCCGCTCCCGTACTCACGCCATCCTGCACAGCCTGATATGAGATCACTGCCTTCAACGTCTCGTATGGAACGCCGGTCAATGGCAGCAGATGTCCGTTCACAGCAAGCATTGGAGTCTGCTCCACCGATGCATCCTGTGCCAGCTTGATCGAGCCCTCGACAGCCTTCTTCGTGTCCTCGGTCGCAGCGCAGCTATCGATAGCAGCCGGATTCAATCCTGCCTTGGTCACGGCATCCTTCAGCGTCTGGTCCCCAGTATCCGGTGTGAGAGCAGCCTGCTTGTCGAAGACATCGGCAGCATAAGCAAAAAAGGCGTCGTTGTTCTGCTTCGTCACGCAGTAACCATATGCGGCAGCCTTGAAGGCAAAGGGATGCAGCTCCGCAATCGGAAAGTTCTGGAAGACGATCCGAGCATTCGGAAAGTCCTGCGCCAATCGGTCCATCGTAGCCTGCGCCTCTTTGCAGTGCGGGCACTGCAGGTCGGCGAACTCTACCAGCATCAGATCTTTGTTCGACGAACCGCGATACGCACCATCAGCACGGTCCTGTAACAGTTTGCGCGTATCGGCAAACGGAGTCGGCCCAAACGAGATGACGTTCGCCGCATCGACAATCGCATGTTTGCCATCCGGCGTTACGAAAAAGGACGTAGTACCCACCTTCGCATTCGGCCCTTTGTCCGAGACGAAAACAACAACTTTGCTGACATTGGGAGCTGATGTCGTTTGGATCGCAGCCACTCTCCAAATACGGTTTGGATCGTACCCCCACAACGACTTCAAAAACGCATTAACGGTATCGACGGTAGGCGACGATGCCGTAAAGAACTTCGGATTTACCGGAGGAAAAGGATCAGGACGAGCCGTCGGGTCCAAGGACTGGAGCTGCAGCGGCTTGGGGGCTGATGCAGGCGCCTGTGCAGGAGCTGCCGACTGAGCCAGTACCGTGAATGCGCCGAAAACCGGCGCCAATGCCAGGATGAGAACAATTGCACTCTTCTTCAAAAGAACCTTCCTTTTACCGCTTCGCAAATGCGGGCTTCGCATAAATAATTAGACCTGAACTTTGACGGCGATGGGAAATCTGCGTCCCGTGCCAAACGATTTTTGCGTAACTTTCAATACCGGCGCCGCTTGCTGACGCTTGTACTCACTCTGCTCAACCAGCTTCTGCACCGAACGAACAAGCGTCACATCCACGTTCTGCTCCTGCGCAATCTGCTCCGCCGAGAGATAACGTTCTACATAAGCCTCCAGAATCGGATCGAGAACCTCGTAGGGCGGCAGCGAATCCGTATCGAGCTGCCCCGGACGCAACTCTGCCGAAGGAGGCTTCTCCAGCGTATTACGTGGAATAATCTCTCGTTGACGATTCACATAGCGGGAGAGCGCATAAACGCGTGTCTTATAGACGTCCCCGATGACAGCAAGTGCGCCCACCATATCGCCATACAGCGTGCAGTAGCCAACGGCCATCTCGCTCTTATTGCCTGTCGTCAACACGAGAGCGCCGAATTTGTTCGAAAGCGCCATCAACAACGTTCCGCGGATGCGTGGCTGCAGATTCTCTTCCGCAAGACCGAATGCAGTTTCTTTAAACAACGGCTCCAGCACCTTCTGAAACTGAGCAAAAACATCATGAATCGGCAGGAGCTCAAAGCGAATACCAAGATTTTTCGCCAGGCTTCGCGCATCTTCAATCGAGCCCAGCGACGAAAATTCGGTCGGCATGCCGACCCCTATAACGTTTTCTGCGCCCAATGCCTCAACCGCTATCGCAGCGACCAATGCCGAGTCGATGCCACCGCTTAGCCCGACCAGCACCTTGCTGAAGCCACACTTCCGAACATAGTCTCTCGTGCCCACAACCATCGCCTGCCAGATCTCCGCCGTGTCATCACAAGCTACTGGAACAGCCCGTGAGGGCTTATCCGTATCGACGACAACAAGGTCTTCGGCAAAGCATGCCCCACGAGCAATGACCTCGCCTGTGGGCGAAAGCATGATCGAAGAGCCATCGAAAACCAGACCATCATTGCCCCCCACCTGATTCACCATCAGGACATAGGCCTTATGCCGCTCTGCAATTGCGGCCAGCATCTTTTGGCGAACAAGCGGCTTGCCCTGCCAGAACGGCGACGCAGAGATATTCACGATGATCCGTGGATGGCCAGCGAGCTCAATCCCCTGCGACTGCCACTGCTGCATCAGAGTATCGACCGGATCAACGGAGTAGAGCTGCCGAGGCCAGAAATTCTTATCGTTCCAGGCGTCCTCACACACCGTGATCGCGATCGGCTGCTCGCCTACGGAGGTGAGCGACTGCGACGTCGCCGGCTCAAAGTAGCGCTGTTCATCGAAAACATCGTAGAAGGGCAGGAGCATCTTCTGCTGCACAAAAACGCGCTTCCCCCCCTTGAGCAGCACGGCAACGTTACGCACGCGCTTGCCGATAGCCCCATTCGCAGCCATCACACAGCCCACCAACAAGGCAGGCCGGTTGCTCGCAGACGTCCATGCCGCGATCTCATCCAGAGCTTCTTCGGCGCGCGCAACAAAAGCTTTTTTCTCAAGAAAATCTGCCGGGGGGTACCCACATACCGACAGTTCAGGAAAGACGACGAGGTCGGCCTTTTGTTCGGCCGCCCGATTCGCAAATTCTAGAATCTTCTTTGTGTTCCCGGTGAAGTCCCCCACCGTCGGGTTTATCTGCGCCAGAGCTATCTTCACACTTCAAGTCTAACGCCTGCGGTCATTGCAGAGGAATCTGCCTAACTTCCCGTACCACTGAAAACTACCCCCAGAGTGCGGGCAAGAATCTTCATATCCAGCCACAGACTCCAATTCTCCACATAAGCCGTATCGAGTGAGATATAGCTGTCGAACGAAGGGTCCTGTCGTGCCTCAACCTGCCAAAGCCCGGTAATCCCAGGAAGGACGTTGAGACGCCGCAGATGCGAAAGATCGTACTGCTCCACCTCGTTCGCAATGGGCGGCCGCGGACCAACCAGGCTCATATCGCCCAGCAGAACGTTGTAAAACTGCGGCAGCTCATCAAGAGAATATTTCCGAAGGAAAGCACCAATACGCGTAATGCGGGGATCATTTGTAATCTTGAACAAAACGCTGTCGCGCTCGTTCATATGCGCCAGCTGCTCTTTCAACTTGTCGGCATTCTGCACCATCGTGCGGAATTTGAAGCAGGCAAACGTCCGCCCTTTACGCCCAATGCGTTGCGCGCGATAGAAGATCGGCCCTTTGGAGTCCATGCGGATGGCAATCGCAATCACAAGCATGATAGGAGCAAGCAGCGTCAAGGCAATGACGGAAACCGTGATGTCCAGCACACGCTTGAACAGGAATGCTCCACGAGGAAAATCACGGCGATGTAAAGGAATCGTCGGGAACTGACCGATGTATTCAACCGGCGCGTTCCAGGCAAGTCCGTCATAAAGGTCAGGCACAACCCGTACATCGATTCCCGCCTGACGTGCCTCTTCCACCATGCCAATCACCAGCTTTTTATCGGCGGGCACAGAAAAGAAGATCTCATCTACGAACAAGGAGCGGGCAAGCGAAAGGCAGTTACGCACATCGCCAATAACGTCTGCATCGCCACTCTCTGCCTCACGCTCCGTCAGAGCTACAAATCCTTTGAAACGGAATCCAAGATGCTCCAGCGAATCCAGATGATTGCGTAAGGCATGAGCGACGCGGCCTGCTCCGACAATCAAAACGTTTCTGGTTTCAATACCTTCGCGGCACCGGCGATAGACCACGCGACGCCACAGCGCACGACGCACACACAACAAGACGGTCGACAGGATTACGGTCAGAATCACCACTCCGCGTGAGATCGCCGCGCCTTCAAACACGTAGAGCGCACCGCACAGAAGCAAACCGGAGGTCAATGCCCCCTGAATCGTCATTCTCTGCTCATGTAAACCACTGCGATGCTGAATAGGACCGTATAGCCCATACGAGCGAGTAAAAAAGATGACGCAGATAGCAAACCAGCCCAGATAGAGAGCCAGAGCACGCGGGGAAGCCTGAATCAGGTGTGGAGCAACCTCAGAAACTGAAGTTCCGGCAGGCCCGGCGATATGAAGCCTTACAGCCAGAACACCTGCGACTACGACCGTCATCAGATCCAGCGAAGCCCAGACAAGGCTTGTCACCGATGGGCGGCGGAATATACCGAAAACCGTTGATTGCGCACGGTTTTCTTTCGCTCTACGCCCAGACACAATAACCTGTTGTAGATAATCTGGTGTCGCCATAATTACCGAACGCCTCTGACCACTTGTACCAGGCAAAAAACCGGTTATGCACCGCCCGATACTGCCTGCAGGACGAACATTTCCAGTAAAGACACTACAAAGAAACACAACTAAGCTTGCGAAGTTGTCTAGGACTTAGTAAACCCAAGGCAGTTACACCCACTGCCTGCTTGCAGAATATCTGCACGAGGTTAAGTTTAGCAAACTACTCAGAAGTAGTTATCTATGCGATAAACGTTGTATTTACAGCATGAGATGACACTTATGTGTGATTGATTTGGAGCGCTAAGGGTTGCCAGAAAAGGAACCTTTGTAACGATTATTTATTATTCCGTCGTAGGCATCACAAGTTCATCCAGCGACAGGAACTCTTTCAAAATCGGATCGTCGCTCTTCTCCATCTCTTCCATCGTTCCAAAAAAATGCGCCCGGCCAGCATGAAGAAAAACAACGCGATCAGCCAGTTTTTTAGCGAAGCGCATATCGTGCGTTACAACGATGCTGGTCAGGTGGAGTTGTTGCTTAAGCCGCTCAATCAGATCTCCCAGCAGATGGGCCATCATCGGGTCCACCATGGTCGTCGGCTCATCGTAGAGAATTGCCTCCGGCTGCGATGCAAGGGCGCGGGCAATCGCAACCGACCGCTTCATTCCGGTCGATAGATCAGATGGCAACAGGTCTTCCATTCCAGCCACACCTACCATCTCAAGCAGTCCTTTAACAACCTGCAGTATCTGCTCTTCTGAAAGGTCTCCACGCTCACGCAACGGGAAGGCAACGTTCTCGCCAACAGAGATCGAATCGAAAAGAGCTCCATTCTGAAAGACCATCGTTACCTTGCGGCGAACGGCCTGCATCTCTGACTCTGTATAGCCTGCAATATCGTCTCCGGCGACGCGGATCGTGCCACGATCGGGCTTTAAAAATCCCATCAACATCTGCAACGACACCGACTTACCTACACCGCTGCGGCCAAGAATGCACAGCGTCTCGCCTGGCATAACGCAAAAACTAACATCTTCCAGAACAACAAACTTGCCAAATGACTTCCAGACATGTTCGAACGAGATATAGGGCGCAGGCTTATTACGAACCTCGCCGACTGCCTCTGCCGCAGCTTCGTTCTGCTGCGCTGCCTGATCCATAAACTCTTCCACCAGCGGAGCAACATCCGGTGAGACGTCCGCTGTCAGCGAGTTCTGGTCATCGGGCTGATGCTCTGTGGCGTCTTGTTCAGGTTGCGGTGTCGTATCGCCCGTCATCATATCCTCTTCATGTATTGAAGCATGCCCGGCATTCGATACAACGTTCTAGCGCACAGAATCCAGAACATCGGCAAAGGCCTCAGCTGCGACAAACTCCTCGGGAGTATTCAGATTTGCAAACCAGAGATGCCTCGTCGCCCGCTGTTCTGCCGTCAGAGATGCTTCAAGCGCCGCAAAAGGCATCTCTGCAACATCTTTGCCCCACGCGAAAGAAAGCAGCACATCTTCCACTGGAAGCCTGTAGCGCTCAGCAAGCATGCGTCCTGCATCACTGAGCGCCATATAGAGACCTAATCTCCCCTCCTCGACCGCATCGGCAATAAAAGGGGCCAGTTCGCGATGTAGCATCGATAGAGCCGGCTGCGCCTTCCCTTCAACAACAAAGAAAGATATACGAGCCGTTGCAGATTCCATTACGCAATGAACCCAGTTCTCCAGCAACGCCGCCGGGAGAAACGGCATATCGACGGGCAGAATCAGAATCCAATCAGTAGGGGTGTGCCGTATTGCCGCCTCGATGCCACCTAACGGCCCGCTGTCTGCATGCAGATCTGCGACGAGCGCCCCATAAGACGCAAGCTCAGATCGATTCCCCAGCACATTAACTTCACTGGCCACACATCGAAGCTTCTCAGCAGCAAGTTGCACCAGAGGCTTGTTCCCTAACTGGAGAAAAGCCTTATCCCTTCCCATGCGCCTGCTGCGCCCACCCGCCAGCACATAGCCTGTAAGGTTCGGGCAGGGCCTGGCCTGCATCATGCACCGACATTCGAAAAGAAACGAATAAGCGATTCAATGCCGCGATGAAAGTTCGCGAGATGAAACTTTTCATTCGGAGCATGCAGATTGTCGTCCGGCAGACCGAAACCCATAAGCAGCGTGGGCGTCTTCAGTTCGCGCACAAAATCGCCCACAATGGGGATCGATCCGCCCCCACGTACAAAGACCGTCTCCTTGCCAAAGACCTCACGCATCACCTCTGTCGCAGACTTCACATACGGATTGTCCGTCGAGATCACAATTGGATCGCCTGAATGAATCAGACGAACATCCGCCTCCACGCCCTTCGGCACAATCGACTCGACATACGCCTTGTACGCCCCAAACGTTTCCACAGGAATCTGATCTGGAACCAACCGCATACTCACCTTCGCCAGCGCCTTCGCCGGAATCACCGTCTTCGCGCCAGATCCAATAAAGCCCCCTGGCATTCCGTGGACATCGAGCGTAGGCCGTGCCCAGATACGCTCCAGCACACTGTATCCTGGCTCTCCTGTCAGTTCACACGAACCCACTTCGGCCTGGCGAAAATGTTCCTCGTCAAAAGGAAGCGCTTTCCACGCCTTCAATTCATCCACAGTCGGCTTCGCTACCTTGTCATAGAAGCCCGGCACAAGAATGCGTCCATCGGCATCTTTCAGCTTCGAGATAATCTGTGCCAATGCCACAAAAGGATTCGGCGCAGCGCCCCCGTACATTCCCGAGTGCAGATCTGTACGAGCACCTCGAACCTCAATCTCCGTATAGATCATCCCTCGCAGACCAACACACAAGGTCGGCAGGTCCGGAGCGAACATCTCCGTATCGCTCACCACGGCCACATCGGCCTTTAGCTGATCCCCATGCTCACGCACAAAGCGCGCAATTCCCTCTCCTCCAACTTCCTCTTCGCCCTCAACAATCACACGTATATTGACAGGAAGCCTTCCGCCATTCGCTGCAAACAACGACTCCAGCGCCTTAACGTGCATCCACATCTGCCCCTTGTCATCCACTGCGCCGCGAGCATACAGATTCCCATCGCGCTCCGTTGGTTCAAACGGAGGAGACTTCCACTCATCCAGCGGCTCTGCCGGCTGAACATCGTAATGCCCGTAGCAAAGCACGGTAGTAGCGCCAGAGCCAGCCTTCAGCCAGTCGGCATATACAAGTGGATGGCCTCCGGGATGATCGGTCGCAGCCGTTTCAATCAAACGCACGTTCTCCATGCCAATGCGCTTCAACTCATCGGCAACAAACTGCGCCGCACGCCGCACATCTCCAGCATGTTCCGGCAGCGTTGAGATCGACGGGATACGCAGAAGCGCCTTCATCTCCTCGACGAATCTCGTTCCATGTTTCCTTGCAAACTCAACGGAAGCCGATGTCTGTACTGTCACGGTTTAAGACTCCTAACCCCTCAAGTATATGCAACTGCTCAGCACCCGTACCGCTGCAGCAACGCTGCCGTTCTATAGTGACAGCTCAGACTTGGCTTCAATGAATTTGGCTATGGCGAACTCAATCTCTTCCCGTGTATGCGCAGCCGAAATCTGCGTGCGAATACGCGCTTTGCCCTGTGGGACCACAGGATAAGAGAACGCCACCGCATAGATACCTTTGCTAAGCAGCAGCTCTGACATACGGGAAGCAACAACGGCATCGCCAAACATCACAGGCACAATAGGATGTTCGCCTGGAAGAATATTAAACCCAGCTTCCGTCATTCGCTTACGGAACAGCTGCGTATTCTCGCGCAGTCGCTCGCGAAGATCAGAAGATTGCCCCACGAGATCCAAAACTTTCAACGATGCCGCAACAATAGGGGGTGCCACTGAATTCGAAAACAGATAGGGTCGTGAGCGCTGCCGCAGAAGGTCAACGATCTCTTTACGCCCACTGATATAGCCGCCACTCGCGCCTCCCAGGGCCTTGCCCAGCGTGCCCGTCAGGATATCGACCCTGCCTTCTACTCCACAGGCTTCGGGAGTTCCACGCCCATGCTCTCCAACAAAACCGACAGCATGAGAGTCATCCACCATCACTAGAGCGTTGTACTTTTCTGCCAGATCGCATATGCGATCCAGCTTTGCAATATAGCCATCCATTGAGAAGATGCCGTCGGTTGCAATCATGCGATGTCTTGCTCCGCTCGCTTCCTTCAACTTCTCTTCAAGATCCTGCATATCGCCATTTTGATAGCGAAATCTGGCAGCTTTTGAGAGACGGATACCGTCGATAATGCTCGCATGGTTCAGCTCGTCCGAGATGATCGCGTCTTCCTGCTCAAGCAGAGTTTCAAACAGGCCACCGTTGGCATCGAAGCACGAGCCATACAGAATCGTGTCTTCCGTTCCGAGAAACGAACTAAGACGTTCTTCCAATTGTTTGTGGATGGCCTGTGTCCCGCAAATAAAGCGAACACTCGCCAGACCATAGCCCCACTCCCGCAGAGCGCTCTGCGCTGCCTCTACTACCTGGGGATGATTCGCCAGCCCCAGGTAATTGTTCGCGCACAGGTTCAGAACCGTGATGTCTTTTCCCAAAGACACTTCTGGCTGCTGCGGTCCATCAATGATTCGCTCGCTCTTATAGAGCCCAGCCTTCTTAATCTCTGAAAGCTTCGCCTGCAGATGGTTTTGAAATGTTCCGTACATCTCTACCCTTTCAATCTCAGCTCAAACTAGTCCAGTCGAGAATCACTTTACCGGCGCTGCCCGAAATCATGGCGTCGAAACCCTTCTGAAATTCATCAAAGGCGAATCGATGCGTGATGATCGGCGAAATATCCACGCCAGATTCAAGCATCACGGTCATCTTGTACCAGGTCTCATACATCTCACGCCCATAGATGCCCTTGATCGTGAGCATATTAAAGATCACCTGACGCCAGTTTGTCGGCATCTCCTGAGACGGAATACCGAGAATAGCAATCTTGCCGCCGTGGCTCATGTTTTCAATCATGTCGCGCAACGCAATCGGGCTGCCCGACATCTCCAGACCGACATCGAACCCCTCAAGCATTCCAAGTTGTTTCTGGGCTTCAGCAATGGACACTTCATTTGGATTGATGGCCAACGTCGCACCCATTTTTTTTGCCAATCCAAGACGCGAAGAATTGGTATCCGTAACAACAATGTGCCGAGCGCCAGCGTAGCGCACAACGGGTATCGCCATAATGCCGATGGGCCCGGCGCCGGTAATCAAAACATCTTCGCCCAGCACGGGAAACGACAGAGCGGTGTGTACGGCATTTCCGAACGGATCGAAGATGGCGGCTACTTCCTGCTTGATCCCAGGATTATGCCTCCAGATATTCGTCATCGGCAGCGAAATCAGCTCCGCGAATGCTCCAGGGCGATTCACCCCAACCCCTTGCGTGTGAGCACAAAGGTGCCGCCTGCCCGCCAGGCAGTTCCTGCAGCGGCCACATACAACGTGCCCTTCTCCGCTGACGATATCGCCTGGAAAAAAATCATTTACATTCGAGCCGACTCGAACGACCTCTCCGACAAATTCATGCCCGATCGCCATCGGGACAGGAATAGTCTTCTTCGCCCAGTCATCCCAGTTGTAAATATGAACATCTGTTCCGCAGATTCCCGTATAGCGCACACGAACGAGTACATCGTTGATGCCCACGGCCGGTTCGGGGATATCCTCCAGCCAAAGTCCCGGCTCTGCTTTGCTTTTTACCAGTGCCTTCATTTCTATGATCCCTTTCGCAGGAGATTTCGATCTTTCCTAGACTATCCGCATTTAGGAAACAAAACAAAAATAAAAGAAACATTACGATACACAATTTAGGAATTTCAGCAACCGTCCGGCGATTTACTTCAGATAAGAGCGCACCAGATCAATCAGATCTTCCGCCAGTTCCTGCGGCGGCTCCCCCTTGCGTTCGGGCGTGAGCAGATGCAAACGGATGTGATCCTCCAGCACCTCTCCCATCAGGCTGTTGATCCCTCCGCGAACGTTGGCAAGCAGCATCAGGATATCGGCGCAATCGTCTCCGCTGGTAAGCGAGTTCTCGATCGTATTGACCTGCCCCTTGATGCGCTTGATACGCGCAACGAGTTTTTGCTTTTCACTGGCTAGATGAGACATATTTCCTCTTGACGCATATACCCTATGGGGGTATGGTTATTCCTGGAGACGATGATCTGGAATCAGCGCCTCTTAGGAAACTAACAAATGAGTACTGAGTCTGCACAGGAGCCTCCGAGTAGTCGGGGATTCAATCTGGGCTGTACTGAGCTCACGTAAGGCCCCGTCTCGATCGTAGCGCCGCCCTGCCAGCTCATTTACAGCACATACCTGTATTTGAGCGTGAGTTGATTGCAGCCTGCCATCGACTTGCCCTCCCAATCTATGCCGCTATGCCGACGCCACTCGTCACTCTACGACGAGGCGCGATTGCGCCTGCATAAAACGGTATGAGGCAAGTGTCATGAAGAACCTTCTCTTTCTAGACCGCGGAATGAATCATCTGGGCTGCACCTGGATCCCTACAGGTGACCCCAAAGCGCCGCTGAAGTCTGTCTGGATCATTCCAGGCCATCCACATCTCCATTCCTCTTCTCTCCTCTCGGGGGCTCTGCCCTCTGAAGAGGGGCACCTATGCGCACGGTGCGCTTAGCTAACGAAGGCCGCACGGCATAAATGTGCACTGCGGCGCCATCGAAGTACCAACACAAACTCAATCCAACACCAGGCAGTAAGGAGAACGTGAGATGGAAGAACCCGTAGAAAGCGAGCCTCCGCTGGCCGGAGGCTACTCCATCGAAGCGTAGCGACAAACTGCTGCTCGCTTCCTCTGGAGAGATTCACTGAGAGCGAGCTCCTGGTTTTATTCGAGTTCCTCACAACACCGCGACCGCAACTCACGGCGATCGCACGAGTCCACTGGCGGATGCAACCCTGCATCTGCCCAGAACACTCGTGGTGTGCCCAATCGACAGGCGCATCGCAATTGGAGAAAGAACATGGAACACCGCAAACTTTTCGATGACGCATGGACGTATAACACCAATCTACGCGCAGAAGATGGCGCTCCAAGACACAATAGACGGTCAGACCTTCAGGAGCTTGTCATCGTTCCCCTTGGTTTTCTGGTCGCCGTTGTATTGATCTGGTTCGCCGCGTCCATCCATGCCAACGCACAGACAGGCGGCAGAATCGCGGGCACCGTAAAAGATCCCAGCGGAGCCGTCATTGCCAACAGCAGCGTAACCCTCATCCATCTCGGCACCAGGATGACACAAGACACGAAGAGCAACGCCAGCGGCGTATTTACCTTTCCTGTCGTGCCAATCGGACAGTACGAGCTCGATGTTATCGCTGACGGTTTTGCCCCCTACAAGCAAACCAGCCAGTTGAAGATCGATGTCAACAGTGCATTGGCAATCGATGTTGTCCTTCAGGTTGCTGGAGACAACTCCTCTGTCACCATCTCAGAAAACACCGCCGAAGTGCACACAACCGATACACAGCTTGGCCAGACAATTCAGAGCAAGCAGATTCTCGATATCCCGCTGAACGGACGCAGCTATACTGACCTGCTTGCCGTACAAGCTGGGGTTTCCCCCATCACCACAAGCAGCGCAGGCAACTCCAGCTCCGGCGGTGGATTCGGCAGTGTACCGGCTGCGGGTCAATCGAACACCGGTCAGTTCTCTATCCACGGTCAGCGAGAGTCAGACAATGCATACAACCTGAATGGCGCAAGCGTGCAGGAAACAATCGGTCAGCAGGCAGGCATTATTCCAAATCTGGATTCCATTGCAGAATTCCGCATTCTCTCCAGCAACGTGGATGCGGAGTACGGCAGCTTCACCGGCGGCATCATCAACGTCGTCACCAAATCCGGCACGAACTCCTTCCACGGAAGCGTATTCGAGTTCTTCCGCAACACACACCTCGATGCAAGGAACTACTTCTCGCCAGAGCGCGCTGCGTTTCATCAAAATCAGTACGGCGCTACCATCGGTGGCCCGATCCGCAAAGAAAAAATCTTCTTCTTTGCCGACTATCAGGGCCAGCGCTCTACCCAGGGCATCGAAACCGGCTATGTCAACGTGCCTTCTATGGCAAACCGTCAGGGCGACTTCGGCTCAGCGTCGGCATTCACCGGAGTCGTGAACGGTCCTTACCTCGCGCAAACACTCTCAACTCGTCTTGGCTATCAGGTTACGCAGGGTGAATCCTTCTCGCAGATTTTTCCTGATGGCATCATCCCCAAACGTGCATGGGGCCGAGCTCCGCAAAAGATGCTGCAATACATCCCCATGCCCAATATCGGCGTAGACAAATTTTCGAGCGGGGCCTACAAGCGCACTCTCAACGACAACAAATACGGCGCACGAGTTGACTTCAATTCGCCACGCTTTGGCGCATCATCCATCTACTTCTTCCACAATCCCTATCACCTCGACGATCCCTACCCAAGCACGTTGGGCGGCGCCACCGTTCCCGGCAATGGTTTCGCCTATAACGCTCTCTCCTTCGGCTCCGACTCGACACTCGTCTTCAGCAACATCCGCACCTTCGGACCGAATACAGTCAACGAAGCACGACTCGGACTGACGCGCCTGGACAACAAGATCGGCCAGCCAAAAGGCGGAGTAGGCGTTACGCTTGCCGACCAGGGCATACAGGCTGGCGGCCAGGGAATCATTCAGGGCTTCCCGCAACAGGCAGGCGTCGAGGCACTCATCTTCAACACCTTCACCGTAGGTACCAATCCTTTCTCGCTGGGACAGGTCAACAGCACCTACGATCTGTCGGACTCCATCTCACACGTGTGGCGGAACCATAACTTCAAGGCTGGCGGCCGTTACATCTGGTATAAGGTCAAGCAGAATCCGAATCTTGTCGCCAACGGAACCTACACCTTTGCTGCGGCAGGCACGCAGTCAACCGGCAATGACTATGCAGACTTCCTGCTTGGCCTGCCCGACTACTACTCGCAGCAATCCTCACCCACCTTTTACGAGTCGGCAGCCAACGGGGCACTCTTCGCGCAGGACAGCCTCCGCATTCGTCCTACTCTGACCATCAACTACGGCATTCGCTGGGACTACGTGACGCCGTGGGCCGAGAAGTATCACCAGACCACAACCTTCGTCGAAGGCGTACAGTCTGCAACCTTCCCCGGCGCACCTCTGGGCTACCTCGTACCCGGCGACCCGTTGCCTGGCAGAGGCCGTATTCCCGCTGGCATCGCACCAACACCGCTTAACAATTTCTCGCCGCGCTTTGGGTTGGCATACTCTCCAGGCGTAACCGAAGGCTTCATCGGCAAGCTTACCGGTGGCCCCGGCAAAACCAGCATCCGTCTTGGTGGCGGACGCTTCTTCACCTCGCCACAGGGTCTGACGGTTGCTTACCCAACCGGCAATCCTCCGTATGGATTGACTTACACCAGCCCCGAAGCTCCAGTGATGGAAACTCCATTCATCGGCGCACTCACAGGCACGCAATATCTGCAGCAGTTCCCTGTCAACGTGCCGTCGTACAACGTCTCACCCTCTAACCCTGACAACAACGTTGATTGGAGTCGTTACGTTCCGATCAGTGGAGCAGGAAGCGTCTACTACAAGAACAAGACCAGCTATGCGATGCAATACAACCTGACGATCGAGCGTCAGATTGGAGAGAACACTGTCGCAAGCATCGGCTATATCGGCTCGCTTGGCCGCCATCTGCTAACGGTGCGCAGTGCAAATCCCGGCAATCCGGCTTTGTGCCTCAGCCTCAGCCAGCCGTCGGATGTGGCGCCAGGCTCTCCACTCTGTGGCCCGTTTACAGAGAACCTCGTCTTTACGCGCGCCGACGGAACAGTTGTCAACGGAACCCGCAGTCCGTTCCCAAACACCATCGGCACAGACGCCTACTACCAGAACATGGGCAACTCGCACTACAACGGACTCGAGGCAACCTTCAAGCGAACCACCGGCCCGCTCGAGTTCCTTGCCAGCTACACCTTCTCCAAGTCTTACGATCAGACGTCCAGTATCCAGGAGCAGGTTGATCCATACGACTACCGCCGTCTCGATGGCATCTCTGCCTTCGACATCAAACACAACTTCGTCATCAGCTACAGCTACGCACTTCCCTTCGAGCACTTCTTCCGCCCAGGTCGTTTGACCAGCGGATGGAATCTGTCCGGAGTAACACGCTTCGCAACCGGTCTCCCTGTCACATTCGCAAGCTCAGGAGATAACTATCTCGTCCAGGTGCAGAATAACGGCGTAAACGGCATCAGCATCGACATGCCGAACTACGACGGGACGGGGTTCGACATCAACCACAACCCGCGCAATGGAAAACCGTATTTCAACACCGCCGCATTTACGCCCAATGCCCTCGGCACACAAGGCAATTCCAAGCGGCGTATGTTCTACGGCCCCGGAATCGACAACTACGACATGGCTCTGCAAAAGATCACGCGAGTAACCGAAGGACGCTCGCTGGAGCTTCGCATGGAAATGTTCAACGTCTTCAACCACGCGCAGTTCTACCCAAACGCCTCGGTCGACGGAAACATCAGCAATGCAACCTTTGGTCACGTTCTGCGTGCCGCCGATCCACGCATCGGTCAGATTGCTGCAAGGTTCCGCTTCTGATCAGGCTAAGCACTTAACAACAAGAAGGGCCACGATGATCGTGGCCCTTCTTGTTTTGCTTTGCCCTAATTGGTTACTGATGGTTGCCGCCGCCCTGATGCGATCCGCCGCCACTACCGCCACGACGACCGCCGCGACGACGACGTCCGCCCGGACGACGCTGTCCACTTGGAGCGCCCTGGCCGGCCGGACGCGGAGCCCCTTGAGCCGGTGCATCGGCGCGGTTAAAGTTCGGCTCTTCCGCTCCTTCGTCATCACCGTCCTCGAACTCTTCGTCGTCTTCAAAGTCCTCGGCCTCTGCATTTGCAGGAGCCTGCGGAACAGGTCCACGTCCCTCACCATCACCGCTCAGAGGAGCGACTTCCGGCAGACCCAGCTTCGCGCGCTGCTCACGCAGCACAGCTTTGCGCGACAGCTTGATGCGGTTGCCTTCGATCGCCAGCACCTTCACCAGAATCTGATCGCCCTCGCGAAGCTCATCCTTCACTTCCTTCACGCGATGCTCGGCAATCTCCGAGACATGCAGCAGACCATCCGTGCCAGGGAAGATCTCGACGAATGCGCCGAACTCCGCCAGACGAACAACCTTACCCAGATACGTCTTGCCAACCTCAGGAACAGCCGTGAGGTCGCTGATCATCTGGATCGCGCGAGCCAGGCCATCGGCATCGCTTGAAGCCACGTTCACACGGCCCGAATCATCCACGTCGATCTTCACGCCCGTCGCGTCGATGATGCCGCGGATAACCTTACCTCCTGGCCCGATCAGGTCGCGGATCTTATCCGTCGGAATCTGCATCGTGTGGATGCGCGGAGCGAACTTCGACTTCTCCTCGCTCGCGCCTGCGATCACGGCATCCATCTTGTCCAGCAGGAACAGACGGCCGCGACGCGCTTGCTCAAGCGCCTCACGCATGATCTGCGGCGTAATGCCCATGATCTTGATGTCCATCTGCAGCGCGGTAATACCATTGCGCGTTCCGGCCACCTTGAAGTCCATGTCGCCGTAGTGGTCCTCAGCACCGGCAATGTCGGTCAGGATGGCATACTTGTCGCCTTCCTTTACCAGTCCCATCGCCACACCGGCAACCGCGCCCTTCAGCGGAATGCCAGCCTGCATCAGCGACAACGAAGCGCCGCATACCGTCGCCATCGACGACGAACCGTTCGACTCCAGAATGTCCGACACTACGCGCAGCGTATACGGCGACTCATCCTCAGGCGGCAGCACGGCTTCAATCGCACGATGCGCCAGCGCACCATGACCGATCTCGCGACGTCCCACGCCGCTCATCCTGCCCACCTCGCCCACCGAGAACGGCGGGAAGTTGTAGTGCAGCATGAAGCGCTTCTTGACCTCGCCCTCATATGTCTCAATGCGCTGCGCATCGTCGGCGATACCAAGCGTCGCCGAAACCAGCGCCTGCGTCTCACCACGGGTAAACAGTGCTGAGCCATGCACACGCGGAAGCACGCCTACTTCGATATCGATCGCACGAATCTCGTCGAACGCACGATGATCCGGACGGATACGATCATTCAGCACCTGCTCGCGGAAGATGTTCTCGCGCAGCAGCTCATAGTACTTGCTCAGCTTCTTCGCGCCGTCGGAGTCTTCTGGCGAAAGCTCGGCCTTCAACTCGTCCTTGAGCTCCTTCACCTTGGCATAGCTCTCAAACTTCGGATGCTTCTTGGTATCGAGTGCATCTGCCAGCTTCGCGCCAATCTTGTTCTTCAGTGCGTTCAGGTATTCCATATCCGTCTCGACGGCCGTTACCAGACGCTTCTTCTTGCCCGCGCGAGCCACCAGGTCTTCAATCGCAGCGCAGATCTTCTTGATCTCGCCGTGAGCGAACTCAATCGCATCCACCACACGCTCTTCCGGAATCTCATTCGCGCCGGACTCGATCATCACGATGCCGTCCTTCGTGCCGACGACCATGATGTTCAGCTTGCTCTTCTCGCGCTCCGCATAGGTCGGGTTCACGATGAACTGGTCATCGACGATACCAATGCGCACAGCGCCCACCGGGCCATGGAACGGAATATCGCTCAACGCCAGCGCGCAGCTTGCGCCGTTGATGCCGAGAACATCCGGGTCGTTCTCCTTATCCGCCGAGTAAACAAACGCAACCACCTGCGTCTCGTTGCGGAAGGCCTCCGGGAACAGCGGACGAATGGGGCGATCGATCTGACGGCTGGTCAGAATCTCCTTCTCGCTCGGGCGTCCCTCACGCTTGATAAAGCCGCCGGGAATGCGTCCACCCGCATAAGCAAACTCACGATACTCCACGGTCAGCGGGAAGAAGTCGATGCCTTCCTTCGGGTCCGGAGCAGCAACGGCCGTTGCCAGAATTACGTTATCGCCGCTCGTCGTCAGCGCGGCGCCCGAGGCCTGCTTGGCCATGCGCCCCGTCTCAAATTTAATCTGCTTGCCGCCGGCAAGCTCTACAGTGACGTCCTGTTTCATAGTGTTCTCTCTTTTCTCTTCGTATTGGAAACTTGTTCGTGCGCGTCATAGGACAATCTGTTCCGCTGACGCTAAAAAGAGTGCAGGCTGCCTTCGGCCCGTTCTAGCTCCAGACCGTAGGCAGGCTGCACTCTGTTAATTTCTTCATGGGATGATTCGGCTTCAGCCGGCTCGCATCGTCCAGCCTTCATGGCAATCGTTCCACTTGCCACGAGTGACTTCATCAGCGGCTCCAGCAATTGGGCAGTTTTTTGTAGCCCTCAGCGGAATCTGCTGCCGGAATAAAGCAGGCCGAGCATGCTTCCATGGTTGAAATGATGTCTCCGGGAATGCGGGTTACTTGCGGATACCCAGCTTGCCGATCACATCGCGATAGCGGTCGGCATCGCACTTCTTCAGATAATCCAGCAGACGACGGCGCTTGCTCACGAGCATCAGCAGCCCGCGACGCGATCCGTGGTCCTTCTTGTGGGTCTTGAAGTGCTCGGTCAGCTCACCGATACGCTCGCTCAGAATCGCAATCTGAACCTCTGGGCTCCCGGTGTCCGAGTCGTGTGTGCGAAATTTCGCAATAATGTCAGTTTTCTTGGCAGGTGCTAGCACAGCTTTCGTTTACTCCTGATTCTTCTAGTCCACTTTAGTGTTGCTAAAAGAATAACATCGCCCGCAAGTGCAGGCAATGAGCACCCCGCTCCCCGCAGATTGTCCATCTCCCGGACACCGCAAAGTCGCCTGCTTCAGGGCCTACGCTGTTCCGTGGAGTAGCCACGCATCTCGCCCAGCCAGCGCAAAAACCTTGCCGCCTGCCGCTTCTCGCCCCATGCCAGCGCCCAGAAGTCCTTCAGCGTCACCGCCTCGGCCCACTTGCCCGAGTATGTTTCCAGACGCCACCTCAGGTACGGGCTTCGCCACGGCCGCAGCCGATGCCCCTTCGTCGCTTGCCAGATGAACCGTATCCCTTCCATCATCTCTCTCAGTGTAACCTTCGTGCCACGCTGTGAATTCCACCCTCGACCAACTCGAACACGATCTCTCTGCCTCTCTCAGCGGCCTCAATGCCAACCAGACCCAGTTCCACCTCACCGACGACACAACGCGCTGGAGCATTCAGCAGATCGTCCAGCATCTACTGCTCACGTACAACTCCACAGCAACCGCGCTCGAATCCCGCCTTGCCAAAGGCCGTCCCACTTTCTCCAGGCCCAGGCCACAACACCGCGCCATACAGTTCGTCGTTCTAACTCTGGGCCGTATGCCCGGTGGCCGGCAGGCGCCTCCTGAAGTCACACCGTCCCTAGAAACAACACCGCTCTCAGGCGAGCAGCTCACCCACGAAGTGATAAAAGCGCTTCTCCGCCTCGATGACATCTTCACCCAGGCCGAAGAAACCTTCGGCTCCATTCCCTGCCAGAGCCACTTCGTTCTCGGCCCTCTCAGCGCATCTCAGTGGCGACGCTTCCACCTCACGCACGGACGCCATCACATCCGGCAGATCCTTGCCATCCGCCGCGCCCACCGCCTCTAATCTTCCGGCTCCGTCAGGTCTTCCTCAACGCGCAGGTAGCGGCGCATATAACGAAGCGGCTCCTCAGCCATCGCCAGTTCACGCAGATGATACCGCCACGCGTCCTCACGCGCGCTCCGCCGCGTATAGGCCTTGCGCGTCACCGTGGCAACGCTCCCATCAGGCATCTTTCGCTTGAAGGTCTGCGTCGGCACCTCGAAGGTCATCGTCTCGCCCGCCTTCCAGAAGTGCGAAGCAAACTCATGCGAGAACAGCAAAGCGTAGTAGCGTTTTTCCTTCGCCAGCGTCTCGATCGCCGCCTGTCCGTCTGTCCATGGCAACCCGAGCTTCGCAACATACCATTTCTTAAAAGGAAACCCATTGGCATGCGCCTGGCCCACCAGCAACTGTAACAACTCAGCTCGTGTCATCGGAGTCCTTGGAGTCCTTCAATGCAGAATGAAAATACACTCGGGAGCCACCGTGCCAGGACCCGCGCTTTTACGGCTGCGAACGTCTAACATAGGACGAGTTATACACCGACTCTACGAATAAATGATGCCGACAAGCCGCCGCACCGTTTTCTATCTCTCCTCTCGTTCCCTGCGTACCATTCTGGGTTCCGTTTTGGTGCTGTTGACTGCCGTCACTTCCCTGCGCGCACAGGTCAACCCGCACACCGATCCCCTCAACCTCACTCCCGAGGTCCGCGAAGCCCACATCCACTTCTACAACCTCGACTATGACGGTGCTCTCTCCCGCTTCGAGGCCATCCAGCGCGCCAATCCGCAGAACCCCATGGCGACCAACTACGTCCTCTTCACGCTCGTCTTCCGCGAGCTCTACCACCAGGACCTGCTAGACACCACCTACTACGCACACGACTCCTTCCTCACCTCCAAGCGCAACGTCCCCGTCCCCCAGGCCACGCGCGACCGTATCGAACAGCTCACCAATCAGGCCATTGCACAAGCCGACCAGATCATCAAACAGAACCCCAACGATGCAAACGCCTACTTCGCACGCGGCTATGCCAAAGGCATGCACGCATCCTTCATCACCCTCGTCGATCACAGCTACGTCGGTGCCGCCCGCCAGGGTCTCTCCTCACGTCAGGACAGCGAACAGGCCCTCCGCATCGACCCCAACTACGCCGACGCCAAGATGGCCGTTGGCATCCAGCAGTTCGCTGTCGCCTCCCTTCCACGCATTCTCCGCATCATGATCGGCATCACCGGCGTCACCGGCAACAAAGAAAAAGGCCTCGACCTCCTGCGTGAATGCGCTGCTCACGGCACCGTCAATCCCATCGAGTGCCGCACCGCGCTCTCCCTCTTCCTCCGCCACGATGCCCGCTACCCCGAAGCTCTCGCCGTCCAGCACGGCCTCGCGCAGGACTACCCCCACGACTACCTCTTCCGCCTCGAAGAAGCCAATCTCACCAAGGACAAAGGCGACGGCCCCGGAGCCATCGCCGCCTACAAGCGAGTCCTCGACGACGCCCGCAAGCCTGGCTTCTTCGTCGACCCGCGTTTGCAGATGACATACTTCGGACTCGCCGACACACAACGCGGCCAGAACCTCATCGCCGATGCGGCACAGAACTACCTCAACGCCGCCGCCCAGCCCAAGTGCAGCGACTGGCTCAAGCGCCGCGCCCAGCTCAATGCCGGTGAGATGTTCGATCTGCTCCACCAGCGCGACAAGGCCGTCGAACAATACAAACAGGCCTCCGCCGGTGGAGGCGACCAGTCCCAGGCCGACACCGCCCGCAAGTACCTCAAGACTCCCTACACCGGAAGCTGATCTTATCGGGCAGTTTTAGCTGAGTCGCTATAGATGAGCATCTATAGAAAGTGTCATTCCGAGCGAGCCGAGGCGAGTCGAGGAATCCCCGCATTTTGCAGGACGCTCATTAGCGCCAACAGAGACGGCAACCTGCAATACTTATGACGCGAACTTTCCTTCCCATCTCCGCGTATCTCCCCTGGGGAGTTGCACCAAAGCTGTGACAAAATAAAAACGCGCTCCCCTTAGGAGATCTCCCATGTTCTGTACTCGTTGTGGCAAGCCATTGGATCCATCTTCCCGCTTCTGCCCCGCTTGTGGTGCTCCGATTGCGGATACCGCGACGCCTCCGCCTCCCTTTAGCTATACCGGCCAACTCCTGCGTCCGCGCAATAACCGCATGATCGCCGGTGTCTGCGCCGCCTTCGCCCGGCAGTACGGATGGGACGTCACTCTTGTCCGCATCATCGTCGCGATCATCTGTCTCAGCGGTGCCGGAGCCCTCGCTTATTTCATCGCTTGGATCATCATTCCCGAAGAGCCCTACGCCCTGCCCACCAACGGCAACTGAAAGAGAGCAACAGCATTTTGAAGAAGGCCGCCGCAAAGAAGCAAGCATCCCCCATCGATGCACGCCCCTTCACCTATCGCAACCGCACGCTTCATTGCGATTCGGTCAGCCTCGCGGCACTCGCCGCCGAGTATGCAACGCCGCTCTACGTCTACTCGGCGCAGCAGATCGCCTATCGCTTCCAGCTCTTCCAGCAGGCCTTCGCCTCGCGCCCACACACCGTCTGCTACGCCGTTAAAGCCAATTCCTCGCTCGCCATCCTGCGCCTGCTCGGCAAACAGGGTGCAGGCTTCGACATCGTCTCCGGCGGCGAGCTCGAGCGCGTGCGCAAAGCGCACAAGCCTGCGCTCAAAAAAGTCGTCTTCTCCGGCGTCGGCAAGCAGGCGTGGGAGATCGACGCCGCCCTCAAAGCCGGCATCCTCCAGTTCAATGTCGAGTCCGAGATGGAGCTCGACCTCCTCGCCGCACGTGCCGAATCCCTCGGAATCCGCGCCCGCTTCGCTCTCCGCGTCAACCCAGACGTCTTCGCCGAAACCCACCCCTACATCTCCACAGGCCTCTCCGAGCACAAGTTCGGCATCGACATCAAGGCAGCCCGCGCCATCTACCGCCGCGCCGCCAAATCCAAATGGCTCGAGCCCTACGGCGTCTCCGTCCACATCGGCTCGCAGATCCGCAAGGTCGATCCCTTCGCCGCTGCACTCGAACGCGTCACCGCACTCGTCGCCCAGCTTCGTCGCGACGGCCACGACATTCGCGCCATCGACGCCGGTGGCGGCCTCGGCATCGACTATTCCGACGCTCCCTTTGACGCAGCACACCAGGTCGAGCGCTATGCCGCAGCTCTCGCCAAAGGCCTCGCCGACGAAAAGGCCCATCTCCTCCTCGAGCCCGGCCGCTTCCTCGTCGCGCAGGCAGGAGCGCTCCTCACCCGCGTCCTCGTCGTCAAAAAGAACGGCAGAAAAACCTTCGTCATCACCGACGCCGCGATGAACGACCTCATCCGTCCCGCGCTCTACCACGCGCACCACGAGATCGTCCCCGTCCGCCAGTCCAGCGGAAAATCCATCACCGCCGACATCGTAGGCCCCGTCTGCGAATCCGGCGACTTCTTCGCCCGCGACCGCGCTATCGCTGCAGTCAAACCCGGTGACCTCGTAGCTCTCCTCGACGCTGGAGCCTACGGCATGAGCCTCTCCTCCAACTACAACTCCCGCCCCCGCCCCGCCGAAGTCCTCGTCGAAGGCACCAAAGCCAAACTCATTCGGCGCCGCGAAACCGTGCGCGACCAGCTCGCCCCCGAACTTCTCTAGCTTCGCTATCGCCACCACAAGCTACAGAACGTGTCATCCTGCGCGAAGCGGCACAGCCGCTCATAGCCTGCTCCCACGCATAATCCCATCCCTCACCGCCGCCAGCGGAGCCGTAGCATCCAACTCCACTCCCTCTCCCACGCGCCGCACTCCAAGCTCCTTCCACAAAGCATCCAGATCAACCCGCACAGGAGCATCGCTCCACTTCGCATACATCTGCGTCAGCACCCGCGTCCCTGTCGCCTTGTCCCCAATCTCGAACGCACGCTCAATCGGCCAATCCTGATCGATCGTTCCGCCTGCCTCCACGATTGCCCTTAAAGCATCCTGCAGACCTTTCCTGTTCTTCGTCTCTTTTCGAATCTCAACATCGGCAGCAAGACAAAACAGCGCGCCGCCCCAATAGGTCCGCCCCCACGTATGCGTCCGGTCCAGCCCCTCGTCCCCACTCTGCGGCTCGCCCTTCGGCATCCCATCCATCATGTCCCGCCACGCTGCCTTCGCCGAAAGCTCTCCTGCCTGCACCCGGGCAATCGGCTCAACATAGGTAGCCAATCCCTCCTCCATCCAATGGTGCTCATCCGAAAGATTCGGAAAGGCCATATGCGACAGCTCATGCGTGATCATCCAGTCGTCGGCCAACTCCTTCTCCGTCGTCTGTTGACCAAGACTGATCCTCGTGAATCCCGCAAACCCTCCCACACCACCCCACGTCGTCCCACGAAAGACGCCATGACGGTCCCGAACCGGAACAATCAGAACCCGGGCTCTCGCAACGGGAAACCTCCCGTAATACATCGCCACCGCGTGTGCCGCGCCCTTGATCCGCTCAACCACTGGCCCGATCCCAAGGTCCAGTGGCCCCTGCGCAAAATCAACCTGGATCGTCGCGCCCCCCACAGAAACCTCATGAGACGAATCCACCTTCCCATCGCCCCGAAACTGCAGCGCGTATCCGGCTACGGCCAGCACAAGCGCCCCCGCTCCCACCCATCGCCTCTTTGAGCTCATCCGCAGACCGCCTCACCCGTTCGACGGCTTCCGGTCGCTCGTGGATACAACAAACTCCCGGTCAAAAAATCCTGTCAAGTCCCCTTTTCCCCTAATCCAATAAAACTAATAGGGTTACACGTTGCCGATTAATTTCGCCGGCTCGCTATAATAGAAACAGGGCCCAAAGAGACGCTCTCGGAAGCGATCCCGAGACTGCGGGAACCAAGGTAACCGCGCCAATAACTCTTTTCGTCCTAAGACTTTGCGCAAATTCGTACGGGGTGGGAACCCTTCTCGCAACGTGCTAGAATCGCAAGGTCGTAATTACACAAAGACTGAGGTTGTACATGTCCGGCCACTCAAAATGGGCGACGATTAAACATAAGAAGGGCGCCCTCGACGCCAAGCGCGGCAAGATATTTACCCGCCTGATCAAGGAAATCACCATCGCCGCCAAGCTCGGCGGAGGCGACCCCGACGGCAACCCGCGCCTGCGCAGCGCCATTGCCGCCGCCAAGGCCGAGAACATGCCGAACGATAATATCAAGCGTGCCATCCAGCGCGGCACCGGTGAGCTTGAAGGCGCCAGCTACGAAGAAATCACCTACGAGGGTTACGGCCCCGGCGGCGTCGCCATCATCGTCGATGTCCTCACCGACAACAAAAACCGTGCCGTCAGCGAAATCCGCCACGCCTTCTCAAAGAACGGCGGCAACCTCGGCGCCGAAGGTGCCGTCTCGTGGATGTTCACCAAGAAGGGCGTAATCACCATCGCGAAAGACGCTGCCTCCGAAGAGAAGCTGACCGAGATCGTCCTCGAAGCCGGAGCTGAAGACCTATCCGACGAGGGGGAGAACTGGGAAGTCCTCACCGACCCCAAGGACTTTGAGGCTGTGACCAATGCCCTCAAAGCCGCCAACATCGCCACAGAGCACGCCGAGGTCACTAAGATCGCCTCGACCTACACCAAGCTCGAAGGCGCACAGGCTAATGCCATGATTCGTCTTCTGGAGACGATCGAAGACCTCGACGACACGCAAAACGTCTACTCGAACTTCGATATGGACGAAGCACCTGTCGCAGGCTGAGCCGAGCGGTCTATCGTATTTTGAGGGCCGCCGACCATCGGCGGCCTTTCTTCTGCACTTCACGAACAAAATCAAAAAGAGCCAGGAGCAAACAAGAGTGACGAACACAATCCGCCGCACCGCCAGGCACTGCATGCTGGCTCTCTTCCTCATCGCCGCATCTGCTCTCGCTCATGCGCAGGCCAAACCTGCTTCCTCGACTCCCTTCAACTCCATCTCGCGTCCGCTCGGCATCGGCGTCCTCGCGCAGGGCGGTTTTGGCGTGACCGAAGACCGCAACGACTTTAAATTCCTCATGGTCGGCGGACGCACGGGCAAGGTGCTCACCTCCAACTTCGGCCCCGGGCTCCTGCACGGCAACTTTGAATACGGCATCGAGGTCTTTCCCTTCTGGCAGTCCTACACGCCAAAATTCCAACGCCGGTTATGCACGGCTCCCAACGTTTGCTCCGATCCATATACGGTTGGCGGAACCTATAGCGGTGTATCGATTACACCCATATTGCTCAAGTGGAACTTTACTGGTTCCGGCCATAGCAAGATCGTTCCCTGGGCACAGGGCGGGGGCGGCATTATCTGGACCAATCACAAATACCCTCCCTTTGGTGGACCTCCCTACAACGTCAATAACGACGGCCCGGCTGCCAATACCAGCGTCTGGAACTTCACGCCGCAATTCGGTGGAGGCGTGCACTACTTCCTCAAGCCCAACCGCTCGATCGATTTCGGGGCTAACGCCATTCACATCTCATCCGCGTCACTCGGCGATAAAAACCCCGGGGTCAATGCAAGCGTACAATTTTCGGTTGGCTACACATGGTGGAAGTAACGCCTTGCATCCCTGTAACCCTGGCTGTCTAACCTTAGGTCTTGAAACATGAACTCCGAAGCGATCATCGAGTGCGTTCCCAACTTCTCTGAAGGAACCGATTCTATTAAAGTGAGTCGAATTGTCGCCGCCATGCAGGTCGATGGCGTCCGTCTGCTCGACTGGTCGCTCGACACGGCACATAACCGCTCAGTCGTTACCATTGCAGGCCCGGCTGAAGCTGTCATCGAATCCGCTGTTCGCGGCGCTGGCAAAGCAGCAGATCTGATCAACCTCACGAAGCAGAATGGCGTGCATCCACGCATCGGGTCCGCCGATGTCATTCCTTTTATCCCGGTCAGCAAAGCATCTCTGGCCGACTGTGCCCTGCTCGCCCGGCAGGCCGGCTTGCAAATCTGGCGGCGTTACGGCATCCCCGTCTACTTCTATGGAGCCGCAGCAGCCAGGCCGGATCGCCAACAGCTCGAAGATGTTCGCCGCGGCCAGTTCGAAGGTCTACGCGACGCAGTCCACAAAGACGCCTCGCGACGTCCCGATATCGGCGGACCCGAGTTGCACGAGACCGCAGGAGCCTCAGCCGTTGGAGCGCGTAGCTTCCTCATCGCCTATAACGTTCACCTCCGTCAGCCCGACGTTACTGCCGCCCGTGCTATCGCCCGTGATATCAGGGCCTCGAATGGAGGCCTGTACGGCGTCAAAGCACTGGGCGTCCTCGCCAATGGCCGCGCTCAGGTGACCATGAACATCACGGACTATCAGACCGTGCCTATGGCCAAGGTCTATGCCAGAATCCAAGAGCTCGCCCATCGTCATGGTGCAGAGTTAGATGACAGTGAATTGATTGGCCTTATTCCGCAGGCCGCCTACGAGCAAGGGGCCGAGTGGATCACCCGTATTCCGAACTTTGACCCCGCCGAGAAGGTCATCGAGCGGAGGCTGGAAAAACCTCTGAACTGGCTGACCGCTTGATATCTCACGAAATAGGTGGTTTGTACGTCCAAAGTGGCAGATACCAAGACTTGCTTGCCGCAGTCCAAACACGAAAGAATAAAGCGTTGAGCTTCGAATCACGCTCAAGGAGCACTTCATTGCATACCCTCAAGACCATCCTCCCCCTCGCAGCCCTGGCGCTCTCGACGACACTGCTGCCTGCAGCACAACTGTCGAGCGATGCCAAGGCAGCCATCCCACGCGACGTTCAGCAGATCATCGTCGTTGACTACCGTGCGATGCAGAACTCGCAAGCCGCCATGGATCTGAAGGACCGCGTGCTGCCGCCCGAGCTGAAGCGTCTGGAGCAGGCGCTGAAGACCTCCGGCCTCAAGGTCGACCAGGATGCGGACATTCTTACCTTCGCCGCGTTCCGCGAAGGCGCTCAGGGTACCCGCATTGTCGGCATTGCGCAGGGTCAGTTCCATACCCGCGAGATCATGGCGAACTTTGCCAAGAACAAGACCAAGCCCGCGATGCTGCGCAACAACAGCATCTATCCCATGGGTCAGAACGGCATGAGCGTCGTCTTCCTGAACCAGACGACGATGGTCTTCGGTGACCGCGAGTCCGTCAAAGCCGCCCTCGACGCCCGCGATGGACTTACCTCGAACTTCCTGCAGAACGGTGACATGGTGAACGAGATGCTCGCCGTTGATCAGCGCGCCGTCTGGAGTCTGCTCGACCAGAAAGGTACGCAGACTATGATGCGCTCTGTGCTTGGCGAAGCATCGCAGTTGGCGGATTACGATACAGTTCGCAACCGCATGAAGAGCGCTCGCTACACGATGGATTTCCAGAACGGCGTCAAGTTCGATATGGCCGTCGTGATGAGCGATACGATGACCGCGGCGACCTGCGCAACGCTTCTGAAGGGTGTCTCGCTGATGAAGAAGACGCAGGGTTCACCGCTTGAGAAGTCTGCGCTCGACCAGACAACCATCGACTCGAACTCCGGCACGCTGACGGTTGCCTACTCATCTTCCGACAGTCAGTTCGCCAGCCTGCTGAACTCGCCGCTGTTCCAGTCTGTCGTCACACGATAACAAACCTTCGCTCTGACAAAAGAAGGGCAGCTCCGACAAGCTGCCCTTCTTTCTTTTGCTTTACGAACTCAGGCCGCAGTCAGCAACGGCATCACACGAGCCTTCACCTGATCCGCTGTGAATGGCTTACAGATATAACCTTGCGCTCCGGCAGCGATCGCCCGCAGGACGAATGGCTCACTTCCTTCCGTCGTAATCATCACAACCGGAACGCCAGGCGCGAGCTTCTGATCTCGCCGCGCCTCAAGAAACTGTAGTCCGTCCATCACCGGCATATTGATATCGCTCATGATGAGGCCAATCTTGGCCGCACTGTCGCTATCGGCTCGCAGCGCAGCAAGCGCCTCTTCCCCGTTTGAAGCCTCCACCACCTCAGTCAGTTCGAGACCGGACTGCCGCAGCGCCCGCTCGATCACCTTTCTCATCACCGCCGAATCATCAATGATTAATGCCCGCACCTGTCCTCCGCTCGTCTTCGACTCTCCTTTTCTCATATCGTCTCTTTCCCGCAATTCTTGAGAGCGCTCCCTTCTGCCTAAATTTTCTCTAACGCAAGCATGCCGAACTTTGGCACGCGACCTGCTTCAGTCTCCGGCATGGACAGTGGACTCTATGCCGCATACACCGGCCTGGCCGCTCGCACGCAGGCGCTCGACACCGCCGCCAACAATGTAGCGAACGCGGGCACCAACGGCTTCCGCGCACAACGCGACTACTTCCGCGGTGTTCTTGTCGAAGGGCTCGCTGCCGACTCGCTGGCGCAGTCTCAGGTCGGCCAGACAGTCAACGGCTTCGGCATCCTGGGGGGCAACGCGCTCGATATGGGGCAAGGACAGCTTGCCGCCACGGGCAATCCTCTCGACCTGGCGATTCAAGGACAGGGTTTCTTCGCCGTCCAGACAGCTAATGGAGTCCGTTACACACGCGATGGCGCATTTACGCGCTCTTCAACGGGAGTTCTTCAGACAAGCCAGGGAGAACCGGTACTGGATGCGAACCAAAAGACCATCACGATTCCCAGCGGAGATATTCGTATCTCGTCCGACGGCAGTGTCTCCGTTACGAACCAGGACGGAAGCGCACTGGTTGGCCAGATAGGCATCTTCGACTTCGCGAATCGATATGCGCTGACGGCAGAGGGAGTCAACCGTTTTGCGGCTGGCGACGCCAAGCCGATCGCAGCCACTGGCTCTATACAGCAAGGCGCTATTGAAGGCGCCAATCAGGATGCCATTCACGGCACGATGCAGCTTGTTCTGGTGCAGCGTCAGGCAGAGATGATGCAGAAGGCGCTCAGCGTCTTCAATAACGATTTTGACAAGACCGCGGCTGAAGAGCTGCCGCGAGTCTGAGCTTCACCTGAGAGGACACACATCATGATTCGAGCTTTGTATACGGCAGCAAGCGGTATGAGCGCACAGCAGGCGAACCTGGATACCGTCGCCAACAATCTTGCGAACTCTGCGACTGCAGGATTTCGACGTCGCAGACTCCAGTTCGAAGACATGATTTATCAGAACATGATCACTCCCGGGTCACCGGAAAGCCAGCAGACCACTGCTGCCGGTCTGCAGATTGGTCTCGGCACGCGTTCGGCTGCGACGGAGATGGTGATGACGCAAGGTGACTTCAATCAGACAGGCAATAGCCTGGATCTTGCGATTCAAGGCGCCGGGTTCTTTCAGATCACAAGGCCTGACGGCACAATTGCCTATACCCGTGCGGGAAACTTTCATCGCAACAACCAAGGAACGATCGTAACAGCCGAGGGAGATACGCTCCTGCCTTCGATCACCATCCCCTCGAACGCTACAAACATCACGATCTCACAGTATGGCGTTATCTCGGCGACGATCCCAGGACAAGCAACACCTTCGCAGCTTGGCACCATTCAGCTTGCAACTTTCGCCAATCCGGGCGGCTTGAACTCAATTGGCGGAAATCTGTTTCAACAAACGGGGTCATCAGGCAATGCTATTACGGATGTTCCCGGTGGCAATACAGGCATGGGAACACTGCAGCAGGGATATCTCGAAAACTCGAACGTCGATGTCGTCGCTGAATTTGTGCAGATGATTCTGGCGCAGCGCGCTTACGAGAGCAACTCAAAGGTAGTACACGTTGCGGATGACATGTACTCGCAGATCAACAACATGGTTCGTTGAAGAATCCAGCGGAGATGTTAATGAGAGTTCCTGTATCTGATCTTAAAATATTGCTTTTCGGTGCAGTCACTCTTCACCCTACCTCTTTATCTGCGGCTGTATGTGTTCCCGTGACAAAATCTCCTGTCGCCACAACCGAAATGGCGATTGCACCTGCAGGATATCGTGTGCAGACAGTACGATGGGACCCTGTACTGCAGCGCAGATGGGCCACCGTAAGCTCATGCGAGCATCCCGAGTGGCCTCCATACACAGTGCTGCTGCGAGATGGAGGCGCATCTTCTAACAAGATTGCACATCCCTCAATTGTCGTGCATATCGGAGATACGGTTCGACTGCGAAACCAGGAAAAATTTCTCCGTATCGAAATGGCTGTCATTGCTGAGGAAGGCGGAGCGCTGGGGGACACTATACGCGTTCGCCTCCCGGGTCTTGCAACATCAGAAAGCACTTCTGGCCTCGGTTCTTTTCCTAGAACAGCGCGGGCTGTTGTGTTGGGACCGCATGACGTGGAGATGGAACCATGAGCCGAAGCACGCCGAATCAACCTGAAAACGAACTCATACCCGCAGAGCAGGAAGCAACTCCTGCGCTATTTGGTGCGCTCTCCATGTCCCGTTCTCATCAGTCTGAGCTTTACCGGTTTGCATTTTTCACCGCATTAATCCTTCTGCTGCTGTTGGCCGCAAGCCTGCATGCCCAAACGATTGCCGATAAGCTTTCCTTGAAGCAGAAGCCGAATCCTGCAGCCACGTCGCTGGAGTCTTACCTGGAGCGAGTACGGACGTATAACTCCTCTCCTGCAACCGCCGGTTCCATCTGGAACGACAGCGGCAGGCTCACCCGTATGATGACGGACGTGCGCGCCATGCGTCCTCACGACCTAATCTCTGTCGTTGTCTCCGAGAGCCTGGCAGCATCGACGGATGGTACCGTGAAGAACTCACGCGCATCGAATGCAAGCTCACAGGTCTCGAATCTCTTCGGCACCCTTCATGCGGGCAACGCGTTACAGAACCTTATTAACCAGAACTCTGCAGCGGGCCTGAATGCTCAGGGCACAAGCGCCACCAACTCCAGCTTAAGCACCATTCTTGGCGGCCAGGTCATCGAGGTGCTACCGAACGGCATGCTCGTCATCGAGGCTGCGCGGCAGGTGGAATTCAGCCAGCAGACGCAAACGATCGTGCTGCGCGGTATCGTGCGCCCTGAAGACATCTCACAGCAGAACCAGATCCTTTCGACTGCGATTTCGAGCCTTGAGCTCGAGGTTCGAGGCAAAGGAATTATTACCGACTATACGCACCGACCAAACGCTCTGGTCAGGTTGTTGCAACGGGCGTTGATCTTCTAATCGCAGAGGCCATGCAGATATGAAACAACTGGTATCCATACCGTCGAAATGGCTTCTATCCATTGGGGCTTATGTTGCTCTTTTATCCATAGCATCTGCCCAAACGTTCGCTTCGGATATTACCTCTACTGCACATCAGGCTCGCGTAAAGGACATTGCCACGATTGAAGGCATACGCGATAACCAGCTTGTTGGCTACGGAATCGTAGTAGGCCTGCAAGGTACAGGTGATAGTCAGCAGACGGCATTCCCAACGCAAACGCTGGCATCGACGTTGCTGCGCATGGGAGTCAGCGTCCCCGCAGGAGCCATTCGGGTGCAGAACCTGGCAGCCGTCTTCGTATCAGCGACGCTGCCACCGTTCTCACGGCCCGGCACGAAGCTTGATATCACCGTCTCCTCTGCAGGAGACGCTCGCAGCCTGGAAGGCGGCCTACTGCTGATGACTCCGCTGTACGGAGCCGACGGAAAGATCTATGCGCAGGCACAAGGCCCTCTGGTCGTTGGCGGATACTCCATCGGAGCGAACGGCAATCTAAAGCAGGTGAATCATCCAAACACGGCGCGAGTTCCCTATGGCGGCATCGTCGAACGCGCAGTGCCGCTTGATTTTGCAGAACAGCGCCAGTTTTCGCTCTTGCTCAACGACGCCGACTTTCGCAGTGCAGAAGGAGTTGCCTCAGCGATTAATCATGCCGTTGGCCGCACTGCAGCCCATGTCGTCGACAGCAGGCGAATCAACTTAAGTGCTGCGGGTGGTGAGGAGGTTCCAGCCTTTCTCGCACAGGTGGAATCGGTTGAAGTTCCCGTCTTCCCACGCGCGAAGGTCATCGTCAACGAACGTACAGGGACAGTGGTGATTGGCGGAACTGTTGTGCTACAGCCGGTATCGATTCTTCATGGTGGGCTGGCCGTCAATGTCGTGAGTGAGTTTCAGGTCTCTCAGCCCAATGCATTTGGCCGAGGAGATACGAAGGTCGTACGGCAGACCAGCGTCGATGCTCTGGACAAACCCGTCAACAGAATTGAACTGAAACAGGGGGCTACTGTGGATGATCTAGTTCGCAGTCTGCAAACAATCGGCGCCTCGGCGAGAGACGTCATTTCGATTCTGCAGGCAATGAAGTCTGCCGGTGCGCTGGAAGCGGAGATTGAAGTCCTATGACCGTTACTTTGGATGGCGTAAACACAAATTTACCGTCTGTCGATACAGAGCGGCGCTCTAAACTTGCGGATGCGGCGCAACAGTTTGAGGCAATGATGCTCCAGGAGCTCCTAAAGCCCATGCGATCCGGTGAAGACGATCTGAGCGGAGAGAAGAACGAGGATAGCTCTATGGATACCATTGCGAGCTTTGGCACAGAGGCCGTTGCAAAAGCCATCTCGAAGAGCGGAGGCTTAGGAATTGCAAGGCAGATTATTCAACAGCTTTCTACGCGTGAGCCGTCTGCATCTGGGCAGGAAATTTCAAAATGAGTACTAAAGTTTGCTCAAGCTGCGCCGATATGCTCAAGTAGACGGAGGACGATGATGAGTTTTGGAGATGGAATTGGCGAGCTGAAAAACGTGCTGAGCACACTCACTCCTGTCGGTGAGGCGCAAGCCGCATCGCGCCCTGCAAATACGACTCTGCCTGCATCGAGCGGAACGGCACCAGCGGATGAAGCGAGCCTGAGTTCCGCCAGCGGTTTGGTTTCAAAGGCTCTGGCAACTCCCGATGTTCGGATGGAAAAAGTGGAAGCTCTGCGGCAGGCCATTGCAGATGGCAGCTATCAGGTTCCGTCCTCTGAAGTTGCCGGCAAAGTGATCGAATCGTTGATCAAATAGTGACACCTATCCTTCAACAGCATTAAGCACTTCAAGTCATCCAATTTCACGACAGCACCTGCAACTACGCGGGCACGATCGATCTTCGCCTCTGGCAGAAATGTGAGTAACGCATGGGAACAGTTAACTCATTGATGGATATGGCACGACAGGCCCTGATGGCCGACCAGGCAGCACTTGGTGTCATATCAAACAATGTCGCTAATCAAAATACGCCAGGCTACACACGGCAGGTTGTCAACTGGCAATCGCGAGATAGTGTGACCATCGGTGCTTATACAGTTGGCGGAGGTGTAGATGTTGGCTCGCAGGGAGTATCGCAACGGGACCGCATTCTGGAACAGCGCGTACAGCAACAGACCCAGACGCAGGCTCAGAGTCAGGCATTGGAAGACGCGTTGACTCAGATACAAAATGTCTTTGGTCTTAGCTCAACATCTACTTCTGCCAGCACGACGGCGCTGGGCTCAGCTATTGACTCCTTCTTCAACTCACTCTCTTCCCTGTCGGCGAATCCTTCAGATATGCCGACACGCCAGAAGGTTCTCGCCGCATCTCAAAATCTGGCCAGTGCTTTCAATTCTGCAGCCAACCAGATAACACAGATATCGACCAACCTCGACAAACAGGTTGCCGGAAACGTCGATCAGATCAATACGCTGACTGCGACGATTGCCACGCTCAATCAGAAGATCAGCAGCGCTTCTCCGAATACGGACGCCGGAGTTCTCGAAGATCAGCGTCAACAGGCTATCGCCCAGCTCTCCCAGTACGTCGGGCTGAATCAGATTACGAATGAAGCGAACGGTATCACACTTACAACAAGCAATGGAGCTGTGCTCGTAAGCGGTGGACAATCCCCTGCCCTAAGCACAACGCTTGTTGGAGGGGTCACTCACATCATCGCGGGGCCGACCAGTCAGGACGTCACCTCAGGCCTGACCGGCGGCTCACTCGGCGGAATTCTCGCAGCTAGAGATCAACAGATTCCAGTATTTCAAAACGCCCTTGATAACCTTGCCTATTCAATTGGGACACAGGTTAACACCGTGAATGCGCAGGGGCTGGATGGCTACGGAAACCCTGGCCAAGCAATCTTCGCTCTTCCGGCAACTGTATCGAATGCTGCAGCCCAGATTCAGGTCATCGCCAGCGATCCGCAGGCCATTGCCGCCGCAGCAATTGGTGAAGGCACTACCGGCAATAGCAATGCGTTGGCCTTGTCCCACCTTGCAACCACCGCTATCGCCTCAGGACAGACGGCATCGAACTTCTTTTCATCCTTTCTTGCTCAGATAGGAAGCGCTGCGGCAGGAGCAACAGCAGACAATACGGCACAACAGGCTATTCTTTCGCAGCTCACATCGCAGCGTAACGCGCTTTCGGGTGTCTCGCTCGATGAAGAAGCCGCAAACCTGACGAATTATCAACGTGCCTACCAGGCGGCAGCCAAGGTTTTTTCGATTGCCGATTCGGTAATGACAAGCGCGATCAACCTTGGCGTAACCACTTCTGTCTCCTAATTCCGTCATTACAAAGGAAAACGCATGCGAGCCGATCCCAGCTATGTCAACCTCTTGACGCAGTCGCTGAACGACGCCGCCAACCGAGCCAATATGCTCTCCGGTCAGCTTTCGAGCGGTTTGCGCGTACAGTCTCTCTCCGACGATCCGTCCGCGGCAGCACAAAGCACACAGATGGGCAGCCAGATCTCTCGTGTAGATACTTTCGTTCAAACGGCCTCGGGAACCTCATCGATGCTGCAAGTCACCGATTCCACCCTGGGCGAGGTCGTGACGCAGCTGACTTCGGCCATCTCTCTGGCAGTACAGGCTGCCAACGGAACGCTGAACAACGCCAATCTTCAGGCCGTTATGCAGCAGGTGACAGGCATTCGCGATCAGGTACTCTCACTGGCAAATACGAGCTATCAGGGCCACTACCTCTTCGCTGGAAGTAAAGGTACGGCAGCACCCTACTCGCTCGATACAACAACCACTCCAGCAACCGCAACCTACACCGGCGACTCCAACGTGCAGTTCATCGAGACGCCCAGCGGACAAAAGATTCAGACAAGCCTGCCCGGCTCGGCCATCTTTGGCTCGGGGACCTCGGGAGCGCTCGGTGTGTTGAATCAGTTCCTCGCCGATCTTGCCGCCGGAGCGCCTTCGAGCAGCTTCGCAACCGATACCAATGCACTCAACGATGCACTTGCCCAGGTATCGACACAACGTTCTTCGCTGAATGGCTCGCTAAGCACGCTTCAATCCACCAGCACCTATGCGCAAACACAGGAGGCACAAATGAAGATCCTGCAAAGCTCGCTGGTCGCAGCCGATCCTGCCTCCATAGCAACGCAACTGAAGTCAAACCAGACGCAGTATCAGGCGCTGCTGAATGTAATCAGCGCACTCAACAAAGTCAATCTCTTCGATTACCTGAAATAGCGAGCGATTACTGCTTGTTGAGCTGGTTGAGAGCTTTTTTGATCTGCTTGATCGTTGTGTCATCGGGAGAGAGTTGCAGGCAGGCGTTATATTCTGCAATCGCCTCATCACGCTTATTCATCTTTTGCGCCATACGAGCAAGAGCAAAATGCATATCAGGGTCTGAGGGCTGAATCTTCACTGCATCCTTTGTGCGCAGATATGCGGCGTTGAGATCGCCTTTGCCCTCATAAAATTTGGCAATGTCGAGATCTTCAGCAGCGCGCTCTTCATCGCTCTGCAGCTTCTCGACTTTAGGCAAGCGACGGCGGACGGATGCGCGAGGGTTATCTCCCTTGTCGTTCAGCGGAGGCGAGTCGGCATCTGTCGCAGGATCGTTGCTGCTGGATGAGCTATCGCTGCCAGAGCTGCTACTGGAACTACCGCTCTCTGAATCAGCACCTGGCATAGGGGGAGCAGAGCCTGGGAAGGGATGTTCTTCAGCAGCCGAGGAATGATTTGCCTGAGGAGTGGGTTCGTCGGGCGAAGATGTTGAAGTGCTGGGCAACGCAGGTGGCGGAGTCTCGCCGGGGAATGGGAACCGTTCGGAAGTAGACGAACCTTTTTGCGCTGGAGTGCAGGGAGAGGAAGATTTATCTGTCTTGCCGGCAGACTCTTCTGAAGAGGATGACGAAGAACTTGTCTTTCCCGCCAATTCTGCTGTCGGGCACGGTGAAGCCGCCGGTTGCTGAGCCTGCGCCAACTGCACGCATCCTAGAATGATGCCCACTGCAAAGACATGGATCGGCAATAGACGGAAATCGTTCAGCATCTCTTGGTTAGACTACTCGCATCGTTGTTTCGGCTGTCCGGCATAATCCTTTGACTCCCACAAGCAACAGTTTGTTATAGTCAGCTTGCAACGAGGGCGCGCGGATGAAGAGGAAGAGAAGCTCTTCTCCCATTCTCCGCCCTCGGACACCAAATCCTTTCATTCTGGACGTTTTTCCCATGGTTTCTGGACTGATGATCCGCTCTTCGTCCATCCACGCGGCGGGCTGCTACACCACTCGCCCTATCAAAAAAGGAACTCCCGTCGTGGAGTATGACGGTCCGCGCTTCAGCAAAGAGGTTGCGGATGAGCGATATAAGGACCGCTTTATCACGTATCTCTTCAGCACCGGCGACAGCGGCGAGGTCATCGACGGCTTCGGAACGGCGATGTTCATCAACCATTGCTGCGACCCGAACTGTGAGACGGAAAACCTCGACGGCCGAATCTGGATCGTAGCAACACGCGACATCACTCCAGGTGAAGAACTAACCTACGAGTACAATCTGCACGACTCCGATGACGATGATGCCGATTGCTATTGCGGTAAGGCAAAATGCCGCGGAACGATGTTTTCCGAAGAAGAGGTCAAGCGCCGCGCCAGAAAGGCCCGTCGTGCAGCGAGAGCGTGAGTGTGCTCTCCGGACGCTACAATAGCAGGATGCGGCCTTGAACCGCACTTTGGCTATGGCATATCAGGTTTTAGCGAGAAAGTACCGCCCGCAGCGCTTTGCAGACGTCGTTGGACAGGACCACGTCACCGTAACGCTGATGAACGCCCTTACGCAGGGCCGAATCGCGCACGGCTATATCTTCAGTGGACACCGTGGCATCGGCAAGACCACCATTGCGCGTATTCTCGCGATGGCGCTGAACTGCCGCAACACAATCGGCAGCCCGGCTCGCCCGACGGCCGAGCCCTGCGAAGTCTGTGAATCGTGCACGGAGATACGCGCGGGCAACTCGGTTGATGTCATTGAGATTGACGCCGCCACGAATCGCGGCATCGATGAGATTCGCGAACTGCGTGACGCAGCGCGGTATCGCCCGGCACGCGACAAATATAAGATCTATATCCTCGACGAAGCTCACCAGATCACAGATGCTGCCTTCAATGCCCTGTTAAAGACGCTTGAGGAGCCGCCGGAGCATATCGTCTTCATGATGGCGACAACGCAGCCGGAAGATATTCCGCAGACGGTGCGGTCGCGCTGCCAGCACTTCAGCTTTCACGCCGTCAAGCTGGTCGACATTCTCGGGCAGATCCGCGCTATTGCTGATCACGAGGGTGTGCAGGCAGATGATGCTGCTCTGGCTCTGCTTGCAGAGGCAGGTGACGGCTCCATGCGCGATGCATTGTCGATCATGGACCAGGCCATTGCCAGCGCTCCGCTGGAGGACGGCAAGCCCAGGCTCGACGCGGCCCAGATTCGTGAGCTGATGGGCACGGTTCCCAACGCTGTCTTCGAGCGCATCCTGCAGGCGGTCGATGGAAACCGTAGCGCCGAGGTCATCACGACGGCAAACGAGCTGCTGGATGCCGGCAATAGCCCGGCACAGCTCGCCCGTCAGTGCGTGCGCTACCTGCGAAACTGCATCATGGCAAAGATTGCAGGTGTCGAAGCGGATGGTTCCGGTCTGGACGGAGTCGCATCGGAACTACTCCAGATTTCGGCGGATGAACAGCGCCGTGCAGCGCGGTCCGCAGCGCTGTTTACTGAAGAAGAGCTAACTCGTTTCCTGCAGGTGATGCTGCGGACCTTTGACGAGCTTGGCTATCGCCAGGAGCAACGCTTCCACTTCGAGCTTGGTCTGTTGAAGCTGGTTCATCTGCGTAGGCTGCTACCGGTCGAAGAGGTGCTAAGCCGCTTCCCTGTTCCCGGTGGCTCAGGTGGCGCCGAATCGCCGCGTCCGCGCCCCGTAAATACACCTAACACGACAACACCGCCTGCGCGTGCCAGCTCTCCAACTCCGTTTGTTGTTCCTGCTGCACCGACCAAGCCTGCATTCTCCCCGTTCTCGGCAGATACTAGCCGCAAGTCGATTCCTGAAGCTGCACCAGCACGCGTTGAGCCCAAGGCTTCGGCGGCTCAATCCGCACCGGCTGTAACGATGACGGCGGTAGCCGTGATTGAAGATGAGCCTATATCCGACGTTACGCCGTTGGAGGTTGCAGCGGACCTGTTGGGGCTGGGAGCTATGCCTGTTGCAGTTCTAGAGCCTGAAGCAGTTCCGATTACACCACCCGAAACAGTTGCGTCTTCAGCATCGGCGGGTGGGGCGAATTCCGCAGAAGAGCTGCAACGCGTTGCCGTTGAAGCTCTCTCAGCGGCAAAGAGTCAGGGAACGGCCGCGGACGCTATCGGCGATGCCGAATGGACAGTCGAAGGTGGCGAGATCCGCGTTCAGACTGCACTTTCGAAGACGATGCTGTCGATGGTGATCAATGCCGATGCGGATCGGATTATCCGGGCAGCTTTACGGACAGCAGGAGCAGGCGCGCTGAAGCTGAGTCTGCTGCCGGGCGCGGCGAACGCCGTGGCGAAGAAGCCGAAGGTAGCGCGGACAGGAAGCGCGCAGGCGAAGGCGCTCGATCATCCGGTTGTGCAGCAGGCGCAGAAGCTGTTCAATGCCGAGATACGCAACGTGATCGATCTGCGCGACAACGATTAAGGATTTAGCCATGAATCTCTCAGACCTGGGAAAGATGAAAGACATGATGGGGCAGGCGCGCCAGATGCAGGAGCAGATGGAGCGCAAGCTGGCCGAGACGGTGATTGAAGCCTCGAGCGGTGGAGGCGTCGTTACGGTTCGCATGAACGGCAAGAAAGAGGTTCTGCGGCTGAAGATCGATCCGACTGCTGTCGGCAGCGCGGGCAGCGATCTTGAGCTGCTGGAAGACCTGATCGTTGCCGCGATCAACGAAGGGGGTCGCCGCGCTGATGAAGCGATCAAGTCCAGCGTCTCCGGGATGTTGGGCGGCCTGAATATTCCGGGGTTGACCTAGTGGCTCGATTTGCTGAGCCGATGACGCGGCTGATCGATGAGCTGCGCAAGCTGCCGGGAATCGGCACCAAGAGCGCGCAGCGGCTGGCGTTTCATGTCCTGCGCTCTTCGCACGACGATGCCGAGCGGCTGGCTGGCGCGATTCGCGAGCTGAAGGCGAGTCTTCGGCTGTGTTCGGTGTGCAACAACATCACGGACGTCGATCCTTGCAGCTATTGCACCAATGCGGCGCGCGATCAACGGCTGGTCTGCGTGGTCGAAGAGCCGACGAACATCGCGACAATCGAGAAGACGCGCAGCTATGCGGGCGTCTATCACGTGCTGCATGGAACTCTTTCTCCTATTGGCGGTGTTGGGCCGGAGCAGCTTCGGATTGCGAACCTGATGACTCGTCTGCCTGAGTTAGATGAGGTGATTCTTGCGCTGTCGCCAACAACCGAAGGCGAGGCGACGGCGCGTTATCTTGCCGATGAGATTCGGCGTGCGGATCAACAGATCAGGGTCACACGCATCGCGACGGGGGTTCCAGCAGGCAGCGATATCGAGTACGCAGACGAGATTACGATGTCGCGCGCGCTCGAAGGCCGCCGCGAGTTGTGATGTGTTGAAGATGTTGTCATCTTCACGTGATATAAGGCTTTCATGAATAATCGTCTCAGCCGTCGCGGCTTCCTTCGTCAGAGTTTTGCTTTCAGTGCACTTGCGAGTCTTGGCTCGCTGCCTTCGCTTGCGATGAAGCAGGCTTCGTCGCAAGGAGCGTCGAACTGGCTGCTGGTCGGCGATTGGGGCTATGAGAAGTTTGAGGCGCAGACAGCGGTTGCTGCTGCGATGAAGAAGTATGTTCACCAGCAGTCGTTGAAGACGGATGCGCTGATGATGCTAGGCGACAACTGGTACGGCGACCTGGTGGGCGGCGTCGATTCGCCACGCTGGAAGACGCAGTTCGAAGAGATGTATCCGGCTTCGGTCTTTAACTGCCCGGCGTATGCGGTGCTGGGCAACCATGACTATCAGCGGATGCCGGAGAGCAAGGTTGCGGCAGAGCTGGCGTATGCGAAGCGGCCCGGAACGCGCTGGAAGATGCCAGCTCGCTGGTACCGGTTCGAGTTCCCTGCTGTGAAACCGCTGGTGACGGTGCTTGCTCTCGACAGCAACATGCCGCGTCCGCTGGGTGCGCAGGCGAAGGGCGTGAACTTTACGCTAACCGATGCGGAACGGCTGGAGCAGCTTGCGTGGCTGAAGGCTGAGCTGGAGAAGCCGCGCACGACGCCTTACCTGATCGTGATGGCGCATCATCCGATTTATTCGAACGGGCCGCACGGCGATCACAAGGTGCTGATTGCGGACTGGGAGCCTTTGCTGCGCGAACATAAGGTCCATCTCTACTTCGCGGGGCACGATCATGATATGCAGCACCTGGAGTTCGACGGGCATCCGACTTCGTTTGTGCTGTCGGGCGGCGGCGGCGCCGATCTTTACACGCTGGAGATCGATGAGGCGAAGCGTGGACCATATGCAGCGAAGATCTACGGCTTCAGCCATCTGGAGATTACGCCGGAGTGGCTGACGCTGCGGCATATCGACTCAGAGGGACGGCTGATTCATGGGTTCAGGAAGTCGCCCTCGGGTGAGATGCGGGTGTTGAGCTAGACCCCCTCCCCCCTCTGGTTTTCCATAAACCACCTATTTTCAATGCATTACGCGTTTTCAACAGCGCAAAATATTGAAAATAGATGATTTAGAAGCAAAAATATAGATTCCAAATGAGTTAGCCCCGGCTTCGAAGCCGGGGCTATTTTTTCTATCTGGTTTAAGTATAGCGAAACGGAGATAACTGATCGGCAGATTTTTGTGGGTTTATTTGATTTGGAATGAATGAGTTGTGATTTTGGGGGGCTTGACAGGCATCTTTGCTCCCGTTGGCGGCTGCGTAATTTTTGCGATGCGCTCGAGATTCGTGACTCTGCGAGCAAAATGCGGGGGTTCCTCGGCTCGCTGCGCTCGCTCGGAATGACACCTGTTGAAGACGTGGATGCGACACGCCAATGCTGGCACCAGCGTGCGATGACCGGCGTACCCTAGCTCAGGTTTTCGCCGGTCATTTCCGTGGGCTTTTTGAGGTTGAGGAGATGGAGGATGGTGGGGGCTATGTCGCGCAGGCTTCCGCCGGGCCTGAGGATGGCGTGGTGGCTGGTGTCCTGCTCGTCGTTGATGAGGATGAAGGGGACGGGGTTGGTGGTGTGTGCGGTGTGGGGACCGCCGGTGATGGGATCGATGAGAAGCTCGGCGTTGCCGTGGTCGGCGGTGACGAGCAGCGAACCTCCGCGCTGTTTGACGGCGGAGTAGATGCGGCTGAGCTCGGTGTCGATGGTTTCGACGGCCTTGATGGTGGGGTCGAGCTTGCCGGAGTGGCCGACCATGTCGGCGTTGGCGAAGTTGACGATGATGACATCGAAGGCGGTGTCGTTGACGGCCTTGACGACGGCGTCGGCGATGCCGGCGGCGGACATCTCGGGCGCGAGATCGTAGGTGGCGACTTTCTGCGAGGGGATGAGGACGCGGTCTTCGCCGAGGAAGGGTTTTTCGATGCCACCGTTGAAGAAGTAGGTGACGTGGGCGTACTTCTCGGTTTCGGCGACGCGAAGGTTGCGGAGACCGGCATCGGCCATGACGTTGGCGAGCAGATTATCCATTGACTCCGGTGGGATGACGACGGGGAGACGGAAGTTTTTGTCGTACTGCGTCATGCAGACGTAATGGATGTTTTGGGGCGCTTCGTTGCGCGGGATGGCGAGGTCGAGCTCAGCTGCCTTGGGCAGATCGAGTGCGTTGTCGGTCGTGAGGCCGCCGGGGACGTCGGAGCTACGGGCGAGGACGCGAGTGATCTGGCGGACGCGGTCGGCGCGGTAGTTGAAGCAGATGCAGACGTCGTTATCGCGGATGGGTCCGATTGCCTTACCGTGCTGGTCGACGACGGTGAAGGGCGGGACGAACTCGTCGGTGATGCCGTTGTTATAGAGCTCGCGAATACGGGCGAGCGGGTCGGTGTAGGTGCCACCTTCGGGGTGGCCGGTGACCATGGCGTCGAAGGCCTGGCGCTCTTTCTCCCAGCGGAGGTCGCGGTCCATGGCATAGTAGCGGCCGGAGATGGAGGCGATCTGTCCTATGCCGATCTCGCGAATCTGCTGCTCGAGGGATTCGAGGTAGCCGAGGCCGCTGGTGGGCATGGTGTCGCGTCCGTCCATAAAGGCGTGGACGTAGACGCGGGTGAGGTGATGCTGGGCGGCGAGCTTGAGGAGCGCGTAGAGGTGGCGCTGCTGCGAGTGGACGCCGCCGTCGGAGACGAGTCCGAAGAGATGGAGGGCGCGGTTGCCCTGCCCCGCAAGTTGGACGGCGCGGGTAAGGACTGGGTCGGAGAAGAAGGAGCCGTCCTCGATGGCGGCATCGATGCGGGTGATGTCCATGCGGACGATGCGTCCGGCGCCGAGGTTGAGATGGCCGACTTCGCTGTTGCCCATCTGGCCGTCGGGAAGCCCGACGTAGTGGTCGCTGGCGCGGATGAGGGTGTTGGGGTAGGTGGCCAGGAGCTTGTCGTAGGTGGGCTTGCGGGCGAGCGCGATAGCGTTGCCGTGAGTCTCGGGGCGGTAGCCCCAGCCGTCGAGGATGGTGAGGACAATCGGTTTTTTGGGCATTGCTTTGGTTCAGGATACCAAGAGTTTTTGGGGTGATGGTTGATGAGGCTGGGAGATGAAGACGCAGATCCTTCGAATGCGCAGCCTCGCTGCTCTGATCAGGATGACACTTTTGTAAAAACGCCAGATATTCGTGACTCTACATGCGAAATGCGGGGGTTCCTCGACTACGCAGCTACGCTGCTTCGCTCGGAATGACACGGTGGTGGGTTAGAGGAAGTGGAGGCAGGCGACGAAGGTGAGGAACGCGAGGAGGGCTCCGAGGATGACGTCGAGGGCGTAGTGGTAGCGGCCGATGACGGCTCCCAGGGAGATGGCTATGGCGATGCCGAGGAAGAGGAGGCCGATGGGGATGGAGGCGTGGAGAAGGACGAAGGCGACGGAGAAGGCGGAAGCAACGTGGGCGCTGGGGAAGGAGATGGCATGGATGCTTCCGTGCTGGAGAATCCAGCGGTTGAAGACGCGGCCTTTGTTGATCTGGGCAGGAGGCGGTGTTGCGGCGGGCTCGACGAGAGAGCGTGGCGGGTAGGCAGGGACGAAAGGAGTGATGGCATAGCAAAGGTACGTGGCGATGAGGACGACGAGCCAGAATCCGGCAACCTGGCTGCGGAGGTTGGCGAGGTAGAGGGAGAGGAGTCCGAGAGGGACGAGGGGATAGCAGGAGAGGTAGGCCATCTCCAGCAGGAAGCCGATGCCGGTGCGTGAGGTGCCGGACTGTGAGGCGATGGTGGGGATGAGGCGGTGGTCGAGGTCGAGGAGGCGTTGCTGGATGCGTGGGTTTGGCGCGAGGAAAAACTGTCCGGTCTGCCAGTACGGGATGAGGAAGAGTGGGACGGTGAGCCAGTCGCGGAGGATCGAGGCGGCTTCGGGTGGCAGTGCGCGGGCTATGAGGAGGGCGATGGCGAGGATGACGGCAGCGGCTAATGCGAGGGTTGTGATGTTGCGCTGGCGCTGGCGCGGGAGTGGAGTGAGCCAGGCGGCGAGGGCCAGCAGGAGGGAGAAGCCGAGCTGAATCCATTCGGAAGTACGCATCGCTGAGGCGTCCTCACTTCGATGGCTACCGCGATTCTATTGATATCACTTTGAGGATGGGTGGTCGAAGAAGTCAGGGAGAACCTGAGTGGCGGTGCCGAGGATGATGTCGTCGAAGGAGGCGGCGTTGGAAGGTTCTTCGGGGCCGATGTAGATGGTGCGGGTGCCGGTCTGGCGGGCGATGTGGACGAATCCGGCGGCGGGGTAGACGGAGCCGGAGGTGCCGACGACGAGGAGTGTGGTGGCGCGGTCGAGCTGGGCGTAGATGGATTCCATGTCGAGGGGGATCTCGCCGAACCAGACGATGTGTGGGCGGATGGGTGAGCCACAGGTGGTGCAGGTGGGGAGCGGTGCGGACTCGTAGAAGGCGCTGTCGGCGAAGGGCTGATTGCAACGAACGCAGCGGGACTGGAAGAGCGAGCCGTGCATGTGGTGGATGCGATGGGAGCCGGCGCGTTCGTGGAGATCATCGACGTTCTGAGTGCAGAGGTAGAAGCGGTCTCCTAGTTGCTGCTCAAGCTGGGCGAGGGCATGATGCGCGGCGTTGGGCTGGACGGCGAGAGCGTCGCGACGGCGCATGGAGTAGAAGCGCCAGACGAGGAGCGGATCGGCGTCCCAGGCTTCGGGGGTGGCGACTTCTTCGACGCGATGGCCGTTCCAGAGGCCGCCGGAGCCACGGAAGGTAGCGAGGCCGCTCTCTGCGGAGATGCCTGCTCCGGTGAGGACGAAGAGACGGTCGGTGGAGCTTAACTTCATGCTGGTTGAGGAACGAGGTGGAGATCGTCTGCCGTGTCGTTGACGGGTGCCTGCCAGCCTCCGGGAGGCGTGACGTTGTTGAGGATTTGCTCGGGCTCTCCGGTGGGTCCCCAGGTGTGGGGCTCGTAGGGATAGACGGGTGTTCCGGCCTTGAGGACGGGGTCGACGATGCGCCAGGCTTCTTCGACGTAGTCCTGACGGGCGAAGAGAGTGGCATCGCCAGCCATGGCGTCCGTGATCACGCGCTCGTAGGCTTCCATCTCTTCGGGGCGGGGGTAGCGGCAGGCTTCGAGCTCGACGACCTGGCGTGGAGCGCTCTCGTCCACTGCCGATACGGAGACGCAGAGCGCGATCGTCATCTCAGGGCTGATGCGGAAGCGCATGTGGTTCTGCGGAGCCGGGTCGGTCATGTTGGTAGCGGGAGGGCGGCGAAGGCGAGCGATGACTTCGGTGCAGGTGGTGGGAAGGTTCTTGCCGGCGCGGATGTAGAAGGGGACGCCGTCCCAGCGCCAGTTCTTGATCTCAAGCTGAAGGGCGGCGAAGGTCTCGACGGTGGAGTTGGGGGCGACGCCTTTCTCGTCCTTGTAGCCGACGAACTGGCCGCGAAGGAGGTTCGATGGTTCGATGGGAGGAATGGCTTTGAGGACCTTGGCTTTTTCGTCGCGGATGGATTCGGTGTCGCGTCGTGCGGGGCACTCCATGGCGAGGTTCGACATGACCTGGAAGATGTGGTTCTGAATGACGTCACGGATGGCGCCGGTCTGATCGTAGAAAGAACCGCGGCCCTGGACGCCGAAGTCTTCGGCCATGGTGATCTGAATGCTTTCGATGTAGTCGCGGTTCCAGAGCGGCTCGAGAAACGAGTTGGAGAAGCGGAAGGAGACGATGTTGTGGACGGGGCCTTTTGCGAGGTAGTGGTCGATGCGGAAGATCGATGACTCGGGGAAGGCGGAGAGGAGGACGCGGTTGAGCTCCTGCGCAGAAGCGAGGTCGTGGCCGAAGGGTTTTTCGACGATCATGCGCGCGCCCTGCGCAGAGCCGGATTTTACGAGCTGCTCGACGACTGTCTCGAAGAGCGAGGGCGGGATGGCGAGATAGTGGGCGGGATGTTTCGCATCGCCGAGCTGCTTGCGTACTTCAGTAAACGTGGCGGCGTCGGAATAATCGCCATCGACGTAGCGGAGGAGCGAGCAGAGTTTCTGAAAGGCGTCTGCATCGAGGCCGCCATGCTGCTCAAGTGAGTCTTTAGCGCGGGCCTTGAGTTGATCGAGGTTCCATCCGGCCTTGGCGACACCGATGACAGGCACGTTGAGGTGACCGCGCTTGATCATGGCCTGGAGCGAGGGAAAGATCTTTTTGTAGGCGAGATCTCCGGTGGCTCCGAAGAAAACGAGGGCGTCGGACGGAATGGCGTGCTCCACGGCGGGGGCTTGAGTGCTCAAGAGGAGGCTCTCCTTGTGTTGATTATCGATCTTCCATCATTTGTCTGCGGGCTTTTCGAGGTGGCCTCCGAACTCGTACCGCATAGCGGAGAGGAGTTTGTCGGAGAACTCGGCGAGGCCGCGCGAGCTGAAGCGCTCGTAGAGTGCGGTGGTGAGTACGGGTGTGGGAACGCCTTCATCGATGGAAGCCTTGACGGTCCAGCGGCCTTCGCCGGAGTCGGAGACGCGACCACCAAACTTTGCGAGAGCGGGGTCTTCAGCGAGCGCGGTGGCGGTGAGGTCGAGGAGCCAGGAGGCGATGACGGAGCCGCGACGCCAGACCTCGGCAACGGCTGGGAGGTTGAAGTCGTACTGGTAGTGCTCGGGATCGCGGAGCGGCGTGGTTTCGGCGTCGATCTCGGCGGTGTGCTTGCCGATGTTGGCTCCCTTGAGAACGGCGAGGCCTTCGGCGTAGGCGGCCATCATGCCGTACTCGATGCCGTTGTGCACCATCTTGACGAAGTGTCCGGCACCGCTGGCTCCGCAGTAGAGGTAGCCCTGTTCGGCGGTGGTGCCGATCTTGTCGAAGCCGGGGGTGCGGGGTACGTCGCCGGGGCCGGGAGCGATGGCCTGAAAGATGGGATCGAGATGCTGCACGACGGACTCTTCTCCGCCAATCATCATGCAATAGCCGCGCTCGAGCCCCCAGACGCCGCCGGAGGTGCCGACATCGACATAGTGAAGCCCCTTGGGAGCGATCTCTTTGGAGCGGCGAATGTCATCGATGTAATACGAGTTGCCGCCGTCGATGAGAATGTCTCCGGCCTGCAGCAGAGGGGTGTACTGGGCAAGTGCAGAATCGACATATCCGGCGGGGATCATAAGCCAGATGGGCCGCGGCGGGGCGAGCTTGCTGACGAGGTCCTGAGCGGAAGAGGCTCCGATGACTCCCTTTACTTTCGCAAGGTCGGCGACGACTTCGGGTGAGCGATCGTAGACAACACATTCGTGTCCGTGAGCGGCGAGGCGGCGAACCATGTTCGCGCCCATTCTTCCAAGACCTACCATTCCCAGCTGCATCGGCATCTCCTTGAGTTAGGACGAACGCAGGGGAATAGTCTACGGCAAAACCGATGCCGGCTCGATGAATGGAGGTTTTTCAGGTGCGAGGCTGCCGGAGGACGAAACAGAAGCGGCACCGGCGTCGCGTATCGGACGCTGGTGCCGCTTTTTGAAAACTACTCGCCGAAGTTGACGGACTCGATGCCGAGGAACTCGGCGGACTGGCCGAGCTCTTCTTCGATACGGAGGAGCTGGTTGTACTTGGCGATGCGGTCGGTGCGCGAGGCCGAGCCGGTCTTGATCTGGCCGGCGTTGGTGGCGACGGCAAGGTCGGCGATGAAGGTGTCTTCGGTTTCGCCGGAGCGGTGGCTGATGATGGAGGTGTAGCCGTAGCGGCGGCCGAGCTCAATGGCGTCGAGGGTCTCGGAGATGGTGCCGATCTGGTTGACCTTGATCAGGATGGAGTTGCCGACGTTCTGGTCGATTCCCTGCTGCAGACGGTTGACGTTGGTGACGAAGAGATCGTCGCCGACGAGCTGGGTGAAGTCGCCGATCTGTTTGGTGAGGAGCTTCCAGCCGTCCCAGTCGTCTTCGGCGAGGCCGTCTTCGATGGAGACGATGGGGTACTGGCGCACCCAGGACTCCCAGAAGTCGACCATCTGCGCGGAGGACTTCTCGGAGTTATCGGACTTCTTGAAGATGTACTTGCCGCTGGCCTTGTCGTAGAACTCGCTGGAGGCGGGGTCGAGCGCGATGGCGATGTCTTCGCCGGGCTTGTAGCCCGCCTTCTCGATGGCCTCGAGAATGAGCTCGATGGCTTCGGCGTTGGCCTTGAGGTTGGGGGCGAAGCCGCCTTCGTCGCCGACAGCAGTGTTATAGCCCTTCTTCTTGAGGACGCCCTTGAGGGTGTGGAAGGTTTCGGTGCCCCAGCGGAGGGCATCGGAGAAGGTCTCTGCGCCGACGGGCATGACCATGAACTCCTGGAAGTCGACGTTGGAGTCGGCGTGGGAGCCGCCGTTGATGATGTTCATCATGGGCGTGGGCAGGACGCGGGCGTTGACGCCGCCGAGGTAGCGATAGAGCGGGAGCTTGAGGGCATCGGCAGAGGCGCGGGCGACGGCCATGGAGACGGCGAGGATGGCATTGGCGCCCACCTTGCCCTTGTTCTCGGTGCCGTCGATGCCGATCATCGTGGCATCGATGAGGCGCTGGTTGGAGGCGTCCATACCGGTGAGCTCGGGAGCGAGGATGGATTCGACGTTTTCGACGGCCTTGAGGACGCCCTTGCCGAGGTAGTGTTCTTTGTCTCCGTCACGCAGCTCGACGGCCTCGTGCTCGCCGGTGGAGGCACCGGAAGGAACGGCGGCGCGACCGCGCGCTCCGCCGTCGAGGACGACGTCAGCTTCGACGGTGGGGTTTCCGCGGGAGTCGAGGATTTCGCGTGCGTGGATAGAGACGATCTCGGTCATGTTGCTCCTATGGCTTGGAAGTTCAATGTGTTGCCGGACGACGCGATGAAGGAGGCGCTCGTTCAGTTTAGGACGCCGGTCGACGGGCACAGAGGCTCCGCCTGCTGCGGCGATGGATTGAACGAAGTGCTGTCCTGGGCTGGCGCCAGAAGATTTCACCAGAAGAATTCTAGCAAAGCGGTGCAGGGGGAGCATGAGCGACGCATGAATGACAGGAAGGTTGCGGAGTGGTGCTCAAGAGATGTAGTAGCAGGGTCGATTCCCTGCCCGGCGAAATTCACACCACGATTGGCTGGGGATTTTAGCTTTAAAGAAGGATGATTGGGGCACATAAGGCTGTGGGCCCGCCCTGGAGGATTGAGTAATGAAGACACGGATGACAACGGTGGCAGCCCTTGCGTTTGCCGCGCTCCCGCTAATGGCTCAGGATGCGCGCACGGGAGTCTCGAACCCGGACTCGGTAACGATTGATGCGAACAATACGGACGCAACTGCTGCTCCCAAGGCTGCGGCCCCGGCGAAGCCTTCGGCAGCAAAGCCTGCGGCAGAGGAGACGTATGGAGCCTATGTGCCCTACACAGGCCCAGCGGTTGCCGGTGCAGTACCTGCTGCTGCGGTGCAGGCTGCTCCTGCAGGCGATGTGGATGCACAGATTGTCACCAGCGTTCCTGAGCGTGAGGGTGAGATCAATGAAGGCACCTTGCTGCGGGTGCGGATGCGTGAGCAGATTTCGACGGCGACGACGGCTCCCGGCACGAAGTTTACGGCCGAGGTGATGGAAGCGCTGACGAACAATGGCCGCGTGATTATTCCGATCGGCTCGATCATGGAGGGCCAGGTGACGGAGGTTCATGCAGGTAAGCGGATCTCCGGCGCGGCGGCGCTGCATCTTGAGCCGCGCAATATTACGCTGCCGGATGGAACGGTCTATGTGGTTCATGCACAGCTGATCGATACACCGCTGAGCAGCTTCAACGTGAACCGTGAAGGCACGCTGAAGCGCCGCGACCGCACGAAGGAGACGCTGGGTGTTACGGCTCTGGCGACGGGCAGCGGCGCAGTGGCCGGCGCGATGCTGGGTGGAGGCGTAGGCGCGCTGGTAGGCGCAGGCGTTGGTGCGGGCGTCTCGACGGCGATGTGGCTGAAGCAGGAGCGGCAGGCGACGCTGGCGCAGGATTCGCGCCTGGTGTTTAGTCTGACAACTCCGTTGCAATTGAAGCCGATTCATGCGGCTTCGGTCAGTGCCGCTACCGGTGCGGGGCCTGCGTTGAAGGCTGTTCCGGCTGAGTAGTTTGCTTGCAGGATGGAGAAAGGCGGACTTCGGTCCGCCTTTCTTATTTAGTGAATCTCTCCTTAGTTGCGGACCTGAGCGAGGAGGCGCTTCCAGTTCTTCTGGTTGCGGCGATAGCTCTTCTTAAGATCTTCGAGGATGCGCTCGAAGTCGGCGTGGCCGGAGAGGCGCTTCCATGCGGGATTCTTGGAGAACCACGGGTAATTTTCGTTGCCGAGGTAGATGGCGCGGCGTAGCCAGTGAAGGGCTTCGCTTTCGTCGCCATCGACGGCGAAGTAGGTCGCGAGGCGGTAGGCCATCTCGCTGTCGGCCTCGGCAGCGGCCAGGGTTTCGTCGATGATGAAGGTTGCGGCTTTCTGACGGTCGCCGAGCTGCACGTAGCAGAGCGCGATGGTGGGAAAGACGATGCGCAGCGACTTCTCGTCGCGGATGACGTTCTCGAGCGTTTCGATCGCGCCGGAGAGGTCGCCGATTCGCATTTTCTGATAGCCGAGGGAGATGCGCAGCAGGGGCTGACGCGGCTCGAGCGTGAGACCTTTCTCAATCTCGTCGGCCGCCAGCTCAAGCTGATTCTGATACTGGTAGACGCGGGCGCGATGGTTGTAGATCATGGCCGCGTTCGATGGGTTCATGCGCAGCGAAGTGTTGAACTGCTCTAGCGCTTCGTCGTACATGCCATCGATGCGCAGCGTGAGCCCGGCGACCATGCGGACGTTCCAGTCGTTGCCCGCAGTCTGCAGGAGATGCTCGATGCCGTGGCGGGCAGATTCTTTTTCGCCACGAGAGAGCAGCATGTAGACGCGATAGAGGTTGGCTTCGACAGAGCCGGGATCGAGCTCGAGCGCGCGGTCGAAGGCGCGGCGGGCTTCGAGGACATGCATCTGGCCGCCGAGTCCGTGGCGGGTGTACTGGAGGTGCGTGATGCCAAGGCCAGACCAGCCGGGAGCAAAGCGATCGTTATGCTTGACGACGGACTCGAAGAGAGTGCGGGCACGGTCAAGGTCGTCGCGATTGCCGGTGCGGGTCATGAAGGAGGAGAGGAGGGCGCGGGCCTGCAGGTACTCCTCAGAAAGGTCTTCGGAGAGCGACGTAGAAGGCGCGGTGGAGCGGTTGTTATTCTCCGCCGCAGTGAGACGCCCGACGCCCTGGAGCGTGCTGAAGACTTCGTTGCAGATTTCGCCCTGCACGCTGACGAGGTCAAACGAGGCGACATTGATGGAGCCGCCGGCGCGGACGCTCTGGCCGGGGACATCGAGGAGCTGCCAGTTGAGGTCGAAGCCTTTGTCGGAGCGGAGGAAGTTGCCAGCGAGGACGAAATCGGTGAGGAGCTTCTTGCCGACGCTTAACGGATCGAGCTGCTGCGTGGGAAGAGACATCAGTGCGCTGGAGGGACGAACCACGAGCGAGGGCATGCGGGCGAGGCGCGCGGCGATGGCGTCGGCCAAGGCATAACCATAGAGCGGAGCGACGTCGGCGGGGCCGTAGTTGATGAAGGGCAGCACGACGATGCTACTGGTCTGCTGCTTTTGCGAGGTGGAAGAGCCAGACTCGCGGAAGCGCTCAGCAAGCATCGAAAGGATGCCGGTGGTGCGCTTCTCTTCTTCGGGTGTGTCGAGGGCTAGTCTTCCCTGCTGCGGCAGGAGGGTAAGGGACTCGCTGCCAACCATCAGCGTTGCGTCGAGCTGCATGGAGCGCATGATGGTCTTGAGCGACTCGCGGATATCAGCGGCGCTGGCGAAGCGGGCAGCGGGTTGTTTCTCAAGGCAGCGAAGGACGACGCTCTCCATCTCGCTGGGAAGCTGCGGATTGATTTCGCGGATGGAGGGCGGATCGGCAAACTGAATGGCGCGTATGGACTGGAAGTCGGGCGCGTCGGGGCGGTGGAAGGGATGGCGTCCGGTGGCAAGCTCAAAGAGGACGAGGCCGAGGGCGAAGATGTCGGACTGGACGCTGGACTGGCCGGTGACAAACTGCTCGGGCGCCATGTAGGCGATGGTGCCGCCACGCGCGGTGTAAGTGGCTCCGAGGGGCGGAAGATTGCTCTTGTCGGCGGGGCCGGAGGGGTCGAAGTCGGTCTTGTCGAGAGCGAGACGACGCGCGAGACCGAAGTCGAGAATCTTGATGAGGCCACCGTCGGTGAGCATGACATTGGCGGGTTTGAGGTCGCGATGGAAGATGCCGAGCGAGTGCGCGGCGGCGAGACCGTCGGAGATCTGAATGCCGGCGGAGAGAACAAGCTCCAGAGTGGAAGGGCCGTCGGAGATGATCTTGTCCAGCGATTTGCCGGGGACATACTGCATCACGATGTAGGCTTCGGAGCCGTCACCGGATTCGGCAGGAGCTTCGCCTACTTCATAGATGGCGCAGACATTGGGGTGGTCGATGGCGGAGGCAAGACGGGCTTCGCGGAGCTGGGTAGCGCGCATCTGCTCGGTGGTAAGGTTGCCGCGCTTGAGGATTTTGATGACGACCGGGCGCTGAAGCAGGGTGTCATTGGCAAGAAAAACGACGCCGGAGCCGCCAGCACCGATCTTGCGGACAAGCTCATACTGCTCGATGACGCGTCGCTTCATATCTCCATTATTGCAAGGAGTTGCATGTGGAAGATGTCTGTGTCGTTATTTACAGCGTGTGACGAAGGCAGGCTGGGTTATCGGCCGAAGGAGTAGGTCACTTTAACGATCTGATTGTCGATACCTGGATTGTTATTGCCCGTGTAGTCATTGGAGAGATGGTGGATGCGGTACTCCGCTGACCAGGAGTGGTGATGGTCGTGGAAGAACTCTATGCCTGCTCCAAACTCGAAGGTGAAGTTGAAGCGCGAGGAGTCGTTGACAGGGATGTCGCGAGGAGCGACGAGAAAGCCAGCGTTGCCGATGACAAAAGGCTGGATGCGGCTGTGCGGGATGAAGTTGATGCGCTGGCCCAGTGGGCTGAGGCCTCCGGCATAGGTCGAGCGGGTACTGCAGGTGCGTGTGACCGTGTAGCCGGAGAAGCCGGAGCCAGGATTGGGCTGAACGACAATGACCGCCGGTCTGCAGGCGGAGACGGATGGCGTGCTCTCAGAGAATGTGCCTGCTGAAGAATTGACGGTCAGATTGGCGACGGGATCCTGGATGAGAGCGAAGGGCAGCAGCTCAGGCGCATAGTACCAGTCGGCGTATTGGGTATGGAGCAGGCGGCGGGAGTAGGCCAACCCGAGAGCGGTGAGACGCCTGTTTTGTGTGACTCCAAGAATGACGTGGCTTGACGTATTGGAGTACTCGGCGAAGACGGAGAGAGACTGCCGCATGGAATAGGTGTGCGGCTCCTGCGCATGCAGAGCGAATGACCCAAGAGCAAAGAAGAGGCTTACCAGACGACAAGGATTTTTCATTCGAAGGAGCAAGCGTGCGGAACGACGCAGGATCAATGATGCGACGTGCGGCCTTCACGCTCCCAGGGGCGCGGATTGACCGGGTCGTCCTGCCACTTCTGGCGACGTCCAACGAGGAACATGATGAGGCCGAAGAGAAACATGAGCAGTCCCCAGCCGAGGTTCAGGTTGACGCCGAGCGAACGCTCGTAGATGGCGGAGTTTCTGGTGATGAATCCGTAGATGGAAATAATGCCGCCGGTGATGAGAAAGATGAGGCCGAGCGGGATGCGGATATCAAGTCCCATGGTTCTCCTTCAGGTACAACTGATTCTACTTTTTCTCGAGTCCCATGGGGCCTGCGAGCGTTGCTTCGATACGGTCCAGATCAACCGGGAAGTCGTCGACGCAGTCTTCATCGTAGCTGAAGTTATGGATGACTCCATAGTGTTGTGCTCCGACGCGGCGGCTCATGGTGTAGAAGTACTCGCTGGGATGCGGCTCGGAGTAGAAGACAAGCACTTTTGCCCCGGGAGCGAAGGCGATTCCTCCGAGGCCGCTGCCGTGTGGTCCGGCGATGACCTCGGCTCGCTGAAACATGTCCACCTGATCGCGGAGGCTGAGCTTTTCGGGCTGGATTTCGATAAAGCCGTATCGAGACAACAGATCGACGAGCGCGCGTTCGTTTTTGATCCTGCGGCGCCTGGCACCGGCGCGTGAGAGATAGATCCTGAGGTCTTTGGCAGGGTTCTTCGGCAGCCCGAAGCCGTGGGCAATTCTGCGGCGAATCTCGTCGTAGTAATAGGCATCGTGCAGGTAGCCGTTGCATCTGCCGGAGAGATACGACGGCAGGATAAATCGGTCGGCTCGAATCCACGTTTTGCCCGGGACAGACTGGATTGTCATCGAGGGAGGAGCGACGAGTGCGAGTGTTTCGCGTTGAAAGCTGCCCAGGTCGTCGGTGATGAACAGGGTGAGGGGCTGACCTTCCATGTAGCGTTCGATGGTGAGCAGTTGAGGGAGACAGTCGGCGAACCAGTGCCAGAAGCTGTAGGAGTCGATGCGCTGGATGGTGGAGGCTACTCCAATATGGTGCTCGGTTTGCCGGGGCTTAAAGCTGCGATAGGCGGGGCTAAGCTGGAAGCGATGCGGCAAGAGTACGGAGTCGCAGAAGACCTCGAAGTCCTTGTTAGCAACGAGACCGAGATGAGGGTAGTAGTGGGCAGGCGATACCTCGCAGACAAAGGCTTCGGCGAGCGGGATGGTGCCTGAACCGTAGTTCTTCGCCAAAGCGAGGAATGATTCGTCTCCTGGCTGTGCAATGGAAACTGACTGCGCGGGATGGAGGACACGGTAGCCGTGTACCTCGTGGCCGATGCGATCCTTTGCAGCGATCAGCTTTGTAACGCGGAGCTTTTCAAGTCCCAGACGATCGATCGGCTTCAGAAGGGTCTTGTCGGCCTTCCGGATCACCTTCTTTGCTGCCCAGGTGAGTTTTTCTCCCAGTGCATCAGGGATGAGCTCAAGCCCCGGACCATACGGCTGCTGCATCGAAACCTCCAATCACGGATCGGAAAATCGACTTCAGGCCCTGGGAGTCAGGACAAAACCGGCGATACAAATTACGCAAAGATCAGGTTGAGGATGACCAGAAGTCCAAGAACGCTCCAGGCTAGGGTAGAGGGCTTTTGGTACCAGGCCAGGTGATGCTCAGCTGGTTTGGGAGTAAGCGAGTAGACGAGGCCAACCAGCTCGGAATCAGGCCGCGGCTTCGTGACCAGGCTGACCGCAATGGTGACGATCAAGTTGACGGAGAAGGCGAAGATCGCGGTCCAGAAGTTCTGAGCCATTTCGCTGGAGTACCGATGAACGACGGAGATCCAGCCGCCGTGAATACCAGGAGTGGCGTCCGTAGGCATTGTGAGTCCGTGATGGACGAGAGCGGCCAATGTTCCTGAGATGAGGCCCGTAAAAGCAGCATGACCGGTGGTGCGCTTCCAGAACATGCCGAGAAGGAAGGTCGCGAAGAGAGGCGCGTTGACGAAGGAGAAGACGAGCTGCAGCGCGTCCATGATGTTGTTGAAGCTGGTGGCTGCATAGGCTGCGGCGATGGAGAGGAGAATGCCTCCTATGGTCGCCATACGTCCCATCCACAGATAGTGCGCATCGGTTGCGCGCTTGTTGATGTAGGCCTGATAGATGTCGTAGGTCCAGACGGTGTTGAAGGCGGTTACGTTGCCTGCCATACCGGACATGAAGCTAGCAAGAAGTGCGGTGAGGCCGAGTCCCAGAATGCCGGTCGGAAAGAAGTGCAGGAGCATGACGGGGATGGCAAGATCGTAGTTATAGACGGGCTGTCCGTGGCTGTCGACGATGGCTTTGCCGTTGAGCGGGTCGGTCTTTTGCGGAATGATACCGTGCGGGTGCTGATCGACAAGAGCCGCACCCGTTGAACCAGTAACGATAGCCGTGGGTGCTGCCGAGGTGTGTGAGGTAATGCTAACGGCGATAAGTCCCGGCAGGATGACCAGGAACGGAAAGAACATCTTCGGGATTGCAGCGATCAAAGGGACGCGGCGGGCAGATTCTTCGGAGTCAGCCGCCATGGCTCGCTGGACGACGAGGAAGTCGGTGCACCAATAACCGAAGGAGAGAACAAAGCCGAGTCCCATGACAAGGCCAACCCATTCAACCCCGAGGGTATTGGTATTGGCATGAGCCATACCGCGCCAGGAGTGCGTCATGGCCGCTGGCAGTGTCTGCTTGATTCCCTGCCATCCTCCAACGTTACGAAGGCCGATCCAGACTAGTGGGGCAAAGCCAGCGACGATGAGGAAGAACTGGAGGACTTCGTTGTAGATGGCACTGGTTAGGCCACCCAGGAAGATATACGCCAGAACAATGATGGCCGACAGGAAGACAGAGACATGGAAGATGTACTGATCGGGTACGATGCCGTGGAGAAGTCCCAGGGTCTGGATCAGCAATGCCATCGCATACATGGAGATGCCGGAGGAGAGCACGGTCATGATGGCAAAGGAGAAAGCATTGACGGCGCGGGTCTTTTCGTCAAAGCGCATACGGAGGTACTCCGGTACGGAGCGCGCTTTGGAGCCGTAGTAAAACGGCATCATAAAGATGCCGACGAAGATCATCGCAGGGACAGCGCCGATCCAATAGAAGTGGCTCGTATTGATGCCGTATTTGGCACCCGAGGCCCCCATGCCGATGACTTCCTGTGCACCGAGGTTTGCCGAGATAAAGGCGAGGCCGCAGACCCAGGCCGGGATGGAACGTCCGGCGAGGAAGAAGTCGTTCGAAGTGCGCATATAGCGCTTGAGGGCAAACCCGATGCCCAGGACGAAGGCGAAATAGACCAGCATGATGAGCCAGTCGACGATGGAGAGATTCACGATTCCCCTTCAACAGAACGAGTGTGCTTTTAGTTTACTTCGGCTCAATGTAAATAGTTTCTTCTGCCTCGTCTAGCGTCGTTTACATAGGCCCTAACGGCGTATGGATGCAGCAATTATTCCATTTGCATTGTTCCTGATACCCCGTTAGCAGCAGAAAACCACGAACGAAGGTGGGATGGCAAAGGAGGAAGCTGCCCTTTTTACTTAATGCGAACAAACCTGAATGTGCAAAGCGGCATCAAACGCAATTAGTTTGAGCATCGGTCAAAACAGCTAAGAATGTCCTATGACCGATGTTTTGATGGATTCTGTACGATTTTGATCTATCGGGACGGCCAGACAGTATCGGTTCCTGGCTTGGCCTTTGGGGCGTCCTGCTCTGCACTGGGAACATACTTTTACGGAGATTTTTCCGTATCGAATCCTCAGATGATCTTTGGAGAGAAACGTGGCACGAAAAATGCCAGTTTACTCCTGGAGTAGTTGATGCCGACCACGAAGACGATTCTCCTGGTAGATGACAATGCGGTACAGGCTGCGATCCGACAGGTGATTCTGCGCCGGTCCGGCTATTTCGTCATTACCGCATTGAATCCGGCGCGAGCACTGGAGCAGTTGAGGAATAACGACTTCCCTACTGAGGTTCAACTGGTCGTCACGGACCACGTCATGCCCGATATGAGTGGAACAGAGTTTGTGCAGCAGATCCGTCGGTCCTTTCCGAAGATTCCTGTACTGGTGATCAGCGGCATGGAAGAGGCTGAGGCGTTGTATGACGGGCTACAGGTCGAATTCCGCCTGAAGCCTTTGCCTCCGGAGCAACTGCTCGAGTGCGTTCGAGAGCTGGTTGCAGAACCTGACGCATCGTCCACAGCGGATGTGCCGGCCGCCGTCACCATCCCTTCTGCGCGATAAACGGCGGTTTCTTACCGCCTCCGTTGCTGTTTTCCCTTGACGCTTGAGAGAATGGGGTGGAGGAATCCATGCAAAGCCATCCCATGCCCGAGTTCGGGAGTTTTGCGCTGCTTCTGGCCCTGGCGCTGAGCGCGTATACCCTTGTTGCGGGCGCGGTTGCGCTTTGGCGGTCACGGTCGATGCCTGGTTTTACGGCTGGCGGCGACGGAGCGGGACGGCTGGGCGAGACGGCTCGTAGAGCAGGCATCGCCAGCTTTATCGCGCTAAGCTGCGCAGCATTTGCGCTGGTCTGGGCTGCATTCACCAACGACTACTCGGTTTCGTACATCCTGCACCATACGAACCGCGACCTTAATACGGCCTACAAGTTCTCGGCGCTGTGGAGCGGCCAGGAGGGCTCGCTGCTGTTGTGGGCGTGGCTGTTGAGCTGCTACGGCTTTGTTCTGCGGATGCGTCACAGGGTGGATGTGCGGCTGTCGGCTTTTGCCTCGACGATTCTGGCAGGTATACAAGTCTTCTTTCTATTGCTGCTGAACTTTGCAGCTCCTCCATTTGCGATTCAGCCGGGACCGGTAGCGCAGGATGGCTTCGGGTTGAATCCGCTGCTGCAGTATCCCGAGATGGTGATTCATCCTCCGATGCTGTATCTGGGATATGTGGGGTTCTCAGTGCCGTTCGCCTTCGCTCTGGGCGCACTGATGATGCGGTATCCGGGGGAGAAGTGGATCCACATTACGCGGCGCTGGACGATGGTGACGTGGCTGTTTTTGACCTGCGGCATCTTTCTGGGAGCGCACTGGGCCTATAGCGTACTGGGCTGGGGCGGCTACTGGGGATGGGACCCGGTGGAGAATGCTTCGCTGATGCCCTGGTTGACGGGTACGGCGTTTCTGCATTCGGTGATGATGCAGGAGAAGCGCGGGATGATGAAGACGTGGAACGTCTGGCTGATCTTCTCGACGTTCCTGCTGACGATCCTGGGGACGCTGCTGACGCGCTCCGGCATCGTCTCGAGCGTCCATGCATTTGCGCAGTCGTCGATCGGTGACTGGTTCTACGGATTCATTCTGGTCGTCTTCGCAGTCTGCCTGTTTACGTTTTTCAAGCAGAAAGATCATCTGAAGAGTGAGAACAGGCTGGAGTCGATTGTCAGCCGCGAGTCTAGCTTCCTGTTCAACAATCTCATTCTGCTGACAGCTTGCTTTACGGTGCTCTGGGGGACCCTCTTCCCTGTTTTAAGCGAGTACGTGCAGGGTTCGAAGGTGACGGTAGGCGCGCCTTTCTATAACCGCGTGAATCTGCCGATCGGGATATTTCTGCTCTTTTTGACCGGCATTGGGCCGCTGCTGGCGTGGCGCTCGACCTCGCTGCGCACGATTCGCAGAAACTTTGTTCTGCCATGCATCGCGATGGCTGTTGCTCTGATTGTGTGCATCGTGGCGGGCGTAAGACCGTGGAACGCCGGCGACGACATGCAGGCGGAGCTCTTCTCACTGATCACCTTCACGCTGTCGGCTGGCGTGATTACAGCCATCGCAGCGGAGTTTCTGCGTGGCGCCGGTGTTGTGCGTACGCAGACTGGGAAAAACCTGCTGGCCTCAACGGTGTTGCTGGTGCGGCGGAATACGCGCCGTTATGGCGGCTACATTGTCCACTTCGGCATTGTGGTGATGTTTATCGGAATCGCCGGAGGAGCCTTCAACCAGTCGCGCGAGCAGGAGATGGGTTTTGGCGACACGATGCAGCTTGGCGGCTACAGGCTAGTGTGCCAGAGCTTCACACAGGACTCGAACCCAAATTTCGATACCGAGTACGCGCTACTGGATGTTTACAAGGGCTCGAAGAAGATTACACAGCTTGCGCCGGAGCGCCGCTTCTACATCGCCAGCCAGACGACATCGACGATGGTGGCGTTGCACTCGACACTGGCGCAGGATCTTTATGTGATCTATGAAGGCAAGAACCCGGATACGGATAAGCCGATCATCAAAGTCTTTATCAATCCGCTCATGAACTGGATATGGATTGGCGTGGTGATTGTGGTGCTGGGAACCTTCCTTGCTCTTATTCCCGCGCTTACGAAGTCTCCAGTACGCGCAGCTGTAACGGTTCCCTCGCCAGCCATTGCTGAGCCTGAGGTGCATCATGCTTAGGCGGATGACGACAACGCGATGGGCGCAGGGTGCGTTGGTCTGCCTGCTTGCGGTAGCGATGCTTGGCGCGGATTCAAGCTCACGCTTCGGCAAGCTAGGACACGAGATGGTTTGCGTCTGTGGCTGCGGGCAGATTCTGCTGGAGTGCAACCATGTCGGCTGCCCGGACTCGGACCGTATGATCGGCGAGCTGCGCCAGCAGGTCGCCGGTGGCGGCTCAAATACAGCGATTTTGAATTGGTTCTCGGCGAAGTATGGGCCGACGGTTCTGGCCGCGCCGATTCGCGGTGGTTTCGATAACGCGGCCTGGATCGCTCCTGCGGCGGTCTTTCTGCTTGCCACCGTGGGAACCGGGGTGCTGGTGTCGATGTGGCGTAAGCGTACGCGTCCGAGCACAGCCATAGCTGGAATGCCTGCTCATCCTCTTCAGGATGATGCGCTGCGGGAGAGAATCCGCCGGGAGACGGAGTACTGATGGGAACGGTTGCCGGACTCGTACTGACTATTGCGCTTTTCGTCTTTATCTTCTGGCCGGAGCGCAACCCGTTTTTTCAAGCGGATAAGACACGCCTGGATTATCTGCGGGAACGCAAGGAAGTGGTCTACGACAACCTGCGCGATCTGAACTTCGAGTACCTTGCCGGGAAGTATCCTGAGCAGGACTATGCCGAGCAGAGAGCAGCTCTCGAGAACGAAGCTGCAACGGTGCTCGCGGAGATGGACCTGCTGGAACGCCGCGCGGTAACCGCTCGATAAAGCGCAAGCTATCGCTGTTGCTCTACCTCAGCAATCATTGATTTGACGTAGACTTTAAGGGTGATCCGTCTATCTTTGCTTTCTCGTCGTCTGGCTGCCATCGCAGTTTTGTTTGCAGGATTCGGTGTGCTTGCTTCCGCTGAATCCATCACCGGAACCGTCGTCAATAAAACACATAACAAGCCTTCTGCCGGCGACGAGGTGGTTTTGATTCGGCTGGCCCAAGGAATGCAGGAAGCGACACGGACGACAACGGACGCGAAGGGACGCTTTACACTCGATGTGCCTGATCAGGGTGTCCACCTGGTGCGCGTGACGCACGACAAGGCCAACTACTTCCGGCCGGCGCCTCCAGGAACGCAGTCGGTTGAGGTTGAGGTCTTCGATGCTGCTGTAAAAGTGGCAGGCGTCAGCAGCGAGGCCGACGTGATGCGCATCCAGACGGACGAGAGTGGTAACACGTTGCGGATCGTGGAGAACTTCTTCATCAAGAATGAATCGAATCCACCCAAAACACAGTTCAGCGATCGGCCGTTTGAGTTTTATCTGCCCGCTGGCGCAGTGATTGAGGGCTCAGCTGCACTTGGACCTGGCGGGATGCCCGTGCAGGCTTCGCCGATGCCTTTGGGTGACCCGAATCATTACGCGTTCGTCTTCCCGATTCGCCCGGGCGAGACGCGGTTTCAGATTACGTATCATCTTCCCTACTCCGGCAGCCTGAAGCTCGGACCTAAACCTTCGATGGCCACCGACACGATCGCCATCATGATGCCGAAGAGCATGACTTTTCAAGCAGGCTCTTCATCCGCTTATTCGCCGGTGACGGAGGAGTTGGCGGCACAGACGTATGTGGCGCGGAACGTCTCGCCATCGCAGCCTCTTGAGTTTACGATCTCGGGTGCGGGGCAGCTTCCGCGTGATTCGCAGACTGGTGCTGCAGGTGGTGGAGCGGCTGGCGCCAGTGATACCGGTCAGCAGCCTGCCAGTGGTGCTTCTACGGCCTCCGATACGCGCCCGGGAGGCGGCCTGGGAAACCCCATCGACCCCCAGGGCACGAACGATCCCTGGGCAAAGTACAAATGGTGGATCCTTGGCGGTCTTGGCCTTGCGATGGCTGCAGGCGCAGGCGTGATGCTGAAGAACGGCAATCAGCCTGGGGGAGCTGTGCAAGCAATGGCTCCTGTCGTGCCTGTGGGAGCTGCGCCGCAGGCCGGAGGCGTGCTGACATCCTTGAAGGATGAGTTGTTCGCGCTGGAGACGGATCGTCTTGAGGGGCGCTTGAACGAGACGGAGTATGCAGAACAGAAGGCGGCTATCGAGGTTGTTCTGAAGCGGGCGCTCTCGCGGAAAGAGCCGCCCACGCTTTAGACCTTGTGATTCTGCGGCATGAAGTGTTGAAACCTTTTTGCGATACTGACGCTTATTGGAAGGGACCAGATCGAGTGCTGGAAAAGTTTCTTCGGGCTATACGGATGCTGGCGATGGTGGCATGGGTGGGTGGCCTTATGTTCTTTGCCTTTGTCGTTGCACCGGTTGCCTTCACGCGTCTAGCCAGCCAGCACCAGGCGGGGCTAGTTGTTGGAGGAACACTTGTCATCCTGCATTGGATCGGACTCGCCGGCGGTATTCTCTTCTGCCTTTGCACAGGCATTCTGTGGCTGCGTGCCGAGGTGCCGGCGCGCGTTGGGTTTGCGATTGAAGCGACATTGACCGTGATCATGCTGGTCGTCACAGCTTATTCGCAGTTCAGTATTCTGCCTCGTATGGAGCAGGACCGCGTGCAGGCCGGAGGCGAGATCGAAACTGCGGATATGACGAACCCCGCGCGTGTTCACTTCGAACGATTGCATGTTCTCTCGGAGAGGCTTGAGGGTCTGGTTTTGTTTTGCGGAATCGGTGTTGTTCTGGTGCTGGCGCGCGAATCGCAATGGCCTGAGACAGGTAAACTCAAAGAGTTATGATGTCCTGAGGCTGATGAGACTACGGGCCGAAATGGTTCGTTCTCTTTTATGCACGTCATTTTATGAAAGCTGGCAATACGGCACCGCCCACACGAAGATAACCGATGTCATCACTCTGGTTGAGCCTGACGCTTGGCGTCGCCGCGGCCCTGGCGGATTATCTGGGTGGAGTTCTGCTGGTGAGACGCTCACCTTCTGCGCGCTCGCTGCGGTACTTTGTGGCCCTGGGCGCGGGCTTTATGCTTGGGGCGGCCGTGCTGGAGATGATTCCTGAGGGGATCAACATCAATCCTCGAGGAGCTCCGCTGCTGGTATTGCTGGGGTACTGTGGGGTGCATTTGCTCGAGCATACGCTGGTACCTCATTTTCATTTTGGCGAAGAGACGCACCATGATGAGATTCTCTCTGCCAGAACCAGCTACTCTGTGCTGCTTGGCTTGGCGGCGCATACGTTCTTTGATGGCATTGCCATTGGGTCAGGCTTTGTGATTTCGCACTGGCTTGGCTGGGTGATCTTTATCGCTGTCTTTCTTCACAAGCTGCCGGAAGGATTTACGGTAGCAAGCGTAATGCTCGCCAGCGGACGCGGACAGCGGGCAGCACTCAATTCAGCGATGTTTCTGGGAGCAACGACGCTTGCCGGGGTGCTGGTGATCAATCTACAGCCTGCGTGGGTGCGCGTTGGATTGCCGCTATCGGCTGGCGTGACGATCTACGTCGCGGCAACAGATCTTGTGCCGGAGGTCAACCGAGAACCTGGTATTCGCATGGCTCTCGTCTTTTTTATTGGCGTCGTTATCTTTTTCCTCTTGAAGCTTTTAAGCCCCATTTAGTTTGCCGGAGCAACGACAAGCGTTACAGTCGCTGCGTGCTGAATGCTGTTTCCCGATGCTCCGGTCGCAGTGCCAGTAACGGTAATGGTGTAGCTCTTTGGTGTCTGCGTTGTCGACGTTCCTGTAAAGACGCGATCGCCGCAACCTGTTGCAGAGATCAACGTAAAGAGCGACAGAAGAGCCATGCAAGGCACTGCAATCCGTCTCCTTCGCAGATGCAGCAGAATTGTGGCAAAGGGCAACAGCGCGAAGGCAACACCCATGTTTTGCTGGACGAGTGCAGACCTGGGAGTCGCGACCGTCAAGGTCACGACCGTCGCGCTGGCTCCTGGGGGGACGTAGGCTGGATTAAAGGATGCGGTAGCCAGATTAGGAAGTCCAGCCGCAGAGAGCGATATCTGACTGGACAGTCCGGCTTGAGGTTGCACGGTAAAGGTAAAGTTAGCGGATGCTCCCGATACGATTGTCTGCGTAGTGGAACCTGTTGGGGCTAACGAAAAATCGACGGGACCCGAGGGAGAGCCCGGAATCGTAATTGGTGATGGCGACGAACTGCTCGGCATGAAGTTTCCATCGCCGGAGTAGGCCGCGATCAGACTATGCTGCCCGGTGCTGAGTGTGCTGGTTGAAAAGACTGCATCTCCTGATGCGTTGGGAACAAGTGAAGTGAGTGGGACTCCTTGATCCAGAATCGTAAGGATGCCTGTCGGTGTACCAGAGGTCGTACTTGCGACGTGCGACGTCAATGTCACCGTTTGGCCTGTCAGCGCGGCGGTTAGAGTCGTTGCGGAAGCAGCCTTGGTGATCGTCAGGCTCGGGGTGGAAGCCAGGACATAATTTCTGGCTGCCGCTCCTGCGAGATATACCACGACAGGATAATCACCGGGTGATGAAAACGTGGTGGCTCCAATCGAGAAGGTGGCCGATACGTTTGCCTGATCACGCGCAAGTATTCCTGTCAGTGTGCCGGCAATTTGTGGAATGGTTTGTCCATAGGAGATGGAAGCAGGCACGACAGTGGCCGTTATCGAGATTGGGCTTACCGTAAGTGTGAACGTCTGGCTCTGCGCGGGGCTATGTGTCTGGTCGCCTGTGTAGGTTGCTGTTAGTACATGCTGCCCGGCCTCCAAGGTGGAGGTATCGAATTGAGCCGTATTTGCCGAAAGCGTAACTTCTGCGATGGTGTTGGTGCTTGCAGCACGGCTATCAAAAAAGGTGACCCTGCCAGTGGCTCCTGAAGAATTCAGGCGCGCAGTGATGAAGCCGGAACCGTAAGAGACGACGGATGGTCCTGTAAGCGTGAGCACGCCTGGAATGGTCGTGCCAAGTCCAGCTATGGTCCTAAGCGAGGTGCTGTCGACAACCTGACGGATACGCGCGTTTGCCGTGTCGGCGATGCTCATGGCTCCCGCAGGAGAGAAGGAGACTCCTTGTGGGGTATCCAGACTTGCTTGCACAGGGGCGCTTCCGTCTCCTGCGAACATCTGTGTACCGTCTCCAGCTATCGTCGCGATGGCCCCCGTCGCGGAGTCAATTCGACGTATGCGATGATTCGCTGCATCCGCTATATAAACATTCCCTTGTACATCAAGGGATACACCCCGAGGCAACGCTAGTGACGTTAGCTGACCGTTTCCTGCGAGCGTTATTATTACGCCTGTAGAAGGGTCGACCTTGCGAATGCGATTGTTATTGGTATCGGCGATGTAAAGATTGCCGACTGAATCCACACCAATCCCATTGGGGGAATTCAATAAGGCTGTCGTTGCATTCGCACCTTCGCCATCAAACCCCTGATCTCCACTACCGGCTACAGTCGTGATTCTTCCTGTCGTATCGATCTTTCGGATGCGATGTGCCCTTGCATCTGCTACGTAAAGATTGCCTGGAGTATCTACTGCTATCGCTACAGGGAGATCAAGGCTGGCGTTCAATGCGGAGCCGCCATCCCCGCCAGCCCCTGCAGAGGAGCCTCCTGCAATGGTCGTAATCACTGCGGTCTTCAGATCGACACAACGGATGCGGTGATTATGGCTGTCAGAGATGTAGAGATTGCCTGCATGAACAGCCAAGCCCAGCGGTGAGTCAAGGAGCGCCTGCGTGGCCTGCCCACCATCTCCATCGAACCCCTGGATGCCGGTCCCCGCTATGGTTGTCATATTGCCTGTGTTATCAACCTTGCGGACGATGTGCCGAGCAGTCTCGGCGATATAAAGATTTCCCTGCGCATCAAACGCGATCGCCGAGGGCAGGAGCAGCGGGACGCTAGTCGCTGCAGTCTGCGAATGTGCAACGACTCCCGAGAAAAGCAGGATAAGCACCAATCTTGTTAGATTGGCGCGACAATACAAGGCAAAGGTGCTCAGCAGGCCCATGAAAGAGTTACCGCTGAGCTTACACGATCTGCCCGGTAAAACAGATATCTCTTTAGGTGAGCTGGCACAGAATCTCTGTGCCAGCCGAAGATCCATTATTCTGCGACTGTAGGGTTGCGCAGGCTGCCAAGCTTTTCGATCGTAACGATCATCTCTTCGTTTGGCTTGATCCAGCGCTGGGGGGTGCGGCCCAGCCCAACGCCCTCAGGCGTTCCGGTGCTGATCACGTCGCCCGCTTCGAGCGGTGTCAGGTGCGAGATATGCTCGATTAAAGCCGGGAGCTTGAAGATGAGATCGCTCGTGTTCGAAGACTGCAGCGTCTCGCCATCAATCGTCAGGGAGATATCCAATGCATGCGGATCGGCAATCTCATCTGCCGTTACGATCGACGGTCCTATCGGAGTAAATGTGGGAAAGGACTTTCCTAACGTCCACTGCGATGTAGCGAGCTGTATGTCGCGCGCGCTGACATCATTGATGATGGTATAGCCGAAGATATATTCCTTCCAGTCAGCGGCGGGAATCTGATATCCAGATTTGCCGATCACAACGGCGAACTCAGCCTCATAGTCTGGCTGCGAACTGATCTTCGGCAGGATGACTGGAGTGTCAGGGCCTATGACAGAGCTACGCAGTTTCATAAACACAGTCGGGACTTTTTGAACCGCCATCTTCGACTCTTCTGCGTGACGTGCATAGTTCAATCCAATGCAGAAGATCCGCGATGGACGAAGAGGGGCCTGAAGCCTGACCTCACTGAGAGGAAGCCGCGGAGCCTGATTCAGCTTACCGGCGATGTCGCGAAGACCTTCGTTTCCAGCCTCAATAACGTCAATGACACTGGAATATCCCAATCCTGAAAGATCGACAACCTTTTCCCCCACCAGCGCGCCAGGAAGACTGGCCGAGGAACCCTTGCTTGCAAACGTAACGAACTTCATTTCTTTCTCCAGACCTCACCATCAGGATATGCAAAACGGCTAAGGGATTCTTTGCGAATCTCGATGCTGTATCCCGGCTCGTGAGGCACCTGATAATGCCCATTGCGGATGTGAACCGGGGTTACAAAGTGTTCGTGCAGATGGTCGACGAACTCGATCACCCTGTTCTTCAGCGTGGTGGAAACAGAGAGAAAATCGAACATCGAAAGATGCTGCACATATTCGCAAAGGCCGACGCCTCCAGCATGAGGACAGACGGGTTTCTTGAACTTTGCGGCCATCAACAGTATGGCGAGATTCTCGTTGACTCCGCCAACGCGGCAGCTATCAAGTTGCACCACATCAATCGCATCAGCCTGCAGAAACTGCTTGAACATGACACGATTATGACAATGCTCGCCTGTCGCAATGCGAACGGATGGCACTTCGCGACGGATACGGGCATGGCCGAGAATATCGTCCGGGTTTGTCGGCTCTTCCATCCACCAGGGTTTTAACTCAGCAAGCTGGCTTGTGCGCTCGATCGCTTCAGGCACTCCCCACTTTTGGTTCGCATCGACCATGAGTTTATTTGTCCAGCCAATTTCCTCACGGACGATATGGCCACGCCGCAGATCATCAGCAGCATCGCCGCCTACCTTCAGTTTGAAGTGCGTCCAGCCATCGGCGAGAGCTTCCTTCGAGAGACGCCGGATCTTCTCCTCTGAGTAACCAAACCAGCCTACCGACGTGGTGTATGCGGGATACCCATTCTGCTCAAGGAGAGCCAGGCGCGCTGCCTGTCCGTGATTTCTGGCCTCGGTGAGGATATCGCAGGCTTCGTGCGGAGTAATTGCATCATCGATATAGCGGAAGTCCACCGCTTTCAAAAGCTGGCATGCCTCGAGATCGGTAAGCAACCGCCACAGCGGCTTCTTTTCAGCGCGCGCGTAGAGATCCCAGACAGCATTAACAAGGGCGCCTGTCGCCAGATGGATCACTCCCTTTTCGGGGCCCAGCCAGCGGAATTGGGAATCATCCGTAAGTTGCCGCGAGAAAGCGCACATGTCTTCGGTCAGCGAACTTAATGTGCGATTGACAACATAGCGGGTGAGGTAATTCAGTGCTTCGACGACAAGATCGGTTCCGCGGCCCAGAGTAAAAGTGAGGCCATGCCCCTCAAGGCCAGAGTTTGTCTCAAGAATGCAGTACGCTGCAGAATAATCAGGATCCTTATTAACAGCATCTGAGCCGATATGTTCGCGCGAAGTTGGAAAGCGCAGATCAATGACACGGGCTCCGGTGATCGTTATTTCGCTCAATTTCTAAGTTTCCTTTTGTGTCAAAGTTATAAATTCGCTCTATGCATCGGCTCAGTTCAAGCCGCCGTCCATCCCCCATCGATCGGCAGGACAGCTCCATTGATAAACTCCGCCTCTTTCGAACATAGATAGCGAACCATGGAGGCTACATCTTCAGGAGTTCCAAGCCGGCCGATTGGCTGTCGCGCCACCAACTCAGCACGAATCTTCTCTTTCTCATGAGAGTGATATTTCTCAAGGTAGCCTTCGACAAAGGGCGATTGAACCGTTCCCGGAGCGATGCAGTTAGCTCGCAACTCTTTTGGATAGTCGACTGCGATCTGTCGAGTCATCGCCTGCACCGCTCCTTTGCTGGCACAGTAGGCGAATCGCTGTTTCACTCCAACAGCTCCGGCGACAGACCCGATATTGACGATGGAGCCATGTGATTCGAGCAGGAGAGGAAACGCAGCCTTGGTCACCAGGAAGATGCTGTTTACATTGACGCGCATGACACGGTCGAAGTCCGCCTCAGAGGTTTGGGAGATATCACCGACCAAGCCAATGCCAGCGCAGTTAACCAAAATATCGAGGCGCGATAATGAGCCGATGGTCTTCATGATCGATGCCGTATCGGTCACGTCCATCGAAACAGCGCGGGCACCGGGAAGCTCTGCTGCGAGGGATTCACCCGCCGTGAGGTTGAGATCGGCGATAATCACCTGGGCACCTGCCCGGGCAAGTTCTCTTGCCGTCGCAGCACCAATCCCGCTGGCTCCTCCTGTCACAAGGGCAACTTTATTTTCCAGGTAAAAGGCTTCCGTCATAGGTTGAAATCATACTCCCAAAAAAGAATATCCTGTTTTCCGGCATTCGTAAGCAAAGAATACTTTTAAAAGAAGAACCCGGGCATAGCGCCCGGGCCTCCAGCAAGCTGTGGTGTTCTTTTTAAGGTAGGGTCTGGAAACGTCCATTGCTCAGACCGAGAGCAAATGGCTGGTATACAGGCACGGCGGCTCCGATAACCTCGGTAATGAAGTTAGCCGGGCTTCCGGATGGTCCTTCATTAGCGATCCAGACATTGCCGGACTGGTCGATCACAATCGAACGCCCCACCGAAAGATAGCTTGAACTCAGTTGCAGCCCGTTTGAGAACAGCGGAGTGCCCAGAGCACTGATCTCCGTCAGGCTGCCGGAACCTCCCGTATTCGCTGTCCAGATATTGGATCGGCCATCGAGCGCGATAGAGGTCGGCAGGGAGAGACCACCCAAGCCGGCTGCGGTTGGCCATCCACTCGCTATGGAGTAGCTGGTGGCGCTTCCGGTCAGAAATGGAATCACGCTGTTCGCGTTCGTGGATGAAGCGTACACACCATTCGCGTTGGCTGCAATGCCATAGCTGTCGGTAGGAACTGTGAACTGCGTCGTTGTATAGCCGTTCAAGTAGTTGGGAGACCCCGAGGATCCTGCAGTCACTTGCGAGATAAAGTTGCTGCCTGACGAAACCCAGATCGCCTGGCTGGAATCCACCATAATGTGAATCGGATAGGGACCGACCACCGAGGAAATCTGTACTGGCGTGGTGGCGGTTGTGGCGGAAGCGCCATGGGGAATCATATAAAGCGACGTACCGGTATCTGTTGTGAAATAGATATTGCTTATGGTGTCGCCGTTGCCATTACCACCATCGGCGAAGACAGCCAGTGGAGCAGCCGCTGTTGTGTAGGTCAATATGCTTTGATCAAATGGATTGTATCTAGAAATCGTATTTGCGCTACGCGAGGCGTACCATACATTGCCCGACGCATCCACGACTGCACCACCACGGGCACCTCCACCGAGGGAGACACAAGCATTTGGTACGCCGGAAGAAGAGATCATGGAAAGATTTCCCGTCGCGTCCTGCCCATTGGCAATCCAGATATTGCCATTAGCATCCACGTTGAGTTCCTCGGGCATGCTGATGAAGTTACCATTACCAGTGCCGCACGTACTGGTCGAACTATAGGTAACAGAAATGGTCCAGTCCGACGGCGCGGCAGCTAGAGTGGGCTGAAACGACGATCCAACAGCGGGTATCAGGTTATACAGATTTTGAAGATTTGTGGTGCTGCCATTGGTGGGGTTGGCAAGCATGTAATAAAGCGCCTGCAACACATCCGTAGCCTGAGGGAAAGCTGCCGTACGATAGGGGCGCGATGTCACACTTGTGTCGGGAGGCGTCGCGTTGGCGAATAGCGTTGTGCACGGCGTGGCGCTCGCTGATGCGTTGTTGACGCATGATGCGATGATGTTCGCCAATGCATTAATCTTTGCAGTCTGCGGGGTCACAGTCACACTTGCGGATCCAGCACTTCCCGTAATGACTTTAGAGGTAATCGCTGTACCGTTTGCAGGGTCGACAAGATTGGAAATTGTCGACAGAGCGTTGACAATGGCGCGCTTCGAGATACTGATACCATCAGCACCAAAACTCTCGGTGACCGGATTGAAATACTGCTGCAATGCAACCATACTTGCCACCGTTGTAGCTTCCGACAAACTAATGAAGCTTGATGCATTAATCTGGCTGCATGTACCGAACACTCCAAGAAACACTGCGGCTGTATTGTTGACAGACGGATCGTGAGTATTGATGGTGTTACCGCCCTGCGCTACGACGTAAACCAGCGGATCGCCTGTGACCGGGCACGAAAAATTATTTCCTGACGTTGTCTGACCATTTGTGGCGCTTTTGGAGAAAGAAAACGAGCCGTGTCCATCGTCTGCTGAACTTGTAACTGCTGCTACGATTGGCGCTCCATTTACACCACCAGACGGGTCTCCAGATCCCATACCGGATTGTCCGGCATAGTAAAGAGTGACTGTAGCAAAGGCGACCGGCTGGCTACCGCCGTGAACACTACCGCTAAGCTGACCTCCGGAAGTCAGGGGCGTTGCCGTCGGAGCGGTGGACGCCATATTTGAACAGCCAACATTCAACAAGACGCTGGCTGTCAGCAAGCTGAATAAAGATATCTGTCCTGCCCTTTGAACGAAATGAATGCCGTTCATCTGAAATACCCTCCAAAGGTAAGTGGCGCAAAGTCGCGCTCAAAACTGGTTGTTCACGTTCATGTCCACCAGATGTTCAGCAAAAGCAGCAATGAGGAGGTGGTTCATTTCCGTTAGTGGCTTGCCGGAAACTCGCGATAGTTGATCCCGCTGCATGTGCAGTCCAGAATCGACAGAAGGTCGAATCGTTACAGTCAGCTCCGGCGAGGAAGGAAATAGGTGTTTCATAGCTCATGTGGAGCATACCGGGGCGCTTAGAAAACTCTCATTGCACTTTTGGGGGAACGATGATCCCCAGCAGTGGGAGTCTGTTATCTCCCGCCACAAGCTGCTATCGTGTTCAGCGTGGCTCTTATAACAGTACCGAAACTGGCGGAGAAAACGCTAAACGCGGCAATACTCTAATTTAGGAATCTTTTCTGCACTCTATGACGACCTCCACTCCCGCTCCTTCCTTCGAATCGCCGTCAGTTTATGCAACACGCAATCGCTTCCTTCTGCTCGTTGCAGGTCTGGGCGGACTGCTCTATGGAGTGGATATCGGCATTATTGGAGGTGCGCTGCCCTATCTTGAGGCCACTTCCGGGCTCAATGCCGGGCAGCTCTCTATCATCGTTGCCGCTGTTTTGCTGGGCAGTGTCTTCTCAACCTTGTTTGCTGGATTGCTTGCAGACTGGATGGGAAGGCGCCCATTGATGATTGTCAGCGGGCTGACCTTCGTGCTCAGCATTCCAATGATTGCTCTCTCGCACGGCTACGGTCCGCTGTTCTTTGGCAGACTGCTGCAGGGAATCAGTGGCGGGTTGATCGGTGTTGTCGTGCCGCTCTATCTCGCAGAATGTCTGCCAGCATCGAACCGCGGCAAGGGCACCGGAATGTTCCAGTGGCTGCTGACGCTCGGTATTGTCTCCGCAGCCATTATTGGTATCTATTACAGCTATCGCGTCGAAGACGTCGCGAGAACTGCCGATGCCAATGCAGTGTTTGCGTTTAAAGACAACGCATGGAGAAGCATCTTCTGGGTTTCGCTTCCCCCAGGTATTTTATTTGTGATTGGAAGCATGTTTGTTGCGGAGTCTCCGCGCTGGCTGTTTTTGCGCGGTAAGAAAGAGAAGGCACTGGCTGCGCTGCAACGCACAAAACCCCGGGCGCAAGCTGAGGCCGAACTTAAAGAAATGGAGCAGATCGCACTCGCAGCAAAAGACTCCGGAAATACGAATACGCCCACTAAGGATTCTTTATTGCGACGGAAGTATATTATTCCGTTTCTTCTGGCTTGCATCATTCTCTTCTGCAATACGGCAACCGGCGTCAATTCGATTATTGGCTATAACACCAGCATCCTTCTGCAGAGTGGCCTGGCCGACATTCAAGCGCATTGGGGATATGTCATTTTCACCGTCATCAACTTTCTGATGACGATCATCGGTATGTCGCTGGTCGACCGCAAGGGGCGCAAGTTCCTATTGATGGTGGGAACGACCGGGATTACCGTTTCACTGATCGTGATTGCTCTGCTCTTTCACTCCACTGAAAAGTTGAATCGCGATTGCCGTAGTGCTGTACAGGCATTAGTTACTCCCGACCAGGCACTGACACTTCCCTTCACCGCACCGCAGGCAAAGCTGTTCCTGGATGCTTCAGGTGGACAGACTTCAGAGATCAGCAGCGATCATGCATCGCTCGCTGTCATTTATTCATATGGAGATTTCACAGCTGCAACCAGCTACGTCCGCACAGACGATCCAACAGCTCCTCCTATCAAGATCACACGAGAAAGCTCAATCCCCTCGACCAAAGTAGAGGCATTCTTCAAAAATCCATTCGCTGATCTCGATGCGGCTCGTACGGCTCCACTCAAGATTGAACGAGCGCTGGTTGGTCAGGTTCCAAGCTCAAGCCATGGTTGGCTCGTCGCTCTTGGCTTGTATTCATTTATGTCGTTCTTTGCCATAGGACCAGGAGTATGCGTTTGGCTAGCGCTGTCAGAGTTGATGCCCACCCGGATTCGTTCAAACGGAATGAGTGTTGCGCTGGTCATCAACCAACTTGTCTCAACCATATTGGCGGGAATCTTCCTGCCCGTTGTCAGCAAGTATGGCTATTCCACTATATTTTTCCTCTTTGCGGGCTTTACCTTAATCTATCTGGCGGTCGCGATCTTCTTTCTGCCTGAGACGAAAGGCAAAACGCTGGAAGAGATCGAATACTATTTCGAGACCGGCCAAGAGGTCGGCACTCGCTAGGTGTCTGAAGAATCGGGATTTTCTTGTTTCGCAGACAACTTTTCATCAACCAGATTTACTCTATCGGAGTATAGTTCTAACAACTTTTGACTGCACGACTGGAGATACTTTCATGCGCTTCAACCAATTGACTCTGGCAGCGTCCCTCACACTTTCTACGGCCCTCATGCTCGGAGGCTGCAAGAGCTCGACTCCGGCAACGAATGAAGCAGCAGCCCCTGCAGCTCCGGCGCCTGCGTCACAGCCTGCGGCAGCTCCCGCAACAACGCCGGTTGCTGCGCCTGCCACAACTCCTGCGCCTGCTCCCGCGCCGGTAGCAGCTGCGCCAGTTGCCAAACCGGCAGCTCCAGTGGCTCCTCCTGCTCCGAAGACTCTTACGGCTCCTACCGGAGCAACTGTCTCCGTTACGATTAATCAGCAACTGAGCGCCAGCAAGAATAACGTTGGCGATGGCTTTACCGGAGAACTCTCTGCCCCAGTTACGACATCCGGCGGTGCGACTGTATTCCCAAGGGGAACGAGCGTCTCAGGAACCGTCGTGGCAGCTAAAGGCCGTGGCAAATTCAAGGGCGCTGGCGATCTTGGAATTCAGATTACGGAGATCGGTGGCCATCGCGTAAACACCAATGAATACGAAAAGGCTGAGAAGGGCAAAGGCAAGCGGACAGCTACGGTCATCGGTGGCGGCGCAGGCCTGGGCGCTCTGATTGGTGGTTTGGCCGGCGGCGGCAAGGGCGCTGCCATCGGCGCGCTGGCGGGTGCAGGTGCTGGAACAGCTGGAGCTGCCTATACCGGCAACAAGGATGTCGTTATCCCCGCCGAATCGGTCATCAGCTTTCACTTGACGGCTCCGGTCACCATCACGAAGTAATTCATCGCGTTTTACACTTGTTATCTGGGCGCCTGTGATTCAGGCGCCCAGATGCTTTTTTGCAGCCAACTCTATCCGGTGGATAAACTGGGGCTATGCGGATGCATCCTGTCTTTCTTCTCTCAGCTACCGATGCGGCTCACTTTCCTGCGGAATCGAAGACCCATGATGCTCCTGAAATTGCATTCCTAGGGCGCTCGAATGTCGGTAAATCTTCGCTGATCAATTCCTTGCTAGGGTCAAAGGAAGCCAGGGTTTCGTCGACGCCGGGCCGGACACGGGCTATTAATTTCTTTGCCCTCTATGAAACCCCGGGCGGAAGAAAAAAAGCTACTCCATTTTTGATATTCGCTGACCTGCCCGGTTATGGCTACGCCAAGATATCGAAATCGATCTCGGCCGAGTGGCCAAAATTTATTGAGCCTTATTTGGCGGAACGAGAGACGCTTGCCCTCTGTGTCTGCCTGGTGGATACCAACATCCCTCCCCAGGAGAGCGATCATCAACTGATCACCTACCTGAAGCAACAGCAGCGCCCTTTTGTTGTAGTAGGTACGAAAGCAGACCGACTCTCTAAGAATGTCCTTGCGAAAAATCTGGCTGCTTTAAAGCACGCGCATGGACTCGATGAGATTCTTCCTATTTCATCAAAGACCGAGGCAGGGATAAAAACTTTGTGGCAGGCGATTGCGGCAACAATCAGTTAGTACGTTGATCAGACGGAATGCAGCGGTTTCGCAGGCACTCCAGCTACAATCGCCCCTGCAGAAACATCCCGGGTAACAACTGCATTCGCTCCGATGGTTGCACCGTCACCAATGGTGACACCACTTAGCACGGTCACTCCCCTGCCAATCCAGACCTCATTGCCGATAGAAATTGCCTTCGCCATGTGCCCAGCGTCTCTTAGCGGTATTCCATCCGCACGGGTATGGTTCGCATCGCGTACGCTCGTGTATTCGCCGATCATTGTGCCTGATCCGATACGGATGCCTTCCATCGCAACCAAATGAACTCCCCGGGAGATTACTACACGATCACCCAAAATAATCCTGGCTGCTCCTTGTGTCTCAAGATGCAGGTCTGGATAAATCAGCGCCTCATCTCCAAAGAGGATGTTTCCTGTTCCATACACCGATGTGCGCCCCAAAACGACCACAGACGTCGGCAATTTTGCACGTAGCTGCGATGCGAGTGAAGCATGGCAATAGACGCGCCACAGCGATTCGCGAAGCGCACCGCTTGCACGCAGAAGAGCCTGCAATGGAGTAACGAGCATGCTTTTTAGCGTTGAATGAGCCATAGCCAGGGTTACCACGGCCTCGGGGGCGAGACGCGGCCACCCTGAGTATCCTTCCATGCCTGATTCATCAGAGAGATCAACGTTCTGTAATATTGCCCTCTTTCCCTGCGCTGTGGAGCCCGGCTGAAGCGATTGCGTATAACGGTGAGCCTATACATGGCAAGCTCGCTCCATTTGGCCATATAAACCTGTGGCCCATGATGCTTACGGTAATAAAGCAACGTGCTGCGCATTCGCCACATGATTACCTGTGCTGTCATCGATGAGAATTCCAGGGTTGTCTTCAGCTGGCGGGAAGACTCTCCTCCTATATGGACGACGACAACATCCGGCCAGTACCAGATGGAGTAACCCGCCTGTTTGATCCTTTTACAGAGATCCACCTCTTCGTAGTAAAGAAAGAACGCCGGATCAAACAAACCGATGTTTTTGAGAACCTCGGGGCGAATGATGGAAAAAGCTCCCGGAACCCAATCGACCGAAGCTGGCTGGTCTCTGTCGGCCCATGTCCGGTCGAAGTGCCCAAAAAATCTGGATTTAGGAAACATGCCCGCCAAACCTGACATCACGACGAGATCATGAATGATGCTATGGAATGAACGCGAAGATGGTTGCCAGTCCCCATTTCTTCCTACCAGCCTGGCACCGCCAAGGCCACAATTCGGCTCGCTATCCATGTGCTGAATAGCTTTTTCAAGCGCACCATCCTGAAAGAAGGCATCAGAGTTCAGCAGAACAAAATATCGCCCTTTTGCCTGCTCCAGAGCCAGATTATTTGCTGCTCCGAAGCCAAGGTTCACTTCACTTTTAAGTAGCTTGACCTCAGGGAAGTCCTTCTCGACCATCTCTGGGGAACCGTCTGACGAATGATTGTCGACGACGAGTATCTCGATCCGGAGATTCCCCGACTCGCGGATGACCGATTCAATACACTCCCTTAAGATCTCCCTCGTATTAAAGGAGACAATGACGATTGAAGCATCGCATTCGTGGCAGTCCGGGGCCGTCTGTAACACAGTGCCTTCAGTATACGAATAAGACTGATTCAAACTAAACCTTTTGTGCGGACATATAGGTCACCAGAGTGAAGTGACTTGTGGAGCTTCACGGAAGCTGCCAGAGATACTGACTCAACCCGAAGCATCCTGTATTCTTCATGAAGAATTCGTAGTGCTTACACTTTGATCGCTTCCAGCCTAAACAATCTTCTGAGGTTCTCGCATCATGACTGGCACCGCCGCCTCTTCCAACAGTGAATTTGATGTCATTCTGATTGCCCCCAATGTTTCTGAACAAATGGGCGGCGAGGCCATTAAGGCACTTCAGATTTACCTGGAACTGGAGCGGCAGGGGGTCCGCGTACACCAGATTACGCATGAACGTGTACAGCCGGAACTGACGAAAAATCACCCTCAGATGAGCGTGTCGTACGTCTCCGACACCGCAATTGAAAAGACATTGCATCGCGGCAAGATCTTCGAGCAACTTCTGAATATGGTCTTTCTGCACGCTGCTGCCCGACAGGCAAGGATTGTTTTGCAAAAGAGTCCCGACGCTGTCGTCCACTTTACGTCTCCGGTATCTCCGGTTTTGCCGTACCCTGTCCTTCCCAATGCAAAGGTTGTCATTGGACCGATCAACGGCAATATTCATTACCCTCCAGCATTTCGGCATCGGGAGAAGTTAGCTTACAAAGTGCGCCGATGGCTGCATCCGTCGATGCAATTTATGCACCGTATCTCCTTTGCAGGGAAACGTACTGCAAACGCTTTGCTTGTCGCTGGCGGTAAAAGGACGTACGAATCACTGCGCATGGCCGGCTGCAGGAATGAACAACTGGTCGACTCCATCGATAGCGGGATCATGGACCGCCTCTATCAAAGTCCTCGCATAACGCATGAAGGAACGAACTTTCGGTTCTTTCACAATGGGCGTTTGGTTGAGCACAAGGGGACAGACCTGATTATCAAAAGTCTTCTAAAGACGAAAAACCCAATCGAACTGGACATCATTGGTAGAGGACCTGAGCTTGGGAACCTGCGAGCACTTGTTCAGCAGTTGTCTCTCGACAACCGCGTCCGATTCATTGAATGGGTTCCAGACCACAGCAAACTCGCCGATATGTTGAGGCAGTACCGAGCATTTGTCTTTCCCAGCTTGGCTGAGGCAAATGGGATCGTCGTGCAGGAGGCTATGGTGCAGGGGCTACCCGTAATCGCATGCAACTGGGGTGGGCCTTCCCTGCTCGTCACACCTGAGACTGGAATCCTGATCGATCCCATCAGCGAAGATTACGTCATCGACCAACTGGCATCTTCTATGGATCTTTTAGCAGAGGATGGTGCTCTTGCTGAGAGCATGTCCATTCAGGCAAGATCTCGTGCATACGAGAATGGCTATCTATGGTCTGGGGTAATTCGAGACTGGCGCAAGATTTACGCGAAGGTAACCGCCTCACGGGTAACTTCTCGGGCATAAGACATATACACCTTCATAAAAATGCAAAACTGCCTTATTTGGCGGGATTTTTCGTGTTTTTGTGTATACGTCCTGTGATAGATTGGCGCTATTAATAAGCAGCGGTGGCTGCGTGGGTTCTCCATTTTATTAACATCTCGGTGGGTCCGTGGAGAGACATCTCCTGAGCCCCAATTTATCTGTCCGATAGAAGTTCTTCTGGTCGAATTAGAAATTCTTTAGGAGTAGGTGTTATGGCACATAGCGCACCGGTCATCCCTCAATCCAACATCCCACTTAGCGTGGCTTCTCTTCCAACGGACGCTGCTATCCGTTTCGAGACGCCTTCTTTTGCTGAAATCTTTAATGTTGAGCCAGTGGCAACATCCCATAACCTGAGCACTCTCAATATATTTTCTCAAGATGCGTTACGGGCACTTGCGGAAAAGTATCAGGCCAATCCTCAGGATGCTTTTGTAGCTTCGAGCGCGCCGTCAGCCAATGCAGATTTCAATTCCGTTCCCCATGGTCAACATGCCCCACATGTAGCAATGACTCTGCTGGATGAGCAGCCCTATCGCGTTCTTCTGAAACGTCCTGAAAAATACGATGCCGACTTCCGTGAATTGATTCATACGATTCTGCAGTGCATCTCCGATGCGAGAGGCGGGTTCGGACGTGAGAAAGTTGTGCGACTTGAATCCTCTGTCTTCATCACTTCAGCAAAATCGACAACCCCCATTCACTTTGATCCTGAGATCGGCTTTTTTTGTCAGATTGCCGGTGAAAAGATTTATCACGTGTATCCTCCAGCCAATGTTACGGAACCTGAACTCGAGCCGTTTTATATCAAAAGCTCGGTTGAGATTGGCAAGGTCGATGTAAACCGACGCGATCCTGCCCGCGAACATGTCTTTCACCTTTCGGCAGGAAAAGGCTTACATCAGCCTCAGAATGCACCACATTGGGTAGAGACCTGCTCGTCGCAGTCGATCTCGTATTCCGTAGTGCTGGAAACGGATGCAACTCGATCCTTAGGACGGACGAGGGCGTTCAATCACTACGTTCGTATGGCTGGGCTGGCGCCGTCGACTCCAGGTGAGCATCCAGCCGCAGACGCACTGAAAGCAAACGCCATGAATGCCATTCTCCCCATGAGAAAACTAGCTGGGAAGGTTGTGCGGGGGGTACGGGGTCAACATTGAACTAAAATAGATGCGAGGAAGCACTGGAAGTAAACTTTCCTGTGAATTACCCCAATGTTTAGCTAGACAAAAATGAATGTGCTCTACGCCTGTGGAGAGACCTAAAGCACAGAAATATATAGAATTACTTCCTTTGTTGTTTTTGGACTGCATTGCCTTCTGGGTTCCCGATCATCCGAGGAGAGAGTATGGAAAAGCATCTTTCATTATCCGCAGATGGATTCGAATCATCTGCCGAGCCGTGCTCTGCTCTGTGTCTAAAGTGGCCAGCATCTGCCATCAGACACAAGACGCTAACTGATCCAAACTGTCCGAGTTCGCGATAACGCTAGCTTTTGCATACAACACAAGAGCTATCGCTTGTCATGTATCCGTATGACAACATGGATGAAAGACCCTAGCAGAGTACCTATGGCATTACAAACCTCCAATCTCACCGACCCGCTCGTGGCAGGAGAACTGAACGACTTCTCCAGAGGGGAAACCTCTGGCAATTCTCTGATATCGCTATTTGAGATTGCTGCAAGAAAGCACAAAGATCGCAACGCCATTGCCTATCAAGCCGATCAGATCACATATGGCGAATTAAACCGGGCTGCAAACCGGATGGCACGACTTCTTCGCAACCAGTCACTGCATCCTGGGCAGATCGTTGCTATTTATCTCGATCGCTCAATCGAAATGCTGGTTGCCATGCTGGGTGTTCTAAAAGCGGGTGGGGCTTATCTTCCTATCGACCCGAATTACCCATCTGCTCGTGTCGTTCAAACGCTCGAAGACGCTCGCCCCGTTCTAGTAATCACCAATCAGAAGTTAGCTGCCCAGCTTGGAGAAGTTCCGGGGCAGCTCCTCTTATTGAATGAGCGTCCAGACACAACCAGCGAAGACGAGGCCAATCCTCCTTTGCAGGCGCATGCAGATGACTTGGCGTATGCCATGTACACCTCCGGCTCAACCGGCAAGCCCAAAGGGGTACTTGTTACTCATCGCAATGTCGTTCGCCTGCTCACGCAAACCGAGCCCTGGTTTCATTTCGACCAGGATGACATCTGGACGATGTTTCATTCCTTCGCCTTTGATTTTTCGGTCTGGGAGATTTGGGGACCACTGACAACAGGCGGAAAGCTTGTGATCGTTCCGTTTGTAACAAGCCGGTCACCGGAGGATTTTTACGCACTTCTCTCGGAACAAAAAGTAACGGTACTCAATCAAACACCATCCGCATTCTCGCTCCTCAATCAGGTAGAGGAGTCGGGCAAGAGATTACCTCTCGCTCTACGGCTGGTGATCTTTGGTGGAGAAGCACTCCAGTATCGATCCTTACGCAGTTGGTTTAATCGTCATGGAGATGAGATGCCCCAACTCGTCAACATGTACGGCATTACGGAGACCACGGTCCATGTAACCTATCGCATCGTACGGAAGGTCGATGCCGAAGACGAACAGGACAGTCTCATTGGCGTGCCGATTCCCGATCTTCAGATTCACCTTCTCGGCTCTGATCTGCTCCCCGTAGCCGAAGGAGAGATTGGAGAGATATGCATTGGTGGCGGTGGCGTCGCGCGAGGATATCTTAATCGCCCTGAACTGACAGCGGAGCGTTTTGTACCTGATCCATCAGGTGTCCCTGGAGCTACACTCTATCGCTCGGGAGATCTTGCTCGACGGCGTGCGGATGGGGAGCTTGTTTATCTCGGACGTGGCGATAGCCAGGTCAAAATCAACGGATTCCGGATTGAACTTGGAGAGGTCGAGGCTGCAATCGCCGACTATCCCGGAGTTCAGCAGGTGTGCGTCGCCGCTCATGCCAACGACGACGGGCAACAACGACTCGCGGCATATTTCGTCATGTCAGATGAGAGCCGACCCACTCCTGGCGAGATCAGCCGTTTTCTGTCTCAACGCCTGCCCCCGCAGATGCTGCCAGCCTTTTATACACAGATTGAGGCTATCCCTTTAACCGGCAACGGCAAGGTAGATCGCGCAATGCTTCCAAAGCCTGCCTCCGGTTCAAACACCGCATCGGATTCGACAGCACCTTCCATCGTCTATGAATCCCATACACAAGAGCTGGTTGCAGAGGTGTGGCGAGCGGTTCTGAATGCATCTCAAGTCGGCCTGGACGATAACTTCTTCGACATCGGCGGGACATCGGTGCTTCTTGTCTCGGTGCGGACGCAACTTCAGCAACGGCTCAACCGGGCAATTCCAGTGACTTGGATGTTCGAGTTCACGACGGTTCGCTCCATCGCGACACAACTTAGCGAAGCCCAGGCAGGCACTCCATCACCATCCACCGCTCCTTTGAACGCGGCGCAGGAACAAGCGCGCAAACAGAGAGAGGCTTTTGCAAAAATGCGCGCGGCAAGAGGAACGTCAAGATGACTTCGTTTGAAGAGAACATATACGACGAAGTATCTTCGGGCTCTGGCCTCGAGGGGATAGCCATTGTTGGCATGTCAGGCCGGTTTCCTGGCGCTTCCAGCGTCCAGGAGTTCTGGCGCAACCAGCTCGCTGGCATAGAAGCAATTTCCCAATTCAGCCTTGAGGAGTTGGAACTCTCAGGAGATAAAGCCGCAGCACACGAACCTAACTATGTTCGGGCGCGATCCATTCTGAAAGATATTGAGATGTTTGATGCCGAGTTCTTCGGCATCCTTCCCAAGGAAGCTCTGCTCATGGATCCACAGCACCGGCTCTTCCTCGAATGTTGCTGGGAAGCACTGGAAGATGCTGCCTATAACCCTTTCGACTATGTTGGGTCGATCGGTATTGTTGCGGGGTCAAGTTACGGAAGCTACTTTCTGTCGCAGCTCTGCAAGCAACCGGGATTTGCGCAAAATTTTCTTGAGAACTACCAGATCGGCAACTACTCCAGCATGATGGGGAATCAGCCGGAGTTTCTGCCGACACGCGTCTCTTACAAGCTCAACCTCAGAGGCCCCAGCTACGCAATTCAAACCGCATGCTCCACGTCTTTGCTTGCTGTATGCCAGGCATGCCAGAGTCTGCTGACTTACCAAAGCGACATGATGCTTGCAGGCGGAGTCTCCATCACGCTGCCACAGAAGCGCGGCTACATCTATCAGGAAGGTGGAATGGGCTCCGCTGATGGACATTGCAGACCGTTCGATAAAGATGCTCAGGGTACCGTCTTCGGCAGCGGCATCGGCGTTGTCTTGCTCAAGCGCCTGGAAGATGCTGTAGCTGACGGCGATCATGTTTATGCTGTCATTCGTGGATTTGCATCCAACAACGACGGCGCAACCAAGATCGGCTATACAGCCCCAAGCATTGACGGACAAGCAAGCGTCATCACCATGGCGCAGCAGTCTGCGGGGATCGACCCCAGAACGATCGAATATATCGAAGCCCACGGCACGGCAACCCCGCTCGGCGATCCTATTGAGCTTGCCGCACTCACAAAGGCTTTTCGTACAAGCACCAATGACAACGGCTTCTGCACGATAGGAACAGCTAAAGCCAATGTCGGACATCTGGATATAGCTTCAGGTATCACCGGGCTGATCCACGCAACGCATGTGGTCAAATACGGCCAGTTTCCTCCAACGCTGAACTTTAAACAGCCGACCGACAAGTTCGATTTCGCATCCAGTCCATTTAAAGTCACAGCAACCGCAGATACATGGAAGACCAGCAGCCATCCACGTCGCGCCGGAGTAAGTGCCTTTGGCGTCGGTGGAACAAATGCACACGTCATCCTTGAAGAAACTCCGCCTCCTAATTCCACGTCACCATCGCGGCCGGTGCAATTGCTTCTTCTCTCTGCCCGGTCGAAGGAAGCTTTAGACGCCGCAACACGAAATCTTGCGGAATACTTCAAAGCCACCCCTGAAGCTCACCTCGCAGATGTTGCTTACACGCTTCAAGTTGGCAGAAAAGCATTTGACTATCGCAGGACTGTCGCAGCAGACTCAACAGCCTCAGCCATCTCTGCGCTCGAATCCAGTCTTACGACTGGAGGCAACTACAGCAAGAGGAAGTCCTCCCCTCTTCGCATCAGTTTCATGTTCCCCGGACAGGGAGCTCAGCACGTGAATATGGCACGTGAGGTTTACAAGACGGAGCCAGCCTTCCGTCAGGCTTTCGACCAATGTGCTTCCCTGCTGCATGCTGAAATCGGTGTCGACCTGCGCGAAACGTTGTTTCAAGACGCAGCTGGATCAGGGTTCGATACGACGCAGACTTACTTTGCTCAACCTGCAATCTTCGCAGTTGAATACTCGCTGGCTCAGCTTTGGATGTCGTGGGGCGTTGAACCGCAAGCCATGATCGGGCACAGTATCGGTGAATTCGTCGCCGCCTGTCTGGCAGGAGTCTTCTCGCTCGAAGATGCTCTTCATCTTGTCGCAATACGTGGGCGCCTCATGCAAGAGCTGCCTAAAGGCGACATGCTGAGTGTCAGAACAAGTGAGGCCGAGATCACGCCATTGCTTGGGGACAGCCTGAGCATCGCAGCGATCAACGCACCACTGCTTTGTGTTGCTTCCGGGCCTGGCGAAGCTATCGCCAGATTAGAAGATGAGCTGACGAAGCGTGGGGTGATGCATCGTAAGTTGTACACATCACATGCCTTCCACTCTTCCATGATGGACCCCATTCTGGCATCATTTCGGCAAGAGGTGGATAAAGTGCGCCTCTCCAGTCCGACGGTTCCGTACATATCATGTGTGACCGGTAACTGGATTACGGCTAAGGAGGCAACCGATCCCGCCTACTGGACTCGTCATGTGAGAGAAAGCGTTCGCTTCTCTCAAGGCGTTTCCTTACTGATGCAGGAAGATTTTGCTCTATTAGAGGTGGGCCCAGGAAGCACTCTTGCCACGCTGGCCAGGCAACATAACGCTCTAGCCAAAGAGAAGGTGATCCTCTCTTCTTTGAGCGATGGCAACCCCGAGCATCGCGAAGATTTTGTTCTACAGCAATCACTAGGAACGCTTTGGGCCAATGGAACGACCATAAGCTGGGAGAAGCTTCATGCAGAGGAAAAACGCCTGCGTATTTCCCTCCCAACCTATCCGTTTGAACGGAGACGCTTCTGGTTTAGCGACTCCCAGGCAATCGTCGATGAAGGATTTACTACAACAACGGGAGAGAACCCGGTCGGGCCAGGTGAAAGCGTACCAGCCCTGATTTCGAAGGAGATCGTATTCATGAGTGAGACCACTCCCCAAGGCGTGAGTATTCCGCGGAAAGACTATCTGCGCGGTCTGATCGCCAATATCTTTGAGGAGCTTTCTGGCCTCACCATCGCCGACAGCGAACAAAATGCCTCATTTCTTGAGCTTGGATTCGACTCCCTATTTCTGACTCAGGTATCTCAGGGCCTGCAGAGCAAGTTTGGCATTAAGATCACGTTCCGCCAGCTTATGGGCGATCAATCGACATTGCTGGCGCTATCGGACTATATTGATCAACAACTTCCGCAGGGTGTGTTTGAAAGCCCCGTATCCGGAGAAGCTCAGGTGGGAAATGCAACGCCCGGCTCCGCAGGCGGAAACGCAGCTTCCGCTGCTGCACCCCAACCGGTCCAACCGGCAGCGCCTCAGTATGGCTCCGGTACAGCACCTGCCAACTCGCTTGAACAATTGATGCGCGACCAGTTGCAGGCAATGAATCAGCTCTTTGCCCAACAGATCTCTGTCCTGCAAGCCACAAGCAATGCACCGCAGGTGGCCACTGCCCCTACAGTTTCTGCTCCAGTCGCAGCACCAATCAGGACTACAGCAGCAACGGATACACCGAAAGATTCGGCTGGAGTTGAACTGAAAGGCTATACACCTTTCAAGCCTCTACAGAAAAACGTCTCTGGAGAGCTGACACGGCGGCAAATTGAGCACATCAAGAAACTGACTGAGTTTTATACCAGCCGTACAGCGACCTCGAAACATAAAACGCAGGAAAGTCGTAAGTATCTGGCCGACCCTCGTGTTGTTGCCGGATTCCGTGTCCAGTGGAAAGAGGTGATCTACCCGATCATCACCAAACGCTCAAAAGGCTCTCATCTCTGGGATCTGGATGGCAATGAGTACGTCGATATCCTGAACGGTTTTGGCCCCATCATGTTGGGACACCGTCCTGATTTCGTCGAAGAGGCCATCGCAAAACAGCTGCACGAAGGCTTTGAGATTGGACCGCAGACAATTCTTGCAGGTGAAGTCGCCAAAGCTCTGTGTGAGATGACAGGCAACGAGCGCGCCACCTTCTGCAATACAGGATCAGAAGCGGTGATGGCTGCAATGCGCTTGGCCCGCACTCTCTCAGGCAAGAACAAGGTGGTCTTCTTTGCCGGCGACTATCACGGCATGTTTGACGAGGTGCTGGTCAAAGGATTTAAGCGCGCGGGAGTTCCTCAGTCCGCTCCCATTGCGCCAGGAATTCCCCGTGAATCCGTCTCCAACATGATCGTGCTCGACTACGGCACAGATGAATCCCTGGAGTGGATCCGCATGCACATCCATGAGCTTGCTGCTGTACTCGTCGAGCCTGTGCAGAGCCGCCACCCCAACTTACAACCCGTCGCGTTTCTACGTGAGCTACGCAAGATTACAGAAGAAGCCGATGTATGCCTGATCTTCGATGAGGTTGTGACAGGATTCCGCTCACACCCCGGAGGATGCCAGGCACTCTTCAATATTCGCGCCGACCTTGCAACCTACGGCAAGGTGATCGCTGGCGGCATGCCGATGGGTATCCTTGCGGGCAAAGCGCGCTACATGGATGCTCTGGACGGGGGCATGTGGCAGTATGGCGACGACTCCTTCCCTGAGACTGGCGTAACATTCTTTGCCGGCACCTTTGTCCGTCATCCCTTGGCGATGGCTGCATGCGCCGCCGTGTTGAAATATCTCAAAGAGCAAGGTCCCGAACTGCAACAACGCCTGACGCAACGAACGAGCGATCTGGTAGCTCGCCTGAATGGTTTGCTTGCAGAAAACAAACTTCCCACCAAGATCGAGACCTTCGCCAGCTTCTTCTATTTCAGCCTGCCCAGCGATTTCCGCTTCGGCAGCATCTTCTACACGCATCTGCGCTCAAAGGGGATTTATTTGCTGGAAGGCTTCCCCTGCTTCCTAACCACTGCGCACAGTGATGAAGATCTGGAAAAGGTTTACCGCGCTTTCAAAGAAACGATCGCCGAAATGCAGGCGGGCGAACTTCTTCCTCTGCCCACAGGATCGACCTCTGAGCGAGTCGCAGCGGAAACGTTCGAAACAACCGGGAGCGCCACAAGCGCTCCGATCACGGAATCGCAGATGGAGATTCTGCTTTCCGCCGAACTGTCTTCTGAGGCAAATTGCAGCTTCAATGAATCCTTTACGCTGCGCCTGCGCGGCGACCTCAACCAGCAGGCGCTGGAAGATTCGTTAACGGACCTCTTGACGCGGCATCAAGCTCTTCGTGCGACATTCGATCAAAATGCCGGCAAACAGTACTTCACAGCTCCAGCCTCCGTACACCTGCCAGTCGTTGATCTTTCCAGCCTCACATCGGAACAGCAACAAGACCACCTGAGCATTCTTATCGAAGAAGATGCCAAGCAGGCCTTCGACCTAAAGCTTGGCCCCTTGGTGCGGATGCAACTGCTACGCTTCGGCGTGCAGGACCACGCTCTCCTCTTTAGCGCACATCATGTTGTCTGCGATGGATGGAGCATTAACGTTCTTCTTGACGAACTTTCGAAGATCTATAGTGCGCGTGTTACCGGGAGTGTCCCTGCTCTTGATCCAGTCATGTCGTTCAGTGAATATGCACTCTCGCAGGAGAAGCACTTCGCCGGAATCGAAGGCGCTGCGGTGGAGTCTTACTGGGTCAAAAAATTTGAGATTCTTCCTCCCCTACTCGATCTCCCGCTGGATCATCCACATCCAGCGATGAAGAGTTTTGAAGGAGCGACCTATAGCCGGAAGATCGACCTTCAAACATTGAAGGATATTAAGAAGGCGGGAGCGCAGCAGAAGTGCACTCTCTTCGTCACGTTGCTTAGTGCCTTCTCCGCATTGCTATCGCGCCTCTCCGGACAAGACGATATCGTCATTGGGATCCCAGCTGCTGGTCAGTCTCTTATCGAAGACAAGACGCTGGTTGGGCATTGCGTCAACTTCGTTCCCATGCGAACTCTTCCAGCAGAGGGCCTATCGACAGCGCAGTTCCTGGATCAAGTTCGCAAAACGGTCTTCGATGCCTACGACCACCAGAACTACACCTTCGGACGCCTCGTCCGTAAGCTTTCCATTCCGAGAAACGCCAGCAGGCTCCCTCTTCTTGAAGTGCAGTTCAACCTCGAGAAGATCGGGGGAGCTTTAAACTTCAGCAACCTGCAATCTGAGGTCACCCCAAATCCCAAGAGCTTCGTCAACTTTGACCTCTTCGTCAATGCTGTAGAGAGCTCCGACGGATTGACTCTTCATGTTGACTACAACACAAACCTCATCAACGGTGAAACCGTTGCCCGCTGGATGGACTGCTATGAGGTTCTGCTGAAGGGCCTTGCGCAAGACGCTACTCAGCCGCTTGCTCGCCTTCCACTCCTGACCTCGCAGGAACGAGATCTTGCTCTATTTGCCTTCAATCAGACGGAAGCTTCTTTCCCTCAAGATCTCTGCGTCCACCAGGTGTTTGAACACCAGGTAGCCAAAAGCCCAAATGCGCCGGCACTTTTATTTGAAGACCAACTGCTGAGCTACGCTCAGCTGAATGAACGAGCGAATCGCCTTGCTCGTTATCTACTGGCTCACGGAGTCAAAGCAGGGGATGTCGTCGGTGTCTATATGGAGCGCTCCGTCGCTATGATTGTCTCCCTGCTAGCGACATGGAAGGCCGGCGCTACCTATGTTCCTCTCGATCCAACCTTCCCTGCAGAGCGCCTCCGTATGGTCTTCGAGGACATCTCCAACCCAACCGTTCTCACACAGGCGGCTATTGCCTCTGATCTGCCCTCGGGTAATGCTCGCCCTCTGCGTGTCGACGAACTTTGGCCTGAGATCGAACTTGAGGACGGCAGCAATCTGGACATTTCTTATGATCCTAACCGGATTGCCTATGTGATCTATACCTCAGGATCAACTGGCAGGCCAAAGGGAGTAGAGGTCACTCAGTCGAATGTTGTCAATCTACTGAATTCGATAGCCAAAACACCGGGCTTGACCGCCAAAGACGTTCTGGTCGCTGTAACCACAATCTCCTTCGATATTGCGGCTCTTGAGATCTTTCTCCCGCTCACCACAGGAGCAGAGCTTGTTCTTGCCAGCCGCGCCGTTGCCAGCGATGGCAATCAATTGATGCGGTTGCTGCGAGACTCTCACGCAACCATCATGCAAGCTACGCCAATTACCTTCCGCCTGCTTCTTGCGGCTGGGTGGAAAGGCAATCCGCACATTACAGCCTGGTGCGGTGGCGAAGCAATGCCCCGCGATCTCGCCAATCAGCTTCTTGATTGCGGTATTTCGCTCTGGAACATGTATGGGCCGACAGAGACAACGATCTGGTCAGCCACGAATCGCATCATCAGCCGCACAGGGTCTGTTCCCGTTGGCCTTCCGATCGACAATACGCAGTTCTACGTGCTCGATCCTCTGCAGCAGCTTGTTCCGATGGGCGTCTCCGGCGAGTTGTACATCGGCGGAGTTGGCGTGGCGAAGGGCTACTATAAACGCCCCGACCTAACATCTGCGCGATTCATTGCAGACCCGTTCAGCACGCGGACCGGCGCACGACTCTACCGCACAGGCGACAACGTTCGCCGTCTCGACAATGGCGAACTGGAATTCCTCGGCAGAGCTGACGGGCAGATTAAGCTCCGCGGGTTCCGTATTGAGCTGGGAGAGATTGAGAGCGTCCTCTCTACGCATCCATCTCTCGATCAGGCCGTAGTGCTTTTGCGCGAAGACATTCCCGGAGATAAGCGCCTTGTGGCCTACATGACGTCGCACAATGGCGCTACACCTGATAGCGGCGATCTGCGCACGTATCTGCTTGGCAAGCTTCCTGACTACATGGTTCCGGCAGCATTTATCTCTCTGCCTTCGTTTCCTATGACGGCGAACGGCAAGATTGATCGTAAAGCGCTGCCGGCACCCAGTTGGACATCGCTCTCACAAAACACGAAGTATGTGGCTCCCCGTACCGCGCAAGAAGAGACATTCGCCAAAATATGGGCGGAAGTTCTGCATCTGGAACGAGTAGGTGTCGAGGACAATATCTTTGAGTTGGGAGGCGACTCGCTGCATGTCTTCCAGATTGCAGCGCGCGCAAATCAATCGGGGATCGAGGCTCGTCCGCGTCAGATTCTGCAATACAGGAATATCGCAGCAATTCTTGCCGATATTGAGAAGAACTTTTCGGCCCCGAAACAAGCGCCACTGGTCCCTGTATCGCGAGCAAAATATAGAATGACGCAACCACAACGCACGGAGCAGCCTGAGCCGGTCGATCCCGGAGGGCGCAGAGATTAATGAGTTCCGAAACCAGTGTCCGAGAACCAGCATACGATCCTGTTCCTCCAGGAGCTGATTATTTTGCATTCCCTTTGACTCCAGGGCAGAAGGCGATGCTGCCGAAAGATTTAGACAGCACATACGATCCGCGATTCAACGGCGCCTTTCGCATGAACCTCGATGGGCCGATTGATCTCACCCTGTTGGAACGCTCGCTTTTGCAGATTATGCAGCGGCACGAAGCATTGCGCACAAGCTTTCGTGTAGTCGACTCCGAGATTCAGCAAATCGTTCTTCCGGACCCGGTCTTTTCTTTGGAAGCTGTGGACCTGAGAGCACTCCCCCCAGATAAGCAGGATGCCGAGGTTGACGCAATCTGTTTGCATGAGGCACAGACGGGTTTCGATCTAACAAAGGCTCCTCCTCTCCGAGCCAAGCTTCTCCATCTGAATGATTCAAGGCATATGCTCGTCCTCACGATCCATCAGATTATCTGTGACGGGTGGTCGATTGGCGTTCTTATGGAAGAGATGTCGAAGGATTACACCGCACTCGCTCGCCAGGAAACAGCTCCCCTACCCCCTTTAAACTTCCAGTTTGGAGACTATGTAGTCTGGCAATTAGAGACGATTGCCCAACCTGAAGCGCAAACACAACTCAGCTGCTGGCGTGAAAGACTTGCCCGCTGTCCGCAGTTAGAGGTTGCATTCGACCACGATCCCGCCGAGCGCTCGATTCAAAGCGGCATCGTCTCGCAGCTTCTTCCCCGTAGCCTCACAGAAGAGCTACGCAGTCTGGCGCAGTCTCAAAACACAACCTTTTTTGTTGTTACCATGTCTGCCTGCATGGCTCTTCTGTATCGCTATACAGGAAAAACGGACCTCGCGCTAAGAACACCTCTGGCTGGACGCACACGGGTTGAGTTTGAACCTCTCATCGGCCAGTTCGTCAATCAAGTTATCCTTCGTTCCGAGTTCTCAGATATGTTTACGTTTGCCGATCTCGTAGCACAGGTACGTGAACGTGTCTGGGAGAGCCTCGCCAACCAGGACATTCCCTACGAAACCGTTATCCACGCGATGGAAGGCGAAGCAGTCAACCCCAACGACCTATATCGGGTTAACTTCGTCTGTCAGCGCGAATACGGTCGTGGCGGCCCATTTCTGTTCGAGCTAAATGGCACACGCCTGACGACGCTGCCTTCAAAGTCTCAGGGTGCACTGTACGATCTCAATTTTTTCCTCGTTGAGCGCGAAGCGGGTTGGCGTCTCTCCCTTGAGTATCGAACTGGCCTTTATACACAGGAAACAGCAGACAGCCTTCTCCAGCACTTTCAGGAGTTGATGAAAGAGGTCATCCGCAATCCGCTACAGCGTCTCTCTGCAATCGCCTTAACTCCAACCCAAGCATTAGAGAAACGCATCCAAAACCTCCCCTCCCCCGCTACTGATATGGAGGAGACTACGAAAAACCCTCAGGAAGAGATACAAGCCATTCCGGCAAGCTTTGCTCAGGAACGCTTTTGGACATTATCTGAAGTAGATCCAGCCAATCCAGCCTTCCATATGCCCGTAAGGTTGCGACTTACTGGAAAGCTCTCCGTCCCGTTACTAGAAAGAAGTTTCCGCGTGCTGATCGACCGGCACGAGATTCTGAGAACCACATTTTCGGAGATCGACGGCACTCTGATGCAGGTCATCCATAGCGCATCTCCGTTTTCGCTTCAGCAGATCTCAGTGGATGCCATACCTGAACATAATAGAGAGGTTACCGCCGCTTCCAGCATTCAAGAATTACTGGAAGAACCCTTCAACCTCTCGACGCTGCCGCTCTTCCGCGCAGCCTTATATCGCCTTGCCCCCGAAGAACACATTCTCGTACTCAGTATTCACCACTCCATCGCCGATGCCTGGTCGATCCAGGTGTTTCAGCGGGAACTCTGGACAGCATACGAAGGCTTTCGCCAAAACAACGAATTTTCTTTCGAGCCGCTCACCCTCCAATATGGAGATTTTTCTATCTGGCAAAGAGAAGGTGTTGAATCTGAGGCAACCCAGGAACATCTCTCTTTCTGGCTAAAATCTCTTTCGGGCGAGCTTCCCGTTCTCAACTTCCCAACTGACTACGCTCCTGCGCAGCAGGATGCTCCCAAGAGCTCTCTTGAAACGCTTCTTCTTTCCGATGAGCTCTCCAAAGCACTCAAGCAATTCGCTCAGGCGAACGACACGACACTCTATGTCGTCACACTGGCAAGCTTCGCGTTGATGCTGTCACAGGGGGCGAATGCGCACGATCTCATCATTGGCTCTCCGGTCGTCAATCGCAGGGTTGAAACGGAACCCCTGATGGGTCCATTCGCCGGCCCAGTCGCGCTTCGTCTTGGCCTGAACGGCGATCCTACCCTTCGTGAATTTGTTCTTGCCGCGCGAAACACAACGGTTGAAGCTCTGGGGCATACCGAGCTGCCGTTTGAGCTGTTGCTCGATAAATTGCAGGTTAGGCCAGTAGCAGGCAGAAGTCCGCTCTTCCAGTTCTACTTCTTCTGCCAGACTGCGTTTTTGCAGGCTCGCGAACTACAGGACCTCACCATCGCCCCTATGCCGACGACCAGCATCGGCACCCCTTTTGAGATACAACTCGCCATCATCGAGAGAAAGGAAGGCGTACGCGCCGAACTGGAATACAACGCCAACCTCTTTCATTCCGCCACGATGAAAGAATGGCTGCAGTATTACCAGAGCATCCTCACCGCTCTCACAGGCAATCCCGATAGCAGAGTAAGTGAGCTTCCAGTTCCGCCACACAGGGCTAAAGATACTGTTGCCGCTTCCAGTCATATTGCGGAACAGTCCTCGCTGCAAAAGGGCCCAGAAGCATCTCTCGTTGAAACATCCTCCTTTGCCAACGAACCTTTGACTTCTGAGCTGAAGCAAATGTGGCAAGCGGCTCTTGGCAACGACAAGATCGGACTGCACGATAATTTTTTTGCCCTGGGTGGCCGCTCTCTGGTGGCGGCTCGCCTTATCGCCAAGATCAATAAGCAGTACTCCCTGAAACTCGGGCTGGCGACATTTTTCAACTGCCCAACCATTGCAGAGCTTGCCGCACTGATCCACGGACAATTAACTCCGCAGGAACCATCGTCGATTGTTGCCGTCCAACCTGAAGGCACCAGTGCACCTCTGTTCATGGTTCACGGTGTCGGCGGCAACGTGTTGAACTTTTATGACCTCGCGAAGAGCCTTGGCTTTAATCAACCGGTATATGGCGTCGAGGCTCAGGCGCTCCAATCGTCGGCACCTCCACTTACCTCTCTCGAGGAATTAGCTGCCTACTATGTGAAAGAGGTTCGGAAGATTCAACCGGAAGGCCCCTATCACTTTCTTGGTTATTCCTACGGTGGATTCGTAGCCTTCGAGATGGCGCGCCAGCTACAGATGGCAAATCAGAAAGTGGAGCTCGTAGGAATGCTCGATACCCCTGTCTGGCGACATCCTGTTCACGAAGAACACCACACATTTCGTAAGGCAGTTCGTCAGATCATGGCGGTTTGGACACCGTTCTTCCATCGTTTGCGTCCCTGTACTCCGATGGAGATCTTCGACGGCATCAAAAGTACGATACTTAGGACTTTTTACACCTTCGCCACCGCGAATGGCATGGTCATTCCTCCTCGCCTTAGAAGCGTTTATCACATCAATTCATTCGCTGCAGTGAACTATGTGCCAAAAAGCTACGACGGCATTGTCACGATGTTCCGTGCATCACGGGAGAAAGGCCCCAGGGATCTGGGCTGGGGAAAATACTCTACTCAGCCGGTACGTGTGTTTGAGATCCCTGGAGCTCACCTGCAGGTTTTATCGAACGAGAATCTGCCTCGTGTCGTCAAAAGCCTTCGTCAATGCTTATCTTAAGCATCACGCGGAAAGACACAGCGATTACTTAGCGGGCCACTGCTCAAAGTGAACCTCTTTGAAAGGAGAGGTATTGCCGGAATCGAGCAACGATGAACCTTTGCCATAAAGCGTTTTATTAAAGAAAGCAAGGGCGTAATCCCTGACAATCATCTCCATCCTCGCCGGCTTTATCGGTCCGGTATGCGTGATACGTCGAAAAGGCGAGACCAAGGGCTGATCGGTAAAGTCTCCATGCAGAGCGCCGTCAATGACAAGCCGATAGCCGCCAAAGCGCTCAAGACTGCTCAAGACATTCTTTTCGTCGCGTATGTCGAGCTCAGCATTCACATGCTCTGCAGGAACCGGCGAGTTTACAAGCAGATGTTGCGGATCAACGCTATCCTCATACATCCACATCAATGACTTGCCTTCTGACCGGTCACGCACTCCATCAAACGTCCACCCATCCATATTGATGGCCGACCGGACGCGAGGATCAACACTGCAGATTCGCTCCGCTGCCGATCCACCGAAGGAGTGGCCGAGAGCTCCGACCATCTCTGTATTCAAATGGCCATGCCAGGGACTCTGCGGATCGAGATTGGCAGCCTGAAAAGTGTTTAGGACAAATATCTGGTCAGCCGTCCATTTCTGCAGTTCCATATTCCATAACGCTTCGGTTTTGTCAGCGGAAACTATTCCAAGATCCAGAATCGGCGATCCCAGGATTCCGTTAATCACGCGGCCGTCGGGGAGCGCGACGCGGTTTGAGTTGTACGGATGGTCGGTAGCGATAACGACATATCCATGGCTGGCCAAATCTTCTGCGATAAACGTGTCACTGATGCGTGTCGCACCCCACCCGTGACCAAACAGGATCACTGGAAATGGACCGCCCTTCGCAGAGACAACCGCGTCTTCGCGGGAGTTCGTCCATAAAACGCTTTGATAGGAATTCTTTAATCTGCTTTCGCGCCAGCGACGGTAAGGAGCCAGGTGATTACTGGAGCTCTCCGCTGGATACCATACTTGAACAATCAGCTCCCGATCGCGCGTACGGTCAGAACCTGCATCTTCTTTACGGCTGTCGTCTCTCAGATAGACGATTCGTGTGCCTACTGGATAAGCTCCCGTTGGCTTAGGGAGGGAAAACATCGGTACGGCAAAAGAGAGCGCCGCACCTGCCAGGCACAGCGTGAGGACAAGCAGGGAGACGGTGATTGTCCTGCGAATCGCCAGACCTACTGCCAGAACCACAACCGCGATATAGACGGGCAGCATCTGCCAGTGACCGCCTTCCCGCCCAAGATGAATTATTGCAAGCAGCAGGCAAAGAAAGACGAAGAACGATTTCACCAGCCTTGAGAGGCTCGTCAATTCGACCAATGCAGCGATAACCAGGAAAATGGTCAATGCAACTTCAAATGGCCGCATGACGCCTCAAGTATCTTTCGTCTCAGTTGGATTCGGAGCGGATTTTACTCCATTGATTCTGCATTTGTATCAGGATTTTATCGATTCACTCGTAGAAATCCTGGCCATCATTGGAAAAGCCTGAGTACGCCGTATATAGTCGAACATACTAAGGAACTACCTGTTTTCGATTTATGAACGCCGGGAAGAATCGAGCATCTTCGCGGCTCTGCCTGGGTTGATGGTATGTGCATGAACATTCTTGTCGCCGAAAACGATATGACGACACAGTCATTGCTGCTGGGTTGGCTGCAAGAGTGGAATCACCATGTAACCACCGCGAGAGATGGATTCCAAGCGCAAGCTTTACTGCAGCAAGGCGAGTTCGACCTCCTGCTCAGCAACTGGACCCTCTCTGGCATGGATAGTTTGACGCTATGCCGCCATATCCGTGAAAACCCGGCTCCCACGTACTGTTACATCATTCTCTACACGCTGAACGACGACGAGATGGACTTTGTCGCAGGCATGGATGCCGGAGCCGACGACTTTATCAGCATTCCGCTCGAAGCTGACAAACTGCGCGTGAGAATCAGGGCAGCGGAACGCATTCTGACACTGCGGCAGGAACTGTCGGAACAGAATGCCAGTCTCAATCGGCTGAATGAAAAGCTTGGCGCCGCTTATAAAACAATCCAGTCGGATCTGCAGGCCGCATCTGCGCTTCAGGCTGGCCTGATGCCCAAAATCTCCGAGGTCCACCCGTCTTTCTGCCTCGATTGGCTTGTATTGCCCAGCAGCTTCCTGGCAGGCGATAACCTGAACTATTTCATGATGCAGGATCGCTACCTGATCTTCTATCACCTTGATGTGGCGGGCCATGGAATCCCGTCTGCCCTGCTCTCGGTGACGCTCAATCATCTGCTCTCTCCACAACCCGGCAGTCCGATGGTCCGATTTGACCCCCATCTTGAACTCAAGAGGATTGTGCCTCCGGTCGACGTTGTGAGTGAGCTGAACCGGAGATTCCAGCCCCAGGGCGATGGCTACTTCACCATGATCTATGGGGTTCTGGACACGCGAACTCGCGAGGTGCGCTTCTGCCAGGCGGGTCATCCAATCCCCTTGAAGATCAATCACGAAGGTGAGATCACACCCATCGGCGATGGTGGTTTTCCCGTCGGACTGTGGCCGGACATGACATATGAGGAAACTGTGACGGACCTCCATCCCGGCGACCGGCTTTTGCTGTACTCTGACGGTGTTCTGGAATGTGTGAATTCCGAAGGAGTTCCATATTCCATCGATAAGCTGAAAGAAATCCTTCTCCAGACAACTGGACTCCCTCCCAAGGCAGCACTGAAATCCATACAGCAGGACCTCGAACAATGGAGTCAGGGCAAGAATTTTCCTGATGATATTTCTATGTTACTTATCGAGAGCAGGTAATGTACTTAAGTAACCGGGGCGTTTCATGATCGTGTTCTCGTTATGCGAGGAGTCAGCTTTGCAGGACCAGGTGAATTACTCCATCACGTTCAGTATTGAAAGTCAGCTGAACCAGATCAGCCTGATTCGTGCTGCCCTTTCGGGGGTGCTGAACCATCTGGGTGTCATTGAGTCGGATATCTTCTCGCTTGAGCTGGTAGTTACAGAGATCATTAACAATACGCTGGAGCACGGTTATGCGGGTGCGACGGACAAACCGATCGAAGTGAATGTGCGCGTTCAAGGAACTGAAGTGCAGATTGATCTCAGCGACTGCGCTCCGCCTTTTCCTGAAGAGCAACTGCATCGCCTGACGGGCGATCCGAAACCACTTGAAGATGCGGATGAAGCGTGGCCGATGCGCGGACATGGGCTTCAGATCGTCAGGCAGATTGTGGATTCAATCGCTGTTCGATCGGATCAGCAGCGGAACCACATGACGATCCGGAAGCACGTGGGGCTCCAGGCGAGCTAGTACCCACTCCGTACAAAATTGCGCAAAGTATTCCATCCAGATGGTTTACAGGCGCACCCCCTTAAGCTTCAGGGCAGTAAAAATCCGGCTCTTGCGCCGGATTTTGGCTTCTCTTCTACTTGTTATTTTATCAACGCTGTCAAGCGTTTCTCCTCTCGAAGAGCCTGCTTAGAGCAGGCCGGGGCCTCCCGGAAAAATCACGCGGCCGAAGTACTGGAAAAACAATTTGAGGTTGTAAAGGAAGCTTCGCCGAACGGTGTAATAGGCATCGGCGAGGTAGCGCTGGGTTTCGTCCCTGGGATCACTCAAAGACAGCGCAGCCTCTGTAATGAGGCCCGAGGAGCCCTCCAGATAGAGAGCACGCCAATCGCTGGGAAGTTTTTCGATCTCCTCCACTGTCCTGGGCGGAAGTCCGACAAAGCTGATCTTTCCCTGAGCAACAGCGAAGAGCCCGGGGAGAAACTGGCGCAGAAACGTACGCCATCCTGCCACGCGACGGACCACCCATGCGTCGGCCCCCAGGCACAGAAGAGGATACGTACGCGAGGCAACCTCATTTTCACGCGCGGGGAGCTGAACCATGCGAACGGGGGTATATGTAAGTCTCCGCAAGAGGGCGTAGACGACGAGAGAGAGCAGCGAGACCGGCAAGAAGAGGATGATCAACAAGATGGCGAGAATAGGCTCGAGAATCCTCGCAAGCATGTTGGATCGGCGTACCTGTTTGAGTCCGCCGAGAAGGAAGCTTTCGACGACTTCGACGCTGGTCCCCAGACGAACGTTGATCAGCAGGTTATGGTCGACGAGGGCCTTGTTCAGCTCAAGCCCCTGGCCGATGTAGCTCCCTGCGGTAATCAAGGAATGCTCAATGGAGGTGTCGCTGTCGACGATGCACTCGCCTTCGATGACGACATTTGGACCGAGGCGGACACCGCGGTTCACCCGGCTGTTGGGGCCGAGGTAGAGCGGAGGGACAAGTTCGACCGTGGGATGAATGACCACATTGCGCGATATCCAGACGTTGGACTCGCGCTCCACGCCGCTGATCATAAGCCCTTCGAAGCGGCGATCCAGCAGCGCGGTCTGTGTCTCCAACAGAGCGGCAGGCGTAGAACCATCGAGCCACTGAGAAACATGGAGGACAGTTGCCTCAGAGCTGGCGGCCATACTTTCGAGCTGCTGGCGAAGCTCGTCGATCGACTGGCTGGCGAAGGCGTCCGTCACGGATCCGGCGGGAAACACAGCCGCACCCCGCCAGACAGAAGAACCGGCAACGGCTTGCTGACCGTCCGCAGCTGGGTCGTCCTGCACAGAGCCATAGAGCAACACCGGCTGTGACGCTTTCACGGAAGGAAGATCGATGCAGGGGAAACACTCTGCATGAATCAGGCACCAGGGCTGGTCTTTGAGCGCGGAGATGATCTTGAGGGAGCGATAGGGCCGGTCGGGCTGCGTTGCCAGGTGATAGCGGAACCTGCATCCCCAGCGGTCGCCGTTGCCAAGCAGGGATTCGACCTCTTTAGGCGCATGGCTGACGATCAGCTCAATCGAGGTAATCTTTTGTGCGGCAAGCGATTCGATGACATGCTGCAACATGGGGCGGTCGCCGAGCGGGAGCAGCGCGAACGACCGGTTTGCATCCAATCCGTGCATTAGCGGCGAATGGCCGGGGACAACGATGACGCCAATCATGTAGTCAGGCCTCCGGCCCGCGGGGATGAAGGACGGGCGTGAAGCCGCTCTTCCGCCAGCCGGTAGAGGAAGACCGCGTTACCGAGAAAGTAGCGGCGCCACATACGGCGAGGTTCCTGCCAAAAGCGATAAAACCACTCCATGCCGAGCTCACGTATCCAGACCGGAGCGCGAGGAATTCTACCGGAGTAGAAGTCCAGAAGACCACCAACTCCAATAGAGACCTTTGCTGCCAGTTGAGTCTTGTGCGAGGCAATCCATTTTTCCTGCCGGGGAGCGCCAAACGCTACAAGGAGTATATCCGCACGGGAGTCCTTAATTGCTTCAAAGATCGAGGGTTCTTCCTCGGGGGAGAAGTATCCATGCCGGCAGCCAGCGATTCTGAGATCGGGATAGCGCTGGGTGATCCAGTCGGCTGCAGCTTCGGGAATGCCGGGCCGTCCTCCCAGGAGGTAGAGGCTCAGCCCTGCCTGCTCGGCGGCGTCGCAGAGAAAAGGCAGCATATCGGTTCCATTGATGTTCTCGCGAACGTGCTGATTAAGAATTGCACCGGCGATCCGCACACCGATTCCATCGGCCAGCACCAGCTGGGAACTCGCCAGGGTCTGTTTGTACTGGGAGTCGTTGAAGGCGATGTTGACGCAGTCGGCGTTGACGAAGCTGACCTGCGAGGGAACGCCGGACTGGGCCATGGAGATGATGCGGGCAGAGGCCTCGGCCATCGTGAGGTTATCGATGTTTACGCCGAGAAAGCTGAGCTTCGGCGGAGCGTCGCTGGCTCCTCCACCAAAGAAGGCCGTTGGAATGGCGCGGGCCGCGATGCCGAGGTCTCCCCATAGGGAGTTGGTTTCGATGTACTCAAGATCGAGGCCAACCTCAGTGGAGTAGGCGATATTGGCGCGCTTCCTGAGCCACCAGAGACTCAGGAGGCCGGGACGGAGATTGTAGCGCTTCCAGGCCATCCGCTCGCCGCTGAAGGTCTCGGCAGGCGAGGCGGCACGAGGGCCGATGAAGGACATCTCGCCGCGAAAGACGTTGACCAGCGCGGGCAGCGAGCGAAGAAAGCCGAGCCGGGAGAGGAAAGAAGACGGGGGGAAATGGATCTCGTACTGCTGGAAGTGGGTTGCCCAGCGCCCAAGACGGGTTTGCTCGCGGAGACCTCCACCGGAGAGACGGGCAAGAAGAAGCAGAGCCAGCAGGAAGGGGCTAAGGATCGCAATCAGAAACGCGGCAAGGGTGGCCTCGATGAGGCGGCGAAGCACTTCCGCAGCCCAGATACTGAGGGTCCAGGCGAGGGAGTGGCGAAATAGAGCCCGCTTACGCTGCCGGATGCCGTCTTTGGAGAATTTGTCATCCAGGTTCGCGAGAAGATGGCTTCGACTTGGCGTATCGGATACATACCCCTGCTGCGAGTCCAACTCCTGCTTTTTCGCCGGCATGGTTTCAATACGCTCCGCGACCAGTAAGGATGGCCGGGATGGTCTTAATCAAGAGATACAGGTCAAGTATAACGCTATGACTATCAATATATTGCGCGTCGAGTCTAACCTGCTGCTCGAAGGAAAGCTCGCTTCTTCCGCTGACCTGCCAGATACAGGTGAGCCCTGGCTTGACCTCAAGCCGGCGGCGGTCGCTGATGGTATAGCGGGCGACCTCGGATGGGACAGGAGGACGCGGGCCGACCAGAGACATGTCTCCGCGCAGGACACACCAGAGCTGTGGCAGCTCGTCCAGGCTGAGTTTGCGGATGATGCCGCCGATGAAGGTGATCCGGGGATCACGCTTCATCTTGAAGGTAATGCCATCGTTTCCGTGCTGATTTACGGCAGCAAGCTCCTGCTTCCGCTTCTCGGCATCCACCACCATGGAACGGAACTTCGGGAAGGGGAATTCCTTACCCCAGAGTCCCACGCGGGTCTGCCAGAAGAAGGCCGGTCCTCCGTCCTGTAGACGGATGAGAATCGTCAGGATCAGGAAGACGGGCGAGAGCATAACCAGCGCAATGGAGGAGACAATGATATCCATGGCGCGCTTGAAGAACTTCGCCCCGGTAACGACAAATGACCAGGTGAAGATCTTGAGGTGCGCGCGGAAGACACGCAGGCGCCCCCCCGCAAAGCTCGAACCACCGTATCCCCGGTAGAGCTGATCCACCAGGGACTTTCTTCCAAAATCCACCTGCAATCGTGTGGCGCCCACGCAGTTCCCCTTCTGCGAGCTACTATCACAAAGCGGCACGTGCTTTAGGTTCATGCATCCTCCCACACGAATCTCTAAGATTAAATCTCGTTAGAGAAAAGCGCTGTACCGCGTTCGTGGGATATGATCGATTTTCGTTAGATCAGAGAACCAAGAATCGCCTGGGATGTGACCGCACTCATGGTTATATGCGTCCAGTATCGTACCGTTTTCGGATGAAGTATACTACGCGGTCAGAACAAAACAACGACTTTCCGGGAACCATGTTTGTGGTGACGTTCGTGCTGGCTTCGGTGGCAATTGGGACTCTTTCGGCATAAAGCCTGATGTGATACATCTGGAATCTGACTCAGAGAGTGTCAGGGCACGGTGACGCTATAGCAGCCCCGGTGGGGCTAAATGATTCCTGGAGTTGGATAATGCAGGTTTTGAGTTCAGAAAAAGAGGGCGTTGTAGTGGGGAAGGTCGATGCCAAGTCCCTGGATGCAAGCAATGCCCGGGCGTTTAAGGACGCGATCAAACCTCTGCTAACCCATGGAGCCCGGCTGGTGCTCGACCTTTCGAAGGTTGAGTTTATCGACAGCAGCGGGCTTGGCGCCCTGGTTTCGTGCCTTCGCGAGGCTCATGCCGATGGCGGGGAGATCAAGCTCTCCGGCCTGAGCAAGCCTGCTCGCGCGTTGTTTGAGCTGGTGCGCATGCATCGCGTCTTCGAGGTCTTCAACAATTCTGACGAGGCCGTTACGTCATACATAGCGTAAAAACGATGCTTCCCTTCCCGATGGCCCTGAAGATGGCCGTATGCTCCCTGCGGGCCTGGTTCCCTTTGTGCAGCACCATTCGGATCACGATGAGGTCCTCATGGTGACGGCTGCGGCGACGCGGATGGGATATCTCGTAAGCAAGTATCCAGCGGTCTCGCATACCTTCATTCTGCGTGAGATCGCAGCACTGCGATCGAGGGGCTTCGAGATCGAAGTTGCCTCGATCAACGATGCAGACGATCGAAGCGCCATGACGCAGGTGGAGCAGGTAGAGGCGAGCCGGACGTTTTATGTGAAGCAGGCTGGGCCCTGGGGTGCACTGAAAGCTATGGCGTGGCTCGCATTGCGTGCTCCGGGCAGACTGTTGGTTGGCTTACGGACTGCACTGAAGCTTGGCGGGGCAGATGTTTCCCGCGTGATGCTCTGCCTGTTCTATCTGGCGGAGGCCGCTTTACTTGCCCGCTGGATGCGACGCCATGCCCTAGTGCACCTGCACGTCCACTTTGCGACTCCAGCGGCCACCGTGGCCCTCCTGCTGGCCCGCATTGCTCCAGTGACGTTCTCGATGATGGTTCATGGGCCAGACGAGTTTTATGACGTCACCAGCTATTTTCTGGCAGAGAAGATCGAGGCGGCCCGGTTTGTGGTCTGCATCAGCTTCTTTGCCCAGAGCCAGTTGATGAAACTCTCTCCCGGCGAGCAGTGGCCGAAGTTTGATGTTGCGCGGCTGGGGGTGGACTGCGGACACTTTGCTCCCCGCCCATTTCGCGCTTCGCCCGAGGTATTTGAGGTCCTCTGCGTGGGCCGCCTGGTTCCCACAAAGGGGCAGCGAATCCTGATCCAGGCCGTGGAACAGCTTCTACAGCGGGGACGCCGGGTTCAATTGCGCTTTGTGGGAGATGGGCCGGACCGGAAGAACCTGGAGCTGATGGTGACCGAGAGAGGGCTCGCAGGGGAGATACGCTTTGAGGGCGCGATGAATCAGGACCGTATCCGAGCGTTCTATCAGGCAGCGGACGTCTTCGCTCTGGCCAGCTTTGCGGAGGGGATTCCGGTTGTCCTGATGGAAGCGATGGCGATGGAGATTCCGTGCGTCTCGACAGGGATCAATGGCATACCGGAGCTGATTCGGGATGGCGTGGATGGCCTGCTTGTCGCCCCGTCGGATGTCGAGGGCCTGGCAGGAGCGTTGGCCCGGCTGATGGATGATGCCTCGCTGCGGGAGACTCTTGGAAAGGCCGGACGTCAACGTGTGCAGAAGAGCTATGAGCTTTCTGCCAATGTCGACAGGCTGGCTGAGGTCTTTCGACGCAGGCTGGAGACGATTCATTGATCCCATGGCTCTTACGAACGCTGTGGGAGGCGGCAGGAATAGCTGCAGCCTGCATGACGCTGCCCGGCACCGTTGAGCTGTTTATGCTGAGCGTTGCGGCGCTGCTTCCGGTTCAGCGAAGAACCCAGCCACCTTCCCGCGCGGGGTGGCGTGTCGCTGTAGTTATTCCGGCCCACAATGAAGAGGTGGGCATCGCAAAGTGCGTCACAAGCCTGTTGCAGGCCGATCACGGAGATATGGTCGTCGACATCTATGTGATTGCGGACAACTGCACGGATCGGACTGCTCCGGTCGCAGAAGCTGCAGGAGCCAGGGTGCTGACTCGCACGAATGATCTGGAGCGCGGCAAGGGATATGCGCTGCACTACGCGTTTACAACCTTGGAAAAGCAGGGTTACGACTGCTTTCTGATCGTCGATGCCGATACGGATGTTGCGCAAAACTTTATTGTCGCCGCAGCAGGGACGATGCGTGACGGAGCCGATGCAGTACAGGCACGATATCTGGTGAGCAATCTGGAGGAGAGCACGCGAACCAGGCTGATGGGGCTGGCGCTGCGGGCCTTCAACGTGGTGCGTCCGCTGGGCCGGGAACAACTTGGTCTGTCGGCAGGAATTCTCGGCAACGGGTTTGGGCTGCGCCGGGAGACGCTGGCGGCTGTTCCCTATCTGGCGTCCTCTGTGGTGGAAGACCTGGAATATCATCTGTCGCTGGTGCGGTCAGGACGCCGGGTTGCTTTTGTGAACGAAACGACCGTCTTTGGCGAGATGCCGGTACGCGGTAAGGGTGTTAAGACACAGCGCTCTCGCTGGGAGGGCGGACGGCTGCGGATGATGATGGAGAAGAGCCCGGCCCTGTTGCGTAGCGTACTGCAGGGGCAGCTTTCTCTGCTGGAGCCACTGTTGGAGCTTCTGCTGTTTCCGCTGGCGTTCCATGTTGCGCTGCTGGCTGTTGCTATCTCAACGCCGTTGCCTTTCGTGCGGATGGTAGGGCTGGTAGGGGCTGCCGTGGTTCTATTACACCTGACAGCTGCGATTGTTGTGGGGGGAGGCGGCTGGCGCGATGTGAGCACACTGGCGGCTGCACCGTTCTACATCGTATGGAAGCTGATGTTGATTCCTTCCCTGCTGCGTAATGCGCGGTCGAATCATGCGTGGGTGCGCACGAGCAGGAATGCCGAGATCGAAGCCTCTTCTGACGACAAGACACCGCCCAGATAAACGGAGCGTTCACAGCCGGGATCTTCGTTCTTGATAAAGTTAAGCCTTGCCTTCCTGATTTTTGGACGTTCTTCGTCGTGTGGTCGAGAGCGGAAACGGCCTACGACCTCTCGTGAATAAGTCATCTGTCGCGGCAAGGGATTTCCACTAAAAAGATGTCCAAATTTTGCCTTGACCCTGAATGCCCCATGTGTGTAGGTGTTGCTTATTGTAAAAACGCATAAAATCAGCTTCCAAGCCAATGTGCACGGGGATTTATTTTGCGTAGTTCGAGCCGACCGGTTGTATTGATAGGCGCCACCACATGGTGGCAGCTATCGGCACGTATGGCCATAGCGTTGCTACGCCACGGATGCAGGGTGATTACGGTATGCCCCCCGGGACACCCTCTCCGATTTGTAAGCGGGATCGAGAGCCACTATCTGTATGAAAGTGTGGATTCAGCGCGATCGCTGAAGAACGCGATTGAGAGGTCGAAGGCCGATGTGATTGTGCCCTGCGACGATGGCGTAGTCTGGCAGCTTCACTGGCTGCATGACCGGTTTCCGGAGCTTCGGGAGATCATTGAGGAGTCCTTAGGCCCATCTGCCATGTATGGCGTCATTCGCAGCCGCGGCGAGCTATTGAGGACAGCGGCTGCCTTAGGAATACGCACACCTGAGACCGTCGATATTCAGTCGAAGAATGATCTGGCCCGCTGGAAGGGTGCGGGCGTCCTGAAGCTGGACGGCAGTTGGGGTGGAACAGGAGTCGAGATTGTCGGCTCCGCTGCCGAAGCGGCAGAGGCCTATGACAGACTTTCAAAGCCGAAAGGACCCAGCTTTACCTGGAAGCGATTTCTGGTGAATCGAGATCCGCTTGCATTATGGTCTCGCAAGAATGCAGGCCCGCCACGCGTTACGCTCCAGGAGTTCATCGCTGGACGCCCGGCGAATGCGATGATGGCTTGCTGGAAGGGTGAAGTGCTCGCCATGGTGGCGGTCGAAGTTCTCAACAGCCAAGGTGCCACTGGCTCGGCGACGGTCGTACAGATCATCCGGAATGAAGAGATCACACAAGCTGCTTGCAAGCTGGCGCAGAAACTCCAGCTCAATGGGTTTCATGGACTCGACTTTATGCTGGAGCGAGAGACGAAGCATGCGTATCTGATTGAATTGAACCCACGCTGCACCCAGCTGGGACATCTTCGCCTGCCGGAGCAAGGAGACCTTGCGGGTGCCTTTACCAGCAAGTTGAAGAACGAAGAACGATCCGATCCGGACGCGCCGATCACTCGAGAAGCAATTGCTCTCTTTCCTCAAGCTTTTTTATTGAGTCCCAGGAATCCTTATCTGGAGCTGGGATACCACGATGTTCCGTGGGAAGAGCCTGATCTGTTACGAGAGTTGCTGCGGGAGTCCTGGCCAAACCGTCAGTGGCCGGCACGCCTGTATCACTTCTTCCGTCCGCCAAAGCTACCTAAGGATTTGCAGATTCAGGCAGACTGAACCGTACTGCGTCTAGGGCTGTTTGTATTCAACCAGCATGGCGCGTTTCCCTCTTCTGCGATTCAGCTTGTACTGTAACTGCCCAATGTAGATGGGCAACTGTTGCAGATGAGAGTGAACACCGTACATCGCCAGCGCTACAGTATCTTTGGTCTTCCAACGTGCCTTCCACGCGGAACGAGCGGCAAGCAGCAGGAAAAAAATACCAACACCAAGCAGTGGCCATATTGCGCGAAGAAGGATGGAACACAGGAGTCCGGCCAACGAGAGGCCAACCAGAATCCATGCGCGATTGCGATTGCGTCTGCACTCCTCCGTCCAAAATGACTGAGGCGACGATCGAAAGCGCTCGGATACCTCGGCGAAGGCATGGCCTGCGCGGGTTGAACGCTTCCAGTACTGCCGCCAGTGATAAATAGCCAGGTCGTGCCCGGTCATAGGACGGTCGACGTGCAAAATGATATAGCCGAGTGCAGCGATCCTTCGGCATAGCTCCGGCTCTTCTCCGGCGATTAAGGTTTCGTCGAAGCCGTTGACCTGCACCAAAACATCTCGCCAGAACAACGCATCGCCGCCGCAATAGAGCGTTGGGCCAGCTTCATAAATCCAGTCGAGATCGAGTGTGCGGATATAAATGGAGCGCCTGGGGTAAAGCTCGCGGCGATGACCCCATACGACTGCGATCGCAGGGTTCAGGAACTCCTGCAGCGAGTCGCTTACGAAGCGTGGGTGGAGAATCGTATCTCCATCCAGAAAGAGCACGATGGCTCCCGTTGCCGCGCGCCAGCCTGCATTTCTGCCTAACGCCGCCGATGGCCGCTCCGGATGCAGCACAATCGTCTTCGCGCCCATGGACTGGGCAAGGCCGACGCTTCCATCCTGCGAATTGGAGTCAACGTAGAGCACCTCGATCGCAAACCCGTCACGATCCATCGCATAGACCGATTCGAGGCACCGACGCAGGCGCTCTCCTTCGTTTCTGCCGATCACTACGACCGAGACGGTAAGGTTAGTCAGACTGCGCGAGGGTTTTGTCGTGGCATTCATTGTTCGTGTCCGCTTACTGCAGCTTCTACAGGCTCCGCAACCTTACGGGGTATGATGCGTGCCGGTATGCCGACAGCAATCGAATTGGACGGCACATCGGAGATAACCACCGCATTCGCTCCAATCGCAACGTCGTCGCCGATACGTATGGGGCCGAGCAGCTTTGCTCCGGCGCCGATATCGACGCGATTGCCTATAACGGGCGAGCCTCGTACGCCACGGTTGCGCAAACCTACGGTGACGCCGTTACGCATTACGCAGTCGTCACCGAAGATAGCATCGCCACTGACGACGATGCCGCCGATGTGCTCAATCACGAAGCGACGGCCGATGACGGCTTCGCAGGGCAACTCCGCGCCAAGAAGCATCTCCGAGAAGAATTTGAGTACTTTGTAGGCAAACGAGAATGGAACACGCAGAGCACGTGACTGGATGCTGTACCTCCAGCGCCCGAATCGATAGATCAAGAGCACCCAGAAGCCATGACGACCCCAACGACAGTCGTGTGTGCGCCAGTCCTCACGGATATTTTCGAACACTGTTGCTCCCAAGCAGGCTGGAGATACCAGACTGCATCTGCTTAGCGCAGAAGCGCTCCAATCGTAAACAGATTTACAAGCGGCGAAAGCTTCTCAAAGCTGTAAGCCAATTTATTGAACCCGCTTTCGGGAATATAGATGATGTCACCCGATTGCAATGTAAGATCAAGCGGCTTTGGCCCCAGAACATCTTTGTATGAGATGACCTGCGTCTTTCCGGGCGTGGTATCGGTACCGCGATGGATGATCTGAATGTCAGGATAGCGTCCTGCCTTCTCTGTCGGCCCACCAGCCATGGCAAGAAGCTGAGGCAGGGTGCTTTTCTTTTCGAGCCGCTGCGTCCCCGGACGCACAACCATTCCAAGTACTGAAACGTACTTATCTGGGCCGGGGACAAAGACAACATCGTCGCGCATGAGCCGCATATTGGCCAGAGGGTTTCCCTCTTCAAGAAGGCTTCGCAGCTGGACCGTAACCATGGAGGCGTTGCCGCGATAGATCATGCATTCTTCGGGCACAGCCATCGGAATGGGCAATGCGCCTGCTGTACCTGCGGCCGGGGCTCCTGAACTAGCTGCCGCCCCCGAAGCCCCCTGAAGCTGTCCGCCACGCGAGATCACCTCAAGCAGAGTGGGTGTGGTATCGAAGGTCAACAGACCGGGATGCTCGACTGCACCAAGCAGAAGGATGTGATTCGACGTGTAGTGATCCACACCTACCGATACCGTAACTCCGGCATAGTAAGAGCTGAGTGCGTTCTGGATAGCAGTAGCAGCCTCCTCGCGGGTTTTATCTGCCACCATAATGGTGCCCGCGATGGGCAGCGTGATCTTTCCATCGGGTCCAATCGTGTGCTTGGCGGTCAACTCAGGACGGCCTACGACCTCAACGGTGATCTCATCACCGCGCCCGAGTTGGTAAGGCTGGTCGGCTGGCGCCTCAAAGGACTTCAACATCGCCAGAGGATTTTGTTTCAGCTCTGTAGCAGGAGCAGTATTCTGCGCATCACAGACCGGGTGAGCGAGTGAGACACACGCTGTCAGCAGAAACATCATATTGGTCAGCTTCATACGCATGGCAAGAACTCCTAAGCCCTCATCCCACAGGCATTTACTATGATATGTGAATAGTAGGGATTTCCAGAGCACTTCGGCATGCCCCAACGGTAACCTGCGGTCACCTACAACCTCAATCCCCTTGTTTTACAAGATGGCTGCTCAGCCTCGAAAGGGGAAAGTTCAGCTGAAGGATACGACAATTGGGGGAGTCGGTCGCCACTGCTCCTATAGCAGCATCTCCTGGATCGATATCGCTCAAAAAATAATGCTTTTCCGTTCCGGTTGGATCGTAAATCAGCACAGGGGTATGCCATGCAGGGGCGGCTGGGACCTCGAAACTGGATAACGGCAACGAAAGCCCTCTTCCATCTGCCTTTGTGATGGCTTCCTTCTGTGTCCAACAGCGATAAAAGGCTCTGCGGCGCTCGTCAAGCGAAGAAAGCGCCTTCAAACGTTCGAGCTCCTTTGCGGTAAATGCAGATTGCGCGATCTCCAAAATATCGATGCCAGCATCGATATGTTCGACATCTACGCCAACAGTTTCCTGCCGACTCAACCCGATCAGAATCGTTCCTTTCGAGTGAGAGACATTAAACGAAATGTGCTCAGCACTATTGACAACGGAAGGTTTGCCGAAGGGGCTCTCCTTGAGCACAATGTCCAGAGGGGGCATACGCAGGGCATTTCCAAGCAGAATACGCAGACAGGCTCTTCCAACGGCAAACTCCTCACGTGGCCTGCTAGCACGTCGTCGCTCGGCCCGGCTGCGCTCCTCAGGGATTAGATAGTTGGCACAGCCCGGAAAGAATGCATCGTCTGTCAGCTGAAAACGCCAGAGCTGAAGCTCTCCATCCGCCAAAGGCAGAAGAGAGTCGGCTGCATTCCATTCTCGATAACGTTCTGTATCAGGAGGCTCAGTCATACGATCACAATTCTGCGGATAAGTGATGATCTGTTTCTTGAATGCTTGTGAGGTGATGTCTCTTTTCACTAATCTAATCTGTACCATCCATTAGGCGGTAGTTATACGCCTATTTGTGGAGCTGGGCTTCATTATCGATTACCAGGATCAACAGATTATCGGAGGCGCATGATATTCCACGTTCCCACAGTTAAAGTTCTCTCGCAGACAAAGCGATTGTGGCGCACTCCCGATAACAATGAACGGTTCGAGCATCCTCTCTCTACGCTGACCCAATTTGGATTTGTTTTTGGGCTACTCATCGGCACTGTTGGATGTCACCCAGCTAAAGCACAAAATGGCCCAGGCGGCGTGACCGACATTGCAATCGATACCACGGCAATACAGACAGACGTAAAGCGCTTAGGCATCAATATTCCGATGCAGACGTACTACGATTCGGGGCAGATGTTGCGCAACCTGGTCTTCAGAAACTCAGGATTCGAAGGCGAGATATGGCAATCGATCCTGCGTTGCAAAGCAGCAACGGCAACCAGCTGCACAGACTGGAATCAATGGGGACAATGGCCTCAGGGGTTTCTGGATGGAGCCAGCTTCGAATTTATTAGCGGAGCTGCAGCTGGCGAAACCGGTGTGGTGACTGCCAGTCTACCCGCTCAATCGCAGATCCAAAACCAGGGTGCCACGATTATCTTTTCGACACTGGCGAAACAACCGTCGGCCGATGATTTCGTCATCGTCCGCAAGACCTCCCCAGGCAATGCCCAGGCTGGCTGGTGGGTGAACAATGGTGGGGGCGCAGTACTTTCCACGGAATTCCATGACCTGTCGCCAGAAACTCAAGGCAAGCAGGCTCTCAAGATCGACGCCGTCGGATCTGGACGATGGGGAGAGATCGCATCGTATTTTGATACGCTCGAAAGCCACTCCTTTGTACGGCTCAACGGAACGTATCGGCTTACATTTCGCGCGAAGGGGCTCGGCGGGGATAATCAGGTTCGCGTCAGTCTGTCTCGGCAGTCTAAGCGAGGAAATAACTTTTTTTCGAAGGACCTCAAGCTCTCCAATAAATGGACGAACTACAGCTACGACTTCACGACAAACGAATCGAATTCTGATTTTGGGAGTGTGTCGCTCAAATTTTATGTTCCGGGAAGCACGGTTCTGCTGGATGATGTAAGCCTCGTTCAAGTAAGTAACTCAAATACAAACCCGACAGTATTTCGCGATGAAGTTGTAAGCGCTCTGAAAGACCTGCATCCCGGAGTATTGCGTTATTACGACGACGCCAATACCGGGAGCACCATCGATAACATCATTGCTCCGCCATTCGCTCGCCTTCGCGCGGGCTCAAGCAGCCGAGGATCAACTTATGAAGACCTCGCAATTGGGCTGCACGAGTTTCTTCAGCTATGTCAGCTTATTGGCGCTGAGCCTTACTACAACATGCCTCCGGGCATGAGCACGACTGAGGCCAAGAATTTGATCGAGTATCTCGGCGGGTCTCCCAGCACACCTTATGGCGCGAAGCGGGTTGCGCGTGGGCAAACGGCACCATGGACAAGTGTCTTCCCCGTGATCCATCTTGAATTGGGAAATGAGCAATGGAACTCCTTCACCTTTCCGGGTGCCTCCATCTCCGATGGGCCCACTTACGCAAAGCGCGCCAAAGAAATCTTCGCAGCGGCGAGGAGTTCTTCTTCTTACCAGCCCGGCAAATTTGATCTTGTTATCGGCGCTCAAGCAGTGAATACATGGCTGACTGGCCAGGAATTAGCGAACGGCGATGGCTATGACAGTATGGCAATCGCACCTTATCTTTTCACTCGATTCGATGATGCAAGTTCGAATGAGGCCATCTTCGGTTCCATGTTCGCGCAACCGGAGATGCTGGATAGCCTCCCTTCCGGCTACGTGTTTCAGCAGGCAAAAGCAGTAAAAGAAGCGAAGCGGCCTGCGAAGCTTGTGGTCTATGAAGTTAACCTCCACACTCTAAGCGGATCGGCAGATCAAACGAGCATTGACAACACCATCCCTTCGATAGGAGCCGGCCTGACTGTTGTCGACCACATGCTGCTCATGCTGCGCGATCTTGGCGTAAAGACGCAGTCGATATGGGCATTGAGTGGCTATTCCAATGGCTTCAGGAACTCGTCTACAAGCAAAGATCAAACCTCACCGCTATTTTCAATCGTGGTTGATATGGGAGGAGCGACTAATCTTCGTCGACCGCAATTTTTAGCGGAACAGTTGGCAAATCAAGCAATCCTTCCTACGATGCTCTCGACTAAGATGGGGGGCACCAACCCGACATGGCATCAGGCGAAAAGCAGGAACGATGATATTCAAATCGACAAGGCACACGAGATACAAGCATTTGCATTTGCCGATGGAAAGCAGCGCAGCATCATCGTATTCAACCTGAGCCGCACTGAAATGCGCCCGATCACATTCTCTGGAGTAAATGCTCCGGCCGGCACTGTAGCTATAAGTCAGCTGACATCAAAAAATATTACGGATGGCAATGAGACTTCTTCGCGAGTTTCCATTACGGAAAAACCATCGAATAGCTTTGACTCACACTCCGCTTACCAACTTCCACCATTCTCGATGACAGTCTTCAAATGGAGTTCATCTCACTAGCGCAACGATGATCGGCAATCAGCAATTGCTCCGTCAGTAAATGGAGAAGCGATGCCCTGCTCTCTCCTGACAGATAGAAGTGATCTCCTGGAAACCGCTGAAGGCGAAAGTCTCCCGTCGTATGCACACTCCACTGCTGGAGCCCCTCGTCCCAAACACTTTGATCATTCCTTCCGGCCGATACAATGAAGGGACATGTGAGTGGAGCCTTCGATTGGTACTGATATGTCTCGATCAACTTCAAATCGGCCTGAAGGATGGGCAGATAAAAATCCAGCATCTCTTGATCGCGCAGAAGCTCCTGCGGCAAGCCACCATACCGAGCTTCAATTGTGGCGATAAATTGATCAGAAGGCAGATCATGAAGCGGCTTGGCTGATAACTTTAGATGTGCAGCTACGCGTCCCGAAAGAAATAGGAACTCGGGCTTCCTCACGCCTCTGCTACTCAATTCTTGCGCGAATTCGTACGCAAGCACAGACCCCATGCTATGGCCAAAGATTGCATAGGGCATATTACAGCCGTCCGCTAAAGCTTCTGTCATCTCACGAATCAGCAATTTGCTATCAGAGAACGAACTCTCATTCAATCGTGTTTCGCGCCCAGGCAACCTAATAGCACAAAGCTCTACGAAAGATGGCATTAACCGCTTCCACGGTTGATAGGCTGCTGCGCCTGAACCTGCGTGAGGTAGACAAAACAGACGAATCCGTGCCCCACTTACACGATCCCGTGGGGATATCCATTTATCTCTTTCTGAATCATGGAAATCGATCATCAATCAGGATGCTAACCTTCAATAACACATCAATGCAAAGCGAACCGGCTTCTAGGTTTTTCCTTCCGTTCTATCTCCTCGGCAAGCAATCGGATGGTTGGGGCTTTAAAAAGCACCGACAGCATCAGTGCAACCTCAAGCTGCTTTTCAATGTCATTGAATATTTGAAAAGCCAGCAAGGAATGCCCGCCTAGCGAAAAAAAATCATCATCGCGACCGATCGGCGTACGTTTGAAGTTTTGCTCCCATATTGCAACCAACTTACGCTCAATCTCGGTTGCGGGCTTGGATTCCTGCGTTGAGTACGCAGATACGGTTGGTTTGGCATTTGCCAAGGCTCTCTTATCAACCTTGCCGTTCGGAGTTACAGGAAGACTTTCTAAAATCAATATCTCTCGCGCTACCATATAAGAGGGGAGAAACTTCTCCTGAAATGCGATCAGGTCTTTACCTTCTACGGGGCTTGCAGAAACGGTGACATAGGCTCGCAAGGACGCGCCGGATGCAGTATCCCCTTGATGCATGAGCACTACCGCCTCACGAACTCGTGGGTATTGCAGGAGAATTCCTTCTATTTCACCAAGCTCCACACGAAATCCTCTAATCTTTACCTGCTGATCTATCCTGCCAAGGTATTCAATACTACCGTCGGCTTTATACAAGCCAAGGTCTCCTGTCGAATAAAGACGACCTGCATCCGGCAAATGCTCCATGGTGACAAAGCGCTCTTCCGTTAAATCAGGCTGATTGATATAACCTCGCGCAACACCTTCGCCACCAATAAAAATCTGACCAGGCACCTCTGGCGGGACAGGTTGATGCCTGGCATCCAATAAATAGATTTTTGTATTCGCAAGCGGACGTCCGATTGTAGCGGGCGAAATAGATCGACGGGTGCAAAAGGTGGAGTATGTCGTCGTCTCCGTGGGCCCATACAGGTCAAAAATACGCGCATCTGGAAGCTGCTGCTCAAGCTTCTTCACTAACGAAACCGATAAGAGTTCGCCCGCTAAATTGACGCAAAGCACCGACCGAGGAATTTTTTGAGATGCAATAAATGCGCCAATAACGCTTGGAACCGTATTAATAAGCGTGGGCTGGCTGGAAACGTCGATCTGAGCCAATTGCAAAAGATCATCGACCAGAATCACGGTTGTGCCAGTGGTCAATGGAAGGAATATCTCAAATACAGACAGATCAAAACAAATTGATGTCGATGCAAATATCTTGGCACGCTCTTCTGAAGAAAAATTCTCCTTCGCCCAGGAAAGCAAGGACATCGTGCTGCGATGCTCTATCGCAACACCTTTAGGGCGCCCTGTCGAGCCAGACGTATAAATGACGTAGGCCAGATCATTTGAAGAAACTTTGATTTCCGGATTTAAGCGCGGCAGCTTCGTAATCGCCGACGCCTCTCGATCAAGCCAAATTATTTCGCACTCACGAACAAAAACATTAGCGTGCTCGTCATTCGAAACGACGATCTTAGCCCTACTATCTTCGAGCATCACATCGAGTCTTTGCGCAGGATAAGCAGGGTCCAATGGAAGGTATGCCGCGCCTACCTTCAACACCGCCAACATCGTCGCAATCATGTCGACTGAGCGACGCATGCATATGCCTACGATGTCACCTGCCTGCACCCCTCTCTGAAGCAAGCAGTGAGCTATCAGATTCGCCCGCACATTCAGTTCGGAATAGGATACTGCGTGGCGTCCACTGACGACGGCAATCGACTCCGGGTTGAGCTCGACCTGATGCTCAAACATGGAATGAATTGCCGCTGCCGGGAACTCCATCTGGGTTTGGTTCCATTGAACAAGAATTTGTTCTCGCTGAGCTGCGGAAAGGATGCTTAACTCACCAATCGGGCAATTCGGATTCTCAGCAATAGATCCCAAGAGAGCATTAAAACTTTCGATAAAGAGAGCGACACTCTGATCAGAAAACAGATCGGCTCTATATCTAAAGCAACCTGAAACATCAGCATCTGAGCAATGAGTCAAGTAGAGAGACAGATCAAAACCGAAGTCATCTATCTGGTCTGGGACGAGCACCAGGCATTTATTCTTCCTGGAAAAATCAAAAGCAACCAAAAATTGAAAAAGTGGATGTCTCGCCTGCTCTACGCTGATCGGTAGTTCGCCCAGCAATCTGGATAACGGAATACTGCTATTTTCATATGCCTCCAGTATCGTTTTATTCGATACGCGAAGCAGATCGAGAAATGACTTTAAGAAATCCAGCCTGCAACGAATCGGGACAAAATTTTCTATTGTGTCTTCTAAAACCGATTCATTATGACGCTGTTTCCGCATCACTGGAACACCAATACAGAAGTCCTCTTTATCGGCATAGCGAGACAAAAGCAACGAGAATGCAGTCAACACGACTGTTTCAAAAGAGCTCTGTTCCGCTGTACCAACCGAACGTAATGAAGCCACCACGGCACGCGGGATCGAAAAGGACGCCGTACTACTTTCAGCAGGTGCAGAGGTTGTCGTAGAACGGCGAGAGGGTAATTGAAGAAAACTGGCTACACCATCAAGTTGCGTCTTCCAATACTGCAGATGTGGAGTCCATTGCCCAGCAGGACTTAAACGTTTTCTCGCCTCAATTCCTAAATTATTTTTCCTCAGATCATTGATCGGATTCGAACGATCCTGAAGGAGAACCAGCAGACGCTCCTTGCGGCGGCGCAACTCCGACTTGAGTTCTTCATTTAGAGCTCCGGGCGTTGCATTGACTCTGAGCTGCCCTTGGACGACCCTGAGTTCGATATCGCTGCGTTTGAGAATGCCTAAAAACGCAGCATCGTCCAGCACCTGCAATTCTTTGTCAAAACTTTCCATTGGACTCGACGTATCCATAATTTGTTCAGAGCTACTTCTGATTCGGACTACCGCAGATAATTCAACATTGCAGATTCTGAACTACTCGAAAACTAAACGATCCATTCTTCACGACTGAGATTTGAGTCGCGACTTTCAACTGTCGCATGTTCCTTTAAATGGCCCGAGAAAAGATGATCCACGGATATATTTGGGGCATGAGCGCTGCTACGAACAGCATATTGCATCCGCGATAAAAGCGCTTCTGCTGCGGACGGGTCAACGATACGCGTATTCACGGATACTCGTATCTGTAACCCCATAGAATCCAACTCCGTCACGTGCAGGCTAATAGGGCTGGCTTCGCTAACGGCCACGACACCAGACCTGATCGACCATTCATCGTCTACAGAATGATTTCGAACACGATCGGCTGGGAGAAACGACATAACAATATCAAAAAGCCGCGAACGTCCATGGCGAAATAGCTCGAGCACCCTTGCAAGATGGTCGACAGGTATTCTTTTATGACGCAGATCGGCATCGATCTGCGCGCTATAACCTTGAACGGTCTCTAAAAAAGACTTACCTGAAGCGACATAAAAGCGAACCGGCATAACCCCCGAAAACATTCCTAATGTCAAACGTGACGATTGGTCACGTCGATGAAGCGCCATCGCAGTAACAAGATCCGATTGGCCATAGTGTTCTGCCGAAACAGCAGCAAAGATTGCAAACAGAATACGGAAAGGGGCGATTTTTATATCACTTGCAAGCTTCTGCAAACATTCCCACAACTCTCCGGAGAGGGTCCAATCAGCAAAAAAAATGCCTGTTTCATCCGTCTCCCGATCATCAACGACAAGAGGAGGCGGAAGAGGCGTGAACCGTGCAACCCAATATGCAAGGTCCTGCTTATATTCCGTCGAAGCAAGATATTCTTTGTCCGCCTCTATTCCTGGCAGATAGGAAGTAGGAGGGCTTAGCTCCCGTGGCTCGTCGGTGGTCAGAGCGAGGTAGGCCTCCGTCCAATATTGCATTGCAAGAGACGTAGATACCGAGTCAGCAATCAGGTGATGGAAGCGCCAGATAAGATAACAGGCATTATCGCCTGCTTCTACCAGTTCGAGGCCAAAGAGTGGGTGATCTCCAAGCGGCATAGGCAAGCGAATGTATTGCTGCAAATACAGCCGAAAGGCCTCGTCAACATCGTATGAATCCGGAAGGGGCGAAATTCTCAAAGGGGCTTCGATTGAGCTGTCGAGCCACTGCCTTGGCCTATCATTATCAACGCGAAGGCGCAGTGCATCATGCCTGGCCATAACGAGCGACATGGCCTGTCGCACATAAGCCTCTTCCAAGCGAGCAGGGATACGTGACCATCCTCCAAGTTGCAGGATCATATTGCCGTTCAGCTTGGCATCTAACCATACCGCTTGCTGAGCAAGGCTGAGATCTAACCAATTTCTTTCGACTATGCCTTCTCCCATGAATGGCTACCGTGCCTTCCTGTGAACCGCTAAGAATCAGGCTTGCGCACTACTGAACTCAGGAGCCTTTGAAGTAACACTCGAAACTGGATCATTCTTATCGAATGCAAGTGCTTTGATGCCAAGATCAGCAATAGAAGTAACGTTGCCCGCGCTCAATAACTGCATTACAGGCATAGGCTGTCCAAGATCACGTTCTATTGCCACTGCAAGCTCAACCGCCATGAGCGAATCAAGACCCATATCTGCCAGAGGCTGCTCTACATCAATCTGCGCGGCGCCAGTTCCAAGAACCTTGGCAGCATGCTCCTGAATACAAGCAATCATCAGGTTGCGTCGCTCGGATGCCGGAGTAGATTTCAGGCGATCTGCCAGAGTTACTTCCGCATGAAGCGCGGAGACGCCTTCTGATGCAATGATCGGGGAAAAACGCGGAACCAACGTCCCAGGTAATATCCTTCCTATCCGTTGCAAATCGAACCGAGCCACACACACGCGTGTAGCGCCAACTGAACTAAGCCGTCCTAAATCCCGCAGCGCATCCCGCGAAGGTGTGGCATCTAATCCAGTACGCGTTCGCAACATATCAGCCACATTGGAATGACGCGTCAAAAAGCCTGCGTCCTTAATCGCTCCCCATCCAATTGCCAAACCAGATCGTCCCAAGGAACGTCGATATTGTGCCAGTGAATCCAGGTACAGATTCCCCGCAACATAAGCCCCCTGCCCTGGATTACCGATCACTGCGCTCGACGAGGAATAGAGCACAAACATGTCGATCGGATCCTGCAGCGTGGCTTGATGAAGGTTCCAGGCCCCTGAAACTTTAGGCTCGAGGACGCGGGCAAGCTTATCTTCCGTAATCTGCATTACTGGAGCGTCCTCGATCACCGCCGCAGAGTGGACGATGCCTGCAATAGGAGCCATCGTTGCTCGAATGGAAGTAATCGCAGCCGACAAGGAATTGGGATCAGAAATATCAGCAGCAAAAGCCTTTACAACCGCGCCGGCCTCTTCGAGATCTTCGACTCCAGCAATGGCTTCCTCAGTAACGGCTCCGCGCCGGCCGATGAGTGCAAGAGATGTGGCACCCTGTTCAACCAGCCATTTGGCTGTTGCCAGGCCGAATCCGCCAAGGCCTCCTGTAACAATGTACGTTCGGTTCGGCTTCACTGCGGATTTGGTGTTAACAACTGGAAGCAAATCAGAGACATCGAATTTCATCGATATAACCAACTTGCCTATGTGTCTAGATTGCTGCATTGCTCGAAACGCCTCAGATGCACGCGACACAGGGATGCTTTCAAAAGGCAGCGGGCGTAAAGCATTCTCCTCAACGAGCTGCATGATCTCTTTGAAAAGCGACTGCGCCAGATCTCTATGTTCGACAAGAAGCGTATCTGCATCGATTGCGAAGTAACTTAAATTCTTTCGAAATGGTCGTAGGCCAATGTGTGTATTGGCGTAGAGGTCACGTTTACCAATTTCCAGAAAACGGCCAAACGGGCGAAGGCATTGCAGGTTCTTCGTAATAGCCTCGCCGGCGAGCGAGTTAAGAATGACGTCAACACCAGCCCCGCCTGTCAGCTCCATCACCTTGTCTGCGAATTCAAGCGAGCGGGAGTCCAAAACATGGTCAACTCCTAGTCGCCGGAGCATGCGACGCTTGCGCTCCGATCCGGCAGTACCGAATATTTTCGCTCCTTTTAGCTTTGCAATCTGAATGGCGGCAATGCCAACGCCGCCAGCTGCTCCATGAATGAGAATCGATTCGCCCTGCCTCAGATTCGCAAGGTGATCGAGCGCATAGTAGGCCGTCAGAAATGCAGTTGGAATCGTTGCGGCTTCTGAAAAACTAATATTGTCGGGGATGCGGTTTACAGCATTCACATCTGTAGTGACATGGCTTGCAAAGCAGGATGATGCAAATGCAACAACTCGATCGCCAACTTTAAATCCTTTTACGTTCGAGCCCACACGGACAACTTCACCAGCGCACTCCATTCCAATTGTTGGTCCCGAAAATCCTTCTTCCACTGCTTCCTCAGGTAACATTCCCATTGCCCAAAGGACGTCTCGGAAATTGAGCCCAGCGTTATGAATAGCAATTTCGACTTGATTCGCCTTCGGAGCCGCTCGCTCCATAGAACGGAGATAAAGAGAGTCCAAGCCTCCCTGTGAAATAAAATCAAGGCGGAAGCCGTCTATTTCAGACTTCGCAGCTGCTGGTGCATTGCGCGCCTCGTCCGTCATCGTGACCAATCGTTCTCTGTTGACGAAGCGGTACCCGGAGACAAGCTGCACCTCTGTCTCATCATCTCTACGAAGTAATTCTTCAGCAAGAACAGCGGCTTCATCTTCTGAAGATCGAGGATGAAGATCAATCAAGCGGCATCCCAGGCCTGGATGCTCATTTGTAATGACGCGGCCAATTCCCCACAATGCGGCGTGGCCTGGATCGATCGGCCCTTGATCGAACGCAGTGGAAAAGGCCCCACGAGCAATCAATGTGAGCTGCAGATTTGTGTTTTGCTGTCTTCCCGATTCCAGAACCCGTACGACATCAAGGACTGCCATACAACGACGTAGTTGCGTAGCGAGCAACACCGCGCTTTCTGCTTCAGGAGACGACGCAGAGGAAATATAGACAACAGACAACGCCTCATCTGATACAAGGGACGCGATCTCTTCTGCGCACAGCCTGGCATCTGAACCAAGGGCATGCACAGTCACGGTATGCCCTTGCGATTGAATCATCTCAACCAGCATCTGATTAAACGCACGAGGCTCAGCGCTTATATTGTCTTCAACAAGAATCGCCCATCGACGCAGATCTGCCGACTCAACCCTCTTAGCGCTTCTCGAGACTTCTAGACCGGATCGAATATCATTTCTTTGAGCGAGCAGTACAGATTGCTGCGATTCCCCTGCGCCTGCATATGCCGCATCAGAAAAGGCCGCAACTTTTGGAAAACCTGCTCTGCTCAATTCATCTGAGCATTGAGCTGCGCTCCGCCATTGCAATGAAGGTGCTTCCTCTATTAGCAACAGTTCCGCGAGTGTGTCCTGACGGACATGCAAGGCCAGCATGTGTCCATCGGGCGTCATGACTCGCTTCATACGATTCAACAACAAGCCTGCATCAGGAGTATTTGCGAGCGTAGAGCCTGCAACAACCAGATCAAAATAATGCTCCGGAACTCCCTGATCGACAAGGTCCGAATTTACATCCAGAGTTGAATAACGGACAAATTTGTAGCTGCTAAACCGATGCTTGGCACGTTCGATAGCAGCATCTGAAAAATCCGTGAACAGATAATCCGCCCGCAACTCAGGAAGCACAGGCAGCAACCATGAGGATAACGAACCGCTACCGCCACCGATCTTAAGTATTCGCAGCGGCCGATCACCAGGCCATGCTTGAACAAGAGCCATCACCACAGCTCGTGCAATTTGATTGTAAGTAAGCTGGAAGGGCGGCGTATCAAATAGCCTATCTAAAGCCAGCGTACTGCGATCCTGGCGCTCACCGCGAAGCATTGCGGGCAGGTCATCGCAAATCTGAGCGATGAGCATCAACTCCGTCTGATAGGCGGGATATCGATAAAGCAGGTCTCCCCATAAAGATTCAGGCTCAGCTGCAAGCTCAACGCCTTGCCTCCAGAGCTTTCCTTCGGAAACAAGTATTCCAAGCCTTGAGGCAAGGCCTAGTATTTGATCCAGCAAATTTACTTGCTCCGCATGGACCAAGCCAGACCGGACAAGCAATTCTGGATCAAGGGCGTCTTTCTCAGGATGAAGAGCTCCGATGATCTCTGCCAGACGCGCTCTAATCAGCCGGTGTAGCTGGGGAAGAATTTCTTTATAGAAGATCGAACGTTGGTTGTCTTCTGCCAGACGACCAAGCTCAAGTTTTAAGCCATCTTGAATCGATAAAGGCGAGGGTAATGCCGGCAACTCTGACGGCAGAGGAGCATGCTCATCTAGACGCCACCATTCGGATATCAATGGCGAAGCGATTCCCTGCCCGAAGTCCATCTTCGCACAGCGAGCTCGATCAACGGCAAGCAAAAGATTTCCCTGCGGATCAGCGATCCTAAAATCCGCGACTATCGATCTTTCTGTTTCCTGCCTGAACACAACATGGCAAACAATTGACGCTGGCAGCGGAGCGAGGCTTCGCAGATGCTGGAAGTACACCGGCAAAACAGCACAGTTTCGTTTTTCATGCTGCTCCGCCAAAGTCACTAAAGCCTGGAGGCAAGAGTCCAGCAATGCTGGATGCGTTCGATAGGAAGGCAAAGACTCCTGATCGACATCAGGAAGATCAATAAAGGCGAGCGCCTCTGATACCGCGGCGTCAGGCGGGCTCATCAAGATCTTTGTAATTCCCTGGAACGCAGGCCCGTAATTCAGACCGCGGGTCGCTGCTGCTTCATAGTGCTCCTCGAAGGTTTTCTGGCAGGTTAGCTTCGACGAAATTTGATCGATACCAATTTGTTGTTTCGCGGAAGATACCTCACTACGGCTTATTCGTCCGCGAACATGAAGCAGCCAATCACCGGAGTACTGGTCCTGGCAGGAGCGTACCTCGAAGATCCCGGTTGCCGTATCGACCGAAGTCTGTACCAACGGATCACCGTGCGGCGGAATGGCAAGCGGTCTTGAAATATCGAGATCATCGATATCGAATGCCGCTCCGCCATAAACTCTTTGTGCCGCAGCATAGGCCAGCTCAATGTAACCAGCCGCAGGAAAAAGAACTGCACCCTGAACAACATGATCCTTCAGATATGTGATCTGGTTTGTATCGAGCGTATTGCTCCAGACACCCTCTCCCGAAGTCAGACGATATCCAAGCAATGGATGATCGCGCTGAGTAGGCTGATGGATATCTGGCAGAATCACGCTGCCGCGCCAATGGGATGTCTTTTGCCACGGATACAAAGGAAGAATCGGAGGAGGAAATGGCTTCCTGAAGACCTGATCCGGATCGATCGCGCCATGAGCATGGCAGGCACATAAAGCAGTCCACAAATTATCAACTTCAGGTTCTGGACCCTTCACCCCCGGCCGGCGAAGTGTCTGCAACGAAGCTATCGCTGAACCTGCCGACTTCGCTATCTGTTGAATGTACTCCTTCAAAACCGGATGAGGCCCAACCTCAAGAAAAACGCCAATCTTCTTTTGCTCTAAAAGAGCTTCTATCGCCTCACGGAATCGTACCGGCTCTCGAACATTGCGATACCAATATTGCGCATCCAACGCTTTACCCGAGATCTCCACGCCATCCACAGTGGAGATGAAAGAAAGCTTCGTCTCTTTCGGGCAGATCGCAGCGAGTCCTTCGAGAAGTTCTTCGCGAATGGGCTCCATGGCAATCGTGTGAAAGGGATAGTTCAGTTGCAGCAAACGAGCAAACTTTCCCTTTTCGGTCAGAACACGAATCAATTTCTCCAGTGCAACTGGATCACCTGCAACCGTAACGGAATCCGGCGCATTCTCAGCCGCAATCTCAAGCCAGCCATCTATACCTTGTATGGCATCGCGGGCCTCAGCAGTACCGATCCCAAGAGCAGCCATGCGCCCCTCACCTGCGGTTCTGGCCTGCGCCTTGCTGCGATAGAAAATGACTTTTGTTGCATCTTCAAGAGTCAGCGCTCCGGATACATAAGCTGCCGCGACTTCTCCAACGCTATGCCCGGTCACAGCCACGGGTCTCATCCCGGCTTCATGCAACACACGAGTTACTCCAAGCTGCAAAGCAAAGAGCAAGGGTTGCGCGAACTCTGTCAGCGCCACGCGGCTTTCTGCCTCAGGCCGTCCCATCTCCTCTATCAGCGACCAGCCCGCAAGCGGTGCAAATATCTTGTCTATCGCCTGAATCTCGCTTCGGAAAAGCTGATTCTCTGCCAGTAGCTCTCGCCCCATCCCCCACCACTGAGGCCCATTTCCTGAATAGACAAAGGCCAACGGCTCTACAGGAAGCGCACTGGTTCCGGTGGCAAGCCGTCGGACGGTTTTACCCGCGAGGTATTCATCTAACCGCTCTATCGCTTCGTCAGACGTTTTCGCTGCAACAGCAAGCCTGTACCGCTGTGGCGAGCGTGTTGTTGCGGCACCAGCACATATATCCTCCCAGCTTGGCGCAGAAGCACTGCGCAACAGGTCGACATAATCTCGGACCACTGCAGCCAAAGCCGCTTGAGAGTGTCCGGAAAGCACCAGTACCCGCTGAAAATCCGTCGGCGGCTCCGCTTCGCGCTTCAATGAAATCTGCGGTGCACGATACTCCTGCACCACCAGATGCGCGTTCGTTCCTCCAAAGCCAAACGAGTTGACCCCAATAACGACGGGACGCTCTTGCGCTGGGATTGGAGTCCTCTTTGCAACGACATCGAGCTTCCAGTCTTCAAAATCGATCTTCGGATTGGGATTCGCAAAATGCAGGTTCGCCGGAATCTCCCCGTGCTGCAACGAGAGCAACACCTTTGTCAGACCCGCGATGCCAGAAGCTGCTTCAAGATGGCCAATATTGGATTTGACAGACCCGATCAGGCAACGCGATCCATCCTTTCGGGGAGAGCCCAGCACCCTTCCCAGCGCTCCGCATTCGATCGGATCACCAACTGCCGTACCTGTGCCATGTGCTTCGACATAGAACACATCTTCCGGCGATACCCCGCATTGCGTATAGACCTTGCGCAATAGGCGCTCTTGCGCATCGCCATTGGGCATCGACAATCCCAGAGTTTTGCCATCGGAGTTGACGCCGCTTGCCAGAATTACTCCCAGGATGCGGTCCCCATCGCGCTCAGCGGCGGCGAGCGGCTTGAGCACGACCAAACCTCCGCCTTCGGAGCGAACATACCCATCGCCACTCGCGTCGAAACTCTTGCAGCGACCCGATGGCGAAAGCATAGATGCCTTCGAAAATCCAATCCAGGGTCGGACATACACCAGAAGGTTGACACCGCCAGCCAAGGCAACCGAGCATTCCCCCGTCAGCAGACTTGCACAAGCCTGATGGACGCACACCAGGCTTGAAGAACACGCCGTGTCCAAGGCGATACTTGGTCCATGCAGATCAAAGATGTAGGAGATGCGGTTGGCCGCAATGCTGAGCGCGCTTCCCGTATTCGAGTAAGCATCCGGAGCCTGCGGGCCGACAAGGTGCGCATAATCATTACCCGAGATGCCGATAAAAATCCCCGTGTCAGTACCAGCCTGCTGCCTGGGCGACAGTGAGGCATTCTCAAAAGCCTCCCACGCCAACTCCAGCAAAAGCCGATGCTGCGGATCGACCTGTCTTGCCTCCTTCGGCGATATCCCGAAGAACTCTGCATCGAAAGCATCGATGCGGTCTAAAAATCCGCCAGCACGTGTATAGACACGTTCATTGCGCCCTGGATCAGGATGATGCCAGCCAAGGTCCCAGCGGTCCCCTTGCATCTCACCAACAGCATCAACACCTGAGCGAAGCACTTCCCAGAGAAAATCCGGTGAATTGGCTCCCCCAGGAAACCGCCCACTCATTCCGATGATCGCGATCTCTCGCCCAGTGCGATGGGAGCTCACTTCTGCTTGAGTGAGTTGAATCGATTGGTCTGTTTCAACGGCAGATCGAGTAACCTTGGCTCTCATCAACGCAGCATTCTCATAATTGGTAGAGGATGCCTGCAACCCGGCATCAAAGATTTATAAATATTCCGCAGCGCACATCACTCTTCGCCGGCAGTCTGGAATTGAGATGCCTGGTGTTGTGGTGTGCTCTCAGGAGTGTCGTAAATACTGACTTGATAATCCTCATGAGAGTGACGCGCAGCCCCTGTCTCTCTCCTGCGAACCTCGGATTGACGACTCTCTACGCTTCGTGTGACAGCAATAAAGTCATCATCCGCATACCGCAGCTGAATATCGTTCAAAACGGTTGCTACACCTGGAACGCTTAGCCGCTGCATAACAGCCAGACTGCCCGTCAGGTCATCTCGCGTTGTCTGCGCCGACTCTGCAATGAGGACTGTAATATCAGCTAACCGCGCAGCAAATTCAGCTTCGGTCGAAGTTCTCATCGGCAGCGCTTCAATAAACAACAGATCGATATTCTGTTTAAGTTTTTCGAGGTTTTCTGCGACAAAACTTTCTCTTCGCGGACGCATCAACCGCCGTTCCCCAGGCTTCGCAAGCCTCGTTTCGCCTGCCTCATCCGGATCGTCCAGCAGAGCTCGATCCCACGCAACGTCCGGCTTCTTATCAGCGCTTCCCTGCGCCAACGTCAGGTTTTGTAACGCCGACGATGCTTTCAGGATCATTGTCCGGTATCCAAGCTTGTCCATCCTGGCAGCGACTTTGCTCACCAGGTCTGTGATATTCATGTTGGCCGAGGCCGCGGTGAAAACATAGGTTCTTGCACCGCTCGTGCTGTGCGCCTGATCCAGCCCAGCCACAAACCGCAACATAAATTCATCAAGAACTTTCCCATCGACCTCCTGCGGATCAGGAAGCACCGCCATCGGGGGAAATCCTAATGTTTTCTCAATGTCCTCTCCGATATAAATCCGCGGGTCCATCTTTTGCTTCAGGAACGCCGTCGCCAGCGCAGCCAGAAAAGCGAACGGGAAAGCCCCGATCAGAATGAAGATCTTTTTGCTGGCTTTTGGCTTCAGCGGGACCTCCGCCGGAAGCAGTAAATGCACCAGCCCAGAAGACTGATTCTCCAACTGAATCGAATTCACCGCACTATCCACCTCAGTCAGCTGAGCTTGGAGACGCGTAATCTGCGCTGCCAGATCCGCTGCCTGCTGCAGCTTCGGCGTGTTGCCGGTAGCGATGGATGTCTGCTGTGCGAGCTGCCCCTGCAGACGCGAGACGACATCGGCGGTTCGGTTCGATTCCAGCTTCAACTTCTCCTGAAGCTGCCGCACCGCCTTATCGCGCAGCTGATTCGTCATATTCTCCAACGACTGATCTAACCGTTGGAGCTCATCTTCGTCCTGCTTATATAACGGATTCTTTGGCGTCAGTCCTGCCATCTCGCTGACAAGCTTGCTTCGCCGGGTCGCAATCGACTGCTTGAGGCTCGACAGCCCGGAATCACTGGCAATCAGGTCATCTGCCGCTGCCTTCAAAGCTCCCGACGAGTCAGGACCATGATTGACCAGAGAGGAAAGCTGCGCTTCTGCAACTGCATGAGCCGCACGCGCCGATGCCAGCTGGGTTCTCAGTTCTCCAAGCTGGGTGTCGTAAGGATTGCCATTTTCTCCGGATGTATCGGCGACTCCAAGCGACGAGCTTAATGCCGCCTGCTGCTGGCGGGCAGACGCTAGCTCTGTCTGCAACCGAGCCTGCTCTTTTAATAGAACCTCAAGTTGCTGCTGGGTCTGCGCCAGCTCATCAAGGCGCTCTTTGCGAATATAGGAGTTCGTAACTGCATTCACAATATTCGCAATTACAGTGGGGTTTCCCCCATCCAGAGTGATTGAGAGCTGATAGCTTCCAGCATCTCTCTCAACCTTCAGATCATGCTGCAGCCTGGTAATCGCAGATTGTTCCGATTCTCCGGGCCGAGTCCATGTATCTGGCTTCAACGACTTCAATGCGTCCGAAAGAATATCCGAGCGGACAATCGTCTGGAGCTGCTGCTGAATATACGTGTCGTATCGCATCGAATCATAAGTTCCGCCACTTGCATCCGTAATAACCTTTGCTTTAGCCGGCTGAACATAGATCAACGAGTTCGTTTCATAGTACGGAGCGCGTTGCAGCCCAAAGGTGAACACCAGCGCGAACAGAGTGACGCCAACAGCAAGAGCCAGTATCCTGTGCATCCGGAAGGCACGCAATACCTCGCGCTTGAGGTCATTGAATTGCTTTGACGGCGGCACATCATACTCAGTCTCCCGAGAAGACTCAGGTGACGGCTTGAAAATTACCGGATTCATGCGGCTCCTTGAGACGTATCCTGCGGCCCGGGCTCTAGCCCTTCAACGCGTCGTGAAGGTGAAGTGCCAAAGCCTTCTCCATAGGATATTCCACGAAATATTCAGACAAACATCACTCTTTAGCAGTAGCTTTTTATTTCAACGGAAGGCATCCATTCGAACAGGTCCCGCGAAGTCCCACAGCCCAACCCGCTGTCGTAAGTACTTCATTCTGTTCAACCTGGGAAATATCTAAAGGACCTTGAGGCAATCATACCAAAACTTCGATCTCTGCCCTCAAGTATTCACCATCTCGTTCCTGCCTTCCTTTTGCATATGTTTTTCAATGGCCAGAAGTCTTTTATCCATATACTGGTAACGATGTCGCTGCTGCACACCTAGTGCACCCAAAAGATGCTCAGGCATGCCCATTATTACCCTTATTCCAGGCCTTATTTGCATCATCGTCATGATGCGCCAGAAAACACAGGGTGCATTCCTGAATGTTTTTCTTCCTGCGCTGTTGCTGATTCCGGTTGACTTCTACCTCAGAATTCCCGGTCTCCCTCCGCTCAATATCGTTGAGGCTACCCTGGTTCCATTAGGCATCGGCATGATCTTTACAGATCTGCCTCGATGGCGCTTCTCTCGTGTCGATCTATGGGTTCTGTTCTTTGTCTTTACCACCGGATATACGGAGTACCGGGCGGGCTCAACCAGCGCCTCCATGCTCACCTACTTCGTCAGCATCACAACCGGTCTGTTTCCCTATATGGCTGGCAGGCTGCTCATTGAGCAGACAGGTCTGCGCACAAAGACCGTCAAACGTATCGTCGAACTCGTCTTTTTCGCTGCCATCTTCTCGATGTATGAGTACGTCAGAAAATCCAACCCTTATCAGTGGTTCTGGGGGCACTTCTATCCTGGCCAGTGGGCAGGATGGATTACGCAGATACGCTGGGGCTTTGGCCGAGTCGCCGGTCCTTATTCGCAGTCAGAACTAGCCGGTATGGTCTTTTTCTCTGCTTTAATTCTTGCTATCTGGCTTCAATACAGAAGATATCCGGGCCAGGCGCCAATCCGCCCCCGACCCCTCAAAAACCCGCGGCTTGTCGTCTTTGTCCTGGCGCTCATCCTCGGAATGACCCAGGCTCGTGGCCCCTGGCTTGGAGCCATCGTAGCCCTTGCCGTCGCTTCCATTGGATGCGCACGGATACCAAAACGCCGGGCTTTTATCCTGCTTGTCCTGGGCATCGTTGTCGGAATACCAGCTTACTTTGCCGCCAAAGAGTACAGTTCCGGAAAACGAGTTGACTATGGCAGCGAAAAAGAAACAGCTCAATACCGGGCGCAGCTCTTAGACAATTACCTCCCCATCGCCGAAGCAGGCGGCGCCTGGGGTTGGGGAGCACTTGGCTTTCCCCGTGTCAACGGTCAGATTTCAATCGATAACGAATATCTTTTTAGCTATCTGGCACACGGCTATCTCGGCGTTATTGCACTCATTCTCGCCATCTCCGACAGCATTCTTAAGCTGACTTGGATGGGATTCAAAACCAGATCACCACGCGAACGACACTTCGTCTTCTCGCTTTTGGGCGTCATCGCAGGAATAGCGTTCACGATTACAACTGTCTTCCTCGGATCGCAAACCTATGAGCTTCTCTTCCTCTTTTTAGGATGGGCGCAATCCGTTCGTCCGCTCTCCAGAGTTGCAGTTCTTCAACAGAAATTAGAAGCGCCCGTAACTCTCGAAGAAACCCTGGGCATGCGCATCTACACGTAGACAGCGCCCCGCATTATCCGGTTATTGCTAGGCAAACAAGCGTCTCAGAGTAAAGCAGGTTAGCAGAAACGCGATAAAAATTGCCGTGAGCTGGGCATCCTGCTTGAAAGGCTTCACCCCTTCGCGCGTCGCGCCTGTTTGAATCACCAGGTAGAGAGGAAAATCTCCAGCAGCAATCGCAATCACCGCGCCAACCATGCCCCAGAAATGGAAGGCCAGAGGCAGCCCGACAAGCATCGCAACACAGTAGGCCGCATTACCATATGCGTTGTAGTTCGGCTTCCCCAACGAAAACAGCACTGGCGATGTCGTCTGATACATCAGCGTATGCCACAAGCCGATGGCAAGAATTGGAATCATCCAGCCCGCATCGTGATAACGCTTGTCATAGAGGTGCAGGATGATCAGGTTGCCCCACACAGCCATCATTGTCAGCAGAAATGCGCCCAGCAGCAGAATGTAAAAGCGATAGAAGAAAAATTTCTGCTGAAATTCGTCTTTCTCCATATGGACGATCTTCGACACAAACGGATACGCCACGCGCGAGCTCAGGGCAAGCATGATCGACCGGGGTACATCCGATAACTGATACGCCAGTCCATAAACTCCAAGGACCGCCAGACTCACCAGCTTACCCAGAATGAGCCGGTCCGCCTGCGAAGCAAAAAAGAAGAATGCCGTCCCAATCAGAATCCATTTGCCGAAATGAATAATGCTGCTTAGCGCCTTCTTGTCCCAGCAAAAGTGATTGCGAATCCCCGGGGCCAATGCCGGAATATAGCTCAGTACCAGGCGGAATATTGTCGATGCGATCTGCCCTGCCACAATGGCCCAGACAGAAGGACGAAGGTACGCCCAGATAATCGTCACGATCAGCGTCACGACGTAAGAGCTGCCATCGATCAGAAATAACCGCCGCACACCCATGTGGCGAGAAAGCGACAGCAGGTTGGTACTGTTGAAGCTTCCAATCAATGTGCTTAAAGCCAAAACCGGAAGCAACAACTTAAACTTCGGGTCGTGATAAAAGACCGACATCGGCCAGGCGATCAGTACAGCGACCACCCAGATAGCAACACCACGAATCACCTGAATCGTCCAGGCCGTGTTCAGAAAGTCCGGCTCATCCCCATGAGGCGACTGAATAATGCTCGGTGCAAGCCCGAAATCCGAAAGCAGGTTAATCCCCACGATCAGTGTCATGACGAGCGTGATTTCGCCAAAATACGTCGGCGCAAGCAATCGTGTCAGAACAAGGCTGCTGACGATTCGCAGCGCCATTCCCGAGCCATATTCCACAATGGACCAGAACGACGCCCGCAAAGCCTTTTTTTCAAGAGCACGAAGTACGACGGGCGTATCTTCAGTCACAGTCTCTAAACCCACAATGATTACTACCCTTGGCGTTCTGGATTTATACAAGTTTGCGCAAGCCAGTAAAATCTCATCTTGATTGGCTCAGACACACAAGGACATTCCCATTCTACGGGAGTCCACGCTCATCTATAGTAAAACGCCTGTCGAACCGCGAAATACCACTTCGGTACTCCCTGCTTAGGCGACAAGAAGCCCACAAACAGTTATGGCGCTGGCAGAATCCTCTGCCAGCGCCAATACCGCGCAACATCCCTCTAATCCTACTGCTGCCAGCTAAAGACCGTCATGGAAAACGGAGGCAGCGAATAAGGAGTCGAGGCCTGGAAGCTTGAAACGGTCGAGCTTGTAATGCCGACAGTACCCGTCGTCTCGTTATTGTCCGTGATATTGGCCGATGTCAGCTGACCAATCGTCACTGTTCCTGTTGGAATGTTGGAACCTGAGAACGTTACAGGCTGAGCAGACGTACGGCTCAGGTTGAATACGATAACACTCCTGCTATGAGCTCCATCGCTGAATGCGAAGCTCTGAATCATATGAGCGCCGCTCAACTGAATCGAGTCATTCGCGCTGAGTGCCTGCACCCATGTCGGGTTCGCACCCGAGAGCGTCGTCGGCAGCAGCGTCGGCAGAATCACGCTGTTTGCCAACTGCTCGGCGAGGAAGTTCGGGCGGCGTAAATTCGTCTGACCTCCGATATCGATCACCGAACCGAACAATGGCGTCGATTCCTGCCCACCTGTCGCCGTATTGTTGAACTGGTTGTTATATCCGCCCAGGGCCCAGATACTCTGAGTCGTGATCCCCAGGTCCCTCAACATCAGCAGCATGTGTTCAACCGTCGTCAGACCCGAACCAACCGATCCAACAACAGAGTTCACCGTGCTCTGGCTGGCCGTACCGCTCAGGGTGCTCAGGTTGACTTCATACACGACAACCTTTGAGCTCCCTGATTTCGCCGTCTGAGCCTGCTGATACATATAACCGCTGGAAACACTGTCCACCATCTCCGGCTGCGCAAACATCGAGCCGAAGATCGCCTCATTCGACGACGTATCACTCAGGTTATTGAACAGATATGGAGCCACCGAAACTGAATCATAGTTCGCACCGGTAGACATTTCCTGACCGGTATACCATGGCACCCCGGCCCAGCTTCCCATAACGAGATCAAAGCTCTGTGCGTTATAAGATGACGAACTCTTTGCCGCACCGAAGACCGCTGCAATACGCTGGCCGTAAGCAAGCGGGTCGTTGATCGCAGCGCCGTGGAACACGCCATCGTTCCACTGCTCGTTACCCAGCTCAAGATGGATCACGGGGAACACCGAGGTCCACGGAGCAGCCTGGCCGCGAGCAGTCCTCTTCGCACCGTACGGGGTCGAAGATGCTCCACCAAGATACTCGATCAGGTTCTGCATCTCTGTCGGAGATGTGCCTGCCGGCATGTTGAAGTAAGGTTCTGCACCAACCGTCTGGCACAGCTGCAGGAACTCATGTAATCCCAGCGCGACGTCGTCAGCTTCCGTTGACTGTTCGCTGGACCCTGCCCTTAGCCGGGCAAAAGCAGGAGCAATCAGATTGTCGATCGTTGAACCCGGCGTCTCTGGATCCCAATAACGAAGCACTCCAGGATGCAGCGCTGTCAGCGCACTGACCACTTCATCACGGAAAGGCGTCGGGTTGGAAGCAGATACCGTAGCAGGAGTCAGGCTGACGTCATCCAGCAGAATGCTGGAGCCATTGATTGCGAACGATAGCTGCGCATTGCCGATCGCATTGCCTGTCTCATTCGCCGTAGCTGTGAATGAGTAGTCCTGCCAGCTCGACGTCAGCGGAATCGTCTGATTGAAGTACACGAGCGTGCCATTGGCAGTCACGCGCTGGAACGTCACCGCAACCTGGTTTGCTCCGCCTACGCCCTTCGCACGGAAGGCGATCGTGTACTTGCCATTCATCTGCACGAAAGAGCGGCCATTGTAGGTGTCGAAGTAAGAAGCGACATTGGCTGATTGTCCTGATCCGGCAGCCGTAATTCTCAATGCCTGCTGTCCGACCGTATTGGGAGAAAGATCGGTAGACTCTGTCGTCAGCGTTGCGCCGCCCGAAACATTTGTCCACCATCCAGCCTGCGCATTTCCAGGGATCGACATTCTGATGACAACAAAGTCGCCAACCTTCGGAGCCGGGGACAATGCAGCGAAGTTGATCGTGATGCCTGTGTTGCTGCTGGCCGCCGTGCTTGATGTAATCGTTCCCGTTTGTCCGAGTGCTCCGCCATAGATGAACTCGAAGCTGGCACCTTTGACGAAATTAGCAGGCCACTGCGCCCACGGATTGCTGTCGGTGCAACTGGTAGCAGTAACGGCCACGCAATGGATGATCGTCTGCCACTGCTCGGCCTCGAATCCGGGATTTCTGAAGACCAGGTTACGAAGCATCTGGCCCGAGTCGTAATACGCTTGGCTCGTGATATTCATGCCCAGACGCTTCACGCCCGTCACCGATGGGGATGAGCCAATGGCAATGTTCGTAGCACCCGAGGAGCTTCCTCCGGTAATGCTCAGTGTGACCGAAGCCGTCGCCGTGTTGTAGTCCGTCGAGTCGGTTGGAGTAAAGGTTACGGTCAGCGTATTGGTCGCAGCAGTAAGAACCGCTCCCAGGGCCGGGCTGTAAGCAAACGTTCCCGGAACACTTGCTGTTGCATTCAACTGCGTCGACGACAACGCTGTACCTGCAATAATCGCCAGCGGATTTGCCCACGTAATCGTCGGGGTCGCCTTATTCACCACCAGGCTCACCGTCGCCGTCTGGGGCGCATAAGCTGTATTCGTCGGTGTAAAGGTCACCTTCAGTGTCTGCGTACCAGCCGTAAGAACCGTTCCCGATGCCGGGCTGTAGCTGAAGGAGCCCGCAACTGAAGCCGTCGCATTCAGCTGCGTCGACGATAACGCCGTTCCATATGTGATCGCAGCCGGAGTGGCCCACGTGATCGTCGGCGTCGTGCTGTTTACCACCAGCGAAACCGATGCGGTCGTCGTGTTGTAGTCCGTCGTATCGTTCGGCGTAAACGTTGCCTTCAATGTTTGCGTACCAGCCGTAAGCACGGTGCCGGAGGCGGGGCTGTAAACCAGCGTTCCCGGAACATTCGCCGTCGCATTCAACTGCGTCGACGACAATGCCGTACCCGCTGTAATCGCCGCAGGTGTCGCCCACGTAATCGTCGGCGTCGCCTTATTCACGACAAGGCTCACTGTCGCCGTCTGGGGCGCATAAGCTGTATTCGTCGGTGTAAAGGTTACCTTCAGTGTCTGTGTACCAGCCGTAAGAACCGTTCCCGATGCCGGGCTGTAGCTAAAGGAGCCCGCAACCGATGCGGTCGCATTCAACTGCGTCGACGACAATGCCGTACCATACGTGATTGCAGCCGGCGTGGCCCACGTGATCGTCGGCGTCGTGCTGTTTACCACCAGCGAAACCGATGCGGTCGCGGTGTTGTAGTCCGTTGTATCGTTCGGCGTAAATGTCGCGCTCAGCGTATTCGTACCCGCAGAAGGAGTAGTCCCTGCCGCCGGGCTATACGTGAACGTTCCAGGAACATTCGCCGTCGCATTCAACTGCGTCGACGACAACGCCGTCCCGGCCGTAATAGCTGCAGGTGCAGCCCACGTAATGGTCGGAGTCGCCTTATTCACCACCAGGCTCACCGTCGCCGTCGCCGTTGTATAGGACGTCGTGTCATTCGGCGTAAAGGTGACCTTCAGTGCCTGTGTGCCTACACTCAGAGCAGTACCGGATGCCGGGCTATACGCGAACGTTCCCGGAACACTCGCCGTCGCATTCAACTGCGCCGATGACAACGCCGTACCGTACGTGATCGCCGCTGGTGTCGCCCACGTGATCGTCGGCGTCGTTGGCGGGGTTGAAATAGGCGGCACGCTAGGTGAATTCACAACCAGATTCACCGTCGCCGTCTGCGTCGAATAGTTCGTCGTATCAGTTGGCGTAAACGTCGCGCTCAACGTATTCGTACCCGCGGGAGGAGTAGTACCCGCCGCCGGGCTGTACGTGAACGTTCCAGGAACATTCGCCGTCGCATTCAACTGCGTCGACGACAACGCCGTACCCGCCGTAATAGCTGCAGGTGCAGCCCACGTAATGGTCGGAGTCGCCTTATTCACCACCAGACTAGTCGAAACCGTCTGCGTTGAATAGCTCGTCGTATCGTTCGGAGTAAATGTCGCCGTAAGCGTCTGCGTTCCCGCCGTCAGCACAGTTCCGATTGCCGGGCTGTAGACAAAGCTGCCCGGAACCGAAGACGTTGCATTCAGTTGTGTCGCCGTAAGCGCTGTGCCATAGGTAATCGCCGCCGGATTCGGCCATGTGATGGACGCACTTCCGTCGTTCACCGTCAGGCTTACCGTCTTCGTCGCGCTCGTATAGTTGACTGCGTCCGTAGGCGTAAACAACGCGCTCAAAGTCGTTGTTCCTGTCGTAAGCACGCTGCCCGAGGCAGGCGTATAAACGAACGTGCCCGGGACATTCGCCGTTGCATTCAGCTGAGCCGATGTAAGCGTCGTGCCATATGCAATCGCGCCTGGCGCAGCCCATGTAATCGATGGCGTGGCCTGGTTCACCACCAGATTCACCGTTGCCGTCTGCGGCAGAATGCTCGAATCATTCGGAGTAAACGTTACGCTCAGCGCCTGAGTGCCCGCTCCCGGAATCGTCCCTGCCGCCGGGCTGTATGCAAACGTGCCTGGCACAGTTGCCGTCGCATTCAACTGCGTCGACGACAAAGCCGTACCGTACGTAATGGCCGCCGGCGTCGCCCACGTGATCGAGGAAGCAGCTCCATTGACGGTCAGATTGACCGACTGTGTCGTCGCAACATAATCCGTTGTGTCGGTCGGCGTAAACGTAACCGACAGAGCCTGTGTTCCCGCGCTCAGGGTTGTACCCGCTGCCGGCGTGTAGTCAAAGCTGCCGGCCACATTCGCCGTCGCATTCAACTGCGTCGACGACAAGGCCGTGCCGTACGTAATGGCCGCCGGCGTCGCCCATGTCACAACCGGAGTCGCCTTATTCACCTGCAGGCTCACCGTCGCCGTCGAGCTGGAGTACGTCGTCGTATCGTTCGGCGTAAACGTCACGCTCAGCGTGTTCGCTCCTGCCTGAAGAACTGTTCCGACGGCAGGGCTATATGCAAAGGTGCCCGGAACCGACGATGTTGCATTCAATTGCGCCGACGAGAGCGCCGTGCCGTAATTCACTGGAGCCGGCGTCGCCCATGTAATGGCTGGGGCCTTCTTCTCCCCTGTCTGCACCCGCAGGCTCACCGTCTTGGATGCCGTTGTATAGTTCGTCCCATCAGCAGGTGTGAAGGACGCGCTCAGTGTGCTCGTACCCGCCTGGAGCACCGCTCCTGCCGCTGGGCTATAGGCAAATGTGCCGGGAATATTTGCTGTCGCATTTAACTGTGCCGCAGACAAAGCTGTACCAGCCGTAATCGCCGAAGGAGTCGTCCATGTAAGCGCCGGGGCTGCTTTGTTGACCGTCAGATTCACCGTCGCAGTCTGCGGGGTGTAGCGCGTCGTATCGTTCGGAATAAACGTAACCGACAGAGCCTGCGTTCCCGCATTCAGAACCGTTCCCGCTGCCGGGCTATAGGTAAACGTACCCGCCACCGTCGTCGAAGCATTTAGCTGTGCGCCCGACAAAGCCGTACCGTACGTGATAGAGGAAGGTGCGGCCCATGTAATCACCAGTGCTACTGGAGCGCTGGCAGTAATATTCGTTACACCGAACAATTTCCAATCTGCCGGAGAAGAGGAAAGCGTCGGCTGAAACGGCAACGGCGACGCAAGGTTATAAATCGTCTTGACGTTGTTCGTCGGATTATTTGCGATATTCAGAATCGCGCTGATCGTATTGGTCGGAGCACTTCCCGAAACGGTCGCCGCCGCAAAGAGAGCTTTGCAGGCTGCCGAGCTGCTGGTCGAGTTCACGCACGTCGCTACCGAATTGGCGAGCGAGTTCAGTTTCGTATAAACCTGTGCCGTCGTAATCGCATTTCCCGTGCCAAGATTCGCAATCGTGCCTGCTGTCGCATACGCTGCCGCAACCGCTGGAGCATCGCTGCTGCTCGATGCCACATCGAAGCTTCCGGGCTGCATATACTTCGACAACGCATACACCGATGCGATCGTCGTAATCTCGTTGATATAGACCTTTGTCGAGGCTTTCAGATTGCTGCACGTGCCCAGGTCCGTCATCAGCGCCAGGCTGTTGTTCGTGCCGCCTCCAGGATTACCCCCCGTCGCGACCACATAAATCTGATCATTCGCATTGTTGCACTTGAAATTCGACGGCAGCGCAAACGATCCCTTCGAGTTCGTCGAAATCTTCGAGGTGGACATCTTCACCGCAGATGTTCCTGCGCCGCCTGTGCTTGCCGCGTAGATCTGGATCGTTGCTCCGGAAACGGGCTGGAGACCGCCTTGTACGCTTCCCTGCAGATCCAGCGTAGTCGCGCCGCCGTCTGAAAGAATGCCGCTGCCGCAACCTGCAAGCAGAGCCGGAACGGCACATGCTGCAGACAACACGAGGAGATGAAGAACTTTTTTGGGGGAGGTAAATTGTGTCACTGCTTACTCACTTTTTAAGACTGAAATCCGCCTTGTAGATACACGCCAGGTATATCTGCCGAAAAATCAAAAATTTTATGTTGCAGTTTTTATCGGGTTACAAGGCCCGTTCAGTAGTTCCTCGGTACGCTCCCGTAGCGCACAACAACATCTGTGCGTGGTCCAGAAGTGTCCACCCATTTACTTCATTGCTGTCTTTGGATTGATACCTGAAAGGAGTAGAGAGACTCGCCAGCCCATCCACCACATCGGATAATTGCCGGAGTATATCGCTTGTGTCTGTGTAGTTCTCCATGGAACGAAACGCATTTCTTGGTTTCGTCTCAGTAAAACCTTTGCTGCCAGACTTGCTTGCCGTGTGGCGGGCCGATTGAATCATCTCGCTACCTCTCGGATTTCGTTCACCAAGGGAACAACTAAACATCTGCTCAGCGCTACAGGGATCGAACAGTCTTTCAGGTACTACTCTTGGTAACAAATCTAAGAGCTCGAGGTAATCAAGGCCATACCACCTATAGGGGACGCCTGATCTCGTACAACCTTGACTGAATCTTTCTCTTCTAAAGGAAAACGTGCAGGAATCGGAGCCGGCCGGATGGTTTTTAGATACACTTCAATCCTCCTCGCCGTATCAGGTTCCCAGGGAGTTCGTAAGATCACTGCAAAAGTTAATTGAGTAATCAATAATTGCTTTGCAATCACTCTGCCAAACCCACTAAGGTAATGACCGCTAAATGGTTGCATCTTTATGGCAATTATTTTCCACAAGTTCCGGCGTCGATAATTCAGAACTTTTTTCTAATAAAAACGCAATTCTTGGACCACTCCCTCCCTCGCGGTAAAAAATCCGTACAACAAAAGTAACCTTCATTTCCCACAAACAGCCTTTCAGGCTCGAAGTCCATTCCTCCGCTGAGCGAAAACCTGTCAAGCCCCCTGAATTTGCAAACCACTCATTTAAAAGCAAATAAAGCTCAAAAAAGTTGCCGATTCGCCTTTGTCAGCTTGCTACAATAAATACAGGATCAGAAAAGCCCCGGCTTAGTTGCCGGGGCTTTCCCTTTTAGAATCTATATTTTTGCCATTAACTTCCCTGTTTTCAATATTTTACCTCGACAAAAGCAGGTAAAACGTTGAAAACAAGTCGCTTGCTCTCATGACCCCAGGGGGGAGCTAAGGATGCTGTGGCAACTGAACGCTGCTCCATCCTCCGCCAATCGCCTTGATCAGAAGCACACTCGCCTCGAGCCTGCGGCGCGTGATGTCGATATCGTTTCGCTCATTCTGCAACAGGTTCGTCTGCCACGTAATCACCTGCAGATACGTATCGACACCGCCTTCGTATCGCGTATTGAAGAGATCCAGCGACTGCTGCGCGGACGCAGTAGCTGCCCGCTGCTGATCCGCCTCAACTTCGAGACGATGCAGCGCATTCAGATTATCCTCAACCTGCTGAAATGCCGTGAGCGTCGTCTGCCGGTAATCCGCAACCGTTGCATCGTACTGTGCCAGCGCGATGTTCGAGGTTGCTCTGCGGCGGCCATGATCGAACAGGGTCTGCGAAAGCGTCGGGCCAACCGCAAAGAACCGGCTCGGCCACGTGAACCAGTTCACAGCCGAAGTTCCAGCAAAACCCGCCGCCGCCGCAAGCGACAGTGTCGGATAAAACGCTGTTTCAGCAATGCCAATCTGCTCATTCGCCGCGGCCATTTTCCGCTCCTGGGCAGCAATATCCGGCCTCCGCTCCAGCAGCTGCGACGGAAGCATGCCTGGGATAGCAGGTAGAACCGGTTGATTGACCGTCACCGGACTGCTCGGAATAGAAAGGGCTGCTGGAGGCTTGCCGATCAAAACCGCAATGGCGTGTTCATAATCCGCACGTTGTATATCTACATCGGTGCTTTGTACCTGCGCCGCCTGCAACAGAGTACGAGCCTGTGTCACATCCGAGAGCGGCGCCGCGCCGCCATTGTAACGATCCTCCGTCAGCTGCAACGCGCTTTTGTACGCCAGCACGGTATCGTCCAGCAGCTTACGTTGCGCATCGGCCGAACGCAGATTGAAGTAATCAATCGCAAGCTCCGCATGCAGCGAAAGCCGTGTCGTCTCCAGATCTGCAGCGGAGGCCTGAGCATGCTCTGTCGCCGCTGTCACACTCCTGCGAATCCGTCCCCACAGGTCGATCTCGTAGTTCAGATCGAACGGCAGTGTAAAGTTGCCCACACCATCAACAGCGTTGGCGCGGTTGAAATAAGGCTGATTGATCGATTCACGCAGGCCCCCGATCGAAGGCGCTGTGCCGATGGTCGGAGCCTTGGAAGCACTATAGAAATGGATAGCCGCCCGCGAAGCGCGAAAGTTCGCCTCTGCCTCCTTCAGGGTCTGGTTCGCCGGCTCAATCTGCGTTTCAAGCTCATTCAGCTGCGAGTCATTAAACAACGTCCACCACTCGCCTTTGATCTGAGCATCGCTCGGCTGAGCAGCTTTCCAGCCGCTCGCATCCCTGAAGTTCTCAGGAAGAGGCTCTTTGAACTCCGGTGCAAGAGGAACCGTTGGCCGAACATACTGCGGTCCAACGCGGCAACCCGCAAGGGTCGTAATCAATCCAGCCGCAAGCAGGAGCCCGCATCTCTGCGCTGTTTGCTGCCTCATGACTTCCCCTTCGGCGTTGCGCCTTCTGCGCGGACCTCCATCCCGCTCGCCAGCGAGTCAGACGGATCAAGAATGATCTGATCCTCCGGAGTCAGGCCAGAGATAACCTGCACAGAATTACCGTAGTCCTGCCCAATTGTTATCGGAACCAGTTGGACTCGATCATCGCGTACGACGCCGACCCGCAGCCCCTCCGATCGGAAGAGCAGCGTATTCGATGGGATCGTAACTGTATGGCCAGTTGTCGAAAGGCCAAAGTGAACGAAGACATAAGCGCCAGGACGCAGAATACCCTGCGAGTTGTCGACATCCACTTCAACATTCAGTGTTCTCGTCGCGTGATCGATCGCATTTGCATTGCGCACAATCCTGCCCGGAATCTTCAGCGTCGGATTGGAGTCCTGCGTGATCGTGGCGCTATCGCCATCGTGAATCGAATTCGCATAAACCTCTGGGACAGCGACATAGACTCTGAGCTTTTGGATTGCAGCAAGATGAAAAAGCTCGCGCGGATTGCTCGTACCAGAACCTTCCTGAATCAAATCGCCGATATCGGTATTGCGTGCCGTAATGATTCCGTCAAAAGGAGCGATAATTCGCTCGTAGCTTTGCAGTTGCTCCAGACGTCGTACGTTCGCTTTGCTGGCATCCACCGCAGCCTGCGCCGCAATATAGTTGCTGCGCGCCTGATCAGCTTCCTGTTGCGAGACGGCATGTTTTGCCAGAAGACTCTGCCAGCGATTGCTCGTTACCCCTGCAAGCTCCATGTTCGCCTGTATACGCTCAAGTTCCGCTCGCGACTGCTGAAGCTGTTGATCAATCTCCGGAGTCTCAATCTCCGCCAGCAGTTGTCCTTTACGAACACGCGCCCCGATATCGAAGTACCACTTTTTCAGGTAACCATTCGTACGGGAATAGATTGGGGCTTCAGTAAATGCCTGAACATTTCCGGGAAGCACGAGCTCCTGCGATGCAGACCCCAGCGTCGGATGCACCACGTGAACACTCAGAATGGAAGCTTCATCCGTAGCTCGCGCCAATCTCTTCTCGTGAGACGAGCGTGACCGGATACCGTAGATGATGGCTGCAATCAGAACGATCGCAAACAGCATCATCAGCACCCGGCCGCTACCGGGACTTTCGACCGGATGCTCTTTCATAGGGTCGACATGCGCTGGCACAACGTCGGTTTTCAGAGTCTTCTCCTCCGCTGTTGCGCTGTCTGAATGGTTCTCTTCGCTGTTGGCTATCATGCATGCTCCTCAACAGGATGTATGTTTGTCGCTGCAGGTGTCTTCTCTTTCCTTCCATGGATCAAGGCGAAGACAGTCGGCACGAAGATCAACGTTGCGACCGTAGCACATAGAAGCCCTCCGATCACTGCTCGTCCGAGAGGAGCATTCTGCTCACCGCCGTCACCAAGCCCTAATGCCATCGGCACCATGCCGATGATCATCGCAAGGGCCGTCATAATTACTGGCCGGAAACGCGTCGTACCCGCTTCAATCGCAGCACGAATGGCATCCCCATGCTCTTCAAACTGGGTCTTCGCAAACGAAATCACCAGGATGCTGTTCGCCGTTGCGACACCCATACACATGATTGCCCCCATAAGCGCAGGCACCGACAATGTTGTACCAGTCAGAAACAGGAAGAGGACAATTCCGGCAAGAGCAGCCGGAAGAGCCGTAATAATGATGAATGGATCGACCCAGCTCTGGAAGTTGACAACGATCAACATGTAGACGAGCACGATTGAGAAGACCAGTCCACCGAGCAGGCCAATATACGAAGTTCTCATCGTCTCTACCTGACCTTTCAAGGTGACAAACGTGCCGCGAGGAAGGTCTTTCCTGTCTTTATCGAGAATCTTCACAATCTGGCGACTGATGGCACCCAGATCGCGCCCCTGGACATTGCCATAGATATCTACGACGCGACGGATGTTGTAATGATTCATTACAGCCATCTCGTGACCACGCTGCACCGAGGCCAGATCGCTCAAAATTTCAGGCGTTCCCGTACTACTGGGAGCTGTATTCGCCGTCGTTCGATTAATCGGAATATTGCCAAGATCCTGGATCGAATCCATCTTGTACTGCGGCGTCTGAGCAACCATGTTGTAGTTCACATGGTTCTTCCAGTTGAGGAAGAACATCGGCGTCACCTGAAAGCTTCCGCTCAGTGTATTGAGAACGCTGGTGGCAACATCACGTTCGCTATATCCGCCCTGCGCTGCCTTCGTACGATCGACCGCAAGCTGCAATGTTGGATAGTCGAAAGGCTGCTGAATTCTAAGATCAGTAAGGCCCGGGACCTGACGCAATTGTGCAAGCATCTTATCCGCCTGCACCTTGCTTGCCTCTACCTCGTTCCCCTCAATCTGGATATCGATGGGGGCAGGCAGCCCGAAGTTCAAAATCTGTGTCGTAATGTCCGCCGGAAGCGTGTAGAAAATAGCATTCGGGAACTTTCTAGGTAATTCGCTGCGCAACGCCTGCACATACTTCGCTGTAGGATGATGATCTTCCTTCAGCGTTACAAAAATATCTCCATCTGCTGCGCCAATTGTGCCATTGGTAAGGTGTTGCGTATTCATCGAGCTATACGGCATACCAATGTTGTCGAGGATGTTGTCGACCTCACTGGCCGGAATCTCTTTCCGAATCTCATCCTCAACCAGATCAAACAGTCGCGCCGTCTCTTCGATGCGCAGCCCCATCGGTCCACGCACGTGAAGAACAAACTGACCACTATCCGTATCGGGGAAAAAATCCTCTCCTAGGAACGGGGCCAGGATAAACACCGACAGGCATCCGAGCAGAAATGAGGGAACGAAGAACCGCCTTTTGCTCACAAGCTTCGACAGTAAGTTGTGATAAGCCCCGCGCACACGTTCGAATACGCGCTCGAAGCACTTTTGAAACCCGGCAAAGAATCCCGTCTTCTTCTCTCCACTGTGCGAATGCTCTTTTAGCAGGTACATCGCAAGCGTAGGAACGAGCGTTCGGCTGAGAACATAGCTGGCTAGCATGGCAAAAACAACGGCTTCCGCCAGCGGCACAAAAAGATAACGAGCGACTCCACCGAGGAAAAACATCGGTAAAAAGACGATACAGATGCAAAGTGTTGAAACCAGAGCTGGGACTGAGATCTGCGCAGCACCATCAAGAATGGCTTCTCGTAACGGATACCCTTCTTCCAGAAAACGCTCAATATTTTCTATTGTCACAGTCGCATCATCCACGAGGATACCGACTGCAAGCGCAAGTCCACCCAACGTCATCGTGTTGATGGTCTCGCCGAGCAGACTCAATATGATGATCGAGGAAAGAATCGACAACGGGATCGAAACTGCGATGATGATCGTCGAGCGCCAGCTACCGAGAAAAACCAGGATCATGATGGCAGTGAGCGCTGCCGCAATAATTGCCTCTCGAATAACGCCTTCTACTGCTGCTCGAACAAAGACGCTTTGATCGGAGAGTGGTGTCAGCTTCAACTCAGGAGGCAACGTTAGAGCAATACGCGGAATAATTGCGCGAATGCCACTTACTACGTCCAGCGTCGACGCATTGCCGTTCTTCAAAACAGAAATCAGTACGCCACGACGCCCATCCTGACGAACGATGTTGGTCTGCACCTGAAACCCATCGCTGACACTGGCAACATCGCGCAGATAGATTGTTGTCCCATTCACCTGCTTCAGCGGGATAGCGGACAGTTCTTCAACTGTCCGCGGAGTACCGTTCGTCCGGACGTCGTATTCTGACTGGCCGATCTTGATCGTTCCAGAAGGCATTACAACATTCTGCTGCGCGACCGCACTCAGCAGATCACCAGGCGCAATACCTTTTGACTGCATTGCCGCCTGATCCATATTGATGGTGATCTGACGCTGTTTGCCGCCATACGGCAAAGGCACAACCGTACCAGGCACAGTTACCATCTGCGGACGAATGAAGTTGGATGCGTAATCGTTCAGCTGTGCCTCGGACATGCCCTTACCTGACACGCCAAGCTGCAAAATGGGCACACTGGATGCAGAAAAATTAATGATCTGCGGCGGAAGAATTCCCGGAGGCAAGCTTCGCAGCAGGTACTGTGATGCCGCAGTCACCTGGGCATTCGCTGTATCCAGCGAAGCTCCAGGCTGCAAGAAGACTTTTACATTGACGACACCGTTGTATGTCGTCGATTCGATGTGCTGAATATTGTCGACAAGCGTCGTCAGGGCTTTCTCATATGGAGTTGTCAGCCTGCCCTCAAGCTCTTCGGGGTTCAGGCCTGTATATGTCCATCCAATAGAGATGACGGGAATATTGATATTGGGGAAGATGTCCGTCGGCGTGCGCAGAATTGCCACAGGCGCCGCAAGCAGAATCAGCAACGCAAGAACGATAAACGTATACGGCCGGTTGATGGCTATTTTTACGATCCACATTCGCTCAAATCGCCTCGATCCTGTGACAAATGCGGGTTATATCTCCCATATATTCTATTCGATTCGATCTTTGGACAAATGTCGCGCAGTTCTTTCCGAAATATTCCATCGGAAAAACCGATATATTCTTTGGGCATGGAATTACGTCATCTCCGCTATCTGGTAGCAGTGGTAGAACATGGCAGCTTCAGCGCTGCGGCGCGTCGTTTACATATTGCGCAGTCGGCGATTAGTGAACAGTTAGCTAATCTTGAACAGGAAATCGGCGTTCCCCTCTTCACGCGGACCACCCGCAAAGCGACTCTCACCAAGCCGGGAGAGCTGTTTCTGGAAGAAGCTCGCCGCATTCTCGCGGCAGCACAATATGCAATTGAGATTGCGCAGCAAGCGCATCGAGGAAAGATAGGCGTGCTGCGGATCGGCTTTTTTGCCGGGGCCACAGGCGTGAGCTTCCCTCGACTGATCCGGCAATTTAGAAAGAAGCATCCCGATGTGCAGCTATCACTGATCGAGATGACATCAGGGCAACAATGGCAGGCTCTTCTGAAAGGGCAGATCGACGTCGGCTTTACCCGGCGCGTTGAACCCGAGTTCCAGTCCGATCTCCTCTATGAGCCGATGCAGCAGGATCCCATCGTTGCAGTTCTTCCTAAGAATCACCCTGCGGCTGCGGCAGGAACGGTCGATCTACGCGATCTCGCCAACGAGCCCTTCGTACTCTCTTCCCGCGATACCTCGCCTGCCCTTTTCGACAAGGTGATCGAACTCTGCTCGGAGGCGGGTTTCTCTCCCCGCATCGCAAGCATCTCGACCGTTTGGTCAAGTGTTGTCTTGATGGTGCAAGCCGGAGAAGGCGTTGCCCTTCTGCCGATGAATCAACAACAGTTCCGTACGCGGGATCTAACCTTCAGTCCGTTGACAGCAAAGAACGCATTTATCGACTTTGTGATGACCTGGTCGCCACAGCACGACACAGACCTCAATCGCAGCTTTCGCGAGCTGGCAAAACTGCATCGCATCGATGCATCCGTTGAGCGCGATACAGCGTAGATCCGCAGCACAAGAGCTGCATGAGTTACAATCGCGCCATGCGCCGCATTCTTGCCATCCTGCTGCTGTTGATACCGGGCTTGCCCCTTGTATCTCCGCTGCTGATGGCAGCGGATGGTCCGGACGCATCGCTTCCTGCATGCTGCCGACGCAACGGATCGCACCATTGCGCTGCCACGTCCGGCGCGCCAGACACCTCCGCGACGCCGCATGTACGGGTACTGCCTCAACGCTGCCCGTCCTATCCGAGTGTCACTGTATCTCCATTGCAGAGTGGCGCAGCGGTCCTTACTTCATCGCTGCGGCTTGCCAGATATTCAGAACCGGAGATCGTTGCACACGAATCTTCTATCGGGTTGCTGGCTGCTCATGATCGCTCGCATCGCGAACGTGGACCTCCCGCACTCGCTCTCCTCTAAGCAGCAATTACACACCCGGCCAGCTAGCCGCACGAAGTTGTTTTTTTTACGCTGGTCGATCTTGCGTTTTTCGTAACGCAGCCGGGATCACGATGCACGTCGTTACGCGATTTGCGAACGGCACAACATCATGCATGAGGAAGCCTTGAAACGCCTACTTTCGCTTTGCCTAGGTGCTGCAGTTTTATTGCCGCCTGCTGTAAGAGCACAACAAACCGTCAACAATGCTTCGCTGAGTGGCCGGGTAATCGACCCCCAAGGCCGTGTCGTCGCCCACGCTTCGGTTACCGCAACCCAGCTTGCAACCAACCTTCCCTACACTGCTACGACGGATGCCGAAGGACGTTTCCGCTTCCCTTACCTCTACGTGGGTTCGTATCGGGTCAGCATCTCCAGCACCGATTTTGCGATTGCACAGCGCGAAGTCACACTGACTGTTGGGGCCGATTTCCAGCTTCCGGTTGTACTTTCTCTGCCCACAGCACAAACAAGCATCAGCGTTAATGGATCCGCTCCGATCCTGGAAGCGAACCGCAGCCAGATTGCTGAAACGATCTCGCAAAACGAGGTTCAAAATCTTTCGCTCCTTGGGCGCAATTTCCTGGATCTCGCGTTGCTGACTCCTGGAGTCTCCCCGACGAATACGGCAAGCACGCAGCTTTTTGCTGAGACATCGGCTGTGCCTGGTCAGGGCTACTCGATCAACAGCCAGAGAAATTTCTCGAATAACTTTGTTGTCGATGGCCTTTCTGCGAATGATGATGCTGCTGGGCTTACAGGAACCTTCTATGGCCTTGATACGATCCGCGAGCTACAGGTCGTTACGTCAGGCGGACAGGCGGAGTTCGGACGTGCACTCGGCGGATATATCAACGCAGTAACGCGCAGCGGAACCGATGAGTGGCACGGCAGCTTATATGGCTTTCTACGTAACCAGCGATTGAACGCGGCAAATGCGCTTTCGCAAAGTACTCTGCCGCTCACGCAGGCACAATATGGCGTCAGCGCCGGTGGCCCGGCGATTCACAAACGCACTTTTCTGTTTGGGAACTATGAAGGCAAGCAGCTCAACCAGAACGGAGTGGTAACGATTGCTCCCACCAGCATTGCGCAGATCAACGCGCGCCTGAAGAGCATCGGATATCCAGGCCCGCAGATTGCAACTGGAATCTATCCGAATCCAGTTCGTACGCACAATGCATTTGGCCGTCTGGACCATCGATTCAGCCCACGCGACGAGTTCAACATTCACTACAATCTGTATACGGTAGCAGCGGACAACTCTCGCGGAGCGGGCGCCCTGAGCGCCATTACAGGAGCAACTGCGCTGCATGACACGGACCATTCGATTGCCGTCAGTAACATTGCTATTCTCAGCGCAAAGACGGTGAATGAGACGCGAGGCCAGTACACGCACAGTAATCTGGCTGCTCCGCCAAACGACCCGATCGGTCCCGCGGTCAGCATTTCGGGAGTTGCATCGTTCGGAACACTCTCCGGTTCTCCGCAGGGACGCGTCAACAATCTTTTTGAGATTGTGGACAACGTCGCGCATCAGGCAGGTTCGCACTCGCTCCGGGCGGGCGGCGATTTTCTTTATAACGACTTGAAGATTACGTTTCCGCAATCGGCTCGTGGAAGCTACTCGTTCTCTTCGCTGGCGAATTTCCTCGCTGGAACCTACAACGCTTCGGGCTTCACACAATCGTTTGGCAATCCTATTGTGAAACAGGGAAATCCGAATCTTGGCATTTACATGCAGGATGAATGGAGATTGTCTCCTTCGTTTACGCTCAATGCCGGTTTGCGTTATGACCTTCAGTTTCTGAAGTCGATTACAACCGATGCCAACAATATCTCTCCGCGCATTGGATTTGCGTGGTCACCATTCCAGAACGACCAGACGATCGTTCGTGGCAGCTTTGGCCTGTTCTACGACCGAGTCCCGCTGCGCGCGCTATCGAATGCGCTGCAATCGAGCGGCAATACAACGAGCATTAACAGTTCCACCTTTGTTACCGTCAACGTTTCGCCTACACAGGCGGGAGCGCCAGCCTTTCCAAATACGCTGAATAGTCTTCCGGCAGGAGCGCTGGTCAACTTCACCACGATGGATCCTCATATACAAAATGCATATGCAGAGCAGGCTTCGCTGCAGGTGGAGCAGCAGCTCTCCAAGCAGAGCAGTTTCAGTCTGAGTTATCAGCACGTGCGCGGGCTCAAGCTGATTGCATCCGTCAATCTGAATACGCCAACGTGCGTCGCGAGCGGCAATAACAATGGATGCCGTCCCAATGCGACATACGGCAACAACAAACAGTACCAGGGAGCGGCCGACTCCTACTATGATGGGCTCTCGGCTTCTTTTGTTCAGCGTCCGTCGCGCTGGGGCAGCTATCGCATCGCTTATACGTGGTCGAAGTCGATCAACGATGTCGGCGAATTCTTCTTCAGTTCGCCTGTGAACAATTACAACATTGCGCAGGACCGCGGACGATCCGATGACGATCAGCGTCACCGCGTCGTCTTCTCGGGTGTTGTGCATACCTCCATGGACGCATCCACCGGCATCTGGAACAAGTTGAAGAATGGCCTGCTGCTGAGCGGGACGTTGCAATACTACTCTGCGCTGCCCTTCAACATAACGACCGGCGCCAACAGCATTCAGGGAACGACGATGCGTCCTTGCGTCCCTGGAATCAGTGTCTGCACACAGGTTTTGCCGGGAACCATCATCGGCCGCAATACTGGAATCGGTTTCGACTCCTTTACGCTCAATACCCGGCTGAGCCGAACGATTCGTTTTGGCGAACGCTTCAAGCTCGAGGGAATCGCCGAGGCATTCAACGCACTTAACCATCGCAACGATCTGATACCAAATGGGACGTTTGGCACAGGAGCGTATCCTTCTTCGCCATCGGCTTCGTTCGGACAGGCAACGGCGGTCGGCGATTCGAGGCAGGTGCAGCTTGCATTACGACTCAGCTATTGACCACCCCCTCCCCCGGGGGTGGATTCAACAACTCTTTTAGCTATAGCAACTTGCGCGATTTGCACAAGGCAAAATATTGAAAATAAACTATTTAACCCTAAAAATATTGATTCCAAAGGAGAAAGCCCCAGCATCACTCGGGGCTTTTCTGTTGGCTCTATTTAAAGTTTAGCAACAGGGAGATAACTTATCGGCACTCTCGATCTCTTTCAGAATGTGGCATTTGCATCATTTCGGGGCTTGACATGCGTTTTTACTGCGAATTTTGCGGGGTTCTCGTTCGAAGTCACTCGAAAGGCACAGGTTCTTTTGATTAGCGGGTATGGTTCCGACATTTCTCTATAGTCGTTTTATGCGATTCGTTTTGCGTCTGCTCTACCTTGCGTTTTTTCTACCCAGCCTGATATGCGCGCAGGCGCAGGAGAGCCAGCCGGTTTCGTGGCTTCCCTCTTCGCTCGCCAACGGCTCGCCCTGTCTTTTCACGGTTGAGGCTCCTGGTGCAACCGCGGTTACGGGTGAATGGTTCGGGCATACGTTGGCCTTCTTTCATAAGCCGAAGGGAGAGTGGTATGCGCTGGCCGGAGTCGACATTGAGGTGGCGCCGGGGAGTTATCCACTCACGATCGAAGTGACGTCTGCAGACGGTTCGAAGCGAACGATACAGCGTCGTGTGGCAGTGGCGGAAGCACCTTATAAACAGATCCCTTTGACGGTGCCGGAAAAGTTTGTTGAACCGGATGCGACGGCGCAGAAGCAGATCGCCGCAGACAAAACGCTGAAGGACAAGGTGTTCGCTTCAACGGCTCCGCGCCCGCTGTGGTCCGGGCGCTTCAGTCCTCCGCTGCACACAGCCCCAAGCACGGACTCATTCGGCACGCGGCGCGTTTTCAATGGGAAGCTGGCAAGCGTGCATCGCGGTCTGGACTATCGTGCAAAGACCGGCACGCCGGTGATGGCGGTCAACGCAGGCAGGGTTGTGCTGGCGAGGCCACTTTACTTTGAAGGAGGCTGCGTGATCATCGATCACGGCCAGGGACTGATGACGCTTTACATGCACCTGTCTCGCTTCAAGGTGAAGGAAGGCGAACTTGTGAAGCGAGGACAGGTCGTTGCCATAAGCGGAGGAACCGGGCGAGCTACGGGGCCGCATCTGCATCTCGGCGTGCGCTGGGACGGAGCCTACCTGGACGCAGCCAAGCTGTTCAAGCTCGACCTGCCGGTGACGCCGTAGTCTTGCTGCTTCAGGATGAAGGCTTTTGCGATACTGCCTGCTCCTCAAGATCGGGGCGGAAGAGTTTGCGCAGCGGCTTCTGAATAGCGCGCAGGAGAGCCCGCGCGGCGAAGATAGCTACGACCAGAAGCGCTACAGCGAATGACGCAGCGACGATGGGATGATGCGTGGCAAACCAAGTTATGCCAATCGCCAACGCATCTTCGGTTGTGCTGAGAGCAATATTCGAAATCGGCTCGGGACTGGGCGTCACGGCCGCGCGTACGGCGGTCTTCGATCCGTGCGCAACAAGCGCGATGGCTGCTCCGAGGCCTGTGGCAAGCAACTGCATCTGCGGAGAGAGCTGCGAGCTGGCATGATAAGCAACCAGGCCAGCGACCGGAATGCGCACAATGGTCTGCAGCCCGTTCCAGATCATGTCGAAGCCGGGAATCTTGTCGGCGACAAATTCAAGCGCGAAGAGAAGACCGCAGGTGACGAGGACCCAGGTGCTGCCTAAGCCGTCGAGTCCGGGCGGCAAAGCAACCCAGTGCGTCCGCGCAAGAATGCCGAGGGTGAGGACGGTGGCATAGATGTTGAGGCCGCCGGCAAAACTGGCCGCGATGATCAGAGCCGCGATATTTGCTGGAGAAAAGCTCATGGGGTGGAATTCTACTCCCGCCGGATGGAATGGTCCTCCGGAAAGCGTTGGGGCCCACAACTGAGATGCAAGTGCTTCAGCGGCGGATGGCCCGCTTCACATGCGCGTACTGCTCGAGGATGAAGCTATCGGTCATGCCGGCGATGTAGTCGGCGACGACTCGGGCGAGGCCTTCTGTTTCAATCTCTTCGATGTAGCTCTGCGGCAGCTCTTCGGGGTAATTGACCCAGAAGTTGAAGAGCGCGGTTACGACCTCTTCGGCCTTGTTGTGCTCGCGCTCCAGATGGTCACAGGTGTAAAGCGTGTCGTAGAGATACCGCTTTTCTTCGAGGCGTTCGGATTCTGCCTGCGGAGAAAAATGCGCGAGGCGCGCTGGATGCCTGCGAATGTCTTCGAGCGACCGGGCCCCGATGGCACGCGCATTCGTCAGCGTGTTGAAGATGAGGTCGTCGGTGAAGACGTTCTGCATCAATTGCAGCGCTTCATGAAAGAGATACTTCTCTTCGACACCGGTGTGGCGCTCCTCGACGGTGCGATAACAACGGCCGAGGATGGTGACATTTTCGCGGATGTGACCGATCTCAAGCAGGCCGGATTCAACGCCGTCATCGAGATCGGCGGTGAGGTAGGCGATCTCGTCGGCTAGGTCGATGAGTTGCGCTTCAAGCGGAGGACGCTGATCGAGGAAATACTCGGCGAGCTCGGGATGGTTGGCAACCTTGTAGTCGCGCGAGTGCTTGATGATGCCTTCGCGCACGCCGAGGGTGAGATTGAGTCCCCGATGCGCGGCGTAGCGTTGCTCGAAGTGCTCGACGATACGAAGCGCGTGCAGATTGTGGTCGAAGCTGCTGCCGTGATGGCGGAGGCAGCGATCGAGTGCTCGCTCGCCTGCATGGCCAAAAGGCGGGTGGCCGATGTCGTGAACGAGAGCCAGCGTCTCGGCGAGGTTCTCGTTGAGTCCGAGCGTGGAGGCAACGGTGCGGGAGATTTCGGCGACCTCAATCGTGTGCGTCAGGCGGCTGCGAAAGTGATCGGAAGAGCGGCTGGTGAAGACCTGGGTCTTGCCGGCGAGACGGCGGAAGGCGCGGGATTGAACGATACGTTCGCGGTCTCGCTGAAATGCTGTGCGTCCGGAACGAGGAGGCGCAGGATAGACGCGAGTCGTCAGCGGGTCGTTCGCATCCCCGGAGACAGCACAGCGTCGCAGATCATCACTCATACCCAGAATTGAGTGTAACGGATTCGATTCAGGAGGGCTTCAATGCAGAAGGCATGCCCTTGATAGAGCATGCCTTCTGCATTGGAGTTATTACTTGACCTGTTGCGATGTATTCAGCCTGGAGAGCTTGACACGTGCATTGTCGAGCTTGTGCTGCACCTTGGCAACGTCTTCGGGATCGGCGTCTGCGGGAAGCGAACGCGCGTATTCATTGAGCGAGCGCTCCCACTGTGCGACCGCGAGCTTGAGCTTGCCGGTTTTTTCGTAGATTTCGCCCAAATGATCATGAATCGTCGGGTCGCTGCCATTACGCTCGATGGCCTTGCGGATGTTCTCTTCGGCAAGTGCGTACTGGCCGGTCTTGTAGTAAGCCCAGCCGAGCGAATCGAGATACGCGTAGTTCTGCGGGTCGAGATCGACGGCCTTGCGGATCATCGTCAGCGCTTCGCTGAGACGGACGCCGCGATCGGCAAGCATGTAGCCGAGATAGTTGAGAATCGTAGCGTTCTGGGGATCGATGGCCAGCGCGCGGCGGAACTGTGCCTCGGCTGCGTCGTACTGCTTCTGGCGGTCGGCAAGCGTTCCGCGCAGGAAGTAGACGTAAAGCTTCTCTTCGGGGCGGTTGGAGAGTGCCTCGGCAGCCGTCAGCTCCGTATTGGCATCTGCCCACTTACGCAGACGGACGTAGATATTGGCGAGTGCGAGATGGGCTTCGCGATCTGCCGGCGTATTGCCCGCGGCGGAGAGTTGCGCCTTGGCGAGAGCAATGCCCTGCTCCGGATCTCCTGTATCGGCAAGCTGACCAGCGTACATCAGCTGCACGCCTGCATCTTTGGGCAATGTTTTGGCTGCCTCGGCGGCTACGGCTGTGGCTTCCTTCCACTGATGCGCGTCGCGGTAAGCGTCGATCTGTCCCTGGTAGCCGTTCTTGGCGTAGTCGCCGCCCATAGCGGCCATCTGCTTGTAGACGTTGACGGCCTCGGCAGTCTTGTTCTGTTCCTTGTAGACAATGCCTAAGCGGTCGAGGAAGATCGACCGGTTTCCCTTCTCCTGCTCGGTGTACTTGCCGTCAGGGTGCGCGGTTCCATCGATCAGCGTTTTGAGCGTGCTGACGGCATCGTCGTAACGGCCGAGCGAATCGTAAACGAGCGCCTCGTTGTAGTTCAGCTCAACGGAGTCCTGCGCGAGAGGCTTTGCCTTCTTGAGCGTGGCCAGCGCCTGATCATAGTGGCCCTGCTGGCGTTGAATATCGGCGATCCGGATCTGCGACTGCGCATCCTGAGGCTCAGCGGCAACGATGGTGTTGAATGTCTTCAACGCCTCGTCCAACTGACCGTCCTGCAAGAGAGCGTTCGCGAGACCACGCTCGGTATCCATGTTGTCGGGATCGTCGTCGAGCGCACGGCGGTACGCTGCGATTGCCTCTTTCGGCTTGTGAAGCTGATCGTAGGTCGCGCCAAGCGCGAAATCGATGCGCGAGCTCCGGTCATCGGCGGGAATGGACTGCAGCACTTCGGCTGCGCGCTGGTAGTCCCCCTGCTCGGTGTAGAGGCGATACATGTTGAGGACAACGTCCTCGGAGCCACCGTCAATCTTCTGCGCCGACTTGAACTGCGATTCTGCTTTAGCCGAGTCGTGATTGAGGCCGTAAAGCTGGCCGAGCAGCAGGCGCGTCTCGACGTCATCGGGCTTCAGCTCGGCGAGCTTCTCGTACTCCGCGATGGCAAGCTTCAGCATCTGCGCGGACTGCTGGCTCTGCATATCGCCGATCGAACGCAGGTAAACCTTGCCAAGCAGCTCGTGTGCAGCGATATCATTCGGGTTCCGCTTGACCTGATCCTGCGCGGCAGTGACGGCCTCGCGGATGCGCCCGATCTTGAAGTAAAGCTCGGCCAGGCCATCCTGCAGCAGGGTCGAGTTCGGGTCGGCATCGAGCGCCAGCTTGTACTCTTCTACAGCTTGAGAGGCATAGTCTGGCCGACCGGCGTTAACCGCCATGTCTTCATACATGTGGGCGAGGCCGTAGTGATAATACGCAGCGGAGCGATCGACCGAGGCTGCTTCAGAGCCGGTTGCAGCCGGAGTCGTCGTTACCGTCTGCGCAGACATCGAGATTGCAGCCAGAAAAGCCGCTGCCGAAAAGGACCGGAGAGTGGAGGCACGCAACAATGGACTCATCTATAAACTTCCTGTGCCGCCGATAGCCAGCGACTTCAATCAAAAAAAGACCGGCCCGATAAGGCAAATCCTTCCATTTAGACGTCCGGAGGCCCCGATTGGCTGCAACTGTCGCCTGGGAGCCCGGATCATCGATGGCTTGGCCGTGATTATATCCATCTTTTCCTCAGCCGTGACGGAAATGACGGACCCCCGTAAGCACCATAGCTACACCGAGACGATTAGCTGCGGCGATCACGTCGGCGTCTTTCACCGACCCTCCGGGCTGGATGACAGCCGTGGCTCCGGCAGCAGCAATGGTTTCAAGACCATCCGGGAAGGGGAAGAAGGCGTCCGAGGCGGCGACGGTTCCGGCGAGGGGCAGCACGGCCTTCATCGCACCAAAGCGTGCAGCATCGACACGGCTCATCTGCCCGGCACCGATTCCGACCGTCTGCCCGTGGCCGTCGGAGTAGCGGGCGTAGACGATCGCGTTGGATTTGACATGCTTGCAGACCCGCCAGGCAAACAGAAGCGCCCGCATCTCCTCGGGCGTAGGCTTACGGTCAGTGACGGCCTTCAGCTCGGCCTCGGTAATGCGGAGACGGTCGGCATCCTGCACCAGCAGGCCGCCGGAAACCTGTTTGATAACGCGCGGGGTTTCTGCGGGCGTGATCTTCACGAGGCGCAAATTCTTTTTGGCGGCAAAACGCTCCAGTGCCTCCTTCGTAAAGCCAGGAGCGACGATGGCCTCGACGAAAAGCTTTGCGATCTCTTCGGCGGCAGCTCCGTCCACCTCGCGATTGATGCCGATGACTCCGCCGAATGCGGAGACGGGATCTGCTTCGAGGGCGCGCTTGTAGGCTTCGAGCACAGTGGCGCCGGTCGATGCGCCACAGGGATTGGTGTGCTTGATGATAGCGACGGCGGCTTCGGCGGCGGCGTCGAACTCGCACACCAGCTCCCAGCAGGCATCGAGGTCGACCAGATTGTTGTAGCTCAATTCCTTGCCTTGAAGCTGTTCGGCGGCGGCGACTCCCTTGCCACTGCCGTCGACGTAGAGCGCGGCCTTCTGGTGCGGGTTTTCGCCGTAACGCAGCACCTGCGCGAGCGGGTCGATGATGCGGACGGTCTGCGGAAGCTCGCTGGAGAAGATGGCCGCACCGGAAGGAACCTCGATGCTCTCGAGCGCAGAGGCGATTCCGGCGTCATAGGCTGCAGTGACGGCAAAAGCCTGCTTGGCGAGCTTCCAGCGTGTGGCGCGGCTCAGGCTGCCTTTGTTGGCGTCCAGCTCGTGGGCCAGCGCTTCATATTCACCGACTGATGTCACGATGGCGACGTCTTCGAAGTTCTTCGCCGCTGAGCGCACCATCGAAGGGCCGCCAATGTCGATGTTCTCGATGACATCGGCGAAGGCGACGCCGGGCTTCTGCGCGGTCTTCTCGAAGGCATAGAGATTGACCACAACCATGTCGATGGGTTCGATGCCGTGCGACTGAACGGCGGCGACGTGCTCGGCGTTGCCGCGCATGTGCAGGATGCCGCCGTGGACCTTGGGATGCAGCGTTTTTACGCGTCCGTCGAGCATCTCGGGAAAACCGGTGAGGTCGGAGATGTCCTTGACTGTGAGGCCGGCGTCGCGCAGGGCCTTCGCGGTGCCGCCGGTTGAAACCAGCTCCACTCCATGATCTGCGAGTGCGCGGGCAAACTCGACGAGGCCGGTTTTATCTGTAACGGAAAGCAGAGCACGGCGAACAGGGCGAAGATCGACAGAGACGGCGGCAGGAGCACTATGTGAAGTCATTGTCTCTATTCTAAGCTGCCTGAATCAGGCGGCGTCCGGCGGGCCGCCTCCCTGGGTTATTTTGCGCAAAGTATTCCATTCAAACGGGTAATTTGGATGCTTACTGTGTTTTTCTTCTGGTACATCGGAGAATAAGGCTCCCCCTTTTCGGGGGCGGATGTGTCAAGTCTGCAGATTTTCTCTGCTTACGGCATCCTGCAGAGAAATGCGGGTCTCCTCGGCTCGCCCGGAATGACATTCGCAGGGATACGCAGCGATCCGATCGATGGATGGATACGTTCGGTTCAGCCCATGGAGCCGGTCAGTGAGCTGACGTGCTCCACATGATGCGAGGCGCACCATTTGCGCATGCCGTTGGCGATGTTTTCAACGGCGCGGGGGTCGGCGTAGCTTGCGGTTCCAACCTGCACGGCGGTTGCACCTGCCATCATGAACTCGATGGCGTCTTCGGCGCGGACGATTCCTCCCATACCGACGATGGGGATCTTTACGGCGCGAGCTACATCGTAGACCATGCGTACGGCGATCGGCTTGATGGCCGGGCCGGAGAGGCCGCCGGTGACGTTGGCGATCCTGGGCCGCCGGGTTTCGATGTCGATGGCGAGCGAGACGAAGGTATTGACGAGCGAGACGGCATCGGCGCCTGCGTCGGCAGCGACGCGCGCCATCTGCGCGATGCTGGTGACGTTGGGAGAGAGCTTCACCATCAGCGGGCGATGCGCTGCTCCCCTGGTGCGCGAGACCAGCTCGTTGAGCAGTCCGGGGTCAACACCGAAGGCGATGCCTCCGTGGCTGGTGTTTGGGCAGCTCGCGTTGAGCTCGTACATCGCGATGCCTTCGGCATCGTTGAGGATGTGGATGACCTCAAGGCAGTCTTCGACGGTATAGCCGAAGATGTTGGCGATGACGACGGCTCCCTTCATCTGCCGGAGCTTCGGCAGTTTTTCTTCGACGAAGGCGCGCACCCCCATGTTCTGGAGGCCGATGGCATTCATCATGCCTGCCGCCGTCTCGATGATTCGCGGGGTGGGATTGCCCTGCATCGGCTCGCGCGAGAGACCCTTGGTGACAAAGGCGCCGATGCGGTCGAGCGAGACGATCTCGTCGAACTCGACGCCGTAGCCAAAGGTGCCGCTGGCGGCGATCACTGGAGAGCGCAGCTCGACTCCGGCAACGTTGACGCGCATATCCGGTGCGGATGAACTCACTTCACGGCCTCTTTTTGGGACGCGGCATGCACGGCTGAGATGCTGGTGTCGTGCTTCATCACCTGTGTCAGGATATGTCCTTCGATGCTGGACGGCTGGTTGATGCGAAGGATGGATGCAAAGGTGGCAGCAATATCCACCGGCGCGACGCGATCGTGGTAGGTCCCGGGAATAAAGGGCGCTCCGAAGAAGTCGAGCGGGACGTGGCGGTCGTAGGCAAAGGAGGAATAGTGTGTCGCACCTGTCTCACCGCCTGGAAACTGGAATGCACCGAAGTTCATCCAGATAGCCCAGCCGACGTAAGGCGAATAGCTGTGCAGGATGCGATTGCCCAGCTCAGTATTGGGGATCTCGCCGGTGCGCATTTTGGCGACGGGGTAGATCACCGGCTCACCCAGTGGATCGGCTTCGCGTGCTGCGGGGACAGCGGCTTTGGAGCGCTTCACGGCGAGGCTTCCGTCGTTTGCCAGCAAAGTCTTGACCGCATCTGCCGCGGCTTCTTCAGCATCGAGCTCACTGACGTGGAGCGATTCGAATGCTTTCTGGTTCAACTGGATATAGGGGTATTCTCCGCCGAGAACAAGCTTCTCTTTCGGTGCAGGCCACTTCTTTTCCAACTCTGTCTCCAGCGACTTGAGGAGAGCACCACTCTTGATTGCTGCAGAGGGCATCTGCGCATCGTTGGCTGCTTGCATCGTAGGCGCGACGCCGTGGTCGCCCGACAAGGCCACGATGACGTTCTGCAGGCCGACCTGTTTGTCGAGGAAGGTAAAGAAGTCGTTCAAGGAGATGTCTACGGCGTCGATCATCGCGCGCTGCTGCGGAGAGTCTGGCCCAACCTTGTGCCCGAGGATATCGGTATTGCTGATCGAGATGGTCAGCATGTCGGTTACGGCGCCTTTGCCGAGGTTCTCGTTTTTCACCAGAGCCTTGACGAAGTTCATCATGTACTGCACGGCGGCCGGTTTCTGGCCGACCTCTTCATAGAAGTTGCCTGAAGGCACGCCTACGGCAGCGCGGGCTTTGGAGCGCTCGTCGCTTGCGTTGAAGGCCTTCGCCCACTCGGGAAGCTCGGACATCCAGTAGGTGGATGAGATAAAGGCACCGGAGTCGTGATCGGTCCAGAAGGCACCATTGGTGGCATGGCCTGAGGTCAGAATGGCAGCTCTGTCCTTGAAGGAGACACCGAAGACTTTGGCGCGGCCCTGCGTTGCCAGCTTGAGCTCATCGCCGAGCGTAGAAGCTGCTTCGCGATGCGGGGAGGCTCCGGGAGAAACCTCGCCTCCGGCCGGCACACCCACCAGCTTGTAGCGCGTATCGCTGACGGAGCTGACAAGCTCCAGCTTGCCGTTTTCATCACGCTCCCACCATTCGTTGATGGGGATTCTGTGTCCATCGGTGTAGCTGCCCGTGCCGATGGTCGAATGGCCAGCCGCAGTTACGAGGTTGGCATAGTCGTAATAGCAGTCTGTAAAGTGAGCGCCTTTTTTGAGGAAGAGATTGAACCCGTTCGGCGTCTTGAAGTCGTCCCGGTAACGGTCGAGATAATCGCCGCGGAACTGATCGATCACCAGCACAACAACCAGCTTTGGCGTGGCATGGTAAGCATCGGCGCGAGCAGGAGTCGCACCGGGCAGAGCAAGAGCGATAACAAGCAGAAGAGCAGTAAGGCTGCGCATTTGTTTTAGAGTACCTGCATTTCAATTCTTACAAACCTTACAAAGTCTTACATTTTTGTGCTCGATACGCTCCCTCTGCCCGGCCAAGGCAAAACCGCTAGAATAGAAACAATGATCGATCTGGCATTTGTCCGGGCAAACCTGCCCGTTGTTGAGGAAAAACTGCGTGCCCGCGGCATGGACCCAGCCGCTGCTCTGGGCGATTTCGGCGCAATTGACCGTGAACGCCGCGAGGCTATTACACAGGTAGAGACGCTGAAGGCTCGCCGCAACAAGCTCACGGAAGAGATCGCACGGCTTCGCAAGTCGGGCGCGGACGCTTCGGCCCAGACGGAAGAGACTCGCACACTGAAGGCCGAGGTCGAAGCGCTGGAGTCTCGCGCGACGCTTGCCGACGAGCGGCTGCAGGGCATCCTGCAGACGATTCCGAATCTGCCGCAGGACGATGTTCCTTTGGGCACGGACGAGCATGGCAATCGCGAAGAGAAGCTCTGGGGCACGAAGCCTGCGTTTGATTTCACGCCGAAGCCGCACTGGGAGCTGGGCGAGGCGTTGAACATTCTGGACTTCAACCGAGCGGCCAAGGTTTCCGGCTCACGCTTCGTCATTCACTTCGGCGCGGGGGCCAGGCTGGAGCGGGCGCTGGCGAATTTCATGCTCGACCTGCATACGCGCGAGCATGGATATACCGAGGTGCTGCCGCCTTACATGGTCAATTCGAAGTCGCTGTTCGGCACGGGCCAACTGCCCAAGTTCGCCGAAGATCTTTTTCATTGCGACGATAAAGGGCCGTATACGCCGGGTGAGCTACAGGACGGCGATCACTGGCTGATTCCCACGGCCGAGGTGCCGGTCACGAATCTGCTTCGCGATGAGACGCTGGACGAGGGTCAGCTTTCGGTCTCCTGGTGCGCTTATACGCCGTGCTTCCGCTCCGAGGCGGGCAGCTATGGCAAGGACGTGCGTGGCATGATCCGCCAGCATCAGTTCCAGAAGGTTGAGCTGGTAAAGTTCACGACGCCGGCGAAGTCGAACGAGGAGCACGAAGCGCTGACGCGTCATGCGGAGACGGTGCTAGAGAAGCTGGGTCTTCCCTACCGGCGCATGCTTCTGTGCACGGGCGACATGGGGTTTGCGTCCTCGAAGACCTACGATCTTGAGGTCTGGCTGCCGGGCCAGGGGCTTTATCGCGAGATCAGCTCCTGCTCCAACTTCCTCGACTTCCAGGCGCGGCGCGCGAATATCCGTTATCGCCCGGCAGGGGCGAAGAAGTCGGAGTATCTGCATACGCTTAACGGCTCCGGCCTGGCTGTGGGCCGCACGTACCTGGCGATTCTGGAGAACTACCAGCAGGCCGATGGATCGGTGCGCGTTCCGGAGGCTCTGGTTCCGTACATGAATGGCCAGACGGTTATCACAAAACAGGAGCATGCCTGATGCTCAAGACACTCAGCTCTTACTTCTGGTGGACCTATGAACGCGGCAGCATTCAGTACGACATTATGGTCTCACTGATTCTTCTCTTTCTCTTCGTCGGGCCGCGCTTTATCGACTTCAAGGACCGGCCGGTCGAGACGGTCGCCCTGCACTCGTCGGAGGTGCTGGTCAAAGAGGCAGGCATACATGGCGACACCAGCCGCTTTATGTATCAGATTCGTGCTGACGATATCCAGAAGGCCGTCGATGGCGATGCTACGGACTCTGCTCTGCGCGCGGCGATCATCCGCATTATTGAGCCCATCGCGGGCGAGGTGACGTTAGAGCGCTACGAGGTGGTTCGCGATGCTCAGGGGCACGTTATTGCCTACAATGCATGGATCACGCGGTAAGCACTATTTTGAATTCAAACCCATCCGCACCATCTGCATCTAACCTGTGCGGAGAGGAACGATACGAATGAAGAAGACCTTTCTTACCCTGTTGTTTGCTTATCTGCTCAGCCCCCTCGCAGCGTCCGCGCAGGTGAAGGCCGGCGAACTCGACGCGGTGCTGCGCCAGATGGATGCGGGCAGCGCGAAGTTCAAGACCGCCGAAGCTGACTTTCAATGGGACTTCTACGAGCGCGTCGTCAAAGAGACGACGACGCAGCATGGCACGATCTATTTCAAAAAAGACGGCACCAAGCTTGAGATGGGAGCCAAAGTTCTGCCTCCGCAGGCGAAGTTTGTCGCTTACAAGGATGGCAAGCTCAGCCTCTTCGATCCGGGGACGCACGACCTGAAGCTCTTTGCCGCAGGTCAGAACAAGGCCCAGTATGAGAGCTTGCTAACGCTGGGCTTCGGCGGCAGCGGCAGCGACCTGGCAAAGGCATGGACCATCACCGACCTGGGTAATGAGCAGCTCTCAGACGGAGCCAACACGGTCACCACGACGAAGCTCGATCTGGTGTCGAAGGATGCCAACGGGCGCAACATGTTTACGCACATCGTTATCTGGATCGATCCGGCGCGCGCCATCTCGCTCAAGCAGCAGTTTTTCACGCCTTCGGGAGACTACCGCACTGCGATCTACACCAACATCCGCTACAACCAGCCGGTCAACGCCAAACCGTATCAGTTCAAAAAGTAGTTTTTGACTGAACTAGGTCAGCGGCTTCAAGTCTTCAAAGACTGTAGGAATGAGCTCTGACACCGTCGGGTGAATGTGCACCGAATGCGTGAGCAGTGTATAGGGTTGCTTCGCATACATCGCGGTCAAGATGCAGTGAACGGCCTCGTCTCCGCCGACGCCGAGGATCGACGCACCGAGAATCTGGCTGGTTTCGGCGTCCACTAACACCTTCATAAATCCCTGACTCTCGCCCTTTTCAACAGCGCGACCCACCTTTGTCATGGGGCGAAGGCCCATCAGCGCAGGCTTGCCTCGCTCGCGTACTTCGCGCTCCGTCATGCCGACCTGCCCGAGTGGAGGATCGATGTAGAGTCCGTGGACCGAAATCCTGTCGCTGACTTTGCGTGGCTCGTGATCGAGCAGGTTGGCGGCGACGATCTCAAAGTCGTTGTACGAGGTGTGGGTGAAGGCTCCGCGACCGTTGCAATCGCCTATCGCCCATACACCTTTCGCACTGGTCTCCAGCGTGTCATTGACAGGGATGAAGCCGTGCTTGTCGCGTACGACACCGACGGTTTCGAGGCCGAGATCGTCCGTATTCGGCGTCCGCCCCATGGCGAGCAGGATGTGGCTTCCGGCGATCTCGCGGCCCTCGCCTCCACAGTCCATGTGGATCGCAGGACGACCGTCCTTGTGGGCCAGACGAATGCAGTCAGAGCCCGTCTCCACGCGGATTCCCTCGGCTTCAAGAATCTTCCGAATCTCTGCAGAGACGTCGTCGTCCTCGTGGCTCACCAGCTTGGGCGCACGCTCGACAACGGTCACTTCGGCCCCGAAGCGCCGGAACATCTGGGCGAACTCCAGGCCGACATAGCTGCCGCCAACGACGATCAGGTGCTCCGGCAGGGTGCCCAGGTCGAGGATCGTCGTGCTGGTCAGATGCTCCACCTCGTGTACCCCGGGCAGTTCAGGAATCGTCGGCCGGGCGCCGACATTGAGAAATATCTTCGGCGCATGGAGGATATCGTCATTCACCTGCATCGTCCCGGGCGCGATGAAGCGCGCTGTACCGCGGAAGACCGTACATCCCTTCATGTTTTCCAGCCAGTTTTCGATCCCTGTACGGGACTTCATCACGATTGCGTCTTTGCGCTTTCGTACCTGGGCCAGATCGACCTTGCCCAGTGTCTGCGAAGGAAGCCCGTACTCCGCGGCTCGCTGGATTGCGCGTGCGGCATAGGCGCTGGCCACCATCGCCTTCGTCGGGGTACATCCGGCGTTGACGCAGGTGCCCCCGAACAACTTACGCTCGACCATGGCGACCTTCCAGCCTGCATCGGTGAGCCGACCTACGAGGGACGGGCCAGCCTGCCCAGCCCCGACAACAATGGCATCGAATGTATGCTCCATCCAGACCTCGCTTTTGCGCTTTCGTCGAGCAGTGGCCAGAATATCCCGACTTCCTAAGCTACGACAGGCAAGCCAATCTCATTTACGATAAATAGATGACAAAACCGTCGAAGGTCGACCTTGTCGGCGTCGGGTTGAATGCCACGGACACTGTCATTCCCCTCCCTCACTTCCCTACCGCAGGCTCCAAGGTCGAGTTTGGCGCAGCGAAGATTCTACCGGGCGGCCAAGTCGCCTCGACCGTTGTGGCCTGCCAGATGTGGGGGCTGAGTACACGTTACGTCGGCAAGATCGGCGACGACAGCGCCTCGGACCTGCATCGCAGCGAATTCAATCGAACCGGCGTCGAAGCGCACCTGCTTACCGTTCCCAACTGTGCCAGCCAGCAGTCTTTTATTCTTGTGGATCGCGATGGCGAGCGCACGGTGCTGCATCGCCACGACGATGCGCTCTCCTTGCATCCGGGCGACCTCAATCGCGAGTGGATCGTCAACGCACGCGCGCTGCACGTCGATGGATGGGACACTGCTGCTGCCACGCTGGCAGCCACGTGGGCTCGCGAAGCAGGCATCCCTGTCATCGCCGATCTGGATGAGCTCTATCCCGGCGTCGAACAGCTTCTTGAAAAGATCGATTACCTCATCGTCAGCCGCGACTTTCCGACCCGGCTTACGGGCGAGGCGGACCTGGAGACGGCATTACGGCGCATGCAGGCGCGCTTCGGCTCAACCCTGACGGCAGCGACACTTGGCCATGAGGGTGTTCTTGCATGGGATGGGAAAAACATCCATCATGCTCCGGCCTATCGCGTGCCGGTTGCCGATACGACAGGTGCAGGTGACATCTTCCACGCCGGATTTATTTATGGATTGCTACAGGGCTGGCCGCTGGACCGGCAGCTCGATTTTGCTTGCGCAGCCGCGGCATTGAACTGTACGACCGTCGGAGCACGAGGCGGGATCAAGAGCGTCCGCGAGATTGAAGAGCTGGTTCAGAGCGGGACCCACTACCCCTCGGAGTTTGCTGCATCCAACTCAGTTACGCTTTAGCGCCAGCTTACGGCAAGATGCCAGCGCATATTGCGCTCACGCGTCTTCCTGAGCACGCGGCGGTAGTCCATCAACTCCGAGAAGATCTGCTCGCCCTCTGAGCCAAGCTGCTGCGGCTCGTTTTCAAGCGCCATAATCAAGGCTTCCACCGTGGCCAGTCCTTCATCGGCCGAATACCACTGCGGCGGCGGCAGCCTTTGCAGCAGCTCTCGATTACCCGCTCCCTCTTCGATCAGCAACGACATCGAGTTTTCGTCTGCGGAAAAAAACTCGATCAAAGGACGCACTCCCAGGCGCAAGGCAAGCTTTTCGACAGAATCCTCGTTCCGCGCCAACGCCCGGCCATTCACGAAGGTGTCGAACCCGGGATCTTCGCCTTCAACAACGATGTACATGGAGGCAGCCATCCCTCGCAGTGTACTTCTTCCTGCTGTGCGAAAAAACCCCCGCGGACATGCCTGAATCTCATCGTCCAACAGCTTTAGACTTCGCTTCTAAGCCATTCGGCGGAGTACTTTTCTATGGCGACTCGAACGAGCTGGCTTCGCGTTCTTACGCCGGCCTTGCCGAACAACTCCTGGATGACGGCCTTCACGGAAGTCTCGGAGACCTGCAGCCTGGCGGCGATTTCTTTGTTGGTAAGTCCGTCGAGAATATGGCGCAGTACCTGGTGTTGTCGCTCTGTCAGCGAGCGGACGTTCTGTATTGGCTCCGCTTTTTCTGTGGTTCCGGCAATCAGCGTCTTCACAATCCCGGTATCCAGCCACATCTCGCCTTTGGCTACCTTACGGATCGCCTCGACCAACTGGCCTGTGCCGCTGTGTTTGAAGATGATCCCGGCAGCGCCTGCGTTGAGCGCAGCAAGCATCACGCTGTCTCGCATGCCCGCCGTCACCATCAAGACTCTTACTGTGCTCTTGCGATGATGAAGCGTTTGAAGCAGCTCCGTTCCGAACTCTTCCCCCAGATCGTAGTCGAGCAAAAGTACATCGAAGACTGCTTCCTGCAATAAGCGCAGCGCATCTGCAATTGTTGCGGCGTGTGCGGCAACCTGGATGCCCGGCTCAACCTCCAGAAGACGCACGAGGCTCTCTCGAAAAAGAGTGTGGTCATCGATCAAGAGAATGCGGATTGGATTACTCATCGAACCTTCTCGCCTGATTCACCGGTGTAAGCTCAACAACAAAACACGCGCCTCCGGTGACAGGTTTATAGCGCAGCTCGCCGCCGAACGATCGCATAAAAGCGCGAGACAGATAAAGACCAAGTCCCGTAGCCTGTGCCCCCTCCTGAAACGGATGAAACAATCGCTCCGGATGCTCGACACCACAACCATTATCAAGAAACTCGAGCAACACGCGATGATGTTCCAGTTTGGCGGAAATCGACAGAACTTTGCTCTGCACCTGCGACAAGGCACGGAGACTGTTACGAATCAGGTTAAGAAAGACCTGCATCAGGTTCGCCGCGTCGGCCCACACTAAAGGCAGGTCGGGCTCCAGACTCCAAGTGCACTCTATTCCTTCTTCGCTGAAGGACGGAGCAACGACAATCCTTAGATCATCGAGTACGGAAACGAGATCCACTTCCGCCGCCTGATCGGGTATCTGACGTGTGTCAATCGCAGCAATGCGTTCCAGCGCGAGCACGAGATTTCCCAGCGCCTCAAAATCTTTATTCTGCGCGAGAAGCTCGTTGCGAGAGAGATTCTGATGGACGACAGCGATGGCTCCGCAAACATTGCGAATCTCGTGCGATACGGCACCCACGGCGATGCGCGATCCCGCCATCATCTGGTGCAGACTCGCCTCTTCGCGTGTGCGAAGTTCGTCCGATATATCGAGAATCATCGCTGCCAGACGCGAACCAGCATCGGTGCGATAGGTTGAGAAACAGATATCGGCGAGAAAAACTTCTCCATCTTCCCGCTGTCCTCGCGACTGCATTACAGCGCGAAACATCTTCTGGTTCGTGTCGCCGCGCGAGACATTCGAGAGCGATGGGAAATAGCGCTGAATGGAACGGCCTGGCAGCAGGCCTGCATCCAGGCCAAGCATACGATGCGCGGCATCGTTGGCCATCAGCACATGGCCGGCGGAATCCGAGGTGATGATCGCAGCCGGGCTGCTCTCCACCAGAACCTTCAGTTGTTCTTCGGCCTCGCGGCGGGCATCGCTCTGTTTTTCAATCTCGTGAAGATGTCCGATGACGATCTGCCGGTTCCGGTTCGCCTCATACACAAAGAGTCCTACACAAAAAAAGGCAACGAAATAGAGGACATCCCTTGGAAGTCCTACCGGCAGGTTCCATGAGAACTGGTCGAATATCTCTGCCAGAAAGGTGCAGAGCACAGCCACTCCAGCAATCTGCCACGGACGCAGGACGCGTCCCACCAGAAACATGGGCAGCAGATAGACAAAGCCCAGGGGAAGCTCGCCGCTTGCGTGCCAGTCGATCATCGCAATGGCAGCAATCAGCAGGGCTGAAAAAAGAAGAATCCACCCTTTACTGCTTGCCCTGGAAAATATGGATACGATTCGAAGCATTCAACAAACCTTTACAAAAGACTGGCCGCCGCGCTCTCGCCATCATAGTCAGATTGTTGTAGGACGCAGAGTCCCGCTCTCGCTCCGGCAACACATTTCGACCGAAAGATAGCCTCTCTGGCCTCGAAGATAGGAATTATTCCTTCTTACTGACTTTTAATCTATCTACTGATAATGTCTGATCATTGTGGTACTTATCTGCGAGCAACTTCATTCAACCCTTATCACCAAAGTGGCCTGGAAGGGCGAGCTTATCTGTGATCTCCCATAAGTTATCCAATTCTCTTCGGCTACCTTATTCTGCTTTGGCACTGGGCCTAGCGCTTTGTTCCACGCTCGCCAGTGCGCAAACGGCTTACACCTGGAACCAGGTTAAAGACAAGTTTGAAACCGCAAATCCTACGCTCAAGGCTGACGCCCTGAACGTGCAGGAGATGAAGGCACAGGAAATCACGGCCTTCCTTCGTCCGAATCCTGGATTCACGCTGTCTACCGACGGAACCCAGATCGCCCGCTATCAGGGCGTATGGAAGCCCATTGCGGGCACGCAGATCTCCCCTGCCTTTAGCTACCTGCATGAACGCGAGCATAAACGTGAACTGCGTCTTGAGAGCGCAAAGCAGGGTACGCAGATCGCGACCTCGCTCCATTCCGATCTGGAGCGCAATCTTATCTTCACGCTGCGGACGGCATTTATCCAGACACTGCAGGCAAAGGCCACGGTCGATCTTTCGCAAAAGGAACTCGACTACTACGATCACATTATTGAGATCAGCCGCGCTCGATTCAAAAGCGGTGACCTGGCCCAGATCGATCTCGACAGAATTGAGCTGCAACGCGTTCAATATGAATCCGATCTACAGACGGCTGAGATCAACCTGCGCACGGCGAAGATTCAGCTGCTTCAGTTGCTGAATGACCGGACTCCCATCGACCAGTTCGATGTTCAGGGGCCGTTCACCTTCACGGATCAACTGGATACGCTGGATTCGTTCCGTCAGACCGCTCTCGATACACGGCCCGACCTGCAGGCGGCGCTTCAATCTGCGCAGCAGGCTGTTACGAATCACAAGCTTGCTGTGTCGAATGGGTCGACCGATCCAACACTCAGCGGCTGGTATACCTACAACCCGTCCTTCAATAATCAATATGCGCATCAGACGATCGGCGCCAGCATTAACATTCCGCTGCGCATCTTCGATCGCAATCAAGGCGAAAAGCAGCGCACGCTGATCGATATCGATCGCAACCAGCAGGTGACCGAGGCCATGCGCGCGCAGGTCTTCGCCGATGTCGATTCCGCATACGCGCAGGTCAACAGCAGCCTTGTCCTGCTGCGCCCTTATAAAGCGAGGTACCTGGATCAGGCTGTGCGCGTCCGCGAGACGGTGACCTATGCCTATCAGCGTGGAGGAGCTTCTCTGATGGACTTCCTGAATGCACAGAGCGACTACCGCAACGTGCAACTGGCCTATCTGCAATTGATCGGTTCTTATCTGTCTGCGGCGAGCCAACTGAACCTGGCCGTGGGACGCGAGGTAATTCAATGACAACAAACAAGTCCCTGCTCAAGAGCGCCGGTTATCTCGCTGTATGCCTGTCATTGACAGCATGCGAAAAGAAGTTCAATCCATCCGATGGCGCGCCGCCCACCACGCAGGTCGTGCAGACCGGTGACATGAGTCTTGTCACCGTTGATAAACCGGAGCAGTTTCCGCTCGTTACGGCGGAACAGGTTGATGCCATCTCGGAGTTGAAGGTTACCGGCACCGTCAATCCTGACATCGCGCGTGAGGTACCAGTCATCTCTCTCGCCAGCGGCCGGGTTGTCGACATCAAGGCGCGCCTTGGAGACAGCGTGAAGAAAGGTCAATTGCTGCTGCGCGTTCAAAGTCCCGACAGCACAAACGCCTTCGACACCTATCTGAAGGCCGTCAACGACGAGCGCCTCTCGAATAAAGCCTATGTTCGCGCCAAGGACCTCTACGATCACGGCGCTATTCCGCTCAGCGCGCTTGAACAGGCTGAAGACGCTGAGAAGGACATGCAGGCGGATCTCACTGCAGCCGAAGAACAGCTCAAAACCCTCGGTGTCGACAAGAACCATCCCAGCAGCGTTGTCCCTGTTTATTCGCCCATTTCTGGCGTCATCATCAGCCAGAATGTCACCAACGCCGCTGCGGCCGGTATGACTTTTTCCGGTTCATCGACGGCGTTTACGATCGCCGATCTGTCCTCTGTATGGATCATCTGCGACGTCTACGAGAACGACCTTTCGAAGATTGCGCTGGGACAAACTGCGTCGATCAAGGTGAATGCCTATCCGGACAAGATACTGACCGGCCGCATCTCCGACATCGGCCCGGTTCTCGACCCGAATATCCGCACAGCGAAAGTACGTGTGGAAGTCCGCAACCCCGGTCTCCTCAAAGTCGGTATGTTCGTCACCGCGACCTTCCAGGGCAAGACGAAGGAGATGCACGCTGTTGTGCCAGCCTCCGCAGTGCTGCACCTGCATGATCGCGACTGGGTCTTTGTTCCCGCGGGAGAGAAGAAGTTCAAGCGTGTTGAGGTTCATGGCGGCAACATGCTTCCTGGCAACAAGCAGGAAGTTCTCTCCGGCATCAACGCCAACCAGCAGGTTGTCTCCAACGTCCTCCAACTGGAAGCCACGCTGGAGGCGCAATGATCCGTGCGCTTGTCGACTTCGCGCTGCGAAGCCGCTTCCTTATTCTTGCGATGGCAATCCTGCTTTTTGGCTGGGGAGCCCTCTCGTTTCATAACCTGCCTGTCGAAGCCTACCCCGACGTAGCGAATAACTACGTCAACATCATCACGCAGTGGCCGGGCCACTCTGCCGAAGACATTGAGCAACAGGTCACGGTTCCTACCGAGATTCAGATGGCGGGAATCCCTCACCTGCAACACCTGCGCTCTACCACGCTCGCTGGCCTCTCGAGCATCATGCTGATCTTCGACGACGAATCGGAGAACAACTGGAACCGCGAGCATGTCGTCGAGCGCATGGGCCAGGTCTCTCTTCCGGCAGGCCTTGTTCCTCAGCTAGGCACAGACTGGAGCCCGGTAGGACAGATCTTCTTCTACACGATCGAGAGCAAGAACCCAGAAATCGACGTGATGGAGATTAAGGCGCTCGAAGACTGGACGCTGGAAAAGCAGTTCAAGCAGGTCCAGGGTGTCGTCGACGTCACCAGTCTCGGCGGTGAGACCCGTGAATATCAAATTCGCCTGGATCCCGACAAGCTCATAGCCTACGGCCTCAGCGTTGGACAGATCGAACAACAACTCGCCAACAACAACACCAATGCCGGTGGAAGCTATATCGTCGCCGGTACCCAGCAGATCAATGTGCAGGCCGTCGGCCTCTTTGCCAATGTACAGCAGATTGAGAACACGCTGATCAAAACGCAGGCCGGCACTGCGCTGCACGTAAAAGACATCGCCGTCGTCGAGCAAGGCCCCAGGATTCGCCTCGGACAGAACGGCAGGACGATCCGCCGAGTCGACGGCAAACTTATCGACAATCCCAACGTCGTCGAAGGCATTGTGCTGCTGCAAAAGGGTGCGGACGCCGACCCGACACTGCAAGGAATCGAAGCCAAGGTCAAGGAGATCAACGACCACATCCTCCCCAAAGGGGTGCAGATCAAGCCCTTCCTCGATCGCAGCGATCTCATCCACTTCACCACGCACACGGTAATGCACAATCTGACCGAGGGACTGATCCTGGTCGTTGTCATCCTCTTCCTGTTTCTGGGCAACGTACGCGGCGCCCTCATCGTCGCGTTGACGATTCCCTTCTCGCTCCTCTTCGCCTCGATCTGCCTCGACCTGCGGCACATTCCCGCAAACCTGCTTTCGCTGGGCGCACTGGACTTCGGCATGGTCGTCGACGGCGCCGTCGTCATGGTGGAAAACATCGTTCGCCACCTCAACCGCAGCGGCAATGAGATTCAGACTCCTGCAGAAAAGATTCGCGACGCCGCACATGAGGTCCAGCGGCCCGTCTTCTTCGCTATCGCCATCATCATCACTGCCTACCTGCCCATCTTCACGCTGCAGGCCGTCGAAGGCCGTCTCTTTAAACCGATGGCGTGGACCGTAGCCTTCGCTCTGCTGGGCGCGCTGCTCTTCTCCGTCGTCATCGCTCCCGTGCTCGCCAGCTTCCTGTTCCGCATGGGCGCAACGGAGTGGGAGAACCCGATACTGCACTTCGTCACCGTCCAATACCGCAAGGGAGTAACGTGGTCGATTGAACATCGCTGGTTCGCCATCGGCGGCGCATTACTTGCCTTCGCGATGACACTCTATCTCTCTCTCGGTGGCGTCATCGGCTCCGAGTTCCTCCCCCATCTCGACGAAGGCGCCATCTGGGTACGCGGCACGCTCGCTCCCAGCACCGGCCCCGATGAGAGTGTTGCTATCGCCAATCGAGCGCGCGTCATCCTCGCCAGCTTCCCGGAAGTGATCCAAGCCACCAGTCAGGCTGGACGCGCCGATGACGGTACCGATACCACAGGCTTCTTCAACACCGAATACTTCGTCGGCTTGAAGCCGAAAGAAGACTGGCGGCCCGTCTTTCACGAAAACAAGGAAGACCTCATCGCCTCGATGAGCCAGCAGCTCGAACAGATCCCCGGCGTCATCTGGAACTTTTCTCAGCCCATCTCCGATAACGTCGAGGAGGCCGTCAGCGGCGTCAAGGGCGAGTTGTCCGTCAAAATCTATGGAGACGATCTGAGGGTGCTTGAAGAAAAAGGCAACCAGGTCGTCGGCATCATGAGCAAGATTCAGGGCGTTCGAGATCTTGGCCTCTTCCGCGTCATCGGGCAGCCGAACCTGACCTTTACCGTCGATCGCCAGGCCGCCGCCCGCTTCGGCATCAACGTCTCCGACATCCAGGACGCCATCCAGACCGCAGTCGGAGGAACCGCCGTTAGCCAGGTCCTGCGCGGAGAGGCCCGCTATGACCTCGTACTGCGCTATCAGAAGCAGTATCGCGACACCCGCGAAGCCATTGAGAACGTGCGTCTGCTGTCACCTTCTGGCGAGCGTGTCTCTCTGGCACAGCTCACCAAGGTGGAAGCAATCGATGGCGCAGAGGCCATCTATCGCGAAGGGCAGCAGCGTTACGTCGCTGTCAAATATAGCGTCCGTGGACGCGACCTCGGAAGCACCGTCGAAGAGGCCATCGACAAAGTCAACAAGCAGCTCAAGCTGCCCAAGGGCTATCACGTCGAATGGGCCGGTGAGTACGAGAGCCAGAAGCGCGCCAACAAACGCCTTATGATCGTGCTGCCGATCACGATCCTCATCATCTTCTTCATCCTCTACATGATGTTCAAGTCCTTCAAGTGGGCCATGCTCATCCTCGCTAACGTCGTGATGGCCCCCATCGGTGGACTGCTCGCGCTGCTGCTTACGGGAACGCACTTCAGCGTCTCCTCGGGCGTAGGGTTTCTTGCACTCTTCGGCGTCTCTGTCCAGACCGGTGTCATCATGCTGGAGTACATTAATCAGCTCCGTGCGCGCGGCAACACCATCGAAGAATCTGCGATCGAAGGTGCCGTCCTGCGGCTTCGTCCCATCATGATGACCATGCTCGTCGCCACATTGGGCCTGCTGCCTGCAGCTATGTCGCGCGGCATCGGTTCAGACTCGCAACGTCCTTTCGCCATCGTCATTGTTGGCGGCCTGATCGCTGCACTGGTCATCAGCGTCTTCCTCATGCCTACCCTGTACGTCTGGATCGCGCGCGAAAAGGATGTCCTGCCTGTACCTGAGACGGAGTTCATGAATTAGACGGTCGCAGGCATACCGGATCGGCCCATGCGGTGCACATAAAAGGGAGCCTGAATGGCTCCCTTTTATGTCTTACAAAAGCAATGTTCGTTTAGAAGTTGAATGCCAAACCAGCCTGAAGCGTGCGCGGCGTCTGTGCCAGGAATAATGTCCTTCCGTCCTTCGACAGTACCGGACGATAGCCTTGCTCCAGCAGGTTTGTCATATCTACGGTCGCCTCCAGGCCAGCAGGTAACAGCGATCCGCAACGAATCGGCTGCCGGATAAAGAAGCTCAAATAAGCCTGATCGCTGAACGCGGCAAACGGATTTACCGGTGTCACCAGTGCTTCCGGCTGCCAGCGATAGGACGCCCGTACCTGAGTGCCGCTATGGATCACTCTTCCCTTCACCGCAACCGTCACCGATTGCGCCGCCTTCGGCTTCAGCTCTGTGCTCACCTGCTGCAGATTCATGGGCCGTTTGCCCTCAGGAGCTGCCATGGCCGAACCTGTACTGTACTCCACCGCAACCCACAGTCCCGGCGTGATCGGCTCCGTCATCAGCAGATTGATTCCCTGCGACGACAGCCCCGATCCCAGCACGCGGAAGGTGTCCGTCGTCGTGTCCGCAAGCAGACCAACGGCCTTCGGCCCCTGCGCTGCGGCAAGATCAGCAGCAGACATCTGTCCACTTCCCGACAACATCACCTTACCCAGGTTGTCCTTATAGAAGGCTGCCTGCACGATGCCGCGCCCGGCCTTCCGGTTGATCACGAACTCCTGATGCAGTCCGCGCTCCATCTGCATGCGTCCCTCGGTCATCACACCAACCGGAAGCTCCAGCTCCACCGAGTCCAGGCCCTCGAACGATTGCAGGTCACGCGAGGTCGCCATGCGATAGCCAACGTTCCAATTTGACGTCGGGTGCGCCGTAATCCGCAGGAACGGCCGTGACGACATCGCATAGCCCGCTCCGTGGACAACGTATACCGTGCCGCCAAGCTCCAGGTCGACCGCGTCGCCCAGCTCCGTCTTCTGCGCCGAAGCCATCTCCACCGCATCGTAGCCAACCGCGCCACCGGCGCTCATCATCTCCGGATGCGATTGATAGCTCATTACCATGCGACCGGCACCGGCAAATCCGAGCTTGCGCTGATAGCCCGCCGACATCGACGTCGAAGGTGCCCGCAGATACGGCCCCGTGGCCGCGCCTACATCGGCACGCAGGCGCACATCCGAACCGTCGGGCAGCGATCGGTCCATCTGGAAGACGTTATGAATGCCTCCTGCCCCGAAGCCACCGTCGCCCGAAGTCACAGATGCCCGCGCTTTATCCGGCATACGCGTGTGCTCCGCAGCGCTCGACGACACCATCACCATGTCGCCGTTTTCATCGAAGACCCGCAGGATGGGCCGATTCGCCGATGAGCGCATCGTCCATTTCCAGTCGTCAGCTGGCTCGTCCGCCTTGCGCCGCTCTGCCGGGAGCCATGATGCCGCATCGAAGATCGCGTTCATGGTCAGATTCACCACCGCGCGTGCGCCTGGACGCAGCTGCAGGTTCCCCTTCAACGTGGGCACAAACAACGCCGCGGAGGCACGGACCTCATATTTTCCGGGAATCAGGTTCGCGATCAGGTAATGACCATGCAGGTCCGTAAACGCAGTCCCTACCAGGGACGAATTCGCGTTCAACACCTGTACCAGCGCCCCCATCTGCACGACGCCCTGCGAATCGCGCACCACTCCCGAGACGGCTGCGGGCGTTGCTGCCCAGCCGGGAATGGTGGCTATGAATAGCCCCAAGATCGCGATCTTCACCTGGTTTCGCTGCACAATAAAGGCACCTGGGCGTCGACGGCTGCTCCTAATAAAAACGCGTCCGCAAAAATAAAGGACTCGCGTCGAGAGGTCGCGCCGGAGGCCAGTTTCGCAAGTCGTATCCGCGTAACTGTACCGCCTTCTGGCCAGCACTCCTGAAGTTCACTCCACAAAAACAATACGTCAAACGATCAATCAACAACAAATGGTGCAGATTCTGCGATCTGCTGTTTGGTGATCCCATCATCAACCTTGATGGTGATCTGATACTTGCCCGGCTCCAGGCTGGAAAGCGGCATCGACCGCTCCAGCGTCACCTGGTCCGCATTCGGATTCGTCTTCGACGTCAGCTCCTGCGTTTGCAGAAGCGTCTGGTTGTTCGCCAGATTCGTCACCTGGTATTCGATCGTGGCATCGTTCTTCTTGCTCTTTTCATCGATACCGAGGTTATACACCTGCATCCAGAAGTTCAACATCTGGTTCCTGTGGAAGGTAACCGGCTGTGATCCGCCGGAGGACACCCGAGGGCGAATCCTCGTATTTCCAATGACAAAGTTTCCGGCACCGATATCCTTCGACGGTACTCGCTCCATCTGGTCGGCCAGAATCAGCGACGAGGCGGCCAAACGGTCGTCGTCATACTTCGGAACGTTTACGCTGCGCTGCCAGCGTCCGATGTGATCCGGATTATTCACGTCTTTGATCACGATATCGACCTTGTACAGGCCGGGACGCAACGGGATCGACTTCCAGTACACCGAAGCGTTGTTCTGCGTACGCGCCAGCAGGTCGCTCGGCACCTCGACCTTGACCGTATCTTCGAAGGTCTGGATCGGCCTGTGGCTCAGGTTCGACACCCGGCCAAGAATGTTGACGGTCCCTGTCGCCACGCCATCTTTGTTCTGGAAGGTGATGTCCTTATTGCGAATCTGCAGGGTCACCGGAACCAGCACAGTGTCGTTCGTCACCTTCACATAGTCTGTGCGCACATCAAACAGAAATGGGGGGCCGCTCAGGATCTTCGAGCTCACCATGTAGCTCTCCAGGTCCTTGAACTTGATCTCCGGCGCCGCCATCAGCTTGGCATAGGTGTTCAGGCGATCGAACTGCTTCGACTGATTCATCGTCGACATCGGGCCGGTGCCCAACTGCTCCAGGCCGCCTCCTGTGAAGCGGTCCTTCTTGTCCGCCTGCCCCATCTGCTCGTACATCGTCGCGCCGGCTCCAGGCACGTACTTCAGGGCGTCCTTCTCCGAGCGGTCGATCGTCATGTGGTAGTCGCCGCACATGCAGGTATCGACAAACTCGATGTCGATGTTGTCGCCGATTCCCTGCAGATAGCGATAATGCCATGTCTCGAAGGGATATGTGGAGGTATTGCCGCCACCCTCTTCCATCGGACGCTCGTAGTTACCGCCGCTCGGGTGCGATTCGATCGAGTCCGGCTTGCCATAGGCAATGTAGATGTGACCGCGGTCCGTCTTCCATCCGGGCTTCCCTGCGGCAAAGTGCTCGTTGGCATACGCGATACGGCGATAGTGCTCGTCGCGGAACTCGTTGTCCGGTGAATCCGGGTTCGGATTGCGGCGCAGCCAGAAGTTCTCGATGAAGGTATCGCGCTCTTCATCGTTGGCCAGGTGCTTGAAGGCCTGCATCTCCTGGTCGGTGATGATCCAGCGAACGTCCTCATCCAGCCATTTCTTGTAGACGCCCTTCAACTCCTGCCGCAGGGCCTTCTGCTGAGCGAGCTTCTCTTTGTCGCTCGGCTGACGCTTTAACGGATCAGGCTTCTCTTCGACCGGCTTGGTCTGGGTCACCCCGTCCGGCGCGCTCGACTGCGCCTGAATCGTCCTGCCGCCGTAGATTGCAAGCGAGAGGAATGCTGTGCCTAGAACAAGATACCGTGCCGTGGTCATGGTGCTGAGAACGCTCCTGATGCAACGTATATTGTAGTGCCAGTTACAGTCAGGTTACAAGGGTGGAAACATCGTTGAAGGCCCTGATATCATTCCGCCACAAACCTATAGTCAGATAGACGTTAGCTCTACCGTTTCGGCTCACGTAAAAACCGCCCGGGCGTATAACCTTCAGACAACACACCGGAACCGGCACAAAGATTTTTTCGTACTCCTTTTCTATGGCAGCGCATCGAGACGCGCCAGAAAATTTATCCGAGAAGAGACCCGCGCAAGAGACGCTCACATGACCACAAAAAAAATTGTCCTGATTGCAGTTGCTGTCCTTGTCCTCGCAGGCATCGTCATCGGCAGTATCCTCCATAGCCAGGGCTCCGTCACCCCCGTAGCCACCGGCAAGGTCGTCCGTCAGGACCTCGTCGCCGTCGTCAGCGGAACCGGCCAGATCAAGCCGAAGACCTACGTCAATGTGGGCGCCACCGCCTTCGGACGCATCACGCACCTGTATGTCAAGGAAGGCGACCATGTAAAGGCCGGCCAGCTCGTCGCTACCGTCGAGAGCGAACAGCCAGCTTCCGCCGTCCAGGCCCAGAATGCGACTATCGCGGCCTCGAAGACCGATGTACAGTCCTACACCGCGGCCGAACGCACCGCCGAAGCCAATGTCGAGCAGGCCAAAGCCGACCTCGAACAGAAGAAGTTTGACTTCGAGCGTGCTCAGGGGCTCTACAACGAGAAACTCATCGCCAAGCAGGATTACGATGCCAAAAAAGCAGCCTATGACGTTTCCATGGCGACTCTCCAGCAACGTGTCGCGGCTGTAGCCCAGGCTAAGGCGCAAACCGAATCCGCACGCGGGCATGTCGAGCAGGCCGTCGCCACATTGCGCGGCAATAACTACTCCCTGGGACTCACGCAGAGCCGCGCTCCATTCAATGCTCTCGTCACCAATGTCCCCGTACGCGAAGGGGAAACCGTCGTCGTCGGCATTCAGAACGCCGAGGGTTCCACGCTCATGACCCTTGCCGATATGAGCGTTATCACTGCGGAAGTGAAGGTGGACGAGACCGACATCGTCAACGTCCAGCTCAACCAACCGGTCGACGTCACTGTTGATGCCCTGCCCGGCCGTGTCTTCAAAGGACACGTAACCGAAGTAGGCGATCAGGCGCTCCTGCGCACCACCGGCCTTGCCACCAGCCAGTCCACGACCGGCACCGAAGAGGCTAAGGACTTCAAGGTCGTCGTGACCCTGGATCAGCCGTCCGACGATCTCAAACCCGGCCTCTCAGCGACTGCCAAGATCACGACGGCACACCAGAAAGACGTCATGACGATCCCTATCCAGGCGCTCGTTCAGCGTGATCCGGCTAAAGAAAAGGCCTTCGCTGCCAGCAACGGCAAGACTCCAGGTGCAGGGGCAGTTGCCACGGCAGGAGCCACGCCGGTCTCGAAGCCGCAGACGGTTCAGGGTGTCTACATCCTGCAGAATGAGAAGAAGAAGCTACGCGCCGTCTTTGTCCCCGTCACCACCGGGGTTACCGGGGCCACGGAGATCGAGGTCACCAGCGGCCTCAAGCCCGGAGACGAGATAGTCACCGGACGCTACAAGATACTTCGCTCTCTAAAGAGCGGTACTTTAGTCAAACGAGACAATACACCGGAGTCCGAGGCCGACAAGTCGTCCTGATCGCGAGCCTCGGACCCCTGCAAACCGGCCCTGTTCTCCCTGTTCCTACTCGGCTCCCGACGGAACCGTTGCCCACTTTCGGACGTACTAACCCGAAAACGTACTATTCTAGAACCGAAATACCGGAGAACCGGATGTCTTCCGAGATCGCAGTCGAGACCACCCCTACAGTCAGCAACGCCGACGGCCCACGCCCCGGCGACGTCATCGTCACCGACAATCTCTGGAAGACCTACGAGATGGGCGACCAGGAAGTCCACGCCCTGCGCGGTGTCAATCTCCGTATCCGCCACAACGAGTACGTCGCCATCATGGGTCCTTCCGGCTCAGGAAAATCCACGCTGATGAACCTCATCGGCTGCCTTGACTCTCCTTCGCAGGGCAAGTACTGGCTCAACGGCCACGACGTCTCCGAGCTCAACGACGACGAGCTCGCCCGCATCCGCAATAAAGAGATCGGCTTCGTCTTCCAGACATTCAATCTGCTCGCTCGCGCCACGGCGCTGCACAACGTCGAGCTCCCCCTCATTTACAACGGCACGCCCGCCTCCGAGCGCGAGGAGCGCGCCAAAGCTGCCCTCGAGAGCGTCAACCTCGGCACCCGCATGCTGCACAAGCCCAACGAGCTCTCTGGCGGCCAGCGCCAGCGCGTCGCCATCGCACGTGCCCTCATCAATAACCCCTCCATCATCCTCGCCGACGAGCCTACTGGTAACCTCGATTCCAAGACCGGCGACGAGATCATGGCCCTCTTCGACGAGCTCCATTCCAAGGGCAACACCATTGTCCTCGTCACCCACGAACCCGATATCGCCGAATACGCCCACCGGGTCGTCACCATTCGCGACGGAGTCATCGCCAGCGATCAGGTATCGGGTCGTATCCGTAACCAATAGAGCACCTTAGCCCTAGGTCATCTGCCGCATCCACTTCCTCGCCTGAAGACGTCTAAGATGGAATGATGGCAATGCTCTCCGGTCGCTTTCGCGCCGCCGCTGCTGCTCTATCTGCTGTTCTTTTGCTCGCCTCTGCTTCGGCACAGGGCCCGGCCCGGTTTGACCTCGCCGGCCCACGCGTTGACGTGCGCGTCACCCGCGACAGTAAGACCCTGCCTATTGCTTCTGTCCCCAATCTTCAGCCCGGAGACAAGCTCTGGCTCTTCGCCGATCTTCCGCGCACTCAGTCTGTCCACTACCTCCTTGTCGCCGTCTTCCTTCGCGGAACCACCAATCCTCCGCCGGACAACTGGTTCACGAAGATCGAGACCTGGAACAAAAAAGTTCGTGAAGAGGGCGTCACCATTACCGTCCCCGACGAGGCCCAGCAGGCTCTCCTCTTTCTCGCACCCGAGACCGGCGGCGACTTCTCCACCCTGCGCTCCGCCGTCCGCGGACGCCCCGGCATCTTCGTCCGCGCCTCGCAGGATCTCACCGAGGCCGGCTTCGAACAGGCACGCATCGAAAAGTACCTCGCCTCTATCCGCCAGGCACCTCCCGGCGACTCTAAGGCGCTGCTTGAGCACTCCAACCTGCTCGCCCGCACCCTCAATCTTCGTCCCAACCAGGACTGCTTTAACCGGCCCGTCGACCAGCAGTACACCTGCCTCACCCAGACCGGGACCCAGACGCTGCTCGACGACGGACACGGACAGACCGTCGTCTCCATGCTTTCCAACGGCGATACCTCCGCTTTCATCGGAGCCGCTGCCAGCACGTCCGTCATGGGTGGCGGCCTTTACAGCGCCTATGTCGGAGCTGTCGTCGATCTCGTCCGCCTGATGGGCAATCTCCACACTGCCCAGTACCAGTACATCCCGGCCATCGCGTTTCCCGAGGCCGAGCAGCTTAATCTGCGCCTCAACACCGCGCCCTCCTTCCACAATCCAAAGTCTGTGATTGTCATCGGACTCCCCTCTATTCAGAAGGCTGTGCCGCCTCCATTGCGTGCCGCCAATGCCCGCCACATCACCTGCCTGCTGGAGCCGCAGGTCGTTCTCCCCGTCGAAGGCGCACCACTTGTTTTCTCCACCGGCTTCGCTCATGATCTTTACCTCCACATCAACGGAGATGGGAATCACGCAGACATCCCGCTCGTAGCCGATGCCTTCAAGGGTGGACTCGTCGTCGCCTCAGCCCAAGAGCGCAAACCTCTCTTCGCTCCTGAGTTCACCAAGACCTCCGACACGAAAAACACGCAGGCTTCCACGCCGAAGCTCCCCACCGACCCCACTGCGCCTCACACCCCGGTTACCGGAACCGTCGTCGGCTATTGGGGCTTCGATCCCTTCACCGGCCCCACGCTGCCGCTGCAGGATACCCCCGGCACGGACTGGAAACTCGCCACGGACGCCGTCCTCATTGCCGGACGCGACAACCATCTCGATCTCACCTCTACCGGCACTGCCTGCATCCATACCATCACCTTCGATCCCGCCGTCGGCCGCCGTTACGATGTGCAATGGAAGCAGTCGGACAAACCCAACACGGTTGACGTCACCCTCTCGCTCAAATCGATCGATCCCGGCTCCATCCATCTCGACGTACATCAGTACGGTGATGCCCAGGTAGCCGCCGTCACCACACAGACCTTCTCCGAGCCCGCACAGCTCACCGGCCTCTCCTTCCATGCAGGAGACACCGCCGCCACGCTCTCCGGCTCCAGCCTTGATCAGGTTCGCCAGGTCACCGTCAACGGCCTTGTCTTCACACCATCCGGCTCGCCTACCTCTGCCCCGCACAGCGATAAGGGCACGCATAACGACAATGCGCAGAACCTCCTGCTCTCTCTTCCGGCCTCCAGCCAGGCCCCAAAGTTCAAGCCCGACGACAAACTCACTGCACACGTCTCCCTGCGCGATGGACGTGATTTCAATCTCCCCTTCACCGTATCGACACCACGGCCTGTCATCTCCCTTATCAGCAAAACCATTCCCCCGGTGCAGGGATCGCCCATTCGTCTGGCCAGCTCCGACGACCTGCCGATCAATCAGCAGATCACCTTCTCGCTGCGCTCGAAAGCTCCATTCCCCCGCAATGCGCAGATTGAGATTGCCGACGACGATGAGAGCCTGCGCACGACCCTCAGCGTCACCGCCGGGACTCTCGTTCTGCAAAATGCCCATACGCTGCTAGCCACCTTCGATCCGCTCAAGACCTTCGGCACCTCCGCTTACGGCCCCATCCGGCTACGCGCCGTCGCACCGGACGGCACACCGGGCGACTGGATCCCACTGGCCACCCTCGTCCGTCTGCCCACGCTCGACAGCCTCCACTGCCCTGCCGATACGGCGGCAGCCTGCACGCTCTCCGGCTCCAGTCTCTACCTCGTCGACGCACTTTCCACCACCCAGGACTTTGCTGCCCCGATCGAGGTCCCCGAAGGCTTCGTCGGCAACACGCTCACCCTTCCTCGCCCCCCGAAGAGCGGCTTCTACCTCCGGCTGCGTGACGAACCCGCTTCGGCCAACAACGTCACCATGCCCATCCAGCGGATCGGACCACCTGCCCCATCCGCCAGCAGCACAGCCGCTGGCGCAGCAAACAGCACACCGAATAGCTCTGCCGGCAGCTCGAATACAACCAGCACTCCAGCGAGCATACCCTCCACGCCGACCACGCCAGCGCAGGAGCCACCAGCTCCCGCAGCTTCAACTCCTGCTCAGCCAACCACGCCACCACAGCCTCAGGCTCATTAGGGCTCTCTTTCGATGTTGCGTCGCACGCAAAAAGCCCTGACCGAATGGTCAGGGCTTTTCAATCATCACGTTTCCCTCAATCGCGAGTGCAGGCCTATCCCTTCACCCCAACTGACTTCTGCAATCGAGCCCGCACTTTGCTGTGCTTCACGCTGTAGGTGAAGTACACCACCAGTCCGATCGCCAGCCACACAATCAACCGTGCCCAGTTCAGCCAGCCCAGCTTGATCATCAGGTAGCCGTTCGCCACAATGCCCATGATCGGCACAAACGGAACCAGCGGTGTCCGGAACGGACGTGCGCGGTCCGGGTCAGTTTTGCGCAGCACCATGATCGAGATGCAGACGATTACGAAGGCAAGCAACGTTCCGATGTTCACCATCTTGCCGATATCGTCGATCGGAGTCACTGAACCGACCACACCTGCAAGGATGCCCACCAGGAACGTGTTCTTGAACGGCGTGCGGAACCGGGGATGGACCTCCGCGAAAAACTTCTTCGGCAGCAGGCCATCGGAGGCCATCGCATACAGCACGCGTGTCTGCCCCAGCAACATCACCAGCATCACACTCGTCAGTCCGGCCAGCGCGCCAACCACGATGATGTCCGACGCCCAGGTCAGCTCGCGGTCGAGGAACGCCCTCGCCAGCGGGGCCTCAATATTCACCGACTGCCACGGCACCATGCCCGTCAGCACAGCCGCAACACCGATGTAGAGCAGCGTGCAGATCAACAGCGACAGAATCATGCCTATCGGCAGATCGCGCTGAGGATTCTTCGCCTCCTGCGCTGTCGTCGAAACAGCATCGAAGCCGATATACGCGAAGAAGATATACGCAGCCGCTGCTCCAATGCCGCTGAATCCGAATGGGGCGAACTCATGCCAATTTGAGCCCCAGTTGCCGGGATGCACATACTTCGCCCCCAGGCCGATGACGAACAGCACCACAACAACCTTCACCACCACAATGGTGGCGTTGAACTTTGCGGACTCCTTGATGCCGATTGCCAATACCGTCGTGATGATGATCGCAATAATCAACGCCGGAAGGTTGATGCCGATCTCATGCCCAAACAACACCGGTGCGCCCAATACCTGGTGTGCGCGTGCCGTCATCTCTGCGGTTGGCGCGGCGATCAGGTTGCTCATCTGCTTGATGTAGTCCTGAGACCCTGGCACGAGCGACGAAAAATTCGAGGCCATCATCTCGCGCGCTACCTCTTCCGTCGCCTTTCGCAGTCCGGTCCAATGATCGTAGGCCAGCCACAGAGGAAACTTCAGGTGGAAGACATTCAGCAGCTCAACAAAGTTGTTTGACCAGCCTGAGCTTACGGTACTGGCGCCCATCGCATACTCGAGCGTCAGATCCCAGCCGATGATCCACGCGATCAACTCGCCCAGCGTTGCATAGGCGTAGGTGTATGCCGAACCCGCCAGTGGAATCATCGCAGCAAACTCCGCATAGCAGAGCCCGGCAAATCCGCATCCCAGTCCGCTCAGAATAAACGACAGCATCAGGCCGGGGCCGGCATAGTGCGCACCCAGACCCGCCATGACAAAGATGCCTGCACCGATCACGGCGCCCACGCCCAGCGCCGTCAGCTGGAAGGGACCTAGCGCACGCTCCAGCGTGTGCTCGCCTTCGGCATGGGCCTCGGCCATCAGCGCATCCATTGGTTTTCTTGCAAACAACATCGACATCGTTTTTCCAGCCTCTCCTAAAATTTCCGCGTTACGTCCTGGTTATCTCCGGATCGGCGTCCTGGCCAACCGCAATATCCTGACGCCTCCACACCAGATACACCGGAACACCGAGCAGAACAAGGATCAGCCCCGGCCATGTGTATTGAGGTTTGTAACGCAATAGTACAAGACAAATCCACGTCGCCATGACGATATACAGCCCCGGCAGAATCGGATAGCCAAAGGCCCGGTAAGGCCGCGCAGCATCCGGCCTGGTCCGACGCAGCACAAACAGGCCAATGATCGTCAGAATATAGAAAACAAGCACGGCAAAGATCACATAATCCAGCAGTTGCCCGTAGCTGCCCGAAATGCATAACAGGCAGGTCCATGCCCACTGCACCCAAAGCGAGTTCACCGGCGTCTTCGACCGCTCGCTCAGTTTGCCTACCGATTTGAAAAACAATCCATCGCGGCTCATCGCGTAATAAACGCGCGCACCCGCAAGCAGCATCCCATTCACACAGCCAAAGGTTGAGATCAGAATGGCCGCAGCCATCAACCTCGCGCCATTTCCCGTGAAGGCGCGCTCCATGACAGCCGTTGCGACACGGTCTTCCTGCGCAAACTGGATTCCCCGCTCCACGATCGTCATTGCATGCGGATCGCCTGCCAGAGGGAGCACGCTGAGATAAACAAAATTGCAGAGCACATACAGCAGCAGCACCACGCTCGTACCAATCGCCAGCGACAACGGCAGATTGCGCTTCGGATTGCGAATCTCTCCCGCCGTAAACGTCACATTGTTCCAGGCATCCGAACTAAACAGCGAACCAACCTGCACGATCGCAACAATCGTCAGGAGTCCCACATACTCCGTGCCGCCAATCTGCGAAGCGTGCAATGTGCTCCAGCCCGCTCCAGCCCAGAAGTTCTTCCATCCCTCACCGAAGTTCGCAGCAATCGCCACCGGATCACGCACGACGACACCGACCAGCACCATAGCCACCAGTGCCAGAACCTTGGCCGAGGTAAATACGTTCTGAACAGCTGCCCCCATCTTCACGCCGAACGTATTCAGCAGCGTCAGCAGCGTAATGATGATGATGGCGGTAAGGTTCGCCGTATTCAGGCCGATGTCCATAGTGCCCAGCACCATCGGCCCGACATGCCATGCCGGAACCCGCCCGATATGCCACAGCCAATGACTGCCGCTGACCGACGGAAAGAAGACTCCCAGAAACTTGCCGAACGCCACGCCGACCGCAGCCACCGTTCCAGTCTGGATGACGAGAAACAGCGTCCATCCATACAAAAATCCCCAAAGCGGCCCCAGCGACTCGCGAAGATAGACATACTGGCCGCCTGCCTTCGGCATCATCGCAGCCAGTTCGCCATAGCTTAGCGCGCCGATGATCGTCATCACTGCAGTGACCAGCCATGCTGCGATCAACAGTGCGGGTGAGTTGAGCGTCCGCGACATCTCCGCCGAAACGATAAAGATGCCCGATCCAATCATCGAGCCCATCACAATCGCCGTCGCCGAATAAAGCCCCATCCCCTGCACAAACTGCGGCGCAGCGGAGCCCGCTCTCTGCTCTTCCGAAATCTTCACGTTGCAGTCTTTTCTACCCCAAACACCACCTGCATGTCTCTCACGATCTGCATCCAGGCTCGAGGCAGGTTCCTCCTATACGCTCTCCGCGGCGGGCATCGCCTCAAGGAACCGCTTCACCATATCGCCGGGCGTCGAGCCCTCCCTGAGCAGAGCCCCGATCACGGCAACCGAGTCCGCTCCGGCCTCGATCACGCTCCGTGCATTCTCCGGAGTGATCCCGCCAATCGCCACCAGAGGACGCTTCGTCAACGCCCGCGCACGCCGGACGCCCTCAAGTCCCACGACCGGCTCCGCATCCATCTTGGTCGACGTCGCAAAGACCGGGCCGATGGCGATATAGTCTGCGCGGGCAATATCCGCCGCAACCACCTGCTGATCGTTGTGCGTCGAGCACCCGACAATCGCCTCTGCGGAAAGCACGATGCGCGCATAACCGACTGCCGCGTCATGTTGCCCCACGTGCACGGCATCCCAGTCCGATAACATCGCCAGCACCGGATCGTCGTTCATAATCAGCGAGCAATCCACCCCACGAAAGACGTCCGCAATCATCCGTGCATTGCGTAGAATCTGCTCTTCGTTACCGCGCTTGTCGCGATACTGCAGCAGCGTTACGCCCGCATCGCGCAGCTCCGCGACAAAGGTTCCCATCTCGATGCCGCGCTCTTCCAGCATCTCCGCATCCACAATCGGATAGAGTCGCGGCAGCCTCAAGACACGCGATGATAGTCGACCGCGAAGAGCTTGTCCCACGTTGTCCCCTTATTACTTGTCGAAAAGAGCGTCCATGTGTAGTGGTCCGCATCCACTCGATGCACCCTGGTCTGGAAGTGTAGCTCCACACCGTTATTCAGCGTCATACGAAAGTCAAAGAGCGGGTCGCCTGCTTCCTTCGTATCGACCGTTCCGCGTATCGACTCACCATCGGGCGTCACGTACCAGAATGCAATCGCCTTCAGCGCCGGGTCATACGCAAACATCCCCTGATACATCGGCTTACCATCGAAGCTCGTCTCGATCGACATCGTCCGTCCATCAAGCTGCGGCGTAAACCGCGTAAAAATCTTCGATGGATTCTGCGCACCCGGCTGCTTTGCCTCCGCAGCCCAGCTTCCCGCCATCCACGCAATCGGCGCCAGAGGCGACACGGCTTCCGCGGCCTGCGGCACTTGCGGTGATGCAGGCGTCTGCGCCGTAAGCGTCAGTGTCGCAACACTCACAACCGTTACCCCGATCAGCCGCCTTATCACTTGCCGCATGGTGAAGATGCTACGCGTCTTTCTGCCGCTCGAGGAACCGCTCCATAAATTTCGTGTCGAACTTGCCCGCACGAAACTCTTCATCGGCGAAGATCTTCTGATGCAGCGGAATCGTCGTATGAATTCCCTGCACCACGAACTGGCTCAGCGCACGCTGCATCCGGTTCATCGCTTCTTCGCGGTCCTTGCCGTGGCAGATCAGCTTCGCGATCATCGAGTCGTAATACGGCGGCACCACGCCCTCGGCATACTGGGCCGTATCCACGCGAACACCGTTGCCTCCCGGCACATTGAACGCCGTAATCTTGCCTGCACTCGGCGTGAACTTCTCCGGATGCTCGGCATTGATACGGCACTCGATCGCGTGGCCGCGAATCTCAACCGGCCCCGGCACAATCGAATTCAACTTCTCGCCTGCAGCGATGCGAAGCTGCGCCTTCACCAGATCAATGCCGGTGACCATCTCGGTCACGCAGTGCTCTACCTGAATGCGCGTGTTCATCTCGATGAAGTAGATCTTGCCGTCCTCGTCCATCAGGAACTCGATCGTCCCGGCGTTCCAGTAGCCGATGTTTTCGAGCGACTTCTTGATCGTCTTGCCCAGTTCCTCACGCAGCTTCGGCGTTATCTGCAGGCTTGGAGCTTCTTCAATCAGCTTCTGGTGGCGACGCTGGATGGAACACTCGCGCTCTCCCAGCGACATCACGTTACCGTGCTCGTCGGCCAGCACCTGAAACTCGATATGTCGCGGTCGCTCGATAAACTTCTCCATGTACAGATCGCCGTTGCCAAAAGCCGCAGCCGCCTCCGTCGAAGCCTGGTTGTAGAGCCCAGGAAGCTCCTCGGCATTCCGGCAGATACGCATACCGCGGCCGCCGCCGCCAGCAACTGCCTTCAGAATGACTGGATAGCCAACGCTCTTGGCCCACTCGAGCGCCTCACCCTCACTGGCGATCACGCCATCCGAACCCGGCAGAATCGGCACCTTGGCCTTCTTCATCGTCTGCCGCGCCGTGGACTTCTCGCCCATCATGCGAGTCACCTCGGGCGGAGGCCCAATAAACTTGATGTTCGAAGCCCGGCACACCTCGGCAAAGTTTGCGTTCTCGCTCAACAGGCCGTAACCGGGATGGATCGCATCGACATCTGTAATCTCCGCGGCCGAGATCACGGCAGGAACATTCAGATAGCTCTCCGACGAACGCGGAGGCCCGATGCAGATCGCTTCATCGGCAAACTTCACATGCAGCGAGTTTCTGTCGGCCTCGCTATATACAGCAACCGTGCGGATGCCCATCTCCTTGCATGCGCTGATCACGCGCAGTGCGATCTCCCCACGATTTGCAATCAATACCTTACGAAACATAGATGCAGGCGCCTTCCGAATCTCTTCGCTGACGAATCGTTTTCTGAGTAACACGTTTACCGCGGCCGAATTGCAAACAACGGCTGGCCATACTCCACCGGCTGGCCCGTGACGCCAATACGCTTCACGACCTCACCGGCAACGTCGGACTCAATCTCGTTCATCAGCTTCATCGCTTCGACGATGCAAAGCACCTGGCCTACCTCGACCTGGTCACCTACCTGCACGAATGCAGGAGCGCCCGGTGCCGGGGACTCGTAGAACGTACCGACGATCGGCGACTTCACCTCATGCAGCTTCTCCTCCGCAGCAGCCGGAGCCGCCGCCTGTGCAGCATGCGCTGCAACCGCTGGGACAACAGCGGCTGCAGGAGCCGAAGCCATCAGCTGCCGCAGTTGCCCCAGGTCGAGTCCGCCCGCTGCGGCAGCAGGTTCACCCGCAAACTTGATCCTGACCTTCAGGTCAGCCTGTTCCATGTCGAACTCGGCGATCTCATTCGCCTTCAGGAATTCGACCAGTTCGCGCAGCTCTTGCATCTTTGTTCCGTCCATCATCTCTCCTGTGCCTCTTGCGGCACTCTATCCCTACAACTCGATCCAGGCCTTCACGCTCGGCGTCAGCACCTCGCCGCCCGCCGGCGTCACCAGAACCATATCCTCGATCCGCAAACCGAACCGGCCCGGTATATATACCCCCGGCTCGATCGTGATCACCATCCCCGCCTTCAATGGCTGAGTCTGCTTCGCAGCCAGCCGCGGGCCTTCATGAATCTCCAATCCAACTCCGTGCCCCGTCGAGTGGGTAAAAAACGTATCCAACCCCGCCCGTCGCAGCACACTTCGCGCTGCCTCATCGACTTCGCCTGCAGTCACTCCCGGCGCAACCGCGGCTACTGCCGCCACCTGCGCTTCCAGAACCGCATGATACACGTCCTGCTCTCCGTTCACCGCGCGTCCGAGATGTACTGTGCGGGTCATGTCGCTCATGTAGCCGTCCAGCACCACGCCGAAGTCCATCGTAACGAAACCGCGCTTTGGCAATTTCGCCAGGCTGGCCCGGCCATGGGGTAAAGCGCTACGTTCACCACTGGCCACAATCGTCTCAAACGACATGGCTTCTGCTCCAGCCAGACGAGCGCGATACTCCAGCTCGGCAGCAACCTCCATCTCCTTCAACCCCGGACGCAGGTACTCCAGCATCCCGTCGAAGAGCTGGCCGCCAAGCGAAGCTGTCTTCCTGATCTTGCTGATTTCGTCGACGTCCTTCACCTCGCGCAGACGCGCAACCACCGGCTCCGACGCCACAAACATCCCCCGGCGCACCTTCGTCGGAACCGCCTTGTGCATGCTTTCAAGTGCGGCAACCGTCGTATGCAACGCATCGAAGCCGCACCGTTTCACCGACTTCTCCACCAGCCACTCGCAGGCTGCGGCGACGACAGGCTTATTCGCAATCACCACGCGGGTGCCTACGGCCTCGGCCTTTGCCTGGGCTGTGTAACGGCCATCGGTAAACAGGACTGCGGTGCCTCCCGCCATGGCCAGGGCGGCATTCGACCCTGTAAAACCGCAGAGATAACGCACATCCGGCAGATGAGTGATCAATATCCCATCCAGTCCGGCGGCCTTAGTCGCCGCAGCCGTCCTTCTCTTCCGTGCTCCGAAGTTCATCCCTTTGATTCTACTCAATCAAGCGGCTTCGCGTAGAGGGCAGGATCAACCCAGGAACCGTTATCATGAACTATGTCTCTTCCCCAGAGCGGCTCCTCGTCGCCCAGGCTAACTCGACGCTCGTTTATCGTTGGTTCCGGCGTCACGGCGGCTGGCCTTGCACTCTACTCCGGCGTGATTGCCCGCCACGCTATCCAGCAGGTCGACACCACGATCCACATCGCCAACCTGCCGTCTGCCTTTCATGGTTTCCGCATCGTTCAGCTTTCCGACATCCATCTCGATGAGTTCACCGAGCCCCTCTTCCTCGAGCACGTCGTCCACCGCATCAATGCGCTCCAGCCCGATCTCGTCCTCGTGACCGGCGACTTCATCACCCGCGGATCGCTCACCTTTATCTCCGACACCCATGCGGCCCACCGCTGCGCCGAGATTCTCAGCACCCTCAAAGCCCCGCAGACATATACCATCCTCGGCAATCACGATGTCGCGGTCTCCTCCACCCTCGTCACCAGCGCACTCAATTCCTTCAAAATTCCCGTGCTGATCAACCGGGCGGTTCCCATCGAACGTGCTGGCTCGCGCATCTGGCTTTGCGGCACCGACGACGCCGGTGGCGGCCACCCCGACCTGGACCTCACGCTACCCCAGCAGCCCGATGGTCCCGTCATCCTGATGGTTCACGAGCCGGACTACGCCGACACGGTAATCCAGCATCCTCGCGGCAAGCTCGTCGATCTCATGCTCTCCGGCCACTCACACGGCGGCCAGATCCGCATCCCCTTCTATGGCCCGCTTATTCTTCCCCCGCTGGGCCAGAAGTATGTTCAGGGACACTTCCGCTTCGGGGCCATGCAGCTCTACGTCAATCGCGGTATCGGTGCCGTCGGCCTGCCCTTCCGCTTCGACTGTCCGCCGGAGATCACGGTGCACACCCTGCAGCCGGCCTAACAAACGCTCTACCGTGCCTTCCTCTTGAAGCAATCGGGAGCATGATCGTCAACCACACCAGTCGCCTGTAGCCAGGCATAGACGATCACCGGCCCAACGAACTTGAATCCGCGTTTCTTAAGCGCCTTCGACATCTCTTCGGAGAGAGGCGTTTTTGCCGGAACCTGTCCGGTCCTGTTGATAATCGGCTTACCGCCTGCCATCTTCCAGACAAACTGCGCCAGGTCTTCTCCCTCCTGCTGCATCTTCAGATAAGCTTTCGCGCCGCCGATGGCTGCTTCGATCTTCGCGCGCGATCGAATGATCTCCGGATTCTGGAGCAGGCGTTCCACGTCGCGCTCGGTCATCCGCGAAACCTTCACTGGGTCGAAGTTGTGAAATACCTTGCGAAACGCATCGCGCTTGCGCAGGATCGTGATCCACGAGAGCCCGGCCTGGAATCCCTCAAGCATCAGCATCTCCCACAGAGCGCGGCTGTCATGCTGCGGCACACCCCACTCCTCATCGTGGTAAGCGCGGTATAAAGGATCGCTTCCCGCCCAGCTGCAACGAACTTTTTCTTTCATGGTGTATTCGATTCTCGGTTAACGGCAAATGCTTCGAAAAAGAATCACGGCTGAAAAGCCTATGTTTCCGTAGGCCCATCAAGAAGAACTACGGTTATCTTTCAGTCTGCGGCCAAGCCGGGTAAACGGCTCTTCCACCGCAACGCAAAACAGGTAAGCCCCCACAAGAGCCGTCACGGAGTAAAGCGGCAACAGCATCGAAGCACTCAGTGCGAACCGTTTTTGCAGTGTGAAGGCCAGCGTTAGCAGTACGGGAATATGAATCAGATAGAGGCTGTACGAGATTCTTCCCAGAAAGACGGGCACGGCAGAACGAAAGATCGTATTCACCCGTACAGAAAACAACACGGTGACGATCAGCCCCAGTGCCCCCAGCGCCGTGCCCCAATCGCTCACTCCGATCAGCAGCTTCGTATGCGGCCCCAATAAAGCATTCGCCGCCAGCGCCGTGAAGTTATAGACGACAAACGACACCAGCACCAGCGCCCAGCGCGTGCCTTTCCCCTGCCCCAGATACCACTCTCCAATACTCGAAAGATTCCGCGCAACCAGAATCCCCAGAATGAAGAAGGCAATATAGTGCACCGTCATCGCAAGACTCATCGGAGCAATCGGAGTGATCCATGCCATGAAGAATCGCATAATCGTCATCGACACAAGCGTGCACCCCGCCGCCAACGCCAGAGCACCCCGATTCGAGAGCCTGCTGACGGCAACATACAGCAGCGGAAAAATGATCGAGATTCGCATCTCGTGCACCAGCGACCAGAAGACAGGATTCAGCTGGCCGAAATCGTAATCACCGAGAAACAGGATGTGCTGGACGACCAGCCTGCGGCTCACCGGCTCCGACCAGCAACAATCCCTCAGCGCGCTATGGTCGATATGCCCATGCCAGATGCTCGCTCCCATCACCGTCAGCGCAAGAGCAACAAGATACGGACCATAGATTCTCGTGATCCGTCGCCCGATAAACACACCGTAGCTCTGTCCCCGGCCGTAAGACAGAGCCAGCACGATGCCGCTGAGCACAAAGAACAGGCGTACCGCCTCAGGCCCTGCGTAAAGCGGATACATCGCTTTCAACGCGGTACTGCGCCATCCCGTCGGCAGGCCAAACCCCAGCCAGCCTAAAAAGAAGTGATAGAACGCTACGGCAACTGCAGCCAACCCACGTATCGAGTCCAACTCGTGCAGCCTGCGGCCCGACTGTGCCGTCGAAACCACGGCCTGTTCAACCGCAACGCCTTCCCCTGTCATCGCTTCGGACTCCATATCGCATATCCATAGGTATCCGGGCTGGCCGGAACCCTGATCGTGTAGTGGCTCCTTACATACTCGCAAAGCGGCGTATAAGCATTCTCTGTATGCCGCACCTTCCAGCGAAAGGGATAAAAGAACAACACGCTGATGAACGTCTTCTGGGCCTCAAAGTCGAAGTAGCATCCCTGTTCCGCAGACAGAACCAGTTCACGGTCTCCATGCCGCTTCAACTCTTCAATCTTCTCCTCAATCTGCTCCGGATCGAACGCATTCACCGTTCCATCAAAGTACCCTTCGTCGATATAAGCGCGGTTTTGGCTCTCGGCATACCCAAACGGAGCTTCCACAATCCCCTCCGCATAAGGCACACGCCACGGCTGAGACTTCGTTGCGTCCTTCCGGCTCATCAGTTCCAGCTCTGCCCGCTTGGTATCGGCAACACCCCGCCCATAGCGCCCCAGCATCTTGCGGTAATACGTATCCTCAAGCTGCGCACCCCGACGACCTCCATCTCGCACCATGAGGGCAAGCGTGCTTCTAAAGAGCTGCCCTGCATACCCCAGTAAAAATGTCGCAGAGCAGATGACCGCCACCACGATAAAGACGGAACACCACAATCGCCACCGCACCGGCGTAGATGCTGCCCAAAGCGAAGCAACAATCAGAAACACAGTGCCGTTGAAGATGATATGGCCCGGATCACAGTGCCCCAACGCCGACGGCAGAAACGTAAACGCCACCGCAAGCATGCAGCTCGTGTTCGTATACCTTCCCTCTCTCCACACAAACACCAGATAACTGCTGCACAGGAACACCGCAAAGAACAACATCAGAATGTGCAGCGCCGGAACGATGGGGAAGTTGATGCCTCCATGACTGAATGTCCGCATCGTATAAAAGACCTGCATCCGCCCCGCCTGCCAGAAGACAGCGCATAGAACTGCCAGCGCCACACCATACGGCGTCACCCACGACCAGCTCCGCGTCCGCGCATAATACGCAATCAAAAACGCATAGATGCCAACGGCAAATCCCACCCCCAGCTCAGGAGAAAGTAGAAGCAGCGCGATCGTCGACGCACACACAGCAGCGGCGCCGGCAATCTCTCCCTGAGGACGCCGGATCAATCGGTACACCCACAACGCCAGCGCCGGGCCGGCAAAAAATCGTAGTCCCGCGTAATTGATCCCCGTCGTCACTTCCCCCATCAGCAGAAGCGGAAAGAGCAGCAGGAAGATCGCACTTCGATGCCGCCCGGGATAATCGATGCCATCGACGATCACCCGCAGCAGCCATACCCCCGCAAGAACATTCATCAGCCAGAACAGGTAGTACGCATTGACCACCGTCAGCCCCAGCAGCTTGGAGAGCAGCAGCGGCCCATAGAGAAAGGCCGCGCCATAAGCAAACTCGAAGTCCCGGTAAGGCCGCTGCCCTTGTGCCGCAAGCCCCAGCCTGTCGAGCAGGTAGACCGATTCGCCATACGAACCCGACCTTGCCGTCAGCACATACATCGCAACGCACAGTAGCGCTGCAACCAGCATCGAGCCCCAGAACACACCGCGCCCTACCCGGTCCGAAACCCCGACAACAGAAAATCGACACCGCGCAGCCCAGGCCAGCAGCCCGGTACAGAACGCGAAGATGACGAGAAGGAGAATTCCGACCCGGTTGTTGTAGCCGAAAATGTACGAATCCGAGATCTCATACCGGTTCGCGAACTGCGTCGGAGCATAGAAGATCATCGCCAGAGCGGCGCAGACGTAAAGCGGCAGGAGTTTCCTGGCGAGAACAGCGCTTCTTGTCATGTATTTTGAACCCGGCCAACCCACCGGATTCTTATTTCTATCTTTCTAACGAGCGCGACCTGCAGGCTTTTTTTGCTTGGGAGCAACCGGCGCCTGCTGCGGCACGACTCCGCTCTTCTCATCCATCCAGGCATCCAGCAACGACTTCTTGAAGCGCCAGCGATTCCCCAGCTTGAACGCCGGAATAAAGCCCTCCGACGCATACCGGTACAAGGTGTCACCGCTGATGCCGAGATACTCCGACGCCTGCCGGATATCCATCACCTCGCGTGGTGCAGCCTGCGCTATCGGTGCCATCGGAAGAGAACGCTCCAATCCCAGAAAGAAACGGGCGAAAACCAAGGGTGAGCCCCGGTAAGCCCGGCAACTCTCTTTGTACCCCCTTTTTCTCGCCCGTACAATGAAATTTTTAGGGTATTTATCAGTAAATAACTGATAACCAAACACTAAACAGCATTCTTCGGAGGCTGCAGGCTCGTCATTACATCCAGCAGGTCCTGTCCGACCGTGCGCGTCTTCGCAATCGCGTCGGCCAGCGGAATGTCCGAGATCTCCGTCCCCTTCAGCACAACCAGGCGTCCGAACTTACCCTGGTGCACCAGATCGATCGCCTTCACGCCATAGCGCGAAGCCAGCATGCGGTCGTATGCCGAAGGCGTTCCGCCCCGCTGCGTATGGCCCAGGTTCACGCTGCGCGTCTCATACTTTGTCCGCTTCTCGATCTCCTCGGCCAGTTGCTGTCCAATGCCACTCAACCGCACATGGCCAAACGAATCGACCGAAGCTCCATGGGTCGCCTGCCCGCCTTCGGGGAACTTCGCTCCCTCGGCCACCACCACGATGCCAAACTTCTTGCCATGATCGTGCCGGTACTTCAACAGACGGCACACTTCGTCGATATCGATCGGCACCTCGGGCACTAGAATCGCATCCGCGCCGCCTGCAATGCCCGACGTAATCGCGATCCAGCCCGCATCGCGTCCCATCACCTCAACCACCAGCACGCGATTGTGCGCCTCCGCCGTCGAGTGCAGCCTGTCCACCGCCTCCGTCGCAATCGTCACCGCCGTATCGAAACCGAAGCAGGCATCCGTACCGCTCAGGTCGTTGTCGATCGTCTTCGGCACGCCAACGCACTTCACTCCACGCTCGCTCAGCGCCAGTGAGATCGACTGCGTATCGTCTCCGCCCAGAGCGATCAGCGCATCCAGCTTGTGCTTGGCAATCACTTCAAGGCACTTCTCGAACCCGCCAGGAATCTTCTTCACATTCGTTCTCGAAGAACGCAGGATCGTGCCGCCCTTCTGCAGAATCCCCGACGTCGTCTCCATGTTGAGCGGCATCGTCACGTCGTCAATCACGCCGCGCCAGCCTTCCATAAAGCCGACAAACTCGTCGCCGTAGTGCAGAATTCCCTTACGCACGACTGCACGAATGACAGCATTCAGCCCCGGGCAATCGCCACCACCAGTCAACATCCCAATGCGCATTGCATCTCCTTTTTGCGTTCGGCAAAATCATACCGCAGCGCGTACCGTGCTATTTACCGCCACCAGTCCGAACGCAAGGATGCACCAGGCACCACCTCGGTCGGAGAGCCTGGCTGCGGCGACCACAGCGCAATTCCCTTCTCCTCCGCCAGCGCCAGCATCCGCTCCATCGGCTGCTTCCATCCATGCAGCGCCAGGTCGAATAGCCCCCAGTGAATCGGCATCAGCAGCCCCGTCCCGCCGAGATCCTCAAACGCCTGCGCCGCGCCATCCGGCCCCATGTGGATGTCCTTCCACAGCTCGTTGAATGCGCCGATCTCCAGCATCGTCAAATCGAACGGCCCATGCGCCGCGCCAATCTCTTTAAAGCCTTCCCACCAGCCCGAATCCGCACCGAAGTACACCTTGTGACGCGGCCCCTGCAACACAAACGACGACCACAACGTCTCAAACCGGTTGAACATACTTCTCCCCGAGAAGTGCCGCGAAGGCAGCGAAGTAATCTCGAGCCCCTTGCTCGCTACCGTGAAGCTCTCCGTCCAACCCAGCTCCGTGATCTTCGTGCGATGCACGCCATACTGTTCCAGAATCTCTCCCACGCCCAGCGACGTCACCCACTCCACGCCGCGCATCGACTCCATCCGCGCCAGCGTCCGTATCGTCGATTCGCCCAGATGATCGTAGTGATCGTGCGACACCAGCACCACATCCAGCCGCGGCATCTCCTTCAACGCCAGCGGAGCAGCAAAGAACCGCTTCGGCCCCGCCCACCGCATCGGACTCGCCCGCTCATCCCACACCGGGTCCGTCAGCACACGCGCACCATCGATCTCAATCAGCAGCGACGAATGTCCCATCCACGTCACACGCAGCCCGCTCGCCACGGGCGTCTCGTAGATGCGCGCATCCGTCCGAAACGGCCCCAGCGGCGTCTTCGGAAACTTCTCTTCCTTATTCCTGAAGTACAGCGGAAGCGCCTTCCACAGCGTGCTCCATCCACCCACCTTCGTCGGAACAGGATTCAGATATCTCCGCTCCACCTGCACCGCCGGCCGTAAAAACGACTCCGCCTGCTCAGCCTCAGCTTCCACCAGATCCATCGAACGTCCTCCGCTCACACCATACAGATGCTGCAGCCAGCGCTTCGATCTTACCGCCTCAACGCTTATCCCTTCGACGTCGCCTCATCTGCATAGAACTTCGCGATCTCGCCCGCGTATCGCTCACCCACCACGCGTCGCTTCAGCTTCAGGCTTGGAGTCATCGTGCCATCCTCGACACTCCACTCCTCCGGCACCACACACACCCGCTTGATGCTCTCGAAGTGAGCCAGGTTCTTGTTTACGCTATCCACAATCTCCTGATAGACCTTGATCACCTTCGGGTCTTTCACCAGCGCCGCCGGATCCTCCGTCGTCACGCCCTGCGCCTTCGCCCATCCCTTCAGCGCCGCCAGATTCGGAGAGATCAGCACACTCACAAACTTGTGTTTGTCGCCCACCATCGCCGCCTGACCCACCAGCGTATTCGCCTTCAGCCTGTTCTCAATCGGCTGCGGAGCAACAAATTTTCCGCCGCTCGTCTTCAGCAGCTCCTTTTTGCGATCCGTAATCGACAAAAATCCATCCGCATCCCGATTGCCGATGTCTCCCGTCTTAAACCATCCGTCCTCCGTGAAGGCCTCCTGCGTCTCCTTCTCCTTGTTCCAGTACCCCACAAAGATCGAAGGCCCCTTCACCTCCAGTTCGCCATCTTCAGCGAACCGGCACTGCACATTCTCGAGCGCCTTGCCCACCGTCCCCATCCTGTACGCCTTCGGATAATTCAGCGCAATGACCGGCGAGGTCTCCGTCAGCCCATACCCCTCAAGAATCACGATTCCCGCATCCGCAAACCAGCCCGCCGTATCCATACCCAGCGGAGCGCCACCCGCAATAAAGATCCGCACCCGACCGCCAAATGCCTCGGCAATCTTGCCAAAGACCAGCTTCTTCGCCAGCTTCGAGCTCAGCCCACTCGGCTCCTTGCCTGCCACCGTCTCGGCCCTGTGTGCCTTCCCGACTCCAAACGCCCACTTCAGAATCCTGCTCTTCACCGGCGACGCAGACGACTTCATCTCCACCGCCTGCCGTATCTTTTCGTACAGCCGCGGCACCGACACAAAGATCGTCGGCTTTACCACCTTCATCGCCTCAGGAATCTGATCGAACTTCGCGCAGTACGCCAGCTGTGTGCCATGACACAGCAGCGCATAGTCCAGATGCCGCGCCGTCACATGCGACAATGGCAGAAATGAGATGCACACATCCTGATCGCCCAGCCCCAGCGGCCCCGTCGAGTAGTTCAGATTGCTCGCCAGATTCCCATGCGTCAGCATCACGCCCTTCGGCTCGCCCGTCGTCCCCGACGTGTAGATAATCGTCGCCAGATCTTCCGGACGCACCGCCTTCACCATCACGTCGAACGCAGCATCCCTCTGCTGCTTTGCCGGAGCATCCTTGATCAGCGCAGCAAAGCTTTCTGTACCCGCAAACTCGCCCGCATCCATCACCACCACATGTTCCAGCGCCGGCAACTCGCCCGCAGCCGCCACCTTCGCATACTGTTCCGCAGAAGAAACCACCGCCACCTTCGCGCCCGAATCCCGAAGCATGTATCCCACCTGCTCCGGCGTCAGCGTCGGATACAACGGGACATCTACCCCGCCGATCGCCAGCACGGCAAAGTCCGTCACCGCCCACTCCCATCGATTCTCCGAAAGCAGCGCCACGCGGTCGCCCTTGCCGACGCCCCAACCGCGAAGCACATCCGCCAACGCGCGCACGCGTCCATACAACTCCGCCGACGAGATCGGCGACCAGCTCACCGGCGTATCCTGCGACATCACCACCGTACGGTCGCCACGCCCCGTAGCCCGTACCAAAACATCATTTACCGTACGCAGATCAAACATGCTCTCTCCGTTTACTTGCCGTTAGTCTTTGCGCCGTCCAGCCTTGTTCGTGTGTCATTCCGAGCAAGCGCAGCGCGTCGAGGAATCCCCCGCATTTCGACCGCATCTGCAACCATGCACCAGGACGCCACCACGCTCACCCTGTAGCAATCCCATTCATCAGCACATCCATCACCTGCCGCGCCGTCGCCTTCGCATCATACGCGCGTCCCGTAAACACCGCAGAGCTCAGCAGCTCATCGATCGCGCCAAACATGCAGTGCGCCACCACGCCATCCGAGATGTCCTGCCGGAAGATTCCCTCCTGCTGCCCTCGCCGAATCACCTCCCGCACCACCTGGATATACCGCACCAAGTGATGATGCGAGAACTCAGCAATAAACTTCGCGCTCTGCCGCATCTCCGTCTGCATCAGGATCGCCATGCTCCGGTTCACCTGCGCACTCGCCAGATGCACCTCCGCAATGTACTCCAACTGCTCCCGCGGCCCCTTCAGCGTCTGGAACCGCTCTTCTACCTGACGATAGAACCGCTCAAACGTCGTGTCGATCGCCGTCCGCAGCACATCGTCCTTGCTCTTGAAGTAGAGATAAATCGTGCCATCCGCAACCCCGGCCCGCTTCGCAATCGCGCTCACCGGACAGTTGAAATAGCCCCGCTCGGCAATCACCTCCACTGCCGCATCCAGAATCTTCTGGTACTTTTCGCTCCCCGGCCCCGTCGAAGGAGCCGCGGATTTATCCCGCCCAGCCTCCTCCTCCACCCCCGCACCTGCACCCTTGCGCTTCAGTTCAGCCTCACCACCGGAAATATCCAGTCCCCCGCCACTCTAAAGAACCGACAGGCCCTTTGCCAAGATGAATCCGGATTCACCCGCATCGCGAAGAGCGCAATCAGCGATCTGCCCTGTCAGCGTTCGCTTTGATAAATCATTCCGTGCTGCGGTCATTCATCGAGACGGATCATATTTGTCGGGTCCAGCTAAGAAGGTATGAAGTACAGCATCCTGCTTATCGCTAACTTCATAACCCTGTTCATGGCCTGCTGGCCGAAAGCGTATACGGCCTTTGAAGGCGGAGCGCCCCATTTCAGCCGGAGCGAAAATCCTGTCAAGCCCCCTGAAATCGCAACTCACTCATTCCAAATCAAATAAACCCGATAAAATCTGCCGATAAGTTTCCCTCTCCTCGCTATACTTAAATCAGCAAACAAAGAAAAGCCCCGGCACGAAGCCGGGGCTAACTCATTTGGAATCTATATTTTTAGGGTTAAACCCTCTGCTTTGAATATTTTGCTTTGTTGAATCGCGCAAACCAAACAAAACAGGAAACTTACAAAAAGCAGAGAGGAGGGGGTAGGGGGCTACTTCGGATTGACCGTAGCAATCGATCCCGCCTGCAACTTGACCAACTCGTTCTGTGGCAACCGGCTTGGCCCCAGCACTGCCGTCTTCGGAATCGGCCCACGCGCCATCGCTACCTCATCGCACGCATAAAGCCGTGGACATGTCTGGCAGTCCTTGTAGATCTTGTCCGGCAGAACCGTCCGGTCAACGACGCGAAATCCGAAGTGAAAGAAGAAGTCGGGAATACGCGTAAACAGGCAGACCGAAGTCACGCTCTGCTCCTCCGCCTCTTCCAGCAGAGCACGCAGCAACCGACCACCAGCTCCCTGTCCCTTCGCCTCCGGCTTCACCACGATGGAACGCACCTCGGCAAGATGCGGCCCATAAAGATGCAGCGCGCCGCAGCCCAGAAAGACGCCGCTCTCGCTCTCCGCGACCGAAAAATCGCGAACGTTCTCGCATATCTCCGCATAGCTTCGGCGCAGCAACGTGCCATCGCCCGAAAGCGAGTTCACCAGCTCGAAGATGTTCACCGCATCCGGAAGCTTCGCCTTGCGCACAACCGCTCCGCCAACGCGTTCACGCGTCGACGCAGTCGATTCGCTGACAGGCATCAGAGACGAGTTAGACAATTGCTGTTTGCTCCAAACCCACGTTCGCGGAGTCACCCGCCTTCTTCGAGTATAAAGATGCAAGCAAGGCCCGATCCGTCGCAATCCTCTGCGACGCACCTTCCAAGGCATCCTTCACCTGCGCGCGAGCCGTTCCGCCGATCACGTCGTGGCAATCGAGCGTAGCCTCGAGCGTAATGGCATCGAAGAAGTCCGCGGCAAACTCCTCGCCGAAGCCGCGCAGCTCATCCAGCGTAAGCTCGTTCAGCTCACGCCCTGTCTCCAGCCCAAGCCGAACCGCCTGGCCGATCTTCTCATGCGCCTTGCGAAACGGAACGCCCTTGTGCGTGAGATACGTCGCAGCAGCCATCGCGTTCAGATAGCCTTTCTCCGCAGCAGCTTTCATCACATCCGCGCGGAACCGCAGCGCACCCGTAAACTCCGGCAGCAGACGCAGCATCCCGCTGATCGTATCCGCCGCATCGAACACAGGCTCTTGCCCTTCCTGCAGGTCCTTGTTGTAAGCCAGCGGAAGCCCTTTGACGATCGTCGCCAGCGTAATCGCCGCTCCTTGCAGGCGTCCGGCCTTGCCGCGAATCAATTCCGTCAGGTCAGGATTCTTCTTCTGCGGCATCGCGCTCGAGCCCGTCGAAAACCGCTCCGGCAGATCGAGGAAGCCAAACTCTGCGGTCGAATGCAACGTTAGCTCCTCGGCAAACCGCGAGATGTGCAGGCCGAGCACAGCGAGATTCTGCATAAACTCCAGCGCAAAATCGCGATCGCTCGTCGCATCCATACTGTTCGGCGTCGGCCCATCAAAATTCAACGCAGAAGCAGCGATGTGACGGTCCAGCTTCAGCGTCGCGCCAGCAATTGCTCCCGAGCCAAGCGGACAGAAGTTCAACCGTACGCGACAATCCTTCAACCGCGAGAAATCGCGCTCGAGCATCGAGACATACGCCAACAGCCAGTGTGCGACAAGCACCGGCTCCGCACGCTGCAGATGTGTATACGAAGGCATCACAGCATCGCCTGCGGCCTTCGCCGTGGCAATCAGCGCCTCGCGCCACGCGAGCAGGCCAGCGAGCGTCTCGTCAATCGCATCGCGCACAAACAGACGCATGTCAGTCGCAATCTGTTCGTTGCGGCTGCGGCCTGTGTGGAGCTTCAGCGCAAGATCGCCAATCTGCTTCGTCAACGTCAGTTCGACGAAATGATGGATATCTTCGGCTTCGGGATGCAACGCAGCAATCGCAGCAGCCGAAGCGGCATCCAGTTTTGCGCTCTTCGCCTCTTCGAGCGCCGCCGGAATCACGCCATCGAGACCATCGAGCATCTTCACCAGTTCGGCGTCAGTCAGAATGCCGGCAGCGGCGATGGCGCGAGCGTGCGCCTTCGACGCGGCCACTTCCTGTGGAAGCAGCCGCACATCGAAAGGAAACGAACGCTGCCACGACTCGAACCCAGGATCGAGCGGTTCACGGAACCGCCCCGACCACATCTTGCTCACTGCGAGCTCCTATCTCTGCATCGGTCCGATGCGGTTGACGACTATGTCAGCGAAGGACGTTTGCGCGCCTGCGTGCCGCGCCCGCGTCCGCTGGTAATGCGCTTCGCTCCACCCAGCAGCATCAGCAACAGAGCCTTCTGCGCATGCATGCGGTTCTCCGCCTGGTCGAAGACGATCGACTGCGGACCATCGAGCACAGCATCGGTCACCTCAGCGTTGCGGTGAGCAGGCAAGCAATGCATAAAGACAGCATCCTGCTGCGCATGCTTCATCAGCTCTTCGTTGACCTGATACGGCTTGAAGATCGGCGCACGCTTGGTCGCCTCGTGCTCGAAGCCCATGCTGGTGCAGACATCCGTATAGACGGCGTCCGCTCCCGTAACCGCCTTGACCGGATCGTGCAGCAGCGTGATGCTACCACCAGTCAATTCTGCGATCTCGATGGCTTTATGGATGATGTCGAGCTTTGGCGCGAATCCTTTCGGCGTCGCCACCGTGCAGTGCGCACCAAGCTGTGCCGCCATCAACATCAATGAGTGACACACATTGTTGCCGTCGCCTACATAGGTAAACCGAAGGCCCTCAGCCGATCCGAAGCGCTCTTCCAGCGTCAGGAAGTCCGCGAGCGCCTGACAGGGATGCTCGAGGTCCGATAGCGCGTTGACGACTGGAATCCTGGAGCACGAAGCCATCTCCGTGATCGTCTCGTGCGAGTAAGTGCGCAGCACGATCACGCTCATCCAGCGCTCGAGGTTCCGCGCCATATCCGAAAGCGACTCACGTTCACCGAGCGGTGACTGCGTCTGATCGACAAAGATCGCATTGCCGCCAAGCGTATTAATTGCAGATTCGAACGTAAGACGTGTGCGAAGCGATGCCTTCTCGAAGAACATCACCATCTGCTTGGCATCGAGTGCATGACGGAAGTCCTCGGGATGGTTCTTCACCGCATGCGCCAGCTCCATAATGGCTGCTGTCTCTTCCACCGTGAGGTCGGAGACCGAACAGAGGTCGCGTCCACATAGGCGCTTCGCCGCCTCGTTAAATGCCGTATCCGACTGAATGCCCAGTGTGACGGCAGGCTTACGTGCCGGCGTCTCTTCGTTTGCGTCCGGTTTTGTATTCATCACAACTGTCTTGCTACCCATGTATCTTCTCTCCCGCCGGCGAAGCGCCGGCAAGTTCCGTGTTGGCTTTTAGAAGCTCGTCGAGCGCAGTGACGGCAATCGTCACATGCTCGCGCTCCAGGATGTATGGAGGCAGAAAACGCAGCACCGTCTCGCTGGTCCGGTTGATGATGATATGGCGCTCCATCATCTGCGCAGCAACGCGCTTGGCAAGCTCGGCGGAGTTTAACTCAATGCCCAGCATCAGGCCGAGTCCGCGAACTTCAGTAATGCAGTCGTGACGCTGCTTTAGGCTCTCCAGCTCCGAACGGAAGAATCCGCCGACCTCTTCGATGTGAGCAAGCATATTCTCGCGCTGCATCGTATCGATCACAGCGATAGCCACGGCACAGGCCAGTGGACCACCGCCGAAGGTTGTACCGTGCATGCCTGGCGTAATGGCCGCAGCAGCCTTCTCAGAGCACAGCATCGCGCCCATCGGAATTCCTCCGGCGATCGGCTTTGCCAGTGTTGTTACATCGGGCAGAATGCCGTAGTGCTGGTAGGCGAACCATTTGCCTGTGCGTCCGAGACCACTCTGAATCTCGTCGGCGAGCAGCAACGCTCCGGTCGAGTCGCAAAGCTCACGCGCTGCCGCAAAAAACTCCTGCGAGACGGGATGAATACCGCCCTCGCCCTGCACAGGCTCGATGCAGATGCCGCAAACATCGGTTGAGAACTTCGCGCGCAGGTCGGCAACATCGTTAAAGCGGACGAACTCAACATCCGGCATCACGGGGGCAAACGGCAGGCGATATTTATCCTTGTGCGTCGTCGCTACCGAGCCCATCGTGCGGCCGTGGAAGCTGTGTTCGAGCGCAAGAAACTTCGTGCCGATCTTCCTGCCCTCTTCACGCGCCTTGGTCGCATTGGCGCGAGCAAGCTTCAGTGCTGCCTCCCACGCCTCGGTCCCACTGTTACAGAAGAAGACGCGATCAAGCCCACTGATCTCAGTCAATCGCAGAGCAAGGTTTGCAGTGCCTTCATGAAAGAAGAGGTTCGACGTATGCAGCAACCGCGCACTCTGGTGCGCGATTGCCTGCTCAATCGCGGGATGTCCATAGCCAAGCGCAGAGACGCCGATGCCACTAAGCAGATCGAGGAAGTGGTTGTCATTCTCATCGCGGAGATAGACTCCGTTGCCACTGACAAACAGGTAGGGATTCCGCTCGTAGGTATTCAGCAGCAGTTTATTCTCTGCAGCCTGAATCGATGCCAGGTTCATGCGACCATGACCTCCGTTCCGTCGTTGACTCGTGTGGAGCAGATGTCCGGCAGCAGTGCCGCGGACTCCGCAGGAAGAATGCGTACGCGCTTGACACCATGCGTCAGCGCCTCGCGACAAGCATTCAGCTTAGGCAACATGCCGCCGGAGATCACCTGCTGCTTCTCCAGCAGCGGAATCTGCGGAAGGGACAGCCATCGCATCACAGTGCCGTCAGCACCTTTGACTCCCGGCACGTCGGTCAGGAAGACCAGCGCGTCGGCCTTAGTCGCAATAGCGCAGGCTGCAGCCATCTCATCAGCATTGATATTGTAGTACTCCCCATCGAAGCCAAGTGCAATGGACGAGATGACCGGCACAGCGTGCATCGTCCAGATGGCCTCGATCCAGCGCGGATCGGTCGCGGCGATCTCGCCGACGAAGCCGAGATCGGGATTGGTCTTCTTTTTGCGTGCGCGGAATACGTGACCATCTCCGCCAGAGAGCCCCACAGCAGCTTGTCCATGCGTGGCCAGCGAGGCCACGAGCGACTTGTTGACACGTCCGGCCAGAACCATCAGCGCAGCATCGCGCGTCTCGGCATCGGTCACACGAAGACCGGAGATGAACTCACTCTTTTTACCAAGCTGCGCCAGCGTCTTCGTCAGCTGGACACCACCGCCATGTACCACGGCAACCTTGTTACCGTCGGCTACCAACTCGGCAATCGCTTTGCCGGTGGCGTGCAGCAGCTTTGGATTCTCCAGGCCAGCGCCGCCAAGTTTTACAACGAATCTCACAGCAGCCCCTCCTCTTCCTTCCAACCACACATCACATTCATGTTTTGTACCGCCTGACCTGCTGCCCCCTTCAAGAGATTATCGAGACACGAGACAATCACTAGGCGTTGGCCGTCTTCGGCGAGTGTAAAGCCGATGTCGCAGAAGTTTGTGCGCACGACATGCTGAATCTGCGGCAGCTGCGGCGTCGTGTGCAAGCGCACCATCGGGCTGTCCTTATAGAAGGATTGGAACAGCTCGCTGAGTTCGGACGCTGCGGTCTTTTTCTTGAGCCTCAGGTAGATCGTCGACAGAATGCCGCGTGGGATCGGCAGCAGATGCGGCGTGAACTGAATCTGATCGGCGCTGAGATGCAGCTGCTCCAGCAGCTCGCCCGTATGCCGATGACCGAAGACTGCATAGGCAGAAAGATTGTCAGCTGCATACATGAAATGCGTCTTCGACGTGGGAGCTTTGCCAGCTCCACTAACGCCAGACTTCGAGTCGCAGATGATGCCGCGGTCGAGATCAATTACTCCAGCCTGCGTCAGCGGAGCAAGCGCGAGGATAACCGAAGTGGAGTAGCAGCCAGGATTGGCAACCAAACGCGCCGTGCGGATAGCATCGCGGTGCAGCTCCGGGCATCCGAAGACTGCCTCGGCCTGAAGCTTCGCCGCCTGCGCTGCGTCGGCATCATGCAATTTGTAGACTGCACGGTTCGCATCGTCGTGCAGCCGCCACGCTCCGCTGAGATCAATAACGCGGATGCCACGGGCGATCGCTTCCGGAGCCCACTCACGTGACTGCTCATGCGGCGTCGCCATGAAGAGAATTTCTGTGCCTGCATCGGCGATGCGGTCCCAGTGAAATGGCTGCACTGCGTGGGAAGAGCTGGCGGCAATCATCGACAGGTGAGGATGAATCTCCTCGATCGTCGTCGTGGACTCAGTCGCCGTCTCTCCAGCGCGGCCCAGAAACATAGGTGCAATGCCCTGCATACCAGGGTGACGCAGAAGCAGGCGGGCGAGCTCGCCCCCGGCATAGCCGCTCACTCCGGCAACGGCAACACGCGGCACACGCCGCACTGCCGCCTTTGCTGAGGCGGCCTCCGTCGATGTCTCCAGAACACCTGAATTAGCCAAGATAACCTTCGATCTTCGTCTTCAACTTCGTTGCCTGCTCCATATCGGGGCAGATAATCAGTACGGCGTCGTCCCCGGCGATGGTTCCCACAACCTCCGGAAAATCCTCGTAATCAATGCCGGCGGCGATAGGTTGCGCACCACTGGTCTTCGTAATCAGCACCAGCAGGTTCATCGCCTGGCGCACTTCCAAACCAAAACTCTGCAGTACTTCACGGATGCCGGGAAGTGAATCTTCCTCGTCTCCATTGCCGTTCGACAGCGAATATCCGCCCGGTCCTTTCGACAATTTCAGCTCGTGAATGTCACGGGAGAGGGTGGCTTGTGTAACATAGAACCCACGCCCTGCTAATTTTTGCCGTAACTCGTCCTGATTCGAGATGGGCGCTTTACTAAGCAGCTCTCGAATTACGGTATGACGTTGCTGTTTCATTTCTGTATCTTTTGCCGCTCTTTTTTGATGGCTGATAGGTCTACAGCACTATTGCATAAATATACAGTGTAATGTATATTTATGCAATGACTCCACGAGGAGTCCCCCTACAACCTTGACGGAAAGGTATCTCCGATGCAACTTCCCACGCGTCGGACGTATAGTGAATTATGGAACGGTCTCGCGCTCACGTCTCTGCTCCTACCTCTATACCCTCCTGCGTTCGTGCGAACCCGGGCTCATCTTTGATTGATGAGCGGTTCGACCACGACTCCTGCGGCGTCGGTTTTGTCGCCTCGATTCACGCCAATTCGACTCATACTATTCTCAAACAGGCTTTAACCGCACTTGGCCGCCTGGCTCATCGCGGCGCAACGGCTGCTGACGGCAAGAGCTCGGATGGTGTAGGTATTCTGGCGGGTATTCCTCGCGAGTTTTTTATTCGAGTTGCCGGACTTTCTGTCTCTCCGGATGCTCCCCTTGGCGTAGGCATGCTCTTTATTCCCAAGGACGAAACCCGCGCCGAAGCGCTGCTGGAGCGCGCGTTGCAGTCACATGATCTGACGGTTCTTGCATGGCGTGACGTTCCAGTAAAGACCGAATATCTCGGCGAGATGGCACTCTCGACCATGCCAAACATTCGTCAGGTTCTGGTTACAGATGCTGAGGGAGCGGAGGCTGGAACCACGGAGCGGCGCCTGTATCTCGCTCGGAAGCAGTTCGAGCGCTCGCATGAGCGCGGCGACGTCACCGGCTATATCTGTAGTCTGTCCACACAGACAGTCGTATACAAGGCCATGTGTACGGGCGTCGATCTTGCAGCCTTCTACCCTGACCTTGCAGCGGAAGACTATGTCACTCCTTTCGCAGTCTTCCACCAGCGTTACGCCACTAACACCCTTCCCACCTGGCACCGTGCTCAGCCTGGACGCACACTCGGACACAATGGAGAGATCAACACGGTGTGGGGCAACCGCGCCCGCATGGCAGCGCGCGACTCAACGCTCCCAGTCGAGTGCAAGCCTGTCCTGACGCAAGGTGGGACGGACTCCACCAGCCTGGATGAAGCCGTCGAGTTGATCTCCCACAACGGACGCACGCTGGCTGAAGCCATGCGCATGCTGCTGCCGCCTGCAGTTGTGGCAGGACACACCTCATCCTTCCTTCGCTATCACGCTGACTGCGCCGAACCGTGGGATGGGCCGGCCGCGATCGCCTTCTCAAATGGCCGCATGGTTGGCGCTGTGCTTGACCGCAACGGACTACGTCCCTGCCGCTTCTCTGTGACCAAGGATGGACTGGTCGTCGCTGGTTCAGAGGCTGGCCTTGTCGATCTCGACCCAAATGAAGTAACGCATAGCGGACGCCTCGGTCCGGGACAGATGTTGCTCATCGACCTGGAGAAACATGTCCTTTATGAGGATGAGGAGCTGACGGAGCTGTTCGACGCGGGAGCGACCTACGCCAAGCTGCTTGAAGATGCTTTGCTGGAGCCGGTTGCTGCCGAGCCCTATGGCGATACCTCTGCTCTTGCGACCATACAGCGTGGCTTCGGCTACACGCGCGAAGACGTGAAGATGATCCTGCAGCCGATGGCGACAGACGGCAAGGATGCTGTCTGGTCGATGGGCGACGATACACCGCTCGCCTTTCTGGCACGCACGCCACGACCTGTATACGCCTACTTCCGCCAGCGTTTTGCGCAGGTGACGAATCCTCCGATTGATTCTCTGCGCGAATCGATCGTTGTTTCACTGCATACGCGTCTCGGCCCCTGGCCTCACATGCTGGACAAGAATGCTCCCCTGCCCGGCATCTCGGTGCCTTCGCCGTTCCTTTCGCTTGGACAGGTAGCGGCATTGCGGGCCGGAAAGTATCCGCATCAGCCAGAGCTTCACCTTGCTGAGCTTGATTGCCTATTTCCATCTGAGAGCACGCTGCTCGCAGGGCTGGATGCGATTTCGATGCAGGCCATTGAGCTGGTGCGCAACGGTGCGCGCATCCTGTTGCTGACGGACCGCCGCGCAAGCGCCAAACAACTTCCTGTTCCGATGGCAATGGCAACAGGTGCTATCCATGAAGCGCTGGTCTCTGCGGGCCTGCGTACGCTTGTGGGTCTTGCTGTCGAGGCTGGCGATTGTCGCGACATCCACCATGCCGCGGTCCTTATCGGCTACGGCGCGGGTACTGTTTGTCCATGGCTCGCTCTTGAGACGGGACGTGCAGTTGCCCCTGCAGGCACCGATCCGGACGTGGCCGAAAAGAAGATGTTGAAGGCGCTCGACGCCGGATTAGCCAAGGTGATGTCGAAGATGGGCATCTCTGTTGTCGACAGCTATCGCGATGCGCGACTGTTCGACATTCTCGGTTTGCATTCAAGTGTCGTTACTCGTTGCTTCCCGGAAACTCCTGCACCGCTCTCCGGCATCGGCTTTGCCGAGGTGGAACGCCAGCTTCGCCAGACATGGCAACCTGCGAGCGAGCAAACTCCTGCTTCGGCCGATCTGCCCGACTACGGTTGGGTACGCTTCCGCAAAGCGGATGTTGCCGAGCCACATGCGTGGCAGCCGCCAACCGTCAAAGCTCTGCAGTCTGTTGTTGGCAGCGCACGCAATGTGCCGCAGCCAACCGATCCCGCGGGTGCGTTCGCTATCTACACACGCGACATCATCTCTCGCGATCCTGCTGTGCTGCGCGACCTGCTGGAGATTCGTCCGGCAGGTGCAGAGTTGAGCCTCGATGAAGTCGAGAAGCCTGCAAGTCTGACAAAGCGTTTTGTCGCCAGTGCAATGTCGCTTGGCTCGCTCAGCCCAGAAGCCCATCAAACGATAACCGCGGCGATGAACATGCTCGGCGCACGCTCGAATACTGGCGAAGGCGGCGAAGATTCCGCCGTATACAAGATCGCCACAGCAGGTGGTAGCCTTACGCCTTCGTCCGGCGGCACAAGCACAGCTGTTCATGCACAGGGTGGTGTAGCGGTTGCCGAGCCTCTGGTCGCAGCACCGGCGGTCCACGTCTCACTGAACAATAAGATCAAGCAAATCGCCTCCGGTCGCTTCGGCGTTACAGCGGAGTACCTCGCTCATGCCGAAGAGATCGAGATCAAAGTGGCTCAGGGAGCCAAGCCCGGCGAGGGCGGACAGCTTCCTGGCCATAAGGTCAGCGGCCTGATCGCGCGGCTTCGTCATGCGCAGCCTGGGGTTGCGTTGATCTCCCCTCCTCCGCATCATGACATTTACTCCATCGAAGACCTTGCGCAGCTGATCTATGATCTGAAGCGCGTCAATCCGAAGGCAACCGTTGGAGTAAAGCTGGTTTCAGGATGCGGCGTTGGCACCGTCGCTGCCGGTGTTGCCAAAGCATATGCAGATTACGTCGTTATCGCCGGCAACACGGGAGGCACCGGAGCTGCAGCACTCTCGAGCATCAAGTATGCCGGTAATCCGTGGGAGCTTGGACTTGCTGAGGCCCAGCAGGTGCTGATCCAGAACGGGATGCGCGGACGTGTACGCCTTCGTACCGATGGTGGCCTGGCAACTGCGCGTGATGTGCTGGTCGCCGCATTGCTAGGTGCCGATGAGTATGCTTTCGGCACGGCCGTGCTGGTCGTGCTGGGTTGCGACATGGCGCGGCAGTGCCACCTGAACACATGCCCCACAGGCATCGCCACACAGAAACCTGAGTTGCGCGCGAAGTTCCGCGGCAAGCCGGAGCATGTTGTCCGTTTCTTCGAGCAGCTCTCTGCCGATCTGCAGCATATGCTGGCGCGCTATGGTCTTCCCTCTCTTGAAGCAGCAATCGGACGCTCCGATCTGCTGGAGCAGGTACGCTTCGATGGCAACCTCGACCTGGCTCCCATGCTGGCTCAGGTTGGCGATGGACCACGTCGCTGGATGGGAGGACGCAACGATCAGCCGCAGCCCAAGCCTCCCATCGATGAGCAGTGGGTTGTACCAGCGCTCGATGCGGTGGAAGCCGGTAAGCCTTATGTGGTCGAGTCGACGATCGCCAACAGCGACCGCTCCGTTGGAGCACGTCTTGCGGGCGAGCTTGCACTGCGTCGCGCACAATCTGATCTCCACGCTGACGTCACCTTCCGTCTGAACGGCATCGCGGGTCAATCGTTCGGCGCTTTTGCGGCAGATGGCATGAAGCTTGTACTCGAAGGCCAGGCAAATGACTTCGTGGGCAAGGGACTCTCCGGCGGCGAACTCATCGTTCGCGCACGAGGTCTTGCAGCCAAAGACAGTGGCCAACATGTGATCATCGGCAACGTAGCTCTTTACGGAGCAACATCCGGCAGACTGTTTGCTGCGGGACGCGCTGGCGAACGCTTCGCCGTCCGCAATTCCGGCGCAACTGCGGTCGTTGAAGGTGTTGGCGACCACGGTTGTGAGTACATGACCGGCGGAACAGTCGTAGTGCTGGGCAAGGTTGGCTTGAACTTCGGGGCTGGCATGACCGGTGGCGTAGCTTGGGTCTATGACGCAGACGGCAACTCCATCCGTGGCGACCGCTTCCATCCGGAATTCATCACGCCCGAAACCTTCGACTCTGTCGACGCGGAAGCGCAGGAGTTCCTCAAGCACTTGCTCGAACAGCACACCAACCTTGCCGACAGCGGACTGGCGCGAACGATGTTGGCAGATTGGCCAACTTATTCGAAAGCCTTCATTAGGTTGACACCCAAACCGCAGGCATAGCTGCAATATAGCTTCATCGATAGCCCCGGGAAACCGGGGCTATTTGCTTCTTTGAACCGGTTATCGATTAGCGGAATCTTTTTCTTGCGCTAATCGCTCCGCCTTTCTCTTTTCAAGAGTTGCCTCTCTTTGTATGTGTATAAATGGTGGCAAGAGGAGACCACTGGATGGACGCGCTCACGCTTCATCGGATCCACTTCGCCTTTACCATCACCTATCACTACCTCTTCCCACAACTCACCATGGGATTAGCGCTTCTTATCGTTGTAATGAAGACGGTCGCGCTACGTACAACCGATGATGAAAAGCGCGAGTTTTACGACGTCGCTGCTCGGTTCTGGGCGCGCATCTTTGCAGTGAACTTCGTACTTGGCGTTGTTACCGGTATTCCAATGGAATTTCAGTTTGGCACGAACTGGTCGGAGTTCTCGCGACGCACGGGAGGAGTCATCGGCCAACCGTTAGCGATGGAGGGCGTCTTTTCTTTCTTCCTCGAATCGGCTTTCCTCGGCCTGCTGCTCTTCGGAGAGCGGCGCATCTCGCGCGCACTTCACTGGTTTGCAGCCTTCATGGTCTTCGTCGGATCGTGGATATCGGGATTCTTCATTATCGTGACCGATGCGTGGATGCAGCATCCCGTCGCCTACAAGTTGCTGCCGCATGGAATCTATGAGGTAACAAGCTTCTGGGGTTTGCTCATGAATCCGTGGGCCTGGATTCAATACGCACACAATATGTCTGGCGCCGTGATCACAGGCGCATTCGTCGTAGCGGCAACCGGAGCGCTCTATCTGCTGCAGGGCCGGTTTGAGCCATATGGTCGCATCTACGTCAAAATAGGCGTCATCGCGGGAGTCGCTTCATGCATCGCGCAGATCTTTCCAACTGGCGATATGCATGGCAAGTACATGGCGAAGCATCAGCCCGCAGCGGTAGCAGGAATGGAAGGGCTTTTTCATTCAACTCCCGGCGCTCCGATTGTGTTGATGGGACAACCCGATGTCGAAAATCAGACGATCGACAATCCACTAGTCGTCAACAAGGTGCTTAGCTTCCTCATCTATGGCACAACAGCGGCAGAAGTTAAGGGCCTGGATCAATTTCCCAAAGAAGACTGGCCTGGCGCCTTACCGCTGCTGTTTTACAGCTATCACATCATGGCCGGGCTTGGGACCTACTTCGTCGCTCTTATGGCCGTGGCAGCTTTTCTACTCTATCGCGGTACGCTCTATTCAACGCGATGGATTCTGTGGCCGCTTTTACTCAGTTTCCCGCTCCCCTATATCGCAAACACCGCAGGCTGGATGACTGCTGAATTAGGCCGCCAGCCGTGGCTCGTTTATGGTTTGCTACGAACATCGGAAGGCTACTCCAAACATGTCGGCCCCGGAACGAGCTTGTTTACTCTGCTCGGTTTTCTGGGAATGTATTCGGTACTGTCGATCCTATGGATCGTGATGGTTTATACGGCAATTCAAAAAGGACCGAGGGCTCCTGCGGTCGATGCAGGCCATGATGGACACACGTTGACAACGGCATAACTCTTCCACGAGGAGAAGCGATGGGAACACTTTGGTTCTGGATTGTGGCTGCAATGTTGACCATATATGTCGTCCTCGATGGATTCGATATCGGCGTCGGTATTGTCTATCTGTTTGTTGCGCGGACAGAACAGGACAAGCGCAAAGCCATGCATGCCATCGGCCCAGTTTGGGATGGCAATGAAGTCTGGCTGATCGCGGGCGGAGGCACCCTGTTCTTTGCGTTTCCACTGCTCTATGCGTCTTCGTTTAGTGGCTTCTACCTTCCGCTGACAATTGTGCTCTGGCTATTGATGATCCGCGGCTTAAGTATCGAACTCCGGGCACACACCCACGACAAGGTATATATCAGCTTATTTGATACAACGTTCTCTCTGTCCAGCATATTGCTGGCAATCTTTTTTGGAGCCGCATTGGCCAATGTAATTCGCGGAGTCCCACTCGGTACCGATGACTACTTCTTCCTGCCCTTGTGGACCAATTGGAGAACTGGAGCTAACCCTGGCATTCTTGACTGGTACACCGCCATCGGTGGCGTCCTTGCCCTGCTCGCTCTGGCGCTTCATGGTTTGCTATATCTTGCCCTCAAAACCGCGCATGCATTGAATGAACGCGCTACAGCTATGGCGAAACGGCTTTGGCCTATTGTGCTTCTTCTTACATTGGCCAGCATTCCGGCAACTGTAATCGCCCGTCCGGAATCGCTGGCTCACTATCGCGAACACGGCGCATTCTGGCTTGCACCAGCAGCAGTTATCACAGGACTGGCTACTGTCGCCGTATCCCTCGCTCGTGGCTGGGAGTGGCGAGCATTCTTAGGTTCATGCTTATACCTAGCGGCCATGCTGGTCGGCGCAGCAGCAGGTTTGTTCCCAGTCGTGCTTCCATCCGTTGGTACAGCAGGGCGCGATATTACAATCGACCGCGCTCTCGCAGGTCCGCACACCTTACGCGTGGGCTTGGCATGGTGGAGCTTCGGTATCACGCTGGCGGTCATCTATTCAGTTACGGTTTACTGGCTCTTCCGCGGCAAAGTACCAGAGCACGCAGAAGGTTACGGGCACTGAACCAAGCTACCAAGCATGATGGAAGCCATCTCTCTCCGTGAGACGAACCTCCGTTTGGAAAAGATTGCTAAGCCGTTCCTCCGTCAGCAGACTCTTCCGCGGACCATCGGCAGCAATGCGTCCATCTTTCATCATCAGGATGCGTTCGATCTCGGGAATGATGTCGGAGACATGATGCGTGATCAACAGAATGCCTGTCCCCTGCTGTGCAAGATGCCGTAGCAACTCGCGCAGATCGCGCTGCGCGGCGAGATCAAGCGCATTCGAGGGTTCGTCGAGAAGAAGCATCTGTGAAGAAGCAACGAGCGCGCGGCCAATCATGATGCGCCGCTGTTGGCCGGCAGACATGTGACCCACCAGCTTGTCGCGCAATGGGTCCGCGTCGATCAAAGCAAGAACCTCATCGGCACGAACTCGCATCTCGTCTGTCACCATAAGATTCGGCCAGAGCGTGGATGAAGAAAAGAAGCCAGTCAGCACCGCATCCCGCCCGGTTGTCGTCAATGTATGCTTCCCTGGCAACTCAGTCGAAACGACGCCGAGACGTTTCTTCAGCTCCGTAAGGTCCCAACGCGCTCGCCCAAAGATACAAACATCCATCCCATCTTCAACAATCGGGTAGCATTCGCAGGTGATGGTTTTAATAAGCGTCGATTTGCCACATCCGTTTGGACCAAGGATAGCGATGTGTTCTCCAGTATTGACGGACAAATTGATATCACGAAGGACAATATTCTCGCCGCGGGCAACGTTAACATGCTTCAGTTCAAGAAAAGGTGGCATTCCTTTCTAGAATAGATGAAATAGCAGATACCCCCAAAGAGTAACCAACTTCTAGATTGAGTAGCCAGCTCGCTTGAAAGGCATTGTCCTTACTCGATCACCGGTAGCGGCGAAGATGGCATTGCTTAATGCTGCAGCCAATGGTGGCAAGCAAGGCTCTCCCAGTCCAGCGGGACGGAAATCCGACTGGATGAAGTGGACCTCTACCGGCGGCGCGCTGGCCATCCTCAGAATGGGATACTCGGCAAAATTACTCTGCTGAATACGCCCCTCTTCTACACCGACCTCCAGCCCCACGGCCGTGGATAGAGCATCGATTGCACCTCCCTGTGCCTGATTTTCGGCGCTGCTCATGTTGATGATTGGGCCAATATCTCCAACGACTGTGATCTTGTGGACAGTGATGTGCTTGTTGGCGTCGACGCTCAGTTCCACGGCCTCAGCAATATGGCCGCCATACGAACAGGCGAAGGCAATGCCGAGTCCACGGCCTGCGGGTAGCTTCTTTCCCCATCCGGATTTTTCTGCGACCAGTTTGAGAACACCTGCGGCACGTGCGGGATTATAGGTACGACTGAGGTCGGGCGGAGGACCTTGCGCTGGTTTGGTCAACGGCCTGTTGAACCACTCCAGCAGAAACTCAACATGATCGCGTCCTGCAGCAACCGATAGCTCGTGCAGGAAGCTTCCAACAACAAACATCTGCACATTATCTGTTGGAGCGCGCCAGGGGCCGCACGGAATCATCAACGGCATCAGGCTCATGGCATAGCGCACATTGGGTGCGATATCCGTGGGGAAGCTGTTGCCGCTACGGCTTCCGCCTGTGACTGCCCGTTTACCATCTGCCGAAAAAGCTACGAGATGGTTCTGGAAAGCAGAGAGCTTCCCACTTTTATCGACTGCGCCCTTCAGGAAGTGATAGCCACCTACACGGAAGAAATCGTGGGCAAAATCATCTTCACGCTTCCATTGCAATTTGACGGGAGCCTTAACTTTCATTGCGATGGCGGCAGCTTCGCACAGGTAATCATTCATTAGTCTGCGACCAAAACCGCCCCCAGCGCGTGTCTGATGGATGACAACTTTATCCTCGGGCAGATTGAGCATTTTAATGATCATGGCCAGGCCGCGATCGGACTGCTGGCTTGGCGTCCACATTTCCATCGTGCCATCATGCCACCAGGCCGTACTGTTTTGCGGCTCAAGCTGTTGATGCGAAACCATGGCGTAGTCGTAAGAAGCCTCGACGATCTTTCCTGCAGCGGCGAAAGCAGCGTCAACATCGCCCACATTGATCTCGGGCGGGGGCATCGCTGCACTCAGTTCCTTGGCTTTGGCAGCTGCCTGAGTGAGCGAGTCCTTCGATGCAGCACTTTCGTCCCATTCGACCTTGAGCGCAGCCTTGGCGCGGAAAGCATCCCAAGTGCTCTTGGCAATGATGGCAACACCTGGCATCACCTCCAGCGGCGTGCCTGTGCCTTCGAGCGTAAAGGCATCGACAATACCCGGCATCTTCTTAATCTCGTCCAAGTTGGCACTTTTGACTTTACCGCCAACCGCAGGACACTTTGTGTAGCTGGCATACAGCATCCCTGGAAGCTGTACATCGATCCCGAAGAGCGGTTTACCGGTAACAACCTTCTGGTTATCGACACCCGTGAAACGTTTGCCCAGCAGCTTGTACTGCGCACGTGTCTTCAGCGGAACCTTGGTGGCATCCGGCACTGGCAGAGCCGATGCGACTTTGGCCACAGCGCCGTATGTAAGCTTTCGACCAGATGACGTGTGTGTGATAACGCTGGATGCAGCGGTGCACTCCGTTTCGGACACGCCCCACTGCTTCGCCGCGGCGGCGATCAACATGGCACGAGCAGTCGCTCCAGCTTGCCGCAGCTGATCCCATCCACGCGGAATAGATGTAGAACCGCCAGCACCTTGATAGCCATAGACCTTAGGATTGATCGGAGCCTGATCGACCTTCACCGTGCTCCAGTCTGCATCAAGCTCCTCCGCGATAATGAGGCCAAAAGCGGTCTTGATCCCTTGCCCAATCTCCGGCCCCTTGGAAAAGACGGTGACGGTATTGTCAGGCGCGACACGGACAAACGCATTGAGTGTGGTAGTTTCACTGCCGCTAGTCTCGGCGCGAGCAGAACGCGTATCCAGATAGAAAGCCAGTGTCAGACCGCCACCAGCGAGCCCTGCAAGCTTAATAAAGGAGCGCCGTCCCATGGTTGAAATGATGGGCGATGAGATCGTCTCGACCTCGGCAATGAGAGCCTGGATCTCGGTATCGTACTGTGCGAATGTCTCTGCAGCCGCCATGAAATGTCTCCTTCCTCAACCTTCGGTGCCAGCAGCACGATGGACCGCTGCTTTGATGCGGTTGTAAGTGGCACAGCGACAGATATTGGTCATCCCCGCTTCGATCTCTGCATCGGTCGGCTTGGGGTGCTGGGCCAGAAGTGAAACTGCACTGAGAATCTGACCGCCCTGACAGTAGCCGCACTGAGGCACATCGAGGTCCATCCAGGCCTGCTGGACAGGATGCAACCTATCCCCTTCCGCCAATCCTTCGATGGTCGTGATGCTTCCCGTCACTTGTGCGATCGGCAGCAAACAGGAACGAACGGCTTTGCCGTCCATCAGCACGGTACATGCGCCGCACATGCCGATGCCGCAGCCGTATTTCGTGCCCTTCATATCGAGCGTATCGCGCAACACCCATAACAGCGGGGTGTCATCAGCCGCATCTACCGTTTGAGACTTCCGATTGATGTTGATCTTGAAAGGCATCTAACCTCACCTCATGCAAATGTGGGATCACCTTGAAACATTCGGCTGATGTAATGATACGCTCTGCACGCCGTACCCTTCTGCGGCCTCAAAGGTCGGACTGAGGCCAGCCAACTAGCTGGGCCGCGATCGTGAGGGCAACAGTCTGTTTCTGGCTCCAACGCCGTCGCGATACAGCATAACGGGGCGACGCGCCGGAACCTTGAGCTGCACTAGATTGCCTGTTACATGAACCATAATTTCCTCCCGATCAGGCTCATATATAGCTAATGAAATAGCTGCAACTTTTTGCCCGTCCCAGCCTTTCGGAAGGCTGGCTTTCAGAGTCTCTCCCCGAAGTGAATAAAACGCAATTCGATTGTCATCAAATGGGCAGAAGGTATTTCCGTTGCGTGCAACCTCAACACCATTAAGCGTTACAGCATAATCTCTTGTCTTCCAGTTGACTTCAACATTCGAATTTCCCTCAAGCTGGATCACTGCCCTGTCGCCATCCCGCCGAAACGCTTGAATATCCAGCGTGTGAAATTTGAACCAAGGAATATGCGAAAGATAATAAAGCTCCGTAAGATCATTGATCGAAACATTGAATGGAGGATCTTCCGATCCCCACACATAGGCGTATCCGTTGTAAAAGAGTGCTTTCAACACTCTGTCAATGTTGTCGATAGGATGGCCCTGTTGCCCCCAGATTGCACTTTTACGGTAGATAGCGGATTGCAGCGGGACAGGTTGGCCACCGAAAGGACAAACCCCTCCGGACATTCCGTTCTGAAAAGAACTTACCTTTCCAATAAAGGCGTAACGGATGAATTCAGAAGTGACATCGACCCCATGCTCTTTGAACAGGTCGATCACTTTATATCGTGCTTTGAGATTCTTGATTCCGCTGGCCGGATGGTTTATATCCCAATCGTTGCGAATTGAAAAATACGTTAGGACATCGACGTGAGCGACATCCTCGATTTTGTAGTGATCACAGGTGTAGTGGACACGAGCAGTACCTGGTCCATCCATATATTTCGCCAGCCCTATGACAAAGGAAGGCTCTCCGGTCCAGTCACGGCTAAACCACAATTCTCCGTCTGGACGGCGCGCAATAACATTCGTATCCCATTCCGGACTGCTTTTATATGCATCGTCGTAGTTGTCAGAAAGAGTTATAAGACTGTTGTATTTCTCTTTGCAGTTTTTCTTCAGATGCAGGAGGTCTTCGTAGGTTCCTAAGCGATGGTTCACTTCCTTAACCGCAGGATAGCCCGTATCTTTTCCTCTATACTGCCAACCCCATATCTGGACGATCTGAGGAGCTCCGTCGATCATGATGGCTAGTTGGCTAACGCGATCTTCCAACTCTGGAAACGTACACACCGGTAGACGAGGCCTGGGAAGGTCGCACAGGATGTCATATTGGAATTTGTCGTGATAGTACGTGTTGGGAATCGGCGGCATTCTTTTGCGAACAAGCTTTGCTCCATCCAGCCAGTCAATCGATCCATTACCATCGACATCACCAATAAAATCCAATCTGCACGACGACTTCTGCTCAATCAGCAGGTTAGGCGTATTTCGATTTCCATGAATACGTGGCGCACCGTTGCCTTCGTTCATGTCATAGCCCAAACTTCCATTGACCCTGTATGCCTGGATCGTTCCCAGCGAAGCTCTGCGTTGCCCCTCATGCTCCCATACAGAGAGCTCTGTTCCATCCATATAGGCGGTTGTTTCCAGAACGCAAATGGACTTTCTTGTTCCGACCATCACAACCGGCAGAGTCGCCAGCGCGTTCCCCCAGAATCGATTGGGAGGAAGATGGCCGGGAGTTGCATCTTTCAGCAGCGCAACGCTACCACCCTCATCTCCATGCGCAAGCCATGCACCATCATCCTGAGGTTGCACCGAAGCAAGCCGCGGTAACTCCACCTGAATAAGCTGGAAACCATGGTGCTCCTGAACATCTTCCAACGTTACGAATAGCGTGGAATCATCAAGAAGATAGCGAATCGAAAAACTGACAGCCTGGCTATTCCCCCACATCCCGTGAAAGAAAAAATCTACCTGATGTGAAGTTTCTTTTACAGAAGAAGCTATAAGAGAGACTGGCTGAAATTCCCAGGAATCCAAACGACAGAGAACCGCGATGATTTTCCCACCTGCGGATTCTCCATCCAGCGCAGTACCTGTTTTTTTCAAGCTGTATTTGTAGGGAAGCCCGTCCGTTCGATTTAAAGTGACTTCGACTTGATCGGATTGCAGGGTGACTGGATTTTCAGGAGCATTACGCATTCCCAATTCAGATTGGGTGAATGAAAAGCCCCAGCGTGCGGTAGATGAGAAACTGATGAAGCCCGCGCTGCCATTTCCTAAAAACGCCCTTCGATCCATTCTCTGAAATCCTTTACATTTGGCTTGTTTCCGAGAGCTTTGCTATCGACTAACCCATGAAAATTTAGTTTTATTCTTGATGAAGATGAATAGGAATGGCGCTAATAGTATGTCATTCACCGGAATGCTGGCAAGCAGCCGGGAAATCTGCATGTACTTATGCACTAGCCGCAGTCATGAGGGCTCCATTTACAACGCAAAAAGTACTCGCAAAAATACTGAGGGCAGACTCTTTCGAATCCGCCCTCAGTTTTTGCGGGAAGTGTGTTTGCTGGATACGTAACTTACTCGACCGATTCCCTGCCCTGCATATAGAGACACGCATGTGAAACTGTTCCATCGAGCTCGATTGTTATCACGTTAGCACTTGCATCGATGCCAAGACTCTCAACCCATTTCGGATAGCTATGCGAAGACATCTGCATCTGCGACAAACAGATTGAGCTCATATCGTGTACCGCTTGAACCCGAAGGCTTCCAATCTGTACATAGAGACTCTGCCAATGCTGCCACCTGATTGGCGATGAAGGATAAAACGATTGGAAGACACATATGACGACAAGAACATATGCGGCAGTTCGTTCAGGAATCATCGCGCCTCCTCATTAAGCCGCGAAAGAAGGCTGTCTATTCGTCAACTTTGAATATTTTGATCTTGATTAGTTTTTCCAGCGTCAAATCTTTCAACCCCCTGGCACGCATCTTCTCCACAAATGGGCGATCGATATGGAAGATGCACATTTGAATCAGCTCATGCTCCGTTGGGGTAAAGCCTAATGATTTTGCCTCCTGCACTTTCTCTGGCGTTACACCCACAGCCTTCATTTCTGTCAGTTTGCTTGCGCGAAGCTCCGTAAATCCTGCGGTAGACATCGCGTGGATATAAGCCGAGTCCACATGCAGCGCCTTCAGACCCATCAATTTATTTGTCGATAAATCGGTAACACCCATTCCTTTCATCTCTTTTACCCACGCTGTCGTAATATCCAACATCAAAAACCCGAGCTGCTTTTTGGGCGTAATGTCGTCGAATCCTAAAGAAACCATGTCCGTCAAGAAAACGGTGCTAGGAATGAATTGGTAGCGGCCGCTCAACGCACTGTCGTGAACGTTACCAGTACACGTCAGCTCTCCGGGTTCAGCCTTCATACGAGCGGTCAGCGCCGTACCCTCTTTTTGAAGCAACTCTGAAGAAACACCGCTCCAACGACTCCATTGAAGCGATGAGTTGTTCATCTCAGTGCAGCTCTCCGCCTCTTTGCCACAATCAACGCTTGCTAGCATCAACTGCACCTTGTCCGGCTCATTTGTGCGACGAGCATCCGAAAGCATGCATAGCCCTGACAATGTCTGTCCAAATCCTGTCGAGCATCCGAGCATCACTGCAAAGACGAAAAATCTCATTTTCTCTTCTCCTCAATAACCTTTTGGAGACAAAGCATCCCCCGATGCAATACGTGATTGCATGCTGCCATACCTTAGTTCGCGATTTAGTTCAGAAGACCCGTCATCTTCAGCTTGATCAATTTGTCCAGGTCTGTGCTATTGAAGCCATACGACTTTGCCTTGCCGACAAACTCTTCATCGATATGAAAGACTGCGGCTTGTTTCACGGCATGGAGATCGGCATTCGGAAAAGTCGCCTTAAGCCAGTGAGCATTCTCCGGCGTAAGGCCTTGAGCTTTTAGAGAAACCAGTTCGTGCGCAGAAAGCCCCGAAAACCCTGCTGAAGCCATCGCTTTAGCATATTCAGGTGTGATCCCGACAGCTCGAAAAGTAACCAGCTCATGTAGATCGGTGGGAGCTAATCCGCCTGCCTTCAATTGAGTTGCATACCCCGGCGTGACCCCTACTGACTTTAGGCTGATAAGATCCTGCCGCGTCGGGGTTCCAATCCCAAGGTCGGCCATCGCCTTCGCATACTCAGGAGTCACACCAACGGACTTCTCAGAGATAGCTTCTTGGAAACTGGACGGGGCTGCGTTGGAACTTTTTAGCCCGGCAATATATTCTGGCGTCACCCCAACAGATTTTAGGGCGATCAGCTCAGGCAGTGTTGGGATACCGAACCCTGCCTGAGCCATCGCCTTGGCATACTCAGGCGTCACACCCAACGAGCGGAGTGAGATGATCGTGTTCAAGTCTTTATTGAGGTCGAGTGGATACCCCGCTTCCTGCATCTTTTTCAAATAGTCCAGCCCGCTACCGCTCCTCGTTGTATCTTGCCCCGCTTCAGGTGATGGCGTCGGCTCAACTGGAGAGGAAGATGGCGTGGGGACTGCTAAGGCTATAGAAACGGGTAAAGCGGACGGCGCCGAAGCGACTGCTCGTACTGGAGCTGCTTGAGGCAACAGTTCGTATCCTGCACTCCTTTTTACAGAGACGCGCGGCACCGACACGGACTGATTTGGAGTAGTTTTCTCCTGCTCAGGAAAAACAACTCTCTTTCCTGCTGTGATGCCAGTATTCTCTGTGTGCGCCTTCAGCCCCTGTGCAACATGCGGTGCTGCGACAAGCCCCGCCACGACGAATCCTGCTACCGCAATCCGTACTCCACTCATCGACCTCTGCTCCATACCCTTCTCTCCCATCACTCGTCGAATTCGATGTAACAGTGTTCCCTCTTCCCCATGCAAAGCCATCGCTAATTGCATGCGCTCTGCGCGCTGCTCTTCCATCTGCAACAGCGCTTCAGCATAAATCCCCGGATCCGCACAGCTGCGAGCTGCAATCTCGTCACAACATACTTCGCGTAGCTCTCTCGTACGTTTACTGATCCACCACACAGCGGGGTGGAAGAAAAAGAGACATTCAATCGCGGTCTGCAGAAGATTGCAGAGGTAATCCCACCGGCGTATGTGCGCCAACTCGTGTGCCAATACAGCTTCCAGCTGCTCAGCTGGGAGCGATGTAGCCACGCTCATTGGCAGAATCACAGATGCTCGCCAAACCCCCATGACCATTGGCGAGATCACTTCAGTCGATACGCGCAATATCACCGGATATGTCAGCCGGAGCGCTCCACTTACTTTCTCAAAACTCATTTGCACTGCAGATGGAATGGCTACTGCGGCATCGCGTTGCAACAATTTCAGTCGCCACCACCCCCCAACAGCTCGCAGCGCAAGCAAACAAACTCCTGCCAGCCATAACCCATCGATCCAAGGCAAAAACCGGTCTGCATGACTCGCAATCCAAAGCTCACCGTTTGCCATAACCGGAGCAGCGAATGGTACCTCTTTCGCTACAACTACATGCAGGCTTCCCACCTGCGACGCCACCATCGGCTGCTCACCTGGAGTGATATGAATTACCAGTCGCTCCTGCTCCATAAACGTGGCAATCGCTACAACAGGCATCAGCCCCAACATCATCATCGCCACGCCATAACGCACCACGGTTGTCGTATGAGCAAGGCAACGGTCAACCAGCGCATATAGCAGTGCAATCGCCACGCCCTGCCAGCAAAAGTGCAGGAGCGTCCATCCCAACGCAACTACTTCTCTTGCATGCACCAAGCCGAGGACACTCATCTATTAGCCTCCTGCTTTTTCCGCGCCAGTAACTTACGTATCTCCACCAGTTGTTCTTCGCTTGCAGGTTCTATCTCTAACGCTCGTAACGCCAACTGAGCCGCACTACCGGAGAACAATCGTTGACTTAACTCCCTCACAAAGCGACGCTCCGTTTCTTCCTTTGCCACATTTGCTCGATAGACATGCGCTCGTGCGCTCTCGTCACGAATGACTAAGCCTTTATCCGTCATAATCTGCATCAGCTTCAAGATGCCCGTATACACCATCGGACGCGATGCGCTGATCGCTTCATAGACTTCGCGAACTGTAGCTGATCCTCGTTCCCACAAAAACGCGAGAATCTCTAGTTCTCCTTCTGTCGGCCTGGTGGTCTCTTTTTTCTTTGTCATGTGTAGGACCATATACGAACAATATCGTAGATGTCAACGAAATTTTTCGTACTGACGTACGCCGCCTTTCCCTGACGCTCTGTTGCAAGGACGTCTCTGAGAACATCCTGAACGGAAGAAATGCAGAGGTAGGCCAGCCGAATCGTCGCCCGATAAAATGCTCTACATGCTGATCAGCGCCACGCAACTTACTCAATTTAGGAAATACAAATCCCTGCTCTGTTTTGTCCTTTTCGCTTTGGCGACACCTGCGATTGCAGCCCCTGCTAAAGCTGACCTTGTCGTCTATGGGGGTACCGCATCAGGCGTAATCACTGCCTATGCGGCAGCGAAGGAGGGGCTTCATGTTGTCCTTCTTGAGCCGGGCTCTCACCTCGGGGGCATGGTTACGGGTGGATTATCTGCTTCCGATGTTGCTGACTTTAAGATCATCGGCGGGTACGCGCGCGACTTTTATCGTGAAGCAGCCGCACACTACGGCAAACTCTCTCTTAATAAACATAGTGATTGGCTCTCTGAGCCAAAAGTTGGAGAGACCATTTTTAAAGCCTGGCTTAAGAAAGCCGGAGTCGAGGTCTACTTTCATGAGCGCCTGAAAGAACACAAAGGCGTAACCAAATCGGCAGTTCATATAACTTCGATTACCACTGAGGACAACAAAAAATGGCAGGCGAAGGTCTTCGCCGATTGCAGCTATGAAGGCGATTTAATGGCTCAGGCGGGAGTGAAGTATATCGTCGGACGCGAAGGAGTTGAGACTTATAGCGAAGATCTCGCTGGCGTACGTAGAGATACACCGAAGCATCAATTTCTCTGGAAAATCTCTCCAAATGGCGCGAACGACAAGCTGATGCCTGAAGTTGATCCAGGACCTATCGGCACAAATGGTTCTGCAGACAAGAAGATACAAGCTTACAATTTTCGACTGATCCTTACCAATAATCCGGCAAACAAGTTGCCCTGGACAAAACCCGAGGGGTACGACAGTGCGCAGTTCGCACTTCTGGCAAAGTATTTAAACGAATGGAAAGAACACATGCATCGCGATCCCAATATGGGCGACGTGATAAACCCAGTCATGATCCCGAATCAGAAAGCCGACTTCAACAACAACGGAGCCTTCTCTACGGACTACATTGGCAAAAGTTGGACCTATCCGGATGCAGGCTACGCCGAGAGAAAAAGATTATGGGACGCGCATCTGCTCTACACAAAATCGTTCCTCTGGTTTCTAGCTTCAGACCCTCACGTCCCTAAGCTTTTAAGAGACGAAGTCAATAACTGGGGCAGAGCTAAGGATGAGTTTCTGGACACCGACGGATGGCCGAATCAGCTTTACATCCGCGAAGGCCGCCGCATGATCGGCCTGTATGTCATGAAACAGTCTGACCTGCAAACAAACCGGACGAAACCTGACTCTATCGCTATGGGCTCGTATAACAGCGACTCGCACAATGTCCAGCGAGTCGCTATGCCGGACGGCAGCGTACGCAACGAGGGAGATGTTCAGGTTCCGGTCAAACCATATGAGATCGCCGCAGGTACGATCCTTCCCGTACGATCTCAAGCAGAAAATCTGCTGGTTCCAGTCTGCCTCTCAGCTTCGCATGTCGCATATTCGTCGGTGCGCATGGAGCCTCAATACATGATGCTTGGCCAGGCGGCAGGTACAATCGCAGCACTCGCAGTGCAAAGGAAAACAGCAGTACAGGATGTAAGCATTACGATTCTGCAAGAGAGGCTACGCAGCCAAAAAGCTGTGCTTCACAAAGAGCAGGAGGTAATTGAGTGACGTTGGCTAAGATCTTCAAGATGAAAGAGATGGTTCCCATGGATCCAACTAAAATCACCACCGCCAATGAAGTTCTCATCCACATCGGTATAAGGATTCGCAGCAGCAATCTGCAGGATTCCATTTCCGATGGCACCCAGTGTTGGAAAGCCGCGCCCTGCAGTAGCCGGTGTTAGACCGTACTTCGCAGCAAAGTCTTGTGTCAAGGCTCCGCTCGGAGGTGTGCGCTTCTGATTGACACGTAAAAAGGAGTAACGCCCAGTTGCGATAACGTTTGGCGTAAAGACATGGGTATACCCGACTGCGAGGTCGTGCGACGCAGTCACGTCTGTCGGAACCTGATTCAACGGATTGCTTGCCGCCAGGGCAAAGTAGCGCGGCCCGCTAAGAGGAGCTTCGCTATAGCGAACGAATATCTGATCCGAGTTTCCGAAATGATGATCGACACGGACGCTCCAGCGGTTGTCCACATTCGTGACACCCCGCCGATAAACAGCGTTCGTTCCATCGTTCTGGTAGGCTCCGTCCGGACTATCAAACTTAATATAAGGACCGGGATTCTGCGGGGTCGGCAGCTGCGACATGACATATTGCGCGAAAGGATTCTTCGCCAACTGCGGTGAGATATCGTCCAGTCCTCCAGGTCCGACGATCTGTCTGGATGCAGCTGAATTCTGCGCACCGTTTGGGAAGCCGTTAGCGTCAACTGTGCTTGTGTAATAAACTCCGCCAATGCGCGGAGCAGCCAGCGCTGCAGCGTACCCCTGATTCTTAAGAACAGTCTGATTCAGCAGCACCAAGGCATTATGCATACGCCCAGCTAGTTCGTCCGGCGTGCTGAAATTACCACGAAATGAAAGAGCATTCTGCATCCTGGCTGGCTCAACACCAACGAAGAAGAAGGTTTTGTCCCTGCCATCGTAGATGTGTGGAATGCGAACCGGACCACCGACAAAGAATCCGTAGAAGTTTTCGTGTTGCGCATTCGCGGCACTGGATCCAACGGGAAACGCGTTGAAGAAGGGGTCTGTGTGCCGCCAGGTTACGCGGCCGTGGTAGTTGCTCGTCCCCGCCTTGCTGGCCTGCACGATCACACCGCCACCGGTACGCCCATATTTGGCGGAAAGGCCGGTCGTGAGAACGGTCGTCTCCTGCACGATCTGACCTGAGAGATTGATACCCGCCCTGGCATAGCTGGCCTGGGTAATATCCGACCCGTCGACCAGAATCGAGCTGGTCCCCGGAGGTGCACCACCAACGGAAAGGCTGGCGCCGGGAGTAATAGGGCCGGTCGTGATCGGGGCGTTCTCCGAGCTCACACCACCAGGAACCGAGGGATCGCCCGTGACTCCGGGCACGAGAAGCACAGCTCCCAAAGCACTGCGCTCTGGATAAGGTAGATCCTGAACGATGGCATGATCGACCGTAAGCGAAACCTCCGAGACCGTCGTCGTTGCCTGCAGCCCATCGGAGAAGACCGTTACGTTGTCGCTCGCTGCTCCGACCTTCAAGGTCGGCGATAGGCTTACATCCTGTGCCGCCCCCAGAACGATCCCTCGCAGAACCTCCGTCTGAAAGCCTGCCTGCTCCACCGTCAAGGTATACGTGCCCGGATTGAGTGGGCGAACAGTAAATGCACCCTGCTCATTCGTTCGAGAGGTGACGACAACCGATGTCTCATCGTTCTTAACATTTCTCCAACACTGAACACAGCTCTTCGGTCCTCATCATTGCTGGAACAACGGCAGAGGCAACCGAAGCATCCGTTGACTTCCTTTTGTCAGAAAAATCCATGCAACAACTGAAGCAATCCCTTTCTCCTGGCAACTTGAAGCATTTTGAAGTCCTCCTTCGGACAACCCGCCTGGACGGCACTCCTCTGTCTGCCGAAATTGTCGCCAGCCGCACCGAATAAGACATGGAACACGATCAGACAGCCTGATTCTGCTTTCCTCTCCGTGCGGGACTCCGCCTGAAGCATCTTCGACTTGCCTAAATACTGGCCGTCTTAACGTTAAGACAGTGATCCATAAATATATGACAAATAATGAGTTGACCTCACTTCTTAACGCAGTCAATCCCCGTCCCGGCCTTGACCGTGAATTAACTTGTCCCCTCTCCACCCACTGATCGAAAGTCGTTTACGAATTCTAGACTGAGGTCTTCGTGAAAATTCGACTTTCGAAATATGCTGCTCTTTTCCTTTTGCCAGCCCTGTTTCATCCTCACCTCCACGCCCAGGAGAAACCTCGGATCATCGGCATGGCGCACATGGCGTACTACGTCAACGACCTGAAACAAGCCCGTGATTACTACGAAGGGTTTCTCGGGTTTCAGGAGGCGTTCACGCTCAAGAATCGGGATGGCTCCGATCACGTCGTCTTTATCAAAATCAATGACCATCAGTTCATCCAGCTCTATGCCGAACCGGTCACGAACTACGGCTATATTCACGATGCGGGCTTTGAGACAAACGACGCCAAAGGCATGAGAGACCACTTGGCCTCCATCGGCATAGCCGTACCGCCTGCCGTCACGAAGAACGAAGAAGGCGACCTGAGCTTTAACCTTACGGAACCATCCGGGTTCACGATCCAAATCATTCAGTACATGCCGGGCAGCAAGGTGACGGCAACCAAGGGAAAATTCATGCCGGCCACCCGCATCTCCGACCACATCGACCACATTGGTCTTTTGGTCAAAGACCGGGAAACCACCTGGAAGTTCTACAGCGATGCCTTTGGGTTCACCAAAGAAGGTGATGGTTCGAAGATGGCGGTACCCGATAGCATAGACCGATTTGAGATTGGTTGGGAGAAGCGGAAGCCCGAAGAGGCGCGCTTCCACATCAAGGACCACATCTGTCTCTCGAACCCAAATGTGCCGAAGATGACCGCAGAGATCGCGGCCAAGCCGCAGATGAAACAGTTCCCCGATGCAATTGCCGACGTCCATCAGTTGCCAAATGGGAAGAACGTTGTCGAGATCTACGACCTGAACAAGAATCGTGTTGAAGTCATGGAGCCTCCGAAGGCAGGGGATGTAGCAATGGCCAGCACAGCTCCTGCAGGCTCTTCATCCGAGACATCCGGCTCGAAAAAGAGTTCGCAAGGAGGAGCCAAGGGAGCGCCGCGTAAGGTTGAGTTGCCACATCCGTTTTACTGGGCCGCTCCCGATGCTTTACGTGGAGACTGGCAAGGAACCGGTGGCCTGGTTGCTCAGGTTGTTTCTGTTATGGACAAGATCTATTCCAAGGAAGACCTGATCCCGCAGCAGGACGATAATGCCAAGTACGAGATTCATCTCTTCAAGCAATTCGATCAACCTCACGATATCCCTGTAGCCGTGCTGAATGGCACACTCGCAAATGGCGTTCTCCCACTTGAAGGCGATGGCTGGACCGGCTTGATCGAGAACGGCCATCTGATGGCAAAGAATGGCAATCAGAGCATCGATTTGCAACGCATCACACGCCTGTCTCCAACCCTGGGAATGAAACCACCGCAGGGCGCTATCGTCCTCTTCGACGGAAAGAATATGGACGAGTGGTCCAAAATGATGGAAAAGGAATGGCTAAAGGAAGACGGCCCTTGCAAATGGCACCTTGTTCCAGGCGATGCCGTAGAGTCCGTCCCGCGCTCTGGCAACTGCATCAGCAAACGAACCTTCGGTGATGCGAAGATCCATGTCGAATTCAGAACGATCGGCGGCCCAACCAACAGCGGCGTCTATATTCAGGACCGTTACGAGGCAAACATCAACGAGACCTACGGCAGCCTGACAGCCAATCCGAACGGACAGTTCGATAACTCTATCGCAACCAAGCCGGGGATTCGCGCCTCACGTCCGGTGCTTGAGTGGCAAACCTTCGACATCGATTTCAAAGCCCCGCGATTCGATGCATCCGGCCAGAAGACTGCAGACGCAAAGGTCACACTCATGCTAAACGGAGAGCCTTTGTACAACGATCACATCCTGGGCCCGGTAACTCTGAACGCCGCAAAGTTAGGTGAAGCTCCGAAGGGGCCTATCCAGTTGCAGGAACATGGAATGCCCGTACAGTTCAGAAATATCTGGGTATTAGAGACATCCCAATAATCGTCATCGTCACTCTCTCTAAGATCCACTCGACACGAGTGCTTTTGGAGAACGGCTCAAAACAATCGTTACAGAACGGGGGAGACCTCCCCCGTTCTCTGTCTTCAACAGCGCCTCAAAGTACGGAAATGCCTTTCCGGTTGATCCCATTCTCGAACGCAGCTGTGACATCGAAGACTCATCTCGTAGGAAGTCCAGTGCCGTGCCAATGGCCGCACCACCTGTACCAGAGATCACGAGGATGTTGCCGGTACCACTCACATTCGGAAGAAACGCAATGCTGGCATAGCCATCATGGGTTTTGGAACCATCGACGGTTGATCGGAACTTATCCGCGTCCTGCGCTTTGGCCGTGATATCGATGGGATAGTAACTATCGAGAGAGGGATCATACTTCCATCGCAAGGCAAGATACGAATCGAACGCCTGAATCCATGGATTGGATTGCCGCGTGCCCAACAAAATAATGTTGCCAGATTTGAGCTGACGGAACGAGAAATCCCGTGCAAAGTACAGATTGGTGCTCGTTCCAAAAACTTCTCCTACTTGCGACAATCGGCCCACGAGATTGACATCCGAGAAGTTGGACTGCCTCTTCAACAGAAATGATTGGACTGCCTTCCGGTCCAGGTGCAAGGATTCCGCCTCATCACCTATCGGATGCAAGTAGCTTCTGTCGAAATACTCTGTTAGAGAAACCTGCTTTCCAGAAACCTGCTGATAAAAATCCAACGATGCATCATCCAGCACGATATGGGCAGGGCTGCCCTGCTGAAATATCCCCGACCAGAACTGGCGTACAGTCGCTCCTTGCAGGGACGAGCTATGTGTTATTTCATTTTTACTTCGAACTAATAAGAATGCACAAAGGGATGCCAGGACTATGGTGAGGAATCCAAAGCCCCATGCGCTTCGGACTGCGATAGATCTGCTTTTCGCCAGAGAGGCTACGGGCAGCACATGCTCTGGAAATTCTTTCCCTTCTGTCGCGATAGAGGGCATCGAGAAAATTGGACTCTCAATCGGCTCAGGTAGCTTCGCCGCATTCGGGGCAAGATCGCGCTTGCGAAATATTGGCGCATAGTTCCCCTTTGGAATTTCAATCACCAGACGTTCGTTTTCGCCTTCTGTCTGAAAATACTCAGCGAGACGCTTTCGCAGAAGCGAGGCATGGACGCGAACAATATTGTCGGCAGCCGTATCGTAGTGCTCCGGCCGTCCAAAGACTTTGTGTCCTAATTCAAGTTCATGAATATCGTCGACGGACTCGTCGAGTGCCTTGCTACAAAGATACAGAAATAAATCTCTAAGCCGGGCTGATTTCGCAATCAGATTGCTCGCGACAACTCGATTCACGAGCTCCTTGCATGCCTGCACATCGCAACTTTCCTGCGTATCTATCACGAATTGAAACGCTACCTGAATGGCAGAACTATCGTCAACCAGCTTTCAAACCACTCTTAACGTATAGAGCAGCTTCGCAAGTAATTGAACCTAAATAGTCGTCGCCGCTCAGCGCATATGGAATTGCTATACCGTTAATTAACTTGCTGACTCTCCCTTTGGCAAACGATGGTAGCAATGAAGATGGGGGAACTCTTGAAACAAGCTTCATCCATGCAAAACTGGACTCGACGGCACTTCCTCGGAGCAGCGGGAACACTCCCTTTCGTCACAATGGCAAGTTTAAAAGCCACGACTCCGCAGGCTGCACAGGCCGAAATCAAACCAATATCCAGATCTGGCGGGAAGATGTTGAAGGTCTCCCTCAACGCTTTCTCCTTCAGCCGCCTGTTAAACGCGAAAGTAAAGCATGGGCAGGATGGCATCGACCTTTTCGGACTGGTCGACTTCTGCGCTAAGCACAACATCGATGGGATCGATCCAACCGGATACTTTTTCCCCGGTTTCCCGGACGTTCCTCCGGACTCTTATATCTTCGACCTGAAGCCCAAGGCGTTCGAGTCCGGCGTGGGCATTAGCGGAACAGGTGCCCGGAATAATTTCACGACCGCCGATAAAGACAAACGAGCAGCCGACATCAAAATCATCAAGGACTGGGTCATCGTCGCCTCAAAGCTTGGCGCGCCCGTGCTTCGTGTCTTTGCCGATACGCAGATGCGTAATATGACATGGCACGATGTCGCCAAAGGATTCACCGAGGACCAGGTTCGTGAGTGGATCGCCGACGATCTGCGGGAATGTACTCAGTTTGGCAAGGATCACGGCGTCATCATCGGTGTCCAGAATCATGGCGACTTCCTGCGCACCAGCGATGACCTGATCAAGCTTGTCGGCCTCGTTGATTCTCCGTGGTGCGGTGTAATCGTCGACACCGGTTACTTCCGCTCTCCCGATCCCTATGCCGATATGCAGAAGGCCGCACCCTACGCCGTCAACTGGCAGATTAAGCAAAGCGCATTCGGGGCAGCCAGTGACGTTAAGCTCGATCTGGATCGTTTACTCCGCATCGTGCGTTCCTCCGGCTACAGTGGATATCTTCCGGTTGAGACCCTCTCGACTCCAGATAAGCCCTACGATCCATATCAGGTCGTGCCGTCTTTCATCCAGGAGCTGAAAGCAGCGATCGCTCGCAGCGCTTGATCTAACCTCGAAACGCCTTCAACCCGAATCCACAAAATCGGCACCGCAAAGGTATCTGCAATGCTCGTACAGACATCATTATCACCAATCAGGCAAGCGCCGCGAGCCATTGCAGACACAGGATCGACCATCTCTCCCTCTGGAAGCCGCTACCGCTGGAAGATCTGCGCTCTTCTCTTTTTCGCTACGACGCTGAACTACATGGATCGGCAAGTGCTTGCACTGCTCAAGCCAACACTTCAAGACCCAATTCGCGGCATCGGTCTCACCGAGGTTCAATTTGCAGCGATCGTATCCATCTTCTCGGCAGCCTATGCGCTTGGGTTGTTGTTGAGCGGCAGTTTCATCGACAGGGTCGGAACCCGTATTGGCTACGCCGTCGCGTTGATTATCTGGACGGTAGCCTCCATGTTGCATTCGCTGGTGGGATACGCTCCCGTCACCAATGCTCTTCATGCACTCGCAATCGATGCGGCTTCCCTCTTGCGGCACATTCCTGGCCTTGGCTCGGCATCGTGGGTCAATTCGATGGCAAACCTCTCGGGCGCTGTCATTGGCTTCGGTATGGCACGGTTCGTCCTGGGACTCGGCGAAGCCGGGAACTTCCCCGCAGCCATCAAAGCTGTCGCAGAGTGGTTTCCCAGCAACGAGCGCGCACTGGCTACAGGCATCTTCAACTCGGGCACTAATATTGGCGCCACGCTGGCTCCATTCGCCGTCGGTTTCCTGCTCTATCGCCTTGGATGGCAGTACGCTTTTCTCGCCACCAGCGTCTTTGCGATGATCTGGCTGGTGCTTTGGTTCGCGCTTTACCGCAGTCCCGCAGAACATCCGCGCGTCTCGTCTGAGGAGCTCGCATACATCAACAGTGGCGCACCGGTTCAGACCACCTCGAAGATTGCCTGGTCACGCCTTGTTCCTCACCGCCAGACCTGGGCCTTCCTTCTGGGCAAAGTCATCACCGATCCCATCTGGTGGTTCTATCTCTACTGGTTGCCTGGGTTTCTTAACGCACGCTTCGGGCTATCCATTACAAAGATGGGACTGCCGCTGCTGGTCATCTATAACGTCTGCACCTTCGGCAGTATCTTTGGTGGATGGCTTCCGGCCAAACTGATCTCCTTGGGATGGACTGTAAATCGCGCGCGGAAGTCGGCAATGCTTCTCTATGCTTTGGCAATTACGCCGATCATGTTTGTCGGCAAGGTGCATACGCTGTGGCAGGCGGTGGCGCTGATCAGTCTGGCAACCGCAGCTCATCAGGCCTGGTCCGCAAATCTCTTCACGCTGGTCTCGGATATGTTCCCTCGCCGCGCTGTTGCATCGGTTGTCGGTATCGGCGCATGCGGTGGCTCAGTTTCAATGATGTTCTTTGGATTGTTCATCGGCTTCGTGCTTCAACTCACACACGGGAACTATGTTCCTGTATTTCTGTTGGCGGGATCGGCATATCTCGTCGCTATCACCGTCATTCACCTGCTGGCACCGAAGTTGGCACCAGTAGCAGTCGATTAATTTTCGTATACCTAACGAAAGGTAGCCTTCATGTCCACTCAACGGTACCGCACGTCACTTATGGCTGGCCTTGCGCTCATGCTGTCGCTCCCGGCACAACTTCCTGCGCAAAACGCAGCCCCTGCACGTCCGAAAATTACGGGTATCTCGCACGCCGCTTACTACGTCTCGGACCTGCAGAAGTCCCTCGCTTTCTGGCATGACTTCTTCGGCTTCGACGAGTACTACTCGCTGCCCAAAAAAGACAGCAAAGATACCCGCATCGCCTTCATCAAGATCAACGATCAGCAGCATGTCGAGCTTTTCAATGAGCCGTCGCCGCATCCGCCCAACATGATGAATCATGTTTGCTTTACCGTCGACAATCTCGAAGCGATGCGCGCTTATCTGCGCTCGAAAGGCATCGACGTAAAACCGGGAGACGGCAGCAAGACACGGGCCGGCGACTATGCGTTCATGATCAAAGATCCCGACGGCACTCTGATTGAGTTCGTACAGACTCTGCCCGATGGCATGGAAGCCAAAGCCGCCGGCAAGTTCGAGCCAAGCACGCGTATCTCTGACAAGATCTACCACGTGGGATTTCTCGTCGGAAACAGCGAGAAGGCGATGGATTTCTACGGCAAGATTCTCGGCTTTCAGGAGACCTGGCGGGGCGGAGCCAACCCAAAGGAGCTCAGCTGGATCAATATGCGTGTTCCGGATGGAACCGACTACGTCGAGTTCATGCTCTATCGCAAACTACCTGACACCTTTGGCACCAAAAATCATATGTCTCTGCTGGTGCCTGATGTGCCAAAGGCCGTTGCTGAACTGCAGTCGCGGCCCACGTTCAAAGACTATGGAAAAGAATTGAAGGTTGCAGTCGGCGTCAATCAGAAACGTCAGGTCAATATCTACGATCCGGATGGAACTCGCGTTGAGCTGATGGAGGGCAATACGATCACTGGCAAGCCAACTCCTCCATCGACGGCTCCGCCACCACCGCCTGCGCATGATTAATTTCGAATGTTCTTCCTTCCAACACGGCTGGGGCTATCACGAAGAGCTCCAGCTTTATTTTGATATGGTGAGTGCATCCCTAAGGAGATGAGCCCGATGAACCGCAATCTGACACGACGTACCTTTCTGGCGAGCCTCAGCGCCGCAGCTGCTGCTTCCTCGCTGCCTTCATTTGCCGCACTGCGTAAGAGCCACATCCAGTTTGGCTATGCAGCCATCACCTGGGGCAACGAAGAGCGACAGGCGATCGATGATATCTCCGCCGTCGGCTATCGAGGTATCCAGCTGCGCGCCAATGCGCTCACCGACTTCAAGCCTGCCGAACTGAAAGACCTTCTGGCTCAGCACAAGCTGACCTTTGTTGCGCTCTCGAGCGGCGAAATTTCGCTCGATGAGCCTGACGCGGACCAGATTGCAACGCATGTGGCTCATGCACAGTTTGTGAAAGACTCCGGTGGACGCTATCTCCAGATACTGGATAAGCTCACGTCGTATACGCGCTCCGTAACTCCCGATGAGTGCAAGCGACTGGGGAAGCTGCTCACGGAGCTTGGCAAGCGCACGGCCGATATCGGCATTCCGCTCGGCTATCACAACCATCTCAACACACTGAGCCAGAAGCCTGAGAACCTCGACCTTATCCTTGAGAACGCCGATCCGAAGTATGTGAAGCTGGAGCTCGATACCGCGCATGCGGTCGCCGGCGGCGGCGATCCGGTGCAGATGATTCGCAAGTATCATGACCGGCTTTTATTCATGCATCTGAAGGACGTTCGCGATATTCCCGCCGACACGCCAAAGGCGAGATATCCTTTTGAGTTTGTCGAGCTTGGACGCGGACGCGTGGATATTCCTGCGGTCTTCGCCGCACTCGATCAGGTCGCGTTCAGCGGTTGGGCTGTTGTGGAGCTCGATCGGGTTCCGGATAAGTCGCGCACGCCGAAGGAATCAGCAGCGATCAGCAAGACTTATCTGGAACAAAAGATCGGCGTCAAAGTTTAGCTCTTTCTTCATGGAGGTTTGTTTGCGCGTTGGAATCGTTGGAACCGGCGCTATCTCGGCGAAGCATGCGCTTGCTTATCGGAACATTGGTTTTAAGATCGCCGCCTGCACGAACCACACGGCGAGTAAAGGGCAGGCTTTTGCCGCGGAGCATGGAGCAGAGTATGTCGCAACGGTAGAAGAGTTGTGCCGTCATCCCAAGGTCGACTATGTCGATCTGTGTACATTTCCTGACTTTCGACTTCCTGTTGTGGAGCTTTGCGCCGCAAACGGAAAGCATTTGCTGGTGCAGAAGCCGATGGCGATCGACCTGGCGACGGCGCGGAAGATGATCTCCGTTGCAGCAGATGCCGGCATTCAACTTGGCGTTGTGAGTCAGCGCCGCTTCGATGACTCAACGATCTTTTTGAAGCGCGCGATTCAGCAAGGAAGGCTGGGCCGCATTCTCGAAGCCGATGCTTATGTAAAGTGGTACCGCTCGGCCGAGTATTACAGTCGCCCCATCAAGGGCAGCTGGACGGTCGAAGGCGGTGGCGCGCTGATCAACCAGGGAATTCACCAGGTTGACCTGCTTCTGTATCTGATCGGGCCGGTCGCTCGCGTCTCGGCCGAATGGCAACTTGGGTCTCTGCATCGGATTGAATCGGAGGACGTCGTGAATGCTCTGCTTCGTTACGAGAACGGCGCGACGGGTGTGATCCAAGCTTCAACGGCAATCTGGCCCGGCTATCCGGAGCGCGTCGAGATTCATGGCACGAAAGGCACTGCGATTCTCACAGGCGACAGACTGACGACGTGGGACGTGCAGGATGATGCAGGTGAATCTGCTCCAGTGGAGACGAAAAGCGCTTCGGGGGCTTCCGATCCGATGGCGATCTCAGTGGTTCCATTTGAGCGGCAGTTTCTTGATTTCGCCGACGCATGTCTGAAAGGCAGAGCGCCGTTGTGCTCGGGCGAAGATGGATATCGTGCTCTGGACCTGGTGCTTCGTATCTATAACTCGTGCCGTGAGCATTAGTGCGGGCAGAGACAGGCCCCCCTCCCCCCTCTGTTCGCAGCAAACTATTTACTTTCAGCAGTTTATGCGTTTTGCACAAGCTAAAATATTCCATCGAAACGGGTTAAGCCCAAAAATATAGAAACCAAAGGGTTTATTTCTACCTGTTCCGCCCAAACATAAAGCCCCGGGTAAATTGCCCGGAGCTTTATTGCTTCTGTATCTATAGTAGCGATTGGGGTGAAACTAATCGGCACTTTTGGCTGATTTATTTCGTGGCGATTTCTGGTTTTGTTTGTGCTGGTTAGAGAGGAATTTCCAGATCGGAGCAGAGATCAGGGGCTTGACAGGTTTTCCACGAGCGCAGAGGACCGCGACTTGATACAAGTCCTCTGCCTGTTCGTGGAGCGCTTCCTGGCTAAAACTCGTAGCGGGCGCCCAGCTGCATGATGCGGTTGCTTCCATTCGTCGATGAGATCACTCCCGCCGTGGCGGCAGTCCCGATCGTGGTGCTGGGGTAGCCGAAGACAGGATGGTTGAGGGTGTTGAAGGTCTCCCAACGGAACTGGAAGCGACCGAACTCACCCACCGAGAACGTCCTGCCGAGCGCCAAATTCATGGTGATGTTGTTTGGGCCTTCGAGGATGTTTCTGCCTGAGTTGCCGAAACCCGAGGTGGGAACGACGAAGCAACTTGCATCGAACCAACGAGCGATCGTCCGGTTGGAGAGTGTTCCATTGCAGATGCGATTGGGGCGGGTAGCTTGTCCGAGGTCCTGTGTGCCGGAGACCTTGGGCGTGAATGGCTGGCCGCTATAGGCGAGGACGCTGCCGCTGGCCTGCCAGTCGCGCAGTGCGTAGAAGCGTGAGCGAGTGCGATAGACGGCAGTGCCGGTGAAGTTGTGACGGATATCAAAGTCGGACAAACCATATTCCGCCGTTGGGTTGTTGATGTCCTGGTTGCCGAAGTAGCCGCCCGCGCCAGCGTAGTTGATACCGGATTGCGAGTCGAGCGATTTGGCATAGGTGTAGTTCACACGGAAGAAGAGGCCGTTGGCGAACCTTCTGCGCACGGTCGCCTGCAGCGAGTCGTAGTGCGAGGTTCCGTTGAAGTAGGCCATGGTGATGGCGGAGAAGTTCGGCAGAGGACGTGATGCGTTGACGTTGGCGATGCGCTCCTGGTTGTAGTCAAATTCCTGACCGAGATGCGTTCCCTTCGATCCCGCGTAAGAGACCTCCAAAGCTGTCCCCTTCCCCAGCTCGCGCTCGATGGTGAGGTTGTAGCTTTGCATGTTGGCGGAGGGCGCGTTGGGATCGTAGCCATTGGGCGTAAGGATTCCCGAGAGCGAGCCTCCCGATGCCGGGAAGGGGTTAGTGGAGGAGATCAGGCTTGCCGGCGCGGTGGAGGTAGCAGCGACAGCAGAGTAGGTGGTCGTAGCGGAGAAAGGATATTGCCCGGCGAGATTGGTACGGATGAAGGTCAACCTCGAGCCCGTGTAGAAGACACCGTAGCCGCCGCGGATGACGGTCTTGTTGTCCTGGAATGGCCGCCAGGCAAAACCGAGACGCGGACCAAAGCGCATCTTGTTGGTGTTCACGAGTGCTTTGGAATATCCGGCATCGCTGGCGGAGATGTAGTAGTTGGTGAGTCCGGATTGCGCGAGAACAGCAGCGATGTTGGGCACGGTGGACGCATTGGAATAAACGATTTTTCCTAGAGCGGGAACGAAGTTGGTGAGCTGTCCGTTTTCTTCGACGGGAAGTGTCTGCAGCTCATAGCGGAGACCGAGGTTGAGCGTGAGGCTCTGCGATACCTTGTAGTCGTCCTGCGCAAAGACGGAGTAGTTGGTATTGGAGAGATGGTTGTTGTTGCCTCCGGTCATGAGGACGCTGGTGGTCGGAAAGCCGGCAAGCATGTCGGCGAAGCCATTGGTCGAGTTGGATGCGGAACTGGTGAGCTTGCCGTTATAGGTGAACTGTCCGTTCTTACTGGTGTTAGTGGGCTGGAAGAGCTGGACGTAAAGGATGTCGCCACCGAATCGGAAATTATGCTTTCCTCTGTTCCAGCTGACGAGATCGCTGCCGTCGTAGCTGTTGACGACGTATGAGATGGGGTTGGAGGAGTTGTCGCCGAGGCTGGCATAGCTGGCAGGCTTGAAGGCTGGGAAGCCAAGCAGCGAGGGGATGGTCGTCGTGCCCTGGATGCCGAGCTGAAGCGCGTAGTTGGTGCCAGCGTCGTTCGCCTGCTGATTGGAGACGGTGCGCGTGCGGCCGAAGCGAAAGTCGTTAACAAGGTTCGGCGTCAGCACCTTGGTTTCGGAGATACCCATAAGCGTTGCATGCACCGATGTGCTTGCGCCGAAGTTGCCGAGAGGCGAGCCGGAGGTCGGATTGGTGGAGGAACTATAACGGCGCAGGAAGCGGACAGCGAGCTGATCATTCTGCCCGAGCTTCTGATCGATCTTCGCCAGGCCATTGTTCCAGTTGCTGGTGCTGTTGGTGTTGAGCGCGTAGTTCGGGCTGCCGGGAGGAACTACCAGGTTCGGCTGGGGGTAATACGCCAACAGTTTTTGTGCGACGGGATCGATGGTCTTCAACTGGCTTGGATTGGATGGATTGAGGCATCCGGTTGTGACAGAAGGAGGCGTACACTTGGCGGCGCTGTTTGGATTGTGCAGGTAGTACGGCGTGGGAAGGCCATTGACGATGGGTCCGGATTGGCTGAAGTCGCCGAGCCGTTCGCGGGCTGTGGGGACGAGGCTGGTGGCGTTTGTTCCTGTGGTGGAGCGCAGGCTCTCAAGATTGAGAATGAAGAAGGTTTTATCGTGGCCATCATAGAAATGCGGGATGATGACAGGACCGGAGATGCCTCCGCCGAACTGGTTTTTGCGGAGCTTGTTTTTGGGAACGGTGATGTTGGCGAAGTTGTACGACTGGGCGTCGAAGAGATCGTTGCGGAGGTATTCGAAGAGCAGGCCGTGGAACTGGTTGCCGCCACTCTTGGTGACCATGGTGACGACGCTGCCGGAGAGGCGTCCGTACTGAGCCGTGTAGCCGGAGGTTTCCATCTTGAACTCCTGCAGGGAGTCGAGGGGCGGGCTGATTTGCGAACCGGCGTCGCGGGGGTTCTCGTCGTTGATGCCGTCGACGTAGACGCCACTGGAGTCGGCACGTGAGCCGTTGGCGACGTAAGGTGCGCCCTTGGCGTTCTGCTCGGCTGGCTGGACACCGGCGACAGTGAAAGCGAGGTCGTTGAAGTCGCGGCCGTTGAGGGGGATTTCGGAGATTTCGACAGGAGTGATGACGTCGCCCTTGGAGGAGGTTTCGGTGTTGAGGAGGCCGACCTCAGAGGCGGAGACGCTGACGGTGTCGCTGGTGACGCCGATGCGAAGGCTGGCATCGAGGCGGGCGGTCTGCTCGGTGGCGAGACGGAGATTGCTCTCGGTGAGCTGGTTGAATCCAGCCATGGTGATTGTGACGTTGTAGATGCCAGGGTCGAGGTTGGTGACGGTGTATTGACCGTTGGCATCGGTCTTTGTGCTGCGGGTCTCGTTGGTGGCGGCGTTGGTGACAGTGATGGTAGCGCCGACGATATTGGCCGATGTGGGATCGGTGACGCGTCCGACGAGAGTGGCGGTCGGAGCCTGGCCTCTTAGAACTCCGACGAATGCAACGAGCAAACCCAGCAGGGCGATGCAGAACTTCATTTTCATCTCGAACAATCCTTCCCCAAAATCACGACACGCATCGCCGCTTCTTCTGAGTTCTTGTCTGCCGGAACCATGGCTTTGCGTTTGGCGCGAAGGAAAATGGATGTCCGGCTGTGCTTGTGTTAAAGCGATGCCCCACAATGACCGGCAAGTTAATTCACCGTATAGCGATGCGAATGCCGTCTATCCTATTTATTTACAGATAGATGTGGTGCTCGATTTACGTAAAAAATAGCTTCTATACAGGAGCGCATCGTTTCGGCTTGTTGTGGCTGGGGCATCTTTATTGGTGGCAGTTGCTGGAACCCTCGGCGTGGGCGCGTCAACAACTGCCCCTTCGTAAAAAATGTGCTGCTTGTGACATCTTTCATCGGGTCATGTTCTAGACTGCCACCATGATCCCGACCGCAAATGGCCTGCTCACCAAACCCAGCCCGTACTCTGTTCCGGAAACCCTCGATCGCATCGAGGCTCTTCTGCATTCGAAAAACATCACGGTGTTTGCGCGGGTAGATCACAGTGGCGAGGCGGAAAAAGCAGGGCTGCATATGCCTCCAACGCAGGTGTTGATCTTTGGCAATCCGAAGGGCGGAACGCCGGTGATGCTTGCCAATCCGCTATCAGCCATCGATCTGCCGCTCAAGGTGCTTGCCTGGCAGGATGCCGACGGCAAGGTGTGGCTGACATGGAATGACCCGCAATACCTGAAGGCACGCTATGCGCTTTCGGACGATGTCGTCGCTCCGCTCGCAGCGGCAACTACACTTGTAACGCAGCTATTTCAGTAAAGCTATCCATCGAGCCTGATTCCTGTGAAACTCCTCCGACAGTTTTTATTCGCCGTCTTTATTCTTGTCTTCGCTGCCGCTCTTGTTATTTACGGCAACTACATTACGCTGCCTACGCACAATACAGCGGCCACCCATTTCGACGCGATCATCGTGCTGGGTACACCGTCGAAACCCGATGGCACGCCCTCGCCGGAGCAGCGCGAACGCGTGCTGGAAGGCGTGCGCGAGTACAAGGCCGGAATCGCTCCTCGTCTGATCATGACCGGCGGCGCCGCACATAATCATTTTGTGGAAGCCCATAGCATGGCTGTCTACGCCGCAGAACAGGGTGTTCCAGCGACAGACATCATCGAGGAGGGGCAGGCGCAGAACACGATTCAAAACATCTACTACTCGGCTACGATCATGCATCAGCACGGCTGGTCATCCGCGGAGATCGTCAGTTCGCCCTATCATCTGGGACGAACAGCACTGATCATGAATGCGTTCAATACGCGCCAGCCAGCACTTTCGATCGACTGGCGCACACATCCTTCGAATTGGCCACCGGAGTACGACATTCACCACAAAGTGGTGCTCTACTCTGTCGAAGCATGGAGATGCCTGCAACTTCGCCTGCAGGGGTCGCGGTTTCTGCCAGTACCGGGAACCCCTGCAATAGCGCATTAATCTACGAGACTTCGAAACGGTCACCGCGCTTCGGACAGAAGACCTCGAGCTTATAGCGATTCTCGATCTCCTCTTTCAGTGCCTGCTGCGCCAGCGGTTCGCCGTGGACCAGGAAGACTTTCTTCAGCGTCGGGACGACCGGAGCCATCCAATCGAGGAGCTCATGCTGATCGGCGTGGCCGCTCAGTTCGCCAATCGAATCCACCTCGGCACGCACGCGCATCGGTTCGCCGAAGATGTTGACCTCCGGTTGGCGTTCCACCAGCTTGCGACCGAGCGTGTTTGCCGCCTGATAGCCGGTCATCAGGATGAGGTTGCGCGGATCGTCGATTCCGTTTTTCAGATGATGCAGAATCCTTCCCGCTTCGCACATGCCTGAGGCAGCCATCACCATAAATGGAACGTGTAGATCGTTCAGCGCCTTGCTCTCCTGCACTGTGCGCGTGTACTTCAACCGATCCCAGCTAAAGGGGTCACCACCAGCCTGATGGTTGAAGTCGGTAATCTCCTGATCCCAGTCTTCAGTGTGCTTGCGGAAGACCTCGGTAACGCTGGTGGCAAGCGGGCTGTCGACAAAGATGGGGATATCGGGAATGAGTTTTTCGTTGTGTAGTTCGTGCAACAGCATAACCAACTGCTGCGTGCGTTCCACGGCAAACGCAGGGACAATGAGGTGTCCGCCACGCGCCGCTACACGACGCACCAGCGCTGCCAGCTTCTGTTTTACGGGGCCGATCGGCTGATGGATACGGTTGCCGTAGGTGCTCTCCATGATCAGGTAATCGGCTGCGGGTGCAGTATCGGGATCCTGAATGATGGGAAGATTTTTGCGGCCCACATCGCCTGAAAACAGCAGGCGCGTCTTCTGGCCGTTCTCTACGGCTTCGAGCAATACGCAGGACGAGCCAAGCATGTGTCCCGCATTGAACGATGTCATGGTGAATCCGGCATCGGAAGTGGATCCGGTCAACAGCTTCGGGTCATGCAGCTTCACCGGCTGGAACTGACGAAGAACCTGCTCGGCATCTTCCGTCGTGTAGAGCGGTTCCATCGGTGCAGCACCTTCCGGCGCGCCGATCATACGGCGCTTGCCGCGCCTGCGATTCATGAAGTCGGCATCACCTTCCTGGATATGCGCGCTGTCTTTCAGCATGGGGTCGCACAGGTCGATCGTCGATGGCGTGGTGAAGATGGGCCCACGATAACCCTGCTTGATGAGGAACGGAAGATTGCCGCTATGGTCGATGTGCGCATGCGAGAGCACTACAGCGTCCAATGCACCATCTCCCTGCCCGGCGATCTGAGGCGTTGGCAGCGCGAGGTGCGAGTTGATATCGAGCGCCTGTGTGCGACTGCCCTGAAACGTGCCGCAATCCAGCAGAATGTTTCGTCCTGCGCACTCCAGATGGTGCGACGATCCTGTAACCGTCTGCGCAGCTCCCCAAAAGTGCAACCGAATCCCCATGCAGCTCTTCCCTCCCAGCTCTCGCACAACGAGCGAGAGCACACAAGCAATGAAGATATCTGGCGCGCCGCGCTTTGACAAATTTGTGCGGTAATTTCGATGTTGTCCTGAGCAAGCGTTGCATCTCGCTCCCTCGTCCCATACACTTGTTAAAGAAGTGGGCGGATAGCTCAGTTGGTTAGAGCGCCTGCCTTACAAGCAGGATGTCGGGGGTTCGAGTCCCTCTCTGCCCACCAACCATTTCTACCGAAGTCCCTTGCTCATGCCTTCCCGCCTCATCATCAATGCGGACGACTTCGGACTGACTCCTGGCATCAATCGCTCGATCATTGAACTTCATCAGGCCGGCGTGCTCACGTCGGCCACGCTGATGGCTACGGGCGCTGCCTTTGACGATGCCGTGGTGCTGGCTCGTGCAAATCCATCGCTCGGCGTTGGCTGCCATCTTGTGTTTACCGACGGAGCTCCGGCATCACCGCCTGAGCACATTCCTTCGCTTATCGGTCCCGACGGGAAAAACTTTCGGCCTTCACTGCTTCATTTTGTTCGTGCGCTTTTGAGCGGCCAGATACGCGAGGAAGATCTGGTGCGTGAGGCGTATGCGCAGATCGCACGGCTACAACAGGCGGGCATTCGCATCACGCACGTCGATACGCATAAACATACGCATCTCTTCCCCGCGGTTGCACGACCTCTGCTGAGCGTCCTGCAACAAGCATCCATTGGAGCGATACGCAATCCTTTTGAGCCGGATTTCACACAACGGCTGGCTCATGCCGACTTCAAACGCCGAATGCAAATCAATCTGCTGAATCGACTGCAGCCTTCCTTTACGCGACATCCACAGATTGAGAACCGCGCTGTCGTTACGACTGCCGGTACGGTTGGCGTCTCGGCGACGGGGAATCTCAACGCAGAAACTCTTGCCGAGATTCTGAACTCTCTGCCGGATGAGGGAAGCTTCGAGCTTGTGTGCCATCCCGGCTATAACGACCGCGATCTGGATCGCGTTACGACTCGCCTTCGCAGCCACCGTGAGGTGGAGATGAAGGCTCTCCTCGCTGCGATTCCTGAAAGACTTGCGCAACCTAATGCGCCCGCGCTCATCCACTTTGGTAGCCTTCAGCCTGCACATACGTAGGAGACCTGCGATGAAGATCGGTATCACCTGCTATCCCACTTACGGCGGCTCCGGTGTCGTCGCCACCGAGCTTGGTATTGAGCTGGCAGCGCGTGGCCACCAGATTCACTTCATCACCTCGTCGCAGCCCTTCCGCCTGACTGGGCGCGAAGCGAATATTCATTTTCACGAGGTCTCGGTTTCAACGTATCCGCTCTTCGAATATCCGCCTTACGATCTGGCGCTGGCGACACGCATGGCTGAGGTTGCCGACTTCTATTCGCTCGATCTACTGCATGTGCACTATGCGATTCCTCACTCGGTCAGCGCGCTGCTTGCCAGCCAGATGATCGCGACGCATACCATGGTTGCGCGGCGCAGGCGGCTGCCCTTTATCACCACACTTCACGGTACAGATATCACGCTGGTTGGCCTCGATCCGTCCTACCTTCCGATTACGCGCTTCAGCATTGAGCAGTCTCATGGCGTTACTGCGATCTCGTCGCATCTTGCGGATCGCACACGCGAGGCCTTTGGCGTAACGAACGAGATCGAGGTGATTCGCAACTTCGTCAACTGCGATCTGTACTCGCGCAAGCCGGAGCTTGTTGCCCAGATGCGGCCGCGCTTTGCGGCGGAGAATGAGCACCTTTTTGTACATCTCTCCAACTTCCGTCCGGTCAAACGGGTTCTGGATGTCGTCGAAGTCTTTGCCCGTGTCTCCCGTGTTTTGCCTGCACGTCTGATGCTGATTGGCGATGGACCAGATCGGAGCGCGGCGGAACAGCTTGCCCTGCGCTACGGCGTGCAGGACCGCATTCACTTTCTCGGCAAGCAGGACGAGGTTCACGATCTGCTTCCGCTTGCCGACCTGATGATTATGCCCAGCCAGATGGAATCGTTTGGGCTGGCCGCGCTTGAATCCATGGCATGCAGCGTTCCCGCCATTGCTACGCGTGTGGGCGGCGTACCAGAGCTGATTGATGATGGCGTGACGGGGCTACTGTTCGAGATTGGCGATGTCGATCGCATGGCAGAAGCTGCAATCGGGCTATTGCAGGACAAGCCGCGCCTGCAGGCCATGTCTGCTGCGGCGCGACGTACGGCACAGGACCGCTTCTGCACCACGCGCATCATTCCACTTTATGAGGACTATTACCGCCGCGTGCTGGAGCGCAACGCCTGACCGAACCTTCCGTCAGGATCGACCTTGCGCATGACGCCGTCCATCACATGCGTTGCGGCAGCAATAACCTCGCGGCCGCTTGCGGGCCATGTTGCTGAGCCTGCATCCAACACCGGCATGCGAAGCGTCACTTTTGTTCCTCGGCCGGGGCGGCTGTTGACCTCGACGGTCCCCAACTCGCCGTATTGCACGGCCATGCGCTCGCGAACGTTTCGCATGCCGATGCCGCTGCGCGGTGGCGGAAGGCCGGGGACTGCGGCTGGAGTCTCATTCTGCTCGACGAGCATGCCGACACCGTCGTCCTCCACTTCGATCTGCAGCATACCGTCGTCTGTGATGCGGCTGCGCAGTGTGATTGTTCCTCCGCTGATGCGCGGTTCAAGTCCGTGCTTGATGCTGTTCTCGATGAGCGGTTGAAGGAGCATTCCGGGGACGACAACGTCGAGCGTCTCGGGAGCGATCTCTTTGACGACCTTCAGCTTCTCGCCGAAGCGGACGACTTCGATATCGAGATAGTCGTCGGTGAAGTCCAGCTCATCGCGCAGAGGCACGAACGCCTCGCGATCTTTGAGGAGCACGCGCAGGATGTTGGCCAGCTTGACGATCATTTCTCGCGCCAGCTCAGGCTGTACACGTACCAGCGAGGTGATGGAGTTCAGCGTGTTGAAGAGGAAGTGCGGATTGATCTGCCGCTGCAGGGCATCGAGCCGGGCTTCCAGCAGTAGCCTTCCCTGCTCTTCCAGCTTCTTTTCAACACGGATCGCATTCCAGATTTTGAGCGGGATGCCGACGACGATGGGTGAAGTGGCACAGATCAGCAACTCGACCCACCACTCGTAGGAGTAGAGGGCGAAGTAGCGTCTTGGGTAGAAGTGCGAGAGGAAGCCGAGGCAGAGCTGCAGGACTGCGATCAGCACCAGCAGCAGAATCTGGCGGTCCAGATGCGGCCGGCGCAGGTTGCGTGTGACCCAGCGATAGATGCTGAGGTCGATCATGGGCGAGAAGGACCAGACATCCTCGCGATCAGCAAAGCGTCCGAAGGTCCCGGCGACCGCAGCGACGATCAGGTTGATGGGAAGCGCCCAATATTCGTGGTGTCCCATGGCTGGAATCGCCATTGCGGCTCCGCCAGCCATGGCGGCGAGCGGGCCGACGAGGACACCGAGCAGGATGGTCGCCTCATAAGAGATGTCGGCGGCGAGGAAGTTGGGGACTTTGACGCGGATGAGGACGCCGAGGACAAGCGGCGCGCAGATCATGGCAACGAGTCCGATCGTCTCGCGCGGCGTTCTGTGTGCGGCCAGCAGGATGCGCTTGAAGACATTGGATCGGGCCAGCGATGCAGACAGAGCCGCTGCGACTCCCAGCTTGACCAGGAGCGTGATAAGGATCAGCGACTGCGTGATATGCGTCACACTCTTACTTTACGCTTGCGGTCTTTGGGGTTGGCTGCATCGGATTGTGCCCGAAGGGAATCCAATCCTTGTGAGCGCTGAAACGTATAATCAGACGAAGATGCCTTTTACTGCCGTCCATAAAGTAGCCGATGCCGACTTCCCCACGCGCTGGGGACACTTCCGGATTCTTGGTTTTGAAGGCATTGTGGACCATCCTGAGCCCTGCAACGATGCCATTCCTGCTCCTGCGAAGCGGATTGAGGGCGCGGTGGCGCTGGTGATGGGCGATATCCACTCGGCTCCTCCGATTGTGCGTATCCATTCGCAGTGCCTTACGGGCGATGTGTTTCATTCGCTGCGCTGCGATTGCCGCCAGCAGCTTGAACTGGCGCTCGCTACGATTACGGAGCATGGCTCCGGCATTCTGCTGTATGAGCAGCAGGAGGGCCGCGGAATCGGGCTGATGGCCAAGTTGAAGGCCTACGAGCTGCAGGATCAGGGATTGGACACGATTGAGGCCAATCTGGAGCTTGGATACAAGGCTGACTGCCGTGAATTCGAGCTTCCCGCTGAGGTTTTGAAGCAGCTTGGCGTTCATGCCGTTCGTCTGATGACGAACAATCCGGCGAAGGTTGAGGCGCTGGAGCAGGCAGGGATCAAGGTCACGGAGAGAATTTCCGCTCTGGTCCCGAGTGAGCCCACGAATGAGCGATATCTGCTGACGAAGCGGGAGAAGATGGGGCACCTGGTCAGCTAGTACCCCTCCCCTGGGTTTTTGCGCAAATTATTCATTCGATTCGATTTAGCACCGGGTTCCTTTTGTAAAATATTGATTCGAAATAATTTAACGCTCAAAATATTGATTTATAAAGAGTTAGCCCCGGTCCTTTTGGACCGGGGCTTTTTGTTTGCTGAGTTAAGTGTAGCGGAGTGAGGGAAACTTATCGGCAGATTTTTGTGAGTTTATTTGCTTTGGAATGAGGGAGTTGTGGTTTTAGGGGGCTTGACAGGCGTTTTCCGCTCAAGCTGGCAGGGGGTCGTTACGCCTTCGGCTTCACTCCGGCCTTCGGCAGAGCGGTGGCCGCTTCGCGGCAGCTAGATTTAGAGGCCAAGCCTGAAGGCTTGGCGTACCTAGAAGCGGTTCGCGGCGCGCATGTCGAGATGCCCTGGGTTGAGGGCTCGGGTTGCCCGGGAATCGGTCGTACGGTTGCGCGAATCGCTCAACCCTCATGTTGCGATGAGGCTTCGCCATGAATGGGACATCCGTTTTGGTGGCTGAGAAAGGACATTCATGTTTTGGTGCGCTATGGACGAGGCTCCCCACCACACCCTATTGTGGGCCATGGATTTGCACCTGCTTGTCGTGGCATGGATGGCACCTGCTAGTGATGGCGGGGAGGTTTGTGCGATCCCACCTTAGCTCGCTGCGCGAGCGAAGATGGGGCACCCACTTTGGTGGTTGGGAGAAGGCTCCGCTTTGGTGGCGGGGAAGGGTTCTGCGAAGAAATGCGGAGAGACCCTTCGCCCTTGGCTTGAGGGAAGGCTCTGAAGCCGTATCTCTTCTCTGAGCCGTATCTCTCTTACGGAGGCGGTTCGTGGCGGTTGGATTCGGCATCCCTTCGACTTCGCTTTAAGGAGGCTTTAAGCCCGTGTTTCTTGGTGAGGCGGTTTGTGGCGCTTGGAATGGCGGCTAGAGAGAGATATGCGATTCTTCACGGAAGATACGCGGCCCCTTCCATTGAGCGATTTCGCGTTACCCGGAAATGAAGACGCGACTGCGGTAGACTGCATGGCATCTGAAGCAGCAGAGGAAATTTCAGAAAGACGTGGGGGTGGCCGATGACGGGACGCTACAGGACTTTACTGTTGGCTTTGGGTGGTGTGGTGGCTCTGGTGGTCGTTGCCGGACTGGCGGTTCCTCTGTTTTTGAATGCGGACAGCTTCAGGGAGCGCATTGAGCAGGAGATTTCGAGTTCGCTGGGGCGGAAGGCGACGCTGGGCAAGCTGGACCTTTCGGTCTTCTCCGGCAGCCTGGTGGCGGAGAATGCTTCCCTCTCCGACGACCCGGCCTTCAGCAGCGAGCCTTTTCTTACGGCGAAAAAGGTGAAGATCGGCGTTGAGCTGCTTCCGCTGCTCCTGAGCAAGAAGGTGAGCATCACCGGCTTTGCGATCGATGAGCCGAAGATCAACCTGATTCGCCATGCGGACGGGATGTGGAACTATTCGACGATTGGCGGAGCGCATGCGGCGAAGCCTGCGGGCAGCAGCAGTGCGACGCCGGATGTGAGCATTGCGAAGATCACAGTCACGAACGGGCAGCTGACCGTCAACACGGAAGCTGCGGCGGGGGCGGCGGCTACTCCGAAACGCACTTACGATCAGCTGAATATTGAAGCGAAGAACTTCACATTTGAGAAGCAGTTTCCGTACAACGTGTCGGCACATCTTCCGGGAGATGGGACGGTTAGCATTGCCGGCAATGTGGGGCCGATTAACCAGAAGGACGCTTCGCTGACTCCGTTTTCGGCGAAGCTGTCGGTCAAGCACCTTGATCCGACGGCGGCTGGTTTTGCCGATGCTGCTTCCGGGCTGTCAGGCACGATTGATGCGATCGACGGCACCGCAACGTGGAACGGGCAGCAGCTTCACGTGGTCGATCTGGTGGTCGATACGCCGAAGCTGACGCTGACGGACAACGGCAAGCCAAAGGCTGCGGCTCCGGCGAAGGCACCTGACTCCAGCGATATGATGAGCACCTTCTCGGCCGATCATCTACAGGTGAAGAACGGGCAGCTAACGCTGACGGCTCCGGGGAGGAAGAACCCGGCGGTGTATCAGCAGCTGAATGCGGAGATCACGGGACTGACACCGACAAGCTCGGCTCCGTTCAAGCTGACGGCGCAGATTCCCGGTGGTGGTTCGGTGACGGCGGATGGAACGGCGGGGCCACTGAACCAGACGAATGCCATGGCTACTCCGCTGAATGCGCATGCGGTGTTGAACCATGTGGATCTGGCGGCGAGCGGTGTTGTTGCACCGGATGCGGGGATCAAGGGGCTGGCCAATCTGGACGTCAAGGCGCTTTCGGACGGCAAGAACCTGAATGCGAATGTCTCGACGAACATACAGGGTCTGCAGCTGGCGGCGAATGGATCTCCTTCAGCCAAACCCGTCGATGTGCAGATCGCCGTAGCGCAGGATATGCAGACGCAGGCTGGGCAGGTACAGAAGGCAGTGATTACGATTGGCCGCGCGGTGGTGAATATTGGCGGCACCTATCAGCTAAGCGGATCAACGACGACGCTGAATTTGCAGGTAAATGGACAGGCGCTGCCGGTGGATGAGCTGCAGGAGTTTCTTCCTTCGGTGGGCGTTCACCTGCCGACGGGATCGCGGCTGCAGGGCGGAACGCTGACAATGAATCTGAATGTAGCGGGCTCGTCGGCGGAGCCGGTGATCAGCGGGCCGATCCGGCTGGAGAATACGAATCTTGCGGGGTTCGATCTGGGCTCGAAGCTGCAGGCGGTTACGGCGCTGACGGGTGCGAAGACGGGTTCGACGACGGCGATCCGTTCGCTGAGCACGAATATTCGTGTGCAGGGTGGCAATGTGCGCACGGACAACCTGGTGCTGGATATGCCTGCGCTGGGTACGGCGACGGGGGCTGGAACGGTCGCGGCTTCAGGAGCGTTGAACTACAACGTGGTGCTGAAGCTGACGGGTCTACTGGGAAGCGGCAAAGGTGGCGCGGCGGCAGGAGCGGGCGGCATTGCCGGGGCTCTGATGGGGATGATTCCCGGAGGCGGGGCGGCGGGTTCGGTTGGAGGCATTGCCGCCGGAGCGCTTCGTAACGGCATTCCGGTAGCGATTGGAGGAACGACGTCGAATCCGACGTTTACGCCGAATATGGCCGGTGCGCTGAGCAGTGGGGCGAGCGCCTTTACGGGGGGAAGCAAGAATCCGGTCAGCAAGCAGTCGCCGACGAACTCATTGACCAATGCGCTGGGCGGGTTGCTGAACAAGCATAAGTAAGAGCTAAACGCGCTGGGCCATGACGACCTTGGCGGTTGTGATGGCCTGGCCGACGTGGCGCTGGGTGTGGTCGGCGACGTGGACGAGGAGTCCGCCTACGGTTGTGGGGAGTTTTTGGCGGCCGACGAATCGGGGCTGCTCGTAGGTGGCGAGCGGGATGGCGAGGATGCGCTTGAAGGAGATTTCGATGGCCTCGGCGAACTCCATGAGTGTAGCTTCGCGGTCGACGTACTCGGCTTCGGAGCGCAGGAGTTTTAGCTGGCGCTCGCTGAGCTGGTGGCCTTCGGCGTAGGTGAGCAGGCGGTCGAGCGAGCGGGCGATGTGGCGCAGATGGAAGCCAACGGAGGGCAGGTTGAGCGGCTGAAGTTCCATCTGGGTGCCGTCGAGAGGGTCGCACCAGAGAGCAATGTCTTCGGCGGCAAGCTCGAGGGCGTGCAGGACGCCGCGGCGCACAGCGTCGGTTGCGGTATGGGTTCCGCGGAGCCAGGGCTCGACTTTTTTCTCAGGCTTCTCGGTTTTCTCGCGCTTCTCCGTCATGAGGGCACCTCTTCCCTTTTATAGTCCCTTATTTTTGCGGAACTCGCGCACGACTTCGGCGACGTCGCGGTGCTGGCGGTCGACGGCGTCGTTCATGGCGCGGACTTCGTCGGCGGAGAGCTTGCCGGCGAGCTGGTCCATGGCGGTTTGAATCTGAGGGTGACGCGCGAGAGAGTCCTCGCGGACGAGGGGGACGGCCTCATAGGGAGGAAAGTAGTGCTTGTCGTCTTCGAGGGCGACGAAGCCGAGGGCGCGGATGGGGCCGTCGGTGGAGTTGCCGGCGACAATGTCGACCTGATTCGACGAGAGGGCGCGGTAGAGGAGGCCGAGATCCATCAGGCGTGGCGATCCGGCAAAGTGGAGGCCGTAGGTGGCTTCGAGGCCGTGGAGGCCGTCGGGGCGCTCCTCGAACTCGTAGCCGACGCCGAGCCGCATCTGAGGAGCATGTGGGATGGTGTCGGAGATGGTTTTGAGGCCCATGCTCTGTGCGTCGGAGCCGCGCACGACCATAGCGAAGGTGTCCTCGAAGCCGAGGCCGGGCTCAACGCGAATGCGGTAGCGGGTGGCGTAGAGGCGGCGGACGGTGTCGTAGACCTGGGCCTGGGTACGCTGGCCGAGGGGCGGCAGAGGCTGCTTGAGGATGGCGGTCAGCGCGGTGCCGGTGTACTCGACGTAGGCGTCGATGCGGCCGGTGGTGAGGGCCTGCTGGCAGATGTAGCTTCCGGCGAGGTAGAAGCGGCGGGCTACGGGCTGGCCGGTGGCGGCTTCGATCTGCTGGGCGAGGAGCTCGCCGAGGACGACCTGCTCGGTGAAGTTTTTGGCTCCGATGGTGATGCGCGAGGAACGCGGCGGCGCGCAGGCTATGCAGAGAAGGAGCAGTGCCAGAATCGCTGCCGGGGTGACTCGTTGGACTGCTGCGTTGCGGGACTTCATGCGCGGCGCACCGACAGCTTCTTTTCGACCAGACCGAGGACGGCGTCGGCGACGAGAGCGAGGAGGGCGGCGGGGATGGCTCCGGCGAGGACGAGGCTGTTGTCGACGCTGGCGACTCCGCGGAAGATCAGCTCGCCGAGGCCGCCTGCTCCGATGGCGGCAGCGATGGTGACTACGCCGACGCAGGTGACGGTGGCGGTGCGGATGCCGGCGAGAATGACGCTGGCGGCGAGGGGGAGCTCGACTTTGAAGAGCTTCTGGCGGGTGGTCATCCCCATGGCGTCGGCGATGGTGGCGAGGTCGGCGTCTACGGTGCGGATGCCGGTGTAGGAGTTGCGGAGGATGGGGAGAAGCGCGTAGCCAGTGAGGGCGACGATGGCGAGACGGGCGGCATCCTCGCCGAGAAAAGGTACGGGGAGAAGAAGTCCGAAGAGGGCGAGGCTGGGGATGGTCTGCACGATGTTGGCGAAGCCGATGACGGGCCTTGCCCAGGCAGGGCGGCGAGCGAGAAAGATGCCGAGCGGCAGCCCGATGAGCACAGCGAAGAGCATGGCGCTGATGGTGAGCCAGAGGTGCTCAAAGGTCAGGCGGGCGATCTCGGAGCCGTGTTTTTGGAATACATCCATCATGCTTTTATTGTGTGTCGAATTGCAGAAACATAATCTTTTACTTGAGGATTTTCAGAGGCGAGAACATCGCCGGAGGCAAGGTCTGCCGCGATCACTCCGTCGGCGAGAAAGACGATGCGGTCGGCGAGGTAGATGGCCTCATCCAGATCGTGGGTGACGAGGAGGGTGGTCTTCTGCATGCGCTTGAGGAGAGCCTTCAGCATCGTCTGGAGCTCGGCACGGGTGATGGGATCGAGCGAGCCGAAGGGCTCGTCCATGAGGAGAATGGGCGGATCGAGAGCCAGGGCACGGGCGAGGCCGACGCGTTGGCGCTGGCCACCGGAGAGCTGCCACGGGTAGCGTGTGTGCAGCCTGTCGAAGTCGAGACCGACGAGCTCGATCACCTGACGGGCGCGGTCGTGGCACTCGGACTTTGAGCGTCCGGCAAGCTCAAGGCCGAGGGCGGCGTTGCGCTCGACGGTCATGTGGGGAAAGAGACCGGTCTCCTGCACGACATAGCCGATGCCGCGTCGTAAGGCGACAACGTCGGTACCGCTCCATGAGGGCGACAGTTCCCTGCCAGCGACGAAGACTTCGCCAGAGGTGGGCAAGACCAGCCCGTTGACCATGCGGAGAAGGGTGGTTTTGCCGGAGCCGCTGCGGCCGAGGATGGCGGTGGTGGTTCCGGTTTCGAGCGCGAGCGAGATATCGCGCAAAACAAGATGCCCACCTGCAGGCGTATAGCTCACCTTCGCGAACTCAACGCCAACCGTGGGCATCTCTCTACTCTACAACTTGCAAAACTACGGCGCGAACCTGAAAAGCTACTGCGCGGCCTCGGGGTCGAAGTCGTGACCGTGCTGCGGGCTCGCTTCTTCCGACGCAGCCTCAGCAGGCTGGCCCGTTGTCTGGACGGCGCTGCCGGGTTGGCCTTTGACGCGAACGATGGTGATCTTCTCGAAACCTTCCTTGAAGGTGGGGGCCTTGAGACGGTCTGCCATCTTCTGCATGACCTCGTCGGTCACGGAACGCTCGCGCTTGCGGTTGCGCTCCATGCAGACGGCCAGCGGCACGTCGAAGAAGACGGCCTGCACCTCGTAGCCGAAGCTCTTGGCCATGCGAATCCACTGGCGTCGCTCGTGCGGCGAGAGGTTAGTGGCGTCGACATAGTTCCACGGCATCTTGGCGATCAATCGCGCGCGCAGCAGACTGCGCAGCGTGGAGAAGACCAGTCCCTGATAACGCTGCTCGGTGATGTCGTCGAAGAGGATGGTGCGCAGCAGATCGCTCGACAGCGGCGTAACACCGCGGCGCTTGTACCAGGTGGTCTTGCCGGAGCCCGGAAGCCCAATGGTGAGCACCACGAAGCCCTTCGGCGAGCGGGCCGGAGGCAGTTCTGCGGGTGGCGTCGCGAGCGATTCAGGCTGCGTCTCGACGACGACCTTCTGCTCGGGAGTCTCGGGTGCAGGCACCTGGTGCTGCGTGTTGGCAACAGGCGCCGGAATCTCTTCCGCATGCTGTACGCCAGAGTCGGGCACAGGGTCGGAGTAAGAGGGTTTCAGCGGTGCTGGCTGGTTCGTGGGCAGTTCCTGCCCGCTCTTGCCCGTGGACTCCGAATCATTCGGTCCACGTCTTGGGCGTCGTCTCATCTTTTCGCTTATCCATTCGCGCAATTCGCGCATATCTCGCTTGTAACACAGGGCCAAAGGCGCCCGCAAATCGTTGCATGTACCGGGCCGATACCCTTCTTTCCTTTAAAGATTACATCGTCTGTTCACAGAAGAGCGTTAAGCTCACCGCTCACGAGGTGAACGATGGCCGCAGAAAGCACAGAACTCGATCAATTGCAGCACGCTTACAAAGTCGCCGTAGAAAACTGGGTTGCAGCTATACGCCGTGAGGAGTCTCTGGCCTCAGGAGATCACTCCATCGCCGAGATCGATACGTGGGAAGGTGCGTCTTTTGAGCAACAGCGTGCAGGAGATGCAGCCAAAGAGGCGAAACAGGCCTACGAAGATGCTCTAAGGAAGAGGTTTTTCAATTTCTAGAGGGTGCCCTGTATTTTGCTGCGTGCGTGCGAGGGTGATAGCATCCGGGTCGATGGGTTATTCGGCCATTTTCGCGATTTACAATACTTAAAACGAATAAATACCTCGCATCACGACAGGAGTTACGGTAACCATGGCTGTAAAGGTAGGTATCAACGGCTTCGGCCGTATCGGACGGAATGTCTTTCGCAGCGCTCTGGGCAATCCTGATATTGAATTCGTCGCGGTGAACGACCTCACCACTCCGGCCACGCTGGCACATCTTCTGAAGTACGACTCGATCCTGGGCAATCTGCACCACGACATCAAGCATGGAGCGGACTACGTCTCGGTCGACGGCAAGCAGATCAAGGTGTTCGCGGAGCGCGACCCTGCCAAGCTGGACTGGGCTTCGGTTGGAGCGCAGGTGGTTGTCGAATCGACTGGCTTCTTCACCGATGCAGAGAAGGCCAAGGCGCACCTGGGTTCTACGGTAAAGAAGGTCATCATCTCAGCTCCGGCATCGAACGAAGACATCACGATTGTGCTGGGTGTGAATGAAGGCAAGTACGATGCGGCGAAGCACCACGTGATCTCGAACGCGAGCTGCACGACGAACTGCCTTGCTCCCGTGGTGAAGGTGCTGCATGACAACTTCGGCATCGTGAACGGCCTGATGAACACGATCCACAGCTACACGAACGACCAGGTTGTGCTGGATGCTCCGCATAAGGACCTGCGCCGCGCTCGCGCTGCTGCTCTCTCGATGATTCCAACGAGCACGGGAGCCGCGAAGGCCCTGAAGCTGGTGATCCCGGAGATGGCGGGCAAGCTGGATGGCTTCTCGATCCGTGTCCCGACCCCGACGGTCTCGGTGGTTGACCTGACCTTCCTGTCGGAGAAGCCGATCTCGGTGGAGAGCATCAATGCGGCGATCAAGGCTGCAGCCGAGGGCCCGATGAAGGGCATCCTGGGCTACACGGACGAAGAGCTGGTCTCGAGCGACTTCCGCGGCAATCCGCTGTCGTCGATCTTCGACTCGAAGCTGACGAAGGTGATTGGCAATACCGGCAAGATCATCAGCTGGTACGACAACGAGTGGGGCTACTCGAACCGCGTGAAGGACCTGATCCTGTTCCTGGTGAATAAGGGTCTGTAAGAGAATTTCTTCATAGAAGATGGAGCGCAGAGCATGATGGCATGCTCTGCGCTTTTGTCTTTTTATCGCTTACGTTCATCCCCAGATGACTTCGCCGTATCGGAAGGGACGACGCAGCTTGCTTCGCCAGAAGTAGGCGAGGATGATGATACTGGCCGCGGCAGCATACGCGCACCAGACCGAGGTGAAGGCATAACGCTTAATGGCCATCGCAATGAGAAGGATGATGAGGTTTGCAGCTCCGAATGAGACCATGTCACGTTCTTTGGAGAAGAATAAAGAGCCGCAGGTAGCGATCACGTAAAGTATGGCCAGAACTGTGTTGTTGGTTCCGTCGTTGATGTAGACGATGCTGTTGTGCTCAACAAAGACCTGCAGGGGATAGGCAATGAGTGCCCATAGCATGTAGAGCGTTATGCCTGTCCCGAGCGCAAGGAACGGCAGCATGCGACGGCGGCTGTTTCTGTCGGCCTCGAAGAGCAGGACGCTCAAGGGGATCAGAAAAGGCAGCAGGCCTTGTGCGTAGAGAACAAAGGCTGCGGCCATCTTGTGCGTCAGGTCGGGCGAGAGACGGCCATCGAGGCCGAGCCAGACAAAGCCTTCGATAAATTGATGGATCGCAAACAGCGTTGGCAGCGAGGCAAAAAGCAGCTCGCGCTTATGCTTGACCTGAGTCAACGTAACGACTCCAACTGCTCCCAGTACGCCACTTCCGATAAAGTTGGCCGTTGCCGAAAAGCACACGTCTTCTCCCTCCTGTATGCCCGCATCATACGTGAACGATCCAAGTTCGATATTGTCCACTACAATTCCTGATATGACGCGCACGAATATTCCTGGAACATCTCCCTACGAACCGATCATCGGCTTCTCGCGCGCTGTGCGCATCGGCAATCAGGTGCATGTCTCGGGCACAGGGCCTGTCGGTGCAGACGATCTGGATGTGGCTGAGCAGACGGATCAATGTTTAACGATCATCGCTACCGCATTGAAGAACGCAGGCGCTTCTATTGAGCACGTCTACCGCACACGCATGTTTCTTACACGCGCAGAGGATTGGGAGGCGGTTGGGAGGGTGCATGGGAAGTTCTTCTCGATCACACGCCCGGCGGCGACCATGGTCGTCGTCAAGGAACTGCTTGATCCACGGTGGCGTATTGAGATTGAAGCCGATGCCTTGATTCCGGAGTAAAGTAATTTCCAGTCCACAGCCTGTCCTTCATGACTAGAATCATGGATGCAGTGAACATTCTCAATTCTCAGCAGATGGAAATGAATCTATCTGCGCTATCAAAAAAAGGAATCTGCATGTCGAAGCTGTCCGTCCGCGATATCGATCTGACCAACAAGCGCGTACTTATTCGTGTTGACTTCAATGTTCCGCTCGCTATCGATGGGCCGGACAGCGCTCCACGCATCACTGACGATACGCGCATCCGCGAGACGATCCCGACCATTGAGTACTGCCTGCGTCGCAAAGCGCGCGTGATTTTGTGCTCGCACCTGGGACGGCCTAAGGGCAAAGTGGTGCCGTCGATGAGCCTGCGTCCTGTGGTGGACCGGCTGCGCGAGCTGCTGGATCACGTTATCAGCGATGACGAAAATGTCGCCTTCTCGCCGGATTGCGTGGGTGACATTGCCAGCGAGATGGTCGCTGGCCTGGAGCCCGGGCAACCGCTGCTGCTTGAGAATCTGCGCTTCCATGCTGAAGAAGAGAAGAACGATCCGGCGTTTGCGAAGCAGCTTGCGTCGCTGTGCGATATCTATGTCAACGATGCATTTGGCTCGGCCCATCGCGCTCATGCTTCGACGGAGGGTATCACGCATTATGTGCCTGTCTCCGTGGCCGGGCTGCTGATGGAGAAAGAGCTGACCTATCTGAGCAAGGCGGTCAGCGATCCGATCAAGCCCTTTGTTGCAATCATTGGCGGCGCAAAGGTTTCCGACAAGATTGAGGTGATCGACAGCCTGCTGGATCGAGCGACATCGCTGATCATCGGCGGAGGCATGGCTTATACCTTTCTGAACGCGAAGGGACAGGAGACGGGGAAGTCTCTGGTGGAGGCCGACAAGATTGATGTAGCCAAGGCTGCGCTGGCAAAGGCGGAGAAGAAGGGCGTCAACTTCCTTCTTCCGATCGATCATGTTCTGGCCGATAAGTTCGCCGCCGATGCGAAGACGCAGATCTTCTCGGGCACAGGCGCCTTCCCTGCTGACTGGATGGGGCTGGATATCGGCCCTGCTTCGATTGATCTGTTCAAGAAAGAGATCGCCGACGCCATTACCATCGTGTGGAACGGGCCGATGGGCGTCTTCGAGATGCCTGCCTTCGCTAAAGGGACAAACGCCGTTGCCAAGGCCGTTGCAGCGAATCAGGATGCGACCAGCATCGTCGGTGGCGGTGATTCGGTGGCTGCGATCAAGCAGTCGGGCGTGGCCGATAAGATCTCGCATATCTCGACCGGAGGCGGTGCGAGTCTTGAGTTTCTCGAGGGCAAGGTATTGCCGGGAGTGGCTGCACTGACGGACAAGTAAATCCGGCCTTCGATAAGGTCAATATGCGCAAAGTATGGATTGCCGCAATCGCCTTTGTTGTTTCGGCCGTTCTGGGAGTAATCCTCTCGTTGCTTCTGGCAACCGCTGTCGGCTATCTGCGGATAGCGCTTTATCAGCGCTATCACTCCGGTATCGGAGCCGTCGCAGGTGGTGTTACGGAGATGGCAGTCATGCTCGTTCCTGTTCTTTGGGGCGTGATTGGAATGCTTATCGTCCTTCACCGTATCGAACGCCATGAATCCTAGCTTCTGTATGTCTCTTCACAGCTCACCACAGAAGATGGGATACTGATCCCCCATGCGAAAACCACTGATTGCTGCCAACTGGAAGATGTACAAGACGCCTGCTGAGTCGACGGCTTTTCTTACCAGCTTCTATCCGCTGGTTAAGTCGAACCAGACGACTGAGATTGTTCTCTGCCCTCCGATGACGTCGCTTCAGGCGTTGACGGATGCTGCGCGTGGGAAGTCAGTCTTTATTGGCGCGCAAACGATGCACTGGTTGAACGAGGGCGCCTATACGGGCGAGACCTCGCCCAGCATGCTCACGGCTATCGGCGCAACGCATGTGCTGGTTGGTCACTCAGAACGGCGGCAGTACTTCAACGAGACGGACACGACGGTCAACCTGAAGCTGAAGTCGGCGCTGGCGCATGGCCTTACCCCGATTGTCTGTGTGGGCGAACACCTCAACGAACGTGAGACGAATCTGACGGCCGATGTGCTGAACCTGCAGGTCTCGGTCGCGCTAGAGGGGATCGATCCGGCGACGCTTGGGCCGCTGGTGATTGCTTATGAGCCTGTGTGGGCCATCGGTACGGGGCGCACGGCTACGCCGGAGATTGCAGAAGCGGCCCACAAGATCATTCGGGCCAAGATCGCTGCGATTGCCGGAGCTGAAGTCGCGGCGGCAACACGCATTCTGTATGGAGGCTCCGTGAAGCCGGACAATGCCTCGGCACTGTGCGGTCTTGAAGACATCGATGGCGCGCTGGTTGGCGGGGCCTCGCTTGATCCGGTTTCCTTCAGCCAGATTGTGATCAACGCAACCAAAGCATAGCGATAAATCTTTGCGACTGGTCCTGAGGGAACGGACTGGCCGCAGGCATCGTATCTCTCCCATCACTTCTCTGGAGATGGAATGCGCCTTCGACTGGTGGGCCTGACACCCCTGTTTGCTGTACTTGCCGCGGCAACCCTGTCACTGGAGGCGCAATCGGTGCCGACGATTCAGGTAGAGACCCACCTAATCGACTCGACCTTCAGCGTGCATGATGCCGAAGGCCGCATCATCTCGAACCTCACGCAGGATGATTTTGCTGTTGCGGAAGATGGCGTTCCGCAGAAGATCCGTTTCTTTGCCAACCATACGACGCTGCCCCTGAGCATTGGCCTGGTGATCGACGAGAGCGGCAGTCAGGAGAAGTTCGTCAGAGAACATGAGAAGGACATACAAGCGTTTCTGGATGCGCTGCTTAGCCCACAGGATCAGGCCTTCGCGCTCTGTTTCGGCAACCACCTGCGGCTGGTGAGCGACTACACTGCATCGGCGGCGGCAATTACGGATGGGATCAGGCGTTTCGACAAGGGAAAAGCCGATTTTCCGGAGATCGGCCCGATAGAGAAACGGGAGTTGGGGACGGCTCTGTACGATGCGATCTACTTCTCCGTTCGGGAGAAGATGGCCAGCATTCGCCAGCGACGCAAGATCATTCTCATCCTCAGCGATGGCGAGGAGAACTCAAGCGAGCATGACCTGATCGACGCCATCGAGGCGGCGCAGAATGGGAATGTGCTGATCTATGCGATTCGCTACACGGAGATGGAACACGGACAAATGACGGCACGGAATCGCTATGGCGTACGCGTTCTCGATCATCTGACGTCACAGACCGGCGGCCGGGTCTTTGACGCACACACAACAAACGTGAAGGCTGCCTTTGCCGAGATTGCGGAAGAACTGCGGGGACTCTACGAGGTTGCCTACCAGTCCACCAACCCGGTTCGCGATGGGACGTATCGCAAGATCCTGATTCAATCGAAGCAGCCAGCAATGACTGTGCGGTCGCGGACTGGGTATTACGCTCGTTGATGTGTGGGATTTAGCGAACTACGCCCGCCTGCTCCACAGGCCAATAGACAAAGGCTGCCTTGCCGTAGATCAGCTCGCGATTGACGGGGCCAAAGTCGCGGCTGTCGCTGGAGATGGAGCGATGATCTCCCATGACGAAGTACTCGTGCTGCGGCACAACGGTCTCCGGCAGTGAGCGGTCGTCAGTAAAACGAGGAGGAACATACTTTTCGACCAGCTCCTTACCGTTGACGAAGACGCGTCCATGGTCGATACGCAGTGTGTCGCCAGGGAGACCGATGACGCGCTTGATATAGCTCTTCTGATGATCGTGCGGGTAGAGAAACACCACGACATCGCCGCGCTGGATGCTGCCCACGCGATACGCGAGCTTGTTGATGAAGAGCCTGTCCTGATCTTCAAGCATGGGCAGCATGCTTGTGCCTTCAACACGGACGGGCTGGTAGAGAAAGATGATGATGAAGGTCGAAACAGCGACCGAGATGATCAGGTCGCGAAACCAGGAGTGCGCTCCGCCTTTTCGCGGCCTGGCGGGAGGTGCAGCTTCAGGTGATCCGGAATAGGAGGGCAAACCCGTCGATTCGGCCTGTGTGTCGTGCTGATCTTGCTGGGCTTCGGACTGCACCGTTTTGCTCTTCTCCTCCCATTATTTAGACGCACCAGCAGGTGAACTAGCTGCGGCATCTCCTGTAAGTCCCAGACCTGGAAGCAGATTCCTGCCATCAATGCCTTCGGGGGACCATGCTTCGACGATCTGTCTTGCGAGCTTTGCAATCATCATCTCAGCCTGATTGTCCGCAGTCCAGCTTTTATCTTCATTTTCGTAGGTAAAGATCGACAAAATCATGGGGCCGGATTTGCCGGCCACGATGGCTACATCGTTACGGACAGCGTTCAGGCTCCCGGTCTTGCTGCCGATGCCTGAACCGGTCTCGCTGGAGTCCAGCGTCTCGAGATAGCGCGGAATCGTATTGCGATAGAACTGGTTACGCAGCATGGTCAGCGCCGTCTGACAGATCGCGGCGTCTCCCTGCTGCATGGGCTCACCTACAGCACCGAGCTGGCAGCGGCCGATCCTTTCCATAATGACTTCCATCTCGCGAGCGGTGGTCTTGCCGAGCCCGAACTTCGGTTGATCGGCAGGCATGGGCGCTGTCGACGGCTTGCCGATCTTCTTATAAAGATGGGTATCCTTCAATCCCAGCCACGCGATGCGGCCGTTGACGGCATCGACGCCAAAACGATCAATGGCGAGATTCGTAGCCGTATTGTCGCTGACGATGACCATCATGGTCAGGACATCCTTGAGCGTCAGGGAGAGTGGCGTATCGAAGAAGGTCAGCACGCCCGAGCCGCTGACTCCGTCTCCCTTGGCCAGGGTCAGCTTTTCGTCCCAGCGAGCCTTGCCGGAACGGACCTGCTCCATGGCTTCAAACAGAATCGCCAGCTTGATGACAGAGGCCGTCTGCACGGGATGGTCCGCATCGATAGCTACAACCCTGCTCGATTTAAGGTCTTTCGCGTAGAGAGCGACGTGCCCGTGATGGCTCATCGCCAATGCCTCCAGACGCTGCTGGAGAGGCTGGTCTACGTGCTGGGCATCCATCGCTTTGGACGGAGATTTGGCTCTCAGGAGATTAGTTCCGAATGCTAAAAAAAAGGCACTGGCTGCTGCCAGCCGCCTCGATCGTTTGCTCACCATGGATTGCATATTACAGATAAATTCCCCGGATGCATGAGGCGAAGGGGGAAGAAAAACAAAGGTACTGCCAGGCATGGAGAGCCGTGGCAGGAGGCGTGGCCGACCTTCGTTGTATCAAACCGGATACGTTTCCCTACGCATCTAAGCCATCTTAGGACTAGAATCGTCTAGAAAGAGGAAGCACGACGCTGCAGTACGCAAAACCTCTATGGCTACACTCACCATGATCGAGTCGACCCCGCCGTCGAAATCCGCTCAAAACGGCCCCGACGAGTTCTTTGGACTCGTCACGGAGACATCTAACTCTGCCTCTGAAGGTCTCGATACGAAGTCCGCTCTCGAGATCGCACGCATCATCAACCACGAAGACAACAAGATTGCCGCCGCCGTGAAGAAGGCTCTCCCGGAGATTGCCATCGTCATCGACACGGTCGCCCGCTCGCTTCGCGATGGTGGACGGTTGATCTATGTTGGAGCAGGCTCGTCCGGTCGCATTGCGTCGTTGGATGCTTCCGAATGCCCACCAACCTTTTCGACCGCTCCAGCGCAGGTGCAGTACATCATGGCCGGTGGACCGAAGGCATTGGCCTCGGCCTCCGACGTCAATGAGGACTCGCCGGAGTTGGGCCAGCGCGATATTGCACGCCGACGCCCGACACGCAAGGACATTGTTATTGGCGTCTCCGCATCGGGGCGCACGCCTTACGTTGTTGGCGCGGTGGAGTATGCACGCGCTCGCGGAGCCAAGACCGCAGCAGTGACCTGCAACCTGAATACAGCTTTGGCTGATGTAGCCGACACGACTATCATTGCTGAGGTTGGTCCAGAGGTGATCTCCGGCTCAACCCGCATGAAGTCAGCATCTGCCCAGAAGATGATCCTGAATATGATCACGACGGGCGCGATGACGCGGCTTGGTTATGTGTACGACAACCTGATGGTGAACGTGCACATGAAGAATGCGAAGCTGGTTGAGCGTGGCATTCGCGTTCTGATGAAAGTCTGCAATATCGACCGTGAAACAGCGATCCGCACCATCAAATCCGCCGGTAAATCGATTCCAATCGCGGTTGTCATGTTGAAGGCGAACGTCGACAAGATGGAAGCGGTTCGCCGTCTGGCGAAGTCGGATGGCAATGTCCGGCTGGCAATCGACGACTCGCGGTTGGAGTTATAAATAGAGCGCAGTCGAGAGTCATGACGAATTGTTCGCAGTTCGGCTAATATTCTCGGATGACAGAACGAGACATCCAAGGGCAGCTCTCACGGCGGGAGCTGCTTTATCTTTCTGCAGCCGGATTTTTATCTACCCTTTCCCTTCCCGCTGCGGCACTCGCCGCAAACACAGCGCAGGATGCTGATCCTCACACGGATTCGAATCTGTATTCCACCCTCCTGAAGACCTGGTGCGATGGAATGCTGGCGCATCAGGTTACCGCGATCAAAGATCCGGCGCTGCATGGCGCACTGCTTTGCCCTGCCTGCTCCATCATCCACGGGCGATGCGGCGATGCGCTCTATCCATTGCTTCGCGTGGCGCATGACACAGGAGATGCGAAGTATCTGAATGCAGCGCTGCTGGTTTATGACTGGACGGAGAGGCAGGTTGGCCGCGAAGACGGAAGCTGGGTCAACGATGTCACGCTGAGCTCGTGGAAAGGAATTACTGTATTCCATACGATTGCTCTTGGCGAAGCGATCCATCATCACGGCGCGTTGCTCGATGCAACGACACGGCAGCAATGGACTGCTCGTCTGGCGCGTGCAGCAAAATTTCTCGATGGATTCATCTCGATTCAGACCGGCAATATCAACTACCCGATCACGGCATCCTACTGCTTCGCTCTCTGCGGCAATGTGCTGGGCGAGCAGAAATATCTTGACCGCGCTCGTGCTCTCGCGCATGAGAGCCTTCACTACTTCACACCAAACGGGTTGATCTTTGGCGAAGGGCATCCGCTGGAACAGCGCACAGCGAAGGGGTGCTTCCCTGTCGATCTTGGATATAACGTCGAGGAGTCCCTTCCGGCCCTTGCGCTCTACAGCCTGCAGACAGGGGACAAAGAGGTTCTTGATCGCGTCATCAGCTCTTTGAAGGCGCATATGGAGTTCATGCTGCCTGACGGCGCGTGGGACAACAGCTGGGGAACGCGAAACTACAAGTGGACATGGTGGGGCAGCCGTACGAGCGACGGCTGTCATCCAGCCTACGTTTTGCTAAGCGAGCATGACCCACGTTTTCTCGAAGCCGCGCACCGCAACCTCAAATTGATGCATGCCTGTACGCGCGATGGTCTGCTCTATGGTGGGCCGGATTATTTTGCTCATGGCGATCAGCCGTGCATTCACCACACCTTTACGCACGCCAAGGCATTAGCAACGGTGCTCGACCGGACAAAGCAGGCAGAGCCCAGCGGAACGGTCACGCTTCCTCGCGATACCGCATATGGCGTGAAGACGTTTCCCGAGATTGGCACCAACCTGATTGCCATCGGCGACTGGCGCGCCACAGTCACTGAATATGACTGGGAATATGTGGAGCATGTGCAGGCTGGAGCGGGCGCGACAGGCGGAGGTCATGCCACGGGCGGTGCTCTCTCGCTGCTCTACCATCAAGCGCTCGGCCCCATTTTAACGACCAGCATGACGCAGTATCAACTCATTGAGCTATCGAATCAGCAGGTCTTCAGCGATGCGCCGCATATGACTTTAACACCGCGGATTGAGTGCGCGGGCGAGCAGGTCTTTACCAGTCTCAGCGACAACGAGGCTTCTCTCACCAGGACGACAACAACCGATACGATTGCCTTTGAAGCGCGCGGACGCCTACTCACGGCTTCGCATCAGCCTATGCCTAACGGTGCCCGCTATCGTCTCGTGTATCACTTCACGGCCGCTGGGGTGGAGATCGCGGCGACAATTGAATCTTCGGCAGCTCACGCCTCCTCTGCACGGCTTATCGTTCCTGTAATTGCGAACTCTAACGAACCGGCGACCATCACAAGTAACGGGTCCGTTCAGATCAGACGTAAGATGGGAGACATCGTCGCCACAGTCGGCACGGGACAAAGTTTTCAGCCGCTCCCCAAAGAACGCACCTTCAATCTAGTACCGGGCTTCGAATGTGTTCCTCTTGAGATCGTCATGAAGCCGCAGGAGGAGGTTCGGCTCAGAGTCGAAGTACACCCACGGCAGACATCCTGATCAGGTGCGCTGCTTCATCTTCTCCATGCGAGAGTAGAGCTCCTGCAAGACTTCAACCCCCGCGGCGGCGGCGGCTCTGTCGGGTTGCTCATTGGTATCGTTCCAGCCTTCGTCTTCGCCGCCGGTTCCCGGCTGCACAACGATACCATCGCGTCGTGCAAGCACGTAGAGGCCCTTGTAGAACAGGCCGTAGCGGACGCCTTCCTGCGGAATGAGCCATGCAATCTGACCGCGAATGGGAACAACACTTTCATCCGACCAGAGCTGGCGGGCGCCGTATCCTGTGCAATTGAGGATGACGGGTTGAGGCAACAACGTCATCTCCTGCGGCGAATGGAATTCCTGCGTCTCGATCTTGCCGCCAGCGATCAGGAAGTCATTCATCAACTGACGCGCGTAGTCTGCCACATTGAAGGTAAGCGAAGAGCTACGGAACACATACTTGGTAGGGAAAGGATGCATGCCCTCCGGAATACGCTCCGATCGCGGCGTTATATCGTCGATACGTTCCATGTAATGCGCGAAGTCATGGACCTGCGGGGGCTCTTGCGCCGCACGCTCTTCGCGGGATTGATCGAACAGCGCATACCGATCTGTCCACTCAATCGGACTTCCCGGCATCCCAAGATAGCTCTGATACATGGAGAACGAGGTGCGCGCCATCGATTCCCATAGCGCAGGAAACCCGGAACCAGCAGCGGAGGTGAGAGCAATGCGCGAATCCGGCGTCCAGGAACCTGTGGCCCGCGACGAGCGCACAAACGGCGGGCGCTCCTTCGCATAGATCGTTACGCGAAACCCCGCTCGCTGTGCCGTAATCGCCGCTGTCAGGCCGAGCGCTCCACAGCCGATAACAGCGAGTTCTTTCTTTCCATTCGATGCATCCAGCGCTTTTCGCACGACGACATCGGCCGATCCCCATGAGAGCGACCAACCGCTTCCACCGTGCCCATAGTTGTGAATCACAACGCTGTCTCCCAGACGTTCAACATCAAGCCGCGGGCCGGCAGGGCGGAATGGCCGCAGACATACGGTGATACGGAAGATCCTGTCGACATGCGCGCGAATAGGAGCGATTGGCGCCAGAGCATCGTAGAACGGAAGCGCTGGCGTTCCAGCTATGGGCGCCTGCACTATCTTTTTGGTGCATCCGGCCAAACCCACTGCGCTGCATCCGGCAAAGGCAGCAGAATTCTGAAGGAAGGAACGACGATTCATCGCGCATCTCCTGAAGATGTGTCAAAGCGTTTAGAGATAGTCTGGAGAGCCAATGCTCATTTCAGTTATAGAGGAAAAATTCTTTGTAGATCAGAAAAAGCGACGCGTTGAACAAACAAGATAAAGCCCGGCAGCAAAACAACACTGCCAGGCCAATCTTTTGCTCATACTCCGCGACGTACGACTAAAAGTCTTCGTGGAAAGCCACCTCGCCAGCGACAGCCACCTGATACGCCGAGACTCGACGCTCAAAGAAATTCGTCAGCTCCTGCACATCCTGCAGCTCCATGAAGGCGAAGGGATTCTTCGATCCGAAGATCGGTGCCATGCCCAGACGTACAACGCGTGAGTCTGCAACATACTCCAGATACTGGCGCATCTCACGTACAGACAGGCCTGCTACGCCGCCGGAAAGAAGATCTTCTGCAAACTGCAGCTCGCAGTTTACCGCGTCTTTCATCATCTCTACGATCTGCTGTTCAAGCTCAGCGTCGAACAGCTCCGGCTCTTCTGCGCGAACAACATTAACCACCTCAAACGCAAATTCAAGATGGCAGCTTTCATCGCGGAAGACCCAATTTGTCCCCGCAGCCAGACCATTCAGCAGACCTCGCGAACGCAGGAAATAGACGTAAGCAAATGCGGCAAAAAAGAAGAGCCCTTCGATACACCCTGCGAAACAGACGAGATTCAGCAGAAACTGCTTCCTTTGCGCCGCCGTTTGCAGCTCATCCAGCTTCTGGATGGAGTCCATCCAACGCATGCAGAACTGAGCCTTCTTCGTAATCGACGGAATGTTCTCGACCGCAGCAAATGCTGCTGCGCGCTCATCCGGATCCGGAACATAGTTATCCAGAAGCGTGAGATAGAACTGGACGTGCACCGCCTCTTCAAAGAGCTGCCGCGACAGATAGAGTCGAGCCTCAGGAGAGTTGATGTGCTTGTACAGGTTGAGAACAAGGTTGTTCGAAACGATCGAGTCTCCCGTGGCGAAGAACGCGACCAATCGCTGAATCAGATGGATCTCTGCGGGCGTCAGGCGCGAACGCAGATCGACGAGATCGGTCGAGAAATCGACCTCTTCCACAGTCCATGTATTGCGAATCCCATCCTTGAACATTTCAAAGAAGATGGGATAACGCATCGGCCGCAGCGTAAGGGAAAGGCCAGGATCAAGGATGGCATTCGGTGCTTGTGTCGACATAATTTCTCTCCATTACTTACTGGCAGGCTTCGCATGCTTCGGGATTATCAAGCGAGCAGGAAACGCTCGCCGACGCATTCATTGCAGGCACCACAGTGCTCTGCGATGCGGCGGATACAGTTGTTTTTGCGATCCTGGTGGCGGGGCGGGAGCGCAGATAGTAGGTCGTCTTAATGCCACGCTTCCAGGCATACATGTACATCGAGCTGAGGCGGCCGATGTTGGGCGACTCGGCAAAGAGATTCAGCGACTGGCTCTGGTCGATGTAGGCTCCGCGGTCTGCTGCCATGTCGATCAAGGATCGCATCGGCATCTCCCATACCGTGCGATAGATGGATCGTACGTCTTCGGGAATCTCGCTGATGCCCTGAATCGAGCCTTCTGCAAGTTTGATACGCGTACGCATCGCCTCTGACCAAAGGCCGAGCTGCTTTAGCTCCAACACCAGATAGCGATTGATCTGCATGAACTCGCCAGACAGGGTCTCGCGCTTGAAGAGATTCGAAATCTGTGGCTCAATGCACTCATAGCAACCGACGATAGACGCAATCGTTGCTGTTGGAGCAATGGCAATCACCAACGAATTGCGCAAGCCATTTTTTCTGATGCGCTCGCGAAGCTGCTCCCACCGCTGACTGTTCTCAGGCTTAATGTTCCACAGATCAAATTGAAACTCACCTTTCGCTGCGCGCGACTCCTGAAACGCCGCATGTGGGCCGTGCTGTTCGGCGAGCTCGCAGGAGACGGTGAGCGCGTGAAAGTAAATCTCCTCCTGAATCTTCGCGGACAGAGCTCGTGCTTCCGGCGAATCGAAGACATAACGGAGCTGGAAGAAGACATCCTGCAGTCCCATCAGACCCAGGCCCACGGGTCTCCAGCGACTATTGGCTGAGGCTGCCTGAGGAACGGGATAGTAGTTGATGTCAATGACGCGATCCAGCATGGGCACTGCCTGCCGCACGGTAGCGGCCAGCTTCTCGAAATCAAAGGCGCCGTCGGTCACATGACGCGCGAGATTGATTGAGCCGAGGTTGCACACTGCTGTCTCCTCAGATGAGGTAACCTCCGTGATCTCCGTGCACAGATTGGAGAGATGCACCACATTCTGCGGCAGTCCTGTCTGGTTGCATTTGATGTTGCATGCATCCTTGAAGACCATCCATCCATTACCGGTCTCCGCCAGCGTACGCATCATACGCGCGTAGAGATCGCGCGCCTTGACCTGCCGCATATACTTCTGTTCGGCTTCAGCTGCCACATAAGCACGTTCGAACTCTTCACCATAGAGGTCCGGCAGATGCGGCACGACCTTCGGATCGAAGAGTGACCACATCCCATCCTCATCCACTCGCTTCATGAAAAGGTCAGGAATCCAGTTGGCAAGATTCAGGTTGTACGTTCTCCGCGCCTGATCGCCTGTATTGTCACGCATCTCCAGGAAGGATTCGATATCGGCATGCCAGGGCTCGAGATATACGCAGCATGCTCCTTTGCGTTTGCCTCCCTGATTCACCGCGGCAACAGAAGCATCCAACGTGCGCAACCACGGAACGATTCCATTCGAGAGGCCGTTGGTTGCGCGAATCAACGATCCTTCTGAGCGCACACGATGGAAGGCAAGGCCAATGCCACCAGAGAACTTCGACAACAAGGCAATCTGCTTGTAAGAGTCATAGATCGAATCCAGTGAATCCTTCGGTGAATCGATCAGATAGCATGACGACATCTGCGAGTGCTTCGTCCCGCTATTGAATAGTGTGGGCGAGCTCGGCAGATAATCATGCGAAGCTAACAGCCGGTAGAAATCCGCGGCCTCGCTGACGCGCACAGAAAGTCCCGCAGAGACGCGCATGAAGAAGTATTGCGGCGTCTCAATGACCTGCCGCGTTATAGGATGGCGCAACAGATAACGGTCGTACACCGTGCGAAGGCCGAAGTACTCGAAGCGATCGGAGAGATGCGTATCGATCGCGCTATTCAGCTTGCGCGCGTTGGCTGCAACAAATTCAGCCGCCTCCTTCGAAACCACTCCTTCGCGATGCCCAACTTCAATCGACTGAGAGAAGGAGTAGATGTTCTGTCCCGCGACTTCTTTTTCAATGGTCGCCAGCAATAAGCGAGCTGCCAGCCTTGAATACTCCGGCTCTTCGGCAATCAGCGCTGCCGCTGTCTGAATAGAGATCGCATCCAGCTCGCGCGTCGATGCTCCGTCGAACAGGCCACCAATGGTCTTGCTGGCTACGCGGATGGGATCGACGTGCGGCAGGCCGTGGCAGCAGCGCTGGACGGCGCGCACAATCTTGTTGACGTCTACCGGCTCAAGCGTGCCGTTGCGTTTGCGCACCTGCATCTGCGGCGCGGTATCGGCTAATGGAAAATTCGGATCGAGGTCAGTGAGGGTCGCCTGCGCCGTCGCCATGGGGAGCATCCTTTACTCCGAGCGGATACAGTGGAGGATGCCTGCAACAGACAGACCGCGACCACCGCACCTTCCCCTCGGAGGTGTGTGAATTTCGTGCCGTTCGGCACGGCCCTCATGGCAGGTCTTCGGACTCTGCAGGCTACCTACTTGCTCCGGCTTCCCAGTGATTCACCAGTGCCTATTGAGGAGCGTTCGTTCCTGCTTACCGCTGCGGGGCAGTCCCGGCATCTCACCGGATTCCCTTTTCAGCCTTGATCTCATAATCAAGGCACCATGAAGTTCACTCACTATAACAAGGGCCCATCGGCAGGTCAACGTCAATATATTGGGGTCATATTGCAGACTTTCCACAGACCTTGCGCGCCGCAAAATGAGACGTTTTTCACTTCAAAGGTCGTAGAATGCTCTCCAGCAACAAACGCAGTAACCCCATTGCGTTTCTACGGAGTGCAGCTCTTGAAGAGATTAAAGAAGACGCAAGCACCAACTGCAAAAACACCTGTCCACACCAAAGCTTCCATCAAGATGCACAACCTCGCAGCATTCCACGGCAATCTTCCTGTCGAAGAACGCCGCGCTGCCGGACGAGCTCTTCGCTCTAAACTTCCTCGCAAGTCGCAAGGCATATGGTCCCGTCCCGCCAGCCATCCAGGCGCCATCGAGATCATCATGGCCACCAATAAAGGACGTCTGCCCGATCTGGTTCCGCTGCGCCTTGCTCGCATGTGCGCTTCTCCTTCAGCCTTCTACCGCGGAGCAGCAGCGGTTATGGCGAGCGATCTGGGAGATGTTCCTGTTACAGGATTGCAGGTTGTCATCGATGGCGACTGCCATCTGAACAACTTTGGTCTCTTCGGTACACCACAGCGAGACATTGTCTTCGACTTGAACGACTTTGATGAAACCGTCATTGGCCCATGGGAGTGGGATCTTAAGCGTCTAACGGCGAGCGTCAATCTCGCGGCGCGCGCGAATAATTGCGGACGCACGACCCGCGACGAGGCCGTCCGTAGATGTGTCTCGGCTTACATTCTCAATATGAACCGGCTTGAGAACATGGGCGTCCTCAACTGCTGGTATCTGCATACCTATCCAACCAGCCGCGATTCCCTGGTGCGCGCTAACGCACAGGCAAGTGCTGTTATTCGCAGAGCAGCGTTGAAGGCCACGAAGCAAACCAACGCCACGCTGCTCGAAAAGGTTGCTGAAAAATTATCGAATGGAACCTGGCGATTTCGCGATATGCCCCCTGTGCAGACGCGCGTCGATAAGAAGACGCGTCAACAAGTGATTGATGCGCTTCATGCTTACGTTCCTACGCTGCATCGCGAGCGCCAATTCATGCTCGCCAAATATCATGTCGTCGATGTCGTACGCCGGGTTGTCGGAATCGGAAGTGTAGGCACGCGCGCTTATCTGGTTCTATTGTTTGGCAATGGAGAGAAGGACCCACTCTTTCTTCAGGTGAAGGAGGCCGTCGTTCCCTCACATGCTCCATACATTACGCAGCACCTAAGCGATGTCACGCAGCAGGGCAAGCGAGTCGTCACAGGCCAACGGGTACTGCAGGCATCATCCGATGTCATGCTGGGATGGACCAACATCGGCCCTATCGATTTTTACGTGCGACAAATGAGAGACCTGAAAGCCTCTGTCCCGGTCGAAGGACTCGGCCTCAATGCCTTCAACGAATATGTCTGGGCTTGCGGAGCGTTACTTGCCCGAGCTCATGCACGCATTGGTGATGCCGCATCCATCGCTGGTTATTGTGGCAAATCAAACACTCTGGGCAATGCGCTTGCGCACTGGGCCGAGACTTACGCCGATCAAACGATCCTCGATCATGCAGCATTGGTGGCTGCCGTCAAAAAGGACCGTCGTGTTCAAGCAATGATGGGAAAATAGATCGAACGATTATCTCTGCAAGGAAATGTTCAGGCTGCCGGCGGTTCCGTAGATCCACATCTGATCGCCAGATGCCGTCTTGCCGGAGACTGCTTGATAGACAAGACGCCTTCCATTTGAGTAGCAAAGCATCACCTGCGGCGTGTGGTCGTGCCGGCGATCTTCGCACACAGACTCTTTTGGAAACGTTGTGATCGGTGCTTCTCCAAAGAGACTGTGCGCCATACCGGCATATTGCGTCAGACGCTCATCCGTAAGGCTCTCTGTGTAGACGAAGATATGCGTTACCTCGCCGAGATCCCCTCTGTACGCCGGATCTAAGTCTTCCCGCATCACGGAAACATCCGGACAGGAACTACCCCACCACGTCTCCGCCATGGTTGCAATGGGCTTTGCTGCTAACGCCGCAGCCGATACCCCTTGCACGAACCGCCGTCGATTGATCATCCAATTCCCTTCTGCGAACGCTACAGATTACCCGAGTCCTGAAGGGCCTTTTTCATCCCGCTCCAGCTCTGTTTCGACGAGTCTTCCGGCGATGAGCCGCCATGCCAGTGCGTCTCAAGGCTGACCGCATCGTGATATCCGGCCTTCGCCAGATCGCGGAACTGCGCCGTCCAATCGATGATGCCAGTGCCCACAGGAGACCATGCCACCTTACCATCCGCTCCCTTGACTGCATTCTTCACATGGCAATGGTGAATCCGATGCTTCGGCAGCAGATTCCAGGCCACCGGATACGCGTCGAACTCACCACGCATAACAGCATTCCCGGGGTCCCAGTTCAAAGCAAAATGAGGTGACTTCACAGCATTCAGCGTGCGCACAGCTTCCCGCCCTGTAGCCGTATTGCAGGCAGGCTCGTTCTCCAGCACCAGGATGACTCCGCTCTTTCCGCAAACCTCCGCGGCCTCAGCAAGCTTGCGGTCCATCGCTTCACGATAGGGAGCAACATCATCAAGACGCCAGAAATCAAAGCCCCGCACCTTGTCCGTCTTGAATCGCTTTGCCAGTGCAATGCTCTTTTCCAGAACCTCATTCTGTTGCTTCAGCACATCGCCAACGGGGGCAGCATTCTTAGGGCTGAACTCTGACTTCGGCGCACCCGGCCAGTCAGCTTTGAACAACGGGCTGGCAATATCCGTCACGCGCAAATTGTACTTAGCCAGGACTTGCTCAGCCTCTGTAAGCTCCGCGTCTGTCAGCTGCAGCAGACTCTTCTTCCACATTCCACGAAGTTCCACCCACTGCATACCGAAGTCTTTCGATGCGACAGAGCAGGCATGATCAAAATCCTGCGATATCTCGTCCGTAATCACAGCCACTTTGAATGGAGAACTGGCAAAAGCAAATGCTGCCTTTGCTCCCCCAGCCGCAAACCCTGCCGCTACGCCCCCACTGATAAAACCGCGTCGTGTGATTCCAGTCATCTGCTCAATTCCTCTCCAAGATAAAGATACGGCCAGCCCTCTGTATGGAGAAGCTGGCCGCAGTTTTCTGTGGCAAAAGCCACAGCATTAGAAGGTGATTCTCGCAGAAGCCTGAAGACTGCGGCCTCCACCAACTCCGTTGACCGTTCCCTGACCGCTGCCCAGCGTGCTGGTCACACGACCGAAGTTGGTTGCAGAGATAATGTTGCCACTACCAGAATTCGGATTGTTGAACTGCGGTGAGTTAGTCAGCTGAAACGCATCGAGGCGCGTCTCCAGTGCAGCTTCACGCCATATCGGGAAGCTCTTAAAGATCGACACGTTATTCTGGACAAAGCCTGGCCCACGGAACTGGTTCCTGCCCGTGTTTCCTAATCCAACATTCTGTGCTGTACATGGTGTAGAAGTGCACCCCGACGGCTGCGTGAACGCAGTAGGATCAAGCCAGTAGGTATTGGCACCGATGCCGTGCAGCACCTTATATGGCCCGCTAAGGTTCGCCGTCTGCGCCGTTCCCGGAGTATTCAGACTGCTGCCGTTCGCATAAACAGTAAATGGCGACCCAGTTACCGCCTGCACAATGCCAGAGAGCTTCCATCCGCCCAGAACATACGACGCCGGACCTCCGCTCAGGTACTTGTGTCCTCTGCCAAAAGGAAGTTCGTAGGTAAAACTCTGCGCATAGTTGAATGCCCGGTCATAATCGTTCGGAGCATAGTTCCGGCGAGGATTGATGAAGAACGTCAAACCACCATCATCACCGCTGATATAGCCCAACCCTTTGCCCCATGTAATCGAAGAACCAAACGACAAGCTGTGGCTGAAGCGCTTCGTCAGTTGCACCTGTAGAGACTGATAGTTTGAGGAGTACCCCTTGAAGTACACCGTCGTCGAGGTCGTGCGATGCACTCCCGAGGGGCAGCCGACGCAGTTGTACTCAGGCTTCGATGCATTGCCTCCACCATAAGTCAGCGGGTTATTGATGTCCACGGCACCCGGGATCCTGGTGCCGTGATTCGCCACATAAGCCACCTGCAGCGACATGTCATAAGGGAGCGCCTGCTGTATCGCAACATTCCAGGAATGTACGTAGGGATTCCTATAGTCAAGCGGGATATAAACCAGGTTTTGAGCAGCCAATCCCGACGTTGTCGCAGGGATCAATCCATTCGCAGGAACCGGAGCGGCCACTGGAGCCGGAAATCCTGCCTGGAATGTTGCGACGGTCACACCATCTCCCAGCACTGCCGCCTGATAAGGGCTTCCTGCAGGCAATGTATAGCTATTGTTCGAGCGGATTGGATAGTTATAGGCATACGTGTTATCCGCAAACGGCATATAGCTGATTCCGTATCCGCCTCGAATCACGGTCTGATCCGTCGCACGATATGCAAAACCTGTACGTGGAGAGAAGTAGTTATAGCGCGACTTCATACCGAGGTTCGACGGATTGCCGCCAACCCCGGCAATCACAAACGTGTTCGTATCCGGTATGTAGTTTGAGAAACCCCCGTTGAGCCTCGGCGTCGCGGGTGGATAGAACTCCCAGCGCAGGCCAAGGTCAACCGTTAGCTTCGATGTAGCCTGCCATTTATCACTTGCGAAGCCGAAGAGCCACCACTGCCGATACGCCGGGAAGATCGTATTGACGTCGCGTCCTACAGTGCTTGGAAGGTCAAAGAGAAAGCTGGCTACATTGTTTGCGAGGTTCGTTGTGCCACGCGAATCAGAAGTCTGGACATCAGAAAAATTGAATACACCGCGGGGACTGAAGGTCTGGTCCTGCAACAGGTCATCACGGACTCGACGCAGGTCTCCGCCAAACTTCAGGGTGTGATTGTGAATAATTTTGGTCCAGTTGTTGACGAAATCAATATTCGACTCACCACGAATCCACGGCATCGACGCAGAATAACCAATCATCGTTCCGGTAAATGCGCCGCCCATCGAGATGCCTACCTGGCCGCTCGTAAACTGATTGATATTGACGCCAGGAATTCCAAGCGCCGTTGCATCATTCGATCCGTAATCGCTTGGCTGCGAATTATTACGCAGATGGGCTACACCAAAACGCGCTTCAGTAAACAGTGTCGGTGAAAAGCTACGTTCATAGTTCACGCCGGTGCTATAAGAGGTCTGGACGCCGGTTCCCTGAAAACCCCCGCCTGCGGGACCGCCAAGAAATGCTCCGAATGCAGGAGCCTGGAAGGTATTGACACGCTGCCAGCTGAAGCGGCCGCTGACATGGTCCTTTTCATTCAGCGTGTAATCGATCTTAGCGTCCCAGCTATTCGTCCCCTTGGTGAAAGGAAGATTCGACGTGTAATTATTCGTCGGATTCGACATAGGAAGCGTGCTGTTCAATTTTCCGAATTGAGCAGCCGCCGCATTCACCTTTTGCAAAATCGCCAAAGAAACCGGGTTCACCCTGCTGATAGGAATCTGATTATTTGCAAAAGCTGTACGCGGACTGGATGAACTCCCGTTACCGGTAGTCGGATCAAAGATCTGTCCTGCTTTGAAGCCGTTTGAGTTGGCAGCACCCAGCATCGAGCTCAGGTCAATGAACCCCTGCGCATTCGGTGTAAAGTAACGAGCATCCGGAATTGTGTAGGTTCCGGAAGTCAGTTCGTGGTCGGTACTGCCCTGATAATCGCCGAAGAAGAACAATTTGTCTTTGAATATCGGGCCGCCGATCGATCCACCGTAATTGTTGTAGGACATGTGTCCCAACGGGGCTCCGAAGTAAGACCGTGCATTCACAGCGTTGTTCTGAATGTATTCAAACACCGAACCATGAAATGCATTGGTGCCAGACTTTAAAACAACATTGGTGACTGCGCCAATCGCCCGCCCTAACTCAGCTTCAAAGTTGTTCGTCGAAATATCGACTGATTGAATTGAATCCGCCGGAGGAATAATGATTTGCAACAGACCGGTGCGTTCGTCATCGTCGATACCTTCAATCTGGTACAGATTCCCCATACGCGGCTGGCCATTGACCTCTGTCTGCAGCGAACTTTGAGCATTAAAGAACTGCGAGTGCTGAAAGACTGCGGGTGCTGTTCCGGGAACCAGATTCAGTAGCGACTGGAAGTTCCGATTTGTGCCCATCGGAAGATTCTCGATCTGGTGGGCCTCCAGCTTTGTTGAGATGTCAGCTCGGTCCGTCTGCAGCAGCGGAGGAGCAGTCGTCACCATCACTTCTTCCGATACACTGCCCGCCGTGATATCGAAGTCCACACGTGTCGAACTGTTGAGTAGCACGTCGATGTTCGCGTGTGTCTCTTTCTTGAATCCCTGGGCCTCTACTGTGACGGAATAGGTTCCTGGCGGAAGACTGGGAATCGTGTAGTTGCCCGCACTGTTTGTTACCGACTGATAGACCGTCGACGTTGCCGTGGCAGTTGCTGTTACTTTTGCACTCGCAACGGCAGCCCCGGTCGGATCATTGACCGTCCCGAGCAGCGTTCCATTTACCGCCTGAGCCCATGAGGACAGCGGCAAGGCCAGAAGACATAGAGCAACAGACAGAACCCCAAGTAAGCGTTTCATTGCACAGCCTCCGAAAAGTGGGGCTTACGCCCCGGAAAAACTTATAGTTTGAAGAGCGAACGAGAAATTATCAGCATCTGTTGAAACGTGTCAATAGAAATAAATCCTTAGATTAGGTCGTCCAGTTGTCGGCTAACTTCCAACTGGACGACCACCTGTTAACACCGCTACTATGCCCTGCATGAACCCAAATCTCTCGCGCCGCAGCCTCCTTTGCGGCGGAACCGCTCTTGCCGCCTCCGCCGCCTTCGCAAACACATCTTTTTCTTTCGCTGCTCCCGCATCTTCCACCTCTGCTATCCGCCTCGGTATCGCCAGTTACACCTTCCGTAAATTCGACCAGGCCCACCTGATCGAATTCATGAAAGAGCTCAAGACGCCCTATCTGAATCTCAAGGACGTCCATCTCCCAATGACTCCCGCAGACCAGGTCGCCTCGCGCGCAGCGGAGTATCGTGCAGCCGGGCTTACGCTTACGGCAGCAGGCACCATCACTTTTAACAAAGATGACGATAACGACATCAAGTCCAAGTTCGACTACGTGAAAGCGGCCGGCATCCCCATCATCGTTGCCGCTCCCTCGCGCGAAGTCCTGCCCCGCATCGAGAAGTTCGTAAAGCAGTACGACATTAAACTCGCCATCCATAATCATGGTCCCGAGGACAAACACTGGCCCTCGCCGCTCGATGTTCTTGCCGCAGTCAAGAGTATGGATTCACGTATCGGCTGCTGCATTGATGTCGGACACACCATGCGTACCGGCACAGATCCTGTGGCTGCGATCAAACAGGTAGGACCTCGCCTCTTCGATCTCCACATGAAGGACCTCGCCGAAAGCAAGGTGAAGGAGAGCCAGGTTGCTGTAGGCGATGGTCTGATGCCAGTTCCGGCCATCTTCCGCGCGCTAATCGACATCGGCTACAAAGGCAATGTCGACCTCGAGTATGAGATCCACGATGACGATCCTATGCCGGGCGTCACCAAGAGCTTCGCTTATATGCGTGGTGTTATCGCTGGCATGGGGCTTCACTAAGAACAAAGGCGAGTGCATTCGATCATCTCTGCACTCGCCTTTATCCATTTTGTTGTCGATCCGTACTTATGACGGGTGATAGCTCACAATCTCGCGCTACGTAGCCGTAGCGCATTCGCAATCACGGAGACAGAGCTGAAGCTCATCGCAGCAGCAGCTACCATCGGATTCAGCAGCCATCCCAGCAGAGGATAAAGAACACCGGCAGCCAACGGAACTCCTGCTGCGTTGTAAACAAAGGCAAAAAAGAGATTCTGCCGGATATTCTGCATCGTCTTCTGGCTTAGCCTGCGTGCCTTCACCAGACCGCGCAGATCTCCGCTCACCAGCGTAATCCCACCTGCGGCGATCGCCACATCTGTGCCTGTGCCCATGGCAATGCCCACCTGCGCGACGGCAAGAGCGGGAGCATCATTAACGCCATCACCCGCCATGGCAACCATCTTCCCTGCCTTCACAAGCCGCGTAACAACAGCTGCCTTACCCTCAGGAGACACTTCCGCCTCGAACTCTATACCAAGCTTCTTTGCGACCGCCGCTGCCGTCGATCTGCTATCGCCTGTCACCATCAATATGTTCAGACCGCTCTGCTTCAGCTCCTGGATTACCTGTGACGTGGTCGCTTTGATCGGGTCCTCGACTGCGACCAAACCCGCGGCATGTCCATCGATTGCCACCAGCACAACCGTCTTGCCTTCGCTGCGCAGTATCTCCGCCTGTTGCTCTAACGCCTCTGCAGCAACACCAGCTTTACGTATCATCGCCAGATTCCCTACAACAACATGTCTGCCGTCAACCGCACCGACAACTCCATGCCCAGTGATCGAATCAAACGCGGTCACGTTCTCCAGCCTGATACGCTTCTCCATCGCGCCTGCAACAATAGCTGCCGCCAGCGGGTGTTCGCTCGCGCGCTCAAGACTCGCGACGGCGCCCAGCAGCGCCTCTTCGCTCACTCCCTCCACTGCAACCACCTTGATTAATCGCGGCTTGCCTTCGGTCAGAGTGCCCGTTTTATCGACAACTAGAGTGTCCACCTTCTCCAGCGTCTCTAGAGCTTCAGCGCTCCGTACCAGAATGCCCTCCTGCGCGCCCTTCCCTGTCGCCACCATGATCGACATCGGTGTCGCAAGTCCCAGCGCGCACGGACAAGCAATCATCAACACAGCCACCGCAATCACCAGCGCATGCGCCAGACGCGGCTGCGGCCCCCACACTCCCCACACAATCGCTGCAAGCATGGCAGCAGTCAGAACCACGGGGACAAAGTATCCTGCAACCTTGTCTGCCAGCCGCTGGATCGGGGCACGCGAGCGTTGAGCCTCACTCACCAGTTTCACAATCTGTGCCAGCAAGGTATCGGAACCAACGCGCTCGGCACGCATCATCAATGCGCCTGTTCCATTCATCGTTCCGCCGACAACACGGCTCCCTTCTTCTTTCTCGACCGGGACGGATTCACCCGTCACCATCGACTCATCCACCGAACTGCGGCCATCCAGCACAACACCATCCACTGGAACTTTTTCTCCTGGCCTTACGCGCAGCTTGTCGCCAACGACAACCTCGCTCAAGGGGACATCCCTCTCCGTGCCATCGTGCGCAACGCGACGCGCCATCTTCGGAGCCAGCCCCAGTAGCGCCCTGATCGCACCACCTGTCTTGTCTCTCGCGCGCAGCTCCAGCACCTGCCCCAGCAGCACCAGCACCGTGATGACTGCCGCGGCTTCAAAATAAAGCCCCAGCACACCGTGTTCGCGGAACGAGTCAGGAAACACCTCCGGCACAATCACAGCAACAACGCTATACAGATACGCCGCTCCCGTACCCATCGCAATCAGGGTGAACATATTCAGGCTGCGATGCACCAGCGATGCCCAGCCTCGTTCAAAGAACGGCCATCCGCACCACAACACAACCGGAGTCGCCAATGCCAAATCCAGCCATCCCACCCAACGGTTGTGCATTATGCCGGCAAACAAGCCCCCGGGCAAAATATCCGCAACCATCAACGCGAGCAGAGGCAGCGTCAGCGCCGCACCGATCCAGAGCCTCCGCGTCATCTCCTCCAGCTCTGGATTGACCTGCTCTCCCGTCACCTCGCGCGGCTCCAGCGCCATGCCGCAGATTGGGCAGCTCCCCGGGCCATCCTTCACAATCTCGGGATGCATCGGGCACGTATACTCCACACGCGCTGTTATTGGAGCGACAGACTCCAAAGCCATCCCACACTTCGGACACGCCGCCATCTTCTCCGACGTCACCTCTGGGTGCATCGGGCACGTGTACATTGCCTTCCCATGGACAGGCGCCGTCGCTGCAGCTACAGGTATCGAGTGGCCGCCGCCGCTGCAGCACGATCCATGCGAAGGATTCACGCCAATTAACACCAGTGAGCTGGCGTCCTGCCGTCCGCCGTCATATCTTCCCGGATCAGCCTCGAACTTCTTCCTGCATCCTTCGCTGCAAAAGTACCAACGCTTCTGTTCGTGTTCGAGCGTCCATTTTGCCGTTGCCGCTGCAACCTGCATGCCGCAGACAGGGTCCTTCTCCACCTCATTCATCTCGATCTTTCCTCCAGCCCTGCAGACGGACATCGTCCATCTGCATTACACCCTGTCGCTCCGTTCCATGGATGGAAAAGACATACATCGAAGTGAAGAAGCAACAAATAAGCACGAAAGGTTCGACCTTTACTGCATATTTAGGACATTTGACCTACACAAACCTTGATCAAGCGCCTGATTGACAGAATAATTCTCTTTGTAATCAAATCGTTACACTCTAGATACACACATTGGAAACGCACTGAAAATGTAGGGTTTCCGCTTCTAATTGTTTTCTTTTGCGATGCAACGGGCCGGGGAAAATTTATCTCCCTTTGCGCGACAACGGAACCTGCGATGTGCTTCTGGAAATCCCTGATGCAGCGATCGCCTTACCCATGCTAGGAGCAACATGTCGATCTCTGTTTCGCGTCAGGACCCACGGTATCCCATTCTGAAAAAAGCGAATAACCATCGCTTTCCTGTTTCAGATGCCGACGGTCCAGCGCGCATTGAGATATGCCAGAACCCGGATGATGTCGCCGAAGCTTTGCAGAAAACCGTCCGCGCTGGCTTGCGTCCGACAATTCGTTCCGGCGGACATTGTTACGAGGATTTCGTTGCCAACAATCCCGGCGGCGTACTGTTCGACCTCAGCCTGCTGAACAGCTTCGACGCCACAGGCAGCGGCCATACCTATAAGATCGGCACCGGCATGCGTCTCGGCGACGCCTATACCGAGCTCTACAAGCAGTTCGGCGTCACCCTCCCCGGAGGCTCCTGCTATAGCGTCGCAGCCGGCGGACACATCTCCGGCGGAGGCTACGGCGTCCTCAGCCGCATGTACGGACTCACCGTCGACTGGCTCTCCGCGGTCGACATTCTCACCGTCGACGCCTCAGGCACTGTCGTCCAACGTCGTGTCGATGCCAAGAACGATCCCGATCTCTTCCGCGCCTGTCGGGGGGCGGGCGGCAACAACTTCGGCATTATCACTGCCTATTACTTCGACAAGATGCCCACCGCTCCGCGCGAGGTGGTCAACGTCCATATGGCCTTCCCCTGGGAGGACATGACCCCGGAGCGCTTCGAGGCTATCCTCACCACCTACGGGCATTACTTTGAAACCCGCGGCAATGACCCCGATACCTGGGGTATGTTTACCGGCCTCGGACTCTCGCACCGCTCCTCAGGCAATGTCGGCATCGGCGTCCAGTTCTGCAATCCCGACGGCACTTGCGACGATCTCAAGGCGCTCAACGAGTTTATCGACCTCTTCCAGCCCTGCAAGCCGGTGGTCGCCAAGCACGAACCGATAGAGTCCAGGCACAGCCCCCAGGCGGGCGCCAATGCCATCGTCAGAAAGCCCGATGGCACTCCAATCCCCTGCTCCGGTCCCCACAATATGAACCGCCAATCCTGGTACGAGGCGACCGTCCGGGGCGGTGTAGGTGGAGGAGCTCGCGCTAAGTACAAGTCCTGCTATATGAAGCGTGGGTTTACCCCCGACGAAGCGCGCCTCATCTACAAGCACCTCACCCGTGATGTTCCCGGGGCCAACGGCATCCTCGCCGTCGATTCCTATGGAGGCGCCGTCAACAAGCCTGAGCTCGCCAGTCAAACTGCTGTCCCGCAGCGAGCCTCCATTCTTAAGCTGCAGTTCCAGAGCTACTGGAACAAGCCTGAAGACGACGCTGCCCGTTTGAAATGGATGCACGACTTTTACACGGACCTCTACTCAGGTCCCGATGCTGACCCTCGCTACAAAGGCACACCGTACTGGAATGACCATTATGAGGGCTGCTATATCAACTATCCAGACGCCGATATGCTCGTCTATCCGTTCTGGCCGCAACTTTATTACGGAGAACAGGGACTTTATCCCTTCCTTCAGGACGTCAAACGGCGTTACGATTCCAACAACATATTTCACCACGCCATGTCGATTCGCCCCTGAGCCACTTTGCGGCCAGGGCAGTTAACACTTTTTTGCAGCAACGCAGACGATGTTTACGGAGACGTACTTGATTCGATTTATGGATTGGCGGTTGTCCATACATCTACACAGCAGCCTGATCGCGGCCGTGCTCATGGTCGCACCGCTGCATGCTGCCGCCGCCTCGTCTTCTTCGCTCTGTGCCGATGTCCCTCACGCTGATCATCCCAAGGCTCTTCTCTCTAACGGTACGCTGGATGCGATGGTCTTCCTCCCCGATATCACAAACGGCTATTACCGCTCCTCGCGTTTCGACTGGTCCGGGGTCGTAGCCTGCGTCTCTCTCAATGGACATCGTTTCTTTGGTGAGTGGTTCCAGAAATATGATCCGATGATCAATGACTCCATCACCGGCCCTGTCGAAGAGTTCCGTTCCGAAGATGGAGCCCTAGGCTACGGCGAAGCAAAGCCCGGCGAAACCTTCCTCAAACCTGGCGTCGGCGTCCTTCGCCGCATCGACGACAGCCCCTACAAGTTCGGCGTCGTCTATCCCATCGTCGATACAGGCAAGTGGAAGGTCTCCGTCAAGAAACACGCCGTCATCTTTACACAAATCATCACGGGACCGCGCGGCTACGCCTACATCTACCAGAAGAAGCTTTCGCTCGATGGCTCCACCATGATGCTCGAGCACTCATTGAAGAACACCGGCACCCGCGCCATCACGACCGAAGTCTACGATCACGACTTCCTCATCTTCGATGGACAGCCGACAAGCGCCGGTATCACCATCCGATTTCCCTTCAAGCCACAGCCGGAGACTCCGCTAGGAGATGCCGTCGAGCTCGAAGGAAACAACATCACCTATAAGGAGGAACTGCAACCAAAACATTCCGTCGCTGGCTACATCAAAGGCTATTCAAGCAATGCCTCTGACTACCATTTCACGGTCGAAGACACAAAAACAAAGGTTGGGGTAGAGCAGAGCTCGGATTCGCCGATCTCACGGTTCTACCTATGGTCTGTACGTTCAACCGTCTCTCCCGAGGCCTACATCCACCTCGATGTACCCCCAGGAAAAACGGGCCATTGGAAGATCCGCTATCGGTTCTTTGCTCCAGCTGTCCAGTCCTAGAAAACAACACTTCAACCGAGCAACAACGCAACTCTGAGGAGACAACGATGCAACGATTACTCAAACACTTCCAGTTCATACCGCTGGCCCTGCTACTCGTATGTAGCCTGGTCGCCGGCGCGCAGACCATCACGGGCAGTATCACCGGCACCGTGACCGACGCCACTGGCGCCGTTATTCCAAACGCCAAGGTTGTAGCGACCAATGTCGACACCGGCGTCAAAACCGAGAGCACGACAAACAATGACGGTCTCTACAACATCCGCTTCCTGCAGATCGGCAACTATAAGGTCTCCATCGACGCCCAGGGTTTTGGAACCTCCAGCTACGGCCCGTTCGTCCTCGAGACTGGCCAGGTCGCCAAAATCGATGGCAGACTCAGCCTCGCCGGTACGCAACAGAAAGTATCGGTCGATGCTGAAGTAGCTCCCTTGCTCAATACAGAAAATCCAACGCTGGCCACGACACTAGACACCCGTGCCATCGAAAACGTCCCCTTGGTCAGCCGCAATATCAATGCTCTGACGATGTTCCTTCCAGGCGCTATCAGCACCTCGCCGAACAGCTTCGTCAGCAATGCGTCTGTCTCTGGCCCTCTCAGCGGCAACAATATGGCTGGCGCCAGCAGCGGTAGCTCAGTCTCGGTCAACGGCAATCGTCAGCAGACCAATCAGTATCTGCTTGACGGTATGAACATCAACCAGACGCTCGACGATACGCCTGGCTACAATCCCAGCGTCGATGCCATCGGCCAGGTGCAGGTTATCTCTGCCAATGCTCCTGCGGAATATGGCAATGTGCTCGGCGGTGACATTCTGTACCAGACCAAGAGCGGCACCAATCAATTCCACGGAAGCGCCTTCTACTTCCTTGGCAATCACCTTCTGAATGCCAATTCCTGGGCGAATAAACACGGATCTACTATCATTCCCAGGAACACCTTCACTCGCAGCATCTTCGGAGCCACGCTGGGCGGGCCGATCTTCAAGGACAAGCTTTTCTTTTTCGGTGATTACCAGGGCGGTCGTTTTCACTCCGGTGGCAGCTCAACCGCAACTGTCCTCACCGATAGGATGCGCAGTGGAGACTTCTCTGAGCTTCTGAACCCCAGCCTCATGTGCTCGGGCGATCAGGGGCTGACTTCGGGCTTTGTCACCATCAACGGTGTCAAATGCGCATCGGCCTCTCGACTGATCCAGTTGTACGATGCGGCCACTAATGGAAATCCTCAATTCGCCAACAACCAGATTTCCATTCAGAATCCCGCAGCTCAATATCTGTTTGCTCATCCCGAGCTCTATCCCCATGCAAACCGCGCACCAGATGCGAGCAATACTCCTGCTCGTAACAATTATGTCGGCCCCACCAAATCTCGCAACTATGGCAATCAGTTTGATATCAAAGTCGACTGGAAAGCCACGCAAAACGATAGCTTGTTCGTGCGCTTTTCGTATGCAAATCAAGGACAGACCACACGGAATGTTCTTCCCACCAGCTTTGCCAGCGCCCCGACCTATCCTGTGCGTGGCGTAGCGATCAACGAAGTCCATACCTTCAACTCAGCTATGGTGAATGAGTTCCGCGCTGGCTACACCCGAATTCAGAACAACGGCGCCGTCCTGCTCGATCCAACAGGCGCCTTTGGCCTGAAGGGAGATAGCATTCTGGGTATCGGAGCAAACAACCCTGTCAATCAGCAGTTTGCAGGCTTTTCTGCACTCGGCTTCAACAACTCCAATAGTCCGCAAGGCTTTACCGCAACCAACGGAACAGAATATACAACCCTTGGCAACCAGAACACCGGCACTAACTATACCATCAACACCTTCTTGTACGGCGACAACTTCACCTGGCTTAAGAACCGCCATACCTTCAAGTTCGGTGTGCAGTTCCTCCGCCAACAGCAGAACAACTTCTACCCTGGCAATGATGGCTCGCTCGGTGGCTTCTTCTTCCTTGGGCCTGGGACATCCAGCCAATCGGGATCTCCCAACGGATACAGTACCGGCTATACCGCCGCTGACTTCATCCTGAACCGTGCTGGCTTCAAGAGCATCGGTGGCGTCGCTGGTCCAGTTGGTATGCGTCAATGGCGTGATGCTTACTTTGTACAGGACGACTGGAAGATCACACCCACCCTTACCCTCAACCTCGGCGTACGTTACGAGTACTCGCAGCCGATTTATGAGGTCAACCACAAGATGTCTACCATCGATCCCAATAATCCCAGCAGGATAATCATTGATGGCAGCAATACCTCCGTATGCCAGCCGTTCAACCTACCCTGCATTACAGCTAAAAATGCAGGCTACGGTCGAGGACTGGTAGACCCGTTCTATGGCAGCGTCATGCCCCGTATCGGCTTCGCCTGGTCTGCAACTCCCAAGTTCGTCGTTCGCGGCGGATACGGCCTGCAGAACTACATGGAAGGCACCGGTGCAAACCTTCGTATGACCACCAACCTTCCCTTCCAGTCAGCTTCCCAGCTCAGCGGAAATCTGCCTGGCACTGGAAATACCGCAGGTGCCTTCTACAATGTACAAGGTGGATTCGGCAGTGCTACTGCTCTGTCCAATGTCTACAACGTCTGGAACAAGAAAATCAAACCTGCATTTATCAGCATCTACAATCTGACTCTTGAGTATCAGCTTAACAACACAGCATCCTTACAAGTTGGCTATGCCGGCGAGTCTGGACAGCATCTGGTCACCGCAAACCAGCGTAATCAGCTGCCCAATCCTTGCATTATTAATGGGGCTCCCGTAACTGTTAACACTCCCAACCCTCCAGCGGCTTGCCTCACCCAAGCCCCAGCGCCCTTCTACACCACTCCGGGCGTTGGCTATAATGGCGTCATCCGTTACACGGACTCGAACGCCGCGATGAACTACAACTCTCTGCAAGTCAGCTTCCGCCAGCGTGCATGGCATGGCCTGCAGTACACTGCTAATTACACGTGGAGCAAGGGTCTCACCAACAGCACCGGTTTCTATGGTGTGCCCAGTGTCACTGTTGCCAGTGCCTACGCAGAAAATGTCTATAATCTCCGCCCTGAGTGGGGACCTATCGGACAGGACGTGCGTCATGCAGTCAACTACAACTTGGTATACGACCTGCCAATCGGCCGCAATCGTATGTGGGGTAGCAGCCTGCCTCTTGTCCTCGATGAAATGGTCGGCGGATGGAAGGTGGGCATGACCGGTATTCTCTACACTGGCTTCCCAGTCAATATCGGCGCGACCAACAACTCGATGGTCAATGGCAACTCGCAGCGTGCGAATCACTACCGCCAGATGAAGATCGTCAACCGCTCCATCAACAACTGGTTCGGAACCGATCCTTCGGCTATCCCATGCGCCGCCGGCGTCGACAATGGGGTCTGTGCGTACGGTCAACCTGCACCAGGAACCTTTGGTACAGCACGTCCTACCTCGGAGCGCGCCCCTGGCTATCAAACCTATGGGGCCTCGGTTACCAAGGACTTCACGATATGGCATGAGCAGCAGATTAACTTCCGCGCTGATGCTGACAACCTCTTCAATAGTGCCTATTGGTCGAACCCTGCCAGCAGCGTGGGTTCTCCTGCAACCTTCGGTCAGATCACTACTGTCCGCTCGAACCCAAGGAACCTGCAGTTGTCCGTCAAGTATCACTTCTAACCCTTAACCACTTGCCCCGGCCTCCTAGGAGGCCGGGGCATTTTCTTTTGTGCTTCAACTCATCCATCCCCTTCCCTCGCCGATAGAACCATCAACACCATCGCGCAGGAGACCAGCCAACAACATGCCCTCGTCCATCGACGCACCGGAGCAGACAAACCAGCTCACAGAAGTCACTAACACCGCACTCCTCGACCAGACCGTCGATGAAGTCTTCGGGCTCATGCTCGGCTCCCCCGTTACCGTGTCCGACCATGAGGTCGCACCCACCAACGTCCCCATCACCCTCACAGCCGTCATCGGTCTCGCGGGAGCGCTCAGCGGAGGCTATACCCTCGTCGTCAGCGAAACCACGGCCAAGCAGCTCGCCTCCACCATGCTCGGCATCGAGATCACCGAACTCTCCAGCGATGTCTACGACGCTCTCGGCGAAATCACCAACATTCTCGCCGGTGCCTGGAAGTCGAAGATCCCTTCACTGCACGCCGCCTGCCTGCTCTCCGTTCCCACCGTTGTCACTGGCTCCCATTACGACATCCACCGCAAGAACACAGCCTTCCGCATGGCGCGCAGCTACTGGTTTCACGACGCTCCACTCACCATCAATATCTATGGCGAGTGGCCTTCCTAATTGGCCCCGCGACACTGCTTAAAGCAATGGACCGAGTCTATATGTTCGACTCGGTCCATTGCTTTCTCCCAAACATCAGCTTTCGCAGCCGTGCTCACTATGTAGCGGAAACCATTACCGCTTCTTCTTGATAGCCTTCTTTGTCGCTGGCTTCGCTGGAGCCTTCTTCGCAGCCACCTTCTTCGCCGGTGCAGGCTTCTTCACGACCACAGGCTTTTTCGCTGGAGCTTTCTTCGCTGGGGCCTTCTTGGCAATCACCTTCGTCGCTGGCTTCTTCGCTACAACCTTAACTGGCTTCTTCGCCGCAGGCTTGGCAACAGTCTTCTTCGCTGGAGCCTTCGCCGCAACCTTTTTCGCCGGAGCAGCAACAACCGCTTTCTTCGCCGAGGCAACCGCTTTGGCCGCGACATTTACCGGAGCCGCAGCCTTCTTGACCTCAGGCTTCTTTTCGACAACCGCAGTGCCCTTCTTCCCCTTCGCAGGAGCTGGCGCCTCTGCCGCGCTTACCGACGGAACCTCGGCCGCAGCATCAGCCGCTTCCCCTGCAGGAGCTGCCTTCTTCTTGCCCTTCGCAGGCTTGGCATCCTTCCGCGTCGCGCGCGCGCGCCGCAGATGCACCGGCGGTGGAGGCGCGGGCGGAGAATACGGCTCAAGAAACGCCTTCATCTCCTCCACTGTCCCCAGCTTGCCATCCATCAGCGCAAAGAACAGCTTATCCAGCAGCTCTTCATAACCTGCAACCTCAGGAGTAATCCGCATCTCCTGCATCTGCGCATACGGAATCCTCTGCCGAGCCTGCGGCCAGTCTGTGTAGAAGGCCTTCAGCTTGTTCTGCACGCCAGCCGTCTTGACATGATGCGCAGCCCACAGCACCGCCTCCGGCCGAGCTGCATGCAACAGCTTCCACGCCTGCGATGGCAACGCAGCTTCTTTGCTCGACAGCTGCGCGGCAAATGCCTTGCCCTCGGCCTCCAGCCCATTAATCTCGTCTACGAAGCCTTGCCGCACAAAGCTCTTCTTCAGAGCCGCCACGTCCTTCGGAGCCATCTTCGCCGTCAACATCGGGAAACTGGCTGCGGCCGCCTCTGCATGAATCCCCTGCATATGCAGCTGAGCCTGAGCATCACGCAGCTTCTCCAGCTCCGCCGCATTCGCCTTATTCGAAGCCACAGCCGGATTCAGGTGCTTCATCCACCCTTCGGCCTCCAGCCGCCTCATCACTCGCAGCGGGTCTTCCTCCAGAAAGACCTCCTCCGTCTCATAGCCCTTCTGAGCGGCAGGCATCGCAGCAATATAGTTCTCTTCCTTACCTGTCTCGTACCGGCTCCGGGTGCGCTCATCCAGCGACCAGCCCAAACGAGCCATAAACCGCACTCCGCGGATCATACGAACCGGGTCCTCAATGAACCCATACGGATTGACCAACCGCAGCTCGCGGTTCTCAATGTCTGCCACTCCGTTCAGCGGGTCCATCAGCAGGCCGTACGACCCCTGATTGAGCGAGAGGGCCATTGAGTTTGCTGTAAAGTCTCTCCGCCTCAGATCCTCCAGAATGGTCGTCGGGCTGTACACCGGTTTACCCGGCTTCGGATAGTTCACCGAGAGCGTCGAGCCGATCTCCATCCGCACTGAACCCGGAAACTGGACAAAGAACGACTGGGTCACTTCCGATTCCCCAGATACTTTGCCACCGATTTTCTCTATATCTTTCTTTAGCTTGAGAGCATTTCCCTGAACCACTACATCCAGATCGCGCACCGGCGAGCCGCTCGTTAAATCCCGTACCGCTCCGCCTACCAGAAAGCTCGTAAATCCTTTATGACGAGCAACTTCAATCACCTTCGCCAACGCTGCCTGCTGCGCCTTCGAAAGCCGGTTCTCCAGAAGATAGATGTAATCGGCCATAATTTGTGGTCAATCGCTCCAAGCCGGTCTTAAGCGGCATTTTCCAAATGTCTGGACCGACATAAGCCATGGAAAATCAACCGCTTAGAAATTTCAACTACCGCGACACAAAAGCTGACTTTAGCACAGCGTTAGCAAATTGACTACTCCGGACGAAGCTTTTGTGACCTTCTCCTGCCATCCACGTGCGACAATCCGCCACAGAGCATCATGTCCTCGGCGCACAAAAAAGTTATCGTCCGGCGGTTCGTCGGGGACACCGTCCCCGGCTATCTGACTCTATCGCATATCGTTCGCGCCCAATCCAATCCCCGCGTCATCGATCTGCTCGACCTCTCCGGACGCATCCTCACCCTCCCCCTCTCCGAGATCAAATACATCTGCTACGTCCGCGACTTTAATCTCAACGACCCCCTCAACCCCGAGCGCCTCACCCGCCGCACCTTCCTTGCCCGGCCCCGCACCGAAGGCCTCTGGCTTCGCCTCACCTTCCGCGGCTCCTCCCCTAATCCCGCCACCACAACCGAGGCCGACATCTTCGAAGGCCTCGCTCCCATCGACCTCTCCCTCGCCGACGACCTGATCGACGACTCCGGCATCTTCCTCATCCCGCCCGATATCCGCTCCAACACCCAGCGCATCTATGTTCCGCGTACGGCCATCGCCGATCTGCAGCTGATCGCCGTCATCACCACGCCGTCGCGCAAGAAGCCGCTGCCGCGCTCCACCGCTACCCCCACCCTCCAGGAAGACCTCTTCCACAATCTCCCGCCCAGCGCCCGACCAAACTAAAGCGGTGCTAGAAACATCGCCTCTAAAGTTTGAAGTGTCATTCCGAGCGATGCGTAGCGGAGTCGAGGATCTCCGCATTGTGCACCCAGGCCCCCATGTGTCTCCCCTAGTAAAATCCCCTCCATGAAGCTTGAAGACTTGGCCCTGCACCTTGGAGCCACCCTCCAGGGTGACCCCGCCGCCGTCATCTCCGGCCTCGCCGGTATCGAGGAAGCCGGCCCCGGCCACCTCACCTTCGTCGCCAACCCCAAATACGCGGCACTTGCCAAAACCACCCGCGCCTCAGCCATCCTCGTCGAACCCGATTTCCCCGCAGTCTCCGCCGCCACCCTGCGGCTCAAGAACCCCTACCTCGCTTTCGCCCGCGCCATCGAGCTCTTCTACCAGCCGCCTGCCTACGCCCCCGGCATCCACCCCACCGCAGTGATCGCACCAACAGCCAAAGTAGGCACAAACGCCCACATCGGGGCCTACGCCGTAATAGGCGATCACGTCACTCTCGGCGACAACGCCGTCCTGCTGCCGCATGTTGTCATCTACCCACACGCGCACATAGGCAACAACTTCTTCGCACACGCCCACGCCGTCGTCCGCGAATACTGCCAGCTTGGCGATTATGTCGTCCTCCAAAATGGAGCCATCATCGGAGCCGACGGCTTCGGCTTCGCCAAGCAATCCGACGGCAGCTGGTACAAGATCGTTCAGTCCGGTCCGGCCGTCCTCGAAGATGCTGTCGAGGTTCAGGCCAACGCCTGCATCGACCGCGCCTCCATCGGCGAAACCCGCATCCACACCGGGGCAAAGGTCGACAATCTCGTCCAGGTCGGCCACGGCTCCACCGTCGGCCAGAACACCCTTCTCTGCGCCCAGGTTGGCCTCGCCGGGTCCACCACCATCGGCAAATCCGTCATCCTCGCCGGCCAGGTCGGCGTAGCCGGCCACTGCACCGTCGGCGACGGAGCCATCGCTACCGCACAGAGCGGCATCCCCAACGATGTCGAACCCGGCAAGATGGTTAGCGGCTACCCGGCCATCGACAACCGTCAATGGCTCCGTACCGTTGCTGCCGTCAACCGGCTCCCAGACTTGCTCCGTAACCTCAAGTCTTCGGCCAAAAATAATGAAAAATAAGACAAATACAGGTTGACTCACTGCCATATTGAGGCATCCTATTGCCTAGCCATGGTAGAGCCGCCGGAACAGAGTGGAGGTGTGTCCAGCAACATCCGCGCTTCTAATGTTCGTGTCCTCCTGCTCGATGACGAGCCCACGAACCTTCATCTCCGCACCGCCATCCTCCGCCAGCACGGCTACCATTGCATCCCCGCCTCAACCATCGAAGAGGCCACCGAAGTCTTCAACTCAATCGACATCGCCGTCCTCGACTATCACCTCGGCTCCGGACAGTTCGGCACCGAAGTCGCCACCAGTCTTCGCCGCACCCGCCCCCACGTCCCCATCATCATCCTTTCAGCCACCCTCGAACGGCATTTCGGCGGAGCCGAGGACATGCACCTCCTCAAAGGTTATAGCTCCGTAGATGATCTTCTGGCTGCGCTCAGCGCCCTCGAGGCCAAGCGCCGCGGCGTCCCAGTCGTCGTCGATGCCCGCGACTTCTTCTACTCCCGCATTGCCATGGCCATCGGCTCTGATGTTCTTGTCCAGATCTTCGACGACCGCGGCATCTGGATGCACTGCAACGACGCTGCCGCCGACTACCTCGGCCAATCGCGCGACTGGTTTCCCGGACGTTGCGTCTTCGACGAGATGCCCACCCTGATGCGCGACTGGCGCGAGGTCCTCAAAACCGTCTCCCTCACCCGCGAGACCTACATCGACCGCACCCGCCGCGGACTGCTCGCTCTGCCCAAGACCGGCGAGCAGAACGTCACCTGGAGTGTCCTCGCCTTTCCCATCACCCTCCACGACAACCGCTCCGGAGTCGTTCTCACCGCCCGCATCCTCGAACGCACCCCCAGCCTCTACGCCTGACTCCCTCGCCAGGCACATGCACCTGCTACCCTTAAACCGTATGCATCCGCTTCGCGCTCTAGCCTTCCTGCCCGTGTTATTGCTTATCGGCTGCCACTCCGCTTATGTCGAAGCGACCGTCTCCAACCGCACCACGCAGCCGTTGCAGCTCATTGAGGTCGACTATCCCAGCGCCAGCTTCGGCACTCAATCTTTGGCACCCGGAGCCGACTTCCATTACCGCTTCAAGATCATCGGCCAGGGCAAGATGAAGCTCATCTACACCGATCCCGCAAATCAGGAAAAGAAGTTCGACGGCCCGCTCCTCAAAGAGGGTGCAGAAGGACCATTCACGATCACCATCCATCCCAATGGCGTGCAATGGCAGGACAACACGCACACCCGATAAGCAAAACGCGCCAAACTATTAGCAAAACACGTCAATCCAAAACTGCCACGAACCCACATATCGACCGGATCATCCAAATCGTCATGAGCATGGAAAAAGTAAAACTAGGTTCACAGGGCGCAGTCGTCTCCCGCATGGGACTCGGCTGCATGGGCATGAGCGAGTTCTACGGCGAGCGCAACGACGCCGAATCCGCAGCTACCATCCTCCGCGCACTCGACCTCGGTATCAACTTTCTCGACACCGCCGACACCTATGGCATCGGTGATAACGAAGAGCTGGTTGGACGCACCATCAAGCCGCGCCGCGACGAGTTCTTCGTTGCCACCAAGTTCGCCAACATCCGCAAAAAAGACGATCCCACCTACTGGCAGATCAGTGGCAAACCCGAGTACGTCAAGCAAGCCTGCGAAGCTTCGCTCCAGCGCCTCGGCGTCGACTACATCGACCTCTACTACCAACACCGCGTCGATCCCGAGGTTCCTATCGAAGACACCGTCGGCGCCATGGCCGACCTCGTCAAAGCCGGCAAAGTGAAGTATCTCGGCCTCTCTGAAGCCTCTCCGGCAACGATCCGACGCGCCCACAAGGTTCACCCCATCACCGCACTCCAGACCGAATACTCCCTTTGGGAGCGCCACGTGGAAGCCGAGATCCTGCCCACCGTCCGCGAACTCGGCATCGGCTTCGTTCCCTACTCGCCTCTCGGCCGCGGCTTCCTCACCGGAGCCTTCAGGAGCAAGTCCGACTTCAGCGCTGGAGATTTCCGGGCCGAGCGCTACCCACGATTCACCGGAGAGAACTTCGACCGAAATCAGGTCCTCGTCGACCGCGTACGCGAAATCGCAGCGCGCCGCGGAGCCACGCCCGGACAGCTCGCCCTCGCCTGGGTGCTCGCCAAGGGCAACGACCTCGTCCCCATCCCCGGCACCAAGCGCAGAAAGTACCTCGAAGAAAACGCAGGCGCAGCCGACATCAAACTCACCGCTGCCGAAGTAGCCGAGCTCGAAGCAGCCATTCCACAGGAAGAGATCGCGGGCGACCGCTACACTGTCGCGCAGATGCAGCGCATCGATCAGTCAAGATAACCGCAAGCAGTCAAGATAACCGCAAGCAGTCAAGATAACCGCAAGCTGAGGTCTCAACCACAGAGACCTCAGCTTCATTTCCCCACCTCTGCGCGAAACTGCATTCCCACCTGCTTTATCCTGTCTTTATGCAGCGCGGATACTTCATCACCTTCGAAGGCCTCGACGGCTCCGGCAAAACCACACAGCTTCGCCGCCTCGCCGCCTCGCTTGAGTCCGAAGGCCACAAAGTCGTTACCCTCCGTCAGCCGGGAGGCACGGCCCTCGGCGACCGCATCCGCTCCATCCTGCTCGATTCGCGCTCCGAAGAATCACTCGGCGCCATCGCACCGCTCGCCGAGATGGCGCTCATGTTCGCCGACCGTGCCCAGTCCATCCACCAGATCATCCTGCCTGCACTCGACGCCGGGGCCATCGTCCTCTGCGACCGCTATACCGATTCGTCCGAGGCCTACCAGGGCGCAGGACGTGAGCTTGGCAGCGAGCGCATCCTCTCGATGCACCGCGCCGTCTGCAACAACCTGCAGCCCGACCTCACGCTGCTGCTACTGCCCTCGCTCGCCTCATCACTCCACCGCGCCCGCCGTCGCAACCAGCGCACCACGCAGCAGAAAGGCGCCGACGAGGGTCGTTTCGAACGGGAAGACGATGCGTTCTACACGCGCATCTATCAAGCGTATGAAGCCATCGCCGCACGCGAACCTGAACGCGTTGCCGCCATCCGCGACGACGCCGGTATCGATCAGATCGAAGCCCGCATCCGCGAAATCGTCTCTGCCCGTATTCCCGCCTCTGTTCCGTAACCGGCAATGAGCAAACATTGGAATTTTCCGCCGGGCCTTCCTCTCTCGCTACCCTTCTACGCCTTCAAGCCCTGGGTCAAGCTCGGCGAACCCATTCGTCTCTTCGAATACCTCCACCGTACCTACGGACCCATCGCGCACTACCGGTTCATGAGCACGCCCATCATCTTCATTAACGAGCCCGACTACATCCGCGAAGTCCTCGTCACCCAGGCTGCGTCTTTTGTTAAAGAGCGCACTGTCCGTCGCATGAAGATTCTGCTCGGTGAAGGACTCATTACTTCAGACGACCCTGTTCATATCCGCCAGCGCCGTATCGTCGCTCCTGCCTTTCACCGGCAGCGCATCTCCGCCTATGCCGATGAGATTGTGCGTAGTGCGGAAGCACATTCCTCTCAATGGCGTGAGGGCGAGATCATCGATATCTCTGCTGCCATGATGTCCCTGTCTCTTGAGATAACCGCTCGCACGCTCTTCAACACGCAGGTCACGGACGACATCCGACGCATCAACGACGAAGTCAATTCCATCATGGAGATCTACAACTTCCTCATCGCGTTCCCGCGCATGGAAGCTGTACTCGATCTCCCCTTCCCGGTTCCCATCCGCCGCATCAACGCCTTCCGGCGCTCGAAGGCTCGCCTCGACGAGGTCGTAACGCGACTCATCGCCGAGCATCGCACCTCAGGCGAAGACAAAGGAGATCTGCTCTCCATGCTCATCGCGTCGCACGACGAAGATGGCTCCGTGCTCACGAATTCGCAGATTCGCGACGAAGTCCTCACCATCTTCCTGGCCGGTTACGAAACCACCGCAAACGCGCTGGCCTGGACCTGGTATCTCCTCTCGCAGAATCCCGAAGCTGAAGCCAAGCTCCATGCCGAGATCGACCTGGTCCTTCATGGCCGTCTGCCCACCCTGGCCGACTACCCAAACCTCCGCTACACCGAGCAGGTCTTTGCGGAATCCATGAGGCTCTACCCACCGGCATGGGCTATGGGACGCATGTCGACTCAGCCCGTCGAACTCGGCCCGTACCGCATTCCAGCCGGTGCCCACTTCTTCATGAGTCAATACATTGTCAGCCGGACGGAAAAGTTTTACCCGGACCCGCTTCGCTTCGATCCCGATCGGTTCACACCCGAGGCCAAAGCATCTCGCCCGCGCTTTACTTACTTTCCCTTCGGCGCAGGCTCACGCCAGTGTATCGGCGAAAGCTTTGCGTGGATGGAAGGCGTCCTTGCCATCGCGAGGATTGCGTCACGATGGCGCATGCATTACATGGCCTCTACGCCACCCGTTCCGCAGGCGAAAATCACTCTTCGCCCGAGAGATGCCATGCCCATGCGCCTCAGTCTGCGCTCGATAGGCTAACGGATGCGGAAGACCAGTCCTGCGCTGAAATGCAGTTGGTTGGAAGAAGGATAGGAGCTGGCTGCGCTACCCACAGCAACGCTGCTGATCGTCGACAACGATCCATAACCGATCTCGAACGCCCGCACATCGACGACGCGGCTCAGCTTATAGTCCGCACCGACAAAAACTCCATAGGTTCCCCGGGTGATACGCACCGAACTGTGCGGGGCACGTGTCGTTCCCGCTCCCCCCAGCACCTCTACGTAAGGCCGCCATGAGGGCGACAGCGATTTCGCCACCACACGCGCGCCGAGCAGAAAGTTGTTCTCACGGGCATTGTTCGCCCCGATGATCTGGTCGCGGATATCGATGCCTGCATCGAACTTCTCGCCATGCCAGCGGTCGTAATACCCGCCGATGTTCGCTCCCCAGAACATGCGCGACGTCGTACCGTCGCCAAGGAACGAGAACACTCCCGAATCAGCCTGCGAGTTGCTGATGCGCGTAGCCACTGGATTCACATACAGACCGATCTGTGCATGAGAGGGAATGGTCGTAAGAAAGACGACAGCTACCAGAAGAGAAAACCACAATTTCATCTTTTGCTAAATCCTTAAACCGAAGAGATACAACCGTTGGACGTATGTGCCCTACCAGTGTATCGGGGTCATCGTCCTTTAATCATCTTCCGAAGAAAAACTTCCTTGAAGCCAAAAACAAGCCGAAGCACAGTTTCTCCCTACTTCACCTCAACCCTCGGATTCAGTGAGTACTTCCCCATCACGCTGGCCTTCGTCAGCACATGCCCCTTCATCGCCTCATGCACAGCTACACCCGTCAGCCTGCCGTCTACGTGAATATGCGGAACATCCAGCGCATATACCGTGAAAATGTAGTGGTGCACGATCGAATCGTTCCACGGAGGACACGGCCCGTCATAGCCGTAATAATCCCCTTCCATGCTCGCGTCCCCGGCAAACCACTCCGTGTAGTTGTTCACCCCATGCCGCATGCCACCCTCAGCCGCAGGTCCACTCTTCCCGCGAGCCGTCACACCATCACTATGGCTGCCCGCCGCGATCTTCCTTGTGCTCGCCGGAATATCCAACAGAATCCAGTGATAAAAATCCACGCGCGGCAGCGATGCCGGAACCTCGCGGTCTTGTTTGTTCACATCGTCGCCCTTGCTCGGCACATCGGGATCATGCGCGATCAGCACAAACGACTTCGTTCCCTCCGGCACATCGGCCCACTCCAGCTCCGGATTACGATTCGCGCTTAGCGCAACATGGTTCGCCGCATCCGGCACAGCAAACGCAAACTCGCCAGGAATGACGCCGCCATCCTTGAAACTTCTGCTCCACAGTCGCATTGCAGATTTTTCTCCTTTCAAACCATACCTTGCGGTCCAAACGGTGTCATCCTGAGCGATGCGACCATCGGGAGCGCAGTCAAAGGACCTCTGATCCCCTAACCTCACATGCCGCCAAAATCGACATTCATCGTTATCGTCGTTTCTACCCACACAGCCCTACCATCCAGCAGATACGGCTTGTAAGTCCACCGGCGCACCGCATCCATCACCGGCTCACGAAATATCTGCGGACCACTCACCCACTCCAACCGCTCCACTTTACCCTCTGGACTGATCACCGCATGCATCACCTGCGCACCGGCTACCTTGTCGCCGTTCTTGACGGCGGGATACTGCGGCATCTCACGATGAATCAAACGTCCCGCCATCACCCCCGAGGAAACTCGCACCGGGTTCCTCTCACTTCCCACGGGAGCATTCGAATCTTTCTGCCAAACCGCCCTTTGATTCGACTCCTGCGCAAACGCTATATCGACAGAAGCAATAGAAATCAGCAACAGAAACCAGATGAAAGCCCTAACTCGCATCAGCCCCCCTGCCTCCCCCGCAACCGGTTCATTACTCTGCGGTCCCGCTTCGTCGGCCGTCCACTCTCCCACACACGCTCATACACCGGGATCGCCTTCTTCGCTTCCACCACCGCCGCGCGAGCAGCCTTACTCTCGTCCGTCTCTCGGTATAAACCCTGCGTCACCGCCGCAGGTCCACGCACCTCGCTCAGGCCCAGCACCTCAATCTGAAACTCGCCGCTATCGTTCTTTATCTTCAGCATGTCGCCTTCGTGAACATCGCGAGCCGCCTTCGCCGGCTGCCACGTCATTTCGCCCTTCTTCCAGTCCACCCTCCCCAGCTCACAAGCCTTCGACGCCAGCGCCCGCGTCTTGAAGAATCGTGCTGCCCACAACCACTTATCCATCCGTACAGAACTCATTCCCCCATTCTCCCTCAAAGCCAGCGATTCAACCGTTGACCGCTGCCACTGCATCTGCTAACTTGGCCTCTCCCCAGACCCCCGGTACAAGCGAGTTTCCTATGCTTTCAGGCGTGATCGTCGTCGCCGCGGCTCAACCGGAACCTCCACCGGAGCACACCTTCGCCCTCTGGGCCGTTGCCATCCTCTCCGTCCTTCTCTGCTCCGCGCTCTTCCTCCTCTTTATTGCCCTCACCAAATCCTCCTGGAGCTCCCAGGGCGACAACCTCCGTTCCATCGCTCGTGAACGCGCCGAGAAGTCCTGCGACACCGTCCTCAGCGTCTGTACCTTCGCTATCACCGCCACGCTCGGGCTCATCACCTGGCTCAACGACAAAGTTGGCCCCGGAGCCTACCTCCTCCCCCTCATCGCCGCGCTTCTCTACTTCTTCATCCTTCTCGCCTTCACCATCCATCTGCGGTTCAACTTCTTCTGGCGTCGCGAAGAAGCCTTTCTCGTCAGCTCTGACCACAACGCCCGCTTCGCCTACTGGCTCACCACCGCCACCAGCGCCATCGTTCTCGGACTCGTCCTGCTTGCCGTGCCCGTCCTCGAGCTCGGCCTCGGCTGGCTCAGACTCAAACCACCCGCACCACTCGACCTCCCGCCAATCAAGGTCGAGGTCACCTGTCCTCCGCCCCCTGTCGTTGCGCCTCCACCCCCGCCCCCACCGTGCAAGCCGGTGAAGCACCACCATCGCCCCAAACCAATCTGCGCCTGCAAAAAATAGGAGCTCTCATGGCCTTCTTCCACACCTATCTCATCGAGAACGAACAGACGCCCGACAACTATCTCTACGAAAACGACGAAGCCGCGCTCGTCGCCTTTCTCGTACAGGCACGCCTCAACCGCTCCGCCAAAGGGCTGCGCGTCCCCGAAGACTACATCGCTCCCGACGAGCTCCCCGACGACAAGAACGTGCTGCGCGAGCTGAAGTTCGTCGCAGGCTTCGTCTGCTTCTTCGTCTCCAAGCCCTCTGGCTACATGATCGATATGGAAAGATTCAAGGACTACTACATACCCGGCTTCGCCAGCGATACCGCAAAACAAACCCAGCTCGCCGAATCGCTACAGAAACAGTTCTATACCGCGAAGCTCGAAGACCTTGCCAAAGCCAACAGCCTCGGCCGCTTCTGCGACATCACAAAAATTCCCATCGTTGCCTAAAGCATCGCGTCTCCGGCATCAACCTGCCGTTCCCACGATTACCGATAGATCTCTGTCTGACTTGTTGTTTGTCCCATCGAAAGGATCGGCAGCAATACCAGCGTCTTGCCACGCCAGTACCCCAGCACACCGCGGTCGATCATCCTCTGCTCCGTTTCCCGGCTCGCATCTACCCAATGCTCTTCCAGAAACCGGTTGCCCGCCGTCAGCGTTTCGAACGTCACAAAGTCGTTCGGATGCCGGGCAACGTCCTCACGCAGGCTCGCCGAAACCTCAGGCACAACGCCCGCCTTATGGACACGCAATGCGTACGCCGGCGTACGCCAAGCCGTGCTGACCACAGCATGAGCGGATAAAGAACCGGCGCAGATCAAAACAGCAGAAAAGCAGGAGAGGGCCCGAACGAATCGCATGCAAACATCCTGTTCCCGTGCACGCCCTCTGACCATCCCCAAAACAGGTCATTTCAGTGGGCCAAAATCGTCAATGCAAAGCTCAAATACAACGAACAAAAGAGACTTATCTCACAGCCGTTACAAGCCTGTAAAGAGCTCCTGCGGCCGATCCGCAGACCATCGGCGATCCGGTGCATTACTTTTCCACAGATCTCCTTGTCAAGCCCTGGCCTTCACTTCATCCAGAACGAAATTCTTATAACCCGATTGCCAGCATTTACTTACAGGTAAGGAAACCATCTGAGCCCAACTGCCGATTTACCCCCTCCTGTCCTCTAGAATAGAAATAGGACTTCAAAGCAGCTCGAAACAGGGCGAAAGCACTCCGTTCTTCAGGGGGTGTCCAAATAAAGCCTTTCGTTCGAATACTTTGACAGAATTGGTACGGGGGAGGGGGTCTATTGAGCAACGCGCAGCAGTATCCGGCAACCTTCAATGACTTCCTCGGCAACGGCGCCGCCGTCGAGCATCTCCGCACCGCCATCGCGCACGGACGTTTGCCCCATTCGCTCATTCTCGCCGGACCGGCCGGAGCAGGAAAATACACCCTCGCCCTGATGCTCGCGATGGCCATCGAGTGCGAACGCCAGCCCCGCGACATGTGGTCCAACGGACAGACCCTCGCCTCCTTCTGCGGCGTCTGCTCCAACTGCACCCGCATCGCCTCCGCCTTCCCCCTCGACGACGAGATCGACAAAGCCGTTGCTGCCCGAGAAGAACTGCGCGATGCCGACAAAAAAGACACGCGCATCCTCGTCCAGCCACACCCCGATTTGCTCATCATTCCGCCCGATCCGCCGCAGCTGCTCATCAAGCTCGGCCAGGTGCGCTCGATCATCCACTCGGCCCACTACCTGCCCGCCGAGGCACCAAAGAAAATCTTCATCATCACCGCCGCCAGCTTCATGAAGGAAGCCGCCAACTCCCTGCTCAAGGTCCTCGAAGAGCCGCCGGCCAGCGCCCACCTCATCCTCCTCGCCGAAAATCCCGGCGAACTGCTCCCCACCATCCGCTCACGCTGCGCGCTCGTCCGCCTCGGCGCGCTACCTGTCGAAGAGCTTGAGATGCTGCTCGCCGACCGCCGCTCCGATGTGCAGCCGAAACAGCGCAACCTCATCGCCCGCCTCGCCCAGGGAGCTGCAGGCAAAGCTCTCGGCTTCGACCTCGCCGCCTACACCACAGCTCGCGCCGATGCCCTGCTCCTCCTCCGCCAGGCCGTGACCGAACCCGATCACACCGCGCTCTTCAAGATGACCGAGACCTATCGCGCCGGAGCCGAAGGCCAGCAGAAGACCGCCGACCTGCTCCGCACCCTGGCGCTCCTGCTCGAAGATCTCCTGCTCCTCCACGCTGGCACACCCGAGCTCGTCCGCAATACGGACATCCGCGCCGACCTCGAAAAGATCGCGCAGTCCGTCACCTTCGCATGGATTGAACAAACGACCCGCGGCCTCGATCAGGTCTGGAGCGGCATGCGCCGCAATCTCCTCCGCTCCCTCTCGCTCGACGCTTTCGCCGGTCAGCTCGCCACAAGCGCCCGCTGAGAAATTACTTCTCCCGAGCCGCCTTCCGCAACCGGTCGCGAATCGCCTCACCAATGCCATCCATCTCCGGCACCGGACAAACGATCACCGCTGCGCCACGTTCATCCAACTCGCGCAAACCAGCAAACAACCGCCGCGCCAGCATCTCCCCGTCGCTCCACGGCCCCCAGCGATAAACAAACGAAGCTCCAGCAGCATCCCAACCCTCCGGCAACATAACGCCAACCGCATCGCCCGAACTCTGAATTTGCGCAACCAGACTTTCACGCGCCGACACCTTCTGCCGCGAAGGCTCGAACACCAGCAACAGACGCGCTCGCGGAGCATAATGTCGAATTCCAACTCCCGGCGAAGGCAGACTCTCCGGCGCATTCTCGGTCCTCGACGGACGAAAGATCTCGACCGCACCCACGCCCAGAACGCGCTCCAGATCCTCCTTCGAGACACCACCGGGCCGATACATCGTCCAATGCGAGCCATCCTCCGCGGGCCCGATCACCGTCGACTCAACTCCAACGCTCGTCGGCCCCCCATCGAGCACCGCGTCGATGCGGCCGTCGAGATCTTCGAGCACATGCTCCGCAGTGGTCGGACTGGTCCTGCCGAAGCGGTTTGCGCTCGGCGCAGCCAGCGGAACGCCAGCCGCGCGAATCAATTCCAGCGCCAGCGGATGCGCCGGCATCCTGACTCCGACAAGTGGCCGGCCTGCCGTAACCGAATCCGGCACAGCCCGAGTCCGCGGCAGAAGCAGTGTCAGCGGCCCCGGCCAGAAAGCTTCCATCAGCTTCTCTGCGCCAGCAGGAACCTGCGCGATCCGATCTATCATCTGTCTGTCGCTGACATGGGCGATCACCGGGTCCCAGCCAGGACGCTCCTTGGCAGCAAAAATCTTCGCAACTGCCTCAGGATCAAGAGCATTCGCGCCAAGCCCATAAACTGTCTCGGTCGGAAACGCCACCGTTCCGCCCGCACGAAGAATCTCCGCCGCGCGGGCGACGCCTTCGCTTCCTTCCAGACGCTCCGTTTTTCCACCGGACATATCTCAATCCTATCGTTACAGGGCGGCAAACAGGCCTATACTCAGCGCATGGCGAACCACGAGATCGAACTCAAGTTCCCCGTTTCCGACCCAACAGCTCTCGAATCGCGTCTTCCTGAGCTTGGCTTTCATCTCGACACGCCACGTACTTTTGAGCAGAACACGCTCTATGACACGCCATCGCGCGACCTCCGCGCCCGCACGGAAATCCTTCGCATTCGCCAATACGGCGCGCTCTGGACCGTGACACACAAACGCACCGACACGCAGCAGAACCTTGCCGAATCCTCCCGCTATAAGGTCCGCATCGAGACGGAGACCGCCGTCGCCGATGGTCCCGCCTTAGGCCAGATATTCATCCAACTCGGTTACCAACCTGTCTTCACGTATGAGAAATACCGCACTGAATGGTCCACCTTTGATGCTGCAACGGCCTCCACGCCTCACCTCGTCGTTGATGAGACGCCGATAGGCACCTTCGCGGAGTTGGAAGGACCGCCCGCCTGGATCGACCGCGCCCTTGTGCAGCTTGGTGTGGATCATGCGACCTGTCTCACCGACAGTTATGGAAAACTTTTCCTGAACTGGAAACAGCGGACCGGCAGTCCGGCAGAAAATCTTACCTTTGCCGAGGTCGCCGCACCAGTGCTTGCTGCCGCCCACTAAAGCGAAAACTGCTCTTTGCCGATATAGCCTCTGAAATCTCTTTGGAGGCATACCCCTTGGCATCCGTTCGTCGTCTACCCGCACATCTTCTGGTCTTATGCGCCCTCGCCCTGGGAGCCGGGCTGGCCCACGCCGCTGGCGGCTCGCATCGCGCTATCGTTTCCAAAACCCCACCTGTCTATCCGGAGCTGGCACGCCGGATGCATGTCAGCGGAACGGTCGTCGTGCACCTCACCATTCAGCCCGATGGCTCCGTTTCCGATGCAAAGGTTGAATCCGGCCACGCCCTGCTTGGTCCAGCCGCCCAGGACGCCGTTCGTCGCTGGCGCTTCGAGCCGGGCCCTGACACGACCGACCTGACCGTTGATGTCAACTTCTCCGGTGAAGGCCACTAAGGTTTTCGGCTTCGATGCAGCTCAACTTCAAACTCAACCGTTAAAAATTTCTGGGACTGGAAAGAGATCATGAAACTTGAAACGAAGCTCGGGCTCGCCACGGGTGCGCTCATCCTTGCCATGCTGCTGAGCGCATTTACGGCAACGATGCGCATTCAGGAGGCCAACCGCCTTGCTACCAGCGCCACCACGCAGCATATCCCCATCAATGCCACAACGCGTGATCTTCGCATCCGCATGGTCTACAGCATTCATGCACTTGAGTCCTACATGCTCTTCGGCATCGACCCCGCATCTTCCGCTGCTTACCGCCGCGCGCGCCAGGAGTACATCTCCCAGTCTGAGGAATCGATGGCGAAGCTGCGCCGGTATGCCGATCAGTACAACCTCGGCTACGATGCCACACGCATCCGCGAGATTGAGGCCGGTTTCAATACGCTGAAGATGCTCGAAGAGAAGGTGGAGCAGTCCAACGAGTCCAAAACGGCACAGGGCACGGCGCAGGCCTACGATACTTTCCAGAATCAGATCCTCCCCCTGGAGAAGTCGCTCTTCGCCATGACTGGCGACCTCGGCGAATCGCAGATGACACAGGCCAATCTGGAAATTGCGCAACTGCAGCACGCGAACAGCGCGACGCTTTGGACGCTATGGCTTGCGACCATCGTCGGCGCTCTTGTTGGAGGAGCCATCTCGTTCACGCTCTCGCGCCGCATCACGCGCTCCATCGAGCTTGTTGCGCAACGTGCCAACGCGATTGCCGAGGGCGATCTGACCGGCGAGCGGTTCGATCACCTGTATGGCAGCGACCAGATTGGCTCGCTCGCGCAGGCGATGCAGACCATGCAGACCAACCTGGGATCCATCATTGGCACTGTCGTCGATACAGCGGGGTCACTTACCGGCAGCGCGGACTCCATGCGCTCGGGCAGCGAGAAGATGCATCGCCGCATCGACCAGCAGAGTCAGCAGACACAACAGGCAGCTACTGCCATGCAGGAGATGTCTGCCTCCATCGCCGAGGTCTCGCGTCACACACAATCGGCCGCGGAGACGGCCCGCGGCGCAGCACAGACGGCGCGTGAGGGCGGCGATATCGTCAAGCAGGTGCTTGGGTCTATGCACTCCATTGCAACGGCTGTCAGCGAGACATCGGCCACCGTCGGGCTGCTCGGCGAAGACTCCAAGCGCATCTCACAGATCGTCACCACCATCGACGAGATCGCACGCAAGACCAACCTGCTCGCATTGAACGCTGCTATCGAGGCTGCACGAGCAGGCGATCATGGCCGCGGCTTCGCGGTTGTCGCCGGTGAAGTTCGCCGCCTGGCGGAATCGACCGCCCAGGCAACCGGTGAGATTGCCACCATGATTCAGGAGATTCAGGACCGCACGCGCGTCGCCATCTCCAGCATGGAGAGCGGCACCGGTACGGTCGAGCAGGGTGTCGTCACCACGAATCAGGCGGGTGAGGCGCTGGAACGCATCATCGGTATGGCGGAACGCGTCGACAAGATGATCGCTCAGATCGCCATCGCGGCATCACAGCAGGCTGCGGCGGCAGATCAGTCGTCGGCCAGCCTCGATGCCATCCACTCGCTAAGCCATGACAACCTGGTCGAGATGGCATCCACAGCTGCAGGCATCGAATCGCTGAGCGCGACAGCCGTCACACTCGAACAGCAGGTCGATCGCTTCCGTCTGCAGCAGGATGGTGTACAGATCACAACACGGCCAGCTCCTGCGCACATTCCTCGCATGAGCCCGGCACCACGTGCAGCGTAAGTCCCAAGCCAAGACAAAGGGCCTGCTTCAGAAGCAGGCCCTTTGTCTTTCTTGCCGAAAGGTTTAGAAGATCTGGAAGTTAACTTCGACGTTCAGTTCCACCAGAACAGGTTTGCCGTTCTCCATTGCGGGTTTGAACCTGTACTGACGAACAGCTTCAACAGCCTTTTCGTCCAGCCCCATACCGACTGGTTTGATCACCCGGATATGGCTCGGCATACCGTTGGTATCTACCCAGAGGTTCACGAGTACGTTTCCGGCAAACTTCGCCTTGCGAGCCTCTTCGGAGAACTCCGGCTCAACCTGGTAGATCAGCTGCGGCGCCGAAACACCACCGCCGATACGCCTCGGGCCTCCGCCCATATTGCCGCCCGAGCCCGGCCCGATACCAGAACCGTTCCCCGAGCCGAGGCCGGTCCCGGAGCCATTGCCCATCGAGACACCCGGAAGCGGTGAGTTCGGCAGGCCGAAGTTCGGCAGGTTGGTTGCCATGTGAACGTCCTTCTGGACCTCCACTGTGGGATCGATTTTGATCTTCGGCTCCTGCAGAGGAGGGGCCTTGGGCGGAACGATCTGCTGGTCGGCAAACTTCGGCGGCGATCCCTTCGAAACGGGTGCCGGCCCGCGCTGTCCGCCGCCTCCACCCATCTGGGCAGCCTTCGGCGGCGCCATCGGAGGCACGTTCACTTCAGTGACGAGCGTCGTCTTCGCAGGAGCGGCAATTGGAATCTTCTTGATCAGCACATAGGCGATCAGCAGGATAACCAGTCCGTGAATGACGACGGCAATCGCCGTCGATTTCGGATCGCGCTTCACCTTCATGCGGTCGATGACCGCAACAGGCTTCGACTCCAGCACCAACGGGGGCAGCTTCTCCGGGAAGAAGACATCGCGGATGCTGTTCTTCAGCGAGGTGAAGATCCCCTCTTCTTCAATAATCAGGTCGTTCTCCACAGGCCGGGAATCCAGCTTGAGCGGAGCCTGCTTTACAGGATTGAAGGCGTCACGCAGGTTCGCGAACAGCGAGGCCCACATGGAGCCTTCCGTCTCCTCGTTCAGCTTCGGTGCGTCGGCGCCGGGACGCAGTGCCGGACCTTCGTTCCTGGGATCGTCATCAGGTGTTGATAGCCACGTATTCGCCATTAAGCTGCTTTGCCTCGGCGGCGGTCAGCGCCTGCGCTTACCGCCTGCTTCCTCGAGAATCGCGCGTCTCCGTTCATTCGCCGGTCTCCGCCGGTTCTCTCCATGTTGTACGCAAGGCATCTGGCTCCAAGAAACATTCTACAAATATTAGCGCAGCCCTGCTCACTTCATTGGACGCATCCTACAGCAGGAATGTCTCTTCCATGTCTCCGGCATAACCCCTGTATTTCCTGCGGTGGTTCCCTGCACGCCATATGCCGGACAGATACAATAGACCTTTGGCCCCTTGTGCCACCCCAAGTCAGAGGAAGAGATGCCGGAAGTAACCGAGACCAAGCCGCAAGCGACTAAGGATATGAGCGAAACCAAACCCCTGAAGTCGACCCTGAACCTGCCCCAGACCGCCTTCGCCATGAAGGCCAATTTGCCGGTCAACGAGCCCGTTCGTCTGGCCGCATGGCAGCAACAGGATATTTACGGCCAGATTCGTACCGCCCGGGCCGGTGCCCCCAAGTACATCCTCCACGATGGCCCGCCGTATGCAAACGGCGCCATCCACCTGGGCCATGCGCTGAACAAGTGCATCAAGGATTTCGTCGTCAAAACGAAGACAATGGCAGGCTTCGACGCTCCCTATGTCCCTGGATGGGACTGCCACGGGCTGCCGATCGAGATCAAGGTCGACGAGCAGCTGGGCCGCAAGAAGCTCGAGATGAACCCGCTGGAGGTTCGCAAGGCCTGTCGTGAGTATGCGCAGAAGTATGTCGACCTGCAGCGGTCGCAGTTTGAGCGCATCGGTGTCTTCGGCCGCTGGCAGAATCCTTATCTGACGATGTCGAATGCCTATGAGGCTTCGATCGTTGAGACCTTCTACGAGTTCTTTGAGAAAGACTTCGTCTACAAGGGGCTGAAGGCTGTCTATTGGTGCATCCACGACAAGACGGCGCTGGCTGAAGCTGAAATCGAGTACGAGATGCATACCTCGCCCTCGATCTACGTGCGTTACAAGTTGACCAGCGATCCCGCCGCTATCGATCCTGCGCTCGCAGGCAAGGACGTCTACACGATCATCTGGACGACGACCCCCTGGACACTTCCGGCATCGCTTGCTGTCGCGTTCAACCCAGAGCTTGAATACGTCGCGCTGAAGAACACCGACGGCAACATCTACATCGTTGCCGAGGCGCTGGCAGAGGCAACAAAGCAGGCATGCAATCTGCCAGACGCGAAGGAGATCGCTCATTTCAAGGGCGACAAGCTCGACCGCGTCACCTTCCAGCACCCCTTTCTCGATCGCGAGATCCTCGGTGTCAATGCCGATTACGTCACCACCGAGCAGGGTACGGGCGCCGTCCATACCGCGCCCTCGCACGGAGCCGATGACTTCAACACCGGAACGAAGTACGGACTCTCTCAGGTATGTAACGTCGATGCCGCCGGACGCCTGCGCAATGGTCTGCCCGAGTACGACGGCATGCAAATCTTCAAGGCGAATCCGGTCATCATCGACCTCGTTCGCTCGCGGGGTGCTTTGATGGGCTTAAGTGAGATCCATCACTCCTACCCACACTGCTGGCGCTGCCACAACCCCGTCATCTTCCGTGCAACAGAGCAGTGGTTCATCTCCATGGAGACGCCGATGAAGGCTCCCGATGGCAGTGACACCACCTTCCGCCAGCGCACTCTGGACGAGATCGCCAATGTCGTCTGGGACCCGTCGTGGGGCCAGGAGCGCATCTCCAACATGATCGCTACGCGACCCGACTGGACCATTTCGCGCCAGCGTATCTGGGGCGTGCCCATTGCCGTCTTCATGTGCGAGAAGTGCCACACACCGCTGAACGACAAGAAGATCAATAAGAGCATCGTCGACCTCTTCCATAAGGAGGGCGCCGATGCGTGGTACAAGTACGACGCCACAGGGCTGCTGCCTAAAGGCACGGCCTGCGCCTCCTGCGGCAGCACCGAGTTCCGCAAGGAAATGGACATCCTCGACGTGTGGTTTGAGTCGGGCGCAAGCTGGCACGCCGTGCTCGATGTTGAGCCGGAGCTGCACTGGCCTGCCGACCTCTACACCGAGGGTGGCGACCAGCATCGCGGCTGGTTTCATTCTTCGATACTCGCGTCGGTAGCCGTGCGCGGCAAAGCGCCGTACAAGATGGTCGCCACCTCTGGCTGGACGCTGGACGAGCAAGGCCGCGCCTTCTCGAAGTCACTTGGCAACGGCGTCGACCCAGTTGACATCGCCAAGCGTCTCGGCGGCGAAATTGTCCGTCTCTGGGTGGCTTCCGTTGATTTTCGTGAAGACGTGGCCGCCAGCGAGAATCTGATGCAGCGTGTCAGCGACAACTATCGCAAGCTGCGCAACACTTTCCGCTTCCTGTTGGGCAACCTGCACGATTTCGATCCGGCGAAACACGCCGTCGACTTCGCACAGATGGAGCCCCTCGATCAGTACATTCTTGCTCGTACAGCCGAGCTTGATTGCAAAATCCGTCAGGCCTATGACGACTTCGAATTTCATCGTGCCTACCACGCACTGAACGAATACACGAACTCTGACCTGAGTGCGCTTTACCTCGACGTTCTCAAGGACCGCCTCTACACTTTCGCCCCCAACCATCCTGCACGTCACAGCGCGCAGACCGCGCTCTGGCGCATCGCCGAAGCGCTCACTCGCTTGGTCGCCCCGATCCTCAGCTTTACGGCAGACGAGGTCTGGCAATCGCTGCCCAAGGTCGATGGGCGCGAGATGAGCGTACATGTCGCGCTCTTCCCCAACATCGCCGAAATCGTCCCCGGCAATGTGAAGTCGCTCGAAGAAGACTGGAAGAAGCTGCTCGCTGTCCGCGATCAGGTGCTGCTCTCTCTTGAGGCTGCGCGCCAGGCAAAGCTCGTCGGCAAAGGACTTGATGCTCGCATCCTCATCGAAGCAGGTGAACTAACGCTGGGACTGCTCAAGCGCTATGAGTCGAGCTTGAAGGAACTCTTCAACGTCTCGCAGGTTGCGCTCACGCACATCGAGCATCCCAACGGCGAGATTCGCGTTACGACGGAGACCGCCGAAGGCGTGAAGTGCGAACGCTGCTGGAACTACACCACCGACGTCGGTCAGGATGCGCGCTTCCCCACTGTTTGCCTGCGCTGTGCCGAGGCCCTCGACGCCATCGGATATCCGCCTTATACCGCATCAAAACCAACGGAGTAATGGATGCCCGAGCGTTATGAGTACCCAGCGACTGAGTTCGATGAGCCGAAGAAAAAAACCGGTGCAGCGAGCCGTCATCGTTACTTTCCTCTGCTGCTCGCTATCTCGGCCTTCGTCGCGCTGGCCGATCACCTGTCGAAAAAGTTCATCGTCCACCACTTGCCCACAGGACGAGCTCATACCGTCATCCCCGGTCTGCTACGCATCACACACGTGCTGAACACCGGCGCCGCCTTCAGCTTCCTTGCCGACTCGGCATCACCGGACCTTGTTCTCAAGGGGCTGATCCTCTTCTCAGCTGCCGCCGTTATCATCGTGGGCGTTCTGCTGCTGCGTTCCTGTGATTCGCTTTCACTGACGTCGATCGCGCTGGCACTGATCCTCGGCGGAGCTATCGGGAACCTCTACGATCGCATCGTCTACCACTATGTCATCGATTTCATTGAAGTCCATATCTTCCACTACCACTGGCCCGACTTCAATTTTGCAGACTCAGCCATCGTTATTGGGGCGTGCCTACTGATGATTGAGATCTTTCGACCGCAGCCGGAGGCTGACGCTTCCGCCTAGCCCGAGATGAGTAGTTGCTTGCGAATCGTTCGTTCAACGCCCAAGCCGTGAAGCAGAAAAGCGAAAGACAACGCCTGCACTGATGCGCGCATTACGCTGGTGTCCGTTCGTGTTGTTGGGAAGATGCGTGATCAAGTATTCGGCCTCGGCAGGCTTGAATGAGAGCCACTTGTTAACTCCGATCTCTAATCCGCCTCCTGGAGCGAAGGCAAAGGAGCTTGCGGCCCCTGTAGACTGCGTATCCTCTCGCGGAACATAGGTATCGAAGCTATGGACTCCTCCGACCAGGAACTGGCCATAGGTTGTCAGCCGTCGCATCGTGCGAAAAGAGTAACGCGCTCCTCCCATATAGGTGACGAGACTTAACCCCTGTTGGGATTGAGGAATCAGCGCGTTCCGGTTACCGGAAACTTTGCCCACCGCAGAGATATTCCTCCATACGTGAAACAGAGCGCTGCCACTGCCACCATTCAGGAGAAAACATCCACAGGTTCCCGGAGGAGCATTGCCGATCATTGCGGTGTAATCGACTGAAAGAGCAATAGGGTAGTTTCTTGATACGGTTGGTCCCAAATCGCTGGCTGTCGTTGGAGAAGCCTGCCCCGAAGCAGCCACTGTCCATCCCAAAAGTGCTACCGATAACAACAATGTCAATCTCATCCGCACGAACATGTTCCTTTTAAGCTTTATTGAACGACCAGTGTGACCGTCGTGGTGTGCTGCACAGTCGCGTTGATGGAATTCGTACCTGTAGCCGTCACCGTGATGGTGTAAGTTTTCTGCGATTGCGGGAAGAAGCCTCCGTCACCGCAGCCAGCCAGACCGAGGACGGCACCACTTGCAAGGAGCACAAACGCTATAGCAAGCAGCCTCTTCGAGACCATTGCGCGGACTTGCTTGCGGCGCAACAAAGGCAATAAGAAGAACACCGCGCTAAAAGAGACCTGAGGCCAACGAGCAGACGACGATGTCGTGTTTGCGGCAGCGACATTTGAAGTTTGGATCGCCAGACTGAAAGAGGTTGGTGTGCTGCCGAGCGTGAGGGATGCAGGGCTGAATACCGCTGTTGCTCCTGCCGGCAAGCCTGATGCGGTCAATGTGATGGGAGAAGTAAACGGTCCTCCCTGCGACTGTACGGTGAAGTTGTAAGTCGCCGCTTGACCAGGATTGACGGATACGGATGCTACACCGCTGGCACTGAAGGTGAAGTCCGGTGCGGGGCCAACGCTTTCAAGCGCCGCGCTAGAGCTGCTGCCGGTGAAGTTTGCATCCCCGCCGTAGACGGCCGTGATGCTGTGGTTCCCCGCAGCAAACGAGCTCGATGTAAAGATGGCAGAGCCTGCAGCGTTGACGGCAGTCGTAGCTAACAGTGTGGTTCCGTCGTAGAAGACGACATTACCGGTCGGAGTCCCCGTTGTCGTTGAAGCTACTTTTGCCGTGAGTGTGACAGGAGCGCCCAGGTACGGTGCTATGTTGGACGAGCTGAGCGTGATCGCGCTGGCCGCCTTTCCGATCGAGAGATTGCCCGATGATGAAGCAAGACTGACGGTATAGTTGCCAGCCGCGGAACCTGTGAGCGCTACAGTGATGGGATACTGGCCGACCGTCGATGTCTGTGTCGCCGAAGTGCTAAAAACGGCTGCAACGTTATTGGTATCCCTGGGTAAGACGCCGGTGAGCGTTCCCGTAATGACAGGGATGGATTGGCCATACAATATCGTCACGCTTGAAGCCGTTGCTGTAACCGGGAGCGGGGTAACCGTAAGCACAAAGACGCTGCTGGTAATAGCTGGATTCTGACCGTCGCCAGCATAAGCCACAGTCAGATTATGAGTTCCTGCAGATAACGCCGAAACATCGATCGTCGCAACGTTCGATGTGAGTGCCGCGGTAGCAACCGGGGTTGAGCCCGCACCGTCTATCAGACTGACATTGCCAGTCGCGATTTGATTGCTGTTCGTAAAGATGGCGGTTAGCGTTCCGCTGGCGTAAGCGACACTGGGTGCGCCAGTCAGCGTAAGCGATTCTCCGGGGAGAACTACCCCTCCGCCCGTGCCTGGAGGAACTCCGGCAATGGTCCGAATGGTGCCATCGACCCCGACTCCACGGACGAGGTTATTGTTGGTGTCCGACAGAGCAAAGACTCCCGGAGACTGCACTGCGGGTGTCCGAGGTGTGTCGAGGGTTGCATTGATTGCGGGACCGCCATCTCCGGCATATCCCTGCGATCCGTTTCCAGCAACAGTTGAAATTGTTCCTGTATTCGCAATAAAGCGGATGCGGTTGTTGTCACTATCCGCAACATAAATGTTGCCCTGCGCATCGACGCTGAGACCTCTTGGGCGAGCAAGAGAAGAAGCGGTTGCCGCTCCACCATCACCCGCATAGGCTTTGCTGCTGTTTCCGGCCAACGTCGTAATAGTGCCGGAGGTGTTTACGACTCGTACCCGCTGATTGTGAGTGTCGCCGATGTAGAGATTGCCGGCGGCATCGATCGCAACACCATTTGGAGAGTCGAGCCCCGCTGCCGTTGCAGCCGCGTTGTCGCCAGAAAAGAATTGCTCTCCATTTCCTGCAACAGTCGTAATCGTAGTTCCGCTGATCCGTCGGATGCGATGGTTGTCGGTATCCGCAATATAAAGGTTGCCGCTTGCATCGAGCGCGAGCGCGGTGGGATTACTCAACGTTGCTGAAGTGCCCGAGCCGCCATCACCGGAAAATCCCGCTATACCTGTCCCCGCAATCGTGGTGATCGTGCCGCCACTCACTTTTCGGATGCGCTGGTTATGAGTATCTGCAATGTAAATATTGCCAGACGGATCGATAGCGACTCCTGCGGGAGAGTCGAGCGATGCACTTGTCGCTGCGCCTCCATCGCCGGAAAATCCCTGCTCCCCCGTACCGGCAACCGTGGTGATAACACCGGCAACATTCACCTTACGGATGACGTTATTGTTGAGATCGGCAATGTAGAGATTGCCGGCAGCGTCATAAGCGACTTGTGCCGGAGCAGCCAATGGTGCCGTTATTGCCTGCACATTGCTAATGGGACTGCCTTGCGCGTAAACACGCGAGCTTGCAAACAGGGCTGCAAAAGTAGCTAGCCCAATTGCCAGCCAATGAAGCTTCAATCGAATTCGAGATTGCATCGAGCTCATTCCGTTATCCGCATAAAGTGCTGTCGTACACAGTCAAAAACCAGCCAGCAACTATTGCTTGTTATGGCAGTTGGAACGGAGCGGACGCTTTGAGCGGCGTTCCTGATGCACTAATGCCAATCGTGGACGGTGAGGTCGGAGTCAAAAGCCAGCCGCTCACCGTACCACTCGACGCCATGCATGTTGGATTTTCGATGCTGGCAGATGTGAAAGAAACTGACGTACTGATCCCGCCGGAGTTCGGGTTCGCCATGGTGTAAAGCGAATTCGCTGCTGTCGAGTAAATCACCCTCTTCCCTACAATCAGCCGGCCGCCAGCACCACCCTTTGCGTCGTTAAGATAAGCCGACCCAGTGCAGCCTGGCCCAGTCCAATAGATTTGCGGAGTTGGAAAGGATCCATCGGCACCAAGCTGGAATACATACCCGGAGTTTTCTACGGTGAAATTGAAAACGTTGTCGAATGACACCAGATAACCCAAAGTATTGCTATTGGCGTCTTTCAAGACCGCTCCGCCTGCGCCGGCCGGCCCAGCGGGACCGACTGGACCTTGCGGGCCGGTTGGGCCAGAAGGTCCCATAGGACCAATAGATCCGGTGGCTCCTGTTGCTCCTGTCGGACCAGCAGGACCGGTTGCACCTGTCAGGCCTTGAATTCCTTGTGGACCTTGAATACCTTGCGGGCCGGTTGCTCCCGTAGCTCCTGCACTACCAGCAGCCGCCAAAACCGTCCATACGGTGGGGTCAGAGCCTGGAGAAACATTGAAGTTCCCTGAAATCGCAATATAGCTGGAACCGTTATAGGAGACAGCATCATTGATGTTATAGATCGTGGAACTACTCCAGGTATTCCGATAGTTGATCCCGGCGCCCGCGACACCTTGAATGCCTTGCGGACCGGCAGGACCTATGGGTCCCTGAATACCTTGCGGGCCGGTCGCACCTGTTGCTCCCGTAGCTCCTGCACTTCCAGCGGCCGCCAAAACCGTCCATACGGTAGGATCAGAGCCCGGAGAAACATTGAAGTTTCCTGCAATTGCAATATAGCTGGAACCGTTATAGGAGACAGCATCGTTGATGTTATAGATCGTGGAACTACTCCAGGTATTCCGATAGTTGATTCCGGATCCAGCAGGACCAGTAGCTCCGACTGGACCTTGTGGGCCCACCGGTCCAACCGGACCCTGTGGACCAGTGGCTCCCACCGGACCTTGAATGCCTTGGATACCTTGTGGGCCAATAGGACCGGGGGCTCCAACTGGGCCAATCGGTCCTTGCGGTCCCTGCGACACGATCGTTACATCAAGACGTGCCGAATGCCCGGTCTCGTCATTCTCCTTGCTATCAAGAAGCACATTGGCCCCGCTGGACGTCAGTGCCAATCCAAAATTGGTGCCTGATGTAAGCCACGACTGAACCTGCGCGGTTACGTCGATAGAGACGAACTGCCCTGCAACAGCCACAGGGAGACTGCCAATCGAGCTGCCAACTGCAGGAGCGTTCGCAGAGGTGACGCTGTACTCTCCCCAGGACGCTGTCACAGGCGAAACAGTAATTGAGCCTGCTGTATTAACACGGTTCACAAAAACGGTTAGTGTTGCACGGGCTATCTGCGCCGAGGTCGTACCCGCAGGCAGCGCCGACAGATCAAATTGCAGGAAGGCTGTGTTGCCATTTCCAACATAGAGATTGGAAAGAGTCCCGTAATTGATCGACGCATGGGCTGTGTTCACATGGGCATCACCGCTCAACGGCACATCCGAGGCAGAGGCTTCATGAATACCGAGAAGAACCATACCAAGGCAAAGAACCACTCGCACGAACCCGAATCGATTCAAAACGCACACTCCTAACATAGACACATATGTGGATAACAACGAATGAACGGTTATCACTCACTGAAACTTAGTAATACTTCGTAGAAAATCAGCACACACAACTAAGAGACCATTCAACTGCTCTGCGAGTGCAATGTTGCGCTGGGTGATTCTATAAGAGACCGGGATTTCGAATTAATACATCTTTTGGGGTATATCTTCTGCGCACTACAGGGGAACTTCCACAAGTCTTATCGAATGATCTCGTTCACTTTTGAGAGGCTTGCCTTATGCCGATATGAGCCCAAGCCAATGTCGTGTTACAGGAATACGGCTGAGCACAAATCTCTCCGCTAGCAGCGTAAGAATCAGCGAGATCATTAACGCGGGAAGATAAAGAGCGAGCGCAAGAACTACAGCGATCAGAGCAAAACTCCATCGCGGACGAGCAAGAGCAATAGGGGCTCCCAACACTCCGACCTGTCTCCGTTTCCACCACATCACCGCCGCGCTTATGCAGAGGAGAACGAGCCCCATGGCAGTAGCCAGCCCTAAAAGCTGATTCGCAAGTCCAAAGAGCTGGCCTTCGTGCGCTGCCACACCGATTCCCACCATCCGATCGAGAAGCAGGCGCTGATTAAAATTTTGCCGACTCACGATTGCTCCCGTGCTCGGATTGGCTTGGATGACATCGCGTAAGGTTCGATTCTGCGCGTCAGATTTAATTGTCCATGTACCGCCGGGCTTCATCGCAGGCATGATCTCGACCGGCGAGGCAAGATGCAGCGACTCGGCAACCGGAACCAGACGATTGAAGGGCGTGTACGCATCGGGCGAGGTCATGTGGTGCATTATGTGCCCCATGTGACCGGAGTGTTCCATAGCTGTCATGTCATCCATGATGTTGAGGCTGTTCGTGTTCATGGCGGCTCGATCCGCGAGTTCTCCGGCCCGGCTCGTGTTCCAATCCTGACGTGCGACAGAAGTACCTGTGATCTGACGAATCTTCTTGAAGCACCCTCCCCAGCCTTTTGCCCACGGTAAGCCGGTCAGGATGAGGAACAGGGCGAAGGCCGACACCCAAACGCCGGTCACGGCGTGAAGATCGCGCCAGAGGATGCGCTGCCCCTTGCTTGTGCGCACCCAAAGAACTCCTGCAAGCCTTTCCGTTTGTCGCGGCCACCAGAGGTAAAGACCGGTGAGTAGAAGCACGATCGCCCAGGAAGCAGCCAGTTCGACCAGATAGGATCCCCATCTTCCGGCAAGCAGCTCGCCATGCAGATAGAAGAGGATGCGCATGGGACGCTTGTCTTCGTTCACGACGTTGAGGATCGCCAAGGTTTGAGGATGTACATACACCCGATATTCCTGCTTCCCGACGCCAACGATGACACGCACGGCAGCATTCGCGCTCGGCGGAAGTTCATAGTAATGCAAGCTGGAATCGGCAACAGCAGCGACGGCCGCCTTCGCGATGGCCTCCGGCGTTGCTCGTGAGCCGGCCATATGAAGATGGTCATAAGGCCTATCAAAGTACCGTTCGATCTGAGGCTTGAAGAGATAGATCGATCCCGTGCATGCCAGCCAAATAACAAGGGGGATGCAGAAGATTCCGGCATAGAAGTGCCACCGCCAGATTGTGCGATACAGGCGTCGGCTCTGTTCCTGTTTCGTAGAATTCACGTGTGAAGCCATGTGTTTCTCCATTCAAGATTTCGGTAATTCAGTGTTGCTGCTCTGCGGCGCGGTGCAAGCCGCAGAGCAGCATTTGGTCAGAACCGCACCCGCACGCCGCCATAGGAGGCGCGTGGTGTGCCAGCGTAAATTGATCCAGTAGTGGTGGCCAAAACCGCTGCGCCATTTTGCTGGCCCATACTGTTCAGACTGTTCGTGATATTTCCCGCGGAGGCGATGTAAGTCTTGTCCGCGAGATTCTGCATGTCGAAAAAGAACCTGAGACGAGAGAGGGCTCCGTGTCCTGCGGGAGGGTCGTAGTGCGTGCTCAGGTTGAGTAACGTATAACCTGCCGCAGAAAGCAGGTTTGCATTGTCCAATGAGTATGCATCTCTCCAGTTCGTTTCCAGATACCCACCAAAACCACGCAGTTTACCGTGCGGTTGATCGTAGACAATGCGTCCATTTAGAAAGTGTGGCTGCACACCCGGAATACGATTGCCGTTACGGGAGAAGCTGTTGCTGAAGCTTCCCGTAGTGATCTGCTCGGTGTAGTTGGTATATATCTGATTGTCATACGTGTAGGAAGCGCGGAGACGCAGACCGGAAAGTGCGACAGGCATCGGGTGCCAATCCACGCTTGCCTGAACGCCGCGATGGGCGGATGCCGGTGCATTGAAGGTGAAGCTCTGAAGGTTCACCCCGGGAGACTGCGTCACCTGTTCGTTGTGGAACCATTCGTAGAACAGAGCCGCGGAAAGTTGCAGTCTAGAGCTAAGCGACCAATCGGCACCGCCATCCACACCGATGTTGCGCTGTGTTTTGAGCGTGGTGTTATTGCCGAACTGCCCCTGTGCATTTGTAAAGAGTTGGGTGGCCTGGGGTGTTCCATATCCCATACCCAACCGGGCATGAATGCGCCAGACATGATCGGGATGAAACTGAACACCCACTTCTGGAGCAACGTTGAAGAAGGTGCGGTTTGCTGGAACCGGAGAGATGGTCGGTGTTCCCCCGACTGGATACGTGAAGTTGTTGGCGATGGCGCTCAGGCTGGTATATTCAGCGCCGAGACCGGCGACGAGCGTCCACCTCTCCGCAAGCGCCATCTCCTCACGAAGATGAAATCCGGTGTTGAGATGGCTTCCGACAACGGTCTGCGTCGCTCCACCGAGTGTGGCTCCTCCACCCGGCATGAGGTTGGAGCTTTGTGAGTTGATGTTTTCATAATTGAAGAAGCCGCCCGCAAGTGTGGTGGATTGTCGCCCAGCGGTCAGTCCATGACGAAGCACATTGCTTGCGACATTGAAGGATGGCAGTGTTCCTCGATAGGCGGAGGCACTGGTCGGCTGATTAGCATCACGGTTGTCCCAAACAAATTGTGTCTGCCATGTGGTGTTTGCCGTGAGGTCATGCTCGTACCGCGCGCCGACGATCGTACGACGGTCATGGCGATTGAGTCCGGCCTGTGCGGCACCCAATGACACTCTCGTACCGTTGTATCCGTTCGCATACACGCTGACACTGCCGCAGCCATTTGTCGCAAAGGCCGCGCTGTAGGTTTGGCAGTCCAGCTGATATGGGTTCAGACGGTATTGAGCCAGCGATAGTCGAATGGACAGGTTTGTGTCGAGATCGTTGTTGATGAACTTGAAGGTCATCCGATCACGAGGCGTCGCTGCAAAGGTTGCGAGGATGTTAGCCGTGACCGTGTTGTATTGATTATTGACCGTGGCCTGGTCAGCTCGGACATTGCTCACAAAGGCCGAAAGTTGATAGCGCTCATTCCCGACGCCATAGGCGATGTAGTCGTTGTAGTATCCAAAGCTGCCAAAGTCAGCGCCAATTTCTACGCCCTGAATCTCGCTGCCGCTCCGTGTGTGGAAGTTAATTGCACCGCCGGACGCATAGTTCCCATACAGCGCTGATGATGGACCTTCGACAACGTCAATGCTGCTATAGGCGTGCGGGTCTGTGAGATCGGTTCGCGCCAAGCCGTCGGGCTGCGTCACGGGAAACCCGTCCTCAAAGACCTGAACGTTGCGAACTCCGTACGTCTGTCGCGTGCTTGACCCACGCACCGAGACAGCTACATCACGCGGACCATTACCTTGTACGAAGGTTACTCCGGGCACCAGGCTGATAACATCGGCGATGGTTGTTGCCGGAGAGTTCTTGAAGTCCTCACGACTTACCTGAGCTTGTGTCTGACTAACGGGTGTTTCTGTCGCCAATCCCGCCTGAGCTTCAACGGTGACACTTTGCGTGAGTGTGGAGACCAGCATTTTGAACGTCAATGCGACACTGGTACCGGCCACTATGGTTACGCGTTGCCGCGTCTCCTGGAAGCCTTCATGTGTGATCACAATTTCGTAGCTACCAGAAGATAGCTGGCGAAGAGCGAAATGGCCTTGTTGATCTGTTGTCGCTCTTTGTTGAGTTCCTTGAGCAGAGCGCAGTTCGATCTGTGCTCCAACGATGGCCGCGTTACCTGAGTCGATTACACTGCCGCTTAGAGCCGTAAGGGACTGCCGCTCATTCTGACCCGTAAGCTCAGCCCTCTCCTGAGCGCGAATAGAAATGGTGATCGTCAGAGCTGGCAAGACAGCAGCCAGCACGTAAGGTCGGGCAAAACTTAACATGGATTCTCCAGCGTTTTGGCGGCCTAATAGACCGCAGCCAAGGACAAAACCTCAGGCGAATTGGCTGGAAAAGGAGGACCACGTTGGCGATTAGGAGTAGCGATCTCACGGGCGTCCGTAGACCCCGACATCGCCTGAAACGCGGAATGCTGCAGTTGCAATCGGAGTTGAACAATCTCGACGGGACGAGCATGGTGATCCCCGAACAATACCGGCGCGTTGGGTACATTACAGGGACATTTCTCAGAGATGTGAGGCGCGGAGACACTGCGCCCATGAGTATCTGAGGCAACGAGCAGATGCCCCATGGAGCACTTGTGCTTCCCATGAGAACGGCAGCACGCGGGCAACGTGGCCTCATCGTCAGTACCGAGGGATTGCGCAGCAGCGATGAACGGCAGCAGGAATCCGAGCAACAGCACCAGAGCGCTGGCTCTTCTCCATGTTCTCCATCCGAGCTTTGCTACCGTTCTCAGCATCTGCGGCGCCTGCGCCTTTTCCACTGGATTCCAAGGCGAAACCCTGCAGAAGCAATCGTTGATTCACACACATATCGTCCAATGCACTTCATCGATGCAAGAGTCGACATTCTGGCTGATCACCTGGAGCCAGATACACGAGAGCTGTGCCGAACGTTAAGTTCGGATCAGCCGGGTTTGGTCGGCGAGCTAGAGGGAGAAGCTTGGAGGGCCGCGCTTCTGACGGGAGCGATCACGAGAGATGCGACGCTTCGATTCCGTCTGCGCAACCACTGCGGACTGGCCGGCCAGTCCAATAAACACCATTTGCCCCGACGGAATGCCAAAAGGGTTCGGCTGATGACCGAGCGTCAGCGCACCGGGACAATAAGGGCACTTCTCTCCGGGAGCGGTGAACTGTGGCTTACCACTCACAAGAGAGTTGCGTTCCATCATGCTCATCATGCAGTGATGCTTACCGTTCTTGCGGCAGCAAGCAGGCAGATTCGCCTCGCTCTTTGGTGTCATCGCAAAGAGCGTCGAAGCGAACGGAAGGCCAAAGATGGCCAACAGCGTGATGGCGATCAGCTTACGCAATGTCTCCATTGAAGCATTGTTATGATCTTCACCGCAATCTGACGTGCACGGCGCGCAAAAGCGAGTTAGGGAAATCGCAGAACTTGGCTTGCGTCTCGTCAAGTTTGAAAAGGACCGGGGAGAGGAAAGAATAGAAATCCCTTCGGGATTTTCACGGTCCCAGCGCTCTCGATTCAAACGATCCCTCCGATTCCAGGCGAGTAACCGATGACCCGCAGAGATGATCCGAAAGGTGACAAATTTTGTTTATGTGGCAGCATTTGCTCCCGGTCTGGGACAATCCGCAGTCGACTATCCAACCAGTTCCTCCTAACTTCCACTCACTAAGCGCATTGTTCTTTCACATTTTTGAATCTTTAGACCGACTGGTCTACTCTATTTCAGCTATGAGGTAACAGGCCTCGGAGATTTAGGAGGAACAAGCAATGTCAGCACCAAAAGGCACAGCACTGATCACAGGAGCATCCACCGGCATCGGCGCCGTTTATGCCGATCGCCTTGCAAAGCGCGGTTACGATCTGATTCTTGTTGCTCGCAACGAGGAGAGGCTCTCAGAGTCTGCCGCACGATTGAAGCCTACCGGCCGCAGAATTGAGACAATTGTGGCCGACCTGACCAACAAAGAGGACGTGCAGCGCGTAGCTGAACGCCTGAGTACTGATCCGGCGATCACGGCGCTCGTGAATAATGCCGGTTTGGGCAGCGCGCGAAAGCTTCTTGAGGAGAAGATAGATGCTCTGGAGTCGATGATCTATTTGAATGTCACCGCGTTGACGAGACTGGCCCTTGCTGCGCTGCCCGCATTTATCGCGCGCAAGAACGGTTTGCTCATCAACATTGCCTCGGTGGTGGCTCTTGCGCCGGATCTCTTGAACGGCACTTACAGTGGCACCAAGGCGTACGTCGTCAACTTTACCCTGGCGCTGAAGAACGAGTTGGAAGGCACCGGCGTGACCGTTCAGGCTGTACTGCCTGGAGCAACTGCAACGCCATTCTGGGAGAAGGCTGGCCGTCCGGTAGAGGATTTTCCGGCCGAGTTTGTGATGACGGCAGAGGATATGGTGGATGCGTCGCTTGCAGGCCTCGACCAACATGAATTGATCACCATTCCTGCTCTACCCGATGTCGCTGACTGGGAGAAATACGAAATGGCACGCAAAGCTTTAGGGCCGAATCTTTCACGCCAGAAACCGGCAGATCGTTATGGAATTCAAGACTGAAAGTACTGTTCGAATTTCCACGCAACCGGAAGCAGTTAGGAGTCTTCGATGACACCCAATTCGACACGCGAACACCTGATTGAAGTAGGGCAGAAGCTAATGCGTCGATATGGATACAATGCAACGGGGCTAAGCGACATTTTGAAGGCTGCGGATGTGCCGAAAGGTTCCTTCTATCATCATTTTGACAGCAAGGAAGATTTTGCCAAAGCAGCGTTGGATAAGTATCGCGACAGCCTCGCGGAGCGGACCGCAGCAGCTCTGAATAATTCGAAGGTCGCTCCACTGAAACGTTTAAAGGGTCTCTTCACAGATTTGATTAAAACTTCCGGTCACAGCGGACCAATCCCCGGATGCATGCTGGGCCGTTTCAGTTTAGAGATTGCTACAGATCATCCTCAGTTGAGGGAACAGCTCAGCACGGGATTTTCAAACTGGCAACGTGCAATCACGGCTGTGCTTCAACAGGCAGTTGCGCAGAAGGAACTTCCCGCAAGTACAAATCCTGAGTTATTAGCGGGTTTCGTGGTCAACAGTTGGGAGGGGGCGTTGTTGCGCTCACAGGCTGAAAAGAGCGATGCGCCTCTTCAAACATTCATGGAATACATATTCGACGTGCTCTTGAAAAAGCGCTAAAGCTTTACAGCCTGGCGAGACATAACCAGTAGCGACGCTGGAAGGAGAGCCCTACGCCAACTCGGGGTGGGTAAGAAGTCATCGCAAACCCGAAACCAACAGAATTGAACGGAAGGAGAAACATATGTCCATGATCTATCTTCATCAGACAACAACCCTCACACCCGAGCAGTACATCGCCGGGCTTACGGACTTCGGCCCGGGCCGGGCGAAGCTATTCGCAAACAGCTCCGACGAGTATCTTAAGGTGCATCAGCATAGCGAGACGCAGGCAGACGTTACGGAAGGCTCAGGCGGCATATGGGAACGTCTGCATTATGACTGGTCTGATCCCGATCATGTTGTCCTTACGACAACTGACTCCAACGTTTGGGGAGGTGCTTCCGGCCACACGTACCATTTCACACGCCGTCCTGACGGAACTACCGACATCGATGTAGTTGTCGTACGCGAGGGCAAGAACTTGAAGGGGCGTTTTCTTGGCTTTGTCCTGGGCACAATCGGCAAGAGTGTCTTGGAGAAGGCTTTTATGAATAGTGTTAAAGCCATCGAAGCATGCCACGTTGCCATGAACACACAAGGCGCCTCAGACAGAATGCCAGAATCGTTGTCGCAGGCGTAAAAGCCATCAATTCGCGATCCAAAAATCGAACGTGTGGAGGAAGTCATGAGCAGCGAACTCAATATGGATATGAAGCTCGAAGCAGTTGTCATTCCGGTTTCAGACGTCGATCGTGCGAAAGAGTTTTACTCACGACTAAGCTGGCGGCTCGATGCGGACTTCCGTTTCGAGAACGGGTTTCGCTTGATTCAGTTCACACCGCCAGGCTCAGGAGCTTCGGTTCAGTTCGGCACGAAGATTACTTCGGCTACACCGGGCTCTGCGCAGGGTCTTTATCTGGTGGTCTCGGACATCGCAGCAGCACGCAGCGAGCTTGCTGCCCGTGGTGTTGAAATCAGCGAAGTGTTTCATCCGGAAGCGCCGGGTGCACAATTCCGAGCTGGGCAAACCGATGCACGCATTGCTGGTGCTGCACCAAATAGAGCAAGCTATGGATCGTTTGCAACATTCAACGATCCAGACGGCAATACCTGGTTATTGCAGGAAGTCACAAATCGGCTTCCGGGACGTATCACCAGCGAGACGAGTTATAAGTCGGCAGACGATCTGACCCAGGCACTTATTCGTGCAGCAAAAGCACATGGACAGCACGAACAAAGAATTGGACAAGCCGACCCTGAGTGGCCTGTCTGGTACGCCGAGTATATGATCCGAGAGCAAGCGGGTAAGGAATTGCCTCGGTAAATTGACGATTTTGCGTTCATAACATGCGGTAGTGGCAATAAATCTAGCGAGGAGGAATGACAATGCATCCATTACGAAAATTACGGGAAGCGGGGAAGCCTACAGCCGCTGAGATTAGCGAACTGCTCGCAGAAAACGTCGTATTCAACAGCCCAATACTGGCCCGGTCGATCCAGGGACGTGAAGCCTGCGCGGCGATTTTCGCGCAGTCTAGTTCTACGCGCGGTTCCGGCACCTATATCGCTGAGGTCAAGCTCGATGAGCGCACCACCTTCTTGCGTTGGGTGGGGACGATGGATGGTCACAAGTTCGAGAGCTTGGAGGTCGTTGTAGACAACGAGCAAGGGCTGATTGTTGAGCGCACAATTGCTCTCCGGCCGTATCCAGCTCTAAAGCTATTCCGAGATGCCATGTATGCATCGCTCAAGGACAAACTGCCGCATGATGTTTGGGACTACCCAACGTCCTAGTGTTCCGGTCACAAATGGTTCAAATCGGGCTGACATATCCCTCGATCGAAAACGGACCGCAAGCGATGCGTGTCCTCCTCATACCGGCGCTCTTCTTGCTCGGCTTGCCCCGTGCGACGCCGGAGATACGCAAGGATGCTGGGGCAGATCGGAGTTCCTTAGCGTTCGGTATGGGCACTTCTTTGCTAAACGGATTTCAGGCAAGCTATTGCGGGCGATTTCTGCGACCAAACGCGAGGCCCTTGAGTCTTGAGGGCAGCAAAAAAGGTGCCGGAAACTCTTAGCACCCTCGCGGGTCACAACTGATCTTGTCACTATGCCATAACCGGTTTATTTTCTTTGGTTTATGGCGGAGGCGACGGGGCTCGAACCCGCGACCTCTGCCGTGACAGCTAAGCCGGATCGCGTAACTTATTGAAACGAGGCGTAGCGGATGGCTCCTTGAGCGCCTTATTGGACCCTCGGCAACGGTTATTGGACCCTTAGCGGACCCACGACCTTTGCCCTCCAAACCTCTGCCTCAACTCCATATTTTGAGCTGAAACCTGAACGTACTTAGCGAAGAAACGGCGGCAATCCTCTTTCGCTGCAAGGCAAAGGACTCGGGTCCGATAGAGAATGGCGGGGTGGTAGGGTCACCACCCTTGAAGCAATGGGCTTTGTTCGCGGTCTTGGTGGTTGACTGCGGTGCCTACTTCGCTTTTTCGCTTCGCAGCGAACTCCTGCGCCTTCCCTCACTGCTGTGAACGGCGTTTCTCATTACCATTCAATGTCTCGCTGATGAAGACGCGCTCAATGAGTGCATTGGCCTGAAGTCACCAATTGAGAATGCGTTGAGGCGAATCGCTGGCGATAAGCCGACTTCTAGGTAGTTGTCGCACACCTCTGTTCCGCGGACACTTTCGTAGAGCTTAGCCGAGTCACATCCCATTCCGTTCTTGAAAACGATACCGGTCTCTCGATCACTTCGAATCGAGCCTCAGAATTTAGTCTCAGGCTATCCGCCTCCGTTTGAAAAATCTCAGACTGAGAGGCTTTCTTTAGCGAAGCGATGCATTACATTTCTCGCGAAGCCCATTCACAGAAGACATCGAGCGCCCAGAAGTCGGGCTGTCCCCGCCGTGATAGAACGTCTCGCATAGTCGCTGCAAAGGATAGGTAGTGCGTCGCTCCCCAGTCCACCGAGAGGCCGTAAGAGCTAAGGGTCTTTTTCACTCGGTGATTGAAGACCGGCCATCGGTTACGGTCCGACACGGTCAAAATTTTTGATATGAGGTTCGTCCCAAGACCGCGCACATGGTGCAAGCCATCGACGGCGAGGATTTGTTCGAGTGTCTCCTCTTGGAGAGAGCCTGCGGTAAGGAGCTTGAGGGTTAGCCTTAACTTCGGGGTCTCAGCCGACATCGTTTTGTAGCTTTGTCGAATCCGGCCGAACTCCACAATACCGTAAAAGTACTCCCAATTCGCTTTGTTAAAGCCAAAGTTCGGCATGTCCAATGCCGTTCGAATTTCACGGGCACCGTTGATTCGATCTTTAAGACTCTCCACACCCTCAGAGGTGGCTAGGTGCCGGTCCATGTCTTTGAGGAAGTCCGTGATGTTCCAAGGCGGGAGCGGGCGGGATCGCCGCTCACTCAGAGACTTGTTCAGCAGTAGGCGAAGGCGCGCTTCGGCCCTTTTCGCTTTTCGAAATCCCTGGTGGGCGGCTGCATGCACGATTTCGTATTCTTCAATGATGTTGTGTGTCAGTGGCGATCGAGCGAGGCCGCTGATCCACAAAGTCAGCTCATTTATGTGGGCCTCTTCGTCTACGAGAACACCGCACTCGACGTTCGTCCCCAATCCACCGCCCGTTAGGTTCCCGGAGCCGACAATCGCGAATCGATCGCCGTGCGGACTCTCCACGAGAATAACTTTTGGATGAAAGACGGGATCCGTTGGAGCAACTTCAACGCGAAAGCGATATGGTTCCTGCGCCTGAAGCTCTAGCCAATCGTACAAGAGGGACGGGTCGGTGATCGCAAAGTTCAAGCCAACGACGATGTTGATCTGCGCTGCGCCTCCCAATAGAGGCTCCTTGATGTTCTTCCAGCCACTGCGTTTTGCAAAGGCCATCACCAGTGTGACGACGGAGGCATGGTGAAGCGAATCTAAGAGCTGAAAGTCTTTGCTAGCGCCAATGATCATGTTGGCCATCGACATCCTCGGTTTCGAAAGACTGGTCCGTTCGCCGTCAACCCTATATCGTGGGGATTCCAAGGATGCAAAGCTGCTTCGCTGTAACTGTTCGGCCGTCGTGAGTGAAGCCGTTCACTCGCAAGAATGACGTCACACAGTTCGCGACATGCGTATTGATCCGAACAGCAGCTTCGGTCATCTCCGAGCCCTTGTATGCCTCTCTCCAACCACTCAGGACCGCCGCAATCCTAACGACAATGGGCAACAGAGGCTTACCCTTCGGATGTTCAAAGGCTTTATCAACCTTGTCTAGCAATTTCTTGATGCTCGTCTGTGAAGGGAAATGCTGCCCCTTCCTCACGTCGTATCCCAGGAACGTAAATCCACCCTGGTACTGCACGATTCGGGTCTTCTGTGATCCCAAACTGTGCACCGTAAGCTTTAGCTCATTCTCTAGGTAGCCCTTGGCAATGATGTACGCGTGCTTTGCCCTGGCCTCGCTCTCACACATCACCACAAAGTCATCTGCGTAACGGATCACCTTCAGCCCGCGTTTCTGCATTTCGAGATCGAACGTGCTCAGGTAAAAGTTAGCCAGCATAGGAGACAAGATGGCACCTTGGGGTATCCCTACACCAGCCTTTGGAAAGCTCCCCTTGTGCTTTGCAACGATGTCGTCTCGGTTGCCAATCTCGTTAACGACCGCGGACATCAGCAGTTCTTTGATCGATGATCTTCCGATCACTTTGAAGAGCTTCGCGAACAGAAGGGCGTTATTTACCTCTCCAAAGAAGTTCGTGATGTCAGCCTCTAAAACCCAGGTGTAGCCCGCTGCTGCAGCCGCGTGTATGGCTGCGATCGCGTCATTCCTACTCAGTCCGCTCCGGTAGCCGAAACTGAAATCATGGTCAAGCTTCTTTAGCTCAGGTTCGATGAGCTGGGCGATAGCTTTTGCAACAACACGATCCCGAACGGCCGGTACCTGTATCGGCCTGATCTTATCAGTCCCAGGCTTCGGAATCGCCACACCACGAAGCTTCTGGAATTTGAAAGTTTTCGAGAGCAGTTCCGCCCGGATCTTTGAAAGTTCTGAGTTCAAGTTGCTACGGAAGCCGTCAATCGACACATTGTCGATACCGAACGAAGAGGGGTTTTTCCCAATGCTGTCCCAGGCGTCACGCAAAAAGGAAAGCTCACACAGTTGTGTGAGCGCTCTCTTCCTCTTAGGCCGTCGTCCGAGTTCCACTACAGCTTTCTCAGCCACAGGACTACGCCGACCTCGTACTTAGAGTCTTGCCCTGCGGGAACAAGGAGCGATGCATTGCTCAAAGCACCGAGGATCAGACTGCAGCGATGACGGAAACCCTGTACTCGAATCTTGCCTTGCTGTAGATCGCTCTACGGGGCAAGAACGGGTAGACCAACTGTGATGCCCTGATTCTAGGGCAATCACAACCTCGCACTCAACTAATTTCTTCCATTTCGCCATTCTGCATTTAAGTACTGCTGCATTGGCCATATCGAACGCCGTCGACCTGCACGGTCCTCTCAGCGACTGCCTCAAACAGGACGTCCTTAGCCGGAGGTCGCTTTATGGAAAGTTCAGCAGCTACGCAAGTCAAAGAGTTCAGATTGATGAGCGCCCTGATCGAGTTGCAAAACGAGCACGGGCGGATGCCGTCTTCTAGTCTTCGAATCGTTCCTCTATGCCTCGAAGGACCTGCCCTTCTTTGCGTAGTTCGAGCGACAAGATGTTCATATCCTTTTGAGGAGAGAAGGGCGAAGATTGGTCGTAGTATCGCCACTGGAACCGCACAGTGAAGCCTCCCTCTGTGACTTGCCACGCTTGTCCCGGAGGCCGGCTCGGCGATACCTCCGTGAATCCAATTCGCACGGCCTCATTCGCAACAATCCAATGATTCTCGCTTTCGGCAGCGGGCTTCATCTTGTCGGCAAGGTTATCGAAGATGTGATGAAAGCGGGCGAGCGTGTCTGCATCGGACATGCTCAAAATTATAAGAGTGGGAGCGTCGCCGGCCGCGTAACACGTCTTATTTACCTCAGCAGGAACGACCGTTACCGATAGCCCGCGCTCACCTTGCATTTTCCGCAATAATCATCTCGCTGAGATTCTCCGCGAGCGCTTGAAGTTTGTGCACGACTCGATGCCGGAAGCGTCTTTGATGTTGAGTAATTGCACCGCTTTTCAGTAGTGATATAGGTTTCTTTCTCGATGAACGCCGTTCTCGGAAAGGGGTGCGGCTGGATTGGTGAGAAATCGCCGAATCACTCACCGAACCGGATCGGTACTGACAATTCGGCATATGAGAAGTGATGCCACTGATTTGACCCCCGTGGGGCGACTGCATTACGAGTCAAGCGGCGAACTGAGCGGTGACCTGATTGCATCGTTGGTCGCGCAAAGTAGAGGAAGTATTGCGCAAAGTAGCCCTCTCTCATTGAGTCAGACGCTCCACTAGCGCCTTCCGGCCAATCGTGGCGGCTTTGAACCGGTAGCAGAGGAACAGTTTCCACAGAGTTCATTGCTTCTGTGACGAACTCCGGCGCTCCTTTGCCGCTACATTAGCTTCACGTTCAAGAAAACTTGCACCCCAGGCAGACAGTTGATCCAGGAGCGATCCGAGACTCACTCGAACATCTGGGTGGAGTTCATACTCGACATGCAAAATGAGGTCACTGAGATCTCGTCGAACAACGATGCCTCTCGCTTCGAGCTTGCGTAGGCTTTCTGCCAGCACCTTCTTCGACGCCCCCGGGATGAGACGCCCGAGTTGACCAATGCGTACTGGTCCCTGACGAAGTGCGAAGAGAATATGCACTTGCCACTTGCCCCTCAACAGTGTGTCTATCGAGAACACCGCACACCGAATAAGAGCTGTTTGATTGGACCAATCGTCTTTTCCAGTCATCCTCTCATCTCGGAGCGGGTTATGAATTGAACTTTATGCCCCTCACCAGGCCGGAGGCCGCCGATGGTGCAACGGCAGCCTCCGTCTCAGACGGGGTTCATGATTTGCTAACGACTACGAGTTTCTGATTGACGAACTCCTTGATGCCCAAGCTGCCGAGTTCACGGCCGTAACCGGAGCGCTTCACGCCTCCAAAGGGGAGCTCGGGTAGCGATGTGGTCCACATGTTGATGAAGACCATGCCCGTGTCGATGCGCGAAGCCATTGCACGCGCCCGTGCGATATCACTCGAAAAAATAGAGCCTCCCAGACCAAACTTGGAATCATTTGCGAGCGCGACCACAGCGTCATCGTCATCAACGACAAAGAGTTGAGCGACGGGACCGAAGAACTCCTCATAAAACGCTGGATTCTCGGGCGTGAGTCCCGTCAGGATTGTTGGCTCGTAAAAGAAGCCCTTCCTGTCAGCACGTTTCCCGCCGATAAGAACCTTCGCTCCATGGCTGATCGCATTCTCAACCTGGCGGCTGAGGCCTTCGACTGCATCTTGTGATGCTAGTGGACCGAGGAGGGTCGTGGGGTCCTTCGGGTCTCCCATCGGCGCACTCTTCATCGCGTCGATGAAGGCGTTGGTGAATTGATCTGCAATCGAGCGCTGGACGATGAACCGCTTGGCACCACTGCAAATTTGACCCGCATTCCCAAGACGCCCATAAACCGCACCTTGTACAGCCTTCTGCATATCCGCATCATCGAGGACGATAAAAGGATCGCTGCCGCCCAGTTCCATAGTCGATTTCTTCAGCATCTCTGATGCGCGCGCTCCAACCTTGCTGCCCGCTCCTTCTGAGCCTGTGAGTGCCACACCTTGAATGCGATCGTCAGCGATCAGTTCCGAAACCTTTGCTGCGGAGATGTAGAGGTTTGTGACTGCGCCAACGGGAGCGCCTGCCTCCAACACTAAAGCTTCGAACAATGCGGCGCACTGGGGCACAATACCCGCGTGCTTATATAGGACCGGGTTGCCGACAGCGATAGCAGGCGCAACAACCCGGATAAGCTGATAGATGGGAAAGTTCCATGGCTCAACTGCGAGCAGGACGCCGATCGGATGGAACTCGATCCATGACTCTCCGACGGCGCTTTTGATTGCTTGTGCCGCTAGCAGTTCAGCGGCGTGATCGGCATAATAGCGTGCAATGGAAGCGCACTGGTCCGCTTCCATCTGTCCCTGGAAAAGAGGCTTTCCCATCTCTTCGGCCATCGTGTGCGCAAGTTTGTCGCGATTTGCAGAGATAACCCCTGCGAGTCGGTCGAGCACAGCGAGCCGGGTGGCTCGATCTCCCTGAGACCAGTCTGATCGGAATAGAGCATCAGCCTTAGAGATAGCAGCCTCGACCTCCGCGTCGGTATGGTTCGGGAAGTCCCTAACAACTTCTTCTGTGAACGGATTAAGGCTTTGATAGGCCATTGAGAACTCCTTCAGACACGGCATCGCCCGTGTCTATGCGGTTGAGGAATGATTAGGTGGCTGCCGAGGGATGGCCAACAGCCAGGATGATCAGGCGCGATAACGCGCCGCTGGCTGCGAGTTGCTAAATCCCTGGGCTAGAACTCCACGCGCCTGCTCGAATGCGTCCCATGCCTCAACATCCGGTACGGGCGGAATTGTGACCAATTCCTTGCGATCGAATCCGACCAGCGCTGCATCGACAAGGTCATCGACTTCCATAACGTTCGGGATCTTGCTGATATCTCCGCCCGCGCGCTCATAGATTTCGGTGCGCGTCGCCGCTGGCAAGACCGCCTGGACATAAACACCTTTCGAAGAGACCTCCGCGGCTAGGCTCTGAGACATTGTCAGCACATAGGATTTCGTGGCTGCGTAAATTCCGGGAGCATACTCCGGCAAGAGACCAAGCACCGACCCAACGTTGATAATCGCGCCCTTCCCCCGCGCAATCATCCCACCGACGACGGCAGAGACCAGCAGCGTAGGGGCAACCACATTCAGACGCAAAAGCCTTTCCATCTCTGCAGGATCAACGGTGGCGAAGCCGCCGAGCAGCCCGGCGCCGGCGTTGTTGACGAGTACCTCGATCGGCGGCTCGGAACGGAGACGCTTACTGACCACTTCGATCTGTGCGGGATCTACCAGATCGGCTGGAATGATCTCGACCTCTACTCCGTATGTACCGCGAAGTACCGCAGCCAGGTCGTTCAGGCGATCGACTGCTCGGGCGACAAGGACAAGGTTGTAACCTCGCGCGGCAAAGCGCCGTGCGTACACTGCGCCGATTCCACTCGAAGCTCCCGTGATAAGTGCAATGCTCATGAATGTTCTCCTGGTTCGGCGGCAAGCAGCCGCCGGCTGCATTTCGCAGTGGTCAAAGTAAAGCGCCGCGTCGCCGCTCTAGAGAGCAGGTGTCGTGAGATGGAGCATTACGTAGTGCTCCATGTGACCGGCGCCGTTTTGTACAAGGGGGTCTTGCGAGACGATCGACTCAATGTCCTCATCGTCAGCGAGCTGATAAAGGGACAAACCGAAGCCGCCGGTTGGGTCAATGACCGGACCATGGGCAACTATCTTTCCCTGGGCCACAAGGTTATTGAGAAAGACTCCGTGCTGCTTCATCCACAGACTCTCCTGAGCAGTCATCGTTGCGAGGAAATCAGTGCGTGGGGGGATATATTTGCAGAAGTAATACTTCATTTAGATACCTCTTGAGGTGGCTCTTAGGCGTGTCTACTTTGTTGAAGTAGCGCTCACGCCCAAGCGGTTGGCTGCTTCGGCTGACAAGGTCAGAACAACGTCTGCCGGACGGATCAGGACCATCAGATTGGTGATCAGACCCTGCCCGTTGAGCTCAATCATGTCTACGCCGAAGAGCTTCGCATCACCGATGCGAGCAGTGAATTCGAGAACATAGCCTGCGTCGCTGCTGAACTGTCGGTGATATTCGAAATCCTCAAAGATGTCGAACACCGTGCGAAGCACCGTGACGAGGGTACTTTTCCCGACATAGGGATCAAAGGAGGCAGGGTTGTGATAGGCAACATCTTCCGCCAGCAATTTTCCGACTGCACTCCAGTCCCGCTGGACGATCCCTCGCTTCCAAGCCTCCATGCTCTGTTGCAACAAGGGATCGGGCTGGTCTGTTTGGTGGCTGCTCGTTGCAGACGAGCTAATTGTGGTCATCGCATCTCCTCATGGAAGGCTCGTGCGGGAGCCAAACACCACGGTGAGGGCTTGTCTAAAATCGACAAGTCGGCTGCTTTGAGGGCTGATGCTTTGGCAAAGCCCTCAGGCTGCATTGGCCACGCTCTTGAGAATCGAATTCTCAAATACCTTGGGCGCATACTTTTGCAGGAACAGGAACACGCCAACCATCTTGCCGACCGGATTGCTGAATTGCGGGTCCTTGGCATCGATGAGCTCGGCAATCTTCTTCACGACGGCATCCGGGCTTTCCGCTTCATCGATACCCTTCTTGGTCGCGGCATCCGCCTTGCGGCGATACGCGTCGTATTCGCCAATCGATCCGGAGTTCGCCTTTACGGAGTTGGCACCAAGGTTGGTCTTGAACCACACGGGCTCTACCATGCTTACCTTGATATTCAACGGACTCAGTTCGAACCGTAGGGACTTGAAATAGCCCTCAACGGCATGTTTCGAAGCGGTGTAAAACGACAGATTGGGCGGCCCGATGAGGGCTACGATCGAACTTACCGTGATGATCTTGCCGAACCGCTGACGCCGGAAGTGCGGCAGAATCGCATTTGTGACCTTCACGGTGCCCCAGAAATTCGTCTCGAACTGCTGCCGAGCAGCCTCCAACGGTGTTTCTTCGGCCAGGCCGGTCAGCATGTAACCGGCATTATTGACCAGAACATCCAACTTCTGGACGCGTCGAAAGAGTTCGTTCGGGAAGGAGCGGATCGAAGCATCGTCATCAATGTCGAGACGAAGCAGCTCGAAAGGCACTTTTCCGGTAAATTTTTCTGGATTCCGGCTGGTGCCGATAACGTTGTGGCCTTGCTTGTGAAGCATCGTTGCGAGCATCAAGCCGAAGCCTGACGAGGCACCCGTGATGAGAATTGTCTTTTTCATGTATTTGCATCCCTCGCATCATTGCAATGAAAGCAATGGGCTGAGATGAACTATATTTCGCAAAAGCGCCGATTTCACTAGCGAAAGGTGCCAAAGAAAATGCAGATCGCGTCAAATAGGCCCTGCATGTCTGGATGGTGCCGCCTTGCTCTATGCGACGCAGATTGGCGCGATCCGCAATTGTCCTGGCATGATCTGCAAGATAGACTCGATTAATGGCCAACGAATCCACCACATTTTCAGGTCGATCGGTTCACACCTTGGATTACGCCATCTGGCCTGGCTGGCGCTTGATAATGCAAGATGCGGGGTTGGCTACGGCACCCGTCTTGCGTCGCGCTGATCTGCCCGGCGATTTATTTGCCCGCGATCAAGTTTGCCTGACGTCGAAGGATTTTTTCAACTTATGGGCGGCGATCGAAGAGGAAGCCCGATCGCTCGACACTGGATTGCCCGCACCCTTGCGAATTGCGAAGGTCATGACCAGTGACTGGTTCGATCCCGAACTGTTCGCCGCGTTGTGCAGTGCCAATTTTGCCAGCGCGCTAGAACGCTTGTCCAAGTATGCGAGGCTGATCGCACCGATGACGTTCACGGTCGTACGTACGGCGTCGAACGCCGCAGTTACGATCAATTTTCTGGACCAAACCGTACCGCCACCCGATGTCTTTCTTGCATTCAAGCTGGTGTTCTTTGTCCAACTTGCACGCCTCGCCACACGTGCTCCCATCAAGCCGATGAAAGTGACGTGGCCGACAGCGGCCAGCCTCGCTGCGGAGGATGCCACTTTGTACTCTGATTTTTTTGGCGTAGATGTCGAAGCGGGTCCATTCGCGACCATAGTTTTTCGTGGCGAAGACATGGATCGCCCATTCTTGACTGAAAACCATAAGCTTTGGCAGTTTTTCGAACCATCCTTGCGCCAAAGACTGGCGGATCTCGACCGGACCGCTAGCATGGTCGAGCGGGTGCGAAGCGCGTTGCTGGAGGCGATGCCTGCCGGAGATGTGTCCGTGCAATCTGTGGGAAAGCGGCTCGGCGTCGGAACTCGCACCCTTCAGCGTCGACTTCAAGAAGAGGGCACTTCGTTTCAACTTACCCTCGATACTGTCCGATCCTCGCTGGCCGATCACTACTTACGTAAGACAGCGATGTCGAATGCCGAGATCGCACTTTTACTTGGTTTCGACGATGCCAATTCTTTCATTCGAGCGTTTCGCGCATGGACGGATACAACGCCGCAGTCGATTCGACGCGGCGCATTGAAATCGGATCTCGCTCCCGCTTGTGATGACAGTGCGGAAGGAGTGACGGCCGAGAAAGATCAAGGAGCAGGAATAGTCCCTCCAGTTCGTTGAATGAGGGGAAGAATGCAAAGAGGAGGAACTTGACTCTTTGCCGCGCAGCCGGCGAGCGAGGGCCGGAGTGGAGCGAATGAGGGTGCAGGGGGAAAACAGCATGTGTTTCCCCTGCCGCCGTTCGCGGCGCAAGAAAGGGGCGGCAGGCTCGCCGCCCTCGAAGGAAGGTGGGTTTCTAGGCTGCTTTCTTGGTGGGCTTGTTTGCTGACGGCGGTGCCTTCTTCGCCCTCTCTTTTGCGGAGAATTCCTGCCGTACCTTTTCGGCGATAGCGTCCGTATCCACCTTGTAAGCGGCGGCAGCCTCTTTGAGGACGATGCTTGGATTGCCGCGCGTGGCTGCTAACAGAATGCAAGCCTCCACGAGCAACCGCGAGAGTGTCCCTTCATCAGAACGGCGAAAGAAGGCGGTCAGTGTCTTCTTCAGGCCGCCATCGTCGCGCTTCTGACGGATGCCGTGCTGCCGCGCCAGCATCTCGATACGGCTGTCATCGAGTGCCGATGCCAGTCGCTCAATGACAAACAGCAGATCGCGCTTGAGCAGGCGCACTGGTACGGCAGAGCCGATGGCCCCGAGGACACGGAGACCGGTCGCGTTTGCAATGGCCTGTTCCTTCCGCTGCTTCTCCTGCTCGGCCTTCCACTTGGCCTCGTCCCGTCCGCTGGTTTGCTTGGGATGATGCACCGGGCAGTTCATGTTCGCGCATACCTTATGGATAGTGCCAACATCGCTGCCCTCGGTGATGATGGCCTCCGTGGTGTACTTGCACTGCTTGAACTCGGGACGCTTCGCCTCGTCATTGGACTTGGGGCGGTCGTCCCGAATGGCAGTGTACTTGTTGCGCGGCAGGACGGGACTGCCTTCCTGCTGCACACCATAGGCCGTGCTGATCTGTACCAGTTCCGGTTTCGCTGCGATGGTTTTCGCAATGTGCGCCTCCACCTTGGCCTGATAGCAGGTTGGGTCGGTGCATTGGTCGCCCTGTTTGCCGAGGTCATCGCCAAACAACAGCTTGTTGTGTCCAGTGCGCTTGGGGCAATCGGCGCAACTACCAGCGGTCGGTACAAGCTGCGCATCGCGCTTGTTGAACGGCGCATCCTTGAGGATGAGCAGGACGTTGGTTGCAATCCAGAACTGAAGATTGCGTAGAGGCAGCAGGACGCGGGTAGGCTTCTCGCCTCCGTTGTAGACCTCCTTGAAGCAAGCCTTGAGAGCATGTTCCTGCTGGTCGGCTGGCAGCTTCGCCAGTAAGAGCGTGTGTCCTACTCCGATGGCATCGGCATAGAAGGCTTCGACGACTACCGGGGCAAGGTCACACAGCTTGAGCCGTTGGGCAACAAACGCGGGTGCCTTGCCCACCTTCGCAGCGATCTGCTCAATGCTGTACTTTGGGTCTTCCAAGTCCAGCAAGGCGCGGAAGCCTTGCGCTTCCTCCATGGGGTGAATCTCGGAGCGAACCAAATTCTCAACCAGTTGAGCCTCTAACGCGGCGGCGTCAGAAAGATTGACGATGCGGACAGGTACGGTGGACTGTTCCGCCATCTGCGCGGCGCGGTAACGCCTTGCTCCTGCGATGATCTCGAAGCCCTTTTCCGTGATGGGTCGCACCAGCAGCGGGGACAGAACGCCCTGGGTACGGATGGAGTCTGCCAGTTCCTTCAAGGCGGTTTCCTCGAAGGTGCGGCGCGGGTTGGTCTTGGACTCATTCAAGAGCGACAGTGAGACATTGCGGTATTCGGTGGCATCGATGACTTGGGTTTCCATGACGACAAGCTCCTTGTGGTATTTCTGCGTTGCGGTTTTGGCGCGGCGTCACTCATCCTCCTCCGCGTCGTGGGCGGAGAAAGGGTTAGCCGCGGATGTGCTTCTGCGGATTGAAAGCATTCGCAAACTTCTGCTGCGTCAGTGCGTCGTCCCAAAGCTGCGCCATCTCTTCCTGTTGCTGGAACCACTGCGGATGAAAGCAATAGTTGCCATCGCGTATGAAGCGCGACCATTGCTCCACACCGAGGAAGTCATTGCGGTAATAGAAGACCGTTAGGTGTGCGCCACCCGCGAGTCCAAGCTCGAAGCACATCTCAGGGTCACGCATCAGATCGCCGTTGACTTCGGTGTAGCGGCAAACTGAGATTGCGGGAAGCCCGCACGGGCCGGACTCGTCCATGGCCTCAATGACAAGCTCTTTATAGGGCGGCTTGTCGATCTTGAGGTAGAGGCCGGGATGCCAGCCTCCGGCCTTTTGGAGGATTGCGAGGATGGTTTTCATGCGGCCACCTCCACAAACTCGTCGGTGGCTTCATCTGCTATGTGCGGTTCGAATGCGGCAAGGATGACGCTGGCGGTCTGCTGAATGACTTCCAAGCTCTCGGCCAACAGGCTGGCATTGCCCTGATAAAGCTGTATGTAGTCAGCGGATGCGCTTTCGTTCTTGAGTCCTACGGCCTTGCCTACGACAAAGGCCACAGCCTCGGCCTCAAGCTCACGCATGGTCTTCGTGGTTGCGGTGCGCCGCTCGGCCTTGTGCAACAGTTCGTGCGCTGTCTCGTGAACGAGGGTCGAAAACTCTTCGGCCTTCGACTGTCCGGGCAGGATGGCTATGCGTCCGCCGTAGCTCATGCCGAGCGCGGGGGCGATGTTGGGGTTATAAGCAAGCTGAATGCCTCTGCCCTTGAGGAACGCGGCGAGATGCTCGATGTTATCGCCGGGGTCGCCGCTGACTTCGTGCATGGATGGAAGGTCCACACCGTTGGTCTGCGACACATCGAAGACGTAGGCATTGCGGAAGCCAAGCAACACGCGCGTGTTCTGCTTGGTGATGTCCTTTTCGGCTTCTTCGTCTTTCTTGCGGCGAACGCCGACAATCGGGGCAAGGATGCGAATGCCTTTGGCTCCTGCGTTGACGCTGCGCCCCATGTTCTTCCACGTCCAAAACCCTGCTACGCGGGTCGCGCTGGGCATCTGCCGTGCGATCTCCAGCACGTTCCCAAAGCTGTAGTTGTGAAAGCGGCTCATGGCCGTGAGGTAGTTGGTGAGGGCGTCGGAGTATCCTGCCTCCAACTGCTCAATCAAAAGCTTGATATTAGCGGCAATCAGTTCCTGTTTAGTGAGGGGCTTCTTGCTATCGATGGCTACGGTGTTGGTGGTGGCTGCGCTGCTCATGGTGTGTCTCTCCTTTGCGGTTGCTTTTGCTTTTCATGCCGTCGCGGCATGTACCTACATGCCGAACGCCTCCTGGCGAAGGCGGGGCGGCAAAGCGCAAGAGGAGGGGTATCCCCACCCGGAGCAGGGCGAGGGCGAGCGTAGCGAAGGTCTGCACAAGCGAAGCGCGGAAGATTGGGGAAACCTCTTGCGCTGCGCCAGGGCAGCGCCCTCAGCCAAGGTTTGGTTTCCTTATTCGTGCGCATCAGCGCACAAGACTTTCAGGGTCGCGTTGCGGCAGGAACGGGCCGCTGGGGTGGGGGGCGGAAGACGCGGAACGCGGCTGGAGACAGGCGAGGGGCGAAGTCCCTCCCTTGCTGCAACTCTTTTTCAAAGAGTGCTTCGTTATCATGGAGCACAAGGAACATGCCCCTTTCCGACTCCAATCCGAAGCATCTCCAGAACACCGGCACCGAAGAAACGACCTTCGCGGAGATCGTGCAACTGATCGCGGCCTCGCAGGAAAAGGCAGTCCGGGCAGTCAATACCGTTCTCATCGACTTGTATTGGAACGTCGGAGAAATCATCAGCCGGAAAATCGCATCCTCGGAATGGGGCGATGGTGTCGTACGCCAGCTCGCGGAATACATCGTCCGGACGCAGCCGGGATTGCGGGGCTTCACGCGCGCCAACCTGTTCCGGATGCGGCAGTTCTACGAGACTTATCGCGACGACGAAAAAGTCGCACCACTGGTACGACAATTGCCGTGGTCGCATCACCTGCTTATCCTGGCCCAGAGCAAACGGCAGGAAGAGCGCGAATTCTATATCCAGACGGCCATTCACGAAGGCTGGAGCAAGCGGGAGTTGGAACGACAGTTGGACAGCGCCCTGTTTGCGCGGGTCGTCCTCAGTCCGCCAAAAGTCTCACCAGCGGTGCGACAATTCCACCCGGAAGCGGTGAGCGTGTTCAAAGACGCTTACACGCTGGAGTTTCTGGGGCTCCCCGAGATTCATGCCGAAGCGGACCTGCACCGCGCCCTGCTCGACAGGCTGAAAGACTTCCTGATCGAACTCGGCCGGGACTTTTGTTTTGTCGGCTCCGAGTATCCATTGCAAGTAGGCGGACAGGACTTCGCGCTCGACCTACTGTTATTCCATCGCGGACTCAATTGCCTGGTGGCCATTGAGCTGAAGATCAATGCGTTCCGCCCCGAGTACATGGGCAAGCTCGACTTCTATCTGGAAGCGCTGGACCGGACGGTGCGCAAGAGCCACGAACGGCCTTCGATCGGCTTGCTGCTTTGCGCTAGCAAGAACGATGAGGTCGTGGAATACGCCCTGAGCCGGAGCCTTTCTCCGGCGCTGGTCGCGGAATACCAGACACAGCTTCCCGACAAGAAACTTTTGCAGGCAAAGCTGCACGAGTTCTATCAGCAGAAGGCGCTCTCTGACACCGACGGTTAGCCACCGTCTTACCCTGGGCTTATCGCGTGGCGGACGCCCTCCAACCCGATTCCATTGCATTTTCCAGTCTGAACCGGGATCATACCTATGGGACGGGTACGCACCGTCCTGGGGCGTGGAAACCCCTGTCGAAACTATCGTGTGCCGTTCTCGGCGCACTGAGAAATCCCTTGCCTTTGCGGTCGGGGAGCCTGTGGCGTATGTCCAGGCCCCTAAAGCTAAAGGCCATCGGGACCGCGTTTCGACCGGTTTTTCCAACTCCCCGACCACGGGTTTAGGGCATGTTTGCGGGGGCGCACCGCAGACGATTTTCCCGCAACCGAAAACTGGGAGGAGTAAGCTTATCCCGCTCTTCTTGAGCCTTTCCCAAGCAGACCAACTAGCCTCGTGTGCCGAGGCTTGGCCGGCAAAGGACATTTAAGAATGCGTGAGCTGATCTTCAGCGCGGATGGAACGGGGCGGCTGCCTCTGCCGGATCGCTGTCCAGTCGATCTCGCGTGCCTGAACGAGCCAGAAGTTCAGGAAGCCGTGATGCAGATTTTGGAAGAGAACTTGTATGTTGCGGCTTTTGCCGGGATCGACCTGAAAGCACTCGATGGGATCACGGTGGCAACGGACTGCCAGGCGGCAGCGTGTGCTCTCCAAAATCTTCCAACGGGCCAAGTCCCCCTAGAGATGAGTGAACAGCCGGACGCGATGGAGATGGCGAGGACTGCCGCAGTGCGCCGCAATGGGGACTTGCGGTTTCACATTGTGGTGCGGCCTGGGCTTGTGCTGCTGGCGATGTCGCCTGATCCGGCGATGCAACGCCTGGCGCGAGGGTGTCTCGCGCACGAGGCAGCACATGTCGAACACGAGAGCCATCTCTATCGGATGTTTCCAGACAGTTACGGCAAGCCGTTGGAGTGCGGAGACCGTTCCCGGCAAACCTACCTCAAGGCGATGGATGTGTGGAGCGAATACGCCGCATGCCGTTCCTCCGCAATGTTTCGCCCGGAGGCAATTGAAGAGTTCGAAGGCATCCTCTGCCGCGCTCTCGAAGAGAGTCCGGCTGCGGCTACGGAGCAAATCAGGATGCACCGCGAGGGGCGGTCTGCGGGAGACGCCTTCCGAGAGATTCAACAAATCTTCGGCGATGCCTTTATCCATGCTGGCTATTTGCTGGGGCACGTTCATGGGGTCGAACAACGCCTGAAGGACTGCACGCCACGGCTGAACGAAATCCTGACAAGGAACCCTGAGCTGAAGTCCTTGATGGAGCGGCTTGAGCGGGTTCTCCATGAACTCTGGCTACAAGAATTCGCATGGCATTCCATTGAAGTCTTCGCTCCGGTCTATGACCTGATCTGTGAACGGATGAGTCAGTGCGGCTTGGTCTTTGTCCGACACAATGACGAGTGGCGGGTCGTGATCTATGAAGAATGAGACGCAATGGAAGCGGCCAAAGAAGCATTGAGACCTTGGACTAACCCGTCCAAGGACGTGGGAGAATGACGCATCCGCGTTGTGCTCGGAAAGTCGTTACTTTGGCCAAACTTCCCAGGTAAGGTCCTGGGTCATGGATGGCTTTGGATGTGCGGACCGCAATTCTGCGAGGGTTGGGAATGCTGAGACATCCTGCGGGTACTCACGCTTGTATTCCGCCAGTGCCTGCTGAATAACATGGGAAGGTTCCGCCAGGCTGATATTGGTGTTCAGCGTGTAGCTCAAGCTGGCCGATGCGGACTGTGCTGTCCGCGTCTCAATGACACCGCCGTACATCATGCCCACGACTTCTGCGTTGGAGGTTGAAAGGATTGGCGAGCCGCTGGAGCCGCCCTGCTGCATGATGTCAATCGAAAAACCGTGAGGACGACGAGTGGGAAATGGCAGGACACTGCTCACGATGCCGCGCCGAATAAAGGGGCTCACCTGATTGAGCTTTCCGAGTGCGGTGAGAGGGGCCGTCCCCAGTGGATAGCCAATGGTGGCAATCTCCATGCCTACCTCCAGATAAGAATCCGCGCTGGCCAAGGGAAGAAAAGGGGTTCCTTTCACCTTGAGTTGCACAAATCCGATGTCCGGCACCGTCTGACCATACCAGTCGCCCTCTGTACTGAAGCTTCCCAGAGCACATGAACCTTTCGGCTCGATCGCGGCCATCTGACAGGCCAACCGGTCTTCGCTGAAGAAAAAGATAACGGCCGCAACCGGCGACTCCTTTCTCTCCGGATGCTGCGGGATCTGGTCAAACACGTCCACCACATGACGGTTGGTGACCACGGTTCCGCAGTCATCAACAAGAAAGCCGGTGCCCAAGATGTCTGGAAAAAGCGGTGGCGAATTCGCCGGCAAGACTTTGAAGCGCGCGATAAAACCCACGACACAAGGAGTTGCCTGATAGTAGAGATCGGTCAATGTCATCGGTTTCTCCGGCGCATAGCGCGAACCAGCCGCTTTTGCTCGACTGCCAAGAAGAGTTCATCATCCTGGGTAATTAAGCGAGAGTGCATGGTATCGATGCGAATGGGATAGAGCCGTTGCAGGGACTCTCGTGCACTTTCCACGCGGTCGAAGTACCTCTCGAACAGCTTCCAATTGTCGCGTTTACAAATCACGCGCTCGTAGTCCGTGAAATCAGCATAGGCGATGAGTGGAAGATCGGCATCGGTGTGTCGCTGGGCTGATTGTTTTCGCTCGCGCCAAGCCGTTACGGTATCCGCAGGCACACGATGTTTCGGCCACTCCGGACCGAAGGCCTCCGTCATAACTTCATCGATGAATCCTCGTAGCTCCGTCTCCAACCGCTGCAGTCGGTCGTGCGCGGCGTTGGTCCTCCGGAAGCCCGATTCCTCGTCATCTGCGACCTGTTCGGGCTCTTCGGCTTCTACCTTTTCAATAGGTGGAGGCAAAGTGTCGATCAAGCCAGCCATCGTGAGACTCTCGCGAAAGGCAGGTGCTGGCATGACGGTCAGAGCGGAATTGACGCCAAGGCTAGCGTAGAAATCCGAGCGGGCTTGGAGGTCGGTATAGATAGAGTTGGGAAACTCTATGTGCTCGCGCCAGTCCCCGAGTTCGAGACGCAACGCAGCGGAGAGTTCGTGGTCAAAGGGCGGAATGATGCTGATCCCCCTACCCATCTCCTGAATTGCGGAAAACGCAGATGACGAGAGAAGCGGATTGGCAACGTCCAGCCAAGGGGAGCGCATGTTTTCCATGGCACGTTGAATGTCTGCAGAGCCGCTGAGAGATGCGAAGGCCTTGCCTGCGGCAGAGCTGTGGAAGTCTGCTGCTAGTCTCGCCGCTTCCTCGGCCCCCGGCAAGCGAAACCCCGCCTCGAAGTTCTGCAGAATATTTCGGTTGATGCCGATACTTTCAAGCACAGCCTCCTGCGCGCGAAATAGGCCCCTCTCCTTGAGATCAGCGAGTGGCCCAATAGCCAATCGAGGAATGATTTCGTGGGCGCGCAAGGTTTCGAACAGAGAAGAGACTGATGCGGAAGCCGACGTGGCAAAGCCCAACTGTTTGAAATACTTTTCATGTTCAGCAATCGCTGAGAAAAGCGACCGATGCTGCTCCATGTCCCTGAACACACGGGAATGCTCGGCCATCGCAGAGGTTATGGCATTATGCAAGCGCAAGTCCTCAGTTAGACCGAGTTTGTCTTTCCAAGTGAGACTTCGATTTCGAAAAAAATCATCTGCACCGCTCATGACCATTACCTGCCTTCTCAATTGTCCCAAAGCCCGGTACCCACGTACATAGCCCCGCGAAATGATGCTGGCGAGCCAACAAGAAGAGCATGCAAACAGAATGCGAAGGGGGTGCCTCCTTGCGGCCCGATTTTGGCGCAAAGAGAGATGCGAGAACGACCGGCAGGGGTGGAAAGCGTAGAACGGAAAATGGCCGACACGGGGAGGAAGTGTCCTGCCGCTCAATCAAAAGACTGTCATTGGTAAAGTTATTGGGAAGAATTCACATCGATTGGAGTAGCTCGCATGAAGAAAGGGCTTATCTGTCTGAGTTCCGGAACAACTCCTCAATACCGCCTCGACATTCTGCGTGTAATGGCCTTACCCGAGGGAGCGGAGATCCAGTTTCGCTATGACGGCGATCTGATCGATGCGGCCAGTCGACTACATTTTGGCCGCGACCAGAAGCACGATACTCCAGCGCTCCTGGCCCATCTCGATCTGACGGTACCGGTCACCACCGCAGGGCCACGCCCGATTCATCCCTGTCGACATGCAAAGCTGATTGCATCCGAAGAACTTGGCCAGTTTTATATTTTGAGGTTCCGGTTGGGAGCCTTTTGCCAGTGTTCTGACCTCGACGGATTTCGAAAGCACCTGGCCACGAAAGGTCCTCAGGCAAAGGACGGGAAGCTCGAAGGACACTGGGTCTTCGAAGATGAGTTCACGAAGGCCTGTACGACTTCGAACGAGATGGGTGTCTGGCAGGCCTCGATGAAGGATCTGGGGAAGACAGCGGACTATGACAAGGAAAGCTTTTTCTTCAGGGTGATAGGACTCTACCGGCGCGGCAGCGATCATGCGGTCAAGCCTGCGGATGGTGAATATAAGCTGAAGTCCAACACCGAGTACGAGTGGCGCGTCTTTCATTTCCATCCGGAGTCGGACGCCCACCAGACCAGCAGTGTCTCGACGCTGATCCAGGTCAACTCCATGTCGGACGACATCGTCCCTGTGACCTCCCCTGAACTCGCAATCGATTCTTCCTACGATCTGAAGTCCTTCCACTTTCGAACGAAGGCAGTGACCGCCACAGACTATACGTCCTTCACGATCAAGTTTCAGGATGTTGTGCCAACAGGCAGTGTAGGGGCCGTCCATCCCGAGCTCTTCCTTCCGCTCAAGGTGGTTCCTTCATGGTGGCGAGCAATTCTGTCCGTGCTCGGGCTGACGGTACTGCTGTTTCTTCAGCAATATATCTCCGCGACCGCGAAGGGAGGCATCCCGCACCACACGAGCTACGCGTTGCTGGGATTGGCGTTCTTGACGGCCCTGGTCGCGGTGTACGCCCTCAAGAAGCCGCTTTAGTGCTGCGGGTGCGGGGCGAGGTGGGAACTGACGCGCTGCTGCAACTCGTGATAACGCCGCATGGTGTCGGGAAAGGACAGGATGAAGTCACGACCGCAGGGTTTCGCCTTGGAGTGGTGCGCCGATTTTCCGAACTGCGTTAAGGTCAGGTCCCATTCGACACTGGAAGACAAGCGATTCCAGTAGTGCGGAATCCCATTTACTTCTCCGGATACGATGGCGCCGCCGCAATAATCCTGGATGACCAATGCGGTCACGGCACACTGTCCCCATGCAGGATTCTTCGCGGACCACTGGGCTGGATCGTAGGAGGTATCGCGTCCCCAAGCATGCCGAAGGGCGGCTGCCAAAAGTCTGGGTCGAGATGCACTGCGTGGTGCCGACTTTAGCTTTGGATCTGCCATATCTCTGCCAAACTTAAGCATACGCCCACTCCTCGGCCCTATCACATTTTTTTCGCATTTTATTCGCCTCGCCCCAAGCTGGTTACCCGACACGGGCCATAGGAGCGCAGAAATCCTGGGGTCAGGACTTAATTCTGGGGGGATGGCGGCGTATATAGTTGTAGATGGATTGACGGGGGTTTGCACCCAAGTGGCTCCAATAGCGGGCCCGAGAAGCGTGTAGACCGGATGCGTAGCCTCCGTGATTTTGTACGACACGAGGTTAAGCATGCGCGGTTCTACCGACGCCGTTTCAGACGGTGCGTCCTTTTCGCTATCCACCTGTGGTCCGCTTCTTTCGGAGACCTCCGTTCTCACGATTGATCGCCACCTGAAGTATCTCGCCTATCACCTTGCCCCCACCGCTGACCGTCAGGACGACCTGATCCAGGTGGCGTTGCGTGCGATCCACTACGCGCACGTCATCTACGAGCCGGGGCGCGGTGCCTCTCTGGAGACGTATCTAGTAAAGTGCGGCCAGAACGCCATGCTGGACTTCCTGCGTGCGGAACGGCGTCAGACCGGTCGTTGGGATTCTGGCGATGCTCCACTCAGCGCCGACACCGACGAGACGTTGTTCGACACGTTCCCTGCTAAGGACGCCGAGTCCGACCCGGAGCGCATGTTCCTGCTGCAGCAGGTGAAGTACGCCGTTGAAGATCTGCCCGAGCGCCAGCGCGAGTGTATCCAGCAGCACTTTTACGAGGGCCGCGAGAACGCCGAGATCGCGGACAAGCTCGGGATCTCACGCCCGCGCGTAACGCAGCTGATCCAAGCGGGCCTCAACCAACTGCGCGCCCGCCTCACCTACCGCACCTTAACGCCGGCGACAGCCATTCACTAAGGAGACCGCGATGGCAAAAGGACCAAAGAAGATGAAGGGGCAAGCGGCGGAAGCCGCTGCACCGGTTCCCGAGCAGATGCTGCTCACCGATTTGGAAACACAGCATGTCTACGTTGAAAACCTCAAAGCTCAGGGAGACCGTGGCTTTGCACTCATCGCTGCCGCTGCCTTCGTCAAGGGAATGCGAGACAGCGGCTATCGTTCCACCGCGACTGCGATTGACGAACTTGTCGATAACTCTTACCAGAGCCAGGCCGACCGGGTGGATCTGCTGTGTGGCAACGACGGCGGCAAGGGAGTGGGAGACGTCTTCGTCATTGACAATGGCCACGGAATGGAACCGGAGATGATTCGCGCCGCTGTTCTATGGGGGGGAACGCACCGCTTCAATGACCGTTCGGGCCTCGGGCGATACGGCTTCGGATTGCCGAGCGCTGCGGTGAGCATGACCGAAAAGTATGCCGTCTATTCCAAGATTGCGGGCGGCGATTGGTATAAGGTCGAGATCGACCTAATGGATGTTGCCACGGGTAAGCTGACGAACGACGTTGGTTTGATCGTTGCACCCAATCCTCAGCGCGCCGAACTTCCTGCCTACGTGACGACCTATCTCGGCGATCGCGTGTTGAATTCAGGTACGGTCGTGCATCTCATCAAACCGGATCGCCTTACGAGCGGTTTTAGGTTCATACAGAGCTTCGAGCAGAAGATGATGGAGCATCTGGGCGTTATCTATCGCGGCCTGCTTCGCACCTGCAGCATCTTCGTCAATAATCGAGCCGTGGAGGCAGTTGACCCGCTCTTCATCGATCCCAACGCGCGCTACTACGACATCGGCACAGGTGTTCGCGCTCAAGCATTGCCTGCAACGGAGATCACGCTTACTACGCAAAAGGGCGTAGAGGGTGTCATGCGCCTGCGTTTTTCATATATGCACCCCAACTTCCAGCGAGATGCCGAAGGCAGGATGCACAAGGGGCGATTTGGGGTCATAAAAGAAAACAACGGTTATCTCATCGTGACACGTGCAGGACGGCAGATTGATCTTGTTTCCCGACCGCAATACACCAAAGACGCGGACAACATCACAATTATCAACTTTGATCGCAACTGGGCCATCGAACTAGATTTCGACCCGGTGCTGGATGAAGAGTTCGGGATTACGGTCAATAAACAACAGGTGGCCCTCTCAGAATTGATTTGGCAGAAGCTTTCGGAGTACAAGGTCCCGAATGTCGTTGCGGAGATGAGAAAGAGGTTTAAGGACGACAAGCTTGCGATCAAGAACCCTAGTGGTGCTAGCACATCCCAAAAGCGAATTTCCGAACAGGTCATGCAAGAGGCAGGCAAATTTACCTCTAGATCGCAGCGGCCTGGCTCCGAAGAGCAGCAGCAGGAAGCTCGAGAAAAGGTACAAAAAGAGGCGGAAGAACGAGCACAGAAGTTCGATACCACTCCCGAAGAGGAGTTCACGAAGATTATCGCCGAGCAACGTGAGCACCCCTTCATCGTTTGCTTTGAAGCGATGGAAGGGGCACCTTTCTACCGCACCGATCAGAACGGAGTTCAGGTGCGGATTTGGATCAATCGATCACATCGCTTTTATCAGGACTTCTACGCACAGCTCGGATCTGATCCTCGTAGCCAAGCCATTCTAGAGATTCTCTTGTTCGTTCTCGGTGATTGTGAGTTGGAGGCGCGTGGCGACCGCAGCCTGTTCTATCGCGCGGAACGAGCAGAGTGGTCGAAGCGGCTGGATATCGCTCTGGCCTTGCTCGATCGAAATGACTCAGTGGAGGACATGGAATCGGCATTGGCTGAAGAATCGGAGTCTGCCCATGAAGATGAATGAGACTTCGATGCCGATAGTAAACCAAGCCTCCATAGAGGCTACATCTCCAGGATTACCCATCGTTTCAGTACGGGCTTTTATCGAAGCGACACGCGACTCTGGGTACAAGAGCACGTCGGCGGCCATCGCAGAGCTCGTAGATAATGCCATCGAAGCGAATGCAGAGCAAATCACAATCAGCATTGTCGAAACATTTATAGCGGGCAGCCGGACGATCTCCATTAGTGTGCTCGACAACGGCTCGGGTATGCCGAGGCAGGTCTTGGAATTGGCGCTTCAGTTTGGAGGGAGCACTCGGTTCGGATCACGAAAGGGCCTAGGACGATATGGAATGGGGCTGCCCAACGGTTCTCTAAGCCAGGCGCGCAGAGTGGAAGTCATCTCGTGGGAGAGACCGGACGAAGTCTGGATGTCTTACCTAGACGTGGATGAGATCGTAATTGGCAAGATTACGAGCATACCCGCACCGGTTAAGCTATCTCCAGAAGCGCTTGGCGTGGACGAGGCCAGCGGCACGTTGGTCACGCTCAGCCGGTGCGACCGGCTGGACTTCAAACGGGCGAACAAGCTGGTGTCCAGGCTAAAGCTCGATCTTGGTCGGCTGTTCCGCTGTTATCTCGTTCAGGGCGGGCGGATTTCCATCAACGGGGAGCGTCTGGCTCCCGTTGATCCGACCTTTCTGATGCCACGCGGCGCCGAGCCACAGGCGAAGCCCTATGGTCCGCCCTCCGTGTATGGGGTCCGAGTTGTTGATCCAGTCACGGGCGAGGAGCGCACCGCAACAGTAAAGGTTATTTTTGCGGAGCTGCCGCTCGAAGCCTGGCATGGCCTATCCAACGAAGAAAAGAACCGACGTGGGATCGCTAAGGGCGCTGGAGTCGCAATATTGCGTGCTGGACGTGAGATCGATTACGGCTGGTACTTTATGGGCAGTAAGCGCCGTGAGAATTATGACGATTGGTGGCGCTGCGAGATCAGCTTCCCTCCGGAATTGGACGAGCTGTTCGGCGTAACACACACCAAACAACGAATCCGTCCTGATGAACGCATCGTTGCACTCTTATCCCCTGATATTGAGCGCACTGCGAGAGAACTAAGCAATCGGGTACGTAGGCTGTATGCCGCCATACGAGCTCAAGAGCCACGTGACCGGATGTTGGAAGGTTTCTCGCGGAAAGACTTCCTCTTAGAACCTCCCCCGGCGCGTTCGATGCGTCGAGCAAATGCAGCAGACGGTTCGCCTCATATGCCGAGGACTATGCCGCCAGGAATGTCCTACAGGATCGAGGAAATTCCGATGGAAAGCCGCATGTTTTATGAGCCGATTCAGAAAGGGACAGGACTCACCCTCGCATTGAACGAGAACCATACGTTCTACAAAAAAATCATCAGCAGACTTGAACAGGAGCTACCAAACCATGATCTTCGACGCTGTATCGAGATGCTTCTTGTAGCAGCCGCACGGTCGGAGGTGATCCTCGGAGGGCAGCGGGAACGTGAGACAATGAAGAGATTCCGCCAGTCCTGGAGCGATTCACTTGTGGCCTTCTTGACTTGAAGGACAAATGACTTTGCTTGCAGTTAAATCAGACGTTTTGGAGTTTGATCGCGAATCCCTTCCCGCCGAGATTGACGAGTTCTTCGTACAGACGGCGGCTGCCCTGCGGCGTGCCGAAGACCCGGCGTCGCGCGCAGCGTCCATTTTCCGTCTCCGTACATCCATAAATGGGCATCATAAGCCTGCCTCCGTCAAGGCTCTTCGTTCGATCCTCTTTCGCCACGTTCTGCTGGATCTTCTGAACCAGGGTTGGTCGGTCGCGCTTTCCCGGAAACGGGTCTGCCTGAAACCGGGTGACACCTCGAATGAAGACCCTAAACAGGCCAAGGAGAGAATCCGCCAACAACATCTGCAGGAGCGGGATGCTCAGCTTCGGGAGCCGTCTGTCCGAGATTTTATTAAGCAGATGGAACGGCGGAGGCTTACCTCCCAAGGCTGGCATTCGATCTTTTCGGTCATGCGAGATGGCGAAGAGCTTGCGCAAAAGCTGCAGGCGGCAACGAGCAAGACTGATCCAGCAGAACGCGAAGAAGCTTTAGCGAGTTGTGTCGATCCGTATCTGCAATATGTAGAACCAAAGGAAATCTGCACCGAAACCGGCCTTAGGCTTGGTGACATCTGGCGGTATTTCCGTCATACATGGACGAACTCGTACAGGAGTGTTCCTGGTCGAAGCATGGCGCTGCTGATTCGAGACCGGGCTGCCGCAAACCATCCAGTCATTGGCATTGCGGCCTTAGGAAGCTCAGTGGTACAGCAGTCTGTCCGCGATGCTTGGATCGGTTGGGACGCGGCTGGAATCGTCGAAACCTTTTGCTCTGCGCCAACCAAGGCTACGGTGCGATGGTTTTGCGAACGGGTAGATACACAGATTCAGGCTCTCTATAAGAAAGACCTGCTCCGTGACAAACTCATCACCAGCGCACAAGTTCGCAAGCCAACTGAGATCGATATAGAGCGGCTACTGCATGAATCAGATGCAGCAATCAAGCGGCATCGGCTTTATCCAGATAAGGAAACGCTCAAGCTGAGTGCAGAGAACGCTCCATGGAAGAAGGTCACAGCGACAGATTTGTATCGCAGCAAGCGCTGTAAGCAATTGGCGATTCTGTTGTCGATCCGGAAGACAATTCTTGATGTCGGCTTAGAAGCGCTTCCGTTGAGAGAGCTGCGTTCTGTGATGCAGACAGCGAAGATGCGACGCGCTGTGACGCAGTTGTTCCGCCAGATCAAGGCAGAGCGGGTGGGCATCTGCATGATGGACATCACCGTCTGCGGAGCGATTGCGCCGTATAACGCAATCTTAGGTGGGAAACTGGTGTGCCTGATGCTATGCAGCCCAGAACTGGTGAGCATCTATCAAAAGCGTTATTCCAAACAGGTGAGCGTGATTGCGTCGGCCATGGCAGGCGCAAAAGTAGTGCGAAGCCCAAAGCTATCTTTGCTCTGCACCACGAGCTTGTATGGCGGAGGATCAAGCCAGTACAACCGCCTCAAGGTACCCGCCGGATCATTTGGCAATCTTCCGGCGCAGGACATTTCCTACATTGAACTTGGTATGAGCGAAGGATTCGGTTCCTACCACTTCAGCAAGGAGACGATCCGTTCAGCAGACGCACTTCTCGGACGGCTCGAACATGGTAGGAAGGTGAATAGCATCTTTGGCGAGGGGGTCAATCCTCTGATGCGAAAGATGCGGGAGGCTCTAACGGAAGTCGGCCTTCCCAGTGAGATGTTATTGAAGCATGGGAATCGGCGCATTGTTTATGGCGTGCCCCTTGCCTCGAACTTCAGTGACGTTCTCATGGGTCTATCAGATCGTCCCAAATATACTCTTCCGTTGAAAAACGCGACGCAGGAAACCGCGAACCTAGGTCAGTTCTGGCGGACTCGATGGCTATCAAATCGAATTATGCGTGAAGGTATCCTTGAAGAAGTTGCCCAGCATAAGCTTTCCTTCCCGGTGCACCATGGGGCGATGGTCCAGATACCGGATGAAGAGAGCCCAGAAGAGGGAGACTTTTCGCTTCGCCTCAATTCATAGTTGCTTTTGAAAGGAGAGCGATGTTTCGCTTATGAGCCGTCGGCTAGCTCCGGAGGGAGTCAAGAGAAATATCACCAAGCGAGGCTACGCCCGCGATGAGGAGAGAGACGATGCGTTTCGCCAAATAATTCGTTCCATTCCGCGAGGGCGAGTATCAACCTATGCGCGGGTTGCCGAAGCTGCTGGCTATCCGTTATTCCATCGGGCGGTAGCTAGGCTTCTCCGGAAGGACACGCTTACCTCTCTCCCTTGGCAGAGAATCGTGGGTTCTGGAGGAGAGATTCGGTTGAAGGGTGAGTTTGCGGAGGAACAGCGACTGCGTTTGAGAATGGAAGGTGTTCAATTTCATGGTGAGCGCGTAAACATGGGCATCTATCAACACGAGCTACGCAGATGGGAGGTTTTGGATTGATCGATAGGGCCAATCTTGCGTTTTCATTCGCTCGCCGGATAGCCATAGTCCCGCAGCCGCTTGCGACATAAGTCCAGTTCGTCACTGGTAAAGAGAGGATGCCATCGTGCATTGTTGAGAATGACAGCCTCGACAGTGAGATCAAGCCGTTGTCGCTGCCAAAGAGCTGTATATCCTTCCGATACCTGCGGTGCATGGAGGAGATACTTGGCCGTCGCGAGTCCGCCCTCATCGTGAATCATCGTTAAGAATCGACTGGCTTTGTACTTAACTTCGGAAAGCGCTCGCCGGTAGACCTCTACCATCGCCTCTTCGAACTCCATCACAAGTCTTGCTTTGTCCATAGGAAACCATTCTATGTGCCCGGTTCTTGCCTGAACCGTTTCTTCGTTGCCCCAGCGATGCTCCGGGCATTCTCGTTCGTTTCTAATCTACCGGCCAATCCCGAATCCTTCTATCTCAATGCTCGGCATCTTTTGCTCCGTAGGGGTAACTCCGGCCCCGAGAGATGATGGGTCGAGGTCTTTGCCTAATGCGTTCCTATCCAGCGAAATCTCTCTGCCTCGCGAGATGAAGATAGCGAGATCATTTGTTTGGAGGGTGAGGAGCGCGAACTGACGTTGATGTTGAGAAAGTACATTGCTGTCTCCGGTGACGAGAACACGGTGCATTGAGCGCGGTAGGTCTTCTGTCGCGTATCCGTACTCGATGTGCCGGGTCTGCGCTTGGGAGAGAGCAGCAGACTTACCCTGATCGCTACGCACCATCAGCGAACGGTCCTCTCCTATTCGTTCGATCGTGGCAAAGTCACCCTTGCGAATACCAATTTCCTGCGCCGTCGCGGTAAAACGGATGCGCTCACCTTCGGAGACATCGCGCATCTCTTCCCGGAAGACATGCGCCTGGCTGGTCAAGCCCCTTACCAACGCAGGGTTATAGCTGACTTCACTTCCATCGAGTGAGGCAACGGTGAGCCGGTTGGTTTTCGCATCGACGGTTAGTACGGTTACGGTACTGTTGTCGGCGATGCCGAGTTCGGCACTACCTACTTTGTAATGAATCTGGTCACCAGCGGCGTAGTTCGCCGCGAGACGAGGATTGCCAAAGCGCTGTTCGACCCACACAGGAAGCTGATGGCTTTCCGCGGAGAGCCGTCCCTGCTGGCGGAGTTCATCACGGATAAGCTGCGTCAGTTCTTTACGTTCACCTGCATCCGGCGCGACGACTAAGGCGCGGTCCTGCTGCGAAGCATAAGCCAGAGCGACTGCGGCTAAGCGGTGTTCTGCGCTAGCGTATTCATGGACACGACCATCCTGCTGGAGGATGGTCGTAGCGGTGGCGGGATCATTCTCACGGAAAGCGGAGACGGCACGCTCTACCTCGCTCTTCTTCGGAGGTTGCGCGAGGTCGACGGCTGCTGTCTTCGAGATATCGGTGGCGAGACGATTGCCTAGACGCGCGGCGTCGTTGGTATAGATGTGGGCGTCGTGCGACGCACGCGAGATGGCAACGTATGCCAGCCGTGTGTTCACCAACCCGCGCGGGCCCCCGGTATCGAAATGAGCCAGCACACGCTCTGAAGTGAGGCCCTGCGAGCTATGCGAGGTCACGGCATACCCATGATCGTACTGCCGGACCGTTTCGGTATCGAAAGTGAGCGTCCGCTTGTCTTTACCGTCGATACGCACTGTCATGCGTCTGTCTTCGATACGTTCGATGGTGGCAAGGTCGCGGTTGGCAACGCTCAACTCTTTCAGCGGCGCGGTGAACTGGATACGGTCTCCAGTGGCAAACGCGCGCTCCTGCTCGCGGAAGACATTTACCCCTCGTAGGCGCCGCGGATCGTAGGCCACAACCTCTCCATCGGCGCGCTTAACCGTCAATAGGTTTGCCTTGGCATCGACAGCCTTGACTGTAGTAAAGCTGCCGCGCTCGATGCCCAGTTCCTTGCTTCCGGTGTTGTACTGAACCACGTCGCCGATGCTGTACCGAGCCGCCCAGGTACGGTCGGCTCCAGTCATGTCAGAACGATGGGAGAGGGTACGAAACATCCTGCCATCGTCTTTCAACTTGCCCGTCTGCAACAACTCGGCGCGGATGGCCTCGTTGATCTCCTGACGGCTCTTGTTATCAGGAGAGACGACGAGTGTGTTCTCCGGACTGGCCGCATAATCCTTGGCGATGGCGGCGATGCGGTCACTCCGAGCCAGCAACTCGGTGATGCGGCCCTGCTCTTGCAGCAACGCGATGCCTTGCTGCGTTTCGGCCTTCGCAAGGTGCTCCACAGCTTTTAGGAGTGAAGGATCTTTCTGTCTCATGATGCGGTCAAGCTGGGCGGTGCGCATCCCGGCCTCCTGCATCTGTTGGAACGGACGACCGGCGTCTACGCCCTGATGCTGAGCGGTGTCACCGATGACCAGCACCCGGTCCTGCGGTTGCAATTTTTGCAGAAAGTCGCGCATCTGTTTGGTACTGGCAAGGCTCGATTCATCGAGCATGTAGAGGTGACCCGATTGCTGCTCACGGGATAAGTCCATCTTCCGTGCAAGGAAGCTCTGCAACGTAGAGGCGTCGATGCCAGCCTCACGGAGTTGGGCTGCTGCGCGGGACGTGGGTGCAAATCCCTCGACAATGAACCCACTCTTTTCTGCACCCTCGCGAATGGAAAAAAGCACTGAGGTCTTGCCCGATCCTGCCCGCCCCTGCAAACCGTGGATACGGTCGGGCGAGTTCAACACCTCTTCGATGACGCGCTTCTGGGAGTCATTCAGGAAGGTGTGCGACTGTGCCTGACGCTGTGCGTCTTCGGCACTCATGATCGGCTGAACGGTGTTCTTGGCGCCGCGAACGTATTCGATGTTGGCGCGTTCGGCGGCGATGGTTTCCGACGTGGTGAAGCGCGGGCTGGAGGCATGTTTGTGGGATTCCACCGAGAGGAAATCTCCCCGTTGCCGCCGCGCCTCGAATTCGGCGCGGACCTGGGGATAGGTGGTATTTCCCATACCGCGCCGTAAGGCATCACGGAGCAAAAGGCGCTCGTCCAGCACAGCCTCGCGCTCATACAGGCTGCTGCGAGCATAGGTTACAGCCTCCCGCGCATGAGCGGTGCGGTCAGGTGTATGGCTCTGCACCTGTGCCCGTTCACGGGCTTCGGCCACGATGCGCTGTGGTTGGTTGCCGTACTCGGCAGCGATCTCCCGATGCGCCGCCAGGACCTCGGCAGGCGACATCGCCTGCTTCTTCTCGCGGGTGGACCGCGCCGCGATCTCAGCCGCCTCTGGTCCAGAGACGCCGCGCTTTTCCATCTCTTCCTTGATCTTCTCGCGACGCAGGCTGGAGGCTTTCAAATAGTCCGCTGAATAGGACTTGATTTCAGGTGCTCCACTTTCGCCCGGTTCGATCTCATATCCGAGGCCACGTAGGCGGTACATCAATTCCGACTGATACACCGCCGTCACGAAGTTCTGGCTCTCAAAGAACGGTTGTTCTTGTAAGGCCCGCGTCGTGCCACCGGTGCGTTGGGTCACATTGAAGATGACGGCATGAGTGTGGAGTTGCGGAGCGGCGTAGCCATCAACCGGACGTGCGGTGTCGTGCTCGAACTTCGCTGCCAGGAACCTGCCCGTTTGTTCCGCTGGTTTATTTCCGCCCAGACGGGCGTGCGTGTACTTCTCCAACTCATCCAAAGCCGCCGTCACGGCTGCACGATGGGCTTCGCGGATACGATCGTCGCCTCCCACGAGGGCGGTCAACGAAACAGACTTCGTGGGTGCAAACATCGCATCCCATCCGGCACGGTGAGCCACGGCCTTCGTCGTAGAGCCATCGGGATTCTTGTATTCGGTAGCGATACGATGGCGCACCATCTGTTCGCCTGTCACCGGATGCTTGCCTTCGGTGAGGCGGGAGAACTCCAGGGCGGAGACCTCGCCGGAGACACCCATGGATTCGGCGAGCTTACCTTGCCATTCGCCTATCACCTGATCGCCCTGGGCGTAGTAGCTCTGCGTGGGCGAGGTGTAATCGAGCTTGTGATAGGTCTGCGCCTGGGTCGCGTTCAGAGGTTTGGAGATGTCGAGCATAGCCTATGTCTCCCGGATCAAAGCAGGACCTACCGCCTGTTCTTCTTCAAGTTCTTCATCCTCTGAAGGGCTAGGTGTTAGCTCTTCTGCCTGCTGCACGGCAGCGGGTGTAGGCCATGCAATCGGAGCACGTTCTTTATCGTGTGGACCGTCACTTTCGGTCGCCGGAGGGGTGTCTTCCTTCTCCTGGGATTCTTGCTCTGGCGTGGGTGCTGGCACATTCTGCTCCAACGTGTCCGGGTTAAAGCGCAGTCCGCCTGCGGTCTTCCGTGGCAGGAAACCGGGCGTGGGCGTCGGCAGGTCCATGTAGTCAAAAGCGAACCGCGCCACGCTGTTACCCAGTTTGAGATAGGCGTGTCTGTCGTCGAGACCGGATATCTCGGAACCCATGACCAGAGGTTCGATCTGACGTTCCACGGTGAAGTTGTGCCCGGAGCGCGTACCGTCGAATTTCGTTTCCTTCAGCCGCTCGATCTCCACCTTACCGATCGCCTCGGATATCCACTCGGCGGCCTTTGGTTCGGCGGTCTTCATGAAGATTTTGGTGGCAGGCTGGGACAGCATCACTTCGGCAAGATGACCATAGATGACCTCAAGCTGGGCCTTGCCCTGAAAGCCGAGGATGAGCGGGTTCTTGGACTTCCTGTTCTCCGTAATGGCGGTATGAAGCTGCGGCAACCGCTGCAAGCTGGCCAACTCATCGATGACAAACCATACCGGCTTTTGGCCGGGCTGTGGGGTAGTCAGCAGCCGCATCACCAGCAGATCAATCCAAAGCGAATGTAGCGGTCGTAGCGTGTCTCGTTCAGGCGGTCGAGAGGTAATGAAGATCCACCCTCGACGCGTCTTCGACCAAGTGCGCGCGTTCCAAACGGCACGCTTTTCGTCACGCTCCGGAAGCATGCGAAATGACTTTGCGACCAATCCAAGCGAAGAAAGAACACCCGCCCGCTGAGGGCCGGCCTTCCTATCGATATAGAAGGCCATCTCCGTCCCCTCTACCATCTTCATCAACTCTGTATCGCTCGACATCCACGCGGCAAGCTGGTGCGGTGTCGGGCCGCGCTTCAACAGATGGGCGAAGATTTGGGCGGGCGTTTCGTGGAAAAACTCATCGATCTTGTCCGTCTTCGGTGCATACAGAGACGTGGCAATGGCATAGGCTTCATCCTCCGATTCCAACTCTTGTGCCGGTCCCCAATAAGGGCATCGGGCATCGAGCGGATTGAGCACGATGTCTCCACGTTGGGCGTCATAGAATCGCTGAATGTATTCACACGCCGGGTCATAGACGATGGCGGAATCACCCCGACCTCTGATCTGGCGAAGGCACTGCATGATGAGCTGCGTCTTGCCAACACCCGTATCGCCCATGAGTTGGAGATGCTGTGCTTCCTTATGCAGTGGAATCCGCATCATCCGACCGGATTCCGTGGTCTTAAAACCCAGACCATCGCCCTTCTGAGCCTTGTTGAACTCGGTTGGATCGAGCATCCGAGGACCGCGAAGGACGCGGCCGTACTTCATCTCTTTGAAGCGCCGAATGTCCTTCGGAACAGCCAAAGCAAGCAAGACTGCAAGGCATAATCCGCCCTCGATCATGCTGACAGAGAATATTCGCCAGGGGCTTGCGCCACCGTAAACGACATCATGCTGCCACCGGTACATCGAGGCGTCGGCCAGCCTCTCTGCGGGGCCGCGAAACGGAAAACGATACCCCTGAGCATAAGCAAGTTCGGACAGGGCGAACGGCATCCTTTTGCCCTTCGGCAGCGTCATCTCACCCTCAGCGAAGTCGATGGGCATTGCGAGACGCGGCTTCGCTTTTGAGCCTCCGAGATACAGTAGCCGGTAGCTCTGGTGGGCATGGAAGGCGCTACCGACACCAGCCCGCGCATAGTCTGTCATGTACGCCTTCTGGAGCGGCGGGAGTTGGAAAGCATATCGCTCCCAGGCAAAGAACAGCGTCAGCAAGAACGCTCCCGCAACGGCGCAATAGCTCATCAGCGGAACGTGCGGCGGCCAAATGATCGTCTCTTTTCTACCCCATTGTGTTGCCATCGGAGGTCTCCTTTTCTGCGGTCCGCTTGTACTGCTGCATGACCTCTTGGGCGGCCTTATGTTTCTCCTTCCGCACCATCGTCATAGCTTCGGTAATCCACGCTGGAGATACCTTCTCTCCGAGAGCCAGTGGCTTCAGAAGGTTGACTAGCAACATGCGCGTGGCGATCAGTTCTGTGAACAGTGCTGTTCGCATAGTCTTTCCAGCCGCATCGAGAAGCACCTCGCGGGACCACTCGCGAGCAGTCATGCCCGCGGCTTGAGCGGCGTCTTCTATCGCTGCCACCTCATCGCAGGTGAACCTCGTAGCAAAGCTTTCGCTACGAGCTGACCGGGTGCGGTGGGGTGAAAGCCTCGACTGGATAGTAGAGTTCCGATTCATTGCGCACCTCCTGAGAGAGCGGTTCCATTTGCAACCGGAATGGGTTCCATTCGGAACCGCCGATCGCATAAGCACTGCGTTTTCTGCATGGTTCCAACCGGAACCATTTGCACCTCAAAACACGCCCATCCGAGGGATGGAGTGTCAATCTTCTTCCCGTGCGCAGCACGGTTGTGGCTTTGCCACACATTTAGCGGCGGGATCATGCCTTCGACGCCACCACAGATGCAGGTGCTTGTGCAGGCGAAGATGCCGAAGAAACAGGCTTGCGTGCGGGCCGCTCGGAGGCATCATTTGCAGTGGCGCGGCGAACGCGAAGTGTCGGCGTAATCCGTTGTGCTTCCGGGGTACGAAGGAACTCCTGGAACTCGCGATCCTTGGAGAAGACATAGGCGAGCGCCTGTTCGACAACATCGTTCGCTGAAGCCTTGATGAATGCGGCATACTGATCGACCTGCATTGCCGTCGAATCAGTGAGTCGAATGGAAGCGCTGAGATGTTTGGTCTGGATGACTTCGAGTAGTGGCATTTTCTTCTCCTTGAGTGATGGTGGTTTAGGCAATCTTTTTGCGAACAACCATGCGCTGTGCGGTGGCGGCAATCTCCCGCGAACGGGCGGAGCAGAGTGCAGCGGGGAGATCGTTCTCGCGGCGAAACTTCAGCATGGTGAGAACGTCCTCAAAGGGCATTCCTTCGAGGAACCATTGACGAGCGGAAGCAACGTCGATGGTGCGCTGCGCATAGTACAGAGGGTTGGGCTTATCGGCTCTGCGTTCGGCCAGGATGCGGGTCAGCTTCTTCGCATCCGCACCGGCTGCAAGTTGGGCACAAACCCACGCCCAATCCTGTTCGGAGTGGCTGTCCTTGCGAGAGGAAGAATGACGAGCGTTCCCGCGTAGCGGTAGCGCGGCATAGCCATCCCCCTCCGGCAACCGGAAGTCCGCAGGACTGTAGGTAGCAGCGGACGGATATTCGACCGCGACGTAGTGCGCGGGAGAATACTTGTGATTGAAGAAACCGGGGATGCGAAGTACCCGGTTGCAGTCGGTGCAAGCAGGATCGCCGCCGAAGGCAATGGCGAGCCGCTTGAGCATCTCTTCCTGTGTGCCGAAGTCAAAACCTTCGACCTGCCAAAGCACCTGGTATTTGTTAGGCGATGTGGAGAGGATGACGGAGGCCGGAGGCACGCCATCCGCTGCCCGGAGCGCAGCGAGCCGGGCATCGCCGTCTACGTCGACATCCAGGTAGAGATGACGGATAGAAGCAATGCTCTCCTTTGTCCGCTTGCGGCTACCGACGCGCAGCGGATTGGCAGCCGCGTACACGTTCGCACCGTGATGGTTTTGGTAAACGAGCCACCCGAGGTAACGAGGCGCGAGCGCCTGCTCCAGCGTGACCACACGCTGGACCGTCTTCAACGGGCTCTCGGTGCGCAGCAGGAGAGCAATGGTCGAGCCAGGAGCGAAGCTCCGAGCGAGAAAGTCTTTAGCAACTTCGTTCATCGAACCACCTCCATTCCGTCTTTCATTGCGACCGCGATGCCACGGGTTCAGCAGCCGAAGAGGCCGGGTTCAATACCGGCCTCCTGGGGCGGAAACGACATCCCTAGTAAGGAATGTCGTCGTCGTTCAGCCCATCTTCGGAGGTTGCATCTTCTGCCTCTTCCGTCGCCGCTTTAGCTGCGCGATCCAGCTTCAGAATCGAGTTCACCCGAACCTCCCACACGGTCTGCTCCGTGTCGGTCTTCGTGTTGGTGAACCTGCGGCTGCGATACTCGCCCTCGACGAGGATGTGTGCGCCTTTCTGAAGCTTGGCGGCGAACTCGCCGAGCTTGCCGAAGACGACGCAACGGTGCCAGTCGGTGTGCTCGATGTACTTGCCGTCCTTCTTGTAGGACGACTTGGTCGCGAGCGAAAGAGTCGTGAGGCTGCGGTCGCCGTTGGTGCGAACTTCTGCGTCGTTGCCGATAAAGCCGATGAGGGTGACGTTGTTCTTGTACATGGGGGTGATCTCCGTTTCGTTGTATTTCCCCGTATCCTGCTCGGGTCACCCTTCGCGAAGCGAGCGAGTGGCCCCTGCTCCCAAGGCCGAAGCTCTGCATTTACGGAGGGTCCGCCGAAGGTGGAAACCGTAACCCGAAGGGCGGCGTAGCTGAAGCAGAAGAGCGAGCCTGCCGCAGGGCGCAGGATAGGGCCCGAAGCGTGAACCCGTGCAGAGGACGGGATACGAGTGGAAGGCACTCATATGCACGAACGGCACCCCGTCGCATGCGCCGACGCATCGTTGCTCCAACCGCAGCCCGATTCATCGCTGCAATCAAATCCGCAGAGGACGGCTTCGAGCACACCGGCGTGTATGGCCACCGCTGCATTTCGCAGGCTGGAAACGCCATGCTTGGCGCGTTTGAAGACGAGTTGGGCTGTGCAGCTACAGGAGCCGCATGAAAGACCATCGGAGTGACCTCGGTTCGGGTTGGGATTCGTTTAGCTGGATGCGCCGATATCAGGCGTCGGAGGCACGATAGACCTCCTCGGTATTGAACGACTGTTCCGCATGGCTATAGCCGGAGACGGTAATCAGCTCCCGGACTCTTCGGCGGCCCCGTGCATCGCGCTCGCAATGCAGCACAAAGTCCACGGCTTTGCCCGTTTGTGACCGGACAAATGCCTGGTCCAAATTCGTTCTGGCACTCAGGGCCATATCCGCGAGTCTGTCGAGCGCATCGAGCGCGGAATCCGCGTGCAACGTAGACAGTGTTCCGCCGTGGCCGGTGTTCATCGCCTGGAGCAAGTCATAGCCGCATTCGTCGCGGATTTCACCCATGATGATGCGGTCAGGGCGGTGCCGCAATGCGGCAGCTACAAGCTGACTCGGGGTGATGGTAACCTGCCCCGGGATCGCTGCGACAGCCTCCCAGCGAACGGCATTCGGATGCGCAATCTTCAATTCGGCAGGTTGCTCGATCACAACCAGTCGTTCATGCAAGGGAACATGGTCAAGGAGAGCCTTCATGAGCGTGGACTTGCCCGAGCCAGTTCCTCCGCTGATGATGCCGTTCTTCCGCTGCTGAATGAGAGCTACGACAGCATCCCGAATGTGGGCTGGAAAGCTGCCCGCCTGCACCAGCTCATCGCTCGTGTACCAGCGGTTGAATTTGCGGACTGTGAGTGTAGGTCCGTTGATCGAAGACGGAGGTCCGACGACAGCCACGCGCGAGCCATCTGGCAAGCGCGTGTTGAGGATAGGATTCTGACCGTTGAGGTCTTGTCCAAGCAGGCGTGCAACGCGCTCAATCGCCGCTGTAAGGCGGTCATTGGTGTATGGCGTGGAGAGCGGAATGTGCTCGACCACGCCTGCGCGATCCGCAAACACTCCCGTTGTCCCGTTAATCATCAGGTCTGAGATCGACGGGTCCACCAGAAGAGCGCGAAGCTCTTCGGGAAAGAACGGGAGTATCAGCTCGGAGCTCATCGCACTGTCTCCGTGTTAGGCGGAACTGATGCGATGGGTTTTGCCGGAGTCATTGGCTGTACCGAGACACGGTTCTCATGGAACTCCGTGACAGTCAGACCCAATGGGTTGATGAACTCATACTGCGGGAAGATCTTCGCTTGGTCGTTGACCTGCTTCGGGTCGAGGTAATACGTGACGGACAGCATCCAATGCTCGGTGCGGGGATTGCGGGAGTTCTGTTGCGAGTACACCTTGTCGAGCGTCACCAACGCCGTGCCGCGCGCAATCTTCACACCCTGCACCATCTCTTCCGACATGGACGTGATGGTCACATCCCGCACCTGCACATCACTCGATTCGACCTGGCCGGAGACCACCTCCGAAGCGAGGTGGTTCTGGTTATCATCGGCCATCAAACGCGATGCCAAAGCCTGCGACAGAAAGTAGTAGTTGAGCGGATATTTCTTCGCAATCGTGTCACGGCTGATGGTGTAGCGATAGTTCGCCCATTCGGTGAGATAGGTGCGCACCTCGCCTTCGCGTGGACTGTAGCTCAAATCGCTGTATTGAATGGCCTGGGCGCGGCCCATCTCGTCGATGCGGACATAGCGATTGGCGACCGGGCGGTGCGCCAAAGCGAAATTCAGACCCATCGAGCCAAGTAGCAACACCGTACCGCAACCGATGATGATGCGGTAGGCTTTCCGCTCGGCATAGTGGGACGAATAGACCTCGTTGCCGACCTCATCGGTCAGTATGGCCTGCCGAGGTGTGAGCGGCTGTTCAATGGCTGGGCTGTGTGTGGACATGGGACGGCTTGCTCCTTTCGTGAAGTGCCTGTTGACGCACGGTCTGAAAGATGATGAATCCGTAGATGAACCCCACGAGGAAAAGCAGCGCGAGGCACCACTTCGTGAGAGTCACCATCCACGATGGGAGAGCGATGCGATATCCCTCCCGTCGCAACCACATATAGAACCACCAGTCGCTCACTTTGCTCCTCCCTTACCACCTGCAAGAAGTAGCGCTGACCTTCCGGCCACACTGACGGCTGAACCTGTAATTCCGGCGGCTCCCCCAAAAATCGCCTGGGTAATGGACGGAATAAAGAGCATATTCACGACGAACGCAATAAAGACCATAGCGGTCGGAATCAGATTCGCCAGCCACATACCTATGGAATAGTCCCCGTGGAAGGTCCGTTGCAAGAACGTAATCATGAATCCTGACCACACGAAGATGAACGCGGCTGCGACAGCGCGAATCATCGCGAAGCTGATGAGCACGTCGAGAAATTGAAAGAACTTAGCCCTGAAGGTCTGCGTCATCAGCAACGGGATGAAGACAGGTCCAAAAAGGGCCGTGATGCCGTAGAAGATGAACGAACTGCAGTTGATGACGAACAGAATGGCCGAGGCGACTCCGAGCAGTCCCTCAACGATGAAATAGCAGAGTTGCTGCGTTAGCTGCATCATGGACGGCGTCGGTGTATTGATTCCAGCTTCTTTCAACGCGGCCAGGAGTTGATTCAAAGAGTTCTGATCGAAGGCAGCGACCATGGCCTGTGCGATGTAGCTGAAGAAGTGGTTGATGCCGAAGCTCGCGCCGGGAAGTGGATTCACCCAGTAGTTCAATAACAAGGAGCAGATAATCAGCCTCGTCATGAAGTTCACTAGCTCACCAGCACGCACGGGATGCGTATGGAAACGCAGTGTCATGCCAGACGTGCTCCAGTTCACTACCATGCTCACCAGCGTGAAGAGAGAGATGAAGCTCAACTCCACCGCACCGAACTGGGACAACGCACTACCGTTCTGGGTGGTGAGATCGGTGAGGTTATTAGTGAACTGGTAAAGCCAGTCCACTCCCGAACTGGTACTCGGCATGGTTTGCAGCAACATCATCGTCATACGGTCACCCCTCTACGGGAGATAGTTCTGCCAGGTCTTGCCTTCGTTACCAGCGGCCATGCTGTGGTGCTTCTTCAGGCTGTCCACCTTCTGCCGAAAGGCATCGTCCTGCTTCTTCTGTTCGTCTCGCTCGCGCTGTTGCTGCTTCAACAGCGTGGCCGTCTTGGCCGCAGCTTCGGCGGCACGGTGTGCCTCATGAGCGCGGTAAATCTCGGTGCTGGCAATGATCGCCAGCACCGCAAGGATTGCAACGAGCAACTTCGTCTGAAGCAGTTTGAACATCTCAGCTCCTACGGAAGGTACGACTGCCAGGTGCTGCCTTCGTTGGCTGCGCTCATATCGTTGGTGGCGCGCTGAGCCTGCACAAAGGCAGCGGTATTAAGGTCTGCAGCAGCGGCGTTACGCTGCTGCATGTTTGTGAGCATCATCTGAGAGGCCACGCAGGTAGCGAGAGCGCCCTGCGACTGCATCTCGGACATCTTCTGGGCTTCAGCGGCGTTCAACAGGTTTAACTGCTGGACCTCGCTATTTGTTGCGGTAGAGCCGTCAAGTTGGTTGGCGGCAAGTGTGCTGTTGGCTGTGGCGTTCGTCGTCCGCGCCGCACGGTACTGGCCCACTGCGGTCATGCAGTCCGGCGACGCAGCATCGGACGCTTCAATCATGGCGAGTTGAGAGAGCTGCGGACTGCCAACTGATTGCGTCTGGAGATAACTGCTCGTAGTGCTCGACAACGGTACAGAGGCCGCCGTCCATGCGGTATTCGAGGCCGACGGCGAGTTGGTATTCAGCGCCATCGTCATCCCATTCGTCTCTCCGAAGAGGTTCCGAACGTTAACGTTCTCCAGAGCGTGCAGTGTGGTTCGCCACTGCGACTTAAGGGAGAAGTGCTCAACGTTGTTTTTGAGCATCGTGTACTGCGTTTGCAGTGTCGTGAGTTGCGATACTAGGCTTGCGTAACTCGTGGGATCAAAGACGATATCGCCTAACCCGAAGAGTGCGAAGCTGGGCGTGGCGGTGAGCAGCAACGCTGCGCCGCCGAGCAACCATTTCCTGCGTTTGGTCAGGACCATTTTCATAAGGCACCTCCTGTCATGGCCTAGATAGTGTTGGGGCACGGATAGAGGGTGAAGCGTCTATCCAGTGGGCGCGTTGTCAGTTCGTTCACCTCCTCGATAGCTCGCAGGGAGGTGGTTGCAAGCCATGTGTAGACCGCAGGACGCGACACAACGACAGCCGTGACGAGTACGGCGGCAAAAACCAGAACGGTACGAAGTCGATGTGATTTCATGGCGATCAATTCTCCTCGTCGAGTTGCCGGGCGATACGAGGAATTGAGCCAACCCACTCCATCCCGCTGCGCTCGATGGCTTCCGCGATGGTGTAGCCCATCGCCTGGAGCCAATCAGCTCGATTCAGGACCAAGGCCACAGCAACCTTCTCGCCGGTGGACTGCACGGCCCATGCCTGCTCTCCGCCATGCTTCGCCTCACGTGCTTTCCGGAAGAGATGTACGTATCCGTTCGACATAGCTGTGTCCTTTCCTAGGGAAGGCATAACTACATTGTTGGGTCTACGCGATGGTCGGCATAGGAAGGCACAAGCAGGTCGCGTCCGATATACACACGTGCCCGCGAGCCCTCCTTGAGGGTGATGACCGGGAGGCGGTTGAGGAAGTGATTCAAGAGCTGCTCGCCTTCCATCGAGGTCTGCGACGAGATGCCGTTGCGTATCTGCGTCGAAGGATCGAACACCGTGTCGTTATTGCCGATCTGCGCCAAGCCGCCCAGTCCACCGATGGCGGCTGCGGCACCGAAGGCCATGAGATAGCCGTGATCGACCTTGGTTGCAAGGCCGGTGGTTCCTATCGGATCAAGACCGAGGTACTTGTCGAAGTCGATGGAGAAACCGTCGGGACACACAGCGCGGTGGAAGCTGACAAACATCTTCCGCTGCTGGGCATTGCCGACGCTCTGCACGGAGCCAATGAGCCGCGTACCTTGGGGCATAAGGAGCTGCTGGTGGTCGTGCGAGTAGTAGTCGGTCGTCAGCATCACCATGATCGGACCGGCGAAACCGCCGTCGATATGGTTGGTGACGACGCCCTCAAGCACCATGCCTTCGAAGATCCGGTAGAGGCGACCGTCGTAGGAGTCGAAACTATACTTGTCCATGGCGGCGGTGTCGCCGGCAGGCGAAGCCTGCCGCACCGGCGCATGGGCGTTGTCCGCATCGGTATCCGCTAGGGCGTTCTTGCTCTGAGCGGCTGTCTGAACGACCTGAGGAGCAGGCGTCGAACCAGCGGTGGAGAAGTCAATCGCGACGGTATCGCTGTTGAGGGCATCCTGTTTCTGCTTCTCGTCGGCAAGACGTTTCTGTTTCGCTTCGGCCTGTGCCTCGGAGACATTCGAGGTATGCTGCGGCGCATTGCCGCTGTTGCCATAGATACTGTCCCGCTGCGCCTTGGTCATCGGTGGCGCGGTATCACTCTCCGGGCCAGGGATGTCCTGCGATGCCTGCAACTGCTGCATCGCAGTGGCAAGCTCCTGTTGATGCCGCAGAGCATCGGCATCGCGCTGGGCCTGCAATTGTTGCTGCGCCGTGAAGCTATTTACCTGTTGCGCGTTCGGAGCGGAAGGCCGCATAGCCAACGCGCTCTGTTGCGCGGTCTTCTTGTTCCCGCTCACAAGGCTGGAGAGGTTGGCGATGCCAACGACTCCAACGATTACCACCAGAGTGATGACGACAGGCATACTCCTCTTGAGTGGTGGCTTGGCTTCCGGCTGCTCGGGAACGGTGGCGGGTACGTTGTTATTCATCTCTGCCATGACTACCGGCCTCCTGTCCGATGAAACTCCACCTTCTGCTTGCCGATGGCGAGGTAGCCGTTATCCAGTTGCTTCGGCACCGTGTAGAGGCCATTCGCAAAGTCGAAGTTGATGAGAGACGGCTTCTTGTCCTTCACCTCGTAAAGGGCAGGCGTCTCCTGAAACTGCCCACGCAGGTAGGTGAACTTGTCGTCGCGCCATATCTGCTGGAGGCCGAGGTCTTTGCCCTTCTTCTCGTCCCAGGCGTAATCGAAGTGAAGCGAGCCGGGGTACTGGCTGCGGTAGGACTCTTCCTTGGCTTGTTCCGCCTTTAGCTCCGCGGCCTGCGCTGCCTTTGCGGCAGTGGCCTCCTGCTTGGCCTTTTCCAGATCGGCGGCAGGCACGAAGACCGGCATCTGCGTGAGACGGTCCTTGGCGGCCTTGTCATTGGGAGCAATCAGAACCTTGGAGTCATAGTGATCGTCTGAATCGGCAGATACTTCTCGCAACTGCAAGGTGTACTCGTTGCCGTGGTCGGAGACGACGTGAACATCCGTCGATGCGTTAGCGATCTTCGGTTTTACGCTGATGAAGCGCGAAGCGACATGGCCTGCATCGAAGACCCATCCCACGGTATCCCCGGCATAAACGTTGGCCACCTTCTCCTGATCGGGCAGGACAATGAGCGTGGACTGCAACAGGCCCGCTCTCACGACAGGCGGCGTCTCCGTTTCTGAGACGGCCACCGTGCGCGGTGCGCTGGGCTGAAGAGGATGGCTGGCAGGGTCCGCCGATGCACGGAGCGGCAACGCCGCCAGTGCAAGGCTATAGCCGATGACAATGGGGATAAGTGGCTTCACGGTGTTCACGTCCTTTCGTTGTGGTTACAAACTCTCGCCATCTGCGAAACGGGCGATGCCCTCGGCAAGCCCGTACTTTTCGATCAGCTTGGCGCGGCGCACGCGGTCCTTTGGCTTCGTCGAGACCGCTGCGTAGGTCCGTTTGTCGAGATTCAGCCGAATCACCTTGCTCAATCCGTCGCGGCGCATGTAGAGTGCCTCCCGGTCCTGCAAGCTCTCAAAGAGCGCTATCTGCTGTTCGTTCATCTTGAACAGCTCCGCATACCGTTTGCGGTTGAAGGTCGCATCCTTAAGGAAGAGGAACGACGAGCAGGAGTTCACGATGCTCTCAGCGTTCTCGCCCAGGTCTGCGGCAAACTGGCCGATCATGGTGACGCCGCCCAGGTTCTTGCGTACCGTCTTGATGGACGACAGCGCCGCATCAAGAAGCTGTTTGTTCTTCATGCTGGAGAACAGCTCTTCAATCAATATGTGTTTGGGTACGCCGAGGTTCGCCGGGTTGAACAGGACATCGTTGATGCGCCGCAAGAGCCAAACCATCAGCGGCTCAATCAGGTCGGCATACTGCGCGTTGTTCACGCCCTGGAAGTCGAAGCACTGGATACGGGACAGGGACAAGCTGTCCTCTACGTTGTCGAAGATCGCGCTATAGACACCACGCCCAACCCATTTTGAGAGGTAGCGGTCGAGCTTCTTGGGCAGATAGAGATTCGACAATCGGCGATTCGCTGTGTCGAGCAGGTACATATCCTGCACGGCTTTGTGGATGACATCATCGTCCTCGGGCTCCAGTTCCGCGCCGCCGTTCGTGAGCAGAAGCTTCACGAACGAATAGAGGAATTGGATGTTGCTCTCGGTCGGCTCCAGCGTAAACGGGTTCACGCGCGGGCCGTCTTTGCCGATACGATCAACCCGGCCACCGTATAGCTCGACCACGCTCTCATAGCTGCCGCCAATATCGAAGATGTAGGCGAAGCCGCCATACTTCTGTTCGTGCGCGAGGGTGACGTTGCCTAAGACCGATTTCCCGCTGCCGGTAGGCCCGAGAATGAGCTGCACGCGGACTCCATCCACGTATGCATCCTGAAAGTACGGAGTGCGCGTGCGTGTCTCGAAGATGTTTAGATACTCCGAATCAAGGTCATCCGAATACGGATGGCCGAGATGCGGAACATAGATCGAAGACAAGCGTGCATGGTGGTCTTCGGCCAGCCACAACGGGAAGACGTTGAACTTGCCGTTGCCGGGGAACATTGCATAGAAGGCAGACAGATTGCCGAGCGTCTCTTCCATCACCTGCGTCCGCGCTTCCACAAACACGCGATGCACTGCTGGCGCTAAGCCGCGAAGTGCGTCGGCGCTCTGGGCTGCCACCAGCAGCCGTAGCGAGAACTCCCCCTGCGCCTTCTTATCGAGGGACCGAACCACTTCGCTGAGGTCATCGACCTGAAGGTTGGCCGCGCGTGCGCTCGCGCCCTCGTCCAGTGAGTCTGTATCACGTCCAGCCATCACGCGCGTGAGCACGCCCACCTTGAAGAAGCTGATGAACTTCTCCTGGTTGTCGATCTCCTTGCGCACCGTGGTTGCCGACTTGGGCCGCCAGGTTGAGCACAGCACGCTATCGCAATCAAGCCGGGCCAGGTCCGCGAAGAGGCAAGGACGCGATGCCTCCGGCGTGGCCTTGAGCGAATACATCTGCACGTACCGCTTGCCAATGCGGAGGTGATCTTCCTTCCATGCAACGGGAGCTTGCACGATCTGCCGGTCCACGCCGGAATCGCCTCGAAGCTGTCCTTGTTCTGCCGAGTCCTCAAGGCTGAAGAGATAGGAGAAGAACTGGAACGTACTCTGCTTATCGAGCAACTGAAGACCAAGCGTGTTGCCAAGATTGCCGACCAGCAATGATGCGGCCTTTTCCAGTTCGGCCAACATCCGCGTTGTGGACGCGGCATTCTCCTGTGGCTTACGCTCGAACGTTTTCAGCTTCTCCGGCTCAACGATTAGGCACCAGTGAAGATCAATGCGACGAAACCCAGCCGATGCTTCAAGGAAGCGGAGACGATCTTCCACGAACACCTGCGTTACGGGATTGGCATATTTCTTCTGGCGCGGCAGTTCATATCCTGACCGCACGCGCGTGTACTGATACAGGCACGAGCCTTCCGGCAGGCCGCGCAATGCGCCTTCGAGCAAGCGGCACTGGGCCTCTAACTCCTGCTCCGTCATGTTCTCTTCGTCCACGCCCGTAAGCGTGAACAGGCATCCATAGCCTCCGCCCTTGAGCGCAAAGATACGCTCATTCACAAACCGCGCAATCGGCACGATACTGCACGCCGCGCCAGCCTTGGCGAACCACGGAACGGATTTGATCTGCTCAGTATTTGCGCGGGTCATAGTAGCTCTTCTGCGTGAGGCTCAGGCCCCACAGTTGGAACATCTTCGGGTGTTTACGGACGACCAGCCATGCACAGACTGCAAGCGTTGGAAACGCGAGCATGGCCAGCAATCGAAACCCAACGAGGAAAACCGCAGCACAGACGAATAAGATCGCCATCCATGCTGTAAGATCGAGACCAAGTTTGGCTCTCGGTCGGTTCAGCGCCTGATTGATTGCCTGCGGTTCTCCTCGCCTGGTCATAGCCGATGTCACCTCCTACATCGACTGCCCAGTAAGAGACCCGATCCAACCGGCTCCCCAGCCGAGAACTCCAGCGCCAAATAGAGCGCCGAAGAGTCCAGGAACGGCCTCACTGAAGCGACCGCTCATCATACGAATGCCCGCGAAAATCAGGCCGCCAAGGCAGATGACAGCCCCCGCATACATCGCGAAGGTTTTGAAAGTTGACATCAACGTCATCGCGCCGGAGAAATCCATCGTTCCTTGCGCGTGGGCCACTCCGGCGAATGTAAGAGCGAAAAGCGCAGGCAGAAGCATCCTTCCAATGTGGAGGACCCCCTGAATGAGCCAGTTACGAGGATGTGAGTTCTGTGACATAGGCAATCTCCTGATGGCTGGTTTTGCTCCGCCATGTCACGGAAGGTAAGGCCAGGAGATTCGCTGAGTCCAAGACGTAATTTCTATAGCACCCAAGATTCTGTTTATAGATAGGCGATCAACCAACGAGCGTGAGCTGTTTAGGATGGCGAACCGCAGCGGGTTGCGGCTGCTTCCGATGGTCTCCCAGACCGTGCTCATCGAGGTATCGCTCGATAAACATCAACGCCATATGTTTCTGTCCTCTTGCGGTAACGAAAGCAAAATCCGCCGTCCATTTCAGTCCCGCCAATGGTCTCGTTATGAGTCCCGCATCAAGTGGCCATAGCTGATCGATGAGAGCAAGTCCGTAGCCCTGCTTGACCATCATTTGAATATCCGCCGGAGTGGCAGCAGAACTTGCGAGATGCAGGTCGATACCCAGTTCGGAGAACATCTCCGAAAGACGTGCATGTGCAGCCGGATGTAGCTCGGGATCACGGAAGACTTTCAGACGTTGGGCGACCTCTCGAATGTCTACCTGCACTTGTGTGCTGAGGGCATCGTCCGAACGCATGCAGATGACCAACGGTGAATGAGCAACTTCGCGAACATCCCAACGGTCTCTGTCGATAGGCATTGGAAGCAGAGCGCAGTCGAGTGTTCCTGCTTCCAGTCGCTCCAAAACATGCTGTGTATCCGCGCCAGATAGCTGGATCTCGCAGTCTGGAAACATTCCCTGATAGACGAGACGAAAGTTATCGAGCAGGAAGCTATTCACGAACGATGAGAAGCCCATACGGAGAGGCGGTACCGTTCCGTCATGTATGGCTTTCGCCATGCGGAAGGTCTCCTTCTTTTGTGGGAGTATGACTCTAGCCCATGCAAGCACAAACTCCCCAGCAGGTGTCGGATGAACCCCATTGCGTCCGTCGCGTACCAGAAGGGGATATCCAATATCAGCCTCCACCATTTTGATCTGGTGACTGATAGCGGGTTGTGAGCGTAAAACATGCTCGGCGGCCTTGCTGAAATTACGACGCTCAGCAATCGCAACCAAATACTCCAGATGGCGAAACTCGACGATATCTGACATGGCCCCGATACTCCGCTGGCGGTGGTGTCAGACTCTACATCTCCCTCGGGGGAGGAGAGTCGATGTTGCACCTTAATCGTTGCTTCAGGAACCAGATGCGTCAATTAGTTTCGTTGAGGTCTCTGGATACGCGATGAGGTAACTAGAAACCAATTGGTTCCTACCGTGACCAACCAGCTATGCACAAAACTTTGAGTGGTATTTATGAGAAGTATTGGACTCCGACGGAATCGAACGGCACTCTGAAGCCGGGTATATCCCATAAGCGAGGTGTACATGCCTTCAGACCTGTATGGTGTCGATGACCAGAATCCTCCGGGCAAGAAGCCTCCCGCCTCTGCGGGTGGCTTTATACCAGAGCGTCTGCTTGATAGCGATGAAGCAGCAAAGATCATGAACGTCCATCCGAAAACACTTCAGAAACTAGCCCGCAAAGGAATAGTGCGTGGAGTGCATGTCGGGAAGCTCTGGCGTTTCCGCGCCTCCACGATTGAGGACTGGATTCAGAGCCAGCTTGCCAGCTAATCCCGAACGAATGTCTCGACCTTTGCCCAGCGTAGCGGTAGCCTAATAACAGCCATCCGTTGCGCCGAAGACAGGAGAGAAAATGTCTAGGCGGACACGGTATCAGAATGGAAGCGTGCAACGCGAAAAGCGCCAGAACGGACCCGATGTATGGGTCTTTCGCTGGTGGGAGCCTGGCTCTGATGGAACGAATAAGCGAAGGAAAGCAATCGTGGGAAATATCCACACGCTGCCGACTGAAGCAATCGCCCTCAAAGCAGCTCGCGCGTTGCGCATCGACGCCAACGCACAAACCCCGCAGATAGAGGGCGGGCCGGAGACAATCGCGGACTTGGTGGCTCATTATCGTCTCAAGGAATTGAACGAAGAGAGCCACAGCCAAAAATCGTTTCCGACACGAGCTGCCTATCAAAGTTATCTGGAGAACTGGATCTTGCCCCGCTGGGGTGGACTCAAGATGGACCAGGTGAAACCCGTAGCAGTCGAAGAGTGGCTGCGAGGGATCAAGCGGGCCAAAGCAACACGAGCCAAGCTACGGAATCTGATGAGCGCACTTTTCAGTCACGCGATGCGGTACGAGTGGACGGACAAGAATCCGATCAAGCTCGTGCGTCAGAGCGCGAAGCGAGAGCGCGTTCCTGATGTTCTCGAACTCAGGGAACTTCAGCTTCTTCTCACCAAACTCGACACACGGGAACGCACCTTGGTTCTGCTGGCTGCTGCCACCGGACTTCGTGTGAGCGAACTGTTAGGGATTCGGTGGGCGGATGTGGACTTCGACAGTCTTGAGCTGCGTGTGACCCGATCCATCTGGCACCAGAAGATCGGGGATTGCAAAACGGAAGCTTCTGCCAAGCCCGTCCCACTCGATGAGTACATGGCGGAAGACCTGCTTCAGTGGCGAAAGAAGAGTCCCTATCCGACGCAAGAGGATTGGGTCTTTGCCAGCCCGACCATGAAGGGGGAACAACCCTACTGGCCGGACAATCTGATGAAGCGGTACATCAAGCCGGTCGCCAAGGCGAACGGCATCTTCAAAAACATCGGCTGGCACACCTTCCGCCATACCTTCGGCACGTTGCTGAAGGCGAACGGGGAAGATGTGAAGACGGTACAGGAGCTTTTACGGCACGCGAACAGCAGGATCACACTGGATGTGTATACCCAGGCAGTGGGTTCCAATAAGCGCGCCGCACAAAGCAAGGTTGTAAGGATGATAATTCCCGGCGTGGGTCAGAAGGCGGGTGAGACGGACCCCCAGAAAGCTCAGGTTGGAGCGTAATGGACCCTTATTGGACCCGGATTTACTTGTCACTTGAGGTCCCATACGAAGCTAAGTTCTTTGCTTTGTATGGCGGGGACGACGGGGCTCGAACCCGCGACCTCTGCCGTGACAGGGCAGCGCTCTGACCAACTGAGCTACGTCCCCAGCTTGTTTTTCAACAAGATGGAATTAAGTCACATAGAATCAGGCATTTCGCAGCTTTCGCAAATTTCGCTCTGTTTCTACCTTTTCGCTGGTTTGGACCAGATTTCGGGTCTTTTTGGACACCAAGTGGACACCAAACTGGACACCAAAACCGCCTCAACCAGCGATGAACCTAGTGTAGCAGAGTTTGGTGTCCACATCCCCTCTCACCGGACCGATTTCTCAGAATTCACTCTCGACAGTGTGGCAGTTGTCCCCTTTAGTTCGCTATTGCTCGTCCCGCAATCTGACTCCCGAACGTCACGAGCATTGTTCGATGTTGAAGAATTTGTCGCTATCATTATCCGACCAACAAACCCTATGCGGAGTCAGTTTGTATGCGTGTACGACGGTTGAAGATCTCCCACTTCCGTGGCGTTGCCGAAGGAACCGTTGACTTCAGCGGGCATACATTGCTTGTCGGTGGCAACAACATCGGCAAGTCAACAATCTGCGAAGCGCTCGATCTGGTTCTCGGCCCGGAGAGACTATTCCGACGTCCGGTCGTCGATGAGCATGACTTTTACTGCGGCCGTTACCTGGACAACGATGGTAATCCGATTGAGATTCGCATTGAAGCAATACTCGTTGATCTCTCCGAGGAAGCCCAGCGCCGATTCCGTGGACACGCTCGCCGTTGGGACGACAAAAAGTGCGCATTCCTCGATGAAGCTGCTGAAGCAGTTGACAAGGCCGATGGCGAAGGCATGATTTGGGCTCTACCGCTGGTCTTCATTGGAAGATATGACAAAGATGAGGACGATTTTGTTGGCAACACCTTTTTCGATCATCCCCTGGGCGAAGCAGATGCCCTGGATGATGAAGTGGAAAGCAGATTAGGCCAAGGTCGCGCGCCATTCAATCGCGGTCACAAGCGACTTTGCGGCTTCGTCTTTCTGCGAACGTTGCGGACGGGCTCCCGAGCGCTAAGCCTTCAGAGAGGTTCCCTTCTGGACAGCGTGTTGCGGCTTGGCGGCTCAGGCTCGGTCGAGATGTGGCAAGACACCCTCGGGCGGCTCCAGGCCCTTGACCCAGCAATCGGAGACATCGCACAGCTCAAACAGATTCGTGAAGAGATTCGTGCCCGCATGGGACGTTTCGTGAATCTCGCAGCCGGCGACGAATCAACCGGCTTCTTCGCATCCGATCTCACGCGTGAGCATGTGCGCGAAGTTGTCCGCTTGTTCATTGCCGCTCAGCCGGGCAAGCATCTTGTCCCGTTTGGGCGTCTCGGCACTGGTTCCATAAATCTTCTCGTCTTCGCTTTACTCACCTTCATTGCGGAATTGAAGGATAAGCAGTCCGTCATTTTCGCTATGGAAGAGCCTGAGATTGCTTTACCACCTCACACGCAGCGAAGAGTGACCCGTTTTGTATTGGCGGAGATGGGACAATCTATCGTCACCTCCCACTCTCCCTACGTCATTGAGCAGTTCGAGCCTACGCAAATTGTGATTCTTGACCGTGACCATGACGGCCAACTGACAGGAAAACCAATCGATCACACGGCGATCAAGCCGAAGAGTTTCCGCGTCGAACGGCGTCAGTTCGCCGAGGCGATTCTGAGCCGTGCGGTCCTGGTAGTGGAAGGTTCAACCGAGGCCTCGCTGTTTCCCATTGCCTCCACGGTCCTCGAAGAGAAGCTGCCGCCTGAGGATTACATGCATCTGGATTTGGCGGGCGTAACAGTCTTCAACGCTGGAGGCGATGGTGCGGTTCCTCGCTACGGCCCCACATTCTCCGCACTGGGCAAACTGTCATTCGGCTTCTACGATCAGCCCAACGCTGCGCTCACAGAGGAGGCTACGAAGAACCTTGCTAGCTATACGCAATATTGGGAGTCTCCGCAAAAAGGAATTGAAGCCCTTCTTCTGGATGAAATGCCGATTGCTGTTGTCCGCCGCTTCCTCGATACAGCGAAAGACAAGGCCGACTACCCGAACGAACCAAAGTATGACGCTGCAATGACCGACGACACCGTCCTGGCGCTTGCACTCAAAGTGCTGAAGGCCAGAAAGGGCGATGCATATGGGTACGCCGCGCTTTTGATTGGCCAGTGCAAGACCGCAGACGAATTGCCCAAGACTATCCGTGACATCCTCACGACGATCCACAAGGAACTCCAAGCGGTTCCCGAAGAAATTGCAGCGCCCGCACTGCTTACGCCGGAGCCTGCCGCAGAATGAACTTTCAGCTGTGTGATAAACGCAAAGCGATCATCGCGGAGCCGGGTCACCTTCTCGTCCTCGGAGGGCCGGGGTCTGGTAAGACGACAGTTGCGTTGTTCAAAGCACAAAAGCGTTTCCCCACACTGAAGCCGGGCCAGGAGATCCTCTTCCTGAGTTTCTCGCGAGCTGCAATCCGCCAGGTGTTGCTTCGTTGCAAGGAAATTCTGAAGCCAGCAGAGAGACGCGCCGTAACAGTCCAGACCTATCACTCCTTCTGTATGGATATCCTGCGTGCCCACGGGCGACTGTTGGTAGGACGTCCAGTTCGTTTCCTGTATCCCGGCGACGAGCGGCTACAGAAAGCTGCCTTTGATGGAGATTGGGAGGTAGAACGGCAGAGACAGGCAAAGGAAGCAGGAGTCTACTGTTTCGATCTGTTCGCGCACGGTACAGCAGAGCTGTTAGAGAGATGCACAGCACTACGAAACCTGATCGGCGACAGCTTTCCGATGATCATTGTCGATGAATTCCAGGACACGGATGACAACCAGTGGCGCATCGTCGCGCAGTTGTCCAAGGTGGCGGACATCTTCTGTCTCGCCGACCCCGATCAGAGAATCTTCGATTACAGGGACGATATCGATCCGCTGCGCGTCGATGGGCTGCGTACAGCGCTCGCGCCTCGCGAGTTCGATCTCGGAGGCGAGAATCATCGAAGTCCCAATGCAGGGATTCTAAAGTTCGCGAATGCGGTGCTGCACAATCAGACGCCCCTTCCCGAGACAGAAGACATCACGCAAGTCCGCTACTGGCCGCGCGCATTTGCCTCAACCGTGCATGCTTGCGTGGTCTTCACGTTTTCTGAGCTTCGGAAATTGGGTGTACAGAATCCGAGCATTGCAGTCCTTTCACGCAGCAACGCGCTGGTTTCTGACATTTCGATGATTCTTTCGGAGCCTCATTCCTACAACGGACGGGATTTGCCTGTCATCGAGCACGATGTTGTCTGGGATGCGGAGTTGTCCGCGGCTGCCGCGATCGTCGTGGCATCCATCCTGGAATGGCCGACGCAGCCATCGCAGAAGTCGGTCTCGAAAACCCTTCGCTGCATCGCGGCTTATTACAAACTGAAGAACGCAGAAGAACCCACGAAGACTGCGGCCGAGGTTGCACAGAAATATGAGGCCGCGGCGGCGAAAGTGGCCGGTGAGGAGAAGCCCCGCATCAATGCCGCGAAAGAGATGCTGGCGTTGCACCAAAGAGGCCTTCAGCTGGTTGGAGATCCCGTTGTTGATTGGAAGAGCGCGCGCCGCGTCCTACAAGATATTTCCGCTTTAGGTGAATTGTTCCGTGAGGTGAGACTTGTCCGGCTGTTCAGAGCGACCGATGCACTGGCAAGTGGCCTGTTGAACAAGTGGCTTGCCAGCGGCAACTATGAGGGCGTCAGCGATCTTGTCCAAGGCATTCTCGAACAAGAGAAGCTGATCGCCGTCGAACGCGATCCGCGCGGTTGCATTCTGATGAACATTCACAAGTCCAAAGGCAAAGAATTTGACGGTGTTGTGCTGATTGAGGGGGCATTTAAATCGCAGTTCTTCGATGAGAGAAAAGAAGTGTACCCATACGAACGCAGCAGAAGGCTATTGCGTGTCGGACTGACTCGCGCGAGGAGTCGCGTCACCATCCTCCGCCCTCACGGCGCAAGATCCTTAGTTGGCCCCGCATAGATTCACTATCTTAGACTCGCAGGGGCGGTAAAGCATGACAGAGGAACTCGATGTTCAAAAGGAATGCCAGAAGGAACTGGTTGCCCTTGTTAACAGGCTGAGGCAGGTTGTCACCGATCAAGCAAATGACATAAAGAATCGCGAGCCCAACGTAACGGAGAGGTCTCTTATCCTCTCTTCATCGGTTTCCAAGCTCAATGAACTCGCCCGCGTGATTCTACAAATCAGGTCTCTCGACGCAATTGACGAGATGCAGGTTCTTCTTCGATCAATGCTGGAGCTGGTGGTGAATGCATGTTACCTGCAGCAAGCAAGCGATGATGAAGTGTGGAAGTACCTCCACTTTGACCCAATCAATAACCACACAGCTATGACAGATTTGGAGCGGGCGTCGGGCGGAAGGCTAAGGATTCCAAAGGAACTCGCAGAGAGAACGACGAAGTTTGCAACTGACGCAAGTGCAGCGTCAAATCTTCCTCTAGGCTCGCGAGACTGGAGCAAGAAAAACCTGTTTAAGAGAGCTGTTAGTGTGGACAAGGCTGTAGGCGGCGATGATTTGGCTATGCTAATGGCTAACATCTATGTCACAGGCAGCGGTTACGTCCACACCACGTACAAAACTCTACACAGACATGCCAATTGGCTACTACACGGCAAGAAAGAGCATCCCCTCCGGATGCTGTTCGGAACCAACAATGCAATCCATGGTGTCGCTCTGGTTTTGATCAACCTCGGACGCTACTTCAATCGCAAGTACGATACAGCCAGACAGCCGTTCAATGAAGCCGCAGTAATCGCTGAGCATCTGGCAAACGTGGCGAATGAAGACCATAGCAATCATCGCAAGAAACATAAAGCCAAAGTCTCGCATAGCGACGGCTGCGGCGAATAGACCCGAGAGCCAGCAAGGTACAATGGTGCCGTCCCACATGGAGGTTTTATGAAGAATCTCTCTCACGGCCAGCTTGCGCTGATCCTCTTCGCGTTCGTTGTAGCGGTCCTCATCATCGCTGACAAATACGATGTCTTCGAAGGCGCCTTTTCGCTCAATCCTCTAGGCTTCAAGTTCAAGGCGAAGCGCGAGAGCATCTGGACTGATATTGCCGACGCAAATCCCAAGCTTACATTACAGGGCAACTGACATGCTGCCGAAGCGTGTAATGGACCTCCCCGGTTGGGCTCCACAGCCAGGCGGCGCGACGAAGCCGGGAAGCACGTTTCCTATCTCGACGGACGAAGTGACTATCGAGCGCGTGATTACCTATGCAACGAACACGCTGCTTTTCTCCTGCAAATTCAAGGGCGACTCCGTTTTCTATCACTTCCATCAACTCGACGAAAAAACCGCTACGAAAGTCGGGGCGATTTTGCATGAGCACATCGGACACCCTCTCACCTCAGTTGCACAAGTTCCCATTCCTGAAGACAAAGACTGATTCTTCTCTATATTGGGTAGGCGCATTACCGAAATAGCTTAGGAGTCCGACGGTGTCACTTCTTGTGATGTCGCGGTCTGGAGGTTGAAATACTGCCTCATGTCGATCTGGAGTTTGTACTTTTGATTCACAAGACCCATTAGGAACCACGCGGTCTTTTGCAAGTATTCGAGATCATCGGCAAGCGTCGGGAGTGGCGTTCCTGCCGCATTCTCGTGAATGACGCGATGCCGCTGGCCGTCGATGGTCTTGAGTCGATCCTCACTGTATTGGTAGTTGTTTATCGGCGCGTAGTCTTTAGGCGGCGTGCATAGCTTGAACAAGAGATTGATTTTGACGAGAAGCGATTCGCGCCCGATCTGCTTGAGACGGTCCTCAATAAAGTCCGCACGAAGCTGCTCGAAGGTCTTGGTCTTGAAATCCTTCATGCTGACCTGTTTGTTCTCGAACATGTATTCCCAAGCCGCGGGGTCCGTTGTCGCACACACTTTGAGATAAGACCACGCCGCATCGTCCAGAATGGATTGCGCAAAGACGAGGGAGGCGGCATCGATTGCTGTCGATGCGTTCGTCAACACCATCTGGGTTATCTGTGTCTGAAGGAACGACAACACTTCGGGATCGGTAGGTTTGTCGGCATCACCGAAGATTCGCCTAAAGTCGGGTTCGGTCGCCGCTGCCTCCATGAGGCTCGCGTGGTATTCCTGAACTGCCAATGGCGCGATGCTGCCCGTCGCTGCGATGAATTGCCGCAAAGACAGGACGAGATTCCAGTTGTTGTTGAATCTGCGGAAGGTCTCGAGGAACTGCTCTTCTGCTGTCGGCACTACCCGCCTCCTTGCCCAGCATCCGGTACTGCTAAGGTCAGCTCTAGTGTCGCACCGCCGGAGGCAGTAAAGGGGAAAAGTGCAGGAAGGGGGAACGTCGTCCTGCCGCGCAGCCGGCGAGCGGGGGCCGGAGCCAGGCGGGATGAGGGTTCAAGGGAGAAACCGAAGCGGTCTCTCCCTGCGCCGCAATCTGTGACCGAAAATGCGAGAAGGCCGTAGGTTCGCGGCCTCCTCTGAAGTCAGCAGTTCTATGCCGCTTTCTTAACTTTGGGCGGCACCTTGACGGCTGGCTTGGCCTCTTTCTTTGCCTTTGCCTTGGCTGCAAATTCCGCCTTGACCTTCTGCGCGATGGTATCGGTATCCACCTTGTAGATGGTGGCCGCTTCGCGAAGAATGCTCGGCGCATTCGTCCGCGCGGCGGTCAGAATGATGGTCAGCTCCACGACAATGCGGGAGAGAGCGCCTTCATCGGCACGGCGAAGATAGGCAGCGAAGAGTTTGCCGATGTTGTCCGCATCCTTTGACCGCTTGATGCCGTGCTGCTTGGCCAGGACTTCCAGACGCGGTTCTCCGACAAGCTCCGCGAGTTGGGTATTGATGAAGAGAAGGTCACGCTTCATCAGACGCACCGGGACGGCGGCACTGATGGCGGCGAGAACGCGAAGCCCGGTTGTGTTGGCAATGGCCTCGTCGCGGCGGCGCTTCTCCTGCTCGGCCTTCCACTTCTCCTCATCCCGGTCATTGCGTTGTGGCTGAGGATGATGGACAGGGCAAGCGGAATTGGTGCAGACCTTGCGCATGGTTCCGACTTCCGTTCCATCGGTCACAATCGCATCCGAGGTGAACTTGCACGACTTGAACTCAGGCCGTTTCGCCTCGTCCCTATCGGCTGGCTTCTCCGCACGAATCTCCGTGTACCGATTGCGTGGGAGTACCGCGCTATCTTCCTTCTGTTGACCGTAGGCGGTGCTGATCTGAACAAGGTTCGGTTTCGCCGCGATGGTTTTGGAGACGTGCGCCGCAACCTTCGCTTGATAGCAGGTGGGGTCGGTGCAGGAATCGAGTTTGCCGCCAATGTCCGAGAACAGGAGCTTGTTGTGGCCTGTGCGCTTGGGGCAGTCGATGCAGCTTCCGGCTGCTGGCACAAGCTGCGCATCCTTCCTATCGAACGGAGCTTCTTTCAGCGCGAGGACGATGTTGGTGTCAATCCAGAATTGCAGGTTGCGGACAGGCAGCAGAATGCGTGTCGGTTTGCGTTCGCCGTTGTAGACCTCTTTGAAGCAAGCGGAGAGTGCCTGTTCCTGCTGATCGGGTTGGAGCTTCGCCAACAAGAGAGCATGGCCGACGCCAATCTCTTCCGCGTAGAACGCTTCGACGACAGCGGGCGCAAGGTCGGTAAGTTTGAGGCGCGTGGTCACGTATGCGGGACTTTTGCCCATCTTGGCTGCTATCTGCTCGACGGTGTATTTCGGCTCCTCCAAGTTCAGAAGCGCACGGAAGCCTTGGGCCTCTTCCATCGGGTGAACGTCCTTGCGTTGCAGGTTCTCAATCAACTGCGCTTCTAGCGCCTGGGCATCGCTCAAGTCCACGATGCGAACGGGCACCGTCTCCGCTTCGGCCATCTGCGCGGCGCGGAAGCGTCGGGCACCTGCCACAATCTCAAAGCCGTGTTCCGTGAGCGGACGCACAAGTAAGGGAGACAGGACGCCTTGACTGCGGATGGACGCGGCCAGTTCTTTTAATGCAGCGTCCTCAAAGATGCGGCGCGGGTTGGTCTTGGACTCGGACAACAGCGAGAGCGAAACGTCGCGATATTCGGTGGCGTTGATAACTTGGGTTTGCATGATGGTGTGCTCCTTTCGAGCGGTTGCGGGGGGATGGTCACAGAGCGGCGCACGTCGGGCATGGGTTCCGCTCCAAGGGAGCGGACTAGCCGAGAATGCACTTGTCCGTGAAGGCTGCTTCGTAGCCCTGCAAGCGGAGATTGTTGTCCCATGTCTCCGCAAACTTCTCGTGCTGCTTCTGCAACTCCAACAGGGCCACATAGTGGTCGCGGATGATGTTGCGGCTCCATTGCTCGACCGCAACGTAGTCATTACGCCAGTAGTACGGAATCAGGTGTGCGCTCCCGGCGAAGCCCAACTCAAAGCACATCTCCGGGTCCCGCATGGGATCGCCATTCTGCTGGCTGTAGTGCGCGACGGAGAGCGAGGGCAGACCGAGCGGGCCAGATTCATCCGCCGCTTCGATGACTAGCGGCAGATAGGGCGGGTTCTCAATCTTGACGTAGAGGTTGGGTCGCCAACCTCCGGCCTTGTGCAAGATGGCAAGGATGGTTTTCATGCCGCCACCTCCGCGAGTTCCGGGGTTTCGGTGGAGGTTGTCTCTTCTTCCTCATCCTCAGCAGGTGGCTCCAACGCTGCAAGGATGACGGCGGCGGTCTGCTGAATGACTTCCAAGCTCTCGGCCAGAAGCGATGCGTTGCCGTGATACAGGTGGATGTAATCGGCGGAGGCGGAACCCGTCACCAAACCCACGGCTTTACCCACGACAAAAGCCACAGCCTCGGCCTCTGTCTCGCGTACGGTCTTCGTGGTCGCGGTGCGTCGCTCCGCCTTGTGCAGCAGCTCATGCGCTGTCTCATGCACCAGCGTCGAAAACTCCTCGGCCTTGGACTGTCCGGGCAAGATGGCAATGCGTCCGCCGTAGCTCATGCCGAGGGCTGGCGCGATGTTCGGGTTATAGACAAGCGTGATGCCGCGCGAACGGACAAAGGCGGCAAGCCGTTCCGAGTTCTCGCCGGGGTCGCCGGAAATTCCGCGCATCTCCGGTAGGTCTGCGCCTTCGGTCTGCGACACGTCGAAGACGTAGGCATTGCGGAACCCAACTAAGACCCGTTCATTCTGCTTGGTGATGTCCTTGTTGGCTTCCTCGTCTTTCTTGCGACGAACGCCCACGATGGGAGCCAAAATGCGGATGCCTTTTTGCCCGGCCTTCACGTTGCGACCAAGTTGCTTCCACGTCCAGAACCCGGCAACACGGGTTGCGGTGGGCATCTGCCGTGCGATCTCCAGCACGTTTCCGAAGCTGTAGTTATGAAAGCGGCTCATGGCCGTGAGGTAGTCGGTGAGGGCACCGGAGTGTCCGGCTTCCAACTGCTCAATCAAGAGCTTGACGTTGGCGGCGATGAGTTCCTGCTTGGTGCTTGGCTTCTTGCTGTCGATGGGGGTGGCGGCGGGTGTGGTCATGGTGTCTGCTCCTTGGTTGGCTTTTGCTTTTCCGCGTGAAATCGCGGCATGCATATGCCGAACGCCTCCTGGCGAAGGCGGGGGTAGCAAACGGAAAGGTCTCGGAGCGAAGCTTTTTGGGGGGACCGCTTGCGGGGGAGCCAAAACCCGGAGGGCGGATGGCCTTGGAGAGCGCGATCGGGGCAGCGCCCCTTAGCGAGGCTTGTCTTCCTTATTGCGTGCGAAGCGCCCCTAGAAGCAAGGGCCGGCGTTGCGGGCAGGAACAGGCCCGCTAGAGAAAGGAGCCAAGACGCGGAACGCGGCTGCAGCGCGGAAGGAAACTTCCTTCCGTCCCGAACCGATGCATCTCATGAGAATTCGCGTTCTCGCGGGTCGGTCTGGCGATCCGCTACTCATCGGCCAACAAGTGAATGATGGGACAAGGTGCATCCGCAGCAGACGTGTCACAGGACCGTACGAGGCGAGCCAGCGATTTTTTCATCTTTGACAGGTCAGCAATCTTCTGTGCGATCAGCTCCACCTTATGAGCTGCGATCTCTCGCGTTTCCAGACAGCCCTTCCGTTGATCGAGAGCAAGGAGATCTTGAATCTCCTCTAGCGTGAATCCCAACGCCTGAGCTCGCTTGATGAAGAGAAGTCGCTTCACCGATTCTTCCGGGTACTGCCGAAAGCCTCCAGGGGGCTTCACTGGCTCGTCCAGGAGCGCGCGTCGTTGATAGTAGCGAATCGTCTCAACGCTCACCCCGCCGCGCTCTGCCAAGGTTCCAATCGTCAGTTTCTTGCTCATGTGTCTTCTTGACTCCGTTCCATAGTACGGAGTTTAAGGTGAAATAAGGAAGGATGGTCCAATGCAGTCGTCATCGAATGCGAATACGAGACTAGCTCTTGCTGGGGGCCTGCTTGCAGGGATCGGGGCTTCGGCGTGTTGTGTAGGGCCGCTTCTGCTTCTCAGTCTGGGCATCGGGGGAGCGTGGATCGGTCATTTGACTGCTCTCGAACCTTACCGACCCATCTTCATTGCGCTGACCGTCCTGTTTCTCGGCCTGGCGTTCCGCAAGCTTTATCTCGTTCCCCAAGCCTGCGCTGCGGAAGGCGATTGCCTTGCTGATCGCACGAGACGTGCGCAAAGAATCCTGTTTTGGATCTTCGTGCCGCTCTCGCTCGCCTCAGTCGCAAGCCCCTGGATTTTGCCTCTCTTCTACCGTTGAAAGGAATGAACCATGCGTAAGCTCATCGCTGCTCTGCTACTCTCCTTACCGGCATCCGCCTTTGCAGCAACACCGGAAACCGCTGTGCTCGACGTACAGAACATGACTTGCTCCATGTGCTCGATCACCATTCATAAGGCGCTTGAAAAAGTTCCGGGAGTGATGGACGCGAAAGTGGACTATGACCATAAGACAGCGACCGTGAAGTACGACGCGGACAAGACAAACCCTGCTGCCCTCGTGAACGCAACGACGAAGGCTGGCTTTCCTTCGACTCTTCATGGGGGAGCCAAGAAGTAATGGGAACCGCAACCGCAATGCTCCAATCGATGTTGACTTGCCCTAAGTGCGGACACGCCGCATTGGAAGAGATGCCACTCGATTCCTGCCGGTTCTTTCATGAGTGCGCTGCCTGCCATACGCTGATGCGCCCATTGGCAGGAGACTGCTGTGTCTTCTGCTCGTTCGGTTCCGTAAAGTGTCCGCCGATACAATTGCAGGGCCGGTGCTGCCCCTAGTTTCGCTTCATCGGGATTTTGAAGTGTGTCGGAGTCGTTGCTATGAGTGATGCTGCTACGCCGAATCTTCCATCGCGCAACTTTGAAATTACCTCTCGTTTCTATGCAGCTCTCGGATTCTCTGAGGGATGGCGTGATGAAGGCTGGATGATTCTAAAGCGGGGCGACTTGACCCTGGAGTTTTTCTCGCATCCCGAAATAGACCCCTTGACCACGTGGTTCAGTTGCTGCCTGAGACTGGACGATCTCGACTCCTTCTACGCAGTTTGTAAGGCAGCTGGATTGTCAGAGGGATGCAAGGGAAAACCGCGGCTCCATCCGCCTAGAGTCGAGGAGTGGGGAGGCCGTGTGGGTGCGTTGATTGATCCCGATGGCACACTCGTGCGGCTCATTCAAAATTAGAGCTTGAATGGCTGCGGCATCTCCACATTTAGCGCATAGCCAGGGGTCGTGCTTGGTCGCCCGACCCTCAAATGTTATGGATAAACGATCGCCCTAGAAGCTCCGGGCTTGATTGTCTTCCGCCAAGCCATTCCCAGCTCTCGAACAGGGGGATGACAAGGGCGTACCAAGAGTCACCTTGGATTGCGTTGCCAGATGATGACACGTCTTCCAGAGAGTCCCAGGAAGACATTCACTATTGGCCTAGATTTGGGCAGACCGGCACACACTCGCCTTGGATCAAACGCTTCCAGACATCGGAGATGAAGCGATCGTTGCAAAGATGCACGCGATCTCCGTCTGGCGACAACGTCGGTGAGAACAATCAAAAGGCGAGGATGTAAAGACCAAGCGCGATAAACACGAGCGGAACAAGCAAATGGCCGACGCGGTCAACCGCTTTGAGGATGACTCTTCGATTGCCGAGCCACTTGCCGATGCAACACCAGAATGCAACGAGAACGGCATAGGAGAGAAGAACCAGCCAGAGATGGCCACGGTTGATGCTAAAGAATGGGATGTAAACGCCGACATTATCGGAACCGTTCGAGAGTGTCACAAAGGCGATGGACAGTACGCCTGCGCGACCAGCCGGTACATCCTCCTCTTCGTCAGCCTTTCGGAATAGCAGGACGAATTGCTTTAGACCTAGCAACAGTGGAATCAGTCCCAGAGCACGAATCCACTGGTGCGGGATTGCTAGCGTCAAGAGAAGTCCGAGGCAGCTGAGAAGAATGATCGCCAGAAATCCGAGATATTGTCCTGCGACTATCTTCCGCGTGGGTACGCGTCGTGCGAAGAACAGGGTCAGCAGAACAATGTCATCGATGTTCGTCGCCGCGAAGGTGGTGACGCTTGCGGTCAAGATTGCTGCAGGGGCGGCCATTCCGTCCGAGGCTAGCACAGGGCGTAGCTTGCAAACACTCGGGCCTTGTCATGGAAGGCCGCTGAAGTGGTGGCTGAAGACAGGCGAGGAGTGAAACTCCTCCCTCCAGAGAGGCTGGAGCTAAGAGGAGTATGATGAAGCGATGGGGATGGTCTCCAAATGGTTCCGGTTTGCGGCCGTAATGCTGCTCCTCCTCATTGGGACGGAGATGGCGACGTGTGAATTGCCGAGCAGCCCCTGTTCCGTTGTAAGCACTGCGGCGAAAGTTCTCACTTCCGGTACTCCTAAGATCGACGTCAGCAGGCATTCAGCCACGACTCCGGATACTGATGACGACTGCATTTGCTGCTGCGCCCATACCTTGGTGCAGCCGATGCTTGTCCTCTCTCCGCTACGCCTGACACTGCCAAGTTTCACCGTGCGCAGCATTGGCACCCCGATTCTTTTTCCCTCTGACATCGAGCGTCCACCTCAACTCTCCTAGTCGCTCTTCCGCTCTTTAGAAGATTTCGATTAGGAGACAGGTATGACACGCATTCGTGTGTTTGCCCTCTGCGCTTTGCTGTCGCCACCCCTTTGTTCGTGGGCGCAGCAGACTCCGCCGGTGACGGTGGAGGACTATGTCCGCATCGGGCTTGCAAGCAATAGAGAACTCCTCGCCGTTCGCGAACGGCTTACAGAGGCGCGAGGATCGGTGCGGCAGGCGGGAGTACGACCAGCTCCCACGGTCACAGCGCGAGGGACAACTGGCCGTCCCCTTGGAACCGTGGGCGAGGAACAATACGGCGCAGATTTTTCGCAAACGGTCGAGACATCCGGCAAACGCTCGAAGCGGATCGAGGTTGCAACCTTCGAGATCGCCCAAGCCGACGCGGAATTGCAACAGCGCTCGTCCGAAATCGCATTTCAGATTCGAGGCGCATTCGCAGATCGGCTGGCAGAAAGGCAGAAGGTCAAGCTCTTCGACGACCTTCTCCGCCTGAATCAAGAGGCATTGCGGCTCACGGAAGCCCGAGTCGGGGAAGGCGATACCGCGCGGCTGGATGAAAACCTCCTCCGGGTGGAGGTGAACCGGACGCTCGTGCAGCGCAGAGGCGCACAAGCGCGTCTCGTGGTTGCGGAGGCGAATTTGCGTAAGCTTCTGGGTCTCGGAGCGGACGCCCCACTATCCGAGGTGAAAGCGGTGCCCGGTTCCACGCTCTCCTTGGACGAGTTGAAGCAGGCAGCTATACAACGTCGGGCAGACCTCGCTCTGGCACGGGCCTCCGAAGGCCAAGGGATGGCCAGCATCTCCCTCGCCCGCGCCAACGGCCGGCCTGACGTAACCTTCAATGCGGGATACACCAAGCAGAACAGTCAATTTGACGATCTCTACGGTCAGAGTGCGAACGGTACGATCGCTCCGCTCAGAGACAAGGACGACCTGCTGACCTTCGGGGTATCGATCCCACTCCGAAGCAGCCGGAGTGTTCGGGGCGATGTCGAAGCGGCGACCGCGCGCGGCAATGCAGCCCGGCTTCGCCGGGAGTATCTGGAAAAGACAATCCCGATTGAGGTCGATTCTTCGTACCGACAATGGCAGGCGAACCTTCAGTCGGTGGACTTGCTCCGTTCCGGTGTGGTCGATCTCTCGACGCAAAACCTGCAGGTGGTCCAGGAAGCCTATCGCCTCGGCCAGCTTCGTCTCCTCGACGTAATCAATGAACAACGTCGCATGGTGGACAACCGCCTTGCCTTGATCGACGGCGAGATGGACGAGGCGAAAAGCTGGGCAGACGTAGAACGCGTGATTGGAGGCAATCTCCCGTGAAGAACTTTGTTGTGCTCTTTCTCCTGTTGGGCTCGATTCTTCTGTCTGGCTGCAAGCACAAGCCGGAACCGGATGAAACAAAGACGAGTGAAGCCGAAACGATCGAAAAGAAAAATGAAGTCGAGATGTTGTTGCCTGCGCAAGGGCATATCGGGCTCAAGGTTGCGGCGGCCAACATCACGGCCTTAAACGAATACTTCCGCGCAGTCGGGACGGTGCAACCGATCGACAGCCGGGTCGCGGAGGTCTCCCCGCTCTCACGTGGCCGCATCGTGGAAGTGAAAGCGAAGGTCGGTGATCGCGTTCGCGCCGGTCAGACCCTCGCGCTGTTCGACAACCTGGAAGCGATTGATCTGTCCGCGCAGGAACAATCGGCACGAGCCGAGATTGCAAAGCTCAATGCTCAACTTGTTCCGGCCACGCGGCAGACGGAGCGCTCACGCCACTTGGCCGATATCGGCGCGAGCCCGGAGAAAGAAGCGGAGTCCAGCAAGGCGGAAGAACAAGGCATCCGAGCAAGCATCGAATCCCAGCAAGCGGTTCTTCGCGGAATACAACAACGCCTGCATCGTTACGGCGCGACTTCCAGCGCCGAAGGTTCCATTACCGCTCTCAAAGCGCCGTTCAGCGGCGTGGTCACCAAGGCCCCTGTCTCGTCTGGCGAAGTCATTGAACCGGGACGGGAGACGTTTACGGTCGCGGACCTTTCGCGTGTATGGGTTCAAGCTGAGGTGTATGAGAAAGACCTGGGCCGGATTCGCTTGGGACAAGACGCCTCGATACGAGTCGATACGTATCCGAACGAAACCTTCGGAGGTCGAGTCGCGTATATCAGCGACGTTCTCGATCCTCAAACAAGAACGGCACGGGTGCGGTGCGAGGTTGATAACCGCGACATGCGCCTGAAGACCGATATGTTCGCGAACATTGAACTCCCCACTCGATTCAGCAAACAAACCCTTGCCGTTCCATCCAGCGCCCTGCAGGAAGTAGAGGGAAAGAACGTTGTGTTTGTGCAGCTAGCTCCAACCCGGTTTGAGGTACGTCCGGTCGAAAAGGGCGTGACAGTCAACGACCTGACGGAGGTAGTCAGTGGACTGAAACCGGGAGAACAGGTGGTTTCCCAAGGGGCATTTCACCTTAAGTCCATCCTCGCGGGTGGCGAACTTGGAGACCAGGACTGATGGGACGCCTTGTTGATCTCGCTCTGCGCTACCGCGTCCTCGTCCTGCTCGGCACCTTGTTCATCGCGGCAATGGGGATTGTGTCGCTAAACAACTTGGCGATCGATGTCGAGCCGGATATCACTCCAAATCAAGTTCTCGTGCTGACGAGGGCTCCAAGCCTCTCCCCGTTGGAAGTGGAACAGCTGATCTCGTTTCCCGTCGAGACAGCGATGAGCGGCCTGCCCGGAACGCGCAGGATTCAGTCGGTCTCCAAGTACGGACTCTCGTATGTCGCGGTGTACTTCAACGATGACATGGATCCATACTTCTGCCGCCAGTTGGTCAATGAGCGGCTGGCGCAAGCCAAAGAGGCCGTCCCGCCCAACGTCGGCGTGCCGGAACTTGGCCCGATCTCAACCGGGCTGGGTGAGATCTATCAATTCAAAGTGACTGGTCCCGGTCGCAGCCTGATGGAGTTGCGCACCATCCTTGACTGGAATATCGCGCCCAAGATGCGTCTCGTCCCCGGTGTGGTCGAGGTCAACAGCCAGGGCGGCGAATTGAAGACGTACCAAGTGGAGGTGGATAACGAGAAACTTGCGTCCTACCATCTGCCTCTTAGTCGCGTGATTGAGGCCCTGGGCAAGAATAATGCCAATGCAGGCGGCGCCTACCTGGAGCATTCTGAGCAACAATCCCTGATTCGTGGAGAAGGGTTGATTGGAAGCCTCGACGATATTGAGAACATCGTCGTCGCCAACTCTCCTACGGGAACACCGATCTTCATTCGCAATATCGCGAACGTACAGTTTGCGCCCATGGTGCGGCGCGGATTTGCGACGCAGGACGGAAAGGGAGAAATCGTCGTCGGAGTAGCCATGATGCTGCTCGGGGAAAACTCGCGTGCGGTTGCCGACCGCGTGAAGGAGGAGCTTGCCGAACTCCAAAAGACGCTTCCTCCCGGCGTCAAAATCGAGACACTCTACGACCGCAAGGATCTTGTGAATCGCACCATCCAAACCGTGCGCAGAAATCTGATCGAGGGTGGCATTCTCGTCATCGCGGTGCTCTTACTCCTGCTGGGCAGTTTCCGCGCGGGAGCCATGGTCTCGCTGGCAATTCCGCTCTCCATGCTGGTTGCGGTGACAGGCATGGTGCAAGCGAAGATATCTGGCAATCTGATGAGCCTGGGGGCCATCGATTTTGGACTCATTGTCGATGGCTCGGTCGTCATCATCGAGAACATTCTTCGGAGACTGCACGAGCGCAAGCCGGAGGAGCCCGTCGAAGAGACAATTCGGCGCGCGGGTGCCGAGGTGGCAAAGCCGATCTTCTTCGGCGTGGCCATCATCTTTCTCGTGTACGTACCGATCCTCACCCTGAGTGGCGTGGAGGGCAAGATGTTCAAGCCGATGGCTGCGACGGTGTTATTCGCACTTGTTGCCTCGCTCGTTGTCGCCCTTGTCCTAATGCCAGTGCTTAGTTGGTATGTTCTTCGCAACCAAACAGAAGAAGGACCGACGCGCATCATGCGGAAGATCGATGCATGGTATCGGCCTGTCCTGCAGCACGCTCTTGCGCGCCCGCTTCTGACCGGAGGAATTGCGGTCGGTCTTTTTGCCATCTCCCTGATTGGTATTCCGTTTCTAGGTGCCGAATTCATTCCGTCCCTGGATGAGGGTTCTATCCTGGTGCAGATGTACCGCGTTCCCGGCATCTCGATCACGGAATCGCTCCACGGGAATGAAATCGTCGAGACGGTGCTTCGCGAGTTCCCGGAGGTGCAGCGGGTTGTCAGTCGAACGGGAAGCCCGGAGGTCGCGACCGACCCGATGGCCATCGATCAAAGCGACGTATACGTCACGCTCAAGCCGATGGACGATTGGCCCAAGAAGCGGAGCAAAGACGATCTCATTGGGGCCATGAAGAAGCGTCTCGAAGAAGAGGCCCCGGGCGCGGTGTACAGTTTCTCGCAGCCAATCCAGATGCGCATGCAAGAGTTGATGGAAGGCGGCTCCCGCAGTGATCTTGCCATCAAGCTCTATGGTGAAGACCTGGACACCTTGCGTCGGACTGCGGATCAAATCGCAGCCACCGTCGCGAAGGTGCGTGGTGCAGCAGATGTCCGGGCCGAACGCGTCGCCGGACTTCCGTACCTGCGCATTCGCCTGCGCCGGGACGAGCTTGCTCGTCATGGCCTCGACGCCGCGTCTGTTCTCGATACGATTGAGTCGATTGGCGGCAAGACGGTGGGAACCATCGTCGAAGGCAACAAGCGGTTTGACATGCAAGTGCGCTTTCCGTTGCAGCAGCGGGAGAGCACTCAAGCCGTCAGCAATCTCCGCGTCGGTGATAACGAGGGGCATTTCGTACCGCTTGGGCAATTGGCTGACATCCAGGATGAAGAAGGCCCCGCCCAGATCAGCCGCGAAGGAGGTCAACGACGGATTACGGTCGAACTGAACGTCCGCGGCCGTGATCTGGCAAGCTTTGTTGCGGACGCACAAAAGGCGGTTTCGGCGAACGTGAGAATCCCGAGCGGCTACGAATTGCAATGGGGCGGCCAGTTCGAACAGCTGCAGAGTGCCAGCCGGAGACTCATGATTGTTGTACCGGCGGCGCTTCTTTTGATCTTCGCTTTGCTCTATTTCAACTTCCGGGCGGTGATGCCGGCGGTACTGATCTTTCTCAATATTCCGCTCGCCGCCACGGGCGGAATCGTCGCACTGCTCTTGCGCGGCATGCCGTTCAGCATCTCTGCTGGCGTAGGGTTTATTGCGCTCTTCGGAATCGCCGTTCTCAATGGCATCGTCCTGCTGACGTACATTCGAGAACTACAACAGGAAGGCAAGCCGCCGCGCGAAGCAGCGGAGCAAGGGGCCGAGACCCGTCTCCGTCCTGTGCTCATGACAGCCCTTGTCGCCAGCCTCGGCTTTATCCCGATGGCTGTCTCCCACGGAGCTGGAGCAGAAGTACAACGCCCTCTCGCCACGGTTGTGATTGGCGGGCTTGTTACGTCCACAGCACTGACGCTGGTCGTGCTTCCAACTCTGTTCTCGTGGATCGAGGAACGCGCTCGGCGCAGAAGCGCAGAGAGAGGTGGCCTTCGCATGTCACCTCAGGCAAGATGAAGGGAACGCAGATGACTTGTGAAGACAAAGCGTGTTGCACCGGCTCTCCACACTCTGAGGCGGATAGCCGGGCCGTGCGAAGACTGCAGTATATTTCGATCGCATGGATGTCCTTGGAAGTAATCCTGGGCATAGGCGAAGGGATTCGCGCCCGGAGCGTTGCTTTGACAGCGTTCGGAGCGGATAGCTTGGTGGAACTCATCTCCGCCTTGGTCGTACTACGGAGATTCCAAGTCGGCCCTGCAGGAGAACGGCGCGCCGCCTTCCTTTCCGCAATCCTGCTTTACATCATCGCCGTATACATTGTGACGACATCGACCTTGGGCTTACTCGTCCCTGCACTCCGACCGGAAGCCAGCGGCGTTGGGATTGTCTTACTCCTCATCGCGGCCATCGGAATGCCGTTACTCGGAAAGGCAAAGAGGCGGCTGGCGCAGAGCACCGCAAGCGCGGCGCTTCAGGCCGATGCGGCACAGACCTCAATCTGTGCCTACATGGCTTGGATTGGGCTGGGGGGACTCTTGGCGAATGCCATCTTCCACGTCGCGTGGGCTGATTCGGTAGCGGCTCTCCTTCTCTTGCCGCTTGTCCTTCGTGAAGCGAATCGGGCACGACGTGGGGAACTGTGCACTTGTGATTAGAGCTGTATCAGGGAGCATCTTCCGCAGGATGCACTTCGAAACCATCGTTTGCGAGAGCGAAATAGCGCTTGCGCATCCAGAAGGCAACATTCACAAGCCCGATGAGCGCTGGAACTTCGATCAATGGCCCAACCACGCCGACGAACGCCTCTCCCGAATTCAGCCCGAAGACAGCGACGGCAACCGCAATGGCCAGCTCGAAGTTGTTGCCTGCAGCCGTGAATGAGAGCGTGGCTGACTGGGCGTAATCAGCCCCCAGCTTCTTGCCCATCCAGAAGCTGACCAAGAACATGATGAGAAAGTACACGACGAGCGGCACGGCAATTTTGACCACGTCAAGGGGCAACCGCACGATGAGGTCACCCTTCAACGAGAACATAACTAGGATGGTGAACAGCAATGCGATGAGTGTGAGCGGGCTGATGCGCGGAATGAACGTGGTGCGATACCACTCTTCGCCTTTGGCGCGGATAAGGACAAAGCGTGTCAGAAAACCGGCGACAAACGGAACCCCGAGGTAGAGGCCGACACTCTTAGCAATCTGTCCAATCCCGATCTCGACCACGCTGCCTTCCAGACCGAACCACTTGGGAAGTACGGTTAGGAAGGCCCAGGCGTAGAGGCTGTAAAAGAGAACCTGAAAGACGCTGTTGATGGCGACCAGTCCGGCAACGTAATCCGTATCGCCTTCGGCCAGTTCATTCCAGACCAGCACCATCGCAATGCAGCGGGCAATACCAATCAGGATGAGGCCGCGCATGTAGGCCGGTTCGCTGCGCAGAAACACGACCGCGAGGACAAACATCAGTGCTGGGCCGATGAGCCAGTTCTGTACCAGTGACAGTCCAAGCACCCGCTTGTTGCGGAAGACCTCGCCCAGCTTTTCGTAGCGCACCTTCGCCAACGGTGGAAACATCATGATGATGAGGCCGATGGCGATCGGGATATTCGTCGTGCCCGTCTGAAAACGATTCACGAACGATGCAGAACCGGGGATGAAGTGGCCGATGCCGACACCGATGGCCATGGCGAGAAAGATCCAGAGCGTCAGAAAGCGGTCCAAAAACGACAGCTTCTTCCGTTGGTGAGGGGCGCAGACACGTCCTTGGGTCATCGGAGCAGTGGACATTTATTTGCCTTCCAGACTGACAAGCGATTCGTTGGGAATGGGGAGAGGGGCACCTTGCAAGGCTACGAACGTTGCGGGACTGCAACATGCCTTCGTGAGCTTGGCGCGGTCACTTTGCATGGCTTTGTCTTCCTTGAGCCATGCGAGAGTCTGATGAAAGACCTGGGCAGCACCGATGTTGGACGGCATCACGATGCGATAGTGCATCCACTTGCCTTCGCGCCGCGCTTCGACGATTCCGGCCCGGCGAAGATAGGCCAGATGACGGGAAATTTTGGGCTGTGACTGCCCCAGAATCTCGACGAAGTAACAGACACAAATCTCCTGGTCGCCCATAAGGTTCAACAATCGGAGACGGGTGTTGTCGCCGAGCGCCTGAAAGAAGAGTTCCATGTTGAAATGCGAAGCCTTTGCCGCCATGCCTTACTTATACGCCTTGACGTATGTGTCCGCAAGGGATACATTCGGGAAAACGTATGTATTGGAGGTGGCATGGCCAACGAAGTCTTGGAATCGGTGAAGTCGAAGTATGGTGCGGTCGCAGAGAGCACCCTGTCGACGAATGACGAGGGTGTCCGCGCGGTGGCGGAGGCATTTGGATACAGCGCCGAAGAGTTGACCTCGATTCCTGCCGAGGCCAACATGGGTCTCTCTTGTGGCAATCCCACGGCGACGGCAAACATCCGTCCGGGCGAAGTAGTCGTAGACCTCGGCTCTGGCGGTGGCCTCGATGTCTTCCTGGCTGCCCGCATGGTCGGTCCAACCGGACGCGCCATCGGCATCGACATGACGCCCTCGATGATCGAGCGTGCGCGTGAGAACGCAGCGAAGGGTGGCTATACGAACGTTGAGTTCTGCCAATCGACGATTGACCGCATTCCGTTGCCGGATGATTCGGTCGATTGCGTCATCAGCAACTGCGTCATCAATCTCGCTCCCGACAAGCAGGCTGTCTTTCAGGAAATCGCCCGTGTTCTCAAGCCGGGCGGGAGGGTTGCCATCAGCGACATCGCGCTGAAAGAAGAACTACCGGAGGCAGTGGCAAAGAGCATGGCTGCGTATGTGGGCTGCATTGCAGGCGCAGTGCTCATGGAGGACTATCGCAACGGTCTAGCGAAGGCCGGCCTCGAACACATCCAGATTATCGACAGCGGCGCCGACCTGAACGCCTACGCGAAGGTGGAGAACCAGTCGGGCTGCTGCTCCCCGGCGATGGACGGCGACAACGCCACAAGCTGCTGCGCACTTACGGCCGCCAGCTTCCACGAAGAGCTTACCGAGGTGTTGTCCACCTATGACGTGAATCAGGGAGCGGCCAGCGTAAAGATTTATGCGCTCAAGCCATCTGGTCAAGCATGCTGCGGGCCGAACTGCTGTTCCTGATTGAACGACCACAGGGTAAGTAGAAAGCGAGTACAGACCGATGAAGCACTACAACGTCTTGTTTCTTTGCACGGGCAATTCAGCACGCTCGATCATGGCGGAAGCGCTCATGAACTGGCGAGGCAGACCGAACTTCACCGCGTACAGTGCCGGAAGTCATCCCTCCGGCATCGTGCGTCCTGAAGCGCTGAAACAGATCGCAGAGGCAGGGCTGCCGACAGAAAATCTCCGCAGCAAGTCCTGGGATGAGTTTGCCCAGCCGGACTCGCCTCATCTCGATTTCGTCTTCACAGTTTGCGATAACGCTGCGAATGAGGTCTGCCCGGTGTGGCCGGGCCAGCCGCTCACGGCGCATTGGGGCATCCCTGATCCTGTCGCATTGCCGGAAGGCACTGCGGAATCTGTCCATGCTTACTCGCAGGCGTTCCGCACCCTCGAACGGCGCATTTCCTTGTTTCTCTGCCTTCCGCTGGCAAGCCTGGATTCGATGGCCATTCAAAAGAAGATCCGTGAGATCGGGAAAGAGTAGCCATCATCGTGCGACTGCTAGTGATTGGTGGAAGTGATGCGGGAATCAGCGCCGCTCTTCGGGCGCATGAACTTGAACCGGAGGTCGCGATTGACCTCGTGTTGGCGGATGCGTTTCCGAATTACAGTATCTGTGGCCTGCCCTTCTTTCTCAGTGGCGAGACGCCGGACTGGCACATGCTGGCTCACCGCACGACCTTCGACGGCATCACGATACATCCCGAACACCGCGCCGAAAGGATTGACTTAGCCAAACGCAAAGTGTACGTCACCCATTCCGCTGGAGCGCGGGAGTTCTCTTACGACAGGTTGCTGCTGGGCACAGGCGCTCGTCCAAGACAATTAAGCATTCCGGGTGAAGAACTGCCTGGAGTCTTTCTGCTGCACACCATGAAGGACAGCTTCCGCGTTAACGACTTTCTGGAGGAGGCCAAACCAAAGCGGGCTGTGATTGTCGGAGCAGGTTACATCGGACTGGAGATGGCGGATGCACTGACCCACCGCGGAATCGAAGTCACTGTCATAAGCCGTCCAGCAACCACCCTCCCCACGGTCGATGCGCCATTGGGAGAGAAGGTCGCCACTGAGCTGCGAAAGCATGGTGTGGATGTCCTCGCCAGCACAGAGGTGCGTGAGATTACACAGGCAGGCGACCATCTTCGCGTGCTTACCTCTGTGGGGTACCGGGACTGCGAGATGGTACTGGTCGCAGCGGGCGTCATCCCCAACACCATTCTTGGCGAACAAGCGGGTTTCCCGACTGGCGAAGGCGGAGCGTTGCGGGTAGATCGGCAGATGCGGACAGGCGTCCCGGATGTCTTTGTCGCGGGCGATTGCGGGGAGACGTGGCACCGCCTCTTAGAGCGCAACATCTATCTTCCGCTTGGCACCACAGCTCATAAACAGGGGCGGGTCGCCGGAGAAAACATGCTTGGCGGAAGCCGTGAGTTCGCTGGCTCATTGGGAACACAGGTCGTCAAGATATTCGACCTGGTGATTGCGCGAACCGGGCTGCGTGAGCACGAGGCACGAGCTGCGGGTCGTGCGCCATACACGACCGACATCGTTGTGAATGACCACAAAGCCTACTATCCCGGCGCGACGCCCATTCAGATTCGAGTCACTGCGGATCGCGAGAGCGGAAAGCTGCTGGGCGCGCAAATGATCGGAGCTTACAAAGCGGAGGTCGCCAAGCGCATCGACATCTTCGCCACAGCACTTTTTCACAGAATGACGGTCGATCAGGTTTCGGACCTCGACCTCAGCTATACTCCACCGCTGAGCAGTCCATGGGACCCCGTCCAAATGGCATGTCAGGCATGGTCCAACACTCACAAACCCATCTCTGGAGGAGTTCATGTTTAACGTCATCTTTGCGTGTGTACACAATGCTGGGCGGTCTCAGATGGCCGCTGCATTCTTCAACCATCTGGCAGACCCGCACAGGGCAAGGGCCATATCGGCCGGAACGGAACCCGGCGAGCGCGTCCACCCCGAAGTACAGGCGGTGATGCAGGAAATTGGGATCGACCTTAGCGGCGCGAAACCTCAGAAGTTAACGGAGGAACTGGCGAGGGAGGCCCAACTGCTCATCACGATGGGATGCGGGGACAAGTGCCCTTATGTCCCAGGACTGCGCCGCGACGATTGGCCACTCCGTGACCCCAAGGGGTTACCGAGTGAAGAAGTGCGAGGCATTCGTGACGAAGTGCGAGAGCGAGTACGGGCGTTGATCTCTACCGAGAGGCTATAGAGAGCACGATATCCCTCTTTGATCAGGCGCCTTCAGCATGCCAAAACCTGCTCTCACGATGTGCCTGGTGGCCTCTCTGCGAACATTCCCCTAAGCTGTCAACCTCCATTTCTCTTTCAAAGCGGAGGTCGGGCCTAGGAATCGAGCGTGGGCACGTACAAGGATCGCAGCACTCCACAATGCGTCCCCACGCTCAATAGACGTCACTTGGATGTGGCAATGGAATTGACAACAATTGTGCTCTTTGACATCGCCCCTTTTACCACGACCTTTTCTCCGGCAAATTTATCGATCTGCGCCTTGTCGCCTTTCAAGATATAGACTTTGCCATCACTGACGAGGGCGAAGTCCGAGCCCTGCTTGACACATGCGCGGGTGCACTTCGCGGAGGTCGCATCTTTCATCATGTGGTGCGCTCCGCACATCGCATCGCTCACCGTGCCTGTGAAGGTTTGTGTTGTTTGCGCGGCTGAGAGGGCAACGCCAAGTATCAGAATGGCCGTGGACGTCAACAGTTTGTATTGCATTATCAGTCTCCTTTATGTGGTTGATCGGGTTGAACAGCGGAAGGGTCTCGCTAGGGAGTGCGCGAGTTCTTCATCTTGAGAGCTCTTTCCTTCATCATGACGAAGAAGACGGGAACCAGAATCAGAACATGAATGGTTGAGGTAATCATGCCGCCGACGATGGGCGCGGCAATGGGCTTCATCACGTCGGAACCGACGCCTGACTCCCAAAGGATGGGGATCAGGCTGGCGAGCACGGCAGCGACGGTCATGAGCTTCGGGCGCAGACGGTGTACCGCGCCCTCGATGGCCGCAGCCTCGATATCTTCTTCCGACTGGAGGCGGCCCTCCCGCTCCCGATCCTGCAACGCCTCATGCAGATAGACCACCATGACGACACCCGTCTCCACGGCGATACCGAAGAGTGCGATGTAGCCCACAGCGACCGCCACGCTGAAGTTATAGTGCAGGAGCCATTGCAGCAGCAGGCCGCCGCTCAAGGCATAGATGGTGGGAAAAATGAGCACCAGCGCTTCCGTAACCGAATGGAAGACAAGGTACAGCAATAGGAAGATGGTGAAGAGGACAAGAGGGAGAATCAGGCTGAGTCGCTGTTTCGCGCGCTGCTCGAACTGATACTCTCCCGCCCATTGATAGGTGTAGCCAGGCGGTAATTTCAGCCTCGATTGCAACTGACGGTTAGCCGCTGTCACAAAGCCACCATAGTTCGCATTTCTTAGATCGACATAGACGTATCCGGTAAGTTTCCCGTCTTCGTCGCGGATCATCGCGGGGCCTCGTGAGAATGAGATATGGGCGACCTGACCCAGTGGAATCTGTGCTCCCGTCGGCGTTCCAATCAGCACATTGCGCATCGTCTCTGGGCTGTCGCGGAAGTCCCGTAGATAACGGACATTGATGGGATAGCGTTCGCGGCCTTCGATGTTCCCGGCGACGTTCTCTCCGCCGATCCCGGAAGAGACGGCCGTCTGCACATCCGCAATGGTGAGTCCGTACCGCGCTGCCTCTTGACGATCAACTTCGACGTTCACATAGAAACCCTGTGAGACCTTCTCGGCGAAGAGAGAACGGGCCTCCGGCATTGCAGCCAACACGGCCTGGATTTGAGCGGCGATCTGCTCTATGCCTGCCACGCTTGAGCCTTGGACCTTCAGACCGAGCGGGGTCTTGATGCCTGTCAGCTCCATATCGAGACGATTCTGAACAGGCATCGTCCAGGTGTTGGAAAGTCCGGGAAACTGGAGTTTCGCATCCATCTCTTGAATGAGACGGTCATAGGTCATTCCAGCACGCCACTGCTCTCGTGGTTTGAGCATGAGAGTGGTATCGAACATGTCGAGCGGAGCATTATCGGTAGCACTGTCGGAGCGCCCCACTGAGCCGAAAACACTCTGAACCTCTGGGAAGCTACGAAGAACGCGGTCTTGCTCCTGCAACAGGATCTTGGCTTGTTCAATCGAGATTCCCGGTAAAGCCGTGGGCATATAGAGCGCAGAACCTTCAAACAGCGAAGGCATAAACTGGCTGCCCATGCGAAAACCCAGCGGTACCGTCACCGCAAGAAAGATCAGGTTGACGACAATTGTGAGCCAGCGATGACGCAGGCAAAAGCGAAGGATGGGCAGATAGAGTGCCTGCGTAAAACGGGAGATCGGATTCGCGCGCTCCGGGCGCAGCCGCCCCCGGATCAGGATCACCATCAGAACCGGTACGAGTGTGATGGCGAGGATGGAGGACGTGCCGACGGCTAACGTTTTTGTCCATGCCAACGGACGAAACATCCGGCCTTCCTGTGCTTCCAGCAGGAACACGGGAAGGAACGAAACCACGATGATGAGCAACGAGAAAAAGAGTGCCGGACCGACTTGTTTCGCGGATTGAATGAGAATGTGTTTCCGCTCCTCGTTCGTCACCGGCGCCGTATCCCGCTCCTGCCGTTCAGCAAGATGGCGGTACCCATTCTCCACCATCACAATCGAAGCGTCTACGAGCACGCCGATCGCCAACGCCAGACCGCCGAGGGACATGATGTTGGAGGTCACCCCAAGCCAATACATCGGCAGAAATGAGACAAGGATGGCAATGGGCAACGCCAGGATGGCGATGAGCGCCGAGCGGAAGTGAAACAGGAACAAAACGATCACGAGGCTTACGATCACAGCCTCTTCCAGCAAATCCCGCTGCAGCGTCCGAATGGAAGCGTGAATCAATCCGGAGCGGTCGTATGCCGGAAGAATCTCCACGCCGGCTGGGAGCGAAGGAGCAATCTCCTTGAACTTCTGTTTCACGCCTTCAATTACATTCAAAGCGTTCTGTCCCTGCCGCATGACGACAATGCCGCCGACTGTTTCCCCCTCTCCGTTCCACTCGGCGACACCTTCGCGAAGATCAGGACCAAAGGTCACAGTGCCAAGATCGCGCAGCAGAACGGGTGTTCCGTTCTTGCTGCCCACGGCAACGTTTGCCAGATCATCGAGCGAGCGCAGATAACCAAGCCCGCGGATCATGTACGCCGTGCCACTCATTTCGAGCGTGCGCCCGCCTGTCTCATGGGTGCTGGCCTTTACACGGTCGATCACTGTGGAGAGCGGAACACCAGAGGCAAGCAGCTTACTGGGGTCAAGTTGCACCTGGTACTGCCGCACAAAGCCGCCGATGCTGGCCACCTCGGATACGCCGGACACGGTTTCGAGCGCGTACCTCAGATGCCAATCCTGCAAACTGCGCAGGTCCGCAAGGCTATGGCGGTGGCTCTTGTCCACGATGGCGTACTCATAGACCCATCCGGCTCCAGTCGCGTCCGGTCCAATGACCGGATGCACATCCTGAGGAAGACGCCCTCCAATCTGCTGAAGGTATTCGACGACACGGGAGCGCGCCCAGTAGAGGTCGGTGCTGTCGTCAAAAACGACGTACACATAGGAGTCGCTCAACATCGTTTGGGCCCGGACGGCCTTGACGTGTGGCGCGGCCAGCAAGCTGGTCACGATGGGATAGGTCACCTGGTCTTCGATCACATCCGGCGGTTGACCATTCCAGTTGGTATGAACGATCACCTGAACATCGGAGATGTCGGGAAGAGCGTCCACGGGAACATGCTGCAACGACCAGATGCCAGCAACCGTCAGCAGCAGGACGAGAGTAAAGACAAGAAAGCGGTTTTGCGCACAGGATTCGATGATCTTGGCCAGCATCTACATGCCTCCCGTCGCATTGAGACTCATTTGTTTGGTCGCGATCGTCCGGCCGTCTTTCCTGGCCGTAACGGTCACCTGCCATGTCCCCCCGGAACCGAGGGCTCCGGACCCTTCATAGAAACCGGCGCTTTTTTCGGAGAGTTTGGAAGCGGTGTTCATCGCGGCCATTCCCATCGCCGGCATGGCGGCCATGTAGAAGGTCACGGTTACGTCGGCTCCGGTCACGGGCGCTCCGCTCGCGTCGGCGAGACGCACACGGAAGGTGTTTGCTCCTCGCGCCGGAGGATCGGGACTGGTGGTGAATTCGATCTTTCCTTGCGATGCGGTCAGAGTCTCTTTGCCCGACGCACCTGGGGGCGGTGGCGTGAAGGAGCCTGCGGCGGCCTGCAACTGACTCTCGGAGTCGATGAGGAAATTAGCGGAGGTCACGATCTTCTGCCCTGCGTCCAGCCCCTTCGTCACGACGAAGCTGTCGCCGGATGGTGCGCCCAGCGCGATTTCTTTGGGCTCAATTCTTCCGTTCCCGCTGTAAAGAAAGACAAGCGTGCGTGTTCCCGAACGCATGACTGCCGAAGCAGGAATGGCAAGCTGTCTCCCAAGATTCGTTTTGAGCGCGACGTTTACAAACATGCCTGGCTTAAGTTGGATGGCCGGGTTGCTGATTGCGAGCCGAACATGCACGGTGCGCGTCGCCAAATCGACCTGAGGCAGGACCTGTTCGACGCGACCGCTGAAATTCCGGCCTGGATACGCATCGACCGTGACCTGTGCCGACTGTCCTGGACGGACTCGTCCCACGTCGTCCTGAAACACCTGCGCTACTACCCAAACCTCCGCAAGATCGGCAAGGGTGTAGAGCCGCGTTGACGGCTCAACATAGAGATTCGGCAAAGCGTTGAATTCCGTGATGTATCCGGACGCTGGGGCATTAAAGGCGAGGTCGGTGATTGGCTTACCAGTCTGTTTCAGTTTCGACAATTCGCTTGCGGGGACGTCCCATTGGGCGAGCCTCTGTTCTGCCGCATCGACGAGGGTGGCAGCTCCCGCAGCGACACCACTTACGGTGCTTGCTGCTAAGGCTCTCTGATTCTGTTGCGCCAGCAGATACTCCTGCTGGGTTGCAACCAGTTCCGGACTATAGATGGTGAAGAGCGGTTGCCCTTTGCGGACATACTGATAGGTGGCATTGGCGAAGACCTGCCGGATGTACCCCGGAAACCGGGTCTGCACGTAGGCGATTCGCCGCTCATCGATCGCGACCGTTCCAGTAGCACGGATGTCATCGGTCAGTTGCTTGTACTCGACGGAGCCGATCTTCACACCGATACTCTGCATGCGTTCCGGCGAGAGTTGAACGGGGACAAGAGGTGCCAGATTGTCCGCCATCGGTGTCGGAGAGGTTGCCGGTCGGGTATCGTCGGCAGGGCCGGATGCGACCGGCTGGACGGCACTTGGATTCTCACCGCGGGGAAAAGAACTTGCCTTCCGCGAGCGATAGAAGGCCACGCCAGCAACGGCTGCAAGCAACGCCATCCAGACCAAAGAAGTACGAACGATGTATTTGTTCATCGAAGTGTCGCTCCCGTCAGCGTTTCGAGGCGGACGAGGGCCGCTTCGTGGTCTTGCAGCGTCTGTGCGTAGCTGAGCTTGAGCTGTAGGACACTCGCAAAGGATTGCAGCACGCGCGTGAATTGTTCCTTGTTCGATCCATAGGCGCTCAGCATGGCCCGTTGGACTGCCTCGGACTGCGGCACGAGGCCTTCGCGATATTCCTTGAGCAGTTCGGCGTCGCCGGTGACTTTCACGTAGGCTTGCTGGGCTTCCGCAAGCTGCTGTTGCAGGTGAGCATCAAGGGTGGCCTTGGATTGCGCCAGCATCTCCACTGCCTCGCCAATCTCCGCGTCCACGCGCTTCTTTCTGGGCAGACGGAGGCTGAGCGTCAGCATGTAGTAATCGCGGTATTTACGATCCGTGTTTTCGTACTGATATCCGAGCGCGAAGTCCGGTTTGCTTTCCCGTTTCGCTGATGCCAGTTGAGCATCCTGCTTGCGTACCTGGCTCGCATCAATCTGCACTTGTGGATTCTGCTTCTCGATCATGGCCAGCAATTCCACGCCGGTTCTCTGCAGAGGAGTTTCCGCGAGATCGACTGGGATGATATCGGGCGAACTTTGCTCCCGGTGGAGCAAACCCTTGAGATGAGCTTGGATCGCGCTCACCTCCTGATGGTGCATCGTGAGTTCGCGTGTCAATCCGGTGCGTTCGACCTGAGCCTGCAGGATGTCCTGTTGCATCCCCTGACCGACCTTGTAGCGTTCGGTCGCATCCGCGAGTATCTGATCCAGAAGGTCGCGGCTCTGCACCAAGATCGCGAGTGTCTGTTGCAGATAGGCGAGTTGTAGATAATCCGCTTTTACCGCTCCTGCAATGTCAGAGCCCAGAGCAAGAGTCTCCACGACCTTGGTGTCAGCTTCCCGGTCAGCGATCTCGGCACGTAGTCTCAATTTTCCTGGGTACGGCAGCTCTTGAGATACGCCTAGACCGATGTAAGCGAAATCGCTGTTGGAGTAACCCGCGAACGGGCGAGGACTTCCGACGCTGAACTGCTGCAGTGTAAAGGTGGGATCAGGCAGTGCGCTTTTTTGCGGCGCTACCAGCCGGGCAGCGCGGGCCGCATGATCGGCGGCGGCGATACTACTGTTCTGAGTTTTAGCCTCGTCCACGAGTGTGGCAAGAGGCGTAGCTTGCTGCGCCGCGGCGGATGTCGCGACAGCGAGGGCAAACATGGCGATACGCCAAGCAGATACCTGCATTGAAAGTCTCCCTTTTCATTCATCCAACAGTTCACGCAGACGCGCCGATACCGGATCGCACGCAATCGCGCAAGATGAGCGAAAACAGAGAATCAGATTCTGAGGATGGTGATCGAGACGGGTGGAGACGGCGGTGGTGAAACATCTGCCAGGATTACTGGGAGCGCGTAGAACGTCGGCCAGAGAATCGGAACGAAAGCTGTTGGATGGGTAATCGCTGGAAGCAGCAGTGGCGCATGTTGCTGTTTCGCCGTCACCGCAGAAAGCTCGGTCCGCACCTGCTTGTGGCAGCAGGGCATGTCCATGTCCCCACAATGATGGTGCATCTGCACGCAGCAGGAATGCTCCACCGGCGTCATGGGTTCCTCCGGCAACGAGCAGGCCATCGCCGGTACGAAAGACCAAACGAGCAGGAGGAACAAGGCTCCGAGTTGTCGTGCGCGTCCCACGGTCACCTCAGTTTACTCCGGACGATGCATGATACGTAATCCATTCCGGCCTACTGATTTCGCAGCCGCAAGGAGTTCGCGATCACGGACACAGAACTAAAACTCATAGCTGCTGCCGCGATCATCGGGCTAAGAACCACGCCGAAAAGTGGGAACAGAACCCCGGCCGCCAAAGGTACACCCAGCACGTTGTAGATGAATGCGAAGAACAGATTTTGCCGGATGTTCCGCATCGTCGCCTGGCTCAACTTGCGAGCACGCACCAAACCCCGCAGATCACCTCGCACCAGCGTGATACCGCCCGCCTCCATGGCAACGTCGGTCCCCGTTCCCATTGCAATCCCAACCTGCGCCTGGGCAAGAGCTGGAGCATCGTTGACGCCGTCGCCCGCCATCGCAACGATCTCTCCCCGTTGCTGGTGTCGTTTGACGACCTCGGCCTTCTGTTCCGGCAATACGTCCGCCTCAAACGCGACCCCCAGCGTGTCTGCGACCGCCTTCGCTGTCGTTGCGTTGTCCCCCGTCACCATGATGACGTTCAGACCAGCGGCTTTCAGGTCGCGAATCGCCTCGGGTGTCGATTCTTTGATCGGGTCAGAGACGGCCACCAAGCCCGCAGGCTTTTCGTCCACAGCAGCGAGCATGACGGTCATTCCTTGATGACGCAGGGCGTCGGCTTCTCGGGTGAGACCATCGACGTCGACACCAATCTCGCGAAGCATTTCCGCGTTGCCGATGGCAAGATTCTTGCCGTCGATCACGCCGCGCACCCCCTTGCCCGGGACCGACGAGAATTCGCTCACACTCCGCAAGGAGAGCTGGCGCGCCTCCGCTCCCCGGACGATCGCGGCGGCGAGTGGATGTTCACTGGAGCGTTCGAGACTGGCGACCCAGGCTAGAAGCTCGCTTTCCTCAATGCCTGCAGCGGCTTGGACGGCAGTGAGCGTGGGTTTGCCCTCAGTTAAGGTTCCGGTTTTATCGACGAGCAAGGTGTTCACTTTGCCAAAAAGCTCCAACGCCTCCGCGTTACGCACAAGAATGCCTGCACCAGCTCCGCGCCCCGTACCCACCATGATGGCCATCGGTGTGGCGAGACCGAGGGCACAGGGACAGGCCACGATCAGGACCGCTACTGCACTTACGACCGCGTGCGCCAGGCGCGGCTGCGGCCCAAGCATGTACCAGAGTGCGAACGTGAGCACAGCTGCCACAAGGACGGCCGGAACGAAATACGCCGAGATACGATCGGCAACGCGCTGGATAGGGGCGCGGGTGCGTTGCGCCGCGCTCACCATTTTGACGATCTGCGAGAGCAATGTGTCCGCGCCGATCCGTTCAGCGCGCATGGTGAATGCTCCTGTTCCATTGATGGTCCCCCCGACCACCTTCGCTCCAGATGCTTTCTCCACCGGGATGGGTTCACCGGAGACCATCGACTCATCGACAGAGCTTCTGCCATCAACCACCTCACCGTCCACGGGGACTTTCTCGCCGGGGCGGACGCGAAGGATATCCCCGAGGGAGACCTGGTCAAGCGGGACATCGGATTCGCTGCCCTGAGAATCGATCCTGCGTGCACTCTTTGGGGCGAGCCCAAGCAGCGAACGCAGGGCGCTGCTGGTCTGGCCGCGCGCCCGGAGTTCCATGACCTGACCAAGAAGTACCAGCGCGACGATCACTGCCGCTGGCTCGTAGTACAGACCGATCTGCCCATCCCCATTCCGTGCTGTGGCTGGAAAGATCTGGGGCGCGACGGTGGCTACCAAGCTATAGAGATAGGCTGCTCCCGTACCGAGGCCGATCAGAGTAAACATATTCAGGCTGCGGTTCGCAATCGATTGCCACGCTCGCTCAAAGAACGGCCAACCACACCACCACACCACCGGAGTAGCAAATGCAAACTCAATCCACGCCCAGACCTTACCGGAGAGCATATGCTGCAACGGCATTGACGGCAGCATCTCCGAAACCATGAGCAGCAGCAGCGGGATCGTCATCACGACGCTTGTCCAGAAACGACGTGTCATATCCCTTAGTTCGGGATTAGCTTCATCGCCAGTGATTTCGCGTGGCTCCAAAGCCATCCCGCAGATAGGGCAGTTGCCCGGTTCCGAACGAACGATCTCCGGATGCATGGGGCAGGTGTATTCCGTTCGCACGGAGGGTGGAGCTACGGTCGCTGGCTCAAGCGCCATCCCACACTTTGGACAGGAGCCGGGTCCCATCTGATGGACTTCCGGGTCCACGGGGCAGATGTACTCCACCTGTGGACTGCGCCCATCCGGTCTTGCAACCTCGCCCGATCTCTGCGGTTCCAGATACCGTCTGGGTTCGGCATCAAATTTCTTCTTACATCCAAGGCTGCAAAAGAAGAAACGCCTGCCCTGGTGGTCGGAGTGTCCCGCTGCCTTCTCGGGTATGACCTTCATGCCGCAAACCGGATCGATCTCCGCAGCCTGCGGAGCTCCCGGAGTCGGCGCGCAGCAACCGCCCGGACTTGGTGCAAAGTGTTCTGGATCAGCATCGAACTTGGTCTTGCAACTTTTAGAGCAGAAGTGGAAGGTTGTTCCGCGGTAAGTACTTGAGCCCGCAGCCCGCTCGGGCTGAACGGTCATGCCGCAGACCGGATCTTTGATCTCCGAGCTTTTTGTATTGCAGCAGCACATGGCGTTTCTCCTCGTTTCATTACTGCAGACGCACGATCGGGCAATCTCTTACACCCGCGCCCGGCGGCAGGAACAATCCAGGCATTTGTGCTCTGCGCAGGCACCACAGACCGAGGTCAGTTGTTTTGCGATGGCTTTGCGTGCGCGGTGCAGCCGGACGGAAGCATTGTTTTGCGTGGTGTCATGGGTCCTTGCGAAGCTCTCTACGGTCTGGTCGCCGAGATCGATCTGCTGGATCACCTCTCGATATGCGGGCTTCAATTCTTCGATGACTTCATGAACGCAGGAGCAGATCTGTGCCTCCAGTTCCAGCTCATAGCTGGGGCTCAGCTCTTTCGCGTAGTTCTCATGGGCTGCGTTTTTCGTTGTGGTGCGCCGGTAATGATCGATCACGGCGTTGCGCAGGATGCGATAAAACCAGGCCACGACGCTGCTCTCGGCTTCCAGCGCATCCTGATGGGCGACTGCTTTCAAATACGCGGATTGCAAGATGTCCTCTGCGGTGGCCTCGTCACCCACTCTTTGGCGCAGGAATCCGAGGAACCGTTGGCGAAGCGCCAACAGGCTTTCGAACGAAATCTCTCGCGCTTCAACGTGATCCATCATCTGTTTCCTCCTTCCACTTGCAAAGGTGGGCTCCGTTACCCCTCCGGAGCCGTCCTCGCATCAGTGGCTCTTGGCGCCGCTCATGTCCATACCGGCCATGTTGCCGTGCATGCCTTTCATGCCATCCATAGACCCGAGCTTGACTTCGACAGCGACCAGTTGGCTGTCCTTCTTCGTTGCATTGACGACTACGTGATCACCCACCTTCACATCCTTGAGACTGGCCTGCGCCGTTCCCTTGGACACCTTTGTTGTGGCAGTCAACGTGACGGTTTGCGTCTTGCCGTCGGTCGTCTTCACCGTGATATTCGTCGTTGTGATTGCGGTGACTGTACCCATGACATGTTCGACTCCGTTATGGGCATAAGCCGCGCCGGCAAGCGCCAGGATGGCGGTAAGTACGATGAGGATACGTTTCATTGGTGATGACCTTTCCTTGAGTGATTTGTGTGCGGAGCAGCATCGTTGCTGCCCCCGTTCAGAAACTCTTCTTCCTCTTTCTCCTCTTCCATGTCTGCAGGAGTTTTTGGATTCATCGTTTCCATCTGCTGTGCATCAGCTGAAGTCAGTTGAGGAAGGTGGCGGATGAAGCGCACCAGCTTCCAGCTGTCTTCAGCCGAATCTTGACCGCCGAAGGCGGGCATGCCGGACATGCGGATTCCGTTTTCGATGATGTAGAAGATTTCACCATCGGTCAGTGTTTGCGTTCTTGCTCTCAGATCCGGAACCTTCGGATATAAACCGCGACCGAACATAGTGTCCCCGCTGCCATTGTTGGCATGGCAGACCGCACAATGATCTGCGAAATGCGCCATCGCATCGTGCTCGACTTCGGGCGAGTCGGCGACCGGATTGGTGGTCCCTTTGGCAGAAGAAGGCATCGCGGTACTCCGCGCGTACACGGCAAGCATCGCCTCCACATGGGACGGTTCCGCCCGTGCGCTGAATCCACGCATGGCGTACTTCATGTAGAGAAACGCGCCGACTGCCAGCAGCAAGGCGGCGATTGCAGTTCCAAGAATGATCGTGCGCTTTTGCATTCTGGATCACCTCCACAAGGCGCTACAAAGCACCGTTTTCCAAAGGGTGTGATTTCTCACAATGGGTCTCCTCACGCGCTATTCGTTGCTGCCGGAGCCGGTCGCAGGCAGGTTGATGGTGGTAGTACCGCTGCCGCTTGGCTCTGGCTCGGTAAGCCCGCCCGACAGGTTGAAGTTCTGGAGCATGACCGCGCTGTCCCACGCCTCATGGAGCGCATTGAGATAGCCGACCTGCAGTTGGAAAAGCGTGCGCTGGGAGACAAGAACCTGAGGATAGGCTTGTGCCATCGCCTGATACTTCTGCAAGTAGAGTTGGTAGGCGCGCTGCGCACGCGGGATCAACTCCTCGCGATAGCGGTTCGCTGTAAAGCGTGCGGTCTGGTAGGACTGCGCCACCGGCGCTGTTTGCTGTTGCAGGAAGAGCTGGGTACGGGCCACGCTTTGTCGCGCCCGTTCCAGCTCAACCCTGGCGGCGTCTTTGTTGCCTTGATTGCGGTTCCAGAGCGGTATCGCGAGGTTCGCGCTCGCAATGCTTTGGGGGCCGGCGTGCACGTTGGGGTTTTCACGCACCAGCTCTCCGTTGTACTGCTCTCCCGCGCGCAACGTGAGGTCTGGAATCGGCTCACGTCGGGCGTCCTTGAGGCGCGCTTCCGCAACTGCGATCTCCTGCTGGGCGCGGCGCACCTCCGGACTGTTGGCGATGATGTTGGCGACCTGTTGTTCGGTGTCGATCTCAGGCGGATGCTCAAGGTCTCCCGCAAGCAGAGAAGGAGCTAAGGAACGTTGACCGGCGTATGCGGCCAAAGTGCGAAAACGCTGAAGGAATTCCTGTTGCGCCGATAGGAAGTCAACTTTTGCCTGTTCTGCTTCGACTTCAGTTTGCAAAATATCGGGCGCATCGGCTTGTCCCACATTTGCCAGCTGGTGAACGGTCTCGACCGCATCCAAGGCAACGCCTAGAAGTCTGCGGCGGACATCGACGAGAGCCTGCGCGGTTAGGGCAGCGTAGAAGGCACGAGAGACATCGCCATGTACCCGGAAGGTCTGCGCCTCCACGCCAATCTCATCGGATCGCTGTTGCTGTCGATAGATATCGCGACGAGCTCCTAGCTTTCCCCCTAGCACAATGGTCTGCTGAACATAGGCGCCATGCTCGCCGCCCCCGTAGCTTCCGCCACGTATCTGATCCCCCTGATAGCCGATGCTGGGATTCGGATAGAGTCCCGCCTGCTTTGCCTGAGCGGCGGAACGCTGCGCGAGCGCATTGGCTTGGGACACCGTCGGGTTCGACCGATCCGACATTGCCAGGAAGTCGGCAAGGCTCTGCCGAGGTCGCGTTACGACATCTTTGAGCAGCTCCGGGACCGGGTCATTCTTGCCCGTCTTCCGGCTGGGATTTTCCGGTTCCTGCAAGCTGAGCGTGTCATGGGTGACGGAACCCTGTTGTGGGGCTTCAGCCATGGGCATGTCCATGTGCATGCCCTGCATGTTCTGCATGTCGGTGCCTTTCGATGGCTTTCCCGCATCATGCTGGCCCATGTCCGTACCCTGCATTCCATCGTGGCCGGTGTGGTCCATCCGCATCCCAGGCATGTTGTCCATGTCGTGTTGCGGTGTCGTATGCCCGGTGTGCTGTCCCATGTCCATACCGGACATGTCGTGACCCTTGGCAGGCTGCTTCGCCTTCGGAGCCGGACGGCTTTGCTGCTTTGCCGGTTTGGCCGGGCTCTTGGCCGGCATCTGCATACCGGGCATCGAATTGTCCTGGGCGGCGGCTCCTGTCGCAAGTACAAGCGCGGCTACCATCAACGGAAGTCTCATTTCATTTCTCCTGCGGAAGCTCATCAGCCGCGGTTGAGTACAGACGCGTAAGGATCGTTGGGACGATTGGTATCGCGCATCCGCGAGATCACTTCGTCATACTTGTCAGGGGGAAGCACGCGGATGAAGGTCATCATCCCCTGCATGAACTGGCTCCATCCCGGATTGAGGCCATAGTTCTCTGGGCGGTCTACCATCTTGTCCATCGCCATCATCGGCCCTTCCATGTACGCGTCCTGCGGGAAGTTGGGCACGTTGGTTGCATTCGGAGCGATGTCTCCGGATTCCATCTGCATCCCAGACATGTCCATGCCAGGCATGTTGTCGTGTTGCATTCCCGGCATGTTTGCATGGTCCATGCCCGACATCGCGGACTGTGCTTTCCCCGGCGAGAGAGGGCCGTTGGTGGTCGAAACATCGTTGCCGTTTCCGACTCCACCCAGACCTTGTCCGAGGGCCGGACCGTAGTCTTCTCCGGTAGGGGCTCCGGGGGTTCCCCGGAGCATGCCCATCCCTGTGTTCATATCCCCGCCAGCGGGCATACCACCGCTCATGCGAGTCATCCGGCCCACGTTCGACGACATCTGGTTCATCATGTGGTGCGGCAGATGGCAATGCACCATCCAGTCGCCCGGATTATTGGCAACGAATTCAACATCCCGGGCCTGGGCCACACCTACAAGAACCGTGTTGCCCGGCCACCAAGCGCTTTCGGGGATTCGGCCACCTTCCGTCCCAGTGGTGTAGAAGGTGTGGCCGTGCAGATGCATGGGATGGTGGTCCATCCCCAGATTCACGAACCTGATCCGCACCCGGTCGCCTAAACGAGCGATCAAGGGTGTCGTCGCCGGCCCGGCTTTGCCGTTGAAGACAAGCCAGTTGAACTCCATGTTCATGGTGTTCGGCACCGTGTTGTTCGGCAGTACCGCGTATTCCTGCAAATGGATGAGGTAGTCCTTGTCACAGTGGGGGCGGTAAGGTTCCTTCGGATGCATGATGAACGCGCCCAGCATCCCCGCCATCTCCTGCATCGCCATGTGGGAGTGATAGAAGTACGTGCCTTCCTGATGGATCGTGAACTCGTAGACGAACCGGCCGCCCGGCTTGACTGGAGGCTGGCTGACACCGGGCTGACCGTCGAACTGGATCTGGTCCTCGAACCCATGCCAGTGGATCGAACTCGGCTCCGGGAGCTGGTTGTCGAAGATCACACGGACCCGGTCGCCTTGGGTCACCTGAATGGTCGGCCCCGGGGCCGACCCGTTGAAGCCCCAGGCATGGATGTACTTGTCGGGAGCGATCTGTTGCTTCACAACCTGCGCGATCAGGTGGAATACCTTGACGTCGCCATCCATGGTGTAGGGAAGATCGCCGATATCGGTGGTGACCACCGGGATATGGGAAGCACCGCGACGGTCGCGCGTGCGGCTCTTCTTCAGGTGCTCAGCAGCGGATGGAGATGTGGATGCGGACAGCCGGTCTGCCGAAAACAATGCGGCACCCAGACCGAACGCGCTCTGTAAGAAAGAACGGCGATTCGCCATGGTTTAGAACTCCGTGGGTAAGTGAAGCCAAATGATTCTGGCGCCACTGGCACGAAGTGCAGGAGCAAAGGTCCAGGGGTAGTGGAGACAAAGCAACGCACTCCGGCCAGTGACATAAACATGTCAGTGATGGCTAAGTGCGATGGACTAGACGCGAAGGATGGAATTCAGTTCGAGGGGAGTAAGGCCACGCAGAGGCGGCGTCTCGAAAGCTGCTAAAGAGCCGATGGCGAGTTGCAGCTTCTGCGGATGCAGAGTTGCAACGTACACCGCGACGAAGGCAGCCAGTTTCAACGTATGCTCAGGCTGCGTGACGACGGATTCATGCTCACACGCATGGTGGTCGCAATTGATATTTGCGCTGAGTTGGATCCCACCGTTTTGAGAGGATTTCGCGCTGGGACCATCACAGTCCATGCCCGGCATGTCGTCCATGGAAGCCTGTTGATTCGTATCGGCCTTCGCGGACTCAACCTGCGTATGCATGTGGAAAGGACCCGTTTCGCAAACAACTTCACACCGAGCAGACACGCAGGAAAAGACCAGCAGAAAGACTGCCAATACTCCTCCGGTCATTGCTCGAAGCCTCATCGTCGCTCCTGGAATCCGCGTGCTTATCAAACTGCGATGGCAAGCCCGCAGTTAAAGTTGTAGCACCAATCCGTCACTGACGCATTTCGTCGGTCCTTGTTTGCCCTTTGGTGCAACGAATTGAACCGTGCGGGAATCGGACTGGCTGTAGGCGCTGGTCCAGGGGACAACCGAATAGGAGTACCGCCATGTCTCAGACCCCTGATGCAATGCAAAAGTGTATAGCCGACTGTACCCAGTGCCACCAAATTTGCACTTCAACTCTCCTTTACTGTTTGCAACAAGGTGGCAAGCACGCTGAAGCCGGCCACATTCGAGCCCTCCTCGACTGCGCCGAAAGTTGTGAGCGCTCGGTCCACTTCATGCTGCGCAAGTCTTCTTTCCATTCGAAGACATGCGCCCTCTGCGCCGAAATCTGCACAACCTGTGCGGAGAACTGTGAAGCGGTGGGCGACGATCAGCAAATGGCGGAGTGCGCCCGATCCTGCAGAATCTGCGCGGAGTCGTGCCTCCAGATGAGTCGAGCAGCCTGATTATCGCTTGTCTTCGCGGGCGCAGAGGAGGCTTTTGAAGATCCCTGCGCCCATCAGGTGGCCAGCTTAGCTGGGAGGGACGTACTCGCCATACGGCGTGGGCAAACAGCCGGACAACGCAACCTGGACGCGACGCGGCCAAGGAGCAAAAGATCCTGCCCTTGCTGAACCCGCGGCTTTTCAACGATGATGGAGGGTGGGACGGGTACGCACCGTCTTGGGGTGTCGAAACCCCTTAGTGCGAATCGCGCTTACGGGCGCGTGGAACTCTCTATGCCTTTGGCGTCGGGGAGCCTGTGACGTATGTCCAGGCCCCTAAAGCTAAAGGTCACAGGAGCCGCGCACTAACGGCTTTCGAACTCCCCGACCTTGGGTTCATAGAGCAATGTTTGCGGGGGCGCACCGCAAGCGTCGTTGCTCTTGGACCGTTGTCGAGGAGCCGAGCTTGATCCCTCTTGAGGCTAAACACGAGGCGCGCCGTAACACGTACTGGATGAACGCGGCACGTGCGCATGACCCGACTTTGCATCTGCACTGCGTGCACGTATCCGAACTGTGCGCATGCTTCTCCGCCTTCCTGAATCTGCCGCTAGACCAGCAAACCGCCTTAAAGCGTTCCGGGTTACTGCATGACATTGGAAAGCTCAAAGTCCCAGCCGCCATCCTGCAAAAGCCTTCGCCTCTCACGCCGGAAGAGACAACAATTGTTCAGGCTCATACATACCTCGGATACGAGATGCTGCTCGAAAACGGCGAAACGGACGAATTGCTACTGACGACAACCCGCGACCACCATGAGCGGCTTGATGGCAGCGGTTATCCCCGGCAGCTCACGGCTCCCGAAATTTCCGCAGCCGTCCGGATTGTGACTCTATGTGATGTTTTCGCGGCCATGACGGAGCCGCGTCCGTATGTTGCCGCTATGAAATGGGACGAAGCGTTGGCAACTATGGCGAAGATGCGCAACCGGCTCGACCACGATCTCTTAGCCGGTTTTGCCACAATGATGACGGCATTACACGCGCCGAAAAAGCGGTTCGGTCCGCTGGGAAACCGTTTAAGGAAAAAGAAAACATGACACTTTCCCAGCCTGTATGTAAGGAAGAACCGTCGATGCAGAGGCTCATGCATGAGATTGTCCGCTATCTGGTGGACGATGAAGCCGCTATCCGAGTAGATTGTCTGGACGGCAACGACGGCGTTACGACGCTCAATGTCCATGTCGCTCCGTCCGACACCGGCAAGCTCATTGGCAAGCGAGGCCGCACAGCGCGCTCGCTGCGCATGATCCTCTCGGCCGCCAGCATGAAATTGCACCACCGCTACGCGCTCAATATTCAGGAAACGATTGAGTCGTAGTTCTGCCTTGGATGTACGAAACGAATCGCAACGTGCATTCGGTACGTGACACGGAGGTTGGGCGCAATGGAACCATTCTGCCGTCTCTTAACAGCACCGGTTGAACTGAAGTTCTACGGCGAATTTGAGATAACCACAAATCTCAAATCGGTCGGGGGATTCTCGCCGGAACAACTTACTCTGCTCGAATCTATTCTTGGCTCTCAAGGCGCCAAACTGCACTTAGCAAGAATGGCTCTTGAAACCGATTTGAATTCAATGACGGACTCGCACTTTCGAGACCGATACAGCGGCCCCAGTGACCGGGATTTATTGGATGCCGTGCTGCCATGTTTGCCACCAGGGCAGCATTTCTATTGGGAATCGCTTCGAGAGGGGCCGGGCGATTGTTTGCACAACGAAATTATGCCGGTCTTCTTCGTATTTGAAGTGCGCCTTAAGAAGACGGGAATCGAAGAGATAGCGACGTGATTAGAGCGAAATGCCGTATCCGCTGTCCGTTGGTCCGTCTTTGTTGATTCCTGCGCTTTGTTCGTTGCCTCGTGTGATTGCCGTTGAGAGTCCAAATGGTTCCAGCGCCGCCTGCGCAGCGATGGGCTGCGCGTTTCGGTCGAAGAATTGGCCATGCGCGTCGATGTGTAGCCAGCCGGGATTCTGGTCATTCCGATAGCTTTGAATTTCCGCATGCTCTTTCCGCCATGCAAATGGCTCCGCATGTTCTATCCCGATAGATTGAACCAACGGCTCCCAATGCCGCCTTTCCTCGGCAGTCGGTTCAAGGTGCGTGGCTTGCAGGTCTACCGGAATGTCTGGCCCTCTGTAGGCAAGTTCTGTAACGCGGTCAGCATAGCGCTCGATGAGTGCACGCTGATTGTGCTCCGGCTCAGAATCATGCTGATGCCGTTCCGTGATGGCGCGTGCGGTGTCAGCAGGGTCTACTCCATTTCTGGCTTGCTCCTGCGACCACCGAAGATCGGTAAGTACGGTCTCCCGGTCAAGAGACGTGGCATAGACGGATGGCGGCACATGGGAAGTTGGTTGATAGGGCTGCATCCCTTCCACGTGTTCTTTGCGGTAGGTCATCATCTCACCTCTTGGCTGTTCGGCTTTTTGTTGAGTGGGTTCTAACGCCGCAGTCTTTGAGACATCGCGGCTAAGGTCTTTGGTCAGCCGCGCGGCGTTGTCGGTATAGAGCTGCACATCATGCGCCGCGCGAGAGACCGCGACGTAGGCGAAGCGTTGGTTGATGAGGTCGCGGTGAGCGGAGACCTCCACGTTGATAAGCACACGGTCTGCCGTCAATCCTTGCGAGCTATGCGATGTCACTGCATAGCCATGATCGAAGTGCCTCATTTGCTGAGGATCGAATGAAACCGAGCGCGCTGTTTGCCCCTCAACGCGCACGGTCATTTCGTGCGGACGAATACTCTCGATGGTTCCGAGTTGGCGATTGGCAATTTGCAGTTCACGGTTGTTGGTCGTGAACTGAATCCGGTCGCCCTCCGCAAACTCGCGTGTCACTTCCCGATAGGCGGTAATGCCTTGCAGCCGCTTCGGGTCATAGGAAACCTGACCGCAGTCCTCACGCTCCACGGTGATCTGATTCAGCTTCGTATCCACGTCACGTACGGTCGCGTAGCTGTACGGCTCCAAGCCCAATTCCTTGCTGCCGCGTGTGTATTGGAGGACATCGCCGGGCTGATACTGCGCCGCCCAAACTCGATCTGCGCTGCTGAGGTCGGATCGGGGCATGAGCACAGCGAATTCGCGGTCAATTCCGCGCAGCGCTTCCACCGTTCGCAGCTCCGCGCGGATCGCCTGGTTCAGCTCCATGCGGCTGGCGTTGTCGGGCGAGATGACAAGCGTGTTCTCTGACTGCGTGACGTAGGCGCGGGCAATCGCAGCGATGCGTTCGGGGCGTCCCGCATACTCTTGCACGCGCCCTTGCTCCTGCAATAACTGCACTCCGTCCACGGTGTGGTTTTGCGAAAGTAATTCGACAGCACGGAGCAATTCCGGCTGTTCTTTCTGGCGCATGATCTGGTCAAGCTGCGAAGTACGCATCCCTTCCGCTTGCAGTTGCTCAAAGGGCTTTCCCGCATCCACGCCCTGGTGCTGGCGAATGTCACCAATCAACAGAACCCGATCTTGCGGCCCCAGCTTCTCCATGAACGCCTGCATCTGTTTCGTGCTTGTCAAACTGGACTCATCGACCATGTAGAGATGGCGGCTGGCGGGATCTCCCGCTGTCTCGCCCGTTGCACCGCGAGCAAGAAACCGCTGCAAGGTTTCCGCGTTGATTCCGGCGTCACGGAGCTGGTTCGCAGCACGGTTCGTCGGTGCGAAACCCTCGACGGCAAAGCCCTCGGCCTCGGCCCCGGCCCGGATGGTTCGTAAGCTCTCGGTCTTGCCTGAACCCGCGTAACCCTGCAAACCGTGTACGCGGTCGGTAGTGCTCAGTACCTCCTCCACAACGCGACGTTGGGCAGGATTCAACCGCTCCTGCTCCGCAGCATGAGAGCGGGCACTTTCCGCTGACATGATCGGCGTCACGACGGCCTGCCCACGCTTCATGAACTCGATATTGCTGCGCTCGGCCTGGAGCATGTCGCGAGTGGTATACCGCTGCCCGGCATAGTGCCGTGGACTATCGACCTTCAAGAACTCGCCCATCGCTTCTCGGCGCCGGAAATTCTCGCGAATCTCGGCATACGTCACATCGCCCATGCCGCGACGTAAGGCGTCGCGCATGATGCCTCGGTCGTCGGTGATGGCCTCGCGCTCAAAGTTGCGGGCCTTCGCAAAGCTCACGCTTTCGCGCACGCGCTGCTGTTGCTCGTCGGGCTTGTGTGCCTGTTCCTGGCCGCGCTGCTGCATTCGTTCCTGTGCGGCAGCGATAACTTTCTCGGGCTGGTTGCCATACTCTTCGGCCAGCTTGCGATGCGCGGCTAAAGTCTCTTCCGGGCCAAGGTGCTGTTTGCGGTCGCGGGTGGTGAGCGCGGCAAACTGAGCCGCTTCCGGGCCGCTCTGACCACGCTTGGCCATCTCTTCTTCGATCTTCTGGCGGCGTAAACTGGAAGCGTCCAAGTAATCCTGCGTGTAGCCTTTGATCTCCGGTGCTCCGCTCTTTCCGGCCTGGATTTCATAGCCAAGGTTCCGCAGGCGGTACATCAGTTCGGCTTGATACACGGCGGTCGCAAACTGCTGGGACGCATAGTAGCTGTGGGATTGAAGAGCGCGGAAAGAACCATCCTCCCGCGTCGTCATATTGAAGATGACGGTGTGCGTGTGGAGCTGCGGCGCGGCGTAGCCATCAACCGGCCTCGCTGTGTCATGTTCAAATTTTGCGACGAGAAAACGACCCGTAGTCTCGGCAGGGCGGTTGCCGCCTAGCCGGGCCTGCGTGTACCGCTCCAACTCCGTCAGCGCAATCGAGACGGCTTCGCGATGTGCTTCCCGCACGCGATTGTCCCTACCTACCAGAGCCGTAAGAGAGACGGACTTCGGCGCGGAGAAAGTAGCGTCCCATGCGGCGCGATGCTCAAGCGGTTTGACCGTCTCGCCTTCGGCGTTCGTGTATTCCTTCCCGTCGCGATGCTGGATGAGCTGCTGGCCTGTTATGGGATGCTGGCCTTCGCTCAGTAAGGAAAATTGGCTGGCCCGGACGTCACCTTTGAGACCAAAGGTGTCCACTAATTTTCCTTGCCATCCGGTAGGAATTTGTTCGTGCTCTTTCCAGTAGTTCTTTTCGGCAGCAATGAACTCTTTGACGTGATACTCCTGCGCTTTCCCGGCCGTGAGCGGTTCTGGAGCGACTTTGAACATGGCATCTACTCGTGCTCAAATCGACCATCGCCTGCGACGACAAATTGAGGAAAGATGGGGGTGGATAGGTCGTCGGGCTGAGGCAGCGGCATCACAGGATCGGGCTTGGGCATCTCCGCTTGAGTGGCAACCGCAATCGGCGTTTCTACTGTTGGCGGGGCGGGAATGTGCGGAGCTTCCTCGTCTTCCAGATCGACTGTGGGTGACGGCGGGACGATGGCTTTGGACATACGCTGTGGGTCATAGTCCAGTTCATCGTCGGCCACCGCACGACGGTCAAAATCCTTTGCCACAACAGGCAGGTCAAGGTAATCGAATGCGAAGCGAGCTACGTTATTGCCGAGCTTCAAGTACGCACGCCGGTCCTCAAGGCCGCTGATTTCGGAATCGAGCACAAGCGGTTCCACCTGACGGTCGATGGTGAAATTTTTCCCGTTGCGCGTGCCATCGAAGTGCGTCTCTTTCATGCGTTCGATTTCGACCTTCCCGATGGCATTGGACACCCATTCGGCAGCCTTCGGCTCTGTGGTCTTCAGGAAGATTTTGGTGGCAGGCTGCGACAGCATCACCTCGGCAAGATGACCGTAGATGGTTTCGAGCTGTGCCTTGCCCTGGAAGCCCAGCACCAGCGGATTTTTCGACTTCCGATTTTCGGTTATAGCGGTATGAAGCTGTGGCAACCGCTGGAGGCTGGCCAGCTCATCCAACACAAACCAGACCGGGGTTTGGTGTTCCTTCGGAGCACTCAGGAGCCGCAAAACGAGCCAGTCAATCCAAAGGCTATGAAGCGGCTGCAGAGCGTCGCGCTCGGTCGGACGCGATGTGATGAAGATCCAACCTTTGCGCTGATCGGCCCACTCCGTGGCGCACCACCTTCGGCCCTCCGCTTCTTCCAGAGTGGGAAGCATTCGTAGGCTGTCCGCCACCAATCCGAGAGACGACAACACGCCGTTACGCTGCGGCGGCGAATCCTTGGCAATCATGGTTGCCATCTCCGTACCGACGACTTGTTTGTCGATTTCAGCCGGGTTCGCCATCCACTCTGCGAGTTGATGGGGAGTCGGACCAGTGCGCAGGAGATGGGCAAAAATCTTCTGCGGCGTCTTGGTAAAAAACTCGTCCTTTTGGGTGTCGGTCGGCTGGTAGAGCGATTTGGCGAGCGTCTTTGCTTCGGCCTTGCTGCGCAGTTCCTCGGCTGGCCCCCAATACGGGCAACGCTTGTCGAGGGGATTCAGGACGATATCGCCACGGCCTTCGTCATAGAACCTCTGAATGAACTCGCACGCCGGGTCGTACACAATGGCCGTGTGTCCCCGGCCTTGAATCTGCCGAAGTATCTGCATAATCAGAGTGGTTTTTCCGGCTCCGGTGTCGCCCATCAACTCGATGTGCTGCGACTCGTAACGCGCCGGAATCCGCATTAAATCTTTTGCCTCGGTGGTCTTGAACCCGATGCCTTCGCCGGCGATCGTTCCGTTGAATTGCTTAGGCGTGAGCATCACCGGCCCTTTCAGGCGCCGGCCATATTTCAATTCGCGGCGGCGCTTCATGTCCTTCCGAATGGAGAAAGGAAGCTGAGCCAGAAGGGCGAGCAAGCCGAAGCCAAACGGCTGCTTATAGATGTCCCATAGCGTGTTGCCACCATACACGCTCTGGCGAAGATAATCGCGCAGCGGGACATCGAAGTAGCTGTTTTCTGCGCCTCGATAAAGAGCAATGTACCCCTGCCGGGCTGCGGTTTCGGTCAGCGTCAGCGGAATCGGTTTCGTTCCCGGTTGCTCGGTGACCCCGGGCAGAACATCTGGTTCCACGGCAGGCTTTGTAGGAACATTCTTTCCTGCCTCGAAGAGCATCCGGTACTTATCCTTGCGGGTCTTACCAAGCTCGGCGGAGAGCGAGGTCCGCATGTAGATCGGCGTGTAGAACTGCTGTAGCGGTGTCATGGCAAAGGCGAACCGCATGTAGAGAAATGCGCCCATAAGAACGACGGCCAGGAAAGTCGCCCCATAGGTATAGATGGGCGAATGCGGTGGCCAGATGATGGTCTCCTTGCGGCCCCATTGTGTCGGCATCAGCGGCCTCCTTCTGTCTTCGCAACCAGGTCGCTTGCGACCTGCACTTTGCTGCGACGAACCTCTGCCATGATGGCTTCGAAGCGTTCCTCTGTGATGGGCTTCGCCTGCGAAATTGGGCGCAAAAGGTTGGTAAGGATCATCCGCAATCCGACCAATTCCACCAGCTCTGGGCGCAACCGGTTTGTGTCGGTAGCTCGTTCCAACTCTTTGAGAGCAACGTCGCGCAACCATTCGCTGCGGGCTTGCCCCAAAGCGTTAGCGTATTCGGTGATCCGGCGATGCTCTTCTTGCGTAAGCTTCACAGTGACGGGGCATACGCGATTTTGGTTTGGTTCTGTGCCTTCTGGCACCGCAGCTTCCTGATCGAGGAGAGCCATAGAAACCTCAAAATCCCAGGTGCACCTACGTGCACCTGACTTTGGTAAGTGGTTGTTTCTAAATAGGTGCACCTAAGTGCACCCTGCATGACCCTTGGAGGGGTGAAGTGTAAACTTTCACCCCATGCGTAGCATGGTTCCCGTACTGCCGAGGGGTTCGATGGAGCATCATGCTTTCCGAACCGCCACAGACTCACCGGGTTCCACCGATGTTGAGGGCTTCTTAGCAGGTCCACGAGACGCCTTAGAACCATTCGGGCGACGGGCCTTCAATAGCTCTGGGACATCCTTGCAACGATCGGATGTACGGAACGTGGCAAACTCGCGATCCTTTTCAAACAGGTATTCAAGACCTTTGTTGATGACCTCATCGGGAGTTGCACCGATGAAAGCAGCGTATTGGTTGATCTGCATAACGATGGGTTCATTGAACCGAACGTGGGCCGTTACGCGGCGGGTTTGAGTGACTTCGATGAGTGGCATTACAACCTCCTTTAGTGGGTGGAAAGAGATGACTCTTGCAGGCTGGGAAAGACCGTCTCAAGCGAGAAGCATTTCGCTTCGCGCGAGAAACCTTGGACGTGAGCAACATCGGTGATGCGACGGCCAGCTTGAGTACGCTGCGCCTGGATGACGTAATCGACGGAATCCGCAACTTCCGCCGCGATGTCATCGCGCAACGATTGCTGGTGCGAACGCATAGCAAGCTCGCAGAATCGACGCAGGGCCTTCGTGGGTGAATTGGCATGGATCGTTGCCAATGAGCCACCGTGCCCGGTGTTGAATGAATCCAGCAACGTGCGAGCTTCTTCGCCACGTACCTCGCCCAAAATGATGCGGTCTGGCCGCCACCGCAAAGCGCCCTTCAGAAGCGTGGCGAAGTCCACGACTCCGGCAAGGGACTCAACCTGGCATTCGGTGGCCAGAACGTTCGGCTTCGAGATGCGCAGCTCGGACGTATCCTCGATCACGACGATGCGCTCTTCCTCTGGAATGGCATCCGCTAATGCATTCAGGAGAGTGGTCTTTCCACTGGATGTTCCGCCACTGATGAGCAGCGTCTTTCCGCTGCGAATCTGTTCTGTCAGGAACTCACTCATTTCCTCAGTGAGCGCACCGCGCGCGATGAGGTCGGCAAGGGTATAGCGAACCTTGGCAAACTTGCGAATGGTGAGCGACGGACCGGGGCGCACGACCGGCGGCAGCACCGCCGCAAGACGGCTTCCGTCCGGGAGTTGTACGTTCAATAACGGGTGAGATTCATCGAACTGCTTTCCGAGGTGATTGGCGATGATTTCAAGTCCTGTACGAAGCGCCTTTGCATCGAAGCGAACCGACCCTGCGCAGGTGAGCTTGCCCACCTTTTCAAACCACCACGAACCATCGGGGTTGCCCATGATCTCGCTCACGCCGTCGTCAAGCAACAACTGCTCGATGGGCCGAAGGAACGGGAGGATCAAATCGAAGCTCATAGCGGAACCTCACAGCGATCGAAGCCCGGCGTTAGCCGAGCTTCCGAGATAGTGAAAGACGTGGCCTATGCGGCCACGTCCTCGGACTCTTCTTCCTGCTCATCCGCGGTGGCCTTAGCCGCGCGGTCCAGCTTGAGAATGGAATCCACTCGAATCTCCCAGATGGTCACTTCCGAGTTGGTCTTTGTGCTGTCGTACTTCCGGCTGCGCAACTCGCCCTCGACCATCAGGTGAGCGCCCTTCTTTAGCGTGCCGGCGAACTCCGCCAGCTTCTTGCCGAAGACGATGCAACGGTGCCATTCAGTGTGCTCAACATACTTCCCGTCCTTCTTGTAGGAAGACTTGGTTGCGAGTGAGAGGGTGGTGAAGCTGCGGTCGTCGTTGGAGCGAACTTCTGCATCCGTTCCGAGGAAGCCGATGAGGGTGACTTTGTTGGTGTACATGGTGATGATCTCCGTTTCGTTTGAATTTCCCGTATCCTGCTCGGGTCACACCTAGCGAAGCGAGCGAGTGGGCCCGGCTCCCAAGTGCCAAGGAGTGCTTTCTTGGCGGGGCCCGAAAGAAGTTTATGCAGCGTTCTTTGCTGCGGCTTTCAAACTTCTTTTGGGAGGAACCGAGACCCTGAAAGGGCGGCGCAGCCGAAGCAGAACGACGCCGTGCCGCAGGGCGCCGGAATGGCCCCGAAGCGTGAACCCGAGCAGAGGACGGGATACGAGACGGCAGACGCTTCAATGGGCACAAGTCACTCATCGTTTCCCGGTGACGGAGATGTGCCATAACCGCAGACTTTCCACTGCTGCAACCGTGTCCAGGGAAGGACGGCAATGAGCCACCGTAACCGTGCTCTTCGGCGCTGCAGCAGGACGGCTGCTGGGGCGCGTGTAGAGACGAGTTGGGCTGTGCAGCCGGATTAGCAGCATGAGGGAACATCAGAGTGACCTCGGAATCTCAGGCGATAGCTGGTGCGCGCCAGGCACGGATGAGCTGGTTGAACCGTGGTCCATAGCCCAGGGTGTCCGGGTATTGATGGACTCTCGAAATCAGGCCGGTCACGGTCACAACGTCGGCTGCAATCGCTGTGTCGAGCGCCCAGAGCTTCGTCAGATCAAAGCCGCCACATTCCTCGGCATTCCACCACGCTAGGAGGAAGTCTGCGACGTAGCAGGACTGCCCGCTAAGACCGTCCGCATGATCCAACAACCGTTCGAGTGCAATTCTTTCGTTTTCCTGCATTGGCGTGTCCTTTCTCCTAATTGAATGCCTGGTCGGCGCGGAACCGGACGATGGCGAGCCCGAGTGGATTGACGGCCAGTTCGTTGTTCTTCACAGCGTCACGAAAGACATACGTAACGCTAGCAACCCAACGCTCCCGCTTCAGCTCCGTATGATCGGCGGGATTGGTATAGACCTTCTCGAATTCAATCCGTGCCGAATAGGGCGACTGGCGAAGGTCATCCAGCACGATGTTCTTCACTTCAACATCCACGTATGGCAGCGTCGCATCGTTGCGATACGTCGTGATGAAGTTGTCCTTGCGTTCCTGCTCAATGACGGCGTGCTGCACGTCGCCATTCAGGAAGTACAGAGCATTCGTCTGGTCACGTTCAATGGTGAAGCGATTGCGACTAAAATACAGTTCCGCCCAGCGCGTCAGGTAATACTTGTTTTCCGCTTCTTGCGGGCGGTACGCGAAGTTCCTGTAGTCGATGGCTTCCGCACGTCCAACGTCATTGATTCGGACAATCATCGGGTGCATGGAAGCGAGCGCTCGTTGGCTCTTGTACGTTAGCGCCCCAAGCACGCCACAGACTGCAATCAACGCAAGAATCACGATGCGTTGCCAAGTGCTTTCAACCAGTGGTGCGGCGTTCTCTTCAAGGTAGCGTTGCGCTGCTCGCGTGATCTCCGGAGAGGGTGTCATCGTCGTAGACATAGTGAGCCTCCTACTTCATAAGCGCCGCGGCGCTGGTTGCGATGGAAAGGCCGCCATCATGGCCTCCGGTGTGGCCAGAGAAGAGTGTCGCCGTCATCGCTGGGATCTTGAGCAAGATGAAGCCGGCAACAAAGCAAAGCATCAGTAATGCAGGCATAACCGCGACTAATGTTCTGGGACTCTGAACATTTGCCGCACCGCTAGTCAAATATGTAATGAGCAAATGACTGATGACGCTCATCGTAGCTGCTGCTACTACCTTGTAAAACTGGAAGCCGAGGTACGCGCGCAGCCAGCCCCAGAATAGAAATTCTGTCTTATCGAAGACCATGAATGGAATGAAGATCGGACCAAGCAAGCCAATGATGGTCGCTGCAATCGCACCGTATGCAATGATGACCGCTATTAGAGCGGACAGAATACTAAGAACAATCTGAATGGTATACACGCAAAGCAACGTGTATGGTTCCGTGAAAGATGGGGACAGAGTTCCCATGTTGCTCAAAGCGTTGTGGATCGTGTTTTGAACTTCTTGCGTTGAATCTTGGCCGATGTAGTCCACCAGGCTGCTTGTCCCTCCACTGATGAATCCCTTGAGTGAATAACCAATGCCCGGAATAGCGCCGTCATAGAACTTCACAAAGCAGTAGGCAAAGGTGATGAGCAGGAAGAAGTTCAGGAACTTTGCCATGCTGAAGCCACCGGCTCCCTGTGAAGACGCGAGGGCTTCCTGCACGCCGAACCAGACCAGCATGATCGTCGCGAGCGACAGAACCATGTGGAGCCCCAGCGAATCTACCGATAGAGCGACGGTTGCTGTGAGATTGTCGCAGCCGTTCTTGATGAGGATGAGGAAGTCCATCGCCGTCTCCTTATTTCAGTAGTGAAACGCCCATCGAGTCCCGGCCGTGGATTGCTGCGGCGTGACTGTGTTGAACGTTTGTTGATACGTGTTGCCGGTCTGGAAAAGCGTTTTCAGGTTGTCTTGCTGCGCCTTCTGACCGACCATCGTCTGAAGTGCTTGAGCCTGCAGGATCTGGTTAGTCTCCTGCTGCGTGCGAAGTTCGATAAGCAACGCCTGGTTGATGCGTTGCAAGGTAGCCATTTCCGTGTGTTGTGCAGGGTCGGCAGAGTGAGTCTGCGATTCAAGCTGGCTGATGTCCGTCTCACGCTGGTTTGCGTTCGCACGGATGGTTCCGAGCGCCTGCAAGTTCGAGATGTTCACGGAGTCAGACAGGTCTACAGTTGCACCCCTCGCAGCGATTTCCTGCTGTCCGGTGACGGATAACGAACTGTAACCCTGAATCTGTGCCGGGCGTGAAATGCTGGCTGTCTGGTTAGCTGCGGCTGCACCGTAGCCGGTGGAAGCCGAAGTCATCCAAGGGGCAGAGTTGCCGTAGGTGTTGGCGGGCTGCTGCAGCGTGTTCCATTGCTGGCGGCCCATATTGTTGTAGACGGTGTAGTAGTTCTGGGGGAGGTTCGCCATCTTTTGCGCAAGGTTGTACGCACCGATGACGTTACGGCTGGTCTCTACGGTGGTTGTGTAGAGTTGGTTAGCCTGAAGAATCTGCTGGGCGGCATGTGCTGACTGAGTTGGGTCTAGCACGATACCGGAGCCGAATTGCGCTCTAGCCCCTGTCGTAGAGACAGCAAGGGCTATGACGCTTATGAACATAGCGCCCTTCATCGTTCCTCCTTGTTGTTTGTGTTACTTCTTGGCGCGTTCAGCTTCTAAACGCTTCCAAGCCTCTTCCTGCTTCGTTTTCTCGTCCTGGCATTTGGGACTGAGCTTGGCAGGCATGTTCAACATTTCTCCGGAGCAGTCTTTCTGAAATTGCTGCCCGAGCTGGTCATAGTCCTGCTGCAGTTTGTCGATACGTGCCTGGTGCGATTCACATCCTGCGGTGAAGATCACAATCGCGAAGCAGCAAATAATTAAGCGAGACCGCATGTTGGCTCCTTAAAACGATCCGGGGATCGTGTGATGTTCGTAGCCAGGCAGAAGCATGTCTTGCGTGATATAGACCTTCACGCGGTGTCCTTCCCGAATCGTGATCGTGGGAGGGATCTGCATGAACCGGTCCAAGACAGTCGTCGCCGACTGCGAAACGGACGATGCGGCTCCGTTGGTAAAGACTTGTGGGCCGGAGCCTGCGTACACCCCGCCGCCCTGTGAAATCTCGGCGGCCCCTGCGATGACCCCCAGCGCAATCGATGTGCCGAAGATTTGCAGGTAATGGTTGTTCACCTTATCTTTTAGTCCTTCCTCCCCAATCTGGTCTAGGCCGTGAAACTGATCCAGGTCTACGGAATAGCCATCGGGCATGATGAGGCGGTGGAAGGCAACGGCCATGCGGCGCTGCTGACCGAAGCCCGATCCACCGATCTTTTTAGCCTCACCGAGCACGATGGTGCCGTCTGGAATAAGGACATGCTGATGGTCGTGGGAGTAGACAGGGTTGGAGACAAGCACCTTGACTGGCCCTACGGCGTCGCCGTCAAGACGGTTCATAAGAACCGTGTCGATGGTGGCCCCTTCATAAAGGACGTAGGGCTGTCCCATCGCTGAATCGATATTCACCTCAGGCTTACGGTTGAAACCGTTCTGTGCGGAGGATGATGGGGTTGCCGCTGTATCACCGGCTGCCCGGGGACTTACCAAACTAGAACCTTGTTGAGCAGATGTCATGCTCGCCGGGAGATAGGAACTGTTCGCTTGGGTCTGCTGCTGAGGTGCATCCGCTGGACGGGTGTACGCAAGATTGGAAGAGAAACGAGACTCATACGCCCGTTCCCGTTCCTTGGCCGCGAGCTGCTGCGCTTCTTGTTGCTCCGGCGACACCTGCCCAGCACCGCCGCCGCCGTTACCTTGCTGCCCATATCCATACGTTTGAGGCTGATTGCAGGGTTGGCCGGGCATGCAGGGCTGCGCCTGTCCGGTCGGGCCGTAGCCTTGGACTGCGGCGCGTTGGGCAGGCGTAGCATTCACCATAGAAGGGTCGGCAGCCGTCGCCTGGTCAAGCGTCTGTTGCTGGTGAGCCAACTGGCTCCTGAGATCAGCGACGTTGTTCTCCGTGTTGTCCTGTACGAGTGGCTGGGGGTTCTGTTGCTTCTCCTGCTTGGTATTCGCGGAGGTCTTTCCGCGCGAACTGAAAAGAAGGGCGATGACAACCAGCAAGCAAAAGCCACCGTATACGATTGGCTTGGAATGCCGCTGCATGACACCCTTGGGATCGAAGGGTTTCTTGTTCAGCACCGGCCCTGCGGCTTGGCCGGCGGGGGTGGTTGCCTGGGTCTGTTCCGTCATGGTCTCGTCCTCCTCAGTCCGGTTGATTAGCCCTTGCGTGTAAATTCCATCTTCTTCTTGCCGAGTTCGACATAGCCGTTATCCATGACCTTCGGAATGATGTACGTGCCTTCACGAAGGTCATAGGAGATGAGGTTTGGCTTGCCGTCCTTCATCTCGTACACGCTGAACTTTTCCGGTGCGGTGGTCTTGATGTAGGTGAACTTGTCGTCGTGATAGATGGAAGTGATATCGAACGGGGCCTCGTTCGCTTTGAAGGCATAATCGAACTTCAGCTTGGATTGATAGTCGCTCTTGTAGGCGTCCATCGCCTGATCGACGTGCGACTGTACCGAGGCAAGCTGCTGCTGTGCCTGCTGGAGCTGCGCCGCGGGGACGAACTGAGGTGGCCCGCTGGCCGCGACGATAGAGGAGCGATCGGCTGGCTCTATTAACACCTTGAGGTCAGGCGTCTGCGAAGTGCTGGACACGTCCTGCAAGGTAAACGAATAGATGTTGCCCTTGTCGGTGATGAGATTGAGGTTTGTACTGATACCTGCCTTCGCCGGATGCACAAAGCAGAAATTGCCGACGACATCTACCACCCAGAAATCCTTATCGCCGGTGGCGGCCTCCATGATTTTTTCGGTCGGCGGCACCTGAATCAGCGTCGTGAACTTCATTTTGGCCCGGATGGGCACGATGTCCTGGGAGTGGTACTGCACGGTGCGGGCCGATGCGTCCTGCGCGAATGCGGGAGCGGAGAATGCGACGGCGAGCATGAGGGAGATGAGAATGCGCTGCATGATGCCTCCTTGGACTACCGGGTTGAGGTAACGGCCAGCGTGCGGGGCCGGAACGGATGGTCTTGAGCGAGCCTGCGCAAGCCCTCGGCGATGCCGAAGCGAGCGAAGTAATCGCGCTTTACGAGGTTGTCGCGGGCGTTGTTGGTCGCCGTCCAGTGCGAGACGGAATCGACGTTCAAATGAACCTTCTTACTCGACTGCGCTTTGCGAATGAGCATCTGGCCAGGCGGCACAAGCCCGGCGATTAGCTCCAGTTCGGTATCGTTCAAATGGAATGCATCCCGATAGAGGTCACGGTTCATCTCCGGGTTGGCGAGAAATATCTTGGTCGGGCAGCTCTCCGACACAATCTGCAGCATCCCGGATTCCTCAAGCTCCTTGAGGGATTGTGTTGCCAGCACCATCGCGGCATTGTGCTTTCGCCACGTCTTCTGCGCCTGCACGATATAGCTGCGGATGGTCTCGTTCTTGATGAACAGCCACGCCTCATCCAACAGAAAGAGCTTGAAGGTGGCGAGCTTTTTGGGATCGCTTATCTCATTGGAAGCACGGTGCAGGACGTAGAACAGCAACGGCTCTAATGCCTCCGGCGCATCGCCCCATCCTGCGAAGTTGAACGTCTGGAAGCGCGAGAAAGAAAGCGTGTCTTCGGGATTGTCGAAGACAAAGCCGTACTGACCCGCCTTCGTCCAACGATGCAGGCGTTCCTTCAACTCTCCAACGATGTTCGCGAAGTTTGAGAGGGTGCGCTGTTCCGGCTCCAGCACGTAGGTGCGCTCGACAGCCTCCCACAGCTTGCGCTCCTCTTTGAAGTCCAGTCGATAGTGCCCGTCGGAACCTTCTATCAGTACACGGAAGAGTGAGAAGAGGAATTGCAAGTTTTCTTTCGTCGGCGGGAGCGAGAATGGATTGATGGTGAAGTCGCGCGACTCCTGGCCTACATTCAGGTATGTGCCACCGAAGATGTTTGTCAGCGATTCAAAGCTGCCGCCGATGTCGAAAATGTACGTCTGCGGCTGGTACTTCTGGGCATTCTGAAGGATGAACGAAGCCAGGTAGGACTTACCTGATCCTGTCATTCCGAGGATCAGCGTATGCGCGACTTCGCCGTTGTGGAGATTCAGGAAGTAGGGCGTGCTGTTGTCCGTCTCCAGCACAGCCAGATATTCTGCGTTCAAATGAGCGTTGTGCTTTTCTCCGGGTAGGATCGTAAACAGAAAGCTCAAATCGGCGTAGTTGGAATTGAGCAGGTATAGGCGACGGAGATTCACTGCATAGTTGCCGGGGATCGTGGAGAAGTAGGCGTTGAGTTGGTTGTACGTCTCGTTGAAGAGTGAGCCGTCAGCCGCCGTGAATACTCGCTGAAACTCTCCTGCAAGCTGGTCTAGTTCGGACAGAGATTGTGCGTGCAGCACAATGGAGAGCGAGAAGTCTCCGAGCGATTGCCCCTCACCGAGTACACGCAAGCAATCCCCAAGGTTCTCGATGTCGGCCTGCTTCGACTCATCCACCAACACGTCACGCGGGTTGGTCTTCGTCGCGTCGTTGCCGAGCTGCGACACAAAGCCTGTCTTCGAGATGTTGAAGTGGCGGCGGCGCTTGGCAACTTCCTTGCGGGCCTTGTCCTGGGGCAGCGGAATCCACTCCGTGCAAACCGTGAAGCTGGTCGGGATCTTCAGCAACTCATCCAGTACCAACGGTTTCGTCTCGATGATGCTTTCTTTCATCGTAAGGACTCGAACAAGATGCTGGCCGACCCGCAAGTGGTCGCGCTCTGCCTCGATGTCGGAGTTCGCCACCTGATAGTCAAGGAACTGTGTGCTCTGTGGACGGCCCTCGATGCGCGGCGCGTCGTAGTTGAGCAAGCGACGAAAGAATGTGAACTGGTCTTCCTTGCCTAGCACGGCAATCTGCACGAAGTCCGCAAGTTGGTGGCTGAATGCATCGACACGCTGCTCCAGACGGCCAAGGCACGACTCAATCTGAGAGCGCAGCAAGGTCTTCATCTTCGCCTGGCTGAACTGGCCGCCGAGTTCGTTCCATGCTCCGGCTGGGTCAGAGAAGAGCATGGCAAGCGCGGGGCCGATGCCGCGCTTTGAGCGTGAGCCTTCGAGCAAGATGACGTAATAAATCTCGACTTGATAGAGAGAGTCCTGCTTCGCGGCAAAGAACGTGCGGCGCTGGTCGATGGCGGCTTCCACAACTGGATCGTCGTAGTGCGCAAACGGAATCTCCGGCCTGCTGGTCTTGACGAGGTACTGATAGATATGGAAGCCATGCCCGAAGGACTTCAGGGCCGCCTCCAGACGCTTGACGGCGTAATCCTGATCATCATGGTCAAGACTCTCGTAGTCGACACCCTGGACTCGCAACACCACTCCCAGGTCGCCGGACTTGGTGAGGAATGTCCGTTCGTTCCAGAAGCCATACAGGTTGATGTGGTCATTCAGCGCTGCGGCTTCCTTCCACGGCTTTAGCACTTGATCAAGACGGAACATCAGCGGACCTCCACGCGGGGAACACTCTGCTTGTGCGCGTCGTAGCGCGGCTTGTACCGCTCAGAACGCGCGAGGATGCGGAGAAAGGCTGGGTCAGCGTTGGTGACCCACGAACCGAAGGCGTAGCCTCCGACGAACACGAGCGCTCCGGCAAGCAACGAATTGAAGAGATTGAAGACGCCCACAGCAGCTACGCAGATGAAGAAGAAGAGCGAACGCTCCACGCCCAGGTAAGTGAGAGGCTTATGCAGGCTCTTGAAGACCCGATTGCGACGTTGATTGGTTCTGGCGGATTCCGGCATAAGCCCTCCTTTCTGAAAGAACGCAATGTGGTTGCGGGAGCGAGTTGTTTATGCACCCCAGAGCCAGGACAGGACGTTGGTAGCGAGCACCGCGATCCCTGTACCGGCAGCGACGCCAGCGAGGGTCTTCTTTGCGCCCGGTTCACCGTGAGCAAATTGATATCCGCCGATCACGATGGCGATAAGGCTTGCCACCTTGGCGATCGTGCCGGTGAATAGGTTTTGAAGCGAGGTCATGCCGCTGTCAAACGGGGAGCCCGATTGAGCGTGCGCGGCGAGGGGAAGGACAAGAATCAGTCCGAGCAACACAGCGGATGGTCGCAACCATCTTTGCAGTGTGAAGACTGTTCGCTGGGGAACGACGACACGGATACGGCGGGACATCGGCACCTCCTGCGACTGGAATCAGTCGGGATATGCCGTGACGTTAGGCGCGTCGTTGCCGCTCGTCCAATGGTTTGTAGAGATGGCTCAGCCATCTATCAAAGTGATATCTGACGCCTGTCAACCATTCTTCAGTGCGGCGTCTTCTTCCTCAAATAAGCCGGGGTCATCTTTGATCGATTGTGGAGGTTTGCGGCGAACCTCTGCATCTGCGTCAGGATAGCGGCGTGCAAGGTCGCGCAGCAGGAGCGAAATCGCTCCGTGCGCGTCGGTTTGTCTGTAGATGATTGCGGAATCAATGGTCCAATTAACCCCCTTGATTGGCCGGGTCGTTAGCGACTCGTGCAACACCTCATGCTCACGAATAAGAGCAATGCACATCTGTTGTTCGACCATCCATTGAATCTGTTCCAGATTGAAGGTCGGGCTGAAAGTGCGGGGCTTGATGCCTTGCTCAGAGAGCATCTCCAGTAGCCGTGCGTGAGCTGTTGGGTGATGGTGGGCATCGCTAAAGATGCCGAGTTTCCCATCAAGGTCTGCTGTATCCAACTCTTCTTTGCTCGCGAGTGGATCGTCCCTACGCAGACAGACGACCATGCGTTCGTGGAAAAGCGCCTGGGAGCGCAGCTTGTCGATACTGAATGGGAGAGTAATGAGAGCAGCGTCCAGTTCACTCGCTTCGAGGCGCTTGAGAAGGGCGTCGGTGTCGTCGCCTTCGAGCTTCACAACGCCCTTGGGAAACATCTCTCGATATGCCTGGGAAACTGTCTGTAGAACAGCATGCTCAACGAACTGCGAGAAGCCCAGACGAAAGGGCTTCGTTTCGGCATCTTGTACCGCCTGCAGCGAGTTGATCGTTTCCTCCCGAAGCTCAAGAAGCTGCTTAGCTCTGATGTAAAGGGATTGCCCTGCGGACGTGAGTTGAACGCCGTTACGGACCCGGAGGAAGAGCTTCACGTGAAAGAGATCTTCGATGTCGCTGATCTGCTTACTGAGGTTGGATTGGACTACGTTCAGTCGCTCGGCGGCCCGCGTCATGTTCAGCTCTTCGGCGACGGCCACAATGTATCTAAGATGGCGAAATTCCAGGTAATCGTAGATGCTCATCGGCACACCCCGAAACTCTGCGGAGGAAGTGTGTTGCGTGAGTTTTCTCTGGGTATTTAACCCCAGATCAAACAGGTATTACTTAATGACTCAAAATAGGCAACAAAAGTTGCTTAGGAGTGAGCAACCATTCCCGTTTGTGGAATTCTGCCATCTGTCCGAGTGATAGCTCAGCCATCTCTACAAACCATTGGACGAAAAAGTTTCTTCGGGACATCCTCTCTTCAGGAGAACCCGGATGCAGCCCAACCTCATTGAACAACTCGAAGCGAGACAGGGCGCGATGCGCGTTCACGACGTCGCTGCCTTTCTTGGAGAGGCGATCGACGAAAAGAGCATCTACCGTATGGCGGCCCGTGGACAGATGCCAAGCTTCAGAATCGGGGGAGCGATTTGTTTTGATCCTCAAGAACTAGCGAAGTGGTTGCGTGACCGATATGGAGTGAGCCTTCCACCGGCAAAAAAGCGTCCGTCGTCGCATCGAACACATGCTGTGTCGCGGAGTATGACAGCGGCGTGAGTCGGTGCGGCTCAATCTCTCTTTAGGCATGGCAGTAGAAAAGGCTGACCCGATGGGTCAGCCTCTTAAGTTTCAGGTGAGGCTTTATCGCTTTGCAGCCAACGCCGGTTGATTGGACTCGAAGCTGATGCGCAGCCGCGAGCGGGTCGCACGAGCGAACCGCTCCAGCGTGCGCGTAGACGGCAACACCTTGCCGCTCTCAAGCCGCGCAACAACAGCTTGCGTCGTACCCATCGCTGCCGCAACTTCCTCTTGAGTCATATCAGCCTTGCTCCGTGCCTCGATCAACGCGGAGGCAAGAGCGAACTCATTCTCCAGTGCATCGTATGCAGCAACAAACGATGGGTCCTTCTTCCACTCCCGGAACGATTCTTCCGCCGGAATAAACTTGCGCTTCATTCGACCTCCTTCGCCCGCCTGAGGGCTAGTTCCAATTCTCGTCGAGGCGTCTTCTGTGTCTTCTTTACGAAGACATGCACCACCACGATTCGTTTCCCAACTGCAGTGACATAACAGGCCCGTGCGATGCCACTCTTGCCCTTCATCCGCATCTCCCACAACGGGCCTTCGAGATGCTTCACATACGGTTCCCGAACCCGCTCCAGCCCGTGTGCCTGGATCAACTCCACGATCCGCTGAAAACTTGCCCGGATGTCCAAGGGAAGCGCATCGAGAGATGCCTTCACCCCTTCATCAAGGAACTCGACCAACCAGCTCGCCATAGCCATTATACCTTTTTTGCAATAATTTCGATGCCCGCGTTTAGCCTGCTTCCAACAACAAAGAACCGCCCCGGAGGGCGGCTGCTAAGGATTTACGCCACTAGCCCGGCCAGTTCGCCGTTGTTGACCTTGTGCGCCGCATCCTTCGACCGGATGCCTTTGAGATAGACCATGGTGGACTTGATATCGCGGTGTCCCATCCACGCCTGCACGGTTCGGATGTCTACGCCATCGCGAAGATGGTTGGTCGCAAAGGTGTGCCGGAACTTGTGCAGGAAGAAGTTCATGCAGTATGGCCCCTCGGCGCACTTGTTGCCATGCTCCGTCACGCAATGGCCGCAGTTGAGGCCGGCACGTTCGGCGAGACGTTTGACCACCATATCCATTTCGCTGTCGGGGTTGCCCTTGGTGTTGCCAAACACAAGATCGTGAGGCCGAGCGCTCTTCCGTTCCTTGCGCTTTTGGAGACGTTGCATGAGCGCGTGGGGAAGAGGTACCACACGTTCCTCCCAGTTCTTCGGCGTGAAGTCCCACTTCGGCTTCGCGGTCACGCGTGCAAGATCGTGCCGGAAGTCGAGGTCGACGTATTCGACGTAACGGATCTCCTGGTCGCGGAAGCCGGAGCCAAGAATGAACTTGAGCAGGTCTGCTTCATCTATCGTGGCGATCTCGAACATGGGTGTCATCTCTTCCGGCTCGTAGATCGGCCGGATGGTCTCGACATACTTTGGCCAGTCACCCTTTTCCATCAGGCCGCTTCGGCCATGCTTCTTGAAGAGCTGCAACACGGTCACGACCTTGTCGTAGACGGTGCGAGCGCCTAGACCTTTTTCGTAGCAGTAGGTCATGAAGTCGAGCACATCATCACGCGTTGCATCCTCAACAAACTTCCGTTTGTAGGAAGCGCGGAGAAGCGTGTCGAGGGTATACCGGTAGGTCAGCCAGGTGCGGGCCTTGCGTTGCATCTTCACGTATCGCAGGTAAGTGTCGATCGCATCGCCGATGAGTGTCTTTGCTTCCGCAGCCTCTTCGGGCTTCGGTTCCGGTGCAGCGATCAGCCCATCGCGGATGGCCTGAAGCTCGACCGCCTTGCGCCTGGCTTCGGCAACGGCATCCTCTCGTTCGACCGCCGCGCGGCATCGCTTACCGCGTTCGCGCCACTCGATGTAATACGCGCCTTCGGGATGCGTCTCTACGGTGCCGTTGACGCGCACCTTGTCCTTGAGACGACCATTCGGTTCCGGCACAACGGGAGCGAAACGCCAGCTTCCATCGACTTTGATTTTCTTGATGAGGTTCACCCGGTCCGCGTAGTCGGGTGCATTGAGTAGAGCGCCGCGGGTCTTCAGAGTAGGCATCCAATCGTCCTCCTCTGGGGCATAAGCCTAGCAGAAAACGGTCAGAAAATGGACACCAAACTGGACACCAAGTAGCTAAGTTCTTTATTTTCAGTGTTCCGGTTAGAAGGCAGCGCTCTAACCAACTGAGCTACGTCCCCATAGTTGCTCTCAGCAACATGGACTCACACATAGAAATGAGCTCTCGCTCGCTTCTATAGCCGCTCTGATTGAGCTCTCCTTATGCAAGAACCCGTCACAGCAGATAAAGAAAGTGTAACAGAAGAGCGGCCTTTGGTGCGCACTTTATCCATACATACCAGCTGTGAATTTCTTCTATCTATGCCCAGAAGATTAAACAGACAGCGTAGTGTCAATCCATTCGCCCTTCGTTCTCTCACATCCACATTATGATGAGTAACACTACACGTTCATTGAAGAGCGCACTCTTGCAACGAACGCTCTAACGTTTTCCACCTGAACTGGAGGATGCATGAAGCTGGGTCTTTTCACGCCGGTTTTTAGTAAGTTGTCATTCGACGCGATGCTTCGCGAATTCAAGCGCTATCCTGCGCTCTCGGCCATTGAAATTGGCTGTGGAGGCTGGCCTGGAAGCTCTCATATCTCTCCTGCAGAATTGATCGCCAATCCTTCTGCCGCGCGTGACTATCGCAGCCGCATTGCCGATGCCGGACTCACCATCAGCGCTCTGTCCTGCCACAACAATCCCGTCCATCCTGATCCTTCCATCGCTGCCCATGACGACAAGACACTCCAACAGACGATTCGGCTGGCCGAGCTCATGGAGGTTCCCGTCGTCGTCACCTTCTCCGGATGCCCGGGTGCCGGCCCTGAAGACAAAATTCCCAATTGGATTACTGCCGCTTGGCCTCCGGAGTTTCCCGCAGCGCTCAATTGGCAATGGGAAGAACGGTTGATTCCCTACTGGAAAAAAATTGCCGATACTGCATCAAATTCCGGAGTCAAAATTGCGCTTGAGGCCCACCCAGGATTCTGTGTCTATAACCCTGAAACCCTGTTGCGTCTCCGCGCAGCGACCAGCCCTGCGATCGGTATCAACCTCGACCCCAGCCACCTCTGGTGGCAAGGTGTGGATATCCCCACAGCAATCGCGACGCTCGGCAACTCCATCCATCACTTCCATGCCAAGGATGTCGCGCTGAGCCCCACCAACGTGGCTCGCAATGGTGTACTCGACACCAAAAACTATAGCCAGATGCAGCAGCGGTCATGGCTATTCCGCAGCGTCGGCTGGGGACACGGCGAATTAGAGTGGAAGGCCATCGCATCCGCGCTACGCCTTGCCGGTTACGATTACGTGATGAGCATCGAGCATGAGGATGCCCTTGCCTCAACACACGAAGGCCTTTCCTCTGCTATCGATATGCTTACCCGAGTTCTGCTGACTGAGCCTCCCGTGGAAGCATGGTGGCTCTAACAAGCGCCCGAAGGGCCTGTCTACGCTCGACTTAGGCAGGCTCTCGTCCATAAGTTCACCCTTTTGGCCAACGGCTTTCTATACACATTCTCCAAACGTTGTATAGGCAGATAGACCTGCTCGCGTCACTCTACTCTCATGACCACGGGAGAAACTGGATTCCGCAACGTAGCAGCCAGAGTCATCGTTGAAGAGCAAGGGGCCCTCGTCCTGCAGCGTACCGCGGAGGGATACCAGTTCACTGGCCTCTTCGAGAAGACGTCTATCGTCTGTAAGACCTGGCCAGAAGCCGAACGCGTTCTCATCCGCCTTCATGTTCCTCCGCAAAAGATCATTGACATTCGCAAAATGATCGATGCAGGTGAAGAAGTCATCATGCGGCGGCAAGCACAGGCGCAAAGCTGAACAACACCTTCCACATTAAAAAGCGGGGGCTGCATGATGCAGCCCCTGCTTGATTTCAGCTTCGAATAAATGCCAGGATATCCGCATTAATGACGTCCGCATGAGTCGTCATCAAACCGTGTGGCAAGCCAGGATAGACCTTGAGCGTGTTGTTTTTCAGCAACTTTGCCTGCAGCAATGAGGCATCTTTGTAGGGAACAATCTGGTCATCGTCGCCCTGCATGACCAGCGTCGGGACTGTTATCGCTTTCAGGTCCTCGGTCTGGTCCGTCTCCGAAAACGCCTTGATGCCTTCATAGTGAGCAAGCGCACCGCCCATCATCCCCTGGCGCCACCAGTTCTGAATAATTCCCTGTGATATCTTCGCGCCGTGTCTGTTGAAGCCATAAAACGGCCCCGAAGGCAGATCGAGGAAAAACTGTGCCCTGTTGTCAGCTAGCGCTTTGCGGAGGCCGTCAAACGCCTCAATCGGCGTGCCATCCGGATTCTTATCGGTCTTGACCATAAGCGGAGGAACGGCCGCAATCAACACCACCTTCGCTACGCGGCCCTGGGGTTCGCCATGCTTGGCAACATAACGCGTCACCTCACCGCCACCCGTCGAATGGCCAATATGGATCGCATTCTTCAGATTTAACTGCTCTGTGACAGCCGAAGCATCAGCAGCATAATGATCCATATCGTGCCCAGTGCCTACCTGTGAGGAGCGGCCATGACCACGCCGGTCATGTGCAATCACGCGATAGCCCTGCGAATGGAAGAACAGCATCTGCGCATCCCAGTCGTCCGACGACAAAGGCCAGCCATGGTGAAACATGATCGCCTGGGCATCCTTCGGCCCCCAATCCTTATAAAAAATCTCAACTCCGTCTTTGGTTGTCACGAATGGCATACCACTCTCCTATGTTTTGATGATGTAGTTTTGGCTGCTGTCAGCCGATGCAATATGGAACTGGCTGGATTGCTGCGCGTAGGGGCAGCGCACTCAGTGTAATCAAACTTTGTTCCATTCTGGTGAAGCGCCCGTGGCCTAGGTTCAGTCCCGCAACCAATAGTCTTCACATCAAGATAAGCAGGGTATACAAGCTGCAGCTTCACCTTTGGCATATCCGGCAATGAGCCGGCACTCGCATTTCCTGCGCTCATGCCTGAAAATAGAAGTTTGGCTATGAGCACCCCGAAGTCCGAGCAGAACCTCGACCAGATCACGATCCGCGGCGCCCGCACTCACAACCTGAAGGGCATCGATGTCGATATCCCGCACAACGCGCTCACCGTCGTGAGCGGTGTCTCGGGCTCGGGCAAATCCTCGCTGGCCTTCGACACCGTCTACGCCGAGGGCCAACGTCGCTACGTCGAATCGCTGTCCGCCTATGCCCGCCAGTTCCTCGAGCGCATCGAAAAGCCCGACGTCGATCACATCGACGGCCTCGCTCCCGCTATCGCTATCAAGCAGAAGAACCAGACACGCAATCCGCGCTCCACCGTCGCCACTGCGACCGAAATCTACGACTACCTGCGCCTGCTTTACGCGCGCTGCGGCACCGTCACCTGTCTGCACTGCGGCGGCGTTGTAAAGTCCGACACCGTCGACGAAATCGTTACATCGCTGTTCGCTCTACCGGAGGGCACACGCGTCTATGCGCTCTTCCCTACCCAACGCGCCGAGATCAAGCTCGAACCGATGCGTGCCGCCTCCACCGACGAGACGCCCGCTGCCGAACCCGCCAAGCCGAAAAAGACCACTGCAAAGAAATCCACGAAACCTGCAAAACCCGAGCCAGTATTCGATCTAACTGATTCGCTCAAAGAACGCCTTACGGAGCTGCGCCGCCGCGGTTACAACCGGCTCTATCAAAATGGAAACACCGTCGAGTTCTCCACGCCGGAATCTCTGCTTGAGCTCGACTTCTCGCAACCCATCTTCATCCTCGTCGACCGCCTCGCGCTGTCTCCCGACATCCGCTCGCGCCTCGTCGATGCCATCGAGACCGGCTACCGCGAATCCGGCGAGATTCGCTTCATGACAGTTCCAAGAGAGGGCGAAGGTGAGCCGCAGACACTGCGTTACAGCGCCGCCTTCGAGTGCACCAGCTGCCATCGCGCCTACCGCGAGCCTGAGCCACGCCTCTTCTCCTTCAACAACCCGTACGGCGCCTGCCCGCGCTGCCAGGGCTTCGGCAATACCATCGATTTCGATCCCAACCTCATCATCCCCGACAAGTCGAAGACGCTTTCGCAGGGAGCCGTCGCTCCGTGGACGACGACCAAGTATCGCCCGCACCACAACGAAATGTTGCGCGCCGCCAAGGCCGCTGGAGTCCCCATCGACATCCCCTGGTACGACTTGACTCCTGAACAGCAGGAGTTCATCCAGGAAGGCTCCGATTCCTTCCCCGGCATCCGCGGCTTCTTCGCCGCGCTCGAGCACAAAAAATACAAACTGCACGTCCGCGTCTTCCTGTCGAAGTACCGCGGCTATGCCACCTGCCCCGACTGCCGCGGCCAGCGTCTGCGTGCCGAAGCTCGCGCCGTACTCCTAAATAACAAAAATATTTGCGAAGTCTCTGCGCTCACCGTCATCGCCGCACGCGACTTCTTCGACTCACTTATACTCACGCCCTCGCAGGCCGAGATCGCCGGAAAAATCTTCGAAGAAGTCCGCCAGCGCATTCACTTCCTCGATCAGGTTGGCCTCGACTACCTCACGCTCGACCGCCTCTCCTCCACGCTCTCCGGCGGCGAATCGCAGCGCATCCAGCTGGCCACCTCGCTCGGCTCGCGCCTCGTCGGCGCACTCTACGTCCTCGACGAGCCATCCATAGGCCTGCACACGCGCGACACCGCACGTCTCATCCACATCATGGAAGAGCTGCGCGACCTCGGCAACACGATCCTCGTCGTCGAGCACGACCCCGACGTCATCCGCGCCGCCGACCACCTGCTCGACCTCGGCCCCGGCGCGGGAGAACTCGGCGGCCAGCTGCTTGCCAGCGGCACCGTCAAACAGGTCTCCGCCAATCCGAATTCCATCACCGGCAAGTACCTCTCCGGCCGCTCCAGTATCGCCGTACCGAAACACCGCCGCGAGCCCGGCCGCGAGCGCCTCAAGCTCACCGGAGCACGCATTCACAATCTTCGCGGCGTCGATGTCGAAATCCCGCTCAACCTCCTCGTCTGTGTCACCGGAGTCTCCGGCTCCGGCAAATCCACGCTCGTGCATCAAGTCCTCTACCGCGCACTCATGCAGGCGCTTGGGCAGGAAGGCACCAACGACGGTATCGACCCAACGCATCTCTATCGCGAACTTTCCGGCACGCACCACCTCAACGACGTCGTGCTCGTCGACCAGTCTCCCATCGGGCGCACGCCGCGTTCGAACCCCGTCACCTACATCAAGGCCTTCGACGATATCCGCGCGCTCTTCGCCGCGCAGCCCGACGCCAAGCGCCGCGGCCTCACTGCCGGACACTTCTCCTTCAACGTCCCCGGCGGCCGCTGCGATGTCTGCGAAGGCGATGGCACCGTCACCGTCGAGATGCAGTTCCTTGCCGACGTTGAGCTGCCCTGCGAAGAATGTAACGGCACCCGCTACAAGCCCTCCATCCTTGACATTCGCTACAAGGGGAAGAACATCCACGACGTTCTCAACATGACCGTCAAGGAAGCGCTCGTCTACTTCGCCGGTCATCCGAAGATCGTCGACAAACTCTACGTCCTCGACGAGGTCGGCCTCGGCTACGTCCGCCTCGGCCAATCCGCCACAACGCTCTCCGGCGGCGAAGCCCAGCGCGTCAAGCTCGCGTCACATCTTGCCACGGCACGCTCGAACTCTTCACGCAGCAGCAACGAAACCGCCGCCAAGGCCCGCAGTCGCACACTCTATATCCTCGACGAGCCCACTACGGGCCTCCACTTCGACGACGTCGCTAAGCTCCTCGCCGCCTTCCGCAAGCTCATCGAGGGCGGAGGCTCACTGCTCGTCATCGAGCACAACCTCGACGTCATCAAATCCGCTGACTGGATTATTGACATGGGCCCCGAAGGCGGCTCACGCGGGGGCCAGGTGGTCGCCACCGGTACTCCCGAGGAGATCGCCGCCAACCCCGCTTCGCATACCGGCCATTGGCTCGGACCAGTACTGCATTTAGTGTCCGCAAAACCAGAGGCGGAACTTCAGGTCATGGCATAGGATGATTTGATAGGCTTTCAGCGTAACTTACGCTTCTGTGGTATTTGACGACATCGAAACATCTGTATTAATCGGAGGGAATCGATGAAAAAGCTTGTGGCCAAGTCGAGACGGATTTGCCCTCCGGAACAGGTTATCGTCGTCCTGTTTTCTGCCTTTGCCGTGTTCTTTGCGGTTCAGCTATTTGCGAACCACGTCCTACCCTCGCTCAAAAATTTCTGGATCGAGCTCTTCAGTGCGGCCGTAGCGATCCTCTTTACCGTAGACGCTCTTCCACGGATTCAGCGTGCACTCAGGGGACCTGCCCCGGCGATGGTGGATGAAGAGAGCTTTGTCGCCGCCGCCGAAAACAGTATCGACGACTTTTACATCTTCTCCGGCATCCCGGACGCCTCAGGTCAGATCGTCGACTTCCGTTTCGCCTACATCAATCCCGTCGCAGAGCGCCGCCTGCGGGCGCAGCGCGAAAACCTGCTTGGACGTGCGCTTTCCGAGGTCCGCCCCGTTGCCGTTACTAAAGGACTGATCGCCCGATATCAGGAAGTGGTTCGCACCGGCATACCTTACGACGGCGAGGTGTACCTGGACGATGACCGCATTACCGCCACTTGGCTGCATGTTCACGCGGTCAAACTGGGAGATGGCATCGCCATCACCAGCCGCGACATTACCCGACAGAAACAGGGACACGACCGCGCCAGTTTCCTGGCAGAGTATGGCCTCTTAACAGGGCTGGCCAACCGACCCATGCTCACCACGCGTCTCAACGCCGCCATCCATCGCATGAAATCCTGAAATTGCGCTGCAATCCATTACGGCGAAGCAAAATGCAGTATCGTAGTTCCCGTCTATGCGTCGTTCCCTACCGCCACACATCCTGTTGACTGCAATATCTTTGGCATCGGCCTTCCTGCTTCTTACCGGGTGCCATCCTGTCCAATACAGGCTTGGCCAGGTCCCTCCACTGGCTGCCACACCGCTTGCCTCAATCAGCGCCCATCTAACCGTCCCGCATATAGCACCGGGGCAGAAGACCCCTTTGGTCGTTCAGCTCACAACCCCTGACGGCCGCGTTCTCACCACCAATGGCAAAGGTAAAGATGACGTCCCTTGGAAGGACCTCGCTATCACCGCCAGCATCGTTTCCGTCAATAACAAAGGAGTCGTCTCACTTACAGAAGACCCCATCTTCACCGATGGCAAGACAGGCCACATCACGGTGACCGTGCCCAGCCATTCCAATCTTCTCTACGACCTCGACGTTCCTATTGGCTACGACTACGCCTTCAGCCCTGTAGTTTCCGGAATCAGCGGATCAAACGGACTGGATGGCCTGAACGGTACAAATGGCATCAGCGGGACTTCCGGTTCCATCGATCTCAATAACCCAACTGCAGGAGGAGCCGGTAGCGATGGAAGCGACGGGACCGATGGCTCCAATGGCGGATCCGGAGGGGATGCACCTCCTGTCGAAGTCCGCATCGCTCTGCGTTCTACATCACATCCTCTCCTTCAAATCGAGGTATCGGCACCGAGTTATCGAACACACTATTACCTCGTCGATCCACAAGGCGGTTCTCTCACCATAACGTCGAGCGGCGGCTCTGGAGGACGCGGCGGGAGTGGAGGACGCGGAGGGCGTGGTGGCTCCGGAGGAATCGGCTCACCCAACGGACAGAGCGGCCATGATGGACGTAATGGTCAGGACGGATCCAATGGCTTCGATGGACGCGCAGGCCCCATCACTGTCATCTACGATGCTCAAGTCCAGCCCTATCTGTCCATCATCCATCTTCACAATGCTGGGGCGCCTGCACCGGTCTTCCGTCAAGAAGCCGTTGCTCCTATGTGGTAGTCGTCGCCCTCGTTCCTTAGGCTCCCACCTCGACCGCCGTCTCTTGCCTGATCGAAAAGAGCACTGGCCCTAGCGCAACCACCACACCTGCAATCACCACCAGCACCAACGCCTTCCCAAGGCCCAATCCCACCGCAAGCCATCCAATCAATGGAGGCCCCGCCAGGAACCCGAAGTATCCGATCGTCGACAGCGCCGAGATCGCCGGGCCTGCGCCCATGCGCGTGTTTCTTCCCGCCAGCGTCATGATCACAGGAATGATGTTGGCCACGCCTGCTCCCGTCAGCACCAGCCCGAAGACACCAACGGCCAGCGAATGCGACACCAGCGTGCAGCCGAATCCCGCCGCGATCAGCAAGCCGCTGCCAATCAGGATCGTCCTGTCCTCGAATCTTCCGATGAGCCAGTCGCCGAGAAAGCGCCCGCTCGCCATCGAGATCGCATACGTCGCATAGCCCGCCGCAGCTGCCGACAGGCTCGCCCCCAAACTCGAACGCAGGTACACCGCAGCCCAATCGCCTATCGCGCCTTCAGCAAATAATCCGAAGAACGCAATCATCGCCAGCTTCAGCAACGCTGCGTCCGGAAAGACGAACTTCGTCTTCTGATGCGGCTTGCGCTCCTCCTCCACCAGAAGCGACAGAACGGCCAGCACCGCGGCTCCCATCAAAGCTGCGCCGACCGACATATTGAAGCGCAGTGGCATTCCATGCTTCAACAGCACACTCGTCATGCTGGCGCCAAGCAATCCACCCACACTCCAGCATCCCTGCAGCAGACTCATACTCGAACGGCCATAGTGCTGTTCCACGGCAATCGCCTGCGCGTTCACCGTGACATCGAGTGCCCCCTTCGCCGCGCCGTACATCCCGGCAAACAGAATCAGCACAGCATAACTGTTTGCCTCGGCCAATAAGGCCAGCATCGCCACATACGCCAATGCAACAACGCGAATGACTGTCCTGCTGCCGAACCGCTCGATCAAATGGCCCATCACCGGCATCGTCAGAATCGCGCCACCCACCAGGCTCAGCAATGCTGCGCTCAACTGGCCATTTCCAAGGTGCAGATTCTGCTTGAAGACCGGTACATGCGCCGCCCACAAGCCAAATCCCGTCCCATCCACCAGGAACAACGTTGCAAGCGCCCACTTTGGCCACTGAATCCGCATACCTTTATTAGACAGCCGATTGCCTCATTCCGATTGATGAAATCTTTACCATCCACTGATAACCTAATGGAATGAGCCTAAACTTCGACACATTGCGTGCATTCGTGGTTCTCTCCGAAGAACTCAACTTCGGACGCACCGCCAAGCGGCTCAACATCTCGCAGCCTGCACTCACCAAGCAGATCAAGCGGCTCGAAGAAGAGATCGGCGGACGCCTCTTCGAACGCACCACCGGGCGCGTCGAGCTCACCTCCGCCGGCGAAGCCCTGCGCGAACGTTCCCGCACGCTGATGTACGACGCTGCCGCATGGGAGTCCTTCGCCCGTCAAGCCACACGCGGCGAGCTCGGCAGCCTGCGCATCGGCTTCGGCATCGCCACGCTTGGTGACCTGCTCCCTCGAGCCGTCATCGCCTTCCGCAAAAACTTCCCCAACGTCATGCTCGAGATGCACGACCTCGCTTCACGCACACAAATCGAAGGCTTGCTTGAAGGCATCCTCGATCTCGGCTTCGTCCGTCTGCCCGTCACAGCTTCTGGCCTTGAGGTCGTACCCATCCTTGAAGAAGAGCTTCTCATCGCCGTCGCACATACGCGCTTCACCAAGACACATATCCGGCTCAAAGACTTGCGCAACGAACCGTTCGTCCTTATCGCCTCGTCCATCTCCAACACCTTCCGCCAGCACACCCTCAGCGTCTGCTCGGCGGCAGGCTTTACCCCGAATGTCATTCAAGAGGCCAGCGAACTCTTCACCGTATTGAACCTCGTGCGAGCGGGACTAGGCGTCAGCCTGGTTCCCTCTACCGCGCGCCGCATGCGTGTGCCCGGTGTCCGCTTTGTTCCTCTCGTTACGCCCGCGGCCAAGTGGAAGATCGGCATGGCATGGAGAAAGGACCGATGGCAACGGGTGCGCTCCTTCGCCGAAATCGTCACAGCTATCGTCAAAGCTGCGCCAGAGCCAGATGCGCGCGTTTTTCCACAGAGAAAGTCTTGACGCCACCAGTAAACTTAAATGAGGGAAAGAAGTAGGGCCGGCACATCCGCCGGGCTTTTCGATTTAAACTGGATCGGGGCTGTTCCAAAACAGGGGTACCCCAACAAGTGGCATCGTTTGAATACTTTGCACACTTTTGTACGGGGAGGGAGGCCCACCGGATGTCCCGGACATTGCAATACCTCAGACGAACCACCATCGCCGGACCGGCGCTGCTCTTGCTGGCCATCATCTTTACTCCAGCGCTCCATGCCCAGCTTCCTGCCGGGACCCGGGACGCTGCCTCCGAGCGCCAGCAGGACCCGCTGCGTATGCAGGCCAGCGAAGCCCTGCAAAAAGGCGACTACGCAACAGCCGCAAAGCTCCTCTCTACACTCGCGGAGAAAAACCCCAACGATGCGCAGGTGCTCTACAACCTGGGCTCTGCTCAGGACGCCCTCGACCAGACGCCACAAGCCGAAGGCAGCTATCGTCGCGCCATCGCCGCCAGCCCGAACCTGCTGGAGCCACACCTCGCCCTCGGCCTTCTACTGGCTCGCACCGGAAAAACCGCCGAAGCGCATACCGAATTAGCCGCTGCTGCTGCGATTCCCAATGGCGATCCTGCACTTCGCGGCCGCGCGTATCGCGCCATGGCCCGGATCGACCAGCCTGGCAATCCTTCGGGCGCAAGCGATGAGCTGCTCGCGGCGCTCAAGCTCACCCCCGAAACTCCCGACGACATCCTGCTCGCGGGCGAACTGGCTCAGGCGAACAACGATCCCGCCGCAGCCGAAGCTGCGTTCCGCCGCCTCATCGCCGCCGATCCGGATAATGCAGAAGCGACCGCTGCGCTTGTTCATCTTCTGCTTCAGCAAAAAAAGACCGATCAGGCTGAACCTCTGCTGAACGCTGCTCTTAAAAAACATCCTGACGATCCTGCTCTGAATGCACAACTGGCTTCGCTCTACGAGTCGGACGAAAATCCCGCCAACGCGGCCAAAGCCCTTCCTATCGTCGAAAAGCTCCACGCCGCCAATCCGCAGGACGCCTCCGTTGTCCGCCTGCTTGCCCGCCTTTATAGCCGCAACGGTCAGTACGACAAGGCGCTGCCTCTGGTGGCAGCACTCTCCGCCGCTTCACCCAACGACCCGACGCTGCTCGACGACCAGGCCGATATCCTCATCCGCCTCCACCGATCCGGCGAAGCCCAGCCTCTGCTCCAACGCGCAATCGCTGATCCTAAAGCCTTTCCCACGCCACAGGCCTACGGCGTCGCCGCCAGCCACCTGGCCTTCGCCGCCTCGGCCAACAACGACCCGACGACGACCTTGCGCGCGCTTGAGCTGCGTGATAAAGTGCTGGCTCAAACACCGTCGTCACTATTCCTAGCGGCTACGGCGCACGATAAACTCCACCAGGTCAAGCAGGCGTCTGACCTGTACAAACAGTTCCTTTCCGTGGCGAAAGGGCAATATCCTGACGAGGAGTGGGAGGCAAAACACCGCCTCGTATCCCTCGAACACATGAAGTAACCGGCATAGCAGAAACGATGTATTGAAAGGCGGTACCGGAAGCGGTACAAAAACGGCAGCAAAAGTTTAGACAAACCAGTCTCGACTCCATGAAGTTATGAAGCCAGACGCTCCCAACGAGGTGCGTTATGCAAGTAATCAAACGGCTTTTACCTCTATGTTTCCTCCTCTCGCTCTGCGTTTCTCTTCACGCGGCAGCAGGAGGAATCGACAAATCGGTCCTTCTCGACGAGCAGGCGCTTATGCAGCTTGAGCAGCGTGCCGAGCAGGCTAACCCCCGCGAGCAATGTTTCCTCTATACCGAGCTGGTTTCGGCTATGACTGAAATAGCAGGGAAACAAATACTCGACGGCGACACCGACCGCGCCAGCGTAACACTGAAGAAAGTCGCGAAATATGCGGAGATGATTCATATGAATCTCGCCCGTGATACCAAGCGGCTGAAGAATGCCGAGATGCTGATGCATCACACAACTTATCGGTTGAATGAGTATCTGCATCGCGCCTCGTCCGAGGACAGGCCAACTTTGCAGGCGGCGCTGAAGCAGTTGAATCAGGTGCAAAATGAGTTGTTGACTCAGGTCTTCAACCACTAAGATCCGTCGATTGGCCTACAATCTCCACCATGCTCCGTCGATCCCTGCTTATCGCCTTTATCGTGCTGGCCGGCCTGACCTCTTCGGCACATGCGCAGCGCGGTGAAGTGAACCTCTCGGAAAAAGAAGTCGAGGAGCTTCGTGATTCGGCCTATGTCGCCAATGATCGCGTCATGACCTTCATCAAACTGATCGATGTCCGCATTAAAGCGCTGCAGGATATGTACGCCAAACCGCGGCGTCCCGGACGCGAACAGGATACGCACGATCTGCTGGAGCAGTTCGCGGCGCTGGCGGATGAGCTGAACGACAACCTCGATGACTACGGTCCGCGTCATCGCGACATCCGCAAGGCGCTCCCAAAACTCATCGAAGCAACGGAGCGATGGGGCACAACAGTAAGGACGCCTCCTGACAACGATCTCTATAACGTTTCGCGGAAGATTGCGCTCGAATCGATCCGCGATCTTCGCGAGGCCGCGACTGAGATGCTCGACGAACAGAAGAAGTGGTTCGCGGACCATCCTCCTCAAAAAGAGGAGCCGGCACAGATGGAAAACCATCCCCGCTAGCAGATGTAAACTTGAGCTACAGTGTCATCTCCCCTCGTCGCAATCTTTGAAGAGCAGTATCGTGAGCTGCGCCCGCGCGCTCCGATGCCTCCATTCGATATCCGCTTTCGCCGCTTCACCTCTCTCAATACAACGATTCGACTTCGCGAAGGACGGCTGCACGTTCGCCTGTCGGACATCCTCGAACATGCGCCGGATTCGGTCCATCATGCGATCGCGCATATCCTGCTGGCAAAGCTGTATCGCAAGCCGATCGCGCCCAGCCACGCAGACCGCTATCGCCGTCACGTCTCTTCAGAAGCCGTCTCACGGCAGGCAGAGCATGTGCGACAGACGCGTGGACGCAAACGCATCCTCACACCGCAAGGACACCATTTCGACCTCAACGAGGTCTTCGACTCGCTCAACGCCCGCTTCTTCCATGGCCTGTTGGGAAAACCTATCCTGACGTGGAGCGCGCATCACGCCCGTCGCATGCTCGGGCACTACGATGCCGCGCACAACACCATCGTCGTCAGTCGCGTCTTCGATCGCCCGGACACGCCGCGCGCTGCTATCGAATATCTGCTCTATCACGAGATGTTGCACCTCAAGCATCCTGTGCGCGTAAAGGCAGGCCGCCGCTGTGTGCACTCACGAGAATTTCAAGCCGAGGAACGGCTCTTCCCTCATCTCGAAGAGGCGAAGGCATATTTGCGGCGCCTCTAACCCCTTGAGCCAGAAGAATATTCAACCGCTGCGGCGCTGAGTCGTGATAGCATCCTTCCGTCCGGAACTCCTGCTTTCGGTCGCAATCCTTAAATGCAGTTCCGGGCCCACTAAATAACAAACTACGAACGGGAAATTGGGAGGAGTTGCTCTATGCCGCTTTTCAAACGTGCATCTGCTGAGTTCTTCGGGACCTTCTGGCTTGTCTTCGGAGGCTGCGGCAGCGCGGTCCTGGCCGCCGCCTTTCCGCAACTCGGCATCGGATTTGTGGGTGTCGCTTTTGCCTTCGGCCTTACCGTGCTGACGATGGCCTATGCTATCGGCCACATCTCGGGCTGCCATCTGAATCCGGCTGTTTCGGTCGGACTCGTGGTGGGCAAGCGCTTCCCTGCCTCTGAGCTTCTGCCTTATATCGTTGCCCAGGTTGCCGGTGCGATTGCTGCATCGGGTGTGCTTTATCTGATCGCCAGCGGCAAGGATGGCTTTTCGCTCGCAGGCGGCTTTGCTTCGAACGGATACGGTCTGCATTCTCCTGGGGGATACAACCTGGCGGCATGCTTCATCGCCGAAGTCGTGCTGACGGCGTTCTTCCTGCTCGTTATTCTCGGTGCGACCGATGAACGTGCGCCGAAGGGCTTCGCCCCCATCGCTATCGGCCTCTGCCTGACGCTGATTCACCTGATCAGCATTCCGGTGACGAACACCTCGGTGAATCCTGCCCGTTCGACCGGCCCGGCGCTGTTCGTCGGAGGCTGGGCGTTGAGCCAGCTCTGGCTCTTCTGGGTTGCTCCCATTGTGGGAGCCATTGTCGGTGGTCTGATCTCGAACTTTTTCTTCGCGGCTCCACAGGCTCCTGTTCGCGAAGAGCTGTCGCGCTAGCCAACCCCTTCAAGGTAACCGGCCCGCTTGCATGATCTTCAAGCGGGCCGAATTATTTGCGACACAAAGTTGATATCCGATTACACTCTTGAATCTTCGGCGATCTCGGGAGCCCATTGCACATTCTTCGATCGCGCGACAACGACGAGAAGCGCCCCTGCGACAACTGAGCCAAGGGCTGCAACCTGCGCGTTGCTCATGCCCCAGTAGAGCCTTGGGTTGATGCGTACGAACTCCACCAGAAAACGTCCGATACCGCTCAGGACGAGGTACTCGCCGGTGAGCACGCCTATCGGCAGATGCTTTTTGCCACGCTGCCAGAGCCACCATGCAAGAACTACAGCAAACAGGAACTCGTAGACAGGTGTCGGTTGCACCAGATCTGGCGTAGGCACCAGAGCGTCCGGCCTCATGTGCACACCCCACGGCAGCGTGGTCTTGATGCCGTAATCGCCATCTCCGGAGAGCAGGCAGCCGATTCGACCCACGCCATAACCGATGGCCGCGGCGGGAGCAGCAAGGTCGAGCATACGAATGGGACCGACTCTTTCGCCGAGCGTCCCTTCAAGCGCCCCCTTGAATCGGGCCGTTCGTCCCTGCCACATCAGCATGGCGATCCCGGCGAGCATACCGCCAAACCAGGCGAATCCTGCCTGAAACCAATGCAGGAAGCCCATCAGCACATCCAGCGGATGGCTCCAGCCGGGAGCGGCGATCTGACGCAGGGACGCTCGCAACTCGCCCAGGCTCTGCAGTTCGTGCCAGGTTTTGGCGCCGATCACTCCGGCGATGACGACAAAGGCTACGATGCTGAGCGCGTCGGCGTCGACGCCGTTGCGTATGAAGTTTTTGTGGAGCACGATGGTTGCCACTACGGCAGCCAGCCACAGCAGCAACCCGAATGTTCCCAGGTGTACCGGGCCTAGATCGATATACGGATACATAATCCTCGCTTACTCATAAAAGTATAGGCGAGGCTTGGCCCGAAGGCCGTCTTCGCGTTAACCTGCCTTTATGCCATCCAGCACAGCCCCCGCACCGACCGCCTTTTTCCCTTCGCCCGAAACCATGGATGTTCTGTTCTCGAAAGAAGAGATCGCCGCTCGCACGAAGGAGATCGGCACACAGATATCAAAGGATTACGAAGGCCAGTCCGTCGTGCTGATCGGCGTACTCAAGGGCGCTGCCATCTTCCTCTCGGACCTTGCACGCGCCATCAAGGTCGATAACACCTTCGACTTCGTTGCCGTCTCGAGCTATGGCCGCGCGCGTGTCTCTTCCGGCGCAGTCAAGCTGATCAAGGACATCGACAACCCCATTGAGGGCAAGCACGTGATCATCGTCGAGGACATTCTCGACACCGGCCTGACGCTGAATTATCTGCGCGGCCTGATGCTGCAGCACAAGCCGGCGTCGCTGAAGATCGCGACGTGCCTCGATAAGCCGGAGCGCCGGCTGGTGCCGATCGAAGCGGATTACGTCGCCTTCAAGATTCCCAACCGCTTCGTGATTGGCTATGGCATGGACTATGCCGAGCGTTATCGCGGCGTGGAAGATATTCGGATCTTCCCGGAAGACGCGGCACACTAAGCAGTCGCGTCCATCTCCCCTGGGCCCGCGTATCCAGCAAATACTGAGCACTCAAGGAGACTCACGTGACCCGCCAAATCTCGTTTCTCGTCACGCTCTTGTTTCTGACGCCTGCGCTGACGAGTTCGCAGCAGCCGCAGGGCGTTACGATCCCGGTGACGTGCAGCGTCTCACACGATGTTCCGAATCCGAAGCGTCAGCCGGGGCCGCACGACCCGAAGTCCGTCTCCGAAGCCGAGGCGCTGCGGATGGATGAAGACGGCCGTAAACAGGCTGGCTTCCTCTCGATGCCGGAGCCGGAGAATTTCGGCATCGTGCGTTATCGCATCGCCGAGTATGCGAGCTGCAAGGATGCAGCGCACTGCTACTGGATCGATCTGCAGGCTCAGCTCGATCGCGCGAAGGCAGAGCTGAAACGTCTGGCGGCGACTCGCAAGCGGGATGAAAAGCTGGCGATGGTGCTGGACATCGATGAGACGAGCATGTCGTCGTATTGCGAGCTGCAACGCGAGGGCTTCGGCTTCAATGCCATGCAATATAACCAGTGGCTGGTTTCGCCGGATGCTTCGATTGCGATTCCGGGAACACTGGAGCTTTACAACGAGGCGCTGGCCAACAAGATCGCTGTGTTCTTCATCACGGGCCGTTCGCATGAGCAGTACGAGGCAACGGCGCGTAATTTGAAGCTCGCGGGATACGACAACTGGAAGGGTCTGATCCTTCGCGATGAAGAGGAACGGACGCTGGATACGACGTGGTACAAGTCGCATGAGCGGCAGAAGATTGTGGACCAGCATTACCGCATCGTTCTGAGCGTCGGCGATCAGTGGAGCGACCTGAATGGGAGTCCTGCGGCAGAGGTCAGCGTGAAGCTGCCCAATCCGTTCTACTTCCTGCCGTGACCCCCTCCCCCTCCCCTCAGTCTCCACAAATTGCCTCGATTCAATACTTTATGCGTTTTGCACAAGGTAAAATATTGAATTCATTCGAGTTAGCATCAAAAATCTTGATTCTAAAAGAGAACGCCCCGATCCTGGCTGGACGGGGCATTTTTCCGGCTTTTTTCGCCTACTTCTTAAGTCTAGCAAAACCGGAAGGGTAAACCGGCACTTTTAAATCAGTTTATTCCCTTTGGATTGTGGTGGTTAGCATTTCAGGGGGCTTGACAAGATTGAACTCGTGCGCGAGAAGCTCATAGCTGCGGAGGCGTTTTGCCTGATCCCAGACGATGGTGTTGACGATCAGCTCGTTGATGCCGAGTTGGGAGGCCATGTCTTCAAGCTGGTTGCGCACATGCGATGGCGAACCGACGAAGTAGCGAGGCCACTCGCCCTCTTCCATGGGGACATCGGCGTAGGCGTGCAGCTCGCGAAGGGCGTCCTCCGGAGCTGCGATGGGGCGTCGGTCGCCGAGCCGGATGCGGCGCTGCAGGAGCCGGACGCTGGAGGCGAGGTACTCTGCCTCTTCGTCAGTTTCAGCGCAGATGACGCCGACGGCGACGGTAGCCTCGGGCTGAGGCAGACGGATGCCGGGGCGGAAGTGGCGGATGTAGGTTTCGATGGCTTCGCGGGTTTTGACGGGCGAGAAGAAATGCGCGAAGGCATAGGGCAGGCCAAACTCGACGGCTGCGGCGGAGCTCCACATGCTGGAGCCAAGCATCCAGACCTCGGGCCCCGCGTAGTGGCCGTTCTGCACGGGGGCGGGCATGGCCTTGACCCGGCTGAAGGGGTGATTCTCGGGAAAATCTTCTTCCAAGAAGGCGAGCAGCTCCGTGACCTGCTCGGGGAAGTCATCTTCCATGGGCGCCTTGCGGCTGCGGCGCAGCGCGATGGTCTCCGACGGGCCGCCTCCAGGAGCACGGCCCAGCCCAAGATCGACGCGACCGGGATAGAGGCCATAGAGGGTGCGGAAGACTTCGGCCACCTTGAGGGGCGTGTAATGCGGCAGCATGATTCCGCCGGAGCCGATGCGGATGCGGGAGGTCTCGGCACCGATGCGCGCGAGCAGAATCTCGGGCGCAGTGCAGGCGAGGGTGTCCATGGAGTGATGCTCGGACATCCAGAAGCGCGTGTAGCCAAGGTTGTCGACGAGGCGAGCCAGGGCAATGGAGTTTTGCAATGCGTCGGCGGGCGCAAAACCTGCCGGTACAGGCGACTGGTCGAGGACAGACAGCCGCAATTCTCGCTTTGGTGCGGTCATAGATATCAGATGCGGAGGGACGCTTCGACGAATCTCAAACGATGTACTTCTTTCCAGGTTGTGCGTCAAAGCATTGATGCGCTGGCCCTTGAGGTATCCACAGCCCGGCTGCGGCCAGACAGCCCTTTCGTTCGTATGATAGAAACAGACCGGCGTAAAGAACACGCCGCCTGAAGGAGAATGATGAGCACCCTGTCACCGACTGCATCTGAGATCTTCGACGCCAAAGCCTTTACCGCTCATGCATTCTCTTCTCCTAAAAATCTTGCTGCCGTGCTGGACCATACGCTGCTGAAGCCGGATGCTACGCGGACGCAGGTGCTGCAGATCTGCCATGAAGCGGCTGACCACGGTTTTGCGTGCGCCATGGTGAATCCGACGTGGGTGCAGCTCGCAGTGGAGGCGCTGAAGGGGACGGGGGTTCCGGTTGGCGTCGTCATCGGTTTCCCACTTGGAGCGACGCTTTCGGCCTCGAAGCGGGATGAGACGGCGCGGGTGCTGAAGTATGGCGCGCACGACGTGGACATGGTGCTGAACATCGGCCTGCTGAAGAGCGCGACGACTGCCGACTATGAAGCCGTGAAGCAGGACATTCGCGGCGTGGTGGAGTTGGCACACGGCGCGGGCGCGATTGTGAAGGTGATTCTGGAGACATGCCTGCTGACTTATGAAGAAAAGCTGCGGGCCTCGGAGCTGGCGCTTTCGGCTGGGGCGGACTTTCTGAAGACTTCGACCGGGTTTTCGACCGGCGGTGCAACGGTGGACGACATTGCGTTGCTGCGCAGCGTTGCCGGGAACCGCGCGGGCGTGAAGGCTTCGGGAGGCGTGCGATCGCTGGCCGATGCCACAGCGATGCTGGGGGCGGGCGCGACGCGCATAGGAGCAAGCGCGAGCGTGAAGATCGTGAACGAGCTTGCCGGCGTGGACCAGTCTGCTGCAGCGGCTGCGGCAGGCTATTAGATAGAAGCGGTCGCATCGTTTGCCTGCGCGGGGCGGGCGGCGATGAACCTGAACTGACATATCCCTGGTAGAAAACCTGAAGTCCCACAGCCTCGTCAGTAGTATCATCGGCTCTTCGTATGTCTACGGACTCCAAGCTCACCGCAGCGGAACAGAAACAGGCCGCGGCGGACAATAAAACGGCAGACAATCAGCCCGCAGCGACAAGCAAACAGCGTCGCACGAGTGCGGCTGCCGTCGCGGCGCAGGCGTCAGGCCAGGCGAGCCACACCTTTGAGGGGGACTACCGACCGAGCGGCGAGGAGACTGTAGCACCGCAGGCACCGAATATCCGCGTAGAGCCAGTGCATCAGGTTGAGTTTCTTCACACCCTGGCGGATGCGCTGAATGCAACGCTGGACCTGAACACGCTCATGCATCGGGTAGCCGACCTGGTGCGCGCGGTGATCGACTATCGCATCTTCGCGATCCTGTTGCTGAACGACCGCACGCAGGAGCTATGGATGCGCTTCCAGATCGGGCATACACCGGAGATCGAACGCACACGTGTGAAGATGGGCCATGGGATCGTAGGGCAAGCTGCGCTGCAGCGACGGTCGATCCTGGTGGAAGACGTCTCGAAGAACGAGCACTATATTGCGGCCAATCCGAATGTGCGGTCGGAGCTGGCGGTGCCGCTGATTGTGAAGAACCGTGTGATCGGCGTGCTGGATATCGAGTCGGAGACAACGGACTTCTTCACCAAGGAGCACATGCGTCTGCTGGAGCTGGTGGCTTCGCGTGTGTCGGTGGCCGTGGAAAATGCGCGGTTGTATACGCGTGTGTCGCGGCAGGCGCAGACGCTGACGGTGCTCAACGAGATCTCGCGCGAGATTACGAGCATTCTCGATCTGGATGATCTGCTGGAGCGCATTGGACACCTGCTGAAGCGGGTAATCGACTTCCAGATGTTTACGATTCTGCTGTGGAACGAACGGACGCAGCAGTTCGAGCATCGGTTCAGCTCACGCTATGGCGAGAGAGTGACGCGGGAGAGAACGGTCTCGCTGGGCGAAGGAATTATCGGTACTGCGGCGCAACTTCGCGAGCCGATTCTGGCTCCGGATGTGCGGAAGGATGCGCGGTATGTGGCGGCAAACCCGGAGACGCGGTCGGAGCTTTCGGTGCCGCTGATCTATAAGGGCAAGGTCATCGGCGTCATCGACCTTGAGCACACGAGGGTGAACTACTACAACGAAGACCACCAGCGGACGCTGACGACGCTGGCGGCACAGGTGGCTATCTCGATTGCGAATGCGCGGCTGTATCAGCGCATCCACGAGGAAGAACAGCGGATGGAGCGCGATCTGGACATGGCGCGCAAGGTACAACTGCGGCTGATGCCGCCGAGTCCTCCTCCGCTGGATCATGCAGAGTTTGCGGCACGGTTTTATGCGGCTCGCTCGATCGGCGGCGATCTTTACGACTTTCTGGACTATGGGCCAGGGCGTGTTGCGCTGGCAGTCGGCGATGTGAGCGGCAAGGCGGCTCCGGCTGCGTTGTATGCGGCGCTGGTGAGCGGCATCCTGCGGTCACTGGCCTCGCAACAGCTTTCGCCTGCGGCGCTGCTGGGCGAGTTGAACGATCAGCTGCAGGAACGCAAGCTGGATTCGCAGTATGTGACGATGCTGATCGCGCTGTGGGACGATTCGAACCAGACGATCCAGGTGGCGAATGCAGGCTCGGTACAACCGCTGTTTGTTTCGTTCAATTCGAGCGGGTCGCGGACTTCGGTGGATGTAAAGACAATTCAGGCGGAGGGATTTCCGCTTGGGCTGTTCCCTGACGTGGAGTATGAGGAGTTCACGCTCTCGACGCGGCCTGGCGATATGCTGGTCTTCTTCTCGGACGGTCTTCCGGATGCGGAGAATGCGAGTGGAGAGATGTTCGGTACGGAACGGCTGGCGAAGGCGCTCAAATCGCTTCGCCAACCGACGGCCCACACAGCAGCCGAGGCCATTCTGGATGCCGTGACAACGTTTCAGGGTGGGACGGAGCACTTCGACGATGAGACTGTCGTCGTGCTCCGCGTGAAGTAGCGCGCTTACTGGTTGGCAATCTTTGCTTCGACCTGCTTGTAACCTGCGGGGATGTCGAACTTCGAGCCATCGACCGAGGCCTGCGAGAAGCCACTCATCTCGGTGTTCGATTCGACGAGGACTCCCCATGTCTGTCCGTTGGCCTTGTTCGCATTCGGATCAGGCGGAGGCGGATCGGCCTTCTTCTTGCCGAAGCCACCGAATCCACCCAGTCCTCCCAGTTTGCTGGTGATGGCGGAGGCGGCTGAGTCCTTGGCGACCTGGCCTGCGCTGGGCGTCTGTGGCGAGTTCGTTTGCGGAAGCGGCGCTTCAGACGCTGCTGGAAGCGGTGTTCCATCGGTCGTGGTTCCCATGCGCATGACCTGCAACACGGGGATGCCCTTGAGCTTCGAGGTCTCCTTGACCATATCGGCCATGGCCTTCCCTGCTCCAGGCTGCGAGGCCAGCATAGCTGGATTGATCGCTCCACTGAAGACCGTGCCGAGCCTGGTGGCAAAGCGCCGCTGGAAGTCACGGACTTCGTCGTAGCCGGGAACTTCAGGAGCCATCCACATATCGTTGGTGATGGCCATCGAGCCGCTCTGGCCCGTCTTCTTATCCGTGGCGTTCATGGTCATGTTGAGGATTGCCTCATTTGTGCTGACGCCTCCGACATCCTTCGATGCACCTGTGTTACGCACCTTGACGTCGAAGGACAGGTCCGCATCCGATGGAGGCGTGTCTGTTCCAGACTGCTGTTGTTGCTGCTTTGCCCTCGCCTGCGCCTCCTCCAGCTGTTGCTTCATCTGCTGGAAGGTCATGGTGGTGTATTGCTTCTTTGTATGGTCGATCGTCGTGATCGTCTCTTTATCGAGATCAACAATTTCAGTTCGCATCGCGTTGCTGCGGACCATGCGGTTTCCCTTAACCATCACAGTCGAAATGATGGGATCGCCTGCCTGACGCGCCTGACGGCTGAAGACGCCCGCCATTCGCATCAGGCCGACGATGGAGCCGCCGGTAATCTGTGTTGTCTCGGTATAGCTGAAATCGGCATAGAGTGCGCTGGGAACAGCGCACAGAAGAAATGCTGCCAGATATTTACTTTTCATGGATTTGTGCTCCTCATCGGAAAGAGTTCGATGCCGGGCCCCATCTGTTTTGAGTTCGGTGGAAGTGTATCAATGAGGACAGTCGAGCGGTTAGGATAAAGAGTAATGTCTTCTACGATTACTCCGCCCGCTTCAACGACCAGAGTCGTTCGTCCCGCCCGCAGCTTCCAGGGTTCCGTCACTGTTCCCGGCGATAAGTCCATCTCGCACCGCTATGCCATGCTGGCAGGCTTTGCGGAAGGCACCAGCCGGCTTGCGAACTTTTCGACGGGGGCCGATCCGCACTCGACGCTGGGCTGTATGGAGGCGCTGGGCGCGAAGGTTGTGAAGGGACCAGGCACGCAGGTTGAAGTAACGGGAGCGGCAGGCGTCTTTCAGCAGCCGCAGAAGGATCTGGACTGCGGCAACTCCGGCAGCACGATGCGTATGCTGGCCGGTTTGATCGCGCCGCATCCGCACACCTTCACGATGATCGGCGACCACTCGCTGACGATGCGACCGATGGAGCGCATTCGCAAACCACTGGCCGCGATGGGAGCAAAGATCGACCTGGTGGATGGCCATGCTCCGATGACGATTCACGGTGGTCCGCTGAAGGCTATTGATTTTGAGACGCCGATTCCTTCGGCGCAGGTGAAGACGGCTGTCTTGTTCGCGGGACTGCAGGCGGATGGGATAACAAGTCTTTCCGAAGCCGTGCGTACGCGCGATCACTCGGAACATGCGCTCAAAGCGTTTGGCGCGAAACTGACACGCACGGGAGAAAAGCTGAGCATTGCGGGTGGACAAAAGCTGAAAGCGATCGATGCGACGGTACCCGGCGATATCTCTTCGGCGGCGTTCTTTTTGTGCGCAGCGCTTCTCTTCCCCGATTCGAACCTTGTGCTGGATTCGCTGGGCATGAACCCGACGCGCGCTGCGTTGCTGGACGTGATTACGATGCTTGGCGGCAAGATCAAGGTGCTGATGGTCGAGGAGCATCACGGCGAGACGATCGGCACGATCCAGGTAAACCGCGATGACGCGGGCCTGAAGGGCGCTGAGATTTCTGGCGCTCTATCGGCGCAAATCATCGACGAGCTGCCGGTGATTGCTGCAATTGCTCCCTATACACGCGATGGCGTTACGATTCGCGATGCGAAGGAGCTGCGCGTGAAAGAGTCGGATCGCATCGCGCTGGTCGCGAAGAACCTGAAGGCGATGGGTGCCGAGTTCACCGAGTACGAAGATGGGCTTGCCATTCCCGGCAATCAGCAACTGCACGGCGCTGAGATCGATTCGGGCAGCGATCATCGTATTGCGATGGCGTTTGCGATTGCCGCGTTGCGCGCGTCGAGCGAGAACGTGATTCATGGAGCTGAGGCCGCAGCAATCTCGTTCCCGGAATTCTTTACCTTCCTGGATGAGCTGAGCAAGCGATGATCTCAACGTATTCCGCTGCCATCGTCATGACAGAGGTCGTCGCCATGGGAGGCGCGGAGAGAAGCTGTCTTGCACTGGCACGCTGGCTCTACGAGAACGGCATTGAAAGTCATTTTGTCACCTACGAAGACCGCGTTGGCCTCGAACGCTTCGCCTCGCATCCGCTCAGCGTGGTTCAATTACGCCCAAAGATGGAGGCACGTTACAAGGTCGGCGCACTGCGCGAATACTTTGCCACGCGCAAGATGGGGCCGAAGCCGCTGATGTCGGGCTACCAGCCTGCGCTTCATGCCTCGCTGGCCCAGGTACGTGGGTTCCATTGCCTGATGCACGATACGCCGAGCCTGTTCAGCGATGCGGCTGAGGCCAAAAGTCTGAAGCGGCGAGCATCTCGCTGGATCTCCGACAAAGCAACGAGCCGCGGTTTGAAAAGCGGCGGCAAGACGATTGTCACCAGCGAATATCTGAAGGCGGAGACGATGCGTGTCTTCGGAGTGGAAGCCGTCGTCGCTCGCATGGGAGGGCTCGTAAAGAAGGACGGCTTCCGGCTTCGTCCCGTACAGGATCAGCTCCGCATGTTCAGCGTGTCACGCATCGAAGCGAACAAACGTATCGACTGGATGGTACGTGGGCTCGCAGCGATGGAGCAGCGCCCCGTGCCACTCTCTTCGCGCATCGACTGGAGACTCGATATCGCAGGCAAAGGGTCGGAGCTGACGCAGATGCGCGCGCTGGCGGCGCAGCTTGGGCTCGGCGAGCGTATTCACTTCCATGGTTTTGTCAGCGATGAAGAATTGGAGCAGCTCTACGACAAGGCCGATCTTTTTCTGATGCCCGCCGTGCAAGGCTACGGCATTCCAGCCATCGAAGCACTCTCACGCGGAATTCCGGTCATGCTGCATCGTGAATCGGGAGTCAGCGATATTCTGCTCGATACGCCCTGGGCGACCGTTATGCACGGGGGCGAGGAAGCCATCGTGCCGTCTCTTGAGCAAGCTACCGGCCAGGCCATTGAAGGGAAACATTTGCGCGCTCCGCTGCCGAACCTGCCGACCGAAGACTCCTGGGCAGCCGAAGTAACAGAGCTTTGTGGATGGATCTGAGGCAGGAAGCAGCTACATCTTGTAACGGCCCATCTCGTCATCGTTAAGGTTTTCGAGCCAGCGGCGCATCTCTTCGGCGTTGACTGTCTGCGCTCCGCTTGCCGATTGGCGCGAGTTCTCGAGCACCTCACGATTGACATAGATCGGGCAATCCCAACGCAGTGCCAGCGCGATGGCATCCGAAGGACGTGCATCCATAGCGACGGTCTCACCGGCGTGATCCATCCAGATGACGGCGTAGAAGGTATCGTCGCGCAGCTCGGACACGACCACCTTGCGGACCTCAGCATTAAGATTGCGGGCCATGTTCTGCATCAGATCATGCGTCATAGGACGCGGCGTCGCTGTCTTTTCCAGCTCAAGCGCGATGGCGTTGGCCTCGAAGATGCCCACCCAGATCGGCAGGACTGCGTCGCTCGCGACGTCCTTCAGCACGATGATGGGCATGTTGGTAACGGGGTCCATCATCAGGCCGCGAATCTGCATCTCGACCTCGTCGGGGGCATGCGCTACGGCGGGATTGGCCTGAGTCGTCATCGTCAATTCAGTACAACGAAGGGTTGAGCCTGCCGGGTAGCCTCGAAGGGTATCACACCGGGAACGGCTTCTCCGACGAGGCAGTTTGGCATCGTCTTCGTGATCAAAACAGGCAGATAGCTTCCGATGGAAGGCTTCTCGGCTTCGGGAGCGATCGTGAAATTAACTGTCTTGTTCTGCGAAGAGCGCCCGACGATCTGTCCGCGCGCCGGGTTGTAACTCTCCACCATCACCTCAACCTGCTGGCCGAGATGGCGCGCATAGTGCTCACGCTGAATCTCGCGCTGGCGATCATTGAGAATACGCAGGCGCTCGTTCTTCACCTCTTCGGAGATGCTGTCCTCCATCGTGACCGCTGGCGTATTCGGCCGGGGAGAAAATTTGAAAGCAAAGACAGCATCATAGCGAACCGCATTGAGCAGCGTGATGGTCTCTTCGAAGTCGGCGTTCGTCTCGCCGGGAAAGCCGACAATCATGTCGCTGGTGATAGAGATATCTCGCTTGGCTGAGTGAATCCAGCTCATGCGCTCGAGGTACCAGTCACGCGTGTATTCGCGAGACATGGCATGCAGCACAGAAGACGAGCCGGACTGTACGGGCAGGTGAATATGATCGCAGAGGGTCGGCGTCGCGTCGATAACCTCGACGATGTCACGCGTAAAGTCTCGCGGGTGCGAGGTCGTGAAGCGGACACGGCGAATGCCAGGAATGTTACCGACGGCGCTAAGGAGCTCTGCGAAGCTGAGGCGGCCTGAAGGATCGCGCCAGGAGTTCACGTTCTGGCCGAGGAGCTGGATGTCCGTGAAGCCCTGGTCGGCCATGCGGCGTGCCTCGACTAGGACAGAGGCCGAGGTGCGGGAACGCTCTTTGCCGCGTGTGTACGGCACAACGCAGTAGGCACAGAACTTGTCGCAGCCTTCGATGATGGTGATGTAGCCGCGGTGTGGGTTGGAGCGAACGGTAAACTCGGTATCGAAGGTTTCATCCGTCTGCCGGTCATCGAGGCCAGTGATGCGTGTCTCGCCCGCTTCAAGCCGAGTGAGCATCTGCGGCAGATTGCGATACGACGCAGAGCCAGCCACGATGGAAACATACGGAGCGCGTTCGAAGATCCGCTCGCCCTCCTGCTGGGCCACGCAACCAATAACGGCGAATCTCTTGCCTTCTCCCTGCATGCGCTTGTATTCGTTCAGGCGATGGAAGACCTTTTGCTCGGCTTTATCGCGGATCGAACAGGTGTTGTAGAGAATAAGCCCGGCTTCGGCTTCATCGGAGACCTGGATGTAACCCTCGTGCTCCAGCGTACCGATGACTTTTTCCGAGTCATGGTTGTTCATCTGGCAGCCGAAGGTCTCGATGTAAAACGTCTTGCTCACTCCTCCAGTATATCGTCGCGAATCCAAAGATTTCAGGATATTCGCCACCGCTCAGCCTAGCCCCAGCCCATTCGATCGGTTCTCCAGATATAAATTGACGCGGTGCTATGCTATTTCCGCGACGAAAATATCCTGCGGGGCCTGTTGAGTATGCTGAGTCGATCAAGGCTTCTTTGGCTGTCGGGTGTCGGCTATCTTCTTCTATACGCCGTCTGCCTTCTCGCTACCTCGCCTTACAGGATGGCCGTTTCGTATCCTTTCCAGCTGCTTGCGGCATGGTTTGCTTTCGCAGTCTGCCTTCGCAGGGCGACGATCACCCCCACACAAACAAAATTCAACTGGGCCATGGTGTCTGCAGGAATATTCCTATGGGCAACAGGAATCTCATTTGCCGCGTGGGAGGATCTTTCGCAGCATCTTCCCGGAACGACTGCTTATTTATCCGACTTCCTATACCTTCTGTACGGCGTGCCCATTCTGTTGACGATCTCCTCGCCTACGGGAAGCGAAAAGAATGCTGCATTTCTTTCGCTGGATGCGGTGCAGGCTATTTTGACGGTCTGCCTCATTCACGTAAGTCTCTTTTCATCGTTCCCTTTTTTAAATCAGGAACAACATCCGATCCCCGCTGCACTTGTTCTGAAGACCTATAACGCTCAGAACCTGATCCTTGCATGCGGTGCCACATTGCGGCTTATTGCCCAGCGCAGACAAGGAGAGGTCCGACATTTTTACCAGATACTGACTGCCTTTTTATGGAGCTATGCCATCTGCGCAGCTGTGTATAACTACAGGGTCATCTCGGATCTGGCAACACAAGGGCAACCTGGACTATACGACCTGCTGGTCGTCGCACCTTTTCTGCTGCTCGCAGCATGTGCGCTGCTGCCTCCCGTGCAATTCCATGCAAGCCTCGATGCTGCCGGGGAGAGCAGTCTAACTTTGTTTATCGACAATGCGTGTCCCATCTTCTACACGTTGGCCCTGCTGGCTCTTGGGCTTTTCGTCATACGACCGCATCTGTACCTTGGCACATTTTCGATTGCCATTGCGTTTGTTGTTTATGGATTACGTTCTACGTTGCTGCAGACCCGCTATGTACGATCACAGGAGGCTTTGCGAGAAGCCCGCGATCGCCTGGAGGAAATATCACTTACAGACGGTCTAACTCGCGTTGCGAACCGCCGTCGTTTCGATCAGGTTCTTGAGATCGAGTGCGATCGCGCCAGCCGATTAAAGCATCCGCTATCGCTGCTGTTGATCGATGTGGATTACTTCAAACATCTCAACGATCAATATGGCCATCGGCGTGGAGATCAATGTCTGGTTGAAATTGCCGGTGCCCTGCGCGATGCATTGGTTCGTAGTAATGACCTGCTCGCACGGTATGGAGGGGAGGAGTTCGCTGCCATCCTTGCAGATGCCAATTACGAAGGCGCCTATATTGTTGCCAAAAGAATGCAGGCTTCGGTTCGAGAGCTGAAGATTCGCAACGAAACAACGCTGGGAGAGTTTGCAACGATCAGTATTGGAATCGCAACACTGAATGATTCGCACGAATCCGTGGGACCAACCGCTCTGATCGAGGCAGCCGATCGTGCGCTTTACCTGGCGAAACAGCGGGGACGGAATCGCGTGGAGTACCTCTCGATGCAGGCACTGTCGATGCGGATTCAATCCCAAACATAGTGAGGACGTTACTCGGTCTCGGGCGCTGTCTCTGTCCACTCGACGGACTGAACCCAGGGCAACGCCTGTAGATCGGCGGCGATAGCCTTGAGGACTCCGGGGTCGTGAGTGGAGGATTCGACGACTGCCTGAACAATCGAAGCGTTGGAGCCTTCCACCTCCTCGGCGCGTATGCTGCGGAGCACGAGGGTTCGCAGTGCAATAGCACGGGTCAACTCGTACTCGCCCTCGATCTGATGCAGGTGATCGCAGAGCAGGCGGATGCGATAGAGCGTGCGCGTCTCCAACATGGCCAACGAACGCCGATCGATGGCGCGCGAGAGTGGACGCAGAACGGAGTTAATCGCAATAAGAAGGACCGTGACAAAGACGGCATCGAGCATTTCGCCCGCCCCGGCGCAGGCACCGACCGCAGCAGAGCACCAGAGCGTAGCTGCCGTGTTCAGGCCGCGGACATTCGCACCATCCTTCATGATGGCTCCGGCTCCCAGGAAACCCACGCCGGAGACGACATAGGCGATAACTTGCGTGGTGCCGGGAGCGATGGTCAGGCCGAGATCAACAAAAGCCGCGGCTCCGAAGCAGACGAGCGTATTGGTTCTGAGTCCGGCAGCGCGCTGCCGCCACTGGCGTTCGGCACCGATACATGCACCTAAAATGAGGGCCAGCAGAAGGCGGGGAAAAGTAGGCTGATCCACCAAAGCGACCGAATCAGTCCACCACTTGAGCCAGGGGTTCGTCATAGAAGATAGAGCTTCTTCTGGACAATACCGCAGCTACCCGCGCAAGCGAAATAGATAGAACACTGTAACAAAATTTTATTGAAGAGGTTTGGTAGCGCCAACGGGGATCGAACCCGTACTCTCAGCCTTGAAAGGGCCGCGTGTTAACCAGTTACACCATGGCGCCAAAGGCTATCGACGATGGATAGGATTGGTAGCGTTACCGGGGCTCGAACCCGGACTCTTCGCCTTGAGAGGGCGACGTGTTAACCAGTTACACCATAACGCCATGACAGAGAAATAAATCTCCGTTGCGATGAATTGATTATAGCATCAAACCGCTTTGGATGCAGTCCTCTGCCGGATCTCGAATTTCTCGGCGAAACAACGAAAGAAGAAGCCTAAAGCCCGAGCTTCTTGACCTCGTCGTTGTAGTACTTGCGGTAGAGAATGTCCCACTCCTGCGAGCCTTCGAGGATGATCTTGCGCTGGGAGGCGATCTTCTGCCGTGCGGCGGCATCGATCCTTGTCTCTTCGGTCAGCAGCTTTTCAAGCGCCTTGCGGGCCTCCTGACGGATTGTGTTGCGGTCCTCGAGGAAGTCGCACTCAGGAATTTCGGCCAGGGTATCGGCAACCGTGTGGGCCAGCTTGTTCAGTTTGTCGCGTGAGATTCTCACAGCACCGCCTTGTACTTGCGAGCCAGTTCATTCTTCACCTTTTTGAACATCTCCGGATAGCTGGCTCCGGTCTTGCGCATGTCGTCCTGGAAGGCTTCGAGGATGACGCGAACCTCATCATTGATGCGGTCTTCGAGCGAAAGCTCGTCAATCAGGCCTGTCGTCACCCGTTCTTCAACAAGGGCCACCTTGTCGGTCTGGATCATCTTCTGCGCGATGAGATGCTTGACGGTCTGGCGCGCCAGGTACCCTACGTAATCTTTAGAAAAAATCATTGACTTTAGACTGAATATAACACGTCATATTCCGGTTGATCTCGATGAATCACTGGGGTTTGCTACTTCTGCTTGTGCGGGCAGGATTCACTGTTGATGCACTCCGGAGCCAGCCGCAGGCGCTCGACAGGCTGGCCGCCAGCCAGGTGCCGGGTAACGATCTCGCCGACATCTTCCGGCTGCACATTGCCGTACCAGACGGCTTCCGGATAGACCACCACAACCGGGCCATGCTCGCACTGATCGAGGCAGCCGGAGTCGTTGGCACGAACCGTATGCCGGAGTCCCGCCTCCCTGATGGCGTCCTTGAAGATACTCTTCAGCTGCTGGCTTCCCCGCGGGCGGCAGCTGGGACGCACGGCCGAGGCGTCGCGCTCGTTCGTGCAGATAAAGACGTGATGTTCAAAAAGTGGCACAAATCATCCTTTTCCTGCGTATTTTCCATGCCTTAGCCACTATCAAAGCAGAGATGCGACTCAGACGCGTTTCTGCGACAATAGATGTTCGATGCAGCCAGAAAACCTCATTTCGCTCAAAGACGACATGATCGCCTTCGTCGCCGGGCATGGACTTCGCAGGATGACCGCCTATGTCTCCGACGATGTGCCCTCGGTGCTCTTTGAAGAAGACAACCCGGACGGATGGAAGGACTTCGTCGAGCTGGCCAAGGCCTCAGGCGCTCCCTTCCTGACGATGAGCGAAGTTGTGCTGGAAAAGTCGGACATCGCCCTGCTGATTGAGCGCATCCGCGATCAGGTCTACCCTGACGACGAAGCGCCGGAGATCGACGATGCGGAACGGCTCGTCCGCCATGTAGGCAAGATCGGCTACCTGCAGCTTGGCTTCGCGCATCAGGGCGTCATGTTCCTCTTCGAAGTCGCGACGGAGTGGTACGACAGCTTCCAGGACCTGCTCGATACAGTTTCGGACCTCGGCGGCATCGTCGTCGACGACCGCGACAACGACGAGTAGCAAGGGACAGGCGCACTGTGGCCACCACGGCAGTCTCCAGCCACGCGACAACCGAACGCAATTGGATAACGCACGAGACAGATCGTGCTGCGGTCGAGCGTGTGATGGCGCAGGCTGGATGCCCCGAGGGCATCGCGCGGCTGCTGGTAGCGCGTGGATTCATCGAGGAGCAGGCGGTGCGTGCGTTCTTCTCCCCCTCACTCGATGACCTGGACGATCCCCTGCTGATGCTCGGCATGGAGACCGCCGTGAAGCGGATACAGCAGGCGGTCGACGCCTGCGAGCCCATCCTGATCTACGGCGACTACGACGTCGACGGCACCACCGCCACCGTGCTGTTGAAGACCGCCATCGAGCGCATGGCCCCGAAGAACAAGCCCGCCCGGGTGCGTTATCACGTACCGCATCGCATCCGCGAAGGCTACGGCATGCAGACCGGTGTGCTGGCCGATGCGGCAGCCGATGGTGTCAGGGTCGTCATCAGTGTCGATACCGGAATCCGCGCTTTTGCCGCGGCAAAAGAAGCGAAAGTTCTCGGGCTCGATCTGATCGTGACGGACCACCACCTGCCCGACGAGGCACACGGCATTCCCGATGCGCTTGCCGTCATCAATCCCGCGCAGCCAGGGTGTACGTATCCCTTCAAATCGCTGTGCGGCGCTGCGGTTGCCTTCAAGCTCGCGCATGCCATTCTGAAGGCCGCCTGCGAGACGGACAGCGAGCGCGACCAGTTGCAGCGCAGGCTTGTACCCTCTTTCCTGAAACTGGTCGCCATCGCAACCATCGCCGACTCCGTGCCGCTGGAAGGAGAGAATCGCGTCATCGCATCGCTTGGCCTTGCCGAGTTGCGCAACCCCGTACAGACCGGCCTGCGAGCGCTGATGGAAGTTGCACAGATCCCCATCGACCGCCCTCCAACAGCAACCGAGGTCGGCTTTCGCATCGCACCGCGCATCAACGCAGCCGGCCGCATGGACGTCGCCAGCGATGTGGTCGAACTGTTTCTTACACGCGATACAGAGCGTGCCCGCGACCTGGCCGCGAAGCTCAACCGCCTGAACGACGAGCGCAAGGCGACGGAGGCCAGCGCGCTGGAGGCTATCGATGCGCGTCTGACCGAGCTTCAGCTCGCCGACGGAACCTTCCCTGCCCAGTGCTTCGTCATGGATGACGCCGAATGGCATCGCGGTGTACTCGGCATTCTTGCCTCGCGGATCGTCGACCGCACCGGACGGCCCGCGCTTGTGCTCACCCACGAGGATGGCCAGGCGCACGGCTCGGGACGCTCCATCGAGGGATACCACCTGCTCGATGCGCTGACGGACGTACATGCGCAGGACGACGCCGGCCTGTTCACACGCTTCGGAGGTCATGCTCACGCCGTCGGCTTTTCCCTTCCTACAAACCGCGTGCCGCGGCTGCGCGAGTCGATGGAGCAGCACAGCAGTACGCGGCTGGCGGGCGAGATGCTCGCGCCGCCACTGGAATGCGACATCGAGATCGCTCTCAACGAGCTGAACCCCATCTTCCAAAGCTGGCTCGAGCGTTGCGGCCCCTACGGCGTGGGCAATCCGGAGCCTCTGCTCATGACGCGCAAGGTAGAACTTACCGCCGCAGTCCGCGTCATCAAGGAGAAGCATGTCTGCCTCGAGGTCACCTCCGGCGACGCGCGCTTCAGCGCCATGGGCTGGAGCCGCCGCGGCTGCACCTGGGTGGACCGTTGCCAGAACCTTGCATTAGGCCCTGGCTCACGCATCGACATCGCCTATCGCCTGCGCACCAAGACCAATCCGTACTATCCCGGCCTCGAGCTGGAGCTGGCGGCCATACGCCCCGTAGTCGATTAGCGCACCGCCTCGCTGCGTACGGCGCCTGATTCTCCCCCGGAAGTAATTCTTTTGATTCGTCTTGTCTTCGTCATGCGTCTTATATACTGACCATTCGAGCACCCATGCCGACGACCGAGACAAGACGCCTGAATCCCTATGCGCTAACCGGCATCATTCTCGCCGTTGTCGCAGTCGCTATCCTGACCATTCGCATGTTCACGCGCGAGGTCGTCGAGATACGCGCCTCCGCCGTCACCCATCAGAACCTGCTGAGCACAGCCTCTACCAACGGCCGCGTCGAACCCATTGAAGAATTTCAGGCGCATGCGCCTGCCCCGGGAGTCGTCGCAAAGATCTATGTCGAAGTTGGCCAGAAGGTGAAGAAGGGCGATCCGCTGGTCAGGATGGACGACTCCGACGCAGCCGCCCGTGTAGCCACCGCACGCACCGCCGTCGCGACAGCGCAGGCATCGGCGAGCGATCTGTCCAGGGGCGGGTCGCAGGAAGAGCTCAACGCTCTGGCCAGCGATCTGAACCACGCCCAGATGCAGAAGCAGCATGCCGAAACTGCCTTGGCCTCGCTCCAGCAGCTGCAACAGAAGGGTGCGGCATCTCCGGCTGAAGTTGCAGCAGCACAGCAACAGCTGGATGCAGCCAACGCTACGCTGGCCAGCGTGAAGCTCCGCCAGACACAACGCTATAGCTCGACCGACAGAAGCCGCATACAGGCGCAGTTGAACGATGCCCACGCCTCACTGGCAGCCGCCGAGAAGAGCTATTCCAGCGTCAACATCCACTCTCCCCTCTCCGGCTCCGTGTATTCGATTCCCGTTTCGCAGTATGACTTCGTTCCCGCCGGCGAAGACCTGATGGATATCGCCGACCTGACGCGCCTTCGCGTGCGCGCCTACTTCGACGAGCCGGAAATCGGCAAGCTGGCGATCGGTCAGGCCGTAAAGATCGTCTGGGATGCCAAGCCGAATCAGGCATGGCACGGACATATCAGCCAGGCGCCTTCCACCGTCATCACCTACGGCACCCGAAACGTTGGCGAGTGCCTGATCACCGTAGACGACGCACAGGGCGATCTTCTGCCCAATACAAACGTGACCGTCACAGTGACCGTCTCGCAACGCTTCAATGTTCTCAGCATTCCACGTGAGGCTCTCCACACCGAGGGCGCAAGCGATTATGTCTATCGCGTTGTGGAGGGTAAGCTTGTGCGCACCCCGGTCAAGATCGGAGCGTTCAACCTGACGCGCGTGGAGATCATGAGCGGCCTGACCGAGAAAGACATCGTCGCCACCAACGCCACCAGCAACCGCGATCTATCCAACGGACTGAACGTAAAGATCGTCGAATAGCTATGGCCATGTCGGGATCTTCACTCCGCGCATACCTTCCCCTTCTGTTCACGACAGTTCTCGCTGCAGGTTCGCTCCATGCCGATAGCACTGAGGCCGCCTCGCTGTTGAACCAGGGCCGCGTCGACGAAGCAGCAACTATCCTGCAGAAGTCTCTCGCCACGCAGCCGCACGATGCTGCGGCGCACGCGCTCCTGTGCCGCGCCTACTATGCGCAGGATATGGCGAACGCAGCCGTGCCCGAGTGCGAACGTGCCGCCAGCGACAATCCCTCCAACAGCAACTACCAGTTGTGGCTGGGACGCGCCTATGGCCTGAAGGCATCGCAGGCCAACATGATCAGCGCCTTCAGCATTGCAAAAAAAGTCGCCGCGGCCTTTGAGCGTGCCGTTGCACTCGATCCAAACAACGTCGCTGCGATGAGCGACCTCGGCCAGTTCTACGTCAATGCTCCCAGCATCGTCGGCGGCGGTCTGGACAAAGCCCAGGCACTCGCGCCACGCCTGCTGGCCCGGTCGCCCGTCAAAGGACATCGTCTGCTGGCGCAGATCGCGCAGAAGAAAAATGACGCCGCCACGGCCGAAGCAGAGTTCAAGAACGCGATCGCCGCAGGCAAATCTCCTGAAGCGTGGATCGATCTCGCCATCTTCTATCAGCACCACGCGCAAACGGACCAGACCGTCGCCGCCATTCAGAGCAGCATCGACGCCAATCGCACCAAAAATGCAGCCCTGTACGATGCGGCGAGCATTCTCATCGAAATGCACCGCCAGCCGGAGCTTGCTGAACGCTGCCTGCGCGACTATCTCGCCTCTTCCGCAAAGACCGATGACGCTCCTGCATTCAAGGCGCGCATGCTGCTCGGCGACCTGCTCAAACAACGCGGGAATATGCAGGCAGCACAGAACGAGTACGCCGCGGCCCTTGCCCTCGCCTCCAAATATTCACCTGCTCTCAAAGCCACGCAGGGAGCCTGACGTGAAAGGCGATACCATAAACAGGACCAGTACCGCAGGAGTCCCACGAAACGTATGACCTGTCTTCAAAGCCTTCTCGCCGCTGCCACGATCGCCGCGACGATGGCCGTGCCCGCAACCGCTCAGATCTCGCTGACAACCGCGGTCGATCTTGCCCTGAAGAACAGTCCGCGCGTGCTGGCCGCACAGGCCGAGGTCGATAAAGCGCGTTTCGTCCTCAACCAGACCAAGGATGTCTACATCCCCAGCTTCAGCCTGGGCTCAGGTCTGGGATACACCTATGGCTTCCCCTTCGGCGCTCCTTCCCTGTTCAGCGTCAACGCGCAGTCGCTTATCTTCGACCAGTCGCAGAAAAATTACATCCACGCCGCACGCGCTGGACTCGAGGCCGCCAACCACAGCCTCAACGATGTTCGTCAGCAGGTGATGGAAGACGCCGTCTCAACCTACATCGCCCTCGATGCCGATCAGGAGCGCATGAAAGCCGCACAGGAAGAATCAGGCTTTGCCTCCGAGCTGACCCGAATCGTGCAGCAGCGCCTGGATGCAGGTCAGGACTCGAAGATGGAGTTGACGCGCTCTAAACTGACGGCAGCGAACCTTCGTCTGCGGCAGATTCAGCTTGAAGACGATGCCAGCAATCAGCGCGACCATCTCGCCCGTCTCACCGGCCTGCCTGCCGATGGGCTGGCTACCGTTCACGACAGCATCCCGGTGCTCCAGCTGACCGGCAATGCTCCCGTCCCCGACACGCAATTGCCGGAATCGGTACAGGCCGCCTACTCTGCTGCCCACTCCAAGCTGCAGAGCGCTTTTGGCGATATGCGAAAGATGTACCGTCCGCAGATCGGCCTTGGCATGCAATACAGCCGGCTTGCCAGCTTCAATAACTATGCGGACTACTACAAGCCCGGCAGCTTCAACAACTACAACAACATTCAGCTCGGCATGCAGTTCAATCTGCCCATCTTCGACATGACCAAACGCTCCAAGAGTCGTGAATCGATGGCCGACGCGCAGCACAGCATACATCTGGCCGATCAGGCTCGCGATCAGTTCCTCGAAGGCCGTCACAAAATGGGAAACGCGGTCCGCGAGCTGCAGGCACGTGCCGAGGTCGCTCAGCTGGAGCGCGAGCTCGCCCTCAACCAGATCGATGTCGTTCGCGTTCAGCTGCATGGAGGCAGCCCGAACGGCCAACCGGCAACCCCCAAGGAAGAACAGAACGCCCTCATTCAGGAGCGCGCCCGTTATCTGGACTTCCTCGAAGCAGACCTCCAGCTCCGGCAGACAGAAATTAATTTGATGCGCTTTAACGGCGGACTCGAAGATTGGCTAAAATCAGCAGCGCGTACTCAGGCCCCGGATGCATTGAAGCCGGATGCACCGCAGCCGCAATAAGCCGGAGCTCTGCCATGAACTACTGGAAGACCATCCTGACCGCTGTTCTCCTTCTAATCCTCGTGGCCGTAGCAGCCGGTGTCGTCCGCGACTGGCGCGTCGCCGCCGACTTCCCTGCCATTCGCGCCCAATCCTCCGAGGCCGATGTGCTCCAGCTGATGGGCGAGCCAAAGCAAGTACAAAAGTCCTGCTCCGTCTTCGATACCGTCGTCACCCCTGCCTGCGACCACGTTTTTATCTACCGCTCTATCTTTTCTCCGGTCGAAAGTAAGTACTGGCTGGTCTTCTTCGATGAAAACAGCCGGGTTACGGCCACATCGAGCCAGATGGAACCATAGCCGGAAACCCTCATTTCACCTCCCCAATCGCCGTAACTGAATGGTAAAATTGAGGGTACTGACCATGCCGCTTAAGACACTGTTCCTGAACCCGCCCTCCTTCGAAAATTTTGACGGCGGCGCCAGCTCCCGTTGGCCCGCAACTCGCGAGATCGAGTCCTACTGGTACCCCGTCTGGCTCGCTTATCCCGCCGGCATGCTCGAAGGCTCGCGCCTGCTCGATGCTCCGCCGCACCATATTTCGGCCGACGAGACCATCGAGATCGCCAAGGGCTATGAGTTCCTGGTGCTCTTCACCTCGACCGTAGGCTGGTCCGGCGATCACGCTCTCGCTCAGGCTATCAAGAAGGTCAATCCCTCCATCCGGATCGCCTTCGTCGGACCGCCGGTCACCACCGACCCCGACCGCGCCCTGAACGAGTGCAACGTCATCGACTTCGTCTGCCGCCGCGAGTTCGACTTCTCCGTCGTCGAATACGCCAATGGCAAGCCGCTGAACGAGATCCTCGGCATCAGCTACAAGGACGCGAACGGTGTCATCCAGCACAACCCCGACCGCCCGCAGGTTGAGGATCTGGACGCCATGCCCTGGGCCACCAAGATCTACAAGCGCGACATGGACGTCACCCGCTACAACGTGCCGTTCCTCCTGCACCCCTACATCGCGCTCTACTCCACGCGCGGCTGCCCGGCGCAGTGCACCTTCTGCCTCTGGCCGCAGACACTCTCCGGCCACGCCTGGCGCAAGCGCTCTTCCGATGACGTAGCCGCCGAGATGAAGTGGGCCAAGGAGAACTTCCCCGAGGTCAAGGAGTTCTTCTTCGACGACGACACCTTCAACATCCAGAAGGCCCGCACCATCGAGCTCTGCGCCAAGTTGAAGCCCCTCGGCATCACCTGGTCCTGCACCTCGCGCGTCACCACGGACCGCGAAACCCTCAAGGCCATGAAGGACGCCGGCTGCCGCCTGCTGATCGTCGGCTTCGAGTCCGGCGACCCGCAGATCCTCAAGAACATCAAGAAGGGTGCCACCGTCGAGCGCGCTCGCGACTTCGTCAAGGACTGCCACGACCTCGGCCTCGTCATCCACGCCGACTTCATCCTCGGCCTCCCCGGCGAGACCAAGGAGTCGATCCGCAACACCATCAACTTCGCCAAGACGCTCGACTGCGAAACCATTCAGGTCTCTGTCGCCCACGCCTACCCGGGCACCGAGTTCTACGACTTCGCCAAGCGCAACAACTTCATCACCAACGAGAAGATGGAAGATGGCGGCGGCCACCAGATGGCGCACATCGAGTACCCCGGCCTGCCCACCGAGTACGTCATGGAGCAGGTACATCGCTTCTACGACGAGTACTACTTCCGTCCCAAGGCTGCGTTCCGCGTCGTCTGGAAGGCCATCGTCAACCGCGACGTCCCCCGCCTTTATCAGGAAGCCAGAAGCTACATGAAGCTCCGCAAGGAGCGCTACGCCGCAGCCCGCGCCAAGGCCGAAGAAAAGGCCCTCAAGCAGCAGGAATCGGTCAGCATGAACGCGTAAGCATCATTGCATCCATACTTGCAGGCGGCTGGTCACGAAACCGGCCGCCTTTTTCTTGCGATGGAATCACGATCACTGAAGTCGGAACGTCTCAGACATCAAGCATGCTTTGCTCAAAACACCCGCCTTCGCAAACGCATATACTACGTCCGAACCGATCTTCAGCCCGAAAGGATCTTCCATGCGTCTCGTCTCTCGCTCTGTTCTTGCCTCTTCCATCGCGTGTCTTCTCATCACCGGCACCCTCGTCGCTCAGCAGGAGACGCCCGAAACGAACCGCAAAGTCGCCGGCGGAGGCATCAGCGTAAAAGGCTGGCAGGGCAAGATCGACGCCGACGCCGAAAAGGCCGGACAGACCGTCAACGACGCCAAGCTCTCCGAAGAAGGCAAGGTTTTCCACGTCACCACCGGCCCCGCCATCACCTACTGGAACCCGAAGAACATCGCCAAGGGCGACTACACCGTCTCGGCCACCTTCACCGAGCCGAAGTTCATGAACCTCAACACGCACCCGCATCCCTATGGCATCGTCATCGCAGGCAACGGACTCGGCACTGCCGACCAGAGCTACATCTATTGCGCCGCCTACGGTAACGGCAACTTCATCGTGCGCGGCTTCGGCCCCGAAGCCTTCCAGCTCAACGGCCGCCGCGAAGCCAACGACGCCGTCCACAAAGCCGCAGCCGTAGGCCAGCCCGTCACACAGGAGATCGCCATGCAGGTCAAAGGCGACACCGTCTCCTGCATCATCAACGGAACCACGGTAAAAACCTTCCCCAAGTCCGACCTCGTCACCGCAGGCAAACTCAAATCCACTGACGGCGTCTACGGCTTCCGCTTCGCGCACAATACCGACGCAACCGTCAGCAACCTGAAGGTGACAAAGCCCTAAGAAAACTCCCTGCTCTGCATTGCTTGACGTGGTCTCTGCATCCAACAGGCAGAGACCACATGATCTATCACCTCGAACGATCGCTTTTCATCCCCCGGCCCCGCGCCGAGGTCTTCGCGTTTTTCGCAGAGGCGGAGAATCTTGAGCAGATCACTCCTTCTACTCTCAGGTTCAAAATCACCTCGCCCCTGCCGATCGAGATGAAGCCCGGTGCTTTGATCGATTACAGGCTCAGCCTGCATGGCATCCCCTTCCACTGGGGAACGCAGATCACCGTCTTTGAACCAATCTCCACGTTTACTGACGTCCAACTTACCGGGCCGTATCGTCGCTGGGTCCATCGCCACGACTTTGCCGACGCTCCCGGAGGAACGCAGATGCAGGACCATGTCGAATATGAGTTGCCCTTCGGCCCGATAGGCGATCTCGTGCATCGACTCTTCGTGCGCCGCTCCGTCCAGCAGATCTTCGATCATCGCAACGCCACCATACTCAGGATATTCTCCGCCTGATCTCCCGCTTATCCATCACCTGTGCCCTTCCCACTTGATATCCTTGAAGAGCAGATGAAGCACGCCCTAAAACCCTCGCAGTACGCCATCCTCATCACCATCATGCTCACCGCATCCGTAGGAGACACCCTCCTCTCCCGCGGCATGGACCAGGTCGGACAGGTCGATCTCCACCACCTCGGCCTTCTCTGGCACGCTCTCTTCAACCCCTACGTCATCTCCGGCATCGTCCTTCTCATCGGCTTCTTCGCCAGCTACATGACCGCGCTCTCCTGGGCCGACCTCACCTTCGTCATGCCCGCTACAGCCTTCGGTTATGTCGTCGTCGCTCTGCTTTCGCGCTTCTGGCTGCATGAGCATCTCTCCCTCTATCGCTGGGCCGGCATCTTCCTCATCGTCTGCGCCGTCGGCTTCGTCGCAGGAGGCCCCTCGCGCACCGAAGACCCCGCTCCCCACCACGAGCTCGACCTGATGGATTCAGGAGCAGGCCGTTGAAGTCCGCCACCTCCATCCTGCACACCTGGTCCGCCATCGGCGGCGTTGCCGCCCTCGCCATCGCCGGCGAAGTCCTCATCGCCTCCGCCATGCGCGACCTCGGCGATCTCGATAACTACCGCACCGGTCCCGGCCTCAAAGGCTTCCTCGGCCCCATACGGGCCGTCCTCGCCAGCCCCAAGTTCCTCATCGGAGCCGCCTGCATGGCGCTGAACTTCTTCGCCATGCTCTGGGCGCTCTCCATCGTCGACCTCTCCCTCGCCGCCCCCGCCATCGCGTCGCTCACCTACATCGGCAACGCCATCTGCGCCAAACTCGTCCTGGGCGAAAACGTAGACCGCCGCCGCTGGCTCGCTGTCCTCTTCGTGTGCATCGGCGTCATCCTCATCTCCCACTAAGTTCTGGCGTGTCATTCCGAGCGAAGGTTCTGGAGTGTCATTCCGAGCGAAGGCCGTAGGCCGCAGTCGAGGAACCCCCGCATTTCGCCGACTGCGCCACAACCGCCAACCTCTTTCACAAAATGTCATCCTGAACGAGCCACAGGCGAGCCGAAGGGATTCAACCCTCGGAAATCCGCTCCAGTCCGATCAATGGGGACATTAATCCTGTCAAGCCCCGCAAGCTCAGGAAAACGCTGCAAATCAAACAAAATAAGCCACAAAGCGGCCTCTCCCAAAGTGCCGATCAGTTATTTTTCACTCGCTAAAATAGAAATAGCCCCAAAAACGGCCTCAAGTTTTTGAGGTCACCTCAAACCATTTATTTTCAATATTTTGCAGATTAAACCATGCAGAATCAATATTTTACATTCAAGGCCCACGTCTAAGCCTAATGTTATGAATATTTTGCGCAAAACATAGGGGGGAGGAGGTCAGAAGAGCTTCATCAACCCCGTAGCTGGAAGCTCTGGAGCCATAAACCGCCGCCGCTCGCCGACAACCTCTCCAGCCGCAAGACGGCCGCTGCGAACAGCTCCCTCCATCGTCGAGGGCCATTCGGTAGCCGTCCAGTCTCCGGCAAGATACAGCCCAGACCACTGGGTCTTCTGCTGCGGACGGAAACGATCGAGGCCAGGCGTCACCGAGAAGGTCGCGCGAGCCTCTTTCAACACTCCGCTCTTCAGCAGCTTCGCCTGACGAGCCGCCGGAAAGAAAGTCTCGAACTCGCGAAGCGCCGAGGCAAGAATCGCTTCACGTCCCATCTCCAGCTCAGGCCATGAGGCCGAGATGACCAGTTCCTGATAGCTCCCGCGCTCTTCAGGCCAGCGGCGAATACGCGACTTCGTAAACACCCACTGAATGCGCGTGTCGAGCAACACAGCATGATCGACGCCCGTCACATCGCGGTCGTACCAAAGATGAATCGTCGTGATCGGCGAAGGGACAAATCGCTCGTAAGCTTCCTGACGCTGCTGCTTCTCCGCCTCCGAAGCAGGCAACGTCGCCAGCAGGTTGTGCGACTGACGAACGTCCGTAGCCAGCACCAGCGAATCTGCAACATACTCGTTGCCATTCGAGCGAACCTGCCAGCGTCCGTCCGCAGTCTGAGCAATAGCATCGACGCCAGACTTGAGACGAACATCCACGCCGGAGCGCTCGGCCAGCGCGGCGATCGGCGAAAAAAATTCCGTCAACGGAGCCGCCGGAATGCCAAGCAACCCAGCCTGCGGGGAGCGCAGGAACGACTCATGAAAGACCTTGCCCGCATACTTCACCGAGCAGCTCTCGAAGTTGTCGTTCAGCGCGCCAATCACAACAGGCTCCCAGAAATGACGGATCGAACGCTCCGTCTGCCCCGTGCGCTTCAACCACGAGGCGAAACTCTCAGCATCATCCTGCGGAAACCCGCGCAAAAAGCGCAGTAGGCCCGCTGCAACAGAAGCTTTATCCTCCAGTGAGAGCATCGGCGCACGCAGAAAACTCAGCGTCTGATGCATCGGAGCAGGCAACGGACCAGGCTTCAACAAACTGCGCTGGCCATTCGGCTCCATAAAGATCAGTTCGTCGTACCAGCGAAAAGAGTCTGCCATTCCAGCCTGCTGCGCAAGCTCAATCAGATTCGTACAACAGCCGACGACGACGTGCTGCGAATCAATCGTCTCTTCAAGCGCCGGATGCTGGTAAGAATAAGCGCGCCCTCCGATATAAGGCCGCCGCTCCAGCAGCATGACGCGCGCCCCGGCCTGCGATAACGCGACCGCAGCGGACAGTCCAGCAACACCCGCACCAGCGACGATGACATCTACATCGTGACTTTGGGCAGTCATGACAGCACCCGATTGCCAACCGATCGCGCTGCCCCCTGCGCAAGAATGCCGAGCTTCCGGGCAGTAGGAACGCTGATACGCTCTCCGAAAACCTCATAGCCCGAGCGCTCAATCCTGCGAAGCAGGCCATGATAGATGGTGACCAGAACCCAGAGCGCAGCACGGCTATCGGCATCAATCAACGGAAGAAGGCTGTCCGCCGATTTGTAATACTGCTCAGCGCGATTGCCGAGTTCGCCGAGCAGGCTGCGTTCGCGCGCCTCCAGCGACGCTCCGGCGGCAAGCGCCTGAATGCGCTCCTGCGACACAGAGAATTGCGCCAGCATGTCGAGCGGCAGATAAATACGGCCGCGCTCCGCATCTTCCTTTACATCACGCAAGATGTTGGTGAGCTGAAAGGCAACTCCCGTCTCTTCAGCCAGCTTCTCGGCACGAGGATCGCTGTAGCCAAATATCTTGATGCAGACTAGTCCAACAACCGAGGCCACCAGATAGCAGTAACGATAGAGATCGTTGAAAGTAGCATAGGTCTGCACGGCCGACGTCTGCGGCTCCAGATCCATCGTTGTTCCTTGCACCAGCTCTTCCAGCAGCTGATCAGGAATCTGGAAGAGCTTCTGCGTGTGGTTGAGAGCAACGAAGACCGGGTCATCGGTTGCGCCCCCTGCCCGTGCAGCCCGCCACGCCGCAACCCAACGCGCCATCGCCACGCGGCGCTCGTCGAGCGAGATCGACTCGTCATCGGAGAGATCGTCGGCGCGGCGCATGAAGGCATAGATCGCGCACATGGCGTCGGATTTATGGCGCGGCAGAACGCGGAAGGCGTAGTAAAAGTTCTTGGCCTCGCGCTTCGCAATTTCCCGGCAAACAGCGTATGCCTCGGTAACGATCACCGGCCCTTCCCTATGCGCAGCTTTTCGAGCATCGAACCTGCGAGCAGGCCGAGCTTCTTTACCTTGGAGACGACAGGCCGACCGCGAAGAACGTCATAATCCTGCGCAACAATTCCATCGAGAATAGCGTCTCCCCCCTTGCGGAAGAGATTGAGCGTGACAGCAAGATCGCGATCGACATAGCGGCTGATCGCGCCACCTTCGTGCAACATGGTACGCGTACGCGTGACGAGATCCTGAATCATCGCGCCGAACTCTGGCGTAAAGACGCGGCCAGCAATCTGACCCTCGTCAATTTGGAACCGCTCCATCGATTCAGCTGGAATGTAGCGACGGCCGCGCTCCTTATCTTCAACCACGTCTTGCCAGAAGTTGGCCAGCTGCAACGCGGTGCACACCTTATCGGAAAGCTGCGCACGCTCTTCGTCGCGATACCCCGAGACCAGGAGAACAAGCCGGCCCACGGGATTCGCCGAGTAATGCGAGTACTCCAGCAGCTCGTCCCATGTCTCGTATTCCGTCTTGATCTGGTCCATCCGGAAGGCGATGAGCAGATCGTGGAAAAGCTGCCGCGGCAGATCGCAGGCCACGATGGATTCGTGCAAAGCAACGAAGACCGGATGCATCGAGCGCTCCGGATTGTCGTAGCACTCGTCGAGCATCGAACCCCAGGCCTCAAGCAGCCGTGTCGCAACGGCACGGTCGGCCACCTCATCGCCGAGATCGTCGGCCACGCGGCAGTAAGCATAGATGCTCTCAAAGTGAGGCCGCACCTTTGCTGGAAGAAAGAAGGTCGCTACATGAAAATTTTCGTAGTGCGACCGCGTCAACTCGGCGCACCATGCCTGCGCCTCGGCAAGCGTAGGCCGCGCGATAGGCGTGAGGTATTGGTGCGGCGCCCCCAGCAGCGCGTGTTCAGAGGTGCTTAGATCGCTCAACGAGGCGCTCCCTTAGGAAAGACGGCCGTCTTGATCTCACGTGAGCCGCCAGTTCGCATCATCATGCGCGCGAAGATTTCGGGAACCTGATCGAGCGTGGCGCGGCTCGTGATTGTCTCGGCGCATTTGAAGCGTCCGCTGGTGATCAGCTCGAAAGCGGTGCGACAGGTAGCTGGCGTGTGATGGAAGCTGGCCTTCAGAGTGATATCGCCGTAATGGAGACGGTTGGTATCCAGCTGAACTTTGGTACCTGCAGGCGGTCCGCCGAAAAAGTTGACCGTTCCCCCTTTGCGAACCATGTCGACGGCCCATTCCCATGTAGCGGGCGTCGCAACTGCCTCAATGACGGAATCGGCGCCTCGACCGTTTGGGGTAAGGGCGCGAGTCGCCTTGACGACATCCTCTACAGCCGTCGTCTGAACGACCTGCCGGGCGCCAAAGAGCTTTGCGGTGGCGATCTGGTCATCGCGCTTGACGACGGCGATGACGTTCTGGCCGGCAAGCGCGGCGACATGCATAAACATCAGGCCGATGGGTCCCGCGCCGATCACAACCATGGTGTCGCCAAGCCGCGGAGCAGTCTCCTCCAGCCCACGAACGACGCAGGCCAGAGGCTCGGTAAGGGCAGCGTACTCAAAGGGGACGCCATCAGGAACAGCAATGGTGTTCTTTTCGACGATGCGGGCGGGAATGCGGATGTAGTCGGCGTAAGCCCCGTTATTGAAGAGCAGGTCTTCGCAGAGATTCTGCTGCCCACGGAGGCAGAAGTAGCAGGCATCACAGGGAGCGGAGTTCAGGGCGACGATGCGGTCCCCTTCACGAAACTTCGTCACCCCTTCGCCTACCTGCGTAACAATGCCAGCCAACTCATGGCCAAAAGGAATGGGCGGCTTCAGCATCATGGCGTGGTAACCGCGGCGATACACCTTGAGGTCCGTACCACAGGTCAGCGCTGCGCCGACGCGAACAATAAGCTCGCCCGCCGAAGCCTGAGGGATTTCAAGCTCCTCCAGGCGTAGATCTTCACTGCCATACAGAACCGCTGCCGTCATTCGGGAACCCATCCCATCTATTTTCTCATCAAGCAGAGGGTCCTTCCAGCCGGTACGACAAAGAAGCTCAATGGGATACATCAGAGAGGCACACTGCGGAGAACGGAGCGCATCTGATACTCTGAGCCACAGATACAACATGCCCTTTGTCTCTCCAGAAGACTTTGCCAAAGAAAAGGTCGGCGCCATTCAGGAATACTCGATCCTGGCGTGGCAGGCTGTTGCGAATATCTTCTCGCGGCCTCGCTATATGGCCGATCTGTACACGCAGATGGACCTGATCGGCGTGGGCTCGCTGCCGACCATCGCGCTGACAGGCTTCTTTACCGGATCGGTGCTGGCGCTGCAGTCGGCGTCTTCGCTGAAGACCTTTGGCGCAGTCAGCATGACGGGAAACCTGGTCGCGCTGGCAATGGTCAAGGAGCTGGGCCCCGTGCTGACGGGACTCATGCTGGCCGGACGCAATGCGGCGGGCATGGCCTCGGAGCTCGGCTCGATGAAGGTGACCGAGCAGATCGATGCCATGCGCGCACTGGGAACCGATCCGGTCCGCAAGCTGGTGACGCCCCGGCTGTATGCGACGGTGATTATGCTTTTCTTCCTGACGATCATTGCCGACGCCGTAGGAATCGCAGGAGGCGCTCTAATCAGCGTGGCGATGCTGGGCATGAACGCATCGACTTACTTCAGCTCATCGTATCGCTCGCTCCAATATGCCGACATCGTGCAGGGGTTGACGAAGCCACTGTTCAGCGCCTTCATTGTGGCAACCGTAGGCTGCTATTTCGGCATGACGACCAAGGGTGGTACTCAAGGTGTGGGACGTTCCACCACGCAGGCCGTGGTTGTCTCCTCCATCTTCATCATTTTTGTTGACCTGCTGGTCACCCGCGCCATGATCGGCATCTTTGGCCGGTAAAGGGAAACCTATGGCCGAGGATCTTTTGACGGACGACAAAACGAAACTGGAGAACGCGGCCCCGGGAGAGCCGGTCGTGGTCTTCGAAAACGTGTCGATTGCGTTTGACCTGAAGCCGGTCCTGATCGACGTTTCCTTCAACGTCCAGCCGGGCGAGACGCGCATCATTCTGGGGCCTGCCGGTGGCGGTAAATCCGTATTGATGAAGCTGGCAAACGGACTGATGGCTCCGGATTCGGGTTCGATACAAGTCTTCGGCGAAGAGATTACGACGATGCGCGAGCGCGATCTCTACAAGCTGCGCGCCAGAATCGGCATGGTCTTTCAGGAGTCGGCGCTGTTCGATTCCCTCTCCGTTGAGGACAATGTCGCGTATCGCCTGTACGAAGAACATGTGCCAGAGAAAGAGGCGCACGAGCGTGTCGTGGAGGCTCTGAAGTTCGTCGAGCTGGAGCAGGCAATCAACAAATTCCCGCCAGAGCTTTCAGGCGGTATGCGGCGGCGTGTCTCAATTGCACGTGCAATCGTCTCAAGGCCCGACCTGATTCTTTACGATTCGCCCACGGGCGGGCTTGACCCCATCACCTCAACGACGATCATCGAGCTGGTCATGAAGCAGCGCGACGTAAACCATACGACATCGCTGGTCATCACGCATCGCTTACAGGACGCGTTTACGTTGGCGATGAATCGGTTCGATCCGAAGACAAACACGATGGAGCGCATCCCCAACAATGGCATCGACGAAAGCACAAAGTTTCTGGTACTGAACGAGGGTAAGGTCGTCTTCGACGGGACGACACGGGAACTGGTGAGCAGCACCGATCCGTGGCTGAAGCAATATCTTTCCTGATCGATACAGCGGCCTAGCTGTGCTCCTTTTTCCACTGCTCGTAAGGGATGCGCGGGATGTTCATGAAGCTGTCGCGCGTGCGCACATAATTGCCCAGCCCATTCATACGACCGATAGCGTGTAACTCTTCGGCACGAATATAGGGACCGGCGGGATCAACGTACTGGTCTTCGATATACATCGAGACGACACGGCCGAGGATGATGCGCGAGCGGCCGATCTCCATCGTGGTGTACTCGCGGCATTCGAGCGCTGCGTGGGCCTGGGCGATACGAGGCACTTTCACGACGGCTGAGGGAGCCGTTTCCAGATTCGCCATATCCAGCTCGGAGACTCCGGCAGGAAAGTCGGTGGCGCAGATGTTCATCTGCTGAGCGATATCCTCGGTGACTACGTTGATAACGAATTCCCCGGTGCGTCGAATATTGCGCGCGGTATCTTTGGGGACGAACCGCTCCGTGGGGCGGTCGGTAACGCCGATGCCCACAATCGGAGGATCTGTGCAGAGATAGTTGTATGCACTAAAGGGAGCAGCGTTGATAATGCCTGCTTCATCGATGCTGGTAATGAGCGCAATGGGCCGTGGAGCCACCAGCCCGATAAGCAGGTTATAAATCTCCCGGTGCGTGGCCTTTTCCATGTCGAACTTCATGGCAACTCCTCCGTAGAGGGTACAGGAAAAGAAGACCGACTTAGACTCGCGATAGGGGGTGCGTTTACTTCTTGGCCGTCGTGTCTTTGGCTGGAGCGGGAGCGGACGCAGGCAGGGTGTAGATAACCTCGCCAGGCCGGGTGTAGTGAAGCTCCTCGCGAGCCTGATGCTCAATGGCATTGGGGTCGTTCTGCAGGCGATCGACATGCCCCTTGAGTAGTTCATTTTCGTGCTGGAGGCTCTTGAGCTGCTCATCGAGCTGCCGGGTATCGTGACGCTTCTGCTCGTAAGCGGTCAGGCCATTCTGGCCGAAGACCACGTGATAGCCAAGCGCGATGGCAAGAGCGGCTGCAGCTACGGTTACTCCCTTCCTCCAATTGGAGAGAGCCTGGTGATAAAAACGCACAACACGAGAAGGATTTCTCACGCCAGCGCCGGATTTACCTGAAGCAGCCATCATGATTGAGTACAAAAGTTTGGGATAGAGGCGTCAAGTGGAAAACCCCTGTTGCCCGCCGTGTGTATCTGACTGGTAATGCTTTTATGCGTCCTTTTGTGACGACGGGTAGCGCGAGAGGGGGTCACCCATGTGTTGTAGAGACCGTGGGAATAAGATGCACGAAACTCCCGCCATCTTGATATCCTTCTGAGGGTGCTCATTCTCTACATCATCTCGGCCGCCTGCTTTGCCGCCCTGATTGCAGCAAGCATTGCGATGGTGCGTCATGTACAGGCGGGACACAGGCGTGAGCGGCCATCAGTTCCCCCTGTGCCGGAGTTCAGCCGCCACTTGTACGCCGCGACTGAGCATCGGCCGATGCGTTCGCCACGGCAGGTTCCTCAGCAAACCGTCCAGGGGATTACAGCAAAGAAGCCGTGGAATGCTCCCTCGCAGTCGATTGAGATTCACCCTGCAGGCGAGGATCAGCCGGTAGCAGGACAGCGCAAAGGGCCCCAATCCGCACACTCCCAGCACGCCGAATTCGCAGGCGGACGTATGGACTGGGCTTACTTCAACAAAGATTATGGCGACCTGACGGACCCGCACCCATCACGGCAGGTCCATGTCGCCGGAACGAAAAACACTTCAAGAAGACGCTTTTAGCGCGAAAGGACTCTCACCATGCAATCCACCTTCTCTGCCCCTCAGGGTCTGGCGCAAAGCTCCACACGCTCGTTTGCGGAGTCTCTGCCTGGGCGCGCCGTACTGATCGTTGCCGCAACGGTCTTTATCGCTGTCTGCGCACACATCACCGTGCCGCTTCCCTTCACGCCTGTGCCGCTGACGATGCAGGACTTCGCCGTTCTGCTGGTGGGTCTGGCGCTTGGACCGGTCAGCGGATTTGCAGCGCTGGCACTCTATCTGGCTGAAGGAGCGGCTGGAATGCCGGTCTTTACGCCACAGGGTCTGGGTGGCGTCGCTCAACTGATGGGGCCGACCGGAGGCTTTCTGCTTGCCTTCCCGTTCGTGGCAGCCATTGCCGGATGGGGTGCGCGGTCCTTGAAGCTCAATAACCGCTTCGCCCGTGCCGCCGTAGCCTGCGCATTGGCAAGCATCGTCCTGTTTGGCTTTGGCGCAACGTGGCTGGCACAGTATCGCCATCTGGCACCGATCTCCGTGATGAACATGGCCGTCACGCCATTTATCCCCGGCAACCTGGTCAAGATTGCTGCCGCGGCGGGAATCTTCAGCGCCATCGATCGCTGGCGTCGCAACTAGCCTCGCCGGCATCTCTTTCTCAGGCACCGCAACGTGCCTTTCACATTCGCTCAACACTCCCAGAGGAATACTTGCATCATGAATGCCGCACAAACAGCAACACAAGAAATTAGCATTGCTCACAGCCCTGACTCCGATGATGCATTTATGTTTTACGGGCTGGCGACGAACAAGGTCCGCGTTCCTGGCTACAAGTTCACCCACGTGCTGACGGACATCGAAACGCTGAACCATAAGGCCATCAACGAGGCCTTCTACGATGTCACAGCGATCTCCTTCCATGCCTATCCGTATCTGCAGGACAACTACACACTGATGGCCTGCGGTGGCAGTGTAGGCGAAGGCTATGGCCCGATGGTGGTCGCCAATCCGAAGGTGACTCTAGCTGACGTCAAGAAGAAGCGGATCGCCGTTCCGGGTACGCTGACGACTGCCTTCCTCGCCCTGAAGCTGTACTACCCCGATTTCGAGACGACGGTTGTCCCCTTCGACAAGATCATTCCAGCAGTCACCTCCGGGGAGTTTGATGCTGGCCTGATCATTCACGAGGGCCAGCTCACCTATGCGAACGATGGCCTGGTCAAGCTGATCGACCTTGGGCAGTGGTGGCGCGAGCAGACCGGCCTGCCGTTGCCTCTCGGCGGCAATGCGATTCGTCGCTCGCTAGGCCAGGAGACGATGCTGATGGCCACGAATGCTCTTCGCGACAGCATCCAGCACGCGCTGGATCATCGCGAAGAAGCGCTGGCGTATGCGATGCAATTTGCACGCGACCTCGACACAACGCTGGCCAATCGCTTTGTAGGCATGTACGTGAACGAGCGGACGCTGAACTACGGCGACGATGGGCGCGAGGCCATTCGCAAGCTGCTCGACATGGGCTATGAGCGCGGCATTATTCCTCATCGCGCGAATGTGGATTTCGTTGGCTAAATTGACATGCCTGCGGCATCCACAAATGCCGCAGGCTGTGTTATTCTTAAAAAGTTGACCGATTGCAGTTTTTCTTCATAGAAACAACTCTCGTCAACGTTCCAAAAACCTGGACGCGTAGCTCAACTGGCAGAGCATTCGACTCTTAATCGACAGGTTGAAGGTTCGATTCCTTCCGCGTCCACCACTTTCCTAACTGAAAACAAATAACTTCCATAACGAATGCCTCGTGCGGAAGGATAAGCCGAATACGGTTATATACGGGCAATTTCGGGCACCGACTGACACACTTTTGCCACACCACTTCCCCTCTATCGCTGTGCAAATAATGCAGCTAGTTACGGCTTGGAATCGGAGCTACAGCCTGACTGCAAGCCCCGGAAGAACTGCACGCACGCACACCAAAGAAGACGTTGTCTTTTGACACCGGCAGACGCACACTGTTCGGTTCTCCTCCCGGAAACTGTTTAGCGTCCACAAAATACTGCCAATCATTCATGGCCGTCTCACGCCATACGATTTGATACGTGACGGGCTGCGCATAACTCGTCGGCACATCCCATTTGAGGATCGTGTCGTTGTCCAGATTGGAAGTCGCTACCCTAACGCGTTGCGGAGTACCAGGAGAGTCCGCCAGCGTACCCAGTGTGGCAATATTCAGTCGCGCCACCTGCGCAATGTAGCTGAAGTCATCGAACTTCAGCAGATCTCCGTACTCCTTTCCATTCTCCGTGCGAACGTGCTGGTGCTGATGATCGAAGTTCTCGCGCCACTCGGTAAAGCGTACTGCGGCAAATCCCACTTCGCTGAACGAACGATGGTCTCCGCCACGCAGAAAGCGGTCGAGACGAAGCTCCATCACAGGCCGAAAGCTACCGGCGAAGTACGTTCGCCCGACAGCGAGCACCTCGCGGGCCAGCTGACGCGACGGAGTCTCACTTTCTGCACCGAGACTGAGCGTCTGGCGAATCTGTTCCAGGGGAGCCGAAGGCAGAATCCCCTGCGAGAAGACGCGAATGCGTTGCTTCGACTGAAGCCGATCACCAGGAGTCGTATCGCCACCAACGATATCGTTGTTAAGAACACCTTCCAGCTGCCAGCCTTCCTTGCGGGCACGCTCGGCAAGGTGACGCGATCCATTCAACCCCTGCTCTTCTCCCGCAACCGCAACAAAAACGATCGTGCCAGGAAATTTGAATCGGCTCAGAACGCGTGCGGCTTCCATAGAAACGGCGGTACCGCTGGAGTCGTCGTTCGCCCCGGGCGCAAAGTCATGCGTATTCATAACGTCGGTCTCGCGCGTGTCATAGTGACCAGTTACCAGATACATGCGCTTCGCAGCAGTGGGATCGGTTCCCTTCATGACCGCAACAACATTCCGCAGCGGAGTCGGTTTGACGATGCGTGGAGGGCCGTTATTCAGCCCCGGCTGTGGCTGCTCGATGGACTCGTCCAAGAACACCTCCAGGCATCCTCCGCACTCCTTGCCATAGCTTTCGAACTGCGATTTGATCCAGTCGGCGGCAGCGAAGACACCTGTTCCCGGTTTCAGATCCGTTTCCGTGGAAGAGAGCGTCGAGCGATTATGAAACTCGACCAGATGCGTGATATTCGCCTTGATGTGCTCCGATGAGACAAGCTTCAGGGCAGCTGCAATCTGGGGGACAACATGGTCCGCCTTCAGCGGAGCTCCAACCGCCTGAAAGTCCAGCTTCGCCTCAGGAGCAGCCTTCTGCTGAGCAAAGAATACAGAAGGCAACCACAGGACAACCGCTGTTGCGAGACAAGGCGAAAGCTTTATCATGAGGTGCCCCATCCAAGATCAGAGATAAAGATGATATTACCGGCGAATCCTTACGAGCGCTTTTCTGCCGAGAGCAACTGTTCTGCTTCTGCCGGTGTCAGCCAAAGTGAACGCTGGGAAGGCCGTTGCCGCTGGAGAATACGTGGCACGGCATCAAGCCAGCGACGGCGGAGATGATCACCTGGAGCAAGCATCGCCGCGGCTCGAGTATCGAAGGCACGTTGCTCGGCAGAGGAGTTGAACGTCAACGTAGAGAGTTCCCAGCCATTCGGGCGGGTGATGGAAGCAATCAACTCGCCTGCCAATCTGTATCCCGGAACATGAGAAGTCGCCGTGAAGTCGATGAGCGTGGCCCCCAGTTCCTTAAAAGCCTCAGAAGATGTGGCCACAACTGGCTCGAGTTCTTGAGTAGAGGTAAAGATTGTGACCAGCGCAGGAGCGAGACCACGAGAGACGATCTCAGCCAGAGCACGGGAAGGACTAGCAGCCAGAGCAACCGATAGCGGAGCACGCTTGCGGACCTCGTTCTTCATCGCGCGAATGGCTTCGTCCAAAGTATTGACGACGAAATCCACGGCGCCAGTACGGACCACCTCGCGTATATCGTCTGGCGAATTGTCGATGGAAAGAGAGACCGCCCCCGCAATATTCGAGGCGATAGCGAATGCGCGGCCCTGCGCATTAAGGCCGATAGAGAGAACCAGGGAGCCAGCCCAATCCGACTTGAGCGCAAAGAGTGCCGTAAGCGCTTCCAGTGCTTGAGGCTGCAGATCAGATGTGGGGTCTCCGGGCATGCGTCTCTAAGGGTAATGGATATCGGGCAAAATCCTGCCAGTGGTTCGACCATCCTCCGAGTACTGGACACGATCTTCTCCTTGAATCGGCGATAAAATAGATAGCTATGGCTACCGCTGATATCGCCCCTCCTACCCTTCTCCGTACCGCAGAGACACCGTTTGCCAATGAGCCCTTTGTCGACTTTTCCACAGCCGAAAACAAGCGGGCCATGGAAGACGCGCTGGCCAAGGTCGAAAGTATGTTGGGGCAGGAGTACGACAACGTCGTTGGTGGCAAAAGGCTGAGAACAGCGAGCAAGATTATCTCGGTGAATCCAGCCCGCCCGAAGCAGGTGATCGGCATTCACCAGCGGGCCGAAGCCGACCTGGCCGAACAGGCAGTCGAAGCTGCGCTGGCAGCATTTCCGGCATGGAGCAAAACGTCTGCATCCGACCGCGCCGCTCTACTGTTTCGCGCAGCCGACCTGATTCGTGAGAGAAAGTTTGAGTTCCTGGCGTGGCTGACATTGGAGGTTGGCAAGAACTGGGCCGAGGCAGATGCCGATGTGGGCGAGACGATCGACTTTCTGGAGTTCTATGGGCGTCAGGCGCTGAAGCTGGATGCCGCGAAGACACCGATCCAGTTCCCCGGGGAGCGCAACCAGCTTCGCTATCTTCCTTTGGGCGTGGGTGCAGTGATTCCACCGTGGAACTTCCCCTTCGCCATCATGGCTGGCATGACGGCAGCAGCGATCGTGTGTGGCAATACGGTCATTCTCAAGCCTTCCGTCGATGCACCGACGATTGCTGCGAGATTCTTTGCCCTGCTGGAGGAAGTTGGGCTGCCGGATGGCGTTGTCAATCTGTGTCAGGGTGAAGGGCCGGAATTCGGCTCAGCCGTTGTCGCACATCCACAGACGCGGTTTATCGCCTTTACGGGGTCGAAGGCCGTGGGGCTGGAGATTCACGAAAGCGCGGCGAAGACGCAACCAGGACAAATCTTCATCAAACGCACGATCCTCGAGATGGGTGGTAAGGATTCGATCATCGTGGATGAGGATGCAAATCTCGATGCCGCCATCGAGGGAGTGGTAGCGAGCGCATTCGGTTTCAACGGCCAGAAGTGCTCGGCCTGCTCGAGGGCGATTGTCGATGAGCGCATCTACGACATCTTCTGCGAGCGGCTACAAGCGCGTGTCGCCGAAATCAAAACCGGCGATCCGGCGAAAAACATCTATACCGGCCCAGTGATCAGCCCGAAGTCGTACAACAAGGTTCTGAGCTACATCGAAATCGGAAGGAAGGAAGGCCGCTTGCTGAATGGTGGCAGTGCCATCCAGACGGAGGAAGGTGGCTACTATATCCAGCCGACTGTTTTTGCCGATGTAAGCCCAACAGCCCGGATTGCGCAGGAGGAGATTTTTGGCCCGGTACTGGCGATCATCAAGTCGAAGAACTTCGACGACGCGCTGTCGATTGCCAACAACACCGAATATGGTCTGACAGGCGCTCTCTACTCCACCTCACGCGAGAAGCTGGATCGTGCACGCGAAGAGTTCCACGTAGGCAATCTGTACTTCAACCGTAAGTGCACCGGAGCCATGGTCGGCGCGCATCCCTTCGGCGGCTTTAACATGAGCGGCACCGACTCAAAGGCGGGCGGCGCCGATTACCTGCTGTTGTTTACACAGGCAAAAAGCATCGCCGAGAAGCTCAGCTGACACATTTTCCCGCCAAAACAAAAAGCCCGCGTAAAAGCGGGCTTTTCCATGAATGGAACTATCAGGCGGTCTTCATCTCAATCAGCGTGCCGGCCTTGGCGGCAGCCTCGGCTAGAACGCGATGATGAATGGTGAAGAGAGCAAGCTCAAGGCGGTCGGAGACGCCTGTCTTGTCATAGATGCCGCGCAGGTAGTTTTTGATGACCTGCTCCTTGGTGCCAAGCTGAGCGGCGATCTCCTTGTTCTTGCAGCCCTGCACAATGAGAGCTACGATCTGCATCTCTTTCGGAGTAAGCCGGTCGCGTACGCGCGCCCCCACGGCATCGCCGGAGTGGATCGCAGTCACATTGGTGCGTTGCTGATAGCGTTGTCCCCGGGAGACGCGACGGATGCAATCCACCAGGTCCGTGGCAGGCACACTGCGGCTGACGATGCCCTCCGCCAGAAGTGCAGAAGCGTCGGCAACCTGTTCGGAATTCTCGACAATCAGAACGAGGCGATGTCCTCCGGTCCGAATGCGTTCAGCGAGCTGCTGCAAATCCGGACGAAGAGTCGACGCCACCAGAACGGCCGCCCCACGATTAGCATCCAGAGCGGTCCATAGGCGGTTGAGATCCTCGCATTGCGCAACAATGCGCATGTCTTCTTCAAGAACCAGAATACGGGCAGCGCCAGCTCGGAAGATCGCCTGATTATCGGCGAGAATAATGCGGTTCATGTGTCCCCTGTCTCCTACGGCGGGATCATGAATGCCCCGCAAGACTCTCATCGGCGATTTTTCGCTCTTTTAGGGCTTGTGTCTTCAATTAGGACAAAAGCGCTATCTCCTGCTCCTAAAGAAGATGACTAAATCATGGTCTATGGTTGTTTGCGGACCGCGGTGAGTTTTGCACCGTTTCCTCACAGTACACAATCTAATCCTAAGCCGGGTGTGCGCTGAAGGCCGTCGGCGAAGTATAACTTAGGTATGCCGAAGCCCATTTTGCTAGCCATCGACGATGACACCAGCGTTCTGGAGGCCGTGGTCCAGGATCTGCGCCATCACTATGGCCAGGATTACCGTATCGTCCGCGCGGCCTCAGGTGGCGCTGCGCTGGATATCTGCCGGCAGTTGAAGGAGCGGGGTGACACCATCGCGCTCTTCCTCTCGGACCAGCGCATGCCCGGAATGACGGGCGTCGACTTCCTGCAGCAGGCCCTGACCATCTATCCGGACGCAAAGCGCGTCCTGCTGACGGCCTATGCCGATACCGAAGCGGCAATCCGGGCGATCAATTCGGCCAAAATTCACTACTATCTCAACAAACCCTGGGATCCACCCGAGGAGAAGCTGTATCCGGTTCTGGACGACCTTCTTGAGGCCTGGAAGCAGGGATACAAGCCGCCGTTCGAGGGTATCCGCGTCGTCGGCCTGCGGTGGTCCCCGCAGGATCATGCCGTACGCGACTTCCTGTCTCGCAATCGCATCCCCTACCAGTGGCTGAATCCCGAACAATCGCCTGAGGCGCAGACTCTCCTGAAGGAAAAAGGCGTCGATGACGCGAAGCTCCCCGTAGTCCTTTTTGGTGACGGCACAGCGCTGATTCAACCCAGTTCAACCCAGCTTGCCGCCAAGCTGGGGATGCCGACGCAGGCGCAGCAAAAGTTCTACGACATCGTTGTGGTGGGTGCCGGACCTGCCGGTCTGGCCGCTGGCGTTTATGGCGCATCAGAAGGCCTGCGGACACTCATCGTGGAGCCGAATGCTCCCGGCGGTCAGGCTGGTTCCAGCTCCAGGATTGAGAACTACCTGGGTTTCCCTTCTGGCCTCAGCGGCGAAGAGCTGGCTAAACGAGCCTATCTGCAGGCCACCCGGCTGGGAGCCGAGTTCCTGTTGCAGAGGGTCAACTGCATCCGCTCCGAGAACAACTACCAGATCGTCACCATGAGCGATGGGCAGGAAATCACCTGCCACACCTGTCTCGTTGCCACCGGCGTAGCGTATTGCATGCTGGATGTTCCCGGCGCGGAGCAATACAACGGCGCAGGGGTCTACTATGGAGCGGCTCTAAGCGAGGCCATGGGCTGCGCCAACGAGACGGTCTACATCGTAGGCGGCGCCAACTCGGCCGGCCAGGCGGCGATGCACTTCGCTCGTTATGCGGATAAGGTACACATGCTGGTCCGCGGCGAATCGCTGACGAAGAGCATGTCGAAGTATCTGATCGACCAGATCGAGGGAACCCCAAACATCGTGGTGGAGACCTTTACAGAAGTCGAAGGGATGACCGGCAATGGACACTTGGAGTGCCTGAAACTGAAGACGCCACGCGGCGAAGAGCACCGCTCCACGAGTTCCCTATTCATTTTTATCGGCGCTGCCCCGAAGACTGACTGGTTGCCGAAAGAAATCGCTCTGGACAGCAAGGGTTTCATTCTTGCCGGCCCCGATCTGAAGACAAAAGCTCCCGGAAGCTGGAAGCTCGACCGAGACCCATATCTGCTGGAGACCAGCGTGCCAGGTATCTTCGTCGCTGGCGATGTGCGGTATAACTCCGTAAAACGATGCGCCTCGGCGGTTGGCGAGGGCTCTATTGCAATCCAATTTGTTCACCAGTATCTCGCAACACTTTGAAAGGCATATCTTCTAAAGACCGATGAGCGAACACTCCCAGGCCGTCCAGAATGCAACAATCAGCGAGACTCTCTTCGCGCAGTTGAGAGCCACTCCCATCTTCTCTTCCCTGAAGGACGAGGAACTTCGCTGTCTGCATGGCCTTGAGGAGATCTATCTCGAAAAGGGCGACGTCCTCGTGAAGCAGGGAGAGATAGCCCACTACTTCTGGGTGCTTCTTGAAGGCGAACTCACCGTCTCGCAGACGACGCCTGAAGGCAAAGAGATGGTCATGATCTCCATCCCCAGCGGAAATGCCTTTGGTGAGCTTCCTTTACTGGCCAATATTCCCAATGCCGTCAATTTAACGGCAGAGGACCACTGCCATCTGGTCCAGTTCAGCGAGGACTCCTTCTGGAGCCTGATGACGACGTGCCCCGATGTGCGGCAGGCCATTCTGGCCAACATGGCGAAGCGCTTCCAGAAGATGCAAAGCACGACCCTCCAGCAGGAGAAGATGGCGTCGCTGGGCACTCTGGCCGCCGGACTGATGCACGAGCTGAACAACCCTGGAGCGGCGGCGCGCAGAGCAGCCTCGCAACTGCGATCGAACCTGATGCGAATGCATGAGCTTTCGGCAAAGTTCAGTAAAGCAGAGTTGAACCGAGAGCAGAAGGAATGCCTGCACGAGTTACAGGAACACACTCTTTCCGCCAAACAGCCAATCGTCATGAACTCGCTCGAACAAAGCGATGCGGAAGAAAAGCTGGCTGAGTGGATGGAAGAATCCAACATCGAAAATGCCTGGAAGATGGCGCCAACGCTGGTTTCTGTTGGCATGAAGGCTGAGGATCTTCAGTGCGCACGGCAGGAGTTTCCAGGCACGATTCTCTCCGATGCCTTGAACTGGATCGAGGCGATGGCCTCCAGTATGCAATTGGTAGGCGCTATCGAAGAGAGCATTGGACGCGTGACAGATCTGGTCATGGCGGTCAAGTCGTACGCTTATGAGGGCAAGGGCCTGAAACAGTCGGTCGACGTAAACAACAGCATTCATGCGACGCTGCTGATTCTGGGGCATAAGATGCGCGAGAAAGAGATCGTCGTGGAAAAGGATTTCTCGCCGCTGCCTCCACTGCAGAGCGAGTGCACCGGGCTAAACCAGATCTGGACGAATCTGTTGGACAATTCAATTGATGCCGTCGGCCAGCGTGGCAAGATCTCCGTAAAAACCTGGGCAGAGCCCTCACCCTCCAATCCCGAACGCACAGACATCTGCATTCGTTTAACCGATAACGGGAGTGGCATCCCGCTTGAGAGCCAGCCGCACATCTTCGACACGTTCTTCACAACCAAACCGCTTGGAGTGGGTACGGGACTCGGTTTAGGCATTGTGCACCGCATCGTCGAACAGTACGGCGGAACGATTCACTTCACTTCAGAGCCTGGAGACACGGAGTTTGTCGTTCGACTCCCCAGCGCGCCAAAATAGCGGTTCTCTCCGCAACTTTTTTGTTCAAAACCTTTTCTCTCACCTCGCGTTTCCACCATCAACCGCGTCTCCAAACATGGAACAGCGGATAGATGAGCGAGGTTCTCCCAATGAAACGCTTCAGCGTCCTGTCGTCTCTTCCACTGGCAGCTATGCTGTTTGTGAGTGGCTGTTCCCAGCAGCGCGCGTACTACGTTCCACCTCCACCACCTCCTCCTCAAAGCGTCCCTTCACTGGTTGAGCAGGCCGAGCATAACGGCTTCCGTTCAGGAGTCGATGACGGAGCGAGAGATGCTTACAACGGTTGGGGCTATCATCCGAAACGCGACCGCAGTTTCCACGACACACCGGGCTACGATCCACGCCTGGGACCGTTCGGGCCCTATCAAAGCTATTTCAGGAACGCCTATCTCCGCGGATACGACAAAGGCTTTTATCGCCAGCAATGAACCTGCGTGAAGGCATCGACCGCGGTATCCTGCATAGCAGGAGACATGATCGATGCCTTCGCCTTTTCATATTGCCTTCCCTGTCGATGATCTCGACGCCGCGCGTGCATTCTACGGGCAGACGCTAGGGTGCCCCGAAGGACGCAGTTCATCGCAGTGGATAGATTTTGACCTGTTCGGCCACCAGATCGTCGCGCATCTGAAGCCATCAGCAGATGCTGAGAAGCTGCATCATAACCCTGTCGATGGCCATGACGTTCCCGTGCCACACTTTGGTGTCGTCCTCTCGATGCAGGAATGGGAGGCGCTGGCGGAGCGTCTTCGAAAGGCGGATATCCAGTTTGTGATTGAGCCCTACATTCGCTTCAAGGGCGAGACAGGCGAGCAGGCAACAATGTTTTTTCTTGATCCTGCTGGAAACGCACTGGAATTCAAGGCGTTTGCTGACGTCAACCAACTCTTTGCGAAGTAAGCCTATTCAATGGGCTCAGGGATAGAGAAGGACCGCGATGTTGTACGCGGTAAATGAACCGCTGGTTGTGTCCTGACAGGCTCCGACAACGGCCTTGCTGAACTTACCGCTACTGATGCGCTTCGTCAGCTGACTCGGAAGCTGGTCAAGACGATCGGCCGTATACCGCATGATGAACCACGGGTGATGGTCATGGCCGGCATAGCCCGACTCCAGGCTGCAGGTGCGGCGTGCATCCTCAAGCGTGCTGGTATGGTCACTGGCCCCGACCTCAAGACCTGCACTGCTCAGCAGAGAAGATACGCTGTTCTCTTGCGCGTCATAGCTCATTGGCTCCACAGTAGAGGCAAAATCCTCCACAGCATAGAACTGGTGGCCGCGTACAACGACGGCAATACCAATGACATTGACCTCAGGATCAAGAAGATTTTCCCGGTGCCCCCGCGACTGCATCCACATGGTGTGAACCAGCGTGGAATTCGGAGCTTCAGCGACATTCTCGGTAATCAGAGAGAAGCGAACGCCTGCCTGAATTCCCCGCTCAGGCAACGCAGGTTCTCCTGGAAACTGGTGAGAGATGTCTGCATGATCGGCCATCTGCACAGCATGAAAGTAAGCAGCCTGCGCAAGAGTCGGATCGCTGTGCAGCACAGGAAGACCACGCGCAACACGCTCGCTATTGGCCGCGTTAAGCAGGTACTGCTCAGCCACGTTGGGAGGCGCCATCGCAGTCGGCGTCGCCGCAACACCGGGCAACGGAACAAAGACGGATGCGCCCAGCAGAAGCGCAACCCGCAGAAAGAAATCATTTCTGCGATTCGACGTTGTTGTCGCGGTGCCTGTGTTCTGTCCCATCACATCGATCCCAAGTCGTTTATCGACTGCATCTTCTGCGATGTTAGGCATGCGAAATGCGGTGGTTAATACCACCTTCGTGTTACGCCGCTTATCAGAAAGGGCTAAGGGAAGGAATCAGGAGGGGAAACTATGACTTAGAAAAAGAATAGGATCTCGAAGCTATCTGGAATCAGCCGTTTGCAGCAGGCTTCCTCGAACCTGCTCCCACGTACGTCGGATTCCCTCTTCCAGCGAGGTCGTATGGTGCCAGCCAAGCGAATGCAAACGATCCACATTCATCAACTTGCGCGGAGTTCCATCCGGTTTGGTCGCATCGAAGACAAGCTCGCCTTTATAGCCGAGCACACGTGCAACCGTCTCCGCCAGCTCACGGATCGTAACGTCTTCACCTGTACCAATATTGATCAGGGGAGGCTCCGCCTCATTGAGCAGCTTGCCGTATGTAGCGTCCTCAAGAGCCATAAGAAAAACACATGCCTGGGCCAGATCGTCCGAGTAGAGCAATTCACGCTTAGGCGTGCCAGTCCCCCAGACGGTCACCGTCGGAGCATTGTTGGCTATCGCTTCAGCCGTCTTGCGAATCAGCGCCGGAAGAACGTGCGAGTTGGCAAGATCATAGTTATCACCCGGTCCATAAAGATTCGTCGGCATCGCTGCGAGATACCTTGTGCCGTATTGACGGTTGTAGCTCCAGCACATTTCAATTCCAGCGATTTTGGCCAGCGCATACGGGCGATTGGTTGGCTCCAGCGGTCCGGTCAGCAGCGATGACTCCGGCATCGGTTGGGGAGCCATCTTCGGATAGATACAGGAAGAGCCGAGAAACAACAGGCGGTCCACGCCATTCTTGTAACTGGCATCGATAATGTTGGTCTGAAGAATAAGGTTGTCGTGAATAAAGTCAGCCGGGTAGTTGTTATTCGCCAGGATACCGCCGACCTTCGCTGCCGCCAGAAAAACATACTCTGGCTTCTCCTGTGCAAAGAAATTATTCACCGCTTCCGTATCCACCAGATCCAGCTCTGCGCGCGTCCGCGTCAGGATATTCGTGTAGCCCAGGCGCTCCAGCTCACGATGAATCGCGGAGCCCACAAGCCCACGATGACCGGCGATGTAGATGCGGGAGTCTTTCTTCATGTTTATGTCTCGCGAACGTTGTAAGCGTCAAATCCATGCTGCCGAACCAGCGCATCACGCTGCGCCGCTTTGAGGTCAGCCGAGATCATCTCTTCGACAAGCTGGTCGAAGCTGGTACGCGGCGTCCAGCCCAACTCACGCTGCGCCTTGGACGGATCGCCCAGCAACGTCTCCACCTCTGTCGGGCGGAAGTACCGCGGATCGACGGCAACAACCACCTTGCCGTTTTGATCGATGGCTTTTTCCTCAACGCCGCTTCCCTGCCACGTCAGCTCAAGGCCAAGCTTCGCAGCACAACGTTGCACAAACTCGCGCACGCTGTACTGACGGCCCGTTGCGATAACGTAGTCCTGCGGCTTCTCCTGCTGCAGCATCAGCCACTGCATCTCAACGTAGTCGCGTGCATGTCCCCAATCACGCTTGGCATCAAGATTTCCGAGAAAAAGTGTCTCCTGCAAACCGACAGCAATACGCGAAAGTCCACGAGTGATCTTACGCGTAACAAAAGTCTCTCCCCGCAGAGGCGACTCATGATTGAACAGGATTCCGTTGCACGCGTAGATGCCGTAGGCCTCGCGATAATTTACGCAAATCCAGAAGGCGTACATCTTGGCCACGGCATACGGCGATCGCGGGTAAAACGGAGTCGTCTCGCGCTGAGGAATCTCCTGCACCAGACCATACAGTTCTGACGTCGATGCCTGATAAAACTTCGTCTTCTTTTCAAGCCCGAGAATGCGGATCGCTTCCAGCAGGCGGAGAGGCCCAATTGCATCGGCGTCAGCTGTATATTCGGGCTGCTCGAACGAAACCTGCACATGAGACTGCGCGCCCAGATTGTAGATCTCATCCGGCTGCACTTTTTGCACGATGTGGATCAGCGAAGAAGAGTCCGTCAGATCCCCGTAGTGCAGAAAAAATTGCGGATGCGGCGAGTGAGGATCTTCATAGATATGGTCGATGCGATTGGTATTGAATAACGAGCTACGGCGCTTAATACCGTGAACCTCGTAACCTTTGCCAAGAAGAAATTCGGCCAGATATGCTCCATCCTGACCAGTGATTCCTGTGATGAGGGCTTTCTTCAAACGCAACTCTCCTTCTGAACCGAGGTGGGCCAAAATCAGTTTATCTGAAGCCTATCCTTTCCTACGCAACACCCGACAGTAATCAGACAAGCTCACCTAAATCACGCTGAAAGCGCTCAAGAACCTGTTCCCTGCCAAGATGCTCCACAGCATAACGACGCGCGTTCTCTCCAAGAGAGCGGCGAAGCGGTTCGTCGCTGACCAGCTTGCGCACCGCAGCATGCAGAACGGAGTCATCATCTGCCGGCACAATAATTCCACAGGCATCTTCGTCGCTCGTTCCTCCGATGATATGGCCCACCTGTGTATCCGGTTCCGCGGTAGCGATCACAGGCCGCCCGCTTGAAAGCATACCCGTCAGCTTCGACGGCATCACCAGATCGGCCGCTCCTGCGCGCTGCGGCAGCAGATGAACATCGGCCGCATTGAGCAAATCATTCAGTCGCAGATAGGGCTGCAGCGGCAGCAGAGTCACGTTCGGCAGATGCGCCACCAGAGATTCAAGCTGAGCGCGATACGCTCCATCACCACAGAAGACAAAATGGACGCGCGGGTCTTCGTCCGGACCGCCGGGGCCAAAATCCTCTGCGAGCGGAGCAAGAATCTCAAGCCCCTGCTTTGCGCCCATGTTTCCCGAATACAACAGAATGAACTTACCCTCAAGGCCCAGCTCCTTACGAAAGCTATTCGGGACGCCGATCGGCTGAGGAGTGATCTCATCTACATTGACCCAGTTTGGAAAGAGGATGGTGCGCGAAGAATCGACGCCCTTCGCATGAGCACGCTCCACCATCTTGGTCGAAATACTGGAGACCCGGCTGAACGCTTTGATAATCGGCTCTTCCAGAGCGAGCGCCAGATCGTGGATGGGTCCCTGCGCAGGCAGCAAGCCAAGATCAAAAGCCGCATCTACTTCGAAGTCCTGCACATGAAGCCAGGATGCCGCACCTGTCGTCGCCGCGACAAGCAAAGCTACCGGAGCGCAGAAAAACGTCGGCTCAACCGTAAAGACAACGTCCGGCTTCCAGAAGACCTGCCAGAGCAGCACAGGCAGGCTGCTCAGCATAAAGGACGCCAAATGCGCCATCCGCTTGAGACCTGTTGGCTTGGCAGGGACATACAACGGGCAGCGATACACCGTCGCCTTGCCCTTCGCTCGCTGAATGCGATAGGCGTTGCGATAATCTTCCCTAACCTTCCACGCCGGATAATAGGGCGGCGCTGTCACGACACGAACATCGTGACCATGCGAGGCCAGCCACGAGCACATCTCGCCCGTATACTTCCCGATACCCGTCAGTTCGGGCTGATAATTGAGACCGTAGATAAGTATGCGCACTAGCGTAAGCCCGCGCTGAAAAAGACTTCAGTGTTCAACAGAACTCCCGAGGGGATAAATGGAGTCGGAATAAAGGTACTTTTCGTTCGTTTGCGCAACTCGTACGGTTGCATTTTAAGGTGCTTACACTTCATGCTGAAACTATCTATATGAGACATAGTATCAAGCAGAGGTTGCTTGGCCGCATACAAAGCCAACCCCTGGCGGCAGTAGGCATCTTCTTTCTGCTGGTATTTCTTTTTTGCGCTCTGCTTGCTCCCTGGCTGGCCCCTGCTGACCCGGCGGCGCTTGATCTGCACGGACGCCTCGCAGGCCCAACCGCAACACACTGGTTCGGCACCGATGAGCTTGGCCGGGACATCCTTTCGAGAACGATCTATGGCGCAAGAATCTCGTTGATCGTAGCCGTAAGTGTTGTAGGACTCTCACTAGCCATCGGCCTGCTCGCCGGTTGCGCCGCTGGATTCTATGGCGGATGGCTCGATACCGTCATCAATGTCTACCTGATGAACGCCTTCATGGCCCTGCCTGGAATCCTGCTGGCAATCGCGTTTGTCGCGTTTATGGGGCCGGGGCTAAAGAATGTCGTCATCGCCCTGGCCATCACCGGATGGGTCGGTTATGCGCGACTCGTAAGAGGACAGGTCATCGCCGTCAAGGAACGGGAGTTCGTCGAAGCCGCCCGAGCTTTAGGTGCTTCGGACCTCCGCATTATAAGCAGGCATATATTGCCGAATATCGTACAGCCTCTGATCGTTCAAGCGGCTATCGGCATGGCAACCGCCGTGATGGCAGAGGCAACTCTCAGCTTCCTGGGACTCGGCGTTCCTCCCCCCGCCGCCAGTTGGGGATCGATGCTGAACGACGCGCGCTCTCATCTCTTCGACTCACCGCACATGGTCTGCTTCCCTGCCATGGCGGTTATGCTCTGCGTGCTTTCATTCAACTTTATAGGCGATGCACTACGCGACTTCATGGACCCTCGCACAAGGCTGCGCAGCGGCCTGTAACAGGTGAGATATCGATGCTGGTAGGTGTGATCTCCGATACGCATGGTCTGCTTCGCCCCGAAGCGCACGTTGCCCTCGCCGAAGCCGAGCACATTCTGCACGCCGGAGATGTTGGCAATCCAGACATCCTGACAGCGCTCGCGAAGATTGCTCCCGTCACAGCAATTCGCGGCAACGTGGACACGCACGGCCCTTGCGCCGCACTCCCCGCGACAGAAGCAATCGAACTTGAAGAGCACCTTATCTACATGCTGCACTCCATCCACGACCTCGACATTCACCCGAAGGCCGCAGGCATCTCCGTCGTAATCAGTGGCCACTCCCATAAGCCACTCATCGAACACAAAGATGGAGTGATGTACTTGAATCCCGGAAGCGCAGGGCCACGAAGATTCAGGCTTCCAGTATCAATTGCACTGATGACAATTACGAAAACAGAAATAGCCGCACGAATCATTGAGCTGGCCGTATAGCTATTTCGAGTCGAAGCGAACAGAGTCGAGGATGGATTGCAGGCGTTTGAGCACTCCACTCAACTGAGCTGGCGTAATATCTCGAACGCCGCTGACCTCGCCCCCACAAAAACTGTTGATCACCAGATCGAAGCGATAACATGCATTCACTCTCATCGCCGTGAATATCTCATCTCTCGATTCCGTACATATCGTCCCATGCTCGTCATAGCCATGCGTAAACGACGCGCCGCCTACCTGTGCAGTCGCAACAGTTCTGGGAGCCTGCGCCAGGGCCTGATTTCTGCACTGCGCTTCCGTCGAACCCGGCGTAACGCTGAAGTAGAAGAGGGCACCAGAAAATGTGGAAGCGGGATATGGATTGAAGGCAATCGTCGCCAGAGCGCGCATCTTGGTTGCTGAGGGAGCCGTGCGAACATCCAGGCCGAATGTGCTCATCTCCGCATCGTGGCGTGTCAGTGTCCAGCCCGCAGGCACCTTGAAGCTCACGCCATAACGGCTGTCATAAAAAGCTGAAGCTGCAGGAGTAGCAGGATCTGCGACCGCCTCAGATGAGGCCGTACGTGTCTGCGCCGCAACATCGGTTACAGCCAGCGCTACCAGCAAAGCAAGCACTGAAATCCACGGAAGATTCGCCCTGAACGATGTCTTCATGTCGCCTGCAAACAAGCATATCAACAGCGCAACCTCACATCCTAGCTGTCGCGTATGCGCGGATTCGCAATCGTATAAGCAATATCCGTAAGCAGATTGACCGCAACATAAGTCAGCCCCACAGCAAGAATGCATCCCTGCACAAGCGCATAATCCCGATTCGAAATCGCCGACAGCGTAAGACGCCCAATGCCCGGCCAGCTAAAGATCGTCTCCGTAACAATCGCTCCTGCCAGCAACGAGCCGAACTGAAGACCAATCACCGTCAGGATCGGGATAAGAGCATTACGCAAGGCATGGCGATAAACAATCTGATTCTCACCAAGCCCCTTCGCGCGTGCCGTGCGAATGTAGTCCTGCCCAAGTTCTTCGAGCATCGCCGTCCTCACCATGCGTGTCAGCACCGCCGCCAGCGAAAGCCCAAGGGTCAGCGCAGGCAAAATCAGATGCAACAAAAAATCCACCACGCCCCCTGAACCCGCAGTCGAGACCGGCAGCCACCCAAGCGTGATCGAGAAGACAATAATGAGAATCGGACCGAGAGCAAAGTTAGGAAACGACAGTCCCACCAGCGAAATCACGCCCACCGTGCGATCCTGCCAGCGGTTCCGATGGCGTGCTGAATAAATTCCCGCCGGAATCGAAGCAGCAACGCCAATCACCAGCGCAGCCAGTGTCAGCGCCAGCGTATACGGATAGCGCTGCAACACAAGGTGCAGCACCGAGTCATGCAGGCGAAGCGACTGCCCCAGATCCGCATGAAGAATGCCGCGCCAATAGTGGACATACTGGTCCATCAACGGCGCATCCAGTCCGTAAGCATGACGCAGCGCACTCACATCCGAAGCCGTAGCGCCCTCGCCCAGCATCTGCACAATCGGATCGCCCGGCACAAGATGAATCAGCAGAAAGACGACCGAGACGACGACCCACAGCACCGGCAACGTCAGCAAGACGCGTCGCAATGGACGCCAGATCGCAGCGAAAGTCATTGCGTCGCTTCCCTGCTCTCTTCCTCGTACGGAGCATAGTCAATCGGCGAGGCCACAGGCTCTACGTTGATGCGGTTGATGCGATGCCCTGCCATCTCTGCAATCGTAAAGCGGCGCCCATCGTACTCGACGCTCTCGCCATTGGAAGGAATATGACCCAGCTGCGTCAGTAGAAAACCTGCAAGTGTCTCAACCGCTGCCTCGCGCGGAAACTGCCAGTGCAACTGCGTCCGCAGATCCCGGAGACTGGTCGAGCCATCGAGCGACATCACACCGGTAGCACTCGGAAGCGCCGAGCGCGTCACATCGAACTCGTCGTCCACTTCGCCAACCACCTGCTCCAGTATGTCTTCCGCCGTCACGATCCCAGCCGTTGATCCGAACTCATCGACCACAATCGCAATCTGACGGCGATGCAGCTGGAACTCCTGCAACAAATCAATAGCCAGCTTCGTCTCAGGCACCACCGTCGGAGGCCGCATAATGGCTCGCAATGTCAACCCCGACTGCCCTCTGCCCCCAAGCGCCAGGGCAACCGAACGCAGATGCATAAAGCGCGAAACATCCTTCGAATAAACAATGCCCACAATATTGTCGATGCCAGAGCCCTTGGCCGCTGGATCGTAAACCGGGATACGCGAGTGTTGTTCTTCGACGATCTTGGCACTGGCCTGTTCAATCAGCATGTCCGCCGGCAGAGAAAATATCTTGCCGCGCGGCGTCATAATCTCACGCACCACAACGTGGTTCAGCTCAATGGCGCGATGGATAATCTCCTCCTGAAACACAGGAAGCAGCCCCATGCGACGCGTCGCCGTGGCAATCAGCTTCAGCTCCTCCGGAGAATGCACTGCCCCTTCGCCATGCAATGGCGCACGAAACAGTTTGAGCACAATGGTCGCCGAGCCATTCATCAACCTGACGACCGGCCGCGTAATACGAATGAAGACGTCCATCGGCCCCGAGACCGCCAGCGCAATCCGCTCTGCTCGCTGTAACGCAAGCGACTTCGGCACCAGCTCACCCAGCAGCACCTCGAAGTAGGTAATCAAGGCAAAGGCAAGAACCACAGCGATCGTGTGCGCATAGACTTCCGCATGGGCAGGCAGACGATGCATCGCTCCTGCCGCAAAGCGAAGAATCATCTCCGCAACCGCGGGCTCGCCAATCCAACCCAGCGCCAGGGAAGCCAGCGTGACGCCAAGCTGCACTGCAGGTAGAAACTCATCGATAGAATGCTTCAGCTTGAGCGCCGTCTGCGCTCCCGGACGCCCCAGCGTGATCAACTGCTGAATACGTGTCTCACGCACGCTGACCAGAGCAAACTCAGCCGCGACAAAGAAGCTGCTGGCCAGGATAAAGAAGGCCACCAGAATGACGCGGAAGAGTATCCATTCAAGCATTTACAGTCAGTGTAACGGCTATGGGCCACACGGTTTACTCCTTATCCGCGATAGCCCAATCCTTAAAAGAAATTGGCCCGGCATCTAGCCGGGCCAGCTTTCCTTGGCAACATTTGCTCTTACGCAAGAACCTTGGTGATCGACTTATCGATCGTGTCCTTGGGGACATACCCAACAATCTGCTCAGCAACCTTGCCGCCCTTGAAGAGCAACAGCGCCGGAATTCCACGGATGCCATAACGCATCGGGGTCTGGGTGTTGGCGTCCACATCCATCTTCATGACCTTCAGTTGGCCCTGATAATGGCTGGCAACTTCATCGACGACAGGAGCGAGCGCACGACACGGTCCACACCAGGCTGCCCAGAAATCCACCAGTACAGGCTGCTCTGATTGAAGAACATCTTTCTCAAAGTTCGCATCGTTCACTTCGGTTACAAACTGTCCTGCCATTTACTTCCTCCCTAGATTTGCTCTCTCGATTGCCACCCGTCTTGAGCCGAGCAATCTACACCATAATAGATGCATAAGGGGCGCTAACGCTTCAGAACAGGCTACAGGTGTTGAAAAAGTAGCCGCAACTCAAACGACACCTGTCACTTCCGAGCTAGTCGCTTAAAGAGGAAACGCCCGGACCTCTTAGTAGAAGAGGTCAACGGGCGGCGTAGCAGCCCTCCCCAGAACTGCCCACAAGCGAAACAGTAAGAGCTTTCTGTTCAAACGTAAAGTAATCTTAGGTAACCACTGGGGCTATTACCGTATTTCAGCTCCAAGGGAAGACTCAACTCCTTTGGAAACAGTAGTTTGAACAATTTCCAGATCGGGATCGCACGCTGCTTCTCGGATCACCGGAAGCAACGCTGGAACGGAGGTATTGCCCTCTGCAATCAGAAGCACCGACGGCCCAGCCCCACTCAGCGCGACTCCAAGCACGCCTCCACTGCCAGCCAGAGGAAGCAGCCTCGGTAGCAACGGACAAACCTCCATGCGATAAGGCTGATGCACCCTGTCCTGCATCGCTGCGGCCAGCAGATCGCCGCGGCCAAGCGCAAACGCCGACACCAGCAGTGCCGTCGCCTGAATATTGGCGACGACATCGGCGCGAGAATACCGCTCCGGCAACAGCGCCCTGGCCTTGCTGGTAGAAAGGCTTGCCGAAGGCAGTGCCAGCAGAAGGCTCCAGTTGATATTTTCGTTGTATGTCGCTGTCTTAACGGCCCCTTTGTAGACCGACGAAACCGTCATGCCCCCAAGAAAACACGCCGCAACATTGTCCGGATGCCCCTCGCGGCGGCAAGCCTCTTCCAGAACCTGAGCCGGCGGCCAGCCCAGCTGCCCGAAGTGATTCGCCAGCATCACCCCCGCAACCAGCGCAGCTGCACTCGACCCGCATCCCATGCCCAAAGGAATCTCGTTATGCAGGCGCAGATGGAGGCGTGGCGAAAGCTTCCCTGCATTCGCCAGCACATCGACATAGGTCGTCAGGATGAGATTGTTCTCCACCTGTGAGCACAGATCGGCATTCCGGCCCGTCGCATCGATATGGAAGTCGCCCGTCTTCGAGACCTCAGCATCAATGGTCAGGTACATCGCCATCGCCAGTCCCAGCGAATCGAACCCCGGCCCAAGGTTCGCCGAAGTCGCAGGCAACCGAAGATGAATCGGGCCAGCAAAAGCCGTCACCGCAGAGCTCATGCGTGAACCAGCTTCATCTGCGACTCCAGCTCACGGAAGACCGTATCCGTGTCGGCCTCAAGCACAACAGGAGGCTTCCGCAGGGCCGCATGCAGCACTTGGTCGGCAGCCGAAATCTCTGCCGTCTCCTCCGCCGTAAACAGCTCGCCGCGATGGTAGTCGATCGTGTAGTTCGAATCCTTGAGCGTATGACCTGTCAGGATAAGCACCACGCGTTCCTCCCGGCCGATCTTGCCCTGCGCCACCAGCTTCTTCAACCCGGCCAGCGTTACCGCCGATGCAGGCTCGCAGCCGATTCCCTCAGCGCCGATCTCCGCCTTCGCCAGCGCAATCTCCTGCTCCGAAACCTGTTCACACCAGCCGCCCGTCGTCTGCAGAGCACGCAGCGCCTTGCGCCACGATGCTGGATTCCCGATGCGGATCGCAGTAGCGCGCGTATTCGCCTTCACCGGAATCAGCTCTGCGCCACCGTTCTCCGTGATCGTCCGATACAGCGGATTGGCGCCTTCGGCCTGAATAATGCTGATCTTCGGAACGCGCGGGATCAGGCCCAGGTGATGCATCTCCGCAAAGCCCTTGGCCAACGCCGAGCCATTCGCGAGGTTTCCGCCAGGAACAATCACGTGCTCCGGCACCTGCCACTCCAGCTGCTCCACCATCTCAAATGCAGGCGTCTTCTGCCCTTCCAGGCGATACGGATTGACTGAGTTCAGCAGCATGATCGGGAAGCGCGTGACCAGGTCAGTCAGCACGCGCACGCAGCCGTCGAAGTCCGTCTTTAGCTGGATCGTCAACGCGCCATAGTCCATCGACTGCGACAGCTTGCCCCAGGCAATCTTGCCCTCTGGGATAAAAACGATCGAGCGCATCCCTGCCCGGGCCGCATACGCAGCCATCGCTGCCGAGGTATTGCCGGTCGAAGCGCAGGCAACCCATTCAAATCCACGCTCCTTGGCCACCGAGAGCGCCGACGTCATGCCCGTATCCTTGAACGAACCCGTCGGATTCATCCCCTGGTGCTTCGCCAGCACCCAATCCAGGCCAACCGCCTTCGCCGACTTCGGAAGCTCATAGAGCGGTGTATTGCCCTCACGCAACGTCACCACGCTCGTATCCTCAACAATGGGCAGCAGATCGCGGAAACGCCACACACCGGACTGATCCACCGGCAGCGTCGAGCTGCGTCTCTCCTGCCACAGCCAGCGAAGCGCGCTCGCATTCGGCAGCTTCGGGCCGGAGGCTGACGCAACGTCGCCAGGAACCGAAGACCAGGGATAAATCACGTCATACAAACCGTTGCACGTAGGGCATCGGAATATGCTGTTTACAGCGTTGCCGGCAATCCTGGCGCCGCACTCTGTGCATCGGAGCTGATGTGTCGCAACTTTCATGGGTTCTTTTAGGTTATCGCACATTGCAGAACCGGCCAAAAGCGGGCTCGCTGGCGCAATGGTTTCTATTAGTCGTCTGCTGCATGGTTGCGAGTAATACGACTCCACACGCCTACGCGCAGCAACAAAAAGAGATCCGCGTAGCCGCAGCAGCCGACCTGCAACCCGTCCTTCCCGTACTCGCAGCCGACTACGAGAAACTGACCGGCGTAAGACTCGTCATCACCTTCGGCTCCTCCGGCAATCTGACAACTCAAATACTCAACGGCGCACCGATGGACCTCTTCCTCGGAGCAGACTTCGTCTTCCCCGAAAAGATCGTCGCCGCCAGCCTTGCCGATACAACCGCCCCCACACAATACGCTCGCGGCACGCTCGTCCTCTGGGCGCGCAAGGACTCACCGCTCCAGCCCATCACCCTCGACTCCCTCGTCGACAAGCGAGCCACCTCCATCGCCATCGCCAACGACCAGCATGCGCCCTACGGACAGGCCGCCGTCATGGCCCTCAAGCGCATGCACATGTACGACACCGTCAAGCCGCACCTCGTTGTCGCCGAAAACATCTCGCAGGCTGCTCAGTTCGTCGAATCGGGCAACGCGCAGTTGGGGCTCATCTCGCTCACCGCCGCCAGCACACAGCACTTCAAAGACACCGGAACCTTCGTCCGCGTACCCACCTCCTCTTACGCCCCCATCATCCAGTGCGCCGTAGTGATGGCGAAGTCCACTCAAAAAACAGCCGCACACGCTTTCCTCGACTGGCTGCTGAAGCCCGAGGTGCAGGCTCGTCTGCCCGAGATGGGCCTCGCTCCAGTAAAGTAGTGCGCAATGTGTAGACTTTCGCTGTATGGATAGTGAAGCTCTCTGGCTGACGCTGCGTCTGGCGGTAAGCACAACCACCATTCTGCTGGTCATCGCGCTGCCGATTGCGTGGTGGATCGCCTCAGGCCATAGCGCCGCTCGCGCGCTCGTGCAGGCCGTCGTCGCTTTGCCTCTGGTCCTTCCTCCAACCGTCCTCGGCTACTATCTCCTGATCGCGCTGGGTCCGCTCACCGCACCCGGACGGCTCTTGATCCGCCTCTTCGGACACCCGTTCGCCTTCAGCTTCTCCGGACTCCTCGTCGGCTCCATCCTCTACAGCCTGCCCTTTGCCGTCCAGCCGCTCGTAGCTGGCTTCCGAGCCGTCGACCGCAGTTACCTCGAAACCGCCGCAGGCCTCGGAGCCTCCCCGCGGAAAATCTTCTCCTCCATCGTCCTGCCGCTATCACGGGCCGCCATCCTGACCAGCACCGTGCTCGCATTCACTCACACCGTCGGCGAATTCGGCGTCGTACTGATGCTCGGCGGCAACATCCCTGGAGCAACCCGCACACTCTCCATCTCGCTTTACGACCAGGTGCAGGACTTCAACTACGCCGCAGCCAATCGCACCGCTCTGCTTCTGCTCGTCTTCTCGCTCGCAGCTCTGCTGACGATCTACCTGCTTCCCGCCTTGCGCAAAACCGACGGAAGGCAGGCCGACATTGTCCGATAGCCTGCTCAACATTCAAATCAGGCACCGCATCGGCGCCATTGCGCTCGACATTGGGTTCTCCCTCACGAAGCCCTGGACCGTACTCTTCGGCCCATCCGGCAGCGGCAAGACAACCGTGCTGCGCTCCATCGCCGGATTTGTACAGCCCGATGAAGGCCGCATCCTCTACAGAGGCACTCCCCTCTTCGACGCATCCCAAAAACACTCCATCCCCGCACACCTGCGGCCCGTGCGAAGTGCCGGACAAACCGCAAAGCTGTTCCCGCACATGACCGTTCTCAAAAACATCCTCTACGGCAGCGACCGCAACGCAAAGTCCACCGACGAGCTCGACATCGCCAATAAAATCCTCGCCTCATTTCAGGTAGACGGCCACTCCAGCAGAATGCCCAGCGACCTCAGCGGAGGCGAAGCACAGCGCGTCTCCGCCGCACGCACGCTGGTCTCTGCCATTACCTCTGCCGATCCAGCCAAGCCATTACTGCTACTCGACGAGCCCTTCTCCGGACTCGATATCGCAACGCGCGACACCATCACCGTCAGGCTGAAGCATTGGGCCTCGCAATACGAGATCCCTGTTCTCTCCGTCACCCACGATCTCGGCGAAGCCTTTCAACTGGGCGAAGAAATCATCAAAATCGGCAATGGCCGAATCGTCCAACAAGGTCCGCCCTCCGAAGTCCTTGCCGAAGAACGCGCACGCCTGCTGAACCAGCTTCGTTAGATACCCAGTTGAACCGGCTCCTGCTCCAGCACAATCCCAAACTCGGCCTTCACCTGCGCCTGAATCGTATCCCGCAGCGCAAAGATATCCGCCGCCTTCGCATCCCCACGATTGATCAGCGCAAGCGTATGCCGCGACGAAATCCCCGCATGGCCCATCGTGAATCCCTTCACAAAACCTGCCTTCTCCAGCAACCACGCAGCAGGCAGCTTTACCCTGCCTGCATCCGCTGGCCAGTGAGGAACCGAGTCGACATCCATCTTCAGCGCCGAGGCAATACGTTTAAGTACCTCTTGCTCCACAACCGGATTCTTGAAGAACGATCCAGCGCTGCGAGAGTCCGCCTCGCCTTCGACAATCAGCATTCCCTTGCCATGACGAATCGCACGCACCGCGTGATAGACCTCCAGCGGAGCAGCCTGCCTGTCGCCGAAATATTTCGTCAGGTCCGCATACGTCAGCCGCGGCTTCATTGTCATATCGAAACGAAAAGTCACCGCGGTGACGATGTATCTTCCTCGCTCCGTCGAATTGAAGATGCTGCGCCGATACGCAAACCCGCAGTCCTCGCGCGACAGATCCGCAAACGCCTTACGCTTCAGATCAAGCGCGCGTACCGAGACAATCGTCTCCGCCACCTCCTGCCCATACGCGCCGACGTTCTGCACCGGCGTTCCGCCTACAGAACCCGGTATGCCCGCAAGGCACTCAATACCGCTGATCTCTTCCTCGCAAACGGAGAGCACAAAATCGTTCCACACCACGCCAGCCGCAACCGTGTGAATCGCAAAATCGCCATCGATCGTAATCTTCGTCGGGTCATGGATGGCGATGTGCAGCACAAGACCATCGAAACCAGCATCGCCAACCAGCAGGTTGCTGCCTCCGCCCAGCGTAAAGAGAGCCAGTTCCTGCTCACGGGCAAAGTCCACCGCCTCCAGCAGTTCCTCTTCTGTGTGAACCTCGGCAAAATAGCGCGCCGCGCCCCCGATCCCGAACGTCGTATAAGGAGCGAGCGGAACATTCTGCCGGATATCGACCTGGGAATGGGGCACGGGTCTCAAGATATCAAAGTGCCTGTGGACAAAGCAGATCATCGCCACCTGCGCCTCTCGCCCCGCCTCGCGTTTGGCGAGCCGGCAACATACCTTTACAATCGAAAAAGCCGAATACCGGCTGAGACGGAGCATTGCACCTGCAATTCTGTCCGTCTCCAAGGGAGAAACAAATGTATCCAGAGATTATGGTCATCCCCATGCGCGAAGAGCTCACCCGCGCTGGCATCGGCGAGGCTCGCAGCGCGGCAGACGTAGATACAGCTCTGGCGCAGCCCGGAACCACAATGGTTGTCGTGAACTCCATCTGCGGATGCGCCGCCGGCAAGATGCGTCCCGGCGTTCGTATGGCGATGCAGCACGCGGCCAAGCCCGATCACTCCATCACTGTCTTCGCCGGCCAGGACCGCGAAGCCACCGAGCGCGCACGCAGCTACTTCGGCGGACATCCGCCCACGTCTCCGGCCATCGCCATCCTGCGCGACGGCCAGCTCGTCTACCTGATGCAGCGCTCGGCGATCGAGACCTCGACCGCTCCGGCCATCGCTCAGGAACTTGCACGCGCCTTCGACACCTACTGCACCAAGACCACCGCGTAAGCACCGCACCACCACGCTTCTGAACCGGACATGGCGCAACCATGTCCGGTTTTCTGTTAAACCCCTCTCATCTGTTCGCTCCGTCTGCCGATAAAGCCGGTAATGTCGGCCTCCGCCTCATCTCTCGGCAACCCATCGAGTGCTGCAGCTGCATTGGATCAGCATCCGGCACTGCCCAGCTATTCCGCCGAAGAATCTCCCTGCTTCGACCTGATCGGCGAAAGTGCAGCAACCGAACGCCTTCGCCTGCAGATCGAGCGCATTGGGCCACACTTCCGCACCGTCCTCATCCACGGCGAAATCGGAACCGGCAAAGAGCTGGTCGCGCGCAAACTCCACCATCGCAGCACGAATGCAGCATCTCCTTTCATCCTCTGCCATAGCACCGCCTCCTGGCAGGCAATACAAACCCAACGTCCGTGCACCATCTTTATCGACGGCGTCGACGAAATTCCCCTGCAAACCCAGGCGCATCTCCTCCATCTGATCGGCGACCGCGCATACCTGCGCTCGCACCGCAGAATCATTGCCTCCGCCAGGCAGAGCCTCAAACGCCTCATCGCCGCTGGCCGCTTTCGCTCCGACCTCTACCATCGCCTCGCCACCATCGAGATCGTCATCGAACCGCTGCGCCGGCGTCCCGACGACATCCCGCCGCTTGCCCTCTATCTGCTCCGCCGCTTCGCCTCGCTCTACGGCAAAGACATTGCTTCCATCACCGCCCACGCCATCGCACGCCTCCAGCAGCACAACTGGCCCGGCAACGTGCGCGAAATGGAAAACCTTCTGCGCAACGCCGTGCTCTCGTGCGATGGAGACACGCTCGAAGCGCATCACCTGCACCCGCTCCTCCCACTCGCATCGCCCTCTTCCATCTCCTCTAACGACGAACCCGCCGCAGCTCCGGCAAAGCTGCAGGACGTCGTCGAGCAGCACGTCCTCAGCGTCCTCAAGACCTGCTCCGGCAACAAGGTTCGCGCCGCCGAGATGCTCGGCATTAGCCGCTCCACCCTTTACCGCATGCTCGACAGCACCGCGCCCGAGCGAATCCCGCTTTTGAGATAACCCGGCCGCTCCACGTACACTGGCACGACGTAGTTCTCTCCGCCTGAGGTGTCCGTGAAGAAGCTCTTTTCCTCCCTGTCGTTCGTCGCCGCCAGCTGCCTCGCGGTCTCCCTTCTCCCCGCCCAGCAGCCAGCCCAGCAGCCCGCTTCCGCCTCCGTCGAGGCCCGCAGCAAGACGCTCTCCGCCCTCTTGAACGAAATCTGGGAAGACCGCCTCAAGCACTCGCCCGAGTACGCCTCCTTCCTCGGCGACAAGCGCTACAACGACCAGCTCTCCGACTACTCCATCGCCGAGGTCAACGCCTCCCTCGCCCGCGGCCGCGCCTACCTCCAGCGCATCGGCGAGATCGACGTCACCGGCCTCTCCCATCAGGAAGTCCTCTCCCGCGACCTGATGCTGCACGAGCTGACCGACGACCAGGAGGCCGCTGCCTTCAAAGAATGGGAGATGCCCGTCAACCAGTTCAGCGGCTTCCACACCGAGCTACCTCGTCTCGTCGACAGCCTCTCCTTCGAAACCATCAAGGACTACGACGACTACATCGCCCGCCTCAAGAAGATCCCCGCCGTCTTCTCGCAGAACATGACCAACATGATGCTCGGCATGGACGAGCACCGCATCCCACCGGCTTACCTGCTCGAGAAAGTCCTCACCCAGACCGAAACACTCGCCAATCAGAAGCCCGCCGACAGCCCCTTCGCCCGCCCGCTGAAGAAGTTCCCCGCCTCCATCAGCGCCGCCGACCAGAAGCGCATCTCCGACGAGATGCTCGACGCCATCTCCACCAGCGTCCTTCCCTCCTACCAGCGCTTCGCCCGCTTCCTCAAAGCGCAGTACATCCCTGCCGGACGCAAGGACCCCGGCGCCTGGGCGCTCCCCGACGGCGACGCCTACTACGCCTTCCGCGTACGTCAGAGCACCACCGAAAACAAGTCGCCCGCCGAGATCCATCAGATCGGCCTCGACGAGGTGAAGCGCGACGAAGCCGAGATGCTCGCCATCGTCAAGAAGCTCGGCTTCAGCGACATCAAGAGCTTCAGCGCCTCCCTCAAGACCAATCCCAAAGAACACCCCGCCTCAAAAGAAGCTCTGCTCGACGCCTACCGGGGCTACATCGCACAGATGCAGCCCAAACTCCCCAGCCTCTTCGGCACCCTGCCCAAGGCGAAGTTTGAGGTCGTCCCCGTGCCTGCATACATTGAAAAAGATCAGGCAGCCGCCTACTACAACCCCGGCAGCCTCGACGGCAAGCGCCCAGGACGCATCTACATCAACACCTACAACGCCACCGACCGCCTGCTCACCTCCGTCGAAGCCGTCGCCTACCACGAAGGCATCCCCGGCCATCATCTTCAGATCTCCATCTCGCAGGAGCTCACCGGCCTGCCCGAGTTCCGCAAGCAGTCCTACTACACCGCCTACACCGAAGGCTGGGGACTCTACAGCGAACGGCTCGGCAAACAGATCGGCTTCTACCAGGACCCCTACAGCGACTATGGCCGTCTCGAGGCCGACATCTGGCGCGCCATCCGCCTCGTCGTCGATACCGGCGTTCACTCGCAACACTGGACGCGCCAGCAGATGGTCGACTTCTTTCACGACCACTCCTCCATCGACGAGACCAACATCCAGGCCGAAGTCGATCGCTACATCGCATGGCCCGGACAGGCGCTCGGCTACAAGATGGGTCAGTTGAAACTCCTCGAGCTGCGCCAGAAAGCCGAGACCACGCTCGGTCCGAAGTTCGACATCCGCGCCTTCCACGATGTTGTGCTCGACTCCGGCGCGCTCCCCATGGACGTGCTCGAACGCCAGGTCGATGCGTGGATCGCAACCCAGTCCGCGAAGAAGTAGCCTGCGCAACTCTGATAGCCTTTTAGAATGAGCGAGGAAAATTACGAGATCGCGGCTCCGGCCCCGGCCATGCCGGGCGTGCGTGTAGCCATTCTGGGTACCGGTAAGATGGGCGGCATCCTGCTGCAGGCCTTCCTGAAGAACAACCTGCTCGCGCAGGACCAGCTCTTCGCCACCGTGCATCACCCCGAGCGCGCACAGGCCCTCTCCGTCCAGTTCGGCGTCGAGGTCACCACCGACAATCTGGCCGCCGCGCAACAGGCCGACGTCATCCTGCTTGGCGTCAAGCCCGTGCAGGTACCCGCGCTGCTCGAAGAGATCAAGCCCGCGCTCAACCCCTCCAAGATGCTGCTCTCCATCGCCGCCTCGGTCAAAACCCGCAGCATCGAAGAGGCCGCAGGCTGCGAGCTGGCCGCCGTTCGCGCCATGCCCAACACCCCCGCTACTCTCGCGGCAGGCATCACCGCGCTCTGCGCCGGCCGGTTCGTCTCCGCCGAGCAGATGGCCATCGCGCAAAAAATCTTTCAGACTGTCGGCCGCACCGTCGTCGTCGACGAAAAGCACATGGACGCCGTCACCGGTCTCTCCGGCTCCGGCCCTGCCTTCATCTACATCATCATCGAGGCACTCGCCGAAGCCGGCGTCAACGTCGGTCTCCCACGCGACGTCGCCACGCTGCTGGCCGCGCAGACCACGCTCGGCTCCGCCCGCATGGTGCTCGAGACCGGCTACCACCCGGCCCTGCTCAAAGACGCCGTCACCACCCCAGCAGGCTGCACCGTCGACGGCATCCTCGAGCTCGAAGAAGGCGGCCTCCGCGTCACCTTAATCAAGGCCGTTAAACGCGCAACCCAGCGTGCTAAAGAGCTGGCCGCAGGCTGATGCTCGTAAAATAGCTGCATGGCTACCACGACGGCATTGCCGGTAAAGCGAGTTCCTCAGGCGCTCGTACGCTACGCCTGGCTCGTCGTCGCCTACAACATCCTCGTCATCCTCTGGGGAGCCTTGGTTCGCGCCACGGGATCCGGAGCAGGCTGCGGAAATCACTGGCCTCTCTGCAACGGGCAAGTCGTCCCGCTTGCTCCACGCATCGACACCATCATCGAATTCACCCATCGCTGCATGACCGGCGGAGCAACCTTCGTCGTCCTCGGCCTTCTCATCTGGACCTTCCGCGCCACAATCAAAGGTCAGGCCGCACGCATCGCCGCCGTCGCCTCCACCATCCTCCTGGTCAACGAAGCCATCCTCGGTGCGCTGCTGGTCAAGCTCGGCTACGTCACCGGCAACCAGTCCACCGGCCGCGTCGTCATGCTCTCCATCCACCTGAGCAACACGCTGCTTCTGGTCGCCGCCATCACTCTCACCGCCGTCTTCCTCGGCACAGGCCAACTCACGCGCAACCTCCACCTCAAAGGCACGCGCGCCACGTGGACACTCCTCGGCCTCCTCGCCACCATCATCGTCGGCGTCAGCGGCTCGCTCGCCGCTCTCGGCGACACTCTCTTCCCCGCCTCCTCCCTGCGTGCCGCCGTCGAACAGGACCTCTCCTCCTCCTCACCCTGGCTGCTTCGCCTCCGCGGAGTCCACCCCCTCAGCGCCGTCATCGCCGCCGCCTTCGTCCTCTGGCTGCTCTCGCAGGCACGCCGTGCAGGAGCCAGCCGCCTCGCCACCATCGTCCTCACGCTCCTCGGAGCGCAGTTCGCCCTCGGCCTCCTCGACGTCATCCTGCTCGCTCCCACCTGGATGCAGATCCTGCACCTGCTCGGAGCCGACCTCTACTGGGTCGCCCTCGTCACCCTCGCCGCACAGCTCCTCTGGCCTCCGCAATCGCCAACATCCGCCACCTGACAAGCGTCTGTTTAAAACAGCAAAAAGCCCTCATCACTGAGGGCCTTCTACCAAAATCTCTTCTACTTCACTTTATCAACAGCCTTCTTCGTCTCGTTGGCTGTAGCGTCGTAGGCCTTCTTGGTGCCGTCTGCCGTCTTGTCGGCAACCTTCTCCGTGCCCTCAGCCGTCTTGTGATACGCCTTCTTCGTCGCGTGCGCGGTCTTGTGATACGCCTTCTTCGTGCCACTGGACACGTCATGCGCAGCATCCTTCGTTGCGACCTTCGTATCGTGTCCCGCCTTCTCCGCATCCGTCTTCAAATCCTGAGCCGACGCGCCAACAGCCATCGATACCGCAAGCGCCATTGCTCCAAAACGTACAATTCGCATAACTTTGATCTCCTCCGTGCCGCTTCGACACATTTTTTAGGGTGCGTTGAGAATAGCAGTAACAACTACTCTTCGCCACCCTGCTCGATAGCCCGGCTAACTCTGGTCCACCCTGCGCAGCCGTTGATTCTTGAGCAACAGCTCAGCCACCAGATGCTGCAGTCTCAGGTTCTCGACCTCCAGTTCGCGCACCCGCTCCTCTACGCCCGCGCGGCCATGAACCAACAGGATTGCCTGACCGACGCCATCCGCGGCACTCCTCGCTGCCACCCCAATCCTCTCTTCTTCAAACATCGAAACCTCGACGTATCCTTTTTGACGTTCGTCAACCCGATTCAGCTACAACTGCGCAGCAGACCCGAACGGCCGCCGCCCGCATCGCATCGTCTCGCGAAACCTCTCCCGCTCTTCCGGCGTCATCTGCTCCCATTGCTCGCGCATCCGATTCCTCCACATCTTCTTACCGCCCGAATGCCGGTGGAATCCGCCAAACAAAATCTTCGTCAACACCAGAAGCCCCAATGCCTGCCAGAACGTCAGCGCATGCAATCCGAAGAGCGCAGGCATCAGCGCATTCCACAGTCCTTTCACCACAAACCCTGCAATCGTCGCCATCAGCGCGATGCAAAGAACCACCTTTACCGCCTTTTCTACTCTGAATGCCCTCATCTCCATCTCCTTACCTTCAAACCAATCTTCCGTTACATCTCAAAATCGTCCTTCACCGCTTCCAGCCTCCGGCGAAGATGCAAAACCGCATACCGCTTGCGCGATAACAACGTGTTCATACTCACACCCGTCTGCTCCGCCAGCTCTTTGAAGCTTGTCCCCGTAACCTCGTGCGCCAGAAACACCTCGCGCTGTTCCCGCGGAAGCTCCTCCAATGCCTCCTCCAGCGCTTCCATCAACACATTCCGCGCATACACCGCCTCTGGCCCGTCATCGCCTGAAGGCAGCAAATCTTCGAGCAGCAGGGCACGCCCATCCTCCTCCACGCTCACCGGATCGCTCAGCGATCCCGTACGCCTTCCCCGAAACAGATCGACAATCCGATTCCGCGCCACTCGAAACAGCCAGCCCGTCACATGCTCAATCGGCTTCATCATCCGGTACGCTTCTACCAGCTCGTAGAAGACATCCTGCACAATGTCTTCCACATCCCCCGAATTGTTGACATGCCTGCGAATAAAGCTGCGCAGCCGCGGCTCATCGCGTTGCATCGCTTCATGCAAAAGCCTGTCCTGCTCGTTAACCGGCAAGCCGTCGATGGGCACGGGGTTCATTCACTCATAAAGACGGCCGGAGGCGTCCGATATTGCATCTAACCCAAATATTTCTCTTGTTACCCCTCCTGACCTCGACCGTCATGGGAAGTTAACATTGAAAAACCGGCAAGTACGGTAATCTCATAGACCTGTATGAGCGCTGACGGAAAGACAGCAGTCACTCCCGCCAAACGAGGAACGAAGAAGACCGCCTCTCCTTCCTCTGCCGATACTGCCACCCACCAGCCTGTCGAGCGGTTTTTCAACCGCGACGAGTCCTGGCTCAAGTTCAACCAGCGTGTACTCGAAGAAGCCGAGGACCCCACCAACCCGCTCCTCGAGCGCGTCAAATTCCTCGCCATCACCGCCAGCAATCTCGATGAGTTCTTCGAGATCCGTATCGCCGGCACCCTGCAGCGCATCGAAGACGGCGACAACCTGCCTCAGCCCATCGATGAAGGCGGCCTCACCCCTGAGCAGCGTCTCGGACGTCTCAGCAAACAGCTCACCGACTTCGTCAACGCGCAATACGACTGCTGGAACCAGCTTCTCCTCCCCGCCATGCTCGCCGAAAAGATTCGCGTGCTCCGCTGGGACGAGCTCAGCGAAGCCGCCCGCGAACATGCGCTCGCCTTCTACTCCACCGAAGTCGATCCGCTGCTCACTCCCGTCACCATCGACCCCTCGCATCCCTTCCCCCGCGTGCTCAATAAGGCCCTTTGCATCGCGCTGCTGCTGCGCCGCAAATCTCGCCTGAGCGCCGCTGCGAAGGCCGCGCCCGCGGCCCTCGGTGTCGTCACAGTTCCGCGCTCTCTCCCGCGCCTCATCCCCCTGCCCAGCGAAGCCGGCTGGAACGACTTCATCATGCTCCACGAGCTCATCGAAGCGCAGGTGGAGTCCATGTTCCGCGGCTACGAAATTCTTTCCCGCGCCGCCTTCCGCGTCACCCGCAACTCCAACCTCTACATGCAGGAAGAAGAGTCGCGTAACGTCCTCGAGAGCGTACGCACCGAGCTGCACAACCGCCGCAAAGGCGACGCCGTTCGCCTCGAGATCGAAAGCACCGCCACCGAAGAGATCGTCGAACGTCTGCGCCAGAACTTCGAGCTCGACCCCTGGCAGGTCTTCAAGACCCACGGCCCCGTCAATCTCTCGCGCCTCATGAACATGTACTCCGAGGTCAAGGAGCCCGCCCTCAAGTTCCCGGCCTTCTCCGGTGCCGAGCTGCGCCTCAGCAAAAAATCCGCCAACATCTTCGACGAGCTGCGCACCCGCGACATCCTCCTCCATCACCCCTTCGACTCCTACAAGGCCGTCGAGGGCTTCATCGAGGCCGGTGCCGAAGATCCGCACGTCATCTCCATGCGGCAGACCCTCTACCGCACCAGCAAAGACTCGCCCATCTTCCGTGCCCTCATCGAAGCCGCACAGACCAAAGAAGTCGCCGTCGTCGTCGAGCTCATGGCCCGTTTCGACGAAGACTCCAACATCCGCTGGGCGCGTGAGCTCGAGGATGCAGGCGTCGGCGTCTCCCACGGCATCTTCGGCTTCAAGACCCACTGCAAGCTCGCTCTGCTCGTCCGCCGCGATTCCGACGGCGTCGTTCGCCGCTACGCGCATCTCGGCACCGGCAACTACAACCCCGTCACCGCGCGCTTCTACACCGACATCAGCCTGCTTACCTCCAACCCCGATCTCACCCACGGCGCGCAGAAGGTCTTCAACTATCTCACCGCCGAAACCGAGTCGGAGACCTACGATCCTCTCCTCGTCGCGCCGCTCACCCTCGCCGACAGCCTCATCGCCCTCATCGAGCGCGAAGCCGCACACGCCCGCGCCGGCAAGCCGGCAGCCATCATCGCCAAGATGAACGGTCTGCTCGACCGCCGCACCGTCGAGGCGCTCTACGCCGCCTCGCAGGCCGGAGTGCAGATCGACCTCATCGTGCGCGGCATGTGCTCCCTGCGTCCGGGCGTCAAAGGCATGAGCGAAAACATCCGCGTGCGCAGCGTCGTCGGACGCTTCCTCGAGCACAGCCGCATCTTCTGCTTCGCCGACGGTGGCCACGAGAAGATCTACTGCGGCAGTGCCGACTGGATGCCCCGCAACCTCATCGAGCGCTGCGAGGTCGTCTTCCCCATCACCGGCCCCGAGTTGAAGAAGCGCCTCCGCGACGAGATCCTGGCTGCCTACCTCAAAGACAACACCAAGGCCCGCCTCCTCCAGCCCGACGGAGAATACATCCGCGCCCATCGCACCGGTGCCCCCTTCATCGCACAGGAGTACCTGATGAAGATCGCCTGCGGCCCCACACCCAAGCAGGAAAAGAGCTAAGCCAGCACCTACCACAAACTGTTTTGATATCGTGACTCCGCGATAGATCATCCAACGAACACGAATCGATCTCCGCAGCATGGGCCATTCGCGCAGCAGCGCGAACCGCTTTCCAGGCGTCCCATCCAGAGCGTCTCCGCGTGCGTGCCACGAACCGCCTCTAGGTACGCCAAGCCTTCAGGCTTGGCCCTCTAAAACAAAACCGCCGCGAAGCGCCCACCACTCTGCCGAAGGCTCGGGGTCCCCGACGAACTCGTTAGGGTGACAGGCTGGAGTGAAACTGCAGCACAACAACCCTCCGGCATTTGGAGCGAAGCCGCTCGTGCCCAGCCATCAAAGCTGGCCCCCTTCATGGCGCAGCTTCATCGCAACATGGGCGGGATCATTCGCACAAAAAGCACGAACCGCCTCTAGGTACGCCAAGCCTTTAGGCTTGGCTCTCTAAAACAAAACCGCCGCGAAGCGGCAACCGCTCTGCCGAAGGCCGGAGTGAAGCCGAAGGCGAAACGACCCCGCCAACTGGAGCGAAAACTCTGTCAAGCCCCCAAAAATCGCAACTCTCTCATTCCAAAGCAAATAAACCTACAAAAATCTGCCAATAAGTTTCCCTCATTTCGCTACACTTAAATCAGCAAACAAAAAGCCCCGGTCCAAAAGGACCGGGGCTAACTCTTTATAAATCAATATTTTGATATCTAAATCACATCAAATCAATATTTTATCCTGTGCAAATCGTGCAAAATATGATGAATAAAGAACTTACCCCTCCCCACCCCGGGGGGAGGGGGGGTCACCTACTGCACCGTATAAGTCAAAACCACACTGTGCACACGAGATGTTGATCCACTCGATCCGGTACCAGTAATCGTAATGTTGTATGTCCCCTTGGCAGCCGGTGTTGTCGTCGTTCCACCACCGCTTCCCGACGACGAAGAAGAAGAGGAGGAGCTTCCTCCACCGCATCCGCTCGCCGTTACGACTGCAGCCGAAAGCACAATCGCAAGCAGTGAAGCTCCCAAGCGCCTGCGCCGCGGCACCGTCACCAGCAAAAGACCCGCCAGTGTGACACCGGAACCGGCAACATACCACGGTGAACCGCCATGCGATCCATGCGCTGCCGCAGTCTTGACCGAAGAGGAAGCCACCGTCGCCGTCAGCACAAACTGCGTCGTCACCGCACCCGATGACGAGGTAATCGTCACCGGCTTCACCGAAAACGAATAACCCAGCAGATCGCCCGTATCCGAGTTCGCCGTCAGATTGATGCTCCCCGTAAAGCCGGCCGTCGGCGTCACCGTCAGCGTGACCGCCTGAGCCGTGCCACCCGAAGCCACGGTCAGATTCGAAGCGCAGGGAGTAATCGAAAAATCAGGCGACGTCGTCGAAACCACATCGATCTGTGTAACAAGTCCCGTGTTGTTCGTATTCGACAACAGAGCTCCCTTCGAACCGGTGAAGATCGAATCGCCCGAATAAACTGCACTCACGTTATGCAATCCGGAACTCAGCTTTGTCGTGTCTAGAGAAATCTGCGCCGTCCCATTGTTGAGCGACACAGGACTTCCAACCGCCGCGTTGTCGACAAAAAGCTGCACCGTTCCCGTCGGCGTCGTCGTGGACGATCCAGCGCTCGCAACCGTCACGTTGAAGCTGTAGTTATTCGTCGTCAGCCCGCAGGTGGCCGCAGTCGCAGTCAGAGTCGTTGTCGATGATTGTGTTGTCGTCACCGCGGCCGTTGGCGTCACCAGCGACCAATACTGCACCAGGTTCGCCACATCCAGCGAGCCCAGTCCCGAGGCCTGATCGTAGCCCTGCCCAGCCGAAAAGCCGATCGAGCCACCGTTCTGGCAGTTCGGCGTTCCCTGAATGCAGGCAATCGAATTGTTGCCCGACGTAATGTCATGGAAAACGTTGTTGTAATACTGGCTGTTCAGGATGCCATAGAGCTTCGGATTAATGTTTCCGAGACCGCCGGTCCCGAGCTTCTGCTCAAGCAGAGCCAGCATGCCCGCAAACGAGGGAGCGGCTGCCGAGGTTCCACCGACAATATTGAAGACGCCGGAAGCGTTGGTAAACCCGTTCGAGCACGACCCTTGCGAGCAGACGATATAGCCATCATGCGACGCTGCTGCTGCTAAGGAAATATCGGGAACATCACGCGATGAATCGGCTGGAACTCCAGTGCCTGTCTGCCAGGAAGGCTTCGAGAAGAAAGCGCTCGCACCGCCTCCGCCCGAACCGCCGGCCGTAAGCCCCGTGCTGCTTGAGGACTCATTCCACGGGGATTCGGGAATATAGCTCTTCGCCGAACCGGCATAACTGTTCGTCCCATTCGATGTATTCGACGAATTCCAGTAGGCACTTGCGTTGCTGACGTCACCGGAGAACATCGTTCCACCGGCCGCTGTCGCAAACGGCGAACTGGACGGGAAGTCCACCGCAAGCCCGCCACTTGCAAGCCCTGTAGCATCGCAATCGGTCGCACCCGCATCTCCTGATGCCACAATGACCGTTGTGCCCTGTGCATTTGCCTGTTGCAAAATCAGGTTAATGCTGTTGATCGAAGACTGCCCCCATGCCGACTCGCAATTGCCATAACTCATCGAGATGATCGGAGCCGCGTTGGTTGAAACTGCATACGACAGAGCATCAACAACAGAAGCTGTGCTGCTCGCACCAACTGTAACAAACTTGATCGTCGCATTCGGAGCGATTGCGCCCGACCACTCCACGTCAAGCTGCGCTTCGGTCACATCGGAGTTAACGATGCCAGTTCTATATCCGGTTGCCGTAACAATGGTTGGCGCATTCGTCGGCAAGCCTGACAAAGAACGGAACGTCGCCACATCTGAGGTGCTGATGTCGGTCTGTCCTACGATGGCAATCGTGATTCCCGAACCATTGATGGACTGCGACAGTAACGGCCCTACATCGTAGATCGTGAAGAAGTCACCAGGTGCTAGATAATGATTTCCTTTCGGCGATGTATACATAGGACGCACAACAGAGTGTGCGCGCGGCTTAAAGTCGTTCAAACCTCTGACGCCTGCAACCAGGCTTGCAATCGCAATCGGAAGCTGCGGATCGGTGACATTCGAGATATGTCCGACACCATCCTCTGAGAACGCATGAATGTTCGTGCTGAAGGCACTTTCGATCTGCCCAACCGTTCCGCTCACCGTTACATAGTTCATACTGGGCGCGACAGAGGTCACCGTCAGCCCTTTGCTCTGCAGCCAGGACTTGACCTTGTTCATATCCGAGCTCGACAAGCCAAACCTCGCGCCAAATTGCTGCGGCGTCAGCCATTTGTGATATTGCGGCGAGTTCGGGTTCTGCTGATCGCTCAGCAGCTGCGTCAAATCGGCCTGCTGAGCATCGGTCAAATTAAAGTAAAGCGTCACCAGCGGCAACGCTGTATTGGCCTCTGCTTCGCCCAGGTCGGTTGCCAACCGGGCTCTCGCAGGAATGGTCTTGTTGATCGTAGCGCGCTCGCCATCCTGGATGGCGGTTTGAATTCGGCTTTGCGACGCTGCATGCAGTTGCTGGCCCAATGAACCAAAAGCCATGAATGCAAGGACTGAGATACGGGAAAACAACCGGCTGCTGATCGACATGTTCTTACTCAACCCAGTTTCTTTAGCGTGAGGCGCTCATTTCGATATCACATGGTGGCTCCCATTACCCGGCAGCCAATATGAAGGAAACACCTGCTTAGACCTAAAATTGGGAAAAAGGTTTCGTTCGTCTGAAACTTCCATCTTCAGGCGCAGGTATAACTTACCTCAAACAGACGAGTTTTGCTCGCAGCGGGACGCACCACATTTTTTGAGGAGATGCATGTCCCGTTATTGAACGGTAACTTGATATTGATCGGTGTGGCGAACCGTATTGACGCCGTCGCTGCCTGCCGTCGTGATGGTGAACGTCAGCGTGCCAAGCGGAGTTCCCGGGTCAGTTATAGTGCCACCGCCGCCACCGCCGCTACCGCTGCTCGTCTTGCCCGTACCACAGCCGAAGTTCGCTGTTACGGCAACCGCAGCAAGCAGCAGAAGCAGCTTCGACCAACCGGCGCGTCTCCTGGGAATGCCAATCCAGAGAAGCGCAGCCAGCGCCGTACCTCCAATCAAATTCCATTGGCTATCGGGGCGTTGATTCTTTGACGTCTGCGTTATTGTTGTCGCCGCCGTTGTCGTAATCTGCAGCGTTGTGCTGCCGCCACCGGTCAGTGTGATTGGGCTGAAGGAACAGGTCGTCTCTGTGTTGGGCGGAGGTGTGCATCCGAAGGTGACCGTACCATTGAAGCCACCTACCATTCCCAGCAGCATGACGGCCTTGCCGGATTGACCGGCCTTCAGCGTAAGGGTTTGAGGAACCTTCGTCAGGGTAAAGTCGGCTATCGTAATCGGCAATGTAGAGGATGTTGCCGCGTTGAAGTTGGCATCACCGTTGTAGATCGCGTAGATACTATGCGATCCGGCGAGAAGACCCGTTGTCGAGAAAACTGCAATCGATTGGTTCGGGCCATTCGGCGTCACGGCCGTGGCCGTACCCAGCTGCACCACCGAACCATTGAAGGTGTCGTAGAAGACAACATTGCCTGTCGGACCGACGGAGTTCGTTGCCGTCGTATAAACGGTTGCAGTCAAAATCAGATTAACGCCAGCAAGCGACTTCGCAGTATTCGAAGTCAACGTCAGCGTCGCTGGCAACAAAATAGGCTGAACGGATTGCGGTGATGATGTGCTCGTATTCCAGTTGGAGTCTCCGCTGTACTTCGCAACAATGCTGTGCTGTACATTGCCGGAGAGCGCCTGACTGGTTGTGGCCTGATTCGTTGCCACCGCGGCTGTCGCAATCAATTTGCCGTTGTCATAAAACGACACGTTACCCGAAAAGCTATAGGTTAGCTTGCCGTTGCCGTTGTTATTGATGACTGCAGTCAAAGTAACCGGTTGGCCCGCCAGCGGAGCAGAAGGCGACAGACTAAGAGTCGTCGTCGTGTTGCCCTTGGTCGTGGTGAAGGTCAGGTTCTTCGGCGACTGGCACTGGAAGTCCTGGTTGCCGGCGCAGGTCACCTGAACTGTATATGCATTCGTCTGCGGAGAAGGGGCATCGATGTTGATGTTTGCCGTAGCGGTATTGCCGCCCGGATTTGGCGAAAGCGTAGCCGAATACACGCTGCCGGTGATGCCCTGGATCTGGGCTGAGACGGTGCCGGATGGCGATCCCGAGGAGTTCGGTAGTGCAACCGTTGCAGTGATCGTCGCGGTGCTTCCATATGGCACGTTCTGCTGCGGCGAGATCACCGCCGTCAGAGTCGCATTCACAATGCTGACGGTGATAACAACATTACTTGTGCTGGCGCTGCCGGCATAGCTTGAGTCTCCCGAATAGGTCGCGGTCACGGAATAAGTGCCCACATCGAGATTACTCACCGTAAAGCTCGCCGTGCCGTTGCTCAATTGCGAGGATCCGATTGTGCCCTGCGCGCTGGTAAACGTAACCGTTCCGGTTGGGTTTGCGGTTGCGTAGGACGACGGCGTGATCGTTGCCTTCAATGTGATCGGCGTGCCATAGCCAACGGCATACTGATCTGCCGTCAATGCTGTCGTTGTGCTGATTGCACCTGTGGCCTTTGGAAAGACCTTGACGAGAGTCTTCAGGTCAACGTTTCCAAGGCCGGTGGAAGACTCCCATGTACCGTTTGCGCCGTCCGTTTGGGTGTAGAGATCCGGTGTCGATGCAAGCGAGTAAAGCGTGGCATTGATGTTTCCCTGCCTGCCATCGCTCTGCTGCTCGATGGTCGTCAGCGCCTTCGTGAAGTCTTCAACCGAACTTGCCGTCAGGTCAGGCGTGTGCCGGAGAGCATCGTTCGGCAGGCCAGGTGCTGCTTGCCATGCCGGACGGGCATCCTCGGGAGTGACCGCACTGACGGGAGCGGTGACGATCGCCGTCGCATCCGCGAGATTTGCCGTCTGCGTGGCGGCAGTCTGATCACATGCGCTTGACGTGACGACGGTGATGCCCTGAGCACTGGCCTGACGAAACAGCGCGCGATAGGCTTCGTACTCGGCGGCAGTCTGTGTTGCCGTACAGTCGCTTGTCGTCAGCGTGAGAATCGGAGAGGTGTTGGCATCAATCGCTGACGCCGCCGCATCAAGCGGATCAGAAGCATCGCTGGAAAGTATCGTCGTCACACCAGCGGACGAGATCGCCGCGACACGTGTCTTCGCACTCGCAGGCATATCGTCCAACCCCGAGACAGCAGCTACCGTGGAAGAGACGGCCAATGGCATCGACGGAAGGTTTGTACTCGCGTATCGCTGGGTACCCGAGACCAGATAGCTGCGAAGCGAGACCGAAAACGCCCGCTGCACGCGATCCGCAGTGCCGGAAACCACAATGCGCATTTTGGCAGGAGAGACTGCATCAACCGACAGTCCCTGCGATGCAAGCCAGGCAGTCGTCGCTGCAAGCTGATCGTCGGTGACGCCATAGCTGGAGGCAAACTGCTGCGGAGTAATCCAATGATGGTACTCGGAGCTGCCAACCTTGGTCTGATTCGCTAGAAGCTGGTCGAGCGCCGCTGCGCGCTCTGGCGTTGGCGCAAGCCGCAGGGTAAGCCGCATCGGCTGCGAGACAGGGAGAACACCAGCATCCACAACATCCGTTCCCTGCTCTATGGAGCTAATCGTACGTGCGGCCACAAGCTGGCGCTGCGCGTGCAGAAACGGCGTCATCATGCCAATAAGCAGAAGTGCCATCGCAAGCGACGGGAAAAAAGCAGGGACTCGGCGATGGACAAAGCGACGCGTAACCATAGGTCTTCCGCATGATGGTTACAAACGTGCTTTAAAAAGACAATGCAAAATCCCGGCCAAAGGAGGTAATGACGCTGATGCTTTTGTGGGATGCCCTGTCCACCGGGCGATCCGTCACAATGGATAGTTACAGAGAATATTTGCCTGCGCGAATAACGTGCTGTGCAACTTGTCGCCGCAGGCTGATCGTGTCTGCGGGATCGTGCTTCGCCAGCCTGCGCAAGATGGCGAGTTGCGTCCGCAGCATGTCTCCCTCAGCAACAGCCGCAATGATCCGGCGCGCCGCAAGCTCGATTTTCTCCATCGCCTGCGCGGCATAGATGCGGACCATTGCCACGGGAATCTCTGCGGAGCCTTTCTTCGACAGCTTCTCCGCACGAAGAATCGCCGACTCCATCGCGAAGACCTCGATGATCATATCGGCAATCGCGCTCATCACCTCTTGCTGATCGGCAAGCTGCTGCATGTACTTCTGCGTCGCGGCTCCGGCGGCAAACAAGGCTAGCTTCTTCGCACTCGACAGCAGTCCGAACTCCTCCGCGAGCGGTCCTTCGCGATCCTCTTTCTCAACCGGGCCAGCCATCACCTCGTCCATCAACTGTTTGATCGCTGGCATCAGAGCCAGCTTTCCGCTCATCGCCGACTTCATCAGCCAGCCTGTAATGATCAGGCGATTAATCTCGTTTGTGCCTTCAAAGATCCGGTTGATGCGCGAATCACGATAGGCACGCTCTGCCGGATACTCCTCGACATAACCGTAGCCTGCGTAAATCTGCAGCACCTCATCCACAACTTTGTCGAGCATCTCTGAATCCCATACCTTGCAGATGGAACACTCGACGGCGTAATCCTCAATCGCCTTCTGAATCGCAGCCGTATCATGCTTGTCCACGCCTGCCAGTGCCGTGTCGATCATGCCTACGGTGCGATAGCTCAGCGCTTCGCCGACGAAGACACCGACAGCGCAATCCGCCAGCTTCTCCTGAATGAGACCGAACTCCGAAATGGACTTCCCGAAGGCCTTGCGCTCCTTCGCATATCCGATGCCGCGCCCCAGACACATGCGCGCTGCGCCAACTGCCGCATTGCCCAGCTTGTATCGCCCTACGTTGAGGATGTTGAAGGCGATGTGATGCCCCTTGCCAACTTCGCCGAGCAGGTTCGATGCAGGAATCTTGCAATCGGCAAGAATCAGCGGACAGGTTGATGAACCACGAATGCCGAGCTTGTGCTCTTCCTTGCCAACCGTAAAGCCTGGCGTTCCCTTCTCCACCAGGAAGGCAGTGAGCCTTTCCTTGCCGGCGTCCTTACCTTCCTTCACCTCGCACTTGGCGAAGATGGTAAAGATGTCGGCAAAGCCCGCGTTGGTGATCCACATCTTCTCGCCATTAAGCGTATAGGTCTTGCCGTCTTCCGACAGCACCGCGCGTGTCCTCGCATTCACCGCATCTGAGCCGGACGTCGACTCCGAGAGTGCGTAAGCGCCGATGAACTCTCCGCTCGCGAGCTTGGGCAGATATTTTTTCTTCTGCTCCTCGGTGCCATACCAGACGATCGGCAGGGTGCCGATGCCGACATGCGCGGAGAAGGCAACCGAGAAGCTGCCCTGCTTGGCAATGTTGTCCGCAATGATGGCCGAGGTCACCTTGTCCATCTCCAAGCCACCGTATTCCTCGGGAATATCGACGGAGGTCAGGCCGAGTTCGCTTGCCTGCTTGATGAGCTTGCGCGTCACGGAAAAATCCTTGGCCTCAATCTGATCGGAGAGGGGCACGATTTCATTGGTTGCAAACTCTGTCGTCGTCTGCGCGATCTGGCGATGCTCCTCGCTGAAGTCTTCAGGAAAGAAGCAGTCGGCGGGGGCAGCGTTTGAGATAAGGAAACTTCCGCCGGGGATGATCTTTTTCTCGCTGGATATGGGAGTCGTCATTGTGGCCATTGCAATTTCTCCTTGCAGAAAACTTAGTTAGAAGCCTCGAAGATTCCGGCGGCTCCCATGCCTCCGCCGACACACATCGTCACCATGCCGTACTTCGCATTTCGTCGCGGCATCTCTCGCAGCAACGTCGCCGTAAGCTTGGCTCCAGTACAACCGAGTGGATGGCCGAGTGCGATGGCTCCTCCGTTGACGTTGAGCTTGGCTGGATCGATGCCGAGCACTTTGATAACGGCGAGCGATTGTGCGGCAAAGGCTTCGTTGAGTTCGATCACGTCGATCTGATCCAACGTTAGGCCTGCCATCTTCAGCGCTTTGGGAATCGCATGAATCGGGCCGATACCCATCTCCTCCGGATCGCAGCCTGCATAGGCAAAGGCGATGAACTTTGCCATCGGTTTAATGCCTAGCGACTTCGCGCGCTCTGCCGACATAACAACGGCAGCAGCCGCGCCATCCGAGGTCTGCGACGAGTTGCCCGCCGTCACTGTTCCCTTGGCGTGGAAGACCGGCTTCAGCTTCGCGAGTGCTTCCAATGAAGTATCGGCACGCGGCCCCTCGTCGATTTTGAATACCGATTCCACTGGCTTCGCCTTGCCCTTGCCATTCGGTGTTGTTGTCGTTACTGCCACGGGAACGATTTCGTCATCGAACCTGCCAGCGGCGATCGCGGCCAAAGCTTTCTGGTGACTCTCAAATGAAAACTGGTCCATCGCCTCGCGCGTAATGCCGTAATGTACGGCAACTCGCTCCGCCGTCAGTCCCATCGACATGTAGGAACCAGGGTAGTTATCGACCAGCCACGGATTGACGGAGATTTTGTTGCCGCCGAAAGGTACGTACGACATGCTCTCCGTGCCGCCGGCAACGATCACATCGGCAGAGCCTCCGCGAATACGATCCGCCGCGAGCGCGATACTCTGCAGGCCGGATGCACAGTAACGATTAATCGTCATCGCGGATGCGGTCACCGGCAGACCGGCGCGAAAGCTGGCAACGCGGGCGACGTTCATGCCCTGCTCGGCCTCGGGCATCGCGCAGCCAAGGATCACGTCCTCGATCTCTGATTGATCAAGTTGCGGAATGCGCTCAAGCGCTCCAGTAATAGCCGTGGCCGCCAGATCGTCGGGCCGCGTCGTGCGAAGCGTTCCGCGTGGAGCTTTACCAACTGGAGTGCGAACTGCGGAGGCGATGATGACTTCGTTCATGATGCTGATTCCTTCCTGCTAATTCCTCAGCGGCTTGCCGGTCTTGAGAGTAAAGGCGATGCGCTCCTGGGTCTTCTTCTCGCCGCACAGCGACACGAATGCTTCGCGCTCCAGATCGAGCAGGTATTGCTCGCTCACCGGCGTTCCCGGCGTCACCTTCCCTCCGGCAAGCGCATAGGCTACCCAGTTCGCGATCTTCACGTCATGGTCCGAGATGTACTGCCCCTCGCGCATTGTCCACACCGCAAGCTTCAACGTAGCCAGTACCGACTCTCCCGGAGCCGGAATATCGGTACGCGGCACCGGCGCGGCATAGCCTGCGTCCGCCAGGGCCCGTGCGCGAAGCTTGGCATCGGTCACCAAGCGGTCGCGGTTCACCGTGATGTTGTCGGATGGATACAAAAAGCCAAGCCCTTTAGCCTCTGCGGCACTGGTCGAGACTGTCGCTTTGGCAATCGTCTCGAAATTTTTCTTGATTGCCTCGAAGATCTCGACACCCTCGCCGCGGGCATCGAGACGAATGCTCGATCCGGCTTCAATACCACGCAGCAGCATCTCCTTGCAGCCACCACCGCCCGGAATCAGGCCGACGCCAGCCTCGACCAAACCCATGTAGAGCTCTGCGTGTGGCTGACGCGCTGCGGCGTGCAGGCTGATCTCGACGCCACCACCCAGACACATGCCATACGGAGCCACAACCACAGGCCGCGGACAGAACTTGATGATCTGCGTCATGTTCTGGAAGGACCTCACCATCAGGTCAACCTCGTCCCACTCCTCTTCCTGAATCGCGAGCAGAAGCTGCATCAGGTTGGCGCCCACTGAAAAATTGGCCGAGTCGCCCGTGATGACAAAGGCTTCGAAATTTGCCACCTGCTCGCTCGCAGGCTTCAGCACCTGCGTAATCAGCGAGACGATATCGCCACCCAGCGCGTTCATCTTCGAGTGCAGCTCAATCGCCGCGACTCCATCCCCAAGGTCTACGACCGATGCGCCGGGATTTTTCTTCACGACTCCATGCGCCTTCTTGATGATGGCGACCGAACCTGTGCCCTCAGCAGCGGGGACAGGTTTGTAGCTTGCACTGAATGGATCGAAGTAGAGCCTTCCACTGGGTACGCTCGCATCATCCTTATACCAATTGGGATTTGGCTCGCCGTTCTTCTCCGCCCACACAAGAAGCTTTTCTACATTTGCGGCGATGGGAGCTCCAGCTGCGCGCATCTTCTCCGTCGTAGCACGTACCCCTACGGCATCGAACAACTCAAACGGGCCAAGCTCCCAGTTGAACCCGGTCCGCATCGCCCTATCCACCTCAACAATGTTCTCTGCCGGCTCACCCGCTTTGTCCGAGACTCTATTCGCTGCATACGTAAACAGCTCCGTCAGCAGCGGCCAATAAAATGCAGCAGCTTTGTCGCTCCTGGCATCGCCGTGCAGCAGCTGGCTCACGCGCGCGGCGGTAGACTCGACATTCTTCGCCATCTCCAGCGCGGAAAACTTTGGCCGGCCCGCGGGCTGATACTCCAGCGTCTTCCAGTCGAGCGCAAGCCGAATGTCACGTCCCTCGGCGTCCTTGCCCGCCTTCTTGTAGAAACCCTGGCCAGCCTTATCGCCGATCCACTTTTTCTCGAGCATGGTGTCGATGAAAGCGGGAATCTTTACGTCGGTGCGCTCGTCTCCAATCGCAGCGGCCTTCGATTCAAAGTTGTGCGCGACGTGAGCCAGCACGTCGATCCCAACCATGTCGCCTAACCGAAACGTTCCTGTCTTCGGCCAGCCGACTGCAGAGCCTGTCAGTGCGTCCACCTCTTCGACGGTGAGCCCTTGCTGCTGCATCAGCCGAATGGCGTTGCCCATGGAGAATGTACCGATGCGGTTGGCGATGAAGTTTGGCGTATCGCGTGACCGCACGATCGCCTTGCCAAGCCTCTGGTCGCAGAAGTGTGCAATCGTTGCCACTGCCGCCGGGTCTGTCTCTGCCAGCGGAATGATCTCAAGCAGACGCATATAGCGTGGCGGATTGAAGAAGTGTGTGCCAAAGAAGAGTGGCCTGACTTCGGCTGGAAGCCCCTCAGCGAGACTCGCAATCGGCAGGCCGCTGGTGTTGCTGGTAAGAATCGCATCGCCCCGCCGATGCTTTACAACCTGCGCATAGAGCGCATGTTTGATCTCAAGATTCTCGGCAACGGCTTCAATGATCCAGTCGCAATCGGCGATCGACCCCATATCATCCTGAAAGTTGCCCGGCGTAATCAGCTTCGCGGATTCGACGGCATAAAAAGCCGCGGGCTTCGATTTCTTCAATCCATCGAGGGCAGATAGAACGATCCTGTTGCGCTCCTGCTTTGGAGCGGCCGCATCGATTCCCGGGGGCACGATATCGAGCAGCACAACAGGCAGCCCTGCATTGGCAATATGAGCCGCGATCCGCGACCCCATGGTTCCTGCGCCAAGCACGGCCACTTTACGAATCGTTCGGCTTGCTGAGTTGTTGCTGTCCATGCTGATGAAGCCTCTCCTGACCAAACTTCTAAACGCGGGTGAAGCATACTGAATGGTCATTCATTTCGTCAAGAAGGCCACATGAAGAGTTGATAAATCAATGCTTCTCAAGCAGTTCTTCGCTTGCATCCAGCGAAGCCGGTATGATGGCCTGCATAGAAAAAGTGGGTTCAAAAGAAGGAGATACAGTCCAAATGAAAACGTTCTCACGGAGAGAGTTTTGCGCGCTGAGCAGTGGTCTGACCGCAGGCATTTTTACCAGAAACCTGTGGGCTGCTCCTGCAAAGGGGGCGTATCAGCTTGTCGCCGCGACGGATCGCGAGCGCATCATGAAGGCCGCTAACGCCTATCTCTCCGACGCTCCTGTCACCGTAACCGCGACGCACAGCGATCGCAGCGCAGGCGGCCCTCACGACTTCTTCTCCGAAGCTGATTATTTCTGGCCCGATCCCCAGAACCCAGGAGGGCCTTATATTCGTCGCGATGGTGAGTCCAACCCAGCCAACTTCAACGGCCATCGCCAGGCAATGGTCCGTCTCAGCCTCATCGTGCCTGCCCTCACTGCCGCATGGCTGCTCACCCGTCAGAAGAAGTATGCCGATCATGCCGAACGCCATCTGCGCGCCTGGTTTGTCGATCCGGCAACACAGATGAACCCGAACCTCCAGTACGCCCAGGCCATCTTCGGTGTCACCAAAGGACGCGGCATCGGCATCATCGACACATTGCATCTGGTCGAAGTGGCACGCGCTGCAACCCTGTTGAACCGAGGCAATGCCCTAAAGAGCGGCCCGGAGATTCAACGATGGTTCTCGTCCTATCTTGAATGGATGCGCACCTCAAAAAACGGCATGGAAGAGCGTGACGCAAAAAACAATCACGGCACCTGCTGGGTTCTGCAAGCCGGCGAGTTCGCACGTTTCACAGGCAATGAAGAGGTAATGCAGTGGTGCCGAGACCGCTTCCGCAATACCCTCGTTCCCGGGCAGATCGCCCCCGATGGCAGCCTGCCCTTGGAACTTGCGCGCACCAAGCCTTACAGCTACTCCCTCTTCGACATGGATATCTTCTGCGGCCTCGCTCAAAGCCTTTCCACACCGCAGGAGGACCTATGGTCGTTCACCACGCCTGACGGACGTAATCTCAAAAAGCTGATGCAGTTTATGGTGCCTTTTATCGATGACAAATCGAAGTGGCCGTATAAACACGATGTCGAGCACTGGGAGGACTTCCCCGTCCGCAATCCTGCGCTTCTCTTCTCGGGAATCGCCTACGACCAGGCCGCCTATATCAATCTGTGGAAGCGCCTCAATCCGGACCCCACCGTGCCTGAAGTGATCCGCAACTTCCCCATACGCCAGCCTCTGCTCTGGATCTCATAAATTGGGGATTACATAAAAACGCCGTCGCTTGTATCGAGCGACGGCGTTTACTTTTAAGTTCAAGTTGGATTTACTTCTTCGCACCTGCGAGGCGATTCATCTCGTATCCCGCCATCAGGAAGCCGCCTACGCCGAAGACGTGGCTGGACGAAGCTTTGAACTTGCCCGGCTGCCCGTCGACAGGCTGAATCGATCCCAACCGGCCGTCTGCATAGACATGCTTCAACATGCCAGTCCAGGATTTCTCGACCACAGGCAGATAGGTCTTGCGATCGAGAATGTGCTCGTTGATGCCATACGCAATGGCATAGGTAAAGAAGGCCGAGCCTGAGATCTCCGGAAGATCGTACGCACCCGGATCGAGCAGGCCGGAGCGCCACAGTCCGTCTTCGCCCTGGATCGATTTCACTTCTTCGGCCATCTGCTTGAACTGCTCGATGTACTTGGCGCGGGTGGGGTAGTCCTTCGGCATGATCTCTAACACCTTCACCAGTCCACCCATCACCCAGCCGTTACCGCGCGACCAGTAGAGGTTACGGCCGTTGGCCTGCTTCTGCGTCAGGTAGCGCTCATCGCGGAAGTAGAGATGGTCTTGCTGATTGTAGAGCTTGTCTGAAGTGAGCCACCACTCATGATCCATGTAGTCCAGGTACTTCTTGTCGCCGGTTGCAACGTACATGCGAGCAAGCACTGGAGGTGCCATGTACAGCGCATCGCACCACCACCACAACAGCTTCGCCTCATCGGGACGAACGACCAGGCGGTCGAGATTCTCCTTCGTATTGGCCATGCGCACAGGCTTGCGAGCGCTCTTCGCATCGGCCAGATACAACGCCATGTAGGCCTTGCCGATCGCCATGTCGTCCGCGTGCGGAAAGCGGCTGTCGATCAGCTCCCACTTCTGCTGCTCAGAATATTTCAATACGGCATCGCTGAACTTCTTCTCGCCCGTTGCATTCGACGCGGCAATCAGGCCGTCATACAGCGCCGCATACGTCCACAGCCGGTTGAAGTGCGGCTCGGCAGCCTTCACCTGCCAGTCACCCACCTTTTTAATCACCGCCTGGATCGCTTTCGGTTTCAGCTCAGCGGAGATATCGGTGGCCAGGGGCCCTGGATCGTCGGGTGCGTCCCCTGTCATCTTCGAATCAGGCGGCACAGGTGCCTGTGCAAGCACATAGGAACCGGAACCAACCAGGCCAAGCGCAATCAAACCAACTGCACTGGCTCTGCGCCACGCAGACGACATCGGACAAAATTCAACAACTGACATAACAAAGTATTCCTTTCGGTTCAGGCAAGATCCTGGTTCATGACAAGAGCGACTGCACTGCGCAGCCGCGCGGTATTCCCTTCAAAGGAAGGCCGTAGCCTCGGTGCCTTTGAGAAAGCGTTATGTTTCAACTCTGCTTCGATCTTCGGCCCGAACATATGCCAGGCACTGGTGATATCGCCCACGATAATGATTTCGCTCGGAGCCAGAGCCGAAGCAATCATGCGCAGACCGCGCCCAAGAAACACCGACATCTTCTCCAGCGCCGTCACGGCATCCTGGTCTTCAGCCTGGGCCATCTTTACGAGCGCCGCAAACATAGCCGGAGCCCGCTTGCCACTGATCTCCTCGTAGTAGCGCAGCCCGGCGCTGTTCGACGCGACCGTCTCCCAACATCCTCTTCCACCGCAGCCACACTGCCGGCCATCGTGCACCATCTCGATATGGCCGAACTCGCCCGCCATCCCATTGGCTCCGCGCAGCAGTCGTCCGTTCGAGAAGATGCCCGTGCCGATTCCCTCCGACACGTTCACAACGACAATGTCTTCCAGACCATCGCTGTCCCCAAACCAAACCTCAGATAGCGCGCAGGCATTGGCGACGTTATCCATCTCCACGCGCAATCCTGTCGCACGATGGATCTTCGATTTGATGCTCTGGAGTGGCCAGTTGAGGTTCGGCGCAAAAATCAATTTCTGCAGATGCCGGTCTGCGCGCCCCGGCAGACTGATCCCTACACCATCAAAAGACTTATCCGAGTGATTCGCGATCAGTTTGCGAATCGCCGCGATAATCTGCGTCAATCCCTTGTTCGCATCGTTCGGAAGCGTCACAACATTCTGAGCAACAATCTTGCCGCCCAGGTCGGTTACAGCCACCGTCGTCTGTGCCGGATGAATATCCAGTGCGATCACCGCCCGCTGCTGGTTCAGCTCCAGAAAAGTTGGATGGCGTCCACGCGGCAGGCGGCCCGTCGATCCATCCAGCACCCAACGCTCCCGAATCAGGTCTTCGACAATCAGCGAGATCGTGCTTCGCTGCAGGCCGGATACGCGAGCAAGATCGGCTCGTGAGATAGGCTGGCGTGTCCGGATCAGGTTGAAGACGAGGCTGCGATTAATCTGCCTCGGCGTCTTGTTCGACGCACTCAGCTTCCGGGTAAATGTAAAGGCATGCGTTGGAGGGGTGGGCATCTACAATCTTCCGGACAAAGCTCCTAACTCATAAAAACAGCAGTTGAGACGTTTTACACCATCGTTTATAGCTTCATCCAGTCCCTTACCGGATGCTTGACATCCCTGCGAAGGAGTCTTTATACCACTCACAGCCGGACATTTGTAAGTGGTTTGAACTAAATGTGACCAAACCTATCTGCCGGCGCACTTCTGCCCCATCTGGGGCAATCATCTTCAAGGCCTGGTCCAACATGTATTCACGCCGGCAATTTCTTAAGCACAGCAGTGCCTCTGCTGCCTTCGCAGCAACTGCCCTCACGCGCTCCGCGCTCGGATCTTCTTTGGCGAGACTCGCTGCCGATCCCGCTCACCCCGACAATACACAACGCCTCTCTCATGGATGGGAATATCTGCAGGAAACCTTGAGTGGCCCGTGGGAGGTATGGCACAGCCAGGAGATCGCCTCCTGGCAGAGCATCGCCATGCCGCACTGCTTCAACGCCTACGATGGTTGCGATCCCGATACTGCCTGCTACCGAGGCAATGGCTGGTACCGAACGCACCTTCCCATCGCCAATCCGTATCCCAACGGCCGCACATTGCTCCACTTCGAAGGAGCCGGTCAGGACACCACCATCTACATCGGTGACACCCTCATCGGCAAACACGTCGGCGGCTACGACGAGTTCGTCTTCGATATCACCGAAGCGGTCGCCAAGCTTCCTCCTCCGCCTCCACCCGATCCTAAAAAGAAAAAATCCGCTGACGGAGTTCCTGTCGCTATCCTCTGCGACAACTCGCGCGATCTCGACCGCATGCCGTCAGACCTTAGCGACTTCACGCTCTATGGCGGCCTCTATCGCCACGTCAATCTTGTCTATGCCCCAGTTGTTTCGCTGGAGGCTGTGCACATCAAAACAACTCTGCCCTCGCCAAAGTCGCCAGCGCAGATTGAAGTCGTCGCCACGCTTTACAACCCCGTCAAGTCGACTGACACCGTAACTCTTACGACAGAAATTCTGGATACCGCCGGAACCACAGTACACACAGCAAAGCAAACCTTAGCTCCCTGGACGGGCACCAAATCGCTCACAAATTTCTCTCTCCGCTCGCCAAAGTTATGGAGCCCTGCAACACCGCATCTCTATCAATGCCGCATAACCCTCAGCACCTCCGGCAGCGAAATCACCTCGCATGAAACCTTCGGAATCCGCCATACGGAATGGGTCGACCATGGTCCCTTCAAGCTCAACGGGGAACGCCTCTTGCTACGCGGAACCCACCGACACGAAGACCACGCCGGTTACGCAGCGGCCATGCCCGACGACCTCATCGAGCAGGAGATGCACCTCATCAAAGAATTGGGCGCCAATTTCATCCGCCTCGCGCATTATCAACAGTCCCGCCGCGTCCTTGAGCTTTGCGACTCGCTCGGCATCCTCGTCTGGGAGGAGATTCCCTGGTGCCGCGGCGGCATCGGCAGCGAAGTCTTTCAGGAGATGGGACGTCGCACACTCCGCAACATGATTACGCAGCACTATAACCATCCCAGCGTCCTGCTATGGGGACTCGGCAACGAGGACGACTGGCCCACCGAATACCCCGAGGTGAACCAGCAGAAAATTCGCGCTTACCTTTCTGAACTAAACGACCTCAGCCATCAGCTCGATCCTTCGCGCATGACCACTATTCGCCGTTGCGACTTCGCACGCGATATCCCCGACGTCTATTCACCATCGATCTGGGCCGGTTGGTACAGCGGCACCTATCCCGAATACCAGAAATCCCTCGAGACACAACGCGAGCGCGTCAAGCATCTCTTTCACGCTGAGTGGGGAGCCGACAGCCACGCCGGCCGACACTCCGAAAATCCCGACAAGGCTCTCGCCGCAGTCGCCACAGGCCACGGTACCGACGAGCGCGGCCTCGCTTACCTCAAGTCCGGCGGCGATGCTCGCGTCTCGCGCGACGGTGACTGGTCCGAGACCTATGCCTGCAATCTCTTCGACTGGCACCTCAAAGTTCAGGACACCCTCGACTGGTTCGCAGGCTCCGCCCAGTGGGTCTTCAAAGACTTCACCACGCCGCTCCGCGTCGATAACCCCGTTCCCCGTATCAATCAGAAGGGCCTCATCACACGCGACATGCAGAAGAAAGAAGGCTACTTCGTCTTCCAGTCCTATTGGAGCGAACAGCCCATGGCACACATCTACGGTCACTCATGGCCCATCCGCTGGGGAGCTGAAGGTGAGCAGAAGATGGTCAAGGTGTACTCCAACTGCGAGACCGCGGAGCTCTTCGTCAATGGCGTCTCCGCTGGCATCCGCCACCGCAACAGCCAGGACTTCCCTGCAGCCGGCCTGCGCTGGATGACCCCATTTGTCGAAGGTACGAACAAACTCCATGTTGTTGCTAAGCGCGGTACGACCACCGTTACAGATGAAATTGAATTCATCTATCAGACTAAAGCGTGGAAGCCTCCTGCTGCATTCAAACTCCGCGAGCTTCATCGAGAAGCGGATAAAACGATCATCGAGGCTACGCTCCATGATGCGGATGGTACGCTCTGCCTCGATGCACGCAATCGAGTGAGGTTCACTGTCGCTGGAGACGGCAAATTGATGGACAACATGGGCACACCCGATGGATCACGCGTCGTCGAAGCCGCGAATGGACGCGTCCGAATCGGAGTCCGCCATACCGGCAACGGAGATGTCTCGGTAGCTGTCAGCAGCAACGGACTACCTACGACAGCGCTCGGTATCAAGCGAACATAGCCAGTAGAAGATGTTTTGAAATTGGCGGCCGCATCCTCTTCTAACCACAATTACGTTGCTCCTCCCGGAATATCAGCTCATCGATCTCCGGGAGGATTTTCTTTTGCACTCACATCTGCACTATTTCATCCGGCCATAGCCTCACGTTCAAGTCAGGTATAGTAAGTTTTCCGGCAGTTGTCGTTCTTTGGAGGTAGTTCCGTGCGTCTTCGACGTGTACTAACAGCAGCTCTCTCACTCGGTCTTGCAGCCTGCGCCGCACATGCGCAGGATCTCGCAAGCTTCGAAAAGCGAACCCACGTCAAAGTGCTTCCCAACGGGCTGACGCTTATCGTCTGCGAACGCCCCGAAGCCCCGGTCTTCAGCTTCTACACCCTCGTCGATGCAGGCTCTGCCGACGACCCGCTCGGCGACAGCGGCCTCGCTCATATGTTCGAGCACATGGCCTTTAAGGGCTCGCAACAGATCGGAACCACAAACTATCCTGCTGAAAAAATTGCGCTCGCCAAGGTCGAGCAGGCCTACGCCGCCTACGACGACGAGTACCGCAAGCGCGTTGGCCAGGACGCACAAAAACTCGCCTCTCTCAAAAAAGCATTCGAAGACGCACAAGAAGCCGCGCAGAAATACGTCATCCCCAATCAGTTCTCTGAGATCGCCGAGCAGAATGGCGCTGTCGACATCAACGCCTCCACCGGCGAAGACTCAACACAATACTTCTGGTCCATGCCCTCCAACCGGCTGGAGCTCTGGGCCTATCTTGAAAGCCAGCGCATCAGTCACCCCGTGCAGCGCGAGTTCTACAAAGAGCGCGACGTCGTCCAGGAGGAGCGCCGCATGCGCATCGACTCCTCCCCCGTCGGCCGCATGGTCGAGCAGTTCCTCGCCACTGCTTACGTCGCCCATCCCTATGGCCGCTCCGGCGTAGGCTGGGAGAGCGAAATCTCGCAAGTCTCCGCCACCGAAGCCGAAGCCTTCCACAAAAAGTATTACGTCCCCTCGAATATCGTCATCGCAGTCGTCGGCGACCTCAAGGCCTCCGAAACAATGCCCGTCCTTGAGAAATACTTCGCGCCCATACCAGCCGGCCCTAAGCCCATTCCGATGACAACCGTCGAGCCACCTCAGTTCGCCGAAAAGTCCGTCGTCATCCGCGAAGCCACGCAGCCCTTTTACATCGAGGGCTACCACCGCCCCGACTACCGCGACCCCGACGACTCCGTCTACGATGCCATCACCGACATCTTCTCCAACGGCCGCACCGCGCGCCTCTACCGCTCACTCGTTCGCGATCAGCGCATCGCGGCTACGGCTGAAGGCTTCTCCGGCTTCCCCGGCTATAAATTCCCCGGCCTCTTCGCCTTCTACGCCGTTCCGTTGCCCGGCCATACACCCGATGAAATCAGCGCTTCCATCCATAAAGAGCTTGACCGTCTCAAATCCGAAGACGTCACCGACGACGAGCTCACTCGCTTCAAAACACGCGCCCGCGCCGACCTGCTTCGTGGCCTCGCTGACAACGATGGACTTGCCCACCAGCTCGCCGAATACCAGACCCGCTACGGCGACTGGCGCCAGCTCTTCCGCGACCTCGACAAGATCAATGCCGTCAGTAAAGCCGACATTCGCCGCGTCGCCAACAAGATCTTCGTCGAAAGCAACCGCACCAGTGCCCGTATTGAATACGTCGCGCCGCAGAAGCCTTCCAAAGACAGCCAGGGAGGCGCCGAGTGAACCATCTCATGAATCGTTATCAGCTAGCTTTCTCCACTGCACTTATCGCCGCCATCGTGACGCCTTCCATCGCCGCTGCGCAGGCCACCTCAGCAGCACCCGCGAAGCCCGCCGCAACAGCCAGCGCGCCTGCTCAGCCCTGGAAGAAGATTCCGATTCCACCGCTACACGCCTTCAAGCCTGAGCAGCCCAAGCGCGTCGAGCTCGCGAACGGCATGGTCATCTTCCTTCAGGAGGACCACGAGCTTCCCTTCATCAACGGCTCCATTCTCATTCGCGGAGGCAGCCGCGATGAGCCCGCCGACAAAGTTGGACTCGTCTCCATGTACGGCCAGACCTGGCGCACCAGCGGCACCTCGGCTATCAGCGGAGACAAACTCGACGATCAGCTTGAGCTCAAGGCTGCTCGCATCGAAACCTCCGGCGGCCAGGCCAGCACCTCTCTCCGCTGGTCCAGCTTCAAATCCGACTTCGACTCCGTCTTCGCCTCTGCCGTCGATCTCCTTCTCCACCCAGCCTTCAAGGCCGACAAACTCGCTCTCGCGAAGCGCCAGCTGGATGCCGGTATCGCACGACAGAACGACGACGCCAGCGGCATCGCCATCCGCGAAGCCATCAAGCTTGTCTACGGCCCAACCAGCCCTTATGCCCGCAGGCCGCAATACGCAACCATCGCTGCCGTTACGCTCGACGACTTCAAGGCATGGCACGATCGTACCGTTGTTCCCAACGGCATGATCCTCTCCGTCTCCGGCGACTTCAATTCCTCCGAGATGGAGCGCAAGCTGCGCGCAGCCTTCGACCCACTTCCTCGCGGACAGGTCATCGGTGCTGAAAAATTCACGTTCGCCGATCCCACCCCTGGTGTCCGCTTCGCCAATAAGGACGACGTCAACCAGTCCAACGTCCTCATCGTCGGCCTCGGCACCGAACGCTCCAATCCCGACTACTACGCCCTCAGCGTGATGAACCAGATCTTCTCCGGAGGCTTCGGCTCGCGCGTCGTGCAGAACGTCCGCACGAAGCTCGGCCTCGCTTACTCCGTCGACGGCAGCTTCGGCGCGTCCTACGACCATCCCGGCATCTTTTACGTCATCGCTGGCACTAAAAGCTCTTCAACAGTCGCTGCCACCAAGGCGATGCTCGACGAGGTTAACCGCCTCAAGACGGTGCCACCCACCGCGGCAGAGCTTGCCAAGGCCAAAGACCAGCTGCTGAACTCCTTCATCTTCAACTATGACTCGCCCGAGAAAACGCTCGGCGAGCAGGTAACGCTTGCCTTCTACGGCTACCCTTCCGACTTCCTCGAAAAATATAAGAGTGCCATCGAACAGGTCACCGCAGCCGACATCTCCCGCGTAGCCAACAAGTACGTCGACCCATCCAAACTGGGAATCGTCGTCGTCGGCAATCAGCCCGAGATCAAGCCGCCTCTCTCCGAGCTCGGCAAAGTTACCGACCTCGACATCGCCATTCCACCACCACCGGGCAAACCCGGTCAGTAGAACCCACCGCTAAGATAGCGAGTCAGGAAATGATCGCGTTCCTCGAAACCGCATTTCCTGCTCGCTGCATCATCATTGGTTCAACTTTCGCAATCTATCCACAAGCTCCGCTACTCGTAAACTCATACGCTGCAATACATCTCCCGCATTCCCACAAAACACCGCATATTTCCACATAAAAACAGGCTTTTTCCCTCTTGCATTCACGCCGGATAGGCGTAGATTTCAAACCAACGGAGGAGCAATCCTTCAGAAGGAGAGAGTATAAGAAGGGGTCATCAAGAGGATCGGCAACGAGACTCACGCAGCGCTCAGGCAACTGGGATGATGTGGATGGAACCAGACAAGCTCTTGCAGAGGAATGAGGCAGCAGACGCGCACAGGAAGCGCGGGGCAACCCGCAAGGCCTGAGGAAGTCTGAGGGTTCAGGAGACTGCGATTCGGTGATCCGAACCGGATCTTCGAGAATCGGACAAGCCGGGGGCGATCTTCTCGCAAGAGAGATCGCCCCTTCGCTATGTCAACATTCGTTTTGTATCTCTACGCCAACTACTTCCATCGCTCCGGCATCCACGTTATCTGGAACGCCGCGCTGGTATCGCTCTGCGCTCCAGGCTTATAAATCGGAGCCTTCCACCGCTCATACTGCAGCCAGCCGCGCACTTCAAAATCACGTTTGACCCGCTTTACCACCGACACCTGAAAGCTATTCTGCGTCGTGCCACCAGGAATAAAATCCTTCGCAGCCTTCGCGCCACGATACGAAACCTGCACCTGCTCACTCGGCGAAAGATGATAGGTCAGCCAGGCCTGCCCGCCCATCGACTCGCGTCCAATCCAATCGCCCAGGATGTAACCCTTATTCGTATATCCCTGCTTCTGGATATACTCCGCGTAAAGAAATCCTCCGCCATTACTACGACTTGTTGGAGGATCGGTACTAATTCCCTCAACGCGAAAATCCATCTGCTTCAATCCAGGAAAATGCGATAGATAGATCCCCGGACGGACAGCAGCCCGCCGCGGAGCACTGATCGGGCTGACATCGTCATGCGCGAACGAATCCGAATACACCGTCAGCCAATTCCGTACAAACGGCAGCCGATACGAAAAATCAAAGCTTCCAAAGCGCGCCCCCGGATCGTCTCGCGATTCCTTCTCTTCAAGAGTCACATTCTGAAAGCTGAAGAAGCTTTTCAGAAAGCTGTGAATCGTAATCGGGACATGTCCCTCGCCGCCCCAGATCACCGACCGCTCAAAGCCCATCTCAAGATTTTCCGTAGGCTTGAAGCTCACTTTCTCCGCATGAATCCACGGAGCATTCGGTGCCGTATGCCCCTTCAAACTGCCCACAAAAAACTGATATCGGAATGGCCCCGTCACCTTGGAAAGCAGCGGTACGTAGAGCGGCTCAACGCGGTCGATCTGAAACGCATAGATATTCTCCGCATTGTTGCTCCATGCAAAACTGCCTCCCTGCCCTGGTCCAAGCCAATGATCGCTCTTGCCAAACGAAATCTCATGGTTCAGCAGCAGGTAGGAGACATTCGCTTCAACGATCCTGAAATCATTCGCCGACGCAATCGGTCCCATAGGAATCGTCGCTTGGCTGACATTGCTGGAGAAAGGTACCAGATCAATATTCGATAGCTGGTGACTCAAACCAGTCGAATAGCCACTTGTCCCCGGAGCATGCTGATACTCTCCGCGGAAGTAAAGTGAAAACCTCCCGCTCTGCGCCCGCGCACTCAAACCGGTGACATTGTTGAAGCCCTCCGCATAGGGCCGTCCATAATCGTTGACGATCGTCTGCCCAAGATGAAAACTGTCGCGCAGCGGAGTTCCCGCAATGCCCAGCGCACGCGTATACACACTCTCCAACACCGTATGTGGCGTGTGCGGATCATTCATCTGATCCACATCAGGCGCCATCTCACGCTCAAGCGCATGAAATATTCCGCACGCCTCGCTGTCGTCATCCGTATTCGAAATTTTGTCCGCCGTCTCCGTGAGCATGTTCACAATGCTCATCCGCGTCCATGGACGCATCCCCATATACGCCGTATCGATGTATCCAAGCCCCCGCAACCGATCCACCGCCGGATAGATCCAGCTATCCACCGGCACATACGTCGATCCCTGCAACGGAACAAAACGGCTCTGGATAACCAGCATATCTTTGCAACCGACGCTCTGTGCCTGGCATTCAACAAACGCCGAGCCCAGCAAAGCTGCCGCGCAAACAAGTAAAGAAATTCTCATGGGACGCATCAAAAGAAACAGGGACGGCGCTCTCGCACAAGCACCTGCTTCAACCGTAACATCGGCCAAACTTCACCCGAGACTATCTTTAGGGCACACTGGATGACGTTCCCTGCACCACCATCCGCCAAAAACAAGCGCCTGCGTGAGAAGATAACCACACATGGATACTCCGCAACTCGCCATCGCCATCATGGCCGCCGGCAAAGGCACACGCCTCAAGAGCAAGCGCCCCAAGGTTCTGCACGAGATCGGTGGACGCGCTCTTCTCCTCCACGTCATTGCTGCTGCTGAGAAAATTGTCCCCGCCAATCGTATCTACTGCATCATCGGCCACGAAGCCGACAGCGTCCGCGCAGCCGTCGAATCCACCGGCGTTCAGTTCGTCCTTCAACCCGAGCAGCGCGGCACCGGCCACGCCCTGCAGATGGTCAAGGCCTTCTTCGCACTCTCCGGCCAGCCCATCCCAGAGAACCTCCTCGTCCTTTCCGGCGATGTGCCACTCATCCGTCCCGAGACGATCGCCTCCATCGCCGACGTTCACCTCCGCGAACATGCCGCGATGACCATCCTCACCGCCGTTCCCTCCGACCCCACCGGCTACGGCCGCATTCTTCGCGCCAGCCCCGACAAACCCGACGTCACCGCCATCGTCGAACAAAAATCCCTCAAGCCCGACCAGCTCGCAACACCCGAGATCAACTCCGGCATCTACTGTTTCCGCACCGCTGCGCTTTTCGACAAGCTCGACAAGCTCGACACCAACAACGCGCACGGCGAGTTCTACCTCACCGACGTCGCCGGCATGCTCGTCGCCGATGGGCAGCGCGTCGTTGCCGTCAAAGCCGACTCCGTCGATGAAGTCCTCGGCGCTAACACCATCGCCGAGATGATGCACCTCGACGCAGCCATGCGCCTCGCCACCGCACGACGCCTCATGGCCTCCGGCGTCACCATCTTCCGCCCCGACACCTGCGTCATCGACTCCGAGGTCGAAGTCGGCGCCGATACCATCCTCGAGCCCTTCGTCCAGCTCCTCGGCAAAACCCGCATCGGCTCCGACTGCCGCATCCGCTCCTACTCCGTCATTCAGAACTCCTCCATCGGCGACAACGTCACCATCCGCAACGGCTGCATCATGGACTCCTCCACCATCGCCAATGCCGCCATCATCGGCCCCTACTCGCATCTCCGCCCCGACAGCCGCATCGGCGAAGCCGCCCATGTCGGCAACTTCGTCGAAACCAAAAAAGTCACCCTCGGCGCAGGCTCCAAAGCAAATCATCTCAACTACCTTGGCGACGCCGTCATCGGCTCCAACGTCAACGTCGGTGCAGGAGCCATCACCTGCAACTACGACGGCGTCAACAAACACCAGACCACCATCGGCGACAACGTCTTCGTCGGCTCCGACTCCACACTCGTCGCACCCGTCACCATCGAATCCGGCGCCTACATCGCAGCGGGCAGTTCCATCACGGAAGATGTTCCCTCCGGTGCTCTCGCCCTCGGACGCGCACGTCAGGTCACCAAGCCCGGCTGGGTCGCCGCCAAAAAAGCAAAGCAGAATACCGCAAAAAAATAGCCACGCATTTGTCAGTGCATCACAGCCACTCGGCAGAGTTCTCTAAAGCCTCCCCACGCCCGTGTCGATAACTCTCTAAGAATCGAGCGCAACGGCGCCGGAGGGCCACTCAATCGCATGCTGCAGGAACGAATCCTTGTAGTGGACGATGAAGCCGCCATCCGTGGTGTCGTTGCCACGCTGCTCGAAAACAGCGGATACGCTGCGGCCACAGCGCGCAACGCCGACGAAGCTATTGAGATGCTCAGCCAGGACCCCACCTGCTCCGCCGTTCTCTCCGACATCAACATGCCCGGCACCGACGGTCTCGCTCTGCTCGATCGCATTGCTACCGATCACCCCGGACTTCCCGTCGTCATGTTCACCGCCGTCCACGATGTGCACGTCGCAACCGATGCCTTCCGCCGCGGGGCCTTCGATTATCTGTTGAAGCCCTTCGAACACACGCAGCTTGAAAGCGCCGTAGCACGGGCCGTCGAGCACCACCGCAACCTCCGCCAGAACCTGGCCTACCGCCAGCACCTCGAAGAGATCATCTCCGCACGTACCGGCAAGCTTCGCTCCACCATGCAGGACCTCGAACGCAGCTATGACATCACCATCGAGGCCATGGGCGCCGCACTCGACCTTCGCGACGAAGAAACCGAAGGACACTCACGCCGCGTCACCGCCTACACGGTCTCCCTCGCGCGCGCCGTCGGCATCAACGAGCAACAGCTCCGCATCATCGCACGCGGGGCCTTCCTCCACGACATCGGCAAAATCGCCACACCCGATGCCATCCTCCTCAAACCCGGCCGCCTCAACCCGGACGAGATGGCCATCATGCGCCAGCACTGCCAGAGCGGCTACGAGATCGTCCGCAAGATTCCCTTCCTCAGCGAATCCGCCGAAATCGTCTATGCACACCAGGAGTGCTACGACGGCACCGGCTACCCGCGCGGCCTCAAAGGCGACCAGATTCCTCTCGGCGCGCGTATCTTTGCCATCGCCGATGCACTCGACGCCATGACCTCCGACCGCCCCTACCGCAAAGCCTCAAGCATCGCCTCCGCACGCGCCGAAATCGCACGCTGCTCCGGAGCACAGTTCGACCCCTCCATCGTCCGCGTCTTCCTCAACATCCCCGACGAATCCTGGATCAGCCTCCGCGAACGCTCCACACAACCCGGCTTCGCCGCCTTCAGCACGCTGTAACTCTTCGAACGCGCCCCCATACCGTTAGCCAAAAGCACGGGCTACAAAGTCCGCCCTAAGCGTAGTCAATTGGATATCGAAATCCAGCCACCACGAACCGCCTCGTTAATGGACACAGCTTCAGAGCAATGGACACAGCTCCAGAGCCTCCCTTGAGCAAAGTCGAAGAGTCTCTCCGCATTTTCTTTACAGCCCCAGCCCCGCCACTAAAGCGGCTGCCCACTCATGACGCAGCTTCATCGCGACATGAAGGAGCCATTCGCCCAGACCCGCGAACCGCCTCGCCAAAAGCACAGGCTTCAGAGTCCTCCTTAGCGAAGTCGAAGCCTCTCTCCGCATTTCTTCGTAAAACCCGATCGCAACCACCGAAGCGGGTGCCCATCTTCGCTCGCGCAGCGAGCTAAGGTGAGATCGCACAAAAGCCTCCCAGCCACCACAACAAGTGGCCATCCCCGTCGCCACCAAACAGATTTATGTTGTGAACTCCTTTCATGACGCAGCTTCGTCGCAACATGAATGGGCCATTCGCGCGGACGCGCGAACCGCCTCGCTAAAGCACAGGCTTCAGAGTCCTCCTTAAGCGACGTCGAAGGCTCTCCGCATTTTCTTCGCAGCCCCATCCCCACCACTAAAGCGGCTGCCCACCCATGGCGCAGCCTTCATCGAAAAACCCATCCAAGCCACCGAAGGTGGGATCGCAGATACCTCCCGGCCACCACAAACAGGTGCCATCCCCGTCGCCACCAAAGCAGGTACATGTCGCGAGCACCCTTCATGGCGCAGCTTCATTGCGCCATGAAGGGGCCATTCGCGCACACGCGCGAACCGCTTCCAGACCTTTAACCCAGGGCGTCTTCGCGTACGCGCCACGAACCGCCTCTAGGTACGCCAAGCCTTCAGGCTTGGCCCTCTCCATTCAGCCGCCGCGAAGCGGCCCCGCTCTGCCGAAGGCCGGAGTGAAGCCGAAGGCGCAACGACCCAGCCAACTGGAGCGAAAACGCCTGTCAAGCCCCCAAAAATCTTAACGCCCTCATTCCAAAGCAAATAAACCCACAAAAATCTGCCGATTAGTTTCTTCCACTTCGCTACACTTAAATCAGCAAACAAAAAGCCCCGATCCAAAAGGATCGGGGCTAACTCTTTATAAATCAATATTTTGATACATAACCCACATCAAATGAATATTTTAGGCTGTGCAAATCTAATAAATTATTAAAAATAAATAACTTAGCGACCACCCCCGGGGGGGGGGAGGGGTCTCTCCCAACGATCTGATTTGCCGGAGCACCAGGGCCAGTTCTAGGATGCTGAAACCAAGGAGGCACCATGGCGACTCTTTCCTCATCCGAGATCGATATCTTCCTAAAGACGGCTCCAGCCTGGAAGCTCGACTCCGGCAAACTCGTTCGCGACTGGGAGTTCGCTGACTTCGTTCACGCAATGGCCTTCGTCAACCGTGTTGCCGAGCTTGCCGAAGCAGTGGGACATCATCCGGATATCGACATCCGCTATAACAAGGTGCGCCTCGGGCTCATCCCACGACTCGGGAGGAATTACCCAACGCGATACCAAAATGTCTGCCCGGATCGATCAAGAACTTAAATGACCAAAGCTCACTCTCATTGAAATATTCCAATTGAACGAAAAGGACTGAAACCAGCATCTACTGAAAATTGAAATTATGAAAATTGCAGGACTTCCATCTTTCACAGTTCTGCCAACAACTTAGATGTACAACCATAAATGATTGATAATAAATGAATAAATTACAATTTATGCTCTAACGAGGCCTCTGCAATTGCATTTATCCAACGAAAATTCTATGGATGAACATATTTTTTGCTTTTCCTCTTCCAAATTGTGGTATCTTTTCTTTGCGGGACATTGAAATCTGTTCCGGACAGTTTTCAGCTTTTGAGTGAGCGGCGACTCCTCGGCTGACACAAGTTGCGTCACTGGCCTCCCGGCACGGACCCCAAGTTCGTGCCGTCTTTTTTTGCACAATTCCAGTACCTCTGAATTCACAATCGCCCATCCTTAAATTAAGATGGCTACATGAAGCGACTTCTTGGATGCCTCGCATTAGGGCTTGTCACAATTGCTGCCTCCGCGCAGTGGAGCAATCCCGCAGCGGATATTCCCGCCTATAACGCGAAGGCTCCAGCTAAGCCGCTGCCTCCTGTCCTTAGCGGCAATCAGCTAACAGGCGAGTATTTTACGCATCCATATCAGGCAACGGCCTACAAGATGGCCGCGAAGATCCCCAACGTTCTGCATCAGCAGCCGTGCTATTGCCACTGCGATCGCGCAATGGGACACAATAGCCTGCACAGCTGCTTCGAAGGAACGCACGGCGCAGCCTGCTCCACCTGTATGAAGGAAGCGGTTTACGCCTACCAGCAGACGAAGAAGGGCAAAACGCCTGCACAGATTCGCGCCGGCATCATCCGAGGCGACTGGATCGATGTCGATCTGGAGAACGCTACCCTCTAGCCACAAAAGAAATCGCGAATGGAAGGCGTATGCTCAAGCCATGAGCTGGGTCTTCTGGGCGTTTCTCTCTGCCGTCTTTGCGGCCATGACCGCGCTGCTGGCCAAAGTTGGCGTCGCGAACATTGACTCCAATCTGGCGACTGCAATCCGCACAACCGTCATCGTGCTGTTCACCTGGGCCATCGCTATCGGGCTGGAGAAGCATAACGGCTTGGCAGAGATCGGACGAACGAGCTGGATATTTCTGATTCTCTCCGGTATCTGTACCGGACTCTCGTGGCTCTGCTACTTCCGCGCCCTGCAGCTTGGACCAGCATCGAGCGTCGCACCAATCGACAAACTCAGCGTCGTCTTCGTCGTTCTTGGAGCGTGGCTCTTTCTCGGAGAGAAATTGACACTGCTGAAAGTGGGCGGCGTTTCTCTCATCGCAATCGGCGCGGTCATCCTCGCATTGGCATGAAGAAAGCAACCGAACAGCAAGCGGTATAATGGAGATAGTTCTTTGGTAAGGCCCAATGCAATGTTGGTGCCAGCTCCAGATGGGGGCGTCACGGCTTCGACGGGATTGCTTGCGGCAGAGAGGCATGTCGGGGTGTGAACACCCGTAATCGCTCACAAAACTATAAGTGCCAACAACAACCTGGCTCTTGCTGCTTAATTAACTAAGTAGCCGATCGCTCGAGCTTCGCCTACGGGCCCGTACCGATCGTCGCACAGTAGGCTGGCCAAACCTGCTCCGCCTGCGCGGGAATGGCGAGATCGATCAGGCTGGTCGTCGCAGCATCTTCGCCCGTTCTAAGCTGCGATGACGAGACAAAATGAACCGGGAAAAGCATGAAGGCTCTCTGTTGAAAGTTTTTTCGGACGCGGGTTCGACTCCCGCCGCCTCCACCAGACTTAACTTTAGTATTTTGTTTAGCTTACAAATTCATCGCTTTCCTGTGTACGATACGCGTACGATAGCTACATTATGTTGACGCTGTATCGCCGCCATCTCATGCGTTGCTCGAAATGCGATGACCGTTACTGGAAGCGTTGCTCTTGCCCCATGTGGGTGGAGGGTACGGTCAACAACACCTATATCCGGCGCAGCCTTCACACCGCGAGTTGGGAACGGGCACAGGGGCTCGCGCAAGAGATCGAATCCGCAGATGACCCCAAAGCTCCTCCTCCCGTGAAGGAGGCTCCGACGACGCTTCAGCAGGCCGTCGATGAGTACCTAGCGGATGCAAAGGCCCGTGAGCTCGCGGACTCGACACTCGCGAAGCTTGAAACGATCTTCAAAAAGCAGTTCCTGAGTTGGGCTAAGGCTGAGGGCTATACTCTGCTGCGCGAAATCGACCTTCGAGCCATTCAGTCATTCCGTACAACATGGAAAGATGGTGGACTGGCAAAGAAGAAGAAGCAGGAACGGTTGACCGGCTTCTTCTGGTTTTGTATTCGCGCGGGATGGATCACAACAACACCCACCCAGAACCTCAAGCGGATTACCGTCCATCAAAAGCCAACGGATTATTTTCCGCGCGAGGAATACGCGAGAATTGTGGACGCGACCTATCGGCTTGATGATGGAATGGAGCGCGCCTACGACATTGACAAGCGCGGCCAGCGCCTTCGCGCATTGGTGGGACTTCTACGCTGGAGTGGTCTGCGAATCCGGGACGCGGTTACTCTCGAAAGAACAAGGCTCCTGCCGAACGACGATCTGTTTCTCTATCAGGCGAAGACGGGCGTGCCTGTGTATGTTCCACTTCCCCACGATGTTGCCGAGGACCTACGCAATGTACCACCAGGTCCGAAGCCGAACCCTCGCTATTTCTTTTGGAGTGGAAATGGCGACCCGAAATCGGCGGTGGCCGATTGGCAGCGCAGCTTCCGGCGTTTGTTTGAAGTGGCAAATCTGGAGAAGCCGGACGGAACGACAAAGAGATGCTTCCCACACATGTTCCGCGATACGTTCGCCGTGGAGAATTTGCTCGCTGGGATTCCGATCGATCAGGTGTCGATCCTGCTTGGCCACAAGAGCGTGAAGATCACCGAAAAGCACTACGCGCCATTTGTGAAGGCGCGGCAGGATCAGCTCACCGCAAGCGTACGTCAAGCATGGCAAGCTATGGAGCCAGAGAAACCCAAACCAACCAAGCGAACACGTCAGGCCCCCTAACTGGCCCGACGCTGGTGTACTCGAATCAACACGCTCTCGGGAATACGTAGATTTTCGTAGCCACGTTTGCGCGTTGTCTCCGGACTTCCCCACCGCAGAACACCATTTTCTTTGCGGAAAAACTCACGGGCTTTCTTCTCGCTGATGCCCCACAACGCGGCAACCTCGGGGACGGAATAGTGCCGCTCCAACGCAACAGAATAGCCAGGTTCGCTCTGAGAGGGCTTTTTGGGTGATCGATCAGATTCTGCGGCAGTAGAAACGTGTGCACAAAGGGCCCAATGCAGTCAGAAAAACGATGCAGTACGTCCTATCGGCCTTCAATGGGCCTGATGCCCGGTATGTCCACGCATGGGGTATCAATATCGGCTTCAGGTGCATCTGCACCAGTGTTTGCGATGACATGCTCTGCCTCGACTGGAAGGACGGATAAAGCTAGCGAGTTGGGACCGAATACCTTTGTTGGTCCCGGATTGTGCGGCTTGAGATGTTTATCGTCGCTCCAATTGTTCGTCATAACGAGTTCTCCACTCCAAGACGACCACGCCGAGAGCCAGCGATTCTGATCGGGAGCGTGTTCGTCGTCAGCTTGAGCGTGCTTGCTAATGTTCCATATAACGTTGTTGTGTACGGCATAACCCCGGCTGCGCTCATCCAAGTAGATACCATTCGCATGATCAGTACCGCTGAAGTCAATGTAGTTCGCGCACACTTCTGAATCGGGTGATTGAGCCTGCGTATAAATAGCGCCGCCGTCGTAGAGTTCCAACATAAAATTCCGTAATTTGTTATGGGTAATTCGAATTCCATGCTGCGTGGCCTTATCGCCTTCGTAGTTCCAGCCCCACCCTACTGAGAGTCCGGTATACGGTAGGTTTTCAATGGTGTTGTGATCGATCGTCAATCCATCATTAAAGGCACCCATGATGCCGACGTTATCGCGGTATTCGCGAGCGACACGATCAATCGTGTTGCGTTCGATTCGATTGTTCGATGACTTCAGGCGCGCACCGGCAGGATATGCTTCGATATCACCGATAAAGACGGCTCCTCCCGAGAGGTCATAAAACTTGCTGTAAGACACTAAGCTGTCGTGCGTTCCTCCGGCTAATGCGATGCCGCCGGCACCCAGTTCTTGAAACCGATCGTGCGAAAAAGAGATTCTTTCCCCACCCAGCACCGTTACTGCTGTGGCGATGCGTGTCATCCCCTCCCCGTTATCCGGCAGACGTTCACGATTCCCATTGACAAGATAGCCAGCCTGCAGACTGACGTAGCCTTCGTTTGTGTCGGGGGATAACCAGGTGGTATGTGCAAATGTAACCCCCTCAAATTTGAGGTCATGGATAGGAGCTTCGAACGTCCCCGTCATCGTCAGAAGTGACTGGGCAATCGGCATCTCGACATCGGCACGACGCAAATCTTCCCCTGGACGCGGGACGTAGTAGACGACATTGGCATGGGTATCGAGATAGAACTGACCTGGTGTGCCCAGCAATTCATAGGCATTCTCAAACCACTCGATGCCTTTGAAAGAGCGCCCTTTGGGGCTAGCACTGCTCCAACCGTTTTTCGAATCGATCACTGTATTATGCCAGCAGGGTTGAGCCATCGTGATTTCTGTCCCTGCAATGGAATGAATGGGACAGTGGAAGTCGCGCCACCTTGCTGCGAATACTGCCACTAGCTCCTGTGGCCTGCGAAACGTTGCAAGCTGTGGATCGACGCCTTGCATGCCCGTAGCGGTATATACGCATTGAGCGGGACTTTTGCAACCGAGGCCGCGCGCACGCACGGCTCGACTGTCGTTTATAAAAAGCTGTAGCGACTTCGTTCCTGGAGGAACTGGTGCGCTCCAAAGATTCATTTTTCGATCGACAACATGCCATTTTTGAATGCGAATGGCACCATCGAAGACGACGTGCTGTCCTGTCGCATGCCAGATAACACTGTGACCGTTGTTTCCGGAGTCCACCGAAGTCAGCTCAAGAGGACTCGTCAGGCGATATAGTCCGTCGTTGAGCGAAACAACAATATCGGCCTGCATGGATGAAGTGAGCGAACGAACACGGGTTTTGGCTGCTTCCAAAGAGCAGGGTGAGCGCTCCGTACAAAGATCTCCACGGCCATCGGGTGCGACAAAGAGAGTAGACGGTTCTGCTTCCGCTCTGCTGGAATGCCCGGGTATGGTGCAGATAAGTCCCGTTGCGGAAAGATACATCACAGTTATGGATCTGCTCCATCTTCTCAATTTCAAGATATTCCCCTTTGTTTCCTGTCATTCTTTCTAAAAAAATCCCCGGAGAGAATCATGTATCTCCCCGAGGGTTCGGTCAAAGAGTGGAAGCTTTTTAGAAAAGCAATCGCAGCGTTAGCTGCATCTGTCGTGGAGTGTTAGAGGAAAAAGTTGGGTCGACAATGCCACTCGTTAAGTCTGGATTTTTGAGTCCTGGCTCGTTGAGCACATTGAAAAAGTCCGCGTTGATCTGTAGAGCCGCCTTTTCCGTGACCTTGACAGCCTTGAAAATAGAAGCGTCCATGGTCCAATTGAACGGGCCCAGCTGATACCTGTGAAGAAGCGGATTAATGCCAGGATTGTAGGTGGCTGTCACCTTACTTCCATTGTTCAATGTAAAGAAGCTGGTATTTGTCTCGTAGTACTTGTAGTTGGGATCGCTCGTACTTCCACCATTTGCAGGCGTGGGGAAGAATGGAGTGTTATAGGGCGAATAGTCTGACGGTACTCCCTGCACACCATTCGCCACGTTGATCTGGTTTGCTTTGATGTAGCCGTTGTACCAGAGAAATCCGGGTTTACATTTTCCACTGCGGCAGTCAGTTACCTTGTACTTCTTCCCATAGACATGCATGGTTGTGGGTTGATACAAGTTTGTCGTCGGCTGCCACCATTGGCTAGCAAGAGCGCCAATACTGCCGAGCTGCCAGCCACCAACCAGTGCATCCATAAATCGGTTTGAGTTTCCGAGGAATCTCTTTCCCTTACCAAATGGCATGTCCATCAGCCAGTTCCAGCGGATCTGGTGTTGTGGTGCTGCAGTGGTATCACGCATGTAGTTCTGATAGCGATTCGATGCGTTTTCATCACCTGGTACAGCTCCAGGAGCAAAATAGCTCGCGGGTTCATAGATGTTGTCTCTCCAGCCATTCCCTCCCATGCGAAACGCATTGGAGAGCACATAGAAGACCTGGAAGCCATAGCCGTTCTTATGCAGCCTTTGCAGCTCTAGTTGAATGGAGTTGTTATTCGAGATTCCGGTTTTCCGCTGAACCTCAACATAACCATAAGGAAGATTGGGGTACGGTTTCGTCAGCACGGCTGCCCTTGGGCCAGTGGGCAACGGTTGATTCGTCTGCGCGTACCAGGTATAGGTGCTGGGGGAGTCATCATACTCCCAATACTGCTCGAGATTTGTGCCATGAACGCCGATGTAACTGGCACGGAATACGGCGCTCTTCGGGAGCCCCTGCTCTATCGTAAAGTTCCACTGATGGACGAATGTAGAAGGATAGTGGGGGTCCAGAGCAGAGGCTCCAAACGAACCCAGGGTGAAGGCCTTAGGATTGTTCAGATTGACGATATTTGAGCTGTTCTGTCCTGCAACTACAGTCGGAACGGTGCGCAGGAGGTAATTCGGCAAACCATCCTGCGATGTGTCCGTGTAATTTACGGGGAAAGTCGCTGTGTACGGCGGATTGGAGCGCGTTTCAGCATAGAAGTTTCTTGTTGGAGGAGCGTACACATACGTTCCATATCCTCCGCGAAGCACCGTCGGATGATTGCCGGAGATCATCTGGTAGGCTGCGCCAAAACGGGGAGCAATATCGTGATAATTGCCATGCACAAGGCTTTCCGGCAATCCGGCCTGCTGGGCCGTCTCAAAGGAAGCGCCTGTCGCCTGGAGAGCGTTGATGATTGCAGGAGAGGTTTCATTGATCTTATAGAGGTAATCAAGTGACTTGCCGGTAACGATGGCGCCTGTATTAAAGTCGTATCCGCCAAAAAGGCCGTTCTGCTCATGCAGCGCAGGATGGATCTCCCAACGAAGGCCTAAATTGAGCGTCAGCTTCGGAGTGACCTTGAAGTCGTCTTGAAAATAGGTAGCAATTTCCTGATTGCGGAACCGGTACCATTGCTGATTTTTTACGACGGTATAGCTCGCAGCGTAGCCGAGAAACAAATCCGCAGTTGCATGTCCAGTCAAAGGATTTTTGGAATAACTTGTCCCTGATGTGGGATCGTACAGCCCTGTAGCAAGCGAACCGAAACTAACGTTTGTTGCAGCAGGATTCTGGTCTGGGAACACCCAGATTCGCTCATGCCGATAACGACCGCCAAATTGAAGCGTATGACGGCCGCGAACGAGCGTAAGGTTTTCATCCAGATTGGTAATGTGCTGGGAGTTCTTGCGAACGCCTCCTGGGCCAAAACCATAGGGTAAAAAACCTATTCCAGAGACAAATGGAAACCCATTTGCCCCTAGTGGGTTTGGCAGTCCAAGCTGATCGGAATAATCGACGTTGGAGTGCTGTCCTGCTGCGACGATGTCCGACTCGTAATTGTGGGAGAGTACTGTTTCGCTGAAGAACGTTGACGAAAAGATGTGATTGAACGAAAGCGTACCGCTATCCGTGTAGGTTGGGGTAAATTGGAGGTTCGCAGAGCCATCGGTCGCCGGGGGACCATAGCTGTTTGAAAGCCAGGCGAAGGGTGCCGTGTTCGCGTGAGTAAACCGGATATACCCATTATTGGTTTCGTTGAAGTGACGATCCAGGCGAACAGTCAGAGTTCTTTGACTGTCATTGTTGGGAGTAGCGCCGAACCAGTTAGGGCCAATGGAAGGATTGACAGTTGTGTCGGTGGCGTGCGGCATAATCGCAAAAATCTTCTGAGCCAGTGGAGATATCCGACTCATCGGAATCTGGTTGTTGGCGAATTTCTGCCGCGTATATGGCGTTGTGGCTGAAGTGGTCAACGGATCGTAGAGCGTCAGAGGAACGGCGCCGCCGTTTGTAAGAGCACTGAAATCGCCCCCGCGCATGGCATCAGTCGGAACCGAGTAGGACTTGGTTACAGAATTTCTAAGTTCAAGCCCCGCATAAGAAATAAAGAAGAATGACTTGTCGCGACCGTCATAGAGTGCAGGTCCATGGCCGGTTATATAAGGCAGGAAAATTGGCCCTCCTAGACTGACTCCAAACTCATTGCGAATCAGCTTCGGAGCGGGTACTCCTACGGGGTCTTCTCTCCTCCGTGCTACTCCAAAGCTGTTGTTGCGCATCGTTTCAAACAACGAGCCATGAAATATATTCGTGCCCGACTTCGTGGTCAGAATTGCGGTGGCAGGGCGGTTGAACTTAGCAGACGAATTGGAAGTTTCGACTTTAACCTCCTGGATGGAATCGGGATCTGGCAACTTGTAGTTCGCACCACCAAAGTCCTGGTTAGCTAACACTGCACCGTCCTGAAGATATTCAAATGCAGCTGAGTTCATGCCATTGACGCTATTGTTGGGACCCACGCCCGGAGTGGTGATCTGCACGAGATATGCAACGTTGCGCCCGTTCTCTGGAAGCTCTGCGATACGCTGACGGTCCAGTGTGCTTCCGACGGTTTGATTGACCGTATTCACTAGGGGTGTCACGTCCCCGGCAACGGTGATCTGCTCGTTCACGCCACCTACGACCAAAGTGGTGTCTATATTTGCGGTCTGGTTGACGCGCAGGACCAGATGCCCCTCCCATCTGTTAAATCCCTGCGCCTCGACTGTAACCGTGTAGTTTCCAATCGGCAGTGACGGAGCTACGTACAAACCCGCATCGTTGGTGACGAGATGTGTCGCCACTCCGGTTGCCGCATTCAGAACGGTTACGGGTGCATTGGGAACGATGGCACCACTGGCATCATGAACTGTTCCTTGGATCCGCCCTCCGCCTGACTGGCAAAACAATTGGATATCATTGCCAATCAATAGACAGCTAATAAAAAATAAAACCAAACATTTTGTATACCGCATACTGCCTCCCGTAGCTTACAAAATACAAACCTCTGAGAACGATCCTTCGATCAGGCGCGCCCGATTCATGTTGTTATGACGGGGCTCATAAAGTTACAAATGAAAATTAAATTTTGTAAATAAATAGATATTATCGAAAGTTAAAGAAAGTCAAGAAAATAATGAGGAATCAAATCTCATACAATAAGAAATGGCATTAGTAAAATTTGGCGAAAGCTTCAGGAACAGACGCTCAAGGCGACTCAATCTCAACCCTGCGCAATCAAACGAACCTCATTTAAAAGCCATCTAGGTGCTGCTATCGCACAGATGGGACATTTCTTATTGCAGCAGCTGGCAGCTCTTGAATCCGACATTGAAAGATGAACGCCTGGCCGTGGCAAATCAGGCCCAGGCTTGGCGTTTTTCAATCGAAACAATCCGCGATTTTGTTTCGAACAAAGCCATGGATTTCGAGGCTGCTTTCGATTCTGAACCTGCAAAAGCAAAAGAGAGCTAGGCTCGACATATCGATCAGCTCATTCTGACCCCGAGGTCTAGCGGATGCGATTGAAGCCTCGGGGCTTGACTACACCATCCTGCGTCCGGCATGGCTTAGCGACGAGTACGAAGTTGACTACGAAACAACAGAACGCAACGAGCCATTCAAAGGGACAGAGGCGTCGCTGCTCTTGTCGTCGAGTGCATTCGTAAACCAAAGGCTTTTCACACAAAATCTCGGCATCAACAAACCAAATACAAACGGGGATAAACCATCTTTCTACTAATAATCCGAAACGCGCGAGGTAAGTCCTGATATGTCGACGTCTAGTCAGTAACAGTGCTTCCAGCGTAGAACTTCCGCTATGGGGTTTAGCAGGACTAAATGTACCGCGACGGGGTTCGAACCTTGCTCAATGAGTGCATCGCCCTGAAGTCATCAGTTGACGGAAGGCTTTAATTTAGGCCTGCCAACGGCCCTCTCTCCTATGAGACTACGAAGTGTTACTAATCCAGTAACGACGGAAGTTGGGTGAGGCACGCCGCTAGCTTCCGGTCATTAGTAAAATATACAATTCGCAGGTAAATTACATGAAATGAACGGAATCAAGCTACACCATAAAGATGAGCTTGCCATTAGTTTTTCCGAATCTTCTGAAGAGGACATCATCTGCGATGCGGCTGATCGTTTTAACTGTTATCACCCTGCTTCCAATGCCCGCTGCTCTCTCGCAGGTTGTTCGCGCAGGCCGCTCTGCAACCGCGGCGGCCGACCGTTCGGGAACTCCGTTACGACTCTTGTATGACCACCCTGCTGCCAATAATAACGATGGATGGGTCAGTCAGTCGCTGCCGCTGGGCAACGGTTATATGGGTGTCAACCTATTTGGCGGCGTACAACAGGACCGGCTGCAGATTACCGAGAACAGCCTGGTGGATGCTCCAACGGAAAAGATCGGCGGCTTGAATAACTTTGCCGAAGTCTTTCTGGAGTTTCCGCACACGGCACCCAGCAACTATTTGCGAGACTTGGTGCTGAATAGCGCGACTGCCCATGTTGCCTACGACGATGCGGGTGTGAGTTACCAGCGAGAATATTTCGCCAGCTACCCTGATAAGGTATTCGTGATTCGCCTGCGCGCCTCCAAGGCTGGCGCTCTGGAATTCACGCTTCATCCAACAATTCCTTATCTCGCCGATTTCCGTCATGCCAAAGATGACAACCGCGGCAAGCACGGCGATGTCAAAGCTGACGGCAATACCATCACTCTTGCGGGAACGATGGATTACTACGGAATCAAGTTCGAGGGTCAGTTCAAGGTGATTCCTCAGGGTGGAACACTGACAGCGGTGAATTCTGACGGTGGCTCCATCAACGTGCGAGGTGCTACCAGTGCCGTCATTCTCATCGCCGTCGGCACCAATTATCCGATCGGGAATTCCCAGGTGTTCACCGCTACCGATCGGCTGGACAAGCTCAAGGGCTTTCCCGATCCCCATAAAAAGGTCAGCGACATCATTGCTGCAGCAGCGACTCATAGTTATGAGGACCTACTAGCGCGTCACGAGGCGGACTACACAAAACTCTACGACAGGGTAAATTTCAGCCTCGACACGCCGATGCCGTCGAGCACCACCGACAAGCTGATCGATGCAGTCCGATCGGGTGAATCAAGCGCCCACCTGGACGAGTTGGTTTTCCAGTTCGGCCGCTATCTGTTGATCTCTTCATCTCGATCCGGGGCGTTGCCGCCAAACCTGCAGGGCGTATGGAATGTCTATCAGGATCCTCCATGGACAGCAGGCTACTGGCACAACGTGAACCAACAGATGAACTACTGGCTCGCATTCAATACCAACCTGCCGGAGTTGTTTGATCCCTATATCGATTTCTATCGAGCCTATCTTCCTGCCCATCAAGCCCTGGCGAAGCAGTACCTCACCCAGTATCACTCCTCTGGCTTAGCTGTCGACGGTGACAACGGCTGGGCGCTGGGCAATTCCATGCGCCCTTACGAGCGTAGCGGTAAATCCAGTCATTCCGGGTTTGGCACCGGCCCGTGGACCACGATGCTGTTCTGGGACGACTACGATTTCACGCGAGACAAAAAACTACTCCGCGAAGTCGTCTATCCAGCTATGCGTGGACAGGCGAATTTCTTGTCGCGGTTCGTACAGGATGTTGGCGACAAGCTGCTCGCCAAGCCTTCGTCGTCACCTGAAAACGCCAACAGTTTGCAGACAGTGGGTGCGACATTTGATCAGCAGATGATTTATGAAAACTATCGCGACACGATCAAGGCGGCTCAGGTTCTCGGTATCCATGACCCGTTAATTCCCGTTCTCGAGGCACAGCTGCCTAAGCTCGACCCGATTCTGATCGGCGATTCAGGGCAGATCAAGGAATATCGCGAGGAAACCACCTACGGATCGATTGGAGAGCCTCACCACCGGCATATGTCGCAACTCCTTGGGCTCTATCCCGGCCAGTTGATCAATTCGACAACGCCAGCCTGGTTGGCAGCGGCGAAGGTTTCCCTGGAAGATCGCGGGCTTACCGCCGGCACGCCAGGCTGGGCCGTGGCCCAGCGGTTGGCCACATGGGCACGTACAGGCGATGGTAACCAAGCCTATACGTGCTATCACACATGGCAGTCGAATCACGCGATGTACAACCTGTGGAATAACCACCGGGATTCCACCACAACGAAGCTCTTCCAGGTCGACGGCAATTTCGGTGTGACTGCCGGTGTTGGCGAAATGCTACTGCAAAGCCACGAGGAAGTCGTCGCTCCTCTGGCTGCCCTTCCGAAAGCGTGGCCGAAAGGCAACTATCGCGGCCTGCTCGCACGCGGCGCCTTCGAGGTCTCGGCGAGCTGGTCAAAGGGACATGCAGATCGTTTCGAAATCCTTTCTAGAGCCGGTGGTCCATTAAAGCTGCGCTATCCGGGAATTGCAGGCGCTACGGTTCGCACTTCGAGCGGCAAGAGTGTCATGTTTAAGCGTGTGGACAAAGCCGATATTAGCTTCGACACCAAGGCAGGCCAAACGTATGTCCTTACCGCTATTCCTTGAAAAGATTTTTACGCATCGATCTCTGAGTTCAGAACGCTGCAACTCTTGGTAGGCGAGGAGACAGGCATGAAGTTCAAGGCAATCCGCTCGACGAACGTTCGCATCTCTATGCTTTGCTTAATCATCATAGGTGTTCTCGCTACATCGGGACAAGCCGGTAGTTTCGCTGGACACAACGGGGCTAGGTGGTTCGACAAGGTTCTGCCGCTTTTCACCGCATCCAATGTGCCGAATATGGGTCTGTCGGAGACAGAGGCTCCTCCCCCCAAGGTAGTTTTGCCTGTTCCCCCGGGGCTACCAGGCAAAGGAATGGCTCAACACTCTATGCTCTATATCGGCGAGGGTTACAACAAGATGTTTCTCGTCGACAAGGGCAAGATCATCTGGACGTACTCAACCGGGCCGGGTAACGAGTACGACGATGTATGGATGCTGTCCAACGGCAATGTGCTCTTCACCCGCATGCAATACATCGCAGAAGTCACCCCGGACAAGAAGGTGGTCTGGAGATACGACGCTCCGGTTGGCACAGAAATTCACGCGTGTCAGCCCATCGGCCAGGATAAGGTGCTCTTCATCGAGAATGGCCTGCCGCCTCACTTGATGGTCGTCAATATTAAGACCAATGCAATTGAAGTCAATCACGTATTACCCGCTCCCAGTTCCACGGATACTCACAGCGTCCATCCTCAATTCCGACATGTACGGTATACAGCACAAGGAACCTACCTGGTGCCATTTCTAACCATGGGCAAGGTGGTCGAATACGACAAGAATTTCAACGAAGTGTGGAGCTATGACGTCTCGACTCCGTGGGCTGCCATTCGTCTCAAGAATGGTAATACCTTGATTACGGACGAACACGATGTGAAGACTCTGGAAGTGACCCCTGACAAGAAGATCGTATGGCAGATCACCCCTAAGGATATTCCCCCGCAATACGACTATCAAAACTCGCAGTCTGCGACACGTCTGGCCAACGGTAACACCATCATCTGCTCGCGGGGCGGCACTCGTCACGGTCCACAGTTGGTCGAAGTTACGCGCGATAAGAAGGTGGTTTGGGTGCTTCAGGACTGGACACACTTTGGCCCTGCATCAGCCGTTCAAATCCTTGATGACCCTGGAATTCCCGAGAAGCCGGGAGAATCAGAACACTAAGTGATCAGAGCCACCACCATCCCTAAGCTCCAAATCACCAATGCACTTCATCCAAGCCCGGGATTGGTGCCGACATGAGTTTTCGGGCAATCAGTCTGTGCTCAATGAGCGCATTGGCCTGTAGGCCACAGCCTAACGTAACTGCTTCGGAAAGCTGCATTTGTTTGAAGACACATCGCAAGCGATTTATTGCTGATGCCCACTCTATGCACGCCTCTGGTAGACTTCCGGCGTCAGAAAGATGGAGGTCGCTGATGTTTCTCCTTGATGCAAACGACCCGAATACTGTCTCCAGTGCCACCTCCCTTACCATCGACCTCGGCGTTCCAAACCAGCAGATGATCGTATGCTCCGGAATCGCGATGCCAGGTTTTAGAACGCTCGATGACAGCGACATATCGCGAGACACGGCTGTCGTTAATCTTCACGTCAACGCGCTCACAGTTGTAAAAGCCTCTGTCAATGTCGGTCTCGCCAGTTTTGGCAACGGCGACACGGATTTTGATTTCGCCATCGACCAGACACAGTTACAGATTGACGAATCTACCCAGGAGTTGCTGCTCAGCGTCGATATGGCAGTTATGGGAAATCCGTCCGCCCTGGATCGCTTCGCCTATCAGGTTGTAGCCATCATTACGACGCAACCCACCGGCATCAGTGGCACCATACGCTGGAACCAGAGCCTCTTCGATGCAACCAAACCCGGCGTGATGCCGGCTCAGCTATTCAAAGTTTCCGCAGGTGAACGCGGCTACATCCCATCGCCTACTGGCGGTTTTGGCACAGAAACCTACACAGCAGATGCGTACGGTGCGGTCGGCACGTTAGTGCTGTCAGCGGGCCAGTTCTCACTGCCTTACAGTATCGCTGGCGCCCCTTACGGAAAAAATTTAACGGTTCGCGTCGACATCAACCCGGCATTTGCCTCCGGAAAAACCAACCTGGCTCAGCAGGCTGCCGGACCAAACCCGGTTTTGTTGACTGCGGGTGAGCCCGGCATTACGGGCGTGGACTTTTTTATCTCAGCGCAGGACGTCAGGTAGCCATGGCCAACGTCAAAACTTTCTATCCCGAGCTCTTCAAAATACCTGTTGCAGGCCCCGCCCCCTACAACACACTCGTCGTTGTCAATCAGTGGTTCTTTGCCGACTTGTCAAACCACTCCGGCACCTCCGACGATTACTTCCACTACAACGTCAAAGTCGTGACACCCTATGTGCCGTCCGGGTTCGATCCGAACGCGCTTGCGCCCATCCCATTCAATCACTCCACGACCTTCGCCTTCCTCAACACCTGCCCATCGACCGACGATCATTTCCTCTACGCCGTCGATGGAATAACCGATGCAGGATTCGATCCGGAATACGGTTCCTTCTACGTCTCCGTGGATACAGTGATGCAGATGCCCAATTACCAAATCCCTCAAGGCACTGCGGTCGCGGTCGGCCCTTTTGGTGCCTGGATCATCTGGACGAGCTTCCTGATGACGAGCTTCCTACTCGTGCAGGAGCCGCAGCCGGATGCCACGCTCGTTGAAGGATCTCCCTCAGCCCAGCCCTGGCGGGAAAAAGTCAAAATCCACGACAAATGGCTGAGCGACCTCGCCTCCCAGTTCCGTGAACAACGCAGCCACTTCACCCCATACCGCGTTCACGGAGTTCAGAATCGCCTGCTAAAGCGCTAGCCACCCTGCATTCCCCGTTCCGTCACACAGCAATCCATCCTTCCCTCTCTATCCACTTTTTTCCTGTTCGTGCCCCCGAGGCGTTGAATGCGGTGAGCCCAGTTCACAAGTATGAAGGAAAGATAATCAGTAATCGATATCTATCCGAGTTGCACTTTCAAACGAGCGCAAAATCGCCAATGCACTCATCGACACCGGATCCGTAGCATGAAGTCGGCTTGTCGTCAGCGATGATGTCGTCGAACTGTGTTCAGCCCTGACGATCACTCCGGTGCAATCGCACGGACTGTGCAGAGTTCATATGTGGGGCGGATCAGTTAGCGATTATGAGCATCCGTGATGGTGATAGATCGCAGCGCTGGCCGTCGCCGGTAAACGGTCTCATCCCTCGTTGAGGAGCGCCTCCCGTATCTGTCAACCCTGTTCCCGGTACTGCATGTAAACCATGTCCCGGTACCTGCTGAGGGCTATGCCCTGGCGCAGCGCAAAGGGTTCTGCACATGGAAGAACCTTGGCCGCTCCGTGAAAGCTGGACAGAAAGGCATCCGCATTCTTGCCCCCATTGTGGGCATTCACCGCAAAAAGGGATGAGGAAGCCAACAATAACATTACCAAGCAGAATGAGCGCCTTACTCGGTTTCCGCAATGCGTATGTCTTCGACATCTCGCGGACCGAAGGCGTAGACCTGCCTGAGATGCACGAAACCTCCGGGGACCCCGCCAGGATCTCAAAGTACATACATTGTTGAGCTAAATAGTTCTGCGGCCTTTCCCCAAGAAGAGAGACCGCCCGGAGAATCCCAGGTCGCATTCGCCCAACCTGGACTGCGGCAGGATCAAGCCCTGTCAACGGCAGTTCTTGCAAATCGACTAATCACGGCACTCCGCGAAAATCACGCACGGTGCACTGTCAAGACCATCGAAGAACCAGGGAACAACGTAGACCCTGTCAAGCTCAGGCAGCGGGTGCGGCAGGTGAGTATCTTCAATTAGGAGAATTGGTCGGCTTGAATACTCTTCGCATCCGAGAAAAACACGATGCGCCTCGCACCCCTCCTCCATGTGCGACATCGCCGCAATCGAAACGAAATCAACAGCGAGTGCCTTAAGGCCGGAAAATTGACGCATAAGAAAATCTGCCGCTGCCCTGGAAAATCCTGGAGAATGATCGACATACATCTCGGCGTCGGCACGATACTCTTCGAACCCAGAACGTATGATCAAAAGATCGCAATCCTCACGGAAGGCGGAACATGCATCGAGATGTTCAGGGAGAATTAATTCGTCGGGCGACACCTGAATATCCATCACAACCGTTTTTGTGAAGATAAGTTCGGACATGTCGTACTCGGAGATCTTCCGGCCCTTTGGGTTGAAGTGATATGGTCCATCAACATGCGTCCCCGCATGATTGCTAGTCGTCATATAAAACGAGTTGCACCCATCGCCCTTCGCTAGATCGTACAACCGGTCAAGGCGCGGACCGGGCAGCTTGCCGTAGAACGGCGTGGACTCAGAAAGATTATGGGAGAGCTTGATGACCATAACGAATTTTAGGCGAGTCGGTATTTGCGCGTCGGGACGATGCAAATATCCGCACCGCATTGCGTCCTGTATACGGGAAGGAAAATTGCACCTCTCTTTTCCAGATCCGATCCGACCGGCTGGATGAAACACCGAGAGAACTTATTCCTGCGGATGGCCAGGTTACGCGCATCCATAGAATGAAAACCAATCCAGGCAAACGCCTCCGAGTGCAACAAATCCAGGTGAAGGAATTTGAATTGCTGCAGATTGAGTCGTCTGATCTTGTTGTCGAGATCCTGCCCGACGTTGGCGGTAAGATTGCGCAGATCCGCAACAAAGTCTCTGGCCGCGAGTATTTCGTCCCTCCGCAACGCCCCTACCGCACAATTCCGGTCGAAGGTGACTGGCTGCAGCACGACACCAGCGGAATGGATGACTGCTTTCCGAACGTCGCGGCTGGCCAGTATCCCGACGCACCGTGGTCGTCTCTGCGCCTTCCCGATCTTGGCGAGTGGACACATGGCGCCTGGAAAGTCATCGCTCTTGATAAGCGCGCAGTCACGATGAAGCGCTCCGGCACGCCCCTTCCCTACACTGCGATTAAGACGACACGCTTTCTCTCGGAGCGCACCTTGGAGTCAACCTACCTCGTACATAATCATGGCGAAGCTCCAATACGCTACCTCTGGTCAGCACATCCGCTGATCTCCGTCGAAGGTGAGTACGAAGTGATTCTGCCTCCAGGCAAGCCACACTTGCGAACATTTCCTTCGGATGGCGGAAGTTATTCGTGGCCGATGTGGAAGGGGACCGACCTTTCGCGGAATTTTCTACCTTCAGGCAAGACGCTGAAAGTTTTTGTCTCCGGATTGAGCGAAGGTTGGTGCGTCTTACGCCAACCCACCAATTCCCTTCGCCTTACTTTTGATTTGAACCAGATCCCGGCACTTGGTATCTGGTTTAATAACTACGGGTTTCCGGCTGATAGCGAAAAATGCTTTCGTTGCATTGCTCTCGAACCGTGCACCTCCCCAACCGATCTTCTTGATGAGCTCGCACCCGACGCATACCAATCCATCCCGCCGGGCGGCTCTGTGCACTGGTCCCTGCAGATGGAGATTTCGCCACACTAGAAGCGATGAACGAAATCACCCAACGCTCAGTAACACAAGAGATAGAATTCCGATCACAATTCCGGCGATTCCATATCTTCCGATCCGCTCACGGAAAAGAAGAACTCCCGCGGCAGCTACGAGAAAGAGATTTCCTCCCGTAGTTGCGGGAAATACGATGTAGCCCGGTACACCTCGCTCCAATGCCATCAGACTGAAAAGCTGGCCTCCGAAGCTACCGATCCCAATGCCAAAGGCGAAGACAACTTCTCTCGAATAGAACCCGCTTCGCGTTATCAGAAAGGCTGTCAGAGCGAATGCAAGTCCGCCGGCGTACCACCAAAGTAGGTATTGGTAGTGATATCGATCCGAGAGCCCCTTCTCTGCCATTACCTTCAGGCCGAATGGGCCGATGCCGTTCGCAAAAAAGGCGATGCTCATCAGCCGAAGCCACGTAAGTTGACGGTTCATCGCGACTCCCCCGTCTGTGCCGCCGCCTGCAACCGCTCATCATCCTGCTTGTCCTTCCAAAGCAACAGCATCGATGCCACCGCCAGCAGGAGGACAACAATCTTCCTGGGATTCACCGGTTCCCGATAGAAAAGAACGGAGCCAATCGCCGGGATGGCCGCCGACAGGTTGATGATCAGCCAGCTGGTCGAAATCTTTCCATAGCGAATGCCCAACATGAAGACGATTCCGCCAATCGCACTCGCAACTCCGAACGGCAACGCAATGGCATAAACAATTCCAGGAACAGCGAACGAGCCGCCTCGAAACAGGACAACAAAGAGAGCGCTGAAGAGCATCGACCAAGCGTAGGCAAGGGTATACACCGCACTCGGCCTGCACCCGCGCGTGTCCGCGAGTTTGGCGAAGATTCCGATCATCCCAAACGAGGTGAGCGAAAGCAGCATGTAGAGGTACCCAGGGTTCACAAAGTCTCCTCTGTTTTGATCCGCATTTTGCAATGCCGCCTTCCGGACGGAACTTGCATCGGACATCCACTTTGCAACAAGCAAAACGATGCCCAAGTACTAAATTCGGTTTGAAGCCAATCTAGCATCCTAGAATCAGTACTCGGGTGAGCGGGCTGGCAAGGTCCGCCAAAGTATCCGAAGGACCGGATAGACAATATCCGAGCCGACCTGACCGCGATGTCCGCAACAGACGCTTCGCTATCATAGACAGTGGGATCAAGCTATGTCGACGACCATCATTCACCATCCATCACAAATTGACTTTGATAAGCCTGGAAAAACCCACTACCGCATGGCCTTCCCTCTTGATTCAGGATGGGGGAGTTCTCTTGTACCCATCACCATCATCAACGGCTACCGTGCCGGCAAAGTCTCCGCGACACCACGCGGCCTGGCAGCCTTCGGGGGTACCCATGGAAATGAATGGGAGGGACAGGTTGCGGTTAAGCGTCTCTGTCAGGAGCTCGATCCCGCAGAGATCAGCGGGAAAATTATCCTGATGCCTCAATTGAGCGAGAGTGCATGTGCCGCGAACCAGAGGATTTCTCCGCTCGACGGTGTCAACATGAACAGGGCCTTTCCGGGTAACGCGCGGGGCACTATCTCCTATCGCATTGCGGACTTCGTCAAGCGCTACATCTTTCCTCAGGTCCGCGTCGTCGTCGACATTCACGCGGGCGGCCGCGAAGGTGGCTTTGCCCTGTGCACGTCCTTTCATCCGGTACCTGATCCAGCGCAGTTTGATGAGATCGCCAAGGTCGCATCCCTCTTCGATCTTCCGTTCCAGCTGATCTACTCCAGCCAGATGGCCTCCGGCCTTCTCACCGATGAGGCAGAGGCGGAAGGAAAGATCGCGATCGGAGGTGAATTCGGGTTTGGCGAAGGCGTCAACCGCAAGGGAGTTCTTCACGCCTTCGAGGGAATCCGCAATATTCTCAAGCACTACGACATGCTTAGCGGAGAAATCCTCAAAATCGACCAGGCGCGACCATCGCTCCCGCGCCTCGTCGATGCTCGCAATATCGAGGACTATATTCCTTGCCCTCGCCCAGGAATATGGGAGCCTCTGGTTGATCTCGGTGATGAAGTGAAGCACGGCCAACTGGTGGGCCGTTTACACGACTTCTCCGACCACACCGCAGAACCTCTGGAGTTGAGGGCACACCAGGATGGTGTTCTCATCATGATGTGTGCAGCCGCAAGCTGCCAGCAAGGCCTCACCCTCTACGTCATCGCCCGCGATGCTTCAATCGCCAACAAATAACGGAGTAATCCTCAAAAAGAGAGCGCCGCCGGCTCATAACCAGCGGCTCTCTTTGCGCAATGATCAATCAGAAGATGAGCTTCAAGCCAAGCTGCATCTGCCGTGCGGCTTGAGCAGAGAATATCTGCCCCGTTGTTGACTGACCGATCGACGTATTTGGCGCATCCAGATTGGTCACGTTGGGAACATTGAAGACCTCCCAGCGAAACTGGAAATAAGTCGGCTCTGTGATGTGAAAGTTCTTCAACAGCGCCATGTCCAGGCCGCGGAACGCCGGCGCGTCCAGAATACCCATGCCGGAATTGCCATAGGCATAGGACGCTGGCGCCGCGAGCGCGGATGCGTTGAACCATCTTGATGCTCCCTTATTCGGCGTCGATAGCGATCCAACAAGGTTTGGCCTCGTGTCGTATCCGTTCCCCAGCGTCGCACCCGGAACATCGAACGTCAATGGTGCTCCTGAAACAAAGGAGTAGATACCGCTGATTTCCCACCCTCCGATTCCCGCATCGAGTAAGCGCCACATATCTGTCCCATACTTCTTCCCGCGACCGAAGGGTACCTCGTACACCGTATTGACGGTGAGAATATGGCGACGGTCATTGCTGGAGCGTCCTCGGTTATAACCAGGCGGTGTAAATGGCTGAACATTGCAGTAAATACACGATGCCAGGTTATCGACCATCAGTTTGCTGAAGGCATACGAGCCTGTATAGCTGAGTCCGTTGGAGAAGCGGCGCTCAAGCTTAGCCTGTAGGCCGTTATACCAGGACTTCCCCATATTCTGGTAAAGCACGATACCGCTCAATAAAGGATAGGGCCTTGCCGCTTGCAGGTTGTCATAATTTCCTGCGGGAACATCATCGTAAGATTGGCCTGAAATTCCATCCGCAATATGATTCCCCACATACGACAGTGTGAAAGACGACTGGAATGGAAGTGCCTGCTGTATCGCCATGTTCCACTCATGTGTCTTTTGTGCGCTTACGTTCCACGCAGGGGCCGCGACTCCGGGCGTAGCAAAATCCGTAGGGATCGCTGAGAACGCTGTTTGCCACTTCTGCAACGATTGTGCACTATAGCTCGGGGTCTCGTAGCCCCAGTATGGTGGCCCCACGATGGATGAAGCAGCAATATTCCCCTGGAAGCTGCTGGCGAAGATGCCGTACGACCCGCGAATCACCAGGTCATTTGTGAAGGATGGACGCCACGCAAAGCCTATCCGCGGCGATATGAATCCATTCGACTGAAAGAGTCCCGACGGTATATTGACCTTGTTCGCGGGAACCCAAAGAGCCGCCGTTGACGCCGCAAGATACTTCGCCTCCGGCTGCGCTGTGAGATTCACACTGCCATCCTGGTCCACTCCAGCGATCACCTTGCCGAGCGCAGGATCGAAGGTGGCTGCATTTCCATATAATGCCCTTTTTGCGAACCATCGATCATAGCGAAGTCCAAGGTCCAACGTTAGTGTGGATGAGATCTTATACGTGTCCTCAACAAACCAGGCGGAATAAGGTGCTCGCTGCTGGCCAAACGGAGCCAGCGGATAGTCGCGAGCAGCAGCAGAGGTGTACCCCAGAAGGTAGTCCGCGAAGCCATTCCCCGTATATTGGCCGTTGAAGCTGAAATTGCCGCTTGCGGCGAAGGACGCGTGCGCCCCATACACGCTGCGGTTGTCATACTCATATCCGATATCGATTAGGTGCTTGCCGCGAAGAAGATTTACGCTCGTCTTCCCGTTCCAGCTATGTGACCACAGACGGCCATTGACACCCCAAAGGTGACCGAACCCCGTATAACCGCTGATGCTGGCTGTCGGCAGGCCGATTGCGCTTTCCCGGCCGGGCGTCGAAAATCCCTGGATACCAGCCTGCTCCGTCAGGTTCGTGACCCCGGCCTGCGGGCTGATAAATGTATTGTTCGATCCCTGACGTCCAACGGAGATTGTGAAGATTGTTCTCGGTGTAATCGTGTAGAGATAGTTCACGCCAAAGCTGTTCTGCGTCGTTGTATTTGTTTCGAAATAACTTGGGCCGTAGCCATAGAACAATTGCGGGCTGCTATACCGAACCCATCGACCATAAATATGCTGCTTGTCCGTGATGGAGTGATCGATCCTCACCGTGGCCGAACTATTGTCAGTCTTGGTGGGGGCATTAGCATGGTAACGTCCATCCGCTCCATTCGCCTGCTGAATGTACGGCAGAAAAAACGTTGCAGCCGAATCGATGCGGGATGCAGGAATCTGATTTCCGGCGAACTTCACCCCGGTAAGCGGATCGATGATCGGTGTGGCAACCGCCGAAAAGTCCCCTTTCATCATTGCGGCGGTCGGGACCGTATTGTTGAAGATCTGGTCCTGACGAATCCGCAGGGCTTCAAAGCTTCCAAAGAAGAACGTTCGGTCACGTAGGATTCGGCCGCCGCCTGCTGCTCCGAACTGGTTCTGAATGAGCTTGGGTTTCGTCACCGCAAAATGATTGGTCGCTGCGAACGCACTGTTTCTAGCAAACTCCCAAACTGTACCGTGATACGAGTTCGTGCCCGCTTTAGTCACCAGCAAAACCTGCAACGGGTTGCGTCCATACTCCGCGCTGAACCCCGAGGCCTTCACATTGAACTCCGCAATGGCGTCAACGCTTGGAATGCCGACGGCACCTTCGTCCATGCCGCCATTCGAGTTGAATCCATCAAGCGTAAATTGCGTCTGTCCGCTCTGGATTCCAACGCCCTGCACCGTAGAGCCTCGCTCCGCCCCGAACTGCCCTCCTGCCTGTCCGGTGTACTGCATGCCTGGCGCCAGACTGACCAACTGAATCGCATTCCTTCCATTCAGGGGGAGATCACGAATCTGTTTTTGCTGTACAACCGTATCGACAGACGCGTTTTCAGTCTGCAGCTCTTCAGAGTCCGCCTGAACGTTGACGCGTTCGCTCAATTCTCCAACTTCCATCACGGGAGAAAGCCTGCTGCGCTGGCCGACCGCCAGCACCATATTGGTAACTGTCCATGTCTTGAACCCCTTCATGGAAACAGTCACGGTATAGGGTCCGATAGGCAAACCCAGAATCTCGAAGGTCCCCGTCGAATCAGTCTTCGCTTCCTTTGTAAATCCAGTCTCCAGATTCTTTGCGGTTACTGCAGCTTCTGGAATCGTGGCTCCGCTTCGGTCAGCCACAACTCCAAGAACTCCACCTTCGTTCGCGATCTGGGCTGGCAATATGCCACACATGACGAACAGCAGTGACATCAAGATCGTGATTCGTTTCATCGCTGTCTCCTATTTGCGCGGTAATGTCTCCACCGGCGGGCTTCTAATGGCAGTGCGTGAAAGTAATTCTGCAACGCCTCACGGTCCTGATTGACATGGCTTCCGAAAAAACAAGTGAATCCATCCGACCAGTCGGAGTGGAACTTTCGTCGCCCTGCCCGGAACCGACGACTGAAGTGGGACCGTCCCCGATAGCCGACCTCGCAGCTCACTGCAAACCCACTACGCTCGAATTTCAACTATCGAGAAATATCGTCCGATTAGCCGGACGATACCAGCAAGAATCATCTATTTTTATGTGTTGTATTCACGGTATAGTGCGACATGGATTCTCTGACCGCTCCTCGAACACAATCCGTGCCGGCGTTGGAACGAGGCCTTTTGATGTTGGAGCACCTCGCCAAGTCCCGGAATGGTGTCACTCTATCGCATCTAACCCAGAAGCTTAAGCTTCCGCGGAGCACCGCTCATGCGTTGCTTCTCACCTTTCAGCGTTGCGGATATGTGCAGCGCGATGAAGAGACGGGACGCTACCGGCTCGGCTTTAGACTCCATGCGCTTGCCAAGATGACGCTCTCGGGAGTAAGTCTTCGCGGTAAGGCATCGCCTCTTCTGTATCAGCTTATGCAGAACAGCGGTTTGACTGTACACCTTGCTGTTTTAGAAGAAGGGGAGGCAATCCTCATCGACCGCATCGAACCTCCTAACGCACCGAGACTGGCTACCTGGGTCGGCAAGCGTATGGGGCTGCACTGCACTGCACTTGGCAAAGTCCTCATCGCTCCTCTTCCTGAAGATCAACTAGCCTGCATGATTCAAAAACAGGGGCTCATTCGTTATAACGACAACACTATCCGTTCCATGCGAAAGCTTCGCATGGCCTGCGATGAGGTGCAGCAACTGGGCTATGCCGTCGATGACGAAGAAGAGGAGATCGGGGTCCGCTGTATTGGAGCGCCTGTCTACAATAGCCGAGGCGAAGTCGTGGCGGCAATCAGCATCTCGGGAACCAAGGCTCAGCTCGAAGACATCACGCTGAAGGCTGCTCGCGTCAAGGAAACCGCGCAAGCCCTCTCCAACCACCTGAGTCCGCTCAGCATCGACCGACACATCGACCCAGTCGAACATGTCGCCGAAATTGCTCCGCTAAACTGAATCTCAACTCCATCCGTGAACTGTCCTCGGTATCGGATGATTCAAGAACCCGCAACACGCTCCTTTAACTTTCACTCATAGTTTGGAACTAATCTGGGCGCATGGATAATCAAACCACTAACATCTCAGGACATCACGCGACCCAAACGGATCTTGACCTGTTCAAACATATCGAAGAAAACCTGTATACGGCTGTCATATCGGACTCCTTAGACGAATTAGGACATCGAAATCAGGTCCTGCGTGAATTTATACGCCCGCTCTCCCCTGCTGATCGATTTGCAGGATGGGCTCGTACCTTCTCCTGTGTCGACATGGACTACATTCCTGCGGACCCATACGCCATGGAGATTGCCGCGCTCGATTCCGTTCTTCCTGGAGAAGTAGTTATCGCTTCAACAGGAGGCTCACTGCAGAATGCACCCTGGGGGGAACTGCTATCGACTGCCGCGTATGTCAGAGGTGCACGCGGAGCGGTAATTGAAGGTCTGGTGCGGGACGTTCGAAAGATCCAGGAGCTGGGCTTCCCTGTCTTCGCACGGGGCATTAAGCCCGTGGACTCCAAAGGTCGCGGCGCCATCGTCGACTATAACGTCCCCATCGAATGCGCTGGTGCTTATGTCTGCCCTGGCGATCTTATCTTCGCCGACTACGACGGTGTCGTCGCTGTTCCTGCTGCAGTTCTTCCTCAAGTCATCCAACTTGCTACCGACAAGGTATCGAAAGAAAACGGAAGTCGCGCCGACCTCCTTCGAGGCGCCTATCTCAAAGATGTGTTCGCAAAATACGGCGTGCTATAGCCCTTTTGGAGAGCTGGCGAGACGCAACCGCGCGTCAGAACATGACTGCGCCTCTTCGAATAACTCTTCTGCCCGACAGCTTAAAGAGATCGTCACGGCAAGTGTCTTGTACGCTGCCGGGAACGATCAGAGTCGCTCTTGTTTTTCACCTGCCCCTGGGCTCTAAAGACCAGGACTCAATGCCATAGGGTTCCAGATGAACTTGCTGAATCTTCTCTCCCGGCTTGAGCGCGACATCCGGCATCGGCCGCAGACGCACATTCTCATCATCCGACGGGGCCGCAGCATCCAGCGAGCGGCGCTTTGCCATCACAGCGACTGGGAGACCATGAACATTCAGGCCCACGGTGACCGGCGTCGCGGAGTAGTTCCACAACAGCAGGTTATAAATTCCGTAAGACTCATCATAAGAGAGAAAAGCATGAACCGAGGTGTCGTTGGAATCAGCTCTGAGCCTTTGTCCTGTGGCACGTGACAGTAGCAAAAACGCGAAGTATGCGGGCCTCACCCTGTCCTGGTAGTCGAAGAGCCCCGAGTACTGCGGCATCCGATTCCACCAGCTCGCCATGAACGACGCTCCTCGAAGGGAGAAGAACGCTGCGAACCGATCACGATCCACGTGGTAGTCGCGAATATGGTAGTAGCAGGAATAGTCCAGTCCTTGTTCCTTCATCCGCCATGCAGTCTCAACAACAAAGGCAGGCTGAATCCGAACATCGGTGGGCGGAACAGTCAGAGCCATATTCCACTCATCCAGAATAGTCTCGGGATGCAACGACGGATGATTGGCAAGAAGAGCCTTCACGCCCTTAATCGTTCCCTCGACAGCGATCGGATCGCTGTCATAGATATGCCACGACACGAAACTTAGCGGAACCTTTTCCCTCTCGCAGAAGGCAAGCAAGGCAGGGAGAATCGGAGACTTCCACCCGGCAAGTGCTGGACCGCCCACATGGGCCTGCGGATCAGCCCGAAGGATCGCTGCCACCGTATGTTGATAGTAGCGCGGGTAATTTTCAGCCTTAAAAAAGTATGGCGAGCCGCCGGTTTCGCCGATATCGGGCTCGTTCGCGACTTCCCAATAGAGACCTACCAAGCCACGCGCTTTATAGTGGTTCACCATCTGGAAGATCAGTTCCTCCCATTTTGCATAGTCCTGCGGATCGACGATCTTCTCATCAACCACCGGGAACAATACCTTCGGCTTGATCGCGATGGACATGAGCGGCTTCGCGCCGGCTTGAAGGATCTCGTCCACCGATTGATCCAGCGTGTCGAAATGGTATTTATCGCTTGCAGGTAGAATGTCAAAGTACTCCTGCACAAACAATCGAATCAGCCGGGGGTGGAGCGCACGGACCTCCGCGATCCGGTTGTCCCACATCGGATACTCTGACAAACCACCTTGTCCCAGGGAAATGTGGTCCATCGCAACAGGTCCCATCGGCTTATCAAACTTGAGGTCCAGCGTCGCAGTACGCGTCTGCGAGTACGAGGCAGAACTCGCACCCAGAATAAGCACCAGAGCAGACAAATACGGCGTCTTCAAAGTCATGTATCTCTCCTGTTACGCTGCGTCTTTACGAAACTTTCAATGCTCGTTATGTACGTTTCCGCGCAGAACTCGATGTCCATCCCCCATCCACTGGCAGGGTGATGCCAGTAATGAAGGAAGCCTCCTCCGAGGCCAGAAACAACGCGGCCCACGCTACTTCTCGGGGATAGCCAACGCGGCCGAGCGTCGTCTGGTCACACTGCCACTGGAAATGAGGATCGAGCGGATCGGCCGAGATACGCGTCTGGATCGGTCCGGGACAAAGCGAGTTGATTCGAATGTTATGCAGGCCGTAGTCGTACGAGACGCTCATGCAGTAGCCCAGCAGCGCCGCCTTCGTCGCGGTGTAGGCAACCGACGTCATCATGCCCTCCATCCCCTGGATGGACACAATATTCACAATCGATCCCTGCCTCTGGTCGATCATGTAGGGCAGCGCCGCTTTGGTAAACGAATGTGTTCCCAGCAAGGCCACATCGATGCAGCCGCGCCATTCCTTCTCCGTTGACTCCAGAGCAGCATGGAAGTCAGGGGAGAGATACGCTGCATTGTTGCAGAGGATATCGACACGCCCGTTGTGCCCCGCGGCCATTGCCACAGCACACTTCACGTCGTCTTCCCGGGTCACGTCCGTCCGGCAAAATTCCGCCTCTCCACCTTTCGATCGTATCGTTGCTGCCAGTTCCTTCCCTCCGGGCTCATCGATATCGGCAATCAACACCCAGGCACCTTCCTCGGCAAATAGTTCGCAGATAGCCCGACCGATCCCATTAGCTCCACCGGTAACAATCGCGACTTTGTTCTTAATTCTGTCCATAGCCTCACGCCACGCGGTACTTGTTGATCACCGATTCATCGACCTCCACGCCAAGTCCAGGCCCTTGAGGCACACGAAGATAGCCACCCTCCGACTGGATCGGGGTCAGGCACAGCTCCCGGCTCAAAGGCCCACTCGTCGTGTTGAACTCCTGAAACGTCGCATTCCGCATAAACGCGTTCAAATGCAGTGAAGCTGCCGTCAGCAGGTCCGAGATCCAGGCATGAGGAATACAAAGCTTGTTATGAAGATCGGCAAGATGAACGATCTTGCGCCCGGCCGTAAAGCCACCGCAACGTGAAAGATCCGGCTGGAGAACATCAATCCGCCCTCGTTCGATCAACGTGCGAAAGCCCCACTCCGTCGCCTCCTGTTCCCCACAGGCAATCATTGTTTCCACCGCCCCCGAAAGCTCGGCATAACCGTCATAATCTTCAGGAGACAAAGGTTCTTCAATCAGGAAGGGCCTGTACGGCTCAAGCGAACGAACCATATGAATCGCCTGCTTCGCCGTACGATGCACATACCATCCCGTATCGATCAACAGATCCACGCGATTCCCCAACGCCGCACGCGCTGCCGCTACCAGTTCAACATCTCGCTCCGCATCCTGCCCGAAGACACCCCACCCAAATTTAATTGCAGTAAATCCGCGCTCTACGTATTGGCGACCCGCCTCTGCAATTCCCTCCGGTGTGGAACGAAAGAGCGTGCTCGCATAGGCACGAACACGATCACGATACCCGGCTCCGAGCAGCTTATAGATCGGCTGACCCACTCGCTTGCCAATAATGTCCCATAAGGCAATATCGACGCCCGAGATTACCTGCATCGCCGCTCCACGCCGCCCGTAGTAGACCGAGGCCATATACATCTTGTGCCATAGTCGTTCTACCTCCAGCGGGTCCTCGCCCAACAGTACGGAGCGCAGTCCCTGAAATCCCGGTACAGCCCCCTCAGAAGGAGCATCGACGATAGCTTTTGCTACATGCGGTTGCGTCTCAAGGTCGGCATAACCCGTAATGTTGCCGTCCGTCTCAATCTTGATAAGGCCAAGGTGTTTGATGCCATACGCCTCTTCCGCTCCCGCAGTTGCCTCATATGAGCCCGGGGATTCAAGAATGATCACTTCAACGTTCGTGATCTTCACGCCCCCTCCAGTCCAAGACAGGTCAGCGTTGGGCTATAGATAAGCCGCTCGATCTCCTCGCCAGTAAGTCGCGGGAGATTGGTGCCCTCCGTAACGTGGTTGATATTCCGCACGCCCTCTATCTGCGCCTCCGGAGTTGTAAATGGATAGTCGGATCCAAAAAGGATCTTATCGAGAACGCCATATTCCTTCGCCATAATAAGAGCGTTATAAAACTGCCATGGCCTATAGTGGAGCGCCGAAATATCCGAATAAAGATTAGGGTGTTTCCTAATCAGAACCAGTGTTTCGGCAATCCACGGATGCCCCAGATGAGCGACGATCATCTTAAGGCGCGGAAACTGTATAGCAATATCATCAAGAAGAATGGGCAGAGCGTATTTGAGGGGGCCAGTCCTCACAAAAGTAGTTCCCTGATGAATCATGATGGGTAGCTGATGCGCCTGACAGAATTCGTAGACCTTCAGCATTCGGGGGTCAGAGGGGTGGATGCCCTGATAGATGGGACCCAACTTAACTCCGCGCAATTTGAGATGGACGATCTCTTCGAGAGTCTCTTCGATCGGATCGACCGCGGGATCAATAGCACCGAATCCGATGATTTTCTTGGGATCACTCGCGGCATATGCAGCGATATAGCTGTTAGGAACCCAGAGTCCGGAGTGATAGGCCCGCAGTCCAAAGACGATCACCCGGTCGACGCCGAGCATCGCCTGCTTGTGCTTCTCCGGCGGAACGTGCAGATCCAAGGCGTATCCGCGAGATCTTGCATTCGCTTCGTTTACGAATTCGTCAGAGAGATGACCAGGATAAGCCCACAAATGCGAATGACAATCGACAAGCACAGACGACCTCTTTGCCAGCTAATTGTATGCACTCTATCATCCGCTTATTGGGGAAGAAATAGCGATCGGTCACTCAATCAAGCCCGTATCCGGCTAATCGGATATCCCAATGGAGCATAGGAATTACAACAGCCTCACCATTGAAATGGTTCTGCTCGCTGATACGGAGAATCTCACCTTTTGTGAGGTATAAAGCCCTAACCGAGTGGCGGTCCATCACTATAACCTGAGATGGACCGCTACAGGGTTAGTTAGATTTGTAGGTAGGTTTAGTTGATTTGGTAGATGTGTATTGCGTGAGGTCCGAAGTCATCTGTGATCACACCGCTCGAGATCGGAACCGTGCGGGATTCGCCATACACCGTCGCCTGGGTTGCCGAACCTATTCCGGTAAGAACGATCGTCTGCCCACTCTTCGCGTTGTACGAAGCATTGAGCACAAAGATGTACTGATGACCGTTGTAGTTTCGCCACGAAACCTCAAGTGGTGACGATACCGTTGCAGCCATTCCAATGGGATTGATTGTGCCTTGAAGGACACTCCCAAGGGTCTTGGCCGTATTAAATTGTGTTGTTATTTCGGCATCCATGCTGGGTGTCGTATTGTCGAAGATGAATGGATTGTAAGGTTGTTCGGGAAAGATGAAGACGCCTCGCGCACCATGGATGATGGCATCCCAGAACTCTCCGCGAAACTGTTCCGGAGTTGGAGCTTGGCAAGATTGGCCGCACCAGGGGAGGTTCTGGTACGCGACCTCGATGAACTGCATGATTGGTTTGTTAGGAGCCAGGCTGTAGAGAGTATCAACGGATTGGCCTACCCAAGCTAAACTGTTCGGCTGATTCCAGCCCGAAACAGGATAGATATCGCTCATAGCCCAATCTGCACCTTGAAGATAAGACGCATAGCAAGTGAGGTCACAATACCCTCCCTGCTGGTCGATTAAAGATCCCCCATTGAAGTTGAGAGAAACGGCGCGTGTTGGATCAACTTGCTTCCACGAGTTGTACTGATTCACGATTGCGCTTGCAGAGATCACCGGACTTGAAGTTTCAGGTTCGTCTGCCTGATGCCAGGCAAGCAGATTTGGCTTGCCAATGTCGTTTGCCGGAGTGGTGGGATCGGGGTCCCGAATATATTTGAATCCCAGTGAATCAGCGGTAGTGTTCCAGGTGGTCCAGTCCGTGGTGCTGAGACCTTGCGGCGTCCGAATCAATGCATTGGCTCCGCGGGCTGCCCAGGCAGACAGAAGCGAAGTTGGCTGGCTATCTGGGCCAACCGGAAAGAAATTAACCAGATTGGCCGGCATGTAATTGTTCGGCGTCGTCACGGAAGTACTGCTTGTTGTCGCCGACTGACCGTAGCCGTTGAACGCTACGACAGAGTAGGCGTACGCCGTGTTTGAGGAGAGGCCAATGTCGATATATGAAGTTCCGCTTGTCGTTCCTGCAAGAACAGCATTTCGATAGACGTAATAGCCGACACCGGTTGGATCATCGGGACTTGCTGTCCAGGTTAGCTTCGCTCGCTCCGAACTGATTGCCTGACCTTGAAGGTTGCTTGCCGCCCAGGGAGGTATTCCACCGGGTATATTGAATACCACGTCAACCCAGTAATTGTTCTCATTGTAGGTTTGTGTCGGAAAGGCGACGCTGTCGCCATAGAGGTAAACCCCATTGGAGCCATCGGTTCCATTTGCAAGCGCTGTCAATTGCTGACCATTGGAGAAGCTGGAGTTGAAGTAGCTGCTATTGACTGAGTAATGCCCGTTCGTCGTATGGTAAGCCGCGACATAGGTGGTATTTGCAGCGATGTTCACCGGAGGGAAGTCCACCTCTTGCCAGCCGGATCCCGTCTCATTGCTGAAGGTAGCCTGAGCAAGAACGGTACCAGTGTTATCGTACAGAGTTGCTGTGTGTGTGCCTGTATTCGTCGTCGTCTTATAAAAACGAATACCGCTGATGGTGCCCGCGCTAGCAGATTGAAAGCGTACACCAAGGTTAACAGCGCCGGTGTAATCATTCACGTCAGGAGTTGCAGGCACTGTGGACGGAGTCCAGATCGTTTGTGGGCCTGGACCATTGGCGACAATTTCGCGCATGTTCTCAATCCACGATCCGGAGTCCGCACAGTGCACTTGCCCACTGATGCGTATTCCAAGGACTGTGATGGCCTCTGTGCCCGAGAAGGTATAAGTTTGCAAAGATGCGCCGCTTGAGTCGTAACTATACGACGGAGATACCGTCCAGTTAGATACCGTCCAGGTGACTCCGTCAGTCGTGGTTTGCAACGATAGATTCGCACAAAAAACCCCGTCGGTAGTACTGCTAGACCACGAGCCATTTACAAAGGCGATGCTCTTAAGTTGCCGCGGGCTCGACCAGATCACGCCACCGGCCTCATATGCGTCCAGTGAGTCACCTCCGTTCGGGTCTAAGGCTATGTCGTTGGCGTTGCCGATCACATTAAGACCGGAAGCAGAACTCCTGTGTCCATTTGAAGTAGGGGAGCTATTCTGCGACCAGCGATATGGCGTTCCCAGGGGTGCAACGTCTTGAGCGCTGGAGGTGTTGATCAGAACAAGAATCCAGAGTGAGAGTGCGGTTAATGACGCAAAATATTTTCGTAACCGATGACCGGTTCTTCCTAAGCTTCGCAGATTCATAATTTTCTCCTAGAGCTAACGTACTGACGCGATGTGCAACGACAGACTTATCTTCCGCAAGGGGCAATCAAGATGGAGAGGGTTGTAGCGTCGGAATTAGCACACGGAGTTGTTGTTCTTTCCGTTGCGCTTGACTGCGTAGCTATATTGCCTCATCGTTCGCTCGGGAAGAACGGTCACACGGTATCATTTGCAAATCTTGTCCGATTCATCGGATGAACTGATCGGTCCCATCCGACATGTCCTACCTCTCGAATTCAGGAACCCCTGCGGACAAAGAGTACCGTGTGGGGCGGAGTGAGGGATTGAACATAGATACCCTTGTATTAAATGAAGAGTGGGCTTATGCGATCTTGCATTCGATGCCTGTGCAACTACCGCCTCGCTATTAGCCATCGTGGGAGCCGATTTTGCATCAATCAATATTGATGTATTTTTTGACCAACTATCTACTCTTCTCAAGTGCGAGGCAAAATACGTCGAGAGCTTTTATGGCAACGAAATCGACGCTATGAGCTTTAATACTTGCTGTCGCTATTCACGGAAACGTCCATACATTTGCATTAGCGTTGCTGGGGGGGCGGCAGGATTTCGTGTACGATACGCGTACGATTACTCCGGCATTGTCGACCTTTCGGCACGTTCTTCCCGTCATAGAATCTGTAAGATACAGAAACTAGGCCTTATGGAAAAGTTCGACTCCCGCCGCCTCCACCAGACTTAACTGCGTACTTTTTGCATTTGCAAAATTCGTAGCTTTTGTACACGATACGCTTGAGATCGCTACATGATGTTGACGCTGTATCGCCGCCATCTCAAGCGTTGCTCGAAATGCGATGATCGTTGCTGGAAACATTGCTCTTGCCCCATGTGGGTGGAGGGTACGGTCAACAACACCTATATCCGGCGCAGCCTTCACACCGCAAGTTGGGAACGGGCACAGGGACTCGCGCAAGAGATCGAATCCGCAGATGACCCCAAAGCTCCCCCTCCCGTGAAGGAGGCTCCGACGACGCTTCAGCAGGCCGTCGATGAGTACCTAGCGGATGCAACGGCCCGTGAGCTCGCGGACTCGACACTCGCGAAGCTTGAAACGATCTTCAAAAGCAGTTTCTGAGTTGGGCTAAGGCTGAGGGCTATACTCTGCTGCGCGAAATCGACCTTCGAGCCATTCAGTCATTCCGTACAACATGGAAAGATGGTGGGCTGGCAAAGAAGAAGAAGCAGGAACGGTTGACCGGCTTCTTCTGGTTTTGTATTCGCGCGGGATGGATCACAACAACACCCACCCAGAACCTCAAGCGGATTACCGTCCATCAAAAGCCAACGGATCGTGGACAGGATTGCCCGAATAATCAAAGACAAAACAAAAACGTAAGCTTTCGCAAGAAAGCGTCTCATTTGTGTCCCTCAGCTCCATCGTAAGCCCATCAGGCTGGCCTCAGTGCATTGGGCAGATACTCTCTCCAATGCCAGACTTTGCAAACGGAGCCATGATCGAAGCAACCGATTCAAGCTTGCCGTTCTTCGCCACACATTGGACACGTGCAACATCGTCGATATTTTTCAGCGGATCGCCTGCAACAATAATCAGATCGGCGAGACGCCCTGGTTCAAGTGTTCCCAGATCCTTTGTCAGCCCGTACGCCTTCGCCGGAAGACTCGTTGCCGTCTCCAGCGCCTGCCACGGCTCCATATGCCCATATTTCACCTGCGCACGCAGGTTCAAGTGCAGACTGGTCGCAGGAATATCCAGTGGCGAGTCCGTACCCGCCAGAATTATTCCTCCCTTGCGATATGTTCCCGATACCACAGCCTCTTCATCCTTCAGGTGATCGATCATCGGTGCGATATCCGTGTGTGTCGCCGTCTCAACGGCTGTACGCAGACGCTTGTTCTCCCATGGCGGAGCCACACTCTGTCGCGGATCGGTTGCCATCCCCGGGTCATCTGCATACGGTGCCTGCGAAAATGTCGTGGAAATCGTCCACATCCCCGACTCCGCCAGTAGCTTCTGCACATCGCCATACGAGCGGCCCGTCAACGAGCGCGAATACGCCCAGCCTGTACGAGCCGTAGCCGAAAGATGACTCATGCCATCCTCGCCCAGCGCAACCGCAGGCAGCAGATAGTGCGACGCCGTCTCCACTCCCATTTCTGAATGCGCGTATTCAATACCTTCTTTCGCCCACCCATACGGTAGACGCACATAGAGCTTCACAAAATCGAAGTCCAACGCCTTCAGTCGGTCGAACTCACGATGTAGCTGCTCCTCTGACGTCGTCGCAATCATCATAGGGTAGTACACGCGCTCGCCGTCTACCGCCTCACCTGTTGTAAAGATGCGCGGCCCTGTAGCTGCCCCGGCAATGTATGACTCCTTATGCTCCAGTGCCCGATACGCGTTGTCGGCAATGCCGCGCAGCTCGGTAATGCCGTAGATCAGCCACAGGCGTCCCATACGGTCGCCATAGTAGATGCCATTGTCCGAATCGGCATGCACGTGGTTCTCAAACAACCCGGGCATCACGGTCGAGTCCAGCGCTTCAATCGTCTTCGTCACACCTTCAGGAGGAGTCGGCGAGTGTGGCTTCACGCTTGTAATCCGATTGTCTGTAATCAGAACATCGACGTCTTTCAGTTCCTCCGCCCCGCTCCCCTTCCAGAACCTGCCTGCATGGATCAACAGCTTCTGCTGCGGCTTCGCCTGTGCGTACGTCAGATCGACGGGCACCGGCGTAATCTTACCGGTCGCGCGCTCGATCAGTCGCAACTTGCCATTCGACAGATACAGAATTCTCGACGAATCACCTGACCATGTAGGCGCATCCGTCGTCTCATCATTCAGCTTCGCCGCTGGCCCAGACGGATGCCCATTCGCATCCACCGGCATCGTATACAGAAGATCGCGAAAGACAAATGCGATCTCCTTCCCATTCGGTGCATAGATCGGCCCATCCTCCGTGCGCGTCGTTACCGACTCATAAGGCGACGGCGAGTAAAACTTCGTAGCCTTCGTGGCGACGTCCACCATCAGAAAATCACTTGTGCCCTCACGAAATCTCTTCGTGTAAGGGTTGATCGTAGCGATGGCAACCGTGTTGCCCTTGGGAGCAAACGCAGCGCGTCCAGGAAAGAACGTCGAAGGAGCAAGCTGGGATATCTTGCCCGTAGCCACATCGGCCAACAGCGTTGCTCCTGTTTGATCCTGAAACGCAATCTGTTTCCCATCAGGAGACCATGCGGGCATAATCTGTGCGCTCTCACTCGGCGCAATGCGCTTGTCTCCTGTCGTATTCACACTCGACATATCGTGGACGTAGACATTCTCGATCCCGTCACGATCAGAAACATATACCAGCCACTTACCATCAGCCGAAAACATTGGCCCTTGCTTGTAAAACGCATCATGCGTCAGTGCGACAGGAGCCTGCCCAATTGTCATCAGATAGAGTTGATTGAGCGCAACAAACGCAACCTGCTTGCCATCAGGAGAGAGCACCGGAGCATAGATACCTTTCACCGCATGTGATGAAGTTTCATCGAAGTCATAGTGCTTGTGCGGATACTGCGGACGGATATTCGGAATTGCTGCCGTAAACGGAATTGCCGTCTCCGTTCCCGCTGCAAGGTTTGCGCGAAGAATCTTACCTCCCCCTGTATAGATCAGCTCCGAAGTCGATAACCACGTCGCAGGAAATGGAAAGGCGTCGTCCGACTTTCCTGTATATACCGGTGTCGTTGTCACCATCGATGAAGCAACTACAAGGTGGCTCTTATTCAGAAAAAGTCCCGTACCATCGAATTGCACATAAGCGATTTGTGAATCATCAGGTGAAAAACTCGGCACATTGACACGTGCCTTCATTGGATCGACCGAAGCGATCGTCGTGTGCTGCCCCGTACCCAGGTCCGCCATCTCGATCGACCTAGCCTGTATGCCTGTCCCCGAAACAAAGACCAGCCGCTTCCCATCATGCGACCAGTTCGGCTCATACTCGTCCGCCGCTGAGTTCGTGATCTGCTTCAGATCGCTACCGTCTATCTTTACGGTCCAGATATCATATGAGCCTTTAAAAGCACGATCGGAAGAGAATGCAATGGTCGTTCCATCAGGCGAGAGCCGAGGCTCCCGATCATCACCATGCCCTGTCGTCACCCGTTTTAGCCCGCTGCCATTGGGCTTCATCGTCCAGATGTGAAATGTGCCCCCGGCATAGCACTGCAGTGCCACCAGGTCTCCTTTCGAAGACCAGTCAGGATGCGATGCCTCCTGCACCGGCTGTGTTAGCTGCTTCCCCGTCCCCCCTGAAGCTGGAATCGAAAAGATCAGCCCTTGAATATCAGCAAGGATCGTCTTGCGATCAGGCGATACAGTTACCTGCATATCCGTGCCTTCGTTCACCGTAATTGTCTTCGTGACCGGGGACGCAGCAAACGCTACGGCAGAGAACAAAGCAATGGCAACCGGCAAATTCAGGCAGAGTGAAACACGACGCATGGAGTCTCCTCAAAGATGGACGCGCAGCGATCCAAATCACTGCACGTCGTTAAGCTGAAAGATCGAAATCCAATCCGATTGATTAAACAATTACACTATCGCTCTTTTAGAACTCAAATCGAGCAAGGAATTGCAACGACCGCGGGCGCCACTCCACCGGCACACCCGTAGCTGCAGCAGTTGTCTGAGTTGGTGTTCCATAGTTGCTGGCAGTCACTGTTGAAACATAGCTGCCATAGTTCGAGTGATTCAAAATATTGAAAGCCTCAACAGCCACTACCCCCGCATATCGATCGCCGAACTTATGGCGCTCCTGCAAACGCGTATCGGTCCGATAGACATTACGCCCATAGAAGGCATCGCGTTTGGTCATCCAATAGCCGGTGGCACTATCCAAATAGTTATTGCTTGGATTGTTGTATACACGGACACAGTTTGTTGCCGTCAATGCGCATGTAGTTGACGTAACCGGATTACCCGCTGCTGTGTATGGAACAGGTGCTACACTCGCTCCAAATGTACGGTTGTAGCTTGGAGCATAACCTGTTGGCTGTCCTGTGCCTACCGTTGTCGGGAAGGCGTTGCCGGAACCATAGTGGAATAGCCCTGATAACGACAGTCCATACTTCCACTCATAGTTGCCATTTACTGTCAGCGTATGCCGTTGATCATCTTGAGCATTTGCCCATTCGTCATGCAGGCCATTCACAAACGGTTTGTTCGGGTAATAGAACGGGGACTCCGTATTGTTCTTGTACCGCGAGTACGTGTACGCCACACCACCTACAAAGCCATGCGATAAAGAGTGCCTGACGCCTAGCTGCAACCCATCGTAGATGGATCCCGCATTGCTCGGCGTAAAGAATTGATTCACGTTCGTAAAGGCGGCCGCACATACATTCGGCCTGCCGGCTAGAGGATTTGCGTCCGGCGTAACCCCCCCGCTGGGGCAGTTTAGCGCAGTACCAACCACATATGGCACGCTCGGGCTCAGATTGAATTGTGGATTGTTAGGATTCTGAATCAGGTTCGCGTTCAATCTCACCCACTCGCTGTACACACGCGTATGAACATAATCGGCTGATACCACTGTCTTACGATCAAGTTGCTGCTGTACACCGAGCGTCATTTGCAGCGACCACGGAGTCACCACATTCGGCCCCAATGGCTGCACAGCCTGCCGTGGAGTCGTTATGTTGCTCGGAAACGGATTCTGCAGATTCAGCGGCGACGCAGCCGTACCTGTCACCGAGTTTTGCTGCGATGCCACTCCGTTGAAGATCTGCATATCGATCGTCTGGTTCGCTGAGATATCGGCGAAGTAAATACCAGCTCCACCACGGATCACCGTGCGCCCGCTCCCGAACAGGTCGTAGTTGAATCCCACGCGCGGAGCAAAATTATTATTGTCACCAGTCTTTGGCGTAAGCAGGCCGTTATTTAGCTTAAGGCTCGGCGCAAATGCGCCAATGTCGTTGTCGTAACGAACACCTAAATTCACAGTTAGCTTCGCCAGTAGCTTCCAATCGTCCTGCACCCAGAACGCAATCTGATTACGCGGAATATCCACATTGAAGTTGCCCGCTCCCTGCGTAAAAGTCGCCTGCGCGCACGCTCTGTTTAACTCTGTGTAATTCCAACTCGATGGATCCGTCGTGCCATTCGGAAATGCCAGCTTATAGTTCACAGGCAGACAGTTGGCCGCACCTACCGTGCCGCGCACATTCTGCTGGAAGTACCCGGTATGCGAGGTGTGCATGTACTCGATGCCAGCCTTGATCGAATGCTTGCCCGTCAGGTAGTACACATCATCGCGATACTGCTGCACGTTCTGATAAAAAATCTGCGGATAGTTATACGGTCCGCCAATCGTCAGCGCACCGCCCGATGATCCATCCGGACGATTCGTCACCCCTGAAAACGTTATTGCAATCGTCGCGTACTTGGGCAGGTTCTGCCACTCAAAGTGGCTGAGCCCTCCGTGCAGATCGTTCACCAGTTTCGGGCTGATCTGGCGATCCCAGTCAGCGAGGAAACCATAATTCATACGCGTCGCATAATAGAAGCTTGAAGGATCCGTGTTGCCGGACGAGACTACATTATCGTTCTTGAAGGTGAAACCGTTGCCACGCAGGAATAGACGGTCCTTCTGCGTTGGCTGCCAGTCTCCTCTCCCCAGGTACTCATTCACCGTAATCGTCTGCGGAGCCACGATTGTCTGGTTCGTCGCAACCGGCGTATCCGGGACGCTCGATGTCTGGTGCTCACCTTCATACGATCCGAAGTACCAAAGCTTGTTTTTCTTGATCGGCCCACCGAACGTTCCGCCAAATTGCTGGTCCGACAGCGCCGTCACCGTGTGTGCAATCGGATCAGCTGCATTGAACGCATCATTGCGGAAGTACCCAAACACCGAGCCATGAATCGTATCCGATCCCGTCTTCGACTGCACATTCACATACACACCCGACGAGCGCCCCAGCGTTGCGTCGAACCGGTTCGTAATGATCTGAAACTGCGAGATCGCGTCCGGCGAAAAACGCGGCTGCCCAAAGCTCGCATCCGCCGTATCCTGCGTCACCTGCAATCCATCCAGGTTGATCTGAAATTTTCCAGAATTCGCATTGCCGAGCGGCGTATCGTTCGTAATTGCATTGACGCGAACGCCTGGAACGAGTTGCGCCAGCTCCATATAGTTACGTCCGTTGATCGGCATATCCTTCACGTCGTCCGGCGTAATATTGCCCGCCACAGTCGACGATGTTGTATCCACCGCAACATCGTCTGCGCGCACCACGACCGTATCGTTCGTGCTGGCCAGAGGTAGTACCGTCTGGATATCCGGCGTCTGGCCCACCAGCATCGTCACCTTCGTCCGCACCGATCCAAACCCCGAAGCGGACACCGTAACCACATAATCGCCGGCGACCAAAGACGGAATCAGGTATGTTCCTGCATCTGTCGTCTTTGTCGTAAACGATGCGCCGCCAACCTGACGAACCTCAACCGCTGCACCTGCGATCACTGCTCCCTGTGAATCTGTCACTCTACCGGAGATTCCGGTTTGCTGTGCAAAGCTCTGCGACACCATGACAAAGGAGAATAGAAAAGCAAAGAGGATACGATAAACCATCTTCATTGCAGAACCTCATTGAATAGAAAAACGAGTGCATCGGCGCGCTAACGTGCGCGTCGGGTGGATAAGCATTCGGATCAATGGAGTGAAGATCGGCTCAGGCAGCGTAGCGGGGCTGCATCAGGATCGATGGATCTTCAGCTGGAAGAAACTCAACAACCGCAACAGAGAAAAAACTGAACAAGAGACAGGGATGTCCCGCTGCAGAGAAGAGATGCAACCGGATTATCGGACACGAGATGTGAGGCAGGCATCGGTATACACGTTCAGTTTTCTTGAATACCGAAAGACTAGACCTTTTCTGCCTGCATGTCTAATTGAAAATTCAACGATACCGATAAAAACCCAGAAAAGTACGGGGGCGACACCCTAAAGCTCCGAAGGCCCAGTCTAAACGATCGGGCCTCCTTCTGAAATCGAAAGCTGATAAAAGAGCAGTTATTGGATGTGATGTCTCGGCAGAGATAAGCCGAGTAGAAAGATAGATCCACCTAGGAGGAGAAGTTGTCCTGAAGGCGGCTCAGGGACTGGAGCGACAGTTACCGTAGTAGAGAGAGATTGGTTGGTGGGGAAGGTGTCTTTGCTGGGTGAGGTTGTAACGGAATCGTCGATTACGATCGGATTTCCATTGGAATCGTAGAACTGCAGGTCGTTGTTGGCGAGGATTGCGATACTGGTTGTTCCGGCCTGGAGCGCTTGAAAAGTGATATTGACGAGGGTCCCGCTGCCGGTTACGCCAGAGGCTCCTACATCGCCGATGAGCGAGATCAGACCAGTGGAGTTGTCGATGGCTCCAGGCTCAAAGAAGGTAGGATTCAAACCGCCATTCGGAAGGAAGCTCCCTTCTGTGACGGAGAGCGCACTAAGAATGTTGCTTCCAGGAGCGCAACTGGTGGAATTGCCCCCCGCAACAGCGCAGTTGAAGGCGAGATCGAATTGGAAGGCATCCAGATCGGCGACATCGGATGGAAAGGTCTGGCCGCTGTGGCTCACGGTGGGACCAGTAACATCGATGCTGACGGTAAATTGCTGGCCTACGGTAAGCGAGTTCGGAAGGTAAATCACCGAGAGCACGGCATCGGCGAAGGCTGTGTGTCCCGAGAAGATGAGTGCGGCTGCGAGTAGAAGGATTTTTTTTGATTTCATTGCAAAGATCTCCTGAGTGTTTGTTTGTGTCGTCTACTGGCAGGTGGTGCCGGCTGGCAGACGCTGGACGACGAATTGTAGATCAAGCACGTTAACGAAACCGTCTCCGTTGAAGTCGGCGCTGGGGTTATATCCTGCCTGCCCGACCTTTTTGCCGAAGGCGGCTCGTACGGTTGCCTGATCACTGCAATCGACGGCACCATTGCCGTTGACGTCTCCGGGAGTTCCGCTGACCACAAGTGGAAGGGTGATGACATGAGAGAGGTAGCCATCGGCGCTGAGTCCATTGACGACGAGTGTGTAGCTGCCCGGAGGCGTAGCGGAGGATGTCGCGATGGTCAGAGTGGACGTACCAGATCCGCCAGCGACGGCCGGAGAGCTGAACGTTGCAGAAGCAGCCGCCGGAAGTCCGGTGAGATTGGTGGCCGCCGAGGTATTGGACGAGCCGGGAACTACATTCGATCCGGCGAGGCCTAGGTTGACGTTTTGATTGAAGCCATTAAGCGGTGCAAGGTTTAAAGCATAAGAGATCGCGCTTCCAGGAGCAACAGCGGTTGACACAGGAGTCGAGGTCAGAGAGAAATCTGGAAGGGTAGATTCGCTGGCGCAGTCATCGGGCACTTTGGCGATGCAGAAGTTATTGAAGCGCACCTGCTCGTCGCGAAGCTGTTGCGCATTATCGAGGCTGCGGTAGATTCCCCACTTCGGCCGGATCACCGTAGTTCCGACACGCCACATGTCGATATCGTTATTCGAATAAGACAAGAGAGTGGCGCCATCACTGAGCCGGTTGATTACGAGAGAGTACTGGCCAGGGGTTGTTGCGCCCTCTTCCAGAGTATGACCATAGGTAATTCTCTCGTACGCTTCGACCCATTGACCAAGGAAAGGGTCGAGCGGAACTTGCGCGAGTGTGATGGTCTGAGCTGGAGGACTGGCGATGGTTGAGGTAACCAGTAGCAGCTGTATCGTGTTTGGCGTGCCAAAACGAGGAGTTAGAGTGATGAGAGGCGCACCGTCATCGCCATCGAAGGCCTTAATCTGATGAATGTGGGTGAAACTGTATGACGGCTGAAACCCTGAAGGCAACATGAATCTCCAGCGATGAACGACCGTCTCGCCAAGATGGCCCACGATGTAGTTCTGATAGGGCGTTGGATTTGAAGCACCTTCGGTCTTCATCTCCAACCGCTGACGATCGGTAGCGGAACAGCGATCGTTATCAGGGACGACGTGCATGTTGAAGAGGAAAACATAGCTTTCCAAAGTGCTGTCGGGGGTTTGAGTGAGATGAGGGCCAAAGCTGAGATGGCTACAGTCTGGATTTTCTGGTGATGCCTTCAGAACATTACCAGCAAGGGTTTGCGGCGGCGTGATTCCATCGGCCCGGAGATGCGTCGGTGTATACGTTTGCATCTGCGAGCATAATAATGTAGGGCTGGCAAGCAGGGCCACAGCAGTGAGCGCAACCCGCGTGAGATGTACGGCACACATATCCCATTCTCCTAAAATGATTTCGAGCGTTCTTGATTGCGCGTACTAGATTTTGTTGCTTATTGCGCGGCAGTCAATTTATCGGAGCGGAAAGACAGCTTTCAAGGAAAAAAATAAGTTTGCATGCAAAATGAATCTCCAGTAGATGCTGTCTCTACTTGGATCTGTCACGAAACTTGCAGTATCTCTGCATGATGCCGGTCGGCATCTTCAGCGGACCGCGCGCCCAACGCTATGAGCGTTATACTCGCTGTCGCTATTCAAGGAAAACGTCCATACAATTGCATCAACATTGCTTGAGGCGGCAGGATTCCGTCCATCATCTTGTGTACGATACGCGTACGATTACTCCGGCATTGTCGACCTTTTCGGCACGTTCTTCCCATCATAGAATCTGTAGATACAGAAACTAGGCCTTGTGGAAAAGTTCGACTCTCGCCGCCTCCACCAGCCTTAGCTGCTGTATTTTTACATTTACAAAATTCGTAGTTTCTCTGTGCACGATACGCTTGAGATCGCTACATGATGTTGAGGCTGTGCCTGCCTCATTCATGCCGCAGAGCACGGATGGGATCAATACGCGATGCGCGTCGCGCAGGGCCAAGCGCGGCCAGCAGAGCGATGATAATCAGCAACGCCGCAGCGGTTATCAATGTTAGAGGGTCTGAAGGCTTCAATCCGTACAGCATCGCGCTCAGGAGGCGCCCCAACCATAGCGCCCCACTTATGCCTATCGCGACCCCTGCCAAAGCCATCCACGACGCCTCGCGGAGTACCATGCAGAGGACTTGGTCTGTGCGGGCTCCGAGAGCCATACGGATGCCGATCTCGCTAGCACGGCGGGCTACCGTGTAGGCCATGATGCCGTAGATACCGATGCTGGCGAGAAGGAGGGCAAGCAGACCGAAGCCTGCGGTGAGGCGTGCGAAGATACGTTCATTAGAAAGACTGGAGTCGATTTGCTGGGTCATGGTGCGGACTTCAATGAGGGGCAGGTTTGGATCAAGTGAGGCGACGGCGGCTCGGACCTGATTCACGATGCCGGTGGGATCGGCGAAGGTACGAAGCTCAACGACCATGCGGCCTACATCATCGGCGTGCTGCTGATAGGGAAGATAGAAGAGCGGTGGCGTGGTGGAACGAAGATTGGCGTAGCGAGTGTCGGCAGCGATGCCGACGATCTGGATGGGGCCGCTTGAATCTTCGCTCTCGAAGGTCTGGCCGAGCGGATCCAGGTTGGGAAAGTATTTCTGGGCAAGGGTTTGATTGATGACCGCGACCATGGGTGAGGTCTGAGTGTCGTGCACGTCGAATCCGCGGCCGTGCATGATGGGAATACCAAGGGTAGCCAGGAAGTCGGTGCCGACGACGTTCATCTGGATGCGACCTTCACCCTTAACGATAGGGCGACCGGAGACGTGGAAGGTGGAACCTGAGTAGCCGTCACCGACGATGGCGATTGTGCTCAATGAGACCGAGCGAACGCCAGGGAGGGCGGTCAATTTTTCTTCGAGCTGGCGATAGAGCGCAGTGCTTTGCGGGCCGGTATAGCGAGTTCTCGGGGGATCGAGTCGGAAGAGAAGGATGTTGTCCGGCTGGAAGCCAAGCGGAGTGTGGCTGAGATTGACGAGAGTCCGTACGAAAAGCCCGGCGCCGATAAGCAGAATTGCCGAGAGTGCAATCTGGAAGATGACAAGTCCTTTGCCGAGACCTATTTTTTGCCGGCTGGAGGTGACGTGGGTTGTGTCCTTGAGACCACAGTTGACGTTTGTGCGTGTTGCCTGCCATGCGGGAGCGAGACCGAAAAGAATTCCAGTTGCGAGCGAGACCCCAACGATAAAGGCGACGACGCGGCCATCGAAGTCAAGCCGCATTGTCTCTGGGCGCCAGGATTTTGCGAGGAGGTGCGGGATGAGGTTTCGACCGAAATAGCCAACGAGCAGACCGGCGGCACCTCCGAGTGAGGAGAGCAGCAGGCTTTCGATGAGCATCTGGCGCACAATGCCTACGCGGCCTGCCCCCAGTGCGAGGCGGGTGCTGACCTCGCGCTCGCGGGCAGAGGCGCGGGCGAGCAGCAGGTTTGCCATGTTGACGCAGGCGAGCAGAAGTACGAGGCCGGCGAGTAAGAGCAGTATGTAGGAGGGCTTGGCAAACGCGCCCTTCAGGTAGTCGAGGCCGCGATCGCCGGGCTGAAACTGGAGATGAAACTGGGTGGGAGTGTTGCCGTCGGGCATGCCCGCGGTTGCAGCCGGTCGCAGGACGGCATCAAGCTCTGCTTGCGCGCGGCCCTCGGAGATGTCGGGACGCAAGCGTGCCATGACGAGCAGCCACCATGACTGCGGATTATCGAGCAAAGAGGTGCTGCCGTTTTGCGAGCGCGGCAGCAATAGCGGCTGCATCGTGAGGGGAACGAAGACTTGTGTGATGGTGTCTATCTGCAGACCCGTGAAGCTGCCTTGAGCAATACCGACGATGGTGGTAGGGATGCCATTGAGCGAGATAGTTTTGCCAAGCACGGAAGAAGAACGGGCGAAGTGCGTAGTCCAGTAGGCTTCACTAATGACGGCGACCGGGCTGGGGGCGGTGTCGTCGGCGGGTGTAAGGGTGCGGCCAAGTACGGGCTGGACGCCGAGTGCATTAAAGGTATCGCCGCTAACGAATTCGGCGGAGATGAGGTCAGGGTCACCGTCAACGGAGGCGGTCATCTGGACGTCTTTGAAGGCGAAGAGGTACTGGAAGGCATCGGTCTGCTTACGCAATTCCTGGAAGACGGGATAGGAGAACGATGAGCTGACGCGCTCGCCACTAGCATTGGAGAAAGCGTCACCCCAGACGAGTGGGACCTTCTGATCGTGGCCTGCGATCCAAGTGAGCATGCGGAGTTGTTTTGGGTCTTTTACGGGCAGGGTGTCGAAGAGAACTTTTTTTGCGACCGTGAAGATGGCGGTGTTGGCACCGATGCCTAGACCAAGCGAAGTGATGGCGACGATGGTAAGAGTTGGATTACGGCGGAGCTGACGCATACTGAAGCGGAGATCGCGTCCAAGAGTGGAAAGAGACATGATCGCGCGCATCTCTCTCTGACCTTGCTGCAAGAGGGTCGTATTACCAAATTGACGGCGCGCCGCCGAAGCAGCGTCTTCGGGACACATACCTTGGCGAATGAATCGCTCCGTGAGCAACTGCAGGTGCAGCCGCATCTCGTCGTCGGATTCGCGATCTGCTTTCCGCAGTCTGAACAATCCGCTGAGCTTTGCTGCGAAGACGTGAAATCGGGAAAATATCGTCAACTTAGCCCTTCCTGGCCTAATACGCGGTCGATGACTCCCGAGATGCGCTCCCAGTTCTCGGTCTCAATTGCCAGCTGCTTCACCCCACGCTTGGTGATGGAGTAGAACTTTGCCTTGCGGTTGTTCTCCGAAGTCCCCCACTCCGATACGATCCATCCTTGTTGTTGAAGGCGTAGCAAGGAGGTATATACGGTACCTTCGTTCAGCGTCAGCACCTCTTCGCTCAACTGCTCAATGCGACGGGCAATCCCAAATCCGTGCAAGGAGCCAAGCGCATGGAGGGTTTTCAGAATCATGAGATCCAGCGTACCTTGCAAAACTTCGGATTTTTCGCCACTCACGGATACTCCTTTGGACACTGCAAAGAAGCTAACAGCACTCCATTGGAATGTCCACAGGAAAGATGGAAGAACAAAAATCTGGCAAATTGTATTCGGTTAAAATTGGATACAGCATGTAGTTCGGTTGCGCACTCACAGGCTCTCAACTGTTGCTAAATTGCATGACTTCCTGGTGTTTCGTGGCCGAGCGCTTCGTGAGGTCGTTTGTAGATGTAAAAGCGATGGAACTCATCAAAACGATTCTGCTGTGCACAGAGTGTCTGCCGAAAGCGCAGGCTTCAGGATCGGACGATGCCACACAAAACGTAACGAAAGACAACTGAAAAGCATTGCTGCATCATTTTCGATGCAGCAATCCTGGACGAGCTTGCCAATTTTTTGATAACGCAACACGCAGAGCGTGAGCATAATGGTCGCAGGAGATATCTTGGACGACAACTCGCACCTGAAAGCAACACTGAATACCTGGCAGTTATGGGGAATCGCGGTTGGACTGGTTATCTCAGGCGAGTACTTTGGCTGGAGTTACGGCTGGGCAAGCGCAGGCACACTCGGATTTCTGGCGACGACCTTCCTGGTCGCCACCATGTACACCGCATTCATCTTCAGCTTCACCGAACTGACGACAGCAATTCCAAATGCCGGAGGGCCATTTGCCTATGCCGAGCGCGCCTTTGGAGAGTTCGGCGGGTACCTCGCCGGCGTGGCCACTCTGATCGAGTTCGTCTTTGCGCCGCCCGCCATCGCACTGGCAATTGGAGCATACCTTAACGTACAGTTCCCTGCCCTGTCGCCCAGGCACGCTGCTGTTCTGGCATATCTGCTCTTTATGGCGATCAATATCATCGGCGTAAAAATTGCCGCAAGCTTCGAGCTGTTCATTACCATTCTTGCCATCATCGAGCTTTTGGTCTTCATGGCCGTGGTCGCACCCGGCTTTCACATCCGCAACTTCACAGCAGGCGGATGGGCGGGACAGAATCACTTCACTGCAGGCTCGCTACACGGCATGTTTGCGGCAGTTCCGTTTGCCATCTGGTTCTTCCTTGCTATTGAAGGTGTAGCGATGGCCGCCGAAGAGGCGAAGCGGCCTTCACACTCTATTCCTATCGCTTACATCGCCGGCATCTGCACTCTGCTTGCACTTGCGATCGGCGTTATGCTGTTTGCAGGCGGCGTTGGCAACTGGAACGCGCTCTCGAATATCAACGATCCTCTGCCGCAGGCTATGAAGATCATCGTCGGGCCTTCGAGCGGATGGCTACACATGCTAGTGTGGCTTGGACTGTTTGGACTGATCGCCTCGCTGCACGGTATCATCTTCGGCTACTCGCGACAGATCTTTGCTCTGGCACGCTCCGGCTATCTGCCCTCGGTCTTCAGTCATATTCATCCCAGGTTGCAAACACCGTGGGTTGCGATTCTTGCCGGCGGTATTGTAGGCATTGCAGCAATCTATAGTGATCGGTGGATTACATTCGGCGGGCAGCCGCTGACCGCGAACATCGTCGTCATGTCCGTGCTTGGCGCTCTGGTAATGTATGCCGTAAGCATGCTCGCGCTCTTCCGGCTGCGAAAGACCGAGCCCCAGCTCGAAAGACCGTTTCGGGCGCGGCTCTACCCCTTCTCTCCTATATGGACGCTGCTTGGAGTCTTCGTATGCCTTGCCAGCGTCGTTTATTACAACCGGGTAATTTCCGCGGTCTTCTGCTGCGTTGTGGGTGCCGGATATGTTCTACTGCGGCTCACACGGCGCGCAGTCGCTGAGTGAGGAAAGAAGATGTCCTTTGCACATACCATCGGGGGCTCCACCTATCGTTTCGACGACCTGAAGACTCTGCTTGCCAGAGCGACGCCTGCACGATCGGGAGACGAGCTCGCCGGTGTTGCAGCGCAGTCGGAGATTGAGCGCGCAGCCGCTCGCTTCGCTCTCGCCGATGTACCGTTGAAGCACTTTCTGAACGAAGCGGTAATTCCTTACGAAGAGGACGACGTTACGCGCCTGATCATGGACACGCATGATGGCGAGGCGTTTGCCCCAATCGCGCACCTTACCGTGGGAGAGTTTCGCGACTGGCTGCTGGAGCAAACACAGAACCCCGAGGCGCTGAAAAATGTAAGCCGCGGCGTAACGCCGGAGATGGCCGCCGCAGTCTCCAAACTGATGCGCAACCAGGATCTTGTACTCGCAGCAAGCAGAATGCGCGTGGTGACGAGGTTTCGGACGACGATCGGTCTGCCCGGCACGATGTCCGTTCGCCTACAGCCGAATCATCCAGTCGACGACCCAAAAGGGATCCTCGCATCTGTGATCGACGGTATTCTCTATGGCTGCGGCGATGCCGTAATCGGCATTAATCCGGCGACAGACAGCATTAGCTCCGCGATGGGCCTGCTGCGTCTGCTGGATGACTTCCGCACTCGGTTCGACGCTCCGATACAGAGCTGCGTGCTCACTCATATTACCAATACGATCGAAGCGATTCGCCAGAATGCTCCGGTGGATTTGGTGTTTCAGTCAATTGCGGGAAGCGAGAAGGCAAATGCCAGTTTTGGCGTTACGCTCGGTCTGCTGAAGGAAGCTGAAGATGCGGCACTATCGCTGCATCGCGGCACTGTCGGCACGGAATGCATGTACTTCGAGACAGGACAGGGGAGCGCTCTCTCGGCAAGTGCCAGCTTCGGCGTGGACCAGCAGACTTGCGAGGCACGGGCTTATGCCGTGGCGCGGTTTTGTCGGCCGCTATTGGTGAATACTGTCGTCGGCTTTATCGGTCCGGAATATCTGTTCGACAGCAAGCAGATCATACGCGCCGGCCTGGAAGACCACTTCTGCGGTAAGCTGCTTGGATTGCCGATGGGCTGCGACGTCTGCTACACGAACCATGCCGAGGCCGACCAGGATGACATGGATACACTGCTGACGCTGCTTGGAGTTGCTGGAGTGAACTTTATCATTGGCGTCCCCGGGGCAGACGATATTATGCTGAATTACCAGAGCACGTCGTTCCATGACGTGTTGTACCTTCGAAGCGTGCTTGGACTGAAGCGAGCGCCAGAGTTCGAGGAGTGGCTGAGGACAATGCAGATCATCGATGCAAGGGGCGACTTTACGCTCTCGGCTGCCTCGCTGGAGCGCCTGCTGCCTGCGGATACTCTGCGGAGTGCGAGTTGAACGATAAGCCCGCAAAGCTCGAACCCTGGCGTGCGCTTACGCAGTGGACCTCTGCACGTATCGCAATGGGTCGCGCAGGGGCAAGCATGCGAACCTTCGAGGTGCTCGAGTTCAACCGCGACCACGCGTTGGCGCGCGATGCGATCTACATGCCATTGGACGCCGGGGCGCTGCGAGAGCGGTTCGTGCAGGAAGGCTTTCCCTGCGCTATGGTGGGAAGCCGCGCCAGCAATCGCTCGGAGTACCTGCGCAGGCCTGACCTGGGGCGTACGCTCCAAACTGATTGTGCAGCCACGCTGCAGGAGAATGGCGCAGCGGAGAATGACAGGTTGACTGTAGTCGTGGCCGACGGCCTTTCAGCCCTTGCCCCGAAACTGCATGCTCTGCCGCTTCTCAAGCGGTTGCGCGACGGGCTCGTAAGCTGGCAACTGGATACCGTCATCATCGCAACCCAGGCGCGAGTGGCGCTCGGAGACGAGATCGGGCAACTGCGAAAAGCAAAGGCAGTCCTGATGTTGATTGGCGAACGGCCTGGTCTTAAGGCGGCCGATAGCCTTGGAGCCTATCTGACCTATCAGCCAAAGATCGGGCGACTGGATGCTGAGAGAAATTGCATTTCGAATATCCGGCTGGCAGGATTGAGTTATGAGCAAGCCGCCTTTCGCCTGCTGCATTTGTTGTCGCAGGCACGGCTCATCGGTGCTACCGGAATCGCGCTAAAGGATGATAGCGCTTCAACGTCCGCGCTGGAGCAGGAGCACTAAACATCATCCGCAGGCTCTTGAATTGCGAACGTTAGGTATAGACACCTCGGAGTGCAACAAAGAGAAGACTAGGTTGCAGCACAGCTGCCTACTAGTATCAGCTGAATGATGAGTATGAAGCTCTGCTGTAGCGCGTCCTCTTCTTTGGGACGCATCAGAGTTCCAGCTCCTGTATTTGAGGTTATGAGCTTTAATACTCGGCTGTCGCTATTCATTAGCGGCAGCTAAGATGATTCTCCTTCCGCCTTCCTTAGGGCGTGGTGATGGACACATTATCGAAGGTCGCGGTACATAGCTGGGAGCTGTTCCGACTGCTGACGACCAGCCCGATATACGCGTTGTTGGCCATCGAGATGCTGACGGTGCCCTGCTGTGTCCAGTTCGTTCCATCCGACGAAAAGTAACCCGTGAAAGTGTTGCCGTTGCGTATAACACGAACCCAATAAGGCGCTACAAGACCGGATGTTCTGCTTCCGCTCGTGGTCCCGCTGGTGGCCGTACGATAGACCCAGGTAACGCCATTCGACGGTGTCACGTTGATGTTCGCCATCGTCGAGCCGGCATCGAGTGTCTCGCGAATCATCACACCCGCCTGAGCTCCGCTGTTGGTGTTGGTCATACTCACGACTCGAGCAGTGATCGTATAACTCGTGCCAGCGGCCTGGTATGCATAGTTGAATTGGTCCGCTGTGCCGCTAATACTGCTCCCGGAACCGTTCACCGTGAACGTGCCATTGATGTAACTGATACTGCCGGCGACGCTCACGCTTCCCACATCCTGATCCGCCCAACCTGATGGCAGACCACCTGTCGCTGCATTGACTATTAGAGTCACTGTCGTCGAGTGTGACAAGCTGCCGCTGGCGCCGGTGATTGTCAGTGTGTAGGTCCCAGCAGGAGTTGTCAACGCTGTCGAGACCGTCAGAGTCGAACTACCCGAACCAGTAATGGACGTTGGGGTGAAGCTTGCCGTCGCCCCGGTAGGCAATCCGCTCACACTCAGGTTCACCATTCCGGTAAAGCCACTTAGAGCGCTGATCGATGTTATGTAGGTAGTGTTGTTCCCCTGTGTCATGGTCTGCAAACTCGGCGTTGTCGAAATGCTGAAGTCCGGCGTCGACACAACCAATGTCACCGTTGTCGAGTGCGACAGAGCGCCGCTGGTGCCCGTGATCGTCAGCGTGTAGGTTCCCGCTGGTATCGTAGTCGCAGTTGAGATGGTTAGCATCGAATTTCCCGAACCAGCGACCGATGTGGGATTAAAGCTTGCCGTCGCGCCGACGGGCAATCCGCTCACACCTAGATTCACCGTGCCAGTGAAGCCGCTTAGCGCACTGATCGATGTCGTGTAGGTAGTGCTATTGCCCGGCGTCAGCGTCTGAGAACTCGGGCTCGCTGACATGCTAAAGTCTGGCGGCCCAGACACGACCAATGTCACCGTGGTTAAGTGCGACAAAGTACCGCTCGTGCCCGTGATCGTCACTGTATACGTTCCCGGTGCAGTCGTCGTCGCGGTCGCGACCATTAGAGCCCAGGTCTTCGGGTTTACGGCCGACGCGGGGATAAAGCTCGCCGTCGTGCCGGCAGGCAATCCGTTCGCGGTCAGGCTCACCGTGTCGCTGAACCCGTTTAGAGGACTGATCGTTGTTGTATAGGTAGTGTTGCTCCCCTGTGCTACCGTCTGCGAACTCGGCGTGGCGGAAACGCTGAAGTCCGCGGTCGGCACGACTGTCATCCTGTGGATGATGATCGAGTTATTGTTGTAGTTGTCCTTGCTGATCAGATAGTCGCCATTACTCGTTTGATAAGCCCGGATACCGTACATTGAATCAACATCGTTGCCCACCGCTACGTTGGGATCTGCACTGGTCATCGTTAGGTCATTGGCGCCAGTCGTGAGGTTATAGGCATCGATATCGGGTACGGTATGGACATACGAGATGAACAGATAATTACCCGCCGCTGCCCTGCCCTTCGGGTTCTGGGTGGTCTTCAGATTAATGACCTGGTTCGGCGTGGTCGTGTTGCCTGCTTTCCAACCGTGGTACACCTCGACCCTGCCGCCCAACGAGGTCCAATCGGTCGATAGCGCGTTCATCAGGATCATGGTGTCTGTGGACGGGATGTACTCAATACCACCCAGGGGGGCGATGGTTGACGGCGTCGGCGTCGTTGTCGGCGTTCCGTAGATCGGGACGCCATTTGCGTCAAAGCCGGTCAGCGGATAATGGGTGATCGCGTTGGTCTTGTCCAGCCCAACCCAAATGTCTCCGTTCGTGTCGAGGCAAAATCCGTTTCGAACCCGGGCTAGAGTATTGAAGTAGTTCGTATAGCCCGCTGGACTGGACTGGCCCGGCAAAGTCCCAAACGGAATAGACGCATATTGGTTAGTGGGGAAATAGGAGAATATGAAAAGATCAGGATTCTGGCCAGTGGATGCGAGGATTCGATGACCGCTGACGCTGGTCATGATGCCAAAATCGAATCCGCGGCTATTGTTCGTTATGTCGACGCGTGGGTCCGTCGGATAGTCGAGCGCGTCGACGCTATTCCCAACGTATCCACCCCCGCCTGTACCGGCAAAAACATCTTGACCTCCATACAAGTTGGCTCCATCCGTACCGGGATCGAAAGCAGCATTGCCTTCGAAGTTCAGTGCTTGCAATGTGTACTGCAGTACACCGGAGCTGTTGTAAGCATGAAGATCGGTCTTCCCATTTCTTCCCAGGTCCCAGGTTCCTCCCCAGGGGTTATTCAAAACGTAGAGATTTCCAGAGTTATCTTTCCCAACACCGACTACGCGCGTGAAACGCTTGCTCCCGGTTTGCCCCTTGACTCCTGTGGTTGTATCCAGATATCCGCCTTGCACACCGAAAGTACTTACTAGAGCCGGAGCACTCGACAGATTTCCGTAGATCTGAATATTCATGTTTGGCCCCTGATCGCCGACCATCAACTGGTTATGGGCGCTATCAAAGTACAATGCCGAAGGTCGCGAGCTGGACCCCATGTTGATTGTGGTCAGCGTGTTGCCTGATGGGGAAAATTCCTGAATTGTACCCTCGTTTTTCTGAGCAACCCATATGTTGCCCGATCCGTCGACCGCAATCGCGCCGGGATCAGTGAGGCTCCAATCCGATTGCCACACCCCAGCGGTCGTGTAGCACCGCACGAGGTTGTCAGGATGATCGCTGACATAGACGAGGGTGCCTGTGTCGGCGATCCCCGTAATTACATCCGCGCGCCGTTCCGTCGTGTCCAAACTCGCTGACCATGTCAGGTCCCGCATACCGGTGTTCCGATTGTATCGGCCAATATACCCACTCCCGCCGAGGCTGGTGTTGAATTGCAACGCAGCGAAGATATCGGTTGCATCGCCGCTAATCGCTCCTCCTTGAGTTTCCCCATGGGCGGCAATAGTGCCAGATTTTTGGCCGTTCCGGTAAATATTGATGCTTCCCTGACTTTCGTCCCAGGCAGACGAAGTATAGATGACTCCCTCTGGAGACACCCACATGGACCGCATCGCGTTCCCCACGTATGTGGGAATGGTGGAATATGAGTTGCCCACCCACGTCGTCGAGTAGCTCACTTGAGCATGGCTGGTCGTCGTGCTTAGTAGCAGAACAAAAATCCAGATAATGGCAAAGAATGCTGACCAACCTCGTTTCGCAAGCATAGGGCTCTCCTAAGCCTTCTACTTTTCCTGACTGGATCAGAAGGCTTCAGCACAGTGGTTTGTAAATTCCACGAGCCTTGTAATTTGCATTGCAAAGAAGTGTCAATACTGAACTCCCCGCTTAATCTCTTCGATAAAAGCGTTTTATTTTATGCTTACCTTTCCTCGCTATAGCCTTTGCTTTTGGCTATGCAATCTCGACAAAAATATAGCTCTCTCGAGGTCCACCACTCGTAAAGCAAGCATCACTGAGAACGTACGATTGTTTCATACAATAAAAATTTTAATAGGGAACATTAATCTCCTCCAGTCGGCTTTATATATACGCTCATGTGAGCACGAACTCTTAAGAATCGGTGAGCAAATGCTTATTTCGATGCTGAAGGAAGGACCTATCTAATGCAGAACCATTATTTTAATGGTGTGCCTTCACGTATTTCGTCCGTCGCACGTTTCACGACTTGTTGATCCGAAGCAAGCGGGCCGCGAATGGAAATCTGGTCTCCAGAGATAGCCCCTTTTCGCACATCTACCCAGTGCGCACGCCCATTCTGGCTTGTGATCACAAAAGTTCGCTCTGTGGTCGTAACGACACTAGTAATGGGAACGAACAAAAGATCGCCAAACGAGGTAGGCCAATCGACGCTCGGATACATACCAGACGCCAATATTCCCTCCTTGTTTGAGACATCGAGCTCCACCATCATGGTGCGGCTATTGGGATCGAGAGCATAAGGAATACGAGCAATTGTTCCAGTGAATATCTTGCCCGGTTGGGCCGGGACATGAAAGGTCACAGGCTTTCCTTTTGCAATGGACCCCACATAAGTCTCAGGAACAGGAACGACTAATCGAAGATGCGATATCTGCTGTAGTTTGAGAAGAGGTTGCAATCCGTTCGAACTAACCATCATTCCCGGGTGCACAAGGCGATCCGTGATGACTCCATCAAACGGAGCAGTCACCCGAAGATATCCTTCCGTAGCACGGGTCGCTTTCAAATGATCCGATGCAATTTTCACAGCAGCCTTTCTGCTGTTAACCAGAGCAGCCGCAGCTTCCTTCTGCTTTTGCGCTTGCAATAACTCGTTTCCTGCGACTGCTCCTGGCGTCTTCGCAGCTTCCGCCATACGCTCATAGGTGCTCGCCGCAGCAGCAGCTTGAGCTTCTGCCTGACTTGCGTCCGCCTCAGCCTGATGTAATGACGCCTCTGCAGCATTTGTTTGCGAACTTAACTCTGGAGCACTTAACTGTACAAGAAGCTGACCACGATGCACTATGCTTCCACGATCCACGAGTACACGTTCAACGTAACCAGGTACTCTGGCTTCGATGTCAGTTTGTAGATAAGGGGCTAGCTCCGCGGTTAGTGATACCGTCTTTGCTAGAGAGTGGCTCTCCACTTTAGCCATTTCCACATGAGAAGTTGACTGGGCATACAGCAAAGGCACAAACAAGAGTGAAGCAACAACAAGCGAGTATCTAAGAATGCTCATAGTATCGGCTCAAAGGATCTTCCGGATTGAGTGAATTTGACTTCGTAGATGCCATGCTTTGCAGGCTGGCATATACGGCGGGCAAGATACCGAGAGTGGTAATGGTCGAGAAGACTAACCCTCCTATAACGGCTCGACCAAGTGGAGCTGACTGGGCACCACTATCTCCTAAACCGATTGCCATGGGGAGCATGCCACAGATCATCGCTGAGGCAGTCATTAATATCGCGCGGAGACGGCTGGTTGCGCCCTCGTGAGAAGCCCTCATAGAGTCATTTAATTCGTGCCGCGATCGTTCGGCGAAGCTGACAAGCAGGATGGCGTTGGCAACCGATATGCCAACCGCCATAATTGCGCCCATGAATGACTGAATACTAAGTGTCGTGCCTGTCAATAACAGCATCAACACGACGCCTACCAAAACTCCGGGAATGGTTGAAAGGATAGCAAGTGGCAATCTGACGGATTGAAAGTTCGCCATGAGTAACAGGAAGATGGCAAGCACTGCAAAAATAAGCCCGCCGCGAAGCCCAGATACAGTCTCCTCCAGAGCCGGTATTTGCCCTCGAACGACAACTGTACTCCCCTTTGGGGGAGCACCTATATGCTTGAGAACCTGCTGGATTTTTTGCTGTACATCACCAAGAGACATGCCATGAATATTGGCAGTGACACTGACGACTCGCTGCCCGCTGAATCGCTCGATCATCTCTGGCATCGTTCCAGTTCGGAGAGTGGCAACCTGGTCAAGCTGCGGTTGAGATTGACCGTCTTTCATTACCGGCAACGTCGAAAGTGCCCCAAATCCCTGAATTCGATTTGACGGGAGTTGAACCTGAATCTGAAATGCATTGCCTGTCCTTGGATCACGCCAATAATTTGGAGCGATGAAGCGCGAGGAACCCGTTGCTGGAACGAGCGAGTTTGTTATATCGGTCATCGTGAGACCGAACTGACCAGCGTAGTCGCGATTGATGTTGATCTCTGCGGTCGGATACTGTTGCCCTTGGACGACCGATACATCACGCAGAAAGTTCAACTTCCTCAACTCCGCTTCTACCTTCGCAAGGTAAGCATAGTTTTGATCGAGATCGACCCCCTGCACATCTACCTGCACAGGGGTTGGAGAACCGAAGCTCATCACCTGCGTTACGATGTCACCTGCTTCAAACGCTACGGTAACATCGGGCATCTGTTTTTGGAATGCACTCCGCAGAGACTCACGCAGAGCTTCATCATCGGGATGTCCAGGCTTGAGTTGCACCTGAATAATGGCCTCTTCCGGGCCGCTCGTAAATAAGTGGATGAGGTTTACTGGGTAGCTGGAAGGCTGAACTCCCATATAGTCCGACGTAATTTCGACATGCTGTGTTCCGATCGTATTTCGGATCAGGTCAAGCGCCTGTATGACTTTCGGTTCAGATTCCTCAATGCGAGTTCCGATTGGAGCTTTCAGCCGCATTCGAAGCACGGGCCCATTTGCATCTGGAAATATCTCGGTTCCTAAGTGCGGTGTCAGCAGGATCAAAACGATTGCAGTCGCGCCGAAGTACCCAATCAAAATCGGCAGACGGTGCCTCAATAACCGATCGAGATAACCGCTATACCAGTTGCGTAACCGACCGAAACTTCCTTCTGCTTCCTCCCCACGATGTGTCTCCGACATAAACCATGTGGCGAAAACCGGTACAAGACTACTCGACAGGAAATATGATGCAATCATCGCAAAACCAACCGCAAGCGAGAGTGGGACAAACAGCTGCCTACCCACCCCGTTCATGAAAAAGGATGGAACAAAGACCGCCAGCACACAAAGCATCGAAAGAAGGCGAGCGATAATTGTCTTTCTAGAAGCCTCAAGAACAACCTTTGCGCGAGATACCCCAGGAAGCATCAGCGTGTGGATATTCTCGATTTCAACGGTGGCCTCGTCTACCAATACGCCTACAGCAAGTGCAAGACCACCCAATGTCATCACATTAATAGTCTGCCCCGTAACCCACAGGAGTAGGACAGCGGTAAAGAGTGCAAAGGGGATGTTGGCAACGACAATAAGAGCGCCACGCCAGTCTCTAAGGAAGAGGAGGACGACAACACCCGTAAGCACTGCTCCAAGCAGTGCCTCATGAACAAGACCGCTGATCGCATTGGAAACATATCCCGATTGATCGAACGCCAGTTGTACGTCGACGTCATCTGGAACGACTTTCTTGAAACGCGGTATCGCTTCTTTTACAGCTTTAATAACGGCAAGTGTCGATGCATCGGAACGCTTCGTTACCGGGATATATACCGTACGTCGGCCGTTCACGTGCGCATAGGCGGTCACGATGTCAGTGCCATTCTCAATACTTCCAATGTCCCGGAGATAGATGTTCGCGCCTGATTTTGGGTGAATTGGAGTATCCATCAACTCAGCAAGGTCAGGGCCGAGCGTAGAATTCGTACGGACGATTCGATTCAACGGTCCGTCATATAAATTGCCCGATGGAATGACAACACTGCCAGCACTAACAGCCGTGATCGCCTGTTCGGGCGAGACACCATATTGTTTCAATTTGTCCGGATCAAGATTAACCACAATGGTCCGCTGATTGCCGCCGAATGGAGGAGGAGCCGAAACACCAGGCAGTGTCGCAAAGAGAGGCCGCACTTGATTCAAAGCGATATTTTGCAGCTCACCCTGTGTATGATTCGCACTGGTAAAGAGCAACAGTCCTACCGCTACGCTTCCAGGATCAAATCGTGTGATGAATGGCGGCACAGTACCTGGTGGCATAAAGGCCCGAGCGCGATTCACATAACCAACTGTCTCGGCCATCGCCTGTTGCATGTCCGTTCCCTCTCGAAAGGTCAATTTCATAAGGGCCGCGCCTTGAATGCTCTTGCTATCGACCGACTGAATACCCGTGATGTAGAGGAAGTGGTACTCATAGTAATAGGTAAGGAAGCCCTCCATTTGCGCGGGATTCATGCCGCCATAAGGCTGCGCAACGTAAATCAATGGATTGCCAACCTGCGGGAAGATATCCATCTTCATACGATTGATGGCCATGAAAAAGCCAGCCGAAATCGCTATAAGAGCAACGATTACGCTGAGAGGACGGCTCAGAGCTGCAAGTACAAAACGCATTGCTGGATCCCTTGGCTTACTTGTTAACTTCCTGCAGAAATGGCAAAAGATCTCCACGGACATACTGCAGATGCAGAAAAGCTCTCCACACATTTAACCTGGCGAGCGAATCGTCGATTTGTGCCGCGACCAGCAATCGTTGCGCCTGAGCTACATTGTCAATGGGAGCTAAGCCCGCTTTATAGCGGGCGGTTGCCTGGTCAAGACTTGTTTGTGCGGTCTTCAGTTGAATTGGTGTGTTCTGTGCGATAACCCTCGTCGTGCTCAGGCTGGCTTGCGCCTGAGCAAACTGCTCTTGCAGGTTCCTGTCTGTAAGCTCCTCGTTTCCCTTTGCAGCGCGCAGGTTTGCAGCCTGAGCGGCTTCACGTGCATGAACACCCACGAAGTCCATGAATGGGAAGGTAATATTGATGCCAGTGACATAGTTACCCACATTGGGCGCAAGCCCATTGGCACCCGACAAACGCTGACCGTTCGTCTCTGCACCGGAGCCACGAGCATAAATAGCTCCCTCCAGATTGAACTGGGGAACCCAGCTTTTTTCAATCGCCTTTAGTTGTGCCATATTCTGTTGCACCAACGCGTGTTGCTCAAGCATCGTTGGAGTATTAGAGGCCCTAAGAGGTGCGGCTGAATCTGGAACGTACGGCACATCGGTCAGCAACCGCCCTACATTCAATGGACCGAACTCAGAGTTCTTCAAAAACTTGCGCAAAGTAGCCTGGCTCGTAGCGATAGCCTGATCCGCAAGGGCTAGTTGTGTAACGGCCGCCGCTTTCTCCGCTTCGATTCGCGCTTCGTCGGCTCCAGGTCTAAGCTCAGACGACACTAAAGCATGAATAGTCTTTCGAAGCGTCTCCCAATTGTTCACAGCTGCTAGCGCTGCAGTGCGAGCACTCTGAGACGCCACCACTGTCATATAAGCATCAGCTGCCCAAATCGCGACATCCAACTGAGTTTGTTGATTTGCTGCTGAGGTTCTGTCGCGTAAAGCCATAGCGGCCCGTACATTAGCCCCACGAACTCCAAAATCGAACGGTTGCCAACTAATCAATAGCCCAGCAGCGCTACCCCAAATCGAACCGCCGTTATTGGTGCCAATCACTGGACCAGACATCGGGGGAACAACACTATTGGGCAATAAGCTTCCAAATATATTGTTGCGTGTCCCTCGATTGAACTGAGCAACTCCATCCAATCGAGGAAGATAGGCAGTGCGGGCCAATGCCAGATTGGCGACGGAAGCATTCAGGTTTTCCTGAGAAACATGGATCGAAGGATAGTTTTTTTCGGCCTCTTCAACTACGGCCGAAAGCGAAAGTGGACGATTCAATGTTTCCTGACCATACATCGCGCCAGGTCTGAAACTAGCAATTAGAAGGATCGAAATCCAAGCCCCACGAGACAGAAACAGCATGTCGCCCGACTTCACCATAATGAAGGCTTGCCTCAGCATTCCTATTGAAATTATTGCCATCTTAACTCCACGGTATCGTCAGGAACACAAGTATATCGAAAATCGATAAACAAGCAGCAAACATTCATTAAGGCGCTTCGTTCATCTCGTGATAAAGCTCGCTGACCTTGAGCTTGGCTTCTGCGAGAGCACGTTTTCCAGCTGCTGTCGCTTTATAGACGCGGCGATCTCGACCGCCTCCAGACTGCAGTGTCGATCTCAGAAGCCCCTGTTTTTCCATGCCGTGGAGCAATGGGTAGAGCGTGCCGGGCCCTAACTTGTACCCGTGATGCGTCAATTCCTGAATCATCTCCAAACCATAAATCGGCTCACAGCTCGCATGATGGAGTACATGCAGTCTTATGAGGCCGGAGTAAATATCTCGATATTCTTTGGGCACGGATCAAGAGTAGCGCAGTCTTTTAGAACAGACGATGACGATTTTTGAGATGCAAGTGAGCCTACACGCTTGTATCAAGGAACAATGTTTAGCGATGATCTTTAAGAAGCAGTCCAAGAGACTCTCAGAGCCTGACGGCTGTGAGGCATATCGCCTCTAAATTCGCGAATCGCCTGCGTTCTTTAAATTGAAGCAAGAGCTTAATCACTTATTGAGCACTCATCGCCGCAAGTGATTCTCCCTGCCTGAGACGATAAAACCGATCCCCTTCTATCTCTTTAAAGCTCTGTATCGAACCATCTGGCCATCTTACTTCCACCTTGTCGATCTTTGACGCCTTCCCTAACCCAAAATGGAGACGAAGATCGCTTTGTGAGAGATAACTTCCACCGCTCCGCACCTCATCCATCTGAGTAAATCCCGCCGCAGTAACATACACTCGAGCATTCAGTGCAAGCCTGTCCTTCAACCCTTCCAGTTGAAAGCTCACCCAGTGGTTCGTCGGGTCGGGCCGAGCTTCGAGTAACATTGGCGCTCCGGTTAAGTTTTCGATAACCAGATCAAGACGCCCTTTATTGAATAGATCCCCCACAGCCATTCCGCGGCTTACCTGAGGATTTGTCACCGATGCCCCCAACTGCGCACTAATATCTTTAAAAGTTCCGTCGCGCTGATTCTCAAAGACGATGCGCGGCTCACGATATGCCGTACCAAGTTTGGCGTTATCCACCTGCGGATAGACATGCCCATTCGCAAGCACTAGATCCAGCCAACCTGAGTTATTTAGATCGACAAACTCATCACCCCAGCCCACAAATGGTGTCGTCGATCGGGCAATTCCGGCGGCATGCGAAATATCACTGAAGTTCAGATTTCCGTCGTTGCGATACAAGACAGCATATTCATCACTGAAGTGCGTGATCGCAATACTCATGCGCCCCGTATGCATGAAATCTCCCACGGCAACGCCCATATTGGCCTGTTCCACGCCGTCTTCACTTACCGCCACACCCGAATCGTATCCGGTCTCCCGAAATCGCCCGCTCCCCTCATTGTGATACAGATAATTCGGCTCACCATCATTTGCAACGAACAGATCGATTCGCCCATCATTATCAAAATCGGACCATACTGCGCCAAGCCCGAAAAACCGTTTCGCATCGTCAACACCTGCCTGCTGCGCTACCTCAGTAAACGTACCATCGCCATTATTGTGATACAGAGTGTCAGGGAAACCCTTCAATCCACGCGGTCCGCACTGCACAGCGACTTCGTGATACTGACACGTCTTCTTCGACCCGAACGTCGGCAGATCCTTGAGATCAAAGTCGACATAATGTGGCACAAACAGGTCGACAAACCCATCTCCGTCATAATCGCCAAACGTCACGCCGGTTGCCCAGCCCACATCATTATCAAGTCCAGATTGCTTCGTCACGTCTGTAAAAGTGCCATCACCATTATTGCGATACAAGACGACCCCACCAAAACAGCTCACGATAAGATCAGGCTTCCCATCATGGTTATAGTCTCCGACTGCCGCTCCAATCGCCCAACAGGGATACCCAACACCAGCTTTGTCCGTCACATCACTAAACGTACCATCGTGGTTGTTATGAAAGAGCGCGTTCTTTGCCTTCTTTCCTTCAAGCTCCATCTGTACGCTCGGCGAATTGGTGAAATAAATATCGAGCCATCCATCGCCGTCGTAATCGAGCAATGCAACGCCACCGCCCATTGACTCGACGATGTAACGCTGATCTGGGCTGGAGAGATGTTCAAATTTGATCCCAGTTGAAGCAGTGATGTCGATCACCTGCGGATACTTCATGGCTTGCCCTTCTGACTTTGCTGGCCGACGCGCAGCCGCAGCAGGCCGTTGGGCGTTACTGGCCAAAGTCGGCACCAGCAAGCAAATAGCTATTACACCTTGGATGCGATCCGAATAGAGCTTGGAGAACCGCACTATCGACTCTCTTTCATCGATTCGTCGCTCTCATCCTGCAACCGCAGGTCTTTATATATCTTGCGCAACTTCTCTTTCATGTCCTTGTACTTTTGATATTCCGCCAGCTCGCGCTTAGCATCCGCAGGCCGATTCAGTTTGCGGTACACCACACTCAATCTGTAATGAGCTTGCACATTGCTTGCGTCTGCAGCAACAATCTGTTCAAGCAATGGCAGAGCCGACGCAGGGTCATTTCTTTCATTGAAAACGCGCGCGGCTCCCAGCAACGCGTCAGCATCGTTTGGGGCGAGCGCAAGAGCTTTCTTGTAGTAATTCGCAGCTGCATCAAGATCGCCATGATCGACAGCTAAATCACCAAGCCTGGTTACAGCTTTCTCATCGGAAGAATTCGCCGACACGGCAAGCTTATACTCACTCTCTGCTTCCGCATGCAATTTCTGATCAGGCGAAGCATGCAACGCTTCAGCTAACTCATAGTGAATCCCAGGAAGATTGGGGTTGATTGCCAGCGCCTTGCGAAAATCCACAATGGCGCCGTTGATATCATGCTGTCGCACCAGTTCATGCGCCATCGCCTGATACATCTGGCCGGATTCAGGAGCCGCAACCGAAAGCCCCAACATCGCTTCACCAGCAAGATCGGTATAGATGCGATAGGCTGCATACAACACACGTGGATCTGTAGGAGCACTCTCTTTTAAGACTTCGACCGCCGCTGCAGCCTTCGCAAGATCCCCGGATGCTGTGTCCATCTCGATCAGTTCAAGCCCAACTTCCATCTTGATACCTGGGTCATCCAACTTGGCGACAACCGCCTCGAGATCTGTCCGCGCAGCGTCCGCTTTACCCAACCGACGCTCACACATGCCCAGCAGAGCACGAATTTTAGCCAAATCAGGCTGCTGATCAACAGCCACGCGAAGATGCGGTTCCGCTACCGTATATTTTCTCTGAAAAAAGAGCAGTACACCTAAATTAGCTTGAGCATCCAGGTTTGTTGGGTCTACTGCTATTACTGCTGCAAACTCCTTAGCCGCAAGCTCAGGCTTCTTTTCTGTCAATAGCTGATGAGCCCGCTGTGAATGAAGTCTCACCTGCTCGGCAGCTGAACTATTTGACTGCCCCAGGACACCAATGGCACCTAACGCAACCATCAAAAGAAGTACTAAACCCTTCATCCCATGACCATACACTCTCACGCAAAGCATAGTTAAAAGAAAACGGAACAGCGGCAGGCCGCTGTTCCGCTGGAATGATCAGAAGGTAATTCGTCCCATCAGTTGCAGATTGCGCCCACCGATCGTTGTTGATCCAATGCTCGATGACCCTGTCGCAATGCCCGTACCACTCGCGCTAGGGGAAATCGTTCCATTGGGCAAACCAAAGCTCGGATGGTTGAAGATATTGCTGCCATCTGCACGGAGTTGGAACTTCACATTCTCCCATACTGAGAAGGTCTTACCCAACGAGAAGTTCACATTGCTCAGGCTTGGCCCATTCAGGCTGTTTCTTCCGGAATTCCCAAAGGTTCCTGGCGCAGGCATAGCAAAGGCTGCCTCATTGAACCACTGCTGCGTTCCATGATAAGCACTGTGGCTGATGCTTGGGTTGCCAATCACATTGGGGTACCACTTTCCGTTGGAGCTGTGGATGTAGGAATAGTTTTGTGTAGACGGGTTGTCCATCACAACAGTAAAGGGCTGTCCACTCTGAAGCACGACGGTCCCAGAAGTCTGCCATCCACCGATCAACAGATCAAGCAGTGTGCTGCTGTTGGCGAACTGGCGTCCACGCCCGAAGGGCAATTGATAGACAGCGCTTCCCTTGAATGCGTTACGCACATCAAAGTTTGCATTTCCATAATTGGCTGCTGGACGATACGCATCCTGATAGTTCTGCGCACCGCCACGTCCCCCCCATCCTGATGAATCAACATCACTCAAAAAGTGTGACCACACATAACTGAAGTTGAAGTCCAACCCATGCGTCATGCGCTTTTGAATGACTGCCTGTAACGAGTTGTAGTTAGAAACAGCATTGTTCGTGCTGCCCTGAATGCCCTGATATTGAGGGAACGGTCGGAACTGAGGAGAATCCGTAGGGCTAAGCTTCTCTTTCGGCACCTGGTTGATATCAACCGGGAAAGGCAGGTCATGGCCGTGGCTGGCAACATAAGCCAACTCCATCACCATATCGTTGCCGACCTGCTTCTGCATGCTCAGATTCCACTGGTACGATCCGCCGACGGGCGTATGGTACTGGTTATAGCTCACCTGCTGATTATTGAATCCAGAAGGATTCGTCGTGGCCGATAGATATGCCAAGTTGGCACCAGATGATCCTAAGATCACAACCGGCGTTTTGTTGGTCTGATCCTGTTGGTTTCCCCTCTGCCCAAAAGCCGCCCCCATGCCGGACCCATAAGTATCCCGACTCCAGTTATAGGCATACAAACCGAAGCCACCGCGGATTGTCATATCCGGATGCACCAGCCACGAAAACCCTACGCGCGGCAGAAACGTGTTATAGACCGGCGCCTGTAGAGTGTCACGTCCATTAGCCTTCGTGGATCCGTACCACATGGCTCCCAGCGTTCCGGTGGCGGGGTTCTGCACGGTGGGATCAAAGACTGCCATATTCCCTTTGACCTCGTTCCAGCCAGTCTGAATCTGATAGCGGAGTCCCAGGTTGAGGGTAATGTTCGGAGTCACCTTATAGTCATCCTGTACGAACAACTGAGGAAGACTCATGCGAGCACCGAACTCCGGAGTAACCTGGGCTGACCATTGCTGGGCCTGTCCCAAAAGAAAGTCAGCATAGGACGCCCCCGTTGGCAGAGCGTTGGGAGCAGAGTTTGGATTAGCCGTATAAACTCCGGCAAAAGTCATGGATCCGCCGTCTATATTTCCCCACGCCGTCGAGTTTTCCTTGAATATCAGGTACTCGCCACCGAAGTGGAGAATATGTTTGCCCTTGATCAGAGTAACGACATCCGATGGATCGTAGACATGCTCCTTATAGACAGAGTTGGTTGCAGGCTGCAGAGTATAAAACCCATTGACGGTAATGGTTGGAAAGATGTTGGCCTTGGCAAACTGCCATCCAAGTTTCGAGGGAAATCCCTGGCCCAAAGTAGCTGGAACAAAGAAGTTCAGCTGATTGGTATATCCCATCCGGACCTCGTTGATCACTGATGGTGAGATCGTCCATACATCCGTAACTTGGGCATTGTGCCGACTCACATCTCCCGACTGGCAATTGATCGGGCAGACCCCTTCATTACGATAGTACGCAGGGTTGTCGCTCTCCATCTCGGTGACGGTCAGCCGGTTATTGGCGCGAATATCCCAATCGGCTCGCCCAAAGAACTTCTGGAAGGGCTGTGAGTTGGGAGTATTGAAGAAATAAGTGTTTTGTGGAACACCGTTGACGGTTCCGGTTGGCGCGCTATTCGCCTTGGGATAGTAGGCCTGAATAGCTTTAGCCACTGGATCGATTCGGCTTGCAGGAATTATGTTACCGGCAAACGGCTGGCCGGTCGTAGGATCGTAGATCACTGGCATTCCCGCTGCCGAAAAATCACCATTCAGCATGGCAGCTGTGGGAATTGTTTTATAACCTTGCGTTGCTGCGCCATGATTGATGATCTTGTCATAGTTGAAAAAGAAGAAGAGCTTGTTCTTGAGTACTGGCCCGCCAACAGAAAACCCAAAATTATTGAATCGAACCAACGCAATCGCGGCCTGCCTTGTTTTTTTCCCGAAAGCATAGCTGGCTGCATTCATCGCGTCATTCTGGAAGTACTCGTAAGCCGAGCCGTGGAAGCTATTCGTTCCACCCTTGCTGATCTGGTTAAACATGATGCCGCCAATGCCATACTGCGCAGAAAACGTTGAAGCACTGACTTTCACTTCTTGAATAGCTTCAAGAGTCATTACGTCCGCGTTTGCACTAGCAGGTAATGTAATCGCAGCACCATCGGCCAAAACTGTGCTGAATGGGAGATTTCCATTGACCGCCACCGCCTGCTGGGGATTGGCGGCGCCCTGTGAAGCCCCTGGGGCGCCCGCTGACCCAGGAAGCAAAATAGTGAAATTTTGCCAGTCGGGAGTTCCCGTCTGAGGTAAATCAGCAAGCTGCTTCGCTTCAAGCGTCGTTGACTGCTCTGAGTTTTCCGTAGCAAGCAACGGGATGTCCGTATTCACCACCACCTGCTCGGTCACAGCGCCAACCGATAACTGAGCGTTCACCGTAATGTTCGCCACCGTGACGGTAATACCAGACCTGACGAGCTTCTGAAATCCAGCCTTGGTGAACGTGATCTCATAGGTTCCCGTAACAATCGAAGAAGTGTCGTACAGACCGTCTCCGTTCGTCGTAACGTCCTTGGAAACGCCCGTGTTCTTGTTCAACACCGTTACCGTTACATCTGCAACGGCGGCGCCGCTCGTATCCGTTACAATTCCACGGATATCTCCGGCATTCATGCTCTGGGCATAACTTATTCCGGCGTATCCCAGACAGAACAGCAATGCTATGAACGTCGGCCGAATCCATCTTGTATTCATGCTGTAACCTCCAAAAAATCTAACAATCAAATAACTCGTAACTTGCACATGATGTGGAGCTAATTAGGTTGCGACTATCTCGTTTTAGACAAACGTTTGTCTAAAACGAGATAAAACTTCGGGGGACATTACACGCGAGACCATCGGACTTCGTCAAGTATTTAAATTGCACAAACGAAACACCGGGAATACGGCTCCAGTGGTCCGAACACTTTTGTGATGACGAGTTGATCTTGCAGGTGAACCTGTGTGCAGCTGAGCGTATTACACGCTATATTTCTGCAGGATATTCCGACAGGCAGGGGAAGTAGTTACACCACTTCTCGCAAGTCAATTCCTTCAGGACAGGCCACGCCGGCGAGGGTGAACAGCAGCCTAGACTATTTCTCCCGATCGCCCTTCCCTTCTGAAATAGCCAAAATGCGGTCAATAGCCGTGGGATGTAGTTTCTCAACCAACCCGCTTGGCCAGTGAATCTCGATTTCTTCAACGTGTGAGTTTTCGCCCAGGCCGAAATGAAGACGCGGATCTGACGTTGATGCGTAACTCCCTCCGGCAATTACATCTGCCCTCTGGCGGATCTTTCCCGCGGTAAGATAGACCGCCGCACCAACAGCATCGCGAGGAGACTTTGCCCCGCCAATCAATTTCAGTTCAAGCCAATGATGATGATCTGGATTCACATTGCGAAGAAGCACCGGCGGACCATCAAGAGCATTGATCACAACATCAATGCGGCCTGTATGGAATAGGTCCCCGAAAGCCATCCCGCGACTGCGATAGACGCGTCCCAGGCCAGACCCTTCAAGCGCAGGGACTAAACTAAACTTCTTTCCCTCAAGATTGTGGAACAGAAGGGGTTTCTGAGCAAAGGTGGTACCCCATGTAAATTCATCCGCCTGCGGGTACACATGCCCATTCGCAAAGAACAGATCCTTCCAGCCATCGTTATCAAAATCGAAGAAACCGTCTCCCCAACCTAAAAATGGAATAGTGATTTCTGCAATGCCAGCCTCATAGGAAACATCTGTAAAATTTGCTTCGCCATCGTTCCGATAAAGCGGATTGTAGTCGTCACTAAAAGTAGTCGTGCAGATATCGAGCAGTCCACTATTCCTGTAATCGCCAATAGCGAGGCCCATGGATGCGGTCTCGCGACCATTCTCGTTGAGGGCAAAACCCGAGGCATACGAAACGTCCTCGAAGGTCCCATCTCCTTTATTGAGATAAAGGTAGTTCGGAGTGGAATCATTCGCGACGATCAGGTCGAGCTTTCCATCGTTATTTACGTCGACGAAAGCCGAGGACAAGCCGTAATACCCTTTGGCGTCACCAACACCTGCTTTAGTACTGACATCGGTAAACGTCCCGTCTCCGTTGTTATGAAACAAATGATCGGGTTCGCCAGCCAGGCCATGCGGCCCGCACATCACGTTGATGCCGCGAAATGTACAAAACGAATACGCAATGGAATCTTTTCCAGGAGCAAGAGCGGTTGCCATGTCGTAATGCACATAGCCGGGAACAAAGAGGTCAAGGCGGCCATCATTGTCATAGTCACCCCATGTTGCACCAGTAGACCAGTTGCCCAGTGCCACTCCAGCTTTTACGGCGACATCGGTAAAAGTACCGTCACGGTTGTTGTGATAGAGCCGGTTTGCCCCGAAATTCGACACATAGATATCGGGATAGCCATCATTGTCGAAATCTGCAACAGCAGCACCAAATCCCCAGCGGTCATTGGTAACGCCAGCCGTCACCGCAACATCAGTGAACGTGCCGTCGTGGTTGTTGTGAAAAAGAGCGGCACGCGGAGCTGGGGCCTTCCCTTCCATGGCGTCATAGGTGCTCCCGTTTACAAAATAGATGTCGAGCCACCCATCGTTGTCATAATCCAGTAGCGCTACTCCAGACCCGTTAGCTTCAATAATGAACCGCTTCGCCGCTGTACCCATCGTATGATGCCAGCCGCTAAGGCCGGCTTTGTCGGTGACATCTTCAAAAATCAGCGGAGCATCTTTTATAAATCCACCAGCGGTAATAGGACGATGGCCAGCGTCGAAGACCGGTGCATAAACCCCACCCGTGCTGGCACCTCCACGCGAAGGGCTTTGTGCTCCTTCATGGTTAGCCAATGGAGAATCCGTCTGATTGCCGACAGATTGCGCACGGGCAACTGCTGTTCCAATATCAGCCGCTAAAAATGCCGTGAGAATGAGGACTCGAACAAGCTTCATTGTTATGCCGAACATTGTACGTGGTTGCCCGAATAGCTTGCTCGATCCCACGATGGAGAAGTCATTCCACCTTTAGGATGGACTGGATCAACTCTCATCAAGAGAATAGTGAATGAAGAACCTGCCAATCTGAATCTCCGATAGGCCGTCTGGAGGCCACAGCCGAAACGACTCGACTCGTCCATTCCCCGTCATACGATGAGCCACAACTGTTCCTTTCGGAGTCCCGCTGGCGGCATCACTTACCGTCACCTCAAGCACATCCTCTTTACGTTTCCAGCCGAGGACATAATTTCCAGCGGATAGATGCACATTCCCCAACGTGAATGGGCTCTGCACAAGGAGGAAATGAGAATATTTTCCATCCGCAGCATATCCAGCCGTGATCAAAACCACTCCGGCAATAACCTTTTTATTCTGGTTGATGATGCCGGAAGCGGTTCTCATTTCTACTTCGATATGATCTTTTTCCACTGCCGGCCGGGCTGGCAAGGCAAGCTCAAGCTCATGCTGTGTCGCTGCACGCCAATGCATCCGAGGCTGTGCCTGAGACGTACCGATCAAGACAAGCAGCGCTAACAGAATACTCATTTGAGATGCACCAAACCGCGTTGAATTGCGACCGTCACAGCCTGCGTACGATCATTTACGCCCAACTTCCCCAGCAGGCTGTTGATATGAGTCTTAACCGTCGCCTCGCTGATAAATAAGTCGTCCGCGATTTGCTTATTCGCGCGGCCCGCCGCAATGCGCTCTAAAACATTCAGTTCGCGTGAGGTGAGTTGTTGCGCACTCATACGCTCAGCCAGCTTCTCAGCGATAGGCGGAGGAATAATCGATCGTCCACTATGAACAGCGCGGATGGCAGTTACAAGCTGATCCGATGTCATTCCTTTCAGCAGGTAGCCTTTTGCTCCCGCTTGCAGAGAACGATAAATATCCTCGTCGCCATCGAATGTAGTTAGTACCATCACACGAGCCGCCGGATGTCGCTGGCGAATTGCGGTGACCGCTTCAACTCCTCCCGAACCCGGCATCTGCAAATCCATGAGTGTGACATCTGGCAGCATCTTGTCGAAAAGCAGCTCTGCCTCTTCTCCCGAAGAGGCCTGTCCCACAACCTCAATATCGTCAACCAGTCCCAGAAGTGCGACAATCCCCTGGCGTACTACATGATGGTCGTCCACAACCAGAACCCGTATGGAACTCATAGCGTCATCACTCGCATCATCCTTTAGAAACCGCTACCAACGTAACGCACGTTCCATCCCCAGGAGCACTTTCGACCGTCATTGTAGCTCCAATCGATGCTGCACGCTCACGCATCCCCTGCAAGCCGTAATGACCTGGGACAGAAGCCGTAGGGACATCGAACCCTCGTCCATGATCCCGAATCTTCAGCGTCAGCACATTCACTTCATAGTCCAACGAAACATCAACCATCGCGCCGCCGGAATGGTTCACCGCATTGCGGACAGCCTCTTTCAAAATGCTTAAAATCTCGTCCTCAGTACGAGCAGGTAGAGGACGATACGCGCCAGTAATTTTAAAATGAACATCCTCAGAACGACCCGCAATCTGTTCTGCGGCTTTCTTCGCTCGAATAGGCAGAATCTCCCCCTCGTCTGTCGCACGCAGGTCCCAGATACTGCGTCGCGCATTGGCTAAACCATCCCGGACGATGGCCTTCGTATCTTCCAACTGCAGCGTTGCGGCTTCATCCTGATGTTTTTTCATCAGGCTTGAAACCAACTCCAATCGCACAGAAACCCCCGCAAGATCCTGCGCCAGCGTGTCATGGATCTCTCGTGCAATTCGGCTTCTTTCCGATAAGACTGCCGCAAACTGCTGCTTCAATTTGCGTTCGCGAAGCCAGTAAAACAGCAAAAAAATACCTGCCCCGACAAGGATAGCCAGGAGATAGAACCACCATTTCCTATAGATAGGCGGTTTCACTGTGACCGCAATTTCGGCAGGCACCTTGCTCCATACTCCATCTTCATTTGAAGCCATGACCACAAAGCGATACTTCCCGGGTTGAAGGTTGGTGTATGAAACAGACCGGCTCGTACCCGCATCCACCCAATCGTGGTCGAAGCCCTCTAGACGATAACGATAGTGGACCTTCCCCGGCTGACGGAATGAAGGCGCGATATACGTAAAGGTCGTGCGACGGTCGGACGGCTCAAGAATTACCGAATGATCAGATTGAATCGGCCGAACCCGATTATCAACCGATATCTGCATCACCGTAGGCAAAGGAAATGCCGGATTACTCTGAAGCGTCGCCGGATTAATCTTCGCCAAACCTCGACGCGTTGCGAAATAGAGCACACCGTTCTGGTCACGGGTCTGGCCTGGATGGCCAATATCAAAGATGTCATTGGATGGAAGACCATCGCCAGAATCGAAGATTCGCACCGAGAGATCACCAACATTCCTGATTGCGCACATCGCCGCCTGATCGAACGCTACTCTGGCCAGGCCAGAATGAGTACGAATCCACAGGTATCCATGTGCATCGTCCAATAAGCCAAAGATCTTTTGCGGAACTGCGGGCGACAACACCTTATGAAAACCTGTGTCGCTCCAAAGGTAAAGCCCCGAAGTAGCTGTCCCCATCCAGACTCTTCCATAACCATCTTCTATGAGCGACGTCACACCATCTTTGGGTTCGAAACTGCTAAGCTCTTCTCCTCGAAGCCGCGCAGGCCCATAGAGGGTCCCAATCCATAAATCTCCGCGTGATGTATATAAAAGCGATCCGACCAGATCACTCGGTAACCCTTTTGTGTGGTCAATGATGCTGATTTGTCCCTTGGCGAAGTGCGCAAGGCCACGTCTTGTACCAATCCAGATAGAACCATCTGAGACAGATAATATAGAGCGGACAAAATCGTCCGGCAAGCCATCTTCCGATCTAAGAATAGAGGTTACATGACCATTGATAACCCTGTTCAATCCGTCAGGCGAACCTGCAAGCAGCCCGTTACCAGAAGAAGCTGCCAGAGCGAGTACGACATTGCTACTTAGACCCTGATCCGTAGTAAGCGAAAACACCTTCCCCTGACGCGATTGAAAAAGGCCGTCCTCAGGCGTGCCAACCCAGACCTCTCCTGCCTCCGCAGTCGCTACCGTTGTAATTCCACGCCGACCAAAAGCTGAAACAATATCAATACTGCGTGGTGATAGAAGATGGAGTCCCGTCGCACTCCCGCCGATCCAGAGATTTCCTTCACGGTCCTGAAACAGACAGAGAATCGAATCATTATCTAAATCGCCAACTGGCTTCAGTTTGTCCTCATCAATCTCAAAGAGGCCACGGCGCGTGCCCACCCAGGCGACACCATGTGAGTCAACCAGCAGCGCCTGCACTCGATTACTGTTCACAACAGAAGCAGTCTTCCATTCCGAAACCGAGCCATCAGGCCCCAGACGCTTCACTTCATCGCCATCGTATGTCCATGTGAATCCTCGAATCTCCTGCTCTCTTTTTGACGGACGTTCCGGAAACGTCTGAACTGCTGAAATCTTTCCCGAAGAAAGGCGAAAGATTCCTTCTGTAGTTTTCATCAAAACAGCACCCGACGAGTCCTCTGCAAGAGCTAGCGCATCGTCATTTGTCAGTTCAGGATGCTGTTCATGGGAGTAGACAACGAAATCAAAACCATCAAACCGGGCAAGTCCCCGCTCCGTAGCAACCCAAAGAAAGCCGTCATGCGTCTGAAGAATGTCCTGGACAGTGTTTTGTGGCAAACCATTGTCGGTCGTCCATGATCGGTGACTCTTCTGGGCATTCGTTATACCGCACAGCAGAACCGTCATGATGAGCAGCCTGAAGGCACACTTGAAAGCAGTCGTCATGGCTACCAGTCATTCTTCTGCACGGCTTTGGGTTGCTTTCCTTTGCGTCCGCCCAAAAGCCAATCCAAACGCGATGTAATGTCCTTTTCTCGTGCTTCGCCTTCTATTCTGCCAATGATCTTTCCGTCAGCATCGACAATGACCGTCGCAGGAACCATCTCACCAAGATCAAGCTCCTTCAACGTCTCCGCAGACGCCCCCTGCCAAACCGGAAATTGAATGTGACGCTTTTTCAGTACATCCGGGATTTTTCCTCGCGAATCAGCGTCATCAATGGCCACAGCCACGAACTTAATTCCATTAGAAGCGTATTTTTCCTGAAGCCTTTGCAGTCTTGGCATCTCATCTTTGCAGGGCACACACCATGTAGCCCAAAAATTGATCACGGCCGGAGAGCCTGCAAGTTCATCAAAACTATGCGGCTTTCCATTTGGATCAACTAGGGCGGCGGAAGGCCTCTTCAATACCTGGCCAGGCGAAACAACTGCCATCAGAAGCAGGAAAACCACCTCAATCTTTAGGTTGAGAAACAAATCGTTCGGATTCCTCATAGGCAACTAGCCAATTCACCGGTATGTTTCTTTCCTACAGAAACCATTATGAAAACTCTTGTCCTGATAGCCAGCATCCTATCGTCGAGCGTTGCCTGGGGGCAAGGCTGCCTTGCGGCCCACACCAATCAATCCATCTGCGCCTTAGGTCCAAGGACTTCCCTCTCCAGCAGTCCGGGAAATTTTATACATAGGCTGACGATTGAGGTGGATTGGCGCAGTTTCAGCTCCTTCCGCCACTACATCGGCACAGTCGAGCAGACGCAAAGGGCCGTATTGGGTACACAAATCAAAAATCACCAGAATATTTACAACATCTCTGCTAACTATGATCTGTCTCCGCGATGGAGCCTAAACTTTTCCGCTCCGGTTTTACAAGGAACCAGAAACCAGCTCTATACCCCAAAAGGCGTTTACGATATAGCGGGCATCGGTGACATCATCATCGGAGCAGAAGCCTGGCTCTTTCGTCCTCCTGCAGAAGCAGGTGGCAACATTGCATTTGGCTTTGGCCTCAAACTTCCAACAGGCCTGAACAACGGCACCGGCACCGCTCTGTTATCAAACGGAACCTACGGCAAGGCAGTGGCAGATCAATCGCTACAGCCCGGAGATGGTACGTGGGGCTTTACTCTATCCACGCAGGCCTATAAGCAGCTCCCTTTCCATACTGTTGGATATTTTCAGGGATCATGGCTGTTCAACCCTGAGGACACAAATGGAGTGCTGACATTTAGGGCAAAACCACTTGAAAAATATATGTCGGCAACCGACCAATATCTCTTTCGAGGAGGACTGGCACGGCACGTCCCCAAACTCCGCGGTCTATCCGCCAGCTTCGGGGGACGCATGGAAGGAATTCCCGTCCGCGATGCCTTCGGAAAAAGCGACGGGTTTCGCCGCCCTGGATACATCATCTCAATCGATCCTGGACTCGTCTTCCAACACGGACGAGACACTCTGATGATCAACGCGCCATGGGCAGTCCAAAGAAACAGGCGTGCCTCTGTGACCGATCTCGCGACCAATTCTCATGGTGATGCAGCCTTCGCAGACTACGCCATCGTGGCCGGGATCGCTCATCATTTTTAGTGACCCGACGCCAGATAACGTGCACTCATCCTTTCGATTGAGGCGCGCTACCAACCTATGGTTGATTTTCCTCGAGACATAGAGACATGCTCCATTCCTGGCTGACAATCCAGTTTGGTTGATTTAACATCTGCCTGTCCGGAATTCCATCTTATGCGCGCCTTCAGGCTCTCACGTACTTTTGTCGGTCTACTGCTGCTACTAGCGGCAGTATTCTTTTTTAGTTTTCTCCCAACGACAAAAGAAGTTGTGGCGGCAACAGATCAGGAAACGCATGCAACGGCGCGCAATGCCTACAACGACAAAGTCTCTGCCATGTATAACTTTCGCTATGGCAAAGAACGGCCGTTCCTTCCATCCAACATCACGACCGACAACGGTCAATTTATCGATCCAAAAGACTTTCCGACTGCTCAGTATTGCGGTCACTGTCATCAGGCAGCACACCAGCAATGGCGCGAAAGCGCTCACTCCAATGCCAACCGCGTCCCCTGGTATCTGAAGAATGTCAATCTTCTCAACGATGAAAAAGGCATTGAGTTCTCCCGTCACTGCGAAGGCTGCCATGACCCCATCGCAACGGTGTCCGGAGCCTTAACGCAAGGCGGCCCGAAAAAGAGGCCTTACGATCAGGATGGCGTTACCTGTTCCGTATGTCACAGTGTTCAAAAAGTAGACCTCCGTGGAACAGGCAGTTATGTATTGGGCGTCCCGGCTGTCCTTGTCGACGAAAGCGGTAATCCTCTCCATCGCTTTGTCACCGATGCAGAGATCTTGCAACATCTCGATCGGCACTCCGCTGCCGTCATGAAACCCTTTTACCGGACCAGCGAATTCTGCGCCGTCTGTCATAAAGCTGCTTTGCCTCATGAACTCAACGACTACAAATGGCAGCGCGCCATGACGCCATATGATGAGTGGCAGAACTCCAGCTTCGCCAAGCAATCGCCGCTCCCCTTTTATAAAAAGGATTCTATCTCTACGTGCGAGACCTGCCACATGCCTCGCGAGGCCTATAACGGACGAGACCCAGGTGCCAAAAATGGGATGCTTGCAAGCCATCGTTGGCTCGGTGCCAACTCCCTTATCCCTGCCTATTACGGCTTTGACGAGCAAGCACGCCGTATCAAGGAATTTCTGACAGCAGACGTCTTCAATATTGATATCTTCGGCATCGAAGACAATCGCGCGCCAGATAAATTGATTGCCCCGCTCGGATCGACAAACTTTACCATCTCGCCCGGAGAAAAAGTTACTGTATCCGTCGTAATCCAAAACAAAGGCGCTGCGCACTCTCACGTACCGGAGCAGCGTGATATGTACGAAAGCTGGGTCGACTTCTCCGTAAAAGATGCATCCGGCAAAATTCTCGGGGAAAGCGGTGCATTGCAAGCCTCCGGTGATCTGGACCCATCAGCGCATAGCTTCACCAATCGGCTCATCAACAAAAACAGCAAACTCAATGAATTACATCAGGTCTGGGATAACCGCGTCGTCGCGTACAACAACACGGTCCAGAGCGGGCGCTCGCAGCTTGTCCGCTATGCCTTTACCGTACCGAATCATCCTGGCCGCCTGACGATTACAGCAATCATCCGGTATCGCCGCTTTGATCAGCGCTTTATTGACTTCGCGATGAAGCCTCACTACGTGCAGCCCATCATCGATATGGTTAGCACAACACGCATCCTCACGATCGGTAATAATTCCCCTACCGCTCCTTCGAAATCCGAAAACCCTGAATGGATGCGCTGGAACAACTACGGAATCGGCCTGCTGGATGCACAACAGTACGCAGCCAGCCTTCACGCCTTCGAGCAGGTTGCCCACTTGCGTCCTGACTATGCCGATGCCTACACCAATATCGCGATCGCGAACATTCAGTGGGAAAAGTACGATGATGCTCTGCCCAGCCTACAAAAATCTCTGACGCTTGATCCCAACAACGCCAGGGCGCTTTACTACCTTGCTCTGGTCCAACGCAACAAGGGACAGCTTGAGAATGCAATCGCCAGTCTCCAAAAGGTGGCTCAACAGTTCCCACAATCACGCGATGCACATCGAGAGCTCGGCTTCAGCTATTACCAGCAACATCGCTATGATGCAGCACGAGCAGAATACGAAACCGTCCAGTCGATTGATCCCGATGACCTCGCTGCACACTACAATCTGGCAATCCTCTATCGTCGTCTTGGATTGAAGGATCAGGCCCGTGTGCAGTCCGCATACTTTGCCGATCAAAAAGACGATCCGCTCGCAAGCACCTACGCGCTCGACTATCTCCGACTTCATGGTGAAGTCGCGCAGGAATCCGTGCCCTGGCACGTGCATGATCTGGATGCTCACGGCTCTACCGGCACGCAACCGGCCATTACCGCAGACATGCTACCTTCCCAACAGCAACCTTAAATCAAGGCTATCGATAGCAATGTCCAGGATTCCTCTTCTTCCCTTCGGTATTCTCCTTGCTACCCTCTTTCCCATAGCCATGCTTGCTGCGGGACAGACACAACAACTCCCTCCTCTATCCAATCCCACTGAAGACGGCCCTACTTTATTTACGAACTCAGGCTGCCCTCAGTGCCATGGTCCTGAAGGACTCGGCACTGAAAAAGCACCCTCTCTCCGTGATGTTCGCAAACGCAAAACAGAAGAACAAATTCGCTCACAAATAAAGGAAGGCGGCAAAAGCATGCCGCCCTTCGGAGAAGCTCTTACCGATAATCAGATTTCTACTCTCGTAGAGTTCCTTCACTCTAAAAATGGCTGGAAGAAGATGCCTGCCTCAATACCAAAGCAGACAAATGCGAAATAGTATTCGCCAGCTCACGGAACCGCATCAACTAAAACATAGTGGCGGCCAAGATAAAGTTTGATGCTGTTCTCCGTGACCGGTAAAACCTGTAACGGACGAGGACGCTTCATCTCCTTGTCTTCCTGCGTGTCCCCTTGAAGAACAGTCTTCCCACCAAGATCCATCACGATAAATTTGTCGTTTACAAAACCAGCACCATAAGCACCTGGCTGCAGCACTTGGCCGCCAAAGCGAACCGGCTTCTCCGTCACCAGATAAAACTGATACGTCTCTTGAATACTGGACGAATAACCAGAAGCATCCACCATAGCCGCCAGGAAAATACCTTCGTTAGCAAAGCGTACGCCACCTGCATTGCGCAGTTGTACCGGCGCAACCTTGCTGCGAAAATACACCGTCGCTGGGACCAGGGTTTCCAACTGTGCCGCGGTAAAAGGCTTACCAGCAACAAACGCATCAGGAGGCGTCTGATAGAAAGAACCAACTTTTGCAGCAGCAAAAGCTAGACTCCCCATCATGAATGGGACAAAGCACAGGCTAAAAGCAAGAGCAGCCCTCAATGAAAATACCTGGCAGCGGCGACGTAGCAGAATAGGCATGACGTTCAGTCTAGGAGCGACAATCGGTTTGATCAACCACAAATCAACGCCAATCATTCCCTTCTGTATTTACAAATTCACACCAGAATAGGCTGACGCCCAAAACCAAGGCATTAGACTTTATCTCCATGAAGAAAATTGGCTTTCTCTCCTTCGGCCATTGGACACCTTCGACACACTCCCAAACGCGCTCTGCTGCCGACGCGCTCTTGCAATCTATCGACCTCGCCGTAGAGGCTGAGCGTCTTGGGATGGACGGAGCCTACTTTCGCGTTCACCACTTCGCCCAACAACTGGCATCCCCATTTCCACTGCTCGCCGCAGTCGGCACCAAAACGCGAAAGATTGAGATTGGCACTGCAGTAATTGATATGCGCTACGAGAACCCGCACTACATGGCCGAGGATGCTGGCGCTGCGGACCTGATCGCCACCGGCCGCCTGCAACTGGGCATCAGCCGCGGCTCACCCGAGCAGGTCATCGATGGCTGGCGCTACTTCGGCTACCGCCCGCGTGAAGGCGAAAAAGACGAAGACATGGGCCGCCGCCACGCTACAGAACTCCTCGATTTACTACGCGGCAAAGGGTTCGCTCAGCCCAACCCACGCCCAATGTTTCCCAATCCACCAGGGCTGCTGCGTCTCGAGCCCTACTCCGAAGGATTGCGCGATCGCATCTGGTGGGGAGCAGCTTCAAACGCAACTGCCGTCTGGGCTGCCAAGCATGGAATGAATCTGCAAACATCCACGCTCAAATTCGATGAGACTGGCGAACCGCTCCACATCCAGCAGGCCGCCCAGATTCGCGCCTTTCGAACAGCGTGGCAGGATGCCGGCCATACTCGCATCCCGCGCGTTTCCGTCAGCCGCAGCATCTTTGCACTGGTCGACGACCATGATCGTGCCTACTTCGGGCGTGGAGGTCAGGAAGAAGACAAGATTGGATTCCTCGATGAATCCACACGTGCCATCTTTGGTCGCAGCTACGCCGCCGAGCCCGATGTTCTGATCGAGCAGCTTAAAAAAGACGAAGCAATCGCCGAAGCCGATACCCTCTTGCTCACGATTCCCAATCAACTTGGGGTTGCCTACAACGCGCACGTCATGGAAGCCATCCTGACCACAGTCGCTCCTGCGCTCAACTGGCGCTAAGCAGCGTGCCATCTCTGAATGGAGATGGCACAGCAATCCACAGTTGCAGCTAGTCCGCTCATTGCCTGACTCAACGAGCCTTGGGTTTCTTCTTAAGATTTAAGGCAACTGCGGCGCGGATAAGATCTTTCAAAGCAGCTTCATTGATCTTGTCACCTTCGCTGATATCGATGGCGCGCCGAACGTTTCCCTCAAGACTGGAGTTGAAGAGTCCGGAAGGATCGGGCAGCGACGCTCCCTTGGCGAAGGTCAGCTTGACGATATGCTTATATGTCTCTCCAGTGCACACAATGCCGCCATGCGAGAAAACAGGCGTACCGGGCGAAGTCGCCTTAGCCCACTTCCACTCTTCGACGATCTCAGGATCGGCCTTGCGGATGATGTCCCGCACTTTCGCAAGCGTCGTGCCGCGCCAGTCGCCGAGTTCTTTAATCTTCAGATCAATGGCTGCCGAAGCGGATTCCATAACAATAGCCTCCTTATGAACGACTCAAATGATGAACTTCCAGTGGCATCAAAGCTATTCGTACCGCTGAATGCGCCGCCATAAAAAGTAAGAGAACGCCCAAAGTACGCTGGTCGTTGCTGACGGGACCAACGATGCCGGGCGATCATGGATCGAGAGATGAGCTATGAGCGCAGAAACAAGATTGATCGCGAAGCCGGCATATGCCCATTCTTTAAGACGCGCAGGGACAATCGGAAGAAGCAGCGCGATAACGCCAGCAACCTTGGCCCACGAGAGTTCGATGCGAAAAGCAGGTGACGCGAAACCGAGCCTCGTGAATGCCTGGGCCGCATCAGGCAGGATTCTAAGTTCGTAGTAAGCCGTGAAAAGCATTTCCAGGCAAAAGAGTGCAGTGAAGATCCAGAAGGCCACAACAACCCCTCTGGACGCCTTTTTCGATGCGGAAAAACTCATCGCAACCGTAGGATTCGACATGTTCATCGCGTGAGACACATTCATTTCACACCTCCATGGAGCACACGCTCAAGATTGTTGAGGAAGTTCTGCCAACCGTACTTTGCACCACCGTAGGCCTGCTGCTGGTCAGGACGGAAACCGGAGTGCTCCATACGAAGATGAGTGCCGCCTTCCGCTGGGATTAGGGTAAAAAGCACGACGGATTCGAGCCCCAGAGCATTCCAACTATAAGAGAGCTGCTTCAGCGGATCGACGACAAGCACCTCGCAGTCGATAGCGCCGTCCCATTGCGGCATGGGTTGGGAATGAAACCGAAACTTGCGGCCGACGATAGGCTCGAAGTCGTTTTTCAGAAGCCATTCGGCGACCAGTGAACTCTCGGTCAGGGCACGCCACAGCTTCTCGGGCGAATGTGCGAAGGTTCTTTCGATAACAAGAGTGCGCGTGTTCTCTGCGGCTGAATTGCTCATGGCTCCATCCTTTGCAAAAGAGTTTCGAGACGGTCGAAGCGGTCGCGCCAGAATGCACCATAGTCACGCAACCAATCCACCACAGGGGCAAGCGCATCGGGCTGCGCGCGGTAGTGGGTCTCTCTCCCCTCACGACGATGCCGCACAAGCCTGGCCCGCTTGAGCACCGTAAGGTGCTTAGAGACGGCTGGCTGCGAGACACCGGCGAAGTGTGTAAGCGCGTGAACGGTCTGTTCTCCCTGCCGCGACAGCTGCTCATAGATAGCGCGTCGCGTTGGATCAGCGAGAGCTCGAAAGACGTGATTGGTATAAGCCGGCTTCACAATTAAAACCATAGCCAAATGGTTATTAGTTTGTCAAGAAGTACAATCGAAAACGTGATAATCACGTCGCAATGGTGTAGCGTTTAGCTGATGCATTGCTCTTCCGGGCAGAAACCGTTTAAAGCGGATGGGACACGGCGCTCTTTCCTCCAAATGGCTGCCGCCGCAATGTTTTTCCGGAGACCCAGTCAAGCACCCTCCACGTCGGAGCAGCCACTTCTCGAGCAGACACTTCGGAACACACGCGCGATTGCAACCATCCTGCATCAGCAATCCGGCAAAGTTCTCGCAGTTCATGGCAACGCGAACTCCTCCGACACTCCCGGCTCCATCCTGAAGCCCCTGCTTCTTTTCGCAGCACTTCAGAAAAACCTGATCGACCCCGCAGTGACAGTCTTTTGCCGTCGCGATCTTCACATCGGGAACCGGCCGTATCCCTGCACCCATCCGCAATCCAATATCGCGTTTACTGCACAGGAAGCGCTCGCTTACTCATGCAACACCTGGTTCGCTTCGCTTGCGCTGCACTTCTCCTCAACAAGCCTTCTGGAAGCCTTGCACGCCTTCACCATCCCTGTCTCCATCTCACCCCAGACACCAGAACAAAAGCAGCGGATCGCTCTCGGCCTCGTTGGTGTCCAAACATCACCGTCTCAAATTGCCGCCGCCTACCGTTTTCTTCAAGACCAGCTAAGTCAGCCTTTCGCCAAACCTGTAGCAGATGGACTGCGAGACTCCGTATCCTTCGGCATGGCGCATAACGCAGCAACACCCGGCATTGATCTCTGCGGCAAAACCGGGACCGCAAGCAATCCGCCGCGGCAGCCCTGGAGTCACGGCTGGTTTGCCGGATTTGCCTCGATCCACAACACACCGCTTGTCATCAGCCTTTACCTCCCGCAAGGCAATGGAGCCGATGCCGCTCAACTCGCGAAAAACTTCTTTCTGGCGCGCAGCAAAACGACATGAAGCAGCTACTACTTTTGATCGCCCTTCTTGCCATCTACGGGCACAGCGAAGAGCCCAGCGCAACCACCATCACGCTCGGCCTCTATTCGATCCGCATCATACAAAGCCTAACGATCACCCCGCTCGGTAGCAGCGCTTGGATGCAAGCATGTGGAACCTGCTCACGCATTACACTCCACGCACCTGTCCATCTCGATCACGTCGGCCGGCCGATCCACTTTGGCGGTAATCTTCGCATCCAGCCTGACGACGATGTCCCTCCAGTACAATCTTCCGGAATCTACACCATCGCCCAAACCCATCGCGGCCTAACCGTCACTCTCCAAATTCCCTCAGAACGCTACGTCGCCGCGGTGCTTTCAGCCGAAGCCGCACCAGACGAACCCCTCGCATCGCTCGAAGCCCTCGCGATCGCAGCACGTACCTTCGCACTGACGAACCTCCAGCGACACCATGCGGATGGCTTCGATCTCTGCGACAGCACGCACTGCCAGGCCCTACGCTTTACTCCTGTGCGCTCAGAGATCGCCGAAGCAGTACGACGCACAGCAGGAATAACGCTTTGGAGCGCAACTCACCGTGCCCACATTTACTACACGCAAAACTGTGGAGGCATCTCTGAAGCCGCCTCCGCTCTGTGGCCAACTGAACACGCACCCTACCTGACCTCACACACCGACTCCTACTGCACACGCCGCGATGCCGCCTCGTGGCAAACCAGCATTCCCATCTCGGACCTCAACAAAATCGCCGCTAAGCAACACTGGAATCTTCCCACACCCATCACTGGCGTTCGCATCGTACAACATACAACAAGCGGACGAGCAAAACTTCTCGAGATATCCAGTCCCGCACGCACGGTGACCATCTCAGCCGGCAGCCTGCATTTCGCCATCAATCGTGCCCTTGGCTGGAACCGCATCCGCGGCGATCTCTACACAATCGCTCTCACCAATCAGTCACTTCAATTTACTGGCCACGGCTACGGGCACGGCGTTGGTCTCTGTCAGGCTGGAGCATTCCAGATGGCAACCGAGCATCATTCCGCAGCAGAGATCCTCAATTTTTATTTCCCGAATACGCGCCTCGGTCTCACATCCTCAGGCGGCCTTTGGCATGACGAAAAGATCGGCACGGTAACGCTTCGCGCGATCCAAGCCGACCCCGTGCTAACCAAAGACGCAGATCTCGCCTGGCATCAAGCTCTCTCCCTATGGGGAACCTCGATCAACACACCGCAGCCCATCATCACCATCGCGCCAACAACAGAGCTATTCCGCCAACTCACCAATGGCCCCGGCCATCTCCTCGCCATCACGCGCGGCAGCCAGGTCACGCTCCAACCCATCTCCGTCCTCAAACGCTACGCCCCAGTTGAGCCGCTTCTTTTGCACGAGCTTCTGCATACACTCATCGAAGCGCAGTCGAGCGACAAAGCTCCTCTCTGGCTGCGCGAAGGCCTTGCCGAAGCCTTGGCAAACATCCATTCGGCATATGTCCCGCCCAACTCTTCCATCGCAACAATCGAACAGGAACTAGCCGCTCCGTCAAGCCTCGCCAACGATCAACACGCTCACCTTGAGTCCGCAGCCATTGTCCGCAAACTCGGACAGACCTACAGCCTCACCGTAATGCGTCAATGGCTCCGCATGGGCGTCCCAACGCAGGTTATGGAGACGCTGCATTAATCGCAGCTATTCAATTTGCTGCAACAGCAACGCGTCGTAGTCCTACTGCGATCAAGGCCAGTACAAAACACCCCAGCAACACATCCAGCGTAAACGCAAATCCCAGCCGCATCAGCAGGCTCAACATCTCACTCGCCAGCCCATGTCCTGGAGTCCAGTCGATCAGTTTGCCACTTATTGCAAACGCCAACCATCCGCAGATGAGAGCCGCTACCCAGTACCACCACCGCAACCAAAGGTGGACGACCCCTCTTACACCTGCGCCTAATCCGCCAGCTCCGACGACAACAGCCACCGGCAACAACAGTCCCGTGACAATCAACCTGAGCGAAAAATAAGTCCAATCCTGCAACATCATCAGATGCTCATATGTGTGCAATCCCCGCAATCCATGCGGAAGCCGCGATGTCCAGTACCCCGCATACAGCGCCTCATGCTCAATCAATCGATCGATTGGTATCTGCAGCAGCCACCACACACAAATCACGACGGCTAATAAAAGCCACTTCACCCACCAACGCTCTCGCTTTCCCGGATGCAGCATCTGACCAAAGAGCCACGTGCAGAACCAGAAGAACAGCGCCAGCAGTCCGGAACCAAACAAAATCGAAAACGCAAGCTGCCAGACATGCGAATCCGGAATCTGCAACCAAAGCACACCGAGACCAGCCAGAAGCAGCATGCTTGTCCAGACTGCGGCAACAGACTTCATACGCATCGTTTGCAATGCCTCACGCCAGGCGCTCATGGATGCACCCCCTGAGCCGCACCGTCCTGTGCCGGATCAGCCTGTAATCGTATCTCCTCCGTTGTCGCCTGAATCCCCGGCTGATACATCGGCTCCACATGCGCCGGGCTCACCACAAAAGCGCCCGGGTTGACCACCTTCAACAGATAGAAAGACTCATGTCGTCCATCGAACTCCGTAGCAAACATCGCAGCCCTGTCATCGTGAAACTCGCGTCGCGTATACCACCAGTCCCAGTTGCCTGGCTTATCGACGATGTTGTAACTGTCTTCGTGTTGCACAAACTCCGTTCCTGCCGGAATCGGATCTTCAATCAACAGATACTTCATCGGTGATCCATTGACAGCTAAGTGCACTGCCAGAACATCGCCTATCTGCGTCGCACCTCGAAGCGGCTGCAACTGATACACAATCTTGCCATCCTTTTGCGTTGGCACAAGCTTGAAGTAATCACGCGTTACATTCAGATTCATTGTGCCCGCCTGATAGAGCCGCTTCTCCGTGGAGTAGTACTTGCCCTGCACAAGCCAGTACGCCTTCCCTGCCCCGTGCTTCACAACCTGCACAGCATTATTTGCCGGTTGCAATTTGTCCGCGGCAACATCGACGCTCAAGCCCGCGCCGCTCATCGCATCCGCTGCGGTAAAGTGCCGCTTCGCAACCGAAACTCCATTCACCACAACGTCGATATCGAAATCAGCGCTCAGCTCCTTCGATGCCGCCATATAGTCCACCAGCCCAAACAGCACCATCGCCGTCTGCTCCGTTGACTCCCACCAATAGCCACCAGTTCTGTTCAACACCAGCCATTGCGCAGCCGCATCCAACAACGGGCTCTTCGGGTCCGCTTTCGTCAGGAACCGCAACGCATACGCCGTGCTCTCCGCCGTATTGTCATACTCAAAATCCAGCAGAGGACTATAGCGCGAAGGCCACGACGCCAGCTCACCCTGACGCTGTACTTTACCCTCAACAAGCTTGGCAACAGACTCTACCCGGCGATCGTTTACATCCAGCATCGCCAGCCCAACCATCGAAAGCCCCTCTGCGCTCAGGTCATTCTTCCGGCCATAAAGCGTATCCAGGTCCTTGCCATGATCTGTCTTCCCCGCCTCAATCAACGCATATACCGTGTAGGCGCGCAGCTCCGGCAACATCCGAGGATGATCCGCCAACTGCTTCTCCAGATACGCAGTCCCCTTCTGCTTCATGCTTTGCGCATCGTCATTCAACTGCATCGACCGCGCAGCCTCGGCCAGGCCGCTGACGACATACGCCGTCATAAACACGCGGCTCTCATCTTCCTTCCACCAGCCCCAGCCACCATCATCATGCTGGTAATCCTTCAGCCGGTCGAGACCAGCCTGCACCTTGGCCCTCAGATCGTTCTCATCCACACGCCCCGTGACGTTCAGCTTCTTCAACGTCTCAGCCACAATCACATTCGGCAGAAAGCTCGACATTGTCTGCTCTGTGCATCCATACGGATAGCTCGTCAGATAAGCAAGAGCCGGAAAGATACTTCCCGCGATCGATGGACTCACCTCAACGTGCAAGCCGTGTGCTGCTGCATCCGTGTTTGCCGGGAAGTTCACCGGCGTATGCGACGCACCATCGGTCTGCGTAATCGCACCATTCCCTCCAGCCATCACCGGCACACCCGATGGTTCAACCGGGAACGTCACCTCCAATGCATCGCTCTCTTCATTGGTCAGCGCCTTCGCCAGCAGCTTCGCGGTTCCAATCTGTGACGCCTTCAAACGCCATGTAGCGATGCCATCTCCCTTGCTCGGCACCGTAACCGTCTGCGGAGAACCCGCAACAGCATCCAGCCCCTGCACCTCCAGCTGAAGCTGCATCTGCTTCGCTGTGTCCAGATAGTTGTGCGCAATCACAGGAATCGTGATCTCATCGCCCTTGCGCATAAAGCGTGGCGTGCCCATCCTCACAATCACGTTCTTCCGTACGATCACGCGATTGATCTGCGATCCCGCCTTCGAGTCCGCCGTAATCGCACGCACCGTAGCGCGCCACGTCGTCAGCGAATCCGGAAACGTCATCGTGACCTTTGCATGGCCCTGCGCATCCGTCCTCACATCCGGCGCCCAATACGCCGTATCCGGAAACGCCTTGCGAACCTTCGGCTGCACAACATCGTTGCCGGGCTTCACCTGCGCCATGCGTGGGTTGTAACGCGACTTCCGCTCCGCCAGCAGGGGCGATTTCGCACCCGCCCGTCCGCTGAAGCTGTAGTCCAGAGAACTCATCACCTCCGCATACACATATCGCTCCGGGTAGAGCCGCTTTACCATATCTCCACTCGTATCCGGATAAAGCGAATAGATTGCCTCATCCACAACGCCAAAGCTGAGATCCGCGCCCGCCACCGGCTTGCCTGCACTGTCCTTTAAAAGCACGTCATACTGCGCCGTCTGCTGCGGCTGAAAGACCTGTCTCGCAGGCGTGATCTCCACCTGCAGCTGCTTCTCTACCGGAGGCACCTTAATATTCTTGCTCGCCTCATACATCTGACCGTTCTCGATAAACACCGCATCCACTTGCAGATTCGGCACTGAATCGCTCGTGATCGGCATGTCCCAGCTCAACGTCTTTCCATCCGACGACAACACCTTCTGAAACTGCACCGCATTCCCCGTCGCCGTAACCAACGCGTGAAAACTCGCTACCTGCGACACGATGCTCAAGTGGGCCACATCGCCCACCGCATACTTCTTCTTGTCGGCAATAATCTGCACCTGCTGCGACGTGCCGCCCCACAGACTCTCCTCGCCTGAACCCATCACCCAAAGCCACGACGTATCCTGCACCGTGCGCTTCTCCGGAGTCGTCGCCGTCGCGATCACTTCCATCGATCCGGCATTCGTCACCGACAGCAGCGCCCTTCCGTTCCCCGCTGCATCCGTCGTTACATCCGTCGAAGGACCTTGCGTTGTCACCGTCTTGCCGTTCACCCACTTCCGCTCGACCAACGCCACATGCATGCGCGTCTGCACCGGGTGGTTGTCATAGTCCACAGCCGAGACCTGAAACGCTGCCTGCGCTCCCTGCCGCACAGCATAGCTCGCCGGCTCAACATGAACGCGGAAGCTCCCATACGTCGCCAGAAAATGTCCGCGGCCCGTCACCTCGCGATTCGCCGCGTCCGTAACACCAGCTTCGATCGTGTAGTCCTGGTCCATCTTGCGATTGGAGCTGTCCATCGCTGTCGGAACCGTAATCGTCAGCTTGCCATTCGCATCCAGTTTGCCCGTCTGCTCCGACTCCTGATCGGCGCCATATCCCAACGAATCATCCGCGCTTCCCTCTGCGTCCTCTGCGGCTCCCATCCCGGCACCCGCATCATCTCCTTCATCGCCCCACCAGTAATGCGGCGCGTGAAACACCTTGTACTTCACCACTGCATTCGCTACCGGCTCGCCAAAGAAATACCGCGAATCGATCGTCACCTGCATCTTCTCGCCTTGCAAAACACGTGGTTTCGCTGCTCCCACTCTCACCTGGTACTCAGGCTTGCGATACTCCTCCACCCGAAACGATCCCATCGCGCCATCGTTCATCTCTCCGATGCGTATCGTGTAATACCCCAGCCCCGCATTGGCCCGCAGCTCGACATCGCCCGCAACCGTTCCTTCTGCGCTGGTCGTCATATCCTTCTCCAGCACAGCGTGGTCTTCCTGATCGGTCACCGTCACATGAACCTGCTGCGGCTTCGGCACTTCAAGATGATTCGCAACCTTCGTCCGCAGAATCGCCTTCCAGTGCACCGTATGCCCCGGCCGATAAACCGGCCTGTCCGTATACACATACGAAGCCCACTTACTGCTCTCCGAGCCTGAAAACGCGTAGCTCGCAGGAGTCACCGCGGCTACATCATTTCCCGACTTCGCAATAACCCAGATATTCTCCTGCATGGCCTTCGACACGGGCCCATGCAGCTCCACCAGCCCGTCCTCACCTGTCTCCGCCTCCGCTACCTGCTGTTGCTTGATACCCATCCGTATCTGGACCTTGTTCTGCGGAGCACCCGTCTTTCTATCCACGGCGTAGGCCAGCACCGTGCCATTCGTCGTCCGCGTCACTAATGCCATGTTCGAAACAAACAGCACCGTGTACGCCTTGTAATGGCCATCCGTCGCTTCAACCAGATACAACCCTGCGCCAAGTGGATCGATCGGCAGATCCTGTGAATCGCTCACATACGTCGGAGGCATCTCCTGCTTCCATCGCGCAACCAGCTGCCTGTCATTCAGCAGCGGAATCTGCGCAAACTGTGCCACTCCCACCACTCTGCTGCGTCTCGCCAGCGTTGCCTGCTTCTCCCGCAAAGCATCGCGGCTCTCTGCGCTGAACTGGTTGCGAAAAAAACGCCGGATCAGAAACCAGATATGGTGCTTCCAGTCATGGAACTTCTCCAGCCACGTCCGCTCATCGATCTGCTCCTTCGGCCCCCAATCCTCCTGGCCAAATGAGTGCAGATCCTTCAGACCCGACAAAAACTTCGCTGGATCATCCACCCGATAGATGCGGAACTCCAGCTCATCCACATTTTGCGAGTACAAATGGATCGTCGGCTTCTCACCCACCGCATAGGTCTTCGCCGTGCTCAGGTTGAACATCACCGGCCTTGCCGCATGAAGCCATGACGGCATCACCAGAAAAAGCACGATTGCAAATCCAAACCAGCGGAGCTTCAATCCTCTTCGCGCAAAACGTTCCAACGGAATACTCCCAGAAAATTCGAATTCTCTGCCAAAGGACGCCAGCGTGCATCGGGATGCACCAGCAGGTCCGAGAGCTTCATCCGCCGCATCTCGCCCCTCTGCTTCCCGATTGGTCCTGTATGGTACACGACCCAATCAGCATTGCTGCCTGTGATCACCATCGAATGATACGGCGAGTTCTGTCCCAGCTGTCTGTAAAAAATCAGGTCGCCGGGTTTTGCAGCCCGCAGGTCTCTTCCCACTCGATACGTATTCCATTCCATCAGTGCATGCGCATCCGCAAACTGCGCAAAAGCCCCGGAGATCTCGTCCCCTTCCACAAAGGGTCCCGGCCTGACGCGAAACAACCCCGTCCCCAGCATCGTCTGCGGATACCGCCACTGCTGTACGGAATCGAATGCAACATCCCCCACATGCTGCGCCTCGGCCCACTCCGCGTCATGGAACTTCAACGCCTCACGATAGGCATACCGCAACAACGCTGCGCAGTCCTGTATCTCCCCTGCTCTCTCCGTATCCGGCAAGTCGGCCTGCAGCTCCGCCAGCTTCCAGAACCACTGCCGGAACGCCGCCCGGTCGCCCGCCATATGCAGCCGCAACGCATCCGGCGTTCCATCCCCAAAACGATCGGCCTCATCCAGAGCAAACCGCACTTCCTTGACGACAGCTCTGCGTCCCCACCGCACCCGTATCTGCCGCACCTCCTCCTTCACAGGAGCGCGTGTCCACACCTCGAGCGTATCGCCGCTCCGCACAACCCAGGCAGCACCCAAGTCATCGCCGCCGACCTTTGCCACAACCTCGGCGTTGACCGCATCGGCTTCCAGAGACCCGCCATGCAATCGCCTCACCTGCAACACAGCCCGCTCCCGTCCATCCGCAGGAAACACCACCGCCGTCGAGCGAACAACCACCTGCTGCGAACGATGCCTCGCCCACACCGCCCCAAAGGTCCCCACCGCCAGCAAAACAGCCGCCAGCAAGACAATCCATCGCCTGTTTCCGTTAAGTTGTATCGACATATTCGGCGAGCGATTCCTTTACGATTCTAAAGAGGAGCGCTGCACATCCGCAGAGAACAAGTATTCGCAAGAGCTGATTAGTTCATCCCTTTCGCCCGCATCTGCGCCATCCTCTTCGTCATCCACTGCACATCGAAAATAGCCTCATCGCTCACGCTTCGTAGCCGTTTGCGACGCTGCTCACGAATCTCCGCAACTGTCCCCTTAACCTGCAATCCGCCCTTAACAGACTTACCCGCTTCCTCCACAAACTCACGAGCATCTTTTCTGACAGCATCCGGCTGAGATGCATCCGCAGCGATCCGCTTCAGCTCCGCATCTGCTTCATCTGTCTGCGCATAATCGAATGCGGCAACCAACGCCCGCTTCGCATTCACATTATTTTCCTGGGCGAATCGCTCCGCCGCCGCCTTCACCCATCGATCATCCTTCATCGAAAGCAGCACATACATCAGCGCCGAATTCTGATCCAACGTCATCGCATGCTGTGGCACACTCACCAGGAAGCGCGAATCATCCAGAATATGCAACGCGGCTGCCGTCACATCGACACCCGCGCATGCAAGGTCATGGACCGTGAAGAAATATGTCCCGCTTTCCGTGTCCCGCAAGTTCGTCCGAGCCAATGCATCCGCAGCCAGCTGCTTGTCTTCGGGAATCGTCGAAAGAGACAGAAGCAGTTCGCTTCCATCGGTCAAAAAGAACGATCCCTGCGGCGCCTCACGCAATTCAACGCGCAGCAGCGGAAGGCTCTTACTCGTATCTCCCTTCATCTCGGTCCAGAAATAATCCATCTCGGCTGATTTCTTCGATCGCTCCCCGTCGCTAAGCTGCAAGGGATGGAAATCGTAGAGAGCCTGCACACGCTGGTGCATCTCCGCCTGCGTCTGGGGCATGCCTCGACTCTTCAGTTGCTGCGCATCGATGCCTGGCGAAAGGACAGTAATCGCAACGCTGAGCCACCCAGCCTCAAAACCCATCCGCTTCCACGTTCTCACTCGGACAAATCCATCCTGCAAGCCGGGCATCCTGACCTCAAACTTCTGTCAAGCCCGAGAATAGTACCGCACTCAATCTAACACCCATAAGCCAAACAAAATAAAAACGTTATAGCGGCAGGCAAAATCTCTCAAAGTGCCGATCAGTTACCCTGCACTCGCTAAAATAGAACTAGAGCAAGAAAGGCAAAGGCCGAGGGAAGCATCCCTCGGCCTTATCTCTTTATTTTCTATATTTTGCGTCTTATCTTCTGTCTTATCAAGATTTTACAAAACAGGTCTACCCATAACCCAAATCAATCCAATATTTTGCGCAAAAATAGAGGGGGCACGCCATGCCAAAACCGCTAACTCAAACGCTTGCTACAATTTCCCTCACCAGCCCATGAAACCCTTCATGCACACGATGAGACAATCCGCCACAGCCGTCTGTGCATGCCTGATCTCGACAGCGCTCCTGGCAACAACATCTCAGGCGCAGTCCCCTTTGTCCCCAGGAAAGAAAAACATGCCGTCTCAAGATCCACTCGCCGTCCACGCCGACGCTATCGTCATCGACACCCACGCCGACACACCGCAGCGCTTCATCGACGAGCACTGGAACTTCACCGACCCCCTCCAGGGAGGCATGCTCAATTACGAAACTGCCCGCAAAGGCAACCTCAACGCGCAGTTCTTCTCCATCTGGGTCGACCCCAGCCAGTACCCCGCAAACGCCAGCGCCCGCCGCACGATGGAACTCATCGACGGCACCCTCGAGCAGGTCCGCCGCGCGCCCGACAAGCTTCGCCTCTGCACCTCCGCCGACCAGATCGTCGCCGGCCACAACGACGGCAAATTCTGCGTCATGATGGGCATCGAGGGCGGCCACTCTATCGAAAACTCCCTCGGCCTCCTCCGCGACTACTACCGCCTCGGCGTCCGCTACATGACTCTCACCTGGTCCAACACCAACGACTGGGCCGACTCCTCCGGCGACATCGACGACGCCACCGTCAAGCACCACAACGGCCTCACACCGTTCGGCAAGCAGGTCGTTGCCGAGATGAACCGCCTCGGCATGATGGTCGATATCTCCCACGTCTCCGACAAAACCTTTTGGGACGTCATCGAGATCACCAAAGCGCCCATCATCGCCTCGCACTCCTCCGCCCGCGCTCTCACCAACGCCGGACGCAACATGACCGACGACATGCTCCGCGCCGTCGCTAAAAACAACGGCGTCGTCATGGTCAACTTCTTCCCCGCCTTCATCGACGAGCAGTGGCGTCTCGCCTGGAACGCCTCCAAACCCGAGCGCCAAAAAGCGCAGGACGCCCTCGAAGCCGAGTACAAAGCCAAAGGCCAGCCCGTCCCCTTCGAAGCCTCCGACAAGATCGACCGCGAATTCGCTGCACTAATCGGCCGGGCTCCCTTCAACTCACTCATCGATCACTTCGACCACGTCATCAAAGTCGCTGGCATCGACCACGTCGGCATCGGCACCGACTTCGACGGCATTCCTGTCCCGCCCGCCGGAATCGACTCCGCCGCCGACCTGCCCAAGGTCACCGAAGCGCTGATGGCGCGCGGTCACTCCGCCGACGACATGCGCAAACTCCTCGGCGGCAACCTCCTCCGCGTCTTCCGCGCCGTCGAAGCCGCCCAGCAGAAACCTCCAGTCATCGCACCCGGACAAGCGCAGTAAAGTCGGCCCGCATTGCCGCCATTTCCCGCCTGCGTTAGCCTGATAGATGGAGTTACGTTACGCATGATGCTTCGCCCTCTTGCCCTCGCTCTCGTGCTGAGCGGAACCGCGCTGGCCCAGGCCACACCGTCGCAGTCCTCCCAGCAGACACCGGCTTCGCAGGCACTGCCCGATGCTCCCTCTACGACTTCCAACGCGAAGCCCCCCGTCGTCCCCACCGGTCCAACCGCCGTCATCGACACCACCATGGGACGCCTCACCTGCAAGCTCTACGACACGCAGGCCCCCGCCACCGTCGCCAACTTCATCGGCCTCGCCGAAGGTACCAAGGACTGGACCGACCCAACCTCGCTCAAAAAGGTCCACGGCCAGCCCTTCTATAACGGAACCACCTTCCACCGCGTCATTCCCGGCTTCATGATCCAGGGTGGCGACAAGGCCGGTAACGGCACCGGCGACCCCGGCTACTACTTCAAAGACGAGTTCGACCCCTCGCTTACCTTCGACGAGCCCGGACGGCTCGCCATGGCCAACTCCGGCCCCAACACCAATGGCTCGCAATTCTTCGTCACCGAAGTCCCCGTCGAGCAGCTCAACGGCAAGCACACCATCTTCGGCCAGTGCGACGCACACTCTGTTCTGCTCGTCGCCTCTATCGCCCGCGTTGCGCGCAACCAGGACGACAAGCCTCTCACGCCCGTCGTCATCAACAAAATCACCATCGTGCGCGAAGGCCAGCCCATTCCACCGGAGCCTGCACTTCCCCCGGCAGCCGCACCCGCCGCTCCTCCAACAAATTAAACCTGAGCCTCATCATCAGGCCACCGCAATCAACCGCTACAACCACAAGGAGAAAACATGGCACGTAAGCCAGGCACCTACGCAACCTTCAAAACCTCAGAAGGCACCATCGTTACCGAGCTGTTTGAGCAGGACGCTCCGCAGACCGTCGCCAACTTCATCGGTCTCGCCGAGGGAACGAAGGATTGGAACAGCCCCAGCAAGAAGGGCGCCAAGCTCTACGACGGCACCATCTTCCACCGCGTCATTCCCGACTTCATGATTCAGGGCGGCGATCCCGAAGGCAACGGCATGGGTGGCCCCGGCTACCGCTTCGCCGACGAGACACGCGGCTCCAGGCACGGTTTCCAGGAGAAGGGAAAGCTCGCCATGGCCAACGCCGGCCCCAACACCAACGGCTCGCAGTTCTTCATCACCGTTGCTCCTACGACTTGGCTCACCGGCAAGCACACCATCTTCGGTGAAGTCGTCGAAGGCTACGACATCGTCGAGAAGATCTCGAAGGTCGCGCGCGACGGCATGGACCGCCCCAAGACCCCGGTCGTCCTCGAGTCAGTCACTATCGAGCGCGTCTCGTAAACCTCTCCATACGAAGAAGCCCGCCCTCACCGGCGGGCTTCTTTCTGCTTGTAGCGATTACTATGGACGCATGAAAACCCAGCGGCGATTTGCATTCCTTCTGATCTTCCTGCTCGCCGCGGCTCTTCCCTCTTTCTCGGAAAAAGTCGCCACCCTGCCGGCCCCCACCGGCTACATCGACGACTACGCAGGCGTCCTCTCTGCCTCTGTCATATCCGACATGGAAGCCACCGCACGCGAGTTGCACGACAAGACACGTGCCCAGGTCTTCCTCGTCACCGTCAACACCCTCGAAGACGAACCCGTCGAGACCTTCGCGAATGATCTCTTCGCCAAATGGAAGATCGGCGAGAAGAAAACGGACCGCGGCATCCTGATGCTCTTCGCCATCAAGGACCACAAGCGCTGGATCGAAGTCGGCTACGGCTTCGAAGGCATCCTTAACGACGCCAAGGTCGGCGACATCGGCCGCGAGATGGTTCCCGGCCTGCGCGCGCAGAATTATGACGACGCCACCCAACTAGGCTTCAACGCGATCTGCAACATCATCGCCGCAGATTCCAACATTACCCTCAGCTCCCTCGCCGATTCGCCCCAGACCGCAGCCGAGCCTCCGCCAACTGATACAGCAGCACCTGAGTCCACATCGCACTTCAGCCTGTGGTCCCTCGTCTTCCCGCTGTTCTGGTTTGCCTTTGTCTTCATCCTCATCATTCGCGTTATCTGGAGAGGACGACGCGGCATTGCTTCCGGAGGCTATATCGGCGGTTCGACATGGTCTGACGACAGGAGCAGCTTTAGCAGCAGCGACAGCAGTTCAAGCAGCAGTGACAGCGGTTTCAGCGGAGGCGATGGCGGCAGCTCTGGCGGAGGCGGTGCCGGCGGCGACTGGTAAAAGCAAAAGGCCCGCACAAAGCGGGCCTTTTACACAAACGTGTTGTGCGACGATCCTTACGCCACGCCGATCACGGTGCAGAGCTCCTTCACCGCATCTGCGCTCTTGTTCAGCGCAGCCTGCTCGTCGGCAGTCAGCTTGATCTCGATAATCTGCTCAAGTCCCTTCGCGCCGAGCTTGCAGGGTACGCCAACGTAGAGTCCCTTGATACCGTACTCACCCTGCAGATACGCAGCGCAGGGAAGGATCTTCTTCTTGTCCTTCAGAATCGCCTCAACCATCTCCACAGCTGCAGCCGAAGGAGCATAGTAAGCCGAGCCCGTCTTCAGATGCTTCACGATCTCCGCGCCGCCGTTGGCCGTGCGCGTCTCCAGCTCCTTCAGGCGATCCGCCGGAATCAGCTCTGTGATCGGGATGCCCGCAACCGTCGAGTAGCGCGACAGCGGAACCATCGTGTCGCCGTGTCCGCCCAGCACAAACGCCGTAACGTTCTCCACCGAAACCTTCAGCTCCTCGGCGATAAACGTGCGGAAGCGAGCCGAATCCAGCACGCCAGCCATGCCGATCACGCGCTCGCGCGGAAGGCCCAGCTTCTTGAATGCCGTCTGCGCCATCGCATCCAGCGGGTTCGAAACGATGATGAAGATCGCGTTCGGCGAAGCAGCCAGCGCCTTACCCGCAACCTCGCTCATGATGTTGAAGTTGGTATTCAACAAATCGTCGCGGCTCATGCCCGGCTTACGTGCAATACCCGCCGTAATGACGACGATGTCCGAGTTCGCGGTATCGGCGTAGTCGTTGGTACCAATCACAGAAACATCACGCTTCTCAATCGGCAGCGCCTCCAGCAGGTCAAGCCCCTTGCCCTGCGGTACGCCTTCAACGACGTCGATCAGAACAACGTCCGCCAGTTCCTTCGAAGCAATCCAGTGTGCTGCAGTAGCGCCGACGTTCCCGGCTCCAACGATAGTGACTTTCTTCCGCATGATGTCTGATCTCTCCAGAAAATTTGGCATTAAGGCCGTAAAACGTGGCGCAAATAGGCCATGCGTCTTCGCCATCCATGATACGTCGCGCGCTGTACGGCTGGCACGATATCCGACAAATTCGTGCGGATATCGATGCTATTGCCGCGTAAAGACCGCCCCGAACAAGCCATTCATCTTGTCGCAGCTTCCTCCCGCTACGAGGAAACCATTCGCAGTGAAGCTCGACGATACGAGGTCATTCACCCAACCCGAAATGCTCACCGTTGACCCATCATCCATAGTGAACTCAAGCTGAAGATAGTTCCCGAATAAGGCGCCACGATTTTGCTGAATCGTGCCGTTAGCGAAACAGGGTGACCCCTGAATTTGAATCGTGCCGCCTATTGCATTTTCACCCGTCACCGTACCGGCAAACACATCCAGATTGTCAGGCCCACCCTGCTCCAGGTTCAGCAAAATTTTCAATGTCTGACTACTTCCATTCAATTTGCCCGCTGCAGCATAGCTTCCACTGATGGCTTGAAATCGGGCTGCACTGAATGTACCGCTATAAGATTGGCACCCTGAGTTCAAACTGGACGTTGCAATATCATAAGTCCCCGACCAGGCTTCGCCTGCCGTCTTCGGCAGAGTTCCATGAAGTACAAACTGGTGGGTCGTCTCCTGCCCCAGCAAAACATCCTCCAACGTAAACGTACCGTCGCGGCTGATGCTCGTCGGCTCAAGCTTTGTTCCTCCGCCCACTGCAGAACTCAGTGGCGTGCCGGAACATGGAATCAAAATCGAAGCATTTCCGATGATCTGACCGGAAACCACATCGATGGTCAGCGCCAGGCCGAGCGGCTTTGGTCCAATACTAAACTTTGGCATCGAGCCGACTACCAGCCAATTGCCGCGCAAAGGAGAGGCGTCAGGTACAGGCTGTGGCACGAGTGTCCCGCCGCTACCGCAACCTGCCAAAGCAGCTAATCCTAAATACAACCATGCGACATTCCTGACCATTTCAACGAGAGAATATCGCCCTCAAAGCGAAAGTCAATACAACTGCCCTCCTTTAAAGCTAAGAGAGGGGCAAGCTATTCCTTGCCCCTCTCCTTCTGTATCAAGTTAGCGCTAATTACGCCTAGCCCATGTTCTCGATCATGCGGCTGGCAAATTCGCTGGTCTTCGCCTTCGTCGCGCCTTGCATCTGGCGCTCGAAGTCGTAGGTCACGAACTTCTGCTGAATGGTCTTCTCCATCGACGACTCAATCAGCCTCGCCGCCTCCGTCCAGCCGATGAAGTCGAACAGCATCACGCCCGACAGAATCACCGACCCCGGATTGATCACATCCTTATCCGCATACTTCGGAGCCGTGCCGTGCGTCGCCTCGAAGACCGCATAGCCGTCGCCAATGTTTGCTCCGGGAGCGATGCCCAATCCGCCAACCTGCGCAGCGGCCGCATCCGAAATGTAGTCGCCGTTCAGGTTCGTCGTCGCAAGCACGCTGTAATCCGAAGGACGAATAATGATCTGCTGGAAGATCGAGTCCGCAATGCGGTCGTTGACGAGGATCTTCTTCTTCCACGCGCCATTACCGTGCGACTTGCCGATCGCGTCGATCACGCCCTTCACTTCCGCGATCACCTCGTCGACAAACGGCTTCGGCGCAAACTCAATACCCGGCTCGATCAGCGCGGCGTTCTCTTCCACCGTCAGGTTCGGGTTCGCTTCAAGGTTGCCGAGAATCCAGCTCTCACGCTCCGTCACCGTCTGCTCGCGGAACTCCTGCGTAGCTACCTCGTAGCCCCACTCACGAAACGCGCCTTCGGTGAACTTCTGAATGTTGCCCTTGTGCACCAGTGTCACCGTCTTGCGGTTGTTATCGAGCGCATACTGAATCGCCGCACGCACCAGACGCTTCGAGCCCGTAATCGAAATCGGCTTCACGCCAACGCCAGAGTCCGTACGGACCTTCTTCTTGCCGCCCTTCAGCATCTCGTCATTCACAAAGCTGATGAACTTCGCCGCCTCAGGCGTTCCCTCGCGGAACTCGATGCCCGCGTAGATATCTTCCGTGTTCTCGCGGAAGATAACGATGTCGACCAGCTCCGGATGCTTCACCGGACTGGGCACGCCCGCGTAGTACTTCACGGGACGCACGCACTGATACAGGTCCATCAGCTGGCGCAGCGCGACGTTCAATGAACGAATGCCGCCACCCACAGGAGTCGTCAGCGGCCCTTTGATCGAGACGCGGAAGTCTACCGTCGCCTTTACCGTATCGTCCGGCAGCCAGTTCTGCGTCTGGCGGAATGCCTTCTCGCCGGCCAGCACTTCATACCACTTCACCTTGCGCTTGCCGCCGTATGCCTTTTCTACCGCGGCATCGAACACGCGCTGCGAAGCCTTCCAGATGTCGCGGCCCGTGCCGTCGCCTTCGATGAACGGGATGATCGGGTTGTCGGGGATCGTGTACTTGCCGTCTGCGTACTGAATCGCCTTGCCATCCGTTGGGACAGCGATTCCGTTATAGCTTGCCTGCATGTTTTGTTGGCTCCACGTGAAAGTTACGCGAAGGCTACCATCCGCAAGATACGAGTGGCAATAACAAGCCGCTTATCGAACGCCCGTCCCAATCATCCGCCAAAAGGAAAGCCCCGAAGAAGATTCCTCGAGGCTTTCACTCTGTATCGAAACAGCAGCTTAGAAGATGTTCCAGAGCAACTGGTTGTAGACATCGTGGTGGAACTGCACCTCCGGCGCCTTGACGATCGTGCCCAGCAGCCGCGGGCAGCGGTCAGCCGAAGCCTGCTTCAGGTCTGCGTAGCGACCCTTCACATCCGCACCCAGCAGCTTCGAGGTCCAGTCCGCACCGCGGAAGTTCTCGATCGCCGTGTAGATGTTGTCCGGCAGGTAGCGCTCCGCCTGGCGCAGGTTCTTGATCTTCGCCGTCTCGCCGGCCAGGCCGGTCTTGAAGATCGAGTACAGCACCATGTAGGGGTTCGCATCCGGTCCAACCGAACGAACCTCGACACGCGCCGACTTCTCGTTGCCGATCGGGATACGCACCATCGAACCGCGGTCCGTCGCCGAAGCCTTGATCTGGTTCGGAGCCTCGAAGTGCGGATCAAGACGGCGATACGCATTCACGCTCGCATTCAGCAGCAGGCAGATATCGTTGCCATGCGTCAGGATGCGGTCCGTAAACTGCCACGCCAGCTTCGAGATCTTCTCTTCGCCCTTCGGATCCCAGAACAGGTTCTTGCCACCCTTGGTGATCGAAACGTTCGTGTGCATGCCCGAACCGTTCACGCCCACCACCGGCTTCGGCAGGAAGCTCGCCGACATGCCCATCTGCGTCGCCACCTGGCGGCAGATCAGCTTGTACAGCTGGATCTGGTCGGCAGCCGTAACCACATCGCCGTAGGTGTAGTTGATCTCGAACTGCGAAGGAGCAACCTCAGGATGGTCCTTCTCATTCTCGAAGCCCATCGCGCGCTGAACCTCAGCCGTCGTGTCGATGAACTCACGCAGCGGATCGCCCGGCAGCGAGTGGTAGTAGCCACCCTGGTTGACATACTCGAACTTGCCCGTCTGGTAGAAGTTGCGCTCGGCATCCACTCCCTCAAACAGGAAGCCCTCGATCTCATTGGCAGCGTTCAGCGTGTAGCCGCTCGAAGCATACTGCTCATCGGCAAACTTCTTCAGCACGCCGCGAATATCAGCCGAGTACGTACCGCCGTTCTTGTCGATGACCTCGCCGAAGACCAGGACCTTACCCGCACCGAAAACATCCGCCGGAGCCCAGTAAAACGCGCTCCAGTCGATACCCAGCCGCAGGTCGCTCTCACGCTGAGCCGTAAAGCCGCGAATCGACGAGCCATCGAACGTCAGGTTGTCGTAGCTCTTCACCAGGAACTTCTTGTCGTAGTCCAGCATGTGCAGCCGGCCTTCCAGATCGCTGAACAGAACGGTCACCGCCTTGATGCGGCGCTCGTCGGTCAGATACTTCAACCGCTCTTCCCGAATCACATCGGGGGCCACGCGCTTCTTGCGCTGCTCCTTGGCCATCAGGTTCAGGTCTTCCAGCTCCGAGTAAGAAAGTTCCAGAAAATCACGAAATTCGCTCAACGGCTTGCTCCTTCTGCAATGAGATACACGACGACCGAGGTCGGCTAACAAAATAGGGGTTGTGTGGTGGAGGCAAGGATCCGCTGGCATCATGGGCAGAGACCCTATAGTCAAACGTAACAGAAATTCATATTGCGAAAAAGACGTCCCCCGCCCATAGCCAGCTATTTTTCGCCATTCGACAGCCGTGAAAGTCAACGCCTCCCAACCGCGCATGAACTTCACGCAAAAAGACGCCGCAACCCGCTGTCCCTGCCTCCACTTCGCCCGCGTTCGGCAATAAAATAGGACAAGACATGACGAACAATCACGGAAGCGCCCCCAACGGCATCAAGCGCGTCGCCCTCATCCAGATGTCCTGCGACCCGGACACCCGCATTAACCTCGACAAAGCGGCCGAACGCGTCTACGAAGCGGCCCGCCAGGGCGCTACCCTCGTCTGCCTGCCCGAACTCTTCCGCGCGCAATACTTCTGCCAGCGCGAAGACCACGCCCTCTTCGGCCTCGCCGAGCCCATCCCCGGCCCCTCCACCGACGTCCTCACCCGCGTCTGCCAGGAGACCGGCGTCGTCCTCGTCGCCTCGCTCTTTGAGCGCCGCGCCCCCGGCCTCTATCACAACACCGCCGTCACCATCGAAAAGGATGGCCGCATCGCCGACATCTACCGGAAGATGCACATCCCCGACGACCCCCTCTACTACGAGAAGTTCTACTTCACGCCCGGCGACCTCGGCTTCAAGGCCACGCAGACCTCGCAAGGTCCCGTCGGCACACTCGTCTGCTGGGACCAGTGGTATCCCGAAGGCGCACGCCTCACCTCCCTCAAGGGAGCCGAAGTCCTCTTCTTCCCCACCGCCATCGGCTGGCACCCCTCCGAGAAGGAAGAATTCGGCGACGCCCAGTACTCCGCCTGGCAGACCGCGCAGCGCGCCCACGCCATCGCCAACGGAGTCTTCGTCTGCGCCGTCAACCGCGTAGGCCACGAACACGGTGACGTCAAGTTCAAGACCACCGCAGCCGATGGCAACCCCGCCACCGTCGAGCTCCGCGGCCCCGGCGACCACACCCCACAATCCGGCATCGAGTTCTGGGGCGGAAGCTTCATCGCCGACCCCTTCGGCCGCATCCTCGCCCAGGCCAGCCACGACAAGGAAGAAATCCTCATCGCCGACCTCGACCCCAAACTCATCGAGATCACCCGCCAGCACTGGCCCTTCCTCCGCGACCGACGCATCGACGCCTACGAAGGCATCGCTAAACGGTTCTTGGATTAGTAATCGTTAGTGCCGTCAAGCTGACACGTAAAAAGATCTAAAGGCTAGCCACCTTAAATTAGACTTCCTCAGCATGCGAAGACCAACAGGAGTCACCATTACGTTTGGTCTCATGTGCATAACAAATGCGATGGATTCATGCAGTCACTTCGCATGGGTGGATCATTCGCAGAGCGCGAATCGCCTCTAAGTACGCCAAGCCTTCAGGCTTGGCCCTCTCTCCCAGCCAAAAAGAAAGGGGCTTTAGCCCCTGGGGTTCACCCATAGTAGGCCAAGCCTGAAGGCTTGACCTACCTAAAATGCATCGCCGGTCTTGATATATACCCAAAAAGGAATATATTGATTCACAGCAAGATTCAACGCCATAAGGACGCCTATGAAGAATCTCTTTGAGCCGGCAAGAGTGGAAGAAGTGAAGGAGCGGATCGCCCATCTCAAGCCGGACAGCCAGCGGCAGTGGGGCAAGATGAATGCGGCACAGGCAATGGCGCACTGCGCCGGGGGGCTGGAGCTGGCAGCCGGAACCAGACTTCCGCCACGGTTATTCATGGGGCGCATCATTGGGGCGATCGTGAAGCCCCTGGCGCTCGGGAACGATGAACCGATGCGACGAAACTCCCCGACGGTACCGGGTCTTGTCATGGAAGATCAACGAGACCTGGCAACAGAACAGGAACGTCTGTATGCCTTGATCGATCGGTTTGCCGCTGCCGGGCCGGATGGCTGCACCACGCATCCGCATAGCTTCTTCGGCCGGCTGACGCCGCAGGAGTGGGCGATATTGATGTACAAGCATCTCGATCATCACCTCCGGCAGTTTGGCGCCTAGTACGCATCCCGGGATCAGGGCCACCCTATAAATCTTGTTGCAGAGCTGTCTCCCACTCCGATGCCGGAAGGCACTAGGCCTTCCGTCCCTTCTCCGCGCCGAACAGAGACCGTAGAATCCTCCCACTCAACGATTCGGGAGAATTCCTCAGTGAAATCGCGCGTCCTCTGTTCGCTCCTCTTTGCCTCGCTTCCGGCACTCGCTCAAACCGATACGCAGACCGTCCACACGGCCTCCGAGATACAACAACGCCAGGCCAAATTACTCGAAGCCGCTAAAACCAGCGCCACCGGCATGGTGAACGAGAAGACCGACGAGACGCCCAGCTCACGCACGCTCTTCGTCGCTCGCGCACGCACCGGCGAGGCCGAGCGTCACCAGTTCTGGGCCGACCAGATGGTCATCAGCAAAGGCACCGTCATCCTCGTCACCGGAGGCACCCTCAAAGGAGAGCACTCCAACAACAACCAGCCCGGCGAATCTCTCGCCACCTCCATCGAAGGCGGCAAAGAAGTCACCTTGCACGCAGGCGACATCGCCCACATCCCCGCCAACGTTCCTCACTGGGTCAAGCTCGCTCCCGGAACAACGGCGACCTATATCGTCTTCAAGGAAAAGGTCACGCAATAAGGCCCTCGATCAGCCGAAAGCACCCAACCTCTGTCAAGCCCCAAAACTTCATTCAACACTTGCAATAAAACACACAAATATAACAAAATAATACAAATATACTTCCCGACAAAATCGTTCCGAAAGTGCCGATAAGTTAGGCTCCAATCCCTAAAATAGAAATAGAACGATAAAAGAGCGGAAAACCGTCTCCAGCCCTTTCAGCTTCGCCTAACCCCTTTGTTCTCTATATTTTTGGCGTCAACCCCAGCATTTTCAATATTTTAGGCTGTGCAAATCGCATAAGACGCAGAAACAAAACCCTTTATGAAACACCCCCTGGGGGGGAGGGGGTGGGCTGGGATGCCGGGTGCATACTCCGTCATCAATCACCCCTCGGACATCGTAAGATGGCCCTCATGGATCTGGCAGCAATTCAAGGCGCACTTCGCGACCAGCATCTCGACGGCTGGCTGTTTTACGACCATCATTACCGTGATCCGCTTGCCTATCGCATTCTGGGTCTCGGCGAAGGGCTTCACGTCACGCGACGTTGGTTCTACTTCATTCCAGCCTCAGGAGAACCAAAGAAGCTGGTTCACCGCATCGAGTCCGGAAGGCTCGATCCCTTGCCTGGCGCAAAAGCGGTCTACTCCTCATGGCAGGAGCTTGCAGCGCAGGTTGCCGCACTCACCCAAGGCGCAACGAAGATCGCGATGCAGTACTCGCCCAACAACGCCATCATGTATGTCTCGCTGGTCGATGCCGGTACGGTCGAGATGGTCCGAGGATTAGGCAAAGAGGTCGTCACCTCAGCCGACCTTGTCAGCCAGTTCGAGGCCGTCCTCACCAGCGACCAGCTTGCGACCCACTATGTCGCGCAGGAGAAGATCGATACCATCCTCGCCGCCGCATGGCGGGAGATCTCACGACGGACAAAATCCGGCAGGACGCATGAGTTCGCCATGGTCGAGTGGCTCTCCGAGGCAATGGGCCGCGAAAATCTTGTCTGGGAGCATGGCCCAAATGTCTCTGCGGGAGCCAACTCCGCCGACTCGCACTACGAGCCGACGGCAGCCAATTCCAAGCCGATCCAGCAGGGCGACTTTATCCTGATCGACATCTGGGGCAAGGTAAATCATCCCGATGCCTGCTTCTACGACATCACATGGACCGGAGTCATCGGCCGCGAACCCACCGCTCGCGAGCAGACGATCTTCGAAACGGTGCGCAATGCCCGCGATGCTTCTATTGATGTGGTGAAAAAAGCGTTCGCCAGCGGAACACCGATCGCCGGCTGGCAGGCAGACGACGCCGGTCGTAACGTGATCGCCGAGGCCGGATTTAAGGAATGGTTTACGCACCGCACCGGTCACAACATCGGCTCGGTGCTGCACGGCAATGGGGCGAATCTCGACAACCTGGAGACGCATGACGAGCGGCTGATCCTGCCGAACACCTGCTTCTCGGTCGAGCCCGGCCTCTACTTCCCGGGCGAATTCGGCATACGCAGCGAGGTCGACATGATCGCGCTGCCCGGCAAGGCAGACGTGACCGGACGGGTTCAGACCGAACTCGTCCGCATCTGAACTGGTATCATCGGAGACTGATGACGACGAACGTTCAGGCGCAGGCTCGTCCCGCGCAGAAAATTACCTCGCTGCCGCCCGCTCTCATTCTGATTGCGGGCTGGTTGATTCCGGGCGCAGGACACTTTCTGCTGAAGAAGTGGATTCGGGGGCTTCTGCTCTTCTTCTCCATCGTCTCCATGTTTGGCATCGGGCTGGCGCTGAAGGGCAAGGTCTACGCGCCCAACACGGCCGAACTGCTGGACATGCTGAACTTCGCGGGTGATCTGGGAACCGGTCTTCTCTATGCAGCCGCACGCCTTTTTGACCTGGGTCAGACGTCGGTGCAGATCGCCATCGCAGACTACGGCACGAAATTTATCGTCGTAGCCGGACTGCTGAATATCATTGCCGCTGTCGATGCTCACTCCCTCGCCATTGGAAGGAAGGCCTCGTGACCATCTCGCACTTCGGCGCAGTTCTTCTGTTCTCCCTGTTTACTTCTGTCGTCTTCGGGATTACCCAACGGTCAGAGCCGCGGATGATGATTCGCTTCGGTGCCTTCTGCTTCGCGATGTTCGTCGGCGGAACCATTGTGGCGAGCTGGTTGATGTGGCTGATTAAGCACTAACGACGCCATTCTTCAGGCACCGCATATCACTGATATCAGGTGACCTTTGCGGAATGTTCCTAACAGATTTGGGTGATTGTCTCCTGATTCGCAGGCATCTCAGATGGAGAGCAGCGGATATCTGTTCGCAGCATAGATTCCAAAGCCAGAGCCTTGCCACCTTCTACAACTCATGTAACCACTGGTCACATGACCAAAGAGAGACACAAAAGCAATAGTCGAACGACCTTTGGACGGGTATTCTAACCATGCCTCCCCACGGTGACTGATGAATCTGAGAAGACCGGAGAGCGAAAACGCTCGACTGTGGGCGCTATGGGTGAGGGAGCTGCTGGATTCCCAGCCGGAGCAGGACTGCGAGGAATTGACGCAGCTCGCTGCTTCGCTGTGTGGAACCCAGCTCGGCCTGCTGACACTGCTCGATGAGCGGCAGCAATGGGTCCGTGCCTCGGAGACATTGAAGCTCGGCGATACGCCCCGCGAGATCGCCTTCTGTGCCCATGCCATTCGTCAGGCGGGCGCTTTCATCGTTAAAGACTCTCTTCTCGACAGCCGGTTCGGAGCGAATCCTCTGGTAACGGCCGATCCTCCTATCCGCTTCTTCGCCGGTGTTGCTCTGGCCACGCCGGACGGTCATCTTCTGGGAACTCTGTGCGTGCTCGACACCACACCGCGCATTCTGACCGCCGAGCAAGTGGATGCTCTCGAGGTTCTTGGACGCCAGGTCAGCGCACGGCTCGAACTCAAAATGCAGCGCCGGGCACTGGAACATGCCCTGAACGAAAAAGAGAAGGCAACCGGCGCACTGCGCGCGAGCGAAGAACTGTTTCGCGCCTTTATGAACGCCAGCCCTTTCCTGAGCTATATCAAGGATGCGGCCGGAAGGCTGCTCTTCTACAATCGCGCCTTCGCTCAGAGGTTTGGCGTAAGCGAGTACGCGTGGCTGGGCAGAACGGACGAACAGCTATGGTCGCGCAATCTGTCAAAGTCTGTGCGTACGCATGACCTTGAGGTGATGGCCGGCGGGCGCATGGTCGAAACCGAAGAGCACATACGCGGCACGGATGGGACGATCAGTTCCCTGCGCTCGTTCAAATTCCCCTGCCATGACTCTGCCGGCAACGTGCTGCTGGCTGGTGTTGCCGTCGATATCTCGGCGGAAGTCGCTCATAAGGCCGAGCTGGAGCGTTACCATCGCGAGTTGGAAGAAGCGAATGATCAGCTTCGCCGCCTTGCCGTAACCGACGAGCTGACAGGACTTCGCAATCGCCGCGCCTTTGAGGAACGGCTGGTGATGGAGTTCTCGATGGCCCGGCGCCGGAAGCGGGAGCTTGCTGTACTGCTGATCGACGTCGATAACTTCAAGAAGATCAATGACAAGTATGGACACGCCTCAGGCGACGAGGTGTTGCGCCGTCTGGGCATGATTCTGAGGACTACCGTTCGCTTGCCCGATCTCCCAGCCCGTTATGGAGGCGAAGAGTTCGTGGTTCTGCTACCGGAAAGCGGCGAAGAGAGCGCAATGGGTCTGGCCCGGCGCGTGATGCAGCGCGTCGCCGCCGAAGAGTGGGAGAACGAGCCGGTTACCATCAGTATGGGCATGGCGGCCATCAATGAATCTCTCGTGAACGGCTACCAGCTGGTGGAACTGGCAGACGAGGCACTGTACGCCGCCAAGCGAGCCGGTAAGAACCGGGTCATGGTTCACTCTGGCTAACCAGCGCTCTTTCAGGAAATAACGGCAGATAATTTCCTTCGTCCAGCGTTCGTAACGCCTATCCAAAAAAACTGTGGTGCGTCCAAGAGATAGTTTTCGTTTTAAACCCACAATTTAAAAAAAGTTTCAGTTATAGTTGAAAAAAATTAAAAGGCGTTCCATCAACCCATCACGATGTGTGGAATTGCGGGTTTTACCCATAAGCATCACTCCTTTTTGCCCGAGAGGATTCACCAGGCTGTTGCATCTATCATTCACCGTGGCCCTGACGATCAGGGCGCTTGGCAGAGTTCGACGGTCTCCCTGGGCGCTACCCGCCTGCGGGTCGTTGACACGTCTGCTGGCGCTCAACCGTTAACCTCTGAAGATAAAGATGTTACGGTCGTCTTCAACGGCGAAATCTACAACCATGCCGAGCTCCGCAAGGAGCTGATCTCCTATGGCCACAAGTTTCGAACAACCTGCGATACCGAGGTTGTTCTGCATGCGTTCATGCAGTGGGATACGGCCTGCATCGAGAAATTCCGGGGCATGTTCGCCTTTGCTGCCTGGCGCGAGTCGAGACGGAGGCTCGTGCTCGCTCGCGACCGCATGGGGATCAAGCCGCTCTACTATGCCCTTCATGGCGGCGACATCTACTTCGGCTCGGAGATGAAGTCGATCTTCTGCCACCCGGAGATCTCCAGAGATATCGACCTCGGCGCACTCGATACATACTTGGGAATGAATTATGTGCCGGGAGCACGCACGCTGGCGGCCGGCATCCGCAAACTTATGCCAGGTTGCTTTCTGACATGGCACGACGGCGATATCTCGTCGCACTGCTATTGGCAGGTCGATCGCGCAGATCTGAGCGCGCATACCAGCATCGCAGACTCTGCGGCACGGCTCGACCATCTACTCTCACAGTCGGTCAAAGAACACCTGGCAGCCGATGTTCCGGTTGGGCTATGGCTAAGTGGCGGCATCGATTCCTCTACGGTGCTGCACTATGCCAGCCAGCATGCTTCGAGTCCGCTTAAGACATTCTCCATTACCTTTGGCGGACGCGAGTTCGATGAAGCTCCATATCTGCGAGAGATGGCAACGCGCTACTCAACGGACCACCAGGAACTCGACCTGGGACCTGGGACGGTGACGCCAGACTCGATTACTGAGCTTGCATACTATGCCGACGAACCAAACGCCGATGCAGGGGCAGTCCCCGTATGGCATCTGTCGCGCATGTCTGCGAAGAAGGTAACCGTTGCTCTGAGCGGTGAGGGAGCAGATGAACTCTTCGGCGGTTACATCACCTATCTCGCCGATAAATATGCGCGACGCGCACGTATCGTGCCACGCAGCCTACGGCGACTCTCACTGCACTCGGCCAATCGGCTGCGAGCCTCGAACAAAAAGATCGGCTTCGACTATAAGCTGCAGCGCTTCCTTCACGGCACGCTGCTCGACGAACGCAGCTCGCACATATTCTGGAACGGCACTTTTTCACACCTGCAGCGTAAAGAGCTGATGGTTTCGCAGAACAGCACGCACACATTAAAAATGCTGGCTACGATTCCAGCAGGACGCGATATCCGTCGCTTTATGGCCTTCGATCAGGCCTACTTTTTGCCGGATAACCTGCTGGTCAAAGTAGATCGCATGAGCATGGCACACTCGCTTGAGGTGCGGCCTGCTTTCCTGGACCACCGCATCGTCGAGTTTGCCGCAACGCTGCCCGCCAACTACTGTATACGTGGCCGCAATCTGAAGCTGCTGTTGCGCACGTTGATGAAAGATAAGCTGCCTCAAAATATTCTCGCCAAGAAAAAACAAGGCCTTGATATTCCGGTGCATGACTGGCTCCGTGGCCACCTGCGGCCGCTGCTGCTCGATACACTCGATAGAAAGACGGTCGAAGAGACTGGTTTGATCTATTGGCCACATCTCGAGTCGCTGATTAAATTGCACATGGAAAGAAAGGCAAACTACGGGTATCACTTATGGGGCATGCTGATGTTGTTTCTATGGATCAAGCAATGGAAGATCCAGGGCGGACAAGACCTGCAGACCCCGAGGGATTTTTCGGACGATTTCTCTATCGTCTCGGCCTGAATCGACTCAGTGTCGATGCGATCGTACTGATCGTTGCCTGCTGTGCCTTTTTGCCATTGGTTTTCAGTCCACCGCATCTGATGGACGATGTCGATGCTGTGCAGGCTCAGATTGCCCGCAACATGCTGGAGAGTGGCGACTGGGTGACTGCGCGTCTCGATGGCATCGCTTATCTTGAAAAATCGCCATTGATCTACTGGATCATGGCAGCTTCGTTCAAGATCTTCGGCGTGCATGACTGGGCTGCCCGACTACCTCTGGCCCTTATCAATATTGCTCTTTGCTGGGTGACGGCACGCTTTGCGCTGTGGGCCTTCGGGCGACGCGCAGCCATCTACTCCGGAACGATACTTGCAACCTGCATCGGCATCTTCCTGTTTACGCGCATCCTGATTCCTGATGCCGCGCTCACGCTTACGATTGCTCTCGCGCTCTGGTCCATGCTTCGGCTTCTGGACGACAGGGAGCAACGACCTTCCCTCTGGTTCGTTGTGCTCTATCTAAGCCTGGCCTGTGGACTTCTGCTCAAGGGACTCGTCGCGGCAGTCTTCCCTATCATCATCGGGGGAATCTACCTGGCGATAATGCGGCAGCTCTCGTTGCGCACAATACTCCTCAAGCTCCGTCCACTTACCGGCAGCCTGATCGTTCTTGCCCTCGCTGCGCCGTGGCATGTGCTTGCAACTCTGCGCAATCCACCGTTCTTTGACTGGACAATGCATTCCAGTCCCGGGGAATATCATGGCTTCTTCTGGTTTTACTTCTTAAACGAACATCTATTCCGTTTCCTTAACATCCGGTATCCACGCGATTACAACACCGTGCCTCGCGTGTGGTTCTGGCTGCTTCACCTGGTCTGGCTCTTTCCATGGAGCCTGACCTTTTTCGGCGCTTTCCGACAAAGCTACCGTCCCACAGATCGAGCAGGACGCACACGTCTGCTCGCCTTAATCTGGATACTCTTCATCCTCTGCTTCTTCACGCTATCTACGACGCAGGAATATTACTCGCTCCCCATCTACCCTGCCCTGGCGATGCTGCTCGGAAGCTATATGGCCTCGCGCGAGAATTATCCGCGGCTAGCTCGTGTTGCGCTTACTTCGATTCTCGGGATTTGCGTCGCAGCCATCGCTTTCCTGCTGATCTACACAGCCAACTTGCCTACTGCCGGGGATATCTCTGCGGCACTCACACAGAACCCCGATCTCTATACGCTCTCGCTCGGACACATGGGCGATCTCACACTCAAGTCGTTCGCCTACCTCCGCCTTCCTCTTGTCATCGCTGGATGCGGGTTACTCATCGGCTTTATCGGTCTTATCCGAGCGCGCAAAGCTACGGCTACGGTGGCTGTACTCACCGTTATGATGCTTGCATTTCTCCAGGCTGCACGGCTTGCACTGATCACCTTCGACCCTTACCTCAGCTCCTACCAGCTTGCCGATGCACTGAAGCATGCGCCTCCAGGCCAGCTTATTGAAGGTGATGCCTACTATGCGTTTTCGGCTACCTTCTTCTATACGAACCAAGAAGCCCTGCTCTGGAACGGACGGAGTGCCAATCTTGAGTATGGGAGCTATGCCCCTGATGCAAAGCGCGTCTTCATCGATGACGCACAACTGAAGGATTTGTGGTCGAGACCGCAGCGGACTTACCTGCTTGTTTATGGTTCAGATATCCCTCACCTGAATAGCTTGCTGAGGCAATTCAAGGTTATTGCCCACAGTGGCGATAACTACCTTCTCTCAAATCGATTTGAGAATTGACGGATAGGCTGCCCCTCAACGCGATTGCGTTCTAAAACGAGGTGTCCTATCTGCAAGCGTTCTATTCATTTCACTCATAAAAACACTCTTTAAAAAGGCTAGGACAATTGGCCCATGACGAATTCACGTCTTTGTATTGAGATTGTCCAGCACCTGTAACATTGCTTTTTGCTGTTCTCTAGCCTGCTCTGCAGCTTATATCTGCAGGCATGCTTGGTTGCAAAATCAGTTCTTCAGATGTACAGACGTGCCTTTCTTTACTCCCCAAGAACCACACTATTACCTATGCCGAACCAACTCGGCAGTGTTGTGTTAGAGCAACGAGTTTTCTGCGCTTCAGCGCTACTAACTCAATTCTTTATGTTTTGGGCATATGCATGGGCTTTTAGTCGTAATCAAATGATCGAAATATTTGAAATTTGATCCGCTTTTGCGAAAGGAAAAGATATGCGCTATGTGCGTTCAGCGTCATTTGTATTTATTTTGATGCTTTTCTTTGTGGAGTTAGCCTACGCTGCTATCACCGGTGTAATTTCAGGCACAATAACGGATACTACGGGTGCCGTCGTACCGGGAGTTACCGTTACCGCTCTCAATGAAGAAACAGGAGTGCGCCTAACCGTTGTTACCGACAATAGAGGCTTCTATAGCTTTCCCGTGCTCGATGTCGGTCGATACACCATAAGCACGGCACAACCTGGATTTGATGCCTATCAGGCGACAGGAATCAAAGTAGACGCCAACTCGTCTATTCGCAGAGATATTATCTTGAAGGTAGGAAATGTGGCGGTGGTTGAAGAAGTAACCAGCAACCCCGTACAGGTAGAAACACAAAGCACGCAGCTTGGCGAAGTTATCGAGAGCCAAAGGATTACTGCTGTACCGCTGAACGGTCGCGCATTTACTGATCTCCTCGCACTTCAGCCAGGTGTTTCTCCTTATTCGAATACAGAGTCTGCCGACACACCTTCGCCTTCGGGCGGTTTGAATGGTGGAAATGTATCCATCAATGGTGGCCGCGGAGCTTCAAATGGCTACATGGTGAACGGTGGTAATGTAAACGACGGTGTTGAGAATTCAACCGCCATCGTCCCCAATCTGGATTCTCTTTCAGAGTTCCGTATCATCACAAGTAACTTCGACGCCGAGTATGGCAATTTCAGCGGCGGGCAAGTAAACGTTGTCACAAAGAATGGAACCAATCAATGGCATGGTTCCGCATTTGAGTTTCTGCGCGACACCGTCTTCAATGCCAGACCCTATAGTTTTTCTTCCCCTGCGCCGCCTCGCGGCTCTTATAGGCAAAATATCTATGGCGGCACCTTCGGCGGGCCTATCAAAAAAGACAAAATGTTTTTCTTTGCCGATTTCCAGGGGACAAATCAGCGAATTGGCACCACGAACTCCGTCACTCTTCCCTCCGCAGCCAATTTGAAGGGAGATGTATCGGACTGGACACCTCTGCTGACCAATTTTGGGGGCTCTGTTCAAGGTGCGGGGTGGGCCGGCGTGTTGAGCCAGCGACTGGGTTATACCGTAACCGATCAGGAACCATATTTCGGCGATAACGCTTGTACACCCACATCAATGGATGACCCGTGCGTTTTTCCGAACGCTGTCATTCCGAAAGCCGCATGGTCTTCTGCCGTAACTCCGCTCATGAAGTACATTCCAACCCCCAACAGCACAGTCGTCAATAGTGGCACAAGCTCTGGAATCGCACCTGCCTATGTCACGACTGCTAAAAACAATACCGTGGACGATTATAAGGAAGCCCTTCGCGTCGATATGAATACGCGTTTCGGCACATTCTTCGGTTATTACTTCATGGATAACGCCACTATAGGAAATCCCTATGGTGGCGGCAATGACGGCTTGTTCCCCACAGCTACGCAGCAGCGCGCACAGATGAGCAACCTTGGCTTGACAACCACATTCAAGAACAATGCAGTCAATACCTTCCGCTTTACCTACGTGCGAAGCGCGGCCCACATAGGCAATCCAAGCTACCAGACGCCTGGCCCAACGCTCGCATCCCTTGGGTTCGTTACTCCCTGGGGACCAGCTGGAGGCATCGGCAACATTAATCCTTCACTTGCTGGCGTTCCGAACATATCAATTAGTGAAGGCGGCACCTTCGGTACACCGCTCTCCACTCAGGGACGGTATGTTAATACCTTCCAATGGCTCGATAACTTTATGAAGGTGATTGGTACGCACACCGTACAGTTTGGAGTGAATTACCACTACGACCAGATCAACGAACGCAATGCCTATGCCGTCAACGGTAGCTTCAACTTTCCTGATGGCAACGAGACGGGACTTGGCTTCGCCGATTTCCTGCTGGGTGCTGAGGATGGCGGCTTTACGCAAGCAAGCGCACAGATTCTCGATTCTCGCAGTCACTATGCCGCCGGTTATGTACAGGACGCATGGAGAGCGCGTTCGGACCTGACGCTTAACTATGGTCTCCGTTATGAGGTAACGACTCCCTGGTACGACACGCAGAACAAGATTCAGACCATTGTTCCTGGCCAGCAATCACAGGTATTTCCTGGAGCTCCGCTCGGTTGGGTTTTTCCAGGAGACAAAGGCATCCCTCGAACGCTGGCTCCCATCCACTGGAACAAGTTCGCTCCACGCTTTGGCTTCGCCTATTCCCCAACAACTCAGCCTTCGGGTCTTCTCTCGAAGATTACGGGCGGCCCAGGCATGTTTAGTCTTCGTGGCGGCTACGGTGTCTTTTACACCAATTTTCAGGATGAATCGGGATTCGTTGTAATTGGCGATGCTCCATTTGGTCTCTACTATCAGGCTCCAGTGCCTACGATGCTGGAATCTCCCTACATTGACCGCGCAACTCAAAATATTGAGCTGCAAAAATTCCCATTCTCTTTCCCCCCCACCAACGTATCTATTAAAAATCCCGACAACAATGTCCCGTGGGACAATTACCTTCCACTTAGCTCAAGTTATGCAGTTGGCGTACACAATACAGTTCCATATATTCAAAACTACTTCCTGGGAATTCAGAGGGGCATCGGTCGGAACACCGTGGTTACTGCTACTTATGTCGGCAATCAGGGCCGTCATCTGGCGAATCAGGTGGAAGCAAATCCTGGCAATCCTGCGCTCTGTCTCTCTCTTAACCAAGCCGCATTGGCTCCGGGAGAAACGCCCTGCGGGCCTAGGCTTGAAAGCAATAGCTATACGCTAAAAAATGGCACGGTCGTTCCGGGGACACGTCCTCTTGGACTTGCCTTCGGCAGCAATCCTTATCTTCTTACTCAAGCAACGTCCAACTTCAACTCGTTACAGACGAATCTGAAGCACTCCAGTACGATGTGGGATGTCATGGTCGCTTATACTTTTGGACGTTCATTCGATAACTCCTCCGCCATGACGGACGCTACAAATCCAATCAATCCAAGGGCCAGCTATGCGCTCTCGTCGTACAACGTTACTCACTCTCTCGTGGCAAGCTATAACGTTCAACTTCCCTTTGCGCGCTGGACCGATAATCGTTTTGGTAAAGCGCTTCTAGGAGGCTGGTCTATCTCCGGTATCACGAAGATGGCATCGGGACAACCTATCACGCTATCCGATAATTCCGACTATTCGCTCACCGGATCTTCCGGTGTCGATAAGCCTTTCTATACCCCTGGCAATCTATTCGCTGGTGGACTTCACGGAGACCGCAATCCAAGAGACATCAACCCAGCCACGGGAAAGCATTATCCTTTTTTCAACACCTCACTCTTCACTTCCGAAAAGAATATGAAGCTTGGTTTCGGCGTTGTCGGCAATACCCATCGTCGATTCTTCGCTGGCCCAGGTTTGAACCATACAGATCTAGCTCTGTTGCGTGATTTCCACATTCATGAATCGCACGTTCTGCAATTCCGAGCGGAAGCATTCAATATTGCGAACCATGCGGAATTCTCAAACCCCTCGGGAAGCATTAACAGCGGCAACTTTGGCATCGTCACTACAGGCATCAATCCTAGAATTCTGCAGATGGCGGTAAAATACCACTTCTAATTCACACCTACTAACCATGCAGGCGGCTACGATGAATCGTAGCCGCCTGCATGGTTAAGCATTTGTTTTGACATCCTAAGGATGCATATTGAAGGCTGCTCTTCGGTTCTCCTGAAAACATTTTTCAGTATTCGCAGTGCAAACTTGCGCTTCTTTGCCGTAGCTAATGATGCTAAGACGGGCGGCTGGGACTCCTGCAGCAATAAGAGCATCACGAGCAGCATTGGCGCGCTTTTCACCTAAAGCGAGATTGTATTCAGCAGATCCCCGTTCATCGGCATAGCCGGCGATAAGAACATTGATCGCTGGATGAGCATTCAAATACTCCGCTGCATGCTCGATCGCCTTCTTCGCATCCGGTCTGATCTCATAGCTGTCATAGTCAAAAAGAGCATCCTGCACATTGGCATGGAAGACTTCCTCATTTTGAGTCGAAGTATTCTTGTCCGTGGCAGCCAGAGAGTTTTGTTGCGCTAAGACGCGGAATGGAACCTGGCAATCCGATTTGATCCCAGAATCCGTGACCAGAGACGCGTGCCCCGTGATGGTGTAATTTCCCGGAGCCACATTCGCGGTATTGAGTGTCACACGTTGACCCGATCCATCAATTGTTCCCGCATCGGAAGACCATGAGTACTGGACTTCAAGGCCATCAGGTTGCGTCAACGTATTGGCCGTAACTTCGAGAACCTGCCCTTGCTCAATGCTCGCAACATTCGTATTGCAGGTAAATGACAGGTTATTGCGCTGTGGTTTTGGCGAAGCCGCAGACACATGAGGTATGCCATCATAAGTGCCAAATTTGAATACGATTCCCGCTCCAATCGAGAAGTAATTCTGAGAGTCGCTGGAGCCATTTGGAAGCGCCGTCCTCATGTATTGAGCTTCTAATGCTCGTACGGCCAAACGATGTGTAAGGTGATAATCAACGCCTCCCCCGGCTGAAAGAGCCCAGCTGGATGCAGACGTTGTGTAGCCCGCCGCAGAAGAGGATGGGAAGTAGGAGTCCGTCGCATGTGCACCGCCGAATAATACCTGAGCGAAGGGAACAAGCCTCCGACCCGTAAATGCAACTCTAGGACCTCCCATAAAGGTGAAGAGCGTGAGGTCCTGCCCGAGCGCGCTGATGTTGTTGGCGTGGCCGCCCGTGAACTCCCCTGCGATGGTGAACAGATGGGTGATGCGATAGCTTCCTGAGGCAAACCCTCCATTCAACCCGAAATAGCCGGATTGGCCGGGAGGTGCGTTTGCGCCAATATAGCTGTATCCCAGAGCAAGATCAGCACGAGGAGTGGAGAATGCTGAATCCACGGTTGGTCTCGCTTGCGCGAGCGCAACAGTAGATCCAGCAACTATGAGAAGAACGAACAGCAAATAGATTGAGCGCATCTCAGTAACCTCTCCTTTTTGAATCGATCGCCAATGTTTATTTGCTGCCCTAGTACAGCAACGTTACGGTTGGAGAGGTGGTCAGGAGATTCGTATCCAGCAGCACAAACCGGCCGGGCGTGATCTCGTAGATGACATTCGTCCCGTATGTGAAGCGTCCTGCATTCGCATCGGAGAATGTCTGGAGAGGTGGCGGGGTTGAATTGATGGCATACGTTCCGGAGTTGGCCACGCCGAGCTGCAGAATATTCAGGTTCCCGACGCCTATGTTCAGGTCGGTGACACCGTTAGCGTTACCAGCTCCGTCAGCGTGAATGTAGCCGGAGGTATTGATGGAGGCGAGAGTCGCCGCCGGCTGACTACCGTAGACGAAGGTTCCATTGAAATCGGCAAGCGTGAACGTCGCCTTGTTGATCTGACCTTCAAAGTAGCCGAGCCCTGCGTATCCCGACTCAAGGAAGTATCCATGGTTGGGAGAGACAAGGTAGAAGATACGAGGTGCGGGTGGAGTATTGAGACCGAGAAGGTTTAGGACTGGAGCCAACAAGCCACTCGGCGCAGGGTAGTTGAGCGTACCTCGACCATTTGTCGTTACTGAGCAATTGGCGCTACCCGTGGATTGAAGTCTCCCCAGGATGGCCAGCAGATCTGCACCTGTGAGAGCACTGACTCCTCCGGAGAGTTGGTTTACAAGCCCATTAATTCCAGCAACATCAACATTCGTGAAGTTGCATGTACCGTTGGTTGATGCAGTCGAGTTGACTCGGAAAATCGTTGAGGTAGACACATTCAGCACATTCTGTAATGTTGCCCCCAGGAGTCCCGGGTCAGATTGTGCGTTTTCATAGCCGATGATTGGTCCGTTGAGTGAGGTGTTGTCGAAACTGGCTTGCGTCTGCGTCTGCCCAGTCCCCGCAAGCAACGCGAACTGCGAGTGCGTGTCATCCGACATAAGGAAGATATGCGCAGCATCCACGACATAGATCACGTAATGCGTCGGGAATATACCAGGCGCACTGCTAACAGTCGCGGAGAATGTCAGCCGTCCATTGCTGTCGGCCGCTTGATACGCTCCGGAAAGAGCTCCGTTGGCGAAGTTGGTCGCCCCAACGTTGGCATCGCTCGTTCCGGTAACAATACCGGCCGAGGCGGTAAACTGCCCCACTGCGACCACTGGACCTGAAAGCCCAACGGCGCACGAGACAAGGCAAGGCGTATCGCCTGAGACTCCGAATGCATAGTTGCCCGACAACCCAGCAGCAAATGCTGCAGTTGTCTGCTGGAGTATCGTGCCGGATCCACGAGAGCCGATGATGATACTGCCATCAAACTCGATCATCTGAGCCTGCGTAGCAGCAGTTCCAGGTGTCGCTGGAGCCTTCACCGAGATGGCATAAATCTTGGTTCCAGCGATCGATCCATCAGGATTCAGCGTCGTTAGAGCCATCATGCCGCGGTTATCGGCGCCAATCTGATAGCTTCCGTAGAACTGATTACTAGTAAGCGTTGCTCCTGAGGTTTGATGGTTCGAATCGGACTCTCCAGCATTGATCAAACCGTTGCCGTCTGCGGTAAAGCTTCCAATGGTTGCGGTTTGATAAGCAAGCACTCCTACGAGTACGTCGTCGTAACCCTGGAAAAGGAAGGCATACGGACCATTCAGTTCATTGTTGTTCGGTCCGGATGGATAGACAACCAAAAGGACGAAATCATGCGTTGCCGTCTGCTGTGGCGCACTGGAATCCGTCACTTGTACTGTGAAACCGACAGCTCCAGGAGCAGTAGGTGTACCGCTAATTGTGCCATCGGTTGCCAACGAGAGACCTGCCGGCAAGCTTGTACCGTTGATGAGTTGATAAGTGTACGGACCTACTCCTCCTGTAGCATTCAACGTTTGCGAATAGCTCTGCCCGAGGATTGCGTTGGGAAGAGTGCCCGTTAGCGTAAGCGGAGCCGGGTTGATAACCAGCGCGACCGTTCCAGTCGTGCTCGCCGTGGGACTGCTCGAATCCGTAGCGTGGACTGTGAGGGTTGACGTCCCAGCAGCTGTTGGCGTGCCAGTGATCGCGCAATTGTTGGCCGTAAGACCTGCGGGCAGGCCTGTAATCGTGCAGGTGTACGGTGCGGTTCCGCCGGTGACACCAACACTACCTGTATAAGCCGTATTGATCGTTCCAGCGGGCGGTGCCGTCAGCGTCAGAGTCACTGCAGCCGGGTTGATGACCAGCGAGACAGTTCCGGTCGTGCTCGCCGTTGGACTGCTCGAATCCGTAGCATGGACCGTGAGGGTTGACGTCCCAGCAGCTGTTGGCGTGCCAGTGATGGAGCAGTTGTTCGCTGTAAGTCCTGCGGGCAGGCCCGTAATCGTGCAGGTGTACGGTGCGGTTCCGCCGGTGACACCAACACTACCTGTATAAGCCGTATTGATCGTTCCAGCGGGCGGTGCCGTCAGCGTCAGAGTCACTGCAGCCGGGTTGATGACCAGCGAGACAGTTCCGGTCGTGCTCGCCGTTGGACTGCTCGAATCGGTAGCGTGGACTGTGAGGGTTGACGTCCCAGCAGCTGTGGGTGTGCCACTGATCGCACAGTTGTTTGCTGTCAAACCTGGGGGCAGGCCTGTGATCGTGCAGGTGTAAGGTGCGGTTCCGCCGGTAACACCCACACTACCCGTGTAAGCCGTGTTGATCGTTCCGGCGGGCGGTGCTGTCAGCGTGAGTGTTACTGCAGCTGGATTGATGACCAGCGAGACAGTTCCGGTCGTGCTCGCCGTTGGACTGCTCGAATCGGTAGCGTGGACTGTGAGGGTTGACGTCCCAGCAGCTGTTGGTGTGCCCGTGATCGCACAATTGTTGGCCGTAAGACCTGCGGGCAATCCTGTAATCGTGCAGGTGTACGGTGCCGTTCCGCCGGTGACACCAACACTGCCTGTATAAGCCGTATTGATCGTTCCGGCGGGCGGAGCCGTCAGCGTAAGTGTTACCGCAGCTGGATTGATAACCAGTGAAACCGTTCCAGTCGTGCTCGCCGTGGGACTGCTCGAGTCGGTAGCGTGGACCGTGAGGGTTGACGTCCCCGCAGCTGTTGGTGTGCCAGTGATGGAGCAGTTGTTCGCTGTAAGTCCTGCGGGCAGGCCTGTGATCGTGCAGGTGTAAGGTGCGGTTCCGCCGGTGACACCAACATTGCCCGTGTAAGGAGTGCCAACAGTGGCGTTTGTTGGAGGAGCAAGAACCAACGTCACAGATGCAGGATTGATTGTTAGAGTGACGGTCCCGTTTGTCGATTCGGTCGGATTGCTCGAATCGGTAGCGTGGACAGTGAGAGTTGATGTTCCTGCTGAAGTTGGCGTGCCAGTAACGGTGCATCCGCTGGAAGTCAAACCTGCAGGAAGGCCCGTAATCGTGCACGTGTAAGGAGACGTTCCTCCAGAGACTCCGACGGTGGAGTTGTATGCAACACCAACCGTCCCACTTGGAAGTGAAGATATCGTCAGCGTAAGAGGCGCAGGCAGAACCGTAAGACTAACGGGCCCACTCGTTGTTGCTGTTGGATTGCTCGAGTCTGTCGCCTTAACCGTGAGGTTGGCTACTCCAGCAGTCGTTGGGGTTCCATGAACCATGCAACCAGTCAAGGTAAGACCGGCGGGCAAAGTACCGTTCGTGATAGTGCAACTATAAGGCGACGTTCCGCCTGATACTCCGATGGTGGCGTTATAAGGTGTACCCACAGTAGCGTTCGGCAAACTGGTAAGGGTGAGCGTCAATGAAGCCGGCGAGATTGTAATCGTTACTGTTCCCGTGGCTGTCTGCGTCGGATTACCAGAATCAGTTACTGAGACAGCTACAGTCGATGTTCCAGCAGTTGTCGGAGTACCAGATACTGTGCAGTTGCTGTTCAGCGTTAATCCTGCAGGCAATGAACCGCCAGCGACAGCGCAGGTATATGGGCCAACGCCTCCACTAATCGGAATCGTTCCGGTATAAGGAACACCGACCGTTCCGCCAGGCAGCGTTGGATTTCCGATAGAGAGTACCGAGTTAGCGGCATTGATCGTAATGCCGAAGACGGCGCTGGCCTTATTCCCAGAAGCATCCTGAGCCTGAATCGTAAAGACGGACGATCCCGAACTCGTTGGAGTGCCCGAGATGACACCTGAAGCGGACAACGAAAGGCCCGCAGGAAGATTGCCCGAGATAACACTCCACACGTAAGGTGAAGTTCCTCCCGTGGCCTGCAGAGTTGTCGTATATGCGACGCCAACGGTTCCCGCAGGAGGATTCCCCCCAATCGACAATGTAACGACACCTGAGTTGATTTGAATCGTCTGTCGCGAAGTGACCGTCAAAGGAACATCGCTGGAATCGGTGACCTGTAGCGTGATCGTCGCCGATCCCGCAGCCGTAGGAGTGCCAGATATCACTCCTGTACTGGTATTGAAGGTAAGTCCTGCCGGAAGAGAGCCCCCGGCGATTCCCCATTTTAGAGCTCCACTACCACCGCTCGCTGTCAACGTAGCCGAGTACGGAGTTCCGACTGTTCCTGCGGGCGCATTACCCGAGATCGTAGGAGCTGGATTAACCGTAATATTGACGACGCTTGAGCTCTTCGTTCCTGTAACTGCAGCAGTGAGTGTCAGCTTAATGGGCGCAGTCACCGTGGCGGGAGCTGTGTAGATGGTCGAAGCTCCGCTGGAAGCCGAAAGCGAGCCGCATGTCCCACTGCAAGAGCCACCTAATATCCAAGAAATTAAAGGGCTTCCATCTAGTTTCGAGTTCACCTGAAACGATTGCCCAGCATCGATAGTTACCGCTGACGAAGAAAGACTTACTATCCCGCCCCCAGGATATCCACCTGCACCGCAACCTACAATCACCGATCCCCATACCAGAAGCAACAACAATGCAAAACCACTTGCTATACGAGGAAATAGCTCTGTGACTGGAATCCCAAAATGTGTAAAACGGACACTTCCCTTTTTCCATTGAGCGGTGGCAAGCATAGAAAGCTCCTTGTGGCCTTTACCCCAAAAAGAATGTTGTAGATCGAGATTGTGGAGTGAATGAAATCGGTGGAGGAAAAACACGTAGAGAGGCAGAGACTGGATTCTTGAAATACACAGGCAGGATTTATTTCCAGTCATGAGCCCCACAAAACTACTCCCGAGTAATTTCTTTCGGGGATAGCTCATGGCTATTCCGAAAGTAACTTTCTCTGTAGCTCACTCTTTATATCTGGGGATGTCGAAAATTAAGCTATGCCCAGAAAATAAAGTCGTATTTTGATATCACGGCTAATATCCAAGGGCATATTTGCAAATCAATTCAATACGATAGCCACGGAGATCCCATATGAACCGTAAACCCCTGGCTAAAGAATTTCTATCGCGGGGAATCCAGAAGATAGAAATATGACTTAAGTAATAAATTTGATTGCGGCCGTGGGTGTTTCAGGATAAAAATCGGGTTGTTGTTGTGCAGGTAAATGAGAGGGCCATCTGTGAATCAAGAAAAACGGTATCAGAGCTTTCCACTCCGTCTAAGTCCTTCGATTCGACAGCAAGCCAACGATCTGGCGCATAGCGAAGGAATATCGCTGAATCACTTTATCAGCCTTGCCGTAGCAGAAAAGATTGTCCGTATGGAGCTATCAGTTGCCAGCGACCAGTCAAGAATGAAGAACACACCTACTCTTGCTTCTCGCTTGCAACTCAAAAGACCAGCCTAAGTAAAGCTCATGGAAGTCTGCATCAAAGGTGCGTGTGCCATGCATCGGATCGCAGGTGCAACTCATTCGTTTCAGCCATGCCCTGGGTATCCTGAGCGCTCCGTTCCGTACTCATGTCAAGCAGGTTGACGAATAAACTCTGCGTCCGAGCCTCAGTCCCTATGTGAAACATGCTGCCTGTCCCTTGTCCAAGATTGGCATTCGGCACACATTTCCACCTAAAAAACACTATCTACGTCCTGGCGAGTTGCGTGGAATCGCTGTTCATAGTCCTCACTGGTAGTCAGAATCAAAAACAACGGCGCGGTAGAAACATGCCCCAGTTCGAGTTCTCGTAGAGTTGAGCCCATAAAGGAGACTGTGCCAGTCCGACCAGCCATTGGAACAAACACTACTTGGGTAAGTTTCTACTACCTGACCTGAGGGCTAGTTACTAACGCTCTTCACAAATGTCTGGTTGGCGTCGTAAACGAGGTGTCCCATAAGTTGGTCGGGTGGGGGAGTCCTTTTTTAGAAAAATCGTCCCCGTCCACTCTACTTTTGGCGAGAGAAAACGTACCAGCTCCGAGGCCTTTCAATGACATTCCTGATAAGAAGCAATCTATTGTTATACGGATTTAGAAGGGTAAGCTGTACAAGTAGAATGCCCCATTCGCTTGTTTGGGCAGCTTTCGGTAGACGCTTGACTTAATTACCCAAATGGCGATAACAGTGCAATGCACTCATCGAAAATTAACCGACACGCCAAGCCCGCGAATATTTTTTTGTTTGGTACCAGAGAAGTCAAACTCTAAGAGGGTCCCCAATTCCCTTCCCGGAGGCAAACGATTCGATTAGTGATATTTATGGTGCCGGGAGGGGTGGGGCGCCCCCCCACGACCGCAAGGATCGGCGGATTTTGAGTCTGATTTTAGGCGCTTTGCAGGATGTTGCAACGTAACGCATGACGTCGCACTAAACGTCATATTTTCATATAAATAAGAGCGTCTAAAAGATTGCAATGCGACGCATCCAAAAGCAGTAAAGTTGGAAACGAACAGCCACCAAAACAGCCACTGGCTGTTTCGTCGGATTTAGCTCCGAACGTCGTTTGAGCATTATTTCGCGAATTCAACTCCTTCGTTCCGATGGCTGTTTTGGTGGCTGTTTACGGCCTATCTAGGCTGGTGGCTGTTGGGTTGGTGCTCCTCCATCGGACGGCTCGTACCAGACGCAACGAGGCTCCTCTGCCTCGTTCCAAGAACGTCAGAGCCGGAGACTACTTCTGCTCTGTCGACTTAGCGTTACTAACGCTTCGGAGTGCATAAGGAGTCTGTGCTCCAATTGGCATTGGGGAACCAGAGAAGTGATCTATCTCATCGGATGCGATCATAGGAATGCTCAGACCTATCGAAACGACAGTTCTTTGTCGGATTCTAAGAATTGCAAGCAGGCTGAGCTCAAAGGAATCATTCTTGCTTGTGTTCTTTCTTATCGACTTGACCTTATCGCGGAAGAAGCTAACGCCGATATCCTACGAAAAACGCAGAGACAGTCGGTGGTATTTGAGGCAGCTTGCGAGAGTGGAATCGCACATAGATTTTGTGAGCCTACATGGGATCAAAAGAATGAGCTGTCAATTGAAGAGGACCTTCCATTCGGGCCGTGTCCTCCTTCCGATTGGGAGGCGCGCATCCCATCACAAGATGTATCGCGTCGTCATGACATTGCTCATCGCTGGCCTGTCCGTGAAGAGTTTTGGATTAGCCGTCTGAGTGACACAGTCGACCAGAATGTACTCTTCGTCTGCGGCGACGCCCATAGGTGGACATTCCGGCGCCGCATAGAGGCAAAGGGCATAGAGGTAAAGCTCATAGCGAAAAGAGTCGGTGCGCAGACATTACCGCGAGACTATTTCGACGCCTATCGCGAGGTTCGACTGAGAGGCTTCCCTCCACGAACAGGCTGCTTTTGCGTCAGCCCGCGACACGAATCCTGAGGAAGAAGTCTGAGTACGAATTCAGTTAGTTCGCCGGGAAAGATACGACCGAAAGGTGACCCGAAGGCCATTCACTCGTCTATTGTGACAACGACCTAGGCGCGTTCCACTACCGCAGGGGCAAGGTCGTTTGTTCGCGATGCGCTTCTTGCGCATGACTGCTTCCACGTACGCCGCAGCAGTCTTGGAGTCAGTAGCTCCGAGCATTTCGCCAAGATCATCTATCAAACCAGCCGAGCCATGTCTCAGCTCGCCAAATGGCATGGCTTCACCGGCCTCGTGAAGCGAATAGGCGTAGAGGTAAGGGACGACTACACTCTCTATGAAATTCAACAAGGACGGATTCTGCTTGGTCAGGAGCCACAAGCGAAATGGAGATCCCAAACATAGAGCGTTTCCTTCCAGCTTGTGGAAGTCTTTCGGAATCCGGCCACCAGTTTCATGCACAACCGGAAGCTCAGAAGGGTACGCGGTTGGAATGCGAAGATTGATCTCGTAACTGGCGCTAACAGTCCTGCAACCGTTAGCGGATGCCGTGAAGTCGATCACACCTCGCAAGACGATAGCGCCGTCTTTGCTTGGAACCAGCCGGAGATTTTCGAACCGATTGATAGCTTCCGATATGGCGATCTGGTTCAGAAGCGATTCACCAGGCATCACTTGCCCCAAGGTTTCGGGGCAGATGGCACGAACACAGTCGGAGCGACCGCAGCCGCCGTCGCCGGAACCGGATTGCTGATGTGCGAGAGCTGGTCGCGCGTTAACTGCACATCAAAATGCCCACGGATCTCGCGATCCATGCCATCGCGAGTGAGAGTATGAAGACGGGCAAGGTCCTGCCGAACCTGGCTATGCCAAAGAAGAAAATTTTGCTCTAGTAGCGGATTTTTGCGCCACTTATCTGCATAGTCTTCCGACGGAGCAGTAGGGTTTGGGACACGAGGGTAAACAGGATTGATGAAATTCCGCATCCGGCTCACGATTCCGGTGACCGCATCGTAGATGTCGGCCTCTCCCGAATAGGCGTGTGTCGCGAGATTGGTGATGATCATGGAGATAGGGGCCAACTCAGGCGTGTCTTGGAACATGACATCCCGGTGCCGTTTGAGTAGCTGGATCGAACGTTGGAGAGGTGTCTTCCACTCGTAGGGGGGCACGTCTTCTACCGAGGCAAATTTCTTCATCTCGACCAAGGCACGAAGCCGCGGCTGCGCGAAGACGCGGGTACGTTCCTCGAACCAGCGGGCAAAACCTCGCGGATTGCTAATCAACCAGTCTCTTGAAAGAACTAGGTAATTCGGGTGTCGCTGATCGGTGATAGCGACAGCCCGCTTTGCAAGTTCGAAGGATACGCCCTGCGAGATGATGGCCTGTACTACAGCAGGTTCCTCTGCGACACAAGGCAAGCTGTCGAGATGGAAGGACACTTCATCGGCGTAATGCAAGCGCCAGCAGCGCGGCTTCTCCTCAAGTGGACTCAACATACCGTGAGCCCTCGCATAAGCTTTAAGTTCTTCTCCGAAGAGTAGCTTCAGCTCGCTTTGAGTTTTGTCCGTCTTCTGCATCTGCAACGTCACGACGTTGTCCAGGTCGTACTCCGCTTCATGATGAATCGGGCGAACTACTGTGCCATAGCGGAATGATCCCTGCGGTGTCACATGGGGCGAATACTGCGCCAACTTTGACTCCGGGCGGCACAGCCAATCCGCGATGGAGTTGTGGCGGTCCGAAGCACGCTGGTAGTAGGACTCGGGGATATCAAGCGAGTCCACAACGCTGTCGAGCACTTTAACTACCGCGAGTTTGTCCATAAAGCCTCCTCAGGCAATGTTCAGCACAGACTTGAATCCGTGCACGTTGTGATGGTCGTATAGCAACCACGGCATATCTGCCTTCGGCATCCGGACGCGCCCAAGCTCCACGCAGACCGATACCGGGGCGGCGAGGAACACATGTAGAGGCGTGTTCTGTCCGTGCTTTTCTTTGATGGCGCTGAACAACGGCCGAGCTGCGGCACGAAAGGCGGCCAGGTGATCTCGGCTCTTGAGGATGTCGTTATGCGGGCTTGCCACAGTCAGTCGCCAAATAGAAGCGCCTTCACCAAGCACGCGGTATATGCGGTCTTCGGTCACCCTTCCACTGATGTCAACCAGCAGTGCAGGCGTACCGCTGCCATTCGATGGCTCCACGACCTCGAACTTCAGCGGCTCTGCTGAATCAGGCCAGTTCCACGTTTGCGGCGCACGATGCCTCTGAAATACATCGACCTCGGCTATGTCGCCAAGTAGCGTTCCGAGTCTCACCAGAAGTGGCTGCGCGGCCAAGGCGAAGACCGAGAGATGCCTCTCGACTCCCAGCTCCAAGAGAGGTTCTCGCACTCTATTCTCAAAGAGACGCTTCAAATTCTCGTCTTCATTTGCCCAAAATGTCTGCTCAACATCCGATAAGGCGACATTCGACATCTGCAGCATAAAAGGATTTCTGGAGGCTGGAAAACGACCAGGCATCATCGCAGTGGCCGCCTGTTTGAAGCTCAAATGCGGTGACTGATCGCCGATGTTCGATCCATATAAGAGAATGTGACTGGAAGAGTCTGCCGCGATTCCAGTCACGAGTTCCACGCGCTCTTCGTGCTTCCTCTTCATTTGGATAAGCATTTCAGATGGGTAGAGTCGCGGGCCTTCGCCGCTGTCAATATCGACATGGCACTGGTGGCATACGAGCATCAGATTCGAGGCCGAATTCAAGAGCTCCTTTGAAAGCCCTTGACGTCCCCTCGGCCCGCGCCGGCTGAATGAACGTATGTGAGCCCTCTGCGCGATGTTCAGCTCTCTCTGAGTCACCAAAGACCAAGACACAGGGCGATTGCATCCCGCGAACTCGCAGCGTCCAGCAGCTCTTCCCCAAAGAATCGCCGTCACGTGAGGAGGGACATAACGCGTAACGTCGTAATCACCTTCGTCGCGAGGTACATCTTTTGGAACCGCTCGTTTCATGCCTCTCCCTTGACTTTCTCGGATAGCAACATGCAGGCTGGTACACAAGTGAAACAGTACTGCCAAATTCGGACTGGGTCAAGTGTGAACCACTGGTACATATGTGGAACATAGGGAGGAAACTAAGTTGCCTATCCTCGAAGATCTTGGGAGAAGGGTCGCTAAACATCGAGAAACGCTAGGGTTAGGGATACGTGCGGCGGCGAAGGAGATCGGGATCAGCCACCCTACGTTATCCAGAATCGAGCGGGGACACCTACCCGATCTGGAGAACTATCAACGAATATGCCGATGGCTTGGCGAAAATGCCGAGAGCAATGTGATGCCCTCATCTGGCCTTAGCTCCTCGACGGAGGCTTCTGTAGTAGCTGAGGTGCACTTCCGTAAACGTGCTACCGTATCGCCTAAAACAGCTCAAGCCTTGGCGCAGATGATTCTCGCTGCTCAAGAGTTTTTGGCGTCTGGAAAGTGAGCTGACTCTTGAGCGAGCTGCGTCGTGGCTTCAAAGCTTGGTGCGAAAGAGCTGCTGCAGGATATCGCCGCGAACTGGGCTTGTCGCCTCATCAAGCTCTAGACCCCGTGGAACTCGCCCGCCTTCTTAAGGTTTTGGTAATCACGCCCGAAGTGCTCAGAAGCCTCTCAACCAGTGCTGCCACTCATCTGTGTGTCACCGACGCCGATAGCTGGTCTGCTGTCACTCTCATAGAAGGCGAGAGGAAGTTGGTGATCCTAAATCCATCGCACTCGGCAGCACGAAAGAATAGCGACCTCGCTCACGAGCTTTCACACATTATCTTGGAGCACAAGCCGACTCAGGCGTTCTTCGGTCCCGACAAAACTCTCATGATTAGGGAGTTTGATCGCGTGCAAGAGGCAGAGGCCGAGTGCTTGTCTTCAGTGCTACTGGTTCCGAGAGAAGCGCTCCTAGCGCTGCTTCCCGTCAGCGACGACGAAGTGGCTGCCCAACAGTTGGGGGTAAGCACGCAGATGTTTCGAATGCGTCGGAATGTAACGGGAGTTGATCGCCAGCTCGCTCGCCGATGGTAGCTTTTTCAATTTTGTAACCAGCAATACTCTTAATATAAGGCCTCTCGCGCAGCTGTACTTCCAGACCGGCCACATCGGCTGTCGCGTTTGTCGCGGCAAGCAGCGCGGTTACTATGGACATTCGCTAAAGCAGTATCGACAGGATGAGTATCGGGAAACGCCGCTCTCATCAGTTATGATTTTCGATAAACGCAAATGAACGAAGCATCCATAGAAATCCAGATTGAAACTATCTCGACACCGTTCACCTGGGCGATCCAGTCCGCGAGTTCAATAACTCCGATAGCCCCTTACGCCACTCTTTGAGCATTCCCTCGCCAACGTTAGCGAATGCGGCGTGATCCTTGATGTACTTCTGCACTTCCGAGGAGGTTTCCTCGATAGCCTCCGCAATGCGTGACAGCACACCTCTTACCTGTGCAGGAGTACAGGCTGCGCGAGTTTCGCCAAGCAATTGAAGCTCGCGAGCGGTGGGCCAACGCGTGCTTCCGTTCAACGTTAGAGCCATCCCGTCCTTTGGAATGTAAACCGATGTTGTCACGAGGTCATACACGGGAGCGAGACGAGCTTCTCCGAGAACATCGTCATATACGATGCCGAAGTTCTTGAGGTGAGCATCTCCGTTGCGGAGGGCGCAGTTGAGTGCGATCAGGGTGAATAGCTTTTCGAGATCGATATTGACTTGCGGCGAATTCGCAAACTGCGTAAATCGCTTGAGGATGGAAGTCTCGTAGCTGCCGCTGTACTTCTTGTCAGTGCCCTTGCCATTGAGGACGCAGAAGTCCTCGAACCCTCGATAGCTGCCGTCGGCCCGGAGATCAAATCGGTCGACGACGAGTGCCGCCCCGTCTTCGGCGAGTCGATACGATGGCACCTCAAGTCCGCACTTCTCCGCAACTCTCAAACAGAAGTATTCGTTTGCTGCGAGTTGCGGATACTCTCGCTCCTCCCAGAACTTCACGATATGTGTAGCGCCGCGATAGCTTTCAGACAGACGCGCTCCGTTGAATGCAGTTTTTGAAAGCGCATCTTCATCGCGGATCAGGAACTTTGGCTGTACGCCACTGATGCCCGAAAAGGAAGCGAACTTGTCCAAGAGATGATGGAAGAGATCTCCTTGGCGTCGACGAGCGAGGATTTCGTCCACGGATTGAAAGGGAACATCCTCATTGAGAGATTCTTCCTGTCCGGTGTAGCGAATACGGCCCACTTGTGACCGGCCAACAATACCCAGCAGATCGTAGTCGTCGAATGTTCCGATGGCTTTCGCAAAAGCAAGACGCAGGCGTTCTCTCAGTACACCTTCGGGAAGGTTCATCTCAAAAATGGGTGCGATTCCATACGAGATGTTCCATGAAGCTAGGCGCACCGGCATCGTCACAGAAACAGCGCGCGGCTCAGGGGCTCCTGGTTTATAGAGAAACGTGGTGCCGCGCTGTCCAGAGCGATCAAGCAAGCCGGCTTCAGCGCCGTCGGTCCAAACTTTGATCATCGCGGTCCTCTTCCATCAACTCTTCCAAAGTGGGGCGGCGGTTCGCTGCTTCCTGGATGGTCAGTTCAAGGCTGAGCGCTGTAAGAATTCTGGTTATTTTCGAATAACCGAGCTCGCCAATTCGGCCATTCTCCAATGCGTCCAGTGTTGAATGGCCAACTCTTGCCTGTTTCGCGAGCGTAGCCTGGCTCAAACCAAGCGCTCTACGTTTGGTAGCAACGATCTCGCCAATTCGAATCAAGGTCAGCACATACCTAATATACAAGGTTTCACTTCGTTTATGGAAATATTTACCTTATATACAAGGTAATAGCATGATGCGCTGAACACTGCCAGCTAGCCTAGGATCACTGATTAGGCCACGATATGCTCTGGATGATCGCCCCGCGCATACTTGCGTAGATCTGCCACCGGAATCAGCACTCTACCCCCTATTCGCCGCGTGGGTAACTTCCGATTGGCAATCAGGTAATCCAGCCCTCGCTGACTGATGGAGAGGAGCTGAGCCGCCTCTCCACGGCTGACCAGCAGCTTTTCTTCGGCTGGAATGGTGGCTCGCGCTGGTGGCTTTCTCTGCATTATGTTGAATGGCTCCATCGTTCCTCCTCTGTGAGACTCGTTTCTTACAAACCCAATCCGTATCCCATGCTGCGCTCGATCACCTTCTCGGACGCAGGGCCGATCTTTTGCGCCGCGCCTGTGATTGCCTGTTCTGGCTGAAGGGCGCTCTTGTGCGAGACATCGTGACTCAAAGCCTGCACTAGCTTGTCTCGGTTGTCGGTGAATATCTGCGCGTCCCACTGCCCGCGCGAGACAGACACATATGCCATGCGGTGATTCAGCAGGTCTTTGGCTCCAAGCTCCGTGTCCGCATGAATCAGCACACGTTCTGCCGTCTGTCCTTGGCTCGAATGGCTGGTAACTGCGTAACCGTGGTCGATGTGCGGAAAGCCGTGTAATCCGACTTCAACATTGCGTCCGCTATAAAGCTTCAGGTGCATCGAACCGTTCGCGCCGATGTTCTCAATACTGGCAAGCTCACGATTGGCAATCTTCAGTTCTTGATTGGGTGCCGTGAACTGAATGCGATCACCAACGGAAAACACCTTTTTATCAGCCCGATAAACAGAGACACCCATCTGACGGCGTGGGTCGTAGGTTGTTTGTTCCCCGTTACCGCGCAGCACTATAAGCAGATTCTCCTGGCCGTTTACTGCAAGAACACGGGCATACTCGCCTTTACCAATGCCGGTTTCCTTCGATGTCCGCGAATAATGCAGTACGTCGTTGGGTTGATATCGCTGTGCCCAACTGCGATCCGCGCCGGTCAGTTCCTGCCGTGGGACAAGCACTTGCATCGTATTCTTGCTTGCCAACAATGCCTTGCCCTTGTAGTTCTCGATGAATAGCGGTGTTGATCTCAGCACGGGAGCGATTATCCGGTGACACAACAAGCGTAGTTTCCGGCGAAGCACGCCCAATCACTTCATGTACTCGGCCCTGAATATCGAGGCTTTCGATGGCCGCTGCGACATGACCGTGCGCCAACATCTCAACCGCTGCTTTCAACTCAGGGTCACGCTATCGCAGAATCTCATCCAGCTTTATCGTGTGCATTCCCGCTTCTTGAAGCTGTGCAAAGGGGCGGCCAGCGTCAACGCCTTCATGCTGATGCACATCGCCAACCAGCAACACCCGATCATTCCGATGAAGACGCGAAAGGAACTCGTGCATCTGCCGTGTGGACGCAAGAGAGGACTCATCCAGTATGTAAAGACGTTTTTCTCCTGTATCGGGCCGTTCACCTCTGGCTAAATGATGCTGAAGCGTCGATGTGATCATGCCAGCTTCACCGAGTTTCTGAGCGGCTCGGCTGGTCGGTGCGAATCCTTCGACACAGTAGCCCTGGGCTTCGACGCCTTCACGAATGACTGACAGCGTGGTTGTCTTACCGGCCCCCGCTACACCATCAAGTCCAACAATTTTTTCGCGGGTGAGAAAGATATCATCTACCGCGGCGAGCTGAGACTTGCTCAGCTCTGGATGGGCATCCTCCATACGGATACGCAGGATTGGAGATACCAGCATGGATCTCTCATACCGGCTCTCATTGCTATTCTTTACAAGACCGACGATGTCCCGTTCCAAACGAACCATCTCGGCTGTCGTGTACTGAGGTGCTGCTCGTCCATCAGAGCGCTCGACATTGCTGAACTCCCCGTTTCGCACCCGCTGCTCGAATTCTTGTCGAACCTGGCTGTATGTCGCTTGGCCCATGCTGCGATCCATTGCTGTCTGCAAGATGATTCGCTCATCCTGCACAGCGGACCGCTCGAAGACATGATTGCGTGAGTACGTCATTGACTGCTGTACCGTCTTCTCAAGCTGTTGTTCTACCTTGTGCTCACGCTCACGAGCCTGAGCTACAACGTGCTCGGGCTGATTGCCAAACTTTGCCGCACGGTTACGATGCTGTTCCAATACTTCTTCGCGCGAAAGAAGATCCTTGCTGTCTCTTGTTCGATGGGCTGCGACCTGCGCGGCTCCAGCACCTTCGCGCCCGACCTCCTGAAGATGCTGTTTGATCTGCGCACGCCTTGGACTCGATGCCTCCAGATACTCTTGTCAGTAGCCCTTGATCTCTGGCTGTCCATGCTGACCACGCTCTATCTCGTAGCCAAGACCTTGCAGTCGCATGGCGAGTTCGGAGCGGTAGACACTCGTCGCATAGTGCTGCGATTGAAAGAGACTACGCTCCTGCAACGCGCGCGTCTGGCCATTCTCGCGCTCTGTGATGTTGAAGATCACAGCATGGGTATGAAGCTGAGGTGCTGCGTATCCATCAACAGGACGCGCGGTGTCATGCTCGAAGGTTGCCGCTACAAGCTTGCCAGTCGTCTCAGGCGCATGAACATTGCCGATGCGAGCCTGCGTATAGTGCTCCAGTTCATGCAGTGCAATGCGAACGCTTTCACGATGTGCTTCACGCACACGCTCATCCCCGCCAACGAGAGATGTTACCGATACAGACTTTGGTGCGGAGAACGTCGCATCCCAACCTGCGCGATGTTCCGCGCTGGTAATCTGCTTGCCATACTCGTTCTCATAGGTTCTTGCCGGTTGGTGCTTAACGAGCTGCGCGGTGCTTACTGGATGCTGTCCTTCGCTTAACCGTGCGAACTGCTCATCAGCGACGGAGCCATGTAGACCCCATTCATGCGCAAGCTCTCCTTGCCACTCACTATGTCCCTGGCGATCACGACTCCAGTAGTTCTGTTTCTCAGAAGCGAACTCGCGCGCATGGTATGTGCGGGCTTGGTTGGCTGAGAGCGCTTTGAAAAGAGTCAACATGCGTAGAAGCCTCAACACATGAACCACAGAATCTTGCAACTGCTTGCTGCATAGCGTAACTCGAAATATGGAAATGTGGGGCCTAATTTCAAAAACTATTTTCTGGACGATAGTTGCGAATACCCGCATGGATACTGAATGAAACGGCTATTGTGCGTCTGATTCATCGCATATAAGTAAGTCAATGTGAGCTCTTCTCATGATCGAATAAACGCACGAATGCATCGGGCCAAACAAGGTCAATGAATATCTCTTTGAAGCTTGAATGTCAGAGGAAATGGAAGGTCATGATGGAGTGCACTAAGGATCGTAAAGCTACTCGATCCACTGTGATTTATCCCATGGTTCAGGGAGTGCATCGCCGTTACGAATAGCCGCTGCTCCCGGAAAGATCATATGGCGCTTTGGCTCTACAGAAGAGGCTACTGTAACGACCGGCTTATCAACTCGCGAAGATATTTCATGGTCACCGTACGATGGTCTCTGATTAGCAACATTAGCGGATGGCTCTTTGGGCTCTGATTGGGGTGCTGAAAGACTCGCTTTAGCCCTGGCAAAGAGGAGATGTTTCCACTCTTGAATTTGCTCTCGAAACTTCCACCAAACAGCACTCCAATCGGAAGCGAACTCGATCCCATAAAGCTCTTCATAAAGCCGTCTCCATTCACCTGCCAATTCCTGTCTGATCATGACTGCGACATAGAAAGCAAGAAACGGGATAACGCAGATGAAGGAGAGCGGCTCGGCGATGACTTCGCTGAAGGTACGGTTGCCGTAGAAGTCCTCTTCTAGGAAGCCTCGGCTACGATCCGGAAATCCGGGGAATGTCACTTGATGCAATCGCATAATAAGTGTCGAAGCCCGCCAACCTAGTTTCCCCTGCCTGGAAGACACAAAGACAGAGTCCACGTCTTGGCACTCGAATCGCACATCTATCGCTCATGGCTTGCGATTGCCGGAGCCTCGATCAAAGGGGTCAGGAACAAGTCGGTCATTGGCCCAAACCAACCCGTAACGCTGGTCGATCATGTCTCCAGGCCGTGAATCTTCGGGACACCATCTTCTAAATGAACTGCTATGGAGATCGTCTGTGCGGCAATCTTGGGTGGACAGTTTCTTCGGTGGTCGTCATCCGAATCTATGTTAATGAAGACAATGAGCGGATAGGCCAGGCGGTGCACTAATAATGAGAGACTGTCATAGTCGAGTTTCGCCTCCGAATCAGTTGCGCGTCTTTTTATCTCTACTGCAACGAAATTACCCCGTGTCCGGTCTTCCTCGCTGTTCGGACGTGACGGTATGTGGATGATGATGTCTGGACGAATCGTGATTCCGTGGTGCGGTAAGGTTTTCTGGTACTCCTGCTCGATGATAGGGTTTCCGTTCAAGGTCGCAAAATTCAAATTGGCAGTTAACTGAGCTATGAGAGCCCCCTGATAACCTCGCTCCGTTTCGTAGAAGCGCGGTTCGGCAATGTTCTTCATCGAGTTTCGGAGCGCAGCCACAAACATGTCTCGCACACAGTCTCCTTCCATCGGTCGATGGCCGCTGCAACTTCCACGGCAGGAGCTTTCTCCTCACAGACAGTTTCGAAGTTCGTCAGCAACCGCGAAGACAAATTCCTGTTCCATGTCGGGGCTATCAGGGGTCAACCTTACCGTCAGCTTCGGCCTCGCAGTCTTCTTGAGAAACAGGGCGACACTGTCGGAGTCCGAGTTCGTCACTAGGCGTGCCATCGGAACAGAAGTGAAATCCGTTTTGAGTCCGACGAATTCGCGCCCCAACTCGATCCCCAGACTATTGCTGTAGCATTTGCATTCGAACAACGCTGCAGCTTTGGACGGACCAGGAGCCCTATTTTTGCTGCGACACTCATCCGCTGCCGCTTTGGGAATGATCGAAACATCAAACTCATGCAGGACTCCGGAACTCCCTTGATATTGAACGCCGAGATGAATCTCGAACGGCACCGTTTTGTAGGTGAAGCGAGCAAAACCATAATCCTGTGCCGTAGAATTCAAAGGCCCAGGCGAACCTCGAATAATAAAAACGCTTGGAGATGCTTGTGACTGAAGTGCCTGCGCAGAACGAAGGCATACGGTGTTTGGATCTGCGATTCGCTCGACTGCGGCCAGAATGAGTCCGAAGGTGTATCCCGCGTATGCGGCATCCACCGTGTTGCGGTTGAGGTAGACAGCGGAGTTTGGGTTTATCGAATCCAGCACTGTATCGATCAGTGCCGTTAAGTCGTTCAGGGTAGGTTTTGGAAAAGGTTGAGTTCCCATTTATCCCACCCTCTCTCGGGCTATTCGCCCGATCTCGCGGATTGCAATTTTTACCTCGTCTTTCGGCGCAGCAGGTATTGCGGCTTCTACGCGAGCTCGCCCGGTCAACTGCAACTCATCGCCGAGCAAGCTACGATCAATGTCGATTTCGCAATGCTCGATCTTATAGCGTTCGCGAAGGTGCGCGCTGAGGCTCTCGGTCACAGAAGGAAGCGTTATCAAGTACGTCTCGAAAACGCTAGAAAGAATTTTCAATAACTCAGCTTCGCTCGGATCTCTCCGACCTAACGATTGATCCGTCTGCGTTCGTTTGCCTTTCCGGCTAGTCGTCGTCAGGTCAACACCTCTGGAAATCGCTCGATCCAACTCTCCTAAGAGAAAAGCACCTGCTGGGCCTTTTTCCTGCAGACTCCCTCTGACTCTCCTCACGATGTCTCTTACAGTTTCGTCCGCCATTTCAGAAGACTACGCTTCAGGTTCGACAAACAGCCACCAAAACAGCCACCAAACAATTTGACCTCTCGTTTTCGAGAGGCCGATTTCGATCTAAACCATTTATTTTGTTGGTGCCGGGAGGGGGGGTCGAACCCCCACGACCGCAAGGGTCGGCGGATTTTGAGTCCGCTGCGTCTGCCAGTTCCGCCATCCCGGCTTTATCCGTGACTGCCCTTCAAACCAGATTCGTCTGCGCAGACAACGCGTTGCGATCGAATCAATTGCGGCTTAGTTCGGAATCACTTGTTTTAGTATCGCATACAGCGATACGCTAGAGAACTTCAACAACCTGCCTCATCTTTCATATGCAAGCATTACTGCTTCAGTGGCCAAAGCCATGCTGCGCCTCGCACACCACTTGAGTCCCCATACTTCGCCTGCAAAATAGGTGTATCGAACTCTTTCCCGAACACATACTGTGGTATCCGCTTCGGCAAGCTCTCATAAAGATGCCTGGCCTTGGAAAGACCGCCGCCAATCACGAATACATCTGGATCGAGACTATTAATGATGCACGACAAGCCCCGCGCCAGTCTGTCTTCAAATCGATCGACCGCCCCCGAAGCATCTGCATCTCCCGCCTCGAAGTCGGCGAGGATCTCACGTGAAGTACGCTCCCTACCGGTCGTCTCTTTGTAGTCACGAGCCAGCCCCGTGCCTGACACCCACATCTCCATACAGCCACGCTGCCCGCAGTAGCATAGCGGGCCGGGATTCTCTTCTGCTTTCGGCCACGGCAGTGGAATATGCCCCCACTCTCCGCCCGTGCCGTTCGGACCGGCATGTACCTGTCCGTTGATCGCGACACCTCCGCCGCATCCTGTTCCCAGAATCACACCAAACACAACACGCTTTCCTGCAGCCGCACCATCGGTCGCCTCCGAAACAGCAAGGCAGTTTGCATCGTTCGCTAAACGCACCTCACGTCCCAACGCCGCCGTAAGATCTTTATCCAAAGGCTTGCCATTAATCCACGTCGAGTTGGCGTTCTTTACAAACCCTGTCTTGCCCGAGATGCTTCCTGGAATCCCCGCGCCGACCGAACCCGTCCGCTTCGTCTCCGCCTCTATCTTGCGCACCAGCCCGACAATCGCATCGATCGAGCCCGGATAGTCTCCCCGCGGCGTGTCCACGCGATAGCGCACCAACTCCGTGCCATCATTATCAATAGCCAAGGCCTCGATCTTTGTGCCTCCCAGATCGATTCCAATTCGCATTCCGTCATGCGATCCAGTATTGTTCTCGATCACTTGCACATTCTCCTCGTTGTCTCTTCTCACGCGCTATTGCAGCTCTATTGCACTTTTCCGGAAGGCCGCAGACGCCTCAATTCCACAGCACAAGCAATGGCATTCAAAGCGGCGAGCTTCAAATTATCCGCCGCCATCCATAACCAAAACCGCGTGCCACGCTCGGCATCGCCAAAATCGTCCACGATGCGGATCATGATGTCCTCCTGGCCTGCAGCGCTCAAATTGCTGGGGGGCTCGCCATCATCGCTCACCAGGTCAACATGCTCGCCCTGAAGTGCGCTTTCCACCTCGGCCACCGTCACAGGCTTCGCAAGATCCACCAGCAACGAAACCGCATACCCATGAAATACCGGTGCCTGTAACATCTGCAAAGCCAGCGGAGCAGACCCCGATGTCAACTGCGCATACTGTGTACGAATCCGCTGCCCTGTGCGCGCCAGCTTCACCTTCGCATTCTCGCCCAATATTGGCAAAATATTGAACGACACCTGCGCGTCGTATAACTCCTTCGGCACATTCTGAAACGAAAGCAGGCTTACCGTCTGTTGATGCATCTCGTCCATCGCTGCACGCCCATGCTCTGAGGCAGGCTCCATCACCGTTGCAGCTAATCCCTTAACCCCAATGCCTGCTTCAAGCCGCTCTTCTACAAGAGCCAGCATCAACGCCACAGGATGCGCCGCAATCACCGCAGGCGTCTTCAGATCAGGCTCTCGTTTTGCACTACTTTGCGCATCAGAGACCCACGGGGCCATCACCAGAGCGTCCTTCTCCTCTTCCAGCGCATAGGTCAGATCGACAATGCTTGCCCCCGCGCGCCTTGCCTGCTGCCAGTGACGCTTCGTCGAGTCCGCATCGCCGGCAAAGAAAACAAAGTCCATTCCTTCGAATGCTGCCGGTTCAATCTTCTGAATAAATGCAGCTTCTTCGCCAGCTGACGTCACCTGCCCGGCAACTTCCTCGTCATCCTCCAGAAGCACTACCGTCGAAGCTGCCAGCAATGATTCACCCAGCTCATCGCCAAGCTCCTTGCCCAGCAGTGACGAAGCTCCAACAACTCCAATGCGATAGGGTCTGCTCGCCATGTTCTACCTGCACCTTTAATTTCTTCGTTATCCTGCCGCTACCGCAATCCACTCGCCTGCCGTCTCTTCTGTCCCCACGAGTAAGCCAGCCGCGCGAGCACACCCGAAACCAGATATCCCAACGACAACACAATCAACGCATACTCTGAATACAAAGCAATCACTGCACCGATAGCAACAATCAACGCTACCAGCTGGAACGGATGCCGCTGCCCGAGACTGATCTCCTTGCCGCTCCAGAACCGCCATGTGCTCACCATCAGAAATCCTGTAAACAAAATCAGGCAAAGCCACACCACTGATAACCGCAGGTCCGTGATCGGAGAGCCATTCTCAAAGTGCACCACCGAAGCCACAACCCCGGCTCCCGCAGGAATCGGCATCCCAACAAAATACTTCTTTCCCGGCCTGCCAGGATTTCTCGGCTGTGGATTCACGCTGATATTGAACCGCGCCAGCCTGCTCGCGCCGCAGATCAGAAACAGAAAGCATACAAAGACGCCAAGATGAATAATCCTGCCACGCAGTGCCACATAGTCGGTGACGGGCAGCATCTTGAAGCCCCATAAGTACGCCAGCAGACTCGGTGCAACGCCGAACGTGATCACATCCGCCAGCGAGTCCAGCTCCCGGCCAAAGTCGCTCGCCGTATTCGTCAGCCGCGCAATCATGCCATCGACGCTATCGAATAACACCGCGAATCCAATCGCCAGCGCAGCTCGATCAAAGAATTCCGGCGCCGCAACCGAACCCTGAATGCTCTGTGTAATGGCGTAATACCCCGCAGCAATATTGCCCGCCGTAAATAGCGATGGCAGCACATACATGCCGCGGCTCGGACGCCGCCTCTCTTTCGCTCCCACCTGCGCCGCTCCCGGCGCTTCAGAAGCCATCAATCCACCGCGATCTCGGCGAGCACCGTGGAACCACCGCTCACGCGCGCGCCCTTCTTGACCTTCAGCTCCGCATCCGCCGGTAGCAGAACATCGACACGCGAGCCAAACTTGATCAACCCCATGCGCTGTCCTCGCGTTACAACATCGCCCACCTTCAGATTGCAAACGATCCTGCGTGCCAGCAGTCCCGCAATCTGCTTGAAGCTCACCTCGTAGCCTCCAGCATCAATCGTGATCAGCGTCTGCTCATTATTCAATACCGACTCAGGATTCATCGCATTCATAAACGCGCCCTTGCGGTACTCCACGACCTTCACCGTGCCACCTACCGGAACCCGGTTCACATGCACGTTGAAGACATTCAAAAAGATGCTCACACGCAACCGGCTACCGGTGGGCATCTCAATCCACTCAGCCTCGGTAACAACACCATCGCCCGGCGACACAATCTGCCCCGGCCCCGATGGAATGATTCTGTTCGGGTCGCGAAAGAACCACAAGAAAAAGAGCGCCAGCAAAATCGGCAGCGCGACCAGAACCGAAACATGGGTCAGCTTCCAGACCAGTACCGCGACCGCGCCCAGCCCGAGCGCGTAGAAATATCCATCACGAACCATAAGTGACTCGATTATACGGCCCACGGAGCGCAGACAAACCCTTAGGCCTCAATAACTCGGCCATACCGGTCAGACTGTTCTTCTGGCTGCTTTTTCGGGACTAGTGCGATTCGACCGTATCCATCCGCCGAACACGCTCCATCTCGTCCTTCAAACTCAGCTTCAGCTTCTTTAACCGGATCTCTTCCAGCTTCTCAGGCTCGGTCAGGAACAGCTTCGAGCGCAGCGCCTCAAGCCTGCGGTCATACAAGCTGTGTTCCTGAACCAGTTGTTGGAGTGATGGATGCGGGGCGGGATTCGGTAGCTCCGTGAATTTGGCAGTCTGCATGAGAACGATTCCTCCGGGTTCAGACGGCATCCCTGCTTGTGGCTCAAAAAACTAACACACACCCTCAGAGAAAATCAAAGCCCTTATCCACCGTCTTACACCCCAGCCCGACAGACTTCACCGCGCGTTTTCGTCAACCCGGATAACCCTGTTCATCAGAACCGCATCGTCCACCGGATCGCGATAATATCTCTTCCGCAACCCGACGTGGACAAACCCCAGGCTGCGATAAAGCGCAATCGCTCCCTCACTTCCAGAGCGCACCTCCAGCTCCACTACCCCGGCACTCTGCTCCTCGCACCAATTCAGAATCGCCTCGCACAAAGCCTTCCCCACACCACCCCGACGAGCATCATGAGCCACAGCGACACTCTCCAGCTCGCCAACTGCACCTCCCTCAATACCTACAACCTTCCCCACCGCAAAACCCACCAGCTTGCCATCCCTCTCCGCGACCACAAGCCGCCGACGTACGCCCATCCCATCGAGCATTCCCGCGTACTCGTGCTCGACCCAGTGCGGAGCCTCCTCAACCGCGCGCTCCAGCGCGACCACGGCATGTATATCTTCGTGCCTCGCTTCACGCACACGAACATCAACCACGCTCATGGCGCTACAACTCGAGCAGGCTTGGCAAATATCTCAGCATCTGTCCGCCGAAGATAGTTCGCATCCAGCGTTGCTGCATCATCGAATCGCCTCTCGTCCACTCGCTCCATCGTCAGCGGCAATGCATCAACCGCTTGCGGCTCTCGTACCATCAGCGGAGTCAACGCATTCAAAGCCTCGGCAACCTTCTGCTCGCAGACAACAATCGCCCCACCACGCGCAGCAATGCCATCTACCTCTTCCCGTGTCATCAAAGCCTCGCGCTCACATCGCCCGCCCGCATACACACCGCAGTAGAACTCCCCACGCCCCGCATCCAGCACCGCACACACTTCACCATCCGGACGCCCGGCCAGCTTCGCCAGCACAGCTAGCCGCGACACCGCAACCAATGGGACACTGCCCGCTTCACTCAATCCTTTCGCCGCGCTCACGCCAACGCGCACCCCCGTAAACGACCCCGGCCCATGCACGACAACAATCGCGGTCAGTTCCTGCAGACGCCACCCAGCCGCTCCAAGCAACTGCCGAACCACCGGCATCAAACGTTCTGAAGCGCTCCTCCCTGGCAGCATCTCACTCGCAACCAGCACGCTCGCCTGTGCCGTATCAGCCAGGGCAACACTTCCCTCACTCCCGCACGTATCGATAATTAGAAGCCGCATACCCTCACAACAATCCGCCATCACTTCCGCCGGTCGTCTCCTACAATCTCCACCAACACACCACCCGTACTCGCAGGATGCACAAAGAAATAGCGGTGCCCACCCGCACCCACCCGCACCGCATCGCTGGCAAGCTTCACGCCCTGCGTCTTCATCTTCTCGAACATCACATCCACATCGCCCACTGCAACTGCAATATGATGCAGCCCCTCGCCACGTTTTGCGACAAACCGGCCGATCACCGAATCCTCCGCCGTAGCCTCCAGCAGCTCAATCCTGCTCTCGCCCACCGGAAGCATCGCCGTCTTCACCTGCTCATGCTCCACCGTCTCTTCATGTGCTACCTGCATTCCGAGCCCTTCATAGAAGTTGCGAGCTGCATCGATATTCCTCACCGCTACACCAAGATGATCCAGCCGCAGCACGCCACCCTCTTCTTGATAAGGAGTGAATCGTCGCACGCCCTGTGCCTTCTTCCAGGCCGCGCAGCGCCGCACCGCATCCATCAGCTCCGCAACGCCCTCGCCCGTCGTCGCTGCGCAACGCACAACAGGAGCAACCCATCCTTCATGGCGCATCGACAATCCCTGCATCGCGACAATCTCCGCTTCGACCTGCTCCGAACCTCCGCGATCGGCTTTGTTCACGACATACACATCGGCCACCTCCATCACACCGGCCTTCAGGCTTTGCACGTCGTCGCCCATCCCCGGCACCAGTACCAGCACTGTCACATCCGCCAGCCGCGAGACCTCTACCTCATCCTGCCCCACGCCAACCGTCTCAATCAGTAGCGTCTCTCTCCCCGAAGCCTCCATCACATCGCACACATCGCCCGCCGCCTGGGCCACTCCTCCCAAAGCACCGCGCGAAGCCATGCTGCGAATAAACACGCCGCCCTCGTCCTGCATCCGTATCCTGTCGCCCAGCAAAGCGCCGCCGCTCTGTGGACTCGATGGATCAACCGCGACCACCCCAACCCTCTGCCCCGCCGCAACCAGCAGCCGGACCATCTGGTCCACCAGCGTGCTCTTCCCCGCTCCTGGAGCCCCCGTCACTCCCACTCGAAGTGCCTGCCCCAGAAGAGGCTTACAAGCCGCCAACAGCGCTTCGCTGCCCTGCCGCCGGTCCTCTACCAGAGACACCGCTCTCGCCAGAGCGCGCATATCTCCTTCGCGCAGCCGCTCCACAAGCGCCGTCAGCGCCACTCCATCCGCTCGTGCCTCTTCGCTCACCTGTGCGATGATAACTCCGCCCTTGTTTCCTTTATCTGCGAAGCCAACATCATATTTGCACCCATGAAGAGACACTTTCACCTATAATTTCGGTGCCGTAACTTCACCTCGAAGGATCACTCTGTGAAATTCACGCCTCGCTCCATTGCAACCGGCATTCTGCTAGCGTCCACCTCTCTGCTCTACGCTCAGCTCGAAGGCAGCGCCCCTATCCCACAGACCGTCAATCATCCGGTCCCTGCCATTCAGGACACAGAAACTCCCGCCCAGCGTGACGCACGCATGGCCTGGTGGCGCGATGCCCGCTTCGGCATGTTCATCCACTGGGGCCTTTACTCCATCCCCGCTGGCGAGTGGAAAGGGCAACGCAGCAACCACATCGGCGAGTGGATCATGAACGACCTCTCCATCCCTGTTGCCGACTACAAAGCCTTCGCTCCGCAGTTCAACCCCACCGGCTTCTCCGCGCACGACATCGTCGCCCTCGCCAAGGCCGCCGGCATGAAGTACATCGTCATCACCGCCAAGCACCACGATGGCTTCGCCATGTTCGACTCCAAGGTCGACTCCTTCAACATCGTCGCCGCCACCCCCTTCAAGCGCGATCCGCTCAAAGAACTCGCCGAAGAGTGCCGCAAGCAGGGCGTCAAGCTCGGCTTCTACTACTCACAGTCGCAGGACTGGACCGCCCCAGGTGGCGGAGCAGCCGTCAAGGGCGACCACAACAAAGAGACCGGCCACTGGGACAAGGCGCAGGACGGCTCCTTCGACGAGTACCTCCACAAGAAAGCCATCCCCCAGATTCAGGAATTGCTAGAGAACTACAAGGGCTACCCCGTCGTCGTCTGGTTCGATACCCCCGGCAAAGCCATGACGCCCGAGCGTGCCGCCGAAGTCGTCAAGCTCCTCAACAAATATCCCAACCTCATCTGGAACAACCGTCTCGGCGGAGGCTACAAAGGCGACACCGAAACCCCCGAGCAGTACATCCCCGCTCAGGGCTACCCCGGCCGCGACTGGGAGTCCTGCATGACCATGAACGACACCTGGGGATACAAATATTTCGACACCAACTTCAAGTCCGAAGAGACCCTGCTCCGCAACCTGATCGACATCGCCTCCAAGGGAGGCAACTACCTGCTCAACATCGGACCTGACTCTAAGGGCATCGTCCCGCAGCCCGAGGTCGAACGCCTCCAGCAGATGGGCAAATGGCTCAACGTCAATGGCGAAGCCATCTACGGAACCTCCGCCACCATCTTCGATGTCCCGACCGGAACCTTCTCCGCCACCGAGAAGGGCCGTAACGGCCAGCCGAAGTTCATCCCCACCTGGAACTGGCGCTCCACCACCAAGGGTGACAAAGTCTACGTCGAGATCTTCGACTGGAAAGGCTCGTTCCACGTAGACAAGATGCCCCGCAAGGTCACTGGAGCCTACTTGCTCGCCGACAAGGCGCACAAGCCGCTCAAGTTCACACAGAATGGCGATGCCCTCGACGTCCAGCTTCCTGCCAAGGCGCTCGACCCCATCGCCACCGTCCTCGTCCTCAACACAACGAAGTAGCACACAAGGGACGCCGCAGTTTATTCACTGCGGCGTCCTTCCCTCACAGGTGTCATTCCGAGCGAGCGCAGCGAGTCGAGGAACCCCCGCATTTCGCTCGAGACATCACAAATCCACCGCATCGCCGCAAACAACAAAATTGGCCGAACCACGAACTAATCCTCTTGACACCTATATCCTGCCAGCGGCTATCCTCATCCCCAGACTTCCTTTGATGAACTCCCACGGCCTTACCGGCCCTAATCCAGCAATGGTATGACCAGCATTGCCGCCGGAGCTTTAGATTCATGTCAACGAACGCATCAAGCCTGTCCGAGTCAGACTTCACCACCTCGGCCCCCGACAAGTCTCCCATTCGCTGGTTCGTCTGCTTCCTTCTCTTCCTCGCCACCACCATCAACTACATGGACCGCTCGGTCTTTGCCTTCATCGAGCCGCTCCTGCACAACGTCCCCTTCATGGGATGGGACTTCGCCGCCGACAAATTCCATCAGGCCGCCTTCGATAACAACTTCGGCAACGTCATCATAGCCTTTCAGTTTGCTTACGGAATCGGCTTCATCTTCGCGGGCCGCATCATCGACAAGCTCGGCACCAAGACCGGCTACGCGCTTGCCATCCTCATCTGGGGCATTGCCTCGATGAGCCATTCTCTTGTCGGCTCCGTTCTCGGCTTCTGCATCGCTCGCACGTTCCTTGGCCTCGGCGAAGCTGGCAACTTCCCTGCCGCCATCAAAGCTGTCAGCGAGTGGTTCCCCACCAACGAGCGAGGCAAGGCCGTCGGACTATTCAATTCCGGCTCCAACGTCAGCTTTTTCCTCGCTCCCATCATCATCACCTTCGTCACCGCCCGCTGGGGATGGCGCTCGGCCTTCCTTGCTACCGGCTCGCTCGGCATGATCTGGCTCGTCCTCTGGCTCAGCTTCCCGTACAACAAATTTCGCCGCGGAGCCACCCAAACCCAGGCCAATCTGGCGCCCGTCACCGAAGGTGGCCCGCTGATGAGCAAGCTCCTCACCAACCCCGGAACCTACGCCTTCGCCATCGGCAAAGGACTCACCGACGGCGTCTGGTGGTTCTATCTCTTCTATCTCCCCCAGTTCCTCAACCGGAACTACGGCCTTTCGCTCTCGCAGGCCTACTGGTACATCGTCACCGTCTATGTCGTCTCCTCAGTCGGCTCCATCTTCGGAGGCTCTTTGTCCGGCTGGCTCATGAGCCGCGGCTACTCGGTCAACAGTGGACGCAAGATCGCCATGCTCAGCATGGCCGTCCTCGTCCTGCCGCTCGTTCTCGTCCCCCACATGGGTACGCTCTTTCCGTCGAACCCCTGGCCGGCAACGCTGATCATCGCGCTCGCTGCTGCAGCGCATCAGGGATGGTCGGCCAACCTCTTCTCCACTCCGTCCGACATGTTCCCCTCAACCGCCATCTCCACCGTCGTCGGCATCGGCGGAGCCGTCGGCGCAGCTGGCGGTGCCGCTTTTACCTGGATCGTCAAGCACAATCTCTCGCTCCATCCTCTGCTGGTGTTTTCCATCGCTGCCTGCCTCTACCTCATCTCGCTGGCCTGTTTCCAGCTCCTTGTACCGCGTCTCGGCCAGCCCCGCAACGCCTGACATACGCAGGGCGGCCCGCCGCCCTGTTGCTTCACCCGGGACAACCCCACCGTGTTACCCTCTCCTCTCAGATATTGAAGGAGCTTTCCCCGGCGTGAAGAAAGAAGCTCACAAAGACATTCGCGAGAAGAACCAACCCAGCGCAGCACACCACAGTCAGCTCACCATGCAGGTCGTCGACCACGTTCGCGCCCTCATTGCATCCGGTGAGGTCAAATCCGGCGACCGCCTTCCTCCCGAACGCGAGCTTGCGCGCAAGCTCCAGATCAGCCGCTCCAGTCTCCGCTCCGGCATCGGCTTCCTCTCTGCCATGGGGGTCCTCAAGAGCCGCCACGGCGCCGGAACCTTCGTCTCCAGCGGTCCTCCCGCACTCGACTCCAACTCGCTCTCCGTCCTCGGCATCCTCCACGGCTTCCTGCCCTGGCAGATGTTTGAGGCCCGCCTCGTCCTCGAGTCCTCCATCGCCGCCATCGCAGCCGAGCGAGCCACCGATGAGCATATCGCCGAGCTCGCCGAAGAGGTCGCCGAGATGTACGCCGCCCTCGAAGATCCGCAGGAGTACCTCATCCACGACGTTCGCTTCCATCGCACCATCGCCCGCGCCGCCGGCAACCCCATCCTCGGCGCGCTCATGGAAACCATCACCGCAAACCTCTACGAGAATCGTTCCCGCACCGTCACCAATGCGCAGGACCTCAAAGAGTCTGCCGAGATGCACCGCGAGATCTACCGCGCCATCCGCTCTCACAATCCCACCCAGGCCCGCCACGCCATGGAAAAGCACCTCAACCTCGCTCGCATCGCGCAGGACGCCGAAACCGACGCCGCCCACGCCGCCGCAGAAGCCGAAGCCAAAGCCTCCGCCTCCTAGCTTTAAGGTGTCATTCCGAGCGAAGCGCAACGGAGCCGAGGAACCCCCGCATTTCGCATCCTGCCCACAGGTTCAAAGTGGATCGCTCAATAACCCATTCATGCAGTCTCTTCGCATGAGTGGGTTCATTGAGCGAAGCTCGATCCCTGCCCCACTCACCTCCCCTGATAAACTGGCCTTTACCACCCATGTCCGAAGCGCAGAAAAAGTTCTACGTCACCACGCCGATCTATTACGTCAACGCGCGCCCCCACATCGGCCACGCCTACACCACCATCGCGGCCGACGTCATCGCCCGCCGCCAGCGCCTCCTCCTCGGCACGGACGAGCATGACCAGCCCAACGTCTGGTTCCTCACCGGCACCGACGAGCACGGCCAGAAGGTCCAGCGCTCCGCTCAGGCCGCCGGCATCACGCCGCAGCAGTTCACTGACGAAGTCTCCGCCCAGTTCCGCTCCCTCTGGCAGCGCATGGGCATCACCAACAACGACTACATCCGCACTACAGAGCCGCGCCACGTCCACGGCGTCCAGAAGCTCTTCAACCAGCTTTACGAGCGCGGCCACATCTACCTCGATACCTACACCGGCCAGTACTCCGTAGGCGAGGAGATGTTCGTCGACGGCCCCCCCGGCACCATCGGCCCCGACGGCAAACCCACCGAAACGGTCACCGAAGAAAACTTCTACTTCCGCCTCAGCGCCTTCCAGGCCCAGCTCATCGACCTCATCGAGTCCGGCGAGTTCGCCATCGAACCCGAGACCCGCCGCAACGAAGTCCTAAGCTTCGTCCGCGGCAACATCTCTACCACCACTGAGGGTGTCATTCCGAGCGGAGCGCAAAGCGCGGAGCCGAGGAACCCCCGCATTTCGCCCGAAGCGGCACAAGCCTCTCCGGAGAGCAACCTCGCGTACTCTGCCAAGGGCACCCCCTACATCCCAGGAGCCCTCAAAGACCTCTCCATCTCGCGCAGCTCCTTCGACTGGGGCATCCCCGTCCCCGAGCCCGCTGCCAGCACCACACAAAAGAAGCACGTCATTTACGTCTGGCTCGACGCACTCGCCAACTACATGACCGCCATCGGCTACGGCAGCGACAAACCGGAAGACATCGCCAAACTCGAAAAATTCTGGCCCGCCGACATCCACCTCGTCGGCAAGGAGATCATCCGCTTCCACTGCGTCTACTGGCCCGCCTTCCTCCTCGCCGCCGGCCTCCCACTCCCAAAGAAGGTCCAAGCCCATGGCTGGCTCCTCTTCGAAGAATCGAAGATGTCCAAATCCCGCGGCAACATCGTCCGCGCCGAAACCATCCTCGACGCCTTCGGCTCACTCAAGCCCAAGCCCACCGACGGCCCCGGCCCCGAGCTGAACGACGACTACTGGAAGCACGAGCAGGACCTCTTCGGCGCCGACGTCCTCCGCTACTTCCTCCTCCGCGAAATCCCCTTCGGACAGGACGGCAGCTTCTCCTTCGACGCCCTCGTCCAGCGCTATAACGCCGATCTCGCAAACGGCTACGGCAACCTCGTCAGCCGCACTTTGAAGATGATCTCCGACAATTTCTCCGGCAGCATTCCTGCTCACGAAGATTGGTCGACTGTGACAATCCAAATTGTCGATCGCATACGAACGGGTGGGAGCGTCGGCCAAATTGATCCGAATACTTTTCACACTATTTCGGATACGGAATTGTCTCGTTTTGCAAAAGCGTTGTGCGTGTACTACGAAAAAGGTTTCGAGATTTTGAAGTTCTCGCAACCGGTCGATTTCGAGGAAGGTAGGAGAACATTAATTCACGAAAACAGAATCGAGCGGGACACGCTGAGCGTTTTGGACTCTATATTTCTGCTCATTCAGCAGGCTGACGGGTACATCTCCAAGAATGAACCATGGAAATTAGCAAAGCGTGGCTCTGAAGAAGATAAACATCAACTATCTGAAATTCTTTATAACGCCGCCGAGTCCATCCGCATCATCACCGCACTCCTCTACCCCATCCTCCCCTACGCCACCGCGAAGGTCTGGGAACAACTAGGCCTCGGAGACATCGAAGAAGCCGCACGCAACGGCGAACTCACCAATCTCCAATGGGGAGGCCTCAAGCCCGGCACAAAACTCGGCGCTCTCGGCCCCATCTTCCCCCGTGCACCCAAGGAACTCATTCAGCAAATGACCGACGCAGAAAACCCCACCACTCCCATACCATCGAAGCTCGTCGACGAAAAGATCGGCCACGTCACCCCTGCGCCTGCCGACTCCGCACATCCAGGAGCCGCCCCACGCACCAGCGAGCTGCCCGCAGAAAATCCCGGAGCGCAGGTCGGTGCTTCCTCCGCACCAGTCGCAGAGCTGCCCAAGCCCCCCGCTTCGCATGCCGAGGCTCCCGCCTCCGGCCTCTTCGCCGCAGCCGCCACCTCCTCCACATCGGACACACCACAGATCGCCATCGACGACTTCGTCAAGATCGATCTCCGCGTCGCCCGTGTCCTCGTCGCCGAGCGCATCCCCAAGGCCGACAAGCTCCTCCGCCTCGAGGTCGATCTCGGCTACGAAAAGCGCCAGATCCTCTCCGGCATCGCGCAGTGGTACACACCCGAAGAACTCATCGGACGCCGCATCATCATCGTCGCCAACCTCGCCCCCCGCAAGATGCGCGGCCTCGAGTCGCACGGCATGCTCCTCGCCGCCTCGCACGGTGAAGACGGCAAACCCATCCTCGCCACCTTCGCCGAAAGCGACGAGATTGCCCTCGGCTCACGCCTGAAATAAGTCACGGTCCGCGAATCGCTTCGCCGGCGTTCTCCCTCGGTCGCCTCTATCTAGTTCGTACACCCATTCGCAAAAGTAAAAGGCCGGTCTCCTCGACCGGCCTTCCTCATTTCAACACGGCCTTCAACAACCCCGGAAACCGCGCATCCAGGTCCTCACGTCGTAACGTGTTCATCAGCAGCTTTCCATCCTTGCGCGTCGACACCACCCCTGACTCTCTCAGCACACGAAAGTGATGCGACAGCGAAGACTTCGGTCTGTCCACCTCAAACACACCGCACGGCTGCTCCCCCTTCGCCGCAAGCTGACGCACGATTCCTAAACGGATCTCATCGCTCAGCGCGTAAAGCACAGCGGTTAGCAGCAGCTCTTTCTTCAGTGGCTCCTTCGGCAAAAATATCGGCATCTCACGTCCCCTTGCATTTGACAAAGCGCCTCGCTTCGTTCATAGTTCGACTGTACCACAGTTCGATTTTATTCGAACTATGTGTAAAGGAGAACCTTCGCAATGAAAGCATGGCAGCTGACCTCCTTCGGTCGAGAAAATCTCAAACTGAACGACATCTCCCAGCCCACACCCGGTCCCGGCGAGGCCCTCGTTCGCATCGCGTCCGTCTCGCTCAACTACCGCGACAAGCTTCTCTCCGACGGCACCTACAATCCGCACCTCCAGTTCCCCATCACGCAGGTAGCCGACGCCGTCGGTGAAGTCGTCGCCCTCGGCCCCAATACCACCCGCTTCCAAGTCGGCGACCGCGTCGTCACCAGCTACTGCACGCGCTGGATCGACGGCGCTCCCACATCGAAGGAGAGCCTCTACACCCTCGGCAACGTCATCCCTGGAGCACTCGCCGAATACCTCGTCCTCACCGAGAACGCGCTCGCCCTCGCACCCTCTTACCTCACCAACGACGAGGCCGCGGCCCTTCCCTGCGCCGGTCTCACCGCCTGGTACGCTCTCGTCGAAAAGGGCGGCCTCACTGCAGGACAAACCGTCCTCATCCAGGGCACCGGAGGCGTCTCTCTCTTCGGCCTCCAGATCGCATCCGCACTTGGAGCCAACGTCATCGTCACCTCATCCAGTGACGACAAACTGGCCCGCGCCAAAGCTCTCGGCGCGCATCACACCATCAACTACAAGACTCATCCCGAATGGGAAGATGAAGCCCTCGCCCTCACCAACAAGGAAGGCGTCGATCACATCCTCGAAGTCGTCGGCGGACCCAACCTCGCCCGCTCCATCAAAGCCATCAAGCCTGAAGGACAGATCTCCATCATCGGCATCATCGAAGGCTTCGACGCCACCATTCCGCTCTTCTCCGTCATCAAGCAACAGGCACTCATCCGCGGCATCTCCGTCGGCCCGCTCCGCGCTCTCGAACGCATGCTCAAAAAGTTCGACGAGCTCGAGCTGCGCCCCGTCATCGACTCCGTCTACTCCTTCGCCGACGCACCCAAAGCCTACGAACGCCTCGAACAGGGAGCCTTCGGCAAGATCGTCATCCGCGTTCACGAATAAAACAAAGGCTCGACCCGGCACCTCATCGATGCGCCAGGTCGAGCCTCTTTCTCGCAAATCTGCTTACTTCGAAACCGGAGTCACACCCGACTCTCGTCCAATCGCGATCACAAAATAATTCGCCGGCGTCGACCCCACATTCTTCAGCCCGTGCATCACATTCGAAGCCGCAAAGATCACACCGCCCGGGCCCACTCTCTCCTTCGTCCCATCGTTGTCGAACTCCAGCTCCCCCTCGCGGATAAACATGAACTCCGAGTGACGATGCTTGTGCGCCGGATGCGGCATCTGCCCTGGAGGCAGCGTCGTCTCGTGAATCTCGACCGCCTCCCCCGTCGCCAGAACCCCCTGCACCACGGCCCGGCCGGCTCCGCCATTGGCGTTACGCTTTACCGGCAACGAATCGAACGGCCAGGTCATCGACCTCGAAAGCACCTTCTCCCCTGGCCCTCCCGGAGCCTGCGCCTCCGACGACACACTCCCCACAGCCGCGAGGGCCGAAAGGGCTACACAAAGATCACGACGGCTAAGATTTTTCATGCTCGCCATCCTACCGCACCGGTCCTACCACGGTCACACTTTCCACAGCCAGCTACCTCGAAAACCTGTCAAGCCCCCATCTGCCACAACTTCAACAAACCAAAACACATCCACATTGCCGATTAATTCCTCTCCATTCGCTAAACTGGAAGTAGTCGCCCTGAACTGGAGCCAACCTCCCGCAAAGAACACAAGTCATTTTCTATGAATACTTTGCTAGGACTGTTCCGGAAAAATCAGGGATTTGAACGAACTAAAGATGGAGGTCCAAAGCTAACTCTTATCTTTAGAATATTTTGCACCAAATATATGGGGGAGGGGCCAAGCACTACAGATGCTCATCGACTCACACGCACACCTCGATTTCTACACCTCACATCCCGCCGAGCGCGATGAAGTCCTCGCCCGCGCCTACGACGCTGGCGTCAAGACCATCCTCGCTATCGGCATCGGCCAGAATCCTGCCGAGATGCATCTAGCGCTCGACCTCGCCAATACCGTCACCGGCGACCGCCAGCCGCGCATCTTCGCCTCCGCTGGCATCCACCCCGAGCAAGCCCACAATGCCACACACGAGTCCCTCGCCGAGCTCACCCGCCTCGCCTCGCAGCCCCGCTGCATCGCCATTGGCGAAATCGGCCTCGACTACTACCACCTCGAAAACCCCGACATCGAGACCCAGAAAAAAGCCTTCATCGCCCAGATGAAGATCGCCGCCAGCCTCAACAAGCCGATCCTCATCCACTGCCGCACCTCCGAGCTGGCCACCCCCAAAGCAAAAGAGAAATACGGCCCCGCCGACGCCTGGGCCGATACCATCGCCCTCATCGAAGAGCACTTCAAGCCCTCCGGACTCCCCGGCATCATGCACTGCTTCTCCGGCAACGTCGAAGACGCCCGCCGTTCGCTCGACCTCGGCTTCTACCTCTCCTTCGCCGGAAACCTGACCTATCCAAAAGCCCAGCAAATCCGCGACGCAGCCGCCTTCGCCCCTATCGACCGCATCCTCGTCGAAACCGACGCGCCCTTCCTCGCACCCATTCCCTTCCGCGGCCAGCGCAACGAGCCCGCCTACGTCGCCCACACCGCAGCAGCCGTCGCCCAACTGCGAGGCATCTCCTCTGACGAACTGGCTGCCAGAACCACAGAAAACTTCCATCGCCTCTTCCCCTCAACCAGGTCCGTCGAAGCCTGACATAATAGAAACCGATAATTTCGTGAAGGAAGTACAAACATGGCATCCGACAATAGCTTCGACGTCGTCAGCAAAGTAGAGATTCAAGAGGTCAAAAACGCAATCGATCAGGCCAGCAAAGAGGTTCACGCCCGCTTCGATCTCAAGGACTCCAAGTCCTCCATCGAGCTTCAGGGCCAGGACACCATCCAGCTCGCCTCGCAGGACGAGTACAAGCTCAAGGCCGTGATCGAGATCCTCTCGCAGAAACTGGTCAAGCGCGGCGTCTCGCTCAAGAACATCGAGTACGAAAAGATCGAGCCCGCCGCCAACTCCTCCGTCCGTCAGAAGATCAAGCTGAAGCAAGGCGTCAACTCCGACGCCGCCAAAAAGATTGTCGCTATGATTAAGGACTCCAAGCTCAAGGCCCAGGCCTCCATTCAGGGCGACACCGTCCGCGTCGTCTCCAAGGATCGCGACATCCTGCAGCAGATCATGGGTAAACTTCGCGCAGGCGACTTCGGTGTAGAGCTCCAGTTCACCAACTACCGCTCCAACTAAGTCACTTCGCGACGCGTATACCGGCTTCGCCTTTGGGTATCCCGTTGGTCGGCGAGAAAGTTTTGGGCGACCAACGAGAGCCCGATCTGTAAGGGGAAAATTCGTGCGATTTTCGAGCCGGAGCCATGTTAGGGTAAACATCCTGTTAGTCTGAAACTAGAGTGAGCGCTATCTCCATTGCGACCGCCTCCGAGGTCTTCGACCTCCTCCGTGACGACCTCGCTGCTATCGAGCAGGAGTTCACGAAGGAATCCGCCTCAGGCGTCGCTGTGATCACCGACATCGCCCGGTATCTTATCGCCGGTGGCGGAAAGCGCATTCGCCCGCTGCTTCTGCTGCTGGCAGCCAAAGCTCTCGGCAACGATAACCACAGCCGCATCCGCATGGGCGCCGTCGTCGAGATGCTGCACACAGCGACTCTCGTCCACGACGACATCATCGACGAGGCCGACACGCGCCGCGGCCGCCCATCGTCGAACACAACTTGGGGAAATTCAAAGTGCGTCCTCGCCGGCGACTGGCTCTACATGCAGGCCTTCTCCGCCGCACTGGAGGAACGCAACTTTCACGTTCTCGACCTTCTCATCTCGCTTACCCAGCAGATGGTCGAAGGCGAACTGCTGCAGATCGAAAAGCTCGGCCGCCTGATCAACGAAGAAGAATACTTCGACCTGATCTATCGCAAGACTGCCTGCCTCTTCAAGGTATCGATGCAGCTCGGTGCAGCGATCACGCCGCACAGCTTCGGCCCTCCGGACGAGATCGAAGCCGGACTCGGCGAATACGGCCGCAACCTCGGCCTCGCCTTCCAGATCGTCGACGACGTGCTCGACCTCACCGCCACCGAAGAGGTCCTTGGCAAGCCCGTCGCCAGCGACCTGCGTGAAGGCAAGGCCACGCTCGCCGTCATCCACGCTCTCGAGCGTGGCACCGGAGCCGACCGCGAAGCCATCCGCACCGTCCTCAGCGATCGCAGCTTCGCCCACGTCACGCACGCGCATATCATTGAGATCCTCAAGCGCCACGGTTCCATCGAATACGCCATGGACACAGCATGCGCCTACGCAGAAGCCGCCCGCCAGTCCGTCGCAGACCTGCCTCCCTCCGAGGCAAAACGAGCCCTCCTCTGGGTTCCCGGCTTCGTCACCTCTCGCGACCGATAGACACTTTTTCAGCTAGAATTTCTGCGTGCGCTGGCTTCTCACGGTCGTCTTGCTGTCTGTGATTTCCGGAACACTCTGCGCACAGAACACTTCGAATACCGGCAGTACACTCCATACTGGAACCAGATTGGTCGTCGTTCCTGTACTGGTTCAAAGCGCAACGAAAGAAGTTGTCTATTCGCTCCACGCGGACGATTTTCTTCTGACGGATAAAGGCGTTCCCCAAAAAGTCTCGCTCGACGAAGCCAACAAACAGCCTCTCTCACTGGTTGTGCTGATGCAGACCGGCAGCGCAGCAGTGCGGGAGTTCGATAAATACCGCGGCCTGGAAACCATGCTCGCATCCATACTCGGCGGAACTCCCAACCAGGTCGCCATCGTCAACTTCGACAGCAAGCCCGAAGCAGCATCGCCGTTCACCTCCGATATCGCGCAATGGACTGACGCGATCGATCATCCTGACCCCGGCGACAGTGGAGCGGCGATCATGGACGCTCTCAAGTTCGGGTTGGATTTGCTCGCAAAACAACCTGCAAATCATCGCAGGGTAATCCTGCTCATCTCGCAGCCACAGGACTCTGGAAGCAAGACAACGGCAAAAGAGATCGCGCGGATTACCGGTGAGACGAATACCGCGATCTACTCCATAACCTTTACGCCACAGATCACAAGACTTAAAGGCGCCATAAAGGAGGGGGGACATCCACATCCGCCAGTAACTGTCGGTAACGGATCGTACGTCGCGTACTTTGAACTCACTGAGCCGCTTCAATTGATGAAGGATGCAATACGAAAAGATGTCGCAGCTGAAGCAGCCACGCTCTCAGGCGGCGAAGCGATCCGTTTTGAAAACCGGCAGCAGTTGGCCGATGTTGTTGCCAGCATAGGCAATCACATTCGATACCGCTATATGCTCACTTTCACGCCGTCGCCGGCAGATCTCGGTTTCCATCCGATTCGCGTCAGCCTGATTCACTATCCGGAACTTACCGTGTCGGCAAGGAGCAGCTATTGGTTAACGGATTCAGAAAATTCGAAGTAGCTCGTACTACTCCTCATCTTCTTCAGCCTCATCATCGTCCGTCTCAACAACGAGCTCCTGAGTCTTCATCTTTCCCCCGGCACGTTCGATGAGAACCTGGACTCTACCTTCGGCATCACTAAGCTCTTTTTTGCACGACTCCGAGAGCTTCATGCCCTCTTCGAACAAACGCACAGCCTCATCGAGTGGCAGACCACCCTCTTCCAGCCGCTCCACCACGGCTTCAAGATCGGCCAACCGCTGCTCAAAGTTCGCCATTTAGACACCCACGCTTTCCGCAAGCCCCAACACCTGCGCCGCCGCTGTGTACTTTCCAAAGGGAGCACTCACCTGGACGCCCTGCACCATCGGTCGCGCCTCGGCCAGCATCTCCTGCGCAATCTTCACACCCTCAGCACGTGCGGCTTCGGGTGATGTCGTTGCCGCCATCCGTGCCATGATCTCGTCCGGCATGCTGACGCGCAGGTCGTTCTTCATAAACTCAGCATTGCGCAAGCTGGTCAACGGCCAGATGCCCGCAATAATAGGGATGCGGAAGCCTTCTATTTTGCGCAAAAACTCCTCGAGCACGCGCAGATCGAAGACCGGCTGCGTAATGGCAAACTCTGCGCCTGCCTCGACCTTGTAGGCGAAGCGGCGCACCTCCTGATCGATATCGGGGACACCGGGATTGGCGGCCACCGAGATCGTGAATCCAGTCGAAGCACCAATCGAATTCTTACCGATATCAAGCCCGCAGTTAAGGTTGTGGACGATGTTCACCAGCCCGATCGCATCCACATCAAAGACCGCCGTTGCATCGGGGTAGTTGCCCAGCTTCGGTGGATCGCCCGTCAGGCACAGGATGTTCTTCAGTCCGATGGAGGATGCTCCGAGCAGATCGCTCTGAATGCTTAGAACGTTTCTATCGCGGCACGTGTAGTGCAGAACCGTCTCGATGCCGACGTGCTGCTGAATCTGTACGCAGAGACTCTGTGCGCTCATCCGTGCACTCGCGCGTGGTGAGTCGGGCACGTTGATGACATCGACACCTAGTTTATGCAGAAGTGCCGCGCCTTCGATCTCCTTCGAGCAGTCGATTCCCTTCGGCGGAACGATCTCCACCATCGAGACGAACTCCCCTGCCGCGATCATCGCACCCAGCTTCGAGCGCTCCGCCAGTGGCGGCGGAGCAATCTTGCTCACAGCAGGCGATTCGCTCCTGCGTTCCATCACCTGCGCCCCACTGTCCATCGCATCCATTGCGCGTAGTGCGCTCTTCATCGCGCGCGTATAGCTGGGAGTCGTTCCGCAACAGCCGCCCACCAGTGACGCACCAGCCTTCACCAGCTTGCGGGTAAAACTGGCCATGTACTCGGGTGACGTCAGATAGATCGTTCGGCCCTCTACCGCCCGTGGAATACCGGCATTCGGCATTGCAGCCAGAGGAAGGGTCGTCCGCGGACGCATCCGCTCGATCACGCTGAGAACAGTAACGGGCCCCGAACTGCAGTTGCAGCCTATAGCGTCCGCACCTGTGGCTGTCAGTCGTTCGGCTGCTGCTTCAGGCGAGGTACCGTCGAGACAGTTGCCCTCCTCGTCGACCGTCATCATTACAATCACGGGCACCTCGGGCGCAACCTCACGAGCGGCGGCGACAGCCTGCTCTGCTTCGACCAACGAGGTCATGGTCTCGATGCTGAGCAGATCGACACCGACTCCCGGGCCGCCATAAACCAGCGCGCGGATCTGTTCGGCAAATGCCTCGCGAGCTTCGTCGAGGCCGACTTTGCCCAGCGGCTCCAGCCGCACTCCGAGTGGGCCTATGGCCCCAGCGACGAAGGCTTCCGTAGCTTGCTTCTCCCGAATCTGATTGACAGACTCGCGAGCTAGTTTTGCGCCGGCGATATTGATTTCATGCACCTTATCGCGCAAACCAAAATGTTCGAGACGATAGGCGTTCGCGCCAAAGGTATTGGTCTCGATCACCTCGGCACCGGCCTGCAGATACTCCTGGTGGATGGTGCGCACCATCTCCGGCTGGGTGAGGTTCAGCTCGTCGTAGCAGCGGTTGATAAAGACTCCACGGGCGTAAAGCATGGTACCCATGGCGCCATCGCATAACACCGGAATCCCTGCGAATAGTCGCCTTACGCCTGCCGCATTCTTGCCAGAGCTCTCGAATCTCGCGCCCATCGTCCTCTTTTCAGTGTCCTACCTAACTATTTCTTCAGCGGTACGTTAATTATCTTAAGCTACCTGAAGGCACCCTTCCAAACGGGCGTTCGATCGTCGCCTGAAGGCCATCTCCAGGGCTTCACTTTGTTATACTTGGGCGATAGAGTTGTGGCCCTAAACCCACGCCTGCTGCGCAGTTCGGAGTTTGTCACCGTTGAAGAATCGTAGTTTCCTCTCTCAGTCGTTCTGCGCCCAGTTGTTCTGCGGCCTGCTTCTTGCTGTTGTCGCCCTCGGCCTGGCTTCATGCGGCACGCGCTACTACAAGTTTCCGCAGTACACCTTTGCGAACCGTCCTGTTCCTCCCAGCAAGCTCGATACACGAGTTCTGGTTGGCCTGACGATCAATGGGAGCCAGGGCTCTCTTGAGATCCTCGACGCAAAGCGGGACATCCGCAGCAGCATCTTCAATGCGAATACGACATTCTCAATCTCTGGCTACTCTTCAGCCTATCCAACGCCGATCTTCAACTTCCCTGAGCAGGTTCTCGGGTTTGTCTATTCGCGCACGGATGGCGGACTGATGAAGATTGACTACGGCAAGGAAGCCACCAGCGGCGCAGCAACTGCATTCCCGTCTAACGCAGACTCGGTTGCTGTTCCATTGAACTTCAATCACTACTATGCGGCCTCCTCAGCTCTTGGCGTACTGATTGTCGTCGACAACACGACGGGTCGCACCTTCGCTCTCAACCTCCCGAATGTTTATCGTGTTGCCGTCAACCAGGGCGACACGGTGGTTCTGGCAATGGTGCGTAACTCCAACACTTTGTACAGGCTGATCAAGCTCAATTCGAATCAGGCCCCCATTCCTGGCGCTGTGGATTGCCAACCCCAGGCGGTCCCTGTGTATTGTGTCGCTCCAGTACCCGATAGCGCGACGTCTCCCAGCTTCGATCGGCCGGTAGGAGCCTACTTCTCGCTCGATGGCACTACCGCATACGTTCTGAACTGCGGACAGGAATGCGGAGGCAAAGCATCCAGCCTGACGCTGATGCAGCAGGGTGCACTGCGTGTCGATAACTTCCCTACCTCCACTCCCTACCCCACCCCGGTTACAGGCAGCGTTGCGGTGCCGGGCGGAGTGACAACGGTGCTTGCAAATGGCACAACGCTTTATATAGCTGGACAACAGTTGCAGCCCGACGGCCTCTTTACAGGATTTCTGTCGACGATGGACCTGACCAGCAACAAGATTACGGGCAAGTACCCCATCTCAGACGGCTATCACACAAAGCTGCTCTTCGGCGATGACAATACCCTCTGGATCGGCTCACAAGGCTGTGCCACCGGCGAGCGCGCCAAACTGAAGCAGAACTACAACTGCCTCACGCGCTTCGATTTGGGTACAAACACGCCAATGATCGTACCGGCGGTTGATCCAACAAACTCAAGCTCGCAGGTCCCTTATCCCAATGCGAACGAGAATCAGTACTACTATGGCGATCTAACGGGACTTTGCTGGGTGCAGAACCAGCACAAGATGTACACCGCATACGGAGGCCAGATTCACGCCTTCAATACAGCGGACGGATCTGAAATCAACAACTCTCTCATTACGGTCCAGGGCACTGCACTCGACGTGGCCTTTATGGACGCAGTAACGAACGACGCAAACTAGCTATCCTCCCATGGACATTCTCGCCATCGCCGCGCATCGTGACGACGTTGAGCAGACATGCGGCGGTACCCTGCTTGCGATGCATGCCCGTGGCTGGTCTACGGGCATCCTCGATCTGACGCAGGGAGAAAGCGGCACACGCGGCACGGCGGAGGAGCGACAAGCCGAGGCCGAGGCTGCCGCACGCATCCTGAACGTCGCGCATCGTGAGGCGCTCGACCTGCCCGATGGTAACGTCGAGAATACTTTCGTCAACCGGCTCAAGATCGCTGCAGTCATCCGGCGTCTTCGCCCACGGGTCGTCATTCTTCCCTACTGGCAAGGACGGCATCCTGACCACTACACCTCAGCCACGCTTGGCTATGAAGCCTGCTTTGTCAGCGGACTCAGCAAGGTGGAGATACCCGGCAGCACCGATGCCCCGCATCGCCCGTACAAGATTCTCTACGCTTCGCTCTACGCCGATGTGCGGCCCAGCTTTGTCGTGGACATCACGCCATACATTGAGCAACGCCTGCGATCGCTACTAGCCTATCGCTCGCAGTACGCCAATCAATCTACCGGCGGCGGACTCTTCGTTCCGGAGGATGAGATTCGCGAGCGTACCTTCTCGACGGCGCGTCATTATGGACTGCTTGCGGGAGTCCGCTATGCCGAGCCCTTCGTGCAGAAGGAGGTCGGCCTCGTCGACGATCTGATGCTGCTTCCTGTACAGTCCATCTGAGATTGATATCAGTTGGCCGCGTTTTCTCGTTCCGCCAATACGGTCGCAGTCTTCCCCTCTGGAACAAGAACATAGCTGCCTTCGGTACGAGCCACGACAATTCTATTTCTGCCTGCACGTTTCGCGGAATAGAGCGCTGAGTCACTGGCATCCATCAACGCCTGCCATGTGAGGCCACTGATGTCTGAAGTAGCGATTCCCAGACTAGCCCTGGTCCGCACCGTTTCACCTCTGAATTGAACGGTCAGCTCTTCTACTTCTAAACGCATGCGTTCGGCTACCATCAACGCATCGTCCAGGGAGGCCTTGGGCAGCAGCACACAGAATTCATCGCCTCCTATGCGCGCCACTAAGTCCTGATCGCGCACTGCTTCCTGCAGTACGCTTGCTACTGCCTGTAACACGACGTCACCACAAGCGTGTCCGGTGGTGTCGTTCACCTGCTTCAACCCATCCAGGTCCATCATCACAACGGCGAGCGAACATTTTTCCCGCCTGCACCGCGCGATCTCGCGCATCGTCAGCCTCTTGAGTGCCCACCGGTTCAACAGGCCAGTCAATTCATCGACCTGTGCGCGCCATAACAGCTCAACGCGAAGTTGTGCCGTCGATAGCATCTTGAAGCCGAACGTAGTCACCGCACTGGTCACCAGACAGATCATCAGCCACACAGGGATGATGTTGACTGGATAGCCGAACCGGTGCAGTCCCCACGGAGTCGCGACAACCGCACGAACCATAAGAATAGCCGAATAGCCTGCTAAAGCTGACGCTGTAAGCCAGCCGACCGGCCCAACCTCTTCTCCCGAAAAATGCACGACAACAGACGCAATGACAAAAAATTGAATGCTCAGGGTGCCGCACAGCAGAGACGGTAAAAGAAATCCGCGTCCAGGAGCCATCACCAGAGTAACCGCGCCAATCACCATCATCGCGACCAGGGCCAGCTGCACCCAGCGCATCATATGCCCACGCTCCAATAGCTCAGCAAAGGCCTGGTGCAGCATGAGCGCACCAATAACCGCAAGAATCGCACTGAAAGCACCTGTGTAACGAGCAGGCAAGGCTTGGAACCATGGGACCCCCACCAGCAGCATCGAAGCACCACGAACCAGGCTGGAACCGGCAAACCATAACGATCCTCGCGCCCCTTCAACCAACTTGGCGTGGATCAGCATTACCCCGGCGTACAGCGCGAAAAGCAAGCAATTGGCAAGTACCAGTGTCGTCGTATCCATGGTGTCAGGCCGCCCTGCCCGATCAACCAACGCGACGGAGTGTAATCCCCTCGCATCAGCAAATGCCACACAATTTTTTGTATTGTGTTTGAAAGCCTACTGCATATCTGTTTAGGTTTTATCACTGCAAAGTTGCTTGTAGAGAAATTTAACGACCTCCTCGGTCATATACACAGGAGGCCAGATCGGCAGCACTGGCATACTTTTGGGCAGATGCAAAGTGGTTGCATATTGCCTCCATTCCTCCAGCTTCTCCTCAGGGACAAGCAACGCATCCGCTCGATTCAGGTATTCCATCGCCGATTTTTTGAAGTCCTGCACGCCAGGATTAAGCACGCTTAAGTAAACGTCTGGCGTAAGAAAGCGCCGAATACGGTTCGATTCGATCACGACGTTTTTCGCCTGTTCCAGAACCTCGCGAATACGCGGCATCGCCGGAGCAATATCTGATGTCGGAGTCTTCACCCACAGAGCCCGAACGGCGCCAGCTGCCAGATAGCGCGACGTATCAGTGCCAGAAGCGCGCGCTCTCTCTTCGACAATCTCAACGTCGGCCTTGCCGCTGGCTCCCGGCTCGATCTTGATAGCTGTCCACTGCATGTCGGAAAAAGCGCGAATCAGACCTTCGACGACGCCGGTCTTGCCGACATTCTTCGTCTGCCCGCCAACCACGACGATTGCCATCTCTTGACCTACCGTTGTTTCAGCCGAGCCAGGTCGCGCAGATACTCCTTCAGAGGGCGCGCCGGACGACCCCAGAAAACCTCACCCTTGCCGCGCATCTTTTTGCCGCTCAGCACACCCGCACCGCCGCCCAGGATCACTCCTTCGCCAACCGTTGCGTGCTCGCCAATCCCAACCTGACCGCCGAGGATCGCTCCATCTTCCACCACGCTCGACCCCGAAATCCCTGTCTGCGCAGCAATCACGACATTCCTGCCGATGATGCAGTTGTGCCCAATATGGACCAGGTTGTCGATCTTCGTTCCGCGACCGATGCGCGTCTCCTCCAGCGCGCCACGGTCAATCGTGGTATTCGCACCGATCTCCACGCGATCCTCGATCACCAGCCTGCCCTGCTGAGGAAACAGAACGTATTCTCCGGACTCTGGACTGCGCGCGAAGCCGAAGCCGGCCGAGCCAAGTACGGCTCCTGCCTGCACGACAACCTCATCTCCGATCACCACGCCGGGATAGATCGTTACACGAGCCTCGATTCTGCAGTTGACACCGAGCTTCACGCCATCGCCGACAACAACACCGGGGCCGATTAACGTTCCCTCTCCGATCTCGACATCCCTACCTAGGACCGCTGTGAGGTGCACCCCTGCCTCATGCGATCTTCCCGCGAGCTTCTGCGCTGTAATAGCAAATGCGTAGCGAGCATCCCGCACCCATACAACACGTGTATCAGTGATGTCTGCGGACTTCAGCTTTATCCCAGCCAGAATCATTCCAGCCTTCGACTTCAAAGCAGCTTCCAGCGCTGCGGCATCAACGGCAAATACCACCGCGTCCTCGCCTGCGTTATCCAGCCCGGAGACGCGCTTCAATTCTGCTTCAAGCGCAGTCTCGCTTCCTACCCAGATCGCAATGTCACGAGCCATTGCCATCAATAGATTCCCTTCTCGCCGGGCGGCCGTGTCTTCCAGCGCCGATGCATCCACAGCCACTGGTCAGGATACTGTCGTATGTACGCCTCGATCACAGCTGTGAACGCTGCTGTGTTTGTCACTGCATCCTGCTCGGCATCATCGGTCGCGGTCACGGGCACTTCTTCCCCGAAGCGTAATACATATTTTTGCTCTGCTTCTTCCCACAACAAAAACCCGGGCACTACGGCAGCTCCCGTTCTGGCCGCCACACGCGCCATACCGGATGCTGTGCACGCCTCCACGCCAAAGAAGGGCACAAAGACTCCTTGAGGCGGAGTCATGTTGGTGTCCATCAGGATCCCCACCGTCTCGCCTGCACGCATCGAAGCAATCAGACCACGTGCAAAATCATCCTTGTGGATGACGCGATTGCCATGAAGGCAGCGAATCCTATTTACAAAACGGTCCACCAGTGGATTGTCCAGCCGCCGGATCACCATCCCCATTGGATAACCCATCAACGAGTGATAGAAGCTCGACAACTCCCATGCCCCCAGATGCCCGGTCAGCACAAGAACACCTCTGCCCTTATCGCGGGCACGCAGATAATTTTCAAGTCCGTCGTATCGGATAAACTCGCTTGCTCGCTTCGCCGAGTATTGTGGCATCAGACAGAACTCCGCGAGCAGCCATCCCAGATTGCGATACACCGTCCTGAGTGTTTTTTCGCGCAACCCCGCAGCTTGCCCCGGATAGGCAAGCTCAAGATTCCGCATCCCTACTTTTCGGAGCCGCTTCAACCCGGCAAAGGCCAACCAGCCAACCCCAGCGCCAAGTAGCCGGGCCAGACCACGAGGCAAAGCTCCCAGCAGACGGACCATCGTCCATACCACTGCAAACTCGAGCCGCTCTCGCACACTGGGCGCCAGAAGAGCCTGTTCTTTCTCAGTCGCTTCGCTCAAGGCTTCAGTCTAAATGGCCTTATGCATCCGGTCTAAATAGTCCGTCGGCAGCGTGCAGAAAGGGCAGCCCGGAAGTTCCGGCTGCCCTTTCCAGCTTGGACAACTTTGCAGTTGCTTACTTATTCTCTGCCTTCGCTTCGATGAAGTACTTCGCCACTGTACGGACAAACGGCCGCGCCTCATCGGGAGTCGCCTGGTTACCCTTCAGAATCGTCTCGTACGGCACGGCATCGCCATACATCACGCGGGTATCGTCCTGATTCTGCGAGAGCACCGAACCGTCAAGATCGATGCCAGCAAACAAACCTTTGCTGCGCGAATAAGTCAGGAGCTCGGCATTCATCTTCCAGTCTGTACCTGCCTGCGCATTACGCCCCACAGGGCCGGCAGCAGCAGCGGCATCCGCGCCGATCTTGAACTTATTCTTCAGCATGTCTTGCAGGCCGCGGTCGTTCATCGCGATGATGATCAGGTCTGTTCCCTGAACGCCAATCTGAAAGCCGAAGCTGCCGCCGGCAAGCTGCACGAACACTGGAGCGCTCCAGCCACGCGGCGTGCGGCACGTCACCACACCCTGGCCATACTGCGCTCCGAGGACGAAGGCGGCCTTCTTATAGCTGGGAATGACGGTCACGCACTGCGCGCCGGACAGGATCGATGAAGGGATCCCTTTATCGGGCGCTGCCATAATTTGCGTAACCACGGCCTGGGCATCCTGTAGCCGCTCTACCAGTTTTGCCTTGTCACTGGCTCCAAATGCCACTGTTGAGCCAGCTGTCAAAGCCAGCGCACACATCATCACAGACCATCGCTTCATCATCATTCTTTGTCTTCCTTATCTTTTAAAAACAGCGTTACGAAAGCCAGAAAATCAAATCTTCTGTTTCCAACAGGATAATGTGATGGCTGAGATAGGCCGGCGTGTTGTACGCATCACCCTCGATACCCCAGGAGATCAAAAAAATGGGGGTTGTAGAGAAGTGCCTGGATCACCAGGCGCGCTCTCTACAACCCCTCTCCCAGGTCTGTGTTGCTAATGAAAGGGTGCCTCAGCGCGCCAAAGTCCACAACGGTACGGAGGTCTGTAGACCTTCGGATACAGACCAGATGAAACCGATTACCCGACTAGCCGAGTATGGCTATCTTGTCACCAGGTTCCGGCTAACCGCCTGCATTGTCAATGCGATACGGTTTTCCACCCCAACCTTGCGCATCAGTCTGCCGACATGGGCCTTGACCGTCGCGGCATCGATCCCAAGTGCTTCTGCAATCTCACGATTCGGCTGACCGGCTACCAGAAGCCTCAGAACCTGACTCTCGCGTTCGGTAAATTTCGGCTCCGCCGGCGCCACTGAAACATCCCCGCGCGGGGCCTCCAGCAGGCGCGCCAGAACCTTGCGAGGAGCCCACACCGAACCATCACTGACGATCTCTACAGCCATCCGTATCTCGTTCTCACGAGCCGTATGCGATAGGTATCCTTTGGCTCCTGCGCCGATCACACGCTGCACATATTCATGCGATTCTTCAAGTCCGATCACGATCAATCGCAGATGCGGTCGCGTCCGGCGAAACGTCTCCAGCAGTTCGAACAGATGGTCAGTGCAAGCCGCATCGATCATGATGACCGATACGCCGGACGCGTCCAGGGCGCCCGGCACAGAGAGCGGCAGCACCTCGATACCACTCTCGGCAAAGATCGTCTCAAGGCCCAGCACACGCAGAGCGTCAGTTGCAATCAGGCCAATACGCTGTTGTTCCTTCGGCGCAATCTCAGTCATAACTGCGAAACCTGGGGAAAGCTGCTGCTCTTCCCCAGATGAACTCAGGGAAAGCGGCGGCCATTCAGCCATTACTTCGTTTTTCCTTATAAAGTAAGGGGCCCTGAGATATGCCGCTCTCACACCGAAAACGGCACTCTCTTATTGATACTTCCGATCCACACTATCAGGAAAACACTTTTACAGCTTCGGGAGAACGATCCCCTGCTGCTTCTGGTATTTGCCCTTGCGATCTGCGTAACTCACTTCGCAGACCTCATCGGACTGGAAGAACAGTATCTGACAGAGACCCTCGTTCGCGTACACTCTCGCCGGAAGCGGTGTCGTGTTGGATATCTCCAGCGTGACATACCCTTCCCATTCCGGCTCGAAAGGTGTGACATTTACGATAATGCCGCAACGAGCATATGTCGACTTGCCAACGCAGATCGTCAGCACATCGCGGGGTATCTTGAAGTATTCGATCGACCGGGCCAGCGCGAAAGAGTTTGGAGGAACGATGACGCTATCGGCCTCAACCGAAACAAAGGAGCGCTCATCAAACTTCTTTGGATCAATAATGGCGCTGTTAACGTTCGTAAAGATCTTGAACTCGTTCGAGACCCTCAGATCATACCCATAAGACGATAGTCCGTAAGAGATAACACCCTCGCGGACCTGTTTCTCGCTGAACGGGGCAATCATTCCATGTTCTTTCGCCTGCTGGCGAATCCAACGGTCGCTTTTAATAGCCACTCGCCTGTGTTTCCCTTCTTGATGACGTCTGTACTAACAAATATCAATTTATCTCGGACGACGGGGCTTTGCCTGTGGCAAAATGGGCCGGACGGCTCCGAGATGCCGGTACTGTCATTAGATTCTTCATCTTACGGTAGAGGTCCACCATTGACAATCTGCCTGTGACTTTCTACTATCACGTTACTAATCCCGGTCAGTTGTACCCGTAACGCATTTCAAATCTACAGCCCAAGGACGGCGGCCCAAAATGATAAAGCAGGATTTAATACAGAGGGTTGTTGAGCGTACCGGCCTGCCACGAACGAAAGCAGAGGCTGCGGTAGACGCTATCTTCGAGAGCATGAAACAAACCCTGGTTGCAGGCGATCGCATTGAACTGCGTGGCTTTGGCGTCTTCACCGTCAAACCGCGCAAGACAGGCATCGGACGCAATCCCAGAACTGGAGCCGAGGTCACCATTGCCCCCGGCAAGGCTGTCCGCTTCAAGCCAGGCAAAGAGCTGCATCTGCTCACCTAGCAGCTTTTGGCTTAGGTATTGTTACATCAGGTGCACGGCATCCACGTCGACCACCAGGTTTCGGCGTGGAATCTCTCGTGTCTCCGCAAAAGCCAGCATCGCACGTAAGGTGCTGCCCAGCGATTGCCGCTTCTCTGCCTTCAGCACAAAGTGGTAGCGGTAAATCCGCTTTAGTCGGGAGATAGGCGCTGCGGCAGGACCAAGCACGCGCACTTTGTCGAGCCGTGTCTGCTGGAACCATCGCCCCAGCTCCGCTGACCAGCCTGTTGCCTCTTCCAGCCGTTCACTTTGCACCACAACGTTAGCCAGCACGGCATACGGCGGATAGTGCATCCATCGCCGGTACTGCATCTCCTTGGCTACGAACCCCGGGTAATCGTGGTCCGCCGCGAACTTCACTGCGTAGTGATCTGGATGATACGTCTGTACCAATACCTTGCCGGGTAACTCGCCCCGGCCTGCCCGACCCGATACCTGTGTCAGCAGCTGAAAGACTCGCTCCGCCGCGCGAAAGTCCGGCAGTCCCAGAGCAAAATCTGCGCCAACGACTCCCACCAGCGTCACTCCATGGATATCGTGACCCTTCGCGATCATCTGCGTACCGACCAGCAGATTGATCTCGCCTGCATGCAGTCGGCTCAGCAGGCGCTCCATATCGCTGCGTCCACGCACCGTGTCGCGATCCATACGGCCGATGCGCGCATGCGGAAAGATCTCCTGCAGCCGCTCCTCTCCTTGCTGCGACCCTGCACCAAGAAAATAAAGGTGCTCGCTCTCGCACTTCGGACATTTTTTCGGAACGCCGCGACGGAAGCCACAGTAATGGCACTCCAGCCGCTGGCCCGGCTGCGCGATGGCATCATTGCCGCTCACCGGTTTGTGATACGTCATCGAGATGGCGCAGTTCTCGCACTCAATCTTCTCGCCGCAACTGCGACACATCACCACAAAAGAATAGCCGCGACGATTCAGCAGAATGATCGCCTGCTCTCCGCGTGCAATCGTCGCCTCGGTTTCTTCTATCAGCCGCCGCGAAAAAATCTGCTCCTGCCCTGTCTCGCGAAATTCGTTCCGCATATCGACCCGCTCTACTGCGGGCAACGGACGATCGGCAACCCGCTGCCGCATCTCCACGCGCGCATAACGGCCCTTCTCGGCATTTGCCCAGCTTTCGAGAGACGGCGTGGCAGAGCCTAATACAACTACCGCTTCATTGAGCTTCGCGCGCATAACGGCAACATCGCGCCCGTGGTATCGCGGTGTCTCTTCCTGCTTGTAACTGCCATCGTGCTCCTCGTCTACGATGATCAGCCCCAGGTCCTTCAACGGAGCGAATACCGCCGACCGCGTTCCCACCGCAACCCGCGCTTCACCCCGGCGAATCCTATGCCACTGCTCTGCCCGCTCATCCGGGGTAAGCTGCGAGTGCAGCAGAGCAACCTCATCCCCAAATGCCGCGACAAGCTGCCCCGTCATCGCCGGAGTCAGCCCAATTTCCGGCACCAGCAATAGAGCGCTCTTCCCTGCGTCCAATGCCCGCCGCATCGCGGCAAAGTACACCGCCGTCTTTCCCGACCCCGTCACGCCGTACAACAGATGTGGCTTGAAGCCTCCCTGCACCATCGCCGCTGCAATCGTTCCTAAAGCCTCCATCTGGGCCTCATTCAGCGCGTGCTCATGTGCATGCTTTTTCCCATGCGATCCAACGCCACCGAAATGGAATGCCTCGGCAACTTCCTCCACACGTACCAGCTCGCGCTTCACCAGCGTTGCCAGGGTCGATTCCGGTACGCCGCGACGCCCCAGCGTCTCCTTCAGATCACGCACACGCATGCGCCCGCCCACCGCAGCCAGCTCAGCCAGGATCGCCGTCTGGTTTGTATTCAGCTTCGGCAGACGTGCATCGTCCACGAGAACAGCCACCTTTTCCAGGCGCCGTGCATCCCGCTCCTCTGCCACAGCCTCGCGCAGGAGCCACTTCTTGCGGACCATCCCCTCCAGCAGCGCTTTATTCGCTCCAGTGGCCGAACGTAGCGCCGACATCTTTGCCGCCTCGCCGCTCTCCAGATAGTTCAGTACCGCATATTCGCGATTCTGCTCCTCAGGAGACAGCTTCGAGCGCCGCGAAGCTCCCTTCGCAGCACCTTCAAACAGCACCTTTCGCCCAACGTCGGTAAGGCTGTAGACAAAGTGTCGCTTGACCTCTGCGCCCAGCGGAAGCATCCCACGCAGCACTTCGCCAAGCGGAGCCACATAATACTGCGCGATCCACTGCGCCAGTTCCATCAACTCGGCGGGCAGGATGGCAGCGTCATCCAACACCTGCTGTACCGGCTTGATCTCAAAATCGTCTGCGGGCGCCTCATCATGCACCCGCATGACCAACCCCATCAGCCTCTGTCCGCTGAACGGCACCAGCACTCGCGCCCCCACCACAGGAGCCACACCGTTCACCGCATAGGTAAACGTCTGGTCCAATGGGACTGGCAGAGCAACATCGCAGTAAAGGGGCATCCCATCCAGCTTAATCGTTCCTGATGTGTGGATGTTCTCGACGGGGGCCTGCGGGCCGGCGGATGCGCTAACCCGCCCCTATGCCGGCGTCTGGGATGAGATCAGCAGCAGGCTCACGCTTCCTTCCGTCGTCCTCTTGTGCGGAGTCATACGCGGTACAAACAGATAGTCACCCTTCTTCAGAATGACGGTTCTGGCTCCCTCCGACTCCGGAGCAAGCCACTCGCCGGGCTTCGTCTCATGTGTGCCCTTCGGCGTTCCGCCCAGCTCATACTTCGTCTCACCGTCCAGCACCTGAAAGACGTGGTCGCGCGTCGCATGCCACTCAAACTCCTTGGCAGCCTTCCGCGTCTCCTCGTTGATAATCATCAGCGTGCCCGGCGAGGTCAGCAGATTCTTCGTCCCATTGTTAGCCTGTACGCTCTTCAACTCTCCTGCCATTTCGGCAGCCGTAAAGACCTGTACCTTGCTGCCGTCTGACACCTGCCCCATAGCGGAGCCCGCGGTTGAAGCACGCAGCATCGTGTCAGCTAAAGGGGAAGCGACGGCTGCGGCAATTGGAGCCGTCAGCAGAAAATTGCGGCGAGTCTGTTTGTTAGCCATGGCTGAAAGTGAAACACACCACACCCCAGCCGCGCCACTCCCTTGTTTTCTCAAAAAACGATAGCGAAGGTCGTCGCCAACGTCTGCGTGCTGATCTCTGTTTGGCTGTTGTTGTATTCTCCTGCGCGCAGAAGACTCTGCCCCACGGATGCGGTATGCGGCAAGCCAGCCTGGTATCCAGCATCCAACCTGTAACGGCTACGATGGTAGCCTACTCCCGCAGCCACGCTTGCCTGCGTAATCGATGCTGTGAGTGGAGTCAGTGTCGCGGCAGGAACAGGATTGTTCCCGGCGACAAAGCCCCCACGCAGGGTAAGGTTTGGCGTCATCGCCCTCTCCACGCCTATGTGAACGATTGCCTGATTGCTCCAGTTCAACGGAATCACATCATGGAACCCATTCGATCCCACCAGTCCATTCAAGTCGGCATTCGTTCCCTCGGACACAGTAAGCCCTAGATGATCGAAGGCATTTCCCCAGCCTACGAAATCCACACTGGCAAAGACCTTCGTTTTCGTGCTTGCATTCCAGGCCATACCCGCTCTGCCAATCTGAGGCAACGTATAGTTGAACTTCGACGAGTAGCGAAAATTCGGCTGAAATTTCCCTGTCAATCCGAGCGCCGCCAGCAACGCACTCAGATTCCCAACCGCCGTCCCGGTACTGTTGATGGTTGTCGGTGTCCTGTATGTTATTCCTACGTGCACCTTTGGCGTTGGTGTATAGATCACTCCGATAGAACCGTTCCAGCCAACTCCAGTGGTCTTCATCGTCAGCAGCGTCTTCAGTCCTTTTAGCACCGGCTGCTGCTGAAAAATCGTCGGCGCGATCAACGTCGTCGAGTCGTAAACCACCCCGAACGTCCCTCCGATCTGGAGCCTCTTCCCCAGCGGATGCGCCACCCCCAGCGCAAAACGTTCGTTCAGCAGAGACGACTTGTTCTGCTGATAGCCGTATGTCACCCCAGCAGTTCCAGGAGCGTCGTAGTAATACCAGTTCGCCGCCAATGACACATCCGGTGTAGCCGAAACAGCAAACCTCCACGGCGATCTGCCTACACTCGACACAAATGCCACCGCCGGCGCCAGGCCCAGCAGCGGATCCAGCCTGCTATTTGTACTCGTTGCACTCGTATAGCTCCCATGAGCCAGAATCGCCAGCCCACCTACCTCCAGCGACCGCCCCTCGATCAAACCGATCCCTGCAGGATTTCCGACAGAAACGGCACCCAAAGCGCCATGAGGCATAGCGACATCGGAATGTCCTACACCCAGAGAGGCACCATTCACTGTGCCATTAAACAGATCCTGGCCGTAGCCAGACGAGCCCGCAATGAACATGCCTGCAGACAACACCAAGGAGAGAAGACGAAGAGAAATACGATAAAAACGATCCGAGTGCATTGGGATTCGTCCTGTGCATAAGGAGATGTTGCGAACGTATCGCCGTACAGCAATGTCAGTCTTCTCCTGCTCATGCCCGCAAATCATCACGCAAAAGTCGTATGAATCCTCAAGAAAGCAGTAGTTCCCGATTTAGGAAATCAGTCTTCACGTGCGCCTGCTATCCTTTTCGCACCATGAAGGCCGCCGCCTCCCTCCTTTCGCTGCTCCTCGTCCTTACTGCATGCAACCCGCGTCCTGCGCCGACACCTGAACCCAAACCGTCTCCTCGCTCCGGCACAGCACTCGCCGAACGAGGCTCTCGGACTCTTCCGCAGGCCACCGGCACCTTCGACTACTACCTGCTCAACCTCTCCTGGTCGCCCGAATTCTGCTACTCCCACGCCGACAAACCTGAGTGCGCCCAGCACCTCGCCTTCGTGCTGCATGGACTCTGGCCACAGAACCTCGACGGCACCTATCCGCAGAACTGCGCCGACGCACCCGGACCAGCCAATCCGGCTCAATATTCCGATATCTACCCCGACCCCGGCCTGCTTCAGCACGAGTGGAAAACCCACGGTACCTGCTCTGGCCTCTCACCCGACGACTTCTTTTCGACCGCCCGCAAGGCCACACAGTCCGTCGCCATTCCCTCGCAGCTCACGCAACTGACCAGTCAGATCTCGATGCCACCGGAACAGATTCTGGGTCTCTTCACAGCCACCAACCCGCAGATTCCGCGCGGCTCGCTTGCTCTCTCCTGCGGCAACAACTACCTCACCGCTGTGGAGGTCTGCCTCAATAAGCAGCTCCAGCCCACATCCTGCGGCCCTATCCGCTCCTGCCGCGCCAATACGGTTCGCATCCCACCGCCACAATAGATCGTTCGTTTACAGATCGTTCGTCTACGCTTTGCTTAATCGGCAGGATGAAAGACGTTATCCCTTGGATGGTACTTTCAGCCCCATCTCCTTCATCACCATCTGAAGGTCTTTCCAGGCCTCGGCCTTCTGCCGTGGGTCGCGCAGAAGAAACGCCGGATGATACGTCACCGCCAGCTTCGCGCCGCGGCAGCTATGCCAGCGTCCACGCAATCCAGCCAGCGACTGCTTCACGCCAAGCAGGTACGTCGCCGCCGTAGAACCCAGCGCGACGATAAACTCCGGCTGCACCACATCGATCTGCTTCAGCAGAAACTGCGAGCACGTCGTCGCCTCTACCGGCTCCGGTGTCCGGTTTCCCGGCGGACGGCACTTCACGATATTCGCAATATAAACCTGCTCGCGCTTCAGGCCCATTGCGCCAATCATGTTGTTTAGTAGCTGCCCTGCCTTGCCTACGAACGGCAGACCTTGAGCATCCTCGTCGGCACCTGGGCCTTCACCGACAAACATCAGCCGTGCACTCGGATCACCATCCGCAAAGACAATCTTGTGCCGCCCTGCGTATGCCAGCGGACAGCGTGTGCAATCGCCAATCTCTTCCTGGATCGCACGCAACGCCGCAGGACGATCCGCCGCAACCATACGCTTCTCAGGCAGAGGAGCAAGGTTATTAAAACTCACCAGCTTCAAATTTGGAGGCTCCAGGAACTCAGATCGCGAAGAACTTATAGGAGTGGGCGCAGGCCGAACCGGCACAGCAACAACATGCTCCGCAGAGGATGGAACTGCAACCTTCTCTGGCACAGGATGAGCAGTGACTGGCAAAGCCTCAGCCACAGGAGCACTCACCTGCTCCACCGCCGAAGCCTCGACCACCGGCTCTCCGCGTCGATAAAAATCGTGTACTCCCAAATCGCGGAAGTACTCTACATACGCACGCAGATGCTCGGCCTCTCCTGACATAGCTCTATGCTATCGCAGAGAAACAACCTCGAAGCTCAATGAACTGGCGGCTCAGAAGGAGCAGGAGCTGGCGCTGGAGCATTCGGCAATACGTACTTCACCTGACCCTGCCGGATCTCGTCCTCTGCCACCCGGCAAGCCTTCATCGATTTGGACGTAATCAACGGCGGTGCGCCCGACTGCAATTGCCGCGCCCTCCGCGCTGCGCCTTTCACCAGACTGTACTTATTGTGGAACGAACCATCTATGGCCATGCGGTCCTCCTTGCGTCTGAATGTATCGCCAACGTCCAAAAATCGCCACTCAAAAATCCGGTGGATAACTGCTTATTCCCCAAAAGCCCCAAGAACAGCCTGCAGCTTCGCCGAAGCCGCATTCGTTCTGCAACCTTTCGCCAGCTCCTCGATTCCGTCGTCGCGCAATCCGCGCTCGTACAGCACCACGGCGCGCATCTCCGTAACAGCCTCATCCAATACATCATTCACCAGCGCGTATTGATAATCCCAGACCATCTTTAATTCGCCTTTAGCCCCGTTGAGCCGCTTCTCGATGATGGTTTCCGCAGTCATATTTTCTGCCGCGCTTCGATTCCTAAGCCGACGTTCCAGCACCTGGGGACTCGGTGGCAGGATAAAGATAGAGACAGCCTGCGGCATTTTTTTCATCACCTGCAACGCGCCCTGCACATCAATATCGAGCAGCAGGTCTTTCCCCAGGTCTTTCGCGTGCTGCAGCGCCGAAACCGCCGTGCCATAGTAGTTGCCGAAGACCTCGGCCCACTCCAGAAAATCGCCAGCCGCAACCATGCGCTCGAACTCTTCGCGCGTCGTGAAGTAATACTCGCGGCCGTTCTCTTCCGAACCACGCGGTGCTCGCGTCGTGTATGAGATTGAAAAATCCAGGCCCTCAACCAGCGTCCTGAGTTGGCTCACCAGTGTCGATTTGCCTGAGCCCGAAGGCGCCGAGATAATAAACAGGATTCCTGCCATCTGCTCCGATTTAACCCATTAGCCAGCTTGTTGGAATACCTTCAGTGTAACCGTTGCTATTCGATGTTCTGCACCTGCTCGCGCGCCTTTTCAATCTCTGCCTTAATCTCCAGCCCGAGCTCCGTAATACGCAAACTGTTATCGCCTGCCGCCGCACCCGTCTTCGAAAGCATCGTATTGGCCTCGCGATTCAGCTCCTGCAAAAGAAAATCCAGACGCTTCCCCAGCTCACCACCCTCATCTAGCATCGCGGTAAAACGATCGATGTGCGTCTTCAAGCGCACAATCTCTTCTTCAACATCGCTTTTCTCTGCAAGCACGGCTGCTTCAGAGAGAATTCTCTCGTCGCTCACTGTAACACCGTCAGTCAACTCCGCGAGGCGCGTCCGCAGTCGCTCAAACTGGGCCTCGCGCACCCCATTCCGTAAGCTCGCCATCTCGTCGGCAAAGATCCGCAGCTTTTTCATCGAAGCACGCAGCTCTGCAACCAGTGCAGCGCCTTCCTGCGCGCGAACAATATTCAACTTCTCTATCAGCGCAGGCATCTCTGCCATGACCGCGGCATCGAGATCGGCATTGCCCTCAACGCCTGTTGTCGTCTCGGCAGTCATTACCCCAGGAATGCGCAACAATGAGTTGAGATCGGGTTGATTCGGCAGGCCATACATCTGTGCAGCTTTGCCAAAGGCGTCAACATACGCACCCAGCAGGTCGGCATTCAGTTCGATCAGAGCACTCGACTTCCGCTCTACCTGCAGGGTGACCTCAATGTGACCTCGCTTCAGCGTCTCCTTCAGCAGCCGGCGCATCTGCATCTCGAGTGCATCGCAGTACGACGGCAGGCGCATATGCAGGTCCAGAAAACGATGATTCACGCTCTTAATAGCGAGCGAGAAACCCGGCTTATCATCTGCCACACCACGCGCGCTCGCAAATCCTGTCATCGAATAGATCACACTCAAGCAAAACCCTCCGGAACCACGGCCTGTAACACTGCACCGTTGCCTGCCACATCATCCTCGCCAAACTGCATGTCGTAAAGCCTGCGATAGGTCCCGGAACGCATCATCAGTTCCTCATGCGTTCCCATCTCCGTAATTCTTCCCTGCTCCAACACAGCGATCTTGGTCGCTCGGCGCACCGTCGATAACCGATGTGCTATCACGAAAACAGTACGGCCCTGCATAAGATTGGCAAGCGCCGCCTGTACATACTGTTCGCTCTCCATATCGAGTGCGCTCGTAGCCTCATCCAGAATCAGGATCGGCGCATTCTTCAGAATGGCGCGAGCAATCGCCAACCGCTGCCGTTCGCCACCGCTCAGCCTCAACCCCTTCTCGCCAATCTTCGTATGATAGCCATCGGGCATCTTCATAATGAAGTCATGCGCCATCGCCATACGAGCAGCCTCTTCTACCCTTGACAGCGGAACATCCGGCTGGCCATAAGCAATGTTATTGCGTACCGTGTCGTTGAAGAGGACCGTCTCCTGCGTCACCTTACCAATCTGTTCACGCAACGAGGCAATCGTGACATCTCTTAAGTCATAGCCATCAATGGTGATCTTGCCTCCGCTGACATCAAAAAACCGCGGAATCAGATTCACCAGCGACGATTTACCCGCCCCGCTCGGCCCAACCAATGCAATGACCTCGCCCGGCTTTACGTCGAGATTGATATCGTGAAGAACCTCGGCCATCTCACCGTCTTCATCCACGTAACCAAAGGAGGCATTCTCAAAAACGATCCCTTTGCTGAACCCCTTCAATACATGCGCACGACGCTTCTCGCGAACGTCATCCTGCGCATCCATGAACTTGAAAATATCCTCGCTCGCACCCAACGCCTGCTGAAAGCTGTTATAGAAAAGTGCAAATTTACGCACTGGATCGTACAGAGTAAACACTGCCACCAGAAAGGCAATAAACGATCCCGCCGTCATTTCGTGCTGTAAAATTCTTCCACGCCCCAGCAGCAAAAGCAGCGCAATTCCAACCGATCCCAACGCATCCATCAGCGGTGAACTGATCGCCTGCACGCTAACCGACTTCAGATTCGCCCGAAAAAGCCTTCGCGCAGCACGGCGGAAGCGGTTCATCTCCCACAGCTCCATACCGAAGGCCTTCACAATACGATTCCCCGTAATCGTCTCGTGCAGGATGTTTTGTATCTCGGCCAGCTTGTCCTGTCCCTTACGTGTCGTCTGCCGCACCCGGCGTCCGATGCGCCTCGCTGAAGAGATCACTACGGGAACAAACAGCAGCAGCACCCAGGCCAGCTTGCCGCCAACCACAATAACAACACCTGCAGTGAACAGCAGCGTGAAAAACTGTTGCAGAAAATCGCCGAGCACGCTTGACATTGCAAACTGCACGCGTTCGATATCGTTGATCAGTGTCGACAGCAGAGTACCTGTCGTGTGCTTCTGAAAGAATGCCACCGAACGGCGCAGCACCGCGTTATAAAGATCATTCCGCAGGTCGGTGATCATGCCGAAACCGGCATAATTCACCAGGTACGTCCCCAGGTAGTCGCACACCGACTTCACCACCGCCGAAACAATCAGCATGTAGGCGACAACAGTCCACGCATTATGGAAGTGGTGCGGAACAAGAAACTGCAAACTTATCTCACGATGAAAATGAGGTAGAGGGAAATGCAGTACATTCTGCGTCGGAGCGTCAGGGCTGAGAACGTTATCGAAGATCGGCTTGACGAGAATAATTCTGAGAGCAGCCATCGCGCCGACCAGCGCCATCAAAAACACAGAAGCACCCAGATACAGCGCATAGGGCCGTACATACAACAACAATCGCCAGATGCGCCTCAAGCCGTCACTCTCCCGATCCTCACCTTATGGGCCATCTCACTATTTTAATGCGCCCGCCGATTTCTAGCGCGGCATATCGCGATGAGCTGTTTTGACGCGATACCCCGCAGCCGTCAGTCTCTTCTTCATCTCTTCCGCAATGAACACCGAACGATGCTGTCCCCCGGTACATCCGAACGCCACCGTCAAGTAACTCTTTCCTTCCTTGATGTAATGCGGCAACAAAAACTTGAGCAGATCCATTGTCTTATCCAGAAACTCTGCCGTCTGGGGAAAGTCGCGCACATATTTCGCAACCTTGGGATGCCGTCCCGTCAGCTTGCGAAACTCCGGCACAAAATGCGGATTTGGAAGAAAGCGCACATCGAAAACAAGGTCGGCCTCAGTCGGTATGCCGTTCTTGAAACCGAAGCTGTTCGACGAAATCGTCAGGTTGCGATCGCTCGATTCGCGCTCAAACTGTGCCCCGATATGCGCGCGCAGATCGTGCACCGTGAACTTGGTCGTGTCAAGAATAATGTCCGCGACGTTACGAATCGGGTCCAGCCGCTTCCGCTCAGCACGAATTGACTTCACAACTGTATCGGATCGGCCCATGGGATGTGGCCGCCGCGTCTCCGAGAAGCGACGTATCAACGCCTCATCGCTGGCCTCAAGAAAGAGCACGCGGGTCGGAAGAACCTTGCGCACTTTTTTAAGAATCTCAGGAAACTCCTCCAGCCGCATCCCTTCGCGCACATCGACCACCAGCGCAGCCCGCTCGATCTCAGCCGATTGCCTGACCAGATCCGCAAACTGCGGCACAAGCTCCAGCGGCAGATTATCCACCGAGTAGAAACCAAGGTCTTCAAATGTCTTCAGCGCCGAAAGTTTTCCTGACCCCGACAACCCAGTCAGAATGACCAGTTCGCCTACATCTTTCAACTCAGCGGTCTTCGTCTTCTCCGCCTTTACTGTCTTCTTTGCACCTCTGCGTGGCATGACTGGAATCCTATAGCATCCCCGCACATCGCAGAAGACCTGACGATGAAATAGAAACGCCCCGGACAGTTTCTTCACGAAGAACCGCCCGGGGCGACCATCCCACTCATCTATTTATGGAACTTCAATCAACTCCATCTTTCCGTCGCGCTTGCGATGGAGCACCATCGCCTGACCGCCGTGATCGCGAAAGACGAAGACCTCGCGATCACGGAATGCGGCTTCCTTGACAGCCTCCTCCAGCGTCATCGGACGCATCGCCACACCATCCTTCGAGCGCACCAGGTGAGGCTCAGCCAGAGGCGACTGCGAAGGAAATGTATGCACCAGCATCGGCACCGTCTTCCGCGCATCTCCGTTTCGAGCTGCGACCTTGACCAGTTCTGCTCCCACGGCGATCGCTTCTACCTCCTCAAAAACAGCGATCTGGCGCACGCCGTCCTTCGCATTGCGTTTGATCGTTGTCTTCCTCTTCGTGTGTTTGATCGCCTGTTTTTCCAGAGTCGCCAGCGCATCGCGAAGGGCCGTCTCCATATCGGTTGCTTCACAGGAAGCAACAAGTTTCAGGTTGCGAGTCTGCACGGTCAATTCAGCCGTGTGCCTGTACTTCTCGGTCGTCAGAATGATGTGTACGCTGCCCGCATTGCCAATGATCTTCGCTATGCGCTCCAATCCGGCCTCGGTCTGCGTCTTCAGTTTTTTTGTGATCGTCGTCTGTCTTCCGGTGTATTCCAGGTTCATCGGGGTACCTCGTGAGAGACATATTACGCCCGCACACCCTACAGGGCGAGGTACACAAGAATAACTTTTTGGGGAGACGACAGCTGCTAACGTACCCGGCGCTGATGTGTACTCGGGATCTGCATGTCCTCACGGTACTTTGCAACCGTCCTGCGTGTCACCTGGATTCCCTGCCGCTGCAATTCTGCCGCCAGATGATCGTCTGTCAGCGGCTTACGCGGATCTTCCTCTTCGATCAGCTTCTTGACCTTGCGCTTGAGCAGCACCAGCGGCAGATCGCCGCCCTCAGGTCCATTCACGCCTTCAGAGAAGAAGAAGCGAAGCTCATACACCCCCTGCGGCGTATGCACATACTTATTGGCGACTGCGCGGCTCACCGTCGAAGGATGCACACCGATCTCCTCGGCGACCTCCTTGATCATCATCGGCTTCAGTGCTTCGACGCCATGTTCCAGGAACTCCGTCTGTCGACGCACAATCACCTCGCACGTCCGCACAATCGTATTCTTCCGCTGCTCAATATTGCGCAGCAGCTGAATAGCAGACTTGTACCGCTCCTTCACATATTCCTTGACTTCCTTCTCCGTCTGCTTCTCCTGCAGCATCTTGCGATAGCCGTGATTCAGCCGCAGCGCCGGCATGTCTTCGTCATTGACGAGAACAACGTACTTATCGTCACGCTTCACGAACGCTACATCGGGCTCAATCAGCCTCGTCTCAACATGGTTATAACGCTGTCCGGGACGTGGATCGAGTGAGCGGATAAACTCCACCGCGCCCTGAACCTCATCCGCTTCGCGCCCACAGCAGCGCGTCAACTCACGCATATCCTTCTTCTGCAGCAGAGGCAGGCAGTTGTTGACGATGAACGAAGCAATCGTGAAGACATCGTCACGCTTCGTCTCCGAAGCCTCCACCGTTTTAGCAGCGTGGTTGCCATTCTTCCCCACAACAGACTGCTGCCTGCGCAACACCATCGCAGCTTCTTTCTGCTGAGCCTGAATCTGAATCGTCAGGCACTCCCGCAGATCGCGCGCGCCCACTCCAACCGGGTCCAGGTTATTGATGATAGCGCGGGCTTCGCGCACCAGCCGCAGATTCTCTTTGCCGTCCTCGGCGGCCGCAGCCGCTGCAACATCGATCTCTGCTCCCTGCTCTTCCGCAGCCTGATCTGTCTCCCAGCGTGCCTCACTCCCAAGCCGGACGCCACGCTCAAATGGAATGGGTTCCGGCGCCACTGGATTCAACGCGCCAAGAGCCCCGGCAAGCTCTTCATCACTCGCCGTCAGATATCCGTTTTCATCCAGATTGCCGACAACCAATTCGCACGCCGCACGCAGCTCAGGCGCAAGCGTAAGCGAACCAAGCTGCCAGACCAGGTGATCGCTCAGCGTGCTCGGCTGCGAAAGAAAATTCTCGAACGACGGCTTGTCGTACTCCTCAAAACTCGTCCCTGTCCGAAAGCCCGGATCGAGATATTCCTGAAAATAGGAGCCAAAGTCGATCTCATCAAATGGATCTTTCTCAGCCCGCTCACCTTCTGCAACCATCTCCTCGGCAGAGCGTTCCCGATCCCCTTCCATGCCCGCCCGCTCATCCAGCGAGACGCCTGTATCTTCAATCTCCTCAAGCACAGGATTTTCGACGATCTCCGTATTGATCATCTCCTTCAGCTCAAGCTTGTTCAGCGCAAGAACGCTGACCATCTGCACCAGACCAGGCGTCAGCACCTGGCGTTGTGAGACCTTCAAATTCAGCTTGGGTTGCAGCAGCACGTCTAGGAGTCCTCAATCCTTACAACACAAATTTTCTTTGCTTGATTAGACGCGTCGCTTCCACTCTTGCGACCGTCCGACACGTAGGGGGAGGGGCTTATCAGGCCACAGTCTACACGCCTCTTCCAATCTTAGGGCAAGTCTACCGCGAAGCTCACCACCGTACGCTCTCACGATCGTTGCCATCGTTACAACAGAAGTTGTATCGAATGTGCGGTTTAGATCAATCCATCGAAAACTTGTCACCCAGGTAGATTCTCCGCACCTCCGGATCACGGCCCAAATCCCCCGGCGTTCCGGTACGAAATATCTTTCCTTCGTTAATGATATAGGCCCGGTCGGTGACCGTCATCGTCTCACGAACGTTATGGTCCGTGATCAAAACACCGATCCCGCTCCGCTTCAGCCCAAAAATAATCTCCTGCAGATCAAGCACGGCAATCGGATCGATACCCGAAAACGGCTCATCCAGCAGAATGAAGGCGGGCTCGATCGCCAGGCAACGCGCAATCTCCACGCGCCGCCGCTCGCCACCGCTCAAGGCATAGCCGCGCGTCTTGCGAACATGCCCCAGATTCAGCTGTTCAATCAGCTTCTCCGTGCGCGTCCTGCGACCCTCCCAGCTCAACTGCTGCGTCTCCAGCACAGCCAGAATATTGTCCTCTACCGTCAATTTGCGAAACACGGAGGGCTCCTGCGGAAGGTAGCTGATGCCATAGCTCCTCGCACGCAGGTACATCGGCAGACGAGTAATATCGTGACCGTCAGCCATCACTTGACCGACATCGGGACGCACCAGCCCCACAATCATGTAGAAGCTTGTCGTCTTCCCGGCGCCATTCGGACCCAGGAGCCCCACCACCTCGCCCTGCTCGATCTTCAGGCTCACGCCACGAACAACCTCGCGGCCGCCGTACGACTTGCCAATTTCCTCCGTCGAAAGAGTCCTCATTTATCTCTCTTCACCCGTGTCTCGGTGTGGACCCTCATCCCGGAACCACCCTTATCTCCATTAGAAATCACTACACTCTCGTCCTCGGCATGAAACCGCAGTTCTGCTCCCGTCACCATGCCCCGCATCTGGTCAACAACACGAGGCGCTACCGCAGGCGTCCCCGTCAGCACGAACAATCCATCACTGGCCGTATAGACTAGCCGCGCCCCGGTCGCCTTTCTCCCTGGCTGGTCAATCTCGATGCCTTCGCTCACAACCACCCTGTCGACACTTCCTCCCAAAAATCCTGCACCCGCATCTGCTTTTTTCCCTGATGCTTTATTACCTGTCTTATCAGTAGACGCAGCTTGCAGGTATGCCGTCGCATGATCTCCGCGCATCAACCCGTCCGCACTCTCGACCTTCACCCCGCCTGTAAACTCAGCCGTCCGCGCCTCATCGGAATACACCATCTCACGACTTGCCACGCGCACCACGGATGGCGAGCGCATCGCGACACTCCCCTGGGCCGGATCCACCGTCTTCACATCCGCGGTTTTGACAAAGCCGGCTGCGTTCCTGGAAGACCCCGTACTGACCAGAACCGTATGCACCGCCATCGGCGCTCCCGCTCCATCCCCATGCGCCAGGAGCCTCCGCTGCTTCTGCACGAACTCCAGCACCGGAGCCTCCACTTGCGAGCCGGCCTGCCACAGCCGCGCCGGCTTCCCTGCAACTCCGTAAAAAATCGCCGTATCGTTAGCCTTCTTCAGATCAGCCCGCTGAGCCAGCACATGGACCACGCCGCTCTGTGCGTTCTGTTGATAGCTCACCTTCACCCCACCATCGGCCTGCGCATCACCCGTCTTCTGATCCATCGCAACACGGTCGGCCCACAGCGTTCCATCCTGATTTGCCATCTGCACTTGACCCGTCAGGGTTAACACCTGGTTGGAGCCGTCATAACTGGCTTTCAGCGCCGTCGCCCTGTCCGTCTGAAGTCCCCCCGTATCTCCCTTCGCAGCCGGGGTTTTTCGCGTCGCCACAACATGGCCCGTCAGAACGGCATTCGCAATCGCGCTTCCGCCTCCCTCAAACGCCGCGCCCGGGTTCTTCTTCGCAGACGTCTTCGTGCTGTTGCGAAAGTGGACCTCCAGCGCGTCGCCCGTACTCGTCTCGACAACACCCGTCTCGCTCACCCTCTCCAGCGCCGCGCTTCCATTCCCGGTCACTTCATCGATCTGAGCGTCTGCTCCCATAAAGCGCGCCGTCAGAACATCGGCGCTCATCGCGCTCTGGCGCTGTCCTTTGATCGATCCGCCAGCATCAATTACTTTCAGTCGCGCACTGCCCGTCGCCACCGCACTCCGCGGACGAGTCTTTCCGGCCGCATCCGTTGCCAGCCCCATCTCTACCGTCGCCGCGTTCAGCTCGCGATCACTCCACGCGCTCTTGTCAGGTTTCGCGCCCTTCGCTGAAGCCACCATCTGCACGCGCTCATTCAGGTGGACACCACCGCTCAACACAACCTTCTCCGCCTGGCCCTTCGCGTCGAAGCTCACCCTGGCCTCGCTCGAATCTCCTTTGGCCTGTCTTTGCTCGTCATCCACCATGTACGTCACATGCTCCATCATGTGCGCCGACTTCGGCCTTCCCTCGGGAGTGAGTAGCATCTCACCGCGATCAGCCGTCGTTCGCATGCCGTCGCCCGAAGCCACGGCCACTCCACCGTCACCATCCACACGGTCGATTCCACCATCGGCGCGCATTGCAACAACGGCATGACGAGCCTCTACCGTCTGCCTGCCCCCCTTGCCATCATCGCCATTCACCGTCACGTACTTCGCCTGCATCAGCACTGCCTTATGATTGACGCGATCGAGCTCTGCTCTCGTCGCATTCAGCAAAATCGGCTGGCCATGCTCCAGACCGCTGATACTCACCGCCGACTGCAGCACCAGCTGTCCTGAGTCCGCGTTATATTCCGCACCCCTCGCATGGCCCGTCAGGCCGTTGTACTCAAACTCAATATCCTGATCGGTCGCCGCCACTCCCAGCTTCTGCAGATAAACCAGGCCGCTCGTCTTAACGTGGATCACCTTCGGATCGCCACGCCCTGGTTCATCTTTATGCGCGGCTTTCAGATCGGCTCCCGCCGCATAGTCCATCTTGCCCGTTGAATCCTTCGTCGCAGGAGCCTGCAGATCGATGTGGACCTCGCCGACGGCCTTCACCACGCCTTCCGTCTGGTCCAGGCTGAACTCCTTGCCGTAGATACGGTCCACCCGCTCGCTCGTCTCCGATGCCCCCGCATCACCATGCCCGTAGACCGCGATTCCCACATCCTGCAACGTATATTTGCCGTCGTTGTGCTGAATCGCCTTGGCCGCGTGCACGGTAAAAACCGTCTTGCCCTTCACCGTCTGCGAGTAGGTAAACGAATTCGTCTCCTGCCGGATATCCGCGCCTAGCTTCTTCGGCAGGTCCGTCAGCAGCCGATGAGCCCGAAAGCGCGCTACGCCAAGAAAACCGGTAACGACAACTACCAGCAGGGCCGCGCCCGCCAGCAACCAGATTCGCAGCCTCTCTATCGAAACACGCATCGTAAGCCTATCTCTACTATCTTCTCACCCCGGCCGCCCATACAAAGAAATCCTCTCCCTCTAACTCACCGTCCCCATTCCCGAATAGACTGTCTCTATGGCCGATCAGCTCTACCTCAGCCTCTGGTTCCCCAACTTCCGCCTGGACTCGCTCCCCGCGGCCCTCGTCTCCGTGCTCCGCCAGTTCGCCCTCATCAGTGGCGAAAAGCGCGTTGCCGCCGCCAGCGCCTATCCCATCAGCTTCAGTGAGTCCCCCGTCTACCAGCGCGTCTACGTCAACGACGACCGAGCTCAGTCCACCGAAGATTCCATCATCGAAAATGCCGTTGCCGAAGCCACCGAACAGCTCCATGACGACATGGCCTACGAGTTCGAAATGAAGTGGAACCTCTGGCGTCCCGAGAACTCCGGCGGAGAAGGCGCCGCCGCGCTCGATCCCCTCTGGAAGCCGCAGCCCTCCACAGTCAAGATCATCGGCTTCGGCCCTGAGTTCGACCAGTCCACCTATGAACAGAACGGCCAGATCCGCGTCGACTTCGGCCTCGACACTCCCTGGATCATGGACGAGGAAGACGACTCCCTCGACGAAGAGGCGCAGCAGCATATCAAGCAGAACGTCGAGATGCTCCTCGCCTTCACCCTTTCCGTAGAAAAAAATTCCGGCATCTCCAGCCGCCTCCTCTGGACCGAGTCCGGCGAGCCACTCGCCGAAAAACTGATTGCCCGGTTACAGCGGCTCAACTGACACCCTATTGCCAATAAATCAAACTTTCAGCCAATAAAAATTTACTTGCTTGCCGCTCCGTGGGGTGTGTACATTGGCTGCCGCCAATCAAAGCCGCTCTCAGAACGCAGGGGAAACAGGCTGATGGCATGTCGTGTCCTGCGGCAATGTATACGTTTGCATTTTGCAACCAATGCAGCCCTCCCAGCACCAATACCTCGCGATCGGAGAGACTCCTCAATGAACATCCCACAGCTTTATCACACGCTGCGAAGACCAACGGCCTGTTTCAGTGCCCTCATCGTTCTTCTGCTTTCCCCCAGCCTTCTGCTCGCCGACGGCCCACGTCAGCCCGGCCTGTACATTCCTCCGGCCGCAAGCTACATCCTCAATCCCGGCGAAACCGCCGTTCAACTCCAGTTCGATTCTGTCCCGCTCGCCACCGTTCAGACTCAGCTCGACGCTGCCCGCGCCGCCAATCCCGGCGCTCCGATCGTCCTCACACTCACAGGCTATTACTGGGTTCGCACCGCACCTCTCACCTTGCCGTCCAACACCTCGGTTGTTCTCTACGGCACCATCGCCGCATTACCCGGAGCGACGGCAAGCAGCCTGATCTCCGTCTCGGGACAGAGCAAGGTCGCCATCGCCGGCGGCGTGCTGGAAGGAAACTTCGCTAACCTCTCCGGCATCGACGCCGAGACCTCCACCAAGATCAACATTGACGCCGTCACCATTCGCAATACCGGCCGTGACGCCATCGTCCTCAACGGCAATGGCAATACCACCTTCGACAGCGGCTCCGCCATCACTCGCTGCGACATCGCCGGTTCCGCAGGAAACGGAATCACCGTCAGCAACATCACCCAGACACTCCTGCTCGATAACTTCGTTCATGGCAACAAAGGCACCGGCGTCCAGTTAAGCGCCGCGCACTCTTCCGTCACCAACAATGAGATCAGTCACAACAACATCGGTGTGCTTGCTGACGCCAACAATAACCTCATCTCCGACAATGATGTCAGTGGCAACATGCAGGCAGGCGTTCAGCTGGCATCCACCAGCTCTTCCTCTGCCATCATGCGTAACATCATCAGCCACAATGGAGCCAACGGCATCGACTTCGACGGCTCCGACAACCTCGTCTACAACAACACGCTCTCCAATCAGACCGACCTCACCGATCGCTCCGCCGCCAACTACGTCGTCGCTCACGGAACTCCGTTGAACGCGCCAACGAGCAAATACTTCTATCCCCCCACCATCGACAACCAGCACAACGATCCCATCCTCAACGGAGTCAGCCGCGCTGACATCACCGTCGGCTCCGGCAACCTGACCGATGTGCAAACTGCCTACAATGCGGCTCTGGCGGCCAATCCCGCAAGCTTCATCGTCCTGCACATGAACGGCACGTTCACCATGGACGGCACCACGCCACTCACCCTCAGCTCAAATACCGCTGTCCTCCTCAACGGCACCATCAACGTCACGTCCAAACCCGCACAGGTCATCACCGACACCAACCCGGCATCCTTCGTCTCCATCTCCGGCGGCACCATCGACCTCCACGGACAAGGCGGAATCACAGGCATTTATTTCCCATCGACAACCATGGTGAACATCGATCACGTCAGCGTCATCAACGGCGGCGTTCCCACGATCCGCACCAGTGGAGGCATGATCCAGCTGCAGCGCGGCGGCGGATACAACATCCTCTACCGCAACACCGTCAACATGAGCGGAGGCCGCTGCCTCTGGACGCAATACGCCAATGCCCATTACGTCGTCCTCGAAAATCAGCTCAGCAGCTGCAACATGGACGGCGTCGACTTTGACTCCTCCACCTCCAACAGCTACGCCATCGGCAACATCAACATAGACAATGTGCGCTATGGCGTCTTCATCGAGCAGTCGGACTCCTACAACAAAATCTACGGAAACTACACCACAACGCGTGACTATGCCTCTTCGACCGGCCACGGAATCGGCGTCTACAACAACGCCACCTCCGGCTCAAAGCGGGCAGTCACGAACGGCAACACTGCCTTCAGCAACATCAACGACGTCGTCAACAACGGCCTGCGCATCGGCTCCATCTCCACGGCAACTGGTGGCATCGCGGAATCGGCGAACACCTACTTCTTCAACAATCTCGCCACCAACAACGGTGGAAACGCCATTCTGTTCGATACGCAGTTCCCCGGAAGCGTGCAGAATTACCTCTCGCAAACCGTCCTCGCAGGCAACAAGAACGACCTCAGCCAGCAGAACAGCAACGGAGCGACGCCACCGGAATTCTTCAACCCGATGTCTGCCATCGACCTGGCCCTGCGCCAGCCGGTTACAGCATCGTCCACCGCAACCGGCTCTGATCCCGCTAACGCCGTCGATGGTCTCGCCTTCACCGGCTGGACCGCAGGCAGCGGCTCCGACCAGTGGGTTACCATCGACCTCGGATCTGACGTCTCCTTCCAGCGAGTCGTCCTCAAACCTTCCAATCTGCTCTCGTTCCTGCAACTCGTCCGCCTTCAGACCTCCGAAGACGGCATTAACTTCACGAACATCCGCGGCGGCATCGAGTTCCCCGGCTCCGTCCGCACCTTCATCTTCAAACCAGTCACCGCACGCTACCTGCGGGTTAACATCCGAAGCCTCTTCGGGTTAGAGATCAGCCTGCGCGAGTTGGGAGTCTACCCCAACTAACGCAGTAGATTCTCTTCCGAACAAGAAAGGGCGGGGGCGGCTGTTTCAGTCGCCCTTTCTTGTTCGTCTACGCACGAACCTCACCCTTGATGCTTTGGTGTTATTGCAACCTTGATTCCGGCCCGCGCAACCTGATAGCAAGCTGAACAGGAGTCAGCGTACCTTCAGAAAATTGCAGAGAGACACGTAAATCTGCAGAGGAACGATCGATGACTGCAACCGAAATCGCAACAACCAGACCCTCCAACGCACGTGCCGAAGATGGACTTCAAGACCGCGCCGCATGGAACTCCTTCTGCGAAGGAATCCTCATTCCCCTTGGTTCACTCGGCGCAATCTTCCTGGCCATGCTGAGCGCGATGTTGATCGCCAACTAGCCGGCAACAACGATCTCCGAAAAGTCCGCAATCCCCGAAAAGCTCTTCACGATCGAGGCCAGCAGCGACAGTCTGCCCTTGCGAACCTCCGCATCCGGATCCATCACCATCACCTGCTCGAAGAACGCGTCCACCTGCGGACGCAGCGTTGCCACTGCCTCCAGCGCAGCGCCGTACGCATGCCCGCCGCTCAGCGTCTCAACCTTGCCGCCAACATGCGCAGCAGCCGCAGCCAGCGCCTCCTGCGCCGGGTGAGCACCCTTCTGCGCTGATGCCGCGCCATCAAAGGACTCTCCCTTCTCCTTCGCCTGCGCCAGAATATTCTTCATCCGCTTGAACGCCGCGCTTACCGCCTCAAAATCAGCTGAGCCACGCACCGACGTCACCGCCTCGGCCCGCGCCACCGCATCGCGCACATCATCGCTCCCCGCCGCGAGCACAGCCTTCACCACGTCATACGCCTGCTCCTTCGCCTCGCGCAGATAGAACTCCAGCCGCTCTACGAGGAACGAGCGCACTTTCGCCTCGACCGCCTCATTCGCCGTCGCACGCCCCGCAACTTCGCTCAGCGTCAATGGCAGAGCAGGCGTACTCTCCGCAAGAATCTTCACGATGCCGTTCGCCGCACGGCGCAGAGCAAACGGGTCCTTCGATCCCGTCGGCTCCATTCCCAGGCCGAACATACCCGCAATCGTGTCCGCCTTATCCGCAATCGAGAGCAGCGCCCCCTCCACCGTCCGCGGCACCGCATCCTCCATCGACTCCGGCAGATACTGATCGTAGATCGCCGCAGCCGCAGCCTCCGACGCGCCCTGCGCCTTCGCATACAGCCCGCCTACAATACCCTGCAGCTCCGTAAACTCCTTCACCAGCTCTGTCGTCAGATCGGTCTTCGCCAGCATCGCAGCCGCATCCAGAGCAACAGCATCTACCCTCGCCCCACGCGACGTCACCAGCTCCGCCAGCCCCAGCGCAAGCTCACGCACGCGTGTCGTCTTCGCCGCGTAGCTGCCAAGCTCCTTCTGGAACGTAACGTTTTCAAGCTGCTTCACTCGCTCTTTCAACGGCACTCTCTGATCGAACTCCCAGAAGAATCGAGCATCATTAAACCGCGCCCGCAACACGCGCGCATTGCCATGCCGAATCACTGCCAGCCCGGCGTCATCGGCCTCCATATTCAGCACCGCAAGAAAATAAGGAGCCAGCTTGCCTGCCTTGTCTTCAACCGCAAGATACTTCTGGTGATCGCGCATCACGGTCACCAGCACCTCTTCCGGCAGCGACAGATACTCCGGCTCAAATCCGCCAAGCACGACCGACCGATCCGAAGCCCACTCCGTCAGGTGCGTCAGCGTGTCAATCAACCCATGATCCTCGCGCCAGCGCGCTCCCTCCACCGTGCGTGTCACATGGTCCAACGCCTTGCGAATCTTCTGCCGCCGCGTCTCGACATCGGCGATCACATACGCCGTCAGCAGAGCCTCCTCATACTTCGCCGGAGCCTCCAGCTTGATCGCCGCATCGCCAAACAGCACGCGATGTCCATACGTCACCGCGCCCGCTGTCTTGCCACCAAACTCTACCGGCACGACCTGATCGCCCAACAGAGCCAGCATCCAACGCACCGGCCTTACAAATCGCTCCGGCTTGCCCGCACGCCAGTACATGTTCTTCGCCCAGTAGATCGCGGCGATCTCCTTCGGCAGCTCCGCAGCAATCACCTCAGCCGCAGCGCGCCCGGCCTTCACCACTGTCGCGGCCAGATATTCACCCTTCGGTGTCGAGACCGTCTTCAGCGCTTCAACCGCAACGCCCGCCTTCTTCGCAAAAGCCACCGCAGCGGGAGTCGCCACGCCATCCTTGAATGCCACCTTCACCGAAGGCCCCGTTAGTTCCTCCGCAGCATCCTCCTGCTTCGCCGCAACCCCCGAAACCAGCACAGCCAGCCGACGCGGCGTCGAATAGCTCTTCACATCCGCTCCAGCAGAAATCAGGCGCTCACGCTCCAGAAGCTCCACAACACGCCGCTTCAGCTCCGCCTCAGCACTCGCAATCATGCGAGCCGGCACTTCCTCCAACCCAATCTCAAAAAGAAAATCCGCCATCACACTCTCACTCACGCGCTGACCTGCTGACTCGCTGCCTCGACTAGTTCACCCTGCTGCGCATACGCCTTTGCCACGCCAATCACCAGCGCACGAATCCGCGCCATCACGCCCACGCGCTCCGTCACTGAAATCGCGCCACGCGCATCCAGCAGGTTGAAGACATGCGAACACTTCAGAGCCAGCTCATACGCTCCCAGCACCGGGAACCGCTTCACGGTCAGCGCATCCGTCTTGGCCTTCTCATCGAAGAGGCCCTTCGCCTTCTCCAGCAGGTCCAGGCACTCCGCCTCATACAGCTTCAAATGCTCCCAAAGCTTCGGCACCTCGGCATAGTCGAAGCTGTATGCCGAAAACTGTTCTTCCTCCGCCAGCCGCATCTCGCCATACGTCACCTTGCGACCCGTGTCAGGTTCAATGGCCCACACGATGTCATAGATCGAATCCACATCCTGCAGAAACCCCGCAATGCGCTCCAAACCATACGTGATCTCACCGCACATCGGGTCCAGGTCCATGCCGCCGCACTGCTGAAAGTACGTGAACTGCGTGATCTCCAACCCGTCCAGCATCACCTGCCAGCCCACGCCCCACGCGCCGCCCACCGGCCACTCCCAGTTATCCTCTTCGAACTTGATATCGTGCTCGCGCAGGTCGATCCCAATCGCCTCCAGCGACTCCAGATACAGCTCCTGAATCCGCTCCGGTGGCGGCTTCAGAATCACCTGCAGCTGCGTATGCCGATACAGCCGGTTCGGGTTCTCGCCATAGCGTCCGTCCGCCGGACGCCGCGAAGGCTGCGCATACGCAATCCGCACTGGTTTCGGCCCCAGCACCCGCAAAAACGTGTCCGGCGACATCGTGCCCGCGCCCACCTCGACGTCATACGGCTGCTGCAGCACACAACCCTGGTCAGCCCAGAACCTCTGCAACCGGAACAACAGCTCTTGAAACGTGAGCGCCTTTTTCTTTCCAGCTATCTCAGCCATGCATCTCTCTTCAATCGACGGTAATCTCTCGATTCTAAATGGAACCCACCGATTTCACGCTTTCCAAAACCCAGTCGCGTGCTGGAAACTTCATCTCATCCGGCAGCAATCCCGATCAAATGACCTCCCAACAAACAAAACATACTAGCGGCATGTCAAAGGAGAGCAGAGTATGAACCCCGCAGGAAAGGCCCTCTGGTTCATCGAGAGCCATTTCTCCAGTGAGATCGCGCTTGACGACATCGCATCCATCGCATGCGTCTCGCGCTATCACCTGGCGCGAGCCTTCGAGGCTGAGACCGGCCGCCCCGTCATGCGCTACATGCGCGAGCGCCGCCTTACCGAAACTGCGCGGGCACTCGCCAACGGCGCGCCGGACATCCTCTCCGTCGCACTCGATGCGGGATACAGCTCTCACGAGGCATTCACGCGCGCCTTCCGCGATCAGTTCGGGCTCACCCCCGAAGCCGTTCGCAGCCAGGGCCACGTGAACAACATCCAGCTAAGGGAGCCCATCAAAATGAACCAAACCGTCATCGACAGCCTCGAAACCCCACGCTTCGAAACCCGCGAACCTATGCTCATCGGTGGTATCGGCGCGCACTACAACTGCGACAGCAGCGCGGCCATTCCTTCACAATGGCAGCGGTTCGTCCCTCACCTCAATCACATTCACGGACAGGTCGGCAAAAGCGCCTACGGCGTACGCTACAACGACGATGAAGACGGTAACTTCGACTACCTCTGCGGCGTTCAGGTCTCCGACTTCTCCCGTCTCCCCGCCGATTGGAGCCGCGTCCGCTTACCCGAGCAGCGATACGCCGTCTTCATCCACCGCGACCACATCTCCGCCATCCGCCGCACCTGGAGCACCATCTGGAACGTCTGGCTGCCCCAGTCCGGCCACAAGCTCGTCGACGGCCCTGTCTTCGAGCTCTACGGCGAAGATTTCAATTCCATCACCGGCATCGGTCAGGTCGAGATCTGGATTCCCATCAAGGCCTGACCGAACAAACGAAGAAACAGGCGTGGATGGTTTGCACCCATAAGCATCTACGCCGTTTCTCCTTGCGAATGCACATGCCTCAAGGCATACTGCTCTTTCAATGCCCACACTTCAGTCCAACCGCGCTAGCCGAGCCATCGGAGCCATGTTCTTTTCCTGCTTCGGCGGAGCCTGGCTCATCCTGGGAATCGTTCGCTCCAGCCACCATAATCCCGCCCTTATCGTACTTGCCGTGCTGTGCTCTCTGACGATCCTGATTCTGGCCTATCGCAAGTACACACAAAATCGCGCTGCATTAGCAGCCGAGGCAAGCTCGCCTGCAAGCAAACGCCGGTCACGCTGGTTCAACATCATCAACGCGGGCCAATGGATTCTTCTTATCCTCATCGGAAACATCCTCGTCAACATCGGCCTGTCCGCATGGGTCATTCCAGCAGCCATCCTCATCGTCGGACTGCACTTTCTTCCTCTCGCCGGTCTCTTCTCGTATCCAGCTCACTACATCACTGGAGCAGCACTTATTCTCATCGCAGCCACCTACCCCTTCCTCACCGCGCAGGGACCATTGAGCCCTGTCGGCTGCTATGGGGCTGGCCTCGTGCTTTGGCTCAGCGCACTTTACGGACTCACAGCCTGACAGCCCTACCCACGCTCCAGCGCTCGCACGCTCCGTAGCCGTCGCTCCAGATGCCTCTCCAGCAGTCCCACCGCAAAGCTGCGCAGATCAGCAGCCCGCCCCCTCGGCCACTCCTCCTGCGCCAGTTCCTCCACCGGAGTCCGAAACATCCTCTGCGCCTCCGCAACCGACGCCGCCGAAAGCGCCGCGCTTCCCGCACGCTTGTCATCCGCGCACGTCACACCATCCGCAACCGGCGACCACCACACCGTCCCCCCGCGAAGATCCAACCCACACGCTACGCAATGCCCCAGCGCCGGCATCCACCCCATCAACCGGCTCACCCACAGCATGAAGTACGTTGCAGGCATCCACACCCTGCCCACCTGCATCTGCTCCATCACCGCCAGCGTCAGGCGAAACACCGCATCCTCAGGTGCCTGCTCCGGCAGCACCTCTTCTAATACCTCCGCGACCAGCTCCAACGCCGCGATCCGCTCGTAATCCACTGCGTCTTTCAGCGGAGACCACAGAATCTCAAACGCATCCAGACGAACTAATTCCTGCTTCGGCTTCTCCGCATACGTCGCACGCACATACGTCATCGGCTCCAGCGCACCGCCAAACCGCCGCCGCGACCGCATCGCATGACGCGCCACCCCCTTCACGCGCCCCTGCTCCCGCGTCAGCAGACTCACCAGCAGGTCAGCCTCTTCAAACGGCCACGTCCGCAGAACAATCGCCTCACCAATGCGCTGAATCATGTCCTACCGGCCAAACTGCCGCAGATGATGGTCCGCATGCAGATACCCCCACCGCATCCAGTCCTGCGCCGTCATCTCTCCGAAGATCGGATGACTCTCCTGCCATCGCGTCCCCTCTGCAACGGATTCCATGGTCGCTATCGCCGCACCTACCAGCTCTTCAAACGACGCAGTTGTCTCCTCCTCGACCGCCGTCACAAGCTCAGGTGTCGTCTGCAGGTTTTTCTTCCACGGCAGCCCCGAGCGCAACGCAATCCACTTCACCATGCCCTCCGGCAGCCCCTTCATCTTCACCGGCAACACCACCCTGTCCCCCAGAGCTACCTCGTACGCATACGTCAGATGCCGCACCATCTGCGGAGCCGTCATTCTCCCCCATAACGCGCAGTCCCCCGCCTGCATCCGCAACAGGCGCTCACGCGTCTCCAGCACCACCTTCTCCGAAGCCAGGCTCTTCATCGTCTCTCCAAACGCAAAAACGCGCAGCCCCAGGGCCGCGCGTTTTTATCTCAAACCAGAATTACCGGCCGTAGTGATCGGCGGCCTTCTGCTGGAAGTCTGCCCACTTCTCCGGAAGGTCGTCACCGGCGTAAATCGCCGAAACGGGGCAAACCGGCACACACGCGCCGCAGTCGATGCACTCCACCGGATCGATGAAGAGCTGTGCGCTATCTGCGTGGCCCGCCTCATCCTTCTTCGGGTGGATACAGTCCACCGGGCAGGCATCAACACATGCTGTGTCCTTTGTCCCGATGCACGGTTCCGCAATTACATAAGCCATTCTGGTAATCTCCCTTGATCTTGTGCCGCCGCTGAAACTTCTCTTCAGTTGTGGGGCTTGAGAAGATTTTAGCAGCAAAATTCCGCTTCACTGCAAATCAAAATCCCCTGTAAATACGACCTTTTAGGACCTACTTCTGTTGTTCAAGTCGCTTGCGCTCTCTGTAACGATCCACTGAGACAAAGATCAATGAGATAACCAAAAACGTTCCACCCGCGGCTAACCCATTCAATACTCCAATAAATGTTGCAAGACCGCATTGACCATCCTGTTGCCCCGATCGGCAATCCTCACTAAAGCCTATCGCGCAACATATTAAAAAAATTAGCAACGCTATTACGACAAACAGCGAAATACGCTGCCAGGACGGGGTTCGTCGCCAATAGGAAACGATTGCCATCTATCGCCCCGCCGCTGCCCGCCTAGCCGCAAACTCCGCAGGAGTCGGGATCGGCTCCAGCTCGCGCCCCGCAAACAGCTCCGTAAAGATGTGCACCATCTCGCCCTTTACCAGTCCATTCGTCGCCAGCACCTCGCGGCTATCCAGCGTCATCGGACTCCCATCAAAGTGCGTCACCGAACCGCCCGCCTCCTGCACCAGCAAAATCCCCGACGACGTATCCCACGGATTCAGATTAAACTCCCAGAACCCATCCAGCCGTCCGCACGCCACATACGCCAGATCCAGCCCCGCCGAACCCGCCCGCCGCACTCCATGCGATCGCAGCGTGATCTGCTGGTAGAAGTGGATATTTGGGCTGTTATGCCGCTTCTGGCTCGGAAACCCCGTCGCCGTCAGCGACTCCTGCAGCGTCTTCACCTTCGACACATGAATCTGTCGCCCGTTCAACCAGGCTCCTTTGCCCTTCTCCGCCACAAACATCTCATCGCGCAGCGGATCGTACGTCACACCCGCCACCATCTCGCCGTCCTCATCCGCTGACAGGCCGGCCCTGCGTCGCTCCAACCCCAGCAGCACACAGAACGCCGGAAACCCATGCGCGAAGTTCGTCGTTCCATCCAGCGGGTCGACATACCAGCGATACTCGCTCTCCAGCCTGTCGCGCGTGCCTTCCTCGCCATAGATGCCATGCGTAGGAAACGCCACTCGCAGTCGCTCGCGGATCAGCTTTTCGCTAGCCTTATCCGCCTCCGTCACCAGATCGACGTCGCCCTTATACTCGGCCTTCACGCCCCGCTCGTAGTAACTCTTCAGCAGAGCTCCCGCCTCACGCGCAATCCCCTCGGCAATACCTGCAAACTCAAACTGGCTCACGCAATCCCCCTGCATCCACTCTAAACTCTGTCATCCTGAGCCAAGTGGCGAAGCCACGTAGTCGCAGAACTGCATTGCCTGCAAAATGCAGCACGAGCTCCTACCGCCCATCCGCGTAGTACCCATTTCGATGCCGCACTTCATACTTCCCGCGCAGCTCCGGGTCCTTCATCCGCACCTTCACCGAACGAAACGACGTATCTCTGCTCTTCTGCGGAGCGTAATACCCAATCACATACTGCGTCCGCAGATCGTCCGAAACCCGCGCAAACGCCGGCTCCAGGTCCTTCTTGTCCTCGACGTAGAAATACTTCCCACCCGTATCGTTCGACATCTGCACCAGCGCATGCTCGCCGCCCGTATTCCTGCCCGCGTCCGCCCATATCGGCACAATGATGATCGAGTAGATCATCGCGCCCGCCCGTTGCGCCGCCTCCAACGCCTGCGCATACCGCGACCGCTTCGCCGTATCCCCGCCGTCCGTAATCAGCACCAGCACACGCCTGCGTCCGGCGTCCGTCTTCGTCTGCGACAACCTGTCCGAAGCCAGATAGATCGCGTCATACAGCGCTGTCTCCGCGCCTCGTTGTATCCCGTTCAGCCCTGCTTCAATCCTCTTCTTCTGGTTCGTAAACGGCACGATCTCCCGCACTGTGTCCGAGAAGTCCATCAGGTCCAGCTCATCCTGATCGCGCAGCAGCGCATTCACAAACTTCTTCGCGGCCATCTTCTCCAGCCGCTCGTCCGTCAGCACGCTCTCGCTCGCATCGATCGCCAGCACAATCGACAGCGGCGTCGACGACTCCCGCTCGAAGTAGGCGATCTTCTGCACCTTGCCATCTTCCAGCACTTCAAAGTCATCCTGCTGCAAACCGCCCACCGGAGCGCCCGTCTGGTCCACCACATTCACTGCAAGATTCACCAGCCGTGTCTGCACCCGAATCGTCGGCACCTGCCCCTGGTCCACCGGTTGCTGCTGTTGCTCCTCCGAATCGGCATCCGGCTGCACCGGCTTCATCGGAGGCCGCCGCACAATTGGAGCCTGCATCAGAAGCATCGCCGCCAGCGCAACTCCAGCCGCTCCCTTCACAACCGCCCACCCGCAGCATCGCTGACGCGCTCACCTGTTATCTCTTCCGGAAACGGCTCTCCATCCGCCCACACTGCGCCGTCCTCAAACTGTTCTTTCTTCCATATCGGCACCGTCTTCTTCAGCGTGTCGATCAGCCATCGGCACGCATCGAACGCCGCCCCCCTGTGCGCCGAAGCCACCACAATCAGCACACTCGACTCGCCCACCATCAACCGCCCCAGCCGATGCACCACCGCCACATTGCGCACGCCGAACTTCGCCACCGCCTCCGCCGCCAGAGACTTCATCTGCTCCAGCGCCATCTCGCGATACGCCTCATAGTCCAGGTGGAGCGTCTTCCGCCCGCGCGTGTTATCCCGAACAATTCCATCGAACACGCACACCGCACCATCCGCACCGGCCTTCATCGAGGCCACAATCTCATCGGCGGCGATCACCTCATCAACAATCTCAATCCTCATCGCGCGCCCATCCAAACCCCATCACGCATCATTCCAACCGAAGCCGAGGACCCTCCGCATTTCGTCTGTAGAGCCACGTCTTCAGCAGGAAGGTAATTCGAAACCCCGCCGCTCACCGGAGGCAGCAGAGCCACCTCATCGCCCTCGCGCAGCACATCCTCCATCCGCGCATATTCACGGTTCACGGCCACTGCAATCGACCGCATCCAATCCGCGCTCCCGTACCTCGTCATCAGATCCGCCACACGGGCTCCGGCAGCCAGCTCCACCTGCTCGCTCTCCCGGCCCAGGCTCTCCTTCAACACGCCAAAATAAAGCACTCGTACCCGCATCTCCAGCAGAATACGCGACTACACCCCTTGGACTCCTCTCAAATCGAAACGATTACCCACTTTCAGTTCTGCCGCGTCTTCTTCGAACTCCCCCAAGGCTCCTTCTTCGCCAGCCTGTACTTCTCCAGCAGCTTCCTCCCTTCAACCGCCAGAGCATACGCCTCTTCCATCGTCTTCGGAACCGGCTCGCCCCACGCATGCGCACTCAGCGCCAGCCGCGTCGGCTTGCCATTCTTTATCATCGGCCCGCTCGGGTTCGTAAACATCCGCACCAGAAACGACCCCTTCCGGCGCATCTTCTCCGGAGTATCTGCCGGCCCCTTGACCCCCGGCTTCAGATTCGCGCCATCCCGCAGCCGGTAGTACTCCCGGCCCACATCCGTCAGCCCGCCCTTGGGATCTCTTCCCTCCGCCGGCATCGATCGCGGTAGCCCGGTCACCTTCTTTGCAGCAATCTTCTTTGTCATCCGTCCAACCACCCAATGCACTTATATATTCGTCAGTGAGATATATACATGATGGACTTGCGCCCGAGCCGAACATTTAAATTTCTCCAGATTGCATCGTTTACCCTCCTGCTTTTCCCCTCCCTGGCCTTCGGTCAGCAGATCATCCAGCGAGGCCCCTTCGGCAAGCCCACACAGGTCTTCGACGAAACCCAGCAATGGACAACTCCGCTCCTCGTCTCCTCCGACGACAAAGTCGAGATCTACATCCCCGACGTCACCGCCACCGACTGGCTCGCCCGCAACTATCCCGACTTCCAGAACCAGGGCACCTACACCCTGTCCATCTATTCGATGTACAAATCCGTACAGGCCTGCCGCGAAAACTTCGTCACCCTCGGCCAGGGCGACGCCTCCCACATGGACTCCTGCACCGACATCGGCTATCGCGTTCGCCAGGTCACCGTCGACCTCAGCCAGAAGTCCGTCCAGCTCCTCTTCGCAGCTATGGTCGATCAGGACGGAACCATCATCCCCGCCTCCGTGCAGCAGTCATCCACCTTCAGAACCTGGGACCAGCTCGACGCCACCACGCAGAAGGCCATCCAGAAGACCAACGAGCTCGTCGCACAGCAGATGAAGCGTTACGACGCCCGCATTCAGAGCACCCATAACCCTCCTCGCACCGCCACACCTCGCTCCACTCCCCGCACCGCTCCGCAATAGCAAGCAATCAGGCGAACAGCACCGGCTCTCGCGGATACCACACACGCCCATCCCGCACCTGAGCAAACTCCGTCATCGCATGCGGCTTCAGCTCGCTCGCACCATCCGCCTTCACAAAAATATCCTCGACACCCAACCCACGCGCCAGCACCGCATCGGCGATCAGCGACCGATGGCATCGCCACGGCACCGCCTCCGCGCACATCACCGCTGTCCTGCCGATCTCCGGCAGTCCCACCAGCCAGTCGATCTCCTTTGCGAACGCCGCCGTCTGCATGTAATCCGCATACCCGCGAAAGCTCTCGTTCCTCCACCCTGTATTCACGCTGTCCGCAACCGCCTGCCGTCGTCCCCCTAATCCCGCACCGCGACTGATTCCCTCAATCCCTACCTGCGCCAGCGAAGCAAACAACGCCGCCTGCGAAAACTGCGGATGACGCCGCGACCCCGGAAACCGCCGCACATCCACCAGCACGCGTACGTCATTCTCCTTCAGCGCCCGCAGAAACGCCTCAATCACCAGCGTAGAGTGCCCAATCGTCATCATCCAACACATTCTCCCGCAGAAACAAAAAGGCGGCTCAGGCCAAAGCCCAAGCCGCCTCCGAAACACCCACGCGCTTACACAACAGCCGCGTGGATCACCTCATCGCGCACCGCCTCATCATGCACAACCTCCTGCACCGTCGTCGGCAGCGCAATCGCAAGTACCTCTTCGATCCGCGTCGCATAGTGGATCTTTACGCCTTCAATCTGATCCGGCGTCAGATCCTCCTGCACCTGCGTCTTGCACTCCAGTGGAAGAATCACGTCCCGCACTCCCGCGCGTTTCGCCGCAAGGAACTTCTCCTTGATGCCTCCCACCGGCAGCACATTGCCGCTCAGCGTAATCTCGCCCGTCATCGCCGTCAGCGGATGCACCGGCGTGTCCGTCAACAGACTCACCAGCGCCGTCGCCATCGTAATGCCGGCCGAAGGCCCATCCTTCGGGATCGCCCCCGCAGGCACATGGATATGAATATCCGTGTCCTTCGTGAAGTCCTCCTCCAGGCCGAACTTGCCCGCGTTCGAGCGCACCCAGGTCAGCGCCGCCTGCATGCTCTCCTTCATCACATCGCCGATTTGGCCCGTGATCGTAAAGCCGCCCTTGCCCTTCATCTTGTTCGCCTCGATAAAGAGCACATCGCCGCCCGCCGGTGTCCATGCCAGGCCAACCGCCACGCCCGCACGCTTCGTCCGCTCCGCGATCTCCGTATCCACGCGGACCTTGATCCCGCCCAGAAACTCGTGGATCAGCTCCGGTGTCACCGTGATCTTCTCCGTCGCGCCCTCGGCAATCTTTCTCGCCACCTTGCGGCACACGGTTCCAATCTGCTGCTCCAGCCTGCGAACACCGGCCTCACGCGTATAGTGCCGCGCGACCAGCGCCACACTTTCCGTCGGGAAGTCCAGCATCGCCGGATCGACACCGTTCTCCTTCACCTGCCGGGGAACCAGGTACTTCACCGCAATGTTGACCTTCTCCTCCTCCGTATAACCGGTCAGCTCGATGATCTCCATACGGTCCAGCAGCGGCCCCGGAATCGTGTCCAGCTGGTTCGCCGTGCAGATAAACAGCACCTTGCTCAGATCGAACGGCTGATCCAGATAGTTGTCGCGGAACGTATTGTTCTGCTCCGGGTCCAGCGTCTCAAGCAACGCGCTCGCCGGATCGCCGCGAAAATCGCGTCCCAGCTTATCGATCTCATCCAGCATGAAGACCGGATCATTCACCTCCACCCTCTTCAGGTGCTGAATAATCTGTCCCGGCAGCGCGCCGATATACGTCCGGCGATGTCCGCGGATCTCTGCCTCGTCATGCATGCCGCCCAGCGAGATACGCGAGAACTTACGCCCCAGCGCCTTCGCAATCGACCGCCCCAGCGAAGTCTTACCAACACCAGGAGGCCCGACAAAGCACAGGATCGGCCCCTTCATATCCGGCTTCAACCGCCGAACAGACAGGTAATCCAGAATCCGGTCCTTCACCTTCTTCAGCCCGTAGTGGTCCTCATCAAGAATCTCCTTCGCCTTCTTGATGTCCACCTCGCCCGCCGAGCCCTTCGACCACGGCAGCACCGCCAGCCACTCCACGTAATTCCGTGTCAGGCTGTAATCCGCCGCCATCGGACTCATCCGGCTCAGACGCGAAAGCTCCTTCAGAGCATCCTTCTTCGTCTCCTCCGGCATCCCGGCCGCTTCAATCTTCTCCTTGAGCTCCGTGATGTCCTTCTGGCTCTCATCAACGTCGCCCAGTTCCTTCTGAATCGCCTTCAACTGCTCACGCAGGTAGTAGTCCCGCTGCGACTGCTGTACGGAGTCCTGCACCTCGCTCTGGATCTTGTTCCGCAGTTGCTGAACCTCGATCTCCTTCGCCAGATGCTTGTTGATTCGCTCCAGCCGCTTCGTCACATCCGCCGTCTCCAGCAGATCCTGCTTGTCCGTCGTCGTCAAAAACGGCAGCGAAGCCGCAATAAAGTCGACCAGCCGTCCCGGCTCTTCGATATTGATCGCAATCGTCTGCAGATCGTCCGACAACGTCGGCGACGAAGTCACAATCTGCTGGAACTGGCTCACCACGTTCCGCTGTAGCGCCTCCGTCTCCGGAGTCTTCTCCATCTCCGTCTCGGCGATCGACTCATACTCCGCCGTCATAAATGGCGTTAGCTGCGTAAACTCGCCCAGATGCACACGCTCATTGCCTTCCGTAAATACGAAAAGACTCTGGTTCGGCATCTTCACGACCTTATGCACCGTCGCGCGCGTTCCTATTGCGTAAAGATCGGCCGCCTGTGGAGCATCCTGCCGCGCATCCCGCTGCGCCACCACCAGGATCGACTTCTCTTCACCCAGCGACTGGATCAGCTGAATCGAGCTCTCGCGCCCGACCGTCAACGGCAGCACCGCATGCGGAAACAAAACCGTGTCCCGAACCGGAAGAACCGGTACCGGACGCCGGCTGTCCACACCTTCGCCACCCTCGGTATTCATTGCTGTTGGTTTGATCACACTTACGAAGTCGTTCGCCATTGAGTGTCCTTCTATCAAATTATCAGATATCAGATGCGGCAACTGTCGTCAAAGTCGCAAACCTACCCGAATGGCCCGATTCCTCGAACCTCTATACCCATTCAGACGCCACGCCCACCACTGCCGTCATCGGCAAACCACCACAAATCAGCAGTGGATTCCCCACTCTACTCCTCTTCCACCCTGTCAAGCCCCCTGTGCCTCCTGATCGCCCATAAAGCAATGAAAACAAAATAAATATAGCTGGAGGGAAAGTGCCGATCAGTTCTCTTCCGCTTGCTAAAATAGAACTGAAGTCAGAGAAAGAAAGAAATCGCCCCTCGGACGCAGCTCCCCCATGAGCTAACTCCTGTCAAATCAATATTTTTGGACTTAACTGTCGCGGATTCAATATTTTAGGCTGTTGAAAACGCGTAAATTGCTGAATCCATACGACTTGGAGATTTCCACAGGGGAGGGGGAGGGAGCCTACTCAGCCGCCGCCCGGTACCGCCCCAGCACCTTGACCATCCGGCAGTGCTCCGTCAGTGCCGCCACCGCTGTCTCTGCCCTGTCTGGTGAATCGAACCGCACATCGACGTAGAAGACATACTCCCACGGCGATCCCGGAACCGGACGCGACTCAATCTTCGTCAGGTCAACGCCTGCCCGAGCCAGCCGCTCCAGCGCCGCCACCAGCGTCCCCGGACGGTGCTCGATCGCAAACGCGAGGCTCATCTTGTTGTCCTGCTCGGTCGACTTCAGCGGAGGATCGATCGTCCGCCGGATCAGATGGAACCGCGTAAAGTTCTGCGCATTGTCTTCGATCCCGGCAAGCAGAACGTTGCCACCATATTCCTTCGCCGCCAGCTCCGGAGCGACGCCAGCCGTGTCCTTTAACCCTTCCGCCATCACATGCTTCACCGAGCCTGCCGTATCGTAAAACGGCATCACCGAAAACTCCGGGTGCGACGCAAAAAAGCGCCGGCACTGCGACAACGCCACCGGATGCGAGATCACGTGCCGCACATCGCCAAGCTCCACACCAGGCGCAGCAATCAGGTTGTGACGAATCCGCAGCAGGCTCTCGCGCTCGATCCGCACATCCAGCTCAAGCAGAAGATCGTAGTGCTCCGCGACCGAGCCATGCAGACTGTTCTCAATCGGAAGCACCGCGGCATCAACATCACCGGACATCAGCCGAGACATCACCTCGGCCGAAACGTTGCAAGGCACGATGCGAAGATCCGCAACCTCGTTGCCCAGCATCGCCGCCGTCGCCATGTGACTGTTGGAACCCGCTTCACCCTGAATCGCTATACGCAAAAAGTTGCCTCCGCTCCAAAAATTCATTTTATTCGCAACGGTGGCAACCTCCACTCCAACATCCGCACCTTATCTACACGAAAGCCGCGCAGAGCTAAGCAGGAATGGGATCTCGCAGCGCGACTCATATGTCCACTTATTGAATCAGGAGTCAATCACAAACAAATGCTTTGGACAATCACCATCATCCTGTTCATCCTCTGGGTTCTCGGCCTGGTCAGCAGCTACACGCTCGGCGGATGGATTCATATCCTTCTCGTCCTGGCGCTCATTGTCCTCATCTTCAACCTGCTGTCTGGCCGAAAGGCTCTCTAGCCGCAGCACTCCCCTCAACCGCATAACCGAAGTTTGGAGTTCCCTATGAATAAAGAAACTCTCGAAGGAAAATTCGATCAGGTCGCAGGTGCCGTAAAGCAGAAGGTCGGCGAAACCGTCGGCAACCAGAAGCTCGCTTCCTCAGGCGTCGCCGATCAGGTCAAAGGCGCCGCGAAAGAGACCTGGGGAAAGGCAAAGGATGCAGCTACCTCCAGCGATACCGAAGCCAAAGTGCATGACATGAAGCAACACGCAGAAGAGAAGCTGGACGAGGCGCGCGAAAAGGTCGTCGACACCGCGCAGAACATCAAGAACAAGATCAACGAAAAAATCGATTCCTTCCGCGATCAGCATACGAATCGCGGCTAACTTTCCTTTGCAATTGGATGCAGTAACGGCCCGCCGCCCGTATCGGCGGGCCTCTTCTTTTAGCGCCGCATCAGCACATCTGCCGCAATAAATCCGAAGAACAGCACCGAAATCACGCCATTCAGTGTAAAGAACGCAGCATTCATTCTTCGCATGTCCTTCGGCGAAATGATCGAATGCTCATAGAGCAGCAAGATCGCAACCACCGCGACGCCCAGCATCGCCACCTTACCCAACCCAAACAGGACCACCACCCAGCACAGCATCGCCAGCATGCCGAGATGCATCACACGCGCGATCCAGAAAGCACCTTCAAGCCCGAAAGCCTGAGGAACGCTGTTCAATCCAACCTTACGATCATGCTCGAAGTCCTGGCACGCATACAGCACATCGAAGCCGCCAACCCACAGCAGCACCGCAAACGTCAGCACCACGATGCGAGCATCCAGCGAGCCGCGCACTGCAATCCATGCGGCCGAAGGCGCAATCCCCAGCGCAAGCCCAAGCACAAGATGCGACCAGCGCGTTACCCGCTTCATGTAGCTGTAAGCCAGCACCACGATCAAAGCCACAGGAGCAAGAATCAACGTCAAACGGTTCAACATCGCCGCGCCAAGCACAAACACTGCCGACGAAATCAGCACAAAGCCAACGACAAAGCCTCCCGTCAACGTTCCTGCAGGCAGCGCGCGCATTGCCGTCCGCGGATTCGCCGCATCGATCTTCGCGTCCACCAGCCGATTGAATGCCATCGCCGCCGAACGCGCAGCAACCATGCAAACCACAATCCATCCCAGCACGCGCATCGGAGGCCACGCTCCCGCTGCCAGCACCGCTCCCGTCAACGCAAAAGGCAACGCAAAGATCGAGTGCTCCCACTTGATCATCTCCAGCGTCGTCGCCGTACTCTTCCACAACGAAGTCATACCATCATCCTTACAAACCTTGCCCTGCATCCATCTTAAAAGATCAAAGCCGCGAAGAGAGAACTCCTCGCGGCCATAACCGAAATAATTGCTGTTACTTCTCCTGCGTCGCTCCCGCAACCTGTAGATTATTGACTACCTTGAAGACTCCAGGAACGCTGTTTGCCCGGATGTTCGCAACATCCTTATCGCCCTGATTATCGACCACGCCGGAAAGCGTCACGTTGCCGTTGACGACCGTAATCCGGATCGGCTTCGCCGGATCGATCGCATACTTATTCAGCTGTGCCGCACCGTAAACGGCTCTCGCCGTCGCCAGACGAATGCGATCGTCCATCGGCGAGACAGGTGCAACTTCGATGTCGTCTACAACGTCCTTCACTCCAGGGAAGTTGGAGACCAGGCTGATGGCCGAGTCTTTATCCATCGGGCCGTAAGCCACGCCACCCAGCGTCACCACACCATTCTGCACACCGATGGTGAACGCATTGAAGGCCGTCGTTCCATAACCGACGCGATCGTACGTCAACTTCTCAGCAAGCTTATTGCGTAACGTGACGTCATCTATCGTCGGGCCAGCAACCTCAATCTGGTTCTGCACACCTTTCACGTGTTTGCGATGATGCGCCTTCTTGTCGGCATCTTCCTTGTCCGCGTATAGATCGACGGTTCCGGTCAGCGTCACCATGCCGTTCTGCACCGCGGCTTTCACGTCCTTAAATCGCTTATTATCCAGAGCTTTCGCAACATCGGCCTGAATTTGAGAGTCTTCTGACGTCTGTGCAATCCCCTTCGCAGCGAAGGCAGGCAGTAAACCAAGCAACAATCCGAAGGCGAATACTCGATGAACCATCTTTCCGTGCTTGCTCATGCTCGTTTCTCCTGAAAAATTCAAACACCGGCTCTGCAAAAATGTTCCTTACACGTACGATGCTGCGTGAACAGCGATTAGCGATAACGGCGTCGCAATTTATATACGATGCTGAATACGCCCGATTCGTCACGCGTCACCACAATCGATGAGTTATGCGTCAGGTCATACTGCACCTGGATCAGCTGCTGAGCGGATGTATTCACATTCGTCGCAAACGTGGCAGTAATCTGTTTCGAAATCTGCTCCTGAATCGTGATGCGAGCCGACGAATTACCCAGCGTGCCTACGAACGCCGGATCGATCTTTACACTGCCAACACCAAACAGCTTCTCCACACGCGAGCTGACTGTCGCGTTGAGCGCCCCGCCCAGCAGCGCACTCGTCGTCGGATCGGTCCCTGCCTGAAGCTGCTTCTCCTGGTAAAGCTGCGCCTCCTCCTGCGTCCTTCCTAGTGCAAGCAGCGCAAAAACATCCGCTTCACTCAGTGGAGGTTCCGAGCGATAGGTCGGCTTCAAGTTGCTCGCCGTGCCGTGCAGGCCAACGGTGACTTCATAGTTTTCCACCTGCGCTGTTGCATCGATATCGATCGTCGGATCAATACGCACAGGGTTCGTGAAGTAGATGTCTCCACGCTGAAGCTGGTATTTCGTGTTGGCAAATGTTGCACTACCATCCGTAATCTGAATACGCCCCAGGATCGATGGCGATGCGATCGTGCCGCGAATATTCAGATCAACCGAGCCAGCCAGCTTCGCGTAGGAGTTCTGAAAATCAAGCTGCGGCGCGCTGGTAACGCGAACATCGAGGCGGACCTTATTCGAAGGAGCATTCGGATCGGTCGGCGCGCTGATTGTGCTGCCAGAGCCTGCAAACGCGGCAAAGTCCACGTCTTGTCCAACACCAAAGCGCGTGATCAGAATATTGCCGCTCAGCAGCGAACTCGTCGACGTTCCCTGCAGTTTTAAATTCGCATTCGCTGTCGCGCTCAAACCATACAAACGAACACGCACCGCTTCTCCCGTCGCCGTCAGGTCCGCGTAGATGCCGTTGCGGAACCGCAACGAACCGCCAATCTTCAGATCGCCACCGCCCGTCTTCGCCGTCAACGACTGCACCTGGAGCCGATCATCAGTAAAGATCAGCGTGCCGTTCATATCGCTCAGACCATTCGGCACGCCATCCAGCGCGAGATTCACCGAATCAAACTGCACCTTGCCGCTCAACGCAGGATTGGTCACCTGACCACCGGCAGCTACCGTAAATTCGACCTTGCCGCTTGAGAGAATATCGGGATCGAAAGTGTGCAACACAGCCATACTGATGTTGCCGCTACCTTTGATATTCAGCTTTCCGCCCTTGGGATCGGTACTGCCGAAGAGCTGGGCCGTTCCTCCCAACCGCATGTCCGTATCCTGCCCAGTGATGTGCACCTGATCCAGCGTTGCCACGCCGCTACGCAAGCTGATGCGCAATGGTTCGGCGGCCTTGAGCTCCACACCCTGTAGCTTCACATCGACGTTGTTCAACTCCGCCGCTCCGCCAAGCTCCTTCGGACTCTTCAGCGGGCCGCTCACTGTCGCGATACCGCTGATCGACGATTGCGCCTTGATATTGCCTGGGCCAAACATGCCAAGCGGACGACTCACATCGAAATCCGCAATCGTCAGCTTCGCATCTGTTTGATAGTTGCCCGTCAACTGCGTCTGCCCATTGAGTCCAACTTTGGCGCCGACAATGGTCGAGTCGGCAGTGAAGTACATTACCTTGCCCTGGCTATGAGCCTCCGCCACAGCTTCGCCTACGGCCTGCCCCTGATAGACCACATTGGCGAGCTTTAGATTGGCGTGCAGACCGGGCTCGGTGATAGTGCCATTGGCGTCAGCAACCAACGTCAGCCTTCCATCTGCATTCACGCCGGATCTTTTCACGGCCTCAAACTTCGCGAGATCCAGATCGTGCCCCTCGATGTGGCCATGCAGATGTTCGCTCGCAAGGTCATAGCCACCATTTCCACTCAGTTGCATACCGTGCGCTTTCAGCACAACCTGTGTTGCCTCAATTGCCTTGCCGTGAATTGCAAGATTGGATGAAATCGATTCATAGGGCTCATCGTATGCGACACCGTTGGTGAACTGAAGATGGCCAGTGCCATTCAGATTCTCCATCGTCCCCGTCACGTGCGCGTTCGCACTGACAGTGCCCGTTATCGGGATCTTTTGCTGTTGACCGACAATCTGCAGAAGATCAGGTACCTGCGCATTCGCCAGATCTACGGTCGCATCCATGCTCAGGGTATCGTCCCACACATACGAGACGACTCCGCGGCGCGAAACCTCCCGCCTGGGCTCAACCGTTCCCGATGCGTGCAACACTGCCGAGCCGCGATGAATCGTCGAGTTCGCTACAGCGATGCCGCTGCTTGGCGAATACTCCGCATCCGCAACCAGTGAGTCAATCAACGCATCCGTCGAACCCATCGCGAACTCAATGTTCGAAGCCTCCACATGGCCCTTTACGTCAAGATTTCTCGCCGCTCCACGCGCCATTCCTGTGAAGTGCAGCGCGCCATGCAGCGATACAGGAATAGCCGCACTGCCCTTCTTTCCGTTCGACTCCAGTCCGAGCGTCGTCAGCAGCTGGTTGTACTCAGCAAGATCATGCGCCGTGAGGTCGACATGCAGTTGAGTCAACGGATCGCCTATGTTGACTCCCAGTATTCCGGAGCCTTCGATCGTCGACTTCGGCGTCTGGAACAATATCTGTTGAATCTTCACCGTCTCGTTGCTGCCCGTGTAGTGCGCCAGCACGCGACCCGTCACAGGAACATCTGACGAAGCTCCTTTACGGTGAACACCCGTCGGATGAAGTTCGAGATTGCCGTCCACCTCGACGGTATCGGCAACATCTTTTTTCGAACCACCCCACTCCACCTTGACCGGTCCGCCAACGGCTGTATCGAAGCCCAGGTCGCCATAATGCTCCGCCGTCACATCCATAATGGTGCGCAGTGGAATTCCGTTCAACATTGCGTCGATGTACGCATGCGATGGTTCACTTTTAGCAGGAGCAGACGCCGGCGCCTTCGATCCGGATGATTTGGTCGTAGAAGCAACATTCTTCGCTGTTGTTGCAACCGAGGCAGGCTCAGACGGAGCAGCTCCCAGCCAGCTCTCGATGCGAAGATCGCCCGTCACCGTGCCGCCTCCAGGCAGCGCAGCCGTCATCTCGCTCAACTCCAGTTCGGCCGGGGTCGCATGGATTTTGGTTGTAGCTTCCACATCATGGATCGACACATATGGATCGTGATAGCCCGCTCCCTGCACCTTTGCAGAACCAGCAACAACAAACGCCGCCGGGCAGCCAGGCACGAGCACAGGGGCAGCCTTCACATCCGGCTTTCCTTTAAGCTTCGGGCGAATGCGCTGCCATAGAGGTGGCTTCTTCACCTCTTGCGGCGTTGTTTCAATGCAGTTTCGTGCCTGCACATTCAGATCGATCGTACCGGCCTTCAGCGTGTCGAGGCCCGTCAATACGGCAATCTGCTTCACCTCAATCAAACCGGACGCATTCGCCTGCCATTCCGGATTCGCAAAGTTTTTGAGCGTACCCTTCGCCTGCAATTGTGAAGATTTGCCGGTATGCAGTTCGAAGCGTTCCAGCACCGCTTCATCTCTGCCCAACTCCGCTTCAAGATGCAGCGCCGATTGTGCCTCTGGCTCTTTCGCCAACCGCGTACGCAGATCGCGGAGATCGATCGTCGCCGCGTACCGGTCCGTGTGGAAGAGGTAGTGCACCTCCGCATCCAGATCGCGCGCCGCCAGATCGAAGGGAATCGACCGCTGATTGATCAGTGCGACTCCGTTCACGAGCTCAACCTTCTGCGCCCTCAAGTCGAGTAGCGTATCCGTGACAGGCTCGCTGCTCTTTGTCGGATGCTTTGGAACCGGTTGATTCGTCTTCCCGTCTTTATCCACGATCAGATGAAACTGCGGGTGCTCCACGCGCAGGTAATTCAATGAAATGTAGGAGGCGACTCCTTTGCTGACGACGCGCGAAAAGAAGTTGCGTATCTTGACGCGAAGCAGAACGCGATCCACCGAGAGATATGGAGCTTCGCCTTCCGCCTCCAAACCATGAATAACCAGCCCATCCACCTCGACCGCAAGATGCCACAGATCGAAATGAACCTGCTTCAACTCCACTCGCCCGCCGGTTGTATCACCCAGCACGGCCACGATCTCCGTACGGACCCGGCCTTCAAAATCCGCCGTCGTCGTGTACCACGCGAAGATCCCGAAGACCACCAGCAGAAACGCTACGATGCCGCCAATCGTCCACAGCGTGCCGCGAGTAATCCGTGCGGCAATCGAGCGCTCGACCTTCTTCAGCTTAGCCTTGACCTGGTCGCGTGTCTCCTCCAGCCGGGTCTCAATCTTTTCGCGTCGCGCCTCGATCCTTTCCTCGAGGCTGCGTTTCTCTTCCGGAGGTTTTGGCGTCTGTTGCTCGTCGCTCACGGCGCTACCTCTCCAGGCCTCATCACCCACACGTTGCCCTGTGCCCGCAACGATTTCAGCCAGTCAACCAGCAGAGAGCCCACACGCTGCTGCAGCAGCACCTCTTCAATACGCTGCGATATCGTCTCCAGTTTCGGAGGCGTCACCTTCCGTTTGGCATACTCCGGCAACATCGTTTTCTCGTAGTAATTCTTGATCTCCTCATCGGTGATATGGATGCCATTGCGGAAGCGCACTTCGATCAATCGCAGCAGCTCCATCCTCTTTAGCCAGCGGCTGCGAAACTCAGGAACAGTGAAACCATTTGCAGCAAGAAACGACGCCCAACCATCATCTGTCTCGCAGTGATATTTTTTGCAATCAGGAATATCGCCGCGCAGCGTCTGAAGCTGCTTGTCGAGTTCTTCATCCCTGACAGCCGAATCATCAGGCTCAAGCGCAGCCTGTTGCAAGATCAACGTGCGGTCGATGATCCGCTGAATAGCCCGTTCGCGCGAAAATTCGGCCATCGAACCTCGATACGGCTGAATCGCCTCGAACCTGCGCTCCTCATCCACGTCGCTTTCAAGAATGACGTCGCCATTCACGATCGCAACAACGGCATCGATCACCGTGCCCTGTGCTGCATCTTTCGCGGTGCTCGCCTGAGGCTGCGGCTGCGAGTTCGTCTGCCCATGCACCGGCAGTACGAGCGCGATCCATACAATCCAGCTCACTCCACTCAGCAACGTATTGTGTGTCAGTAATCGCATCTCTAAAAACTCTGCCCAATACTGAAGAAGAAATTAAAGTGGCTCCCCTGTCCCACATGAGGTGGATCCGCCGAATCAATCACCGGATAGATCGGTGGATTCAGGTTATAGCTGAAGTCAAAGCGCACCGGACCGACCGGTGTTCTGTAGCGCGCACCTACACCGATGGCATGCGAAAAATAGTTGAAGTCACAGGTTCCGATCGTGCCTGAAACATTGCGGCATGTATCGCGGTTCTTTTGACGGAACCGCAGGAAGCTGGGAAACATGTCCTCCGCGTTCTGAAAAACGTTGCCCATGTCATGAAACAGCACCAGGCTCACGCTATCGCCGACATAAGGCAGAGTGGGAGGAGGCATACGCAGCTCCGTCGTATTCACAAACGCCGCAGAGCCGCCAACCGGATAGCCCGTCTGCAAGTCGCGCGGACCGGCTCCGTTGATGCCAAAGCCTCTGTGGGAGGTCGCTCCACCTGCATAGAGCCTCTCAGGCAGAGGCACCGCATTGCAGGTAGGATTCGTCGTCAGCAGTATTCCAGCGCAAACTGGATTGCCCGCATTCGGATTTACACCCGAGTCATTTTCGTAGCCAATTCGGGTATTTCTCGCCAGCGTATATCTCTTGTTGAAGAGGCGATAGTATGTGGAGTTCGTAGCATCCACCTTGAAGAAGTCCGTCTGCGATCCGAACTTCGATGACGCATAGAATAGCTGCAGCGAAGCATACAGGCCTTTGTTCGCGTCCAAAGGATTCGGCTGCCGCGTATCGTGGAACCACGTCAAACTGGGTCCTCCGACACGCACCGGTTGCGAGAGCAGCGGAATCAGTTCAGGAGCGATCTGCAGGCTATTCTGATCCACCTTTACACGTCGATAGAGAAAGTCGTAGATGAAAGTATCCGTGCGTTTCCACTTCTGCGTGAAACGAAAATCTGCCTGCAGTGTCGACGAGGCAAATGTCGTGATGTTCTGAATGTTGCTATACCCACCCGAGATCGCCGCCGAGAAATTCTTTGCATTCATGAAGTGCGGATTCTGCAGCGTCACAATCGCAATCTGCTCCAGCAATCCGTACGTCGAATGCAGCGTCACCGAATCCTCTGTGCCACGCAGATTAATACGCGATACATCCAGCGAAACACGTGGGCTCACGCCCGTCCTACCCTCAGGCGAGTAGCTCGTCTTCCCGTTCGTCTGGTTCGTCCCTCCGGGATTTCCCGTCTGCGCCTCAAAGCCGAAGCCATACGTCACATTCCAGCGCTTGGCCTCTGTCGCCTGCACCAGTGTATTTTTGCGCGGCGCATCTCCCGTCGGATTCTGCACGGCTGTAATCACTTCATTGAAGAGCGCCAGGTTGTAAAGATTTCGCTGCGTCTCCAGCAAGGCGCTCTGGTCCAGAGGATCACCAGGATGCACTAAAATTCGGTTCTCTACTACCTTTGGCCGCGTAAAGTGCAAGCCCGACAGCAGCACGCGATCCACAAACACCTGCTGCCCTTCATCCACGGTCAACACCACATCCGTATTGGTTGCGACCTTTGCCTCTTTATGAATCTGAACATCGACCTTCACCTGATCGAAACCGTGGCTCAGATAGTACGAAAGCACCGTGTCACGATCTCCCGAAAGCGTCGCCAGCGAAAACGGCTGCCCCTCCTGCGCGTTCATCAGCCCTTTTACATCCTGCATCCGGGTTGCATCCACGCCTACCAGATCAATCGTGCCAAATTTCTTCTGCGGCCCTTCAACGATGTTGTAGACCACCGTGATCCGTCCCTTTGTACCCGACGTATCACGGTCCTTCACATCCGTCGTCACCTGCGCCTCATCAAAACCATTCGCTCTGTATAGTGCCTGAATCGCACTCACATCGCTGGCCACCAACCCGGGGCTATACCGACCGCTCCGCAGATAGGCATCCGCCTTCTTCACCCGCATACGCTCACGGAGAATATCGTCGGAAAAATATTTGTTCCCCTTCAGCGTCACTTCCGTCACTTTGTGCTTGATGCCACGATCAACGACAAACACCACACTCTCGTTCTGCGACCCTTCGCCGATCACCTTCACTTCGACCGTTGCATCAAAATATCCCTGCTGCTGCACAAAGTCGCGGATGTTGTGCATCCCTTCATTCAGCAGGTCATTGTCAATCGTTCCTTCCTCGAAGATCGGGACCAGGAGATGCAGCCGGCTGCGCGAAACCTTTACGCCTTCCACCAGCACCTTCACCTCGGGTCCCTGGACGACGTGGAAGTCATAATCCACCTGGCGACGCGATGGAACGTAATCCTGTTTCTGCACGCTGACCGTAGCCTCCAGGCGGTCACGCTTTTGATACTGTGAACGCAACTTGCTCAGTGCGTTGGTCGTCGTATCGCGATTCACCTTGCTTCCCTGTTTCAGCTTGCCCTTCTTGCGAAACTGATCGAGCGTCATGCCAAGGTCTGCACTCTCCACCGTCACATTGCCAATCCGCGCCTGTGGGCCAACATCGACGTCATAATCCACATTGATCTGGATGTTGGCCTTGTCCAGCGCCGTTCCCGCAAAAATCTTCGGTTCGTAATACCCCTGCTGGCGCAGAATCTCGCGTATCCCATCCGTCCCATTCGCAAGCGACGATTCGGTATAAGCCGTGCCAGGTGTCAGCTTCGTGCCGTACTCCAGCAACGATGCCAATCGATCGCTCTTCACTCCCGAGATCGTCACGCGCCCGACATAAAACCGCGGAACGCCGGCAAAGACCAACACCATGCCATCGCCCGTACGCTCCCCTCGCACCGTGATGTCGCGGTATCGCCCACTGCGGAAGAGCCGCCTCGTGCTGGCGCGCACCTTCTCCGGGTCCAGAGGCTCACCTACCTTCTGCATCAGTTCATTCGGCAGCGTATCTTCCTTATCGAAGGTCACGCCCTCAAACTCGATGCGGTCGACACGCACGCCCTTCCACTGCCACACCGACGCCGCCAACCCCGGTCCAACCACCAGCGCCTGCCGCTGTGTCTGAGCAACACGCAGTCCCCGCAATGAATTGTTCCCTTGTGATGGAGCCTGCTCCGTCTCCGCACCATCGGACGGAATCGCAGCCGGTACATTCTGGGCCCGCCCCATCGGGATCAGGCACGCAAGCAGAAACAACGCCGCCAAAGACGCCCGGCTCAACTCAAGCGAGGCGTGTCTCCACCTCACCCGGCCTGGCTGCCTTGCCGTTCGACCTCGCTGCAACTGACCCAACAAATACGCCCATCCTTCTCGCAGTTCATATAACGCGCCGTGTTTTTGACCCTTCGCACCCGTCCAACGACAGCAACCTCTATTGCTTGGATGCCGTTCCTTCCGTCTCGCGCCCTGACGGTTCGCCCTTCTTATGGTGCATTCCCTATACTACGAAAAGAGCTGCCTCCTTCGGTGGCCAAAACACGAGCCTCTATGCCTCAAACTTCGCTCGATACCGCCCCCTCTGTGATGCCCTCTCCTCAGGCAGATCCAGCAGCGCCCCCTCCCATCGATGACCGGGAGCGCTACTCCCGCCAGGTTCTCTTTCCCGGCATTGGAGCAGACGGACAGCTTGCCCTCTTACGCGCACACGTCGCTATCGTAGGCTGTGGAGCAACCGGTGCCGCTGCCGCCTCCCTTCTGGCCCGCGCTGGCGTCGGAACGCTCACGCTCATCGACCGCGATTTCGTCGAGTTCTCCAATCTTCAGCGTCAGGTTCTCTTTGATGAGCAGGACGCCCGCGAGGCGCTTCCTAAAGCCGAAGCCGCACGCCGCAAGATCGCCCAATTCAACTCCGGCATTACCGTTTATGCGTATGTAACCGATCTGGTCCCAGCCAATATCGCGGAGCTGCTCGCCGAAGCCAATCTCATCCTCGATGCAACCGACAACTTCGAAACCCGCTACCTCATCAACGATTACGCCGTCGAGCAGGGAAAGCCCTGGATCTATGCCGCCGCCATTGGAGCCTACGCCGCAACGATGAACATCCTCCCCCGTGGCGAAGCAGATGCAACACTGTCATGGGAGCCCACCGCCTGCCTCGCCTGCGTCTTTCCAAAACCGCCCAGCGGCCCAGTCGAAACCTGCGACACCGCAGGCATCCTCTCCACCGCCGTCAACTTCGCTGCCTCCATCCAGGTCACCGAAGCCCTCAAGCTCCTTACCGGCCAATCCGCACGCATGCGGCGCACATTGCTCTCCTTCGATCTCTGGTCGTCCGAACGCTCCGAAATATCATCGGCAAAACCTCGCCCCGACTGTGAGGTCTGTGGCCAACGCATCTTTGCCCACCTTGCAGGCGAAGGACGCCCACACATCACGCTCTGCGGACGCAACTCCGTACAGATTCACGAGCACCATCGCCCCGTCGACTTCGCCTCCATGCGCGAACGTCTTGCGCCCCACGGCACCGTACGCTTCAACGAGCTCCTCCTGCGCTTCGAGCGCCCTCCGTACACCATCACGCTTTTTGCCGATGGTCGAGCCATCGTGCAGGGAACTACGGACACCACCGTAGCGCGCACACTTTACGCGCGCTACATCGGAAGCTAAGCACTTGCAATATCGTTTCTTGCAGAATCTGCACATCCCCGACACAACCTTTTTCCCCGTAAAGCATTCAAATTCCATAACATGCAATTTTCTCTTCTTTTCAGTAGGCTTAAGAACAGGCGAAACGAAGCGTTGACCGAAACATACCGACCCGGAGTTAAGCCATGGAAATTCAAGGCCTGCAAATGAGTGAACCGACGACCGGTCCAGGACTGTTCAAACGAAATCCTCCGATTGCCGGCGAAGCCGAGGCAATTGAGCGCGCCAAGTCGGGCGATGCCGAGGCTTTCTCCAGGCTCTATGCACTGCATAAGCGCAGGGTCTATACCCTCTGTCTGCGCATGCTCGGCAATGTTTCTGAAGCCGAGGACATGACCCAGGAAGCCTTTCTGCATCTCTTCCGCAAGATCGGCAGCTTCCGGGGCGAGAGCGCCTTCTCCACCTGGCTGCACAGACTCACGGTTAATCTCGTCCTGATGCACCTGCGCAAGAAGGGCCTCCAGCTTGTCTCGCTTGAAGAGACCATCAACCCTTCTGAAGAAGATGCGCCGAAGCGTGACTTCGGCAGCCGCGACATTCAGCTCTCCGGCTCAGTCGATCGCGTCGCGCTTGAGCGCGCCGTCGCTTCGCTCCCCCCGGGTTATCGCATGGTATTTGTCCTGCACGACGTCGAAGGCTTCGAGCACAACGAGATTGCCACGATGCTCGACTGCTCGACTGGCAACAGCAAATCTCAGCTCCACAAGGCTCGCTTGAAGCTCAGGGAGCTGCTCCGTCAAACGGAGCCAACAACACAAGCCGATCTGAAGGAAGCGGCGCTATGACTTCGCAAAACTCTCATCCCGGTTCTACTGCAAAACTGTCTTGTGTCGAGTTTCAGGACCATTTGCCGGAATATTTTGCCGCAGGTGGAGAAGGTTCTCTCGATGATCCCGCTGTACAGGAGCATCTGAAGACCTGCGAAAACTGTTCTGCCCTTGTCCGCGATCTCCAGTACATCGCCGATCAGGCTCGGCAGCTCCTCGAACCCACACACGAACCAAGCGACAACGTCTGGAAGAAGATTCAGGAAGGCCTCGCTGCAGACGCCGCTCCCATCATCGACCCACAGAAAGCCTGACCGACAACGGCAGGTTTGCAGTTGCAACCCGTTTTCTCCGCGTGTAGGCTATAGCTGCATGTCGAAGCACCTCCAGTCCGGCCGATTTAGCTTCTGCTATTGGCGCACCTCTGCGGCCGGGAGAGTCCTCGCATGCTTCTCTGAGACAAGCTATCTGATGAGCTGATCCCTTAGAGACTTCGATCTTCCCGAGCCGCGACCCCAGGGTCGCGGCTTTTGTTTGTCCTCAAGTTTGCGATACAACGGAGAAAGCACAATGCCAGCCAGACAGCCCAACACACTCAATCGGTCCGAGCACCCGGTCGCGCACGCCGTCCCTGCCTCCGTCCGCCGCATCGTCCTCACGGGGTTCATGGGAGCCGGCAAATCCACCGTCGGCCGCCTGCTCGCCTCACGTCTCGGCTGGAACTTCCTCGATCTCGACACGCACATCGAAAACCGCACCGGCGCCACCATCGCCGAGCTCTTCTCCCACTACGGCGAATCGCACTTCCGCCGCCTGGAATCCACCGCCCTCGCCTCCGCACTCAGTCGCCCTGACACCGTCCTTGCCCTCGGCGGCGGCGCTCCCGAGGAGATCACCAACCGCCTCCTCATCGAGCAGACACCGGCGACCCTCGCCATCTTCCTCGACGCACCCTTCCCTACCCTCTTCGACCGCTGCATGCTTCAGGAGATCGCCCGCCCCGTCCTCGCCGATCCCGCCGTCGCCGAACAGCGTTTCGCACGCCGCCGTCCTCTCTACGCACGCCTCGCTCACATCACCGTCGAGACCTCCAGCCACACCCCTCAAACCACCGTCGAGTCCATCCTGCAGTCGCTGAACCAGACTCCGCACCTCCGCCGCTGACCACCGCACCGTATCCTTTCTGCATCAAAGACGATGGAGCAACCACCTCTGGCATTGGATATCAACCTCACTCCCGAACAGCGTCAATCCCGCACCTTCATCCGCGGCCACATTCTCTTCGCCTTCGGCATCGTCATCCTCCTGTACCTCGCATGGCTCCTCGGCAAAGAGCTTATGATCATCTACGTCAGCGCGCTCTTCGCCGCCGTGCTGATGCCCATCGTTATCCGCATCACCGAATTTAAGTTTCGCGGCCGACATCCCTCCCGCCCCATCGCCATCGTTCTCCTCATCGTCGGAGTCGCCCTTCTCCTCGGCCTCTTCTTCATGGTCGGACTCCCTCCCGTACTGCGCGATCTCAACCAGTTTTCGACCGAGCTGCCCTCACGCATCCCCGGCATCGTAGCCAAAGCGAAAAAACTTCCCATCGCCAACCGGCTCGGCGTCGACGCCATCGCTTCGCGCGCCGAAAGCGCACTCGCCACGACCGCCAGCTATCTCGTCACCGCGCTCCCCAACTGGATCAGCCATCTCTTCGATATCCTCACCGCGCTCTTCCTCTGCATCTACTTCATGCTCGAAGGCGAGCACGCCTACAGTTTCTTCCTCTCGCTCTTCCCTCCCGCACCGCGCCTTCGGCTCGACCTCACCCTGCGCCGCGCCGAGTTGAAGATGAGCAAATGGCTCATCGGCCAGGGACTTCTCATGCTCATCCTCGGCGTCAGCTCCACCATCGCCTTTGGCCTGCTGCACGTCCGTTACTTCCTGCTGCTCGGCTTCCTCATGGGGCTCTTCAACCTCATCCCCGTCGCTGGCGGAGTCTTCACCATCACAGCCGCTGCCGGCATCGCAGCCGTCGACTCCTGGCCCAAGATGCTCGGCGTCATCGCCTTCTACGTCGTTTACATCAACATCGAAAATGCCTACCTCACGCCGCGCATCATGAGCTCCAGTGTCGATCTCTCTGGACTCACGGTCCTGATCGCGCTCCTCTGCGGAACCGCACTCGCCGGCATCACCGGAGCTCTGGTCGCCGTGCCCACTGCTGCCCTCATCGCCGTGCTTCTCGACGAATACGCTGTCCACAAAGACAACTCCTTGGGTTGACCGCTCACACGTATTGCGACCGAGGTAACCTTCTCATCCCCCAGAAGGCTACATACTTTCGTGATGGCACCAAGGGTATGAAACGTAACAATTTACGGCCTTTGCTTGCTATGCTTGAGCAAAGTGACCGACCTGAAGTTTGCACAACCCGCACGCCGCAATCTCCTGGCTCCTGTCCTCATTGCCTTTTTAATTCTCGGCATCGCTCTTGCGCTCGTTCTGCGTTACACACCCCATCGTGTCGCTGACGCAACCATCACGCATACCGCGATCTATCCTGCTCACACCAACTTCAATTCCAGCACCATCATGGTAGGCCGCAACCAGTCGCAGGACGACCTCTACGCCTTGGTGACCGTGCACGTCGACAACCGCCTCAACCTCCCTCTCTTCCTTAAGGACTTCACCGGAACTCTCGTCACTGCCGACGGGCAGCAGATCCAGGGAACCGCCGCTGAGAAGCAGGAGCTGGAGACCATCTATACCGTCTTCCCTGCCATGCGCGCCCTCTCCTCCGAGCCTCTTCTGCGCGAGACCCTGATCAACCCCGAAAACTCAGCCGAAGGCATGGTCCTGCTGCACTTTCCTGTAGCTCAGGACGTCTGGACACACCGCCGCTCCGCTACGCTCAACATCGATCTCTATCACCAGGGCCCTCTCACCATCGCGATTCCCCAGGACAATCGAGCCGCTTCCTCAAGCGCAACGACTACTCTAGAGGAATGACCCGACGCCGCTGGATCGCCGACACCTGGTCCGACATATCCGCCACCCTCACTGGCGAACAAGCCGAACACCTCGCCCGCGTTCTACGCGCCACCCCCGGCCAGGTCTATGATGTCGTCGCCGGCGGCTTCCTTCACCGTGCCGAAATCGCCAGCGTTCGCCCTGCCTCCGGCCCTCTGTCAGCCGAAGTCGTCTTCACCCTGCACGAACAGCTTGAGTCCGACACGGCTCTCCCTCTCCATCTCCTGCTCGCCGTCTTTAAGTTCGATCACATGGAGTGGGCCATCGAGAAAGCGACCGAATTAGGCGTCGACCGAATCACGCCCATCCTCGCCCGCCGCACCGAAAAACATCTCGCTCAGGCAGCAGCAAAGCGGGTCGAACGCTGGCGCCGCATCGCTCTCGAATCCGCCAAGCAGTCCCGCCGCTCCTCTATCCCCGAGGTCGCCGAGCCTCTTCCACTCGCCACCGCCCTTAACCAGGAAACCGCGACCACGTGTCTGCTGCTCTCCGAAACCGAACAGGACACCACACTCGCCACGGCTCTCCGGAAGCACCCTGCCGATACGTATGCCCTTGCCATCGGCCCCGAGGGCGGCTGGACCTCCGAAGAAATGTCCCTCTTCACCCAGCACCATTGGCAGCACGTCACCCTCGGTCCACGCATCCTCCGCGCCGAAACCGCAGCCATCTCCGCCATCGCCATTCTTGCCGCACACCAAAATGACTAGGTTCTTACAGTAGGGGTCGCGGGGCTACCTGAATTCTGTCAAGAGCCAAATCTATATAACCCCTTACCTATCAATCGCTTGAAAGTGCCGATTAGTTACTCTCTACCCGCTATACTTAAATCAATCCAGAAAAAGTAAAGCCCGGCCTCCCAGCCGGGCTTTTGCTTACCCCCATAAGGGGTGTCCAAATAACTCTAGCCTTTTGAATACTTTGACACAAAAGGTATAAGGGGGGCCTAGTGGAATATGTCCTTGACCTTGTCGAAGAGACCACGGGACGTCGGCGTATTCTCCACCGTGATCGTCTCGTCAAGTTGCCGCAGAAGCTCCCGCTGCTGCCTGGTGAGCTTCGCTGGTGTCTGAACCCGAATCTCAACGATCAGGTCGCCCTTGCCCCGCTCGTTCAGGTGCGGAACACCTTTGCCCCGTAGCTTGAACTCGCGGCCGCTCTGCGTCCCTTCGGGAATCTTGATCGTCTCGATGCCCTCAAGAGTCTGTATCTCCAGCTCCGTTCCCAGTGCTGCCTGAGGAAAGGAGATCGGCATCACGCAATGCAGGTCGTCGCCATCACGCTCAAAGAACTTGTGCTCCTTGATATTGAGCACCACATACAGATCGCCGGCCGGCCCGCCAAACTTACCAGCCTCACCTTCGCCCTGATAGCGAATGCGCGTTTCCTGCTCAACGCCTGCTGGAACCTTCACCAGAATCTTGTGCTCCATCTGTACGCGCGTTTCGCCACGGCACACCGAGCACGGATCGACAATCATCGTTCCCGTTCCGCCGCACACCGAGCAGGTTCGCGCCACAGAGAAGAAGCCCTGCTGAAACCGCTGCTGTCCACGCCCATCGCACTGCGTGCACGTCACCGGATGACGCCCCTTGGCCGCGCCGGTTCCCTTGCACTCCGTGCACGTCTCGCTGCGGCGAATCGTGATCTCGCGCTCGACACCGAAGACAGCCTCTTCAAACTCGATCGTCAGGTCGTAACGCAGATCGCGTCCGCGCTGGACCCGCGAGGCCCGCGATCTGGAACCGCCCATGTTGAACATCTCGCCGAACAGGTCGCCGAAGATGTCGCCCAGATCCTGTGCGCCGCCGAAACCGCCGCCAAACGGACCTGCGCCACCTCCGCCTCCATTAAAGGCGGCATGGCCGTAGCGGTCGTAAGCCGCGCGCTTCTCCGGATCGCTCAGCACCTGGTAGGCTTCGCTGCACTCCTTGAACTTCTCTTCGGCAGCATGATCTCCGGGATTGCGGTCAGGATGATACTGCATCGCCAGTTTGCGATACGCAGTCTTCAGCTCCTGATCGGAGGCATCTCGAGAGACATTCAGGACCTCATAAAAATCAACTTTGGTCACGTTCGACGTTGCACTCATCCTTGCAAACTACCTTCTTCAGCTATTACAGCTAATCGCTAATCATCGCCGGGTTCGAGGCAATCTTTACCAAAGCCGGCCGCAGCAGCTTCTCACGAACCTTATATCCTCGGCGAATCTCCTCCAGAACCTGGTGGTCTGGAAACTCTTTCGTTTCGATGCTCCCCAGCGCCTCGTGGACTCGGGGATCAAACTGCGCGCCGACGCTTTCCACGGCCACTACATTCAGGCCGCGCAAGGCATCTTCCATCTGCTTCAGAATAAGCTCAACACCAGCCCGCAGCTGCTCCGCCGAGCCCCCTGATTTAAGCGCCAGCTGAAAATTATCCATCACGCCGAGAAACGGCTCGACCGTGTTTGAAATCGTGTAATCGCGCATATCCTGCCGCTCCTTGGCCTCGCGCTTACGGGCGTTGTCGAACTCCGCCTGAAGCCTCGCCAGCCTGTCCAGCAACTGATCGCGCTCGCCCTTCACCTGCTCCAGTTCCGCCTGCACTGCGGCAGTGGCGTCCTGTACGTTCCGCTCCTCGGCAGCGCTGGTGACAGCGTCGCCCTCCTGCACGGCCTGTACGGTCGTCTCGTCCTTCATGGAATGATTTCTCCTCATAAGTTATTCCTCTTCCATTATCGCCGATGACGCAAGCCCAGACTGCCACAAGGCGGCCATAGCCGTCGCGACAACTTTAGTAACCCCTTACTCTTTGGAGTGCAATGCGATACGGTCGAAGACCCGCGACAGGTAACTGACTGCATTCATCGTGTTCTCGTAATCCATTCTTTTACTGCCGATTACGCCAATCGTTCCGCGATTTTCGTCCCCCATGCGAGCCGGCGCAGCAATCAGCACCAGACCAGCCATCTCCGGAGCCTGTTCTTCCAGGTCGAAGATCACACGCACGCTTTCCTGATGAGCATCGATATAAGCATTCAGCAGGTCGACCAGCCGTTGCTTGGCTTCTAACGCTGCCAGCATCTCGCGCAGCTGTTCGGTATCCACATTGGCGCCGATCAGGTTGGCGACCCCTTCGACATACACCGGCTGCTGGGGAGCTTCGCTCTCGGGAACCGTCTTGAGCCATAGCTGCTGCACGGCGTTGAGCAGCCGCTGATATTCGCTCCGCTCGCGCTCCACCATGTGTGCCAGCTCCGTGCGCACCTGCTCAACGTTCCAGCCGCGGAAGTGCTCATTCAGAAAGTTCGTCGCGGTTTCCAATTCACTGAGCGTCAGATCGCGATCCAGCGCCAGAACGCGGTCATGCACCATCCCGGAACGCGTTACAACAACGGCCAGAACCCGTGCCGGAGCGAGCCGCGAAAAATGCACATGCTCCAGAAGATCGCCCTCCGCAGCCGCTGCAATCGCAACGCCGACGCCGCTGGAAAGCGTCGCCAGAACATGCGACGTCCGCTCCAGGACGGCCTGCGTGCCGGCCAGTCCGATAAAGCTCGAATCGATCTGGCGACGTGAGCTTACTGGAAGCCGCGCCACATCAATGCGTGGATTCGCGCCGCCGCTCAACTGCTCCACATACATGCGGAAGGCCCGGGCGGTAGGAATGCGTCCCGCCGAGGTATGCGGCTGCTCCAGCAGCCCTGCTTCCGCAAGCTCAGCCATCTCGTTGCGCACGGTGGCGGAGCTCATCGCCGTGACATCACTATGAGGAAGCCGCGCAATCGTTCCCGATCCAACCGGCTCCCCTGTCTCGATATAACTCTCGATGATGGCAGTCAGAATGGCGCGTTGCCGCGCTGTAACCTTCTCTCGCTCTGCCATTGGTTGCCCCCGCACGAGAACAGTCTAACCCCACACGTCAAATACACGCTGAGTGAATCGCTGCACTAGCTTATCTCCAGCACATCCTCATCTTTCGAGGCAACCTCACGCGCCTTGTCAGCCACACGCTGCGCGATCCCATAAAACTCGGCTGCCAGCTTCGATTCCGGCCCCGCCAACGCAACCGGCAAGCCCTTGTCGCCGCCCTCGCGGATCGACGGATTCAAATCGACAGCTCCAAGGAACGGCAGACCGAACTGCGCCGCTGTCCGCTCCGTCCCTCCTGCGCCGAAGACATCGATCACCTCGCCGGTAGGCAGCGTCATCTGCGACATATTCTCGACCATCCCCAGAACCTCGACCTTGACCTGATGGAACATCTCGAGCGCCTTACGGGCATCCTCAAGAGCTACATTCGAGCCGGTCGAAACAACAACCGCTCCCGTCAACGGTACCGTCTGCACCAGCGAGATGACCACATCGCCCGTGCCTGGAGGCAGGTCAATGATGAGGAAGTCCAGCTCGCCCCACTCCACCTGCTGCAAAAACTGCCGGATGATCTGATGCAGCATCGGTCCACGCATCACCAGCGGCTTATCGCCAGGAGAGATCAACCCGATGGAGATAAACTTCACGCCGTGCGCCAGGATAGGCTCGATGCGATTGCCTTCGAGCACATTCGGCTGCCGCGTCGCACCCAGCATCGTCGGCACATTCGGCCCGTAGATATCCGCATCGACCAGACCAACTTTGTAGCCAAGCTTCGCCAGCGCAACCGAAAGATTTACCGCCACGGTCGTCTTGCCGACGCCGCCCTTGCCACTACCTACTGCAACAACGTGCGCTACTCCGTGCAGAGGCTGCGGCCCCTGCGGAACTCCTGCTCCTGTATGTCCCATCGCTCTTTCTCCTGATTCCTTCAGACGTGCCACTCGTCGCCAAATGCGGCACGCATCTCTTTTTTACGCTGCGTCTCACTGCCACGCATCTCGCGGCGGCGGCCAGCATCTTCATAGCGCCGCTTCTGGTGCTCCGTCTCCGGAATCACCGGCGGCACCGCCAGCCGGTTGCCATGCTGGTCTACCGCCACAAAGGTCAGATAGGCCGAGGAGACATGGCGCAACCGGTTCTGCTGCACATCCTCAACCATCGCCTTGACGCCCACCTCCATCGAAGTGCGGTAGGCGCGATTCACACTGGCCTTTAGAATCAGCAGTTCACCCACCCGTACCGGCGCGACGAAATCCAGATGGTCCATGCTCGCTGTCACCGTAATAGCCCGCGCATGGCGGCTGGCGGCCATAGCACCCACCAGGTCGATGTACTGCATTAATCGACCACCAAATAGATTTCCCAAAGCGTTCGCGTCAGACGGAAAGATGATTTCGCTGCGTTCCGACTGCGACTCGCATACTTTTCTTCCAAGTACCTCTTCGCTCATCTCTACCAGTGTAAATCTCTTAGGCGTAACAGCTCCACGCGCAGGCTTGCCAACTCCACATGCGGCATCGCACCATCGAGATATGGATCGTATTGCCCTTCTAACCCAGGTACTTGAGCAGAACCCCACAGACGCTTTCGCCCGCTACGGCCTCGCGATGGCGCACATCTCCGCCGGAAACACCGACCTTGCGCTCAGAGAGTTCACCACGCTGCTCCAGCACAACCCGGACTACGTCCCGGCCTACCAGATGTCTGCACAAACGCTTGCAAAGCTTGGCCGTTCCGAGGAAGCTGCCGCACGGCTCCGCCTCGGGCTCGATGCCGCCGCGCGTACCGGCAACCAGCATGCCGCCTCCGAGATGCAGGGCTTGCTCGACGAGATTGGCGGCTAGCCCAATTCCGTTGAGCCAACTCGCCTGGGCCGAACATCTATACTTAGGCATGGCGAACCCACTTCCTGCGACACTCGGCTCTCTGCGCAAAAGCGAATACACCCCTGAACGGCTCTCGCGTGGGGTCAAGGACGAGCTTCGCGAGAACCTGATCGCCAGGCTGCGCGCGAAGCAAACCATCTTCCCCGGCATCGTCGGCTACGAAGATACGGTCGTCCCGCAGATCGTCAACGCGCTGCTGTCCCGGCATAACTTCATTCTGCTGGGCCTGCGAGGACAGGCGAAGTCACGCATTCTGCGGTCGTTGACGGCACTCCTGGATCCGCATACTCCATACGTCGCCGGTTCGGAAATTCATGACAATCCTTACGCACCGATCAGCAAATATGCACGTGACCTGATCGCGAAGCTCGGAGATGACACGCCGATCGCATGGCTTACGCCGGAAGATCGCTTCGTCGAGAAGCTCGCCACACCCGATGTAACTGTGGCCGATCTGGTCGGCGACATCGATCCTATTAAAGCGGCACGCTCCAACCAGGATCTCGGCTCCGAGCTGACGATGCACTATGGCCTTCTGCCACGCGCCAATCGAGGTATCTTCGCCATCAACGAAGTCCCCGACCTCGCCGGCAAAATTCAGGTGGCGCTCTTCAACATCATGCAGGAGGGCGACGTTCAGATTAAGGGATACCCGGTCCGCCTGCCGCTGGACGTGGCCATCGTCTTCAGCGCGAACCCTGAGGATTACACCGCTCGCGGCAAGATCGTCACACCGCTTAAGGACCGTATCGGCTCTGAGATTCGCACGCACTATCCGGAAGACATCGAGGAAGGCATCGCCATCACTGCGCAGGAAGCATGGTCGAAACGTCCTGCAGTCAACATCGAAATTCCCCACTACATTCGTCAGATTATCGAGCAGATCGCCTTCGTCGCACGCGAGGACAAGAAGGTCGACAAGAAGTCCGGCGTCTCGCAACGTCTCCCCATCAGCACGATGGAGCTTGTGCTTTCGAACGCCGAGCGTCGTGCCTTCCTGCACGGTGAGCACCTCGTCGTACCGCGTGTCGGCGACATCTATGCTGCCTTGCCCGGCATCACCGGCAAGATTGAGCTTGAATATGAAGGCGAGATGCGCGGCGCTGACACCGTCATCCGTGAGATCATCCGCACCTCAGTCGCTCATATCTTTGACAAGTATTTCGCTGGTACCGACACACAGCAGATCGAGCAGTGGTTCAATCTGGGAGGCACGGTACAGCTCAACGATTCGCAACCCGCTGCAGCCTCGTTTCAGGAGCTTCAGCAGATTCAAGGCCTCTTCGAGAAGCTGGAACCCCTCGAGATCAGCAGCAAGTCGGCACCGGAAACATCCGTCAGCGCTGCCGAGTTCCTGCTCGAAGGCATGTACGCTCACAAGCGCATCAGCCGCGCCGAGGAACGCGTTTTCTCCGCCGCAGAAAAGAAGCAGCGCGTCGATCAGGCTGCAAAATATGCCGAGCGTATGCGCGAACGCGAGCAGGAAGACTACAGCGCTCGCAATCGCACACGGCGCGGCTTCAACTAAGGTTTCGAACGTCACGGCATCATTGGATAGCAGGTATGAAACGAGTCCGCTACACCAGATTCACCGGCGATCTCTCCTCCAGCTTCGGTCTCGAAGACCTGATGCAGGCTCTCAGCGACTTTCTGCTCGACTCCGGCTTCAACGATCCTTATTCGCAGTTCAGCGAGTTTAACGACCAGACGATGGAGAATCTGCGCGATGCCATCCGGCAGGCGCTTGAGTCCGGCGAACTCTTTGATGAGGAGTCCCAGGAAAAATACGATGCTTTATCGGATGATCAGGTCGAAGAACTCGTCGACAAGATCATTCAGAAGATGCAGGAGCAGAACTTTATCAACGCCGAGATGCCGCAGCAGGGCCAGGGCGAGACAGGCGACGGCAACACACAGGCGCGCTTTGAAGTCACGGACAAGGCGATGGACTTCCTCGGCTATAAAGCGCTGCGCGATCTTCTGGGACCGCTGGGGCGCTCCAATCTTGGCCGCCACGACACGCGCCACGAAGCAGCTGGCGTTGAGATCAACGGCTCATCCAAGCTTTATGAGTTCGGCGACACACTTAACCTCGACGTTACGGCTACCTTCTCCAGCGTCTTTGCGCGCGAGGGTATTCGCACCGCCGTCGAAGGAGAAGAACACAGCCCGCTCCATGTCGAATACTCCGACCTGTATGTCCATCAATCCGACTATCAATCATCCTGCGCAACCGTCGTGCTGCTCGACTGCTCGCATTCGATGATCCTCTACGGCGAAGATCGTTTCACTCCGGCGAAGCGAGTCGCCATGGCCCTCTCGCACCTCATCCGCACGCAGTTCCCCGGCGATACGCTCAACCTCGTTCTCTTCCACGACACAGCCGAGGAGATTCCCGTATCGCAGCTCTCGCGCGTCAAAGTCGGCCCGCACTATACAAATACTCGCGACGGCCTTCGTCTGGCGCAGCGCATACTGGCGAAACAGAACAAGGATATGAAGCAGATCGTAATGATTACCGATGGAAAACCGTCGGCGCTTACGCTGCCGGATGGCCGTATCTATAAGAACGCCTTCGGGCTCGATCCACTGGTGATTGAGGAGACTCTGGAAGAGGTCTCCCGCTGCAAGCGCGCCGGCATCATGATCAATACCTTCATGCTGGCAAACGACTTCACCCTAATGCAGTTTGTACAACGTGTCAGCGCCATGTGTCGAGGCAAAGCTTACTTCACCACCCCGCAGACGCTCGGCAACTATCTGCTCATGGACTTCATGTCCCGCAGAATAAAAACTGTTCATTAAATCTGCTGGCTCGCCATTGAACCTTTTCCTACCTTTTGCGTATCTATTCGCGTCTTACTAGACGGCTCACGGGGTCTCCCGTGGCGAAGGAGCAGCATGACACCGCAGGAACAGCAGATGCTTCAGGGTTTGATTCAACGCGTCAACCAGACCCAGCTTCAGGAGAAGGACATCGACGCCGAAGAGATGCTCCAGCAGACACTTGGGCGCAACCCTGACGCACTTTACATTCTCGCGCAGACCGTACTCGTACAGCAGTATGCGCTGGACCAGGCCCGGCAGCAGTTGGATCAGCTACGCCAGCAACCGCGCCGCTCCACCAGCTTTCTCGGCAATCTGCTTGGTCACGATCAGCCGACACAGTCGGCTCCTCCTCCGCTTCCCCCGGCCTATGCCCAACAGCCCCAGTACGTTCCGGTTCCAGCTTATGGCTCCGGTTATGCCCCCGGCTACGGCATGCCGCAACAAGGAGGCTTCCTGCGTGGAGCCATGCAGACGGCTGCAGGAGTTGCCGCAGGAGCACTCGCCTTCGAAGGCATCGAAAGCTTGATGCATGGTTTTGGCAACGCCGCCGGATACGGTTCAGGTTTTGGCGGTGCCGAGCGGCCCGAGATCGTCAACAACTACTACGGCGACACCGCGTCACACGAGGGACATCTCTCCCCGGATATCGAAGACCGTCGCGGCGAATCGCAGTTTTCGCAGGCTGTCGACAACAACGACCACGGCGACAGCCTGATGAGCGGCAGCGACAGCAACGGTACGGATGATGATTCGAACAGCTTCGCAGACGATTCCTCGTTGGACGATAGCTCCGACTTCTCCAGCGATTTCGATTCCGGCAGCGACGATAGCAATTTCTAACTATTCGCCGTCTTTGTGCTTCAGATCGAGACCGAACTTGGGTTCGCCCTTGGTGCCGCTGATCTTGACCGGGATCTCGGCACCAGCACCGTGCTTCTTGAAGAACGGATCGACTGGCTTCAGCAGCCACGACTTCCACCACGTAGCGACCATCTGCGACAGCATGGCCTTCGTTCTCACCTTCCCTGTAAAGTCCAGGTCTTTGCCATCGAGCGAATAGGCACCTGCAAGGTTGATGTCTGCGCCAGGTAAAACATACGTCAACTTGCTGAAGCGTAGATCGCCCCGATCCATCACAAATCGTCCGTCCATCCACGAAGAGACATCTTCTGCGCCAGGCTTCGCCGCTTTAGCCTCTCCTCGCGCCCGTAGACTCAACATATCCACCTTGTCCTGCCATGCAGGATTGGTAAAGTGAATCGCTCGCAGCCGGAAGCTTCCATCTAAGTGCATCCTGCGGGTCACGCTCTCATCCCCAGGCTGAATCCGAAGCTTCGTCTTCGTCGTCAACCTGCCCGTCATGATCACAGGTTGCGTCTTCACTCCCAACTGGAGGAAGTCCTGAATCCTGCCATCAGGAATATCGGCCACGAGATCGATATCGTGCCCCACACCCTTGATATTGACGATCGCGCCTGTGCAGCTGAACGCAGAGTCCTTCAACTTCGCTTGGACAGGTTGAAGATATGTGTCGCCGCTCGTTCCATCCACGATGGCATGAAATCTCGTCGTCAGCGGCATCGCACGATTCGCAGTATCTAACGCGAAGTCCGGCGTTTCCGTCTCCCCATCGACAACGATGCGATTCAGCTGACCGCTAAACTCTCCCTTCGACGACAGCATCCCCGATATGCCCTTGATCGTCCCCAGGTCCGCGTGCTCAAACGTATATTGACCCGTCACAGAAGAATCGCCCGGACTGTCGTTCACCCACGGGCCAAAGCTTCCCGTAGCATGAATATCCCCCGTCGGAATCGCATTGACCAGTGTCGCGTTGTAGCGCCATGGAGAATCCGGTCCCACATTTCGCAGAACGATATGTTGCAGATCGAATTCCTTGGGATCTTTATCAGGCTTGATCGTCCCGATAATCAGTTTCGAATCTGCGCAATCGATCTCGTCAACAACGATATCGATCTTGCCGGCACGTTCTTTTTTGGCGGGTGCCTGTTGCCTCATCTCCCGCGGAGGAATATGGATCGTCATAGCGCGAACATGAACTGTGCCTACGTGCATGGGCTTCTTGAACAACCCCGTCAGGTCGGCATGAAATGAAAAGTGCCCAAGCGAGATCAGTGGATCTTTCGCCCCTGCCTCGACAACAGCATCAGGAGCATAGATGCGAAGCCCTTCGCCGGAAACCTCCAGCCCCTTCACAGCAGAGACGCTAAAACCATCCAGCTCAACACGGCTATCAAACCGCGTACTCAGTGTCTCGATAACGCGCGACTTCAGAATTGGAGCCGCGCGATGGATGATCACCTCAATGGATACGGCCAGTATGACCACAAGAAAAAGGACAACCGTAGCCACCCAGCTAAGCACTCTGCGTTTCCTTGTGGGTCTTTCAGTCGGCACCTGGCCGCTTAAAGAAGTACTCATAACACCTTATGATGCAAACTTTTACCCCTGGGATTGCGTAGCTCGTCACTCCTGCCGAAAAATATTCGCTTAAGTCTGTTACCGTTCTACACGCTCGGAAATCTAACCGGGCAGATCGCGCGTAAGTTAAGTACGCAACAGCAACAACAATCCTGAAGGAGATTCGTGCAATGAAGACTTCCCTCAAAGCCATGATGATGAGTGCAGCCGTAACTGGTCTGCTTAGTGGTTCAGCAACCCCGATCCATGCTTCCGTTCACAATGGGGCGCAGTTCGGCAAGCTGGCCAGCGTTTCGGCGTCGCTTCTCGCAGCAGACAAAGACAAGCATGCCTGTAAAGGCCAGAACAGCTGCAAGGGCAAGGGCGGCTGCAAGACCGGCGACAACGGCTGCAAGGGCAAGAACAGCTGCAAGGGCAAGGGCGGCTGCGCTACCGACGGATCCAAGCCACCTGCCGCTTAATCCATCGCAATACTACGACGCAACACGCTGTACCGCACCCAGAACAGCAATTCCTGGCTGCGGTACAGCGTCCTCACCCGAGGTTTTTTGATATGCCGGCAAATCGTTTCAATGGCTTCACGGACTACGGCGTCGGAATCGGCCTGCGCGTACCGCACTATCGACACATCCTCGAAAAGAAGCCTCTCGTCGACTGGTTTGAAATCATCTCCGAAAACTACATGATCGACGGCGGCAGGCCCCTGACGATTCTCGACAGCATCCTCGATCAGTACCGCGTCGTACAGCATGGCGTCTCCATGTACTTCGGTTCTGCCGAGCCACTCTCGCGTGAACATCTAAAGCGGCTGAAAAACCTCGTGCGCCGCACAAAGACACCCTGGCTCTCCGATCATCTCTGCTGGGGCTCCGTCGATGGCACCTATACACACGACCTGCTGCCGATGCCATATACCTTCGAAGCGGCAAAGAATACGGCAGAAAAAATCCGGCAAGCCCAGGATTTCCTCGAGATTCCCATCGCCGTCGAAAACGTCTCCAGCTACGCCGAGTACCACGTCTCACAGATGACAGAGTGGGAGTTCCTCAACGAAGTTGTCGAGCAGGCCGACTGCGGCATCCTTCTCGATGTCAACAACATCTACGTCTCCTCGCAGAACCACACCTTCGATCCACACACCTACGTCAACAGCGTCCCTGCCGAGCGGGTCGCGCAGATCCACATCGCCGGTCATTCCAAGTTTGAGAAATACATCCTCGACACGCACGATCACCCTGTCCTCGATCCTGTGTGGGCGCTCTACGCACGCGCCATCGAGCGCTGCGGCCCAACGGCTACCCTGCTTGAGTGGGATGACCGCATCCCCTCCTTCGAAGAAGTTCACGCCGAAGCGCTGAAAGCCAACCAATATCTTCACGCACAGCAGCCGCTGGCGGTGACAGCATGAGCGCATCCGCTCTGTACACCCTGCAAAAGCAGATGGCCAACGCCGTCATGCGCCCGCTCACACGCGACGAACAGATGCGCAAACGCGACAAAGACAATCGCTCTGTCGTCGATGAAGCCGCATCGTTTATTCGCCCTAACGATCGCCTCACCTCGTTTGAGCGCCTCGAGATCTATAACCGGCAGTATTGGTTTCGCGTCTTCTCCTCTTTCGAAGAAGACTTCCCCGGCCTGAAAGCAATCGTCGGCACACGCCGGTTTGAACGACTGATGCGCGCGTACCTCGAAGCGCATCCATCGCGCTCCTTCACGCTTCGCAACCTCGGATCTTCGCTCGTGCACTGGCTCCAGCAGAACCCGCCGTACACCGAGCCCGTTACCGATATGGCCATCGCAATGGCCGCGCTCGAATGGGCACACATCGAAGCCTTCGACAACGCGCAATGGCCCCCACTGACGGCAGACGAGATCGCATCGCTCAACGACGACTCCAGACTCAGCGTACAGCCTTATCTGCGCCTGGTCGCTGCAGCCTATGCGGTCGATGATGCTCTGCTCGCCATCAAGGATTCGTCGCATGCCGCTGGCACGCAGGCATCGAACGCCGTCAACATTCACCTCGTCCGGCGCACGCGCACACGCAAGCCGCGTCCTGAACAGATCTATCTGGCCGTCCATCGGCACGAAGATACTGTCTATTACAAGCGCCTCTCCCGCGAAGACTATCGCCTGCTCGAGGCACTCCGGCGCGGCGCTGGCTTTGGCGATGCCATAGAATCTGCATTCGCCGGAAGCACCCTTCCTGAAGAAGCGCGTCCTGCGCACATCCAGTCCGCATTTCAATATTTCATGCAGATGGGGTGGCTTTGCCCCTATCGCACACCAGAGGCCCTGTGAGCACACTTACCCGCGCCGCATCCATCCACGCTACGTTTTGCAATGTAGCCGACAAACTCTGTTCGCCCTTCCTCCTCGCAGTCCGGCTCTACTGGGGCTGGCAATTTTTCCAGACAGGACTCGGCAAGCTGCGCAACCAGGCAAAGATCGTCGACTTCTTCACATCGCTCAACATTCCATTCCCGGCGTTTAATGCCCACTTCGTCTCGGGGCTGGAGTTCTTCGGAGGCATTCTTCTCATCCTCGGCCTCTTCTCCCGCCCCATCTCATTCCTTCTTACTTGTTCAATGTTTGTCGCCTACTGGACTGCCGATCACGACGCATTGGTTGCGATCTTTTCCAATCCCGATAAATTTTATGGGGCTACCCCCTATCCATTTCTTTGCGCGGTTCTGCTGATCCTGATCTTCGGCCCCGGTAAGCTTTCGCTTGACACCTTCATCGCAAAGCGATTCTATCCGTATATGCACATGCCGCGATGGGGAACGGATGCCGCCACCACAAACTGACGGAAGGGACGAAGCAGCGATGATCGAGAAGGTGCTAGGCGGGCAAACCGAAACCTTCCACGAGCTCATCCGCCCCTACGAGCGCAGTGTCTACATGATGACCCTGTCGCTGCTTCGCAACGAAGCCGAAGCCGAAGATGCCGCGCAGGAGACATTCATCAAGGCCTACCGCGCGCTGGGCCGCTTCCGTGCCGAAGCACGCTTCAGCACATGGCTCATCAGCATTGCACTGAATGAGGCGCGTGCGCGCCTCCGCCGCAAGCAGCCTGCACTGACTGACTCCATCGACGACACCTCCGAAGGTTCCGTAACCCCGGCCCAGCTTACCGACTGGCGTGAGATTCCCTCCGCATCGCTGGAGCGGCAGGAGGTCCGCACTCTCATCCGGCGCGCCCTCGCAGAGCTTCCTCTCGCTTACCGCGAAGTCTTCGTGCTTCGCGAGCTCGAAGAGCGCAACGTCCAGGAGACCGCAGATGCCCTCGGCATCACCATCGCATCCGTGAAGATGCGGCTTCACCGTGCGCGCCTGATGCTGCAGAAGCAACTGGCGCCGCAGCTGAAGTCCGTTGTGCCAACCAGCCGCAGGAGGTTCCCATGGTTCTGAACTGCCGCCATGTCTGGGACTATATCTCCGGCTATCTCGACAACACACTCGACGCTCAGACGCGCGCCGATGTTGAAAAGCATCTCGAGCACTGCGAGATCTGCTCGGCAGTACTCGACTCCACACGCAATATCCTGATTCTCACAGCCGACGATCGTGTCTTCGAGCTTCCAGTCGGCTACAGCGAACGCCTCCATGCGCGCCTCGCGCAGGCTATGCTTGAAATTCCGCTGGATGAGCCTGAATCCTCTGCATGAATGCAGCAGCAGTCCGATGCCTGAACACAACGGTCTATCTGGTCATCGCGAAATGAAATACTACCGCCCGTGAGCGATCCATTCCGCCACAAGCAAAACCAACGTTGCAATCGCCATAGCGACCTGCCATCGTTCCGAGCGCACCTTGGCACGCGAAGCCGGCTGCACTCTCCACTGCGCCGCAGGTCGCGCTCGCAGCGATCGCACGCGCCATACTGAATACAGATTGAACAACGCACCTGCAAGGGCGAAGATCATCATCGGAATACGAATTGCATCCGCATGAAACCACCGGGCAGCCCCATAAAATCCGCTTGCCAGCGCTCCCAAACCAATCAGCATTCTGAAGCCGCTGACCGCCATAAACGCAGCGCATCCCGCCTGAAGCAACGCGAATAGAAAACTACCTGCATTCGCCCATCGCAATCCACTTTGAGTAGATTCCGGTGCGCCAGCTTGTTCGTTGATTCTCTCGTCTCTCATCGTGCCCTCGACGGCCGCCCTTGCTCTAACCATATCTTGTAGAGCCCCCATGCAGCGATCGAACAGTTGTCGACAATCTCACCGCTCAGCACCATGCTCTCAAACTCCTGCACGCTCACACGCTTCAGCACCAGGTCGTGCTCTTCGATATCTGGCTCCGACTCGCCCTGGCTCAGGCCCTCAGCCAAAAAGACGTGGTGTTTCTGATTCATCACGCCATAAGCAATCTGCAGCGTGCTCAGATGCGTCATCTTTTCCGCAGTCAGCCCTGTCTCTTCACGCAGCTCACCGCGGGCCAGCTCCTCCGGGTCAACGTCAGCTTGCTCCCATCCGCCCTGAGGAAACTCCGCGAAACGCCCTCCCACCGTATAGCGAAACTGTTCGATCAGATAAACGAACTCGCCCTTTGCTGTCTTCTCCAGCGGAATAATGATCGACGCCGGATCTTTATCGATTACGCCGTAGATTCCTCGCTGCCCATTCGCACGTTCAATCACGTCCTCGCGCACGCTCGTCCAGGGATTGCGGTACACCTCACGGCTGCTGATCGTCTTGATACTCACACTTTCTCCTGCAAATCGAACAGCTACTGCTGCGGCATTTCAAATTCAAGATGCGACGGATATTTAGACGATCCGTAGATGGAGATCGTCTCCGCTTTATACGCGCTCGCCGGAGCACTCATCACGTTCTGCACATACGTCTGCGGATTGCGGTCGTACAGCGGAAACCACGACGACTGCACCTCGACCATGATTCTGTGGCCCTTCAGAAAAGTATGGTCCGCTCCATGCAAACTCCATTTGTACTCCGTCACCTCACCTGGCTTCACAGGCTCCGGCTTCTCGAAGCTCTTCCGATATCGACCACGCAGAATCTCATCTGCAACCATCAACTGATAGCCACCCATTCCATTCGGCGCATCGTCTGGGTAGACATCGATCAGCTTCACCACCCAGTCCGCATCGCTTCCTGTCGTCGCAGCAAAAAGATCCGCGACAACATCGCCCGTCACCGTCACATCATGATCCAGCGGGCCAGTCGCAAAGTTCGCAAGGTCCTTTCGTCCACTGACAAAACGCTGGTCCTCCACCAGCCACGGACGCCACTTCGATCCTCTCGCATACGTCGACTGAATCGGCCGCTGACGATACGGTACCGGGTTCGCCGGATCGGCAACATACTCCGCCTTTGATTCGCCCTCCGGCATATCGAAACTCAACCCATGCTCGGCCGCAAAGTAGAGCTTCGCCGCACGGAATCCCTCCTTAGGAGGCCACGCACTATAACGCTTCCACTCGTTCACACCCGTGCGGAAGCTCGCCGTGTCCTGCAGATCGAACCCTGGTCTGCCCTTGAGATATTTCTCAAAGAACGGTGCCTCAATCGTCTTGCGATACACCTCCCCGGTCGCTGCGCCAAAGTTAATCGCTCCCAGATGCCGCGTCGTCGGAACCCACCCGCCGTGATTCCAGGGCCCCAGCACCAAAAAGACTTCATGGTTCGTATCATGCGGTTCCAACGCTGCGTATTCGGCCTGCGGCCCCCACATATCTTCCTGATCCCACCAGCCACCAACCTCCAGCGTCGGAACCTCCACCTTTGTCAGGTGTGGCTCAACAGCCATGTCCCTCCAGAACTTCGTGTACGACGGCTGCGATAAGAACGCCTTCGCCGTTGGCAGATCGCTCATGCCCGCACTCTTCGCCGCACCCGCAAAGTTCACATTGCGTAAAAAGAAGTTGTACGTGTCCTCCGACGACTCCACACGCACATCCGTCTTCTGCGCCTCAAGCTGCTGCACATAATCGAAGCCGTACGTCTCACGAAACGCGCCGTTGTGAAAAAAATCATCGCCAATCCATATATTCGTCATCGGCGCCTGCGGCGAGATCGCCTTCACCGCCGGATGCGCATCGATCCCCGCCATCATGGCCAGGAATCCCGGATACGAGATGCCATACACGCCCACGCGACCGTTATTGTTCGGCACGTTCTTCAGCAACCAGTCAATCGTGTCACGCGTATCTGTCGTCTCATCGACGTCGTTCTTCGTCTTGTGCTCCACGATCGGCCGGTTCATGACGAACTTTCCTTCGGAGCCATACCGCCCGCGAATATCGCCGAAGACAAAGATGTATCCACTCGCCGCCAGTTCCGGCTTCGACGCATTCACCGCCTCCGACGACTCGCCATCCACACCATACGGGGTCCGCTCCATCAAAAACGGCAGCGGCTCACCCGAGCTCTCCGACCCCTCAGGCCGCAGCACCACGACATGCAGCTTCGCCCCGTCGCGCACCGGCACCATCGCCTCCGTGCGCACATAGTTGCGAAAGTGATTCAGCTTCTTCGCCTCCGTGCTGAAGCGCACAAGGCTTACCTCACCGCTACGCGGCCCGGATGCCGTTGTGGTCAGCCCTGTAACTTTTCCCGCGGCATCCCTCGTAAACTCGACCTGCAGCGTCCGGCCCATCGCCGCAAAATGGTCCTTCGACTCCGGCTTCAGCTCCAGGGCAGCCATCCGCTCGCCCTCGATGTACAACGAATCTCCCTGCACCAGGATCGCGTTCACGACCTCAGGCTCAGCCGGCATACGGTACTGCCCCACATACTCCGCAAGCTCACTCGCCGAAGGCACAGCCGCAACAGGATCGGCTCCGGAGGTCTGTCCGTACATCGCTGCAGAGATCAGCAGCACTCCAGACAACATACTTCCACGCCATCCGCCACGTCTCATCGAACCTTCCTTGATTGCACCAAAAGAAATTGAACTTCTACGCAACAGCCACACCGGCAGAGGACGTCTTCTCCATCCGCCGGTGTGGCTCATTGCCTATGTAAGATTTGCAGGACTCGCCTGGCACTGGAAGCCAATGCGATTGTGCGATCCATCGCAGAACGGGCGCTTCTCACTGGCCCCGCAGCGACACAACGAGATCGCCGGCTTCCCGGTAAGATCCCAATGCTTTCCATCCGCATCCGTCAGCGAAATCGGCCCTTCAACCCGCAATGGCCCATTGGGACGAACTGTAATCTTGACTGCCTGATCCGACATACTTAAACGCTCACTCTCTTCGAAAGATGAGCCAAGCATAACAAACCCAGGCATCGCACCGCCCACCAGACTCAGCCGTGATGAAACTTGTCCTTCGAGAAGTCCAGCTCCACCTCATCCATGTAGCACCAGCCCCAGTCCTCGCCCGGCTCCATCGACCGCATGATCGGGTGCTTGGTCGCATGAAAATGTTTCGTCGCATGTTTATTCGGCGACGAATCGCAGCAACCCATATGGCCGCAGATCTTGCAGATCCTCAGATGCACCCACCATCCGCCAACCTTCAGGCAGTCCTCGCATCCCTTTGCCGAAGGAGTTACATCCTGGACCTCATTCAAATGTTTGCATCGCATCCTGTCACCATCCTTCCCTTCGATGCTAGATGCTATACGAGTCCACGTCTTCGTGCTGTCCGGTTGGAATGCTTAGTCGCCTGCCATCACATCCGTGATGCCATACTCCTTCAGCTTGCGATAAAGCGTCGTCTTCCCGATCCCCAGCAGACGCGCCGCCAGCAGCTTGTCGCCTTTCAACTGCCGGATCGTCCCCAGAATCGCCTGCTTCTCCATCTCGGCAATCGAAACAATCGGCCCTTCACCCTCCTCGATCGTCGCATGCTGCATCACAGCAGGCGTCGACGAAGCGTGCTGATGCATTCTGAAGTCCTGCAGCTGCGTCGGCAGATCGCCCATATGCAACACCGGCCCGCTTGAAAGCGCACATGCGCGTTCGATCGCATTCTCCAGCTCTCGCACATTGCCCGGCCAGTCGTACTCCTGCATCACGCGCAGCGACTCATCCGAAAACGTGCGTGCCACTCCCGTCTCCTTCTCCATCCGAGCCAGAAAATACATCGCCAGCAGCAAAATATCTCCTCTGCGCTCTCGCAGCGGAGGAATCTTCAAATTCACCACATTCAGACGGAAGAAGAGGTCCTTGCGAAACTTCCCCTGCTCCACCATCGCCGCCAGGTCACGATTCGTTGCCGCCAGCACACGCGCCGAAATCGGCCGCGACTGCGTCGACCCCACCGGCCGCACTTCCTTCTCCTGCAATGCGCGCAGCAGCTTCGCCTGTAGATCCAGTGGCAGCTCACCGATCTCATCCAGAAACACCGTGCCTCCGTCGGCTGCTGCCAGCAGTCCCTCCTTCGCACGGTCCGCGCCCGTAAACGCGCCCTTCACATGGCCAAACAATTCGCTCTCGATCAGGCTCGGCACCAGCGCGCCACAGTCCACCGCAACAAACGGTTTCGCTGCATTCGGTCCATTCGAATGGATCGACCGCGCCACCAGCTCCTTGCCCGTCCCGCTCTCTCCCAGAATCATCACCGGATGCGTCGAGAACGCCACCTTCGACAGAATGCGATACAGCTTCTCCATCTCAGGCGACTTGCCAATCAAGCCCTCGGCGCTCTGCTGCGACCGCAGCCTCTCGCGCAGCAAACGACTCTCGCGATCAAAGTGCATCCGCTGCCCCGCGCGCTCGATCACGGTCGTCAGCTCTTCCAGCGCAAACGGCTTCGTCAGGTAATCGCGCGCGCCAATCCGCATCGCCTCCACGGCCGACGCAACAGTGGCAAACGCCGTCATCACCACCACCGCCATCTCCGGATACAGTGTCTTCACCTGCTCCAGCAGGGCAAGCCCACCGCCATCCGGCAGCTTCAAATCCAGCAGCAGCACATCCATCTTCTGGTGACGCAAGATCTCTCTTGCGCGCGCCAGACTGTCAGCACCCACCACGGCGCAGCCCATTCCTTCTGCAATCGCACAGCAGGCCTTGCGCACCGCATTGTCGTCATCCACCACAAGCACGTGCAGCGCGGGATCCATGCCCTGCTGCTTTGCGGCTCCATCCCCGGCTACATCCAACGGCGACAGCCCAACCAGAACTCCCGATGGCCCAGCGGCTCCACTTCTCTGCATGACTTCGTTCATCGGTTTCATACCTCTCTTCTCATTCGTTTGCGTGCCGGTCTTTGCCGGCCTTCCATAAACGGTCAGCATGCGATCCACCTTGCCGTGCTGGTACACACCGGCAATGGCTCCGCACTCACTGCCAGACTTCGCAGTGACAGCCCACCTTTATGCAATCCGTCGAGAACAGCCTTTATGGCCGCATAGAGACTCTGCGCCGCAGACACACAGGAAGCGTCCACGCGCAAACCGCAAACGATCACAGAATGCGTGAGAGAGACCAGCCAGCCTCTTCTCCACATCCCAACCAACATCTCTACCAAGGCAGTACTGCTCAGCAACGCCTGCATCAATCCAACTCCAAGCCGCTTACTTTTCTCTACACGCGGCTGCACTTACGTAATCACGCGAAGTGCCAAACTGGAACTCTCATCGCTCGAGATGCCCTAACTGCTTGAACATCAAGAAGCAACAACGAGGGTTACCTGTGGTTACCTAAAGACAACCACGATACTTCATTTTGAGCAATTCCCAAAAAGGAACAGTTCACCTCACCGATACGTGCTTCATTCCCAAAATCACCCGAAAAACCAGCCTTCCCATAGAAATTCCCAAAACGGGAGCGTCCTGATTTGGGAAGCAGAAAAACCTCCTGCCTCCCACCCATCCTGTTCAAAACTTTTGCCTCCTTCCCCCTTGACGCCTCCGCCGAACAGGCCTAACCTCATCTCAGCTAGGCGAACAAATGGCGAAAATAAACACCACAGCTTCTCCACTCCTCCCCATCCTCGGACAGCCCTCCGAGCCGCCTCGGACAGGCATCGCCCGCCTCGCTTTCGAAGCGACTCACGCCGACTCCGGCCATCTCATCGAGTTCCGCGCCCTCAACGTCCGCAGCATCCTCAACCGCTCCACCTCCAGGCGCCTCACCTGGCTTGCCTGGAGCATCAATCCCTACCGCGGCTGCGAGTTCGCCTGCCGTTATTGCTACGCCCGCTACACCCACGAGTTCATGGCTCCCGCCCCTGGCACTCCTGCGCCCAGCGGGCCCGACTTCCACAATCCCCTCACCTTCGAGCGCCTCATCTTCCTCAAGCAGAACGCCGCCTGGCTGCTCGAGCAGGAGTTGCGACGCCATCACCCCTCCGACCAGATCGCAATCGGCACCGCTACCGACCCCTGGCAACCCATCGAGCGCCGCGCCCGTATCACCCGCAGCCTGCTTGAGGTCTTCGCCACGCGCTCCGGCCTCCGCATCGGCATCGTCACCAAATCGCGCCTCATCCTCCGCGACACCGACCTGCTGCGCGAGATCGCACGACGCAATCACCTCGTCGTACACATCACCATCACCACCCCGGATGCTGAGCTCGCACGCCTGCTTGAGCCGCGCGCCCCACGTCCCGACCTGCGTCTCGATACCGTACGCCGCCTCCGTCAGGCGGGAATCGTCACCGGAATTCTCTGCTCCCCGCTGCTTCCTGGCATCACCGACACCGAGGTTGCCATCGACCGCATGGCAGCACTCGCCGCCCAGGCCAATGCCAGCTTCTTCGCCGCCAATCCACTCTTTCTCAAGCCGTGCTCCCGCCCTACCTACCTGAGCTTCGTCCGGGAGCACTTCCCGGCGCTCGTCGCCGACTACGAGCGCCGGTTCGCCCACAACGACTTCGCCACCAAACCCTATGCACAACAGCTCGCCCGTCTGGTCGAACAGGCACGCCAGCGCCACGGTCTCAACCGCCGTTGGCGCGATGCCGAGGAACCCCGCGAATCGACCGTCAACAATGCCACGGCCGAGGAGCTCAACTTCGAACAGTCCCTGCCAACCGATCCGCGTCCGCTCGCCCCGCAGCGAGAGCAGCCATCCTCACGCAAACGACCTGCGGCCTCAACCCCAGCCGCAGAACAGCAACGGCTCTTCGCCTGACCATCCTGTTTCTGCATGCAGGAGTCAACAGCAGGGAGGGCCAATCGAAGCGTTGCTGGGCTCAATGCGTCTTGTCCATCCAGACGTCCCACGTCAGCGGCCCGATCTGCTCGTCATCGAATGCGTGTCCAGCCATCTTCAGAGCCAGCTTGATCTGCCCATGGTGATATCCCTCATGCCAGATCATGTGCTCCAGGAACAGCAGAGGATGGTCGTAGTGGACCTTCATCGCCTTCCCCGACCGCACCATGCTCCCCACCGCTTCGCGCACCGCCTGGGCACTCGCCTCCAGCTCACCGGCCATCTGCTCTGTACTCAGTCCATCCGCCCATTCACGCTCCGGCACCGATCGCGCAAACTCCGGCGCGTCTTCGTAGAGGAAGACCAGCCGCACATAGTGCATATGCGTAAACATCTGCGACACCGTTGGGCTTCCCGCCATCACGCGCGCCGCAAGCCCATCCTCCGGCACCGCACGCAGCAGGTTCACAAGAATCCGATTGTTCCTGTCCCATGCATCCAGCACCACGTCCAACAGGTCCGATCCCATCTTTGGCCGCCCTCCACGCAGAGTTTAGTGCACCATTCCCGCTCGACAAAAAACGCACCGCGGCCTCAACCCCACGCGCCGGCAAGCAAAGCCTCTTCGCCTGAGTGCCAACCTGCAATTCCGCTGTCAAGCCCCTGTGCCCCTTCTGAAAAGCTCTAATCTCATCGCAACCAAAACAAAATAAGTGCCTTAGAGAACAGAAAGAATCTTCAATCAAAGTGCCGATCAGTTTGGCTCCATTCGCTAAAATAGAAATAAGCTTGAAAAACAAAGAAGGCCGGACTTTTTAGAGTCCGGCCTATCCCTTTTGAAATGAATATTTTGATACTTAAGTCTCATGAATGCAATATTTTAGCGTCCAAAAATCGCGCATCTCATTGCATCCAAAAGACATAAGCCCAAGCTACCCCGGGGGGGTAGCTTGGGCCTGAAAGGAACTTCGGTGAATCCTGGATCCAGAGATCCGGTTTAGGCAACAACCTCGATGCCCATCGAGCGCGCCGTACCGCGGATCGTCTTCGCCGCAGCTTCAACCGTGGTTGCGTTCATGTCCGGCATCTTCTGCTTGGCGATCTCGAGAACCTGCTTCTCGGTGACCTTGCCCTTCTTGTCCTTGTTCGGTGTGCCCGAACCCTTCTCGATGCCGGCAGCCTTCAGCAGCAGAACCGGAGCCGGAGGTGTCTTGGTGATGAAGCTGAACGTACGGTCTGCATAAACCGAGATCACGACCGGGATCGTCAGCCCGGCCAGAGCCGGGTCCTTGCCCGTGCGGTCGTTGAACTGCTTGCAGAACTCCATAATGTTGACCTGCGCCTGACCGAGCGCGGGACCAACCGGCGGTGCAGGCGTTGCCTTGCCGGCCACAATCTGCAGTTTGACGTATCCAGTAATCTTCTTCGGTGCCATCGGGTATTCCTCTTACGCTTCCTGCGGCGGCCTCACGGCCAGCTCGCTAAAAATTTGAACTTCCACTTCCAGGCCACGCCAAAGACGCAGCCTCAAACCTATTCGGTGACCTTGTCCACCTTCGAGAACTCGATCTCGACCGGAGTCGAACGACCGAAGATGCTGACCATCACCTTGAGCGTCTGCTTGTCTTCGTTGATCTCGTCGACCGCGCCCGTAAAGTTCGCAAACGGCCCTTCGTTGATGCGGACCTGCTCGCCCTTGTCGAACTTGATCTTGAGCGTCGGCTTCTCCTTCGACACATCCGAGCGGAACAGGATCGAGCTGACTTCCTGCTCAGACAAAGCAACCGGATTGTCGCCCGTGCCAAGAAAGCCCGTGACGCGCGGCGTGTTCTTGATCACATGCCACAGATCATTGTCGAGATCCATTTCGATCAGCACATAACCGGGAAGAAAGACCCGCTCGATCGTGTACTTCTTGCCGTTGCGAAGCTCCGTTACCGGCTCCGTCGGAATCATGATCCGGCCAATCTTGTTCTGCAGGCCGAAGGCGGCAATGCGGCTCTCCAGCGACTCCCGCACCTTGCGCTCAAAGCCGGAGTAAGCGTGGATGATGTACCACTTGAAGTTCTCATTGACCGGAGGCGCGAGCTGCTCTGCCGCCTGCTCTGAGGCTGCCTCAGCCGTCTGCTCTACCGGATTCTGTTGCTCTTCCGCCATGGTTGTGCCTTCTTCACGCATCGTTTGCTTCCCGATACTGCTGATCTTGTCTCTACTACTTCGCCGCCACACGCAGAACGTATTCCACCGCGCGTCCAATGAGGTTATCCACCAGCCAGAAGTACGCTGCGAAGATAAAAACCGTGACGATCACGACTGTCGTGGTCGCCTGCACCTCGGCGCGCGACGGCGACACCACTTTGCGCATCTCGCTGCGCACATCCCGCAGGAAACTCATGGTGCGCTCGGGAAAAGACTTCAACTGCTGCATCCCGGTATTCGTCTGCTGTTCCGCTACCGCTACTGTCTTGGCCATAACGCCGCCTTGTGAATCTTCGTTTACTGCTTCTGTTGGTACCGCCACTTCAGAAGATTTCCGACTCTGAAGAGGATGGCGGGGGAGCTCGGATTCGAACCGAGAAGTTCGGTTTTGGAGACCGACAGTTTAACCGTTGAGCTTACTCCCCCAGGAGTGGCTATTCCGTCCAAAGCATGGGCGCGAAGCGCTTCCGCCTGGACGGCTAGTCCTACTTCGTCTCTTTGTGATCCGTGTGTTTGCGGCAGGTATTGCAGAACTTCGAGAACTCAAGACGGCCAGTTGTGGTCTTCTTGTTCTTCGTGGTGGAATAGTTCCGGTTCTTGCACTCCGGGCACTGGAGGGTGATGATCTCGCGCATTGTTGTCGTCTCCTTCTAACGTGGCCAGCCACTTCGACTGGCAAGCAGCTTGTCACATGGAAGGAAAACTCCGCCCACCTGACACGCCGCAACGCAGGGGATGTGGTCCCTGCAACCAAAATCCTGAGTTGTGTTACCTGAGGACGAAGCGGTCAGGCCACGCCTTCGCCTCGTACTATTATCCACGAAAGCATGGGTTAAAGAAAGCCTTGCTCGAGTAAAAATCAGGCGGCAACCGGTAACGGGCACCGCCTGATTTCATGACGGTTCAAGACCGAGACTCCACTGCCTCTATTCGCTTCTCAAAATGGCACGGTCAACAGCAATCCGACCGCCCCGGGAACACAAAAAAGCGGCGAGCCGAAGCTCGCCGCCTTGATTTATTTCGCATTCGGCAAGAATCCGCGCGAAGCGCGTTCCCACCGTCCGCTCTCGTTACTTGATGATTTCGGAGATGGTACCAGCGCCGACGGTGCGTCCGCCTTCGCGGATGGCGAAGCGGAGACCCTTCTCCATCGCCACCGGCGTGTGCAGCGTGATCTCCAGCTGGATGTTGTCGCCCGGCATCACCATCTCGGTGCCTTCCGGAAGCTTCGCCGATCCCGTCACGTCCGTCGTGCGGAAGTAGAACTGCGGACGGTAGCCGTTGAAGAACGGAGTGTGACGTCCACCCTCTTCCTTCGACAGAACGTACACCTCGCCCTTGAACACCGTGTGCGGCGTGATCGAGCCGGGCTTCGCCAGCACCATGCCGCGCTCCACGTCTTCCTTCGCCGTACCGCGCAGCAGCAGACCGGCATTGTCGCCCGCCAGACCCTCGTCCAGCTGCTTCTTGAACATCTCCACGCCCGTTACCGTCGTCGCCTGCGTGTCGCGGAAGCCCACGATCTGTGCCGCCTCGCCGACCTTGATCTTGCCACGCTCGATACGACCCGTTACTACAGTTCCACGGCCCGAGATCGAGAAGATGTCTTCGATCGGCATCAGGAACGGAAGGTCGACCATGCGGTCAGGCTGCGGAACGTTCTTGTCCACCGCTTCCATCAGCTCGTCGATCTTGTCTTCCCACTGCTTCTCGCCGTTCAGTGCGCCCAGCGCAGAGCCGCGGACCACAGGAACGTCGTCGCCCGGGAAGTCGTACTTCGACAGCAGCTCGCGGACTTCCATCTCCACCAGGTCCACCAGCTCCGCATCCTCAACCGCATCGCACTTGTTCAGGAACACCACGATGTACGGCACGCCAACCTGACGAGCCAGCAGAACGTGCTCCTTGGTCTGCGGCATCGGACCGTCGGTCGCTGCCACCACCAGGATCGCGCCGTCCATCTGCGCTGCGCCCGTGATCATGTTCTTGATGTAGTCGGCGTGGCCGGGGCAGTCCACGTGAGCATAGTGACGGTTCGCCGTCTCGTACTCCACGTGCGAAGTCGCAATCGTAATACCGCGCTCGCGCTCCTCAGGTGCGTTGTCGATCGTGTCGAACGAACGAAACGCGTTCTTCGGGTTGTGCTTCGACAGTACCTTCGTGATCGCCGCCGTCAACGTCGTCTTGCCGTGATCGATGTGCCCGATCGTCCCAATGTTCACGTGCGGCTTGGACCGGTCAAATTTTTCCTTCGCCATTGCTCTCTCCGTCTGGTGTTTGGCCGGCATATGCCGGCGGTTCAAGTAATAACTTCAAATGTGTGTGAGATCTCAGTAATACGCGTACAACCGGAAGAACTGCTTCCTCAACTCCGGTGCGACCTTCTCGAGGCTGGCCAGATAGAACTCTCTGATCTGCCCCTGATCGCCATCCGGAAGCCGCTTGTATTCTCCAGCGGTCTGCGGTCCGAGAAGACCCTTCCCGAGAACATCCTCAAACTCGCGAATACGGGCTCGCCGCCGCTCCAGCGACTGAAGAAAGCCGCGAACTTTTTCGGCCGAAAACGACGTCTCGATCGCTGTCTTTACCGCACCGAAGGCCTGGGGATCAGCGATCGGAAGTATCGGCTGCTCTTTCAACGTGCTCAACAAAATCTCCTGCGTACTGCCTTCACAATTCTGGAGCGGGAGACGGGAATCGAACCCGCGACCAACAGCTTGGAAGGCTGTGACTCTACCACTGAGTTACTCCCGCCTGCTACGAAACCTGGAGCTGATGATGGGGCTTGAACCCATGACCTCTCCCTTACCAAGGGAGTGCTCTACCACTGAGCTACATCAGCCTGCCTACAGAACCTGAGCAAAAACCAGACTCTGCTAAAACTCCAACCTTACAATCCTATCGCGAGCGCAACCAGCCAAGCGTTACGCGAAAGGCAAAAAATCCAAGCAGGAGCCACGTCAGCGAACGAAACCTGCCTGGCTCCATCGTTTGCCAGGCAAGGACCGCTAAAACTCCGAGAACAGCCAGCGCGATTGCCATACGCCCGCTACCGGCAGGACTCAGATCCACTTGCGCTCCCACATCCTTCAATTACCGCAAACCTATGGTGCACAGGGGAGGATTCGAACCTCCGTACGTCATTGACGGGCAGATTTACAGTCTGCTGCCATTAACCACTCGGCCACCTGTGCACATCCTGCAAACCCGCTCATCGAACAGCATCCGGCTTCAACTCTCACACCAAAACCTCGATCTCTCTTGCCGCGATCGAGCGGGTTTTCATTGTTGAAGAAAGTCTCCGGAGGCCTGCGCGACCAGAACGGCCTGGCAGTACTACCAAATCCAAACTCTTCCTCGGCTGTAAGAAATCTGGAGCTGGCGAAGGGACTTGAACCCCCGACCCTCTGATTACAAATCAGATGCTCTACCAGCTGAGCTACGCCAGCCCTCACAGCCTTACTTGCTCTCTGTAGGCCCGGCTGCAGGAAGCGCAGTAGTGCCTGCGCAGAGTGCGCCGCAGTTCTGACTTTAGCACAGCCAAACCAGCGTCGCAAACTTCGTCAGGCAAGAAGTTTGCACCGCACTGGAAGCTCAGACAGCAGCCAGTGCAACACGCTCCCACGGCGCCGGAACCTTCACCGAAGCCATGCCCGCAGCACGTGCCGACTCGATGCCCATGTCGGTGTCTTCAAAGACGAGACAGTGTTCCGGAGCGATCCTCAGGCGATCTGCTGCCATCAGGTAAGGCTCGGGATGCGGCTTGCTGTTCCGGTAATCCCCGGCGCACACCAGCGTCTCAAAACGGTGAAGAAGATTCAGCGTCCCCAGCGATGCACGAACAGATTCATGCGTGCTCCCCGATACGACAGCAAAGGGTATCTGCCCATGCTGCGCCTCAATATGCTCCAGCACTTCGGGAACGGCCTTCATCTGCGGAAGATGTGCGTAAAACATCTCTTCCTTACGCCGCTGCACATCGGCAACCGGCATGGCCAATCCCTGGCGCTGATTGAGCGAAGCGATAATCTCCGTCACCGGCATACCGCCCCAGGCGTAGAACAGGTCCTCGCTGAATTCGCAATTCCACTCTGCAAGAACCGTCTTCCATGCAACGTAGTGCAGCGGCATAGAATCGCAGATCGTGCCATCACAGTCGAACAGGTAAGCCTTGAACTCACCCTTCGGCAGCTTCAACTTCATTCCAAATCATCTCCCGGCCCAAAAGGGCACAGTCTTCATGATGACAGATCGACCCTAAACGATCCGCAATGTGCAGGAAATCCGTGGTTGCGTGATAGCCTTTTTCACGTCCAACTAGCATGGCCGTTCTAACCTGACCTGTTGACCTGGGGGTCCTTGTATCATGCTTTCGCCGCGCACCTTGCTGGCCATTGTTTTTATGGTTTTACTTGCCGCTGCACCACTTCATGCCCAAACGGCAGAGACGCCGCAGGCCGATGCCAATCCCACGACGCCGGCTCCCCCTCAGCAAAAGACTCTCACCAACGACTCCATCATTCGCATGGTCAACGCGAACCTGAGTGACGACCTGGTGATTCAGGCAATCAACTCGCAGCCCGGCAAGTACACAACCGATGGCGACTCGCTGACAGATCTCAAAGACGCAGGCGTCTCCGAGCGCGTCGTCGCGGCGATGATCAACAAGAACCGCAAGCGGCTGACTCCTGCCGGGGAAGTACAGACAAACACTGCGATTCAGGCTCCGTCTGTCGTCATTCCCGAGGTCAACGAGATCGGCGTCTACTATAAGGATCGCCAAGGGCAGTGGCAGCCTCTCCCGGTTGAGGTCGTTCACAGCAAGTCCAGCGGCTGGCTGAAGTCGACCGTCACCAACGGCATCATCAAGACCGACATGAACGGACAGGTCAACGGGCGTGAATCCAGACTCCCGCTCCAGGCCCCGATCGAAATTCTCATCTATACGCCTGAGGGTGTCGCCGCCCCCGAGTACACTTTCCTGCGCTTCCACATTCACTCCAACAGCCGCGACTTCCGCACCATGACCGGTGGCGTCTTCCACTCCACCGGCGGCGCAGGCCACGATGAGATCCAATTCAACGCCGAGCGCATTGCCCCACGCACCTACACCTTCACCATCGACCGCTCCGTCGGCGGAGGCGAGTTCGGCATCCTTCCTCCCGGCACCGGCAATGTCACCAACGGCGGCAAAATCTACACCTTTGCTGTCACGGAGTAGACGCAAACCATTTGCTATGACGACGCGTCGTGCTGAATACTGAATCCCAGCGCATGCTACGACTCCGTAGACCTACCCGATACTCTCTTCTTGTCGCACTGGTGCTGATTGCCGCTCTGATCGTCGCCATCGTTCTGCGCAAGGCGGCTCCTCCAGAAGCAGCGCGGTTATTGCCGGAGTCCGACGCGATCGTCTACGTCAACCTCAAGCCGTTGCGGCTGGCGACTCACTTCGACCGCACCCCAATCTCACGCGCTCCCGACTATCAGCACTTCGTCGATGCGACCGGCATTATCCCTGAGCGTGATATCGACGATGTCGCCTTCGCGCTGCATCGCATGGACAATCCCAATGGCCCCAACGGGCCGGTTGGTTACTCGGAAGTCTTCGAAGGCCGCTTCGACGGAGAGAAGCTGGCGCGTTATCTCGATTCCATCGCAGCATCGCGCGAGAACTACGCAGGCCATACCATCTACACCGTCGCCGTCGCCGACGGCAATGTGATGCGGCCGCTGCGCATTGCCCAGCTTGGATACGACTCCATCGCAGCATCCAACATGCCCACGGGTGAGCAGATTCACTCTATTCTGGATCGCCACCGCGCCGCGGCACTGCCTTTCTCCGGCTCGTCTCTGCTTTCGGCCCGCTATCGCGATGTGCCTCTGCTCGCAAGTGCATGGGGGATTGGCCGCATCGGACTTCCCTTCTCCGACCGCGGCTACATCTCGATCTTCGGGCTACAGCTCCCGCTGCCTGAGGACACGACCTTTGTCGCCAGCCTGCGCTATACCGGATCGTTGCGGTTGAGGATCGAGGAGATTTCGTCTACAGACGCTGAAGCGGCGCAGGCGACACAGAACCTCCGCACCATGCTTGGGCTCTTCCGTTCGCTGCAGACCATCCAACCGCGCGACCGTGGAGACGCTGCGCTGCTGCAGATGATTGAATCGCTCAAGGTCGATCAGCACAAAGACCGTGCCATCGTCACCGCGACCGTTCCGATGGAGCTTGTGCAGTCCCTCAGCAGCTCCGTATCGGCTGCTCCTTAGTTCGCCCCAAACGGCAACGCGGCCTCAGGCATCAGGCCGCGTCGTCCACCCACATTCCATTGCATCTTTACGCGCAGGCTCGAACCAGCTCTTCCATACCTACACCAACGGGCTCGAACCGCTGCTCCATCTCATCGCCGATCAGCGCTGCCATTGCATCCACACAATCTCCATCGAGCTTGCGCGGAGCCAGCGCACGAATAATCGGCATAATCTCTTCGTGAACCAGGCCCGCGCGGTAAGGACGGTCCTCTGAAAGTGCGCTGTACACATCGGCAACAGCTACAATCCTCGATTCAATCGAGATATCTGCCGACAGCAGGCGATTCGGATAGCCCGATCCATCCAGCTTCTCGTGATGCTCTCCCGCTACGATAGCGATCTCGCGAAACGGTCCAATCAATTCCAGGATCTGACGTGTCAGCCCGGGGTGCTTCTCCACTACGCGCCACTCGGCTTCTGTCAGTCTCGTCTTCTTATCCAGAATTGCATTCGATACGCTCAGCTTTCCGATGTCGTGCAGCAGGGCTGCGCGGCGCACCAGCCGAACGCGATCGGCAGACAGTCCGAGTTTGCCTGCAATTCCATAGGCCAGCTCGGCCACACCCATCGAGTGGCGGAAGGTGAAGTTCGATTTCGAATCGACGATATCGGCAAAGGCCTCGCAAATGCGGTCGATCTGGTGGTCGTCCAGCTGTTGCCTGCTTCGCGGATCGAGATCGAGTACAGCCGCCCGCGTCATCTGATGACTGTCATCCGATTTGCAGTGCGTCCATAGCGCTCCGCGGCTGTTCAGCGACAGTGCCGCACGCACCAGTTGCGGATCGAACCACGTCCCACTCCACTGCTCCAGCGTCTCCATCGCCACATTGGCATTGCGCCCCATGGAGAAGACATCCAGATGCTGTGCCACAGCGCACACACGCGCCAGCATAGGAATCCTCTCGCCGCGAGCGCGCTTCGGATAGCCGGTACCGTCCCAGTGTTCTTCAAGACTTCGGACGGCCTCTGCCGCCATCTGGCCCATACCCAGTTTGCTGACAATGCTTGCGCCACGGTCGCAGCGCAGGCCAATCATCTCTTCGTTGCCAATGTCCTTTAGCAGCAGGGCATAGTAAAGGCTGCTCTTCTCTTCTGCGCTTAGTCCAACCTCGTCGGCGATACGCATCCCCAGCAGACAGCTGCGAAGTGCATGCCCCTGAACGGCACCCTCCGTAAGGTCAATTGCAAAGGAAAGGGCCGAGATTACCTCGGAGAGCGAGATCGATTCGTTTGCAAACTTCTTGTCCTGCCGAAAAGACGCCGACGTCTGGCCCATAGAATTCGTTTCTCTCCGCTACCTGCTCTCGTCTGAGCCTCTGGATGCCAGCACCGAACAAAGGCACTTCTCAAGACTCAAACGTAACTATAGGCAGGACTTCGCCCCCCCGCATACTACACAAAAGGTGCACGGATAGAAACTTCCCGGTCGGCCGGGATAAAGGCAACTAATGCCCGGCTGCTGGCCGAATCGTCGTTTCCGCTCCGTAAAGCGACAGCAGTGGGTGACGGACGACCGCGCGAAACTCATACCGGCCGGTTGGCGAAATATCCACAATAGCCGAAAATCGCCCAGGCCCAGTTATCGTCTGCGTCTTGGTCGCCGTCCAGGGAGCCGTTCTCGAATGGACGTCTTCGCCGACAATGGACCGGTACTCGAACCCGACCTCCAGAGACTTCGCCCCGGCCATGTCCAGCAGCTCGCCCTCCAGCTTCAGCGAGCCCTCGCTTCCACCCCACTGGTAGCTGCCCGTCTTGACGCGCGGAGGCACCAGTGCCGGCTCCACATTGGTCAGCCTGATCACCAGCGGATTCGGCCATTCCGTAATATCCCATATTCGCTGCGACTTCATCGTGTGAATGTGCAGCCCATCGCTCTCCATGTGGAAGGTCGTCTGCGGCACCACGTTCGGGGCGTACTCCAGCACCTTGCCATTCGCTCCCAGCACGCTGACCTCGGTCTTCGCCGTCGCCTTCACCGAGTGCAGAACAAGATCATGCCATTGCCCGCGCTTCCACGGCACGGACGAATCGACAATGGCATACAGCGTGCTGCCGTCCTTCTTCTTCGTAAACCAGATGTCGCCTTCGTTGGTGATGATCCAGGGCCGGGTTGCGTAGATCGCCTCCGAATTCACAAACATCCATGTCGCAATCTCGCGCAGCCGGTCCTCCTGCTCGATTGCCAGCTCACCGTTCGGCTTTGGCCCGATGTTCAGCAGCATATTGCCGCCCTTGGCGCGCGTCTCAATCAGCCCGTGAATCAGCTGATGGCCCGATTTGTAGCGGTCCAGCTGCGGCTGATACTGCCACGCATCGCCCATCGTCTCGTTCGCCTCCCAGGGTTCATCGAAGGCCTGCCCCGGAATCGTCTGCTCCGGCGTCCGCATAGCGCCGCGTGTCACCACGATATTCGGCTGTAGCTTCCACGCGAGCTGTCGCAGGCTGGTCGCTTCGCCGTCGAAGAAGAGCACATCCACTGGTCCGTAGTTCGTCAGCAACTCACGTAGCTGGGCGCTGTCATAGTCCAGCAGTCCCGGATTATGGCTTGGCTGCACATCCTCGATACCACGCTGGATCGTCTTCCCGTGCTTGTAGAGCCAGTAAAAATCGTCCGGTGAAAAGTACACGCCGGGAGCGATGCCCTGGTCCTTGAACGCCTTCAGAATCTCCGCCGTCGCATCGCGATGGAACGGCGTATTCATGATGTTGAACGGTGTCGTCTTCGTGTCATACATCGCAAAGCCCGAGTGGTGCTTCGTCGTGAACACGACATAGCGCGCTCCCGCAAGCTTCGCCAGTCGCGCCCACTCCGACGGATCGAACCTCGTCGGATCGAACGTCTTCGGCAAGTCATTGAAGAAGCGATTCAGGTAATCGTCCGACGCTCCTACAAGCGAATGACTGATCGTCGTACCAAGCTGGCTATCGACACTCCAGTGAATGAACAACCCAAACCCCTGGTCGCGAAACCACTCATCACGATCAGCTTTGTTCTGCGAGCTCGTAAAATCCGTGTTCTCACCTGCAATCGCCTTACCCTGGGCAGCCATCTGCACAGCTCCGACTCCACAGACCGCAGTGACCAGAAAACAACAAAGCCAGGAACGATAGCCAGTAAACATGGACTTTCCGCACTCCTATGAAATCGGGTTTGTTAAAGCTTGATGATCTCCCACTTTACAGGATTGTTCTTCAGCCTTCTTTAAGCAGGCTCTGTCATTCTTCTCTCGCGTTTCCGAGAAGACGCACAAAGGAGATGTCCATGAACGTCCCAGTATTCCCCATCACCATCATGACCTTCGCTCTCACCCTGACAGTCGCTGCGCAGGAGAAGAAGATCGAGCGGTCCGCACTGCCTCCCGCCGTTGAAAAAGCAGTTCAAAACGAGACACAAGGTGCAACCATCAAAGGCTTCGCCGAAGAACGCGAGCACGGCAAGACGTTTTATGAGGCCGAAACCATCGTCAACGGTCACACGCGCGATGTCCTCTTCGCCGCCGACGGCTCCATCGCCGAGATCGAAGAAGAGGTCGCCTTTGACTCCCTCCCGGCGAACGTTCAGGCTGGCTTGAAGAAGAAGGCCGGAACCGCGACGATTGAAAAAGTAGAATCACTCACCAAGAAGAACAAACTCGTCGCCTACGAAGGCCAGATCAAGCGAAACGGAAAATCCGCCGAGATTCAGGTCGGCCCCGAAGGCCAGGCTCTGAGCCACGAAGAATAACTCTCCTGCAAAACAAAGGAGCGAGGCGGCATAACCACCTCGCTCCACGTTCTCTTATAAAGAGAATTAATACTTCGCCATCGTCGGATCGATCTTATCCGCCCACGCGAGAATGCCGCCTGAGAGGTTCGAGACGTTCGTGAAGCCTGCTGCCTTCAGTGCCAGCGCAGCCTTCTGGCTGCGAGCGCCCGAGCGGCAATGCACGATCACCTCGTCGTTCTTGTGCTCGGCGATCTCCGCGATGCGCGATTCAATCGAGCCCACCGGAATCAGCGGCGCGCCCAGATTGGCAATCGGATATTCGTGCGGTTCGCGAACGTCGAGCACGAAGATCTTCTCCTTCGCGTCGAGCTTCTTCTTCAGCTCCTCAACCGTCACCTGCGGAATGCCGTCAACGACAGCACCAGCACCAACAGCCTTATCGCGCGCTACTTCAAGCGGGCCAACCGTCGTTGGCTTCTCGATGCCGCAGAACTGGTCGTAATCGATCAGCTCCGTCACCGTCGGATGCGTACCGCAGACCGGGCAGTCAGGGTTCTTGCGCAGCTTCAGCGAACGGAAGTTCATCCCCAGCGCATCCACCAGCAGCAGGCGACCGATAAGTGGCTCGCCGATACCGAGAATCAGCTTGATCGCCTCCGTCGCCTGGATTACGCCCAGAAGACCCGGAAGGATGCCAAGCACACCACCCTCAGCGCAGGAAGGAACGAGTCCTGGAGGTGGCGGCTCAGGATAAAGGCAGCGATAGCATGGGCCTTCCTCCGTGCCGAACACACTGGCCTGCCCCTCGAAACGGAAGATCGAAGCATACGCATTCGGCTTCTTCAGGATCACGCAGGCATCGTTCACTAGGTAGCGTGTCTGGAAGTTGTCCGTGCCATCGGCGATGACGTCGTAATCCTTGAAGATCTCCAGCGCATTCGCCGAAGTCAGCATCGTATTGTGCTTGATGATGTTGACGTTCTTGTTCAGCCCCTTCAACATCTCCTCAGCCGAATCGACCTTCAGCTTACCGACGGTCGACTGCGAGTGGATGATCTGCCGCTGCAAATTCGACTCATCAACCACGTCAAAGTCGATCAGCCCAATCGTGCCGACGCCAGCCGCCGTCAGATACAGTGCCAGCGGTGCGCCGAGGCCACCTGTACCGACGCAAAGAACACGGGCCGCCTTCAACTTCTGCTGGCCCTCCATCCCCACCTCAGGCAGAATCAGGTGGCGAGAGTAACGGGCAATCTCTTCATTGGTAAGCTTCGGGAGCTGTACGGCATCTTCAATCGCTGTGGGCATGGCTTTCCTTCAATGTTTCCTTAATTCTAGATGCAAAGTGGGCCAGAACGGCTCACAGACCGCAATCTCCGCCAAATCCTTGTCCATCTGCGTGTTATTGCAACGCACAAAGACACGAATCCTGAGCCTGATGAAGCTCGGAGCTACGTACTTGAATTGTCGAGGGGGAAACTAGAGGAGGGGACAACAGCTACAACAAAGAGAATTGCGCGAAGCGCGTACAGCAGAACCGCCGGCAATGGAGGGGATGATGGTCAACTCGTCGGTTGCGGCAACCTGAGTGGCGTCCTTCGAAGGAAGGTAGCGGAGGTCCTCGTCGTTGACGTAGACGTTGACGAACGAGCGAAGCTTGCCCTCGGTGTTGAAGAGCTGCTGCTTCAGTTCAGGGTATTCGGTAGTGAGCGCGGTAAAGACCTCGGCGACTGTCGTGCCGGGGACAGAAACCGTCTCTGCCCCGCCGGTGTAAGCGCGAAGCGGTGTCGGTATGTGAATGTTCATGCCTGACCTTTCTGTGGAGATATTCATACTGCAACGCCGATCTCGATCGGTTGATCGGCGAATTTTTTGTCTTCCTCATTCGTCCCTGTAAGAAGAAACGAATTCGTAATCGCGGCCTCGCCTTTCTCGACTGCCGTAATCACATACGAACAGCCGATCCAGTGGGCCTCCGCAAAATCCGTGGGCGACCACTGCGCCGGATGGTCCGGGTGCGAGTGATAGAAGCCAACAATGTCCAGCCCAAGACCACGAGCCTGTCTCTGAATCTTCACCAGTTCCTGCGGAGCGATGTTGTAGCGGTTATGCGCGGAATCGGTCCGGGTGTTTCCGGCACGAACAATCTGCACAACATGGTTGCCCTCGGCATCTGACTTGCCCAGAAGAACGCCGCAGCATTCATGCGGGTAAGTCTCCTCGCCGTGCGCGCGCATCGCTTCGTAATCGTTGTACTGAATATGCAGCATCGTGTTAGTCCTGCTCCTGCCAGAAATGTTCGCTCATATACTTCTCTGAAGAATCCGGCAGCACGGTAACAATCACGGCCTCGCGCCCTGCCTTCGCCTCCTGTCGCGCTACTTCAACCGCAGCCGCAACCGCTGCCGCAGCAGAGATTCCAACCAGCAGGCCATGCTTGCGCCCCAGCGTGCGAGCGAAGCGGTAGGCCACCTCGGTGTCCATGTCGATATTGGCATCAGCGAGCGCCGGATCATAGATCTTCGGCACGATGGCCGTCGCCATATGCTTCAGCCCCTCAAGGCCGTTGAAGGCCGAGTCCGGTTGCATCGAAATGCAACGAATCGCCGGGTTCAGCTCCTTCAGTCGCCGCGTCGTTCCCATAAACGTTCCCGACGTACCCAGCCCGGCAACGAAGTGCGTCACCTGCCCCTCGGTCTGCTCCCATATCTCGTTGGCTGTCGTGCGATAGTGCGCACGCCAGTTCTCGTCGTTCGAGTACTGGTCGGCATAGTAGTAACGATCAGGCTCTGCCGCGGCCAGCTCACGCGCCTTGCGAATCGCGCCATCAGAACCATCCGCCGGACTGGTCCAAATGACTTCCGCGCCGTAAGCCGCGAGATATTTTTTGCGCTCCGGTGAGACATTCGACGGCATGCAGAGCGTCACCGGAAAGTGCAGCGCAGCTCCCAGCATCGCGTAGGCGATGCCCGTATTGCCGCTGGTCGCGTCGAGCAATCCTTTACCGTTGCCGATCAGGCCACGCTTCATCGCATCGCTGACAATCGCCGAAGCGGCACGGTCCTTCACCGAACCACCAGGATTCGTCCACTCGGCCTTCCCAAGAATCTGGATGCCAGGCAGTTCTCCGGCCACCTCATCCAGACGCACCAATGGCGTATGGCCGATGCGTTCGAGAATCGTGGAGCCCAACGGTTTGATGGTTGTTAGCATCTTTCCTGTTCGTTATGCCGGTGTTGGATTGAAGCGCCGGTGCGAATATGCGACAGTTAACTTGAGTCTAAACGATGGCACTTATGGCAAAAAAGACCCCGACGCGCACCTTCAATGACGTTCTTTCCATCCTTGGCAGTCAGAGATTTGATGTGGCACCGGCGCAGGACGGTGCAAAGCGCACTCCCAACGCCTTCCAGGTGAGGAAGTTCGGCTGCGCGGCCGAGATCGCCGCCGCCCCGGATGGAACGCCGGAGATTCTGTCCCGGCCAGGAGTTCTGCTCAACGGCGAGATCGCCCGCCTGCTCGACCGCGGCTATCAGAAGTTCTTCAAGACCTCGAAGCTCGAGATCCCGGCCACCGCGGACCATCTGCGCTCCCTGCACGAGTTCAGCGAAGAGCTGAAGAAGGCGATGGGCGCTACCAATCTCTATAACGAATCGCTCGGCACGACCAGCGACCTCTATCAGTACGACCGGGTCAAGGGACGCGAATAGTCCCGCAATCTTTTATTTCTTCAACGCAGCCGGTTCTGCTCACGCTGAAGCTCGCGATAAGCTTCGCTCTTCCCCATGCCGCGTTCACGCGCAACCCGCTTGAGCGCGTCCTTCTCTGAAAGAGACTCCGCCTGCATCAATGCTGCCACCTCGGCAGCAATACTTCTCTGCTCGTGTGCCACCGCGCTGCTAACCTGCGGCTCGAACAATAGAACCATCTCGCCACGCACAGCTGGCCGCGATGCCAACTGTGCACGCAACTCCGCCACCGTTCCGCGAAGAAACTCCTCATGCAGCTTGGTCAGCTCACGCGCAATCACGACAGCCTGCTCTACGCCAAAGACCGTCTCCATATCGGCAAGCGTATCGACGATGCGATGCGGCGCCTCATAAAAAGCATGTGTCTCGACTGACACTCCCACTTGCGCCCGCAGTGCCTCAAGCGCCGTTCGCCGCTGCCCTTCCTTTGCCGGCAGAAAGCCATGAAAGGTGAACCGCTCCGTCGAAAGCCCGCTTGCGATCAGCGCATTGATCAGGGCATTCGCTCCAGGCACAGGAAATACCGGAACACCTGCGGCGATGGCAGCCGTGGCAATCTCATGCCCGGGATCAGCGATGCCCGGCGTCCCCGCATCCGAAACCACAGCTATCCGCGCTCCCTGCTTGAGCGCATGCACAAGCTCTTCTGCCCGCTGGCCCTCATTGTGCATGTGATAGCTGACTGTCGGCGTTGTAATGCCGAAGTGGTTCAGCAGCTTCTGCGTCTGGCGCGTATCCTCGCACGCAATGCGATCAACGGAACGCAGGACCCTGAGCGCGCGCAGCGTGATGTCCTCAAGATTGCCGATCGGCGTTGCAACCAGATAGAGCCCGGGAGCAAGCGGAACATCACCGGATCGATCACCAGGCATCGCGGTTAGTCCTCATGCTGCTGCGTCTGCTGCCGCAGACGGCGGCGAGCATTCAGCAATCCCATGGAGTGGGCCAGATTCTGCGGCGTAATAATGCCGACAATGCGGTCCCCTTCCAGAACCGGCACCAGTTGCGCTCCCTGGCCACCCATGATGCGACGCAATGTCTTCACCAGAGAATCATCTGGCTGGGCCGTCTGGAATGAGCGTGTCATCACGCCCTGCACATAGCCGTTACCTTCTGATTGCAGCGCCTCAACAATCCCCTGGCGTGAGACGGCACCCACAAGGTTCGCTCCACGCACAACAGGAAAGACATCCTGCAGCGTATGCACCGAGCGTTGCAGCGCCTCCTCCAGCGTGTCTGAAGCCGAAAGGGTGCTGAAGTTTGTCAGCATCACATCGCGCATGCGCACCGGATCGTTTTCATTCGACAGCAGCATGCTGGCGTCATCCATGTGCGCACCAATAAAGACAAAGCCGCCAAGCATGATCAGCCACATGTTGGGCAGAATGCATCCGGCGATAGCCAGCAGGATGCCGATGACCTGCCCCAGCCCCGCCGCCGCGCGCGTTCCCTTCAAAAGACCATGATTGCGCGCAAACTCTCCGCGAAAGATCCGACCGCCATCCAGCGGAGCAGCAGGCAGAAGATTGATCGCCGCCAGCAACACATTCACCCATACCAGCGCGCGGATCAGGTGCGCCGGCGTCATCCACGGCTTCTCCAGCAGGTTGATCTCTGGCGCAGTCGCAAGAATAATCGCGGCCAACAGAAACCCGAACACAAGGTTCGTCAGTGGACCAACGATGCCAAGCCGCTTGCCCACCTCTGGCGTTGCCGCCAGTTCGGTCGTCTCTGCTGTCGCATACTGCTGCAATCCACCTGTCGGCAGCAGCAGAATGCTGCGAAGCTCCAGCCCATACCAGGCTGCAGCAATTGCACGCGCAATCTCACGCACCACAACCGCCAGCAGAAGAATCGACCACAACACAAAGCCTCGGCTGCCCGACGATCCCGAGACCGAGGAGTAGCTGATCGCAAGCCCCAACAGCAACAAAAAAAACGTATGGATGCGAATCTCCACTCCAAACACTCTGCCAATCGAGAAGGACCATCCACGCATGACTATCATTGTATGCTCAGCGGTGGGGTGGCTAAGGCAGAGAAATGCGCGTTATCGCAGGAGAATACAGATCGCGGCCCTTATCGGCTCCGCGAGGCACGAAGACCAGGCCGACAAGCGACCGGTTGCGCGAGACGCTTTTCAACGTCATCGCTCCGCACATCGCAGGAGCGCACTTCGCCGACCTCTACGCCGGCTCCGGTGCCGTCGGTATCGAGGCCCTCAGCCGCGGCGCGCAGCGCGTGTGGTTCGCCGACAATGCTACACCGGCTATAAAAGCGATCCGAGAAAATCTGGCTGCATTGGAGATCAACGCACGATTCTCCATCGAAAACCGCGGAACCGCGGTCTTGCTGGATGCTCTTATCAAAAACGGCACGAAACTCGATCTGATCTTTCTCGATCCACCCTACGAATCCCACACCGAGTATGTGCGAACGCTAGGGTTTCTCGGCAGCGCAAAGGGGCGCCCATTGCTTGCCGAAGATGCGCGAGTCATCGCCGAACATCGCAGCAAAGATCCTCTTGAAGAACGCTATGGCGCCTTGCAACGTGTCCGCGTTCTAAAGCAGGGCGACGCCGCCCTCAGCTTCTATGCCCTCGCACCAGAAAGCGAGTCAGCCGGCTAGCCTTTCAACAAATTGCAGAGGCTAAGAGAATCCGCCGCCCTCATGTTGTCCCGTACGCAGGTCCAGCGCAAACGGAACATCTTTATCGGTGAGCATATTCCACCCCGTCCCCAGCAGCCGATCACCCTCGACGCCCGTAACGCGGACGCCCTCCCAGCTCAATCGCTGCGAACGCCATGCTTCGCCATCCGCTCCCCACGCAACAATGTGATGAAAGCCGACGAACAATAACAACCCCTGGTCCAGAAGTGCCCGTACCTCAACGACCGGCTTCAACGCGACATGCGCCGATCGCTGCGGATCGAGCGTATCGATGATGTACGCATATCCTCCCGCAACAGCGCATAGCGCATCAGGATGGGGACAGCTATATACATTCGTAGGCATCGAACGGTCCGTAAAGCCAAGCGCACACGTAGCCAGAAACACCCCTCCGACAGCAGGCCGAACCAGCAATTGCAGCGCGCCGCGGGCAAGTGCATCTTCCTCACCCGCAATCTGCTGCGGATACATAAACTGCCGCGCCGGCGCAATCAATGGAGACGCCTTCAACACCTCCACCTGCCAACTGTGTGGAAAAGCTTCAACCATGCGTCTTCGCCTTGATGTTGCGATTCACCCACGCCATCTGCTCATCCGTATCGGGCACCATGCAGCCACGCGCATTCGTCACCTGTGTCCACGCCGCCTCGTGCGTCACGCCTGACCGGATCAAAAGACTGGCAGCGACAACGCTTGAGCGTCCAATGCAGGCACGGCAATGAATCCCGATGCGCTTTCCCGCACCAAGTCGCCGCTCAAGCTCTGCAAGAAACGTTAGGAATTCCTCAGGATTTACCGGAACGCTGTGATCGCGAATCGCAAATCGTATAAACGCAATACCCACCTGATGCGCAGCATCCGCCTCCTGCTGCAATCCCAGCTTGGCCGCTTCCTCTGTCTCCAGCAGCGAGACAACAAGATCAATCCCTGCATCTCGCAGTGTAAGCATCTCGCGATCAAGTCCGTCTCCGCCTCCTGGCCGGGAGACGATGGCCAATTGTTGCGTTATCCAATAAACATAGGCGCTCCTGCTCATGATCGAGCCGCATCCAGCGCCTGCGCGATATCTTCCAGCAGGTCTTCAATGGCCTCACACCCCGCGCTCAGACGAATAAAGCCATCGGCAATCGCATCGCCTCCCCAGCGTGCACGCCGTTCTGCCGATGACGTAATCCCTCCAAAACTGGTTGCATCGGTCAGCAGCTTCGAGTGCGCCAGAAAGCTCTCCGCAGCCGCTTTATCGCGCAGCACAAAGCTGACAACAGGCCCAAAATACCGCATCTGCTGCTTCGCAACAGCATGCGCAGGATGCGTCGTAAGCCCCGGATAAAGCACCTGCTCGACCTCAGGCCGCGTCGTAAGAAACTCCGCGATCGCCTGGGCGTTCTCGCATGAACGCTCCAGCCGCAGCGGCAACGTTGCCATCGAACGCAGCGCGAGCCACGCCTCCATCGGCCCCAGAACGCCGCCCGTCAGCGTGCGCCACTGATCCAGCTTCTTCAACAGCTCAGCATCGCGCACTGCCACATGCCCCACCAGCAGATCGCTGTGCCCCGTCATCGCCTTCGTATCCGACGCAACAGAGATATCCGCGCCCAGCGCAAGCGGCTGCTGCCCAAGCGGAGTCGGCGTCGTGTTATCCACCGCAACCAACGCACCTGCACGGTGAGCCGCATCGGCAAGCGCGGCGATGTCGCAGACGTCCATCGTCGGATTGCTTGGCGTCTCGATCCACACGAGCCTCGCGCCCTCAAGTTGACCGGCCTGCCCGTTGTTGGCCGTCGGAGCATAGCGAAGCTGAACGCCCATCTTCGCAAAGTATTGCTGCGCCAGCACCCGGGCAGCATAGTACGAGCTCTCCGGAAGCACCACCACATCCCCCGGACGCAACACCGCACCAAACACCGCAGTCGTCGCTGCCATCCCCGAAGCAAAAACTAAAGCCGAAGCCGTGTAGCCCGAACCGGACTCCATCTGGGCAATCGCATCCTCCAGATGCGTCCACGTCGGGTTATGCGCCCGCGCATACGTATAAGGCACGCCAGCCGGGTCGCCGGGAGCATGATAGGGAGCAGCAAACACCGGCCCCGCATGAAGAGGCTCACCCGCAACCGCACGCGTCAGGCCCGAACGAACGATCTTTGTAGCATCGCGCATATTTACTGATTGTAAGTGTTAAAGATTCAGCGTCCGCTGAAGTGCTCCCACCCACCTGCCCGCAGCGCGCTACGCCTGCCATCACGCCCGATCAAGGTCACCTGCGGCAATCGACGATCAGCCCGCTGCACCGTGCCGATACGCGTGACAGGCACCCCTGCCATGCTTCGCGGTACACGAGCCGCAGCCGGAGCCGTAAACAGCAGCTCATAGTCCTCGCCACCATCCAGCGCAGCGCGCAGCGCCTCATCCTCTGCAAGACTACGCATCAGCGAATGCATCGGCAGCGCACCCGCATACACCTCCGCCCGCACCCCCGAAGACTCGCACAGATGAGCAAGATCGGTCGAAAGACCATCGCTCAGGTCAATACACGCCGTAGCCAGCCTGCGACGCATTAGCGCCGCTCCCACAGCAAGCCGAGGCTGCGGAAAAAAATGCGGATGCCCTTCCTGCTCCGGCACGCGCGCACGCCGGTTGCTCCTGAGCAACGAAGTCAACTCAACATGAGCCCCACCCAGCGAGCCTGTGACGTAGATCGCATCTCCAGCCCTCGCCGTGCTACGGCGCAACGCCCTGCCCTGCGGAACCGAACCCACCAGGACAATGTCCGCAAGAACAAACTCCCCTGGAGACTCCGAGGTATCCCCACCAGCCAGCGCCGTGTCATATCGCCCTGCCAGACTGCGTAGCCCCACGAAAAAGCCATCCAGCCATGCCCGCCCAGCCCGCGTACGAAGAAGCGTCTTCGGCAATGCCAGCGAAAGAAAAGCCGCAATCGGCTTCCCCCCCATCGCAGCAAGATCGCTTAGCCCACGCGCCAGGCAACGATGACCGACAGATTCTGCCGGATGCAGCTCACGCCGAAAGTGCCTACCCTCTATCGAAAAATCCGTCGTGACCAGCACCTCCTGTCCACGCGGAGGCCGCAGAATGGCGCAATCATCGCCAATCCCCAGCCGGACCGACCTGTTGCGCGCAGGGAAGCTGCGGCGAATCTGGTCGATCAGTTCAAGTTCGCCGGTGATCTTATGCGGAGTTCTCGCCATACCCTTGAACAGCAGCATAAACTTTTCCGCCGGCCCCAGCGTCTAGAACAGACAGATGCGAGACCAAACCGCAAACGGCCTAACCTCCACAAAATGTTTATTTTGTGATAAGTAGACCTCCAGCGGCCAGGGGTTTCACGGTTGCACGGTAACCTCCCCGTTTGTTACCCTCGCAGAGGAAGCCCAAGAGAGTCTGCAATTCTGAAATGACGATTGGTAAATTTCATTTGCCCGTCATGATTGTTGCGTGTGTCTCTCCGTGCCGTGCATCGCTGGCGGTCAAACTCGGGCCCAGGTCGTAGGTTGAAGCTTAAAAAGCGTTACTACATCATGTTTGTCAGCCGGGATGATGATGGCAACATCAGCAAGGTTCCCGTGCCGCTGCATTATGCGTACATCTTTGTCGCCGCTGCAGCCATCGGCATGTTCACCATCACCGGGCTGGCCGGATCGTACTCGCGGATGCTCATCAAGACCGCTCGCTTTAATCAGCTTCGCCAGGACCACAATGCTCTCCAGAAGGACTACGCGCATCTCGAAGAGGCAGCGCGCGAAAAAGATATTCAGGCCGCTTCCCTTGGCTCGCTGGCGAACGAAGTCTCCGCTCTGTACGGACTGACCGCCAGCAAACTGGCTATCCCCGTAGGCCGTCTGACTGGCAAATCGAGCAAGGCGCACGCCCAGGCCGTAGCCGAAGCCGTCGAGAACACCCCGCTTGCCGAAACAGCCAGCCTGACCGACGACAGCTACTACAAATCGGTCGACGCTTTCTATTCACTGCGCAATCAGGCACTGAACGGCACCGTGACTCGCACGTTGAACGGCCTGAACCGGCCCACCTTCGGCTCTGCCAGCATCTTCGGCGGCCTGTCGCTGGGAGAAGACGCCGCTGCGTACGCACCCAATCTCTGGCCCGTCATGGGCCCCATCACCAGCAGCTTCGGCCAGCGTGAAGATCCCGTTCTCGGCAACGGCGAGGGCGAGTTCCATAAAGGCCTGGACATCTCCGCCGCCAATGGCACACCCGTCCGCGCAACCGCCGACGGCGTTGTCAAGACCGCACAGATGGAGAACGGATACGGTCGCGCCGTCGTCCTCGATCACGGCCACGGCGTGGAAACACTCTACGGCCACATGTCCGGCTTTGCCGTCATGACCGGTCAAACCGTCGTTCGCGGACAGGTCATCGGCTATGTCGGACACAGCGGCCGCGTCACCGGCTCGCACCTCCACTACGAGGTACGCATCCGCAACACACCGGTCAACCCGCATAAATACCTGCGCGTCACGCTCGCCGAGCTCGGCTCCGAGGCCCCAACCCTGGCCGAATCTCCCGCCGGAGCAGCAACAAAGCCCACCGTAGCGGCAAAGTAGCCTCCACTACTCCCTGAAAACAAGGAAGGCCGCGCACATCTTGCGCGGCCTTCCTCTTTCGAATCCCGTTCCTACCGCCGCGCCACCCGCAGCACCTTCTTATTCCCATCATTCTTTGCCGGCTTCAGTCCCAGAATCCCGCAAACAAAGTCATACACATTCACATTCCTAAATGAAGCCAGCTTTACCCCAGGCTTAATATCCGGGCCTTCTGCAAAGAAGATCGCCTTCATCTCCGGCACACGCGCCGGATCATAGCCATGGCCGCCGAGGTTCTTGATCTCCTCCGTCTTGGCGTTTGCCTCCAGCGGATACAGCCCCATCGGCACCACCACCGGATCGCCCTCACGCGGATTCGCATTGAAGTCCAGCGGCTTCGGAACATCCTTCAACCGGTATACAGCAAACCGTGGATCGTTCAGCGCCTTCAGCCCGTTATAGATGCGCTGCTTCTCGGCCTCGTCCTTCGGATAGATATTCTGCCCCGCCGTCTTCGCATCTTTCAGGTCCACCAGCTTCGCGATGGAGATCCACTTGCGATCGGCAAACTTCACCATACCGTGATCGGCGACGACAATCATATCGACCGCCAGCCCCGTGGCTTTCAACCGGTCTTCCAGCTCTCCCATCAACGCGTCCAGATGATGCACCGCATCGCGACATTCGTCCGAGTCCGGTCCAAAATCATGTCCGGCGTGGTCCACGTTTGAGTAGTAAAGCGTAATCAGATGCGGACGTTCGGCCTCTGCCAGCGACAACCACGCGATAACCTGATCAATCCGCTTCTCATCGTCGAACTTGTCGTCAAACGGTACCCAGTAGCTCGGACGCTTCCCCGCAATCTTCGCATTCGAAGCCACCCAGAACATCGACGCCGAACGCATCTTGTTACGCTCCGCCAGCGACCACAGCGGAACACCGCCATACCAGTCACTGTTATCCGTAATTTTCGCGTCCTTGTAGTAGTACCGCGCATAATCATGGGCCGGATCGAGAAACTCGTTGTCCACAATCCCATGGTGCTCCGGGTAAAGTCCCGTCACCAATGTGTAGTGATTCGGAAAGGTGAGCGACGGATAACTCGGAATCATCCCCTCCGGCGCGCTCGCTCCCTCGTCTGCCATTTTCAGCAAATGCGGAGCGCCCCACTTCGTCGGATAATCCCACCGAAAACCATCCAGCGAGACCAGCACAACATAGTGCGCCTTCCGCGTCTTCGCCGAATTCAGCGCATTCTTCTCATGGACAACCGGCGCGAGATCTACCGCCGCAGCGCTCGCCGTCAGCGCCGCGAATGCCACACACAACTTCAGCCATCGCCTCATCATCGGCCTCGAATAATGGATAGATTCATCTGTTTCGCGGGCCCGGCAACTATTCTTTGTCATCCGGCACAAGAATCTGCAATGTCAACGGCTTCTCCAGCATACAATCCAGCTTCGCAATCGACTTGATCGCGCGCTCGATCGTATCGGTGGAACACGGCTCCGTCGTCACCACAAACGGCAGCCTGTGCTTCGGATAGCCGGGCCGCTGCAACAGCGAATCGATGTTCGCGCCCACCTTCGCCAGCGCCCCTGCAATCGACGAGACGATGCCCGGCTTGTCATCCACAACAAACCGCAGATAGTGCGGAGCCATAAACTCTCCCGTCACCTGCCGCTTGCGAACCGGATGCTCCGCCGCCTTTGCGCCCTGCGCCACCGCCAGCAGGTCCGAGACGACCGCCACTGCCGTAGGCTCGCCGCCCGCGCCATGGCCCGAGAACACCACATCGCCGCCATACTTGCCGCTGGTCACCACCATATTCTGCGTCCCATGCGACCACGCAATTGGAAAACTCAACGGCACCAGCATCGGAGCCACACGCGCCCGCACCAGCGAACCATCCACCTGCGCTCGCGAGACCTGGCGAATCGTGCAGTTCAACTCCTTCGCATAAACGAAGTCGATCGCCTCAACCGTCGAAATCGTCTGGGTCGTCACCTCATCCGGATTCAGGTCAGCCCCCAGCGCAATGCGCGAAAGAATGCAGAGCTTCGCGCGCGCATCGTAGCCATCCACATCCGCCGATGGATTCGCCTCCGCATAGCCTAGCTCCTGTGCGTCCTTCAGCACCGTGGCATACTCCGCACCACTCTCCATGCGGCTCAAAATATAGTTGCACGTGCCGTTCACAATCCCGCTCAGACGAACGATCCTGTCGCCGCCCAGGCCCTGCTTGATCCCCGGGATCACTGGAACGCCTCCGGCAACCGCCGCGCCGTACACCAGCTGAACGCCATGCTGCGCGGCCAGCTTCTTCAAACTCACGCCGCGATACGCAATCAACTGCTTGTTCGCCGTAACCACGTGCTTGCCTGACGACAATGCCTTCTTCAGCCAGCCCTCAATCGGATTCAGGCCGCCGATCAGCTCGATCACCACATCCACATTGGACTTCAGCACATCGTCGATGTTCTCTGTCCACACCGCGCCTGATGGAACGAACTTCGCCGCAGGTGACTCTTTCTTGCGCGCCACATTGCGGTTATAGATATGCGTCACGGCAACGTTCGGAAACTTCGATTCCGCCAGCACCTTCGCCACCGAGCTGCCCACCGTGCCGAAGCCCAGCAGAGCAACCTTCACTACGCCATCTTTCTTCTTCGCCGCAACCTTCTTTGTCGCCATCGTCCTCGCCTGTTCTTCGTCAGTAGTCCACACGCGCGGTATACCTGCGCCACGCATCAAAGCTGTCATTGCCACGCTCGGCCAGCAGACGCTCCTCAGGAATCGTCCGCGCGCCAATCTCCTTGCGCAGCTCTTCGTACAAAAACGCGTCGTCGAACCCTGCCGCCGCCGCATCGCCCGCCGTGGCGCTATAGAAAATCCCTTCCATACGCGACCAGTAGATCGCCGCCAGGCACATCGGACACGGCTCGCAGCTCGTATACATCACGCAGCCCGGCAGCGAGAACTCGCCCAGCTCCTTGCAGGCACTGCGAATCGCCACCACCTCGGCGTGTGCCGTCGGATCATTCGTTGCCGTCACCGTGTTTACACCGGTGGCAATCACCTTACCGTCGCGCACAATCACAGCGCCAAACGGGCCACCGCGCCCCGAGGTCACATTCTCTTTAGCAAGCTCGATGGCCTGCTTCATAAACTCTGAATTACTCTGCATGCTGTTTGGTTCCTGCAAGCCTCACCGTTCTCACAAAAGAGGTCTAAAGAGGCGCTGACACGCTCGATTATTTCATACCGCGCACTCCCATCTGTTGACGCAGACGGCCCACTACAACCCTCGGGTATAGCCTCATCCACAAGAGCTGCGCTAACCTCTTTACAGCTTCAAGCATCAGCCCGCATGGCCATCGAGTCCATCAATCCCGCAACCGGCAAGCTGATCCGCAGCTTCGACACGCTCAGCGAAGAAGCCATCGCCGAAAAGATCGCTCTGGCCCACGCCGCCTTTCGCGCCTACGCAGCCGTCCCGCTCGAGCACCGCGCCCTCTGCATGCGCAAGCTCGCCTCCCTCCTCGACGAAGAAACCGACGATCTCGCCAAGACAATCACACTCGAGATGGGCAAACCCATTCACGCCTCACGGCAGGAGATCGCCAAGTGCGCCCTCGCCTGCCGATACTACGCCGACAACGCCGCGCGCATCCTCGCCTCCGAACCCATCCCCACCGAAAATCAGACCTATGTTCGCTGGGACCCGCTCGGCATCATCCTCGCCATCATGCCCTGGAACTTTCCCTTCTGGCAGGTCTTCCGCTTCCTCGCGCCCGCACTGATGGCCGGAAACGTCGGCCTGCTGAAGCACGCATCGAACGTACCGCAGTGTGCACTTGCGATCGAATCGCTTGCGCGTCGCGCGGGCTTCCCCCGCGGCACCTTCCAGACCTTGCTCATCGAATCGCGCCAGGTCGAGCACGTGCTCGGCGACGAGCGCATCGCCGCCGTCACCCTCACCGGCTCCGAACCAGCCGGACGCGCCGTCGCCGCACAGGCCGGCTGGCTCATCAAAAAATCTGTCTTAGAACTCGGCGGCTCCGATCCCTTCATTGTCATGCCCTCTGCCGATATCGCCACAGCCATCGAGACCGCCGTGCGCGCACGCCTCGTCAACAGCGGCCAGTCCTGCATCGCGGCCAAGCGCTTCATCGTTCACGAGTCCATCTACCAGGAGTTCGAATCCGGCTTCGTCGCCGGCATGGAGGCCATGAAGATCGGCGACCCCATGAAGGAGACCACCGACGTCGGCCCGCTCGCCACCGCAAAAATCGCCGACGAGCTCGAAGCCCAGGTTAAGGCTGCGACCAAAGCAGGCGCGCGCGTCCTCAGCGGCGGAGAACGCATGCTCGGCGATGGCAATTACTTCGAGCCCACCGTCCTCGTCAACGTCCCCCGTACCAGCTCCATTTATAAAGAAGAGCTCTTCGGCCCCGTTGCCATGCTCTTCAAAGTCGCTTCGCTCGATGAGGCCATCGAGATCGCCAACGACTCCCCCTTCGGCCTCGCCGCCTCTGCATGGACACGCGATCCCGCCGAGCAGCAGCGTCTCATCGCCGAGCTCGAGAGCGGAGCCGTCTTCGTCAACGCCATGGTCGCCAGCGACCCACGCCTCCCCTTCGGTGGCATCAAACACTCCGGCTACGGCCGCGAGCTCTCCGCCGCCGGTATGCGCGAGTTCCTTAACGCGAAGACGGTGCTGTTGTCAGCACCGCGCTCCATCTGAATATTTCGTTTAGAAAATTCGCTTCGAACGTGTCATTCCGAGCGAAACGAAGAACCGCATTTCGTGTCCCAGCCACAGAAGCCGTTGCCCCATATCTGGCGCAACCTAGTGCGAACCCAGCGTCGTATTCGCCGCCTGCGTCGCACTCGGCTTGAAGTAGCTCTTATCCCAAAGCGCACGGTAGAACTGCCCCGTCAGCTCCGCAGCCTTCGGCCCAAAGGTAGGACGCCCACCCTCAAGAAAGAAGACTGAAACCAGCCGCCCCTTCGGCGTATCGGCGTACGAACCGAACCATCCAAAGCGCGTCCCATTATTCGAGCACGTCCCCGTCTTGCCCATCACCGGGAACTCATTGAAGTTCGCTCGCAGCGTGCGTGCCGTGCCATACATCACCGCACCCTGCATCCCGTCCAGAATCTCGGGGATCAGCGGAGCGATGTTCAGCTGCCGCTTCACGCGCGGCTGAAAGCTCGCAATATCGATCTCATTCTCAGGATGCTGCAGGTAGTAAAGCGTTCCGCCGTTCGCAATCGCAGAAACCAGCGCACCCAGCTGCAGCGGTGTCATCGACACGCTCTCACCAAACGAGCACATGCGCCCCACTCCGCCCAGCTTCGCCGGGAGCTCTTCATCCGGATAGATTCCCAGCTGCTCACCCTGAATGTGATATCCAGCCAGCTCACCCAGGCCAAACTCATTCGCATAATGCTTCACGCGCTCAAAACCAAGCGAGCGACCCAGCGTTTCAAAATAAGCATTGTTCGAGTGGGCCAGCGCATCCGTCATCGTCATCGTGTACCGGCCGCCAAGATTCACCGGCGTGTCCTTCTTCACGATGCCCTCTTCCAGGGCCGCCAACGCAACCGTCAACTTGATCGTCGAGCAGGGCTCCGCGCCGCGCGACAACGCCAGCTTCTGGTTCACCATCGCCAAAATGCGTCCCGATGCCGGATCGATTACCACCGCTGTGCCGTTCATATTGCCCAGCGCCTCGATGGCGGCCTGACGCACCATCGGATCTTCGCCCTCGGTGACATCACCCAGCGTTAGATTGTCGGTAAAAGAATTCGCCGAGAAGTGTTCGTAATACCGCGTCCGCCGAACCGCCAGCTTCGCACGAGCCCCACGCCCACGCTTTCCGGCAACCACCTTCGTCGAGCCTTTCGTCGAGGCAACCGCCTTACCCTTCGACTTCGCGTTCCGGGCAGAAGCCTTCGAGACACGCGACTTGCCGCTCACCGCAGCATGCGTCGTCCCCGACGAATGATGCTTTACGCTACGCGACGACGTCATCGCCGTCGCCTCCATCCCAGAACCCACTACCAGGCCCAAAAGGATTACGCCAAAGACTCTGACCCAATGCAACACCAAAGGCGACCCCTCTTCCTACATCCACTATTAAAACGAAGTGAGCAACTATGTTGCCATCAATCCACGGCCAGCATTAGAAGACACTCTTTATTCCACTGCAGCATTCCCCCGGGGGAAATACATCTTTCGCTCCATATTTAGATGGAGTCATCAATGTCCGCGTCGCAGAAATGCTGGAATATCAAGCTCATCCGGCTCATTCGCATCCGCCGGAAGCGCTGCTGCCGCTCCTCCGTACTGAGCGCGCACCCCCACCTCCGCAGCCGGGGCTTCCGTATGGACGCTCTCCGCAGGTTGAACGTAAGCCGTCTCCCGAACTCCCGTCTCCAGCCGAACTGCCTCTTCTGGAATGGAATACGCCGGCATCGCCCGCTCCTGTGTGGTGCGGAAGAAATCATCGTCGAACACCGAAGCTGGAACTGCGCGAAGCTCCGGCTCACGGTCCGACTTTTCCTGTAGCTCAGACGCTGACGGCAAAGCCTCCACGTCACTTGCAAACTTCGGCATCGAGGCCGTCGAGCGCGGTGTCGAAACCCGCGGCTCCACCACCGGCATCTCATACCGCATCGTCGGCAGCGTCGCCTCCGCCAGCATCCGCTCCCGCCGCGCCGGCATCTCCTGCTGCTTGAAACCCGTGGCGATCACCGTGATCTTCACGTCCTCGCCCATCGTCTCGTCCTGCACCGCGCCAAAGATGATATTCGCGTCCTCGTGCGCCGCATTCTGAATAATCGTCGAAGCCTCATTCACCTCGTTCAGCTTCAGGTTGCTCGAACCAGTAATGTTGATCAGGATGCCCTTCGCGCCATCAATCGCACCCGACTCCAGCAGCGGCGAAGCCATAGCGGCCATCGCAGCCTCCACCGCGCGATTCTGTCCCGAGCGCACCGCTGTGCCCATCACCGCATAGCCCATGCCCGCCATCGTCGTCTTCACGTCTGCAAAGTCGCGGTTGATCACGCCAGGAATGGTAATGATGTCCGAGATACCCTGTACGCCCTGCCGCAACACATCGTCCGCAATGCGGAAGCTCTCGAAGAAGCCCGCGTCCTTCGCCACCGCCAGCAACTTCTCGTTCGGAATCACAATCACCGTATCGACGGAATCCAGCAGTTCCTGCAATCCACGCTCGGCCTGCATCATGCGGCGCTTACCTTCGAAGCCGAAGGGCCGCGTCACCACCGCAACCGTCAACGCGCCCATCTCGCTCGCCAGCGAAGCAATCACCGGCGCCGCTCCCGTGCCTGTGCCTCCGCCCAGGCCAGCCGTGACAAACACCATGTCCGCGCCCTCAAGCGCCTCGATGATTTTGTCTGAATCCTCCAGCGCAGCGCGCCGTCCCACATCCGGATTCGCGCCCGCTCCCAGCCCGCTCGTCAGCTTCACGCCCAGCTGCAGCTTCACCGGAGCGTTCGATGTATTCAGCGCCTGCACATCCGTATTCGCCGCAATAAACTCGACGCCTTCCACTTTGGCCGCGATCATGCGGTTGACGGCGTTATTGCCTCCGCCGCCTACGCCAATGACCTTGATCCGCGCTCCATGCGGAACTTCATCGTGGTAGTGGATACGGATATCGTCATCAGGCAGATTCGGCATGGAATGCAGTACTCCTTCGCGCGCGTCAACAGCAGCTCAGAAATAATTCTCACATCATCGACGCTCTGGATACACCCACGTTTTCCACCGCCCGTACCACGCGTGGTTCAACATCCCCCGCAAGCAGCTTCTGTCTGCCTTATTTTCGAAGCAGCCTCACTGAGCGAGTGAGAAACCTTTTACAAACTTGTGATCCTTCTCACCGTGAAAGTCCGGGCCTTTTGTTCCATGTCGATCGGCGGGATGACTCGTTATAAAGCGGCCCAATCGAGAATCCCGAACGAGCTAATCGACCTCGCCGAGATTCTTGACATGCCACAAGTGCTCCATCATAGTGGACGCACTGAAATACTTCCGTATTTGTTGCACTTCACTTTCCGAAAAGGATAACCAATGAAGAGGCTATTATTTCTCATCGCAGCATCTCTGTTCTTTGCTCTTTCACCCAATTCCCTGCAGGCACAGCAACAAATTATGCTCGCCTCTACAACCCAGGCTCAGTTTGAGGCGGATGCATCTAACCTTCTCTCGTGGACATGCGCCAACTACCCTAATACATTCCCGACCTGGTCCGCTTCCTCTGATAGAACCGTGGATGGTTACTGTCTAACGAACGATACGTATGAAGTAGTCTATTGGGCAATCTATTCGTACCAACCCACCCCTTGGGGCTGAACTAGAGAAGCTAGTCTATCTCTGACTGACAACCAATCTAGCGTCCCGAAACGGACATATCGATGACGACATCTGGCGTCGATGTAATGCTTCGAGTGGCTTTGGAATCTGCCTTTGCGGGTTCCAAAGCCGGGTGCCCACTCATGCGGTTTCATCGCATGAGTGGGACATTCGAGCGAAGCTCGAACCCTGTCAAACGTAAAACCGTCCAACGCAGTCGAAGAACCTGCAGTTCCCTCACTCCCTACAACCGACCGCGTTAGAAGCTCCCTGCAAAAATTGCCTTCAGCTTCGCTCGCAGCCCCTGCTCCTCACTCGCCTTGCGAACCTGCGTGCGATGCGTATACAGCAGCATGCCAATCGCCGCCGCATACTCCGGCCGCGCCAGCTCCTCGGGCATCCTCGAAAGCGGCACCGGATAACCAACCCGCGCAGGCACGCGCAGCAGGCTCTCCGCATTGTCCAGCAGACCCGACATCAACGCGCCGCCGCCAGTCACCACGCAGCCCGCGCCCAGCGCCTCCAGCACGCCGCCATTGCGCAGATTATCCCTCAGCATCGTGAACAGCTCACGCGCACGCGGCTCCAGAATCTCCGCCAGAAACCGCTGCCGTACCATGCGCGCCGGCTGGCCGCCCGAGATCGCCAGGTCGCCGCCCACCTCAATCTCATTCATCTGCGGAACCGCCGTCACCACGCAGTGCCCATATGTCTTTTTTAAGAACTCGGCCTCTTCGACGGTGACATGCAGGCCCACCGCAAGATCATTCGTAAAGTGATCGCCGCCAATCGGCAGCACAGCCGTATGAGCCACGGATCCCTCAAAGAAGACCGCCAGCTCCGTCGTGCTCGATCCAATATCCGCGATGCACACGCCAAGCTCGCGCTCATCGGCACTCAGCACCGCCTCAGCCGCTGCGATGCCCTCGTACACCGTGTCCATCACTTCAAGACCCGCGCGATTCGCGCACGTAATCACGCTCTGCGCCACGCCTCCCGAGCACGTCGACAGATGCAGATTCACTTCAAGCTTATTGCCCACCATCCCAATCGGGTCGTGAATCCCCGGCTGTTCATCCAGAATGAACTCCTGCGGCAGCAGATGCAGCACCTCGCGGTCTGGAGGGAGTGCCACACTGCGCGCACGGTCCACCGCCGCCCTTACCTCTTCGCGCGTAATCTCGCGCATGCGGCTGCCCATGCTGATTCCGCCGCGCGAATTCATCCCGCGCACATGTGCTCCGCCAATTCCGACCACCGCGGTCTCAATCGTCGCCTTGGCCGTGCGCTCCGCGGTCAACGCCGCGCGATTGATCGCATCGGCTGCCGGCCCCAGCTCTGCAATCAATCCCTTGCGCATGCCCTTCGACGCCTCGATGCCATGCCCGCGGTACCGCAGCACGCCGTCGTGCAGCTCACCCACCAGCACCACGCTCTTCGCGCTGCCCGCATCCAGCACCGTAATCAGATTCTCTGGCTTCTGACTCTTCATCGGCGAACCACCTGCGGCGGATGGAACTTCAGCTCGGAACCCGTCTCCTGCTCCGCCCGCGTCAACCCTTTCTTCGACCCATTTGCCTGCGCACTCTTCGGATGAACCCAGAACGACTCTCCATTCGCCACCGCCTGCCTCTGCTCGTCTGCTGTCGCGCTCGGATGCGCAGCCGCAACAGGCTTCTTTGCCGGTGTTGTCTTCGGCGCAACCGCTGCGCCCTTATGTTTTGCCGGAGCAGCCTTCGCCGCTGGCCTCTTCATCTGCGTCGCCGCCTTCGCTGCACCAGAATGCGTCACTTGAGGATGCGCAACCTGTGGATGCGCGATCGCAGCAGGCTTGGTGGCCGCAGGGGCAGGCTTCACAATCGGAGCCGCCACCGGAGCAGGCGTCGTACCCACCGCGGGCTGCGTCGCATCCACTCCCTGTCCCGCTACCGGCAGCGCACTTCCCTTCTGCATCTCCAGCACCACCTGCCGCTCATACCGCATATCCACCGAGCTCAAGTGCGGGTACTGCGTTCTCCACTCCGGCAGATGTTCTTCAAACTTGCGATAGCGATCCAGAAAGTTGTCCTCGCCGAAGTGCACCAGCACCTCGCCGTTCTTGTCCGCAACAATCGCCCGCACATCCTCCGGGTTCGACAGGTCCACCTCGCTCAGATTCTGCGAGATCCTCTCCCCCGATAAATCCAGGTCCCCCGTGAATCGTTGGTACAGCTTCATCCGCGCCGCCCGCAGCGACAGCGGATCGCTTGCCGCCAACCCCGTCACCACCGGAAACGAGTAGTGCATATCCCCCTGCACATCCGTCGGCATATCCAGCAGCACGCCATTCGCATCCACCAGTCCAATGTGGTTGCCCTGCCTCACAAACGCCACCGGCGTCCTCTCCACAATCTGCACGCGCAGATGATTCGGCAGCAGCCGCATCACCGTCGCATGCTCCACCCACGGCATCTGCTCCAGCTCCGCCTGCCGTTGCTCCAGCGAGACGCGAAAGATATTCCGCTCCACATCCTCACCAAAGATGCTCAGCAGCTGCGCCCGCGTCACATGCGAGTTCCCCTCAACCTCAATCGCCGACGACGACGGAATCACAAACCGCTCGTCATGCAGAATGGCCGTCCTCGCCACTCCGGCAGCCGCCGCGCACAAACCCACCAGCACCAGCACTCCAGCCAGAATTCCCAGCCGTCCGCCCAGCGACTTCGGCACGCCTCCGCGCAGACGCAGCTTCACGCCGCCCTCACGCCGCTGTCGTGGCGGTGGAGCGTCGTCAAACTCCTCGTCGAAGTTGGAAAAATCCCTGCGCATCGTCCTGTCCGGCTGAGCGGGCTTTCTGCCAGCACGAGCCGCCACCGGAGCATACTCCGGCTCCGGCGCCTCCAGCACCGCCGACTCGCGCCTCGCCGATCTGCCGCTATTTCGCACTGCCGCTATTCGTCAACCTCGAGCAAAGGTCGCGAGAATCGCCATCCTGACTATATCCCGCCAAAGCCCCCACATCCTTCGCTAACTTGTTGCCTTGTACCCTTTCAGGAACTCACCCATCTGGTCACTCCCCCGTTCCCGCCACGCCGCATCATCGTTCTCAAAGGCGGTCATTCCGACCGAAGCGCAGCGAAGTGGAGGCATCTGCTTCTCGACCGCTGCCACTCACTTGCCCTCCAGCCGCTCCAGCAACAAAGGCCCGGCCTGCGACACATTCCCCGCCCCCAGCGTCACCACCACATCCCCTTCGCGAGCCTCCTTCGACAAAGCCTCCACGGCCTCGCTCATCGACGCCGCATACTTCACACCCTCGCGCCCAATCGCCTTCACCAGAGCCTCCGCCGTCACGCCCGCAATCGGCTCCTCGCTCGCCGCATAAATGTCGAGCACCTCCACCCGGTCCGCATCGCCAAATGCCCTCGCAAACTCCTCCATCAGATCGCGCGTCCGCGTATACCGGTGCGGCTGAAACAGCACCAGCACCCGCTTATATCCCGCCTCACGCGCCGCATTCAGCGTCGCCACAATCTCCGTCGGATGATGCCCATAGTCGTCCACCACCGTCACGCCGCGCGCCACACCCTTAATCTGAAACCGCCTGTCCACTCCGCGAAAACTGTCCAGCCCCGCCGCAATCAGCTCCGCAGCAACACCCAGCTGCACACCCACCGCCACCGCCGCCGTCGCATTCAGCACATTGTGCCGACCCGGAACATGCAGCGTGAACGGACCCATCGACTCGCCTTTGTAGCTCACCTCAAACCGCGCGAAGCCTTCGCCGTCCCTCTTCAAAATCGACACGCGAAAATCCGCATCCGCACTCTCGCCATACGTGTAAATCCTCCGCCTCACCCGCGGCAGCACGCCGCGCAGCAGAGCATTGTCCACACATGCCGTGCCCGCACCATAAAACGGCAGTCGATCCATAAACTGCACGAACGCATCTTCCACGTCCGCCATATCGCGGTAGCAATCCATATGCTCGCGATCCAGATTCGTCACCACGCCCAGCACCGGCGACAGCTTCAAAAACGAGCGGTCACTCTCATCCGCCTCCGCCACCAGGTACTGCGAATTCCCCAGCCGCGCATTCGACCCCAGCGCATTTACGCGCCCACCCACGACGACAGTCGGATCAAGCCCGCCCGCCGCCAGCACCGCCGCTACCATGCTCGTCGTCGTCGTCTTGCCATGCATCCCGGCCACAGCAATGCCATACTTCAGCCGCATCAGCTCAGCCAGCATCTCCGCCCGCTGAATCACCGGGATCTTCCGCGCCCGCGCCTCCACCACCTCCGGATTCGCCGCACTCACCGCCGAGCTCGTCACCACCACATCGCTCGCCACAACATTCGCCGCCGCATGTCCCTCAAAGACACGCGCGCCCATGCCCACCAGCCGCTCCGTCACCGCCGACCGCTTCAGGTCCGACCCCGAAACCGGATACCCCATCGTCAGCAGAATCTCCGCGATCCCGCTCATCCCGATGCCGCCAATACCAATAAAATGAACCCGCTGCGTAGGCGGAAAGAAGAAATGACCCGAAGGAGCGACAGGAACAGCCATATCCTCCACTCTATCAGCGACATCCCCTAGTTCCCACGAGGGTGTCATTTCAAGCGAAGCGTGGAAGCACCTCTCTCCACCCCTTCACAGAAGGGTCATCATCCCGAGCGAAGCGCAGCCGCGAAGCCGACGATCTCCGATTTGACCCGACGCCAGCGAAGCCCCCCTAAACCCAACCCCTGCAACACCCCCAAATACCCCTGAATCCCCATTCACCTTTATGCAACAAAACCTCGCCCCTCGTGTCTAATATGTGTGAGTGCCTGATCCGCAATAGCTAGCGGGCAGGAACCTCAGCCGGGCGGTCCTCGAAGCCCCGTTTCGTTCGGGCTAAACGAAGGATCGATTGGCAAAGGAAGGCAATGAACCTCTTCCGTCCATTCCGCAAAGCTGGTCAGTTCTTTGGCGCCGCCGCTCTCGCCGGTGCTCTGTTGCTCGCAACTCCCGCTGTGTCGCATGCGCGCGTCTTTGTCTCTGTAGCAATCGCACCGCCGGCAATCCCTGTCTACGCACAGCCCGTCATGCCTGGGGATGGATACATCTGGACTCCCGGTTACTGGGCCTGGACCGGCGACGGCTACGAATGGGTCGACGGAGCCTGGGTGCTCCCGCCCTACACCGGTGCTCTCTGGACTCCCGGCTACTGGGGCTATGGCCCTGGCGGCTACTTCTGGAACGCCGGCTACTGGGGACCGACCGTCGGCTACTACGGTGGCATTAACTACGGCTTCGGCTACTTCGGCATAGGCTTCTACGGCGGATACTGGGGTGGCGGACACTTCTGGTACAACCGCTGCTACAACCACTTTGGCCCCGGATGGAAGAGTGGCTACGCCTATAACCGCCCCTATGGCGGACACTTCGACGGACGCCCCGGTGGTGCAAGCTGGGCCAACCGCGGCAATAACTTCGCCGGCAATCGCGGCTCCTACTACAACAGCCGCGGCAACAGCTTCGCCGAGGGCAATCGCAACGGCTTCAACCAGGGCCGCGGCGTCATGCAGACCTCGTACAACAACAATCGTGGAAGCTTCGGCAACAACGGCAACTTCGGTTGGAAGAACGGGCAGTCGCAGCAGCAGGGTGTAAATCGCTTCAACGGAACCCAGGGCTCGGCACACAACTTCGTCCAGATGCCGAACCAGGGCGCCCGCAACTACGCTGCACCGTCGCAGAGCTATAACCGTAGCTACTCGGCTCCGCAACAGAGCTTCAACCGCGGCGGAGGCAACTTCGGCGGATCAGCTCCCCGTGGTGGCTTCGGCGGTGGAAACTTCGGCGGCGGCTCCCGTGGCGGAAGCTTCGGTGGTGGCGGCGGCTTCCACGGCGGTGGCGGTGGTGGCTTCCATGGCGGCGGAGGACATCGCTAATCCTCACACCTCCAACCAGAATCGACGTTAGCAAAGTGGGCCGGGAATAACATCTCCCGGCCCACTACTTTTGCACCCACGCCACCAGGTGTCAGGGCGAGCGCCCACTCTATAGCTCACCAAAGCGGGGCCTTCTCCCAGCCACGAAAGCGGGTGCCCCATCTTCGCTCGCGCAGCGAGCAAGGTGGGATCGCCCAAAAGCCCCTCCTCGCCCACTAAAAACGGTGCCCCTTCATAACGCCCCAACAGGTGCGGATGGCGAGCCTTCATCCATGGAGCACCAAAGCGAATGCCCTCTCTCCGCCACCAAAACAGGTAACCCCATGGCGCAGCTTCATCGCGACATGGGGGGAGTGAGCCATTCGCACAAAAGCACGAACCGCCTCCAGGTACGCCAAGCCTTCAGGCTTGGCCCTCAATCCAGCCGCCGCGAAGCGGCCCCCGCTCTGCCGAAGGCCGGAGTGAAGCCGAAGGCGAAACGACCCCAGCCAACTGGAGCGAAAACGCCTGTCAAGCCCCCAGAAACCACAACTCTCTCATTCCAAAGCAAATAAACCTCAAAAAATCTGCCGATTAGTTTCCCTCACTTAGCTACACTTAAATCAGCAAACAAAAGCCCCGGTCCAAAAGGATCGGGGCTAACTCTTTATAAATCAATATTTTGACACCCAACCCACATCAAATGAATATTTTAGCCTGTGCAAATCGCACAACCACAACAAAATAGAGCTTTTACGAAAAACACAGGGGGGAGGGGGCTTATCGGGCGAGTCCAGCCACTATCTGCCCGATCTCCGCCACCGCATGGGGATGTGCCAGCGCCCTCGCGCGCGAGCCCATCTCAGCCCGCCGCGCATCATCACTCAGCAGGCCGGTCAGCGTCGCCAGCAGACGCTCCTCCGTCAGCTCCGCCTCGACGATCATCGCTGCCGCTCCAGCAGCCACAAACGCTTCCGCATTCTTCCGCTGGTGATCATCCGCCGCCTGAGGAAAAGGAACCAGCACCGCCGCTCGCCCCGCAGCCGCAACCTCAGCCACCGAGCTCGCGCCGCTGCGGCACAAAATCAGATCGGCCGCGGCAAACTGCGCAGCCATGTCGTCCAGGTACATCGTGACCTCGACTCCAGCCAGCGACACATCAAGCGCATTGTACGCAGCCAGCGTCGTCGCTCCATGCCGGGCGCCGGTCTGATGCACCACCTGTAATCCCGGCACCAGCGTCAACAGCCGTTCGATGATCTTCGGCATCATCTCGTTGAAGACGCGGGCTCCCTGGCTCGCACCAAACACCAGCAGCCGCTTCGCCCCGCCCGCCGCCTTCGGCGCAATCGCAAAGAACTCCGGACGCACCGGCGTCCCCGTCACCTTCGCGTTGCGAAAATACCGCGTCGTCTCCGGCAGATTCACAGCAGCAGCACTCACATATTTGCCGACCAAGCGGTTCGCCAGCCCTGGAACCGCATTCGGCTCAAACGCCAGCGTCGGAACCCGCAGCAGAAGCGCCGCCATCATCGCCGGCCCCGAAGCATAGCCGCCGACGCCAACCACAACCTGCGGTTTGAAGTCTCGCAGCAAACCAACGCAACGCATCACACCCAGCGGCAGATCGAGCATCGTCCGCGCGCGTGTCCTCAGACTCACATTCTTCAGCTGACCCACCTTGATCAGCTCCAGCGGAAATCCAGCCTCAGGCACCAGACGCGTCTCCAGCCCACGCGCCGTGCCCACAAATCGAACCTCGGCTCCATACGCATCGCGTAACTCCCGCGCAATCGCCAGCGCCGGAATCACATGACCGCCGGTTCCTCCGCCCGCGATCAAAACACGCAAACCGCTGACTTGCTGCATCAATCGATCTCGCGAGTCACATTCAATAGAACGCCCATGCTTGCCAACATCACAAACAGCGACGTGCCGCCAAACGAGATAAACGGCAGGGTAATACCCTTCGTCGGAAGGAGAGCCACCACGACGCTGATGTTGAAGAATGCCTGGATCAGAACCGTGCTCGTAATGCCGAATGCAAGAAACCGAGCAAACGGATCGGTCGAAAGATATGCAGCGCGGAATCCGCGATAACCCAGCGCGACGAAGAGAGCAACGACGCACAACGCTCCAAGCAGGCCCAGTTCCTCGCTGATCGTCGCAAAGATAAAGTCCGTATGTGGTTCCGGCAGATAGAAGAGCTTCTGGCGTCCTTCCATCAGACCGAGTCCGCGAAGCCCTCCGGTTCCAACCGCGATCAGAGACTGCAGGATATGGAAGCCCGTTCCACGCGGATCGGCCTCAGGGTTCACAAACGCCAGCATGCGGGCGCGACGCCACGGCACACGGAAGAGCATGTAGTACAGCACTGGAGCAGCGCAGAGTGCGCCAATTCCCAGATACTTCACCTCCATCCCGGCGAGGTAAAGCATCAGCGCCGTCACGGCGACGCAGACCATCGCCGTACCGAGATCAGGCTCCTTCAGAATCAGCGCGACCATCACAAGCGGAGGCAGCGCAGCCTTCATGACTGTTCCCTTCCAGTCATCCATCTTGTGGATGCGTGTCTGGAGGAAGTAAGCGAGGAACAGAACAATCGCAGGTTTGGCCATCTCCGACGGCTGGAAGCTTGCAACACCGAATCGGAACCAGCGATGCGTATTATGCGAGTCGCGCATCGCAAACACACCGATCAGCAGCACCATCGTGATGCCGACCACCGCATACACAAACTTTTCGTTATTAAAGCGGCGGTAGTCCACCTGCATCATCAGGACCAGAGCTACCAGTCCCGCAGCAGCCCACATGCTCTGCCGCAGCATGAAGTAGTACGGAGTTCCAAAGCTGGCCTTGGCCATCACCGCCGATGCGGAGAAGACCGTCACCAGCCCAAACAGGACCAGCAACAGCACCACACCAAACAGCCACTTGTCGACTCCAACTCGCTTCGCCATTGTTGCAACTTCCCGCTATCCGTTAACTCAGTTCGTTCACGATCTGCCGGAAGACGCGCCCACGATGCTCGTAGTTCTCAAACTGGTCGAAGCTGGAGCAGGCTGGCGCCAGCAGCACCACATCGCCCGGAACCGCAGCCTTATGAGCCTCGCGCACGGCTAAATCCATCGTTCCCGCTCCCACCATCTTCACGACTCCATTGAGCTGGCGCTCAATCTTTTCCGCGGCTGAACCAATCGTATAAACAGCCTTCGCCCGCTCGCGCAGCAGCTCCGACATCTGCGAGTAATCCGAATCCTTGTCCTTGCCACCGAGGATCAGGTGAACTCCGCCTGGAAAGGCCGCAACCGCCTTCATCGCAGCGTCCACGTTGGTCGCCTTGGAGTCGTTGAAATAGTCGACGCCCTGCAGGCAACGCACGAACTCCAGCCGATGCTCGACCGCCTTGAAGCGCGCCACCGAAGCGCGAATCGACTCAGCCGAAGCTCCGGCAAGCCGAGCCGCACAGACGGCCGCAAGTACGTTCTCGACATTGTGCGAGCCGCGCAGAGGAATCTCCGCAACCGGCATGATCGGTTCGGCCTTCGCTCCCTCGCTCGGGATAAACATGATGCTTTCACCATGCACGAACGTACCCTGCTTGATGGGCCTACGCGGGCTGAACCAGAAGATCTGCGCCTTCGTCTTCGCTGCCACCATTTGCGTCGGCTTGTCCTCGGCGTTCAGAATGAGATAGTCGCCCGCCTGCTGGTTCTCGGTGATACGCGCCTTCATCGCAGCATAGTTATCAAAGCTGCCATGACGGTCGAGATGGTCCGGCGTGATATTCAGCACCAGCGCGATCCAGGGATGGAACTGTTCAATCGTCTCCAACTGGAAGCTCGAGACCTCCAGCACGTCGAGCGTCTTGTCTGTGCTTTGGTCAATCAGGTCGATCACTGGTGTGCCGATGTTGCCGCCAACCTGCGTGGGCAGGCCGGCGTCCTGAAGAATCTTGCCGATCAGCGTCGTTGTGGTTGTCTTGCCGTTCGATCCGGTAATCGCGACGATACGCCCTTTTAGGAAGCGGCTGGCTAGCTCCAGCTCGCCGATCACCGGCATGCCGTAGCCGATCACCTGCTTCACCTCCGGTGTATCAAGCGGCACACCCGGCGAGATGACGATGAGATCCTGACGACGGAAGGTGAGCAGGCCGTGGCCGCCACTCTCGACCATGATGCCTGCATCCAACAGCGCAGGAATCTCCTTCGCCAACGCTACCGCGCTACGCGCATCGCTCACGGTCACACGGGCTCCCTGGCGGCGCAGAAACATCGCCGCGGCGATACCCGACTTGCCAAGACCAACAACCAGTACTCGCTTATTCTTCAATTCCATATTTTTAGTTCCAGGCAGTCCCATCAGACCATATTCGTTAGCGAAGCTTCAATGTCGTCAACGCCAGCAGTGCGAAGATCAACGCCAGAATCCAGAAGCGCGCAATCACCTTGGACTCCGACCAGCCGAGCAGCTCGAAGTGGTGGTGCAGCGGAGCCATCTTGAAGATGCGTTTGCCGTTGCGCAGCTTGTAGCTGCCAACCTGCAGCATGACGCTCACGGCCTCAAGAATAAAGACGCCGCCAATAAACGGCAGCAGCAGCTCCTGCTTGATGACAACAGCGACCGTGCCGATGGCCCCACCAAGTGCCAGCGAACCAACGTCGCCCATGAAGACTTCAGCCGGATGCGCGTTATACCAGAGGAAACCGATACTCGCGCCGACCATCGCGCCGCAGAAGATCGTCAGCTCGCTGACGAGCGGCATACGCTGCAGCTCGAGATAGTCCGAGAAGACAACATGGCCGCTGACGTAGGTCAGCACTGTCAGCGCTCCTGCGGCGATAATGGTGCAGCCGATCGCCAGGCCGTCGAGTCCGTCTGTAAGGTTCACCGCGTTGCTCGAAAACGAGATGACCAGCATGACGAAGGCGATGAAGGGAAGAAACGCCAGCCAGTGCATATGCGGAATGTGTCCCATCCACTCCCACACCAGGTCGGGCCGGAATCGCTTGAAGAACGGAAACATCAGCTTCGTGGAGTAGGCGCCATGCGCCTCCAGCCGCAACAATGCGATGGCCACGCCCGCACTCGCCAGCAGTTGCAGGCCAAGCTTAGCGCGCGCGGTCAGCCCGAGATTACGGCGATGGACGACCTTGATGTAGTCGTCCGCAAAACCGATAGCGCCAAAAGCAATCGTGGACAACACCACCAGCCAGACGAAGGGGTTCGAGAGATCGGACCACAGCAGTGTCGGTACGAGGATGGAGATGCAGATCAGTACGCCGCCCATCGTCGGCGTGCCGCTCTTCTTTTGGTGCGACTGCGGGCCTTCTTCACGAATGTACTGGCCGATCTGGAACTCACGAAGCCGTTCAATAACGTATGGCCCGATCAGCAGGCCGATTAGCAGAGCCGTCAGGCTGGCGAAGACCGTGCGAAACGTCAGATAACGGAAGATACGGAACAGGCGAAAGTATGGAAACAGCTTCTGGTACAGCAGCCAATAGAGCAAGACGCCCGCCCTCGATAAGATTCGATAAGATCTGACAGGCTCGCAGAGCCGCAGGATAGCTGTATCTTAACAGGCTCAGGCCATGCGTCCCGGCGGCATTTTTCCACTACGAACCAAACTTCATTCCCTGCTTATGCATCCAGCGCGGCAAGGGCCTTCTCCAGCCGCACACCGCGCGAGGCCTTCAGAAGAACAACGTCTCCGGCGCGGAGGTTCTGTTCCAACCACGCACCGGCCTCCTCCGGAGTCTGCACAAACAGCGCATTCAAGCCAGCCTCCTGTGCCGCCGCGACCAGCGCATGCGCGTGACCGCGTACTCCCACCACAGCAGAGACACCGCGTTCGGCCATGCGTCGCCCACAGGCTGTGTGTAAAGCATTGGCTTCCGGTCCAAGCTCCAGCATCTCGCCCGCGATGACAATATGGCGCTCGCCGGGCATCGCCATCAGCGCGTCCACCATCGCATCCAGCGCACGCGGGTTGGAGTTGTAGCAATCATTAATCAGGGTTGCGCCGTGCCACTTCAAGATTTCGCCGCGCTTGTCGCCTGGTTCAAGCTCGTACAGGGCAGCAGCGCAGGCCTTCAGACTCATCCCACTGCGAACGCCCACAGCGATCGCTGCCAGCGCGTTCAGCACATTATGACGGCCCAGCAGTTTCAGATGCACCGGCTCGCGGTCGGTCGCTATCACCGCATCGAACCGCATGCCATCCACACCTGCTTCTTCGATATTTTCTGCACGAACCTGTGCGCTCGACTCCGTTCCATAGAAGATCGCGCGACCACCCATACCTTTGCCGAAGTCCTTGACATAGGGATCATCAACGTTCAGAACAGCAATACCATCCGCAGACAATGACTCAACCAGTTCGTACTTCGCGCGCGCGATTCCGGCAAGGCCATCGGGAAAGAACTCCATGTGCACCGGAGCAACGTTTGAGACGACCGCCCAATCAGGCTCAGCAATCTTCGCAAGCGCTGTGATCTCACCGGCATGGTTCATGCCCATCTCGATTACCGCGACCTCGTGTTCCTTCTCCAACTTCAGCAGTTGTAGAGGAAGCCCGAAGGCATTATTCAGATTGCCCGCGGACTTCAATACACGAAACTTGGCGCCAAGCACCTGCGCGACGGCCTCCTTGGTGGTCGTCTTTCCGGCCGATCCCGTAACTCCGATAACGCGTCCGCCCCAATGCTTCCGGACGGTGTGAGCGAGGCGCTGCAACGCAAGCAGCACGCAATCGTCACATTCAGATACACGTAGCAACTTTGAGGTATCGATTTCTGAAGGCACAATCCATTGATTGCTCACCACGGCTGCGACTGCACCATCGGCCAACGCAGCGGCAACGTAGTCGTGGCCGTCCAGGCGTTCACCTTTGACGGCGAAGAAGAGGTCACCAGCACTGATGGTTCGCGAATCGATCGAGTAGCCGAACGCTTCGGCGGATGTATCGAAATCGCCCTCTGCGTAAATCCAGTCAGCAACCTGACCGAGCGTCAACTTCATTCCATCTCCTTCAGAACACGGGCCGCAACGGCCATATCATCAAACGGCACAGGCCCGCTCTTTAACAGCTGTACCTTCTCATGTCCTTTACCTGCTATGAGCACAATATCTCCGGGATGTGCCGCGTGAATCGCTACCTCTATTGCTTTGGCGCGATCTTCTTCCACGATGCACTCGGTCCCTGTCTCTTTCACTCCAACCAGGGCTTCGGCGATGATCGCAGCGGGATCTTCACTGCGTGGATTATCGCTCGTAAGCACAACGAGATCGCTTCCCTCGCCTGCAGCGCGCCCCATGCGTGGACGCTTGGTGCGATCACGATCGCCGCCGCAGCCGAAGAGCGTAATAACATGGCCACGGTTGCCCTTCTGTAGATCGCGTGCAAGTGAGATCAGGTTGCGCAATGCATCATCGGTATGCGCGTAGTCAACAACGACGGTAATGCCGTTCTTCGATGGTACAACCTCGAAGCGCCCCGGGACCTGCGCTCCCGCCTCGGCCGCGCATACGATCTCATCCAACTTCAACCCTCGCGACCATGCGCCAGCGCTGGCAGCGAGAAGGTTATAGACGTTGACTCGGCCTGTGAGTGGCGAGCGAATCTCCGCCACGCCTGCGGGCGTGATCATGCGAAAGCGCGTTTCTCCAGCGAGCATCTGAATCGATTCAGCCGCAAAGTCCGCCTTCGCATCGACACCGTAGCGAATGACCTGCGACCGCTCAATCGTCTTCGCAAGACGCTCGCCATAGGGATCGTCCGTATTTAGGACAGCGACACGCGGAGGTGGAGTTCCAACGCCTTCAAACAAGCGCGATTTCGCGGCAAAATAGGCCTCCATCGTCCGGTGGTAGTCCAGATGATCCTGCGTCAGATTGGTGAAGATAGCAACCTCAACAGGAAGCCCCCACACGCGCTCCTGCTCCAGCGCGTGACTGGACATCTCCATCACAGCCTCGGTCGCGCCAGCCCTCACGCCGTCGGCAAATAGCTCCAGAATGTCGCGCGACTCAGGCGTCGTGTGCAGAGATTCGCGCACCTCTCCGGCAACGTGTGTCTCGATCGTGCCGATCAGCACGCACTTGCGGCCCACGCTGCGCAGCATCGCTTCAAGAAGAAATGCAGTCGTCGTCTTGCCGTTGGTCCCCGTGACTCCGCTGAGGGCCAGGTGTGACTGCGGATGGTTGAAGATGGCGGAGCTTGCTTCCGCTAACGCTCGACGTCCATGCTCGACAAGAGCGAGGCCTAAATTTTTACCTCGCAATGCTGCAAAGGCATCGCGCGAATCTGTGATGATCGCTGCTGCGCCTGCAGCGACAGCCTTCTCGACGAACTGGTTTCCGTCTACAGAACCGCCGCGCATAGCGACGAAGACATCTCCGTGCTGAACGCGGCGCGAGTCGTATTGAACATTCGCGACTATAACGGGAGAAGCGACACACTCCACCGTCGTTACGTCGCGCAGTACTTCGTTCCAGTCCATATCTTCTATTGATTCTAAGCTTGCGCGAGGACTTGGCAGCTATCGTGCAAAGCGCACGACGATCTCGGTTCCCGCAGGCACGGTTGTGCCCGGAGCTGGCGCCTGCTCTTTCGCAAGTCCGCTGCCAGCGGGCTGCACGCGCAGTCCAAGACTGCCTGCTTTTTCGACAACCACGCGCAACGGCAGTCCCTCAAACGACGGGACCTGGACGCGATGGCTAGCATCGACAACGACTCCTCCGTTTGGCTTCGACTGCATCGCAGGAACAACCTGCGGAGACGCTACAGCTGCGCTTTGCAATACGGGCGTGCTCTCGCTGCCGGACTGAAACGCTGCAACCACCTTTGCAGGCAGCAGGCTCATCAGCTTCGAACTCTTGCTGTTGCTGGTTGCCGTCGCTTTGGGTGCAGGCACAGCGGGTGTAGCAGCGGCGTCCGACTGAGCGCGCAGTGGATCATCTGCTGGAAGCTCGTTGATCTGCGCAAACATCTGCTCGAGGTTGGCGCCATTGTCTGCCAGCGAATCATCGACCTCGACATTATTCTTTGCCAACATCATCTGCTGCTGGCTCTTGGTCTTCAATGGCTGATCGTGTGGAACGCCGAGGTACTCCAACACTTGCTGCGCGACTTCCGCGAAGACGGGCGCGCTGGTTTCTGAACCATAACGAGTGCCCACCGTGGGCGTATCGATCACAACAGCCACCGAGATTGCAGGGTTGCTGACCGGTGCGAAGCCTGCAAAGCTGGCGACCAGTTTCGTATGCGAATACGTGTGGGTGACAGGGTCGACCTTCTGCGCGGTACCGGTCTTACCACCGGCACTGTATCCATTGAGCGCGGCACGCTTTCCGGTTCCCTCAACGACAATGCCCTGCATCATGCTGCGCATCTTGGCGGAGGTAAGCTCCTTGATGACGCGATGTGCTCCATCAGGAAGCTGCGCGGGCAACTGATTCGCGGGGCGGAAGGCTACAGGCTGTAGTCGTGGATCGCCCTTCATCTGATCCGTCGATTGAAGAAGAATGTGCGGAGGCATATAGACTCCACCGTTTGCGATGGTGCTGACCATCGTTACCAGCTGCACAGGCGTTACACCTATCTCCTGCCCGATGGCCAAAGAAAGGATACTGGTCGCATCCCATTTCTTCGGTTTGCGCAGCAGGCCTCGTGTCTCACTGGGCAACTCAATGCCGGAGCGGTCGCCGAACCCGAAGCCACGGATGTAGTCGTAGAACTTCTGGTTACCGAGCTTCAGCGCCATCTTCGCCGCACCCACGTCGCTCGATCGCTCCAGCGCATACTGCACGGTCACGCGGCCAAGATGACCATCTGATTTGTCGTCGTGCAGCGTGCGTCCGTACATTGTCAGGGCACCGCCTTCGCAATCAACAATATCGGTCGGCTGCACTCCTGCTCCATCGATTGCCGCTGCATAGGTGGCCAGCTTGAAGGTCGAGCCCGGCTCATAAACATCGCTCACAGCAAGGTTCTTGAGGACGCTGGCATCCATGTGCCGCTGATCATTTGGATTGAATCGCGGCGAGACAGCGAGCGCAAGAATGTGGCCTGTGTGCGGATCCTGCACGACCACGGTGCCGTGCTGCGCCTTCATCTTCTCAACCTGTGCATCGAGCGCACGCTCAGCCATGTACTGGATATTGGCATCGATGGTGAGCACCAGGTTCTCGCCCGGCATCGGCTGACTCTCTTCGCTGCCGTAGACATGGCGCTTGGCGTCGAGTGCCGTCAGCATATGACCCGGCGTGCCGTGCATCTCGTCGTCGAACTGACGCTCGAGGCCCCCTAGACCGGTGTCGTCGGTGCCGACGTAGCCGAGCACTTGAGCAGCAAGATCATTATTCGGGTAGAAGCGTTTGAACTCCTTCTGGAAGTAGACGCCTTTCAGATTCAGCTCACGAACGCGTGTCGCCGTCTCGGCATCGACACGGCGGGCTACCCATGCAAAGTTGCGCGATGCATTGAAGCGCGCGAACATCTGCGGCTCAGAAGTAAAGTTATCGTGCGGATCGGCGTGAACGATCTTAGCCAGAATCTGCGCAGTGTTTTCGCGGTTTTCGCCAAGCTCACTGGGTACGGCGTAGATACTGTCGACCAGCACCGTCATCGCCAGTTCTTTCAGGTTGCGATCATAGAGCACACCACGGCGAGGGGCGACTTCGAAGGTCCTCTGCTGCTGCTTCGCTGCGCGCTCGACAAAGTCGCTATGGCGAACGACCTGCAGCCACACCAGACGAAGACCGATTGCAGAGGTCCAGAAGCAAAAGAAGAGCGCCACGTAGACGAACCGGATTCTCCTGATCGGAGCGGTCAACGTCTGTCGTGGCGCGTTATTCATCTCTGTCCTGCTTCAAATTTTACGTTTGTAAGTTCAATCCTACTGAGCAACCAGAGCAAGAGCATTCGATTGAGCAACGACAGCACCGGCGGGAAGCAGGCTTCCATCGGGGCGCACAACCTGTCCGGGTTGCGGTGCGTCGAGTCCAAGCTGCTTGGCGATCTTGTCGATGCGCTCCGGATCGGTGAGCTGAGCTTCCGTCAACCGAAGCTGGCGGTTCTCTTCGCGCAGCTGCTCCACCTGCTGCTTCTGCGCCTCAACCTTATAGCCAATCTCGATAGCGAGGAAGTGCTGCCAGACATAGACCATTACGAGTACGAAGAGCATGCTCATCGCCACAGCAAACTGCCGCATCTCGCGGCGGCGCTCCGGATCATCGGCCTTCACCAGCCGTGTGTTGTCGATGTGCTTAGCGAAGAAGACCTCGGGCGTGGGGCCGCGGCGCGCCTTGCGCTGCGCTTCGAACAGCTCATGATTGCGCTCAGCCAACGACTGGGTACGGCGCTGCGGCTTCACGGCCGCCTTTCCCATCATGCCAATCTGTTGTCCTGCTAACGCTGTTGTCGCCATCACACACCTCTTACCGTCTTCTGTTACCGCTCCTCAAAACGAAACCGGGCCGGAATCGCTATAGAAGGAAGGGACTTTGTACTGCTGAATTGTCTTTCGCCTGAAAGCACGGTGGGACAATCCCGGCCCGATCACTTGTCTGTTACCGCTTCCAAACTTTCAGGAGTCAGTAACTAAAACTGTTACTCAAACTCTTATTGCTGCCCGCAGCTTTGCGCTTCTTGCTCGCGGGTTCCGTCTCTCTTCGTCTTCACCGGCTACGACCGGCTTCTTCGTCAACACCTCATACACTCCGTTGCGCCCTGCCTCACGGAATGCATCTTTCACGAGCCGGTCTTCCAAGGAGTGGAAGCTGATCAACACCAGCCTCCCTCCCGGCTTTAGCAGAGATGGCGCGCTCTCAAGCAGCGTCCTGATCTCTCCCAGCTCGTCATTCACTCGAATTCGAAGCGCTTGAAAGGTCCGTGTCGCCGGATGAATCTTGTCACCTTTCATTGATGGGGCCGCGGCCGATACCACTCTGGCTAATTCCGCCGTCGTCGTAATCGGCCGGGCCCTCACAATGGCTCTGGCGATTCTCCGCGACCTCCTTTCCTCTCCGAATTCGTAAATCAGGTTGGCGAGATCTTCCTCGTCCGCCTGATTTACCACCTGCTCGGCCGTCTCCTCTGTGCGCGTATCCATGCGCATATCCAAAGGAGCGTCGGCTCGAAAACTGAATCCTCTGTGCGGCGCGTCCAACTGCAGACTGCTGACGCCGAAGTCGGCCAGTAGACCATCCAGACTCGCTGACGCAATCTCGTTCGCTGCCTCCGAAAACGCCTTCGGAATCAACCGAACCTCGGGCATCTCCGATCCAAGCTCCTTGTGAAGCTCCTCGAGCCTTGCCGTGGCTAATGCCATCGCCTCCGGATCGCGATCGAATCCGATCAACGTGCCCTTCGACCCGAGCCTCCTCGCAATCTCCGAGGAGTGGCCCGCAAGCCCGAGCGTGGCATCGGCTATAACACTGCCTTGCCGCACATTCAGGTACTCCAAAACTTCATCGAAAAGAACCGGCACATGCTGCGGTTTGCTCATATCTTTCCCGCCTTCTGTGCTGCCCCTGGGGGCCTGCTACTTACAAACCAAAATCTGCCAGTACTGCCTGATCGGCCTCGGTCATCGGCTGAGCCTGCAGCTCGGCCTTGAACGAATCGTGATTGACGACCTCAAGAAACGTCTGCGAACCCAAAACCACGACGTCTCCCACCACATTTGCCGACTCCCGCAGGATCTGCGGCAATAACAACCGCCCCTGCGCATCCATCTCTGCCATCTGGCCGTAGTAGTTCGTCACGTCCAGAAACTTCTTTTTGGCCGGGTTCATGGAGGGGATCGCGGCCAGTTTCTCCTCGATCTTTTCCCACTCCTTCATCGGGTAAATCTCCGCCCGCTTCCCGTCCTTGCTGGTGATGTAGAACTGAGGCCCGTAGAGCTCATCGACCCGGCGCTTGAAGTCGGCAGGGAGCTTCAATCTCCCTTTCTCATCAACGCGTGTTGGGTGATTTCCCCGAAACATGACAACCTCGATACCCTTCCCAGCCAAACCGCCTGGAGGTGTCATCTGAGGAGTAAACTTTCCCTAATCTTGCTTGGGATGGTCCTTTTCACTCCACTTTTGACCACTTCCATCCACATCCTTACCCAGCCAAAGCTCGCTGTAAAGCGGTAATTTGTGCTACTTAGGCGTTATTCCCACAATGGGTTGTGGATAACTCAGCGAGTAGGGGAAATCAAGAAGGTAACCACTATAGGTTGTGTTGTAAAAGTTGGTTCATGCCATGGGAGACACTTGTGCGGGTGGTTGCAATCTGGTAGGCGAAATAAAGGCGAAAACGAGATGCTTTGCTGGGCCGCATTTTGTAGCCAAGATACGGAATGCGAGTTCAGTGACTTCGCTGCGCCAGAAATGACACGTTTGTGAGTTGGTAGAGCACCTATCCAATAGGGGCTGCTGCTGACTGTTTTTCTACCCGCTTCTTGCGGAGCAGCCAGAGCAGATACCAGAGCACGGCGAGGTTGATCACCAGCAGGCTCAGGCGGAACCAGTTAGGATGGCGCGCTAATTCAAAGAGCTCCCATGGCAGGAACGACACGGTGAGGATCAGGGTCAGGTATTCAGCCCAGACCTTTTCCAGCATCAACCCAATGCCTTCGGTGAGCGCGAGAGCCGAATAAGCGAACGTTGCGAAGCCAATCTGCTTCAGCCGGTGTGCATCGATCAGATCGACCTTCTCCAGCAGCAGGTTGATGAACTTGCTCTCCTGGTCGAACTTCAGCGCGGCAGCGAGCTTCAACACCTCGTCGGCAAGATCCTTATGAAGCAGATGGATCGCACCAACGCCCAGGGCGAAGAAGAGCAATGCTTTGCCCAGCTTGAAGAGACCGATCAGCATTAGGCCACGGTCGTGATGATGCACCGCCCCCGCTGCACTTTCCTGCGCGATCGGCATCTCAATCCATCCGTGCTCTGTTGTGAATTCGCTCTGCATGCACTCTCAGTTGACGGACTCGCAGAGCAATTGTCAACGACCCAACCGCGTCACCCATATCACCCTTCACGCGCCATACTTTAACGATGCCATGCCATCCCTCTGCCGATGATGAAACGAAAAATGATTTCTATTTTCATTTCTCCACAGCACTAATTCGTCACAAAGATTCAGGAATGCCTCGCGAGGACCTGTTCCATCATGCGGCTGAGATAAGGCCGTGCCTTCTCAAGCGCCGCCTCGGCAGTCAGGCCATAGCGAATACGTAGCGCATCGGGTTTGCCGTGTTCGATAAAGGTGTCAGGCCAACCGATGCGCACGACGGGCGTGGTCTGCTCGAGATCACTCAGTGCCTCCATCACGGCCGAGCCAAAACCTCCGGCAAGAACGTGATCTTCAAGTGTGATGATGAGGCCGGCCCGTGAGGCGAAGTTGCTGACGCAGTCCTTGTCGATGGGCTTAGCGAAGCGCGGATTAATAACCGCGGCGGCAAAGCCTTCGTGCTCGAGCATCTCCTTCAGGCGCATTGCTTCGGGAAGCATCGCGCCGAGGCCGAAGATGGCGACGTCCGTGCGGCCGGGATCGCTGACGATCTCGGCTTTGCCGATTTCAAGAGCGACGGGCTGTGCTTTCGGTGTAACGCCGGGGCCGGTGCCGCGTGGATAGCGAATCGCGGACGGACCTTCATGCAGCATGGCGGTATACATCATGTCCTGCAATTCATCCTCGTCCTTGGGAACCATGTGGATGATGTTCGGAATGCAGCGCAGGTAGCTGATATCGAACAAGCCGTGATGTGTCGGGCCATCATCGCCGCTGAGACCGCCGCGGTCCATGCAGAAAACGACGGGTAAATTCTGAAGCGCGACGTCGTGCACGATCGGATCGAAAGCGCGCTGCAGGAAGGTCGAATAGATGGCGCAGAAAGGCTTGTATCCCTTGGTCGCCATGCCTGCCGCAAAGATGACCGCGTGCTCCTCGGCAATGCCGACGTCGAAGTAACGCTTCGGATGATGTGGCCGGAAGAGATCGAGCGCCGTGCCATTGGGCATGGCCGCCGTAATAGCGACGACTTTGTCGTTTTTATCGGCGAGCTTCGAGAGGCTTTCGGCGAAGATCTCGGAGTACGTCTTTTGACCTGCAGATTTCGTCTCACCAGACTCGGGATCGTACGGCCCTAACCCGTGGAACTTCTTCTGTTTCTCCATCGCAGGCTGGAAGCCTTTACCCTTCTGCGTGATGGCGTGCAGCACGACGGGCTTATTCTGCTGCTTGAGGAAGCGGAAGGTCTCGATCAGCAGAGGCAGATTGTGACCGTCGATGGGGCCGTAATAGCTGAGGCCAAACTCCTCGAAGAGCATGCCGGGGCCGATCAAGCCTTTTGCGGCCTCTTCAGCTTTGCGTGCAACGTGACGGACAGCTTTGCCTCCGAACCTTTCGATCAGGCCAGCAGCCTTATCGTGCAGATGGCTGAAGGTTGGGTTGGCAGTGAGCTTATGAAAATATTCGGCGATGGCACCGACATTCTTGTCGATCGACCAGTCGTTATCGTTCAGCACAACGATCATCCGGCGCGTCTGCACGGCGATATTGTTCAGCGCCTCGAAGGAGATTCCGTTGGTAAATGCAGCGTCGCCTGCCAGCGCAATAATGTTTTCGTTGCCGCCTGCAAGATCGCGGGCCACAGCCATACCCAGGGCTGCCGACAGTGCCGTGCCTGCATGTCCTGCGCCGTAGCTGTCGTGCTCACTCTCGGTGCGAAGCATAAAGCCATTCAGGCCATCGGGCTGCCGAATGGTATGAAAGCGATTCTCGCGTCCGGTTAGCAGCTTGTGGACGTAGGCCTGATGGCTGACGTCGAAGACAAAACTGTCAGTAGGCGTATCGAAGACGTAATGGAGCGCAATAGTCAGCTCCACGACGCCGAGATTCGGACCGATATGGCCGCCTGTCTTAGCGACTCCCGTAATCAGGCGTTCGCGAATCTCTTCGGCGAGCCTCTCCAACTCCACGGTAGAGAGTCGCTTCACATCATCTGGTGATTTAATTCTGCTTAAGATCCCGTTCATTCATAAACCTGCCTCGCAGAGTCTTCACCTCAGAATGATCTCCGCGCCAGCGTCAAAAGGCTCTCTCGGCCTTAGTCACGCCATCTCAAAGTATATCAACCGGTGCAGCAGACAATCAGGCGCGCAGGCGATCACACTGTCTGACTGCGAACGGACGTAGTCGTGAGCAGTGGACCGGAAACCTGAGTAGAACGTTAGATTTGCGAGTAAGGCAAAGGATTCAGAATCAGACTGTCGACATTGCTGACAATAGATTCGAAGCTATATCGCGGATCGGAGGACAGCTTTTTCCAATCGGGATCGGAACCAAAGCGCTGCCATCCTGCGCTCAACGCTTCCATGTCGGGAAAGGAAAGCATGTACGTCAGTTTGGGCAGGTTCGGCCCCACCAGCGCATCGCCATAGAAGACCTGTCCGCAGCCGGCCTTCTCAAAGAATTTGAACTCGCCATGATGGAACATCTCCACCTTGCGAACATGATCTGCAGGTGACGGACTCTCGTAAGTACGCAGCTGAAAGATGCGCTTCGCCTTGGGATCTTTAATGGCAGGAGCAACAAGCTTCGGCCAGCCTTCGAAGGCTTTCAGCAGTGTGCTCTCGATCCTTTCAAATGGAGGCTCCTTTGCCGGGGCGCTCCAGAACGGCTCGGCCTGCTTCAGGAAATCGTTGTCGGCTGCAAGCAGCAGGTCGACGTTCGTCACTGTCTCCAGATTGGTGCCAGGGATCAGCACATAGTACGTCGGTGTCTGCGGGCCGAATTCGACGCGAAAAACTCCGATGGGCGAGAGACCTAGCCGGTTGAGCGCAGGAATCAGCGCGGTGGAGAAAAATTGATCTGCCAGCTTAGGCTGGGGGCCGCTGCGCAGGAGATATTTGCGGAGCTGGTAGTATTCGCGCGCATTGGTCGCCGACGACTGCGCTTCAGCAGTTGCGGCAAAAGAAGCGGCTGAGGTCGCAAGCGCGGCCTTGAGAAAATTTCTACGCTGCACAGAGATCTCCTGATACGTCTCAGACTCTTGTTTCGCAGTTTAGCAAACCTTTCTCCAAGGTGCGGTAAACACTTACTCTGCCATGCCTTCGATCACCGTTTCGCTCACGGGTTCAGCACCAAACTCGCCCTCCCACTTAGCGACAACAACGCTAGCCAGGCAGTTCCCCACCACATTGACCGTGGTGCGTGCCATGTCGGCGAGCGCATCGACACCAAGCAGCACGAAAATCGGCTCCGAGGGCAACCCGAAGGTCGCGGCAGTCGCCAGCAGAATGACAAGCGTGGCGCGTGGAACGCCTGCCACTCCTTTGCTGGTCAGCATCAGGGTCGCCATCATCATCAACTGCTCGCCAATGGACATGTGCCGGCCGGCTGCCTGCGCGGCGAACATGCTGGCAGCAGCAAGATGCAGCGTCGAGCCATCGAGGTTGAAGCTATAGCCTGCCGGTATGACGAACGCAACGATGCGCCGTGGAACCCCAAGCGCCTCCATCGCCTCCATCGCCCGAGGCAGCGCTGCCTCGCTGGTCGCTGTAGCAAACGCAATCGTCGCCGGTTCCGCGACTGCCGCCAGAAACCTGCGCACAGGAACGCGGAAGAGCATCGCCACCGGAAGCATCACCAGCAGCCCGAACGCCACCAGCGCACCGTATATCGTCAGCAGCAGCTTGCCGAGATTCACCAGTACGCCAAGCCCCATGTGTCCGACGGTATAGGACATCGCCGCGCCGACCCCGATCGGAGCCACATACATCACCACGTTGGTGAAGTTGAACATCACCTCGCTCAGGCTCTCGCAGAGGTGAAGCACAGGGGCTCGCTTTTTTTCGCTGAGTCCGGCAAGAGCAATGCCAAAGATCACAGCGAAGACGGCCACCTGCAGAATCTGGCCGTCGGCAACCGACTTCGCGAGATTCTCCGGGAAGACGTGAACGAGGAAGTCCTGCCAGTGCGCCGGTGGTGGAACCTGCGGAACATCCGCTGCCGAAACATGGGCAGGCATGGTGAGGCCGACTCCCGCCTTGCTGATGTTGATCGCGACCAGACCGACGACTAGTGCCAGCGTCGTCAGGACCTCGAAGTAGATGAGGCTCTTGATGCCCATCCGCCCGACGCTTTTGAGATCGCCGTGCCCGGCAATGCCTGTGATCAGCGTGGCCAGAATCAGCGGCGCCACAATCGTCTTGATAAGACGAAGGAAAATATCGCTGAGGAAACGCAGCGAGACAGCGAAGTGAGGCGCGTCGAAGCCGAGCTCCGCTCCGGCAATCATGGCGACAAAGATCCAGGGGGTCAGCGTGCGGCGACGTGCGGCGAAGAAAGCAAGGAGCGCCACAGCGGTCCAGCGCAGCACAACCGCAGCGTGGGGAGCGCGGCTGTGCACGGCCAGGATAATGCCGCTTGCGAACAATGCTATTGCTGCACCGATCAGGGTGCGTTCTGTATGTTGGTTCGTCACTTCGCGCAAGCATATCAGCTACAGAAACAGGAAAGCTTGGGGTAAAGCCCACGGGCAAAGTGATCCTCTACCCCGGTTTACTGTATAAAGAGCTTTACCTGCTAGAGAAGGGTTACCTTCCGCACCGGGGACCAGACTCCGTCTAAACGATCAGAGGGCACGTCTGTCTCCCGGGAAGTAAAACAACGATCCGACCAGACTCCCCCTGTTGTTCGGAAGCATTCGCCGAGGTCTGTCATGCCTGGAACCGAGAACGTCAAGAAGATCCGATCTATCTGCGCCTTAGCTTTCGTGATGAATCTCGCAGGCACAGTCGTCTGCCAGATGCCATCCAGCTCTGCTGCTCCTACGCTCAGCCCTCTGGGGCAGAAGCCATCCATCATCAGCCCGTTGGCGCAGCCCACCTTGTCACCTGGTGTGATTCTGCTGATGGAGCTTGAAGGGCGGTTCGCACAGGCCGTCGCCGCAGGTGGAGGCAAAGCCTTCTCTGACTGGTTTGCCGACGATGGTGTCACTTTGAATAACGGTCAACTTCCCGTTTTGGGAAGAGCAGCCATTGCAGCCAAGGCACAGTGGGACCCCAAAGAGTACCAGTTGACCTGGGTTCCTGAAGGCGCGCAGATGGGGCCATCCAACGATATGGGTTTCACGTGGGGGCATTACGAAGGCCGCTCAAAAGACAAGAGCGGACAGCCGATTGTGATCTCAGGCAGATACATGACGGTGTGGAAAAAGATGCCCGATGGAAACTGGAAAGTGGCCCTTGACGCAAGCGCGAACGAGCCTGCTGCAGCAGGCGAATGCTGTGTCGTTCCAAAACCTTAGTGGATGCGGCTACACCTAAAGTAGCAGTGCGAGCCCACCTTCAACTCTCCTACCATTTTGAGGGAAGATGAACGCACTTTTAGTCAAAGACGAAGCGCTCCGGAACCAGGCCCTCGAGCAGTATGAGGTGGTCAATCCGGCGATCGATCCTGTGCTTGACGAGATCGTGCGTCTTGCTGCGCAGCTGTGTAGTGTTCCGGTCGCAGTTGTGTGTCTGGTGACGCCCGACCGGCTCTTCCTGAAGGCGCGTTTCGGCGTCGAAGCCGGAGAGGTTGCGTTGGGCAGTCTTCCCTGCGAGACGACCATTCAGGGGGACTCCGTGTATGAGATTCCGGATGCGCGAGCGAATCCCAACTATGGCCCCGACGGCATCCTGCTCGAGCGGCGCACGTATCGCTTTTATGCTGGAGCGCCGTTGACGACTCCGGCAGGTATTAACATTGGGACCCTTGCTGTACTCGATCACATGCCTCGCAGGTTGACCGAGGCGCAGATGGATGCGCTTGGCATTCTGAGCCGCCAGGTGATTGCACGGCTCGAGCTGAACGGTCGCATGCGGCAGATGGACCGCGCGGCGCGGTCACAGCAGAGGATTGAATCGGCGCTGACAGTGGAGCGCAACTTCGTCTCCGCCGTGCTCGACACGGTCGGCGCGCTGGTTGCTGTCTTCGATACGGCTGGACGCATCGTCCGTTTCAACCGTGCGTGTGAAGTGGCTTCCGGCTACGACTTCGCCACGCTGGTAGGCCGCTACACGTGGGACCGCCTGATTCCGCGGCATGAGATTCCTGAAGCGATCGAGACCTTTGAGCGGCTGCGCAACGGCCCGTTCCCTGCTGCGTTTGAGAACCAGTGGCTGAACCGCGATGGCAGCATGCGGCGCATTGCGTGGTCGGCCACGGCGCTGAAAGATGCGCAGGATCAGGTGGCTTTCATCATCGCTACCGGAATCGACGTTACGACACAGCGCGTCGCGGAAGCAACACTTCGCGAGAGTGAAGCGCGTTACAGGCAGCTGGTCGAAGGCTCGCTCGGCATGGTCTACACGCACGACATGAAGGGTCGTCTACAGTCGATCAACGTGCATGGCGCTGCGACGATTGGAAGGACCGTCGAACAGATGATCGGCGCCCCGCTTTCGCGGTTTGTAACAGCGGACCGTCGCAGCGGCATCGAAGATTATCTGAAGACCATCGCCGATACAGGCGAAGCGCAGGGCATGCTCTATCTCGAGCATACGGACGGCGAGACGCGCGTGGTTGCGTACCGCAACAAGCTGATCGAATCGCCGGGCCGCGCGCCATATGTGCTGGGCTTCGGCGTCGATATCACGGAGCAGGTGCGCGCTGAAGGCAGGTTGCGCACGCTGACGCGGCAGTCGGACTCGATCCTGGAGTCGGTCGGCGACGGCATCTACTGCATCGACCTGGAAGGGCAGGCGACGGTGGTAAACGCAGCGGCAGCGCAGATGCTGGGCTATCGCGAAGAGGAGTTGCTGGGCCGCGTGCTACACGGCCTGATCCATCACACGAAGGCGGATGGAACTCCGTATCCCGCCGAAGAGTCGCCGATTCGCAAGAGTCTTTCGAACTTCCATACAGCGCGCGTCACCGACGAGGTGTTCTGGCGCAAGGACGGTACAAGCTTTCCGGTGGAGTACATTGCACGTCCGCTGATTGATACGAACACGGGTGAGCCCGGTGAGGGGGCTCGCGCCATAGGGGTGGTTGTGGCATTTACCGATACAACAGAGCGCAGAGCGCTCGACAAGATGAAGGACGAGTTCATCTCGACGGTCTCGCATGAGCTGAGAACGCCATTGACCTCGTTGCGTGGGGCCCTTGGACTACTTTCAGGTGGGGCCCTGGAAGCACGTCCGGAGAAGTCGCGTCAGATGCTGGAGATTGCGATCAACAACACGGACCGGCTGGTCAGGCTGGTGAACGACATTCTGGATCTGGAGCGCATCTCGAGCGGTAAGAGCGAGCTGCACTCGACGATGGTGAGCGCGGAAGATCTGCTGCGCAAGGCAGTCAGCACGCAGCAGGCGCGTACGCCGAAGCCGAATACACGGATCTTCTACGCGGCCAACGGCGTGAGCGTGTGGGCCGATCCGGATCGCATCCTGCAGGCGCTGGATAACCTGCTGTCGAATGCGATCAAGTTTTCGCCTCCGGGCGGCGAGGTCCATTTGTCGGCGCGCAACCTGGACGATCAGGAGGCGCTGTTCGAGGTGAGCGACAACGGCCAAGGCATCGCCGCGGACAAGCTCGAACACATCTTCGAGCGGTTCCACCAGGGCGATGCATCGGACACGCGCACGCTGGGCGGAACAGGGCTTGGGCTGGCTATCTGCCGGAGCATCATCAATCAGCACGGCGGACGCATCTGGGCGACGAGCACTCCGGGTAAAGGGACGACGTTCCACTTCACGTTGCCGACGCGGCCCAAGACAAACCTGCTGTAGCCATCCTCGAGCCACATCGGACGCGATGCGGTCTGCGTCCGATGTGCGGGGCACCCGGCAACATGCTCCCCCTCCCCCCTGTCATGGGGACGCAACTTGCTCTTTTTCAATAGTTTGCTAGTTTTGCACAGGGCAAAATATTGAAAGCAGATGGGTTAACCCCCAAAATATAGATTCCAAAAGAGTTATCCCCAGCACGTGAGGCTGGGGATTTTTTATGGCTGATTTAAGTGTAGCGAAACGGGGGAAACTAATCGGCAGTTTTCGTGCGGTTTATTTGCTTTGAAATGAGCGAGTTGCAAATTCAGGGGCTTGACAGGTTTTTGATTCGGCCTGGCCATCCCTCCCTGCAAAAGCGAAGGGATGGCACCCTCGAGGCGCCATCCCCTTTTGTGCTGCGTTTTATGCGCGACCTACTCCTCGTTTTCGCGGAGCTTGGCGATGACGGAGAAGTCTTCGAGGGTGGTGGTATCTCCCTTAACCTCGCCGGTCGTGGCCAACTCGCGGAGGAGGCGACGCATGATCTTACCGGAACGTGTCTTGGGAAGGGTTTCGGTGAAACGGACGTCGTCGGGACGAGCGAGCGCCCCGATCTCCTTGGCGACCCACTGACGAATCTCCTGACGAAGCTCTTCGGTGGCGGCGTGTCCCTGTTCGAGGGTGACGAAGGCGCAGATGGCCTGTCCCTTGAGATCGTCGGGGCGTCCTACAACGGCGGCCTCGGCGACCTTGGGATGCGCGACGAGGGCGGACTCGACCTCCATCGTGCCGAGACGATGACCGCTGACGTTGAGCACATCGTCGACGCGGCCCATAAGCCAGAAGTAGCCATCGCTGTCGCGGCGCGCGCCGTCGCCGGTGAAGTAGCTGCCGGGAATCTCGCTGAAATAAGCAGCCTGGTAACGCTCGGGATTGCCGTAGACGGTGCGTGCGAGCGAGGGCCAGGGTGTGCGGAAGACGAGCAGGCCACCCTGTCCGTCGGGAACAGGCTCGCCTTCTTTTGTAACTACTTCAGGCACAATTCCGAAGAAGGGGCGCGTGGCCGATCCGGGCTTGGTGGCGACGGCACCGGGGATAGGTGCGATCATGATGGCCCCGGTCTCGGTCTGCCAGAAGGTATCGACGATGGGGCAGCGCTCGTGGCCGACCTCGCGATGGAACCACATCCAGGCCTCGGGGTTGATGGGTTCGCCGACGGTACCGAGGAGGCGAAGCGAGGCAAGCGAATACTTGCGGACCCAGTCGACACCCCACTTGGTGAAGGCGCGAATCGCTGTCGGTGCGGTGTAGAAGATGGAGACCTTGTGCGCGTCGATGATCTTCCAGAAGCGATCACACTCGGGCCAGTTGGGTGCACCTTCGTACATCATCACCGTAGCGCCGTTCTGCAGCGGGCCGTAGACGACGTAGCTATGGCCGGTGACCCAGCCGATGTCGGCGGTGCACCAGTAAACGTCGTTCTCCTGCAAGTCGAAGATGTACTTCGAGGTGAGGTAGGTCTGAACGGCGTAGCCACCGGTGGTGTGGAGCAGGCCCTTGGGCTTGCCGGTGGTGCCGGAGGTGTAGAGGAGGTAGAGCGGATCCTCGGAGTCCATCCACTCGGGCTCGCACTCTTTTTCAGCGGCGAGCATGGACTCGTCCCACCAGACGTCGCGGCCTTCGGTCATCGGAACAGCGGTTCCGCTGCGGCGGTAGACGACGACGTTTTTAACGGAGGGACACTGCTTAAGAGCTTCGTCTACGGTCTTTTTAAGCGGAATTTCGGAGCCGCGGCGATAGGCGGTGTCCTGCGTGATGACGGCGACGCAGGAGGAGTCGTTGACGCGGTCGACGATCGCGTGCGAGGCGAAGCCGCCGAAGATGACGGAGTGCACGGCTCCGATGCGGGCGCAGGCGAGCAACGCGATGGCGAGCTCGGGGCACATGCCCATGTAGATGGCGACGCGGTCGCCCTTTTTGATGCCGAGGTTCTTCAGTACATTCGCAAAGCGCTGGACTTGGGCGTGCAGGTCGGCATAGGTGAGTTTGCGGACCTCGCCGGGCTCACCTTCCCAGAGCAAGGCGACTTTGTCGCGGCGCGCGCCGGTGGCGTGACGGTCGACGCAGTTATGCGCGAGGTTAAGCTTGCCACCAACAAACCACTGGGCACCGAGAGCGGAGCCATCGGGGCCGGGCTGAAGAACTTTGGTCCACGGGGTGAACCAGTCGAGCTCGCGGGCGGCTTCGGCCCAGAACTCTTCGGGTTTCTCGACGCTGTGGCGGTACATCCGCTCGTACTGCTCGAGGCTCGAAATATGCGCCCTGGACCGGAACTCCTGCGAAGGCTCAAAGAGCCGGTTTTCACGCAGGTTCGAATCCAGATTTGTTCCTTCTGCAATGACGGTCACTAACTACTCCCTCAGTTTTCGGTTCACCCAAAAAGGTACGCTAACGATTGCACGACCGGCAACCGAAGCGTAGGACAAATGACGCAGGGGGTGGGGTTCCATCCAGCTTACTGGAGCAAATCGAGGGCAGCGTCGGTCATGGCGGTAATACCCGTCTTGAGAGCAGGCTCGGGCAGCGGAGCGAAGTGTGCGGAGTGGAGTGCGGGCATCGGCGTGCTGGACTTCTGGTGCTCTGCGAACTGCTGCGGATCGTCGGCACCGAGCCAGAAGATGACATAGGGGACTTTGCCGTCGTCGCCGAAGTAGCCAAAGTCTTCGCTCCCCATGATGGGTTTGACCTGGATGACGTGGTCGGCACCGAGCTTTTGCGCGAAGAGTTTTTCGAGCCGGGCGGAGAGCGCGGGGTCGTTGATGGTGGCGGGGGCGAACTCGTTGTCGAGGACGGTGACGATGGGCATGCGGTCGTCGGGGACTCCGGCGGCGATGGCGACGCCGCGAGCGGTGCGGCGGACCCCTTCGATGATGGTCTGGCGAACGGGCTCGGAGTAGGAGCGGGTAGTGAGCTCGAGCTTGACTTCGTCGGGGATGATGTTGCGCTTGGTGCCTCCGTGGATTTGTCCGACGGTGACGACGGCGGGCTGCTGCGGAGGCACGGAGCGGCTGACGACGGTCTGAAGCTGGGTGATGAATTCGCCGGCCATGACGATGGGGTCTTTGCCCTGCTCGGGCGCGGAGCCGTGGCTGCCGATGCCGCGCATGATGACGTCGATGGAGGTGGAGCTTGCGAGCGCGGGGCCGGGCACGACGGCGACGAGTCCTGCGGGGAAGGGCGAGTCGTGCAGGGCGATGGCCATGTCGGGCTTGCCGAAGCGCTGGTAAAGGTGGTCGGACATCATGGCGCGGGCTCCGTCGATGGTTTCTTCACTGGGCTGGCCGATGAGCGTGAGGGTACCGTGCCACTGGCTCTTGAGTGCAGCCATGGCGCGGGCGACGCCGATGAGCGTGGTGATGTGGATGTCGTGTCCGCAGGCGTGCATGACGCCGACGTCCTGTCCGGCGGGATTTTTGGAGCGGACTTTGCTGGCGTAGGGTAGGCCAGTGTCCTCGGTGACGGGGAGCGCATCCATGTCGGCGCGGATGAGGAGCGTGGGGCCGGAGCCGTTTTTGAGGATGCCGACGACTCCGTAGGCCTGCGAGCCGTCTGCGTAATGGCCGACGTGTTCGGTGACGGTGTAGCCGGCTTTGCGAAGCTCGGCGGCGAGGAAGGCAGAGGTCTTCTCTTCGTGATGGGAGAGCTCCGGGGCGGCATGGAGGTCTTTGTACGTTGCGACCAGGCCGGAGAGCTCACGATCGACGAACGACGGGACAGTCTGCGTCATCGCGGTTTGGGGCATCGCGGACACAGAGAGCACACATCCGCCCAGAAGAGCTGCACAACGCTTCATGCGATTCACCTCGTATGCCACATGATGTCACAGGGCGAGCGAGGACTCACCGGCGAGCCGATACAATCAAGGCCATCATGGCTTCTACGTCTCTGTTCTGGTCGGTCGGCATTGGGTTCTTTCTGGGCTTTGCCTTCGGAGTGGGATGCGCGCTGGCGGTGATGTACTCGATCTACATGGGTGGCTATCGCGCGGCGGTGAAGGATGCACAGATGGCGGAGCGTCCGGAACGGTATCGCGAGGCACTGGAGAAGCTGAGCGGGAAGCAGTGAGCTATCCGCGAGCGGCAAGAAGCTGCTTCAGGTCGCGGACCTCCTGGGTGAGCGCATCGATCTGGTTGAGGATTTCGCTGCGCTGGCGGCCTTCGAGCAAGGGGTCGATCTGTTCGACGTAGAAGTTGCCGCTGGGCTCGAGGACACAGCGCTCGACCTGGGAATAATCGCGCAGGCCCTGGCGGTGGAGAACGGTCTTCAACTCAAGTTCGGTCAGTGCTTCGCGCTTGAGCGCTTCCCAATCGACCTTGCCGTGGCGGATGAGGACGGTTTCTTTGCCTTCGAGCGTGCGGTTGAGTTTGGGCATGCGGAAGAGAGCCCGGCTGAGGAGCCAGTTGATGGTGAGCAGCGAGAAGACGCCGACGATGCCTCCGGTGATCGTGTTGTCGTCGCCGATGATGGCGTTCTGCACGGTGTTCGAGAGACAGAGGAGAACGACGAGATCGAAGGGGTTCAGCTGGGCCAGCTCGCGCTTGCCGAAGAGGCGCAGGAAGCCGACCAGGCAGAGGTAGACGAGGATGGGCCGCAGGATCTTTTCCAGCAGCGGAAGGTGAAGGTGAAACATGCTCTCGATCAAGACGGGAGACTCCTTTCCGTGTGTGATGCCTGCGGCCCGCAATTGTGTCAGGCGTAGCGAATCTGGTGCCACTGCCAGGCGCTGGCGATGATGGAGTCCAGCTCTGAGAACTTTGGTTTCCATCCCAGCTCGGACTTGATCTTTTCGGAGCTGGCGACGAGGATCGCGGGATCGCCGGGCCGGGGCTCGTGCTCTTCGACGGCGATGGGTTTGCCGGTGACGCGGCTGACCGAGTCGATAACCTCGCGCACGGTGAATCCCTGTCCATTGCCGATGTTGTAGATCAGGCGGCTTTGCTTCTCGAGGGCGGCGAGAGCGAGGAAATGAGCGTCGGCGAGGTCCTGGACGTGGATGTAATCGCGGACGCAGGTGCCGTCTTTCGTGGGGTAATCCTTGCCGAAGACCTTGATGCTGGCGCGGCGTCCCATGGCGACATCGAGGATGAGCGGGATAAGGTGGGACTCCGGCTCGTGGGCTTCGCCGTAGCCTTCGATGGCCCCGGCGACGTTGAAGTAGCGCAGGCTGGCATAGCGGAAGCCGTGGATGCGGTTACTCCAGGTGAGCATCTGTTCGACCAGCAGCTTGCTTTCTCCATAGGCATTGGTGGGCAGGAGTCGGGCGTCTTCGGTGATAGGGGTCGAGAGGGGTTCGCCATAGCAGGCGGCGGTGGAGCTGAAGACGAGGCGGTTGTGGCCGGTGGCGAGCATGGCCTCGATCAGGGTAAGGGTCGCCATGGCGTTGTTGCGGAAGTAGAGCTCGGGGACCTTCATACTCTCCCCTGCCTCGATGAGGGCGGCGAAGTGCATGACGCCATCAAAACGACCCTCGCGGAGGGTGGCCTCGATGAGGCTGCGGTCGGACAGATCGCCCTCGACCAGCCGGGCTCCCGGGGCGACGGCCTCGGGGCGGCTGTGGCAAAAATTATCGAATACTGTGACTTTATGGCCCGAGGCCAGAAGAAGGCGGGAAACGGTACCCCCGATATAACCTGCTCCGCCAGTCACTAAGATGTTCATTTCATGCTCCTTTCACCTACCTATGGATACCACGAAAGTACCAGTGTCAACGGAATGCAATTACGGCACTATACTTGCAGTAGTGGATTGGCAGAGGCTCGGCGTTGGACCGGGATTGGTCTCCCAATTGCACGGCCCTGCTGCAACCTTTGGCGCAACACCTTTCGTCTGTCTTGGATGATGCCTCACGCGATGGTCGAAGCAACCTTCGTGGATCGAAGTAACAAAATTCGAGTGGGGCCAGGCCCCTCACTGAAAAACGCTCTGGTTAGTTTTAAACGCAGTAAGCCGGTCGGGAGAAATTCTGAGACTGGCCAAAACTCCCCGCCTCTCACGAGAAGAGGCAGCGACTAAGGATTTTTATGGCTAAGCCGCTACGCTCCGATGATTTGAATCCACAGAACATGCAGTTTGCCCACTTTGGCGTTCTCAACGATGGGAACCAGAGCAAGGGATCGCTTGTCACCTCGGTTACGGTGAACATCATCATCGCAATTGTGGTTTGCATTCTGGGCGCAGCAGCGAAGAAGACCATGGACAACCGTCACAAGTTGACGGAGATCAGCATTGCTCCTCTTCCCAAAGAGATTGAGCCGATCAAGCCGAAGATTATTCCCAAGCCGCTGCCGCCTGTTCCGCAGGTCAAGGTGGAGCCGCCGAAGATCAAGATGCCGGACGTCAAGGTTCCGGAGCCGCCGAAGCTGCCTGAGGTGAAGATGACCCAGCCAGCCCCGGTAATTCTGCCTGCTCCTCCGAAGCAGGTGATTGCGCCCGCCGCTCCCAAGGTGGTATCGCTGGCGCACCCCATGGCGGCCTCCGTACCCAATAACTCGCCTCATCCGTCAGCCGTTGCCCTTGGACAGGCGAATAACCCGATTGCTCCATCGAATCGCCCGGCGACTTCGGCTGTGAACCTGGGTCAGCGTGGTCTGGCTGGGATGCCCGCTTCGAATACCGGTGGGGGACCGCAGGCTACGGCAGTCAACCTGGGATCCGGTTCAGCAGGCAGCCAGAGCATGACTGGCAATGGAGCCCGTGCGGTACAGGGAGTGAAGCTTGGCGTTACTGGCGGAACGGGGCCGATGAATGCTCCCGGGCGCATTGCCGGACCTGTGAACCTGGGTCAGGCGGTTCAACCAACGATGCCGAAGCCGGTTGCTCCGGTTGCGACGGCATCGAAGCCACCGAAGGTGCTGTTCAAGCCTCGCCCGGAGTACACGGCTGAAGCGATCAAGATGCACATCGAGGGCACCGTCTCGGTCAGGCTGAAGGTTTCTGCGACCGGAGCCGTGCATGTACTTGGCGTGACAAGTGATCTGGGCCATGGCCTAGGCGAATCAGCCATTCGCGCGGTGCAGGCGACGCGTTTCTCTCCTGCGACCGATGCTCAGGGCAATCCCGTTGACTGGGAAGGTGTTGTGAATGTTGCCTTCCAACTTGCCGGGTAAGGTTACCGGAGGAGTTTTTCGCGTTGTAACTCAATTTGTTGAACAATAGGATTGTGACCAACCTCAAAGGGTGACCCTAAAACGTCATCGCAGGAGCATTAAACAAAATGAATTTCCGGAACCTCCCCGCCGCCGGTCTCACACTGGCATTCCTCGCAACCAGCTTTTCGGCGCCTGCTGCGCACGGCCTTCCGTTGCTGGGGAAGAAAAAGACGGATAAGGATGTACTCCCCTCCAGAAAGCTGACAGCAGGCCAGAATCAGTTGATCGACAAGGCCATTGTCCGCGAAAAAGAGGTTATTAAGGTCGTCAAGGAACGTGCTCCCCTGGTTGAGACCTACATCCAAAACATGCGTCCGGATGACAAGCTGGGCCAGGTTCCAGAGTCGGACCAGCACTTTCTGAGCCGCGTCGAGTTCAGCAAGATTATCGGCAGCGAAAACTATCAGGTCAACAAAGCGACCTCGCAGGGAACGGCCAACAACGGCAAGCTGGGATTTTTCAAGAATTCACTGTCTGCGATTACCGGCATCGGCTCGAGCCTGCACCTGAACTTCAATGAAGCCGGCTTTGTACAGATGATCCTGATGGATTCGAATGACTTCGACCGTCAGCACTATGCGTTCGGCTACGTCCGAAATGAGTTTCTGGGAACGACACAGACGGCCGTCTTTGATGTGACGCCGAGCAACGGCAAGCGCGCTACCGGCCGCTTCTTTGGCCGTATCTGGGTGGAGACGCGCAATGGCAACGTGGTCCGCTTCAACGGCAACTTTGCCGGAACCGAGCGCGATTCGCGTGAGTACTACCACTTCGACAGCTGGCGTACGAATGTTCAGCCCGACCTATGGCTGCCGACCTCCTTCTACGTGGAAGAGAGCGACCCGAAGAGCGTAACCCGTACGCTGAAGTTCAAGGCGATCAACCACATCTGGGGCTATGTGCTGAAGGTTCCGCAGCAGCAGGCGGAGAACACGTCGCTGGACGTTGTTGGCGCAACAGACGTCAGCAGCGAAGCGCAGGACGTCAGCCCGCTGGGAGCGCAGCGCGCATGGGTACAGCAGGCTGAAGATAACGTCGTCGAGCGCCTGTTCCAGGCAGGACTGCTGGATGCTCCGAGCGAATTCGACAAGACGCTGGAGGCGCTGGCTGGAAACATCCTCGCCTACAACAACATCACCCTCTCACGGCCGATCCGCTGCCGTACGCTGCTGACGGAGCCGCTGGAGTCGCTGGCGGTCGGTAACACGATCATCATCTCGAAGAGCCTGATCGACACCACCGGCATCATCAGCCAGGACGGCGCCCAGCAGATGGGTAACCTGAATGCGATTCTTGCCTTCCAGATCGCGCACATCATTCTTGGCCATCGTCTGGATACGAAGTACGCCTTCAACGACCGGCTTCTCTTCCCCACAACTTCGGTCTTCAACCGTATCCCGATGCATCACACGGATGCAGACAATACCGCGGCGGCTAAGAAAGCAGTCGAACTGCTGAGCGCCAAGGAGCTCGAGGGCGGACAGCAGTACTTCGGACTCTACCTGCAGCAGTTGCAGCAGCGTGTGAAGTCGCTGAAGTCGCTGAACGAGCCGATGATCGGCGATGCGCTGGTGAAGAGCGATCAGGACCAGACGTTCTGGCTTGCAGCCCTGATGGGCAAAGCTCCGAAGCTGGATATGGCCGACCTGAAGCAGCAGGCAGCTATGCCGCTGGCAAGCTTCCTGCGCCGCGATCCGTGGACCGATCAGGTCATCACGCTGCACAGCGCTTATGAGCCTCTGCTGTCGCCTGCCGACAAGATGCCGTTTGAGGTCGAGCCGATCTACATCAAGCTGGGCTACTACAAGCCACCGGTCGATGCAGCTCCGGCAGCAGCAGCTCCTGCGGCAACGGACGCTGCTCCAGCAGCAGCGGCAGCTCCGGCAACAGCTCAGCCGGCTGACAATACAGCGGCTCCGGCCCCGGCGGCACCTGGTGCAGCACCTGCCAACCCGCCGCAGAACTAGCAGCACTGGCATCCTGTGGGACTGGTCTAAAACGGCTAGTCCCACAAGACTATTTTGTGGAGGCTGACCTGAAATTTTCCTACGTACGTAGGATCGGCTTTCGAATTTTCTGGTAGTTGTTGTACGAATTTCAAGATTTGCGGCTGCTGAGATTTGAGGCCGTTTTGAGGTGGATGCAGTGCTTAAGAAAGTCGTGATCGCAATCAGTCTGCTGGGAGCACCAGCTATCACGTTCGCCCAGGCCGTTCCGACGGCCTCCCGTGCTGGCGACCTGCAGATTGGCGGCGGAATCTCAAATGCCAATACCGATTATGTGCCGAACCGCGTGAACGGCGGAACGGTTTATGTGGACTTCGATTTCTATCGCCATTTTGGCGTCGAGGGTGAGTTCCGCTTCCTCAAGGACGGCAAAACAAATATCTACGAAAAGACCTACGAGGTAGGTGGACGGTACTCGCGGGTTTATCACAACCGGTTTGTCCCTTACGGCAAGGTGATGTATGGACGCGGCGTCTTCAACTTCGCCAATAATGGCCAGACGTATGCCAATCTGGCATACAACATGTTTGCAGGCGGCATCGGCCTGGACTATCGCGTGCTAACGCGGGTCAATGTACGCGCTGAGTACGAGTATCAGAAATGGATGAGCTTTCCGCCGAATGGCCTGAGCCCTTCCGTGATCACGATCGGAGCAGCGTATCACTTCCCTGCCGGAAAGCTCTCGATTGCACACTGAGCTCAAACAAAGGACATAGGAAAAGCCCCGGGATCCCGGGGCTTTCTCTTTTGCACCACTGCATCGCTGTATTTAGAAGTGGTAGGCAATGCCGACTGCGGGCATAGAGACGACTTCCCAGCGATTGGTCTTGAAGTTGGTCAGGCCGAAGTCCGGTGTCTTCACGAAGAATCCGCGGTACTGTACGCGAACGTCCCAGCTTGGGCTGAGTTCATAGGCGACACCAGCGCCAAACAGAGCTCCGATGTTGGTGTTCTGCTTGGTGTCGAGGTTGGTGGTCGCGTAATCCCGGATCGGAGTAAAGATCAGGCCGCCGACGCCGACTTCGGCAAAGGGGTTAAAGTTCCTGTAGCTGCGGAAGTTATACACATAGGCACCCGTGATCTCCTGCTGGCGGGTATGAATCCGCACATTGGGAAGGAAGCTGGTGCTGTAGCGGGTCGAATACTGCGCAAAGGAGTAGTTCAGCTCCAGCGCACTGCGCGGCGTGAGCATGTAACGATAGCTGCCCAGAAAGCCGATGGTGCTCGATGCGTTCGCCTGTACTGCATTGCCATTTACCTGAGGCGCAAAAGTTCCAATCACGCTTACGCTGGCGTCCTGCCGGCTCTCCTGCGCATACCCAGCGGAAGCCAGCAGCATCAGCGCACCCAACAACATCGTTTTCTTCATTCTTCGCTTGATCCCTTCAAAATCATCCAGACCGGCCCCGGGGTAAACCCGCAAAGTGCTGAGCCATCTTTTGCCGTGCCTTCATTGTAACCGCACAGAACATGCCCGGTGGGCGTTGGACGAAGAAAGACCGGCAGAGGTAAGCTCTGCCGGTCCTGTCTTTTGGAGATCGGTGACGAATTTACTGCGGAGGAGGAGGCGGATTTCCGCCCTGGCCGCGCTCTTTCATTCTGTCTTTCATCTCGGCGAGCATGGCGTCGTACTTCGTCTTCTGATCGTCGGTGAGGATGCCGCGGATCTTGTCCTGCGATGCTTTGCGGATATCCATCATCTTGGATCGCTTGTCGTCCTGCGACAACGAGGTATCGTTGCGAACCGCCATCATCTGCTTGCCGGTGTCTTCGTCGATTGCTTTGACCTGCGTCTGCTGATCGGCGGTGAGATTCAATCGCTTGGTCAGCATTTCAAGCTGCCCTCTGCCGCCTCCTCGTGGGCCCATCTGGCCTGGGGGAGGACCGGCAGGAGCAGCATCCTGCGCAACCATCGGAACGGCGCAGAGTGCACCACAACAGAGTGCCATCAAGGCCATTCGCCTGGCGTGCGTACGTAACGTCATCATCATGTTTTACCTCGCATTCGGGCCTGTGGAGTTTGGCCACGAGATTCTGCACGTACAGACGAGAATGTTTTCGGAGATGTCTATAGACATCGGAAAAATATTTCAGGCGCCCCGCTCGGTTTGAAAACTGTAGGGGTCGCCCTGGGCGGCGGCGTAGGACTCAACCACCTTGAGGAAGGCCAGGGCTGCATGCGAGAGGTTGGCCTGCCGACGATAGACGAGGCGTAACTTACGCTCCGTCTGCAGCTCCGGTACCTCGACACGTACGAGTGAGCCGCTCCTGAGCTCGGGTTCGACGGTGAGCCGGGGGACGAGGGCGACGCCGTTGCCCATCTCGACGAATCGCTTGATGGCCTCAAGGGAAGGAAGCTCAACCCCCATATTCAAAGGAGTTTTATGGCGGTTGAAGGTCTGGATGACTTTCTGCCGCTGCGGTGAGGGAATGTTGTGGGCGATGAAGTTCTGCGAGCCAAGCTGGCGGATGGAGACCTTCTCGGCCGTCGCCAGGGGGTGGCGCGGATTGACGACAAAGGCGAGCTCGTCGCGGTAGACGACGACGGATTTCAACTGGCTGTCGTCGGGACGGAAGGAGAGGACACCAAACTCGACCGAGTGCATCAGCACCTCGTCGGAGATGCGGCTGGCGAGGGTTCGCTGGACGGCCAGCTTAATCAAAGGGTTGCGGCGGCGGAACTCATCGAGCAGAGGCAGCAGGTAGAGGCAGGTGTACTCGTTTGCCGCAAGGTTCAGGCGACCCCGATGCAGGGATCTAAGGTCGCTGAGAGCGGAGGCGGCTTCTCCACGCAGATTCAGCAACTTAGCAGCGTATTCGCGCAGGACTTCGCCTGCGTCGGTGAGGGTGCCGTCGCGTGAGGAGCGGTCGAAGAGCACCTCGCCGAGTTCGCTTTCGAGCTTGGCGATTGCCTGACTGACGGCAGGCTGAGTACGATGGAGCCGTGAGGCGGCCCGTGAGAAACTCCGCTCCTCTGCTACGGCCAGAAATGTCTCCATCTGGACCAGATCCACTTGTGCACCTCGCTTTGGGCCGCCGGTTAGACAGCGCGAATAGAACGATTAGAAGTTTTGATATACGCGCAAACCATCATAAGCCTGCGTTATGATAACTCCTGAGATCGAGAGTGACTACCGTTATGCGTGATCCCAACCAGATTGTCTTCTTCGACACGACCCTGCGCGATGGTGAGCAGTCGCCTGGCTGTACCATGCACCTGGACGAAAAACTGCGCATGGCACACCAGCTTCGCGACCTGGGTGTGGATATTCTCGAGGCCGGTTTTGCCATTGCCTCCGAGGGCGACTTCCATGCCGTGCAGACGATCGCACGCGAGGTGAAGGGAACGCGTATCGCTTCGCTGGCCCGCTGTAAGCGCGAGGACATTGACGCTGCCGGACGCGCGATTCAGCCCGCCGCCTCAAACCGCATCCATGTGTTTCTTGCGTCCTCGGACCTGCATCTGGAGTACAAGCTGCGCATCACGCGTGAGCAGGCGCTGGACCAGGCGGCAGAGTCGGTTCAGCAGGCTCTGACTTATACCGACGATGTCGAGTTTTCGACCGAAGACGGCACACGCACCGATCCTGACTTTCTGGTGAAGATGATTACTGTCGCCGTGCAGGCGGGTGCAAAGACGATCAATATTCCTGATACGGTTGGCTACACGACTCCGGCAGAGTACGAAGCGCTGTTTCGTATGGTGCGTGAGCGCGTTCCGGGTTCGGAGAATGTCACCTACTCGACGCACTGCCACGACGATCTTGGCATGGCGGTCGCAAATACGCTGGCCGGTATTCAAGGTGGAGCGCGCCAGGTGGAGTGCACGATCAACGGCATTGGCGAGCGAGCAGGCAATGCGGCTCTCGAAGAGATTGCTGCAGCACTGATGGTTCGCCGTGACAAGTTTCCTTATAAAAACAATATTGTGATGGAGAAGCTCTTCCCCACCAGCCAGATGCTGGCCGAGTGCATCAGCTTTGGCGCGGCCCCGAACAAGGCCGTGGTGGGCGCGAATGCTTTCGCGCATGAGTCGGGTATTCATCAGCATGGAATGCTGGCCAATCCGCTGACGTACGAGATCATGACGCCAGCCTCTGTCGGTGCGGGCCATACAAATCTGGTGCTCGGCAAGCACTCTGGCCGTCGTGCGCTGGCTGATCGCCTTGAAAAACTTGGACACACGCTGACGCGCGAGCAGCTGGATGAGGTGTATCACCGCTTCACAGAACTGGCTGACCGCAAAAAGTCCATCTACGACCAGGACATTCTTGGGCTGCTGAAGCCGGAGAAAAATCCTGTGGTCGTCGCATAACGCAGAGACGGCTCGCAAGAGTCACACAGGCAGCAGGGCTTTGAAGCCCTCCCAACCCTCATTGAAGGAAGAAACGGAATGCGCCTCAAGATTGCAGTTCTCGCCGGCGACGGCATCGGCCCCGAAGTCACTCGTGAAGCTACCAATATTCTGCGCGCGGTTGCGGAGCTTGGCGGACACGACTTTACCTTCGTCGATGGCCTGATTGGCGGCGTTGCGATTACGGCGACGGGCTCTCCTCTTCCGACGGCGACGCTCGATGCGGCGCTGGACTCCGATGCGGTGCTGCTGGGCGCGGTGGGCGACAACAAGTTCAATGCGCTGACTCCGGACAAGCGCCCCGAGGCTGGGCTATTGCAGATTCGTCAGGCGCTGGGCGGCTTTGCCAACCTGCGTCCTTCCGTTGCTTATGCAGCGCTGGCGGCGAGCTCGCCGCTGCGGCCTGAGGTTACGAAGGACGCCGACATTCTGTTTGTGCGTGAGCTGCTGGGTGGTCTGTACTTCGGCGCTCCCCGCTGGTGGAACAAGGAGACGAACGAAGCGATCAATACGATGCGTTACACGCGCGATGAGGTGGTTCGCGTTGCGCGTGTCGCTTTTGAGCTGGCCAGCAAGCGTCGCAAGAAGGTCACCTCAGTCGATAAGGCAAATGTTCTTGAGGTCTCGCAGCTTTGGCGCGCTGTCGTCACGGAAGTGGCGAAGGATTATCCGGAGGTCACGCTCGAGCATCAGCTGGTCGATTCGATGGCGATGCACATCATGAATATTCCGCGGAACTTCGACGTCGTGCTGACGGAGAACCTCTTCGGCGACATCCTTTCGGACGAGGCCGGTGTGATCACGGGATCGCTGGGCATGCTGCCTTCGGCGACGATTGGCGGCGCAGTGAATCTTTATGAGCCGGTCCATGGCTCGGCGCCTGATATTGCAGGCACGGGCAAGGCGAATCCTCTGGGAGCGATTCTGACAGCAGCGATGGTGCTGCGTCACTCGGCCGGGCTGGAGCAGGATGCGCGGGCGGTAGAACAGGCCGTGCTGAAAGTACTCGACGCAGGCTACCGTACCGCCGATATCGCACGCGGAGGCGAGAAGACACAGCTTGTTTCGACGCAGGAGATGGGCAAGCACGTGCATCAGGCGCTGGCCGAATCGATCGATCGGCGTCAGGCGATGCACGCGGTATAGAACGCATTTATGCAGAGCAAGACAAAGCTCATTCTGATGAACTGCGCTGTTGCCGCAGGTCTCATCTACCGTTGGAAGACGGGAACGCAGATCGTTCCGCTGGCTATTACAGCAGTCATCATGTTCACGCTGGTTAACGTGCTTTTGATATTCGCAACAAAGAGATCGACGAATCGGTGATGCGCCGCACACTCCAACTCGCCGCCGCTGCACTGCTGGTAGCAGGAATGGCCTCGCATGCGCAGATGCATCTGCATGCAAACAAGCCGCAGGTGGAGGACATCTCGTGGATGTGGCCGTATACGCAGCCTGGCCCGGAGAGTCGTGAAAACAGGCTGGTGTTGGACCCGCATTTCATGCCGTTTCTTGAGAGAAACCTCAGAGCACCGCAGACGTTCTGGACCAAAAACGGCAAGCACTCGCCACTGAGTGATGTGGCTGAAGAGTTTCTTATGGTTCCAGGTGAGGTGATCGGCGAGGAGAACCGGTACATCACGGCCGATGGCTGCGTGCCCCACTTCTGCGAGGACCGCGGAATGCTGTGGGTGGACCTCAGGCCGACAAACTCTCTGGTCGTCTTCGCCGCGATTGACTGGATCAGTGAGAACAGATCGACGGAGGACAAGGACGCGGCGTACACGATGTGGGTCTTCTCCAGCCGTGCTCTCAACACCGAACATCTTCCTCCGGCGCTGACGCGCAGCATCGCGCGATGGACCACGCACCCTTCCCGGAAAACCGAGTTGCAAAACATCACTCGAGTCTTCCTGGTCGATCCTGATGGAACGCCGCATCCGGTCGCACCTTTCGATATCGGCGCACACAATACACTTCCCGCTGAAACCACGAAGGAACCGACTCAGAGCTTGAGCACAACACCAAAGGCACAACAATGAGCACAGTAGCAAAGACGTTGTTTGAAAAAGTCTGGGAGCAGCACGTCGTTGCAGAACCTGAAGGCGAGCCGACGATTCTCTACATCGACCTGCACCTCGTCCACGAGGTCACCTCGCCGCAGGCCTTCGACGGGCTGCGCATGGCGGGACGCAAGATTCGCCGTCCTGATCGTCACATCGCTACGGTCGACCATAACGTTCCGACAACGAGCGCCTATGACCGGCTGCATATCGTCGATCAGATCTCGGCCGCGCAGGTGAATGCGCTGCGCAAGAACTGTGCTGAGTTCGGCGTGGAGTTCTTCGATGTGCAGGACTCCTCGCAGGGCATCGTACACATGATTGGGCCGGAGCTGGGAGCAACGAAGCCGGGCATGACGATTGTCTGTGGCGATTCGCACACGTCGACGCATGGAGCCTTTGGCGCGCTGGCCTTTGGCATCGGCACCAGCGAAGTCGAACATGTAATGGCCACGCAGACGCTGCCGCAAGGAAAGCCGAAGACCTTCCGCATCACCGTGGATGGCGAGCTTCCCTTTGGCGTCACGGCGAAGGACATCATCCTCGACATCATCGGACGCATCGGCACGGACGGGGCGACGGGCTATGCCGTCGAGTACGCGGGCTCGGCGATTCGTTCACTCTCGATGGAAGGACGCATGACGATCTGCAACATGAGCATCGAAGCAGGCGCACGCGCGGGCATGATCGCTCCGGATGAGACGACATTCGCGTATCTGAAGGGCCGCCGCTTTGTTCCGCAGGGCGCGGCCTGGGATGAAGCTGTTGCGCACTGGAAGACGCTGCCTACGGATGAAGGCGCTGTCTTCGATCGCGAGCTGCATATCGATGCTGCGACGATTGCTCCCGCGGTAACGTGGGGAACTTCGCCCGGCATGCATGCCACCATCGAAGGCAAGGTGCCTTCGCTTGCAGAGGCAAAGACCGACGCCGACCGCAAGAGTTTCGAGCGCGCCTATGAGTACATGGATTTGAAGCCGGGCACGCCGATGGAAGAGATCAAAATTGACGCCGTTTTTCTTGGCTCGTGCACGAACGGCCGCATCGAAGATCTTCGCGCCGCAGCAAAAGTGGTCAAAGGCCATCACATCGCGACGACGGTGCGCGCAATGGTCGTGCCAGGGTCGCAGGCAGTGAAGCGGCAGGCTGAAGAAGAAGGCCTGGATGAGGTCTTCAAATCGGCAGGGTTTGAGTGGCGTGAGCCGGGATGCTCGATGTGCCTCGGCATGAATCCCGACATTCTCTCACCCGGCGAGCGCTGCGCCTCCACGTCGAACCGCAACTTTGAAGGACGCCAGGGACGCGGTGGACGCACGCATCTGGTTTCGCCGGAGATGGCCGCCGTTGCCGCGATCACCGGCCACTTCACCGACATTCGCAAGTGGAAGCAGAAGGAGGGACAGCGCTAATGGAACCGATCAATATCATCACCTCGAAGGCCGTGCCGCTTCCGCTGCCGAACATCGACACGGACCAGATCATCCCGAAGCAGTTCCTGAAGCGCATCGAGCGGACGGGCTATGGCGAGTTTTTGTTCTTCGACTGGCGGTACGACGTCGATACTCCAGACATCGTCAAGGAGCGGCCGGACTTCGTGCTGAACAAGCCGGAGTACAAAGGTGCCGAAATTCTGATCGCGGAAAAGAACTTCGGCTGCGGTTCCTCGCGGGAACATGCTGCGTGGGCGATCAACCAATACGGCTTCCGCGCGGTGATCGCGCCGACCTTCGCCGATATCTTCTTCTCGAACGCGGGCAAGAACGGCATCGTGCTCGCTCGCCTTAGCGAAGGAGAGGTGCAGACACTTCTCGATCGCTCGACGAAGAACCCCGATCACACGATCACCATCAATCTCGAGCAGCAGACCGTTACCGACGACCAGGGCTTTCACGCGACGTTTGAGATTGATCCATTCCGCAAGTATTGCCTGCTGAATGGACTGGACGATATCGGTCTGACGCTGCGGCATGAGAAGGATCTCGACAGTTTCGAAAGCAAACACGACAAAGATTTCTGGTCCGCACCGAAGACTGCGACCGCTTAAACATGGGCGCAACAGAAACGAAGAGAGGAAGAGAAGAAGCAGTGAGCAACGTACTCGATCCGGCAAAGAAGAACTCCGTTGTGCTTACCGAAGGCCCCAGCCGTGCGGCTGCGCGCAGCTACTTTCGCAGCGTCGGCTTCAGCAAAGACGATTTGCATAAGCCCATCATCGGCATTGCCAACACGTGGACTGAGGTCGGGCCGTGCAACTTCCACCTGCGCCAGGTCGCCGAAGCCGTCAAGCAGGGCGTGCGCGATGCGGGCGGCACGCCGATGGAGTTCAACACCATCACCGTTCATGACGGCATCACGATGGGCACGCAGGGCATGAAGGCTTCGCTGATCTCACGTGAGGTAATCGCCGACTCCATCGAGCTCGTCACGCGCGCCAACTCCTTCGACGGACTGGTCTGCATCGCAGGCTGCGACAAAAACATGCCCGCGGCCATCATGGCGCTGGGACGGCTCGATATTCCGGGGCTGATGCTCTATGGCGGCTCCATTGCTCCGGGCAAGCTGCCACAGCCGGATGGCTCCGTGAAGGAGATCACCATTCTGCAGGTCTTCGAGGCCATCGGCTCGCACGCTGCGGGCAAGATCAACGATGACGAATTGGAAGCCGTCGAAGCAGCAGCATGTCCCGGCCCTGGGGCCTGCGGCGGTCAGTTCACAGCGAACACGATGGCGATGGCCGGCGAGTTCCTCGGCATCTCGCCGATCGAGATCACCGGCGTGCCTGCGATGTCGCCTGAGAAGGCACGCGCCAGCCGCGAAGCAGGGCGGCTTGTGATGGAGCTTGCCCGTAAGGATCTGCGTCCTTCGAAGATCGTCACGCGTAAAGCCATTGAGAATGCCTATGCCGCCGCCTGTGCCAGCGGAGGCAGCACGAACGCGGTGCTGCATCTTCTTGCCATCGCGCGCGAGTTCAACATCCCCTTCACTATCGATGACTTCAATGCCATCAGCGACCGTACGCCGCACATCTGCGATCTTTCGCCGGGCGGCAAGTATGCGGCGAAGGATTATCAGGATGCGGGTGGCTCGCGTGTGCTGGCCAAGCGGCTACTCGATGCTGGCCTGATCGACGGCGGGCAGATCACCGTTACCGGCAAGACGCTCGCAGAAGAAGCAGAGCATGCGAAGGAAACGCCGAACCAGCCGGTGATCTATCCGGTTGACAAGCCTCTGAAGCCAACCGGCGGACTCGTCATCCTCAAGGGCAACCTTGCTCCCGATGGCTGCGTGGTAAAAGTTGCGGGCCACGAACGGGTGCTGCACACCGGCCCGGCGCGTGTCTTCGACTCCGAGGATGCATGCTTCGCCGCAGTGGAGGCGGGCAAGATCAAGCCAAACGACGTTTGCGTTATCCGCTATGAGGGCCCACGCGGAGGCCCGGGGATGCGCGAGATGCTCGCGGTCACTGCCGCCATCAAGGGCATTCCTGAGCTTTCAGAGACCGTCGCGCTGCTAACGGACGGACGCTTCTCCGGAGCTACGCGCGGCCTGATGGTGGGCCACATCGCTCCCGAGGCTTATCTCGGTGGACCGATCGCTGCCGTGCATGAAGGCGATCTGATCACCTTCGACATCAACAAGCGCGAACTGCGTCTTGAGGTCCCCGCTGCGGAGATTGCGAAACGTCTGAAGGACTTCAAGGCTCCCGAGCCGCGATTCAAGCGTGGCGTCTTCGCAAAGTATGCCAACACGGTGAGCAGCGCGAGCGAAGGCGCTGTCACGACATAACTGCGCGCGCAAGTATTGCAGTCGCAAAAAATCAACGGAGCAGTCTGCAAAGGAGAATGATGATGACCGACAAAAATCAGCACCCGACCCTCACCGGAGCCGAGATTCTCTGGGCCACGCTTGTAGGCGAAGGTGTCACCACGGTCTTCGGCTATCCGGGCGGAGCTATCCTTCCTGCGTATGACGCGCTGCGTAAATTCCCGATCCATCACGTGCTCACGCGGCACGAGCAGGGCGCTGCGCACATGGCTGACGGCTACGCGCGCGCCTCGGGCAAGGTCGGCGTCGCGATTGCGACATCGGGACCTGGCGCGACGAATCTCGTCACCGGCATTGCGACGGCCATGCTGGACTCGGTGCCGATCGTCTGCATCACGGGCCAGGTCTCGTCGAAGGTGCTTGGCTCCGATGCCTTCCAGGAGATCGACATCACCGGCATCACGCTGCCGATCACGAAGCATAACTTCGTCGCCACGCGGCCCGAGCAGATCGCACCGATGATTCGCGAGGCCTTTCAGATCGCTGCCTCCGGCCGCCCTGGTCCGGTGCTGGTGGATATCACCAAGGACGCGCAGCAGGGTACGGCTCTCTTCAACTTTGAAGAGGCCGCGCCTGCTCCGTATCGCCCGCACCCGATGCTGCGTACGGAGTCGGCTGAGATGCATCGCGCTATCGAGTTGATGCGCGCCTCGACGCGGCCCGTCATTCTCGCGGGTCACGGCATCATTCTCTCGGAGGCGGAGCGCGAAGTCCTTGCCTTTGCCGAGCGCTACCAGATTCCCGTTGCCACCACGCTGCTGGGTCTGGGAGCCTTCCCTGCCTCGCATCCGCTGGCGCTTGGCATGATGGGCATGCATGGCGAGAGCTGGGTCAACAATGCGATCCAGCAGGCTGACCTGCTGCTGGCCTTTGGCATGCGCTTCGACGACCGCGTGACCGGCAACCTTGCCAGCTACGCGCCGAATGCGAAGAAGATTCATATCGAGATCGATCCCAGCGAGATCAACAAGAACGTTCGCGTCGATGTTGCACTGATTGGTGACCTGAAAGAAGTGCTGAACACGATGGAGCCACTGATCCACGATAAGAGCTATGTCGTCGATGGTAAGTCCGCCCCCGAGAACAATACCAAGGAGTGGCTCCGCGAGATTCGTGCGATGAAGGGCGATGCAGCCGTGCGCGACATTATCAATCTGCCCGACAACGGCCATCTATACGCTGCGCACGTGATCAACGACATCTGGCAGGAGGCCAAGGCCGCCGGGCGTCTCGACAAGACGATTATCGCTACCGACGTGGGCCAGCACCAGATGTGGGAGGCGCAGTACTTCAAGCATGAGGACTCGCGCACGCTCATCACCTCGGGCGGTCTCGGTACGATGGGCTTTGCGCTGCCCGCCGCCATCGGCGCGAAGATTGCGCGTCCCGACTGCGATGTCTGGTGCATCGCCGGTGACGGAGGCTTCCAGATGACGGCGGCGGAACTCTCCACCATTCAGCAGGAGCATCTGCACATCAACGTGGCCGTCATCAATAATGGATTCCTCGGCATGGTGCGCCAGTGGCAGGAGGCCTTCTACGACAAGAACTACGCCTGCTCACCGATTCTCTCGCCGGACTTCGTCAAGCTCGCCGATGCGCATGGAATTCCCGGCGCGCACGTCACGCAGCGCAAGGATGTAACGCCTACGGTTACAAAGGCGCGCGCTGGCTCATCAGCATATCTGATCAACTTCTCCGTCGAGAAGGAGGACGGCGTTTATCCGATGATCGCACCAGGTGCAGCGCTGCATGAGATGGTACGCAGGCCGCAGAAAGATCCGCTGCTTGAAACTGCGGAGGATGAGTAGATGTTCTTCGTCCGTATTGCGACACTATCTCTTCTCTGTGGTACGGTTGGCAGCTTGCCAATCGCCGCACAGCAGCCGGGGCCTTTTCTGAGCCTAGCCCAGCTGCGAGGAGACGCGTCGCGACTTGGAGGCAGGATGGCGGTTGTTCGCTGTCATTTCTCCCAGAACAACGGCGCTCCGATAGTTTATGACGACGGATATAAAACCACTTTTTCCGCCTCCTGGAGTGATCAGGCTCGCAATACACCGCAATATCGCGAGCTGACTAACGCTACGGAAACGGATTGGCTCGTTCTCACAGGCCATCTCGATGGAGGAAAGAACTTCGTTATCTACGACGGACAGTTTGACAACACACCGCATGTAACCATCAAGGTTATCGATGCAAGAAACAATCTCCCCATCTCGGACGAGAAACTGAACGTTGCGCTTCGCGAAGACCAGATCGGCTCCGTCGCAATGCCCACAGATAAGAAGGGTGCCATCGATGTAACTACCGGTACTGCTTCTATCATTCGCATACTCTCGAACATGTACGCCGACTGCCGCCCGCGCGGCGAACTTTACAAAAACTATTCGCTCGCTCAGATTCGCGAGAATGGCATTACCACCGGCAATCTCTGCAGCGATGCCAGACCACAGGCTAAACCCGGAGAGCTTATCCTCTTCGAAATTCCCCGGACCTTCATTCCGTCGTACCCGAAGCCCCCTCTATCGTCGGTGCCACCTGTACCTGTTCCCTCCACACACTAACCCTCTGAGGATTTATGCTCCACACGTTCGTAGCACTGGTAGACGACAAGCCCGGCGTATTGACCCGGGTCGCTTCCCTCTTTCGCCGTCTCAACGTCAACATCGTCTCGCTCACCGTCGGCGAGAGCGAGCGCGAGGGCGTCTCGCGCATGACCATCGTCTGTGATGCACCTGAGCATGCGGCCGACCGCGTTCGCGCTTCACTCTACAAGCTCGAGATCGTGCGCGATGTCGATGAGCTTGGGCGCAGCGAGGCCGTCATCCGCGAGCTTTGCCTGATCAAGGTTGCTGCCGGTCCCACCACGCCGCATGGGCAGCACTCGCGATCGCAGATCTTCGAGCTGGCTAATGTCTTCCGCGCGCGTGTCGTCGATCTTGCGCCCGAGTCCATCATGCTGGAGATGACCGGCGCCGCCTCGAAGATTGAGGGCCTTCTGCAGGTGCTTCGCGAGTCAAACTTTGAAGTGCTTGAGGTTTCGCGCACCGGCCGCATGGCCATGCGTCGCGGCCACCACACCAGTCGTGTACTGAAGGCTCTCGGCACGAAGACTGCCGAAGATATGCCGGTCGCCTATCCGGATCGTCCGATGGTCGACAATCTGCCCAATCAGTTTGCTGAGGATGAAGCCTGATCCTCGTGCATTGCTAAACTTTTATCAACCCGAGACAAAAACGCATCATCAATCCGCAGCGCCACAACTCAAACGAACGGCTCCACGCTGACTCGCTGATTTGCTGACTCGCTGACTTGTGAAGGAAGAAAGAAAATGGCAAAGACATACCACGATCAGGACGCAGACCTTTCGCTTATCCAGGGTAAGAAGGTCGGCATCATCGGCTACGGCTCGCAGGGCCACGCCCATGCGCTCAACCTCAAGGATTCGGGCGTCGAAGTCCGCGTCGGCCTCCGCGCTGATTCACCCAACGCCGACCGCGCGCGCAAGGCTGGCCTTGTCGTCGACACAGTGGCCAACGTCTCCAAGTGGGCCGACGTCATCATGAACCTCACGCCGGACCAGACGGCCGCGAAGGTACACAAGGCTGAGATCGAGCCGAACCTCGCTCCCGGCAAGACGCTGCTCTTCGCGCATGGCTTCAATATCCGCTTCGGCACCATTGTGCCTCCTGCTGGCGTCGATGTCGCGCTGGTTGCACCGAAGGCTCCTGGCCATCGCGTTCGCGAGGTCTTCACGGAAGGCGGTGGCGTTCCCGGATTGGTTGCCGTCGAGCAGGATGCCAGCGGCAACGCGCTCAAGCTGGCGCTGAGCTATGCCAAGGGCATCGGCTGCACACGCGCCGGCGTTCTGGAAACGACCTTCACCGAAGAGACCGAGACAGACCTCTTCGGCGAACAGGCCGTTCTGTGCGGCGGCACCGCGGCTCTCGTCAAGGCAGGCTTCGAGACGCTGACGGAGGCAGGCTATCAGCCGGAGCTCGCGTACTTCGAGGTGCTACACGAGCTGAAGCTGATCGTCGACCTCATGTATCGTGGCGGGCTGGCCTACATGCGTCACTCCATCTCCGACACGGCAGAGTGGGGCGACTATGTTGCCGGACCGCGCATCGTCACTGCCGAGACGAAGAAAGCCATGAAGAAGCTGCTCGAAGAGATCCAGGACGGCTCGTTCGCCAAGAAGTTCATCGAAGAGAACGAAACCGGTCGCCACGAGTTTGCTCGCATCCGCCAGCAGGAAGCTGCGCACGGTATCGAGAAGGTCGGCGCTGAGCTGCGCAAGAACATGCCATTCCTCGATCCCGTCAAGGTCGAAAACGGCGCGGTCGTCAAAGCTTAGCTATTGCTCTCACTCCCCGAAAGGGCTGCTCAAAAAATTTGAGCAGCCCTTTCTTTTTGTTTCGAGATATTATTCTTTCATGTCTTTCATGAACAGACGCCAGTTCCTCGGGACCGCGACTGCAGCTTCGGCTGCAACTCTGCTGGGAGCAAAAAAACCAAGCGCACAGCCAAATATCGTGCTCATTTATGCCGATGACGTAGGCTACGGCGATGTCGGCTGCTATGGCGCAACATCTGTTCATACTCCAAATCTCGATACTCTCGCAGCGCAGGGACTTCGCTTTACTGATGCGCATGCAACCTCGGCCACCTGCACGCCTTCGCGCTATTCGCTGCTGACAGGACAGTACGCCTGGCGCAAGCCCGGAACGGGTGTCTTGCCGGGCGATGCGGCACTAATTATCGACACAGACAAACTCACGCTGCCTGCTCTCTTCAAACGCAGCGGCTACGCTACGGGCGTTGTCGGCAAGTGGCATCTTGGGCTTGGGCAGGGCGACATCGACTGGAATGGAGAGATCAAGCCGGGGCCTCTGGAGATCGGCTTCGACTACTCCTTCATCATTCCAGCTACGCCGGACCGCGTACCGTGCGTCTTCGTCGAAGACCATCGCGTCGTCAACGCCGATCCATCCGATCCAATTCACATCAGCTACAAGGCTCCATTCCCGGGCGAGCTGACGGGCAAAGAGCATCCCGAACTGTTGAAGATGAAGCCCAGCCACGGCCACGACATGGCCATCGTCGATGGCGTCAGCCGTATCGGTTACATGGAGGGCGGCAAGTCAGCGTTGTGGGTGGATGAAGATATTGCCGATACGCTTTCGTCGAAGGCAGTCCGGTTTATCGAGAAGCACAAAGACGAACCCTTCTTCCTTTACTATCCGGTCCACGACATTCATGTTCCGCGCATGCCGAATCCGCGCTTTGTTGGTAAGACCAGTATGGGGCCGCGCGGCGATGCGATCGCTGAGCTTGACTGGTGTGTGGGTCAGGTTCTGGCAACGCTTAAGAAAAATGGGCTTGAGGAAAACACGATTGTGATCTTCTCGAGCGATAACGGCCCTGTCGTTGACGACGGCTATCAGGACGAAGCAGTTGCGCGTCTGGGTTCGCATCGGCCTGCGGGCATCTATCGCGGAGGCAAGTACAGCAACTTCGATGGCGGCACGCGTGTGCCTTTCATCATTCGATGGCCTGACCACATCAAGCCGAAGACGACAACGAACGCGCTGGTCGATCAGATCGATCTGATTGCATCCTTCGCATCGCTGACGGGTCAGAAGCTGGCAACGAACGATGCTCCCGACAGCATGGATATTCTTCCTGCGCTGCTTGGTCGCTCGCATACGGCGCGCCAATCTCTCGTTGAAGAGGCTGGAGTGCTATCGCTGGTCGAAGGCGACTGGAAATTGATACGGCCCAGCAATAAGCCTGCCTACGACCAATATACAAATACCGAACTTGGAAACGCTCCGCAGCCGCAGTTGTACAATCGCATCAGCGATCCGTCAGAGAAGCATGATGTTGCAGCCGAACATCCTGAAGTGGTGAAGCGTATGCTTGCGGCGTTGAATCAGGTTGAAGCGGCAGGCCGCAGCAGAAACTAATCCACAGTTCTTCTTTCCATCTCAGGCCCGATTCGGCGCATCTAATCTCTATTCCTGACTTTTTGTCTTCGTCACAAACGCGGGGCTTTCCCGCGTTGTATTGCTCTCTTCTCTCAGGCAAACCTGTCACAATAGAGACTAGTTGCCTGGTCGTTTCTATGAGCCTGCCCGCGACGGCAGAAGGAGATTCGCACAATGGCCGCCTCCAGCAGTTTTGAAGCTGTGCTTCCCCAACAGCAGTTTGTACCTACAGCCTTTGCTTCCACTCCCGAGCAGCCGACGCCCGTCGAGCAGATCGTCGCCGCCTTGCGCACGATCCCTGCGATCGATGGACTGACCGATGAAGAGTACACATGGCTTGCGACACATGGCGTGGAGCGTAAGGGTGAAGACGGAGCCATCGTTTTTACCGAAGGCACACCTGCGGACAGCATGATCTTTCTGCTACAGGGAGATGTCCAGGTACGACGCCGCAACGGCGGACCGCTGACCATGTGGATTGGGCGCGCCGGCCTGATGACAGGCAAACTTCCCTTCTCGCGCATGAAGACCTACGGCGGCGAGGGCTATCTCGTAGGGCCGGGCTGGTCGCTCGGTATTCACGAGGACAAGTTTCCGGAGATGCTGGCTGCGATTCCGTCGATGGCACAACGTTGTGTCTCAGCGCTGCTGGATCGCGTGCGCGAAGTAACGCGCATCGAACAACAGGCCGAGAAGCTTAACGCTTTGGGCAAGCTCGCCGGCAATCTTGCGCATGAGTTGAACAATCCCGCATCGGCGGCGCAGCGCTCGGCTTCGAGCCTCTTTTCGGAGCTGCGGCAGTATGGCGACCAGAAGTACCGTATGGGAAATCTTTGTTTACCCGAATCGATCACATCGCGGTATCGCACCTGGGTGATCAACGTTCGCGCGGTCATGGCCGAGCGTGACATGAAGGGCGGCACGAAGGACATCCTTGCGGACAGCGATCGCGAGATGGATCTGGTTCGCTGGCTGGAGAGTCACAGCATTCCCAATCCGTGGGCGATTGCTCCCGCGCTTGCTGAGACGGGATTGCCGATCGAACATCTCGATGAGCTGGCCAACATTATGACGGCAGAGGCTCTGCCGGTTGCTGTGGCGACAGTTGCCAGCTCGTTACGTGCCGAGCGCATGGCGGAGACGGTCGTCAACTCGACGATGCGCATCTTCGACCTGATTCGCGCGATCAAAGACTACTCGTACATGGACCAGGCTCCGATTCAGGAGGTCGATCTGGCGCAGTCGCTGACGAATACGCTGGCGATGTTCAAGTCGCGGATGTACGACGTGAAGGTTGAGACGGACTTCGATCCGCTGTTGCCTCCGGTTGCAGCCTATGGACGCGAGCTGAACCAGGTGTGGACGGCTTTGATCGAGAACGCTCTGGATGCGATTCACGACAAAGGGACGCTGCAGCTGAAGACGCATCTGCAGGGTCAGATGGCCATCGTCGAGATATGGGACAACGGCGTGGGTATCGATCCTGAACTGCAGAGCCGCATCTTCGAGCCCTTCTACACGACCAAGGCTCCCGGACTTGGGCTGGGGCTGGGGCTGGATACGGCGCAGCGGATCGTGCAGCGCCATTCGGGCTATATCCACGTCGAATCGAAGCCGGGCGCAACCTGCTTCCAGGTTCGCCTGCCTCTGGAACAGGCGGGAGCATACTAGCCCGCACCCCCGGTAGGCTTGTTTACAACCCATTTCTATTCAATGACTTATGCGTTTTCAACAAGCCAAAATATTGAATAGAAATGGGTTATCCGTAAAAATATTGATTCTAAAGGAGAAAGCCCCAACCGTTCCGGCTGGGGCTTTCTTCTTTCTTCCATCTATTCCAGTCGACCGAAACGACCATAACTGATCGGCAGTTTTATGGAGCTTTATTTCTTTTGGAATGAGTAGTTTGCCATTTCAGGGGGGCTTGACAGATTTTGACTGCCTCAGGCTCCCAGGCGCAGGACCTCGGCACCAATCGTCTCTACTGCTTTGACGAGCAGCTCGAGATCTTCCAGCCGGGTGCGGTGGTTTGTGTTCGCGACGCGGATGGCGAACCGGCCACCTACGACCGTGCTGGATGGAACGGCGAGGCCGCTCTCCTGCAGCCGCATCAGAATCTCCTTGTTCTGTGCATCGGTCGCATCGCGGTAGACGAAACAGACGATATTGAGCGGAGCTTCGGCAGCCATCTCCAGAACCGGAGATGCTTCGATGAGGCGCACCAGATAGCGCGTCTGCTCGACGTTCTGCTCGATCAGCGCCGTGATGGCATCGACGCCATAGGTCTTCAGGCTCATCCAGGCTTTGAGAGCGCGGAAGCCGCGGGAGAGCTCGATATTGCGATCGGCGAAGTAGAAGCCGCCTGCGGCTGGCCCACGATCCATCGTCGTGAGATAGCTGGCTGTCGAAGCGAAGGCGGCTTTGTGCAGCTCGGCATCGCGCACCAGCACGCAGCCGATGTCGTACGGCATGTAGCCCCATTTGTGGAGATCGAAGGCGATGGAATCGGCGCGCTCGATACCACGCACACGAGGCTGTAACTTTGTTGACCAGTATGCCGGAGCGCCGATGGCTCCATCGACGTGAAACCAGATGTCCTGCTCGGCGCAGAGATCGGCAATAGCCGACAGATCGTCGATGGCTCCTGTATTGACGGTGCCTGCGCTGGCGACGACGCAGAGAGGTTTGATTCCCTGAGCCTGGTCTGCTGCGATTGCAGCCTTCAGCTCATCGATCCGTATGCGATATCCGGCATCGACACCCACAGCGTGCAGGCAGGCGCGGCCCATCCCCATCAGCTCCACGGACTTCTTCAGCCAGCTATGCGTTTCGGAGGAACAGTAAACGCGCACGGGGCTGCCTCCGCGCATGCCTTCGGCGCGTACGTCGAATCCTGCCTTGGCATATCGACCCACGTTGAGACCGACGAGATTGGCCATGGTGCCACCGCTCATCAGCAAACCGCTGGTGGTCGCGGGCATGTCCATGAGCTCGGCCATCCAGCGGACGACCTGTTTTTCGACCAGCGTGGCGGTGTCGTCCATGCCCCCGACATTCGGATTCATCGCGGCGGCGAGCATCTCGGCCATTATGCCAACGGCAGTGCCCCCGCCCTTGACCCATCCCCAGTAACGCGGATGCGTGTTGCCGGTGGCATAGGGCAGCACGTTGGTAAGGAAGCTCTGGTAGACGTGCTCGGCGGCCTGGGGCGTGCGCGGTACGGCTTCGCCGGCAATGAGGCGGCGAACCGTATCTGGCGGGCTCTGCCATACGGGCTGCTCGCGGCGACCTTCGAGATGGTCAAAAACGCCATCGACCATGACATGAGCAAGCTCGCGCATGCGCTCCCATTCGGCCGGCGTGCCGGGATCCAGTGTCAGCTCGTCCTGGGCAATTTCAATTTCCTGTTCCGTCATCCTTTTCTCCCGGTTATTATTTTCCCACTTCGCATACGACATGAAGAAAAGGGGATTCGACGATGCGCCGATGGTGTGCAGCACTAGGGATTGGTTTGCCTGTCGCAGCGCTGGGAGTTGTGATCGCCCAGCAGAACCTTAGCCAACGATTCCCGCAGTTTGAAAACGAGGATGTAAAAGTATGGCGATCGGTGATCGCTACCGGCACGCCGCTGCCCTTGCATCACCACGATCATGGCCGGGTGATTATTCCGCTGAAGGGAGGGAAGATCGATGTGGTGGAACAGGACGGCTCCACGGAGCACCACGTGTGGGAGGCAGGCAAGGCCTACTGGCTACCGAAGAATGCACCCAACACGATGCATAAGGACGTCAACGTGGGCGGCAGCCAGGTGGTGGTGATGGTGGTCGAGCTGAAGAAAGACTAAAAACGCCAACAGCTACTTGGTGACTTCGACGCCGCGCCAGAAGGCGATGTGGTGCTTGACGTTACGCGCCGCAGGCTTGGGGTCGGGATAGTACCAGGCGGCATCCTGGTTCTCCTGTCCATCGACGACGATGGTGTAGTAGCGGGCCTGGCCCTTCCAGGGGCAGCTTGAGGTGGTGGAGCTGGGACGGAGGAACTCCCGCTTTACGGTCTCGTCGGGAAAGTAAATGTTGCCTTCAACGGTCTCGTACGTTTCGCTTTCGGCCAGGGTCTGACCATTCCAAACTGCTTTCGCCATAAATAAAACCCAATCTTTTCAGTAAATTACAGCAAGTAACACCAGACCCCAAACCAGATCCAAGACACGCAGGGGCGAGCTTCTGCCCGCAAACACTCCTTTCTAGTTGTAACAGAATTGCAGCAAAATAGAAAACCGCCGCCCTGAAGGCAGCGGTCTTCGATGCTGGACAGTTTTGCGCTTAGGCCAGTCCCAGAGACTTCAGGAAGCCGTCGTGCAGCTTTTGAGCAGTGGGGTACTTGGCGATCAGCGCAGCCGTATTGCGCATAAAAGGGTTGCCGGACTGCTTTTCTGTCTCCACGTGGAAGTGGTGGAACTTGGCATAGATGAGGATGCCTTCGCCATTGGTATCGAGGAAGAGGTCGGCATCGAGCGCGCCACGAAGGACGAGCGCGTGGGCCATCTCCCAATAGCTGGTGACCTGACGCCAGGCCGGGTTGTGCGGCGAGTCGAGATCGCGCGAGACGGCGCGCAGCTCTTCAAGCGTTTTGGGTTGAAAGTCGAAGATCATAAAGCGGCGGGCTTTCCGCATCTCTGCTTCGCGCCGCATCTCATAAAGTTTCAGGATCAGTTCACCATCTGCTGCTGTTGCCACTCGCTCTCCTTCAGGCTACGCTCTCGACCACGGGCCGAGTCTTTTCAGGGTCCGGGCGGGTGAGCGGCTCGGTTGTTTTGGGAGCCGGCCCCGCCACCTTCTTCTTATACGTGCATGGAGGAGTCGTCGGCGCGGCCTCCACTTCGCCCTTCTTCTTCCGCTTCTTCGGCAGGTCCTCGTGGTTGTTAGGGCAGACCCAGAAAGTGCCCTTGTCGTTGACCACTTCAAGCAGATATGCGCTCTCGCACTTGGGGCAGGTCTCGTCGATCAGTTTCTGATTCGAAGCGAAGTCACACTTCGGATAGTTGACGCAGCCGTAGAACGTGTCTCCGCGCTTGGTTTTGCGGACGGCGATATCGCCACCATCCTTCGGGCACTTGGCCTCGAGCAGCTCCTGCTTGATGTACTTGCACTTGGGATAGCCGCTGCAGCTGATGAACTCGCCGTACTGGCCGTTGCGCAGCAAGAGCGGCTTGCCGCACTTGGGGCATGCTTCCTCAAGCTGCACCGGCGGCTTCTGCTGCACCTTCTGGTTGAGCTTGCGGATGGTCTTGCACGGCGGGTCTTCGTTGTAGCCGGGACAGGCCATGAACGGACCCCATGGCCCGTTACGCAGCACCATCGTGCGACCGCAGTTGTCGCAGGCTTCTTCTTCAGGAGCATCATCGGCTCCGGGAGCGCTCAGGTCAGGCTTGGCGGCGAAGTTCTCCTTGGTGAAGTCGCAGCTGAAGGTTTCGACGGTGACCTTCTTGCCCTTCTGCTGCGCCTCTTCGATCGCGGCCGTGAGAGCCTTGGCGTCGGCGGCCTCGGCGGTGAAGTCGGTTACGTCGCCGGTCAGCGCCTTCACGGTCATGGGGAAGGTGAACGCAGAGGTGATCTTCTTCAGGATGGCCTTCTGATCCTTCTTCCAGCGTCCGCCAGCGACGGTCATCGGCTTGGTCTTGGAGAAGTTCGAACAGGAATAGAAGCTGCCGAACTTGCCCCATTTCAGAATCAGCGGGCTTCCGCACTTGTCGCAGACTTCCTTCGTCGGCTCTTCCATCCGCTTGATGTCTTCCATGTGCTTCTCGGCGACCTTGAGCTCTTTCTCAAAATGGTCGTAGAAGCCGTTCAGCAGATCAGTCCAGCGCTCCTGTCCATCTTCCACGGCGTCGAGCTCGCCTTCGAGCGTGGCCGTGTACTGCGTGTCGAAGATGTAGGGGAAGTTTTTCACCAGCAGCTTCGTGACGACGATGCCAATCTCCGTCGGCACAAAGCGGCCCGCAATCTTCTTGACGTAGTCGCGGTCCTGGATGGTGTTGATGATCGACGCGTAGGTCGAAGGACGTCCAATTCCCTTCTCTTCGAGCGTTTTCACCAGGCTGGCCTCGTTGTAACGTGGAGGCGGCTGGGTGAACTTCTGCTGCGTATCGAGCTTTTCGAGCTTGAGGGCTTCGCCTGCTGCGAGCTCAGGCAGCCTGCTCTCGCCTTCGGCATCGTCGTCGTTCTCGGCATCGACACCAGTCTGCGGAGCGAGCTTCGCTTCTTCGCGCGCTGCCTTTTCTTTCGCAGCAGCACGGGCGCGCTTCTCTTCCTCTTCGAATTTCAGGTGGCCTTCAAACTTGAGCACGCTGCCGCTCACGCGGAAGTCATAGGTCAGTTTCGCCTTCGCCTCGATGTCGACCGTCGTCTGATCGAAGATCGCAGGCGTCATCTGACTGGAGACGAAGCGCTGCCAGATCAGCTTGTACAGCCGGTACTGCTCGTCCGAAAGATACTTGCGGATCGAGTCGGGTGTGAACTTGACCGACGTGGGACGAATCGCTTCGTGCGCGTCCTGAGCCTGCACCTGCTTCTTGCCGGCATATTCATTCGGCTTTGCCGGAAGATAGGCGCTGCCGAGCTTGCCGATGTACTCGCGCGCCTCGGCAATCGCATCGGGGCTGACGCGGGTGGAGTCGGTACGCATGTAGGTGATGAGTCCGACCGTGCCTTCGGCACCGATCTCGACACCTTCATATAGACGCTGAGCCACGCCCATCGTACGGCGCACGTTGAAGCCGAGACGGCCCGCAGCGTCCTGCTGCAGCTTGCTGGTTGTATAAGGAGCCTTCGGATTATTGCGGCGCTCTTTCTTCTCAACCGAGCGTACACGCCATGTTGCTTTGTTCAGCTCGCTGACGACTTCTTCGACGGCTTCACCATCGGGTAAAGCGTTGGCGATGAACTGCTCTTTGCCGTCCTCGCCTGTTCCATTGGCTACACGCGATGGAACGCCGTTGACACCGACAAAGCGCGCGGTGAATCCCTGTTTGCCTCCGCCGGGCAGAAGATCGGCATCAATGGTCCAGTACTCAACCGGCTTGAAGTCGTTGATCTCCTGCTCGCGCTCGACGATCAGGCGCAGTGCAACGGTCTGGACGCGACCGGCACTGAGTCCGCGGCGCACCTTGTCCCACAACAACGGCGATATCTGGTAGCCCACCAGACGGTCGAGCACACGGCGTGTCTGCTGCGCATCGACCAGATTCTCATCGACGTCGCGAGCATGCAGGAAGGCCGCATTCACCGCCTTCTTCGTAATCTCATTAAAAGTGACGCGGCGCACCTTCGATTTGTCCTTAACGACAGGAAGGAGCTGCATGGAGAGATGCGCGGCGATAGCCTCGCCTTCGCGGTCCGGGTCAGGCGCCAGATAAACAGCATCGGCCTTCGCCGCCAGCTTCTTCAGGCGGTCGACGACCTTCTCCTTACCAGGAGAGACGATCAGCGTCGGCTGAAACGTGCGAGGCTTCAGCTCTACGCCGATGTCGTTTTTGGGCAGGTCCATGATGTGGCCGATTGAGGCCTCCACCGTGTAGTCGCTGCCGAGATATTTTCCGATCGTCTTCGCCTTCGCGGGCGACTCCACGATCACAAGTGACTTAGCCATCGGGTCCCTTCACTTCCAACAAAGAACGATTCGCGCAGACGAAACGTTCCATTCTTTCTCATGTTCTGACGATTCCCTTGCGAACCTAACACGGTTTCGTCGGGTACGTCATCTCTTCACGTTGTGCAACTGACGAACCGAGTGCGAAAACGTTACCACTATTAATTAGTTAACACGCCACATCGTACGACCTCTGTCCTTATGCCAAGTCAAAGGACAGACGGCACTTAGACTTCTCGAGCGAGTATTTTTCCACCGGCTGCCATCCATACCGCCGATACGTCTCAAAGTGTCCGGACGTAATTTTTTCCGGGAAGCTGCTTCACCCGTCCTGCCAGCTCCAGTTCAAACAGCGCCGTGAAGATCTCCGCCGATCCAAGCTCTCCTTCCAGCCCCTCGATCAACTCATCCAGTTGCGTCGCTTCGTCCGGTCGTAGCCGTTCCAAAACGACCCGTTCCTGCCCGGAGAGCTCGATTGCGTTAAATAAGGATGCAGCATTTTGTGAATTCGATTCATCGGCGCCCGTAACTCCCAGCTCCTCTTCCAGTTGCAGACGCGCGGAGGTGGGCAGGTCCTCCCAGACGTCCTCCCAGGTGGCCGTGAGCCTGGCTCCTTGCTTGATGAGTGTGTTCGGCCCCCAGGCATTCTTGTTCGTCACGTTGCCGGGAAGCGCGTAGACGTCGCGGTTCTGCTCCATCGCCAGCCGTGCGGTGATGCGTGTGCCGCTGTGTTCCGCTGCTTCGATGACGAGCACGCCGATGCTGAGGCCGCTGAGGATGCGATTGCGCACGGGAAAGTTCTGCGGCGCGGGAAAGGTGCCCAGTGGGTACTCGCTGACGATGGCGCCACCGCTTTCGACGATCTGCTCGGCCAGCCGTTTGTTCTCCTTCGGGTAGATGACGTCGATCCCTGTGCCCCAGACGGCGACAGTATTTCCCTTCGCTGCCAGTGCTCCCTTGTGTGCGGCGGTATCGACGCCGCGGGCCATGCCACTGAAGATCGTCAGCCTGCGCGCCGCCAGATCGCGCGACAGCATCTCGGCCATGCCCGCACCGTAGGTTGACGGATGCCGCGTGCCCACGACGGCGATGCCGGGACGCGAGAGCGATGCCACGTTGCCGCGAATCCACAATACGGCAGGCGGATCGTAGATCTCTTTCAGACGCTCGGGGTATGCGTCGTCGTTCGGCGTCAGGATGCTGCCGCCGGCCTCGGCGACACGTTGCCACTCGCTCTCGGCAGCCGCGCGCGCCTTGCGGTCGAAGATGAACTGCGCGGAGTGGGCAGGCATTCCCAGACCTTCAAGGTCGGTCAGCGAGGCCTCGAACAGACGCTCCGGCTCGGCGAGGCGCTGCATCACTTTCCACGCCCGAGTCGCTCCAATGCCTGGGGTCAGGATCAACCCCAGCCACGCTAACTTTGCCGTCTCACTTTGCCCCACCGTAGCCGTACTGCTCTGCTGGCCCAACTCCATCCAAACTCCTCCGCCATCTTCTCTAAGTCTGCGACCGCGCCACCTGGATCAACCCGCGAATATATCCATAACAGAAGGCGAACGATTGCAGTCCCTCTGGATCATTGGGTGCCTGCGGGACGTGGTCTGGCATCAGCATATAAGGATAGCCAACCTCCTTATAGACCTGAACCGCCTTCCACATATCGACATCGCCCTCATCCGGATAGACCTCGACAAAGTCATCCCGATGCCCGCGGATGTTGCGGAAGTGCACGTTGAAAATCTTCTTCCGCGTACCGAAGTACCGGATCACGTCATAAATCTCCTTGCCGGGATCGGCGAGCATCTCCGAGACGGTTCCCTGGCAGAAGTTCAGCCCGTGGTATTCGCTTTCGCGGATGGAGATGAATCGTTTCAGCCCGTCCACCGTGCCGAGCACGCGATCGACGCCCTGATAGCCCTCCGGCGGAACGCCTGGATCGTGCGGATGGCAGGCCATGCGAATCTTGTACTCGTTCGCAACGGGAATGACACGGTCGAGGAAGTAGGTGATTCTCTCCCAAAAAGCGTCTGCGTCGACGTGACCGGCCTTCGTCAGTGGAGTCTTCGGATGCGCGTCCTTCAGCTTCCACTGGCTGTAGGTCGCGTCCCCGCGGCCTGGTACGCGGCCCGTTCGCAGCACACCGAGGATGCTCATGTTGTATTTGATCGAAGGCAGACCAACGCGCGCGCAGTTGCGGATCAGCGTCTGGAACTGCTCGATGTCGCGGTCGCGCTCGGGACTCTGCGCCAGCATGATGGCGGGATGCTTTTCGTTGTCGATGTAGGTCGACTCCAGCGCCGGTGGTCCTACGCACATCACGGTCACGCCGTTCTTCTCGGCCAGCTCGCGCATCCGGCTCAACTCATCGACAGTCGAGTAGATACGTCCCTCGGCGGTCTCCGGATAGCCGCAGATATGCTTTACGCCATACCGCACCAGATACTTCAGGTGTGCGTCCGTTGTCGGGTGGGACTGACAGCCCAGCTTCAGCAGCACGCGCTTCGATGCGGCTTCGCCTTGCGAAGAAGTTTGTGCGAAGGCACTCTGCGAGGCCGTCTCGCCTGCACCGAGAGCAAACGCTGCCGCTGCGGTCGTACCAGAAAGAAATCGTCTGCGATCCATAGCCCACCACTATCGCCGATCAGAGACAAAATATCCATCACGAATCCGCGTCTGCAGCAGCTTCTTCATCGCAACGCTTGCAATCAAGTTCCACGCCGAGACGCGAAGCACGCCCCTGCTCCGTCGTCACCCACTCACGCACCGTCCACGGAGGATCGTGGCGCACATGCTGGCCATGCCCACACGCCAGGCGGGCGACCCAGTGGTTCTGCTCGTCCTTTTCGAAGCCGATGATCGCCCGCTTCATCTTGCCCTCTTCCCGTCATCTTCTACACTAGATCTTTGCGCACCTTCTCACATCCCGTCCACGTTGCGGCGATCAACTTTTTGAATCCTGCGCCGCTTATGTGGGACTTCGAGCATCCTCCTCTGGCGGCGAAGCTCGCGGAACGCTATCAGCTTCACTACACCCTGCCCTCGCTTTGTGCCGATGAGCTGCTTGCGGGCCGCGCCGATCTTGGCCTTATCCCCATTGCATCGCTTACGCCTTCGCTGGCCATCGTGCCCGGTTGCACGATTGCATCGCTCGGCCATGTCCGCTCCATTCAGCTCATCGTGAAAGCCCCGCTCACACTGGAGCAGGTGCGCACCGTCGCAGCGGACAATGCCTCGCGAAGCTCACGTGCGTATGCCGAGATCCTCTTCCGCAGATTTCTCCGGACATCGCCCGCGTTCCTCACGCAACCTGCCGACCCGGTTACGATGCTTCGCAATGCCGATGCGGCACTGCTGATCGGCGATCCTGCGCTGCTGGCTCTTGAGTCGCGCAGCCAGATTGAGGCCGCTGTAGGGCCATGCCAGTGGTTTGACCTTGCCAACGAGTGGCGCACACGGACCGGCCTGCCCTGGGTGGCCGCCGTCTGGGCTGTTCGTCCAGAGTCGCTCGCGCAGAGTCACGTTACCGCTTCTACATTGATCGACGACCTCATCCGTTCCCGCGACCACGGACTTGCCCATACCGACGACCTGGTCGCCGAATGGGTACCGCGTATCGCGTTGCCGGCTGAGACGATTCACCACTACCTCACCGCCAACATTCACTACACGCTGACGCCGGAATGCATCCGCACCATTGAGGTCTTTCGTGAATATGCGGCTGGCGAGGGCATCCTTCCGTCTCTGCCCTCATTGCATTTTGTGTAAATTCAATACCCGCCTGCATTTTTCGTACCCCGCACCGCGACTTCATCGGCGTTTCGTGCGTCATAACCGGTATGATCTCGACCGTCACCTCACTGGGAGCCGATACCGCAGGTACCGCGATTGAGATTGTTGCTCCGCGCTATCCGCGCTCGCCGCTGCTGCACTTCCTCTTCAGCTTCGGACTCTTCGGGCTCTTCTTCGTCGCACTGGTCGACTCGTCGTTCGTGCCTCTGCCGATCCCAGGGCTCACCGACATCATGCTCATCCTGATGGCCGCGCGGCATACCAACCCCTTCCTGCTTGTTGCGATCGCATCGGTAGGGGGAGCCATCGGCGGTTTGGTCAGCTATCGCGTCGGCCGCTCCGGCGGTATGGCATTGCTGGAGCGCCGCGTTCCGCCACGCATCTTCAACCTTGTATGCGAGTGGATGGAGCGCCACGCCATCCTCTCCATTGCGCTTCCGGCGCTTCTGCCGCCGCCGGTTCCGCTCACGCCGTTTGTGCTGGCTGCAGGAGCATTGAAGCTGCCGCGGAAGAAGTTCCTTATCGCCTTCATCACCAGCAGGACGGCACGCTATGCCATCGATGTCCTCCTCGGCCTGCATTATGGGCGTCACATTTTGCGAGGGTGGAACCACCTTTCGGCCAAGTACTCTACACCGATCCTCGTCGTCCTCTGGACAGCGATCGGCTTAAGCTGTGGCTTCGCTGTGTGGAAGCTGTACAAGGCGTCGAAGAGTGTCTCACCACAGAGCTTCGTACCTCCCACCAAATCGGTGGTGTAAGCCCTACGCTACCGCAGGGCTTTTCGGACGCGGCGCGAATTTCCGTTTATAGTAAGCCGTCGTGATGATGATCGCAGGAATGCCGATCATCACTGGCCACAGCCATACATACCATTGGTTTCCCAGGACTCGCGATAGCGTCACCACGCTGAACGCCGACCACGCCGCAATGTAGCTGCCGATAAAGTTCCCCAGATGCGTGTACCACCAGAACATCTTCTCCTTCGGCTTGCGCACGAATGAGATTATCTGCTGAGCCGAGACACGCATTCCGATCAATCCAAAGACCACACCGACGATTGGAATCACCTCCATCGTGGCGGGCCGGAACCAGCTTAACCACGCCAGCAGCGTGCTCGTCGCAAAAGTAATCACCGCGGCGATCCAATCGATGGGCCCGGCACTACCGTCGCGGGCCAGATCCTTCAACCGCAATACGCGATAGCCTGAAAATGCGAAGTAGAAGCTGAAGACCGAGACGAGCGCCAGAAACCGCACCGGGAAGAAGAACGCCATAGGAACGGCGGTGAACGCAACGGCTCCCATCGACCACAGGTACACCATGCCCCAGCGTTTATGCTGCTTGCCTCCCTTGGCCGTCGCCAGGGCTATAGGAGCCAGCAGGAACGACATGGCTCCCGCTGCAATATGAATGGTCAGAAACAGCTTTACCCACAACGGATCATGCGCATGTGCCGACATTGTTTCCTCCTACACCTTCTTCGATTTCTTCCTGCTCTCCAGCTCGTCCAGTTTCTTCAACGTCTCCCTGCCCCATCGCACCAGTGCCTCGCTGCGATGTCTCCCAAAGCTCAATGTCATCAGCCAGTACGGCAGCTGCGGATCGTTGGCCTCCTCGCGCCGGAGCTGTTTTTCTATAGCCGCAAAATGTTTTAGCGTCGCCTGATGTGTCGCGATAAAGCTTTCGACATGCTGCCGGTTCACCTCGGCCGATACGTGGCTACCAAAGAAAAGCTTCAGCAGCAGCTCGCTGCGTGACGTCTCCACCTGCGTGATCGGTTCACGCAGCCATGCCTTCAGCCTCTCCTTGCCTGCCGGCGTCAACGAGAAGACATTTCTGTCGGGCTTCCCCTTCGTGCGCTCGGTCTTCTTCTCGACCAGCCCCGCGGCTGCCATCCGCTTAAGCGATGGGTAAATCTGTCCGTAACTCTCGCTCCAGAAGTGCCCGATCGACCGATCAATCAAGGCTCGCATGTCATAGCCCGACATAGGGCACAGAGTCAAAAGCCCCAGCAGCGCATTCGATGTCGTTCCCTGATCGGCCTTTTTCGTTTTCATGACTTAAAGATATATATCTTTTAGATATAAGAACGCAAATCACGACGAAGAAGTTCCAATAAAAATTTAGGGACAGGCCCTGAAGGCCTGTCCCTAAATCCTATCCATGCCCGCAATCTCCTTTAGAACTCCCAGCGCAGCAGCGTGGCACCCACGGTAAAACCAGCACCAACGCTGGCCAGCAACACCAGATCGCCCTTCTTCAGCCGCCCGTCGTCGATGGCCGTCTGCATCGCCAGCGGGATGGTTCCTGCGGTCGTATTGCCAAAGCGATCGATATTGATGACCACGCGATCCTCCGGCATCCCAAGCCGTTCTGCCGTCGAAAGAATGATGCGCTTGTTCGCCTGGTGGGGAATGAAGCAGCCCAGCTCGTTGCCCTCTACGCCATTGCGCTTGAGGATTATCTCCGAAGCCTCGGCCATCTTGCGTACGGCGAACTTGTAGACCGCCTGACCGTCCTGATGGACATAGTGCATCTTCTTCGCCACGGTCTCTTCCGTCGTTGGATTCAGGCTTCCTCCGCCCGGCATGTTCAGCGAGACGCCGCCGGAGCCATCGATCTCATGCCAGAAGTCGACCAGGCCGATCTCGCCCTCTGCGCACGGCTCCAGCAACACAGCACCCGCGCCGTCGCCAAAGATCACGCACGTCGCTCGATCCGTGTAGTCGATGATCGAGCTCATCACGTCGGCTCCAATCACCAACACCTTCTTATGCACACCGCTCTCCACCAACTTCGCGCCCACCTGCAACGCATACGGAAAGCCTGAGCAAGCCGCCGAGAGGTCGAATCCCCACGCACCGGGAACGCCCAGCTTGTTCTGCACCAGGCAGGCCGTCGCCGGAAACATCATGTCGGGCGTGACGGTGGCGACGATGATGACCTCCACCTCGGTTGCCGGAATGCCGCGCTGCTCCAGGCAGCGCTTCGCCGCCGCAACGGCCAGATCGCTGGTGGCTACGCCCTTATCGACAAGGTGACGCTCGCGAATTCCCGTCCGCTCCACGATCCACTGATCGTTCGTCTCCACCATCTTTTCCAGATCGGCGTTCGTTAACAGACGCGGAGGAACATAGGTTCCAACCGAAGAAATCTTTGCCCGCACCTGTGTCCGCGGCTTCAATGTAAGACTCAAACGCTCACCTCAACCTAATGCTTCGCACGAAAATGAATAGCCATTCACAACGCCAACCATTCTTACCGAGAATAACAACTCTGTCACGTTCCCGGCACACAGCTCTGCCATGCAGCATGCGCCGCACCTTGTCATTCTCAATCATCTTGTCCGGTGGAGAGTGGTGGGAGGAACCCGCGATGGCACATAAAGGACGCCAAAATTAAAAATGTACCGGGCGACCCACTGCGCCCGTAATGACCCGTTACCGTTGCTTCCTTCCGGACCTGGCGGGGTTGGCGGGATTACGTCGCGTAGGACCCGGCACACGATCTAGTCTACCATCCTCGCGCCCTTCGACGCATCCACAGCCTGCTACCCTTGACAGTGCATCTATGCTGGCGCCTGCGGAGAACGAAGCAGTCCAAACCTACTACCGTGAGCGCCTCGCCGCACTTGAGGTGGAACAACAGCACGTCATTACGGGCCGTCAGCAGCATCGCATCTTTCTCGTTGGCTGCGCCGCGCTCTTTCTCTTCCTGGGCCTCGGCTCGCATTCCACCTCGCCATGGATTGTCTCCATTCCGGCCGTTGCCTTCGCGGTCTCTCTTCCTGCGTACATCGGCCGGCAGAATGAGCTGCTTCGTATCCACCGTTTGCAGGTTTTCTACGACATCGGCATTGCGCGCGTCGATGGAACCAATCCTCAATCGGGTCATACCGGCGAGGAGTTCCATTCGCCAGCGCATCTCTACGATCACGATCTTAACGTTCTGGGCTCTAGTTCTCTCTTCGGCCTGCTCGCCACTACCCGCACCGGCATAGGCCGCCGCGGGTTAGCTCATCTTCTTCTCGACCCCATCACTCCCACTGAAGTTCTGGAACGCCAGCAATGTGTGCAGGAGCTGGCGCCGCTCCCCGCGCTTCGCGAGCAACTCGCGCTTCTCGGTCCGTCTCGCTTTCAGGACGCTCCCGCCTCCGCGTTCGATTCCTGGCTCGCCTCCCCACCACCGCGCTTTAATCCAGCCATCACTCCCGCGCTCGTTCTTATCTCCATCGCTGTCCTCTCACTCCTTTTCTGCGGGATCTTTCACTTTCTTTCCTGGCCCAGTATCTTTCCGGTGCTTGCAGCGTGTTTCGCTCTTCAGGGACTTATCTTCCTCTCAGTAAGAAGCAAAGTTCTACCTATCCTCAACGCCTCCCGCGTCTCCTCGCAGATGCAGCTCTTCCATGACGGCGTCGATCTCTTCCTGAAGCAGCAATTCAATACGACACACCTGCAACACCTGCAGCAGATTCTTCGCGAGCCCATGCCTGCCCTGCCTGCACTTCGCCGCATTCAGAGCCAGTTTGTCATCGTCGAGCAACTCAAGAAGGAATACGCTGTTGTCCTTTCCATCCTGTTCTCGACCGGCACGCACGCCGCCATCAACATCGCGAACTGGAAGCCACTTATGCCGCTGCCATGCCGCAGTGGTTGCAAGCCTGGGCGAGCTTCGAGGCTCTCTGCGCCATCGCCAACTATGCCTTCGAGCATCCTCGAGATGTGTACCCCACATTTTCTCCACTCGACAAGCCCGCCGTCTTTTACGCCTCGGCGCTCGGCCATCCGCTGATCTCTGTCGCCACCTGCGTTCGCAACGACATTGCACTCGATACCTCCACACGCTTCTATCTCATCAGTGGCTCTAACATGGCCGGCAAATCAACCCTGCTGCGTTCTATCGGACTCAATGCCGTGCTCGCCTACGCTGGTGCTCCCGTCCGCGCCAGCTCGCTGCACCTCACCTTCTTCACCATCGGTGCCTCGCTCGCACTCACCGACTCCCTTGCCGATGGGAAATCCAAGTTCCTTGCTGAGGTTGAGCGCCTCAGCGCCATCCTCACAGCCAGCAAACAATCCCCTACGCTCTTTCTTATCGACGAGCTCTTCAGCGGAACCAACTCGCACGACCGGGCCATTGCCGCCGGTGCCGTTCTTCGCGATCTCCTGCACAATCACGCCATTGGAGCACTCTCCACCCACGACCTTGCGCTCACCGGCCTGGCTACTCCTCAGACGCACGGCATCAATGTGCACATGGCCAGCCCCGAACCCAACGATCCTCTCGCCTTCGACTTTCTTCTCAAACCCGGCGTCAATCCCACCTCCAATGCTCTTGCCATCGTTCGCATGATGGGCATCGATCCGGATTCGTAAAAACCGTTAGCAGCCCACGGCCAGAGGTTTGTCGCTGCCGTGGTACTCTTGCTGCCATGAAAGTGGTCCTGCCAATTTTCCTAGCAGCCTCCATAATTGCTTACGCGCAGGACATCCACGTTCGCGTCGATCCCGCAGCGCCACACGCCGATCCCGGCAACGAAAATCGCACCGTTTTTCCTACGATCCAGAATGCGCTGGACCATCACCCCTGGCCCGCCGCTGGATCGCTCGGAAAAGATGGCAGCCCCGCACGCGTCTATATCGAGATCGAGCCCGGCATCTATCACGAGCGCGTGATCGTCACGCAGAACCATCCCAACATCACTCTCATCGGCAAAGGCAAATCTCCTGAAGATGTCGTCATCACGAACTCGCTGAACGCCAGGCAGGCAGGCGGGACCTTCTTTACCCAGACCGTTGAGGTAAACGGGGATGGCTTCGAAGCCGACAACCTCACCTTCGAGAACTCCGCCGGAAACACCGGCCAGGCCGTCGCGATTGCCGTCCGCTCCGACCGCGCCATCTTCAAGCATTGCCGCTTCCTCGGCCATCAGGACACGCTTTTCGCCGATTACGGCCGTCAGTACTACATCGATTCCTACATCGAGGGCGGCGTGGACTTCATCTTCGGCAACGCCGCCGCTGTCTTCGATCGTTCCGAGCTGCACGCCAACGGCCCCGGCTACCTTACCGCACAGTCGCGCACCTCCGCCGATCAGTCCACGGGTTACGTCATCATCAACAGCAACGTCACCAGCAGCATCGATCACACCGGCGGCAATGCTGCACGAACCACCACAGCCCTCGGCCGTCCGTGGCGTCCCTACTCGCGGGTCGTCTCTATCCATACCGAGCTCCCTGCCGACCTGGACCCCGCTGGCTGGAATAATTGGAACAATCCCGCAAACGAAAAGACTGCCTACTATGCCGAATTCGGCAACAAAGGCCCCGGCGCCAACGTTCTCCATCGCGTGCCGTGGTCGCATCCGCTCACCGCCGAGCAGGCTAACCAGTTTCTGCCGCAGAACTTTCTCCGTGGCAAGGACCATTGGGACCCGATTCAAGAGGCAGCCAGACTTCCTTAACTCATTTTTGTTCGCCAAAATTCATTGGCACCTACAGCCAGAAGCAGCTACACTTCCCTGACAACAAAAGGAAGGCAGGAAAAACCTTTGAACAATCGTTTGTCTCGACGAACATTCGCCAAACTTTTCGGCTCCGCGGCACTTGCTCCAACTGTTCTTCCCGCCTTCGCGGCACCGTCCGGCGCAGGCTCCGCGCCGACACCGCATCCTTTTCCTAAAGGCTTTCTGTGGGGATCGGCTACGGCCTCGTATCAGGTCGAAGGCGCTGTCAACGAAGACGGACGCGGCCCATCCATCTGGGACACCTTCTCGCACACGCCCGGTAAGACCAACAACGGCGACACAGGCGACGTTGCCAACGACCACTACCATCGCTACAAGAGCGACATCCAGCTCATGAAAGCGCTTGGCCTCCAGACCTACCGCTTCTCCGTCGCGTGGCCACGCATCTTCCCAACCGGAACGGGCACTCCTAACCCAAAGGGCCTCGATTTCTATAACCGCCTCGTCGACGAGTTGCTCGCCAACAACATTCAGCCCTACTGCACGCTCTTCCACTGGGACCTCCCGCAGGCGCTCGAAGACAAAGGCGGCTGGCAGTCGCGCGATACCTCCGAAGCCTTCGCCAACTATGCGGGCTACGTCGCCGGACATCTCTCTGACCGCGTCAAGCACTTCATGACGCTCAATGAGATGAGTTCCTTCGTCGACATCGGCTACCGCGAAGGGCGCCATGCTCCGGGACTCCGCCTCACGCCCGACAAGGTCAACCAGGTGCGCCACCACGCCGTGCTTGCCCACGGACTCGGCGTGCAGGCCATCCGCGCCCACGCCAGGCCCGGCACCAAGATCGGATTCGCCGAAAACTCGCAGGCCTGTGCTCCCGTCATCGAGAACGCCGAACACATCGCCGCCGCCCGCAAAGCCATGCGCGAAGAAAACGCCGGCTACCTCACCGTTGTGCTCGAAGGCAAATATACCGACGCCTATCTCGAACACCACGGCGCGAACGCCCCCAGATTCACCGCCGCCGACATGAAGGCCATCGGCTCGCCCATCGATTTCGTCGGCTTCAACAACTACACCGCCACCTGGGTGCGCGCCGATGCCAACCCGCGAGGCTACGCCGTCGTTCCCGACCCAGCCTCGTACCCGCACATGATGAGTTCCTGGCTGCATGTCGGCCCACAGGGCCTCTACTGGGGCCCGAAGTTCATCTCGGAGATCTGGGGAGTGAAGGAGATCTACATCACCGAGAACGGAGCCTCGTCTACCGACATCCTCACCCCCGATGGACACGTCTACGACTCCGACCGCGTGATGTACCTGCGCAACTACCTCACACAGCTGCAGCGCGGCGTCTCCGAAGGCGTCCCCGTCAAGGGCTACTTCTGCTGGTCGTTCATGGATAACTTCGAGTGGGCCGATGGCTACGACTACCGCTTCGGTCTTCATTATGTCGACTTCAAGACTCAAAAGCGCACGCCGAAACTAAGCGCTCACTTCTACAAAGAAGTCATCACGCGCAACGGACTGGCATAAGCTTCCATCGTTGTTCTGCATTGCAGAAAAGAGCGCTATGTCGCATGGCATAGCGCTCTTTTGCGAATGGCCATCACCAGTCAAGGGCGATAATCGCACCAAATTTAGCCTCCTTTTCGGGCCTCACGGCACTGCGAGGAATCACTTATTTCATTCATAAAAAGAGAGAACTCATTTCAGTGCAACACTTTGCATAATCCCGGAAAATGCTTTCAGACTAGGCACTTGCGCGATGCGGCTCTATTGTAAGGCTGGGTTTTCAAAGCAGAGCTTTTCCAGTTCATTTGCAGGAGAAACAACCTTGCGCAAACTTCTTCTTTCTCTCGGAGTCATTCTGGCGTTCGCCATCGTACCGGCGCTCCATGCAACTCCAATTACGGGCCAGTTCACGATCGTCGGCCCTGCCGTTCAGGACACAGGCTCTGAGCTGATCTTCGCCACGAAAGACCTTCATATCGGCGATCAGAGCGCATTGACCGGTTCGTTTCCATCGCTGCTGTATGGCGGTTTGTACGGCTATGTGACGCCGACGACGATCGACTACGCAAGCTATGTCCCCGACAGCGCCGTATTCACCTTCAGCAGTGGAGCGACACAGTTCACCTTCACGCTCGCTTCTCTTACTCCGGATTGGTTCGGCATACCCGGCTATTTTGTGGGCACAGGTACGATTGCATCGCTGAAGCCAGGCTTTGATCCAACACCGGGCTGGCTCTCCTTCAGCACGGACCCGGACGGCACAGTCAACTTCTCGGCCACAGGCTCTACCGTTGCGCCAACGCCTGAGCCCTCCACGCTGCTACTGCTCGGCACCGGCCTGGTGGGAGCTGTCGGAGCGCTACGCCGCAGACTCGCCTGAGCCTGTCCCAAAAACTCATCTTGCGGATGCAAAAGCGGCCTCTCCTGAGAGAGGCCGCTTTATGTGTAATCATGCCGGACTTATTCTTTGCCGTCCTTCAGCTTCGGCATCTCCGCTCCACTCGACAGCGTCATCAACCCAGCCTTCGCATACGTCAGCAGTTTCTCCCGCGTGTCGGTGATATCGAGGTTCCGCATCGTCAGCTGGCCGATGCGATCCCGCGGCGAGAAGGTCGACTCGCCCTTCTCCATCGTCAGCCGCTCCGGCTTGAACGTCAGGTTCGGCGACTCCGTATTCAAAATCGAATAATCGTTCCCGCGCCGCAACTCCAGCGTTACCTCGCCTGTCACTGCCTTCGCCACCCAGCGCTGCGCGCTCTCACGCAGCATGATCGCCTGTGGATCGAACCAACGCCCCTGGTAGAGCAACCGGCCGAGCTTGCGACCGTTCTCGCGATACTGCTCGATCGTGTCCTCATTGTGGATGCCCGTGATCAAACGCTCATACGCGATATACAACAGTGCCAGCCCAGGCGACTCGTAGATGCCGCGGCTCTTTGCCTCGATGATGCGATTCTCAATCTGGTCGCTCATGCCCAGGCCGTGACGTCCGCCAATGCGGTTGGCCTCGTACATCATCTCTACGTGGTCTGGATACTCGACGCCATTCAGCGCAACCGGCATGCCTTCGACAAACCTCACCGTCACCTGCTCGCGCTTCACGTCGACATCGTCGCGCCAGAACGCTACACCCATAATCGGCACCACGATCTTCATGCTCGAGCTCAAAAATTCCAGGTCCTTCGCCTCATGCGTCGCACCCAGCAGATTCGAGTCCGTCGAATATGCCTTCTCCGTCGACATCTTGTACTCGAAGCCGGACTTCACCATGAACTCCGACATCTCCTTGCGCCCACCCAGCTCGTCGATAAACACCGGATCCAGCCACGGCTTATAAATCTTCAAATCCGGATTCACCAGCAGGCCATAGCGATAGAACCGCTCAATATCGTTGCCCTTATAGGTCGAGCCGTCGCCCCAGATGCTGACGTCGTCTTCCTTCATCGCCGACACCAGCATCGTGCCCGTGACCGCACGGCCGATAGGAGTCGTATTGAAGTACGTCACACCCGCCGTCGTAATGTGGAACGCGCCCGACTGCAGCGCGGCCAGCCCCTCAGCCACCAGCTGCGGACGGCAGTCGATCAACCGCGCCTTCTCCGCGCCATATTCCAGCGCCTTGCGTGGAATCGCCTCGTAGTCCGCTTCGTCCGGCTGCCCCAGGTTCGCCGTATAGGCATAGGGCAATGCCCCCTTCAGCTTCATCCAGTGCAGCGCAGCGCTTGTATCCAGACCACCGGAGAATGCAATTCCAACCTTCTGCCCAACAGGGAGCGATTCGAGAATATTCGACACGTATCAGCCTTCAAACACAGAGATTTTCGGAGTTATCCGAGTTTCAGTATCCTTGCCCGTCAACAGCAGAGTCAAACCCGCCGCCGTAATAAACTCCGGCAGCGTGTGCCTCCGAATAATTAGTATCCGGCTAACATTATTTTTGCGTTACGCTGTCCCTCAGCCGTGCCACGAGGTTCCGATGCGTTCTTTGCCGTCGTCTCTCGCTGCAATCTCTCTGCTTAGCCTCTTCGCCTCTACGTCGGTCTCCGCTCAGACTCCAGCGCCACCACCTCCAGCGCAGGCGCGAGTCTACCCGGGCGTTCAGACCTATATCCCCGGCATCTTTGTCACGCCGGTGCCCAACGCTCCCTTTACGGCCAAGGTCGATATCATCTCGCACGAGCTTCTCCCCGACGGCACCGTTAATATCCGTACAACGATCAACCACATCGCCCGCTCTTCTTCTGGCCGCATCTACAACGAGCGGCGCCAGCTTGTCCCCGCCAGCTTCAAGGGCGAGCCCCGCATCCTCGAAACCCACATCTACGATCCCAATGACCGCTCCAACATCTTCTGCAATCCCTACACCCACATTGCCCGCGAAGCTACGCTCCGCCAGCCGCCGCAGGCTCCGCCGAATGCCGTGCCTCGCCCTGCTCTAGCCAATCCTTACTTGAAAGAGGAGCAGATCGGCACCCAACCTCTCGCCGGCCTCACCCTCACCGGCATCCGCCGCACCCGGACAATCCCTGCACAGGTCAGCACAACCGGCAAAGACGTCATCATCACCGATGAATACTGGTACTCTCCCGACCTCTCCATCTACATGATCATCAAGCACAACGATCCCCGCACCGGCGAACAGATCGTAGCCGTCAGCGAGGTCGACCGCCATGAACCCTCTGCAAGCCTTCTGGCCGTTCCTCAGGGTTATAAGATCGTCGACGAAAACCCACCTGAAGCAACGCAGTGAAGCTTCGCGCACAAAACCCTGTCAAGCTCTCCGAGAATGCAAATCAGCTCGCATATCACGCCAACTGACAGAATCGAAATAACTTGCCGCATCCATAGAGATGCGTCTCGAAGTGCCGATTCATTCCACTCCATTCGCTACAATAGAAGGAGTAGAGAAACAGTCCGGACACTGTGTCCGGACTGTTTCTTTTGCAGAATGAATACTTTGCAAACCTCCTCGCAGCGTTTTCAGGACTTCAGCTATGCCGCCGCCGGGGGTGCGCCTATAAGCCAATATTTATGAATACTTTGCGCAAATTCGAACGGAGTGGGGCGCGCAGCAGATACATCGAAAAACTGGTAAACTAGGAGGCTGTGACTCCCCCTGTCCAAACCGAAGCCACAGGTGTGTCCGAAGCCCCGTCTGGCTCTGCAAAGCCCAAAATCGGCTTCGTCTCCTTGGGGTGCCCCAAAAACCTCGTCGACTCCGAGGTCATGATGGGCCTGCTTCACTCCGCCGGAGGCCAACTCACCCCAGCAGCCGAAGACGCCGAGATCATCGTGGTCAACACCTGCAGCTTCATCGACTCGGCGAAACAAGAGTCCGTCAACACCATCCTCGAGATGGCCCAGCACAAGCAGGCCAACGGTGGCCGCGCTCGCAAGCTGATCGTTGCCGGCTGCCTCGTCGAGCGTTACCGTGACGAGATACAAAAAAATATCCCCGAGGTTGATGCCGTCGTCGGAACCGGCGAGCTCGAAGCAATCCTCGCCGCCGCAGGGCTCGCACCCAAGCCGACGCAGCCGCAGGATTCGCCCTTCAACATCCTGCCGCAGGGACTGGTCAGCCGCGCTCACAGCGCCGTGCAGCAACATTCGCGGCCAGAAGAAGACTCAACGCAGGTCAGGATCGAGCACCACGAGATCGCATCACGCCCCGAAGGCGATCTCCGCGAGCAGCAGGGCCGCTTCTCCCGCGCCTCTTGGGACGGAGCCACCGCAGCACTGCCCGAGTATCTCTACTCCGACGAGACGCCGCGCATCCTCGCCACGCCACGCGCGTCGGCTTATATCAAGATCGCCGAAGGCTGCGACCACCCCTGCAGCTTCTGCATCATCCCGCAGCTCCGCGGAAAGTTCCGCTCGCGGCGCATGTCGTCGATCGTGTCTGAGGCGGAAAAGCTCATCGCGCAGGGCGTCCGCGAGATTACCCTCATCGGCCAGGACACCACCTGCTACGGCGAAGACCTCGGCCTCACCGACGGCCTCGCCCAGCTGCTCGAAGCGCTCGCCGCGCTGCCCGGCCTCAAGTGGCTCCGCTTCCTCTACACCTACCCCAACAAGGTGACGACGCGACTGCTTGAAACGATGGCGAAGCACGACAACATCGCCAAGTACCTCGACGTACCTCTGCAGCACGCCAGCGCCAGCGTCCTCAAGCGCATGAAGCGCGGCGGCAACGCCAAAATCTTCCTCGACCTCATCGAGAAGGCCCGCCGCATCGTTCCTGGCATCGTCATCCGCACCAGCTTCATCGTCGGCTTCCCGGGCGAGACCGAAAACGACTACAAAGAGCTCGAAGCCTTCATCAAGGCAGCGAAGATCGACTGGCTCGGAGTCTTCACCTACTCCGACGAAGAGGGCGCTAAAGCCTTCGAGCTCGACGCCGCGCTCAAGGTCCCCGAGCGCACCATTCAGGCCCGCCGCCGCAAGCTGATGAAGCTCCAGCAAAAGATCAGCGCAAGGGCAAAGGCAGAATGGGTAGGCCGCGAGGTCGACCTCCTCGTCGAAGGCGAGTCCGAAGAGACCGAACTCCTTTGGGAAGGCCGCACCATCCAGCACGCCCCCGAGATCGACGGCAAGGTCTTCATCAACGACTTCGGCCCACACGAAGAACTCGTCCCCGGCACCTTCTACCGCGCCGAGATCACCGAGTCCCACGACTACGACGTAGTCGTGAGAATCATCGAATAACTAATTTGCGCCCAAAATCGCTCGAGTAACACTTTGGAAAAGCTCTTGAGGATTGTTCGTGCAGCCTTGGCCCCCATGCTCAGCGGTCTCTCGCTTGTGCTGGGGAGCGTTGGAACTTGCATAAAAGAAAAATGGCGTTTGATCTCCACCAGAACGAACAGCATCCAGTAAAACGTAGCCTTCTCTTGGTCCTTCGCGTCGACCCATGTCAGAAATTATCGCTGCGAATTTCCGAGTAGAAAGTATGCGTAATGCTTCGTTGGTCGATTCAGCCAAAGTAAACGTTATTCCGACTGACTCAAATGCACTTCTCTCATGAATATTGTTGTCGGGCCGATCATCCACCCACAAAACCTGCCTGCGCCACCCATCTGGCGCAGGAGAAGTCGCCGTTGGCTTGGCATGCTGAACCATCTCTACTAAGTGTTCAACTTCAAGAGATGTCGTTGGAGGTTGACTTTTCGCGGAAGCAAGCGTCAACGAAGCAACCGCTGACATTTGCATCTTCATATAGTTTTCTTCATTTTTAAAGTCTTCGGGCGCAAATAGCTTCCCACTATGCTTGCTCACTAACCAACAAAAAACACTCAATACCAAAACCGGAAAGCCAACAAGAAAATAGATCAGAGGGGTCTTTTGTTCAGCTGTAAAGGAACTACTAAAGGCGGTTACGAGACAAGCAAACCCGTATACAAGCACTATAAACAGCGCAATGATCCCTAGTGGATTACGCGCAAGGCCTTTGGCTGTTTCTCCAAAATCTTTGGTATCACTCAAGGCACCGTCCTCAGTTGAACTAATAGGAAACTTGGGTAAGGATAAGGGGACTACTACCTTGCGTACAAGCTCAAATGAGCATTCGCTGTTGCGTGAATCCACGGAATCCCTCTTGCATCCTATTTGGTAACACAGGAGACGACATGGACCTGCAGCTCAAAGGCAAAACAGCAATCGTCACCGGAGGGTCCGCAGGCATCGGCCTCGCCATCACCAAGGCTCTTGCCGCTGAAGGCGTCACGGTCACAGTCCCCGGACGCAGCAAAGAGAAGCTCGACAAAGCCCTCGCCGGAATCAGCAACGTCAAAGGCGTCGTCGCCGATCCCGGAACCGCCGAAGGCGCAGCTTCACTTATTCAGCAGGTCCCCGACACCGATATTCTGATCAACAACCTCGGCATCTACGAGCCCAAGCCCTTCGCCGAGATCACCGACGCCGACTGGCTCCGGCTCTTTGAGGTCAACGTCCTCAGCGGTGTCCGCCTCTCGCGCCACTACTTTCCGCGTATGCTCGAGCGCAACTGGGGCCGCGTCATCTTCATCTCGTCGGAGTCCGGCATCATGACGCCGCCTGAGATGATCCACTACGGCGTCACCAAATCCTCACAACTCGCCATCTCGCGCGGCCTTGCCGAACTCACCAAAGGCACTACGGTTACGGTCAACACCATCCTGCCGGGACCAACACGCTCCGAGGGCATCGTGGATTTCCTCAAAAACATCTCTTCGGAAAAGAACCCGACGCCTGAGCAGGCAGAGAAGGAGTTCTTTGAGAAGCATCGCTCCAGCTCGCTGCTGCAGCGGCTGATCAAAAGCGAGGAGATCGCGAGCCTCGTCGCCTACATTGCCAGCCCACTCTCTGCCGCGACCAATGGCGCTGCTCTGCGTGCCGAAGGCGGCCTGCTGCGCTCCATTGCCTGATGGAGCTGCAGCTATCCTTGATCACGCAGAGATTTACAATCGATATTGCAATGGCTAAAGCACTTTTCTGTCCGACCTGTCGTAATGTCGTCCTCGCCGAGAACGAAAACTTCCCTTTCTGTTCGGATCGATGCCGTCTGCTCGACCTTGGCAAGTGGGCCTCAGGCGATTACAAGGTCTCGACGCCGATTCAGGACCCGGATCTGCTGGAAGAGCTTTCGCGCTCGAAGCGCGATAAGCCGAGCGATGGTGGCGACGAAGACTAGTGGCGAACTCCAACGTTCAGCTTCGCCCGCCTGCAGAGAAAAAAACGCTTTGGGCATGGACGCTCGGCACCTTCTTCGGTGCGGGTCTGCTTAAACCTGGCCCCGGAACTTACGGCTCTATCGCTGCGCTCATCCTCTGGTATGTTGCGGGCCACATCGTTCATCCTTCGACGACCGCACTTGCCGTGGGCACAGCGATCGCTGCGGTCGTGATTACTCTTATCGGCATCCCTGTCGCCACGATTGTCGCAAGAGAGTCCGGCCGCGAAGACCCCGGCCATGTGGTGATTGACGAAGCTGCAGGCCAGTTGATCGCGCTGATCGGACTGCCATGCGTTCCGGGATATGCTGTGCTTGGCCTTCTGCTCTTTCGCCTCTTCGATATCTTCAAACCCTGGCCCATACGTCGCTTCGAAGCTCTGCCTGAAGGCACGGGCATCATGATGGACGATGTTGCCGCAGGTGTCCTTGCGCTGATTCTGGGTCACATCGTTCAGCATCTGCTGTAGCGCAGCGAACAACCTTGTTTTGGTCCGGCTGGCAGTCTACCCTTAACAGTGAATGAGCCTCTTCAGCACCACATCGCCTCACGCACCGCACATTACGCGCATCTCACCGCCTGCGGCTATGCCCGGCGGCGAGGTCGAGCTGCACGGCACGCACCTTGACCCCGGCAGTAATCGCATGCCCCATGCGACGATCGGAGATGTCTTCGCCCCGGTCAGCCTCAGCCGGCCCGGCCGGGCAAGCGTTCGCGTGCAGGACGGCAGCATCTCCGGCGAGCTGATTCTGCACCGTAACGGTGAGGTGTCGAATCCAGTGACACTTCGCGTCGCTGTGCCGATGGCAGAAAACCTGCATCCAGTCGCCAATCCTGCAGTAGACGCGAACGGACAGGTCTTTACGACACTCTCGGGAGCGCGCGGCCAGGCCACGCCTGTATCCATCTTTCGCATTCAACGCGACTTCCAGATGCTTCCGTTCGTGCGCGATCTGATGAATCCTACCGGGCTCGCCTTCGACGATGCGGGTTATCTTTATGCCAGCTCGCGAGCAGAAGGGACCGTCTATCGCATCTCGTCCGAAGGAGCCATCTCGACGTATGCCGAAGGCATGGGCATTGCGACCGGTATCGCGTTCGACCGTGAGGGCAATCTGTACGTCGGCGACCGCTCAGGAACAATCTTCAAGATCAATCCGAACCGCGAGATCTTCGTCTTCGCCACGCTTGAGCCCTCCATCGCTGCCTATCATCTGGCGTTCGACGATACAGGAACGCTTTACGTCACCGGACCGACAACTTCTTCCAATCAGGCGATTCACGCCATCGATCGGGACGGGAACACCACAATCTTTTATCAGGGGCTTGGACGCGCGCAGGGCATGGCGTTCGATGTTGCCGGCAACCTGTATGTCGCCGCGAGCCTTCACGGCCAGCGAGGCATCGTACGCATCACACCTTCACGCGAAGCGTCACTGACTGTCTCTGGCAGCAATCTTGTCGGACTGGCTTTTGTCGAAGATGGCTGCGCCGTACTGGCAACCCGCGACGCCCTGTTTCACGTAGCACTCGATATCGAAGGCCGTTCGCTGATCGGCTAAAAGCCTCTAGGCAGAGGCTTTTCTCCTACACTTCGTCACATTTGGAAAGATTCAGGTATTGAAACACACTTTCACCTGTTGACAGTCGTCTTCGCGGGGCGAGAGACTGACAAGCGTGTTTTTATTTGAAAAATAATACTTGCACTCACAGAAAACGGGACCTTCTTCGGAGGCATTTAAAGTGAAGCACTCTTTCCGCAATCTCCTGATCTGTCTGGCCCTTGGCATGTTTATCCTTTTGCCAAGCAGCTACGCTCAACAGATCACTGCCACACTCTCGGGCCTTGTGACCGACTCGACCGGCGGTGTGATACCCGGCGCGCACATCATTGCCACCAATACCGGCACCAACATCTCATTTCCCGCCGATAGCTCCGCTTCCGGTGAATACCGCATCAACCTGCTGCCGGTCGGAAACTATACCGTGAAGATTACGGCCGCCGGGTTCAAGACTTTCCAGCAGACGAACGTCGTCCTCGATCTGGGCCAGTCGGCCAGCCTGAACGCGCAGCTTACGGTCGGTGGAGCTGAAGAGACGATCGACGTCTCAACCTCCGTGCCGCTGGTGAACACAACGACCTCTGAAGTCGGCGCAACTGTGCAAAATGTTGAGATCGAGAACCTGCCCATCGTCAACCGCAACGTGTACGACCTTCTCTCGCTGGTCCCCGGCGTACAGACCAGCACAGAGAACTTCACGCTCGGCTATCCTCAGCGTGTTGTGCTGATCAACGGTGGCGTGCAGATCGCCAACTCCGGCTCCACCAGCTACTACCTCGATGGCGGCACCAACATGACCGGACTGCGTAATACCGGCAATGTGCAGCCGAACCCCGACGCCGTCGACCAGTTCCGCGTTGAGACCAACAACTACAGCGCGGAGTACGGCCGCTTCCCCAATGGCGTCATCAACGTCATCACCAAATCCGGCACCAACCAGTGGCATGGCTCAGCCTTCGAGTTCTGGCGCGAGAACGGCCTTAATGCGCTCGACTGGACGAACAATACCAATACGGCAACGACCCAGCCATTGCACCGTCATCAGTTCGGCGGCACGATCGGCGGCCCCATCATCAAGGACAAGACCTTCTTCTTCTTCAGCTATGGCGGTCTGCGGCAAATCACCTCGGGTGTTCTTAACGGAGCCATCACACCGACGACAGCTCAACGCGCAGGAGATTTTTCGGCCAGCCTGCCGACGCAGAGCGGTGCCATCACCTCATGCACACAGACTCTCAGCGCAGCAGACAAGAGCGCTGGCAACTTCATCGTCTGTAACCCAACAACTCGCAAGCCATTCGCTGGCAACATCATTCCGAAGGGACTGCTCGATCCGACGGTTCAGAATCTGGTCAATCCCAACGGCACGCTTCCGTTTATCCCTCTGCCCAACCAGCCCGGCAACTTCTATCAGGGCATTCTGCGGCTTCAGTACAACACGGATGAATACCTGCTGAAGATCGATCACAACTTCTCGGAAAAACACCGTTTCAGCGGTGAGGTCTTCGAGAATGGCGGCATCAACCAGAGCAACCCCGGCGGAAACATTGGCTGGTCCAAGCAGAACTACACCTTCCGTCAGTGGAACGCTGTGCTCAGCGACACGTATACCTTCAACCCCAGCTGGGTCAATGAGGCATGGGTGAGCTACGCACGCAATCTCGGCGGACGCATCAACACTCCAGCAATCGCCATTGGACAGTACGGCTCGGCCTTCCAGGTGCAGGGGACGCCTTCGCTTCCTGCGATCAATGTCAGTGGATTCTTCAACGCAGGTCAAGCCATCTCGGGCCCTCGCGCTGGCTCCAACTACTATGAGCTTCGCGATACCGTGCTTTGGACGCATGGCCGGCACTCTGTCCGCTTTGGCGGTAACGTATCGCTCGACAAAGACGTGCAGGAGACGCTGCTGAATAACTACGGCGTCTTTGCCTTCGCCGATTCAACCACCTCGCGTACAGGTAAAGCTCTTTCCGACTTCATCATGGGCTTGCCCAACACCATGAACCAGGATGCTCCGAACATTGCTCGCATGAACAGCTGGTATGGCGGCGCATTTATTCTCGACGACTTCCGCGTTCGTCCCAACCTGACGCTGAACCTCGGGCTGCGCTGGGACCTCCAGACCCCGCCCGTCGAGACGGACAACAAGGTCACCAACTTCAACCTGGGCCAGCAGTCCACCGTCATGCCTACAGCGCCGCTCGGCCAGCTTACCGTGGGTGATAAGGGTGTATCGCGCGGCATCGTTCCGACCCGTTGGAATCACTTTGGCCCGCGTGTCGGCTTCGCCTGGGACGTCTACGGAAATGGCAAGACGGCAGTTCGCGGCGGCTTCGGCTGGTTCTGGGGCTCGGTCTCCGGAAACGAATGGGGCGGTTCGAGCCAACCCTTCGGCCTGCGTCAGCAGTTCAACAACATTCAGTCAGTCACTAACCCCTACGGCAACTACCCAGCAGGTTCGCCGTTCCCTTACAACTACGTACCGGGCGGAACGCCGCGCTTCACGCTCCCCTTCGGCACCAACCGGACCGATCCGAACTTTGACTGGACTTCGGCCTATCAGGCGAATCTTTCGGTTGAGCAACAGTGGACGAACTCCTTTGCCACCTCGATTGGTTACGTTGGCAACATGGGCCGTCACCTGCCGTTCAGCACGGATATCAACTACCCCGTGATCGCCACTCAACAGAACCCGGTCAACTGCAACACGGCAGTGAACTGCCAATATACGAGCACCACTTCCAACGTCGATCAGCGTCGACTGATCTTGCCCGGAACGTATCAGGGCATCAGCCTCTTCGCGTCGAACCAGACCTCGACTTATCACGCTCTCCAGATCACGGCGAATAAGCGTATGAGCCGCAACTTCAGTCTGCGTTCGTACTACCTGTGGGCGAAGAACTGGTCGAGCGCCGGAATGCAGAGCAGCTCCGCTACGGTCGAGAACCCAACCAAGATGTATCTCGAGCGTGGACGTACAGACAACGACTACCGCAATAACTTTGTGGCCTCCGTCGTCTGGATGTTGGACTACTACCATGGATCAGAGTTCCTGATGAAGAACCTGATCAACGGGTGGCAGATCTCTCCCATCATCAAGCTGCGTAGCGGTTCGCCGTTCACCGTCACTTCTGGATCGGACGTCAACCTCGATGGAACCAACAACGACCGCCCGAACCTGACCGGCAATCCAGCGCGGAAGACGTCATTCAATCGGCTCGATCAGACCTCGAGATGGTTTGATTCGTCGGCCTTTACCATCCCTGCTCTCGGAAGCGATGGAACCGCACCACGAAACGTTCTGGATGCCCCAGGCTACAAGAACATAGACGTTGCGCTCTTTCGAAACTTCAAGTTCTATGAGCGCTACAACCTGCAGTTCCGTGGCGAGTTCACCAACTTCTTCAATACCGTGAACCTGTCAAACCCATCTGCGTCGCTGGCCAACTTGAGCACAGTCGGCACCATCCGCAGCGCCTCGCCTATGCGTCAAACCCAGCTGGGTCTGCGCCTTACCTTCTAACCGCATCATTTACAACGAGAAAAGCGCACCGAACTCCGGTGCGCTTTCTTATTTAACCAAACCTCTGGCTCATCGCTATTGCACTCGTGTACATTTATTCCGCAATCGTTTGCCAAAACGTTTTAGGTACTGTGGTACCCGATTAAGACGAAGCCCGAACTAATTCCTGAAGGAGAACGAAAGTGATCACCCGACGCGAATTTCTCGACACCCTCGCGGTAAGCGCAGCTGGCGCAGCCGTCAGTTCCAGCGCCAAGAGCTACGCCCAGATTGTTGGCTCCAACGACCGCGTCAACTTTGCGGTCATTGGCCTCAATAGCCGTGCCTATGCGCATCTCTCTTCCCTCAAGGCGAACGAGAAGACTGCCCGCATTACGCACGTCTGCGATGTCGATACGCCAATCCTTGATAAGTTTTCTGCGGCAACCGAAAAGAAATTCGGCACGAAGCCGCTCAACGAGAAAGATTTCCGGAAGGTGCTGGCTTCGAAGGATGTCGATGCCATCACCATCGCCACTCCCGATCACTGGCACGCACCCATGGCCATTGCGGGTGTCGAAGCCGGCAAGCACGTCTACGTGGAGAAGCCCTGCAGCCACAATCCCGCTGAGGGTGCCATGCTGGTCGCTGCGCGCGACAAGTACAAGAAGCTCGTTCAGATGGGTAGCCAGCAGCGCTCGTCCCCCCATACGCAGGAAGTCGCGCAGAAGGTGAAGGAAGGCGCAATTGGGCGTCCGTACTATGCCAAGGCCTGGTACAGCAACACGCGTAAGTCCATTGGCACGGGCAAGCCTGCGCCAGTACCCGCGACGCTCGACTGGGACCTGTGGCAGGGCCCAGCTCCGCGCAAGGCCTACATGAGTAATTACCATCCCTACAACTGGCACTGGTTCAAGCACTGGGGCACTGGCGAGACGCTCAATAACGGTACGCACGAGATCGATGTCTGCCGCTGGATTCTTGGCGTCGACTTCCCCAAGCACGTCTCCGCATCAGGCGGCCGCTATCAGTTCAAGGACGACTGGCAGTTCTATGACACGCTTGTCACCAGCTTCGAGTACGACGACAAGATCATCTCCTGGGAAGGCAAGTGTTGCCAGGGCATGAAATTTTACGATCGCGACCGCGGGGCGGCCATCATGGGCACAACCGGCACGATCGTCGTCGACCGCGAAGGCTACGACGTCTATGACCTGAAGGGCACGAAGCTCTCGTCCTTCCGCGCCAAGAAAGAGTCTTCTGCGTCCTCTGCCGATACCGTCGGCGCAGACTCGATGACCGACCTGCACTTCGCCAACTTCATCGCCGGCATCCAGAAGGGCGAGAAACTGAATGCCCCCATCGAGGTCGGCAACGTTGCCGTCACCATGCTGCAGCTTTCAAACGTTGCATGGGAGCTGAACCGCGGTCTGTCGCTTGACACCACGAATGGCCACGTCCTGAACGACCCCGAAGCGATGAAGCACTGGGGACGCGAGTACGAAAAGGGCTGGGCTCCGAAAGTCTAACTCCTCCTTTTCAGCAGCACAGAACGGCAGCTCGCATCGCGCGGGCTGCCGTTTTTTCATGGCCACTTTGCATGCACAAATCGGAGTGCCGCATTGCACATCATGCGGGCACAGTAAAACAATGCCTCTTTCTGAACAGATCGCCTCTCTCGACTGGCCGCGCATCTCCACCCAACTCAACGAGCAAGGCTATGCCACCACCGGCCCCTTGCTCTCCACAGCAGAATGCAATCAGCTTGCCGCCGGATACAACGACGCGACACAATTTCGCAGTCGTGTCATCATGGCTCGTCATGGCTTCGGACGCGGCGAATATCAGTACTACACTTATCCGCTGCCTGCGCTTATCCAGACACTGCGCGACTCCCTCTATCCATCGCTGGCTGGCATTGCGAACCAGTGGCATGAGGATCTCGGCAATCCCACGCGCTTCCCTCTCGATCATCGCGTTTTTCAGCAGCTCTGCCACAATGCCGGTCAGACACGACCAACTCCACTTCTCCTCAAATATCAGCAGGGCGATTACAACTGTCTGCACCAGGATCTCTATGGCGAGCTGGTCTTCCCTCTACAGGTTGCATTTCTGCTCAGCGACCCGGCACGCGACTTCACAGGAGGTGAGTTCGTTCTGACCGAACAACGTCCGCGCATGCAATCGCGGGCGTCCGTCGTACCTCTGCGGCAAGGAGAAGCTGTTATCTTCGCCGTCAATCATCGGCCGCAGCGAGGAACACGCGGCGTCTATCGTGTTGCCATGCGCCACGGCGTCAGCGCGATACGATCAGGGCAGCGTTTTACTCTAGGAGTGATCTTTCACGATGCACAGTAGCGGCTCACTCTGGCCTGAAACTCCATCGCCCTCCACAGAATCTCTCGCCGAGGGCATTACGCTGTTGCGCGGCTTTTGCGCGAACGAAGCGTTTGCATTGCTTGATTCCATTCATGCCGTCGCCGAAATTTCTCCCTTCCGCCAGATGATCGTACCCAGCGGCCACACGATGTCGGTCGCGATGACGAATACAGGCGACCTTGGCTGGACGACCGACCGTACGGGGTACCGCTACACCACCCTCGATCCCACATCCGGCCAACCCTGGCCGCCCATGCCTGCACCTCTGCTCACGCTCGCACAGAATGCCGCAATCGCTTCCGGTTTCGCGGGCTTTACGCCGAATGCCTGCCTGATCAATCGCTATGCTGTTGGCGCGCGCCTCTCGCTCCATCAGGATAGGAACGAGCAGGACTACACCCATCCCATCGTCTCGGTCTCACTTGGGCTGCCCGCGACCTTTCTCCTTGGTACCCTGCGCCGCACAGACACCCCGCGCCGCATACGCATCGAGCACGGTGACATCCTCGTCTGGGGAGGCCCCGCCCGGCTCATCTACCATGGCGTCGCCCCCATCCGGCCCGGGATTCATCCCCTCACCGGCCCCTTTCGGATCAACCTTACCTTCCGCCGCGTCGCGCTCTAGATTGCGTCCCGTCAGCCAATCTCCCGAAAATTCTCTATCATGGTGCACGAGGCTTTGCGCAAGACCACAGGACGCTGACGTCAACCATGATCGCTGAAATCATCGCAGCCGGCTCGGAGATGCTGACGCCGCACCGGCAGGACACCAATTCCCTCTTCCTTACCGAACAGCTCAACGATCTCGGCGTCCAGGTGGCCTTCAAGACCATCGTCGGAGACAACCTCGATCATCTGACAGGCGCCGCACGCAACGCGCTGGCACGCGCCGATATCGTCCTCTTTTCCGGCGGCCTCGGTCCTACAGAGGACGACCTCACCCGCGAGGCAGCCGCGGAGGCCCTTGGCCTTGAGCTCGATCGCAACCCCACCATCCTTGCCGAACTCTACAAGCGATTTGCGGCGCGCAAATTGGTCATGCCGCCCAACAATGCCCGACAGGCCGACGTTATTGCAGGCGCAACCGTTCTCAACAATCCGGCAGGCAGCGCACCAGGCCAGTTTCTCGATACGACCGTCAACGGCTTCCGCAAGATCATTGTCCTGTTGCCTGGACCTCCCGGCGAGCTCAAACCGCTCTTCCTTCAGGAGGTGAAGCCACGCCTTGCAGCAACGTTGCCGCCACGTCATCTCTCGCGCCGCCAGCTGCGCATGGCGCTCATTCCTGAATCGCACGTCGATGCCCGCACCGCACCGATCTACAAGCAATATTCCGATGTCGATACCACCATCCTTGCCGGTCATGGCGAGATTCAGCTTCACTTCGTCGCTTCGAAAGCCACTGCTATCGAAGCGCAGGAGCGCGTCGACGAGCTGGCAGGTCGCATTGAGGCCGAGATGGAGGATGCCATCTTCTCCTCGCACGGTGAGAGCCTCGAGGAAGTCGTCCTCCTCATGCTCGGGCTGCGTCACCTGACGCTCGCTGCGGCCGAGAGCTGCACCGGCGGCCTGCTCGCCTCGCGCCTCACCGCTGTACCCGGAAGCTCGCGCTACTTCCTCGGCGGAGCCGTCGTCTATGCCGATGCGCTCAAGACCATCTTTGCGGACGTACCAGCCGACCTCGTCGCCACATCTGGTCCTGTCTCCGAGCCCGTGACCCGTGCCCTGGCTGAAGGCATCCGCATTCGCACCGGAGCTTCGCTTGGCATCGCCATTACCGGTATTGCTGGCCCCACTCCTGGGACGGGTCCCGATGCTGAAAAGCCGATCGGATTGGTCTACATCGCGCTGGCCGATGGCAAAGAGACACGCATCAAGGAGTTAAACCTGCCCGGCGACCGCGACCGCATCCGCTGGTGGGCCAGCCAGCACGCGCTTGAGATGATCCGCATCGCGCTCCTGGAGCAACAGCGTTTTTAAACGTGCAATAAACTCTGGGTCGCCCTGTTAACGCTCTGGCGCCGTGACTTGATAAACTCAAGTTTCGGCCCTCATGACTCCCTGGCTCCTCTCCATTTCGGTCGCTTACCTGCTGGGCTCCATCCCTTTCGGCTACCTTCTCGTCCGCATCTTTCGCCATCAGGACATCCGGGCGACGGGCAGCGGTAACATTGGCGCAACCAATGTCGCTCGGTCCGGAGCAAAGGGCCTCGGCATCGCCACGCTTATCCTCGATGCACTCAAGGGCTTCGTCGCGGTTCTTATTGCGCTGCACATCGCCGCACCATCTGGACTTCCTCATTCCTACGAGATCGCCGTCTGCGCAGCGGTGGCAGCCGTCCTCGGCCACTGCTTCCCAGTCTGGCTCGGCTTCAAGGGAGGCAAAGGCGTCGCCACCGCACTTGGCGTCTTCTTTGGCCTTGTGCCGGTCATCACAGTGCTTTATCTGTTGGCCGTCTTCCTCATCATCGTCTTTATCACACGCTACGTTTCACTTGCCTCGATTGTGGCGGCGGCGTTATTTCCTTTTCTTGCGCTCCCGCACGCCCCTGTCCGGACACCTATCGTGATCGCGGGATATATCTTCATTCCGCTGCTGGTTATCCTCAAACATCACGGGAACATCCGCCGCCTGCTCTCCGGCACGGAGAATCGCTTCGGCTCGCGTAAGGTGGCTGCTTGAGCCGCATTGGCATCCTCGGCGCCGGCGCCTGGGGCACGGCCCTTGCACTCTCCCTCGCTCGTCGAGGAGGACACGACATCACGCTCTGGGCTCACTCTTCCTCTCTGGCCGAACATCTCAATGAGAACGGCGAGAATCTTCCCTATCTTCCCGGCTTCACGTTACCCGCAGGCATCGTCGTCACCGATGACCTGCCGGCCACTATATTCGAAGCAGATATCCTTCTCTGCGTCACGCCATCCCAACATCTGCGCGGCGTCATCTCGCACATTGCGCCGCTACTGACCAGAAACCAGATCGTCGTCTCCGCCTCCAAAGGAATTGAGGAAGGCAGCTTCCTGCGCATGTCGCAGGTTATCGCCGCCGTCACCTCAAACCCTTGCGCCGTGCTTTCCGGCCCCTCCTTCGCGCAGGAGGTCGCAGCTGGCTCTCCGACAGCGATCGTCGCAGCTGCAACAGAGCCACGGCTCGCTCAGATCATTCAACGCGACTTCTCCTCTCCGACGCTTCGCGTCTACACCAATGATGACGTCGCTGGCGTCGAGCTCGGCGGCGCACTAAAGAACGTCATCGCGCTTGCTGCCGGTGTCGTCGCTGGACTCAACCTCGGCCACAACTCCGCAGCCGCACTCATCACCCGCGGCATCGCCGAGATCACGAGACTCTCCGTCGCCTGCGGAGGCCGGCGTCAGACGCTGGCTGGCCTCGCCGGCATTGGCGATCTCGTGCTCACCTGCACCGGCAACCTCTCACGCAATCGCTCCGTCGGTATCGAGCTGGGCCGTGGCCGCAAGCTCGAAGACATCCTCGCCGGCATGGGCGGTAAAGTCGCCGAAGGCGTCCGCTCCACGACCGCCGCTCTCGGCCTGGCCGCGCGCTACGGCGTCGAGATGCCCATCACGCAGCAGGTCGACGCCATCCTGCATCACAACAAAAAGCCGGCCGACGCCATCCGCGATCTGATGTCCCGCCCCGGCCGTGATGAATTTCAATAGCTTGCCGCCGATCCGATAAACTAAAAGCAGCATGGTCTTCTCGTCTCTCTTCGGCAAGCGTTCTGCCGAACCTGAAAAGCCCGAATCAGCAGAACCCGAGCCGCCACAGAAGCTCGGCTTCTTCGACCGCATGCGGCAGGCGGTCACCCGCACCCGCGAGTCACTTTCCGAGTCCATCAGCTCGGTCGTCGCACTTACGCGCGAAGTCGACCAGGCCTCCCTCGACGAGCTTGAGCCGCGCCTTCTTGCCGCCGATATCGGCAGCGCAACCACAGCCATCATCATGGAGCACCTCCGCCAGCGTGCACTCCGCACCGGCATCGAAAGCGGAGCGCAGCTCAAGGAGCTCCTCAAAGCCGAGCTCAAGCAGATCCTCGACGGCGTCGCTCATCCCATCCAACATCCGGCCACACCACCCGAAGTCATTCTCATGGTCGGCGTCAACGGCACGGGCAAAACGACCACCACCGGTAAGCTTGCAAACCTCTACAAGTCACAGGGCCGCAGTGTCCTGCTCTGCGCCGCCGACACCTTCCGCGCCGCTGCTATCGAACAGCTTGAAGTCTGGGCACAGCGCTCCGATGTTCCGCTCATCAAGACGAAGCAGGGCGGCGATCCATCTGCTGCTCTCTACGATGCGCTTGCCGCTGCCAAATCGCGCTCCACCGACGTGATGATCGCCGACACCGCAGGCCGGCTCCACACCAAGACCGACTTGATGAAAGAGCTCGACAAGATGCGCCGTACTTGCGAGAAACTGGTGCCGGGTGCGCCGCACCAGACCTTCCTCGTCATGGATGCAACGACTGGTCAGAACGGCCTGCAGCAGGCTCGCCTGTTCACCGAAGCCGCACGTGTTAGCGGCATCGTGCTCACCAAGCTCGACGGCACGGCAAAGGGCGGCATCGTGCTCGCCATCGCCACCGAACTTAAATTGCCCGTGCTCTATGCCGGTATCGGCGAGAAGATCGACGACCTCATCCCCTTCGACAGCACGGCCTTCATCGACTCCATGGTCAGCTAGCGCGCAAAGCACGCACTGTTTCGTATGGCGCTTATAGCTTATAAGAGCGCCGTGCCGGCACGTTTATACGCCATCACAATTACTACTTGGACGAGAGGCATTCGCCGGGTTCATTGTTGATCTCGAAAGGATGAACGATATGAACACTCCGACACGTTATCTCGCAGCCAGCCTGATTCTCTTCGCAACCCTCGCCGTACCCACTCTTCAGGCAGAGATTCTTTCCAGCTCGAAGGACCTGGTTGTCCTGGAGCCACGTGATCTTCCTGAGCTCACTCGCACTGCTGGCGACGCTCTTCTCCTGCACTCCGACAACGCAGGTCGCACCTATCTCTACATCGAACAGTTGCAAGGCAAGCGTCTGACCATCCTCAACGTGACAGATCCAGCCAGAATCAAAGTCGCATCGTCTGTCGCGCTAACAGCGCCATCGGCCTTCGACTTTATCAAGCCGCTTGGCGCTCATACAGAGCTGGTGCGCTTCCGCAACGACCATAGCTTCGCGATCTTCGACATGCAGAAGTCACTCGTTCCACAGCTGCAAAAGACCGCGCTCATCAACCTCGATGGCTCAGAGCCTCTGGGCATTACCGGACTCCTGACAACTCACCAAACGGCCTTCAATTCTGCACCTCTACCCCGCGAATATCAGATCGTCGATACCTCGGTAGCATCTCGTCCCGCGACGCTCGCTACGGTCGAGCAAGTGCAGGCTCGTTTGACGAATGGCGAGACAGGAACAACATTCCTGCTCGGCGAGCAAGGACTCACCGTCATACGGCAATTACCTGTCGAAGAGCAGTACAAAGTCCATCAGATGCAGATGTAGGGCAACTGATCGCCTAACTTGCAGGCCGTACGATTTCCATCGTGCGGCCTGCAACCGAACAACCGAAGCACCAACCACAGACAAAGCGGTATAGTCTCCAGTACGAAGGAGGATCGAGGATGATCCGAATTGCCGTCGTTGTCTCGATGCTGACTCTTGCAGCGGCCGCACCGTGCCAGACACTTCAAGTTACTGGAACTGCGACCTACCGCGAAAGAATGGCCCTTCCGCCAAATGCCATCTTCGAAGCAACACTGGAAGATGTCTCGCTTGCCGATGCCCCAGCAACTGTAATCGGCAACACACGGTTGGAGTCTCCAGGCAATCCTCCATTTCAGTTCTCCATTTCCTATGACTCCAGCAAAATTGTGCCCAACCACACCTATGCCGTACGTGCACAAATCAAGGTGGACAAAAAACTCTGGTTCACCACCGACCAACGATATGCGGTACTGACGCAAGGCCATGGCAGCGAGATCTCCATGATGATGCTGCGGCGCGCCTCCGGAGGCGGTTCGCGCAGCAAGCCGTCGCCTGCCACAGCTCAGGCTGCTGCACCGGCGGACGAGCCTCTGCGCGAGACATATTGGAAGTTGATGGAGCTGCGTGGCAAGCCTGTCAATGCAGCCAACCAACAGCAGGAGGCGCATCTCGTCTTTCGCACCGGCGACAGACTCTCCGGCTCAGGAGGATGCAACCGGCTGATGGGCGGCTACTCCGTCGAAGGAAACACTCTGCACTTCAAAGGCATTGGCAGCACCATGATGGCCTGCGCACAGGGCATGGATATCGAGCAGGCCTTCCTTGCGGCTCTCAATAAAGTTGAAACCTGGAAGATTACAAACAATACATTGGAGCTGTACGATAGCGGTGCCAAACTACTGGCAAAGTTTGAAGCCCGCGCCATGAAGTAGGGCGGGATTTATAAAGTCTATTGGCAATATGGAGCGGGAGACCGGGATCGAACCGGCGACATTCAGCTTGGGAAGCTGACGTTCTGCCACTGAACTACTCCCGCTTTCAGCCACGATTATACATTGCATCGCACATCACCTCGCGGCGAAGCGCTTAGCCTGCGTTCCTCGGAAACACCTTGCCGAGCGCAGTCAATTGATCGAGAAACGGCTGCGTAATGGTTCCATCAAGCTCTACCGGAACATCCCATGTCACCGAGCCATTGGCATCCCGGACCCTCTTCGTAAACGCAATAATTTGTTCTGTCGAAAAACGCGGCTTACCCGACCCCCACTTCTCACCCAGAAAACTGAGTACGTGAATCTGCGTACCGTCGACACGTCCATCCTGCGAGCGACGAATCGTGGCCTGCTCCGGCTTGTCGATCTCACCCGCCGTATAGTCCTCATCCGGACACATCGAGATCAGCCTGTAGACCACGCCCGGATTAAAGGCAACCACCGAATCCGCATTGCCCGCGCGCGCCGCAGCAGCAAAGCTGGTGAAGTTTGGCGACGACGGCGAGCGATACATCGAGTTCGGAAAATAGCAGCCATCAAACCACCAGCCCTCGACCTTCTTCCCCCATCGCCGCGACCATTCCGCGATAATCTGCTCCCACTTCTTTTGAAAATTCTTATTTGGATATGGCCCGTTCTCCCACTCCAGTGCAGCCACCGCGGCCTTGTCCTGTGCTGGCGCGCCCGAAGGCAAATAAACCATCAGCTTGATGTCCCGCTTATGCAGCGGTTCGTAGAGATCGGCAACCAGGTCCCGGCGCGAGCACTTGCTCGTAGTAGCGCCGGTGATCCTGTCATAGACCGCATTCGGCGAAAGATAATAGCCCGAGTTCTGACCGATGCTGATCTGGTAGTGACCGGCGCCGACTGACTCCAGACGCTTCGCCATTCCCTCCACATCGAACCCATCGATCATCTTGTTCCAGCGGTCCGCCGACATGTCGAGCTTATGGTCGCGCCCCTGCCAATCCGACAGGTAGTGCGTCATCACACCCCAGGTATAGCGAGGCTGCTGCATCCAATGAGCACGCCCTGAATCATAGGGTTGCTGCGAAGCCTGCATCACTTCGCCCATAGCTGCCTGCATTGGAAGCGCACCTGTTGCCAGCGCGGCTGCGGTACCGATCATCACATCACGACGCGACCACTGTTTGTTGCTCATGAAATTTAATTTCCTCCTGTAAATATTTCCCTGGATTTTCGTCAGCCATTCTATAGGTATCGGGCTCTCTTTTCCTTCCTCCCAAAAGATTCATCCTGTAAAAAGCACCGCCGCCCAACACATCGCCCAGACCCTTCTCTATCTAAGGGATACGGTCAGCGACACGTCATCGCTTGACCACGGATGCTTCAAGCGAGCATCCTTCCGAGGTCAATCTCTTCGTGAGCATTGGAAAGGTGAAAACAATGGCAACTGCAACCACTCTTCAGATCGCACCCGGGCAATACGGCTACGCCGTTCCCTTCCGCAAGCGTTACGGCAACTTCATTGGCGGACACTGGGTCGAGCCCCTCTCCGGGCAGTACTTCGAAAACATCACGCCGATCACCGGTAAAGCCTTCTGCGAGATTCCGCGCTCCAACGCGGCTGACATCGACCGTGCACTTGACGCAGCCCACAAGGCGAAAAAGGCCTGGGGCAAGACTGCGGTCGCAACGCGCGCACGCATCCTCGAACAGATTGCGCAGCGCATCGATGACAATCTTGAGCTGCTCGCCACCGCCGAAACCTGGGACAACGGCAAGCCTATCCGCGAAACGCTCGCCGCAGACATCCCGCTCTGCTCCGACCACTTCCGCTACTTCGCCGCAGCCATCCGCGCACAGGAAGGCGGCATCTCCGAGATCGATGGTGATACCGTTGCTTATCACTATCACGAGCCTCTCGGCGTCGTCGGCCAGATCATCCCCTGGAACTTCCCCCTACTGATGGCCTCGTGGAAGCTCGCTCCTGCTCTCGCCGCCGGCAATTGTGTCGTGCTCAAGCCGGCAGAACAGACACCCGCCTCCATCCTCGTTCTCATGGAACTGATCTCCGATCTGCTTCCTCCCGGCGTCGTCAACGTCGTCAATGGATTTGGCGTCGAGGCAGGCAAGCCGCTCGCCTCCAGCCCGCGCGTCAACAAGGTCGCCTTCACCGGTGAGACAACCACAGGCCGCCTGATCATGCAGTACGCCTCACAGACCATCATCCCGGTCACACTTGAGCTTGGCGGCAAATCGCCCAATATCTTCTTCGCCGACGTCATGAGCCAGGACGACTCCTTCATCGACAAAGCCGTCGAAGGACTTGTACTCTTCGCCTTCAATCAGGGCGAGGTCTGTACCTGCCCATCGCGCGCCATCATCCATGAATCCATCTACGACCGCTTCATGGAGCGTGCGCTCAAGAGCATCAAGGCCATCAAGCGCGGCAACCCGCTCGACAAAGACACGATGATCGGCGCGCAGGCTTCCGAGGAGCAGCAGCACAAGATCCTCTCCTATCTCGACATCGGCAAGCAGGAGGGCGCAGAAGTGCTCACCGGCGGCAACGCTGCCAAGATGGAAGGCGACCTCGCCACCGGCTTCTACATCGAGCCAACCGTCTTCAAGGGCCACAACAAGATGCGCATCTTCCAGGAGGAGATCTTTGGCCCCGTGCTCTCCGTCACGACCTTCAAGGATGACGACGAAGCGCTCTCCATCGCCAACGACACGCTCTACGGTCTCGGCGCTGGCGTGTGGACGCGCGACCTGAACCGCGCCTATCGCTTCGGCCGCGAGATCGAAGCGGGCCGTGTCTGGACCAACTGCTATCACATGTATCCAGCCCACGCAGCATTCGGTGGTTACAAGCAGTCCGGCATCGGACGCGAAAATCACAAGATGATGCTCAACCACTACCAGCAGACGAAGAACCAGCTCGTCAGCTACAGCACAAAGCCCCTCGGCCTGTACTAATGACGATCGCAACAACAGCCGTTCCGCTTCAAGTCACCGCAACTGCTGCAGCCCTGAGCCTGATCGACAGGCTCAGGGCTGCGCACGGTGACATCATGTTTCATCAATCCGGTGGATGCTGCGACGGAAGCTCGCCCATGTGCTATCCGCTCGGCGAATTCCTCACCGGCGATCAGGATGTGCTGCTCGGCACCGTAGGCGGCGCACCGTTCTATATCGGCCGTGCCCAATTCGAATACTGGAAGCACACCCAAATCATCCTCGACGTCGTCCCCGGACGCGGCGGCATGTTCTCGCTCGAAGGCCCTGAAGGTGTTCGCTTCCTCACACGCTCACGCGTCTTCACCGACGACGAAATCGTCGCGCTCCGTACCGCAGGCCGCATCACCGGTTAGAAACTCACCTGCCCCTGTATCGCGAATCCTGCTTCGGCCAGCACACGTTCAACCGCCAGCGACACCTGCAACAGCCGGGCATCATCGTCGCCACGCGCCGAGAGCATCAACCCCACAGGAGCCTCGCCCTGCCTGTGGCACGGCATCGACAAGGAACACGCATCCAGAAAATTGAACACCAGCGTGTTCCGCAACATTGCGCCGTTCGCATCGAAGTAAGCCTCATCGCTGCGCTCCAGCTCTGCAACCAGCGGAGCAACGCGCGGCACCGTCGGCATCACCCATGCATCCACCATCGCAAAGACCTTCTCGGCACCCGCGATGATGCGCCGCCGCGCATCCAGCAGATCGCGATACTCGCTGTCTGATATCTCTCCTCCGCGCACAATGCGAGTCAGCACACGCGGATCGTAGCGATCTCCAGCACGCGCGATCAGCTCACGATGCCATGCATAGGACTCTGCAGCCGCAATCCCTCCATAGCGATAGCACTGCGGAATCTCATCCAGCGCATCGAATCGCACCGCCGACACCTTCACTCCAGCATGCGAAAGCGCATCCAGTGCTGCATCGAACGACGTCGCCACGTGGCTCTCTAAGCCATCGAGCACGTAGCCCTGCAGCACTCCAAGACGCAGACCGGCCGCATCTTCCTGCTGCAACGCATGCGTCTCTCCCGACAACACCTCATCCATCGCAGCACAACACGCAACCGTCGCAGCAATCGGTCCAATCGAATCCAGGCTGGGCGACAGCGGTAACACGCCCTGCATCGATACGCGCCGTGCCGTTGGCTTGAATCCCGTCAAACCGCACAGCGCCGCAGGAATGCGAATCGAGCCACCCGTATCCGATCCCACCGCAGCGACCGCCATACCATCGCTCACCGAAACCGCCGATCCCGAAGACGACCCACCCGAGATCCTTCCCTCTTCTCGCGCATACGGAGTCCGCGGCGTTCCATAGTGCGGATTCAACCCCAGCCCCGAGAATGCAAACTCCGTCATGTTCGTCCGGCCCACCACCACCGCACCGGCATCACGCAACCGCCTCACCACCGCCGCATCACTTGCTGCTGGCGGCGCATCGTTGAGCACCACCGACCCGGCGCGCGTCACCTGTCCCTCGACATCGAACAGATCCTTTACCGTCACCGGCACACCGCGCAACGGCAGCCCGGCGCTCACAGGCAGATAATCCGCAGCCTCCGCCTCAGCGCGTGCCGTCGATTCGAACACCTTCGTGAAGACATGCGCACCCTCACCTTCGCGGTCCAGCGCAGCCTCCAGGCAAGCCTCCACCAGCTCTCTGCTCGTAACGCGTCCCTCATCCAATGCCTCACGATAAGCCTTCAACGAATAAGCCGGAGAAACTCTCTTCATAGAAGACACTCTATATCGCCACCGCTCCAGCACGAAGCACTTCCAGCCCTTTATGATGACTGTCACACATGCAAACCTTCCGATCCTTCGCACCACACAACGTCTTCGCCTGTGTCGCATCGCTCCTCATCACTGCGACACCGGCCCTTCACGCCCAAACACCGAAGACCTACGACTGCGTCCGAGCCGAGAAGCCTCTAGTCATCGACGGCAAGCTCGATGATCCCGCATGGCAGAAAGCTGCATGGACCGACGACTTCGTCGACATCGAAGGCGACGCCAAGCCCAGGCCGCGCTTCCGCACCCGCACCAGGCTCCTGTGGGACGACGACTATCTCTACATTGGCGCCGAGCTCGAAGAGCCCGAAATCAAGGCCACGCTCACCCAACACGACTCCGTCATCTTCCACGACAACGACTTCGAAGTCTTCCTCAAGCCGCCTACCAACACATCCGGCTACTTTGAGTTCGAAATCAACGCCCTCAACACCTCCTGGGACCTCTACCTCAACAAGCCCTACCGCGAAGGCGGCAAAGCCGATAACTCCTGGGACATCCCCGGTCTCAAAACCGCCGTCGCGCTCAACGGCACACTCAACAACCCCAACGACAAAGACCACAGCTGGACCGTCGAGATTGCCATCCCCTGGACCGCGTTCCGCTCGCGCCTCCCTGTCGAGCGTCCAAAGCCCGGCACCGAGTGGCGCGTCAACTTCAGCCGCGTCGAATGGAAGGCCGGCCAGCCGAAGGAAGACAACTGGGTCTGGTCGCCGCAAGGCGTCGTCAACATGCACATCCCCGACAAGTGGGGCTATGTGCGCTTCCGCTAACAGCGCTGGCATTTGACGAGCATTACGCTTGAAAAGACGCGGCATACTCACCACAACATTCCACCGGGCTTGTGTTTACTCCTGCAGAGCAACACCGGCAGCCCAAGCGCAGCCGCAAGGAGCAACACAAGGTATGAAACGCATCCTGATTCATTCGACCCTAGCCCTCACCCTGGCCGCGACCGCAGCGTTCGCACAACAGACTGCGCCTGCGCCGGCCGACAACCAGAACAGCGCCGCGCAGCAGCCAGCAGGACCGCACGGTCGCCATCACGCCTTCGATGCACACAAGGCAGCCCAGCACATGGGCAAGAAGCTGGGCCTGTCCGATGATCAGACAGCCAAGCTCGAACCCATCCTCGCCGACCGCCAGCAGAAGATGGCCGCCCTGCGTGCCAATACCAGTCTCACGCCCGACCAGCGCCGCGAGCAGGCGCGCGCTATCCAGAAGGACACCCATACCCAGCTCGCGGGCGTCCTTACCCCCGACCAGATGCAGCAGCTGAAGTCCATGCATCGTGGCCCGCACGGCAAGCAGCAGGGTCAGCAACCCGAGGCCGCAACGCCTCCTTCTGCCAGCTAAAACCGGCGTCACCTGCCCGAAGCCGCACACCTGCACCATTCCGTGTGCGGCTTCGGCTTTTTCCGCACCAATCTCAATACCCATTTCCTCGTAACTCTTCCGTAAACTGGGGCAATGGACAAGTTTGTTGTACGCGGCGGAAACCCTCTACTCGGAACCATCAAAGTCTCCGGAGCCAAGAACTCCGCCCTTCCCTGCATGGCCGCCGCCATCCTCACCGAAGACGAGGTCATCCTCGAAAACATCCCCCAGGTCCGCGACATCGAGACTGAGCGCAAGTTGCTCGCCTCCATGGGCGCCGAAGTCGAGCTAGGCTACGGACGCGCCCAGCACCGCACGCGCATCAAGTGCGGCATCCTCTCCGATCCCGTCGCCAAATACGAGATCGTCAAGACCATGCGCGCCAGCTCGCTCGTCCTCGGCCCGCTCATCGCGCGCACCGGCATCGCTCGCGTCGCCATGCCCGGCGGCTGCGCCATCGGCGGCCGTCCCATCGACCTCCACATCAAGGGCCTCGAGTCCATGGGTGCCACCATCACCTACGACCACGGCTACCTCGAAGCCAGGGCCGACCGCCTCAAAGGTGCACACATCGTCTTCGACAAGATCACCGTCACAGGCACCGAAGACCTGCTGATGGCCGCAGTCCTCGCCGATGGCGAGACCATCTTCGAGAACTGCGCCCGCGAGCCCGAAGTCACCGATCTCGCCGCCCTGCTTGTCGCCATGGGAGCCAAAATTGAAGGCGCCGGAACCTCCACCATCAAGGTGCAGGGTGTCAGCAGCCTCCATGGCGCCCGGCACCGCATCAACCCCGACCGCATCGAAGCCGGAACCTTCCTCATCGCGGGAGCCATCACCGGCGGCGACCTCAACGTCGATTCCTGCGAGCCCGCACATCTCAGCGCACTCATCTCCAAGCTCGAAGAGTGCGGCGTCAAGCTGGACGTCGGCAAAGATCACGTCCGCGTTCGCTCCGGCGCAGGCGAGCTCAAAGCTGCCGACATCTCCACCGAGGAGTATCCCGGCTTCCCCACCGACATGCAGGCCCAGTACATGGCCCTCGCCACGCAGATGGAAGGCACCTCCGTTGTTACAGAAAACATCTTCGAGAACCGATTCATGCACGTTGGCGAGCTCAACCGCATGGGAGCCAACATTACCGTGCAGGGCCGCACTGCCACCGTTCGCGGCAAGACCCCGCTGCAGTCCGCGGCCGTCATGTGCTCCGACCTCCGCGCCTCCGCCTCACTTGTCCTCGCTGCATTGGTCGCTGATGGCGAAACCATCCTCGACCGCGTTTATCACATCGATCGTGGCTACGAGCGCATCGAAGAAAAACTCCGCGGCGTGGGAGCGCAGATCCGCCGCATGGGCGACGTCTTCGGCAAAAAGTAACCGATACGGTGGCTTATAGCGAAAGCCGCTTCCAGTACAACAACGCATCCGCCCCCGGGCCGTAGAAGTCCTCCTCTTCTGCGGCCCGTTCGTATCCGCTCCTCTCATAAAAACGTATGGCGCCCGCGTTCTTCGCATAAACATGCAGCAGCATGGCAACTCCTCCCAAGCCAGCAATCCATGCCTCACCATCCCGAAGCATCCGTTCTCCAATGCCTCTCCTGCGAACCGCGTCGGCCACATCGATCGTGATCACATAACCCACCTTCGCGCCCCGCATCTCCTCTCGATGCACAATGCAGAATCCAGCAATCGCGCCTGCTGACTCCGCCACAACCACCCACGCATTCTCTGCCTCGACATAACGCTGCATCGCCGTCCGGCTGAAGCGGAACGGCGGCGCAAAACAAGCTGCATCCAGCTCCACAATCGCAGCCAGGTCGCGTGGCTCATATCGTCGAAATGTCAGTGCAGCGTCGCCCATCCCCTCATCCCATCACAATCCTCTTCCCTGCACCATCTGTAGAAGAGGTTCCCACTCTCATCCTTGCGATGTAATACTGATGCATCGCAACGTACAGGAAGACGGATGACCAAACGTAAGAGCGTCCCCGATACCGGCAGACCAATCACTCTCAAAACTCTCGCCGAATACCTCGGGCTCTCCCCGGCGACCGTCTCCATCGTCCTCAACAACTCTTCACTCGCCAAATCCATCTCGCCGCAGACCCGCCAGCGCGTGCTCGACGCAGCCAAAAAGCTGCAGTATCGCCCCAATCCGCACGCCCGCATGCTCCGCACCCGGCAAAGCAACACCATCGGTGTCGTCGTCCCTGAGATCAGCGAAGGCTACTTCACCCGCCTCATGCTCGGCGTCGAGCCTTATCTCATGCAGGCTGGCTACCTCTACTTCACCGTCAGCCATCTCTGCCGTCCCGACCTGCTCGAGGAGTACCCCGACCTGCTCATGAGCCGCGCCGTCGACGGCTTCCTGCTCGTCAACACCGAGCTTCGCAGTCAGATCAAGCTGCCCGCCGTCGCCGTCTCCTCCCACATCCCGACTCCCGGAGTCACCAACTTCGTCATCGACCACGACCGCGCCACACGCCTCGCCTTGCGTCACCTGTACGAGCTTGGCCACCGCCGCATCGCCTTCATGAAAGGCCAGCACTTCTCTCTCGACTCCGAGTCGCGCTGGCAGTCCATCACCGCCATCGCGCACGAGATCGGCATCGACATACGTCCCGAGCTCTGCATCTACCTCGAGAAAAATCTCTGGTCCCCCGAGCTCGGCTACCTCCCCGTGCGCAACCTCCTCGACCGTACCCGCGACTTCACCGCCGTCTTCTGCTTCAACGACACCGCCGCCATCGGCGCCATCCGCGCCATCGAAGACGCAGGCCTCTCCTGCCCCCGCGACATCTCCGTCATCGGCTTCGACGACATCATCGTCGCCGAATACTTCAACCCGCGCCTCACCACCGTGCGCCAGCCGCTCGCCAAAATGGGCAGCGATGCCGCCGAGCTCCTCATCCAGCGCATACAGTCCCCCACGCAGCCCTACCCCGAAACCGTGCTCTTCACGCCCGAGCTGGTCGTTCGCGAATCCACCGCCGCCGCACCGCTCCGCCGCACCCGGCCCTGATCCGCAATGTCTCCGCCTGCATCGACTGACGCCGCTCCCGCCACGCCCTGGCGATCGCTCCTGCCCATCTTCCTCTACTTCGCAGCTACAGGCATCGTCACCGTCATGCTGGGCCCCCTTCTGCCTTCCTTCATCCAGCGTTGGCATCTCGAAGACGCCCAGGCCGGCACCCTCTTCTCCTCCTTCTTCGCCGGACAGTTCCTCGGCTCCTGGTTCGCCACCCGCAACCTTCGGTTCAGCCTCCTCGCCGGTGCAGCACTCGCCGCCGCAGGATGCACCGCTCTCCACTGGACCACGTTCCACACCGCCCACCTCGCTCTCGCCACCTGCGGCCTCGGCCTCGGCCTCTCGCTCGCCGCAGGCAACGTCGTCGCCGGAACCAGCTCCGCCAATCGAGCTCGTGTCCTCGCCATCCTCAACGTCAGTTGGAGTCTCGGGGCCATCGCCTGCCCTGCCCTCCTCCACGCCGCCGGCTCCTCTTTTTTCGCCATCGCCGGAGCCATCCTCGCCCTCTCCGGCCTCTGCATCGCGATCACCGGATTGCCCTCTGCAGCCTCTGCTCCCGATGCCGCAGCATCTCCCTCGCGCCTGCCGCTTTCTCTCCTCACGATGCTTCTCTTTGCCGCATCGCTCCTGCTCTACATCGGCACAGAAAACTCTCTCGGTGGGTGGCTCCCCAGCTTCGCCCTGCGGAACAGCACCGTGCTCAGCTCCGCCGCAATTGCTCTCTCGTACTGGTTAGCCGAACTCATGGGACGCCTGCTGCTGGCCGCGCTACCGCCCCACCTCAGCCCGTCCAAGCTCTACCGCGCATTCCTTACCCTGCTCCTCTTAGTGCAAGCCACGCTTCTGCTCACACCCCATCCAGCAAATACCCTCATCGTCGCCGCAGTCATCCTCAGCGGAGTCGCCCTCGGCCCGCTCTATCCTCTCCTCGTCTCTCTCCTTCTCGCGCGTACCGGACAGCACCCTCGCCTCGGCGCTCTCTTCGCCTGCGCCTCTCTCGGCGGAGCCATCCTTCCCTGGCTCACCGGAGCAGCCTCCACCCGCTTCAGCACCCTCCGCGCCGGACTCTGCATTCCGCTCATCGGTGTGCTGGCCATGCTCCTCTTTTCCTCCGCCACCCAACAGCCCGCCAGCGACACGCAGAAATCATCCGCTTAAAAAGCGGAACCAGGCGCAAAGGCCCGGCTCTCTCATAACAAAATTTGTATTGGACGCAGCATAGCTGCCTCACAAGTGATCTTTCCCCACACACCCCGGGGTCACGCAGCGGAGGCCCAACAGGCCTCCGCACTTCGACTTACCCCACCCGTTAGCGGTTGGTCGAGAAGCGGAACTGATCGCGAAGGGTAATGGAGCAGATCACGCACAGAGCAACGATAGACGGCAGAAAGAATACGTACATAAATGCCTCCTCAGGCAAAAGTGAATTAGGTCCCCGGTGAATCCTTGTGGTCATCGGGAGCGTCCTGCACTCTGCCTTATTGCAAACGTGCGGCCAATCTTTAAAAGCCGGTTATCCACCGGAAAATGGCCGTTTGACCCCCTCCCACTGGCTCTGAAGAGGGAAATCTGCGCATTCGAGGGAAAATCAGTTCCAAAAGATTGCCACCATGAGTGGCAAAACTTTTCACATTGCCACAAGTAACCAGAAAAGCGAGACTTTTGGGCAAAAGACAGGCCTCCCGGCCTACCTTAGGGCCGCAAAAACTCGATCCGGCACCCACAAGGAGTGCCGGACCGATGTTTCAACCGCTCAATTGAAAAGCGGCAATTAGACTGCAATCGTAAAGCTGTCCTCGCTGCGAGTCACCGCACGGTACATCGTGTCCCGCTCAAACGGCACACGCCCCGCCTCCGTAATCAGCCGCACCAGATCCTTGCGCCGCAGCCCCTGCGGAGTCGTCGCGCCCGCATCGTGGTAGATCTTCTCTTCCACCACCGTGCCGTCGATATCGTCCGCGCCGAACCGTAGCGAGATCTGCGCCATCTTCGGCGACACCATCTGCCAGTAACTCTTGATGTGGGCAAAGTTATCCAGCATCAGGCGGCCAATCGCAATCTGCTTGATGTCCAGCATGCCCGTTGTCTTGGGAATATGCGCCAGCGCCGTATTGTCCGGATGGAACGACAGCGGAATAAATGTCTGGAACCCGCCCGTATCGTCCTGCACCTCGCGCAGCCGGATCATGTGGTCGACCCGGTCCTCATCGTTCTCGACATGCCCGTAAAGCATCGTCGCATTCGACCGCAAACCGATCTTGTGCGCCGTCCGCGCCGTCTCCAGCCACTCCGAGCCGTCAATCTTGTGATCACAGATGATGTGCCGTATCCGGTCGGCAAAAATCTCCGCGCCGCCTCCCGGCATCGAATCCACACCCGCGGCCTTCATCCGCTCCAGCGTCTCCGGAATCGTCATCTTGCCGCGCTTGGCCAGAAACGCAACCTCGACCATCGTGAACGCCTTGATGTGGACCTTCGGGAAGCGTTCCTTCAACCCGCGCACCAGGTCCATGAAGTACTCGAACGGCAGATCGGGATGCAGCCCGCCCACAATATGGAACTCCGTCACTGCCTCCGTATAGCCCTCGCCCGCCGCCGCCCAGGCTTCCTCGAGCGCCATCGTATACGTCCCCGCCTCGCCCTTCTTGCGCCCGAACGCGCACAGCCTGCACGAGGCCACGCAGACATTCGTCGGATTGATATGGCGGTTCACATTGAAGTACGCCACATCCCCATGCAGCTTCTCGCGAACATAGTTCGCCAGCCAGCCCACAGCCAGAATGTCGCCGCTGCGATACAGCGCCACCCCGTCGTCGAAGCTCAATCGCTCCCCGGCAAGCACCTTCTCTGCAATCGCACCCAGCGCCGGATCGTCCGTTTGAAAGGAGTGCCGCGGCTGCTGCGCCGCCTCCAGGCCACGCGTATTCGCCTCAAAGCTCATACAACGATTCTACGCTCTCCCGCTCCCTGCCGGTACGCTACGAAAGGGCCCAGCCGGAACGGTTTTGCCGCCGTATAAACGGCGCCGCCTGCGGACAATTTTTGGCAACCATCTTCGGGCCATCCCACTCGATCTTCTGGCCAACACGCAACGACACGCAGCCCAGCAGCATGATCTCCGTCAACCGCGCGGCGACGTCAAAACGCGAGTAGCACATCTCCGGCTTGTTTTCCTTGATGGCAACGAGCCATTCCTGTGCATGCGCAACAACACCATTCCCCTCATGACGATTCCGCAGAATCCGCTCCGGATACTGCGCCATGGCCGGATGCTTGAGGTAGTTGACGAATTTCTCTTCGCCCTTCAATTTGATGAAGAAATTCGTCCCATAATCGTCCGGCGAAAACACCATACCTCCCTCGCCAATCAGCAGACAGCCGCTATCCGGAACCTTGCCCTGCAGCGCCACGATATCCGCCGTCAGTTCGATCGGAGGCTTGTTGCTCAGGTCATGGCCACCACGGGCTGCCGGGTCAGGCTGGCCGCCGTCATACCACCACAGCGTCACCGCATCGTGCTCGATCTTCCTGTAATGGTGAAAAAGATGCGGATGCTCAAGCGGAATGCGGCCCTGGCGCTTCGGAAAATCGAACCGAATCTTGGACCCGACGGGATACGATTCCTTATTCATCTGGCCGAAGGGCATCGCTTCAATCGTCGTCGGGTGATCGAGATCTAAAGCGCGAAACGGCATATTCACCGTATGGCAGGCCATATCGCCCAGCGCACCCGTACCGAAATCCTGCCACCCACGCCAGTTGAACGGCTCGTAAACTCCTGCCTTCGGATTGCTGCCTCCCTTATAGGGCCGCATCGGCGCAGGCCCAATCCAGACATCCCAGTCCAGCGTCGCAGGAACCGGGTCTTCTCCCACGGGACGCTCCATCGCCTGCGGCCAGACCGGGCGGTTCGTCCAGACATGAACCTCATGCACCTGACCGATAAGTCCGTCCTGAATCGTCTCCACCGCGCGGCGCAAACCGTCCGAGGCGCTGCCCTGGTTGCCCATCTGCGTAACGATCTTTCTCTTGTGGGCCATCTCCCGCAGATAACGCGCCTCATAGATCGTTTGCGTCAATGGCTTCTGGCAAAACACCGCCTTGTTCCTCTTCATAGCCGCCGACGCCACAATCGCATGCATATGATCCGGCGTCGAAACCGTCACCGCATCGATCCGGTCGCCCATCTGATCCAGCATCTGCCGAAAATCCTTGTAAAACTTCGCATTCGGATATTTCTTCGTCTGCGTCTGATACGCCTCCGAACCCGTATCCACATCGCACAACGCGACGATATTCTCGCCCGCACAGGCATCCGTATCGCTCCGGCCTTTTCCTCCAACGCCGATGCAGGCAATGTTCAATTTGCTGTTGAGGTTCTGTCCGCGCAAAAACGCAGGCGCACCAAGCACGAGAGCACCGGCAGCCAGAGAACTCGTTTTGATAAATTCACGACGATCGACACGCGACAGCGCAGCGGTCTCAGGAGCGTTCACAGAGGATAATTTTTCAGATGGTTTCGACACGCGCCCAGAATACACTGCCCCGACATTCTGAGCGTGGTGGATCAACAGATCGAAACCGAGTGTGCAACCATGGATTCCTGCATCCATGCGTCACCCACCCGTAGTGTTATTTCGCGTCAGCCCATCTTCCGAACCCACTGACTCCGCCATGCAGGAGCCTCGAAGGGGTCAGCGAAATATTGTGTCTCGTGCACAACCTTGCCATCCCGAAACTCCATGATGCTGACCGTGTATGCCGGTCGTCCCTGATAGAGAATCGTGTACTCCGTAACCCAAAGATTGCCGCCTCCGAGAATTCGTCTTACCTCGAAACCCGATGGCTTACCCGGATGATGACTTCGCAGAGCCTGTAAATTTCTTCGCCCCACGATGCGTTCGCCCGACTGTGGATAGTCACAAATTGCATCGTCCGCGTAAATATCGTGCTCTGCCTCCGCATCGCCTGCTGCCGACGCGCGCCAATGTTGGTCGAGAGCCTTCTGTATCTGTTCCTGATCTGGAGAATATTCGTTTGTCATATAGCTCTGCCTTATGGAAAGAAATCTAAGACTGCGTTCATGCGATGTCCAGGATCAAAGACCATCGGAATACCCGCAGGGCACCTTATTCCTGAAATCGGTCTCGGGCTGAAAAAATTTGGGTGCCTGGCGTGTGGCCCATACATCCAATCAGCCACGGCCATCGGGGAGTGAATACGTCAGGACGGAACGTCTGAATTGCCTCCCTCTTGCTCAGCCGCAAATCTCGCCCGAGCCTTTCGAAAGATGTGTCAGCAATAGCACCGAAGTGCGACTTCCATTGTCCTTGAAAACCCTGCCCCGACGAAGGTCGCATGGCCGCCGAAATTTAGCCAAAAATTCCTGTCAAGCCCCTGAAATTTGCATCTCACTCATTTCAAAGCCAATAGAACGCCAAAAATCTGCCGATTAGTTTCCCTCGCCTCGCTATACTTAAACCAGTCGAATCAAATAAAGAAGCCCCGACCTTTTAGTCGGGGCTTAACTCTTTATAAATCAATATTTTTGCACTTAAACCATCTGTTTCCAATATTTTACCCTGTGCAAATCGCACAAGCCATTGAAAACAGGCTGCTTTCCCGTCCACCCTGGGGGGAGGGGGTTAGTGCTTCACCTCGGCCGAGTTCGTCATCTCCGGTTGGATCACGATACCGTCAAACATCGTCGCACCCACCAGGTGATCGCCCACCGGACGCACAAGACGCATGTTCCATCCCGTGTTCCAGTAGGTCACCTTCTTGTCCGGAAGATGCGCGGCAAAGACCAGCGTCGTCGGGCTGTTTGCTGTCACCAGCACCCGCTCTCCGCGCTCGTCGTAGAAGATGTTGTTCACGTCGCGCATAAAGAGGTTCTGCACAATGTGCCAGCTTGCGCCCTTGTCCTCCGAGAGGTAAACGCCTTCGCGGCCGCCGATCCAGAGTCCGCCGAAACCATCGACGGCGACCGCCGCAATCTGCGTCAGCTCCGATGGAGGCGTCACCGGAGTCCACGTTTTACCGCCGTCCGAAGTCAGCTCCGCCTTCGAAAGCGAAGCCGCAAACGTCACGCCCTTCTGCGACGCGACCGCGTACCACAGGTGACCCTGCGGATCGGCCGCCAGCGCCCAGCTCTGGCCCGAATCCGTGCTCTTCAGAATCCCGGCAGACGTCGCAGCATAAATCGCATCGCCATCGCGCGTGAAAGCAAAAACCGTTCCATCAAATGGCTTCGCTGCAGGCTTCACAACCTTCTTTACCGGAGCCTTCGCAACTGGCTTGCGCGCGCCCTTCCTGGTCGCAACAACCGGCTTCGCGACAGCAGGAGTCTCTACAACCGGAAGCTCCAGCGAGACCTTCTCCACCTTCGTCCACGTTGGACCGGCCAGCCGATAGATTCCGTGACGCGTTCCCGCAACCAGAGAACCATCCGGAGCCTGACCAAGACTGAAGACGTCATGCGCCTCAAGCCCGGCATTCTTCTGTGTCCACGTCATTCCACCATTGCTGCTGACGAAAACGCCGCCCCACGCCTTGTCGTTCACCAAACCAACATAGATCGTGTTCGGCTGACGCTGGTCTTCGACATACGACGTAATCTGACGCGACGAAAATCCTGCATTCGCAGGCTTGAAGCTCGCGCCGCCATCGTTCGAAACCAGAACACCACCACGATCCGTTGCCAGCAGAACACGATTCGTGTCCGTCGGATTGATGTAGACATCATTGACGATCAACTCAGGCCCCGACATGCGAACCCACGTCTTGCCCGAGTCCACCGTGCGATAAAGACCTTCCGTCGTGCCCGCAAAGACGATGTTCTGGTGCTGCGGATCCTGCATCAGCACGCGCGTACGACGCGCCGTCGAAGGAATTCCCTGGATCTTATGAAATACAGAGCCTAAGTCTTCGCTCTTATAAATACCCGAGCATGCACTCGCATACATAACGCCCGGGTTTACCGGATCGATGATGATCGAGAAGACATCGGAATCATCAATCACACCATTCTTCGACGTGATGTTGCTCCAGGTCACGCCGCCATCCGTTGTCTTCCATGGAAGATGCCATGTGCCGGCAAAGATGATCTTCGGATTTTTGGGATCGATCGCAACTGACTCGACCTCATGAATCTCGGTGCTTCCCGGAGGGCTGATCAGCGTCCAGTGCGCGCCACTGTCATTCGATTGATAGACTCCCTTGAGCGTACCGGCAACGAACATCTTCGGATCAGAGGCAGCGTTCGCCAGAGCAAGGACCGACTGCCCCTTCAGCTCGGGAATCGTCTTCCAGGTCACACCCGCATCATCGCTGGTGAAGAGATCGCCAACCTGACCGCCAAGCACCCACGCACCAACCATGACGTGGTTGGTATTGAGCGGATCGACCACGATCGAATCCAGTACCAGATCATCGCGCTTGCCGACCCGCGCAAGACGCTTCCACTCTGCGCCTTCATTGTGCGACTCGTAAATCCAGCCGTTCGCGGTGCCGAGATACAGATGGTTCTTGTCGTGTGGATCGGCAGCAATCGAGCGCGCATCTCCACCATCCGGTCCAAAAGGCAGCCAGCCTGTTACTGCAGCCTGAGAATGGAAGACGGGAAGAAACAGAATAGAAAGGAGGGCAACGAGGGATATCCGGTTGGTTCGCATAGTTCTGTGAAGAAGTTTACCGAATTGCTAATAGCCCAGTCATTACGAGGGAAAAGAAAAAGGCTGACTGGGTTGGTTCCCAGTCAGCCTTTTGTTCGACTTACTCGTTAGAACTACTTCTTCTTGTGGTGCTTTTTGACAGGAGCCGTGCGCGACACAACCTTCGTGGCGCTCTCGTCAACTGGCGTCAGGCCAGACTGGTCGAGCGTCGCTCCGGTCGGGATCAGCGTGGAGGTTACCGACTTGCCGTCCTGCGATCCGGTGTAGACCGAGATACGGCTTGCGTCGATGCCCTTCTCCTTGACCAGGTAGTCCTTGGTGTTGACTGCGCGAGATGCCGCCGCCTTGCTGCCAGCCTTCTCGGTGGATGCTGCGTTGCCGACAACAGCCAGCTTCGCATCCGAGGAGCGCTGCATGTTCAGAGCGATGTCATCCAGGCAAGCCTTAGCTTCGTTGTCCACGCGGGTCGGGCGCTTCTTGTCACGATCGAAGGTGATCGAGCAGAGAGCCTGCGTCGTCGGAGCCGGAGGCGCCGGAGGAGCATTGACCGTAACCGTCGTGGTGCAGGAAGCCGACTGACCCTTGTCATCAACCACATTCGCCGTCACCGTGATGGTTCCAGGTGCTGCGCCGGTCGTGTTGAGGGTTGCCGATGAGGTGTTACCCGTGACCGAACCAGCCGTCGAGCTGTAGCTGTAGGTCAGAGGACGATTCTGCGGGCTGACGCCGTTAGCAGTGATCGTCGACGAGTCGCCAGGAGCAACGGTCGAGGGCGATGCCGAGCAGGTGACCGTCGGAGGCTGATACGCCTGAACGGTGAACGGTGCCGAGCAGTCTGCCATCTCACCAGGCTTGTTGCCCTCGGAGACATGACCCTTGACGGTGTAGCTGCCGGGGTTCAGGTTCGTCGTCGTGACATTAGCCGTGTTGCTGGTTCCCGAAACGGTACCACCGTCCGAGGTCCAGTTGTAGGTGGCCGTCTTCTTCGGGTTCAGATTCGCAGCCGTACCGGTCACAGTGATCGGGTCGCCAGGATAAACGGTCGAGGGCGATGCCGAGCAGGTGTAGGTGACAGGAGGAGGAGGAATGATGTGGCCGAAGTGCGTAACGATACCGGTGCTGAGGTCCACGCCGTTCAGGTTCGCACGTCCACCCATCTGACCTGTAGTGGGAGGAGGCGTATACGGACCAAAGTTCGCGTGGATATAGCGGTAGTCAGCCTCAAAGAGACGGAACGAGAAGCGGTGATTGAAGAACGGCAGATCGTAGTCCATACCACCGCCGGCAGTCAGAGCCGGTCCCCACTGGTAGGGGTTGTGGTAGATGAAGGGATTCGACAGGTTCGGACCACCGAGCTTCGCGCCGCCAGCAAGGCCGTGAGCGAAGAGGGTGAAGTTTTGCATCGGAGCGCGGAAGATGGGGCCAGCCGAAGCCGTGTACAGACCATCGTTCTTTCCGTCGGGATGCGCAACGAAGTTGATCTCGCCGCCGAAATACTTGTTGAAGTAGTAGGCACCGCTACCGATCGCACCGAGGTCAACCGAAGAATAGTTGATGCCAGCTGGCTTCAACTGTCCGTGCGCACCAAAGTACGAATAGCCGGTGAACAGATCAAAGCGTGATGGATTTGCGCCCACCGGGGCGGCTGTGCTGGGAGTCTGCGCACCCAGACTCGCGACTCCAAGGCTGACTGCACACGCAGCCAGTACGAACCGGCCAAAACTACGTAAAGGGCTATAAACCATTACACTTCCTCCGCTCAAATACTTGCATTTTTTATGAGCCTGAACAGTACGCATTTCTCGAAGGTTACTGAACAGGTTAATAAATTCCAATAAACTGCTTCGATTCTGTAAAGCTTACCTTAGTTGCTAAAGCTATCGCTAAAAAAAATACTCTACGGTAATACTATTTTCAATAGTTTACCTTTCGTGCAACAGGGTATCCGAAAGAGAAGAATCTTCCGAGTTACCCAAGTCACCTCTTGTTCTACGCAAGGTTCAGAGTCTTTCGTACTGTACCCCGCTCACTCTGAATCTTCTCCTGGAGCAGCGTAATCGCATACAGCAACTGCTCCGGGCGCGGCGGACAGCCAGGAACATAGATATCCACCGGAATCACCTGATTCACTCCCTGCAACAGGGCGTAATTATTGAAGACACCACCCGAAGTCGCACAGGCTCCCATCGAGATAACCCATTTGGGTTCAGGCATCTGCTCATAAAGGCGGCGGATCACCGGCGCCATCTTCTGCGAGACGCGACCAGCGATAATCATCAGATCGCTCTGCCGGGGCGAAGGCCGAAAAACCTCTGCGCCAAAGCGAGCGATATCGTACCGCGAACCGCCCATGGACATCATCTCGATCGCGCAGCAGGCCAGGCCGAAGGTCATCGGCCAGACAGAATTCTTTCTGACCCAGTTGATGGCTGCATCCAGCGAGGCCAGCACGATGCCTTCCGGCTGGTCATATCCCCAGTTAACTTCTTTGAGCTTCTCCTGGTTTTTTGCAGAGCTCTCAAGGTTGCCGAAAAGGTAGCGATCACCCTTCTGCGGCACATCCGTGGGCCGTCCACTGCTGGTATTGCCGTTTGAAACTGTGCTCATGTAGCCATGATAGAGCGGCGGATCGTGTTTGGGACGAATTATTCGGATATTTACGAGCTGAACAGGAAAACCAGCATGCAGGCGAATCGATTACCGACCACACGAAACCGGCTTGAGGCTTAGACGGCGGTCAGGCCTGAATCCTTGAGGAAGCTCAAGCTCGACACGAAAGCGCATGGCAGTGATCTTTCCCAGAGGTGATGTTTTTCCATCGGTAGGCGTTTCGATCGTATGCGCGGTCGCAGCAAAATGCGATGCTACGGGCGCCACAGTGCGCGCCTGATCTCCCGTTCCTGGTATCAGGCGTGCATCGAGGATCGTAAAGGTAGCTGCGGGAGCCTGGCTGGCTAACTCTGCAAGCTGTGTTTGCGCCGAAACGGAAGCAGGCCCTTTCGACTCGTACTCCTCGTACGCCTTGAGCATCCGAATGAAGTTCGCATCACTGGCAGCGAAATGAAAACGGCGAGGATTCCAGCCGATAGCATCCTGCGCACGAAAGCTGTAGTCGGTGCTGATCAGCAATGGGCTGACCGAGCGATACGGCGGAGTCGCCAGTTCAGCGTAATCGTGCGATGGACGCGGTTTTCCTGCAGGTAGTACGCGCACAATCCAACCCGATGCGAGCGGTTCCAGCATCAGTTCCAGGCCGGTGCCGATGGGGCTGAGAAATGATTCGCCTGCTCGTACTTCGCCTTCAAGTGTTGCCACATTACATCGCTTTATGGATGGCTGCGCAATAGCGGCGGCGGAGCAAATTGTCATTACAAGGCAGCATGCCGCCAACTTACCGTGCATTCTCTTCCATGGCCTCAAGCAGCGCCGTGCGCAGAGCACGCTGTTGTTTCTTTTCAAGCTTCGCCCCATTGTGCGTCAGATAAAAGACGTCGATCGCTGTTTCGCCTTCGGTATCGATCAACGCTACCTCAATGTTAAGGCCGTTTGCCGCAATGGTAAGACTCAGAACACGCAGCAGACCGGGAACGTCTTGTGCAACGACCTCAAGCAATGTGCTGTGGGATGAAGCCTCGTCATCAAAGGTGAAGCGAGGGGTCACGACAATCTTTGGAGCTTTGCGCCTTGCACGACGGCGACCGCTTAACAGCTTCTCTACGGAGATAGCACCGGACATGACGTCATGCACGCTTTTCACAAAGCGCTCGTGCTCAGAAGAATTCATCTCAAGCGTGCGAAATGTATCAGTAAAGCGAAAACTGTCGACGACGATTCCGCCACGATTGGAGAATGCGTCTGCCGTGACAATATTCATTCCCCAGGCCGCGAGTGCACCTGTCATATTGGCAAAAAGTTGTGCGCGATCAGGGGTAACGACCGTCAGCTCGCTGACCCCGGGCGCATAACGGAAATCAAGTTGTACGCGGTCTGCATCCAGCTGCTGCGACATGCGGAAATGCGTGCGAATCTGCTCTGGCGCACGCGTAAGAACATAACGCTCGGGGAAGCCTTCGAGGAAGTCTGCAACGGCAGCTCTCTGGTTTGGGAGTAACGCGGCGACACGATCTACCAGTTCGCGCGCCTCTTGTCCGCCTACGCGGTCATCATCGACGCTGCGGTCGAGATAGTTCGCCGTTGCGATGTAGAGACGCCACAGATTCTCTGCCTTCCACGGAGTCAGCGCGTCAGGATGAACGGCGTTGATATCGGAGTAGGTAAAAAGGGTGAGCATACGCAGCAGCTCGGGCGTCTGCACCTTGCCGGCAAAGGCACGTACCGTCTCGGCGTCGAAGATGTCGCGACGCAGTGTGGAGGACATCTCCAGATGCAGCGCGATCAGGTTGGTCACAAGATCGCTCTCGTAGGGATCGAGCTCCAGCCGAGCAAGAACGCTTTGCGCAAGACGTGCGCTCTCCTGTGCATGATCGCCAGTGCTGCGGCCTTTGCCTGTATCGTGCAGAAGAGCCATCAGGTAAAGGACTGCGGGATGCGGCAACTCACGCAGCAGCGCGCCAACCCTCGATGCCCACTCACCACGGTGGCCAGTCTCCGGTCTGGTCGCACTATTGAGATTGTGCAATGTATCGATCAGCACAAAGGTGTGTTCGTCAACGGTGTAGCGATGGTAGGCATCGCGAATGACCAACGCATCGATGCCGTGGAATTCGGGGATGATGAGCTCGAGGATGCCGAGGACATGCATTGTGCGCAAGGCATCGCCTGCATATTGGCCAATCAGGATTCGCTGCAGCTGTTGCCAGAGCGCAGGACCTTCTTCGAGATTGGCTGAAAGCTGTCCAATAGCCTGGGCAAGCCTGTCCTCAGTTTCGCGGGCGAGCCTGGCCCCGGATTGCGCCATCGCGCCGAAGATACCGAGGACGATCTCCGGATCTTGAGCAGGATCATCCGATGTGGAAGGATTGAGCACGATGCGGCCACGTTCGATATGGAAGCCGTGGAAAGGATCGGATTTGCTCTCGCGCCGGAAGCTCAGCTTCCTTGAAGCGCTCTTCTGCGGAGGCAGGTCCTCGATCTTCCTGGTCAAAGAGCGCTCAACAATGCGCGCATAACGGAAATAAGCACGCATCCAGTACGCTGCATCGATCGTGACGCCCTCATTGTGCTGCAACCCGATGGCAGCTCTTGCTGCTGCATCCTGCGCCTGCCAGTCGAGTGTGTTGTCGTCGCGGTCGTGTCGATAATGCAGAAAGCAGCGGACCAGACGCAGGAACTCCACGGCTAGCCGAAACTCCGCCTCGTTGTGGTGTGGCTCACTCAGCGATGGATCGAGCGTAGCCAGCCATCCGCAGACATGAACATCACGCAAACCACCGGGGCAGTCTTTGATATTGGGCTCGAGATGGAAGAGCGTATCGCCATACTTCGCATGACGCTCGCGCGTTAGCTCCAGGAGGCGCGACAGAATAGATTTCCTGTCACGCTCGATCATTTTAGGGACTGTCTCTCCTGCCAGCCTGGCATAGAGATCAGCGTCTCCGGCAAGAAAACGATGGTCCATCAGCGAGAGGGTGAACTCGGCATTGTCGGCGGAAAATCGCTCGCACTCGGCTAACTTTCGAGTCGCAGGCGAGACACGGATGCCACAGTCCCACATATCCTGTCCGATACGCCGAATGGTTCCTTTTACGTCTTTTTCCTGCACACGAGAATCGAGCAGAAAAAGCAGATCGACGTCAGAGTAGGGGAAGAGCTCCTTGCGACCATATCCTCCAATTGCAAGGATGGAAACACCTTTAGCGATGCCACGATCAGCTGCCAGTGCGAGCTGCCAGAGGGCGGTGACCAATGCGTCCGTGGCTACAGTACGTGCGGCAAGCGTAGCCGAACCCGACGCTCCAGCCTCGAAGGCGCCACGGATCTCGAGCATCCTTCGCTGATACTGGCGCTGGTGTTCTGCGCGCAACTCGATGCCTTTGGACTCGTCCGACTGCATCTTCTTCTCCCGAGCCTTCAGCTTACCCTGATGCGAGAAAGCGCACGTACTGCTGTTTACAGCGCGATCTCACCGCGTTCGTCGTTGCGGATGCGAATCGCCTCATCGATCTTCGAGATAAAGATCTTGCCGTCGCCAATCGTTCCCGTACGTGCCGAAGTAATGATGGCCTGCACAGCGCGATCGACCATCTCGTCGGCGACGACGAGCTCGAGCTTCACCTTGGGCAGCAGATCGACGGAGTACTCGCGACCACGATAGACCTCAGTGTGTCCCTTCTGCCGGCCATGCCCACGCGCCTCAAAGATCGTCATGCCATTGATGCCAATCTCGACCAGCGCGTCCTTGACCGCATCCAGCTTCGACGGCTGAATCACCGCTTCAATCTTCTGCATATTCGTCCATTCCTCTCGACGTCACGCTTATGAGTTTAGTGCGCCCAATCGTAGCCTTCTTCGCCATGCTGAGACAGGTCCAGACCGTCGCGCTCTTCATCCTCACTCACCCTAAGGCCCAGCGTCTTGTCGACGACGAACAAAATGATGAGCGTACCCACAATCGAAATACTCCAGGCAAGAGCAACACCGATGATCTGGTTCAACACCTGATGTCCGTTGCCCTCGAACAGGCCGGTTGCCTTGCCTGCGCCAAAAATGGGGTTAATCGTGCTGTTGGCAAAAAAGCCCGTCAGCACAGCACCCAGGGTTCCGCCTGCACCGTGAACGCCGAAGGCATCCAGTGAGTCGTCGTAGCCGAAGAGAGCCTTCACCTTGACGACCATCAGATAACAGAAGACACCAGCAATCAGGCCGATCCAGATAGCCGAGATGGGGGTAACGAAACCGGCCGCAGGAGTAATCGCCACCAGGCCGGCAACAGCGCCAGAGATAGCTCCCAGAGCCGAAACCTTGCCCTGACGAATCCATTCAGCACCACTCCAGCCGATAGCCGCAGCGGCGGCACCGAAATGAGTCGCGACGAAGGCTGAGGTGGCAAGGGTTCCAGCAGCCAATGCCGAGCCAGCATTGAAGCCGAACCAGCCCACCCAGAGCAGGCAGGCGCCAATGAAGCTAAGAACGACGGAGTGCGGCGGCATTGGCTCCTTGGGGTAACCCAGACGCTTTCCAAGATAGATTGCCGTTACCAGCGCCGAGACACCCGAAGTGACATGAACCACCGTGCCGCCAGCAAAATCCAGGCATGGAATGCGTCCGCCCATTGCCGCGTTGAGGAGGCCACCCTTGCCCCAGACCATATGGGCCATCGGGCCATAGATGAACAGCGACCACAGCACCATGAAGGCCAGCATCGCCGAGAACTTCATACGTTCGGCAAAGGCACCGGAGATCAGTGCAGGCGTGATAATAGCGAACATCAACTGGTAGACCATGAAGGTCTGCGAAGGGATGGTCGGTGCGTAGACATCCGGCGTCAGCCCTACACCGCGAAGAAAAATGTTATGGAAGCCACCGATGAAGGCATTGCCATCACCAAAAGCCAACGAATAGAGCACCACGGCCCATAAGACCGTAATGACCGCCATCATGGCAAAGGTCTGCATCATGGTGCCGAGGACATTCTTTTTGCGCACAAGGCCGCCATAAAAGAGCGCAAGACCGGGGCCGCTCATCATCAGCACCAGCGCCGACGAGACAAGCATCCACGCATTGTCTCCCGAGGTCTGAGCCGCAGCGATGGCATCTTTATTCGCGGCCGCCTGTTTCTCGAGCGCTGCGATACGGTCGGTCTGGCTTGCAGTCTGAGCCTCAGCAAGCTGTCCGGACAGCAGTGGGCCTGCAACAAACATCGTCAGCAAAAGCCCCAAAAACACCTTCACTACGGCAACACGCATGGGTTCCATCACCTGCCTGAAAGATTCTTGAAACGCGAAGAAGAGATACCATTGCCTGTCATCCAGATGACATCATGATCACCGGAGAGCGTTCGGTACACTTCGCTGCAGCATGGGAGCGAAGCCTCGGTTGGTTCGTTGAGTAATTTTAAATTTACACAAGCACTGGCGCTTCTCAAAGCAGGAATTTCACCTCAAGCAGAAGAGCCGATATTTCTCGACTACTGCCTGGAGAGAAGCTCAGCCGCGATCCTCTCCCACTCAGCGGCGATGTCGTCCTTCGCCACGGCTCTGCCCGCCTGCCTATACCAGTAAGCAGCGTTACCGAGGTCGCCTTCTTTACGATGCAGGTAGGCGTGGACCCACGCCGCATCTCTTCCCTGCACATCCTGGGCGATCTCATGCGCGCGATTCCAGTCTCCTTTTGCATCCCACCACAAAGCGAGCAGGAGACCACTGAGATGGTCTGCCGGCATGGCACGAAACTCGGCAATCGTCATAACTTCCTCCCTATGGAGTTGCTGCGGCATATCCGCGCTCGCGCATCCACTTAATGACCAGATCAGGCCAGATGCTGAGCGCAGGATTCGCCGTGGCCAATCCTGCACCATGCGCTCCGTGCTGAAAGAGATGCATCTCGGCTGGAACACCAGCCTTCACCAGCGCCTCATAGAACATGACGCTGTTCGCAACAGGAACGACCGGGTCATCGGTCGTCGCGAAAAGGAAAGTGGGTGGCGTATCGGCAGTAACTCGTGTCTCTGCGGAAAGAGACTTCACCAGAGCAGGATCGGGGTTGTCCCCCAAAAGATATTTTCTCGATCCAGTGTGAGCCGAAGGGTCCATCAACGTGATGACCGGATATGCGAGAACGAGGAACTCCGGGCGGCTACTCTCACGCTCTATCGGATCGGCAGCCTCCGGCGTGCCTGCATCAAACTGCGTTCCTGCAGTCGCCGTCAGGTGACCTCCGGCAGAGAAGCCCCACATCCCGAGGCGCTCTTTCTCGATGCCGAACTCAGCGGCATGAGCTCGCACATACCGGATCGCCCGCTGTGCGTCACCAAGCTCAATCGGGTGGTGGTATCGAGGTCCTAGCCTGTACCTCAGGACGAAAGCAGCTACTCCGCGTTGGTTCAACCAGCGAGCAAACGCGTAGCCTTCTTTGTCGATAGCAAGGTCGTGATATCCCCCACCAGGGACGACAACCACTCCGGTCCGGGTTGTGTTTGGCACTATTGGCAGAAAGACCGTAATCGCTGGCTTATCTGCTTCTGTATCCCCCAGGGCTCCGGGCGCACCCGATGGCCACAAAAGCGTAGCTGGTGGAATCGTCGCATCCTTAGGCTGCTGCGCGAAGCAGGGCCCCGCAATCAAAATCCAGCCGAGAACAACCGTTGCAGTCAATCGCAAATGAATCCCTCCACCACCGTCACACCCCTACTGTAAATAATTCATGTCAAACCACTACATCGGACTGCCAAACAGACCTCGCTTATAGATTTCTGCGGTGCAATCCCTTAGGCTTAACGGGAGATTGCCTTCCCCCGGAGTTCTGATGAAGCATCTGGTACAGAAACAGCTTGCACAATCTATCGGCACCATGCAGGCTACGCTTGCCGATCTTCATATTGCCGACACAATTTCAAAGATTGCAGAGTTGACGGCGAATGCCATGCTGGCTGGCCGCAAGCTGATGGTTGCCGGTAACGGAGGTTCCGCCGCGGATGCTCAGCATCTGGTGGCGGAGTTTGTTGTTCGACTCAGGGCGAACCGTCCTGCACTGCGTGCCGTGGCGCTTACGACAGATACATCGATCATTACTGCGGGCGGAAATGATTTTGGCTTCGACTGCATCTTTGCGAGGCAGATTGAAGCGCTTGGGCAACCGGGCGATATCTTCCTGGGCATTTCGACTTCAGGCAATTCGAAGAACATTCTGCAGGCGATTCAGCAGGCCAAGTCGATGAACATCACGACCATTGGTTTTACGGGAAATGGTGGCGGGCAGATGAAGGCGCTCTGCGATCACAACGTCATCATCCCATCCGATGTCACGATGAATATTCAGGAGTGCCACCTGGCACTGGAGCACATCTTCTGCATGGCCGTGGAACGCTTCTACTTTGGCAAGGATATCGACGCAGAGTAGACCGCCTCAGCTCTCGAAATCGACCTCGAGCGGCTCGATCAGCGGCATCAACCAGGAGAGCAGCTTCTGGTGAATCGGATGGTCGTTGTAGGCCTCATAGGCGGCACGATCTGCGAACTGCATCACGCCTCCCAACTCGTATCCCTGCGAACGAGGCGAGATATTGACGCCTACCGCCGTCTCCATGAGGCCAGGAATCTCACTCTGCAGAGCGCGAATCTCTTCAATCGCCTGCTGCTTTTGATCAGCTGTAACATCGGGCTTCCAGCGAAAAGCAAACATGTGGATGATCATGCAGTCAGTGTAACGATCTCCGCATAGAATAGGTGGAGCAAACCGGAGAGTCCGTATGTCGAGAACACAGTCGATGATGGTTGAACTGGGGACTGTCGCTCCACCATTCGAGCTGCAGGACGTGGTGACAGGCAAGGCAGTCGGACGTGACGATGTGGCCGCGGGTCACAAGGGACTGCTGGTTATGTTCATCTGCGTGCACTGTCCTTATGTGAAGCATGTAGAAGAAGAGCTGGCCCGTATCGGCCGCGATTATGAAAAGACAATTGGCATTGTCGCAATCTCGTCGAACGACATTGCCAGCTATCCGGATGATTCCCCTGAAGAGATGAAGAAGCAGGCCGAGAGACTAGGCTTCCGATTCCCTTACCTCTATGACGAGACGCAGGAGGTTGCGCGCGAATACGACGCCGCATGTACACCTGACCTGTTTCTATTCGATGGCGAGATGAAGCTGGTCTATCGCGGACAGCTTGACGACAGCCGCCCCCGCCGTAAAGATTTCGGCAACGACCTTCCCGTGACCGGCAAGGATCTGCGTGCTGCACTGGATGCTGTCATTGCTGGAAAACGACCTGACATAAATCAGAAATTTGCCGTAGGATGCAACATCAAGTGGAAGGAGTAGCAGAGCTCATGGACGGTGTACTTAATAAATTGAAACTGGGCATCCTCAAGTTCCAGAGCGATATCTATCCAGAGCAGGCGCAGACGTATCGCAAAGCAGCAAGCGAGCCGCAGCGGCCTGCTGCCTTGATCGTCACCTGCGCCGATTCGCGCATCGACCCCGAACTGATTACGGACTCAGGCCCAGGAGAATTGTTCGTAACACGCAACATCGGCAACCTTGTACCCGCCTATGGGGAGATGATGGGCGGCGTCAGCGCGGTCATCGAGTACGCCGTCAGCGCCCTCAAGGTAAAACACATTGCCATCTGCGGCCATAGCGACTGCGGCGCCATGAAAGCTTTGCTGAATCCGGAGAGCCTGGAATCCATGTCTACCGTAAAGCGCTGGATGCGAAATGCCGAAGCAGCGCTCAGCGTCGCCAGCTCATTGTCGGACAAAGATGACAAGCCGAGCGAACGCCTGCGAAAGCTGACCGAAGAAAATGTTCTGCTGCAGGTCCAGCACCTGCGCACACATCCTTCTGTCGCCGGAGCCGTCGCGCGCGCAGAGCTTACGCTTTCCGGCTGGGTCTATGACATTGGCACCGGACAGGTCCGTATCTCTGAAAATGGAGATAGAACTTTCCACCCTGTCGCACAAAAAGGCACAGCTCGATGATTGCGCCGCAACACCGGCAGCTGGTCCTGAATACGTTGCGCTATGTAGGCTGGCCTCTCCTGGTACTTCTGATCTACGACATTGCAGTTGTGATCGCGTACAAGGAAGGCTATCTCCACTGGGCAGCGTTGAACCAGATTCCCGTATCCCTGCTGGGTTCAGTCATCAGCATCCTGGTCGCGTTTCGCAATACGACATCCTATGCCCGCTGGTGGGAAGCCCGCACACTATGGGGTTCGATTGTGAACAACTCCAGAAGCTGGGGGCGTCAGGTCACGACGGTGCTCCGTTCGCCCGCCGGACAAGACTCCGTAGAGCTGCGCCAGTTGCAGCAGCGAATGGTTTACTACCAGATTGCGTGGGTCCACGCGCTACGGGCGCACCTGAGACGGACCGACCCCTGGGAAGATCTCACAGCGTTTCTGTCCGAGGAAGAACTGGCCAGCCTCAGGCAGGAAAAGAATGTACCCGTGGCGATTCAGCAACGCCAGAGCATTGTTTTGCGCGATGTTCTCGATCGTGGCCTGATCGATGCTCTGCAATGGCGCGCTATGGACGAGAGTCTGAACGATCTTGTGGATGCACAGGGCGGCGCAGAACGCATTAAAAACACGCCGATGCCGCGTCAATACGACTACCTGCCGCAGTTGTGCGTACAGATCTTCTGCATCCTGCTGCCGCTGGCTATGGGAGCCAGCATGGGATGGTTTACACCGCTAGGCTCAGCGCTGGTCGGCTTTATCTTCCTGACTCTCGACAAAATTGGCCGCGACCTCGAAGATCCATTCGACAACACAGTCCACGATATTCCGCTCACATCGATCACGCGGACGATCGAGATCAACCTGCGGCAGATGCTAGGCGAAACCAATCTTCCAGAGGCTGTTGTGCCAGTTCGGAATGTCCTCTGGTAAATCGGTAGATAGAGCCGATCAACCTTCGTGGACGATACGCCGGGTTCCCTGTTCGACGCCCGTGATCTCGCCGTCGCGCATATGCAGAATGCGGTCGGCAATCTGAGCGGCCTCAGGATTGTGCGTAATCATCAACACCGTCTGATTCAGATCACGGCTTGATCGCTGTAGCATCTCAAGAACGGCATCCGAGTTCTTCGTATCGAGGTTGCCCGTAGGCTCATCGGCCAGAACAATAGACGGACGCGAGATCAGCGCCCGTGCAATAGCCACACGTTGCTGCTCTCCCCCTGAAAGTTCGTTGGGTCTATGGTCGAGCCTGCCTTCGATACCGAGAAGATGGGCGAGATGATTAAGCAGCTCGCGATCCAGAGGCTTTTTCTTTTCTGCACCAAGGTTGGCGATATCGTGCGCGATCTCGATATTTCCCATCGCAGTGAGCGTCGGCAGCAAATTGAACTTCTGGAAGATGAATCCTATCTTTGCCCGGCGCAGGCGTGTTCTCTCGATATCAGAGAGCTTTGAAAAGTCAGCACCATCGATAATCAACGATCCGCTTGTCGGCGAGGTAAGGCCACCCAGGATGTAGAAGAGCGTCGACTTACCTGAACCGGACGGGCCTACGATCGAGACAAATTCTCCCGGCACGACAGAAAAACTGACGCTACGCAGCGCTGGAACCTCCAACTTGCCGGAACGGTAGGTCTTCCCAAGTGCCTGCGCCACGATGATGGGTTGAACCGCAGCACTGGCCGCAGGTATGGTCGGAGATGAGGATGCATTGATCGTCATGAGTTACTTTGAGTTTATCGTGAGCAGGGGCCGCGAATGCGCCTGACTGAGCTTTTGCTGCTTATCCTGGTGGGGTGGACGCTGGTCGGAGCACTCGGGGTCACCGTCTCCTTTCGACAGCAACAGCGGCCTAAAGCCTTGCATCATCTAGGCTGGATTGTTGCCATCTGGATTGTCTATCTAAGCACTGTGATCGGAGTCTCACTGGCGCAGAAACAGCGATTTGTCGCCTTCGGCGCACCCCAATGTTATGACGAGATGTGTTTTGCCGTCGTGGGACTGGAAGAACTGCCCGGATATCCCGAACAAAGCAGCCACCTTGTACGCGTGAAGATCAGCATCACCAATCACGGACACAAGCCTGAGAGCGAAAGCTTGATACGCGCCTATCTGGTAGACCAGCAAGGTAGGCACTGGGGCGAGGAGCCCGGTCTCTCCGGAGTCAAACTTACAGCGCGAATATCAGGTGGAGAGTCTGCCATCAGCGAACCCGTCTTTAAACTTCCCGCCGATGCATCTCCCGCTGGACTGATTCTTTCGCACGGGCGCATGCAGCCAGGCGTCCTGGTGATTGCCGATTCCGACAGCCTGTTTCACAAGCCGACGATATTTCGATTGGCGAAGTAATGAAGCCCACCATTAGACCGGCGTACTCCCCGAAGCAAGAAGCGAGTGCAGCGTAATATCTTCGAGGAAGCTGATCTCCAGCCGCAACGTAATAATCTGCCCCAGATCGACCGAGGTCGCAGCATTTCTGCGGCAGGTGCAGAGATCGGTAAGCGCCAGATGCGAGGAGCGCGTCAGTTCCAGCCCCGCAGCAACGATGCCTCCGTATAGCTCGATGATGGAGCGGAGTTGCGCCTCCACACGTAGCTCGACCATGCTGGCCGAGAGCGTGCGTCGGTCGATAACCCAACCGCCTCCATCAGCCAGTGCGGTAAGAAGCACCGGCAGCAGCCCTGCGCGGTCGTCGTAGCTAAAACTTTGTAGATCGAGCGATTGCATGAATGATCGTCCTGTCTTTCCCCTTCATCGGAGAACCCAGGTTGAAGCGTGATAGCTGCGCGCGGTACGGTGGTCATATGACCAATGTGAGCGGAGCGAGGTAACTCATGGTTCTCGGCGTAGGGACCGATCTGATTGAGATCCGAAGAATCGAAGAGAGTATCGCGCAATTTGGAGAGCGCTTCCTGAATCGCGTCTTTACCGCCGGGGAGATCGCGTACTGTCAGGCAAAGAAGAAAGGAGCGGCGGAAAGCTTCGCTGCCCGGTTCGCCGCCAAAGAAGCCGGAGCCAAGGCCCTGGGAACAGGGATCAGTCGTGGCGTCAGATGGAAGGAACTTGAGGTGCGCCGCCAGCCGGGTGAGCGCCCCACCTTGCACCTGAGCGGCCGTGCAGCAGAACTGGCAAATAAAATGGGACTCCGCCGCCTCTCCCTCAGCCTCTCCCATAGCCGTGATGTCGCGCTGGCAGTTGTCATCGCAGAAGATTGAAAGCTTGAAACCCTGGACTGCAACCCTGCATCCATTCAAGGCAGGTCTTAAAGGATTGCTACAGCACGGAATGCACCAGATTTAGAACGCTGTCATGTATCCTCACAGTACAGAATTGGTGAGCAACACCAGGATCGCTTTTCAAGGAGAGCTATGCCCAGTCAGCAGGAGGTTCGATGGTCACAGTTGAAGATAGGCCTCATAGTCCTCGTAGCTGCAATCATCCTGGTGGCACTTCTCTTCCTCATGACCAGTTCGGCTGGAATCGGCATCTTTTCTCATAAGCTCACGATCACAACCTACTTTGAAAATTCCGCCGGCTTGAAACCCGGTGCGCCGGTCAACTTGCAGGGTGTCACCATCGGCAATGTCAAAACGGTCACAGTCGTCTCCTCACCTGAGCGTAAGCTGACACCGGTTCAGGTCGTCATGAAGCTGAACGAGAAATACGCTGACGAATTGAAGAAGGACTCCAAGGCATCGCTGACGACAATCGGTGTGCTGGGCGATACGGTCGTCGATATTAATAGCCAGTTCGCCGTGGGTCCTCCTTTGCGTGACGGCGACGAGCTAAAGACGCTGGAAACCCCCAGTCTGACGGATGTCGTCAAGGCGAGCCAAGGCACAATCGAGAGCCTCAACGTCATCCTTGCCAAGCTGAACACGATGGTCGACAACATGCAGTCCGGTAAGGGGTCGCTCGGCCAGATCGTCAGCAACCCGGACCTCTACAACAAGCTGAATGCGACGATCGACGAACTGCACAAAATGACCGTGAACCTGAACAACGGTAAAGGGTCGCTCGGCAAACTGGTCACGGACGACACGCTCTACAACCATCTGAACGATACGGTGGCAAAGCTCAACAACATTACGACGGAGCTGGACAAGGGCAACGGTACTGCCGGCAAACTGCTCAAGGACCCTTCACTGTTCGATAACCTGAACTCGACGCTGAAGCACGCCAATTCTCTGATGGCCGAGGCCGATGCCGGTAAAGGTGGCCTTGGATTGCTGGTCAAAGATCCGCAGTTCCGTCAGCAGCTAAGCAACACGGTCACGCAGGTGGATAAGCTGGTGACTGGAATCAATGACGGCCGCGGAACGCTGGGCAAGCTGGCTACCGAGGACACGCTGCACACCAACATGAACCATCTGCTGACGAACAGCAATGAGCTGGTCACAGCGATACGTCAGGATCCGAAGAAATATCTGACGATCCACCTGAAGATTTTCTAAGACCCCTCATAGTAATCACGCCACTTCTTTCATTTTTTGTGACCAACCGCTTATGGCATAAGAGCCACAAGCACATACACAGGGTTGGGATACAGGTAGTCCTTTTCATCGCCTCCTTTGCAAGAGTAGTGTTGAAGACATCGCAACAATGAACTCTTGTACTAATTTCAAGGAGAGCCATGAACCTGAGGTCTTTCACACTTCGGGCTGCTGCAGTACTGACACTCAGTGCTTCGCTGCTTCCAGCCACCGCCGAAGATATCTCCGGACCGAAGTCCGTCCCTAAGAAACCCACCATCTTCGACAAGTCCGCTATCGATACTTCCGCCGATCCCTGCGTGGACTTCTACCAGTACGCCTGCGGCAACTGGAGAAAGAACAACCCTATCCCGGGTGACCAGATCCGGTGGGGACGCTTCAACGAGCTGGCCGAGTACAACAACTACCTGCTGTATTCCGAACTGAAGGCCGCCGCCGACGCTCCGAAGACGCCTCTCCAGAAGAAGTACGGTGACTACTTCGCTGCCTGCATGAACGCCGATCTCGCCGACAAGCTTGGAGCCAAACCGATCCAGCCGATTCTTAGGACGATTGCGGATTGGAAGGACCGCAGAACACTGGCGAACTTGATGGGAACGACCGAGGATAAGTTCGCTATCGGATACCTGTTCGACTTTGGCTCCGGCCAGGACCAGAAGGATTCCAGCCAGCAGATCGGCGAGGTGGACCAGGGCGGCCTTGGGCTGCCCGACCGCGATTACTACCTGAACCAGGACGATCGCTCGAAGAAGCTGCGCGAGCAGTATGTCGCCCACATCGCGAAGATGTTCACCCTACTGGGAGACAGCCAGGAGCAGGCAGCAAAAGAAGCGGCGAACGTTCTCGCTATCGAGACGGCGCTGGCTCAAGGATCCATGTCGCGCGTCGACCGCCGCACACCGGCCAACGTGTATCACATCATGACGATCGCCGAGCTGCAGCAGCTTACCCCCGACTTCAATTGGACCACATACTTCGCGGCCAAGGGGCAGAGCAAGCTGAAGACGGTCAACGTCGCCACGCCCGAGTTCTTCAAAGCGATGAACGCACAGCTGGAAGCAGCAGACCTGGATGCCCTGAAGAGCTATATGCGCTGGCATACCGTTCATCGCTTCGCCGCCAACCTGAGCGAGCCGTTCGTCCAGGAGAACTTCAACTTCTACGCGGCTACGCTCGCCGGCCAGAAGGAGATTACCCCACGGTGGAAGCGCTGCACCGCAGCCACCGACCGCGCTCTGGGGGAGGCCGTCGGGCAGGATTGGGTAGCAAAGAACTTTCCGCCCGCCGCCAAAGACAATATGGAGAAGCTTGTCACTGCGCTTGAAAAAGCTCTCAACGAAGACATCAAGCAGCTGGACTGGATGAGCGACGCCACAAAGGTTGAGGCAGAGAAAAAGCTCGACGCCTTCCGCCGAAACATCGGCTATCCGGAGAAGTGGCGCGACTACTCTTCGATGAAGATCTCCCGCAACAATGCGGTGAGCAATGTTCAGCAGGTCGCGGCCTTCAACGACCGCCGCAGTCTGGCAAAGATTGGCAAGCCTGTGGACGAAAAGGAATGGAGTATGACTCCGCCCACGGTCAACGCCTATTACCGGCCATCGATGAACGACATCAACTTCCCTGCCGGCATTCTGCAGCCGCCGTTCTATGACTTCAAGATCGACCCGGCGGTCAACTTCGGCGGTATCGGTGTCGTTATCGGCCATGAGATGACGCATGGCTTCGACGACCAGGGCAGCCAGTTTGACCCGAAGGGCAATGTCAGAATGTGGTGGACTGCCGACGACCGCAAGAAATTCGACGAACGGACGGACTGTGAGGTCAAGGAATACTCGAGCTTCGAGGTCGCCCCGGGCCAGAACCTCAACGGGAAGCTGACGCTCGGCGAAAATACAGCCGATAACGGCGGCCTGCGCATCGCATATAAGGCCCTGATGGAAACCATGGCCGAACAGGGCCTCTCCACCACAGCGAAGACCGATGATTACACCCCGGCGCAGCGCTTCTTCCTGGGTTTTGGCCAGGTCTGGTGCGAAAACATCACCGAGCAGGGAGCACGGCTACGGGCAAAGACCGACCCGCACTCTTCGGGCCGCTGGCGCACCAACGGCAGCGTGCAGAACTTCGAGGAGTTCGGCAAGGCCTTTGGCTGCAAGGTTGGCCAGCCGATGATGCCGGTGAATGCCTGCCGCGTCTGGTAGCCGAAAATTTTCTCAGAAAGCCCAGGCTTCGGCCTGGGCTTTTTCTTTTTCTGGTGCGTCAAACTACCGGCAGCAGGTTTCCCTAAAGCAGTCAGGCATATGAAAAGCATCACGATTCCATCCCCTGAAGGTGGCACAAACTCGTTTCACCTTCTACAATATGCAGAGGAATTTATCCCTAAGAATTGCTCGCTACAGACGACGCCGGAGACCGGTGTCGGCGAGGATTAAGGAAGCACATGAGGTTGAGCAGGATTGGCCGGTTTTCCCTGGCCTTAGCAGTGTCCGTTGCATTGAGTCTGGGTATGACAGCGTGCGGCGGCGGCACAGTCGCTTTCATCTGGGTTCTTGGAACACAGTACAACCAGATCGGCGGCTTCAAGGTTGACAACTACACCGGCAACCTGACCTCGATCGTCCATTCGCCCTTCAGCTCGAATGGCACCAACCCGGTGTCCATTGCAATAAAGCCTGGCGGCCGCTATGTGTATGTTGTCAACAAGGGCAATTCGACAACGGGCGGCAATATTGCGCTGTTTACTGTGGGCGGCGATGGAGTGCTGACTTTCCAGCAGTCTTACACCAGCCGCGGGTCCAACCCGGTTTGGGCTACGGTCGACTCGACGGGTAACTACCTCTACGTCCTCGATTCACTGTATCCGGATACGCCTGCATTTCCGAACCCGAATGGCTACGGCGACATTACCGTCTTCGCTATCGCCTCGGATACCGGTCGTCTCCAGCTGGTTCCCAATCAGCAGATCAAGGACAGCAACCAGACGCAGCTCACCTTCTTCCCGGTTGGCCCAAAGCCGATCATGATGCGGGTCGCCAGCGGTTGCTTATTCACTGTCGACTCGGGCGATCAGACAGTCTTCCCCTATTCTGTGGGCAGCAGTGGACAACTTACGCTGACGGCAAACGGCACGATTACGACTGGCGCAGGCAACCTGACTTCGATAAATGTCAGCGGCAACTATGTCTACCTGACCGATGCAGCGCCGACCTCGACAAGCACTGGCGGACGTGTCCTTCCTTACACTGTGGGAACAGGCTCTTCTGCTTGCTCGTTGAACACTCTGACCGGTGGTCCAGTCGACAATCTTCCGCTGACCTCGAACCCGGTTTACTCAATGGCGGATAACAAGAGCAAGTCGCTCTATGTGCTGAACCGCTCCTCGCTGGATCCCAACAACAAGACGAGCTCGGTTTCGGCGTTCACGATCGACCCGACCTCCGGCAAGCTGTCCTTCCTTGGCACGGGTGGAAGCCCTGCCGCCGGCAACCCCTACAAAGTAGGCGCCGGGCCAGTCTGCATGGTAGAGGATCCGACAAACCAGTACGTGTACACGTCCAATAACATCGACTCGACTATTACCGGACAACGCATCGATTCCAACACCGGCGAGTTGAGGGATCTGGCGCGTGGAAACACATTCCCGACCGTCGGGCAGCCAACCTGTCTGGCGATCAGCGGAAACGTCAACTAGCCGGCTCGAGCGGCAGCAAGCAACGCCGGTCGGGATGACCGACCGGCAACTGAATCGGCATTGGAGTAAGAGAAGCGCATGACGTTGAAGACAATGGGCCGTGGAGCGATCGCTTCGATTGTGTCCGTAACGATGGGGCTTGGCCTTACAGCGTGCGGCCGTGACTACACGGTTGGCTACGTCTATGCCACCACCGCGCAGGCCACGGCCGGTCTGGTCAACGGCTACAAGGTCGACTATCAGCTGGGTTATCTGGTCCAGCTGGCCAACTCTCCTATTGCCTCAGGCGGCAAGAATCCAGTCACACTGGTAGCTTCTCCGGATCATCTCAGCATCTACGTCGTGCATCGCGATGATTCCAACGTCGTTCACTTCCTGATCGGCACAGACGGCAAACTATATCCGCAGAAGACCTACAATATCGCAGGAAGCTTCGCCACCGACGCATCGATCGACGCATCCGGCAAATTTTTGTACGTGACATACACGTATCAGAATGCGCTTACGTTCAATGCGGATGGAACGGTGGCCTCACAGAGCCAGCTATACACTCCGGCAAATCCTGGGCCCGGCGGCGTAACGATCTTCCCCATCAACTCGGATGGATCGCTTGGCGCACCGAGGAACTTCAACCTGGGACGTGCGCCGGTCAAGATTTCTGCAGCGAGTCCAAATCACTTTGTTTATGTCGTCAATCAGGACTCGGCAACTACTGCGAATCTGTTCGGCTTCTCACAGAACACCAGCACGGGCATGCTGACTCCGCTGCCCGGCGTGACGATCAACCCGACTTCGGGCAATGTGGGTTCGACTGGATATCCATCGGGGATTAAGCCTGCGGGCATCACTGTCGATGCCGCAGGCAGCCATCTTTACGTCACCGATCAGGTTTCGAATCAGGTTATTGGCTATTCCATCGCGACTAATGGCGTACCAAGCCAGGTTGGAACGGCACAGACGGGCGGATCGCCGGCAGGCATGACCATCGATTCGAGCGGCAAGTATCTCTATGTCGCGAGCTATACGGATGGTGCAGTGAACGGATTTACCTTTGGCGCGAATGGTCAGCCGGTTACGTCGACGGTAGCCACGAGCGTGCAGGTTGGAACGGGACCGACGTGCGTGACGACGATTGGCGCGCCCAGCACGGGAACTCCTTCGCATGCTGTTTACCTGTATGCCTCCAACCAGTTGAGCAACAATGTCTCAGGCACGCAGATGTCGACCAGCGATGGCAGCCTGAGGCAGATTCAGAACACTCCCTTTGGAGCGAACACATTACCCACTTGCCTGGTGGCGGTTCCGGTGATTCCGGGACGCTAATTTCCAGGATGCGAAGATAGATCATGGACGGCGGCAAAATCGCCTCCGGGATGAAGGAAACAGATGAGTTTGACAGAAAAGATCTTTGGATCGAAACCGGACGGACAGACCAGCAAGCGCGCCTCGCGGAAGGCTAAGGCTGTCTCCGTGGCAATGTTGTCCGCCATGCTTAGCCTGACGGCCTGCACGCGCGATTACACGGTCGCTTACGTATATGCAACGGCTGCAGGCGGCGGCGGCACTGGCGTCATCAATGAATATGGCGTCGACTACCAATCCGGCGCTCTGGTTCCGATCTCAGGTTCGCCCGTTGCCGCCGGGAACAATCCCGTCAAAGCTGTCGCCACCTCAAACGGCCTGTTTCTTTATGTCGTGAATCAGGGTGACTCGAATGTGCAGTTGTTCGCGGTAGGATCGGACGGCAAGCTGACTTCGAAAGCTACCTATAAGACCGGGACGAATCCGACCTCTGCGGCGCTGGATGCGGCGAACAAGTTTCTGTATGTGACTTATACGTATCAGCCGGGCTACTCGGCGACAAATGCCGGGCCTGGCGGCATTACGGTCTTCCCGGTCAATGCAGACAATACGCTGGGAACGGCGACCAATGTGAATGTCGGCAACAATCCGACCGGCATTGTTACGACGAACTTCAACAACTATGTCTATGTGATCGATGCGGAGCCTGCTGTTGGTTCAGGTTCGCCCTATGGCGTGTTGCTGGCGTTCTCGCAGAATGCAAGCTCGGGCGCGCTGACTCCGATTGGTAAGACTGTCATCTCGACCGATGTAACGGGACGCACTGTCGCCGCCGGCTATGGAGCAGGAACCTCTCCGAGCGGTATTGCTGTCGATCCGGCTTCGCGGTTTGTCTACGTCACGGACCGCGCGACCAACCAGCTTTACGGAAACATCGTGATCGCGGGCGGATTACTGCAGCCGATGCAGAATTCCCCGTTTGCGACCGGACTGCTTCCTATCTCAGTTACGGTTGATCCTCGCGGCAAGTATCTCTACGTTGCGAACTACAACTCGTCCACGGTTGGCGCTTATGTGATCAATGCATCGACGGGCGCTGCAACGGGTGCGGTTGGCTCGAACGCAACCAACGTTGGCACAGGACCGAACTGCGTGGCGATTGAACCTGCGCTCGGCATCTATCTGTACACAGCCGATAACCAGGGCAACACGACAAGCGGCCTGCAGCTTGATCCGCATAACGGCACCTTGAAGCCTGCACAGAACCAGCCTTATCCGGCAAGCGGAACGCCGACCTGTGTGGTTGCTGTCGCCAATGGCGCTCATGCTACCCAGGTGGTCAATCCGTAACCCTCCCCCTGGGGTTGTTCTTATAAGTCTCCTGTTTCCAATATTTTATCTGTTTTGCACAAGATAAAATATTGGAAACAGAGCGTTTAAGGCTAAAAATATTGATTACAAACGAGTTAGCCCCGGCTCCTGGAGACCGGGGCTTTGCTTTTGGCTCTACTGGTTTAAGTGTAGCGAAGTGAGAGAAACTAATCGGCAGATTTTTTAGCGTTTATCTGCTTTGAAATGAGCAGGTTGGGATTTCAGGGGGCTTGACAGGATTTTCACCTTGCGTTGGCTGGGGAAGCATCCTGCAAAACCTACCTTAGCCGTGTGCTCCGACGAAGGTGGGGCGCTCGATTTCTTTAGCTCTCGCTGAATCTGGTTGATACGAGCTAATGGGCGGCCGGTGTGGGGAGTTTGCGGGATGTGGGTGGGAAGCGGGTAAGGATGGCTTTGCGAGCCGGATTTTCGATGTAGCGGTAGACGAGGATGGAGAGCGCGATGAGTGCGGCGTAGGAGATCCAGGGATCGAACGCGGCGACGTGGAGGCGCTCGGGCAGCTTGTACATGTGGATGAGAATGAAGACGTTGAAGTGGAGCAGGTAGAGGCAATAGCTGCTCTCGCCGATGAGGAGGAGCGGGCCCCAGGAGAAGATGCTGGAGATGAAGTGGGGGCCGCAGAGCCCGAAGACGAGCGTGGCAAAGAGTGGGAGCAGGAGGCCTCCGTGCAGCAGCAGATAAGGCACACGCTCGGAGGCGAGGAAGAAGAAGAGGCCGAGCCCGAGAAGGGCGCAAAGTGCGATAGCGAGGCGCTGGAGCTGCGTGACCTTGAGGTTGAACTGCAGGCGCGAGAGCGCTACTCCCGTGAGGAAGGTGGCGGCATAGGGCAGAGGCGTGTACTTGAGGAAGCGGACCAGGTTCGTCGAAGTGTATCGGTCGACGGGTGCAGCGAGGTGGTCAGGGTTGGTGAGCAGATACAGGACGGCCGGAGCGAGATCGATGAGCCAGAAGAGGCCAATGAGCAGAAGGAGACGCGAAGGTTTGCTTGGCCAGGGCAGCCGAATGAGCCAGGGGAAGGCTGCGTAGAAGGCGACCTCGCAGGAGAGGGTCCAGGCGACGGTATTCCAGAAAGTGGCGAGCGATGGGCTCCAACCTTGCAGCAACAGCGGTGTGAGGGTGAGGCCTTGCCAGAACTCGGTGTGCGAGCGCGCGGTCCACTCGATCTGGAGCATCCTGAAGGAGATGAGGAGGACGAGCAGATAGACGGGATAGAGGCGCGAGAAGCGAGCCATCCAGAAGTCGCGCTTGATCAGGCTGGCGCCGCGGTCGAAGTAGTTGTAAGAGAGGATGAAGCCGGAGATAAGAAAGAAGACATTAACGAAGACGAATCCATGCTGGACGAAGGGCCGCAGCGGACCGAGGTAGGGCGGGGTGAAGTGAAATAGAACGATATTGAAGGCAAGCAGCGTGCGAATGCCCGTGAGGGCTGGCAATGGCGGCTTGCGGGCTGGTGTGACCCGGGGTGGTGTGGCGGTCGTGGCCAAATTGAGTGTGTCCCTGTTTTGTCTAGACGCGATCTCCCGCGATTTGATGCGGTGCATGGCGAAAGAACTCAGGCTGTAACGAGGGTCCCGATTTTTTCTCCTGCAACGACGCGTGCAATGTTTCCCTGCTCGCGCATGCTGAAGACCATCATGGGCATATTGTTATCACGGCAGAGAGAGACGGCGGTCGTATCCATGACACCGAGGTTCTGGTGGAGGATGTCGTTGTAGGTGATCTGGTTGTAACGCGTGGCGTCCGGCACTTTTTTGGGATCGGCAGAGTAGATGCCGTCGACGGAGGTGGCCTTGAGGAGGATGTCGGCCTTGATCTCCATGGCGCGCAGAGCAGCGGCGGTGTCTGTGGAGAAGAAGGGATTTCCGGTACCTGCAGCGAAGATGACGATACGTCCTTTTTCCAGATGACGCATGGCGCGGCGGCGAATGTAGGGCTCGGAGACCTGGTGCATCTCGATCGCGCTCATGACGCGACAGAAGATACCGCGCTTTTCAACGGCGTCCTGCAGGGCGATGGCGTTGATGACGGTGGAGAGCATGCCCATGTGATCGGCGGCAACGCGGTCCATGTCGATAGCCTGCTGGGCGACTCCGCGGAAGAAGTTACCTCCTCCGACGACGATGCCGATCTGGCAGCCGAGAGCGTGAACAGCGGCAAGTTCTTCAGCTACTTTGTGGATGAAGACGGCGTCGATACCGAAGCCACGGCCAGCGGCCAGAGCTTCTCCTGAGATCTTAAGGAGGACCCTTTTATACATGTTGAATCTTAGTATCGCATGTCATTTTATTTACGATTCATGCAACCATCCATGACCAAAGTAACCTCATACTGGATTAAGTCGTCCTGCATACTTCCATGGCAAACCCTCCCTTGCCCAAGGTTCTTCCGCTTACGTCCATCCGTTTTTTTGCGGCGTTTTCCGTCCTGCTTTATCACTCGCTGGCTACCCTCCCGGTAGGGTCTCCTTTCTTTCGGGCTGTGCTTGGATACGGCTATGTTAATGTGAGTTTCTTTTTCATGTTGTCGGGCTTCATTCTTGCGATTGTTTATCTCAAAGACGATCGGCCCATTGAAAAACGGCGTTTCTACCTTGCAAGATTTGCCCGCATTTATCCGCTTTATTTAGCAGCTATGCTGCTCGATACACCGCATTTTTTTCATGCTCAGCTTTTTCTGCAGCATAAGAGCATCTGGCAGGCTTTGGGAACGTTTTTTGCAACAACGGGTTTGGTTCAAACATGGTTTCATTTACAAGGTCCCAACCTGCCGGGCTGGTCTTTGTGTGCTGAAGCATTTTTTTATCTGCTCTTCCCTTTTCTGGGAACGCTGCTATGGAAGGCGCGGGGCTGGTCGATCCTATCCCTGTTCGTTTTGATTTATTGTGCAGGCCTTGCAGTAGTCTTCGTGATCATCAAGGTGCAGGGGCACGATGGTCAGGGATACCATCCGGTTCCGCATCTGTTTATCTTCCTGCTCGGTATTTTGCTGGCACGATTCTTTGTACAGATTGCAGCAAACCCGAAGTGGGCGCAAATGTTAAACACATTCGCGCCGTTGCTGTTCGCTGGCAGTATCGCGGGATTTCTGATGATCCCCCTGTTTCATCTAAAGATCTCTGAGGCTCAGTTACAGCATGGTCTGCTGGCACCATTGTTTTCCGGAGTTCTTCTGTCGCTGGCAAGCGGGAACCGGTTGTTGTCTTCCTTGTTTTCGGCGCGTTGGCTGGTTACGCTGGGCGAGGCGAGTTATGGGATCTATCTGCTCCATGTGCCGCTCTACACCATACTGAGGCGGCCGATCGAGCGATTTGGCTTTCCGATGTTTCTCCTCTATGCAGCAATGACCATCGCTCTCAGCGTGATTACGTACTTTCAGCTGGAAGTTCCGGCGAGACGCTGGATCCTCAAGAAGACCAGCCGGACGTCAGAGGCAAGAACAGGTTCGCCTCTAATTCATCAGGCAAATTGATTCGTGATGATTGGAGACGTGAGGCAGGCTACGAAACCGGAGCGGGCCGGCGCTTTTCCTGCTCTAAGGTCTTCCGCAGACGGAGCATAGGCTGCTCCACGAAATGCCACGAAAGCAGCCCGGCGATCACGATGAAGCCAAGAGCCCCGGGAAAATGATTCAGCCATGTCGGATTGTTCTTGTGGATGAAGAAGGTCTGCCAGAGATAGAAGCTGTAGGAGAGAACTCCGATACGAACCATGGGCCGGGAGTTGAGAATGCGCCCCACCCAGGAATTCTGATTACGGATAGCCCACACGATAAAGAGCGCGATGCAGATACTGTCGAGGGTGTATCCGATCGTGTTTCGGAAGTAGACGCCGAACAGGATGTAGCAGGCGCCGGTAAGCAGCAGGAACCAGAGCGGCGCAATCCACCAGACTTTTTCGAACCTAGCGTAGAAGGCCTCGAATTTCGGCGTTCCAATCAGCAGCGCAAGCAGACAGCCGCACATCAGGGCGTCCATACGAGTATGGAGGAGCCCGCCTACTTTGAGGTTGAAGCCCAGGAGCTTGTGAGCCACTCGCAAGAACGGTGTCAGAGCGATCAGGCAGACGGCAACTTTAGCCGCAGCCGACTTGCCACCGCGCCACAGCGCCAGGATCAGGATGAGCGGCCATAGGAGATAGAACTGCTCCTCGACGCAGAGCGACCAGGTGTGCTCCGTAATCCACTGACTGTTTCCAGGCAGGTAGTTTCTGTAAAAGAAGGCACTCCCGAGGATGGTGTCGGAATGCAGAGGATAATGCGTGACGATGCAGAAGACGACGACGAAGATCAGATAGGCGTAAAGCGGAGGAAGAATACGGAAGGTGCGTCTGAGATAGAAATCTCCGAGGTTGATGTGCCCTTTCGCGTCATGCTCCTTGAGAAGAAGGTGAGTAATCAGAAATCCGCTGAGGACGAAGAAGATTCCGACACCGTCGCCGCCCAGGCCGAACAGAAAGTAGCGAAGAAGGCCGATGGGGCTATTGTGGTCCATGAGATCCAGGCGCTGGCAGAGATGTAAGGCAATCACCATGAGGATCGCAATGGCTCTTATTCCATCGAGGCTCGGAATACGGCTATCAGACCGCATCTTTTCCACGCTGCTCATTTGTGTCCTTGTATAGGGAGGTATGATGTTTCTCTGCTTTGCCGGGGAGGACGCCCCCACTGGAACGATTGTATGGCACGGATGGCTGCACCGAAAAGGCTTTCCTGCCGTTGATCCTGCATCGAAATAGTCGGCTTAAATCGCCTGCCTTAAATTGCTTTTATGGATGTGCATCCTGGCGGATTGAGATGTTTCACGCACAGACTTTTGGGGGATTGTGCGCAACTTGCCCACCTGATGCGGGTATATGCAGATGCGGCAGCACCGAGCGCTGCCCAGAGGAGACACCGTGCGTAAGATTCGATTGATGCTTGTTTTAGGTTGCATGATTTCGTCCGCGGGACTGGTAACGACAGCTCAGGCACAGGAAGTTCCAGGGCCCCATCCGGCTTATCTGCACGCGTTGAGTGATCTGCGTGCTGCCCGACACTATCTGAACGACAACTGGGCGTGGGCTCCAGTCAAGCATGACGATAATGCAGCAATTCGCGAGATCGACGCAGCAATCAACGAGATTAAACATGCGGCCATCGATGACGGCAAGGGATTGAACGATCCGTTCCCCATCGATACGCGGTTGAGCCCGCATGATCGTTTTCGCAAGGCCAATGAGCTGCTATGGAAGGCGCACAACGATCTAAGCCGCGCTGAGGATGTTCCGCAGGCTCGTGGGCTGAGAGATCGTGCGATTATGCACGTCGACCAGGCTCACCAGATTGTCGACAACGCGGAGCGGACGGCTCGCTGGGAGTAAGGGATTGCTTCACTTCGTCCATGCTTAACAGAAATAGCGGCCGCTGTTCAGGCGGCCGCTATGGATTGGCTTCTGGTTTGAGTTAGAAGATGATCTTGCCGCCTACGCGGAAGGTCCTTGATCCTCCGTTCAGCAGCGAGGTGTTGAGGAAGTTGGACGTCCCGCCGTTTGCGGTTACATCCTTGTTAGCGGACGGGGTGTCGAAGTTCTGATTGTTGGTGACGTTGAAGAACTCCCCGCGGAGCTCCGCCTTCCAACGCTCATTGATGGCAATCTTCTTGAGCAGGTTGGCATCGAGACTCAGGTAGCGCGTGGTGTAGTTCGCGTTGCGGCTCTGGGTCTGGTTGGTGTTGTAGGCCGTAACCTGCACGAACCGTACCTGGTCCCGCGTAGTGCAGGTACCAGCGCCGCCACCGACAAGACTGGCGCCGTCAACAAGACCGCTGGCGCATGTTGTGCTAACCAACGCACGCGAATCACGCGGAGCATTCTTGTTGCCGAAGTCCGCACGATCACCAAGCGTGGAGCCGTCGTAGTCGCGATCGGTTCCATTCAACACGGTATACGGTGAACCGCTCTGTAGCCAGAGAATAGGAGCGACGGACCAGCCTCCGAGGATACGGTTCATGAAGCCGTGCTGGGGGCCGCGGATGGCCCAGTTGATGACCGTCGTGGAGACGTGACGACGGTCGTTATCGGAGGGTCCGTAATCGATGTAGCCGTACGGGCCGCCAAGCAGGACCGACCGGGAGGGGTTCTGGCCGGACTGGTTGGTGGAGAAGGTCTCCGACAGAACATCCAGGTTCTTCGACCACGTGTAAGACGAGCTGAAGTAGACGCGGCCAGCCGGCGTATTCAGGCCCTGATGACGCACCTGCACCTGGAGCGAGTTGTAGTTGGAGGTGAGGCCGCTGTCGCGGATCTGAATATTGCCGCGATTGGGGTAGACACGCAGTGTCTGTGTTCCATATGCGGTGCTCTGCGTTGCCACTCCTCCCTGGCCTGGAACGCCCGGGTTGATAGGGTTGGTGAAGAAGAGCTGCCGTCCGAGCGATCCGACATAAGCCACATCGAGAACGATGTGCGAGGGGAGTTGCTCCTGCACGCCGAAGGAGATGTGGTGGTAGTAGGGATTGCGGATGTTCTTGGGGAAGACTGACGACTGCGCTGTGTACGGTGTCAGGGTAGGCGTGACGCTGGCCAGTCCATTCGAGATACCGAAGGTACCGCGAGGCTGGGCAGCGGTGTTGGTGGTGCTGGCAACGGCGAGGTTGGCCGGCGCGTTCGGTGAGGCTCCTGCCATGTTCGACAGCAGGTTGTTATACCAGGTGTCGTAGGTGACCTGCCAACCTCCGCGGACGACGGTGCGCCCATTCAGCAACGGAAAATCGATATGCGGGTTGTAGGAGAAGCCGAAGGTAGGACCGAAGTTATTGTTGTCGTGATTGACCTTCGCAGTAGAGAGGTAGTCGTTGGTGCCATACCCTACGAAGGCAGGATGGGCGAAGAAGTTTGCAGGCTGGCCGAAGTTCTCATACCGGAAGCCATACACCAGTGTGAGGTCGGGATTGACCTTGTAGGTGTCCTGCATGTAGATGGACCAGGAGAAGAGATTGGGTTGATAGCGTCCGCTACCGAAGAGGATGTTAACCGGAGCGGTGGAGAATCCGGCGTAATCATCGATGAAGTTGGCAACAGCAGCGATGGCGGTCTTGTTGAACCCCTGCGCTGCGGTGATGTTGCTGTACGCGATGGTACCGCGCCCGTTGAAGGGAGCAACCTGCACAGCATTCTGACGGGTGATCTCAACACCGGTCTTGAAGGCATGATGGCCCCTGATCCAGGTGATGGCGTCCGCATACTGGAAGTTGTTGGAGACACGTCCCTGCGGAAACCCTGACGTGATCGCGGGAACTCCCAGGCTGGTGACCGTAGTCTGGGGAATAGTCGCACCGTAGGCTCCGGGAAGCGGATTGAACTGATAGTTTCCGCGGGTGTATCCAAAGCGGAACTCATTCACCAGCGAGTTGGTGATCTGGTAGGTATCGATGAACGCGATCGCCATGGTGCGCCCCACAAAGGGAACGTCGAACTGCGGCCCGTGGCCGACAGCTCCACCTAGGTTGTCCGAATTGCTGTCATACAGCCAACGGAACATCAGGCCTTGCTTGTTGGAGGCGCGATGATCGACACGAACCATGTGATTGTTGTCGAGGATAACTTCCTTAGCTGTGCGATAGAACTGGCCGACCTGGACAACCTGACCGGTTCGGGCCGTACCATCGCAGGTCGTCGAGGCCAGAGCAGTCGGCACTGCGATGCTGAGATTGGAAACGCCTACACCGGTTGAAGAACCCGTTGGGTTGCCCGCGGCATTCAGCAGATTGAGGTAATTGGCTACGTTGTAGCATTTGCTGTTCCCGGCGAGGGCCTTGAGTGTTGCATAGCCAGCAGCCGTGGGAACATTAGAAAACGTGGTGAGAGCGTTGGAAGAGAAGCGATCCCACTGTCCGCCTGCGAAGAAGAAGGTACGGTCGCGTCCGTCGTAAAGATGTGGCAGGTAAACGGGACCTCCGATAGTGAAGGCCGGAATGTTCTCGTGGAACTTATTCTTCAGGTCGGGTGCAGGATAGTTGGGGTTCGTCTGAACGGCGGTCAGATAAGTGGCGTAGGCGCTGTTGTAGGCGTTCCGCTGGGTCTGAGTGCTGGCGTTGAAGACCTGGCTGCGGTAGACCTCGGCGATGGTGCCATGGATCTGGTTGGTTCCGGAGCGAGTAATCTGCGAAACCACTGCTCCGCCCGCACGCCCGAACTCCGGGCTGAAGTTGGAGGTCTGTACATTGACCTCAGCAAGTTGGTCGTTATTGGTAATGGCATACTGCGGACCGGCGACGGAGATGTCATCGTTCCAGAATCCATCGAGAAGAAAGCTGTTCGAGCGGGCACGGGCACCATTTACTGAGCCGATACCACTGTCGGTCGATCCACCGCTGCTCAGGTTAGACTTTACGACTCCGGGAACGATGAGCATCAGGTTCAGCGAGTTCTGACCTGCGATCGGCAGCTCGGCGAGCTGCGTCGTCGGGATGGTGCCACCGCGAACTGCATCCTCGGTCTGAAGCTCCAGACCTTGAGTTGAAACTTCAACCACGTCATGGGTGGAACCGATCGACAGCTTGAAATCACGGCCGACAGTAGAACCCGTCACGACGGTCGCGGGTGCTTGTGATGTAGAAAAGCCGCTGGAGGTGACGGAGACAATATAGTCTCCAACATTCACACCCTCAAAACGGTAAATTCCCGTCTGATTTGTCTTAACAACGACTTTCGTACCTTGCGATGGTGAGGTCAGCGTGACCTCTGCGTTGGGAACGGCGGCTCCTGTCGTGTCCTGAACGACACCGGTAATCACGCCGTTGGCTATCTGTGCGTAGCTGGCTGTCACAATGGAAGCGAATACCAAAGACAGGACTCCATTACGCACACGTCTGTATAGGTTCTCGGAAAAAAAATTCATCACTGTACCTCAAACTCCAGCGATATTCGCCAGAGTGCTTTTTTGCCATCGTTCATCTTTGTGACGAATGGCTTTTTTTTACTGAATTGCAAAATTATATGTGACAAATTGCTATTTAATCCAATTTTGCCTAGACCATGCTAGGCCATTTGACCTGACCGTCAAATGGAGTACTGTTTCATTCGTGCCTACAAACATAACGAGCCCGGGCTGTCGCCCGGGCTCGTGGGTCCTGCGGAGTCTGAGGTCAGCCTATGCTGAAGCCTCCTCCGAGGCGGTCTGGGCGGTGGTGGCGACGGTCCAGTTTGGGTCGCCTACCTTGAAGCGTGCGAAGCGGCGGACACTGATGTTCTCACCGAGCTTGGCGACGCGGGCAGAGATGATCTGCGCGATGGTCTGTGCCTGATCTTTGATGAACGGCTGGTCGACGAGGCAGACCTCTTCGTAGAACTTGCTCATCTTGCCCTCGAGCATCTTCTCGATGATGTTGGCCGGCTTGCCGGAAGAGGCAGCCTGTGCACGATAGATCTCCTTCTCGCGCTCGATGTCGGCGGGCGTGACGTCTTCGCGGCGCACGTAGCGCGGATCAGCAGCTGCAATATGCATGGCGATGTCGCGGAGCAGCTCCTGGAAGTCGGGCGTGCGGGCGACGAAGTCGGATTCGCAGTTGAGCTCGACGAGGACGCCGATCTTGCCACCGGCGTGGATGTAGGTGCCGACGGAGCCCTCGTTGGTGGTACGCGAAGCCTTCTTCGCAGCCGATGCCATGCCGCGCTTGCGGAGGACGACGAACGCCTCCTCCATGTCGCCCTTAGCCTCCTGCAGCGCCTTCAGGCAGTCGCCCATAGGGGCGCCGGACTTCTCGCGGAGTTCCTTGACGAGTTTCGCATCGATCTTTACGGCAGTCTCAGACATGATGTTTCCCTTCTTGATGTAAAAGCGTGATTCAGACAAAGGGGGCGCGGGATTTTGTCCCGCGCCCCCTGATGAAACCAGATGACGGTTACGGCACTGCAAAGATGCTGTGCCCGGGGGCTTAGGCTCCTGCGTCGGCGATGGCTGCGTCGGGCTCGTCGGCCGAGGCGGTGGCTGGCGCCTTGCGGATATTGCCGCCAAGAACGGCAGCGAGATCGACGTTGTCGTCTTCGTCGGCGTCGGCAGCGGAGATGGAGGCCTGAACCTCGTTCAGCTCGCCTTCCTCACCGACAAACTCGGGAGCAACCTCAGCCTGCTGCACATCGGAGACCTCGTCGGCGAAGGCGCGCTCGGAGACCATCTGCGCTCCCTCGTAAGCCGAGTCAGCAATCTTCGTGGTGAAGAGGCGAATGGCACGGAGAGCATCGTCGTTGCCGGGGATGACGTAGTCGACCACGGTGGGATCGCAGTTCGTATCGACAACAGCGACGACCGGGATACCGAGCTTGCGTGCCTCGGAGACAGCGATCGCTTCGTTGTTCGAGTCGATGACAAAGATCGCGTCCGGCAGGCGCTTCATGTTCTTGATGCCGGCGAGGTTCGTCGACAGGTGCTTACGCTCGCGCTCGAGCTTGATGACTTCCTTCTTGGTGAGCAGCTCGTAGCGGCCGTCGGTCGACATGTCGTCGAGCTCCTGCAGGCGCTTCACCGACTTCTGCACCGTTACCCAGTTGGTCAGCAGACCACCGAGCCAGCGCGAGTTGATGTACGGCATGCCGGCGCGGGTCGCTTCTTCGGCCACGGCATCCTGCGCCTGGCGCTTGGTGCCGACGAAGAGAATGAGCTTCCCGGTGGAGGTGAGGTCGGTGACGAACTTGGACGCGTCCTTGAACATCTTGAGCGTCTTCTGCAGGTCGATGATGTAAATTCCGTTGCGCTCGCCGAAGATGTATTCCTTCATCTTGGGGTTCCAGCGCTTGGTCTGATGCCCGAAGTGTACGCCCGCCTCGAGCAGTTCTTTCATTGTGATGGTAGCCAAATGGATCTCCTTGGTTGAGGGCGTCGGAGTGTGAACATCCGCGACCTGTATTGATCCCCCGTAGGGGAGATTGAACTCCTTGCCTCAGGCGATGTGCTGCCGGAGGGTGTTGCGAACGGATGCCTCATCCAAAGACGAGGCATCCGCCAAAGCGTGGTGGCCCACAGGCCTCGAAGACTAGCGCTTCGAGAACTGGAAGCGAGCGCGGGCGCCCTTCTGACCGTACTTCTTGCGCTCCTTGGCGCGCGAATCACGGGTCACGAGGCCTTCGCTCTTGAGCGCCTTGCGGAGCTCAGGGTTGAACTGCATCAACGCACGCGCAATGCCGAGCTTGACGGCATCGGCCTGGCCCATGACGCCGCCACCGCGAACGGTGGTGATGACGTCGAAGGTCTCTCCGATGTCCTGGATGCCGAGCGAACGCTTGGCGGCAGCGCGCTGCTGCGCCGTAACGAAGTAAACGTCAACGTCCTTCTTGTTGACGGAGAATTTGCCGCTACCCGGGCGCAGGAAGACGCGCGCGATCGAGCTCTTGCGGCGGCCGGTGCCATAGTACTGGACGAGATCTGCCATATATTCCTCTAAACCCTCTTGGAACCTCAGGGGCTAAAGCCCCTTCTCTGATTCGAACTCTTTCGGCACGGCTTAAAGCCGTGCCCTTAACAAAACTCTTAGGCTGTTGCCTCGAGCGGCTCAGGCTTCTGGGCCAGGTGCGGATGCTTGTCGCCCTTGTAGACCTTGAGCTTGGTAGCCATCTGGCGACCGAGCTTCGACTTGGGCAGCATGCCCTTGACGGCCTGCTCGACAACAGCCTCGGGACGGCGCTTCAACAGGTCGACGAACGACTCTTCGCGAAGACCACCGGGGAAACCGGTGTAGCGGCGATAGAGCTTCTGGTCGGCCTTGAGGCCCGTGAGGACGATCTTCTCGGCGTTGATGATCACGACGTGATCGCCGGTATCGATGTAGGGCGTGTAGAGCGGGTTGAGCTTGCCGGACAGCACATTGGCTGCCTGCGTGGCGAGGCGGCCAAGCGTCTTGCCGCTGGCGTCGAGGACAAACCACTTGCGCTGAATCTCATTCGCGCTCGGAATCCTGGTGGACATCGTCTTATGTACTCCTTACTTCTGCCGTCTTCCTTGTTCGGCGTGATGCGGAAGAATGATGGAACGAATGGGTGCTGCACACTGCATGAATCAACCGGAAACTGCCAAGAGAGCAAACTGGAGCCGGGAAGAAGAACGTTCTTCCAGATAAGGCTTCAAGCCGACCGTCTGGGTTTGCGCACAGAGCCTGGTTGCGGGCCTGAGGTGTGGGTGCTTTGGGGGCGAGGTACTTGCTGCCCCGGGTGGATCCACCACGATGTCTCGCTGCAACTGAGGAGCGTACCGCTACACAGACGTGCAGACGCGAGACTGCGCGAGATTTAAGAATAGCCGAGGTCTAGAGGGGAGTCAACGCATCTTTCCGGTCTAAAATGCCCGGAACATGCACTGCCGCCATGGGTTGATTAGGGTATTGTGGGCGTGGAGGTAAAGACATTGCCCTGCCTGGGACGGCTTGGTTACTGTATTGTGCTTGCGGTATCGGTTATGGGGTCGGCTCAGACTCCCGCCCCGCCGGCGAATGATACGGCCGTGCAAGCGGCGCAGACTGTTATTGGCAAGTCATTGTTTTTACGCAACTTCTACTCCAATAACGAATTGAAATATGACGCGGATGGAAGGATTCAGGGGAGTCCCGGGGTAACGGACTGGACGCTGGCTGCGGTGGATGTGCAGCGGGTGGAGCGTAAGGGTCCAGCTGAGCTGGAGCTGGACGGCGTCAGGGTGGCGGTCCGCTATAACCCGGATGCCCATGAATTTCAGCGGCACCCACAAAAGGAGGCGGCGGTGCACATCGTGCTGGCCGATCCTAAGAGCGCGAAGGGCGTTGAGAACGCTTTGGGGGCGATCTTTTCCTACGGGATCGATCCTGCGTTGCAGAGATCCATGCCGGAGTATTGGAGGCATTACTTCGACCCCTCGCAGGGATGGCCGAATGATGGTCTGGGCGGGCAGACGATCTACCTGCTGTTTGGGCAGGCGGGCGAGCCGAAGGATGTAACGCCTCCAAAGCCTGAGCATATGGCAGAGCCGAAGTTTACGGCTGCGGCGGAGCGGGACAAGGTGCAGGGCTCGGTGGTGATGCGCGTGGTGGTGGATGCGACAGGAACGCCGAGGCGCGTGTGGCTGGCAGCTCCGCTGGGTTATGGGCTGGATCAGCAGGCTGTCGATGCGGTAATGAAGTGGAAGTTTACACCGGCGATGCGAAACGGCACGGCTGTACCGGCGGGCGTGCTGGTGGAGCAGAAGTTTGTGCTGCAGCCTGCTCCACCACGGCGTTAACGCTTCTGACGCGCCTCATAGAGCTTGGCATCGACGAGAAAGCGGAACCAAAAGGTTTGCAAGACATAGAAGATGAATCCTTCTTTGCCGTCGAGAAAACCGAGACAGAGAAAATAACGGTAGAAGAAGAGCGCGAAGGGACGCGTGAAGGCGGGAGCGTTGGTGTAGAAGCTTCGCAGGAAGCGCTTGCGCTCGATGGGATTGCCGGAGAGCTTGCCCTGAATGCGGCCGTCAACACTTCCCTCCTGCTCGAGCAGCATCTCGCGCACCTCGGCATCGGACCAGCGATTGTGACGGTAGGTCCACTCGGAGAGCGACATGCGGATGTCGTCGATCATCGCGTGTTTGAGGCGCTGTGTTGGCCCGGTGCAGATGAAGTGCTGATCGTATTCGCGCGCCTCGCAGCGGCCCTGGCCTTTGATGAAGAGACGCATGTGCCAGGTGGGGTTCATGCCGCCGTGGTGGAGAACGCGGCCCATGAATTGAAGCAGGCGCGGGAGAAAGTAGCCAGACAGGCTGGAATCTTCGGGGAGTGCGGCGATCTCCTGCTGGAGCTGAGGGGTGAGGCGCTCATCGGCGTCGAGATGGAGCTGCCACTTGTAACGGGTGTCGAGATTGTCGATGGCCCAGTTGCGCTGCGCGCCGTAGTTCTCAAACGGATGATGGGAGACGGCGGCTCCGGCAGCCTGAGCGAGGGCGATGGTCTGATCGGTTGAGCCGGAGTCGACGATGTGAATGTCGTCGGTGATGGCCTTGACGCTGGCAAGCGTGGCCGGAAGAGAGTCGCTGGAGTTGAAGGTGAGGATGACGACAGAAGGACGCACCAGTGCTCCTGGGGAGAGATTTGCCGCTGTCTCTACGATACAGAACTGAAGTGGCTGGAGTGATTAATGTTCGAGCTGCGTTACGGTTGGCTGCTGGCCGAAGCTGGTCTCAAGCAGGCGAGGAACTGGCTTGGGCCGGTGACGCCGCGGAGTGGCTGGCGTTGGGGGATCGAGGCGATAGAGGATGAGCAGGTTACGCTCGGGATCGTCCATTGCCGGAAAGGCGGCGACACGGTTGAGATGATAGATAGGCGTGAGCGCATCCATTTTGTCGTCGTCGACCTGGTTCCAGGCGATGTACCAGCCAGGCTGATACGCACGTACGCGGTCCTCGAGCTCCATCGTGCCGAAATCGTCACAGATGGAAGGCAGGCCGGTCATGAGCGAGAGATCGGAGCCGCTGATGGAAAGCACAAGCGGATTGTGTGTGCGATCGGCGGCGACAATCTGATGGATACGCTCGGCGGCATTGGCGAAGGTGTACTCGGGGTTGCGGACGTAGTGAAGCGTCTGGCGCGCATCGGATGCGACGACAGCAATGAGCGCCCCGGCAGCGACAACTCCAACGAAGTGCTGGAGAGGAAGAATGGCGTCGCGGCGGTTCCATAGACTTTCAAAGACGACAGCGACCAGTAACGTCAGCGGGACGGCAACGACGAGGTAATAGCGCGGCTGCAAGTTGTCGTGATACGCGAGGAAGGTCGTGTAACCGGCAATCCAGAGTAGAAGGGACGGCAGAAGCGGATTGCGCAGGAGGCGGCGCTCGAAGAAGAGCGCGATCACCATCGCTGAGAGCGCGAGAGGGAAGATGAGCTTCCCTACCCATGTTCCGTCGATAAACGTGTCCTTGATGACGGAGACAGCATTTTCAGCGGTGATGCCGGTATAGGCGTTCGCACTGAAGAGATAACGATAGTCGTCGAGAAAACGTGGACGAACGACGAGACCGTAATAGGTCGCCCAAAGAAATGCCGCAATCGCAAGCGCAGGCAACGCCGTACGCAGAAACTGTTTCGGGTTATAGGCAGTGCGCGCAAAAAACATCCACGCGATTGCAGGAATGAGAAAGACGGCCGTGGTCTTGGTGAGGACCATCAAGGGGAGCAGCAGGCCGAGGGAGACGAGTGGAATCCAATAATGCAGGGTGGACGACTGATTACGCGGACGAACAAACGATGCGGCGAGCAGAGCCAGCACCGTAAGAAGAATGAGCATCGGCTCAAGGATCGCCAGACGGCTGAAGGCGTAACAGAATGGACTTACTGCTAACAAAAGCACACCGATGGCAGGCGCAAGTGATGTTGCATTGCGATCACTGCCCGAGAATCGCGAAGAACGGCGCAATAACAGGTAGGAGCCGATCAGGATAAGCGCAAATGTGCCGACAGCGAGTGAACGCGCAGCAACGACGTTGACTCCAGTGAAGTGAAAGACGGCGGACTCAGCAAGCGGCCATACGGGAAGCGCTGCGGCAGGGTTGAAGTCTCCGGGGACATACCAGTGTCCGCGCTGGTAGTGGCGAATGGCAGCATCCCCATACCAGCCTTCGTCGGTGTACTTGGACCAGTCCATCCAGGGCGAGTGGTTGGGAAAGTCGGCACGCAGATTTACGGCGTGCAGAGCGAGAAACAAAACCGCGATGACGAGGAAAGCTATCTCCAATGCACGGGCCACAACAGTGGGGATCCAAGCAGGACGCGAACCATTTGTGGGGATAGAAGTCATGGCTGGTTCTGTATTGAGATTCCTTTCAAGCAGGTCAAAATGCTGCGGCAGCTTACCGTTCAGCGCTTATCTCTATGATACGGGAATCGAACGTTAACATTGCATCGATAGGATGCGAGGATGGCAGGCTGATGGCGCATGTGACGAATGCTATCTTGAGGTAAGACAGCCACCAGAGGAGATTCACAGGTGCAAAGGCCAAAAAATGTCGCCGCTGCCATACTTGTTCTTATCGTTCTTCAGATGGCTTTTCTGGATTATTGGGGCTACAGTCACGCATACCACAGCAACCCCGATACCTTTATGGATGTGGTTACGGGCACGGGTTCGGCACCTTCGCAGTACCGCATCGGAGTTCTTTGGCCAGCGAGTTTCATCATGCACCACAGCCCGCTGGGGCTGCGTCATATTCTTACCGCAATTGACCTGATCGCTGGCCTGATTGCCGTTTTCGTCCTGTTCTCGCTACTCGAACGCTTCAAAATCTATCGGGACGGCAGTATAGGCATGCAGTGGTTTGGAGCAGCAACATTTGCGCTTCTGGTGCAGTTTTATCTGCCGTGGGTGACCTGGTATCAGCGTCCGGAGACGATGACAACGACAGCGCTGGTGGCCCTGATGCTGCTTACGCTCACCGTACGTGTTCCGATCGCCGGTTGGGCGGGCATTCTTGCAACCGCTGCCGTTCAGCTTTTGCTGGCAGCGGCACAGAGTTTTGTGAGAACGGATGTAACGGTCGCGTTCTACGCTGGCGTTTTATTAGCCTGCATGGTTCGTGGGCGAGATGACATGTCGCTACCGCGGTATTTGGAGATGGCGGTCAGCGGGCTGGCCATATTGATGGCAGGCGGAATCCAATACTACATGTCGCATATTGTGTTTCCCCAGGCAACCTACGGGGATACTCCGATCTTTCAGCTTGTGCTGCAGTTCAAGGAACCAGCGCGATTGATTGCGTTCGCGTTGTTCATACCACCGTATGTGTGGCTGATTCGTACCCTGATCCGGCGCAGGATCGAGCTGAATGGCGCCTCTACCGCGATTGTGCTGGGGTCGGCGATCTTTATGGGAATGTGGTGGCTGGTTGGCCGCGTGGAAGAGGTTCGCATCTTCCTTCCGTTCGCCATGGCCGTGGCTCCGTTAACGGCCGCTACAGGTATCAAGGTCTGGCTCAGCGAACAGGCAGCATGATGCGCTTTCTCTGTGCGAAGAAAACGTGTCCGCAGTGATGTTCGTAGTCTTTATTCGTAAGCCAGCGCGTCAATAGGATCTTTACTGGCGGCTTTATATGCCGGGTAGAGCGCACCGAGAAGAGCTCCAACAAAAGCGATGACGACCGCCTTCCAGACCCAGGGAAGATTGATAACGAAGTCTAGCGTGGGGAAGCGCGCTTCGAGGATGAAGCTCAGCGCAAAGCTTGAGACCACGCCAAGAACGATGCCTATGGCAGCGATTACGGCAGTCTCGCGAAGGACGAGAGCAACGATGTAGGAGCGCGAAGCTCCCATGGATTTGAGGATACCAATTTCGCGGGTACGCTCCATGACAGCGGTGTACATGGACTGGAAGATGACGAGGAAGCCGATGACGAGCGAAATGCCGACGACGACCTTGATGGCAGTGCTCATATAGGGTAGCCGCGACGGCGAGATTGCAGAGAGATACTCATCCGCCGTTTTGACGTCATACTGGCTCATTCCATCTGTAGCGAGAATGGCTTTCCGAATATCCTCCTGATACTTCGGCGGCTGCTCCGTCCTCAGATAGAACATCGATGCCTTGCCTTCTGATTCTGTGAGCGCTCCCATCGTCTCTATGGGAATGAACTTGCGGCCCCCTTTGCCGTGCTCGACGATGCCGCATATACGGAAATCGTGATCGAGAATCTTGATGCTGTCGCCGACTTTTTTCCCAGGCGCAGCGTAGTCGTCGATGATCACATCGTTCGGGCCCTGAAAAGAGGTTCCGGAAATGTAGCTGAACGGCAACAGATCGTTGAAGCTCTTGTAGTCGATTCCGTAAATACTGTCGAGCGAATTGGTCAGGTGTACGTTTACCGGAGCAGCCACGGCAACGTGTGGGATTTTCGCAAGAATGTCGGCAACCTTGATGGAAGCTCCAGCCGCGCTCATGCCAATAAAGTTGTTCGTTGCGCTGGGGCGGACGATCATGTCCATGCCGATACCGTTCTGGCGAGCCTTAAAGCCGTCGATCTTGCCCAGAAGGATCGCCGTGATCGAAAGGATCATGATGACTTCAATGGCGATGGCAAGTGCGCTGATGAGCGAACGGAGAGGACGATGTACAAGATTACCGACGACGAGCTTATTCATGCTGATATTCAGTGTATGGCAGCGGAGGAGCTATTGACCTGTCTCGGGAGCCGGGAGTTGCCGGACACGGCGGGGAATGCTCCGAATCGGGGCGATCTTCCGGACAATCCTGCGCTCCGGGCCCTTGATGAGAGTGCCCAGAATGGGCATCACATAAGCCGCTGAAAGAGCAGCTATGACAATGCCGAAGGAAACGAAGCCCAGCGCGTAAATAATGCCTCCCAGCATGCCTTCGGGAGCCATATGAGCGTAATAAACCACCATCAGTAATCCCCATGGAGCTACGCGCGTATCGCCGCACAAAGAATCGAAGAGCGTGAACAGAGCGACCCAGAGCGCAGGGGCAACAAAAAAGATTCCCGTCCACTCCATGAGGTGATAGGCCTCGCCCATAGGACTGAACGAAATTCCGGTTGTTTCATCTTCCTCCGGAAGAATTCCTCCAATCTGATGAGCATAGAAGTTGCCGCCGATGGGAATTGGCTTATCTGGCCAAATGAAGTGCGGCACCAGATTCTGGAATCCAAGAATCAGAGGGAGTGGACCGAAAGGGCCGCTCTGTACAGTTGTATGGATCAGTTCATCGTCGGTCGAGATCATCTGCAGACGATCAAAGAACCCCACTTCTACATTGAAATAGCCTCGGCCTTCAGCACGTTCAGACTCAACCGCCTGGTATTCCTGACGCACTTCTCCCAGACGCGACAGCAAGGCAATGGAGGTTTCAATATGGGCCATATGCGTCTCTTCCGTTGGCTTGTAATTTCTGCCGATCTGAGAGTACGGAACCAGAAATGTGAACATCAGGGTTAAGCCTGCTATCACGCAAACTGCCTGAGTCCTGGATATCCGATAGTTCTGCGAGCAAGCCGCCACAACCCAGCAGACAAGGGGCGCGAACATGCCCTCTTTGGAAAAGCCCACCAAGCCGGTATAAAAAATAGTTCCGCCGGACAGAAGAACCGCCAGATTGACGCTGCGGGTGCCTCCGCTTTTGCGGATCTGGTGGATGGTTCCCAGAATTATCGCCATAGGGAGGAATCGGTCGACCTGCGCCAAAGCAGTAGTGAACGAGCCGCTGGTTCTGGGAGCAAACAGGAGAAGCGTATGAGTCGCCAGCCCCATGACTACGCAGCCAGCAGTCGCATTCTGCAGATTGTTGTCATTCACCAGATCCTGCAGTATTCCCTTACGAGGCGTCAGCTTTCTGCTAATAAAGACGGCGACATACATGGAGCAGATGCCGCCCAGAAAGATCAGGATCGTCAGTTGCGGTGACAGGAGATTGCTATCGGCCGGCTCGCCGACGATAGCTTTAACACACAGCCCCACGATAACGGCCAGCATGGAGTAGGCGAAAACATAAGCACCGCTTGTACGCGAGAAACCGCCAGCTAGATTGAATGCAGCCGTCGCGACCAAAATGAACAAGAAACTGCAGAGTGCGAAGAGAGGCGCTGTCCCTTCAAGAAGCTGAACGACCAGCAACAGGGAGGCAAAGATACAGGCTCCCCGGAAAGGGACCCGGACTGGAAAAGGTAATCGCACCTATTGCCTTAAATTTATGCGAGATGACCCCACATGAGAAGTCAGGGCTGTGTCTGGATTACCTCCTGCACCATTGGTGGGGCTTATCGAGGAGTAAACTAACTAGTTAGATTCTCAACCCGATTCCCGATTTCGAATCTTTGACTTCGTCGAAAGCTGGGTCTATCCTGCCGAAAACTGTGCAAAATCATAAGCATGGTGAACTTGGCAAAAGCGGATTGAGCACGACGCATGGAGCGATTCGGAGACGAGCTGCGGATAGAACGCGAGCGAAGAAAGGTTACGCTCGATACGATCTGCCGAGTAACGAAGGTTTCGGTACGTCACCTTGAAGCCCTCGAAGGCAGCCGATATAGTGAGCTGCCCGGTGGCGTCTTCCGTAAAGGTATTGTTCGCAGTTATTTGCTGGCAGTGGGGCTCGAAGAATCTCCCTGGATGGAGCGCTTTGAGAGCACTCTACGTGAGTCCGGAGCGGATGCATCGTCAGAAAACGACTGGGTTGAGTTTGCCGAGAATGTTCGGCGCAACCGAAACAGCATTGAACCCGGAACCGGATCTCGATGGATAGGCGTCGCAGTTATGGTTGGGGTGCTCATCGCTCTAGGGTGGAGCGTGTGGAAGTTTGTTTTACATGGGCGGCTCTTCCTCTAGAAGTCGGCACACTGAAGACGTGCTTAACATCTGAACATCTGCAATTCCTAATTCCTTGACGTGGCCTGTTTTATGCAACGACCATTTAATGCAAATTGTTGCCATTGAATGCAGAATCGCCGCAGATGCCTGCGGCGCTTTGATGCTGGCTGACAAGCACAGGTAAAATAAGTGGGTTATCTCACTGTATTGGCACAGTGTTGTATGCAGCCATTCAAAGGAGTTTGTATTGTCTACCCGTGATCGTTTTCTCTTCACCAGCGAGTCCGTAACTGAAGGACACCCCGATAAGATTGCCGACCAGGTTTCAGATGCAATTCTGGACGCCTGCCTAGAGCAGGACCCTTACAGCCGCGTGGCCTGCGAGACGCTGACCTGCACCGGCCTCGTTGTTATCGCCGGTGAGATCACCACGAAGGCTTATGTCGACTTTCAGGGGCTGGTTCGTGGAACGATCGCCTCGATCGGTTATGACAATGCTCTGTATGGATTCGATTCGAATACCTGCGCCGTGATCTCGACGATCAATAAGCAGTCCGGCGACATCGCCATGGGTGTGGATACGGGCGGTGCCGGCGACCAGGGCATGATGTTCGGTTATGCCACCAACGAGACGCCCGAGCTGATGCCAACGCCGATCTCGCTGGCGCATCGCCTCTCGCAGCGTCTGAGCGAGGTTCGCAAGAGTGGCCTTATGTCGTATCTGCGTCCGGACGGCAAGAGCCAGGTGACGGTGGAGTACGACGCGAACTACAAGCCGGTACGTGTGGATGCAGTTGTTATCTCGACACAACACGCGGAGACCGTCGGAAATGACGAGCTTCGTGCAGACATTCTGAAGAATGTGATCCAGGCTGTGATTCCTGCAAACCTGCTGGATGAGAATACGAAATACCACATCAATCCGACCGGACGCTTTGTTGTGGGTGGGCCGATGGGCGATACGGGATTGACGGGTCGCAAGATCATCGTCGACACCTATGGCGGTATGGGCCGTCACGGCGGCGGAGCCTTCAGCGGCAAGGATGCGACAAAGGTTGACCGTTCGGCTGCTTACATGGCACGTTACGTAGCGAAGAACATCGTGGCTGCCGGACTGGCTGATCGCTGCGAGGTGCAGCTCGCTTATGCAATCGGCGTTGCCGAACCGGTAAGCGTTCTGGTAGATACCTTCGGCACGGGCAAGATTGATGAGGGCAAGCTGGAAGAGCTGGTTCGCAAGAACTTCTCACTGACGCCAAAGGGCATTATCGAGAGCCTGCAGCTGCGTCGGCCGATCTTCAAAGCCACCGCCGCGTATGGTCACTTTGGCCGCAAGGGCGACACCTTCACGTGGGAGGCAACCGATAAGGCTGCAAGCTTGAAAGAGCAGGCTCTGGCAATTTCGGCAAAATAACGGATTTCTCAGCACTTCATGCAGAGGCGAGCCCCTTGGGTTCGCCTCTTTATTTTGATTCGACCAGCTTCGTAAATCACTCATTTCGCGAAGGAAGTTTGAATGTACAAAACGGAGTGTGTCCTCCAGCCAGCTACGGGAGGATACTGGCATGACGATGATCACGAAAACTTCGAGCAATCCGATACACAGTGCGCGGTGGCAACAGGTGCTCTCACGGGATGCGAAGGCGGACGGCGAGTTTTACTATGCAGTTCGTTCAACGGGCGTCGTATGCAGGCCGAGTTGCCCGAGCAGACGGCCTGCACGAGAGAACGTCGAATTTTTCTCAAACTTGAACGATGCATTAAAGGCCAGCTTCAGAACCTGTCGTCGATGCGAACCAGAGAGAACGACACCGAAGCCGAATCCGTATGCCAGAGCGGTTGCGCGGGCAGCGAAGTATCTTCGTGAGCACGCTGGAGAGCGCATGCCGATGGAAGAAGTTGCGCGCGTGGCAGGAGTCGATCGGCTGACTCTCCTGCGAGCTTTCCGTCGTGTGTTCGGAGTCAGTCCTGCCCAATACGCACGGGCGCAGAGAATGGAAACTTTCAAACAGAAGATGGGGGAATCGATGCGTGTGACAGATGCAATTTACGACGCCGGTTTTGGATCGAGCAGCAGGCTGTATGAAAACAGCATTGCAAGGCTGGGCATGACTCCAGGTGAGATGAAGAAGGGTGGTGCCGGCATTCGGGTGAAATACGCGACGGCAGACAGCCCACTGGGCCGCATGCTTGTAGCGACAACAGACAAAGGGATCTGCGCGATCTCATTTGGCCAGGACGATGAGGATGTCACGGAGGAACTAAAACAGAGATTTCCGCATGCCGAACTGACACAGGAGACAGGGAAAGCGGGATGGCTTGCCGAGGCGATTCGTTTTGTGACAAGCCAGATGAGCGAACACCCATTGGCAGCCACATTTCCTCTGGATGTGCGCGCTACGGCATTTCAACAGAGAGTATGGAACGCATTGCAGGAGATACCTCGCGGTGAGACGCGCACCTACTCAGAGGTGGCAACGGAGTTGGGATCGCCAACCGCGACTCGTGCAGTCGCAGGAGCATGCGCGGCGAATCCTGTTGCCGTTGTTGTGCCATGCCATCGCGTTGTTGGTAAGGATGGGTCACTGACGGGGTATCGCTGGGGAACAGAGCGCAAGCAGAGATTGCTTGCGGCAGAGCAGAGTGAGTCGCATCTTCAATAGCAACAAGCTACAGTAGAGCGATGGCACAGGAAGAGACGGCGGGCCGCACTCCCTTAGAGATCGCTGAGCCTATCGATGATCGCGCTCTTTATGCCCGGATCACGCGACGGATCGTTCCTTATCTCTTCCTGCTCTACATTGTCGCCTACATTGATCGCGTGAATGTCGGCTTTGCTGCAATTGATATGAAGCGGCAACTTGGTTTCAGCGATACGGTCTACGGTGCTGGTGCAGCAATTTTCTTTATTGGCTATGCGTTGTTCGATATACCGAGCAGCATGGTGCTACAGCGTGTCGGCACTCGCCTGTGGATTGCGCGCATCATGATTATGTGGGGGCTGATCGCTGCAGCGATGGCCTTCGTGCGTACGCCAGCCTCGTTCTACACGATGCGGTTCCTGCTTGGCGTAGGCGAGGCTGGATTTGTGCCTGGCATGCTGCTTTATCTCACCTACTGGTTCCCTTCACACGAACGCGCGCGTGCCGTCGCCAAGTTCATGACGGCGACCTCGCTGGCTGGAGTCTTCGGCGGACCACTCTCGAGTGCGTTGCTTCGGCTTGAAGGTCTTGGCGGCCTCAGCGGATGGCAGTGGCTCTTTATCGCTGAAGGTATACCGACGATGTTGCTTGGCATCTCGGTTTTATTCGTTTTGAGCAACGGTCCGACTCAGGCAAGCTGGCTCAACTTTCAAGAGCAGCAGTGGCTCGTACGTGAGATAGAGCGAGACCGTACCCGTTATGGAGCAACGCATTATCATGCATTCGCAGATGCTTTTCGCCTGCCGATTCTTTGGCTACTGATCTTCGTCTATATCTCGGTACAGATCGGCGTCTACATCGTGAACCTGTGGATGCCGTTGATCCTGAGCAGCCTCTCCACCAGCAAACATGACTCCAGCTGGATTGCTGGCCTTTCGACTTTGCCTTATCTGTTGGCTTCTATCTTCACCGTTATCGCTGGATGGAGTTCGGACCGCTGGAATGAACGCAGCGGGCATCTCGCCGGATGTATGGCTATCGCAGCAATCGGCTTTGCCCTGGCAGCTATGGCAGCGAATGTGCAGGTCGCGTTGATTGCCTTCTCCCTGGCGACAATAGGGATGCTGAGCGCGATGGGCCCTTTCTGGGCGCTGATGACTCGCAGCGTCTCTGGCTCTGCTGCAACAGCTGCAGTCGCTCTGACCACGACGCTTGGCGCACTCGGCGGATTCACCGGCCCGTACATCACGGGTCGTTTGCATGAAGCCACACATAGTTTCACTGCGGGCCTAAATGCCATTGCGGCCTTTGCGGCAGCGGCTGCTGTGGCAAGCCTGATGACCAAGAAAGTGCGGGCCTAAGTTACTCGCATTATTTGTGATCGTTCTCTCTGGAACATAGAGTGCGCGCCACGAGAGACCTTCACTGAGTGATATCCTTAATCAAGCAATTAAGTTGTAATAACATTCCTGTTTTCACGGAAAATGAGGTGCCGCAATGGCCACAGCAACCATCGATAAGACCGCCGCAGCCGACTACAAAGTAGCCGATATTTCGTTGGCCGAGTTTGGGCGCAAAGAGATTGATATCGCCGAGCAGGAGATGCCCGGTTTGATGTCGATCCGCAATAAGTATGCCCCATCGAAGCCGCTTGCCGGAGTTCGTGTTACCGGATCGCTGCACATGACTATCCAGACCGCGGTACTGATCGAAACGATGGTGGCCCTGGGTGCAGATGTGCGCTGGGCAAGCTGCAATATCTTCTCCACACAGGATCATGCTGCTGCCGCCATTGCCGCCGCGGGTGTTCCTGTCTTTGCATGGAAAGGCGAAACGCTGGAGGAGTACTGGTGGTGTACCGATCAGGCTCTGCGCCACAAAGGCGGACTTGGTCCGCAGATCGTGATCGACGATGGCGGCGACGTAACCCTGTTGATCCACAAGGGCGTCGATCTGGAGAAAGGTGACGATTGGGTCAACACTCCCTCGGGCAATCAGGAGGAGCAGGTCATCAAGAACCTGCTAAAGAAGATTCACGGTGAAGATCCCACTTACTTCCAGAAAATCGCCAAAGAGTGGAAGGGCGTAGCCGAGGAGACAACCACTGGCGTCCATCGCCTGTACAAGATGATGGAGCAAGGCAAGCTGCTGGTTCCTGCTATCAACGTCAACGACTCGGTAACGAAGTCGAAGTTCGACAATCTGTATGGCTGCCGTGAGTCGCTGGTGGACGGCATCAAGCGCGCCACGGACGTGATGGTTGCCGGCAAGGTCGCGGTGGTGTGTGGCTACGGCGACGTGGGCAAAGGTTCAGCTCGCTCACTGCGCGGCATGGGCGCTCGCGTGATCGTTACCGAGATCGATCCCATCAATGCGCTCCAGGCTGCAATGGAAGGCTACGAGGTCACAACGATCGAAGAGACGCTCGGCATCGGGGACATCTACGTTACCTGCACAGGCAACCTTGACGTCATCACCTACGAGCATATGCAGCAGATGAAGGATCAGGCTATCGTCTGCAACATCGGTCACTTCGATAACGAGATCCAAATGGATGCGCTGAACGCGGGCAAGGGCGTGACAAGACTGAACATCAAGCCGCAGGTGGACAAGTACACCCTGCCCGGCGGGAATAGTATCTTCGTGCTGGCAGAGGGTCGCCTTGTGAACCTGGGCTGCGCGACTGGTCATCCGAGCTTCGTGATGTCAAACAGCTTCTCCAACCAGACGCTGGCTGCGCTCGACCTGTGGAAGAACAAAGATACTTACAAGCCTGGCGTCTATATCCTTCCGAAGAAGCTGGACGAAGAGGTTGCTCGGCTGCATCTCGAAAAGATCGGCGTGAAGCTGACAACACTCTCGAAAAAGCAGGCTGACTATCTTGGCGTTGCGGTCGAGGGTCCGTACAAGTCAGAGCAGTACCGCTACTAAATTCGTTCCAACAAAAACATGGCCGTCGAGTACATCGTCGACGGCCATCATAATTTTAAGGCGTTATCGACCTCGCCACGCACCCACTACTGCTTGCGAGCGTTGTGCTTATCACGATAGATGCGCTTCGACTCCTGGTTCTGCTGCTTGTTGATGAGGGAGCGGTCGGCCTTGGTCAGATGCCCATTATCCTGGGCGCGCATGGACTTTTCTTCGTGATTGATGGCCGCTTCCTGATGCTCAAGGTGGGATGTCTCACCGGCAGTCAACTGACCGCTCTTGACTCCTTGCGCGATCCGGTCCTGCTGATTTTCCTTACGCTGGTTGATGGTGGCGTTGCTCTGTGCCAGAACAGCAACGGGTGCAAGGACGAGCGAGAGGGCGAGTGCGAGACGAGTAATCTTCATGGCAGTTTCTCCTGTTATTTCGATTTCAGAAGGCGTCTTTCCATCTGCCGCCTTCGTCTTACGGTGTGAGTAGACACAGGCTTGGTGTGCTTGTTGCGCCCCTCTGCGAAAGTATCTTTCTGCCCATGAGCACGACTTTAGACAGCGTGCTGTGTTGCAAACGATTTCTCGGCGCAACACAGCAACTCATTCCGACAGTACGTGTCAGAAGCTGGATTCATCACTCAGAGAAGCTGCTAGCTTGTGGCGGTAGGCGAGGTGTAGTCAGGAGCGGTAATCACTTGCAGACCAGGAGTCGTCACAATCTGCTGGTCGATCATGATGATCGTCGTCGCAGAGCCGCCCGTATAAGTGACCTGAGGCCCGGAATACGTTGTGACGGTATCGCTGGCGGGGACAGTACCGGTTGGCACCATCACCAGCGTATAGGTGCCGGTGGGGATATTGAGGTAACCGGTATTCGTGCTGAAGGTGATGTTGGTATAGACGGGGGTAATGGCTGTCAGCTTCTGCCCGGCAGGAACAAGATAAATGTCTTGAGCCGCAATACGTGTCGCCTGATCAATGAAGCGGAGAGCAATCTGACCCGACGGGGCTGCCTGGCTCTGATCCTTCAGAACAAGCTGGCTGAGACTGGCGGCAACATTGCCAATCAGAATCGTATATTGGGTCCCCGTCACAAAGGTCGCCTTCGACGTGGTAAGAGTCTGCTTGGTGCCTGCCTGGGCTGCCGAGATGTTGTACGTTCCCGGGTCGGTAGGGACATACGAGGTAACCGTACCGAAGCCGAGGTTATACGCCACGGCCGAGGTATTCAGATAGATATCAAGGCCCGGCGCATCCGGCGAGGCATCGATGATGCGGATCTGCGATCCACTTTGACTGGAGACAATGCCCTGGCAGCCGCTGAGAGCAACGGTCATGACTCCCGCTGCGGCGAGAGTGACACCTTTCTTTACAAGGCCGAAGAGCGACATACGCGGCTTACCGGTGTTGAGCATCTTATATAGGGAAGCAACATGATTCACTCTAAACGATTTCAGCGGGATACGCGACGAAAGAGTCGCGCGGTAAGAAGAACTGTACTGTTGTTGATACTGGGGGCAGCGTCTTCCGCATGGATTCGCGCCCAGAATCCCCAGCCAGCCAGCGATGCCAGTCCTGCTGTCACGGCCGCGGCGCAATCGCTTCCCGCAGCCATTCCATCGATCACTCCCAAGGTAGAGGCGATCATGAGCATGCGCAGCCAGAAGGTCGCAAGCGCCGCCGCCGTCCCTGCCCATAAGCAGAATTACGAGTTCACGGTGTCGAGCGGAGACTGGCTGGATACGGGTGTTGTTCTGGCCGCTGGTGAAATTGCGGATTTTACCGTCACAGGCAGCCTTACCCTCTCCGACAACAGACAGACCACCGCCGATGGGCTCGACCGTGGGTGGAAGGACCTGATCCGTCAGTTTCCCCTGAACCAGGCGAAGGTTGGCGCCTTGATTGGGCGTGTGAGCGATATGGGGGCCTCCGTACCCTTTTCTATTGGAGCCTCCGGACAGGTCACTGTGCCAACTACAGGAAAGTTGTATCTCCGGGCAAACACCAGCAGCGATCTGACCTATACCGGGCAGTACAAGGTCAAGGTGAAGTTCGCGCCCGCGCCTAAGTTCAATACGAATGTTCTGGATACCCCTTCTAAACCAATCAGTTCCCTTCTTGGGCCAGATAATTTTTCCGATATCCCCAGGCGGGTTTCGGATACTCCGAGCGGAGAAGGCAATCCCGGAGACATGGTGAACTTTGCTTTGATTGGAACAAAAGCCCAGGTTGAGGCCGCGTACAAGGCTGCAGGCTGGGTCGCGGTCGATAAATCTGTCCAGGACGCTATCGTGAACGGCCTGCTGAAGACACTCAGCAAAGAGGCGTATACCGAGATGCCGATGAGCACACTGTACCTCTTCGGACGGCCACAGGATTTCTCTTTTGCACGGGCTGACCCACTCATGGTCGCCGCCGAGAGACATCATCTGCGTGTATGGCAGACGAATCAGATGGTGGATGGAAGACCCTTATGGGTTGGTTCGGCTACGCACGATATTGGCTTTGAAAAAGACCAGCGTAACGGAGGCGTCACGCACAAGATCGATCCCGACATCGATAAGGAGCGAAACTACCTGCTCGATAGTTTTGATGCTGCTGGGGTCTACTCAAGCGCAGCCTACGTTACGCCTACGAATCCGCTACTGGAAGCAAAAACAGCGACTGGCGGTAGCTTCCATTCGGATGGTCGAATCGTCGTCATGGCCTTGAAGTAACCGCTTCAGCGAACCATGCAGACCAGCAACGTCATATCGTCGTGCTGTGGCGCGCCTGCTGTAAACAGATCGGCGCCGCTGAGGATGCAGTTGAGAAGTTGCTCGGCAGTAGCCGTGCACTCTCGCTTGTCAAGTAAAGTTCTGGCCGCGGCAAGCATCCTGTCTTCGCCCCACTCCTCCTCGGCAGCATTCATCGCTTCCGAGACACCATCGGTAAATGCGATGAATACGTCCCCGGGCTGCAGAAGAAGATTTGCGGCTTCATAGGGGACCTCGGGCAACAAACCGATTACAGTGCCTGTGGCCTCGAGCGCAATCACTTCTGCGCGGCGGAGGACCAGCGGCGGGTTGTGTCCGGCGTTAACGTAGCTCAGCAAGTGAGTCTGCGGATCGTACTCGGCATAGAAGAAGGTGGCGTATCGGTTTGAGGTGGATGACTCATAGACGAGCCGATTGATATGACTCATCAATGCGGCCAGATCGCCGGGCTGCAGCTGCGCAGCACTACGCAGGCTGGCTCTCAGGCCGGCCATCAGCAGTGCAGCGGAGATACCCTTGCCTGAGATATCGCCCAGGGCGAGTGCGAGACGTGCATCTTTATCCGCATCGGCGCCTGTCGAAGAAAGAAGGAAGAAGTCGTAATAGTCTCCGCCTACGGCCTGCGCGGGACGACAGAACCCAGCCAGATCCACTCCTTCCAGGCGTGGACACGCTTGCGGAAAAAGCCGCTCCTGGACCTCACGCGCGATCTCGATCTCGCGCAAAACGCGCTCACGCTGGGCGCGTTCGTTCGATAGATTCTCGACCAGCTCTGCATTTTCGATTGCCAGCCCAGCCTGTGAAGCAACGGACTGCAGCAACTGGCGATCTGTGCGCGTGTAAGGCTCTTCGGATCGCTTCGGGCCAAGAGCCATGAAGCCTGCAAGCCGGCTGCGGCCAGGCAGTGGGACCAGAAGCTCGGTGGAGAGATCGTCTAATGCGCTGCGCTCTGTATCAGGCGCATCTACCAGCCAGCTTGAAGGATCATCACGATAGACATTTGCCGGACCGCGGCTGCGCACCAGCTCCGTGATCGTTGCCGAAGTTGCCGCCAGCGATAGCGAGCCCCATGCCGGAGACATCATCGGCGAAACTGGAATTCCCGTGGCTAGTTGCAGACGGAAGCCATTTCCGGAGCGGAGGAAGACCGCAATGCGATCAATGTGCAAGGTGTCGCCAATCCGCTGCGTAATCGTGTCGAGCAGCGGTGCGACTTCGGTAAAATTCCGCACCTCATCCGACAACTCAGACAGAAGCTGTTCCGACGAGTACGCTTCGCGGAAGAAGCGCTGATCGATCTTCTGCCGCAACCGCTTGGAGATACTGAATCGAAAGACAAAAAAGAGCGCGATGATGGCAAAGATACGGACGATATCAGCCGTGCTTCGATGATCGGGATGTATAAAAAACAGGCTGATGCTGTATGACATCCAGGTCGCAAGCAACATCGTAATCACCAGGACGGCGCTACTCGCAAAGAAGTATTTCGTGCCCTGACGAACAAGAATACGAAGGTCCATCGCTCGCTGGACGACAACAACATAAGCAAGCGAAAGAGGAAAAAGCAGTAGCACCGCCAAAACAGGAACCGTAATCCAGTTGCTGATTCCCTGACCAAAGTCAGATTTCCTAACAACCGAGATGACGACCAGAACAAAGAATGGGCTGAGACCGATGGCAGATCCGAAATAGAGGACGCGTAGCCTTCGACGTGCATCGCCGGCGCTACGAGCGTATTTCGGTGCGATGTTGATGAAGAAATAATTGACTGCCAGAATGCCGAAGACGTTCTCGACGATCGCAATGCGGTAAAACCATGGATCAAGCCATGCAGTCGCAGAGAAGTTATACCCGTGCCCATAAATATAGAAAATATCTGCAGGCACGAATGCAAGGAGTGGAATAGCGATGGCCCACTTGATCCAGGGGTAGCGCACATCTATCGAAGAACGCTCTGGAAAGTAAATGCCGAAGGCCATCAGGCACAATGGCATTGCCGTCTGCGCAATGTCGCTCCAGAGTTCGGCCGTTAGTTTAAACGCGCCGGAAACCTGCGAAACACTGATTAGAAGTGGATCGAAGTAAGCCAGGATGCCGAGAATGAACCACGAGTTCAGGTTTCGCGGCCTGGCAAGAACGACATAGATGCCGACAAGAAGACAGAGCAGCGCGATGCCGAAAAATGCCGAGCGGATAACCCAGGCGACGAGTGGAGCTACAGAGTCTCGCTGCGCGTGAAGCGTGATGACTGCATCGACCGGGGCGGCATTGCCTCTGCGGTACGTGATAGCAAGAGTTTGCCTGGGCCTGCTTCTGGCGACCTCATCCAGCAGAACCACTCGGCCTGTATAAGGGTAGCCGTTGACAGCAAGAACGGTATCTCCGTTTTGGAGTCCTGCCTCTGTCCCCGCCTGGGTGACATTGGCAACAAAAGGCCCATAGTAGCTGTCGGAAAAAGGCACCTGCGCGCGATTTTCACCATCAACGAGCCCGCGGTAGCTGTTCAGTGCGCCAAGATAGACATGGGTAAAGGCCAGAGCCGTCACCAGCGCGAGAAGCAGATACTGTAGACGTGCAGATCGATCCAGCATATTGAAATAGAAAAGGCTGGCTGCATAGTAGCAGCCAGCCTCGAACTTTATACAGAATTACGCCGTTACTTCTTCGGCTTGCTGGCGATGATGGAGTCCTTGATCTTGTTATAGACGCTCTCCGGCAAAACACCGCGGGTCACAAGCTGATTCTTGGCTGTATAGGGGCGCCCGTCAATGATGCGCTTGGAATAAGCGTCGCCGATACCCGGGAAGGCCTTCAGCTGATCGGCAGTTGCCGTATTGATATCAAGCTTATTGTCCGGCGTTGCAGCCGCCGGGGCAGCGGCCGCCTTGGCGGACTTTTGCGCAACGGCAAAAGACAACGGCATGGTAAACAACAGCACGAGAGCAAGAAGCCTGTAGTGGATTGCGCGCATGTTTGGGATCTCCAGGTGCAAAGATAACTCCTGTCAACGGAGGTTACGGGAGCGAAGCGCGCCCGTCAATCCAGGAATTGCAGCGGCATGCAGCAGAAGGTTTGACTTCCCCCGCTGTCACGGCTACTCTGAATAGGCGATGCGTTCTCTGACCATCCATCACGGACATCATCACCATCACCATGCGCAGAGCGTGTTGGCGGCCGTGTCCGGTGTGACGAAGTAACAGAAACGCACCACCGAGGATTCGAAAAGGCCCGCTCAACGCGCACACCGCGAGCGGGCCTTTTTACGTGTTACGACTGAAAATGGAGATCGATATGGCTGACGCAGTAAAGATTGACTTTGCCAAGATGGACGGCCTCGTTCCAGGCATCGTTCAGGACTATCAAACCGGTGAGATGCTGATGCTCGGCTTCCTCAACGAAACCAGCTACCAGAAGACACTCGAGACCGGCTTCGTCACCTTTTGGAGCCGCACCCGTTCCAAGCTCTGGATGAAGGGCGAGACCAGCGGCAACCGCCTGCGCGTCATCGAGGCCTCCACCGATTGCGACAATGATGCGTTGCTTTTTCGTGTTGAAGTCGAAGGCGACGGCCTTGTCTGCCACGAAGGAACTGTAAGCTGCTTCACCAAAAAGATCGAAACGGAGACGAAGTAATGAGCGAGACGAAGAAGCTGAAGCTCGGCATCCCCAAGGGCAGTCTGCAGGACGCAACCATTGCTTTGTTTGAACGCGCGGGCTGGCACATTTACGCCAGCGGCCGCAGCTACTTTCCCGGTATCGACGACTCCGAAATCGAGTGCATGCTTGTCCGCGCGCAGGAGATGGCTCGTTATGTCGAGCACGGCGCACTGGACGCTGGCCTGACCGGCAACGACTGGGTGCTCGAAAATCAGCACGATATCGAGTACGTGACTAGCCTCACCTACTCCAAGCAGAGCCGCCAAAAAGTGAAGTGGGTGCTCGCTGTTCCTGAGGATTCTCCCTATCAGAAGCCCGAGGACCTCGCCGGTAAGATCATCGCTACAGAGCTTGTTGAGTTCACTAAACGCTATTTCGCATCGAAGAACATTCCCGTCACTGTCGAATTCAGCTGGGGCGCTACTGAAGTGAAGCCGCCCACGCTTGCCGACGCCATCGTCGAGGTCACCGAGACAGGCAGCTCACTCCGTGCCAACCGCCTACGGATTATCGAGACACTGATGGAGAGCGAGACGCAACTCATCGCCAACAAGACCGCCTTCAAAGACGAGTGGAAGAAAGCAAAGATCAACAACATCTCGCTGATGCTGAATGCCGCCATTGCTGCACAAGGCCGCGTTGGATTGATGCTCAACGCACGCAAGGCCGACCTGCGCGAAGTCCTCAACGTTCTGCCTGCGCTCAACTCACCGACCGTATCGCAGCTTAGCGATGCCGAGTGGGTCGCGCTCAATACGATTCTGGATGAAACCATCGTGCGCGACGTGATTCCCAAGCTCAAGGCTGCGGGCGCTACAGGCATCGTCGAGTATCCGCTCAGCAAGGTTGTTCTCTAAACGCAGGAGAGATGATGAAGCTGGTCAAAACCTACGGCCGCTCTGCTAAGACCGCAGCCGCGTTGATCGAATCGATCGAACAGCGCGGCGCGGTCTCAACGGCCCGCGTAGAACCAATCGTCCGCCGCATCCTTGCCGACGTCCGCAAAAACGGCGACCGCGCTCTGCGCAAATATGCAACCAAGTTCGACGCGCTCGCCAAGGACAGGCTGCTGATGGTTTCGCGCGAAGAGATGGAAGCCGCCTGGCACGCCACCTCACCCGAACTACAGGCCGCCATGATGGTCGCGCGCGGCAACATCCTTGCCTTTGCAGAGGCGCAGATGCCGAAGACGTGGAGTTTTTCTCCCTCCGATGGCATCACGACAGGCCAGATCGTTCGCCCGCTCAGCTCGGTTGGCTGCTACGTCCCGGGAGGACGCTATCCGCTTCCCTCCACATTGCTGATGACAGCCACACCCGCACAGGTTGCAGGCGTCGAGCGCATCGTTGTCTGTTCTCCCAAGCCTGCGCGCGAGACGCTTGCTGCCGCCCACCTTGCAGGTGTCACCGAGTTCTACCGCATCGGTGGAGCCCAGGCCATCGCCGCATTTGCCTACGGCACCGAGTCCATCGCTCCGGTGAATAAGATTGTTGGTCCAGGCAATCTCTTTGTCACCGCCGCTAAATCGCTCGTCTCTTCCGAATGCGGCATCGACATGCCCGCCGGGCCGACTGAGATTGTGGTCACCAGCGAGAAGGGCTACGCTCCTGGCATCGCCGCCGATCTCGTCGCACAGGCCGAGCATGATCCTGAGACGCTTGCTGTGCTCATCACCAGCAACGAAACTCTTGCGAACTCCGTCGTAGCATCCGTCAAAACACAGGTCAAAGGCAACAAGATCGCCAAACAGTCGCTCACAAAGCAAGGCGCAATCTTTGTCACAAAAACAGTCGCTGAGGCTCGTGAGCTGACAAACCGGCTCGCACCGGAACATCTGACAGTCGATAGCGCTGCAGATCTCGACTGGGTGCAGAATGCAGGCTCCGTCTTCGTCGGCGACTACGCTCCACAGTCGATGGGCGACTACGTCTCCGGTCCCAACCACGTGTTACCCACAGGGCGTGTCGGCCGTATTCGCGGCGGCCTAAGCGTGCTCGATTTCGTTAAGATCATTACCGTGCAGGAATACACGCAGAAAGGGCTGAGGAAGATCGGCCCGCACGCCATTGCACTCGCGACCGCGGAGGGCCTTACAGGCCATGCCGAAAGTGTTCGCGTAAGGATGAGGTGACACCGATGAGCACCGTTGCAACAACAGTCAAACCGCGCCGTGCTGTTCTGGAGATGCCGGAGTATCATCCTCCGCTCGCAGAGCGCACCGCACTGCGTCTCGACTTCAACGAGAACACGCTCGCACCGTCCCCACGCGTCGCAGACCGTTTGCGACAGATCACGGCCGAGGGGCTGACCAAGTATCCGGAGCGCGAACCAGTAGAACGCAAGATCGCCGCGCACTTCGGCCTTGAACCTGCACAGGTATTGCTGACCAACGGTGTCGATGAGGCCATTCACCTCATCTGTTGCGCCTTTCTCGACGAAGGGGACGAGGCCGTCATCGCAACGCCGTCGTTCTTCATGTACGACGTCAACATCCGCATGATGACGCGCGGCCTGGTCAAGGTGCAGGCCGACGAGACGCTCGAGTTCCCCTTCGAGCGTCTGCTCGCCGCTATCACCGAGCGCACCAAGTTGATCATCATCGCCTCGCCTAACAACCCAACCGGGGCGACCGTCACCCGCGGACAACTGCTCGCCATCGCCAACGCAGCGCCTCACGCTGTGCTGATGGTCGACGAGGCCTACTTCCACTTCCACGGCGAGACCGTCATGGGCGACATCGCCTCCACGCCAAACCTCATCGTCGCGCGCACCTTCTCCAAAGCCTATGGCCTCGCCAATCTGCGCCTCGGCATGCTGGCTGGCAACAGCGAACTACTTACCTATCTGCGCAAGGTCAGCTCGCCCTACAACGTCAACGGAGTTGCGCTCGATTGCCTCTCTGTCGCCATCGAAGATGATGCCTATATCAACTGGTACGCCGAGCAGATCCGCATCGGCCGCGAGCGCACTATGGCAGGCCTCTCCGAATTAGGCATTAGCTACTTTCCCAGCGCCGCTAACTTCGTGTTGATGAAGATCGGTCCGCTGCACAAGGAACTCGTCGCCGCCATGCGCCACCACGGAGTGCTGCTACGCGATCGCTCCACCGATCCCGGATGCGACGGCTACGTGCGCATCACCATCGGCGTCGGCGACCAGGTCACACGCGGCCTTGAAGCACTAAAAATATCGCTCAACGAGATCGGCTGGAAGCCGCAGCGCGGCTTCGCCACAACAGAATCCAAACAGAAACAGGAGCTATAAGCAGAGATGGCCAAGGCACACACGGCAACAGGCAGAAGACCACGCACGGCAACCATCAAACGCGACACGACCGAGACGCAGATCGCGTTGAAGCTGAACATCGACGGCACCGGCGTCTACAAGGTCACGACGGGCATTCGCTTCTTCGACCACATGCTTGAGCTCTTCACCCGCCACGGTGGCTTCGATCTCACGCTCACCTGCAAGGGCGACCTCGACGTCGACCAGCACCACACCGTCGAAGACGTCGGCATTGCGCTGGGCGAGGCGTTCAACAAGGCCCTCGGCGACAAGAAGGGCATCCTGCGCGCAGGCTACTTCGTCATGGCGATGGACGAGACACTCGCCGTCGCCGCCGTCGATCTCTCAGGCCGCGTCGCTTACGTTGTTGATGACAAGGTGAAAGTCCGCCTCGTAGGCGACTTCCAATCTGAACTCCTCGCTGACTTCTTCGACGGCTTCGCCCGGGGTGCCAAGGCCAATGTGCATGCGAAGACGATGTACGGCCGCTCGAACCACCACAAGATCGAAGCGATCTTCAAAGCCTTCGCACGCGCTCTGCGCGGAGCCTGCTCACGCGATGAGAGGATGGCAGAGATTCTGCCAAGTACGAAGGGTCTTTTGTAATGAATAAAAAGAGCAGAATCCTAATCGCGATTTTAGCTCTTCTTGTTTCAGTAGCCTTTGGCTACATATCTTTTACGACAAGAAAGCACGGTCAGGATTTATATGTGTATGCACTTGCATTTGGAGGATTGTTATTCAGCTGCATAAGTACGCTTGCTGTCTATCCATTGCGGAGTAATCGATACGCCTATTCTGCATGCTAGCACTCGTATCAACACTTTTCTGGGCGCTCGAGTTCTTTGGAGGAGTTTCATGGTATTTCCTAGATAAAGTTGCAAGGCACTCTTAAAGAATATGATTCAAGTCATTGACTACAAAGCGGGCAATCTCACCAGCGTACTCAAAGCGCTACACTACTTCGGCGTGGAGACACACGTCACGCAATCACCCGACGACGTGCGTAACGCAAGCAAGATCGTCCTTCCCGGCGTCGGACACTTTCAAGCAACGCAGCTTCTTGAAGACCTCGCGCTCACCGAAGCCGTGCGCGAGGCCGTGGTCAAAGGCACGCCCTTCCTCGGCATCTGCGTGGGGCTGCAGTGGCTTTACGAGGGTTCCACCGAAGCTCCAGACACCGAAGGACTCGGACACTTTGCCGCAAAGTGCGAGCGCTTCCCCGCCACATTCAACAACGCGGAGCTGAAGTCGCCCCACGTCGGCTGGAACTCCCTCGAGAACATCCGCGAGGACTCGCGTCTGCTACGCGGAGTCATGCCTGGCGGCTTCGTCTACTACACGCACTCCTGGCGCGCCCCGGTGAGCGCCGACACCGCTGCCACCACCAGCTATGGCGGCGATTTCACCGCCGTCGTCGAGCGCGACAACGTGATGGGCGTGCAGTTTCACCCCGAGAAGTCGAGCACCGTCGGTCTGCGGATTCTCAAAAACTTTGTGGAGCTTTAGCCCATGCTGACCAAACGCATCATTGCCTGCCTCGACGTTCGCGACGGACGCGTCGTCAAGGGCGTGCAGTTCGTCGACATCATCGACGCCGGCGATCCCGCCGAGCTTGCGCATCGCCATGCCGCTGCCGGAGCCGACGAGATCGTGTTGCTTGACATCACCGCTACGCACGAAGGCCGCGGCACGCTGCTCGATACCGTCAAACGTACCGCCGCGACCCTCTTTGTTCCCTTCACCGTCGGCGGAGGCATCCGCTCCGCCGAAGACGCGGCCGCTGTCTTCGATGCCGGAGCCGACAAGGTGAGCATCAACTCCTCCGCCATTGCGCGGCCTGAGCTGATCGGCGAAATCGGCGCGAGTTTCGGCGCACAGGCCGTCATCGTCGCCATCGATGCGCGCCGCGCGGAAAACTCCGCCGATCCCGTAGGCAATGCCGAGGTTTTCGTCGCCGGCGGCCGTAAGCCAACAGGCCGCAAGGTTATCGAGTGGGCACGCGAAGCCGAGCAGCGCGGCGCAGGCGAAATCCTGCTGACCAGCATGAATACCGACGGCATGCGCTCCGGCTTCGATTGTGAGCTAACCGCACGCGTCTCCGAAGCCGTGCAGATTCCCGTTATCGCCTCAGGAGGCGCAGGAAGCGCCGCACACTTCGCCGACGTCTTTGGCCGCGGTAAAGCCGACGCCGCTCTCGCCGCCAGTATTTTTCACTTCGGCGTCACCGACTCGCGCGAACTCAAAGCTGAGCTTCAGCGTGCAGGCGTCCCCGTACGACTTCCCTGCTAACAGCACCAAGGAGAATCCATTGCTCATTCCATCCATCGACCTTATGGGCGGCCGCATCGTCCAGCTCGTCCAGGGCGAAAAGCTCAAGCTGGCCTTCGACGACTTCGACTACTGGATCGAACGCTTCAGCAAATATCCGCTCGTGCAGCTGATCGATCTCGATGCCGCTATGCGGCAGGGATCGAATGCCGACCTGATCTCGCAGTTCACCTCGAAGCTGCCCTGCCAGGTTGGCGGCGGACTGCGCACGGCAGAGGATGGTAAACGCATGCTCTCCCTCGGCGCCAGGCGCGTCATCTATGGTTCGTCGCTGTTTGGTGGCGACAATGAACTCGACCGGAAGCGTCATCCGCTGATCAATCTCGATTTTGCGCAGAATCTGCGCGATGGGCTCGGCGAAGAACAACTCGTCTTCTCCGTCGACACGAAAGGCGGACAGGTCGCTGTGCGTGGATGGAAAGAGAACGTTGCGCTGACTCCCGAAGAAGCCGTCACGTGGCTCGAGGACTATTGCGCCGCCTTCCTCTACACGCATGTGGACACCGAAGGCACAATGACTGGCTTCCCTATCGACGTTGCCGCCATTCTTCGCGCCACCACAGCAAAACAGTTGATCGTTGCAGGAGGCATCAAGGAACGCGCTGAGGTCGACGCCCTCGATGCAATGGGAGTCGATGCTGTCGCTGGTATGGCGGTGTATTCAGGAGCAATGGAGGCGTAAAACCAGTCAGTGAGGCTTTCTAGTTTCTCGCTATGACTAATCGTTCCCTGCATCGGCCATCGCGTAGTAGCCTTTGCGCGCCTGCACCTTCGTATCCTTGCCGCAATTGATATTCAATGTGCGGAAGCCGCCGTCCAGCTTCAGATTGGAAGGCGTATAGCTGACGAGGTATTGCGTGCGCAGCTCGTCCTGAATCTGGTTGAACGCGTCTTCGAGCTTCTTACCGTTGTTGCCTACGTTGATCACACGGCCGCCTGTCTCTTTTGCCATGCGGTCCATGTCGGCTCCTCCGGTGTAGAAACCTCCATAACCGCCAAAGCCACGGTCGGCGATCATGATGACATAAACGATGGCGTTGGCCTTCTGCGCCGCTTCGATGGAGGTCTTCAACGTCTCCTGCGATCCCTGATCTCCACCGTCGGTCAGCAGAACGAGGATCTTGCGGCCGGCCTCCTGGCGCAGTTTGTCATGGGCTGCGAGGTAGACAGCGTCGAACAACAAAGTCCCACGCGGCGTTCCATTGCCGGTCACGGAGCCGGTGCCTGCGCCGGTGTTGATAGTGGCCTTATCGAGTGCACGCTTCAGCTCGCGCGGCGAGTTCGTATAGTCGGCTAGAAGATCGACATTGATATCGAAGGAGATCAGAAAGGCCTCATCCTTCGGCGTCAATACGTCCTTCAGAAACTGCGCTCCGGCCTCCTGCTCCAATGGCAGTACGTTCTGCTGGCTTCCGCTGGTGTCGAGCAGGATGCCAATGGTCAGTGGCAGAGTCTTTTCCTGTGTGAAGTTCTTGATCTTCTGCTCAACTTTGTCTTCATAGACCTGGCAGTCATCTTTGTGCAGGTTGGTGATGAAGCCGTTCTTGTCACGAACGGAGAAATAGACGTTCACCAGGTTGACGTTGATCTTGAGAGTCTGAGTATCGCCGGTATCTACCGGTTGCTCTGGTGCGGCAGAGCTGGCGGGTGGTGGACCGCCGGGAGTTGGCGCTTCCTGGGCGACGAGGGCTGGAGCGGCGAGCAGGCCGAGCGACACAGCGGACAGGGCAACAGCAGAGCAAAGAGAGGCGCGCATAAATCTATAGACGAGAGTAGTCCAAAACTAGTCAGCGGAAAAAGATGCCGTAAAGACAGGAAATTCAGCCATATCGGTCCATTCTGCACAACGCCGGGGGTGGGTCGTGCGTCTACAGTACAGGTGCCGAAGAAGATAGCGGGCGCAGGCTGGCGCTGGTAGTCTGGTAGCTGGCAAATATTTGGTCCGGACGCCCGGTGGCGTCCGAACGGGGGTAGCGAGTGGTAAGGGAAAGCGTATTGGCAGGAGTCCTGGCGTTCATGACGCTCGGGCAGCAGGCTGCTCAACAGACAACAGAGGCTTCGGCGGCACAACAGGTTCCCGATGCACCGCGGCCGCAGGTGTCCCTGCCCACACGTGATTCTATCCGCCCTGGCATGGGCACAACGACAACCTCGAATGGAGACCAGCCTGCTGGCCAGGATCAGGCGCCTCCGAGCAGCCTTCCCTCCTCTGCCGCGCAGGAAAAGCTGGACGACGGTCCTCCGCCGGAACTGCCCGCTGCCGGACAAGGACCTGGTTCTTTTACGCTCCGCGTACAGACGAACTTCGTTGAAGTTCCTTTTACGGTCAAGGACAACAAAGGCAGGCTGGTTCCCGGCATCACATGGCGTGAGGTGCGGGTTTATGAGAACAATGTTCCGCAGAGGATCAGCCTTTTCACGGTCGATCCGTGGCCGCTCTCGGTGGCTCTTGTCATCGACCAGAGCCTGACCCCCGACAACATGACAAAGGTGAATAATTCGCTGTCGGCGCTGCAGGGCGCGTTTGCTCCGTATGACGAGGTGGCGGTCTTCACATATAACAACGGCCCCCGCATGAGAACGGACTTTACGGCAGCTCAAAGCCCGCGTTTGACCTTCACGCTTGAGACCTCGAAGGCTACGGGACGTGAGCCTTACATGAACATGGGCGGTCCGATGGCGCAGACGAATACGCTCAACGGTCGCGTCTTCGATCCCAATACAGCTCCAGTTCGCAACAGCCCTTCGATCGAGCTGAAGGTTCCGAAGGAAGTGCATACGCTGAACGACGCCATTCTTGAGGCGGCGAAGGCTACGGCAAAGGCCGGCAAGGGCCGCCGACGCGTGATCTACGTGATCAGTGACGGCAAGGAATACGGCAGCCAGGCGAAGACGAAGGATGTCATCCATTATCTGCAGGCGAACAAGATTTCTGTCTATGGCACGCTGGTTGGCGACTCTTCCATACCTGTAGTCGGGTTCCTCGACAAGATTCATGTACCGTTCCAGATGAGGGACAACGTCCTGCTGACCTACACCAACGCAACGGGCGGCAACCTTGAGGCGGAGTTCCGTCAAAAGGGTATCGAACAGAGCTTCCAGAAGATCTTCGAAGAGGTCCGCACGCAGTACACGATCGGCTACTACACGCACGAACCGTTTATCGACGGCAAGTACCGCACGCTGGATGTGCGCGTGCTGCGGCCGAGCCTGACGGTGCTCGCCAAGAAGGGTTATTACCCGACGGCGAGCGATGCGGGTCCGACGAACGTGGTGACTCCGAAGCAGTAAGCTCAATCGAGAATGCTTGAAGCAAATGCACTGCTTGCCCTGGCAGCCGCTGTACTGTGGGGCATTGGGGATTTCTCTGGCGGGATGGGAGCCAAGTACGCGATTGGCTCCTCCGCCAGCCCTCAGAACGATTCCCTTATCCGTTCGCTGCGCGGCGCGATGCGCGTCGTGCTGACGAGCCATGCGGCCAGCTTTACAGTCCTTGTCTTAATAGCCACGTTGCGCGGCGATGCGTTTCCGCATGGCGCTCCGCTGGCCTGCGGCCTGATGGCCGGGCTGATGGGCGGCCTGTCGCTGACGGGCTTCTATGTCGCGCTGGCGCAGGGAGCGATGGGCGCTCCGGCGGCGATCAGCGGATTGCTGGCGGCTGCGATTCCGGCGGCTGTCTCGATCGCTCATGAAGGCTCACCGGGCTGGCTGAAAATAGCGGGCTTTACGATTGCAGGGTGCGCGATCTGGATGATTGCAGCGGGTGAGAATCCAGAGTCGGTTCCGGTTTCGGCTGTCACGACATGGCTTGCGATCGGCTCGGGCGCGGGCTTCGGAGTGTACTTTGTTGCGCTGAAGTATGCCGCAGCGGCCGGGTTCTTCTGGCCGATGGCGACGGCGAGGATCGGGAGCCTGACGACGTGTTCGACGATCCTGCTGGTGACGGCGGCGGCGGCACGCGGCAGCAGTTCCGCAAAAGGCTGGCTACCGCGCAAAGCTGTGTTTTGGGCGCTGACGACGGCCTTGGGCGATACGTCAGGCAATCTGCTGTTTATGGCGGCGACGCGGGCTGGACGGCTGGATGTGGCTTCCGTGCTGGCGTCGCTTTATCCGGCTTCGACGATCCTGCTGGCTGCGTGGACGCTGCACGAGCGGCCGACCCGGCGGCAGGGCCTGGGGATGCTGGTTGCGGCGGCGGCGGTGGTGATGATCACGCTCTGACCCCCTCCCCCCTGTTTCCTGCAAAATATTCATTCCATGCGATTTAGCCTGGAGGGTACTTTGTAAAATATTGATTTCACATGGCTTATCTAGCAAAATATTGATTTATAAAGAGTTATCCCCAAGTCTTTGACCCGGGGATTTTTTCTCCCTGCATTTAAGTCTAGCAAGGCCGAGGAAACTAATCGGCAGAAATTTTCGGGTTTATTTGCTTTGGAATGAATCGCTTGTGGTTTTAGGGGGCTTGACATCGTTTTGACTTAGCCACCATGCGGCGAGCGTCACGACAATGAAGAGGCCTACGACAATAAGGTTGGGATAGATGATTCTGCCGTGGACATGGGGTTCATGACCGGGGATTCCCGCCCAATAGGAAGAGATGGGTAGAAGGGTGGGTACATAGAAGAACGGGGTCCAGTAGGAGAGGGATAGAAGAGTGGCCGCGGTGAAAGCTGCAGCCGGCTCCTGCGTTCGCCGCCAGAGGAGCCAAGTAGCGGTAGCAGCTACTCCTGCGAAGAGAAATAGCAGAATAGCCGAGTGATAGCGGGCGTGAGGATGCCAGAGCGGATTCAGGAGATGATTGGAACTCCAGTCCAACACGAAGGACAGGATGGCTCCTCCCAGAAGGACGAAGGTGAGAAGAATTTTTGCGATATGAGTACGGTTCAAGGGAACACCTCTTGGCGTAGCTAAGTGAGTAAACGCTCACTTTAGTATCAAGACGCAGAACGTGACAGGATAGTCTCCGGGATGATCGAAAAAAAGAAGGCTCATGGGCGACGTGGGGGACGGCAGAGCCGTCGAGGAGAGATTGTGGCCGCCGCAACGGAGCTTTTACAGGAACGCGGACTTCATGGAGTCACGACACGGGCGATTGCGGAGCGAGTCCCCTGCTCGGAAGGAGCGATTTATGTGCATTTCAGGGATCGACTGGAGTTGATTCTGGCCGTTCTGGAGGAATCTTTGCCAGAGATGCTGGTTCCTTTACACGCGCTCAGAGAGAGGATTGGTGTGGGGACAGTGGAGGAGAATCTAGCGACCGCAGTGGAAGGGCTGTTGCGCTTCCACCAGAAGGTTGTTGGAATGCTTTGTTCGCTGGTGACGGAGCCTGATCTGCGTACCCGGTTTCGGGAGTCAATGGGGGACCGTGGGCCGGAACGTGGGATTCGTACTTTGGCGGAGTACATCGCGGAAGAGCAGGCACTAGGGAGGATTTCGGGCGAGATCGATGCTCCAGGAGCCGCGTATGGGTTGATGGCTGGGGCTTTCTTTCACACCTTTACGGAAGCGCTGCTGGGACGAGAGAAAAAGCTGGATGTGGCGGGACTGGTCAAGAGCGTTCTGCGGTGAATGTCGCCCTGGAATTTGGCCGCACTAGAGCTTGATCTTTGAGGGGTCCATGGTCGGCTTGGGGTATTTGAGCTTGAGGTGGCTGAGGGCGCTGACGAGGACCTGCGAGATGAGGACGTTGCGATACCACTTGTAGTCCGACGGGATGATGAACCAGGGAGCGTGTTTGCGGCTGGTGGCCGGGATGAGCTCCTCGTAGGCGGCCTGGTAGTCGTCCCAGAACTGGCGTTCGTGGAAGTCGGACTCGGAGAGTTTCCATTGCTTGTCTGGATCGTCGATGCGCTCCTGAAGGCGGCGGGTCTGCTCCTCGTGCGAGATGTGGAGGAAGAACTTGAGGATGACGACGTCATTGTCGGCGAGCATGGCCTCAAACTCACGAATGTCTTCGAGTCGCTGACGGATCAGCTTGCGCGGGACAAGCTTGTGGACGTAAGGCACGAGGACGTCCTCGTAGTGGGAGCGGTTGAAGATCTTGATCATGCCGCGCGGAGGCACCTGCGCATGCGCGCGCCAGAGAAAGTCATGCCGCGATTCGAGAGGTGTGGGAGGCTTGAAGCCGGAGACGTCGCATCCCTGCGGGTTGACGCCGGAGAAGATGTGGCTGATCGTGCCGTCTTTGCCCGCCGTGTCCATGCCCTGAAGGACGATCAGGACGGCCTTCTTCTGACAGGCGTAGAGGATGTCCTGAAGGTTTGCCAGTTGCTGGCGATGGCCTGCGAGCTGCGCCTGGGCAGCTTCCTGATCCTTGAAACCGCCAGTGTCATCCGTGGAGATGCGCGAGAGCTTGAGTTTGGCGTGGGGCCTGGCCAGGCAGGAGGATTTGATCTTCATAGGAAGAGGCCTGGCGGGAGCGCGGTCAGGCCGGGCCGCTCCCGCTCAAGAGATGTATTACTTGACGGGCTGCTCGGGCTTGGAGGTCGTGTCGACGGGCTTATTGACGTCGTCGGTGACGCCCTTCATCCCGTCCTTGAAGCCGCGAAGTCCCTCGCCGAGTCCCTTGCCAAGCTCAGGCAGCTTTTTGCCGCCGAAGAGCACGAGCACGACGATTGCGAGAACGATGAGATGAGTTGGTGTAAATAGTTCGCCCATACGAGTGTCTCCCCTTACATGCCGCACTGCAGAGCAGAAACCGGCACAACCATTGTCGCACAGGAGAGGGATGGGTGAAGTCGGACAAATGGTTTATGCGACTGGGCGCTGTCATCCGAAGTCGCAGATGCTTCGATTACGCCTGCGCTTTGCTCTGACACGGTATGGCGAGCTGCCTAGAGTAAGTACCTCCCCATCGGCGGCTTTGGCACGTCTATCGAAATGCGGGGGTTCCTCGGCTCCGCTTCGCTTCGCTCGGAATGACACGATGGGAGAGGGTTGCCAAAGCACAGGCAGGCCCGAACGTTATATCTTTGATAGGTACACGAAATGCAGGAGCAGATGTTGGAGACGAAGAGGCAGGGATTTTTGTTGTCGAAAGCAACGCAGGTTTTTGAGGGACGTGGCCGCAGGGTGTGGCCGGGCGTATTGATGGCAGCCGTGCTGGCAACGGGCGTGGCAGCAGCGCAGGGGCAGAGCTCACGAGTATCGCCGGGAGGGCAGGCGCCGTCTTCGCAGGTGCAGTCTCCAGATGCTCCTTCGACAACATTGAAGAAGACGCGCTTTGGCATGACGGTTCCCGTGACGTATGACAACAAGTACGAGATCTACGGCGGCATCAACCTGATGACGTTCCAGGCGGGCCAGGACCTGCCGAAGCGGATGAACCTGGCAGGCGGGGAGCTGCTGGGCACGTACTGGCTGACTCCGCGGCTGGGGCTTGGGGCGGAGTGGCGCGGCGAATGGGGAACGACGCCGGTGAAGCCGAATCCGTATTACAACCAGCGCGCACTGGTCAATCTGCAGATGGGGATGGGCGGCGTGCAGTGGCGCGGGCCGAAGAACCAGTATGCGGCGTTGAACTATCACGCGTATGCGGGTATGGCTTCGGGAAGCTTCGATCACTCGACGGGCGGCGTCCCGGCGGCGTATCTGCCGCAGGTGGGCCTGTATACGAACCGGACCGGGTTTGTTTCGGCATTGGGCGGAAGCGTGGATATCAACCGCTCGAAGAACTGGGCGATCCGGCTTTCTCCGGACCTGATGCTGGAGCATTTCGGCACGGAGACGCGCGAGTTCTTTGCGATCTCCGGCGGTGTGGTGTATCGCATCGGGAAGCGGTAGCGGCGCTATCAGCGAAATGCGGGGGTTCCTCGCTTCGCTCGGATAACACTTTTGGCTGTAGAGATAGAGATGGGCACCCTGACGGGTGCCCATCTTCGTTGCGGATGATTGGCTACTGGCCGTTGCCCGGCTGAAGGAACTGGGGCGAGACGGGGTTTTCATAGAGTGAGTAATCGCGCGTGACGACTGTGAGACCACTCGAGGAGACGAAGTAGTTTTTCTTGTCTTCCTGCGGGTCGTAGCCGATGACCGTGCCGTCGGGGATGTGGACATCGCGGTCGATGATGGCGTGGCGGATGCGGCAGTGCCGGCCAATGTTGACATGCGAAAAGATGATGGAGGAGTCAACGTCGGCGTAGGAGTTGACGCGGACGTCCTGGCTCATCACCGAGTTGCGGACGACGGCTCCGGAGACGATGGAGCCGGCGCAGACGATGGAGTTGATGGCCATGCCGGTACGGCCGGGCTCGCCGAAGACGAACTTAGCGGGCGGGTACTGGTAGGGCCGGGTGCGCATGGGCCAGGTCTTGTCGTAAAGGTTGAAGGTCGGCGAGACGGAGGCGATGTCCATGTTGGCCTCGTAATAGGCCTCGAGCGTGCCGACGTCGCGCCAGTAGAGAGCCTTCTGCTTGTTCTCGTCGACAAAGTTGTAGGCATGCATGCGATAGCGGCCGAGCAGGTTAGGAAGGATGTTGTGGCCGAAGTCGTGCTTGGAGTGGGGGTCTTCGGCGTCCTTGACGAGCTCGGGGAGAAGGACATCGGTGTTGAAGATGTAGATGCCCATGGAGACGTCCACCATGTCGGGCGTGAAGGGGGAACGGACGCTGGTTTCTTTGGGCTTTTCGATGAAGCCGATGACTTCGCCGGCGCGGGAGACTTCGACCACGCCGAAGGCAGAGACCTCACTGGGCGCGACCGGCAGGGTGGCGATGGTGACGTCGGCCTTGGACTCGATATGCTGCTCGAGCATAAGGGCATAGTTCATCTTGTAGATGTGGTCGCCCGAGAGGATGATGACGTAGCGCGGCTGCTCGGATCCGATGGAGTAGATGTTCTGGTAGACGGCGTCGGCAGTGCCCTGGTACCAGGACTTGGAGACGCGCTGCATGGGCGGAAGGATCTCGATGAATTCGCCCAGCTCGGAGCCGACGAGCGAGCCCCAGCCTTCGCGGATGTGACGGTTGAGGGAAAGCGCCTTGTACTGGGTAAGGATGTAAACGCGACGCAGATCTGAGTTGATGCAGTTCGACAAGGTGATGTCGATGATGCGGTACTGTCCGGCAAAAGGAACAGCCGGCTTGGCGCGATCACGGGTTAGCGGAAAAAGACGTTCACCGGCACCACCGGCAAGCAGAACTCCTAGTGTGTCTCTCATCGTTAAATAACCTCACGTCCCATCATCCGTTCTGGGCTGCTTTTGTGTGGGATGCATAAACACACGACCGCGTCCCCGGGCGGAAACGCGAGTCTACCATGGGCAGGTTATTTGCGCGAAAAAGGACTAAGGCCGTGGACGTCCGGACGGAATCAAGACTTCCAGAGCTGAACCAAGGCAAAGCTGAGAGGGGTGACTGCGGAGGCCTGGCTTCAGGCCTCCGGGGAGTCTTCGTTCTCAGTGATGCTGATGCGCAGGGACTTCAGGAAGCTAAGGTCGCTGGAGGTGAAGGGGCCATTGCTCTCTTCTTCTGCGATCTCTTCTGACTCTTCCTGTGACGCATCCACCTCGTTGAGGCCGATGGTTGCCTCAAGCATCAGGAGGACGTCGAAGCCCTGTTCACGAATGTTTTTGACGACGACGGCGATGTCTTCGGACTCAGAGACGGTCTCGTGGATTGCCTCGCCTAGTTTCTGGATCAGGTTTTTAACTTTTTGATTCAATGCCACCTCCGGCCTGCCTGGATATACGCTTCACCGCGCATCGGGTATTCCCAGTGAGACCGAGGGAACGGCATTGCGGGGAACTGCTTACTAACTTGTCAACAGAATACGACGATATCAAGAGCGACTGCAACGAATTTGAATCCGTCATGATTCCCCGCCGGTTAGGTGACGGTGTGATGATCGGACCATGCCTGCTCCAGGCGATGGGCCAACTCTTCGACAGGCTTTTTGCGGCTTGGGCCCCAGACGATGAAGCCGGCGGCAGCGGCGCAGCAACCGGCGAGCATCCAGCAGAATCTCTTCATTTTTCCCCTCCCGCATTGAGGTGCCATTGGCGCCCTGTCTTCCGTCAGATGCAGCCACACGCGATGGCGTTTGATGATGTGGTTTCGGGATGAGGGACAAGGCCCGGCTCAGCTACACTTTGAGCTATGGACTCCGTACGTTTTGGCCGGGCTCTGGGCATTGGAGCACGGGCGGCTGCAAAGACGCTGGTAAGCGCGGTGGACGCGGCGACCTCGCCGAATCCGTCGGCGGCTAAGCCTGCCGCAGCGGCAACGAGTGCTCCCCAAGCCAGCGTGACGCCGCCAACAGGGGGCAGCAATGCACAGCGGACTGCTGAACAGGTGACCCGGGCGGCAGCTCAGGCGAAGCAGGCTTCGCAGAATTTTGGCAAGAGCAGCAGGCAGTTAGGCCAGTCTGTCTGGAGCCCGTTTGTGAGGCTGTCGGGCGTGCTGTGGCTGGAGTTTACCGGAGTCTTCTTCGGCATCTTTGCTATGTACGCAGCCAGCGGGGCCTGGAAGCTGCGTGGCGAGATACGCGAGACGGCAACCAATCACGATGCGCATATCCACTTTTTGATGGCTGCGGTGATGGCGGGGCTGTTTACGTACTTTTGCGTGAGCAGCTTTATGCGGGCGCGGCGACGATCTCGCCGCAGATAGCGCCTGCAGGTACACTTGTCCGTCATGGCGAAGGTGCCGGAAAAAACATCCACGAAGACGGTCGAGACAAGCTCGGGAATTCCAGTCGAGCTGGTTTATGGGCCGGAGAAGTTTGCAAACTTCGACGAGCAGACGCTGCTGGGGAAGCCGGGTGAGTTTCCTTACACGCGCGGCATACAGCCGACGATGTATCGCGGACGGCTGTGGACAATGCGGCAGTACGCGGGCATGGGCGATGCCGAGGAATCGAATAAACGCTACAAGTATCTGCTGGCGAATGGCACGAAAGGGCTGAGCGTGGCGTTCGATCTGCCGACGCAAATTGGATATGACTCGGACTCTCCATTTGCTTTGGGCGAGGTGGGCAAGGTTGGGGTGGCGATCGATTCGATCGAGGACATGGAGCGGCTGTTTGACGGCATCCGGCTGGACGGCATCTCGACCTCGATGACGATCAATGCAACGGCGTCGATTCTGTTGGCACTGTATGTCGCGGTGGCGAAGCGGCAGGGCGCGGATGTTCGCAAGCTGAGCGGCACGGTGCAGAACGACATCCTGAAGGAGTACATCGCGCGGGGAACGTATATCTATCCGGTAAAGCATGCGATGCGGCTGGTGACGGACATCTTCGCGTGGGCGGCGGAGGAAGTGCCGGAGTGGAATACGATCTCGATCTCGGGCTATCACATGCGCGAGGCTGGATGCACTGCGGTGCAGGAGGTTGCGTTTACGCTGGCCGATGGCATGACCTATGTGCAGGCGGCGATGGACGCGGGCCTGGATGTCGATGTGTTCGCGCCGCGGCTGAGCTTCTTTTTCAATGCGCATAACAATCTTCTGGAAGAGGTGGCAAAGTTTCGCGCGGCGCGGCGGATGTGGGCTCGGATCATGCGCGAGCACTTTCATGCAAAACAACCGCGGAGCTGGATGCTGCGGTTCCATACGCAGACGGCGGGTTCGACGCTGACGGCGCAGCAGCCGGAGAACAATATCGTGCGTACGACGCTGCAGGCGCTGGCCGCGGTGCTGGGCGGCACGCAATCGCTGCATACGAACGGCTTCGACGAGGCTCTGGCGTTACCTACGGAGCAGGCGGCGAGGATTGCTCTGCGGACGCAGCAGATTCTGGCACACGAAAGCGGCGTGGCCGATACGGTCGATCCGCTGGCGGGTTCCTATTACGTGGAGACGTTGACCGACGAGATTGAGCGGCGTGCCGAGGAGTACATTACGACGATTGCGCGATTCGATCTGGGCGGCAAATATGGGATGCTGCGCGCGATTGAGCAGGGCTATGTGCAGCGCGAAATTCAGAACGCAGCCTATGCTTACCAGACCGCTGTGGATGAGAAGGCTGCGATCGTGGTCGGCGTGAATGAGTTTGTGAGTGAAGAGAGCGCCGTGCCGATCCAGAGGATCGACGAGGCCCTGGAGCAGAAACAGGTGGAGCGGGTGCGAGCATTGCGTGCAAGGCGTGATGCGGCTGCTCATGCGGCTACTCTGGGCCGTGTGGAGGAGGCAGCACGCGGCGGGGAGAACCTGATGCCTCGGATCGTCGCTGCCGTTGAGGCGTATGCGACGGTGGGAGAGATTGCGAATACGCTGCGCGGGGTGTTTGGGGAGTATCGGGAATCGGTGGTGGTATGAATACAGACCGCATTAGATTCGGCGAACCGGCATCTGTAATGCAGATGTAGATCGAGGTGACGTTATGCGATTTTTGCGTTTAGCTTTGGTTTTCGTTCTCGGCACATGGGGAGTGATGGCAGTAGCTCAGACGCCGTCGGCACCCGTACCTCCTGCGCTGTACGCGGCCAAGAAGGTATTTATCTCGAACGCTGGTGGCGATAGCGGATTGTTTCCGCATCCTTTCAGTGGGAGTCCCAGCCGCGCCTATGACGCGTTTTATGCCGGCGTGAAGCAGCTGGGCCGGTTTGATCTGGTGAGCGATCCCACAGAGGCCGACCTGGTGCTGGAGATTCAATTAACCGCGCCGAATGGGCCGACGAATGCCAATAAGCAGAAGGGGGCTTCGGACCCGCTGCCAATGATGCGGCTGGTGGTGTGGGATCGAAAGACTCACTTTGTGCTGTGGGCGCTTACCGAATCGATTGATCCGGCCAACCTGCAGAAAACCCATGATCGCAACTTCGACGATGCGGTTGCCGCGCTGGTTGCCGAGCTCAAGAACATTACATCGGCCAGGAATCCGTAATTCGATCTATTGGTAGAACCAGATTCGCACGGCTATGGATGCTATCGTTTGAATAGGGCGGCTGCCCTACAGACAGAAGGGTTTCCATGGCTGAGACAACCGAGCTTCGTAAAACTGCATTGAACTCCGTTCACCGCGCCGCGAAGGCGAAGATGGTGGACTTTGGCGGCTGGGATATGCCGGTAGATTGCTGCGGTCTGACGGCCGAGCATATGGCCGTGCGCACGGGCGTGGGTGTTTTTGATGTCTCGCACATGGGCGATATTCAGCTGCGTGGGCCGGGGTCGCTGGCCGCGGTACAGAAGCTGTGCATGAACGATGCCTCGAAGCTGCAGGTGGGACAGGCGCAGTATTCGGCGATGCTGTATCCGAATGGCACGTTTGTGGACGACGTGATCGTGCACAAGCTCTCGGATAATGACTATCTGATCGTGATTAACGCCGGTACGCGCGAGAAGGATGTGCAGTGGGTGCGGTCGCAGATTGGGTCGATGCCGGGCGTACACGTGAACGACTTCAGCGACTACTACACGCAGATTGCGATTCAGGGGCCACTGGCGCAGGCGACGCTCCAGAAGCTGACTCCCGTGGATCTGGCCCCGATCAAGAACTACTGGTTTACCTGGGGCCAGGTGTGCGGGCTGCATAACGTCCTGATTGCACGCACGGGCTATACAGGCGAGGACGGCTTTGAGATCTACGTCCCATCGGACGAGGCCACGAGTGCTCGGGTATGGGGCGAGGTGCTCGAGGCAGGCAAGGAGTTCGGCATCCTGTCCTGCGGCCTGGGTGCACGGAACACGTTGCGGCTGGAGTCGGCGATGGCCCTGTACGGACACGAGATCTCCGACACGATCAATGTGTGGGAGGCTGGGCTGGGCCGCTATGCGAAGCTCGACAAGGGCGACTTCGTTGGCCGCGATGCGCTGGTGAAGATTCAGGAAGAGGGTGGACCGAAGCGCAAGCTGGTGGGCCTGGAGATGATCGAGCGCGGCATCGGGCGTGATGGCTATCCGGTGTTTTCGCTGGACGGCCAGCGGATCGGCGAGATCACCAGCGGGTCGCCGGCGCCATTTCTGAAAAAGAACATCGCGCTGGCATATGTGCCGGTGGAGTTCGCGGCGCTTGATAGCGAAGTAGCCGTGGAGATTCGCGGACAGATGGTGAAGGCCAAGGTCGTGCCGACGCCGTTCTATAAGCGACCGAAGAAGTAACGTCTACGACGAGACCGAAAAGAACGAGGAGCAGACTGTGCAATTTCTTTCTGTAAGCAGGCGCCGGACGGAGGAGTTTCCGGCAGAGGCGTGGACACCGGAGTTGTTGGCTGCCGAGGGGCAGCGCGTTCGAGATCTGTATGCGGCAGGCGTCGTTCGGTCGATCTGGCGGCGCAAGGACATGCCGGGCGCGGCCATCCTGCTGGAAGCTGCTGACGAGAGTGAGGCCCGGGCTGCGCTGGAAAGCCTTCCACTGGCTCAGCGCGGCATGCTGGAGCTCATTGTTTTCACGGCCCTGGAACCTTACCCGGCCTTTGGGCCACGCTGAAACTGCTAAAAGCGAAAGGCTGGTTAACGGCTATTTTTCCACCTCGGACGAAATACAATAGAGAGCGGAGAACCCCAAACAATCTATGGCTTATCCTGCGAATTACAAGTACACGAAGGAACACGAGTGGATCAGCGTCGACGGCACTAAAGGCACGGTCGGCATCACGGATTACGCACAGAACTCGCTGGGCGATATCGTCTTTGTCGACCTGCCGAAGGTGGGCGCTGAGGTGAAGGCCGGAGAGATCTTCGGTTCGGTGGAGTCGGTGAAGGCGGTCTCGGACCTGTACTCGCCAGTGACGGGCACGGTGACGGAGATCAACGAGGCCCTGAAGGACGCTCCTGAAAAAATCAACGCCGACGCCAATACGACATGGCTGATCAAGGTGGATGTGACGAACGCATCGGAGCTGGATACGTTGCTGGCAGCTGCCGACTACGAAAAGTTCATCGCAGAAGAGACCGGACACTAAACGATGCGTTATTTGCCGAAGTCCCCTGCGGACCGTAAGGAGATGCTTGCCGAGATTGGCGTAGCGTCGATCGACGACCTGTTCGCAACCATTCCTGCGGAGTACCAGTTCAAGCGCGATCTCGCGATTCCCCGCCAGCATGGCGAGTCGGAGATCATCGACCGGTTTCGCGAGTTTGCCAATCAGAATGCGACGGGCTATGCGAGCTTTCTGGGTGCGGGCGTGTACAAACACTATCGCCCGGTGATGATCGATACGGTTGTCTCACGCGGCGAGTTTTTGACCAGCTATACGCCCTATCAGCCGGAGATTGCGCAGGGTACGCTGCAGGCGATGTTCGAGTTCCAGACGATGATCTGCGAGCTGACCGGCATGGAGATTGCGAACGCGTCGATGTATGACGGCTCGACGGGTGCGGCTGAGGCGATCATGATGGCGGTGCGTGTAACGGGCCGTGACGGCGCAGTGATTGCGCGCACGGTCCACCCGGAGTATCGCGAGGTCGTCGCGACATATGCGCAGCACCAGGAGATTCCGCTTACCGAGGTCGGTTATACCGAGAACGGACGCGTGGATTTAGCTGCTCTCGATGCTGCGATTACGAGCGATACGGCCTGCGTGCTGATCCAGTCGCCGAACTTCTTCGGCACGATTGAAGACGTTGCCGCGATTGCGGATATTGCACACAAGAAGGGCGCGCTGCTGATCGTTTCGATTGCCGAGGCTGTTTCGCTGGGCATCGTAAAGCCGCCTGCCGAGGCCGATATCGTCTCGCTGGAGGCGCAGAGCTTTGGCGTGGCTCCAAGCTATGGCGGGCCATTCTGCGGTGTCATTGCGTGCAAAGAGAAGTTCCTGCGGCAGATGCCGGGACGCATCGTGGGCGAGACGAAGGACATGGACGGCAAGCGCGGTTTCGTGTTGACGCTCTCCACACGCGAGCAGCACATCCGCCGCGAGAAGGCGACCTCGAACATCTGTACCAATCAGGCGCTTGTCGCGATGATGACGACCGTCTTCCTGACGGTGTATGGCAAAGAAGGCCTGAAGGAGCTTGCCGTACAGAACCTGGCCAAGGCGAAGTATGCTGCCGACACGCTGGGCAGGAAGAGCAAGGTACTGTTCCACAGGGCACCACGGTTCCATGAGTTTGTGCTCGATCTCGGGAAGGATGCGGAGAGGGTCAACGCTTCTCTTCTCGAAAAGAAGATTATTGGCGGCCTGCCGCTGGCGAAGTGGTATCCGGAACTTGGGCCAAACGCAAGCCTTTGGTGCGCAACCGAGCTGACGACGAAAACACAGATTGACGCAGCGGCCGAGGCGCTGAAGTAGGCATGAAGACACCAGCAATGAAAGGATTTGTGACTGGTGCGGTAGTTGGGCTTTTATTGATCGCATTTTTTGTTATTCGTAGCGTTGATTCGACTAATTTGCTCCTGCTGTTATGGCCCACATCTATCGTGGGCTTTGGATATAACGGGGGCAATCCAGTCTTGGGCTTCGTCATTGGATCAATCGAAATACTAGGGCAGATGGTGATCTATGGCGGCCTTGGAGCTTTGATAGGACAAGTTGTAAGTATGGCAACGCACAGAAAGTAAGGTATGGACGTCTCAGAGATCATCGGCGAGGAGTTGAATGCGGTTGAGTTTGTGCAGGATTATCTGCAACTCCGCTTCGATACACCCACGCTGACGCTGTATGCGTGGCCGCACATTTTGTTGAGCGATGGTTCGATTGCCTACGGAGAGCCGGAGTATCGCAATGCGCTGTGTGCGTTGATTGGTGAGAAGGTCGAGGACGCGACGCTTGAAGAAGGCGACTCGCTGACGGTGAAGTTCGAGAACGATACGGTCGTTGCGCTGTCGTTGCGGGAAGAAGATCTGGATGGGCCGCAGGCTGGGGCGTTCTCCGCCACTGGGTCGACGGCAGATCAGGAAGAGTTTTGAGGAATGCGGATGAGTGATTCGAAGTTTGTCGGAACACCGAAGAAGGTAACGACGCATGTCAACCAGAACGAAGATCTGATCTTCGAGAAGTCTTCTCCGGGCAAGAAGGGCTATCGTCTGGCGGAGCTGGATGTTCCTGCGGTCGATGCGGCCGCGCTGCTGGGTGATGCGGCTCGCGCTGATCTGGGTGTGATGCCGGAGCTGAGCGAGATTGAGATCATCCGTCACTTCACGCGGCTTTCGACATGGAACTACGCCATCGATCTGGGCATGTATCCGCTGGGAAGCTGCACGATGAAGTACAACCCGCGCGTGAACGAACTGGTCTCTCGCCTGGAAGGTATCGCCGAGGCGCATCCCTATCAGCCAGAATCGTTGTCGCAAGGTGCTCTGGGCATCATGAAGCTGCTGAGTGACTGCCTGGTCGAGATTACCGGCATGGACACGATCACGCTGCAGCCCGCTGCTGGTGCGCACGGTGAGTTTACGGGCATCCTGCTGGCGCGCGCGTATCACGAGGCACACGGCAATCCGCGCAAAAAGATCCTGATTCCGGACTCGGCCCACGGCACCAACCCTGCAACTGCTGCTGTATGCGGATACCAGGTGGCCAATTTGAAGTCGAATGCTCAGGGCATGGTGGACATCGCAGAGCTGGAGCGCATGGTCGATGAAGACACCGCCGCGTTGATGCTCACCAATCCTTCAACGATTGGCGTGTTCGAGAGCGATATCCACAAGATTGCCGACATTCTTCATGCCAAGGGTGCGCTGCTGTACATGGACGGCGCGAACATGAATGCGCTGGTCGGCAAGACACGGCCGGGCGATTTCGGCGTGGACGTGATGCACCTGAACCTGCACAAGACCTTCTCGACACCGCACGGAGGCGGCGGCCCAGGATCGGGTCCTGTGGCCTGCAAAAAGATTCTGGAGCCGTTCCTGCCGAAGCCTGTGGTCGTGACGAAGGCCGACGGCACGCTGGGGCTGGACTACGACCGTCCGCAGTCGATTGGGCGGGTACGTATGTTCTATGGCAACTTCGGCATGTTCGTGCGAGCGCTTGCCTATATTCTCGCGAACGGCCCGGATGGCCTGCGACAGACGACGGAAGACGCCGTGCTGAATGCGAACTACATTCGCGCGAAGCTTGAGGATACGTTCGAGCTGCAGTACAAGACGCGGTCGCTGCACGAGGTAGTCTTCTCGGACAAGCGGCAGGCGAAGAATGGCGTGAAGACGGGCGACATGGGCAAGCGACTGATCGACTATGGCTTCCATGCTTACACGGTGTCGTTCCCAATGGTGGTGCAGGGCGCGATGATGATTGAGCCGACGGAGAGCGAGAGCCGCGAGGAGCTTGATCTGCTGATCGACGCCCTGAAACAGATCGCCAGGGAGGCGGAAGAGAATCCCGAGGTGGTGACGTCCTCTCCGCATACGACGCGGCTTCGAAGACTGGACGAGACAGCGGCCGCACGCAAGCCCGTGCTGCGCTGGAAGCCGGTACAGAACGAAACGAAGGAGTCTGACGCGCTGACTCCGGACACCGCCGCGAAGGAGTGGTAGTGGACCGCTTCCGCTACCTGGGTGATGATCGCCACGCCGAGCTCGAGAAGTACGAGTTCATGATGGGTGAGGCGCGCGGTCGTCTGGCAGCCACGATGGATTGCCTCACGGATGCCCTCATCCTCGTCGGACAACACGGCGTGTACTGCACGAGCAACCGGAACCCGCAGGTTCCGGCGCTCGACTTGCAGGCTGTGATGATGAATCTGAATGGAGCGAAGGAGCTTATCTCCGCAGTGATGGAAAAGCTTCGTGAGGAACGTAACGCTCGTCAGGCTACTTCTGACAATCAGCCGCCGCAGTAGCTTACTGCGCCGTAATCTTCACCGACTCGTCCGTGTTCTCCCACTTGATGTGCATCTCGGTAGAGTTGCCTTTGGTGTTCTCAAACGTGATGGACATCTTCTCCTGTGGCGATGCCAGTGTCGAAGACTTCATCGGGATGTGTGCGAGATCCTGCTCCTGGTGATACTCAAGCCCCCACTGACCGGTCTGCTTGTTGAGGATCAACACCCACTGCTGTTCTCCGGGAAGCGTGAAGAGTGTGTATGTGCCTGCGGGAATGGAAGCATCTCCGATCTTCAGCGCAGTATTGGTGGTGAAGCTGGTGGCATCATTGGCTCCCGTGCGCCATACCTTGCCGTAAGGCACAAGTGCGCCCACGATCTTACGTCCACGCATGGAAGGGGCGCCGTATTTGACAGTAATCGACTTGCCCTGAAGCGAGACGGTAGCTGTCTCCGCCGGGCTGGGAGCCGCTTTGCCAGATTGAGCAACGCCTGATGCAGCCAGAAGCACGGTACAGGCAAGTGAAGCGATAGAGCGGAAAAGCATGATCTTGTCTCTCTTTCTCGGACTGAGTTGGACGAGCTTCCGTCCCCTTCGATGCTGAATCGTAACCACAAGACCTGTCAATCACGAGCCGCCGTGCTAGGCTTAAAGTACATAAGGAACGCGCCCGTAGCTCAGCTGGATAGAGCGGCAGCCTCCGAAGCTGTAGGTCAGAAGTTCGAATCTTCTCGGGCGCACCATCTTCCACAAAGTTTGGCTCAAAGAAAGAGAGGCTCCAAAACAGGAGCCTCTCTTTCTTTTTACTTCTTCTTTAGAAGAAGAGTTTAGCAACCATTTGCAACTGACGTGGGCCGTATAGGGTGTTGTTCGTACCCGATGGAGCACCAAATGCGGCAGCACCTGTCCCTGTAAATGGTGTAATGCAACCCTGCAATGCAGCACCGGCAGGACCAGGTGTCTGCGTTGCGGCCTGGCATGAGCCCGTGTTGACAGTGCTATACGACGAGTAGGACGAGTTCACAGCGGTAATAATCCGGTGATTCAGCAGATTGAATGCTTCGGCTGTGAACTGCAGCTTCAGCGACTCGTGGATCGGAATATCCCGCGAGACGCGGAAGTCGAAGTTGTTGAAGCCCGGTCCAATGATGCTGTTGCGTCCGATCTGTGGTGGCCTTCCGGTTGTTGCCGATCCAGAGCTCGAGCTCATCGCTCCACCATAGATATTACCGGCAGCACCAAGGGTCCCATTGCTGGCCGAGATGCCGTTGTAGACAGTTCCAGTCATGCTCGCAACAATAGGCTGACCGGCGGAGGCAGTCTCCGTCCCGGCAAAAGTAAAGCCATCGACAAGAAGCTTGCCCCACTTGTTGTTTTCAAAAAGCTTTGGATTGTAGACAAAGCTTCCAATAAAGCGGTTTCGAACATCGATGTCGGAAAGACCGTTTTCCGCACGGACATTGTTGGGGTCGAGCACAGGATTGCCGCCGTAAAAGGTGCCGAAGGCTCCCTGCACCTGATCGGTATCGGTTGCACGCGACCAGGTGTAATTCACCAGCACCTCAAGCCCATTTGCGAATGGCCTGCGAAGAGAGACCGCCATGGAGTTGTACCACGTATTGGCGACGCTGAATCCTGTGTTGTAAGACTGCAGACGCTGATCGCGACGGTCTGTCGAGAGGTAGACGGGCACGGTAAGCTGCTTTACCAGCGTACCGCTGGAATCAAGCACGTTATACGTACGAGCTCCATGCGGCGTCTGTCCGATCAGATTGGCATCGAGGAAGACAGGGAGACGCAGACCGCGTGTTCCGACATAGCCAACCGACAACGACATCTTGCCAGGAAGCGCCTGTTCGACACTGAGTTCTGCTTCGTGCGCCAGCGGCGGCACAAAATTGGGATCCAGACCGTGGAAGCTTTGGGTTCCCTTGACCTGCGGTCCACCCACTGCAGGAACGGTGCCACCCGTTGGTGTAAGCGCGCCTGAAAGTGCTGGTCCCGTGGGCTGGAAAGGAAGGAACGGGAATGCAAGCGTTGAGGCCGTTGATGGCAGGGTTTTGCAATTCGAGGTTGCGTTGCCGGAAGTTGGTCCGCATCCTCCATAGTTGTAGTTCACCTGAACGACGCCGTTCTCTACGCGCATGGCGTAATACGTCGATCCCTGGTTGAGGCCGGAGAAGAGACCATATCCCGCGCGAACAACTGTTCCCTCATACGGCTGCCAGCTGACTGCAACACGGGGTTGTACGCGATTCAACACGTTCTTGATGGTCGAAGAGTAGTACGTCGACAGAGGAGCATAGTTCGTGTTGTTTTGGACTGGCGGAGGAGTAAGCTGCACGTCGTAGCGCACGCCTGCCGTCAGCGTAACGTTCTGTCGGATCTTCCAGGCATCTTCAGCAAAGCCATCGAACATCTTCATCCAGAAATCGTCTTTACCCTGAGTGCCGGGGGCAGTGTTGAGCTGGTCGATCGTCTGAACAAAAGTGTTGTAGTGATAACCGGCATAAGGATCGGTGTTGCCTGTCTGACCGGCAAACACATCCTGCGCCCAGGACTGGAAGTTCTGCGCAGCCGTCGATCCGCCGTAGCTGTAGATACCGCCACCCTGGAAGAGGTTGATCATCACCTCATGCACAATGTTTACGTCCCCGCCGAACTTCAGCGAGTGGTGCCCAATGGTGGTCGAGAAGACGTCCGTAATCTGCGTACGATGCTCATCTGGCTCTGCGACGCGCGGCAGCGCATTAGGCATACCGTAGGTGAAGACTCCCATTCCAACACTCGGCCCGGGGCCGTTGGATCCTGCTGTCTCCAGATCGCGACCGTACTGAAAGTGAACCTGGTTCACGGAGCGCCCTGAAACCTGGGTAGTCAGTCCTGCGATCAGGAAGCGTTCGTGATAGCTTGTAGGCCCGTTCGTCGACGGCGAACTATTGGAGAAGGTTGGGTTGTTGGAATACCCATACGCCGAATCGAAATTAGCAAAGTTGTAGTTGACGAACGCATCGTTACGCGAGTTGATGTGCCAATCGATGCGCGGGAAGAAGAGATTCGATTTGGCGAAACGCGTAGGTGCGCCGAATGCATTGCCCAGGATGAAGTTGATTGCGTTTGTGCACTGCGTAGAGGTAATGGTCGTAGGGCACTGCGTCGGCGAAATGATCGTGCCGGTGTTCTTGGGATCTGCCGTCGGTGTAAGAGTAACGGTATTGCTGTTGTAGTAAAGCGCCTTGCCAACACGGCGGAAGCCGTCATACGTGAAGAAGAAGAACAGGCGGTCCTTGATGATCGGGCCGCCGACGGAGCCTCCAAACTGTTGCTGCTGGTGGATGGGCTGGGTCAACAGAAAAGCTGCGGCCTGCTGGTTTGCAGTATTAAACTTCGCCGACCATTTGGTCTGCGGATCCAGAGCATTCAGCGAAGGGTACCGGAGATAGTAAAAAAGATCGCCATGAAACTGGTTCGTACCAGACTTCGTGATCGCGTTTACCTGGCCGCCAACCGCTTGTCCAAACTCGACCGAGTAGTTGGAGGTCTCCGCCTGGAACTCTTTGATGGAATCCAGCGAATAGACATAGGGTGCTCCCGAGGAACGGCCGCGTGCCTCAGAGAAGAGCATCTGGTTGTTGTTGGCACCGTCCACGTAGTTCTGGTTGTAGAGACCCGAGATTCCGCGGAAGCTCACCAGCCCCGTGCCACCGTCCTGAACTACATTTGGAGTGAGCAGAACGAAGTTGCTCCAGTTACGTCCATTCACTGGAAGGTTGGATATCAGCTGCTGACTTACAGTCTGCGAGACCTCGGTCTTTTCCGTATCCAGAATCGGCATCTCGCTCGAAACCGTGATTTCGCTCGACGCGGAGGCTGCCGGCAATGCCGCATCGATGGTCATTGTCTGGCCGACTGTCAGGACCAGTCCCTTCCTGTTCACCTTGCCGTACGTTCCGCCGCCCGCAACGACTTCATAATGGCCGGGCTGGAGGAAGTTCGCAACGTAGTTGCCGCTTCCGTCTGTCGTCACCGTACGCTTTACGCCCGTATCCGTATTCGTAATCAGCACTGAGGCATTCGGCACAACTGCCCCGGAGGTATCCGTGACTGTTCCCGTAATATTGCCGACGCCGGAGGTCTGTGCATGACCGAGTGTGAAGGCTGAAATGACGAAGAGAAGAAAGACGATCGCAGGAAGGCGCCGAAGCGCTGAAGGGTAGTTCATATTCTGTACTGGCTCCTGAAAACGGCACCGATCTAAAAGACGGTGTGTGAAATAACTGAGTCCGCTGCAATTCTGCTGTGTTGTCTGCCGAAGCTGCGGGTTCAGATCCTTATAGAACTGGAAACTTGTAGTACTTCTACACTCAGTCCTTTAGGTCCCCTCAGTCAAGAAAAAATATGTCAAACGTTGGTAAACATACAGGAATTTGTGCACTTTAGCGGTTAATGGAGCGTCTTGGGGATGACCGCATACTGAATCAGAATCTCAAAAGGCACGATCGCGAGGGTCGCCTCGTGGGTCGCCTCCAGGACCACGGGGCACCCCGCTCCGGCCTGCTGCACCTGCAGCCACCGGGCGGCGCAAACACACCAGCGGTCGCCCGGCTTCAGCCCGGCAAAGCCGAACTGCGGCATCGGCGTGCTCAGGTCGTTGCCCAGTTCCTTCGACACCCGCAGAAACTCCGCATCCACGATGCAGCAGACCGTATGAACGCCTGGATCGTTCGGCCCTGTCTCGCAGCAGCCCGTCCTGTAAAAGCCGGTCATCGGCTCGCAGCCACAGATATCCAACGGCTGTCCCAGGACGTTTCTGCCACGGGCCTTAACGGGTTCCATCAACGGTTCAAGCTCTGCCATTGTTCTCTGTTCGTCTCTTCCGGTTCCCGGGCAAACCACCGCAGGAAGCAATTTACGTGCCGTATGGCCACAGTATGCCACTTTGTCAGCATCGCGAACAGGGATCGGGGCCGTGTACCCTGAACTGGTGCCCGATTTGAAGAAACTACGCATAGGAATCATCGGCTGCGGCAAAATAGCCGACGGACACGCCGATGTGCTGAAATATCTCGACGGAGCCGAGCTCGCCGCCGTCTGCGACCGCGAACCCCTACTGGCCGAGCAGCTTGCCGTCCGCTATGGCGTGCCCGCCTGGTACGGCGACACCGCCCAGATGCTCGAGCGCGAGCGCCTCGACGTCGTCCACATCACCACGCCTCCCGGCGTCCATCTTGCCCTCACACGGCAGTGCGTCGAGGCCGGAGCACACGTCTTCCTCGAAAAGCCCCTTGCCCTCACCTCGCCGGAATCGAAGCAATTGATCGACACCGTCGTCGCCGCCGGACGCCAGATGAGCATCAACTATTGGCCCAACTTCGATCCTCCCGCCATGCAGTTCAAACAGATGCTCGCCTCCGGCCAGCTTGGCGATCCCGTCCATATCGAAGCCTTCATCGGCTACGACCTCGCCGGAGCCTACGGGCAGGCCCTCATGAGCGACCCCACCCACTGGGTCCACCGCCTTCCCGGCAAGCTCTTCCACAACATGATGGACCACATCTTTAACCGCATCGTGCCGCTCTTCCCCGATGTCGAGCCCGAGGTCCACGCCTTCGCCTACAAGCGGCGGCCCGGCGTGCGCAACGACGCGACCGACGCCATGCTCGATGAGCTGCGCGTCTTCCTTCGTGGAGGCGCCGTTTCCGCCTACGGCAGTCTCTGCTCCCACGCCCGCCCCGTCTCCAACACGCTCAAAGTTTATGGAACGAAAGCGACCGTCGAGGTCGACTTCAACAATCGCACCGTCGTCTCCTCTGCCTCGCAGAAGTACCCCAGTGCCGTTGGACGTCTCGTGCCTCCGCTGCAGATGGCGAACCGCTATTTCGGGGAAGCGAAGAAAAATATCGGCCAGTTTCGCCGCGCCGAGTTCCACTTCTTCGCAGGCATGTCCAAACTTCTCGAACTCTTCTACGACAGCATCCGCACGGGAGGAGCTCCGCCTATTCCGTACTCCGAGATTCTGCGCGTCGCCCAGGTCATGGATCGCGTCATCGAGCAGGTCTACCCAGCCGCCATCGAGGAGACCGCACGATGAAGATCCTCATCACTGGAGCTGGTGGATTCCTCGGCAAGGCCATCGTCGAACGCCTCCTCGCGCATGGCCAGTACGACCTGCGATGCATGCTGCGCGATCCTGCAAAGTCGGCTGCCCTTCAACAGATCGCAACGCATTATCCCGAAGCCCGCGTCGAATTCGTCTCGGTCAACCTGCGCAACGCGGGCGAGATCAGCCGCGCTCTTGCGGGCTGCGACCTTATCATCCACGCCGCTGCAGCACTCAAAGGCTCACCGGCAGAGATGTTTCTGGACTCGGTCGTCGCCTCACGCAATCTGCTCGAGGCCATCGCCAACGAGGTTCGCCCCCTGCGCGTCGTCCTCGTAAGCTCCTTCGGAGCGATGGGTGTCGCGGAATTGCCACGCGGAGCCATGGTCGACGAGAGCGTCCCGCTCGAACGCCACCCCGAACAGCGCGACGTCTACTCGCACACCAAGCTTCGCCAGGAGCTGCTCTTCTGGGAGTACCGCGACAAGTACGGCTTCCAGCTCGTCGTCTTGCGCCCCGGTGTCATCTACGGCCCCGGCAGTGGCCACTTCTCCAACCGCGTCGGCCTCAATCTCTTCGGACGCTTCCTCCACCTCGGAGGCAAGAACCTGCTCCCGCTCACCTACGTCGATAACTGTGCTGAAGCCATCGTTGTGGCTGCGCTCTACGACGGTGCCGACGGACAGGTCTACAACGTCGTCGACGACGATCTCGTCACCTCAAGCCAGTACCTCTCCCTCTACAAGAGCAAGGTCAAGCGCCTGAAGTCTGTGCCCGTCCCGTACGCCGCCCTGATGTGGGGATCGAAGATGGTCGAGCGCTATCACCAAAAGTCGAAGGGCCAGCTTCCTGCGATCTTCACGCCTTACAAGACGCGCGCCATGTGGGGAGGCAATCAGTTCAGCAACGCCAGGCTGAAGAGCATCGGCTGGCGGCCCATCCTCTCCACCCGCGAAGCGCTTGAACGCACCTTCGCCGCCTTCCGCGCCGAACCGGGGAAGGCAAAATAGGCTGCCAAAATCTGTCAAGCCCTGCAAAATCGCAACTCTCTCATTCCCAAATAGATAGACTGATAAAAAGTTGCCGATTAGTTTCCTTCCCTTTGCTAAGCTTTAACTCAGGGTAGAAAAAGCCCCGGCCATCAGGTCGGGGCTAACTCGTTTGGAATCTATATTTTTAGGGTTATCTTCCCTGCTTTGAAGAATTTAGCCTGTGCAAATCCCATAGAACGCTGAAAATAAATGACTTACTAAAACAGAGCCGGGGGGGGGAGGGGTCAGGGCCTCCGCAAGGCATCTCCACCCTGTTTCGAGGCTAGAGATGCTCGAGCACCGACTGGATCCGATCGCAGGCCCACAGCAGGTCTTCGCGTTCAATCGTAAGCGGCGGAGCAAGGCGAACGACATTGTCGTGCGTCTCCTTACAGAGCAATCCTTGCTGCATCAGCGCTTCACAGACAGGACGCGCCGGACCGTTCAACTCAATAGCCACCCAAAGTCCCTTGCCGCGAATCTCCCGAATGTGCGGACTGCGAATCTGCTGGAGGCGCTCCATCAGCACCTTGCCCATCTCCTCGGAGCGTTCTGTCAGCTTCTCCTCGATAAGCACTCGCAAAGCGGCTCGCGCAATGGCACAAGCCATCGGATTGCCACCGAATGTGCTGCCATGTTCGCCCGGATGGAGTACGCCGAGAACCTCTTGCGATGAGATGACCGCCGAAACCGGATAGAAACCACCGGCAAGCGCCTTGCCGACGATAACAACATCCGGCTTTACGTTCTCGTGCTGGCAGGCGAAGAGCTTGCCCGTGCGGCCGAGTCCGGATTGAATCTCATCCGCCATCAGCAGAACATTGTTCTGCTTGCAAATTGCCGCAACATCGGCAAGATACCCTGCAGGCGGCACAATAACACCTGCTTCGCCTTGAATCGGCTCAAACAGGAAAGCAGCCGTGTTCGGCGTAATAGCGTCACGCAGCGTCGCCGCATCGCCAAACGGGATGATCTTGAAGCCAGGAGTAAATGGGCCGAAGCCATCACGGTACTGCGGCTCGGTCGAGAAGCCGACGATGGAGATTGTGCGGCCATGAAAATTATTGGCGCAGACAATGATCTCGGCCTTTCCTTCCGGAATGCCCTTGATCTTGTAGCCCCATTTGCGAGCCACCTTCAACGCGGATTCGACCGCCTCAGCACCCGAGTTCATCGGCAATACCATCTCATGCCCTGCAAGCTCGGCCAGCTCTTTGCAGAACAGAGGAAGCTGATCGTTACGGAAGGCGCGCGACGTCAGCGTGACGCGATGCGCTTGCTCCTGCATGGCAGCAAGAATGCGCGGATGGCAGTGTCCCTGGTTGACAGCAGAGTACGCAGCGAGAAAGTCGAGATAACGGCGGCCCTCCACGTCGTAGAGCCAGACACCTTCGCCACGCTCAATCACAACATCCAAAGGCTTGTAGTTGTGTGCGCCGTACTTCCCCTCAAGCGCGATAAGTCGCGAGGTGGCCGTGCTTTGCGTAAGATCTTCCCTTGTCTCGTTATGCAGAACTGAACTAGCCATTTTGACCGCCTGAGCCTGTAGAAAAGTGATCGGGGAAATGTTGCTTTAACGCCATTATTTCACGGCGTTGAATAAAGCCGCGAATCGCGCAAGGTTATGCACGGCGATGTATAGGCAAAAACGAGAAGCGCAGCAAACGCTGCGCTTCTCGTGTATAGGCGATGCATAGATATACGTTATTTCGAGGTTAGAGCTAACTGTTGCTGGTATTCCTCGTACGGACCTTTATGGTCGGTGATGTGGAAGTTGTCCGGACCGCCTTCGAAGTGCCAGATGCGCGTGCCGACCTCGTCGATCAGATCTTCATCGTGCGTCACCAGAAAGACTGTTCCCTCATACTTCTGCAAGGCCTGATTGAGAGCATTGATGCTTTCAAGGTCGAGATGGTTCGTCGGTTCGTCGAAGACCAGGATGTTCGGCTTCTGCAGCATAATCTTGCAGAAGAGCAGGCGTGCAGCCTCTCCTCCTGAGAGAGCTTCGGTCTTCTTCATGCCTTCTTCACCACGGAAAAGCATCTGGCCAAGAATGCCGCGGATGTCTTCCTTGGTCGCCTTGGGATCGAAGGTGTGCAACCACTCCGCAGCTGTTGTGCCCTTGGGAATCGAGGCTGCGTGATCCTGGGCGAAGTAGCCGATCTGGGCTTCATGCCCCCACTTGACGGTACCGGAGTCAATCGCGGAAGCCTCGGATTCATCGAGTCCGGCATTCGCGAGCAGGGCCTTCAGGAGCGTGGTCTTCCCCTGCCCGTTGCGGCCCATCAGGATGACCTTATCGCCGCGCAGCACGGCGGCGGAGAAGTTGTTGATAACGTGCTCCACCTTGCCGTTGGGCTGCGTGTAGGACTTATTGACGTTCTCAAACTCCAGCACATGCTTGCCCGACGGACGCAGCATGTCGAAGCGAAGGTACGGGCGCTGGATGTTGGAGCGGGCAAGCTCGGTCGTCTGGAGGCGCTCGACTTCCTTCTTACGCGAGTTCACCTGCGAGCTTCGTGTACCGGCGGAGAAGCGGGCGATGAATTCGTTCAACTGAGCAATCTTCTTCTCGCGCTGCTCGTTTTGCGATTCGATACGCGAACGAATCTGCGTCTTCTGCAACACCATGTCGTCGTAGCCGCCGGTGTAGGTAATGATCGTTTCGTAATCGATGTCCGCGATATGCGTACACACCGAGTTAAGAAAGTGGCGATCATGCGAGATGGTGATGACCGTACCGTTGTAGCGGTTGAGGAAGTTCTCAAGCCAGTGAATCGAATCGAGGTCGAGATAGTTCGTAGGCTCGTCGAGAAGCAGAGCTTCGGGGTTGCCGAAGAGCGCCTGAGCCAGCAGAATGCGGACCTTCTGGCCTCCCTGGAGCTCGCTCATCTTGCGCTCGTGTAACTCATCGGGGATGTCGAGCCCTTGCAACAGCACGGCAGCGTTCGATTCGGCTTCGTAGCCGTCCTCGTCGCCGACGATGCCCTCAAGCTCGCCGAGGCGTGAGCCGTCCTCGTCGGTCAGCTCGGGTTTTTCGTAGATGCGCTCACGCTCTTCGAGAGCAGCCCAGAGAGCCTTGTTCCCCATGATGACGGTATCGATGACGCGATAGGCGTCGAACTCATACTGGTTCTGCTTAAGGACACCGATCTTCTTCGGCCGGACGACGGTTCCCTTCTGGGCGTCGATTTCGCCGGTAAGCACCTTCATGAAGGTCGATTTGCCGGCCCCATTGGGACCTGTGAGACCGTAACGACGCCCGGAGGTAAACGTAACCGAGACGTCCTCGAACAATAGCTTTGCGCCATAGCGCATGGTGACATTTGAAACGGAGATCATTGTTATCTATTTTCTCATGCGGGTGGCAATCGATATGAGAAAACAGGGCTAAATCAGCGGTTCAGCGGCTCGCTGAGAGATTTTGGATGGCTTTCCGAGTAAGTCAATGGATTGGAGGGTAGCAGAGGAGGAGCTGAAGCTATTCCCAGAAAGCGCTCCAACCTGTAACGAATGGCATCGGTCCGAAATTCCGTAAAGAACGCTAGCGCATAGGCATAGATCAGAACACAGATAAGTACTACTATGGCCGTAGCGATATGGCGAGCAGAAGGGGACCAACGCGTGTCTCCCGCAAGCAACGACAAAATGACGACCAGGAAGGGAACGTGTACGGCGTAAAGGGTATAAGAGAATCTCGCCAGTTCACGCGAGATTCGAACACGTAGATTCTGTGGTTCGAAGCGTTCCTTTGCCGAAAGAAGCACCCATAGCAGGATGAAGGTAAAAATTCCCAGAAGATAATCATTTATGAAGCCCGGCAAGGAACGCCACCGGCTCATCGCAAAGAAAACCAGCGCATAAATAACAACGGACATGAGGCGAATCATGCCTGCGTTTTTAGGTGTGAATGATGGAGGCTTCAACCTGAACAAAGCAGCCCCCAGAAGCCATATGGGGAAAGCCATCAAAATTCCTCCCCACACCAACCACGCGATCAATAAAAAGAGAACTGCACAGATGAGACGATGGGCAGCTTTGGCCCGAGGCAGGAAAGTAACGACCGCAAGCGGAAAGAGAATGTAATACCAGAATTCGTTAGCTAAGCTCCACAAGGGGCCATCTGAGCCAAAGACCGGGACAAAGATGCTCTGCAAGAAAAATAGATTCCCCAGGAAAATATGGGGGCCAAGCAGAGAGCGAACATCCGACAGGATATGGTTTGGCACTTGCCCTGCGTAAAGGGCAGGCCCGTGTCCGAGATAAATTCCGAGCTTATCCCAAAGGAGACAAAGGAACAGAGCCGGAATTAAAACAGTTCATAGGCGGACGAAACGGCGTAAAAGATAGCCGGACCACTCCCACCGATCTTGTTCAATCGCTCGGAATACCGTCCCACCAATAAAGTAGCCGCTAAGTACGAAGAAAAGAATGACAGACTGATGTCCTGCACCAGTGAGGATGTAAGGAACAAAAAGCAGAGCTCTATGTACTGTCAGTTCACTAAAGTCTAAAAAAAATAAATTACGCCAATGTCCAATAAGGACAAAGATCGCTGCCAAACCGCGCAATAAGTCGAAATGAACAGAAGTCCATTGATCGGAGAACCGAGCGGCCTTCTGGCTAATTGCCAAACTCATGACAGCATTTCCTTTTGCCGAATTCACGTTATCAGAATGGACATTCATATCCACTACGACTGCCCGATGAGTACTCCTGCGGCAAAGACCAGTCCTCCGCCAACGATGACCTGCAGGCAGGAGAGTGCGAAGCTTGTTTTAAAGTAGCGATGACGGATCATCGCAATGACAATCAGCTCGATGCCGACCACCACATACGCGAGCGTGAGTGCATGATGCACATTGGAGATAAGAAACGGCAGCGTGTGCAGAAAACCGCCAATAAAGGTCATCACGCCAGTTACAAGACCGCGAAAGACCGGGTTGCCACGACCGGTAAGCGAGCCATCGTCGGAAAGCCCTTCCGAAAAGGCCATCGAGATGCCGGCGCCGACCGCTGTTGCCAGGCCAATCAACAGCACCGTATGGGAGTTATGCGTCGCAAAAGCTGTTGCAAAAATCGGTGCAAGCGTCGAGACGGAACCATCCATCAGGCCAGCAAGGCCAGGCTGGACGATACGCAGAACAAAATTCCTGTCTTCGTCGATGAGCTTATCGATCTCTTTCAGCTTTGGGTCATCTGCAGGCATAGCTGGTCTCCAGAAGAAGAATAAAGGAGATCGACGCACCCCACGCTCCGCATTGGGCTGGTTGGCCCGCAGCGGTAACGGGAGCGATGAGTAGCTAGCTAGTTGCCGCGCTTGCCGCGGCTGGGGCGCCTGCCTGAATTTCCACCACGCGCATGCGATGCATTGCGGTCGGGGTGAGCATTGCCGTGGGTCTGCTGTCCCTGCGGACGCTTGCCACGGCTTTGGCCCTTTCGACGGCCGCGGAAACTTGGACGACCGTTTCCACCACTATCCGACGGCGATTCCGCATCGTTTCGCCAGGAGCGCGTCTCCAGCGCGAGCAGTGCCGCCAGCGGGTCGGCCGCTGCGCCATCCTTTACGGGAGTAGAGTGGATCGAGTTGAGATCGAGGGGCTTGTTGCGCTCCTCCTTCTCAAGATTCTTATCGGCTTCGCGCCAGTCGAACTTTACCTTCAACTCGCGCTCAAGCTTGCGGAGCTCGTGCTTCTCCTGCGGCATCACGAAGGTTGTCGCGACGCCTTTCGCACCTGCGCGGCCTGTGCGGCCGATGCGGTGAACGAAATCGTCGCTCGCATTGGGCAAGTCATAGTTGACGACATGCGCAATGTCGGAGATGTCGATGCCACGCGCTGCAACGTCCGTCGCAACGAGCACACGATGCTTGCCTGTCGCAAAGCCCTTGAGAGCTGCCGTGCGTTGCGACTGCGAGCGGTCACCGTGAATCGCATTTGAATCGTGGCCAAGCTTCTGGAGCTTCCGCGAAATGCGATCCGCGCCATGCTTGGTACGTGAGAAGACGAGGAATGTTCCCTGCTCTTCGTCCAGCATCTGATTCAGCAGACCGAGCTTCTGGTCCTGCATCACGACATAGGCACGCAACTCGACGCGATCGGATGGCTTCGAAGTCGTACCGATCTCGATGCGGACCGGGTTCTTTACATAGTCGCGAACAATCTCCTGAATATTGGCATCGAGCGTAGCCGAATAGCACATCGTCTGACGCGTACGCGGAATGGCTGTCACGATACGGCGGATGGCAGGAAGAAAGCCCATGTCCAGCATGCGGTCGACCTCGTCGAGCACAAACATATCGACGCGCGAAAGATCGATCTCGCGGCGACGAAGAAAATCTTCAAGGCGTCCAGGCGTCGCAACGACGAGGCGGGGACCACGATCGAGATTCTCAAACTGAGTATTCTCAGAGAGTCCGCCGCAAACGAGTGCTGCATCGTGTTTTGAACCGGGCATCAGCTTCCAGTAGGCCTCGAGCACCTGCATTGCCAGCTCTCGCGTCGGCAAAAGGATGAGGGCGCGAATAGGATTGCGCTTGGCCTTGGTGCTGGGAACTGAGGTTGCATCCAGACGCTCGAGAATTGGCACAAGGAAGCTGAGCGTCTTGCCGGTTCCGGTCGAAGCCGTTGCGAGGATGTCGGCGCCTTCGAGTGCGGGTGGAACGGCCCCGGCCTGCACAGGGGTTGGGTGAAGAAAACCGGCGTTGGTCAGGCGACTCTTCAGTGAGTCCGAGATATTGAAATCAGTAAAACGCCCGGTTGAGGTGGTTTGGTTCTGTGGCAGTTCCTGAGGAACTGCGGGTTGTTCAAGAGTTGCTGTATTCAAGAAAAATCCTTTGGTGTATGTCGATCCTTATCGACCCATAAACGAATGCAGAGGCGGTCTCAGGGACCGTCAATCCTGGATTCAGCATTAGCTTTCGTGTCGATTCGAAAGTGCTGCTGCACGGCGAGGCACCATCCGATGACGGGCCTCCAGCCAGAGCAACCAACGTAAGCTTCCACAGTTCATGGTGGAAAGACAAGCGGTGGGAGAGGGGCAATCGCAGTCTCTGGCCAAAACTTCCATATTCCGGAGTCTTCACCTGCGAAGCCTTGCGAAAAGCCAAGTTCTCACTTAACGCACTTACAGTCTATCATGGGCCTCTTCTATGCCTCCTAGAAGCCGATCAGCCCAGCAGAAAAGGGCACCTGATCAGGTGCCCTTTCCTATCTGCTTCGCGAAGTCGACGAACGACTAAATGTGACAGCTCACCATGCCGCGCTTTTCGAGATAGCGCTGGTGATACTCCTCCGCCTTCCAGAAAGCCAGCGCAGGTTCGACCTGCGTGGCGATAGGATCGCGATACATACCTGAGGCATTCAGCTCTGCGATCTTGATCTTCGCTGCACGAAACTGTTCATCGTTGTGCGTGAAGATGACGCTGCGATACTGCGTTCCCCAATCCGGCCCCTGTCGATTGACCTGGGTAGGATCATGCAGCGCGAAGAACGCATCCAACAGCGCATCGTAGCTAAGTCTAGAGTTGTCGAAGGTTACCTGTACGACCTCAGCGTGGCCCGTGCGGTCGGTACAGACGTCTTTATAAGTCGGATGTTCGAGTTTCCCACCCTCGTATCCTACTGTTGTGTCGATGACTCCTGTCACCTCGTTGAATCTAACTTCCACACCCCAAAAGCACCCTGCTCCAAATGTTGCTCTTTCGATTGCCACTGCTACTCCTTTGCTGCCTGCTGCACCCTCGTACTGTTGGCTGTAGGCGGTTGTGCCTGAGCACTGACGATATGGATTGGATGCTCCTCGCGGGTGGTTTGTCACCACGGGAACATGACAGCGGGAGTAATTCTGTGCGTCCACATCGTGGTGTGTCAATGTGTATGTGAATAACTTTTGTGGGATATCAACAGGTTGTTTCAACAACCTTAAAACTCATCCCAAAAAATGGGACAATCGCCGTATTTCCCGGTATTTCATTTGGTTCATACAAAAGTATTACGATTGGCGTCTTGCTCGACCAGAAGACGGATACCGGCGCTTGGATGACTTCGGTGGAACAGGCTTCTTCAACTGCGAGAACTCCGGAGGTGTTTGCTTCGGCATCACCTTCTGTCCGCGGGCTGCACGTCCAAGTGCAATCACTTCGCCGGGAGTCAGTTCACGATATTCTCCTGGTGGTACATCGAGTCGCAATGCACCATAGCCGATACGGCGAATCTTCTCGACGTGATGGCCGATCTCTTCAAACATTTTGCGGATCTGCCGGTTGCGTCCCTCTGTCAACGTCAGCTCGTACCAGGGATTATCGCCACCGCGCACCTGCTCGACTTTCGCAGGAGCCGTAATGACACGATCACGGCGACCGCTGCGAATTTCGTTCAACCGGCCGCGATCAATCATGATGCCACGGCGCAGCTGCTCGATCCCTTCAGCAGAAGGCACACCGGCAACCTTCACCAGATACGTCTTTTCCACTCCAGCGGCAGCCTTCGACAGCTTATTGGCCAGATCTCCGTCGTTGGTCATCAACAACAGACCTTCGGAGAGATAGTCCAACCTGCCTACTGGGTATAGACGAACGTAATCGCCATGTGGACCCTTCTTCTTTGCCATTAAATCCATGACGGTCGGGCGGTTCTCCGGATCGGAGAGCGTCGTCACATACCCGCGCGGCTTGTTGAGCATGTAATAGTGCTGCTGCTCGCGTCCATGGAGCAGCTTGCCGTCGACCCGAACGTGATCTCGGCTGATATCGGCGCGTGTGCCGAGCTCGGTGACGGTCTGTCCGTTCACCTGGACGCGGCCTTCCAGAATCAACTGCTCCGCCTTACGCCTACTGGCGATACCGGCCTGCGCAAGAATCTTTTGCAAACGCTCGCCTGCGGGAGCATCCGTATGTTCTGAAGATTTTGATTTAGAGGTGGGAGTATTTTTCGGCATGATCTGACCTTCTGACCGCGGAGCTGCTCATCGCGGTCTCTGATGTTTCAATAGTCAGTGTATCGGCTGGCGGCTTCCCGCGTATAGCCAGGCTTATTGCGTGCTGTAAAGCGTGATGATGAAAAAGACATGGTAGAGCAGCGCAGTTGTCAGTAGGACAACCTGAACACGCTTGTTGCTCGTCCACATTCCAGCCAGGCAGAGAGCAAGGTTGACGCCGATCCGAATCGGATATTCCATGCCGAAAGAGTGCAGATAACCTGCCCCTTTGAGGGCGGTGTCGATAACGTCGGCGACAAAGGTTATAGCCAGTATGGCGAAGAACCATCTGCGACGGGACAAAAAGTAGTCTTCATAGCCGGAATAATCCTTCAGATCCGAAGGAAAAAGCAGCGTGCAAAGGAAGTAGTACAGGATGGCATAAAGAATGACAAAGGAATAACGGGCAAAGTTCCACTGCGGCACTAAGGTGAGGCGAAACTCCCACCACCAGAAATGGATGATCCAGAGGAGCAGTGAAAAAGCCCAGCCAAGGTGCAGTATCGATACGCGTTCTCGTCGAGGGTGCTGCACGAAACGGGCAAATCCGCTGAGCAATGTAGTAATACACAGCCCTACGATGATTGAAATCACAACCCTTACATGCTGGTAGATGTCCTGATTGAGAACCGGATACCCTGGCTGCATGCAGATTTAGCCTCAGCGAGCTTATTCCTTCGATTCAGCGGAGTTGACCGTCACCACATTCTCTTCAGCGAGCGGACCTTCTTCCATGACATCCTCCGGCAACTCGTCATCCAGAGGATCATCCACAGGATCGGGGCTTCCGTCGGCTTGCGCCAGATGCGTGTGACGCTCCGGCTCAAGCTCTTCAGCCGATTCGGGAGCATGATGCTCTGCCTGCTCCGGCGCGCCAGCCTCCATCGGAATCTCTTCCTGCTCGGCCAGCTCGCCAGCCATCTTCTCGAACTCTTCGATCGAAGGCAGTTCGTTGATGTCCTTCAGTCCGAAGCGCAGCAGAAAGTCCTTGGTCGTCTTGTAGAGGATCGGCCTGCCAATCACTTGCTTGCGGCCAGCCGTGGTGACAAGCTTGCGGGTCATCAGACTGCCCAGAACGCCGCCCGAATCCACACCGCGAATCTCCGAGACCTCTGGTGCCGTAATGGGCTGCTTATAGGCCACGACCGCAAGCGTCTCCAATGCCTGCAGCGACAGCTTGAGCGGCGGCTTCAGCGACTTCACAAAGCCACGCACCGCATCGTGATACTCGGGCTTCGTCGCCAGCCGGTAGCCGCTTGCTACTTCGCGAATCTCAAGCCCGCGATCGCCATGAGCGTAGTCGGCGATCAATTGATCGAGCAACGAACGGAAGTACTCGCGCAAACGCCGAGCCTTCTCCTTCTCTTCCTTCGACTCGCGAGCTGTCTTCTTCTCTGCGTCTTCTTCCGGAGCAGCCTCAGGCTTTTCTGCTTCAGGCGCAATGGGCTCTGGCGTCTCCGCTACAGCATCAGCGGTTGCAGGCGATTCTTCGCCTAGCGCCTCTGCATTGAGAGACTCCTCGTCATCGGCCTCGGCAGCATCCCCCATTTCGCTATCGAGCGCAAGAGCCTGCTGCGCGGCCGCTAGCTGGTCCAGCTCGGCCTGTGCTTCTTGTCCAAGCAGCCCTATCAGCTGCGCGAGGGTTACCGGTTCTTCTGAGGCGTAGATGACGGCTTCGATCTTGGCTTTGAGACTCATTCCCCTTCGAGTGTATAAGAACGGACTCCGCGAAAATCAGGTGGAATCGAGCTTAATCAGCAGGGTTAGGGACGGGTTTTGCACAGCAGAAAGGCGTTGCAGCGTGAGAACTCCCACCGCTGCAACGCCTCTTTGTCCTGTCTTACTTCGCCAGCATATTGAACAGCCAGTACAGCACTCCCGAGAGCACCGCCGCCGCCGGCAGGGTGAAGACCCAGGCCAGAGCGATATCGCGCATCGTCGACATCTGGAGTCCGCTCTTGTTAGCTGCCATTGTGCCCGCTATACCCGAAGAGAGCACATGCGTTGTACTGACCGGTAAGCCGAAGTTATCCGCTGCCAGAATCGTGCACATCGCCACCAGCTCAGCCGACGCTCCCTGTGCATACGTAAGGTGCGTCTTGCCGATCTTTTCGCCGACCGTGACAACGATACGCTTCCAGCCCACCATCGTCCCCAGACCAAGAGCCAGCGCCACGGCCACCTTCACCCATGTCGGGATGAACTTGGTCGAGCGATCAAGGAAGCTCTTGTAGTTGGTAAATACCTTTTTGTCGTTATCAGAGATCTTCGGCCCGTACTTTGGCAGCAGCCTCATCGTCTCGCTCACCAGATACATTTGGTTGCGAACGTTGGATTGCATCTCCGAGGGAACCTTACCCAGCGAACCGTAACGAGTTACCTCGTTCTGGATATCATTGATCGTCTGCTGCAGCGCCAGCATGGTTCCTGACTGGAACTGATGCGTGGAGACGAAGTGCTCCAGCTCAGGCCCGGAATCAGCAATTACGGCATTTTTGTCGACATAGTTCGAGATCGCACCAGACGTCTGCTGCGAGATCGCAACAAAGGTCTGCACCTGCGATGTGCTGACGGCGTGGTTTAGCGCGTACGCCGTAGGAACCGTACCCACAAGGATGAGCATGATTAAACCCATGCCCTTCTGGCCGTCGTTCGAACCATGCGCGAAACTAACACCAGTGCAGGTCAACACCAGCAGCGCGCGGATGTAGAACGGTGGCGGTTCCGTCCCTTTTGGAGCCTCATACAGGCGGGGATCGCGGAGTGCCAGTTTGAAGAGGAAGAACAGCAGCGCAGCTCCCGCAAATCCAACCAACGGAGAGAAGAACAGCGCCTTGAAGACCTTTGTCACCTGCTCCCAATCCACACCGCTTACACCACTTGCACCATGCAGAATCTGGTTCGTGATGCCAACGCCAATGATCGAGCCGATCATCGTGTGCGAGCTCGAGGCCGGCAATCCGCGCCACCACGTAGCCAGGTTCCACAGGATGGCAGCAACCAGCAGCGCAAAGACCATCGCAAAGCCTGAGCCTTTACTGACCTTAAGAATCAGCTCAACCGGCAACAGGGTGATCACCGAATAAGCAACGGCTCCAGAGCTGGTAAGCACACCGATAAAATTCCAAAGCCCTGACCAGACAACGGCCGCATGCGGCTCAAGCGAGTGGGTATAAATTACCGTCGCGACAGCGTTGGCCGTATCGTGAAATCCATTCACGAACTCGAATCCAAGCGCAATCAACAGGGCGACACCGAGCAAAAAGTACGGAAAGATCGATGACGCGTGAACCGTTGAAAGATCACTGGATAACTGATTGAAGATGTAAAAAACGCCGCCAAGCAGCAGAATAAGAAAGATCACACCGCCGATCTTTCCCGGGGAAGATTTCTTTAGTTTTTCATCGAGGAGCGAGCCTTGGGGCAATGTTGCGGGAGTTGCCATATTTGGGTCACCTGCAGGTCTTTTCGCAAAGTTAAACTGGGGCCGGTGGAACCAATGTAGGCTCTGCCAGGCTTCTGCAGTGTTACAAGACCGTAAAGAAACTCAAAAGAAAATGCCCCTGTGTGATGCAGGGGCATTTTCAACCTCGGAATAGAGTTATTGGAATGTTTATTGCTGCAAAGCTACACGTCTCTTGAGAAACCAACAACATGCAAAAGCTCCTGTTGCAAACAGCAATAGGGTTGAAGGCTCGGGAATCGGCGGAGTTTCGGGCTTAATCGTCAAAGTAAACCCATCAAAATTGAATGTTCCCGTCAGAAATGTTGGGTCAGACGTTGGACCAGTAAACAAGACCGGACCTCTCTCGCGGACCCCATGCCCTTTGGCTCCGCCGCCAGCGGCTGCCGTAAAAAACTTCACCGGGATAGTCATTGGATCACCATCGACGATAAGCGGGATCTTTAGTTTGAAGAAGTCTGCCGTATACGCCTGCGGCGTGGGCGATGCGGGGAGCGAGGTTGTAATGATGCCGTAAGGTGTATTCGACGTAACGAAATCGTACGTCAGCGGATCAGCATGAGCCACTAGAGGAAGGGATAGAGTCGCGAACAGTAGTACGACAACACGTAACAGAGGACGCATAAGGGGCCCTTTCCGGAACAAATCCAGATGGTGGTATTTGTATTCGGCAGGAACAATCTCTCCTCAAGATGAGGATGGATTGAATGAAATGAAGTCTGCTTTCTCTGGGGTCAGCTGCTTGCTGCTGACTCTCTCAAAGGGCGGCTTTCAAGCCCAGTGACTTTTTCGCTTACTCATGGAAGACGCAAGCAGCAGCCTGCGCGTTGCCGCAAGAAAGTTGAATATTCCTTAAAAAACTTCCGCGCAACACGATTTCAAGAACTTAGCGCCAATCGTCGCGAGCCTGTTGCTGATCGGCAAAAACCTGATCGAAATTGTCTGTCTTCTTGATCAGGATGTCTCCTTGCTGAACAGGTTGATGCAGCAACACAGCCTGCAACCTTACCAACTCCAGCATCGCGAGGAACATGCAGATCAGAGCGCGCTCCGTATGCGTGTTGTGCAGAAGACGGCGGAGTGATACCGGCTTGTCTTCCATCACCAGGCGCTGCTTCACGTAGTTAATCATCTGCGCGACCGTGACCGATTCCTCATCGACATCCAGTACCGGACGTTTACGCATGCGGTCGAGGATGTCCTGAAACACACGCACCAGGTCTACCGTATCTGCGGCGATTTCGCGCTCTGACTCGGCATCCTCGCGGAACTCGCGAATCCCCGGATTCGTCCACGTGGCCTCTTCAATCTGCTGCTTCTGCAGCAGCATCTGCGCTGCAGCTTTGAAGCGCTCGTGCTCGAGCAGCCGTTCGACGAGTTCGCGACGTGGATCTTCTGCCTCGCCTCCTACAACATCGCTCGGATCACGGGGCAACAGCATTTTCGACTTGATGTGGATCAGCAGTGAAGCCGTATAGATGAATTCACCCGCTGCATCAACGTCGGTCTGCTGCAGCTTATGTGTGTATTCGAGAAACTGCTGTGTAATGCGAGCAATCGGAATGTCGTAGATATCGATGTTCTGCTTGCGGATAAGATCGAGCAGCAGGTCGAGCGGACCATCATAGACCTGTCCCACAATCACCGAGAAGGGAGACTGGGACGCCTCCTCTTTTTCCTTATCTTTGTCCTTGGCGTTACGCTTCGGCTCAGGCTGCGGCGCAGGCACAGGATGCTTCAGCGCGAAGGCTTCCTGATTTGCATCCACAGGCGTCGACTCGGATACCTGCTCGGGCTGCGATGCATGATCCACACGCGATTCGGATTCGGGATGAAGTGTTTCGTCTGCCATAAAATTTACTGAAGCCCCACTGCCCGGTTGACCTCGTTCATGGTGAGCGCTGCTCTTGCTGCGGCCTTCCGATTGCCGTCCTGAAGAATGCTCTTTACCTCATCGAGGTGCGATTCAAAGTATCTGCGCCGCTCCGCAATAGGTGCGATCTCCCGGACGATAGCATCTGCTACCCATCCTTTGCATTCGATGCAGCCTATGCCTGCGGTCGTACATCCCTCGCGAACCTTCTGCTGCGTTTCGGGCGTAGAAAAAACTTTATGTAAATCGAAGACAGGGCATACGTCGGGATTGCCCGGATCTTCGCGGCGCACACGCGCAGGATCGGTCACCATCGTCTTCAGCTTGGAGCGTATCGACGATTCGGAGTCGGAAAGCTCAATCGTATTTTTGTAGCTTTTGGACATTTTGCGGCCGTCGGTGCCTGGCAGTTTTGGCGACGGCGTCAGCAACACCTTCGGCTCGGGCAATACCTCGACACGTCCGAAGCCTGTGAGCTTCTTGGTCTGTTGCGCTGCGGAAAACAATTCGTGCGCGGTGAACGTGGTCTTGTTCTTATCGTCGGCAAGTTTTCGCGCCTTCTCTTCAATCGCCGGAAGCTCCCAGGGTCTTGCTTCAGGACTCAGGAAGAAATCGCCGGGATAGAACTGATTAAAGCGGCGAGCGACCTCGCGGGTAAGCTCGACATGCGCCTCCTGGTCTTGTCCCACGGGAACAAAACTGGGCTGATAAAGAAGGATGTCGGCGGACTGTAATAACGGATACCCGAGAAATCCGTACGTGGCGAGGTCCTTCTCTTTGAGCTGCTCCTGCTGGTCCTTGTAGGTCGGAACTCGTTCCAGCCAGCTCAGCGGCGTAATCATGCTCAGTAAAAGGTGAAGCTCAGCGTGCTGAGGAACCTGAGACTGCACGAAGATCGTCGACAGATTGGGGTCGAGACCAGCGGCGAGAAAATCGATTGCCACTTCCAGTGTGTCCTTCGCCAGCCTCGATGTGTCAGCGTAACCCGTCGTCAGCGCATGCCAGTCGGCGATGAAGAAATAACACTCATATTGGTGCTGCAGCTTCACCCAGTTGTAGAGCGCGCCCATATAGTTGCCGAGGTGCAACTTGCCGGTGGGACGCATGCCGCTGAGGACGCGCGGACGTGATGTGGTAACGGAGTTATCTGTCATTACGGTCAATACAAGATGATACGGGAATGCCGCCCCTTAGAGCACCGCCAGGAGGTTATCGAAGATGGAGAGGAGCGGCCCCAGAAAGATGCGGAAGATGAAGCCACCCGCAACCAACATAAATATCCACAGGGCAAAGACGCCCATGCGGTCATAGACCTGCAGCGCGCTATACGGCAAAAAGTGGCGCAGAATACGACTTCCGTCAAGCGGAGGAAACGGCACGAGGTTGAAGACGAACAGCAGCAGGTTGATCAGGATGATGAAATACAGCAGCAGCGCCAGCGGGAACAACGCCGGAAGATTCTCGGTCGAGACCGGCATGTGCATGGCGAGAGCCATCGCCGTAAATACAGATACGGCTCCTCCTGGCACGACATGCTTGATGATCAGCAGCAGGATCAGGGCCAGCGTAGCCAGCAGCAGATTGCTGATGGGTCCGGCAATCGTCACCAGGATGTCGTCGCGGCGATAGTTCTTGAAGTTGCGCGGCGTCACCGGCGTTGGTTTGGCCCAGCCAAGCAGCGGCCAATGGTAGACGAGCGCGACCAGCGGCATCAGCACCGAACCGAACGGATCGAGATGCTTCATGGGATTCAACGTTACGCGGCCCAACATGCGGGCTGTCGGATCTCCCAGCCGCCATGCTGTCCAGGCGTGAGCGCACTCGTGCACGCTGAAAGCCATGATCAGCGCCAGAACCTGCATGAGGATGAGAACGACTTCCTGATTCATACTCTTTTAGCTTACCGAATCTCAGTTCCCTGCCGGATCCTGGTCGGTTTTCTGCATCTTTGCCTTGGCGGGGATACCAACGGAGACGGTTCCCGCCGGCACAGGCTTCGTTGCCAGCCCAAACGCACCCAGCATGGCGTTTTCGCCCACGTTCGCGCCGGCAAGCACCGTTGCGTGGTAGGTGATGCGGGCGCGGGGACCGATCTCCGTGGGCTTATTGGTGACATCGGCCTGCACGTTGATGTTGTGCGTGTGCGAATAGATGTTGGCGTAATCGGAGACGCTGGAACCTTCGTGCAGGATGATCTCGCCGCGGTCGTCGAGCATGACGTTCTTGTGGATGGTGCAGTTGTCTTCGATCGTCAGGTTGTAGCCGAAGGTGAACTCGACGTTGTGAAAGATCTTCACGCCTTTGCCCATGTGCTTGAAGATGTGTTTCCCCAGCATGCAGCGGAACTTGAAGCCAAGCCAGTGGTTCAGCCCCAGCGGCGAGCGGTCGAACATCTGCCAGAACCAGATCAGCGGCTTGCGAACGGCATACTTTTCAGGATCGATGTCGCCGTAGTATTCCGGCTCCAGCGTGATGTTGCGCGGATCGAAGGACTCGGTCAGCACGTTGGTCGCAAGCTCGCTTGTCAGCAATGCATTCATGCGGCCACCGTGCTGTTTACCGAGATAGATCTGGTACAGCTCATCGCGCACGATGTCGGAGCGGCGGTCGGCTGACTGGTGCCGCGTGAACTCCTCGTTGAGGTTGGCGAGCCAGCGGCGGTAGATTGCCTCGGCCTCGGGAGTCGGCTTCAGTTCGCGATATTTGTACTCGGGCATTTTGTTTTCCTTTAAAGCAGGCTCACATTACTCAATCGCAAAGACAGCGTAGACGGTTGCTGAGCGTTCGATCTCACGCGGGTTGATGGCCAGCGGCTCGACCCTGTCCATTGCCATAGGAGCTGCTGCCTTGGCGTACATCACCGGGCGCGGGCCGGAAGGCTGTACCTCGTTGCTTGCGTACAGCAGCGAGCCCAGTTTGGCGTTCAGGCTTGCAGCCATCTGCTCGGCCTGCGCGCGAGCCCGCTTCAGGGCCTTGGCGGCGGCTTCGGCGTCGGGCGTGTTCTCGTCCTTCATGCTCCAGTCGATCGAGCCTGACTGGTTGGCTCCGGCCTTCACGGCAACGTCGAGTAGCTTCGCGGCATCATTCGCTGCCGTCTTCACGGTCCAGCTCTGCGTTACCTGGAACTGACGCTGCGCCTTCTGCGCCTCGGTCAATTTGTCGAGCTGGTAGTTCTGCACAGGCGCAAGCTGCTGGTTCTCGCTCTGGATTGCGTCGTTGGGAACGCCCGCCGCGACGAGCGCCTTGACGATGGCGTTCGAGGTGCGAGAACCGCTGGCGTAAGCAGTATTCGAGTCCGGACCGTAAGCGATGAAGCCGATGTGCAGGGTTGCCTGATCGGCCATCAGCGTGACCTTGTCGGTCGCCGTGATTGCAATCGTGCGATTGTCCCGGTTGACCTGGATCGTCTGCGCGATGCATGTTGAAGTCAGCGCTGCAAGCGCTGCGACGAAAACTCCGGACCGAAATTTATTCATGCCTCTTCTCCTGTACGGCCGATCAGATCGGCCAGGGTTTCCTTGTGTTTTGGCTTATCGGTGCGCTTCTGCTTCGGGTCTGGAATCACCCGTTCGGCAGGCGGCGTTCCGACGCGGTCACGCGCGTTCGACTTGACGGCTTTGACTGCGGAAAAAACCTGCTTCTTCGCCTTGCTCATCTCTGTGACTCCTCAGGCAGTCTTGCATGGCGCAGCCAGGCCCTCTGCGATTATGCAATACTTTGATCGCAGCGTCTGGTCGTTGCCGGATGCTGCGAAGTGGTGTGGACGGCAAAACCATCGCGCACCCTTCGACGAGGTGCGGAGAAATGGAAGAGCGCGATTTTTTTGATGAGCGTGCGGAGCAGCGGACTCACGCAATGACCTGCCCACACTGCGGCCAGCAGGCTGAGTATGAGCTGAGCTGGGTGGTGCGCCGCAAGAAAGCGCAGCTTCCGCGTGGAGCCGACGATCGCGATCGCGCACGCTTTGCCAAGGCACAAAGCTACATGGTGCGACGCGACGATATGGTGGGCTGCAAGAACGTTCGTTGCAGAAAACGCTTCGAGGTCGTGGGCATCCAGTCGGTCGCGTTCATTTAGCCCCCCTCCCCCCCCTTGTTCTTGCGCCAAATCATTTTGATTCAATGATTTATACGATTTGCACAGGGTAAAATATTCAAAACATACGACTTAAGTACAAAAATATTGATTCGAAACGAGTTAGCCCCGGCACTTTGGCCGGGGCTTTTGCTTTGATCTGTTTAAAGTCTAGCAGGGAGCCGCAAACTAATCGGCAGATTTTATGCACTCTATTTGATTTGGAATGAGGTAGTTGCAATTTTTGGGGACTTGACAGGATTTTCGTTCCGGCTGCCACTTTACGAATGAATGGTTATTCAGTTATGCTTTCGCCGCTGGACGGAGGTTGGTTTCGCCTGCAGGTTGGCCGGTAATCGTTGCGCACAGAAGGCTATGGTTTAATGAGAGCGGAAGCTGATGCTCCTCATAGAAGAATCAGCACTTCGAACCCGGAAGATTACGCAGGAGAAATAAAGATCCATGGCGAATACGCTGCTGCCCATCGACGAACGTAACCTGAGCCCTGACGAGGTTGAGCTGCTGGACAAGCGGCGTCGTCGCGGCCAGCTTTTCCTGGTAGTTGGCTTCCAGTGCCTCATCGTGTTTACGCTGGTGACACTGTGGGCTGGCCAGGACTTCACGCTCTCGCCGGGCTGGGCACATCCCATGGTGTATTGGGACGCGATCACAGGTGCACTTGCGGTGATCTTCCTGCTGACAGGCATCCGTCTGCGCCGTGGCACAAACGAGTTCATCAGCTACTAAGCTGCTGAGTCGCTCGGGCGGCCCCGGAAGATGATTCGAAAGAGCGGCGACGGTTGATACCGTCGTTCGCGGACAGGTTCGGATGGTTGGAGAGGCGCTTGGAGTGACGGCAGGTACCCGTGGCTTTGCGGGAACCTTTCTTTTTTTTCAACAACAGGGATTGCATCTTTCAGCAACGCTGGCCGAGCCGGAGCACTTCTCCATGCTTGAGTCGGCGTTGCTTGTCGTTTGCGTGCTTGCCTCGGCAGGACTTTTTTTCTGGCGCTTCGGGCCGATCCTGCGCAATATTCTGCGGTCGAAGAAGGATGCTGATTTTTCGCTGAGCCCGATCGGGCGGCGCGTGTGGGATTTCTTCTGGGAGGTCCTCTGCCAGGGCAAGGTGATTCGTCAGCGACCGTTGCCCGGACTTGCGCATGCTTTTGTGTTCTGGGGATTTCTTGCGTTTGCGCTGGTGAGCCTGAACCACATGGCGAACGGGCTAGGACTGGGCTTTCTTCCTCCTACCAGTCTTGTGGGGCGCTTCTACTTCATATTTGCCGCGGTGTGGGCGTTGCTTGTGGCGGTATCGATTGCAGGATTGTTCGTCCGGCGATTTTTTGTGCGGCCCGTGTGGCTGGGCACGAAGGTCTCGTATGAGTCGGGCTTTATCGCCTTCCTCATCTTCGTGCTGATGGTGACTTATCTTGGAGCGTTCTTCGTCGATGATGGCGGGAGCACAGTCAAGGCATTGTGGTGGCTGCACACGCTGGCGCTGCTGATCTTTCTGCCGCTCATTCCGCATACGAAGCATCTGCACCTTGTGCTGTCGCCGATCACGGTCTTCTTCAAACGAGATGGGTTTGCGAAGATTCCTCCGCTGACGGGCGATGAGGATTTCGGACTGGTTGCGGGTAAGGATGTGACGCAGCTGATTTCGCTACAGACATACAGCTGCGTGGAGTGCGGACGCTGCACGGAGCACTGCCCTGCAGCCACGACCGGCAAGGTGCTTAATCCGAAAGAGATTGTGCTGGGGATGCGGAGCTATCTGAACGAGTTTGGTCCGGCGTCGGAGGTGGCGCTGCTTGCAGAGAGCCGTACGCCTGCGCCGACCGATCCGCACCAGCGGCTGCTGAGCATGGAGGCTGCGTTTGAGTGCACGACATGCGGAAGCTGCGAGTATCAGTGTCCGGTAGGAATTCAACATGTGCCGATCATCGTGGGTCTGCGGCGGGGCGCGACCAACACGGGCGCGTGGGAGGACGACTACGGGACGAAGCTCTTTCTCGCGCTCGAGAAGAACGGCAATGCGCTGGGGCTGAGCGCGATGGAGCGCGACAAGTTTATCCAGAAGCAGCAGTTTCCGATCTTCGACGGCACGCAGGAGTATTGCCTGTGGCTGGGCTGCATGGGCGGATACGATCCAAAGGGACGCGAGATCATCGCCGACTTCGCGCGCGTGATGCAGCATCTGGGTACGAGCTTTGGCGTGTTGAAGAAGGAGAAGTGCACGGGCGATCCGGCGCGGCGGCTGGGCAACGATCTTGTCTTTCAGACGCTGGCGGAGAACGGGCTGAAGGCTTTTGAGACGGCGAAAGTACAGAAGATCGTCGCGATCTGTCCGCATTGCGTTCGCACGATTGCGAATGACTGGCGTGAGTTTGGAGTGGCTCCGGAGATCGAGCATCACTCGGAGTTCATGGCGCGGCATAAGGACCGCTTACCCAAGCAGAGCGGCGAGAGCATTGTCTATCACGATCCGTGCTATCTGGGGCGTTATCAGGATATCTATGCGGAGCCGCGCGAGGTGGTGGAGCAGGCCGGCACATTGGTGGAGGCGCCTCGTTCGCATGAACGCAGCTTCTGCTGCGGTGCGGGGGGCGGGCTGGCCTTTCTGGGTGAAGAGCAGGGCGAGCGGGTGAGCCATGTTCGCGCGAAGGAGCTGGCAGGCACGGGCGCGAAGGTGGTGGGCACGGCATGTCCGTTCTGCAATACGATGTTTCGCGATGCGCTGACAGCGGTGAGCGATGCTCCGCCGCAGCTGTTGGACATCGCACAACTGACGGCGCGGGCGTTGCCTGCAATGGAGCAAAAGGAAGCTGGAGGAGTGCAGTGAAGATTGTTGTAGCGATCAAACAGGTGCCGGAGAGAGACGCGCAGATTCGCGTTGCTGCGGACGGCAAGTGGATTGAAGAGGACGACCTGAACTACACCATCAACGAGCCGGACGCCTATGCGCTGGAAGAGGCGTTGCAGTTGAAGGAGAAGAACGGCACGGGCGAAGTGATCGTGGTATGCGCCGGGCCGGAACGCGTGCAGACGACGCTGCGCGAGGCTCTTGCCAAGGGTGCTGACCGCGCGATTCACATCGAGGCAGATGATCTGGGCTCGCGTGACACGCTCGGCGTTGCGCAGATTCTGGCGGATGCGGTGAAGGCAGAGTCTCCTGATCTGATTTTGACGGGCCTGCAGTCGGACGATCTTGGCCTGGGGCAGACCGGCGTTGTGCTGGCCGAGCTGCTTGGCATTCCGCACGCGACCATCATCATGCAGGTTGAGACGACGGGCGCGGGTCTGAAGGTGAAGCGCGAGCTGGAGGATGGCTGGTTCCAGCATGTCGAGATGCCTTTGCCAGCACTGCTGACGATTCAATCGGGTGGCAACAAGCTACGCTATGCGACGCTGATGGGCATCAAGAAGGCGAAGACGAAGGAGCTGAAGACGGTGGGCGCTGCGGCGGCTACGGCGAGTCCGGCGATTGCGCTGGAGCGTGTGTATCTGCCGGAGAAGCAGAAGAAGACGGAGATGCTGACGGGCTCGCCGGATCAGGTGGCGGCGCAGATTGTCGAGAAGCTGAAGTTTGAGGTGAGGGTGATATGAGCGGAGTTCTGGTTGTACTGGAGCAGCGCGGAGGCGCGTGGAATTCGATGAGCTTTGAGGCTCTCGAAGCAGGAATGCAGCTTGCCGCGAAGCTGGGGACGGAGTGCTCGGCCGCAGTGGTTGGCGACGGGGTTCAGTCATTGCAGTGGACAACGGCCGCGAAGCCAAAGGCTGTCTATGCGGTTGAACATGCGCTGCTGAAGGATTACACGTCGGATGGATTCACGACGGCGCTTGAGCAGTTGATTCGGAAGCTTGATCCGGCGTTTGTTCTATTTCCGCATACGTACCAGGTGCGCGATTTTGCTCCTGCTCTGGCGACGCGGTTTAAGCAGGTGCTGATCAGCGATGTGATAGCCATTCATGAGGGGCCGGTCTTTGTGCGTCAGTTGCTGCAGGGCAAGTTGAACGCGGATTACAGGCAGACGTCGAGCGGGCCGTGCTTTGTTTCGGTACAGGCAGGAAGTTTTCGCGCTGAGGCCGCGGATGCCTCCGCGATTGCGATGGAGGGTTTTGCTCCGGAACTGGATGCGGCGAAGATCCGCAACAAGCCGGGCGAGCGGTTCCGTGAATCGGCACAGACGGTTGACCTGACGGCGGCCCCGGTCATTGTCTCGGTCGGGCGCGGTATCGGCGAACAGGACAATATCGGCATCGTCGAAGAGCTGGCTACGGCGCTGGGGGCGGAACTTGCGGCGTCGCGTCCTATCTGCGACAACGGCTGGCTGCCGATGGAACGCCAGGTCGGCAGCTCAGGACAGACGGTTTCGCCGAAGCTGTATCTCGCAGTCGGTATCTCGGGTGCGATTCAACACCTGGTTGGGATGAAGGGTTCGAAAACCGTGATCGCGATCAACAAGGATGAGAATGCACCGATCTTTGAGGTTGCCGATTACGGCGTTGTCGGCGATCTCTTTGAGATTGTTCCTGCTTTGACCAAAGCGGTGCAGGCGGCAAAGAGCTAAGTCGGACTGTTTCATTTGACGGGAAGAGCGACGTCTGTTGGCGTCGCTCTTCTGTTTCAGCGCAAGTCATTTGCCAGACATCTATACTCGTAGCTGTTAGTAGATCGTGGTGCAGATGGCAACGACGAACCAACTTGTGACGGTTGAAGACGATCGCACATCGCAGCAGCCGGATCCTCCGCAGGGACGGTTGCGGGACAGCTTTGGCCGCGCCATTACGGATCTGCGCGTATCGATCACGGACCGCTGCAACTACAAATGCGTCTACTGTCGGACAGGAAACGAAGGTCCGCAGTATACAGAGCTTCCCATTGAGACCTATCTGCACATGGTGCGCCTGCTTGTTTCGCTGGGCATCGAGAAGATTCGTCTGACGGGCGGCGAGCCTCTGCTGCGCAAGGGCCTGGTCGAGATGGTTCGGGAGCTTTCGACCATGCGGACTGCCTATCTTTCAGATGGAAGCCTGACGGATGCTGGCCATCCATTGGATGTTGCGCTCACGACGAATGGGCATCTGCTGGAAGACCTGGCGTTGCCGCTGAAGGAAGCCGGGCTGAACCGCATCACGGTCAGCATGGATGCCGTCGATCCGGAGACCTTCTCCGCGATCACACGCGTACCACGGAGCTTCGATCGCGTTACGGCGGGCATACGGCGAGCGAAAGAGGTTGGGCTGGAACCGGTCAAGGTCAACTGCGTTTTACTGCGTGGCTTCAACGATCATCAGATCGAACGCTTCGCAGAATTTTCGCGCAATGAAGGTGTGATCGTACGCTTTATCGAGTTCATGCCTCTTGAGGAAGATCGCAGCTGGAAGCCGGAGACCGTGGTTCCGATGGACGAGCTGGTCGCTCGCCTGAATGCTTTCCGCCCGCTGGTCGAGCTTCCTGCAAACACCGTAAGTGAAACAGCGCGCAGATTTACCTTCGACGATGGGCTGGGAGAGATCGGGATTATTGCACCCGTTTCGCGTCCGTTCTGCGGACATTGCAGCCGCATTCGCCTGACCTCCGACGGCAAGATGCGCACATGCCTGTTCTCGCAGAGCGATCACGACCTATATGGACGGATGGTACGCGGTGAAACAGATGACATGCTGCGGATGTATATCCGTAGTATCGTCTTACGGAAGGAAGCAAGGCACCATATCGGAGAAGCAGGATTTGAAAAGCCCTCTCGCAATATGGTCCATATTGGTGGATGAAACAGGTCTCAGCAGTTGACCTGGAGTATCAAAGCTCAAGACCCTTTTTGTATTACTGCCGTCGTTCGGGATCTACTCAAGAATCTCATTGCGCTCTAAACCTGTAAGGATCTGTGCTTGAAAGAACGAAGACAGTTCGAAGTTATTGAAAGCCGACAGATGGATCACCTGCGGGTGTTCCATGATGTCGCCCGGGCCCTCACGTCGAGTCTTGAGCTTGAAGAGATTCTTAGCGCCATTATGGAAAAGATGGCGCAGTTCTTCGGCCCGGAGCGCTGGTCCATGCTCATGGTCGACGAAAAGAACAATCAGCTGTACTACGCCATTGCGGTTGGCGAGAACGCCGACAGTCTGCGCGGTTTGCGCGTGCCGATAGGTGAAGGCGTCGCAGGCTGGGTTGCGGCTACTGGAAATCCGCTGGTCGTTCCTGACGTCAAGCTTGATCCGCACTGGGCTGCCTTCTCTGCCAAGCATCCTGATCTGAATATTCAGTCCATTGCCTGCGTTCCGGTGCGTTCGGGAAATAAGACACTGGGCGTGATCCAGCTGCTGAACAGCAAGCTGGACCTGATGTCGGAGTACTCGATATCGTTTCTGCGCATCCTCTGCGACTATGCAGCGATCGCGATCCAGAATGCCAAGTCCATGACGTTGATTCAGGAGCTGACGATTACCGACGATGCTACGGGATTGTTTAATGCACGTCATCTTTACACCATGCTCGACGAGGCCGTAGCCAAGCGAGATCCATTCAGTCTGCTGTTTATCGATTTGGACCGTTTCAAGAGCGTCAACGATACACACGGCCACCTTATTGGCACTCGCCTGCTGGCTGAAGTTGGTAACCTGATGCGGCGTTCCCTGGGGCCAGGGAACGCCGCGTTTCGCTATGGCGGCGATGAGTTTGTGGCATTGCTTCCCGGCATGGGCAAGGCAGCAGCGACTGGAGCCACCGTCGCGCTGTATGAAGATCTTCGCAAGACAAGATTCCTCGAAAGCAACGGGCTTTCGTTATGCCTTTCGGGCAGCTTTGGTCTTGCTACATTCCCCGAAGATGGAAACACGGTTCCAACGATTTTGCGCGCGGCCGATTCGATGATGTACGAAGCCAAGACCACGCGCGACAATATTGCGGTCGTCGGCCGCGGCATCCTGATGGATCGGCCAAAATCGACGGATTCACGTACACGCTAGCTATTGATCGGGCCGGCGAGGCGACAGCGCGAAGGGCCGCTTCGGTTGCGGAAGAATCGCATCGCGATTGGCCGGCGCAGTCGGGTGAATACCGAAATCCCATACACCGAGGTTCACCTCGCGATCGGAGAGAACCTCCATCAACGCGTATTCGCCGAAGATAAGCGATTGCTTTGGCGTGATCTTCATCCAATGGCCGCCGGGAAGAATTTCCGTTGTTGTCTCGACAAGATCTTCGTCCTGCTTGACTCCTCCCAATGCGCTGATCTTGAACGATGCCACGATGCGTGATCCGGTACGCACATCGGCACGAACAATTACATATCTGCTGGCGGTTGGATCGCTATACGGGTCTTTGATCGCGGTGGAGGCACCGTGCGTATCGACCGTCAGAGGCGTACTGCCGTTGGGAACAACGGCTGCGTCTCCAATGCGGATATAAATTACGGGCTGATCGATGTGCAGCTGCACCATCGATCGCTCTCCCTTTAATTGCACCAACTGGTGCGAGCTGGAGAGCGGATTGATGGCGGCCTTCAGGATGTTATGTCCTGTATTGTGGTTCAGCTCGCCATCGGATTGAGGCAGGGGCACGAGCTGTGGCTGTCCGCGATAGGTGTCGAGCGCGAGTACATTATCCAGCTCCGGCAGGCGCAAATCGGTAGCGACCTCGGGTGTCAACGAGGCACGATCCGCCTCTTCCTTTAACAGCTCAGGATCGATGCCAGGCACAGATCCTGGTTCCTGCGCATCGGCGCCGGAGCGTGCTGTGTGCTGTTGCTCCCATTTTTTGGTTGCGTCGAAATCCACGAGGGCGGCAGGTATCTCCTCCTGCGCTCCCCCACGCTCGGCAGAGACATAACGGACACGGTCGCCGACCAGCTGCCAGCTCATGACGATCTGGTAGCTTCCGTCTTTCAAAATCAATCGCGTGCGATGTGGTGCGGCGGAATCGCTGGAAGCAAGCGGCCTTTGTTGCCATCCCTCGGCTGCGTACCCTGCAAAAGTTGCTGAGCCCGCATGAGATGCGCAGGCAAATAACAGGAAAATAAGGGAAAACTTTCCGGGCATGTGATTCGTCTTACTCATAGATCCTGACCTTCACAGTGTAGTCCCAGCACCCGGTTTGACGTTTCGGCGAGCGTGAAAGAAGCAGCCCCGGATTTGGATCATCCGGTTGACTATGCTAAACAGGATGTAGCGGATACAACCTATGCAGCGCATCTCGCAATTCGGTATGGAGGCACCGCGGCCTATGTGGCTGCGTGTTCTTGCGCTGCTCTGCATCCTGGTCGTCGCGGTTATGAGCACAGCGCAGGTCTCGCATACCCATGCCGAGTTTTCCGCGCTGAAGCAACAGAACTCCCATAGCCCCGCGCCGGACGATCATTGCCCGCTTTGCGTTGCGATGCACTCCGCGCTTGCGGCCCCGCAGCAGTTTGCTCCCGAGCCAACGCTTTCGATACAACGGCTCGACTCCGTCGCGGCTGAAGCGGAACGTCTCTTCCGCTGGCGCTTTGAGATGGCTAGCCGGCCTCCCCCTGCACAGGCTAACGCTTAGTCCCTGCAGGTATTAGCAGTTTTCGGAAAGACGTTTCACCCGAATTATTTCGCCTACCTGTCAACGAGCAGCTGCTCCACCGCACCTGCATCGCGTTTCTCAGCATTTGAAGCTCATCGAGCTCGACAGGAGTTTTGCCATGCGCAGGCCAGTCGTTTTACGACTTCTCTCATTTGTATTCTTTTTCACAGCACTTGTTTCGGCCCATGCCTTTCAGGGCAATTCGGGAACGGTATCCGGCACGGTGACCGACCCAAGCGGCGCTGTTATCCCCGGAGCCACGGTTCAGATCGCCAACCATGTCAGCGGATATACGCGCACGGCGAGGACGGATACCACAGGTCAATTCCGTTTCTACAACGTCCCGTTCAACCCTTATCGCATCACCGTAACGGCTGATGGCTTTTCCGTATCCACGAAAACAACCGATGTGAACACAGTGGTTCCGGTTGTGCTGCCCATTCAAATGGGGCTTGTTCAGGCCTCCACCGAGGTCACGGTCGATACCGGCGCCGATCTTATTGAGAACGATTCGACCTTCCATACGGACGTCGATCGATCCACGATCGATCGCATGCCGCTTGAGAGCCAGTCGTCTTCGCTTAGCTCGCTGGTCACGCTTTCATCGCCCGGCGTTACGGCCGACTCCAACGGCCTCTTTCACGGCCTGGGCGATCACGCGGAAAACTCCTTCTCCATTGATGGCCAGCCCATCACGGACCAGCAAAGTAAGGTTTTCTCCAACCAGCTTCCCACTGACGCAGTGCAATCGCTGGAGGTGATTGGCGGTGCACCGACAGCAGAGTACGGCGACAAGACCAGCCTCATCATTAAAGCGACAACACGCTCCGGCCAAGGGGTCACAACGCCCCACGGATCGATTGCCCTGGACTATGGCACATTCGGCACGGCAAGCCTTGATGGCAATGTGGCGTACGGTGGTCAGCGGTGGGGCAACTTCGTCGCCGTCAGTGGATTGAACTCAGGACGCTTCCTCGATGGGCCCGAGTTTCAGACGCTGCACGACAAGGGCAACCAGCAGAACATCTTCGATCGCGTGGACTTCCAACTCAACGACACCAACTCACTGCACACCAATCTGCAGTACACGCGTTCGTGGTTCCAGACTCCGAACTCCTTTGACACGATGAGCGTCTTCGATCAGTTTGGCAATCCAGTGGGTGGGGCCGATCAGCGCTCCAAGATCGAGACCTTCAACATTGCTCCGACCTGGACGAACCTGATCAATCAGAACACGGTGTTGAATTTCGGCGCGTATGTTCGCCGCGATGCCTATAACTACTATCCGAGCAATAACCCGCTTGCCGACTTGGGCCCCATTCAACAGGAGACGGTGCAGCAGTATCGCACGCTGACCAATACGGGCACCCATGCCGATGTCTCCTGGGTCAAGGGCATTCATAACGTCAAGATCGGCGGCATGTATCAGCAAACCTTTCTTCGTGAAAACCTGCATACGGGCCTTGTCGCGCCCGGGCTGAATGCACCTTGCGTCGATTCAACCGGAGCGCCGGTGAATGGTTACAACGATCCGGCGCAGTGCGCAGGAGCCGGACTTGAGGCCAACAGTAACTTCAATCCCGTTCTGTTGCCCTATGACCTGACTCGCGGCGGCACCAACTACTTCTGGCACGGACGGACGGACGTGAAGCAGCTTGCGCTCTACGCGCAGGACCAGATCACCAAGGGTCCGTGGCTGCTGAACATCGGTATCCGTGGCGATTTCTACAACGGGCTTGCGGTTCAGAAACAGGCGGAGCCACGTGTTGGCCTCTCCTACAACATCAAGCGCACGAATACGATTCTTCGCGTCTCGTATGCCCGCACGCAGGAGACTCCGTTCAACGAGAATCTTGTTCTCTCCACCAACGGCTGCTATGACCCGGTGATTCAAGGCATCTTCGAGACGCTTGGGCCGTGCGAGCCTACTCCGTTCAACCCAGGCTTCCGCAACGAATTCCATGCCGGCTTCCAGCAGGCCTTCAGCAAACATCTTGTCGTCAGCGCCGAGTACATCTGGAAGTACACGCACAATGCGTATGACTTCTCGGTCTTCGGAGCAACTCCGATCACCTTTCCTATCGAATGGAAGAGCTCGAAGATCCCTGGCTTCGCCATTCGCGCGAATGTACCTGAGACCCATGGCATCAGCGCCTTTGTCGTCATGTCGTCGGTGGCAGCACGCTTCTTCAATCCGCAGGTTGGCGGCGTCGGTGCAACGCCCGGCACACCTGGATCGAACTTCCCCTTCCGCATCGACCACGATGAGCGCTTCAACCAGAGCACACATATCCAGTATGCGCTGCCCTTCCGCAAGAGCACCTGGTTCGGTTTCAACTGGCGCTATGACAGCGGTCTCGTAGCCGGATCAACACCTTGCTATAACGTGACCGATCCGAATAGTGGCTGCTCCAACTTCTCGTTCGACAGCAACGGCAACCCATTGACCATTAATGGTGCGCCTGCAGTTGACCTGAGCGGCCTGACTGCAGACCAGCAGTTCCAGGCCGGTCTGGCGTGCGGCGGCGTTCGCGCAACACCGACGAATCCGCTACCCGATCTTTGCCCCGCATCGCAGCTCACTTCGTCGCTGCTGCACATCCCAGCTCCGAATACGGGCAACGATGATCACAACCCGCCTCGCATTCAACCGCGCAACCTATTTGACATTGCTCTGGGCGAAGACAATCTCTTCCACGGAGACAGGCACAAGATCGGGCTGCGTCTGACGGCGGTCAACGTAACGAACAAGTATGCGCTGTACAACTTCCTGTCGACGTTCTCGGGAACACACTACGTGACCCCGCGAGCCTTCACAGGCGAGATCAGCTACAGCTTCTAACGCACCACACGGAGGCGCAGTCCGAGTGGCTGCGCCTCCCTCTTCCAACATTTCAATAGGAACTATCTACGATGGGAATCTCCACCGCATCGATGGCGCAGCTACGCCGTCACACGGACCACGCCGGAGCAATGGCCTCCGGCATCTGCCTCGTTCATTGCCTGATGACACCGGTCGTTATCAGCCTCTTCCCTGGAGCCCTGCCTTATCTCCCTGGAGATCTCCGGGTTCATCGCCTGCTGGCAGCCATCATCCTTTTGATTGGAGCAGCTGCGTTTATTCCCGGCTATCGCATCCACCGACGTAAAGCATTGCTTGGGCTCATCGCGATTGGGTTGCTGCTCATTCTCTGCGTTGCATGGGCAGGCAATGCGATGAGCCCGTCGGTGGAACTGGTATTGAGCGTCTCCGGCTCGCTGATATTGGTGGCAGCGCATCTGCTCAACCGCAGCTTCTGCCTTCGCTGTACGGCCTGCGAAGAAACGGATGTGTGCCAGACGACACGTATGCACTAAAGCGAGTTACCGGCCGAAGCGACGCACTCTTCTAAGATGTCGAGTGCCACATCCGCTTCATGCTGATTCACGATCAGTGGCGGACACAGGCGTATCGTGGTCTCTCCGCAACCGAGAATCAGCAAGCCATGTTCAAACGCAAGATCGACGATGCGATCGCGCAGCTTGGCAAAGGGCTCGCGTGTCTGCTGATCTTTGACCAGCTCGAGGCCGATCATCAATCCGCGCCCGCGCACATCGCCGACATGACGATGCGTGCCAATCCACGAACGTAGGCGCTTCATCATTTTTTCTCCGACGGCAGCCGCGTTGGCGATGCCTTCGCGCTCGAGCACGTCCATCGTTGCCAACGCAGCAGCAATGGCAACAGGATTTCCGCCAAAGGTTGAAGCATGCGAACCCGGCACCCAGTTCATGACCTCGGCCTTAGCCATGCAGACACTTAGCGGCATACCGCTGGCAATACCCTTCGCACTGCAGAGGATGTCGGGCTCGACGCCAGTATGCTGCATCGCCCACCACTTACCGGTACGTCCTGCGCCGGACTGCACTTCGTCAGCGATCATCAGGATTCCGTGGCGGTCGCAGATATTGCGAATCTCGCGCAGAAAGCTATCTGGAGCAACCACGTATCCACCTTCACCCTGGATTGGTTCAACAATGATGGCCGCGACCTCTTCGGGCGGAAGGATCGTCTTGAACAACCGCTCCTCAATGTAACGCGCACAATTGAGCGCATAAGTTTCCTGCTCCTCGGCGCTGCCGCGATAGTTGCGGAAAGCATACGGGTACGGCACATGGTGAACACCAGGGACGAACGGAGCAAATCTCCTTTTCTGCTGTGGCTTCGACGCCGTCAGCGACAGCGCACCCATCGTACGTCCATGGAATGCTCCGAGAAACGCGATCACGTTCTGACGGCCGGTGTGGTAGCGTGCGAGCTTAAGTGCGCACTCCACGGCCTCGGCACCTGAGTTGCCGTAGTAAAAACGATGCGGCCCTTTCATAGGAGCAACCGCCGACAACCGCTCTGCAAGCTGCGCCATGCTCTCGTAGTAAAAGTCCGTACCCGACATGTGGATCAATTGCGCTGCCTGCTTCTGGATCGCTTTGACGATCTCCGGGTGACAATGCCCCGTCGAGTTCACAGCGATTCCCGCAGCGAAGTCCAGGAACTCGTTGCCATCGACGTCGATGATTCGCACACCACGTCCTGACTTCACAACCAACGGATAGCCACGCGTATAGCTTGGCGAGATCAGCTTCTCATCTGCAGCTACGGCCTTCTTCGCCAGTGGTCCTGGCAGCGGCATCTTCAACTTCGGACCGAACTGGGCAAACTCAGCTTCGGTAGCGATACGTGTGCGCTCCTGCGTCATGGTGCTCATTGCCTCTCTCCTCGCGTTGGATCATCCTGGGACGCGCCATCCTGCCGTTCATCGCAGATGAAGAGCATTGCTGCCGAAACCAGGCAGACAGAAAATGGCGATGTCGGAGAATAGGACGAGAGGCTAGTCGGCAAACAGACCGGGGCGGCGCACAGCAGGCAGACTTCTCAGCTTTCCTGCCGGAAGGCTATGCACCCGGCGGAGGCTTGTGGTCAGACCCATCATCATCATGTCCAAAGGCATGTGCGGCTCCGTGCACGGGAGTATAGCGCGGCCCGATAAGAGTCGTCTGCCTATTTTATGCAGCAGCAGATTTTTTTCATCCTTATATGACCTCACACATCCAACAGCTACGCACAAACAACTGAGCACACAACACTTGTTGCACAGTATCGACGCACCCACAAACAACACAGGAGCACCGTATGAACCGGCGTGACCTGCTTCAGCTTCTTCTCCTCTCCGCAGTTTGGGGAGCATCGTTCATTCTTATTGAGATTACCGGGCGCAGCTTTCCTCCAGTCTGGGTTGCGTTTCTGCGCCTTAGCTTTGGAGCGGCGTTTCTATGGACTGTTCTCTGGATGCGCAAGCGTATGTTGCCGCCTCGCCGCCTTATCGTTACCCTGCTGCTGGTTGCATTCTTCAACAATGCCGCGCCCTTCTGTCTCTTCGCTCTGGGAGAGCGCACTGTCCCCAGCGGCATCGCAGCCGTGCTTAACGCGACAACGCCGATCTGGACTCTGCTGCTGACGCTTGCCGTTCAGGGCACACGCACAGGCCGCTACACCATCGCGGGCGTTCTGCTCGGTTTTGCCGGAGTGGTCACCGTGGTTCTCAGCCATGGACGCGACGCACATGCTGCTGTTACGCGTGGACAGTTCTTTCTTGGAGTCGCCTTTATCGCAATCGCGAGCCTTGGCTATGCCATTGCCACCGTTATCGCCAAAGCACGGCTGAAAGGGCTCGATCCAATTGGTCTTGCGACAACGCAGCTTTCGCTGGCATGGCTGATGATCCTGCCGGTTGCCCTCTTCGGCACACATCCGACGGCTATACAGCCCAGCTCTGTCGCCGCATCCGTGCTGCTTGGACTGGCAGGCAGCGGCCTTGCCTACCTGCTTTATTACGACCTGCTAAGCCGCATCTCCTCAACGCACGTCACTGCCGTGACCTACCTTCTGCCAATTTGGGGATTGTTCTGGGGATACGTCGCGCATGAGCCTATCCTGTGGACGGTATATATCGGTGTGGCAATCGTCATCGCCGGACTGGTGTTGATGAACAAATCATCCGCAGCTGCTCCGGCGCTCCCCAGGACCGCTGTGCCGGCAGAAGACTCCGTTGCCTGCGACGCGGGGTAGCGTCTTATTACTTGCGGCGCCAGCGCACTCCGTCTTTTGAGTCTTCGATCAGGACGCCTTTGGCGAGCAGCTCATTGCGGATCGCATCGGCACGAGCAAAGTTGCGCGTCTTCTTGGCCTGCGTGCGTTCCGCCACCAGAGTGTCGATCTCCGCATCGGAAAGCGCGAAGTTGGTCATCAGCTCAGGCGCGACATCGGCCATGCGGCCTTCGGCTTCGGCCCATGCCAGTGCTGACCGGGTGATCTCAGCGTCGTTGTCTTTGAGCACAGCGAAGACACCGTCGAACAACGCAAGCACCTTCAGCACTTCATCGACATTCTTCTTCGTCAGCGTACCCGCATCCGCAGCGCTGTTGACCACGCGAACCATATCGAAGATCGCCGCGCGCGCCTCAGCCGTATTCAGATCGTTGGCAAGCGCAGCCGTGTATTTGAGCCGCGCTTCGTCGATCTGCTGCGTCAGACTGTCTTCGATCTCGCCCGGCTTCTGTTGCGCACTCTCAGGCCAAGGCCCCTTCAACATGCGCTGATGGAACGTCCTCAGACGCTCAATCGCATTCGTCGATTCCGTCAGCGAATCGAACGTAAAATTCATCTGATGACGATACGGAACCGAGATCAGCAGGAAGCGGATCGCCGAGGCGCGATAACCCTTCAGCAGCAGATCGCGTAGCGTGTAGAAGTTCCCTTCGGACTTCGACATCTTGCGCCCTTCCACCAGCAGGAAGCGCACATGCATCCAATGGCGGGCGAAGGGCTTCTCACTCGCCGACTCCGACTGCGCGATCTCGTTCTCGTGATGCGGAAACATCAGGTCTTCCCCACCGCAATGGAGGTCGATCGACTCGCCGAGAAACTTCATCGCCATCGCCGAGCATTCGATATGCCAGCCAGGACGACCACAGCCCAGCGCCGTGTTCCAGCTCTGCTCCCCCGGCTTACAGGCCTTCCAGAGAGCAAAATCGCGTGCGGCGTCTTTCTCGTACTCGTCGATATCGACACGAGCTCCGTCTTCGATCCCTTCGAAGTCCTTGCGCGAGAGCTTGCCGTACTCAGGAAAACGGGCGATGCGGAAATACCAGCTGCCGTCTTCGGCCTTATACGCGATATCGCGCGCAGCAAGCTTTTCGATCAGCTCGACCATGTCGGGGATGCAGCTTGTCGCGTGAGCCACAATCTCCGAGCGCTCGATTCCCAGCGCGTCGGAATCTTCAAAGAAGGCCTTCTCGTACTTGGCGGTGTACTCGGCGATCGGCTTTCCTGCTGCCGCGGCGTTGCGAATAATCTTGTCGTCGACGTCCGTGATATTCATCACGTACTTCACGGGGACGCCCTGCTGGCGCATGAAGCGGCGAAGCACATCGACATGGAGGAAGGTCCTGAAGTTCCCGATATGCCCGTAGTCGTACACCGTCGGGCCACAACAATACATTCGCAGTTCGGGCGCGCCGACAGGCTCCAGCGTCTCAACCTTACCGCCCAGGGTATTAAAGAGTTCCATCGTTGCCACGTGCGCTTATTGACCTGCCGCAGCCGAGCACGGAGCACGGTGCAGACCCTCTCGCAGATTGATTTCGATAAATTTATCGAATGCTTCTCGATTTTATCTGACTTACAGCGCTCTCAGGTGGCAGTGAATACAGCTAAACGCCACCCAGCCGGAGCTGCGGAGCAGGCCCAAGATCGTCGGAGGCAAATTCACCTGCCACCAGCTTCGGCCATGCCGCAGCAGCGATCATTGCGGCATTGTCGGTCGAGAGCGCCAGCGAAGGAAACGCTACCGGCAGCCCACGTTTATCGCCTTCTGCCTGAAAACGACGGCGAAGCTCGCTGTTGGCGGCCACACCACCTGAAACCACGATACTTCGTACTCCGAATGTCTCCGCAGCAGCGAAGGTCTGGCGAAGCAGGTTGCCGACCACTGCATGCTGGAACGACGCAATCAGATCCAGTGTCTGCGCATCGCACCATGCAGCCGCCTCGTCAGAGCCCGGCTTCCACTCCGGATGATCGGCCAACATCGATCTTCGTTCGGCGATACGTTCGCGCATGCCCTGCGTCTCGATGTAGCGCAGCACAGCCGTCTTAATACCGCTGAAGGAAAAGTCGAAGGTTGGCCCATCCACCTTTGCGGGAGCCTTCTTATTCTTCGGCACCATTCCATCACGATGGATGCGAGGCTTGATCTGCGCAAACCGGAACGGCACAGCCAGCGGATTGCCACGCTTTGCCAGTGCATCGATCCATGGGCCGCCGGGATACCCCAGCCCAAGCAGCTTCGCCACCTTGTCGTATGCTTCGCCAGCAGCATCGTCCACGGTACGACCAACGTTGCGATAACGCCATGCTCCCTGCTCGCGCTGCTCCGCCAGATAGAGATGCGTGTGACCGCCCGAAACGACCAACGCCAGCAGCGGGCCGCCGTCCTGAGCTGACTTGCCAACTCGCTGACTTGCTTCCATCAGAACCGCATGGATGTGCCCTTCCAGATGGTTTACCCCGATCAGCGGCTTATTGAATCCAAAGGTAAGTGCCTTGGCATACGTGATGCCGACCAGCAGCGCTCCGGCAAGACCTGGGCCCTCCGTAACGGCCACAGCATCCAGATCGCCGAAACCAACGCCCGCACGGCTCATGGCTTCGCGGACAACGGGAACTATATTTTTCAGATGTTCCCGCGAAGCCAGCTCGGGCACCACGCCGCCATAGTTCGCATGCAGGTTCATCTGCGACGCAACAACATTCGACAGCGCCTCCGTCCCGCCACGCACCACAGCAGCGGCGGTCTCATCGCACGAGCTCTCAATGCCCAGAATCAGGCCTTTGCCCTTGCCATCATGGCCCGCATCGCGCATCTCTTTATCATAGGTGACAGAGATGGCCGAGTCAGCACAACCCGTATCGTCCCACCCCGGATACATCGCAGCGCGTCAGATTGCGGAGACACTGCGCGGCGCAGGCCATCAGGCCTACCTCGCCGGCGGATGCGTTCGCGATCTTCTGCTCGGGCTCGCCCCGAAGGACTACGATGTTGCGACCAGCGCCACGCCCGATGCCGTCCTCGCACTATTCCCCGATAAAAAAGCCTTCACCGTAGGCGCGCACTTCGGCGTCGTCCTGATCTGCGAGAGCGATGACGTCTCCACCGAGGTCGCCACCTTCCGTCACGATGGAGCCTACTCCGACGGTCGACGCCCCGATGCCGTGCGATTCTCTTCCGATCCACGCGAGGACGTCCTTCGCCGTGACTTCACCATCAATGGCATGTTGCTCGACACTGCCCTATACGATCGAACTGCCGATGCCGCGCAGGCCACGCTCGATTACGTCGGCGGCCGCAACGATCTTGCCACGCGCACAATCCGCGCTATCGGCAACCCGATCGAGCGCTTCGCTGAAGACAAACTCCGCATGCTCCGTGCCGTTCGTTTCGCCGCACGGCTTGGCTTCAGCATCGAACCGGCGACTGCCGAAGCCATCCGCACACTGGCTTCAGAGATCACCGTCGTCAGCCCGGAACGCATTCGCGATGAGCTGACTCTCATTCTCACCGAAGGCGGCGCGCGTCGAGGCTTCGAGCTGCTCGACCAGCTCAACCTGCTGCCGTATATTCTTCCGGAGATCAACAAACTACACGGCGTCCAGCAGCCGCCCGAGTATCATCCCGAGGGTGATGTCTGGATTCACACCATGCTTCTGCTGGAAAAGCTTCCCGCCGGTGCCTCGCCCGCGCTCGCCTGGGGAGCGCTGCTGCACGATGTCGGCAAGCCCGCTACCTTTCGCCCCCCCGATCCTGCCATTCCAACTGACCGCATCCGCTTCAACGGGCACGTCGAGGTCGGCGTGCGCATCGCAGAGATCCTGCTGTCGCGCCTCCGCTTCTCCAATGAAGAGTCGGCGCAGATCGTCGCGCTCGTAAAAAATCACATGCGCTTCGGCGACGTAAAACACATGCGCGAGTCCACCCTTAAGCGCTTCCTGCGACTCCCGCACTTCGACGAGCATCTCGCGCTGCATCGCATCGATTGCCTCTCCTCACATGGCGATCTCAGCCTCTACGAGTTCGCTAAACAAAAGTACGAGTCTGTTCCGGTTGCCGAGATACGTCCGCAGCTCCTGCTGACAGGGCGAGAGTTGATTGCAGCAGGCTACAACCCGGGACCTGGTTTCAAAAAAATGCTTGAAGCCGCCGAAGATGCACAACTCGAAGGCACGATTAGCAATCAAATCGAGGCACTTCACTTTATCCGCGAGCGTTTTGGCGCACCGCACCAGTCCTGACCATTCGCCCCCTCGCTCATCTTCTCAATCAGAAGACTCCATATATCAATGACATCCAAATGAGGTTATATTTTGGTTGAGCTTACGTAGCGAGCCGATGAACAGGTGCAAGAGATGCTTTGGCAAAAATCTCGTCGGGCAGACTTAGCAACTTGATCTCTAGCCCAGACAGCCGAATCACGCTATCATCCCCTGTGTAACCGTGGAGAACGCCATGCTCGCACACGCTCACCCTGTCGGCTTCGTCCTAACTGTCGACGCAGAACGCGCTCGCCGCTTCTATGTCGATACGCTGGGCCTCACCTTTGTCGCCGACGATCCCTTTGCCATCACCATCCGCTCCAATAGCATCGATATCCGCATCGTTCGCATCAAGGCCTTCAGCCCTTCGCCACACACGGTCCTTGGCTGGGAGGTCTCTGACATCGAAGCTACCGCCAAACAGTTCGCCGCAGCGGGCATCGCCTTCGAACGCTATCCCTTCATCGAACAGGACGCCAACGGCATCTGGAACGCACCCGACGGCAGAGCCAAGATCGGCTGGTTCAAAGATCCCGACGGCAACGTCCTCTCCATCGCGCAACACTAAAAATAGCTCTGAGCAGGACTACTTCTTCGCTGTCCCGGCATCCACGGCGGCCTGCGAGACCCCTTCCATCGTCTCGAGCAGCTGTAGCCATTCCATTCCCTTCAGATGTCTGCGAAGCGCCTCCTGCGCTCGCCGCCACCCGGGCCGGGCCTGCGTCAGCATGACGCGCCCTTCAGCGGTCAACGAAAGCTCCCGCCGGCGCCCATCGCCTGAGCCAGTTTCCGATTCCACCCAGCCTCGCTGCCGTAGCACCTTCAAATTACGCGAGAGCGTCGTCTTGTCCATTCCCAGTGCATGGGCGATCGCTGTCTGTCCCTTCGTCGCCATATGTTCCACCATCATCAGCAGCGCAAACTGCCCTGCCTCAATGCCGTAATCGGCCAGGTAGCTGTCATAAAGCTGGGTCAGCAGCCGCGCGGCGCGCCGCGTCGAGGCTAGCGCGCACACTGGCCAATGCAGCGTTTCAGGAATCGCCTTCTTCCGCATCGTTTCTAAGTCTAAAACCCTGGAGAGAGAGTCTAAAGTCCCGGAGCGCGAACCTTAGCGGCCTGCTTCCCCCTCACTCGGCGGTCCGGCCAACAGGAACCGCAGCGGCATGAGCGGGCCTACCGGCATATACTCCTCCTCCATATAGCCTGCCGCGTGCAGAGGCAAGCCTTCCATGATCGACTTCGCTTCCTCTACCGTCTTCGCGCGCACAAAGAACACAACTCCCTTGCCATCGCCGCGCGAATACCACTGCTCAATCTTGCCATCGAGATAGAGCTTCACCGTCTCCCTCACCTCTCGCGGCATCACCTTCATCACATCTTCACGCGCAATACCAGACTTCACCGTCAGGACCACCATCACCGCCGTCACCAAGGGTGCCGGTGCGGAGCGAGCCTGCGGGGTGGGCTGCGCCGATACAGGTTGGGCAGTCGCTAAGGGTCCCTGCGCCAGCATTCCAACGCCGGCCAGTGCAACAGCGGAGAGATTCTTGAGTGTCATGGGTAAACCTCCATTAGTTGTAGATACAACTAATAGCACAGATGCAGCTCACTCGCTTCAGGTGCAACCTTCCGCTATGGTCAAATAGTTTTGTGACGAATCCCTTTGAGATCCCCCGCGGCAACATCCAGGTCGGACACGGCCGTCTCTTCCTCATTGCAGGCCCCTGTGTCATCGAGTCCGAGCAGCACGCTCGCATGATGGCCGACTCCATCCAGCGCATTACCTCGGACCTCGGGGTCCCGTATATCTTCAAAGCCAGCTACGACAAGGCCAATCGCACCTCGATCCACAGTTTCCGTGGCCCCGGTCTCGTCGAAGGCACACGCATTCTGCGCAGCATCGCTGAATCCACCGGCCTGCCCGTCCTCACCGACGTTCACACTGCCGAAGATTGCCGCGTAGCCGCCGAAACCGTCGATGTCCTCCAGATTCCTGCCTTCCTCTGCCGTCAGACCGACCTGCTGATCGCCGCAGCCGACGCCGCAAAACAGAACAACTGCGCTATCAACATCAAGAAGGGCCAGTTCGTCGCTCCCGCCGACATGCGTCACGCCGTCGAGAAGGTTCGCGAAAGCGGTTGCAACCGTGTCTCGCTCACCGAGCGAGGAGCCAGCTTCGGCTACAACAACCTCGTCGTCGATATGCGCTCGCTGCCGATTATGCGCGGCTTCGCTCCGGTCGTCTTCGACGGCACTCACTCGGTACAGACGCCCTCAGCGGCCAATGGAGTCTCCGGCGGCCAGCCCGAGTTCATCCCCATCCTCGCTCGCGCCGCCGTCGCTGCAGGGGTGGACGGGGTCTTCCTGGAGGTTCACAATGACCCGCCGCACGCTAAAAGCGACGGAGCCAATGCACTCCATCTCAACCGCCTCCAGTCCGTGCTTGAGACTCTTCTCTCTATCCACGAGACCGTCAAAGGAATCGCGCTCTAGCTCGGCTTCACTCCCGAAATCTTGTAGGCAGCAAAAAAAACGGCCCCTCGCTAGAGGGGCCAATCTGCCTTGGTTCTCTCTGGTTAGGAGAGTCTATTGCGGGAACGATCTCTGTCGTTGCCCTGCAAACTTACAAACTGTCGGGCGGCACTGCCGTGAAGCGATGCCGCCCTGGGGGGAGGGCTACAACTACTGGTTAGTCTCCGGAGGAGCGCTAACGCCCGTGCGAGACGCTGGCGCCGTAGGCGCTGCGTTCGATGCTGAGGACGAATCCATCGTGGCAAGGCTGTTGTGCAGCAGGGTCACGCGGACTCCGTTGCTGACAGCGACTTCACCATCGGTTGACTTCGCCGTGTTCTTGCCGAGACCGGTGCGATAGATGCGATACACCGGAACCTGATGCTCGGTCACAAGGTAACGAACGACTGAGTCCGCCATAGCCTGCGAGCTCTGCACACCCGAGCGGCTATATCCCTGAACCTCGATGATGTAGCCCTTCTCATTTGCGAGCTTGGCTGCCATATCGTCCAGATCGGCCTTCGCCTTCGGTCCCAGGCTCGTACGTCCCTGAGAGAACTTCACCGAAGTCGCTGCGACCTGCTGGTACTGGTCAAGATTCGTCACCGTCGTGTTCAGCGAAGTGGCGCGGTTGCTGGCGGTTGTTGCGGTTGTCTGAGCAGCGTTGGCGCGGTTCGAAGCATCCATCGCGTGCTGGTCTGCGAGTTCGGCTGCACTCTGGGCCTTGTTGATTCCGGCCGTTGCGCGAGCATCTACATCGCGAATGTCATTTGCATTTTTGGCCTGAAGCTGATCAAGCTCGTTGACGCGATCCTTCACAGGATCAACCTGCCTGTGTACCCACTTCTTGCGGGCCAGCGGGTTCATGTGTCCCCAGAAGCCTTCCTTCGACTGCGACTCCAGCGGCTTGCCGGTGGCATAGGTGGACTTATCATCAACGCTCATCTGGCTGGGCGCTGCAGGGGGCTGGTCAGACGGGGTCGTCTGAGTGGCGGACTGAGCCAGGGCGCTCATTCCCATGGTGGTGCCGAGTACTACAACTGAGAGACCAATCTTATATCCGGGTTTCGTCATGTTTTTTGCTCCTCATGCACCAGCCGTCTGCCGTATCAGACGTCTGTATGCCCCAACTAAGAGCACCTGCCATGCCAAACTGACGAAATATCGATTAAGCTTTACAAATCAGTGATTTGGGAAGGAAAACCCTCGAACCGCCCTGCCTGCGAAGAAACGCCTCTTCAAGCAAAATCTTCCAGCCGGCCGGTAAGTATTACTGAGCGACCCTTCACCAGCCCGTAACACTGAAAATTGTTCGATTTAGCTCCCCGGCGGCCAGTCTCCGGACAGACTTTTACTTCGTGTCCACCCGAACTACCTGGATATCGGGCATCTGCATGTTCCAATTCGCCGGAATCGACTCAAAAATAAGACGAAACTCACGCTCGTCTCCCGGCGCCAGCGGAGCAGCACTCACCGGCTGCGTATCCACATAAGGCTCCCGCGTGCGGACCAGCGCCAGCGGCACCGTATCCACCTGCGGCGGCATCTGCTCCTCATTGCGGAACAGCACCTGCACCGTCACCCCGGTCACCGTCGAGGAGCCCGTATTTTTGATCTTCCCGTCGATAAAGGTCGATTTGCCCCCCGAAAGACTCGTGGACTCACTCATCGCCAGGCTCGAAAGCGGAAGACTGGCCGCATAGGCCGCCGGCGGCTGGATGCCCTTAATTTCTGCTCCCTTGCGGCGCCCGGCCACAATCAGCCCTGCCAGAACCAGCACAACCACAGCCCCAGCCACCAGCCATGCCGAAAGCGGCATCCCCTGTTGCTTCGTCTCTGGAGCAAAGACCGGAGCCTGCCGGTTCACCGCCTCATCTTTCCGCTCGAAATCGCTCATAGGCGAAGATTCTAACTCTTTTAGCCAGCCCGAATTGCGCTTATGCCGTCCAACCGTAAGAACCAGCAAGCTTCACCGCGTGAAACTTATCGGGAATTTCATCTTGTCAGCAGAACTTCCTGTTCCAGAATCGCGTTAAGCAGATTGAACATCTACTCCTGTAGCAGGAGCACGAGAGCGATGACTCCCCCGATCGGCTTTAGAACAAATACCGGCGACACCGACTCTCTGCAGGAGATCAGGCCCACGGCTATCCTCACTGAGGCCGATGGCACAGCTGTTGTTTCGGCTCTGCCGACCTCGCAGTTCGCCGATCGCGCCTATCGCATCGCCGCACTGACCGCTGGCATCGCCCTGCTCGCTTCTTTCTTCTAACGCGATCTCCTAAGCGAAACTGGCGCGCTTCACCTTCTGCCGGAAGTCCTCGCCTTGTATCTCGACGACGACACACATCTCCTGTAGCCGCGACCGCATGCGCTCGCCGATCCTGTCGCCCAGCGTCTCCTCGCGCAGCCTTCCGGCATCGCCGCCCACGCTTGTCAGAGGGGGCAGATTCGCATAGTTCGTCGTGATGATCGTCGTCCGCCGGTCGTTGTAGCGTGTGTTCAGAATGTGCGCGACGGTGTCCCACACCCAGTCCGTCGGCTTGGCCGCGCCTAATTCATCCAGCACCAGCACCTCGGCCTCAAACACCGGACGCAGAATCTCCAACTCCGTCTCCTGCACCTGCCGGTTGTAGCTGTTCTGCACCTGCTTCAGCAGGTCGCGATAGTCATAGAACAGCCCAGTCGCACCGCGCTCCACCACCAGGGCCTGCAGAATCCCCGTCGCAAGATGCGTCTTCCCCACCCCGATCGATCCGGTCAGCAACAGCCCTGTCCCGTCCGTCTCCAGCGGATAGCTCTCCACAAACTTCTTCGCCCGCATGAGCGCCGCCGCCTGCGACCGATGCGACGAAGGAAACCCTGTCTCATAACTCTCGAGCGTGCAATGCTCATACCGCCGGGGCACAGCCGCGCGCTTCAGGCGGCGGGAGGCTCGCTCCTGTATGCGGCAAACGCACTCTTCGGCAAACTGCCGCCCCTCGCGCTCGACGACTCGAAGCCCCGCTCCCTCGCAAATGCTGCAGACCTCGGCCATCTCTCGTGCGTTCTCCCTCCCCAAGTATCGCAGCAACTCCCCCTGCTGTGGCCTGTGGGAGCCTGTGCGAAAACCGGCACAAAATGCTAAAATAAGGCAAGTGCTTTGCTCCTCCGGTCTTCCGGAAGAACCCGGCATCGCGACAGGCTCATCGATGTGACGTGACCATACCGTTGCAAGCGATCCGCGAAACCGAAAAAGCCAATCTCAAGCGCCGGGGCAAAGAGCGTCCGGCGAAAGGATCGTTATGCCGAAAGAAGGAATTCACCCGAAGTACGAAACCATCACCGTGAAGTGCGCCTGCGGAACTCACTTTGAGACGCGCTCCACGCACAAGGGCGACATCGTCCTCGAAATCTGCTCCGCCTGCCACCCGTTCTTCACGGGCAAGCAGAAGCTGGTCGACACCGCCGGACGCGTCGAGCGCTTCCGCCGCAAGTTCGCCCAGTCGGACGCAGGCAAGGCCGCAGCCGCAAAGTAACGCGGCCCAGACAACCAACAAGGGCCTCCGCCAACGCGGGGGCCTTTGTATTGTGAACGTGACGGGAGCGTCACCATGAATCTTCGCCAGCAGCTCGCAGCCGACCTCGCCACTCGCATCGCCGGCGCATCCGCCGGAATCGACCGCGGACACGGCTGCCTCATGGTCGACAACAAGATCTTCGCCTTCACGCGTCCTGACGAGAGCGCCGCGCTGAAATTGCCCGAGGCCCGCATCGCCGAGCTGATCGCCGCCGACAGCGAGATGCAGCTCCTCGTCATGGGCCAGCGAACGATGCGCGAGTGGGTCGTCATCCCCAACATTGCCGCACCCGGCAATCACAAACTGCTTCTCGAAGCCAAAGCCTACGTCGCATCGCTCCCCAAAGAAGAGCGTCGTAAGCCAGCCAAGAAGTCATCAAAAAAAGCAACAAAGAAAACCACGGCGAAGACGCCAAAGAAAACTGCAAAGAAGAATACGAAGACACGATGAAGAAGCGCTACACACTCGAGCAGAAGAAGTGGGACTCGCCCATCGAACACGCGATGCCGGCACACGCCCGCGTCCCTGCCAGCGTCACGATCGGCAACATCACCATCGCTCCGGCGACTGTACTCGCACCAATGGCCGGGGTCACCGACACCGTCTTCCGCCGCTTCATCAAAAACGCCAGCCAGTTCTCTGCGGACTCCGCAACCACCGACGTCGATGCCACGCAGACGAACCAGCAGTCCGGCTGTGGCCTCATCATGACGGAGTTCACCTCCGCCGACGGGCTCTCCCGTATGCGCGAAACCAAGCGCAAGCGCTACCTCACCTACTACGACGACGAGCATCCCATCTCCGCACAGCTCTTCGGCTCCAACCCCGAGACTCTCGCCGACTCCGCCCGCATCGTTCAGGACGCGGGCTTCGACATCGTCGACCTCAACCTAGGCTGCCCCGCCAAGCGCGTCGTCGCCTGCAACGGAGGCTCCGGCCTCCTCAAGGACCTCCCGCAGATCGAGCGCATCTTCAAGGCCATCCGCGCCGCGGTCACGATCCCCTTCACCGTCAAGTTCCGCATGGGCTGGAACGACAACCATATCGTCTGCGTCGAGCTGGCCAAAATGGCCGAAGACTGCGGCCTCAATGCCTGCGCCCTCCACGCCCGCACCCGCGAGGACGGCTACACCGGCCAGGCCCGCTGGGAGTACATCGCTGCCGTCAAAGACGCCGTGCGCATCCCCGTCATCGGCAACGGCGACATCCGCACTCCCGAGGATGCCGCCGCCATGGTCGAGAAGACCCGCTGCGACGCCGTCATGATCGGCCGCACCGCTCCCGCAAATCCGTGGATCTTCCGCCAGATCGCGCAGTACACCGCATCGAAGGAAGCCACGGGCGTCGGCACCTACGATCAGCCCACCAACGAAGACCGCTACCGCATGATCCGCACCTACTTCCAGATGCTGGTCGATGAGATCGCACTCGAAGAAGCCGCCGAAGCCGCGCGCGCCGAAGCCATCATCGCGCAAGGCCAGATCGCACGTGAGAAGCGTCACCGCGACGCCGTCGGCAAAATGAAGCAGTTCGCCGCCTGGTTCACCCACGGCGTCCCGGGTGGAGGGGCACTGCGCAAACAGATCTTCGAATCCAAAAACGGCAACGCTGTCATCGCCGCAGTCGAAGACTTTTTCGAAGGCCGCACAAAGATCGACGCTTCCTCACCCACAGCGGAAGAACCTTCTCTTGAAGCGTTAGGCGCAGGCTGCGACTAAGCACGCTCTTCATCGCGTATCACTGCTGCGTTTACGCCATACGACCTTCGGGGTCTGCCTCCATCGCTCGTCCAGCGCAACCAGCTCCCACTCCACCTTCGGCGACAGATAACGAAGAATCACCTCTGTCGCAGGATGCACACGCAACGCTGGCGCAACCAGATACAGCTTCGGCGTCGAGGAAGACAACACCACTCCGCCAAAGTACCCCAGCTGCTGAAACTCCCCCATGCCGAAGCTTGGCCGTGTGGTGTCGTTCGCCGTCTGCCGATGATGCCAGCGCACACGTATCCAGTAGTCCAACCCCTGCAAAGCCAGATGCATGTCCTCATCGGCTTTTAGTTCAATCACGGCAAGTCTGCCGTCATGCAAAACTCCCAGCAGATCGAGCATGCCGCGATCGCCCGCAGCAAACGCCGGCACCTGCGTATATACATGCGACGGATTCAGGTGCGCATCCAGGACTTCCACATTCCGACGCAGCACACTTTCCAGCCATCGCTCCGGCTGCATACGAAACAGCGGATCGCGCATGTCACCGCCTGCATGTCTTCGCTCGAACAGCTCCGCGACGAATTGCCCAAGCCTCACTTCACTCAGCTGCGTCAATTCCGTCTCGTTTGCACCGGTACCAACCGTAATCTTCTCCTCCAGATTGAACGACGAACCCGCGTGCCCCACGCGCACACGCGCAAACTCAAGTCCATGCAGCAGGAATGCCAGCTCCGTGCTTCCACGAACCACCTGTTCCACATCGCCGCGCCGCGCCACAGGTACCATCGCCATCACACGCGCTGCAGCCCCCTCGAAACGTTCACGTACAGCCGCATCATTGGGCGCATGAATCATGTGCGTTGCGATGTTTCCGTGATCCGCCAGATCGCGCTGCGTCAACTCCTCCGTCTTCTCATCCAGCTCCCACAGCTCCCATTGCGCTGCACTCTCGTTCAGCCAGACCATTCGCGATGCCGCAAGCGCGGCCGTACCCCGCGGCACAATCACCTTCAGCCCCTGCCACACCCTTCGCCCATCCCCCAGCGAGCGGCACCGGTCCAGCCACAGTACACCCACCGTCAGCACGCCATCGATCGTCGCCTGCGACTCAGCCGGATTGACCGCAACCAAAGACCACGCTCTCTGCCCCTGCACCAAACGCCCGCGCGCATAGGCAGGACCGAAGCTCCGCTCCAGATCCATCGCCGAGCTCAACCCATCCAGCGTCCATTCAGGAAACGCGCGTGTCATCACACGCTCGAGCACACGCAGATACTTCGTGCGTACGCCTTCACGCTCCGACGGCGTGCGCCGATCGCGATTCGCAGCAATCTCCAGGCTCTGCGGTTTCGTCTGCCCGAAACGCAGCACTGCAAGGCGCAGTATCCCCTCACGCAACCTCGTTCCGGTCACTCGCCGAACAAGATTGGCCTCTTCGCTCCAAAGCTGGAATGTGCATCGGCCGTGCTCGGTCGAAAGCGAGTACTTTGCCGCGCGCATATCGAAGGCGACTCGCCCTTCTTCCAGCACAACAGCCTCAGGATGCGCTCGAAGAAAATCTTCAATCGCCGCGGCCACCACCGCAGGAGCCTGCTCCTCAGGCAACTTTGAAGATCGACCCACCCCACTCTGCCCTGATGCTCTACCCGATGTTAAAGGCATAGCGGAACGCTAACACAGCCTCACGCTTTTGCCTGTTCCACTACAGCGGCATATGGAAATGGAAGTCCGAGATGCGCAACCCCTGGCGAAAATAAAACGCATGCGCCGCCTGCCGATGTGTTCCCGAATCGAGGGAGAATGTCGCGCATCCTTCGCTGCGCGCCCGCTCCACCAGCCATGCAATCATCTGCTCGCCTAACCCGCGCGAACGCTTCGCCTCGTCCGTCACCAGGTCGTCGACATACATCGTCTTGCCGCTCCACAGCACATGCATGATGCGGAAACCCGCCACCGCAGCCACCTCGTCCTCATGCTCCAAATATGCCAGATGATAGCCTTCCGCCTGTTGCAGCTCGACACGAGCAACAAATTCTTCGCCACTCAAAGCAGGCCGTAACTGCCGCATCACCGGATAGCACCGGGCAATCGCATCGCGTCCGCCAACGAGGCGTATTACAGATTCTTCCGCCACTACCAGTCCTCATGCGCGCGCAGATGCGTAATATGCGCTACGTGATGCCGCGAGTGCCACGCATACACCAGCGCCGCAACATCCAGCGTCTGTCGCCCGTTCTCCGGATGCACATAGCCACGCTGCCACTGCTCCTCCGACAGGTGCTGCAGCATCATCACCCAACGAGCATGCAGGCTCTCAATCAGCTCCAGCGACCACTCCACCGGAGCCGTCGAATCATGCAGCGTCGCCCATGCCTTCTCGTCGTACGGCTTGATCGTCGGCCAGTCTTCCGTCAACGCCAGCCGCATGCGAGTGAACGCATGCATGTGCGAATCGGCGATGTGATGCACCAGCTGGCGCACCGTCCATCCGCCTTCGCGATACGGCGTATTCAGCTGGCCTGAATCCAGCCCGTCCACTGCATTCCTCAGCTGCTCAGGAAGCTCCGCCAGAGCAGAGATCGCATACCGGCGATCCTCTGCCGTAATCGTCTCCGGCTTCTCGAATTTTCCAATCGGGTACCGCGGGTCCACCACCGTCTGGGCCATCGCGCTGCTCCTCTCCGAATCTTCTTTGTCTCTAGCAGCAACTTAGCACAGCGCATCTTGTGTAACCTCAAAAGCAGGACAAACTATGCGTCACTTCCTCCTCTACGCCGTTGCCCTTGCCATCGCTGTCCAGGCGCTCGCCGCACAAAACAACCCCAGCCAGCATCTCGGCTTCGACCGCAACCTCTACCCCGGCGACGTATCTCTGCCCGCTCTGCGCAAGCAGTTCGCCTTCACCGGCTACTGGCTCAACAATCCTCCCGGCGAAACCACCAATACCTGGCTCGGCAAGCGCGACATTCTGCTCAAAAATAATTTTGGCTTCCTCGTCCTTTTCAACGGCCGCGAAGACGCACAGATTCTCCGTATCCAACGCCGCGGCACCAAACCCGAAGCCCTCGGCAAACAGGACGGCGCAAAAGCCATCGCCGCAGCCCAGCGTGAACACTTCCCCACCGGCACCATCCTCTTTCTCGATCAGGAAGAAGGCGGCCGCCTCCTCGACGAACAGTCCTCCTACCTGCTCGCATGGACCGAGACCGTCGCCGCCTCTCCCTACAAACCGGGTGTCTATCTCAGCGGGCAACCCGTCGACGACGGCCCCGGCCAAACCATCTCCACCGCGCAGCACGTCCGCCAGCTCGTCACCGCAAAGCATCTCCATCCCATCGCCCTCTTCGTCTACCAGGACGGCTGCCCACCCTCCAACGGCTGCACCCTCACCCCTCCACCCCTCTCCGGCGCGGGCACACCCGACATCGTCATCTGGCAGTATGCACAGTCTCCACGCCGCCCCGACATCACCAAAGCCTGCGCCAAGACCTACGCCGCCGACGGCAACTGCTACGCCCCCGGCACCAGAATCTATCTCGATATGAACACGGCCACCTCCGACGATCCCTCACACGGCCGCTAGCACGACACTCGATCCAGCAGGAGAGGCCGCCATGAAGCTCCACGCCGCGCTCACATTCGCTCTCGCAGCGGCCTCTTCTCTCGCATACACGCAGGAGCCCGCTCCTCAAACGCCCACCATCAGCACACAATCCACCCTCGTCCTTGTTCCCGCTCTCGTGCGCGATAAATCCGGCAACCTCGTCTACACTCTCAGCGCCGACAACTTCACGCTTACCGACGACGGCATCCCACAAAAGCTCCACCTTGAAGAAGACACCGGCGGCGAACCGCTCGCTCTTGTCGTCGTCATCGAAATCGGCGGAGCTGGCGCACGCGAGTTCAACAAATTTTGTCTCCATCGCCCCGCCGCTCGCTCCGATGCTCGAATCCATCGTCGGCAACGTTCCGCACAAAGTCGCTGTCGTTGCCTTTGACAGCCAGCCCACGCTCCTCGAAAACTTCACGCCTAGCCTCGACCGCGCAGCAACAGCCATAGCCTCGCTAACCCCTGACTGCACCCGCCAGCATCATCTCGACAACTGCGCCTCGCCCCTCGCTGTCCGCAACGTCCCCCTTGGTGACAATGGCGCCGCTATCCTCGACAGCATCGCCTTCTCCGTCGATCTCCTCCGCAAGCAGCCCATCGAATACCGCCGCGCCATTCTCCTCATCAGCGAAACCCTCGACCGCGGCAGCCACACCAGCCTCGACGATGCCCTCCGCGCCATCAGCGACACGAACACCACCATCTACAGCATCGGCTTCTCGACAGCAAAATCCGAAGCTGCCCACTACGCGGCGCGTACCCTGCCCACACAGCCCGGAGGCCGCGGTGGCATGGAGAACCACCACCCCAATCCGCCTCACGGCTGCATGGGCAAAGACCCCGACCCCGACCCCGACGCCTCCACCAACAAAGCCGTCCAGGCCTATGACTGCGCCACGCAGCTTCTGCCGCCACTCGCGCTCGCCAAGATGGCCGCCATCCTCGCTACCGATGGCCTCAAACGCAACATCCCCGAGACCGTCGCCAGCCTTACCGGAGGCGAGTACTTCAAACTCACCAACGCCAAAAGCCTCGAGCGCGATCTCGCCACCATCTCCAACCACATCCCCAACCGCTACATCCTCAGCTTCCAGCCGCAGTCACCCCACCCCGGCCTCCACGCCATCGGGCTTCAGTTGAAGGACTACCCACAACTCCAGCTCACCGCCCGCACCAGCTACTGGGCCGAAACAACCACCACACCAACGGCCGATCCAGCACCAGCCCGCTGAATCACCGCTTGCTGATTCGCTCCGCCACTCCCTATCATCAAATCAGCATGACGACTCCTACCCCCGACCACAAACGCTACTTCATCGACAAGCTCGGCGTCTCCGAACGCCTCATCGAGCGCTGCCTCGCCGAAGCACTCTCCGCCGGGGGCGACTACGCCGACCTCTACTTCGAGTCCGTCACCTCCACCTCCCTCGGCATCGACGAATCCCTCGTCAAGACCGCCGCCCAGGGAGTGAGTCTCGGCTGTGGCGTCCGCGTCCTCTCCGGCGAACGCACCGGCTACGCCTACACCGACGACCTCTCCTCCGAAGCTCTCCTCAAGGCCGCCCGCACCGCAGCCCTCATCGCCTCCGGCCCCGCCAAAGATCTCATGCAGGGCTTCCGCCACACCGAAGCCGACTCGCTTTACCCCATCGCCGGAGCTACCTCCGACGCCGAGATCGCCCAGAAGCTCGCCCTCATCCAGCGCGCCGACGCCGCAGCCCGCGCCTACGACTCACGCATCACCCAGGTTCGCGCCAGCTTCTCCGACGAGCTGCGCCGCATCCTCATCGCCGCCTCCGATGGCACCTTCGCCTCCGACACCCAGCCCCTCGCGCGCCTGAACGTATTTGTGATCGCCAAAGACGCCACCAACACCGCTCGCGGCACCAGCGGAGGCGGCGGCCGCATCACCATGGAATTCTTCACCGACGAAAAAAGCCCCGAGCACTTCGCCCGCGAGGCCGCCCGCAGCGCCATCCTCCAGCTCGGCGCAGCCGAAGCCCCGGCCGGCGAAATGGAGGTCGTCCTCGGCCCCGGCTGGCCCGGCGTCCTCCTTCACGAAGCCGTAGGCCACGGCCTCGAAGCCGACTTCAACCGCAAGAAGACCTCGGCCTTCGCCGGACTCATCGGCCAGCAAGTCGCATCCAGCAAGGTCACGGTCGTCGATAACGGCCGCCTGCCCAATCGCCGCGGCTCCATCAACGTCGATGACGAAGGCAACGCCACGCAGGAAACCGTCCTCATCGAAAACGGCATCCTCAAGGGCTACCTCTCCGACAAGCTCTCCGCCAAACTGATGAACATGCCCAACACCGGCAGCGGACGCCGCGAGAGCTACCACCACATTCCCATGCCGCGCATGACCAACACCTACATGCTCAACGGCGACGACATGCCCGAGGACATCATCAAGAGCGTCAAGCGCGGCCTCTACGCCGTCAACTTCGGCGGAGGCCAGGTCGACATCACCAACGGCAAGTTCGTCTTCTCCGCCTCCGAGGCCTACCTCATCGAAGACGGCAAGGTCACCCGCCCCGTCAAAGGCGCCACCCTAGTAGGCAATGGCCCCGAAGCCCTCAAGTACGTCTCCATGGTAGGCAACGACCTCGCCCTCGACGAAGGCATAGGAACCTGCGGCAAATCCGGCCAGTCCGTCCCCGTAGGCGTAGGCATGCCCACGATCAAGCTCGACAAGATGACCGTCGGCGGTACGTCCTAGCAAATAAATAGATCAAGTGAACCTTAGAAGATTCAGACTCCGGATAGAGAAAGACCGCGTCTTTGCTAAGTACAGTGAGCCTTTGGTTCCATTTGCAGTTCTGTTCGTTGCACTCAGCCTATGGCTTTTCTTAACGCTGGATTTTAAGCACGTTCTGGGAAACTCTCTTGTTCTACTTCTTTTGGGAGTGGGCCTATTCCGGATTACTTCTGGCGAAGTCATATATTGCGACGCACAGCAAATGCACCTCGCAAGAAGGAGAATCTGGGGACGCTGGGAGCGTCTTCGATTCCCTGCTGGAGAGGTTAAAGAACTTCGCAGAGCTATTCGAGGGATCGGAGAGCACAGCTACGCGGTGCTGACGTTTCAATATCAAGGTCAGACGTTCGACATGCTCAAAAATGTTAGTTTGACCGATTCAGATCGCATCCTGACTGCCTGCAAGGCGCTGGGTCTTGATACTGTCATCCCGGTCGATCCAGGCGCGGCGATGATCAAAGACATCGAGCAACGAGGTTGGTTCACGAATCCATTACGACCCGATCACGACGAAAAATTGCCGCCGACCCGGTGAATACCTCAAATACTCCTTTCTCACATTGTGTCGAGTAACTACTAGGCCAATCGCACATGGCCGCGATCCTCTTCTAGGTAGAGCGGGGCTTCAGCCCCGCGTCTCACCTCACCGCTGAAAGCGGCTTCCGCTCTGCCGAAGGACGAAGCGACTGATCTATTCGCGATTTCCAGACAGCCACAACTGCACAGAAAAGAGGATGAGCCTCAGCCCATCCTCTCTATCAACAACCCAAGCCAAACCTCAGCCCTTCAAAAACGCCAGCAGATCCGCATTAATCTTCTCCGCCTGCGTCGTAGGCATGCCATGCGGAAAGTCCTTATACGTAATCAGCGTGCCGTTATTCAGCAGCTTCGCCGACAGCGGCCCTGAAGCGACATAGGGGACGATCTGGTCATCCTCGCTATGCATCACCAGCACCGGAATCGTGATCTTCTTCAGGTCTTCGGTGAAGTCCGTCTGCGAAAACGCCACGATGCCGTCATAGTGCGCCTTCGCGCCTCCCATCATCCCCTGACGCCACCAGTTCTCGATCACCGCCTCCGACGACTTCACGCCCGGCCGGTTGTAGCCATAGAAAGGCCCTGCCGCCACATCGCGATAAAACTGCGAACGATTCGCTGCCAGCTGCGCCTGCAGATCATCAAACACCGACTTGGGCAGACCCAGCGGATTCGCCGCCGTCTTCACCATCAGCGGAGGCACCGCGCTGATGATCGCAGCCTTGGCCACGTTGCTCTGGCCATGACGCGCCAGATAGTGCACCACCTCACCTCCCCCTGTCGAATGGCCCACATGAATCACATCCTTCAGTTTCAGATGAGCCATCACAGCAGCCAGATCATCCGCATAATGGTCCATATCGTGGCCGTCGCCAACCTGGGAAGACCGTCCGTGGCCCCGGCGATCATGCGCAATCACGCGATAACCATGATGAAGAAAGAACAGCATCTGCGCGTCCCAGTCGTCCGCCGACAGTGGCCATCCATGACTGAAAACAATCGGTTGTCCTGAACCCCAGTCTTTGTAATAGATCTCAACGCCATCTTTGGTGATCACAGCGGGCATAGGCTCTCCTTTGAAATGGTTCGCTAAAGTCCGGCAATTAAATCACACAAACGTGTACGGATGTTGAGCGGTGGCAGGGATCAAAGCGCTGGCCTGCACATAAATCCCCGCAGATCACAAATTACCCATCCGTTCTGGCAAACAATTGCGACTTCTCCCCCGCCCAAACATCCATCCCTGTACCATGAATATCTGTAGCCTCTAACCTAACCAGTCCTAACCGGAAGCCGTCGAACGCCTGAATGTCCAGTAGCAGCCCCAAGTTTTTCGCTCGCATCTTCAGAGCCTTTCGCTATCGCGACTTCCGCCTGATGTGGACCGGAGCCTGCGTCTCCACCATTGGCACCTTCGTTCAGCAGTTCGCCCAGTCCTGGCTCGTCTACGACCTCACCAAGGACGCCTTCTACCTCGGCCTCGATCTCTTCCTCGGCCAGCTCCCCATCATGCTTTTCTCCCTCTTCGGCGGAGTCTTTGCCGACCGCATGGACCGCCGCAAGATGCTGCTGACCTCGCAGTACATCCAGATGGTCTGCGCCTTCCTCCTCGCCATCCTCTTCGTCACGCACGTCGTCAAGGTCTGGCACATCCTCGCGCTCTCCTTCTTCGTCGGCCTCGGTCAGTCCTTCGGCGGCCCGGCGTACTCTGCGCTGCTGCCCACACTCGTCGATCCCGAAGACCTCTCCAACGCCATCGCGATGAACTCCATCCAGTTCAACCTCGCGCGCATCGTCGGCCCGACCCTCGGCGGCATCGCCTACACCGCCTTCGGCGCCACCTGGTGCTTCGCCCTCAACGGACTCTCCTATATCGCCGTCATCATCTCGCTCTTCATGATCCACGTGAAGTTCGTCCCGGCTAAAACCACCGAGTCCGTCCTCAACAGCATGAAAGAAGGCATTCGCTTCATACGATGTCGCGACGGCATGAGCGCCCTCGTCATCCTCGCCTTCTGCACCACACTCTTCGGCTTTTCCCTCAACGCCTTCCTGCCCGTCTTCGTCCGCACGATCTTCCACCGCGGCCCCGAAACCTACACACTCCTGCTCGTCTGCTCCGGAGCAGGCTCCATCGTCGGCGCACTCTCCGTCGCCGCGGTCGAAAAGATGAAAGGCCAGGGACGCCTCACCCTCATCATCCTCATCCTTCTCGGGCTCATCATCTCCGGCTTCGCCGTCTCCCGCTGGCTGCCGCTCTCCTGCATCCTCATCTTCTTCTCCGGCATGGCCATCATGGCCTCGGCGTCCTTCATGCTCTCGCTCGCCCAGCTCATCACCACCGACGCCATGCGCGGACGCGTCATGAGCGTCTACAACCTCGCCTTCCGCGCCGGAATCCCCCTCGGCTCGCTCGTCCTCGGCAAACTCATCCCCATGGTCGGCGTCTCCAAAGCACTCTCAGGAGCAGGACTCGCCCTCGTCGCCGTCTCGCTCTACTTCCTCATGCTCAACCGCGAATCCACATTCCGCCCCGCGCGCGAGCAGCAAGAAGCCTAGAATTCCTCTCGCTCCCGGCCAGCGAGAGTGTTGCTGCGAATCCGTAGAAAAAAAGGGATACACGCACGAAGTGCCCGCACGCCGCGCAGGCGGCCCGTCCCGCACCAACATGTAGCGAATGCCTAAACCACTTCGTCCGCAACCACCGGCTCCTTCGCAACCGCCGGCACCAGCCATGGCAGCACATACGAAGGCAGAATCGTCGAGATCGCCGCATAGATCAGCAACCCGCCAAACAGCTCATCGCGGATGTGAAACTGCTCGTGCAGCATCCCTGCAATCACCAGCGCAAAAACCAGCGTCGGCACCAGAGCCACGGCAACCCGCACGCCCGTCTTTCCCTTCTTCCGTGCAAACACCAGCGACTCCAGCCAGTCCTTCCCCACCCGGATCGGAATCACCACCGCCGACAGCGCCAGCCCATACAGCACCGCCCGCCACACCAGCGCACCCGCCGGAACCTCCGTGCCTTCCTTGAAGAAATAAAACGGCACAAAGAACGACGAGAACAGTCGCACAGCATGCAGGTTCGTCTCCGAAGCCAGCGTCGCCATCCTATCCTGCAGCAGCCTCGCCACCATGCCGGCCACAAACGCGCCCACCAGAAAATGCACACCCAGTCCCTGGCTCACCACGGCGCAGAGGATCGCCACCATAATCAGCAACGAAAACTCCGACCCCGGCGCATGCGGCACCACATACTTCCCCAGCGCCAGAAACAGAATCGGCGTCAACACAATCAGCAGCACCAGAATCCCGCTCGAAATCGCCAGCGTCTTCATCGATCCCGCCTGCGACACCACAAACAGCACCATCAGGGCCACCAGCTCACCCGAAATCGCATTCATCGAGACCTGCTTCTGCTCGCTCTCATCCAGCCCCGAGTGCGGCAGCGTATCCAGAATGAAGCCCGTCGACGGCGTAAACAGCGCCAGCGACAGCAACGCGGCAGGCTGCCATGCCATGTGCAGAAACCGTATCGCCACCCACGTTCCCGCAATCAGAATCAATCCGCCGATAAACAGATACGCCGAAAGCCGCGGGGCCTGCTTGCGCAAATCGTCCAGATCGACCTCAAGCCCCGCAAACAGAAACAGCGACGCAATCCCCAGCGTCGCCACCACCGGCATCACCTTGTCTTCCTTCGTCTCGTGGAAGAACATCGCCACCACAATGCCCAGCACCACGCAGGTCAGCGGAGCAGGCAAACGAAACCGCTGCAGCGCACGAGGAATCACCAGCAACCCAAAAACCATGCCCAGATAAATCAGCGTATCGGTGGCAATATGCATCGTCTCGTGTAACTCCGCTCCTGCAAATCTCTGTCGGACTATACCAGAGCCGGAATGTTCCATACGGCGAAAGCACACAACGCTCGTCTAAAAAGAAATATGAGGGCCCGCCCGGCTATCCCGCACCTTTACCTCGTTGCGCTCCTTCTCCTTACGCCCGGCATCAGCTCGCAAAACACCACCTACCATCTCAAAGTAGCCGTCGATGAAGTGGAATTCACCTTTCACGCCACGGACACGCATGGTCTTCCGGTCAACGATCTCAAGCTCGACGAACTTCGCCTCTTCGACAATGGCCACGCTCCACGCCGTATCCTCATCTTTCAATCGCTACGCGATCTTCCCATTCGTGCAGGTATCCTCCTCGACACAAGCAGCTCTATGGAGAAGACCCAACCGGCCGATCAAGCCATCGCCACAGCTTACCTGCAACGCATCCTCGAACAAAAAACAGACCAAGCCTTTGTGATGAGTTTCGGGCGACAATTCCATCTGCAACAGACCTGGTCCGGCAATCCCGCAGCACTCATCGCTGCTGTCCATCATGCCGCCCCCTCTCCCTCAACCACTGCAATCTTCGATACGCTCTACGCTGCCTGTCGCTTCCAGTTCGGCAAGCTCGACCACGCAGCCACGGGAAATTTCATCCTCCTCTTCTCCGACGGTGAAGACGATGCTTCTTTTCTCTCCCTCGAAGACGCAGCCAACATGTGTCAGCAGACCAACACCGCTATCTATGCTTTTCGCGCCGATTCCAATGCCAACGCTGGAGGCGCACGCAATCTCATTCACCTCGCCTCTCTCACTGGCGGTCGAGTCTTTCGTGACAGTGAATCGGCATCCGATTTCGAAGAGGACCTGCGCCTTATTCATGCGAATCTGCGCAATCAGTACCGGATCGTCTATAACCCGGCCGACCTAAAGAGGGACGGCGCATTCCATAGTGTCGCGCTTCTCCCTCCGGATCGAGTCGCTTCAGTGAACGCCCGCTCTGGCTACTACGCTCCTAAACATTAGCGGGAAACTGCCTCCATCTCTCTTTCACATTTCTAAAAATCCTTGCAAACCAATTAAACACATCATCGTCCAACCAAAAAGTTTCACCAGACATACGTTCCAACTCCTGTACCAATTTTGCGTTCGTTTCTTTGTGTCAGTGCGTAATACCCTACCGAGGAGATTGGGTTTTGCTCGCGAAAGTAAATATTCCTGCCGTCGTCCCCGTAATTACGTTTAGCTTCGTCAGCATTTTGGGCATGTCACCGCAAGCATCCGCACAACAGCTCGCAACAAACATATCGGAAACCTCTTCCTCCACCTCAATCGAACTACCCAATGCACCAGAACCGAAGGAACGTACACAAAGCCCATCACCCCATACCAGAGCCGTCAACGTATCCGAGTTCAACCTCGTCATAGGAGTCGGTGCTCAGCTCACCGCCACACGTACCGCCAACATTCCTGGTAATCCAAATCAGATCAATCAGGCCATTCAGGGAACATCGCCCTCCGCCAATCTCTTCACAAGCTTTCATCAGCAGATACGCCCGCTTGTCGGCTACAACATCAACTTTGGTTACACACGGCTCAGCGAAAACTACCAACGCCAGGTCGGCTCTATCAATCCTGTCACCGGCGTCATCAAAGGCACATTCAGCCGAGGCTCCATCCCCACCAATCTCTTCGAAATCAGCAGCGCCTACGTCGTCAAACGTCATCAGCTGGGTAGTCACTTCGAACCATTCGCCTACGCCGGAGGTGGAGTCCTGATCTTCTCTCCCACCAAGGCTCCCTTCGCCGGCAATTCCAGCTACCGCCCCACCCTCCTCTTCGGCGGAGGTGTCGACTATCGTCTCAGCACACACCTCGGTCTGCGCGCCGAGTATCGCGGACTCTTCTACAAGTACCCCGACTTCGGAGCGGTCCCCACCACCATTCCCATCAGTAAATTCTTCACCGTAACCAGCGAACCCACCATCAGCATCCGGTATCGCTTCGGCTATCACAAAGGCATGCAGTAAAGATCAGGCTAAGGCTCCGCCCTTCATCCAGCGAGCGGAGCCCCAGCCCACCTGGATGCATCGAACCTTGTCAAGCCCCCAAAAATCACAACTCCCTCATTCCAAAGCAAATAAATACACAAAAATCTGCCGATAAGTTTCCCCCGTTTCGCTACACTTAAATCAGTAAACAAAAAGCCCCGGCACACAAAGCCGGGGCTAACTCTTTACAAATCAATATTTTGATACTTAAACCACTTGAAATCAATATTTTACAAAATCAATACCCCAATAAGCCTCTTCAAATGAATACTTTGCGCAAACAAGAGGGGGAGGGGGGTATCCTGAGACTATGTCGACCGAAACATCCGCCGAAGCCTCCGCAAAAACCGGCCTCCGCCACCTCGCCCAGGACGTTGTAGCCCAGGCCCTCCGCGCCGGAGCCACCGACGCCGAAGCCGTCATCTACGAAGGCGACGAGTTCTCCGCACGTGTCCGCCTCGGCCAGGTCGAAACCCTCAAAGAGTCCGGCTCCCGCGCCATCGGCCTCCGCGTCTTTCTAGGACAAAGGACGGCGAGCACCTCCTCCTCCGACCTCTCTGCCGATGCCATCCGGCACCTCGTCGACGGAGCCGTCACTCTGGCAAAAATCACCAGCGAGGACCCCTTCGCCGGTCTCCCCGAGCGCGAAGAATTCGGTCAGCTCTCGGGCGACCTCAAGCTCTACTTCGACGACGTCAACCAGATGCCGCCAGCCGAACGCATCGAGATGGCCCGCCGCGCCGAAGCCGCCGCCATGGCCTTCGACACCCGCATCCAGAACTCCGGCGGAGCCGACTTCGACACCGCAACCTCCTCGAAGGTCCTCACCAACTCGCGCGGCTTCACCGGCGAGTACCGTCGCAGCTACTGCGGCTTCTCCGTCGCTCCCATCGCCATCGATGAAAAAGGCGGCATGCAGCGCAACTACTGGTACTCCAGCGCACGTACCACCTCGAAGCTCGAATCGCCCGAAGCCATCGGACAGGAGGCCGCAAGACGCACGCTGCGCCGCCTCGGAGCGCGACGCGTCTCAACGCAAAAAGCCTCCGTCGTCTTCTCACCCGAAATTGCACGCTCCATCGTCGGTAACATCTTCGACGCCGCCAACGGAGACGCCATCTATCGCCACGCTACCTTCTTCGACGACATGCTCGGCAAGCCCGTCGCTGGCGAAAACATCACCATCATCGACGACGGCACCATGATGCTCAACGGCATCGGGGGCTTCAGCACCGCCCCCTTCGACGGCGAGGGTCTGCCCACTCGCCGCACAGTTCTGGTCGAAAAAGGCGTGCTCCAAACCTACGTCAACAACACCTACACCGCACGCAAGCTCAACATGCGCTCCACCGGCAGCGCCAGCCGCGGCCTCGCAGGAAATCCCGGCATCGGCGCACACAACTTCTACCTCGAGCCCGGCGAGTGCACACCCGAAGTATTGATCGGCGACGTCAAAAACGGACTCTACGTCACCGAAACAATGGGCTTCGGCGTCAATCTCGTCACCGGCGACTATTCGCAAGGTGCGGCTGGCCTCTGGATCGAAAACGGCGAGCTCGCCTATCCAGTCGAAGAGATCACCATCGCAGGAAACCTGAAAGACATGTACCGCAATATCGTCGCCATAGCCAACGATCTCGAGTTCCGCGGCGCTGCGGCCTCGCCGACAATTCGCGTCGAAGGCATGACCATCGCAGGAGCTTAGTTTTCTCTCGCCGGACGATTCTCTGGAGATCTAAGCCGGAAGTAAAACCCCGAGTAATACCTCGCGGAGCACTCCGGATGAAGCGGTATATCGAAGTGCAGATCAGGAACCGTCCACTCATCGACGACTTCGTAATCTGCATCCGACATCGACTGCATCAAGGCTTTGCGCGAAAGCAGGCGCGCCGGTGAGATCGCGTAGTAAAAACCTGCGTCCTGAATCGTTATCGTCGTCTCTCCCTCAATCACAGGAGTCCGATTGATGATGACGTGACGCGGAGGCCGCTTCAGCGCACGCATCATCTCCGGCGGCAGTAACTCAAAATAATGCAGAGCGCCTGAGATCAGCACCATATCGACCGGCTCGCAATCAGCCAGTTCGTCAACAAAATGCAGACGGCTTTCATGATGTTCCCCGGCGATACGAGCACCAATGCGGTTATTGGCAGGCATGTCGTTTACTGTCCAGGAAAACTGTGGATCAAAGTGCAGATAGCGGTCATAACAATAGAAGAGATTTCCCGCACTGCCCCCAATATCCACAACCGAGTGGACTTCAGGCAGCAGATTCTGCATGTGAAATAAAACCGGGTAATCGCTCGGCCGGGGGGCCTGGTTCAGTTCAAGATGAACCGCCGTATTGCCAGGATGTTCATGCGAAGCAACTTTATATCGCTTGGCGTAGCTCTTTGCCGCTTCAAAGCTTGGAAAGATACTGTTGAACCCCAGCAGCGCATGTTCAAGCAGGTTATTTTTACCGAGGGTTTGAAAAAGAGAGCGGGTTCCACCAAACCGTGACAGTCTGGCGCAGAGGTGCGCTGTCAGGCGAACCTGCTGGAATCGAAGTCGAGTCAACGAACTTACTTCTTCCATCGCCTTCTCCAGAAAGCTTTTCGGGGGGAGGAAGAATCGTGGCCCGCGAGTTAAACAAAACTCGTCTTGTGTCAGATTGCTATAAAAACTGACGGTATTTTTAAGTCACGAGTTTCACTCACCTATAACCGAAGGCCGACCAAGAGATACAACCGCTAACGGTAGCTTGATTCCGTACAGGACGAATGTCATGCTCCCTTGAGAAGCGTTCTAGACTTGCAATGACGATGCCTTTCCAGTTCGACGCAACAACAGCATTTCACCCCGAGCAGGCCGATGCGATCCTGCGCAGCATTCCAGCGCTTCCCGGCGTCTTTGCCCTTTATGGCGAGCAGGCAAACTCCGAACCCTATCTGACGCGGGCAGCCGACATCCGTCGGCGCATGAAGCGGCTGTTAGCCCCGCCTGAGTCGCAGTCGAAGCGTCTGAACCTGCGCGACCGCGTCGCGCGCATCGAGTACACCGTTACAGGCTCCGAGTTCGAATCCTCGCTGACGCTCTACCATGCCGCAGCCAGCATCTTCGGCTACCCAGAAGCGCGACGCCGTCTGCGCCTGCGCACACCGACGGTGCTGCGCATGACGATGGAAAATGAATTCCCGCGCGTCTACGCCACCAACCGTCTCTCCAAACGAGGACTCGCCGAGATGTACGGGCCTTTCCCCTCACGCGCAGCGGCTGAGCGATACTGCGATGCTGTACTCGATCTCTTCAAACTGCGTCGCTGCCACGAAGACCTGCAACCGTATCCTGAGCATCCGGGCTGCGTCTACGGCGAGATGAAGAAGTGCATCGAGCCATGCAAGCAGGCTTGTACACATGAGCAGTACGCTGCAGAGGCCGCCGCCATAAAAGCCTTCTTCGACACACGCGGCGAATCCATGCTTTCGCAGATCGCGGCCGATCGCGAACGCGCCTCTGAGGAAATGGAGTTCGAACGCGCCTCCGAGTTGCATGAGCAGTATCAGAAGGTCAAAACTGCGGCTTCTCTCGCCGACGAGATCGTTCGTCCCATTCCGCAGGTTCGCGCTGTCATCGTGCAGAAGGCTGCAGAGAACAATGAAAGCCGGGATGCTGCCGACGCCGCAATCTTCCTGCTTGAAGGAGGTTGTCTTATCGGTCCTGAGCGCCTTTCGACGCTCGGCATACGAGCTGTGAAAGAACAAACCAGCGTAGGCAGCTCACTCTTTGCGCAACCGTTGATGCTGCAGGCGGTGCCTCTCGAAGGCGAAGTGGTGGACACTGCAAACTCTCCTGAGGCCCGCGCAAAGGTTGTGCTGGAGAAGCTGGAAACTGCGGCGAAACCATCAAACGACGTGGCGATGCTCAGCGATCACCTGTCGCTGCTGCGCCGCTGGTATTACCGTCCGGAGAAACAGCGCACCGGCGAAATCTTTCTGCCGAACGCTGATGGATCGTGGCCGATCCGCCGCATCCTGAACGGCACGGCGCGTGCCGTGCTTGGTAATCCCAGGCAAATAGCTGATGTCGACCGTGATGCGGCGAAGAAAATTGCGAAGGATGTGAAGACGCGCGTCCTGCATGAAGGTCGCCCCGATGTCCAGCGGGTGGTTCCAGTCATAGGACCTGCCAAGCTACCAGAACACTAACCCTGCACTGGTAGACTGAAGGGCAAGGAGCACACCTTGATAGAACTGGCATTCTCGATCCTGGCCTCGGACTTTGCTCATCTCGCCGACGAAGTAAAAGCAGCAGAGCGCGGCGGCGGCAGTATCGTCCACGTCGACGTGATGGACGGCCACTTTGTCCCGAACATCACCTTCGGGCCACCGATGGTACAGGCGCTCCGGCCGGTGACGAACCTGCCGCTCGACTGCCACCTGATGGTCGAGAACCCGGACGAGTTTATTCCAGCTTTCGCCGAGGCTGGAGCCGATCTGTTGAGTGTGCATCAGGAGACCTGCCCACACCTGCACCGCACCCTGCAGTTGATCACCGACCACGGGATGCTCCCCGGTGTCGTCATCAATCCAGCGACTCCGGTCGACACCCTGATTGAAGTGCTGCCGATGGTTCACTATGTACTGGTGATGAGCGTCAATCCGGGCTTCGGTGGCCAGAAGTTTCTCCCGCTGGCTCTGGGCAAGATCTCGTATCTTGCCGAGTTGAGAGAGATGATGGGCCTGAACTTCCGCATCGAGGTGGACGGCGGCATTGCTCACGATACCGTCGCTCAGGTCGTCGAAGCAGGAGCGGAGATGTTAGTGGCAGGATCGGCCGTCTTCGGTCGAGGCAAGACCGAACAAAACGCCCGTAAGTTATTGAAACTGGCCAATGCAGCGGCACCGGACAAGCCGGGCAGGAAAGTCTAAAATAAAGGGAGCCTTGCGAGTGCCTTTGGCGCCGGGGCGGATTTGAGGTTTAACAGTCGATGAATCATCGCCGTTCTTTCTTCCCAAGTCTCAGGGCTGGCACTCTGGCCGCTGTAGCCGTAGCAGCACTCATTGTCACCTCCGCAGGCGCGCAGGTGACGGGCTCAACCCAGACGACGACCGACGCAAACGGGCAACCGCAGCAGACGGTAACGCTCTCGACGACGACGTCGAAGAAAGACAAAAAGAAGGAAGACAAGGTCGTCCAATCCAAGGACACCAGGAAGCGGATGCAGGCAGATAAGAAGAACGACGCTGTCGCGGCTGCCGATGCCAAGCTTCCTGACCGCATTCTCTACGACAAGGCTTTGGCTGCGACCAAAAAGGGACACTTCGATGTCGCGCGTCTCGATCTTCAGACGCTGCTGAATACCTATCCCGATTCGCAGTATCAGATGAAGGCCAAGCTTGCCATCGCCGACAGCTGGTATCGCGAAGGCGGCAGCGCAGCGCTGACCCAGGCTGAGCAGGAGTACAAGGACTTCATCACCTTCTTCCCCAATGCTCCTGAGGCCGCTGAAGCTCAGATGCGCGTCGGCGACATTTACTTCCGGCAGATGGACAAGCCGGACCGCGATTACTCCAAAGCCCTGCATGCGCAGGAAGAGTACCGCCTGATGCTGCAGCAGTTCCCGGATTCAACGCTGGTTCCGCAGGCCAAGCAGCGGCTGCGCGAAGTGCAGGAAGTGCTGGCGACACGCGAAGCCGACATCGCTTCGTACTATGCTTCACGCGAAAACTGGCCTGCCACGATTGCCCGCTACCAGACGGTTGCCGATACCTATCCGCAGTTCAGCCACATGGACGATGTGCTGGTTGCTCTGGGCGATGCGTATGAATCTGAAGCACGCATCGTGCGTGCGCAGAAGCAGCTTCCTGAAGACGCCAAAGCACGGCTGGAGAAGATCTATGACGACCGCGCGGCAGCAGCTTACCGCAAGGTCGCGCTGGAGCACTCGGCTTCGCCTCACGTTGAAGATGCACGTGACCGCCTGGCCGCAATGAATCTCCCTATCCCAACGCCGACGCCAGATCAGGCAGCAGCGAGCGCAGCGATGGAGAACAGCCGTGGCCAATACAGTCTGCAGAGCCGAGCCATGCTGATGGTTCTGCGTCGGCCTGACGTGGTGATGGCAGCGCACTCCGGCGAGCCGCCGATGACCGACGCCTCCCCAACGCTGGCGCCGACGGTCACCAGGCAGATCATGCAGGACTACAAGGACGCGATGAATCCGGCTGCAGCCGCTGCCGCAACGCAGCCTGCTGGCGCAACACCAGCAACCACCGCAACGGATCAGCCTGCTGCTGCTCCTGCGGCACCAGCTCAACCGGCTGCTCCGCTTGCGTTGCAGGACATCCCAAGCTCCGGCGCGGGCGATGCCGGGAGTGGTGCTGCCGTGATGACAAACGTTCCCAGCTCGAACGGCTCCGCGGCTCCGGCTTCAGGCGGAGCAAACTCGATGGGTGTTGAGGTGCTGACGCCCGGTGCGAACGGATCTGCTTCGAGGCAGCCGGCAGCCGCAGACCCCACTGGTGGTTTGAAGGCGGTGGGTCCGACCAACACCGCAACGCCTCCTCCGATTGAAAAGCCGGCAGCCGCTCCGGATGCGATGAACGATGTTGTCGCCAGCGAGCAGGCAAAGGGCCAGCCACAGACGACAGCGAATGGCAAGAAGACGCCGAAGCCAGCCTTCGACAAGGACGATGAGTCTTCGAGCACGCATAAGAAGAAGAAGGGTCTGAAGAAGATCAACCCCTTCTAAAACAAGCACCAAGCAGGTGGAACAAAGAAGGCCCCGAGATTTCGGGGCCTTTCTGCTTTGCAAGCAACGAAGAACTATGCTGTCTCCGACCGCCGCCGTGGAATAAACAGCGCAGAGAGCAAAAGCACCGCAACAATCGCCGCCAACGAAAAGAAAAGCGGGCTGAACGACATTCTGTGCGAGGAGTGAACGCGCCTGCCTCCAACCGGGGAGAGATGTCCGCCGATGACCCAGGCATTGCCGGAGATGGATTCATCCAGCTCATATACGGCATTGCCGCCAACGATCAATGCATTGCCCCCGAGCCTCGCCTGCGAATCGATCACGGCGTTGCCGCCGATTACCGTAGAGCGCCCGTCAACACGGCCCGTGACGTTCAGATTGCCGAAGAGTACGAAGACGTTCCCGGTAAGGTCGCCTTCCACCTGGACAGAGCAGAAGAGGCAGGTCGCATTATGGGCCTGCTGGCCTTGTGCAATGAAGATGTCCTGATTGAAGTACATCCTCGATCCACCCTGCGCATGAGCTGCAATCGGGAGCACGAGGAGAAGCATAAGACCCAGGAATCGGATTGCGCTGTTGGCCACAGCTCTGCTCCCAGAAAGAGATTTGACGCGATTGCGGGCGCAGCACTGCCTGCACCTGCAATGAGATTCAGATACGTACATGGGAGGCGGCTGGTTCCCGAACCGGAAAAGAACTTTATCCTCTGTCACTTATCGAAGCGGCGGCCCTTGAATCCCACGTCCCTGCGGATACATGGGAAAGCGGTAACGGCTTCGACGGACGAGGTAGACGATGAGCCAGATGATGCCCGCCAGAAACAGCAGAGGCGAGCACAAGATGAGCGTGCCGAGCGGAGGCGTAATGATCGAACGGGAGCCATGAATAGCTGCCCCATCTGCAAGATTCGCCTCGCCTCCCAGAATGGCAACGTCACCGTTGACGGTTGAGCCGTCCCCCAGCTTGAGGTCGCCTCCAGCAATCGCGGTGTCGCCGCCAATCGATTGACCTGAATCGACTTTGACCGACCCCATGAAAACGGCCACATCTCCCATCACCTGACCGTGAATCTCAACCGAACAGAACGCACAGGCGACATCGCCAACCGATGCGCCCTCAGGGACGACAATAGTGGTTCCGAAAGCTGCTCGATCATTCCCACCATGCGAGCCTTTGGCCAGAGCAGGCATCGTCAGGAAGAGCAGCATGGTGGCGGGGAGGGCAAATCGCGCGAGTTTGCTGGGCATTAGAACCTCGTGGGCGAGTTTACGGGGGAACGGCAACGCTGGGCAATTGCAAACTGCATACCAGCGATATAAGCAGCGGAAGTCGGTGACAGCGTTGGCATTTACCGCATGGATGCTACCCTTAAAGAACATGAGTCACGAACTGCCGAAAGCATACGATCCATCCATTATTGAAGAGCGCTGGGCCAAATACTGGGTTCAGGAGCGCCTGTTCGACGTCCCCACGCCTGAGGATACGAGCGATAAGTCGAAGAAGTTCACCATGCTGCTGCCGCCACCCAATGTGACCGGACGGCTGCACATGGGTCATATGCTGAACCAGACGGAGATGGACATCCTGACGCGGTGGCACAGAATGCGTGGCGAAACCGCAGTCTGGGTGCCAGGGACCGATCACGCCGGCATCGCCACGCAGATGATGGTGGAGCGGCAGCTTGCCTCCAAAGGTAAGAACCGTCGCGACCTGGGTCGCGATGCCTTCATCGAGCGCGTATGGGAGTGGAAGGGTGTTTATGGCGGCGCAATCCTCGACCAGATGCGGCGGCTTGGCGCCAGCGTCGACTGGAGCCGCGAATACTTCACCATGGACGAGCGTCTGAGCGTAGCCGTGAAGGAGTGCTTCGTACGGCTATGGGAGCAGGGACTGATCTATCGCGGAGCCTACATCGTCAACTGGGATCCTGCGATTCAAACAGCCGTCTCCGATCTTGAAGTGGAGCACGAAGAGCGCGTCGGCAAGATCTACCATGTGCGCTATCCGCTAGCTGATGGCACCGGTTCGATCGTTGTTGCCACGACGCGTCCGGAGACAATGCTCGGCGACGTCGCAGTTGCCGTCAATCCGACAGACGAGCGCTACACGGCAGTCATCGGCAAACTGGTGAAGCTGCCACTGAGCGGCGTCAACGGAGGTCCCGAGCGAGAGATTCCGATCCTGGCCGACGATTGGGCCAAACCGGAGTTCGGCACGGGCGCCGTGAAGGTTACACCGGCACACGATCCAAATGACTTTGCCATTGGACAGCGGCATGGCCTGCCAAACCTCTCCATCCTGGATGAGATGGCCAACGTTGCGCTGCCCGGCTCACCTTACAATGGCATGGAGCGGTATGCGGCGCGTGAAAAGATTATCGAGGACCTGCGTGCGCAGGAACTTCTAGTCGACGTGAAAGACCATACGCTTTCGATTGGCCTGAGCCAGCGCACCGGCGTGGTCATCGAGCCGCGGCTCTCGCAGCAGTGGTTCATTAAGATTCAACCCCTTGCCGACAGGGCGATTGAAGCGGTGGACAAAGGATACATCCACTTTACGCCGGATCAGTACCGCAAGACCTACGAGGAGTGGATGAAGAACATCCACGACTGGTGCATCTCGCGGCAGTTGTGGTGGGGGCATCGCATTCCCGCATGGCACTGCGCAAAATGTGCGGAAATTACGGTGGCTCGCGACACACCGAGCGCATGCGGCAAGTGCGGATCGAGCGAGTTGGCGCAGGAGACAGATGTTCTCGACACCTGGTTCTCCAGCGGCCTGCTTCCCTTCACAGCGTTTGGCTGGCCCGGCAAGGCGGGATCGAACGGACTGACACCCGACCTTGCGGCCTTCTATCCGACAGAGCTTCTGGTCACCGGCTTCGACATCCTCTTCTTCTGGGTAGCGAGAATGGTGATGCTTGGCAGCCACTTCATGCTCGATGTACCGATGCCTGATGGCTCGAAGCGCACGCTGAAGGATGCCGTCCCGTTTCGCGAGGTCTACATTCATGCACTGGTGCGCGATGCCGAGCGGCAGAAGATGTCGAAGACCAAGGGCAACGTGATTGATCCCATCGAAGTAGTGACGAAGTATGGCACGGATGCTGTCCGATTCACGCTGGCCAGCATGGCCTCTCCCGGCACCGATATCGCCTTCAACGAGTCGCGTACCGAAGGCTATCGGGCCTTCGCCAACAAGATATGGAATGCGGCGCGCTTCCTCTTTATGCAAATCGACCGCGCGAAGGAAGCTGGCTATAAGGCAGCAATGCCCTCCAGCGGCCTTGTGCCGGAGCTTCCCGCAGAGACTCCGCTGGAAACGCGATGGATCTTCGGCCGGTTGCACGCAGTCACGCGCGAAGTGGATAAGGCGCTTACCGATTATCGCTTCGACGAAGCAGCAGCGGCTGTCTATCAGTTTTTCTGGGGTGAGTTCTGCGACTGGTATCTGGAACTAGTTAAGCTGCGACTGGAGTTCGGCGAAGGTGTCGAGCACAATCCAATTACAGCCTTGACGCTGGCTTCTCTTGTTGCTGCATTTGAGGCTGCGCTGCGCCTGCTGAGCCCCTTTATGCCGTTCCTCACAGAAGAGCTCTGGCATGCTCTCTACGAAGGTAACGCGCCTGCGAAATCAATTGCGCTAACGCGTTATCCGCAGCCAGAAGATTTCGCAGCGGATGAGGCTTCGGTTGCAGCCATGACAACGCTGCAGGAATTGATTGTGACTGTTCGCGCACTCCGCAAGGAGTTGGGCGTACCGGAGAAGGAAGCGGCGCCCATCCAACTGCATGCAGAGAGCCGTGTTGTCGCTCTTGTCGACGCCAATCGTGACATGCTGTTACGGATGGCGCGCGTGTCGGAGGTTGAGTTCTCTGTCGCAGCCCTTTCAGGCGGTAACGCGCGATCCACAACGAGCTTTGACGTAGCGATTATCTACGAACGGCAGATCGACGTAGCAGCCGAGCGCGATCGCCTGACGAAAGAACTCGCCAAGCTCGACAAGGGCCTGTCTGCAGCCAAGAAGCAGCTCGGAAACGAGACCTTCATGGCAAAGGCTCCCGCACATATCGTCGAAGGGCTAAGGAAGCAGGCAGCCGAGACAATCATGCTTCGCGACAAGGCACTTGCAGCGCTGGAGGCATTACCTTCGGCCTGACGCAGTAGATATCAGCAGGTTTAGGATTGAGGTATGGACTGGAAGAGCAAACGGATACGGACTCTCCTCGAAGGCGCACTTGCTGAAGACAAGGCGGCGAATGACATCACCACGGCACTGACGATTGACCCGAAGCTGCGCGCTTCGGGAACGATCATCGCGAAGCAGGCGTGCGTCGTATCTGGCCTGGGGTGCATCCCTGTTTTTCTGGACATCTTTTCGAAGATGAGCAGCCAGTCGATGGGCCGCTTCGAGGTCGTCAGCCATCCGGAGATCTTCGATGGCGTCAAAGTGCGCGCGGGCCAGCCGCTTGCGGTGATTCGCCACAATGCTGCGGCACTGCTCTCGACCGAACGCGTGATTCTGAATCTGATGCAGCGCATGTGCGGCATCGCTACGCTGACCAACCAGTTCGTGATGGCCGTAGCCAAAACGAAGACTAAAGTGCTGGATACGCGCAAAACGATTCCCGGCCTTCGCATGCTGGATAAATATGCGGTCAGCTGCGGCGGAGGCGTAAATCATCGGCTCGACTTGCAGGATGGCATCCTCATCAAGAACAATCACATCTCGCTTGGCGGCGGCCTGCCCCAGGTGTTGGAGAAGGCACTGAAAGGCCGCAAGGGCGGACAGACGGTGCAGGTTGAAGTGCGCACGCAAACCGAGCTTGAGCAGGCAATCGCTGGTGGTGCGGAATCGATTTTGCTGGACAATATGACGCCGGCGCAGGTGAAGAAGGCCGTTAAGCAGATTCGCTCGGCGTTGCCTGGCGTGCCGATCGAAGCCTCAGGCAACATGAACCTGAAGACAGTACGCAAGTATGCACTGGCCGGAGTGGACTTCGTCTCCGTAGGCGCGCTGACGCATTCCGCAATCGCGGTCGATCTGAGCATGCGTATCACTGCAGATGTGTACTAACAGCAAATGGCATTCGATCTGGAAGCAATCGTAAGAGGCCTTACCGATACACGATTCGGAACCCGCATCCGGCACTTTGATTCGGTAGGATCAACCAACACACTTGCACTTGAAGCGGCGCAGGCTGGTGCAGATGAGGGCGTGTGGATTGCCGACGAGCAGACCGCGGGAAGAGGACGCGGAAATCATAACTGGCATTCTGCAGCGGGCAGTGGGCTCTATGTGAGCGCTCTGGTCAAGCCTCCAATACCTGCCCGCGATGCTCTTCCCATATCTCTCGCTACCGGACTTGCGGCGAAGTCTGCAATCGCTGAAGTTACGGGATTGGAGATCGATATCCGATGGCCGAACGATCTGTTAATCGGGTCAAAAAAGTGCGGAGGCATCCTGGTCGAGACGGCGATTGCGCCTGAACAAGCCGGCCGCCCTGCGATGCTGCGCTACGCCGTGATCGGGGTTGGCATCAACCTGAACCATGCCGCGTTTCCGCCAGAACTGGCTTCACAGGCGACATCGCTTCGGATTGAAACGGGCAATAAAGTCTCACGCGAGGAACTGCTCGTCGCCTTGCTGAGGCAGATCGAAGACGAGATGGCTTTGCTGGTGCGCGGCTGGCAAGGTACAGACAACGGTCCTGGGCTATACGCCAGATTCGCCGAGGCCTCCACCTGGGTTCGCGGGAAACATGTGCGCGTCGATGAGGCTGGTGGATATACTGGCGTGACGGACGGCTTGAACGCACGTGGTTTCCTTGAAGTGAACTGCGACGACGGCCAACGACGCACGGTGCTCTCGGGCGGCGTGCGCGAGATCTAACAGCAGGAGCGAGGCGGGAGAGCGAAGATGCTACTGGCACTCGATGTAGGCAATACAAACGCAGTCTTTGGACTATTCGATCTAAATAACGGCAAGCCCAAGGTAATCGCCGATTGGCGCATCACAACACCGACCGATCAGACTGTCGATGAATTCGGCATTTTGTTGCAGGATCTCTTCACATTACGCGGCCTGAAGAGCGACGTAGTCACAGGAGTTGCCGTCTCGTCCGTCGTACCTCCGCTCGATTCCATGCTGCGCAAGGCATGCGAGGTCTACTTCAAAGCGAAGCCGCTCTTTATAGAGCCGGGAGTCAAGACCGGCCTGCCGATACTAACCGACAATCCTACTGAAGTGGGCGCTGATCGCATCGTGAACTGCGTGGCAGCATACGAAGAGTTCGGCGGACCGGCCATCGTGGTAGACATGGGCACAGCAACAACCTTCGATGTCGTCTCGAAAAAAGGCGAGTTCCTCGGCGGAGCTATTGCTCCCGGGCTCGGCATCTCTGCAGGAGCCTTATTTTCGCGCGCTGCGCGGCTGCCTCGCATCGACATCAAAAAGCCTGCCAAAGTCGTTGGAACCAATACGGTCGACAACCTCCAGATAGGCCTTTACTACGGCTATATCGGTCTCGTGGATGGCATTCTCGAACGTATGATCGCGGAGCTGGGGCCTGACACGAAGACGATCGCCACCGGAGGACTCGCCAAATTAATTGCTGGCGGATCGAAGTACATCGCCGCCGTGGATGAGATGTTGACGCTGAACGGGCTCCGAATCATCTACGAACGAAGCCTTGTCAGGAATAAGCGGCATAGCTCCTAAGGCTCTATGCTGAACAAGCAATGCGGAATTATTTTAATTACTTCACTGAGATCGAAGAACGTTTCCAGCAGCGACGAGGCTCGCTGCTAATGTTGTCTACTCTGGATTGGGCACTGATCGAAACATGGCGCGAAGCGGGGATTCCCCTGGAGGCTGTGCTCCGTGGAATCGATACCGCATTCGATAAATATGACGAAAAGATACGACGTTCCCCCCGCACAACGCGCAAAGTGAACGGACTGGCATGGTGCGCTCAAAGCGTAATGGAGGCCACAGAACAAGCGATGGAGGCCGCCATCGGTGCTGCTCCTGCCGAAGACGCAGCGACATCAGAAAGTGGATTCGAGACCGAGCGCATCGCTTCCTATCTTGAGGACAATGCGAACTCCATTGAGGCTGCTCAGCTACCTGTGCCTGCAGATACAGTCGCTCTGGAGAGCGTAACCAGGTTGCGTTCTCTGGCATCGGCTCTGCGCGCAGAACCAGCAAACTCTTTTCTTGAAGAGCTCGATCGGACACTCACGGTACTGGAAGAAAAGCTATTCGCGGGTTTGCTCACGGCAACCGAAGAAGACAAGTTGACCGCGCTACGCGATCAGGCAGCGCGCGAGTTGGCGCCGTATCGAGGAAAGATGCAGGCGGTCCAGATTAAGCAGGTACAGCAACAGTTCCTGCAGAAGCGATTATTGGAAGCTCATCATCTTCCCCGCCTGAGCCTCTTTTATATGAGGCTGGATTAGCCATGGCGATAAAGCTGCATATCGAAAAAGTGATCTATGGAGGAAGTGGTCTCGCTCACACAGACGAGGGCGACGCAGTCTTCGTCCCATTTACTTTGCCGGGCGAGCTGGCCGAAGCCTCTCTGGACGAACGGAAAAGTAATTTTTCTGAAGCAGCACTCTTACGTGTCTTAGAACCATCACCTGACCGAATCGAGCCTGGATGCCTTCATTTTGGCGTCTGTGGTGGATGCCACTACCAGCAGGCCTTCTATGAAACACAGCTGCGCATCAAGCGGGATATCCTGCTGGAGACGCTAACCCGTTCCGGCCTTTCATCCATTCCTGAAATCAGCACTCTGGCGGCAGAGCCGTGGGCCTACAGAAACCGCATACGCCTGCGTATCGTCGAGGTGGACGGGAAATTCCGTGTAGGTTATCTTCGTCGCGGCTCCTCAGAATTCTTGCCAATACAGATGTGTCTTATCGCTGCGCCGCTTTTATGGCGTGCTGCGGAAGCGCTGCTCTCTGTCGATGAAACCTCTCCCGTATGGCTTCGCGCGGCAGAAGAGGTAGAGTTTTTTACGACATCGGATCAGAGTGCGTTGCAGATGATGCTTTTTCTTCGACGCCAGCCTGCGCCTTCATTCGAGACATTTTGTGGCAAACTTCAGGCGAAGCTCCCGGAGCTAAAAGGTGTCGGCATTGCCATTATCGAACGCGAGAACCGCAACAGAAAGGCGCAGCGCGTGCGGCCCGGAGCATTTTGGGGTGCAGATGGCCTCAATTGCAGCGTCGGCGAGGAGCGCTACTGGGTAAGCCGTGGCTCCTTCTTTCAGGTCAACCGCTTCTTGATCGAAGATCTGGTCACGCTGGTGACAGCGCATCGTCAAGGAGCACTCGCATGGGATCTTTATGCCGGGGTTGGTCTTTTTTCACGAGCTCTTGCGAAAAGCTTTTCAGAAGTAGTAGCCGTGGAAGCTTCAGGAGGCGATCTGTTGCGGAGTTTTCGTGGCAAGGGCCGTCGTGCCATTGAAGCGACTACCGTCGATTTTCTCCGTCAGGCAGCGCTCGAGCGAGATCGCCCAGATCTGGTCGTGATGGACCCCCCGCGGGCAGGTGTTGGCATGGAGGCTTGTTCTCTGCTTGCGCGCATTCGCCCCGGAGAGATCGTTTATGTCTCCTGCGATCCGGTCACTCTGGGCCGTGACTTGAAGGTAATGGTAGACTCCGGCTACAGGATTCATCAGTTACACATGGTCGACATGTTTCCGCAGACGTTCCATCAGGAGACTGTGGCAATACTTCGCCATGACGCCATCAAGCAGTAGTTAGCAGGGGAGTCCTATCTGACGGGCCACGCAGAGCAGTACAAGGCCATCACTCTGGAGCCGTTGAAGTTTCGCAGAATGCCGTTGCTCGCGGCTGCGTGTTGGTTTGCCTTGGGCATTGCCATGGCGCGAAACTTGGTCCCGGCTCTTCTTTTCGTAGTCGCGATCCTGCTGCTTACTACGATTACTTTTTTCGCGTGGCGCTGGTCATCACGATTCGCAATATTCCCCGTCGCAGCATTATGGGTAACCGCAGGTGCCTTAAGCTGGCAGTTTCAGCCGGCTCCCCCGGCTCAACGCGAATTAGTACAGTATGCAGATGGCCTGAGCCGGATGGTTCGCGGGCATGTTGTTCGCGTACGAAAGCTTCCCCTCCAAAACAAACCGTTCGACCAGGACAACGATCCTGCCTGGTGGATCGAGCGCGAGCCTGAAGCTCTGGCCGGTCTTTCGGTCGATATCGCCGTCGATGCAATGGAAGAGGTCACACCTGATGTCTCTCGCATGGTACCTGTCGCCGGGGGAGTGCGAACGACGGTGCTCTCTCAGGATGGCCATCTACCTGACCTTACGTGTGGCGATGTCATCGAGGCCCCACTCCGGCTCAGAACACCCCTTCGTTACCGCGACCCCGGCGCATGGCAATATGCCGACTATCTTCTTGCGCAAGGCATCAGCGTCCATACAACTGCCCGCGTTGCAAAAATTCGTGTTCTATCCAACACATCCATCAGCGCGAAGTGTCGCTTGTTTGCCGCGCAAAGCTGGGCTTCGGAAAAGATGCTCACGTTCGTGGAATCGAAAGTCAACCGGCGAATGCCTAGTCTATTCAGACTGACCGAAGATGACGCGGGCATGCTCAATGCGATGCTTTTTGGTGATCGAACACGCTTGAATCATTCGCTTCGTGTCGGCTTCGAGCGAACAGGCTCCTTCCATCTCTTCGTCGTATCGGGAATGCACGTCGCTCTCCTCGCCGGACTTGTTCTTTGGACTCTCAGGAGGCTGCGCGTCTCCGAATGGGTGGCGACTTTTATCACATTACCCACGATGGCTGCCTATGCTTTTCTGACCGGCTTTGGAGCTCCTGTACAAAGAGCTTTATTTATGACTGCAGTCTTCCTGATCGCACGTCTGATCGCGCGTGAACGCAGTGTCTTGAATGCGCTGGGTGCAGCTGCCCTGGCCGAGCTTGTATGGAATCCTGCAAGCCTCTACGAGGCCAGCTTTCAGATGACGTTTCTTGCGATCTTCGCGATCGCGGGCATTGCAGTCCCTATGGGCGAGCGCAGCTTTCTTCCCTGGGCTAAAGCCTCACGTAAGCTCAATCAGCTTTGGCTCGACCCTGTGCTTCCTCCAAGAATTACACAGTTCCGCGTGATGTTGCGGCTTTGGGACGAAGAACTGGCCGAGGTCTTTGGCAGCTGGATATCCCGATTGCCTATCTTCCTGATACGCAGTGCACTGTGGATCTCCGAGCTGGCGCTGATAGGATTCGTCGCAGAGCTTGTCATGGCCTTGCCTATGGCTCTCTACTTTCATCGCGCTACGATCTTCGCCTTACCCGCGAACATGTTGACCATCCCTGTTATTGGACTACTCGCGCCACTCGCGATCGTTACATTCCTCTTCTCCCTCATCTCTCCTATCTTGGCGATGCCCCCTTCAGCAGCAACTGCTGCTCTGCTGCACTGCATTCAACAAATCATCGCAAACGTAAGCCATTTCCATGCGGCCGATCTAAGAGTCCCAGGACCAGCATGGTGGGTAGCCCTGCTTGCATTTCTCATCTGGATATTTTGCATGTGGGCGATACGACGTGCATCCATTCTGGCGCGGATTGCCGTTTTGGCGTTACCGCTAGGCACACTGCTTGTACTGTGGCCTGAACGTGCTAACACCACAGCAAACAAGCTTGAGATCACGGCGATTGATGTTGGTCAGGGCGATTCCCTTCTTGTTGTGAGCCCGGATGGCCACACAGCCTTGGTTGATGCCGGAGGCCCAGTCGGAGGCCTGAATGAAGCGGCCGCAACAGTCAGCAACTTTGACATTGGCGATCAGGTCGTCTCTCCGTATCTTTGGTCTCGTCAAATTCGACAGCTGGATGTACTCGTGCTTAGCCATGCACATAGCGATCACATGGGCGGTATGGCAGCTGTAATACGCAACTTTCATCCACGCGAACTGTGGGTTTCAGCCTCACCCGACTCGGATGCCTACCGCGCTCTGATACATGCGGCGGCCGACCTCGGAGTCCAAGTACGATACCTGTACGCCGGTGACGATGTTTTATGGGGAGGCACGCAGGTCAAAGTTCTTGCTCCTGAACCCGGGTACAAGAATGCCTTCCAGCCTTCCAACAACGATTCCCTTGTTCTGCGCATCGAGTACGGGCTTTCTTCTGTTCTGCTGGAGGGAGATGCCGAAGCACTCAGCGAAGAGAATATGTTGTCTCGAGGACTCGAGCCGGTAACGCTATTGAAGGTTGGGCATCATGGCAGCAAATCGTCTACAACTCAGGCATTTTTCACTGCGCTAAAGCCGAAGGATGCGGTCATCTCTGTCGGAAAAAACAACACATTTGGCCACCCTCGTGGCGAAGTGATTCAACGCATAGCAGATAACGGTACAAAGCTCTTTCGAACCGACGAATTTGGATTGACGACATTCCTGCTGGATCGTGACGGAAGCATTCAAGCTACACCGGTATTACCCTAAATACCACCTCCACTACAGCCATCAGAGATCTCGCAACTGCACGTACTGCGAGGAACCTTGCATGATGGCACCTGCGAAATTTTCTCGCTACAAACTATCGACCGGAGTAAGGTGAAACCAGCGGAGGACAAAGGCTCATGGATCACAGGCAAGACGCTAACTATTTTGACGAAAAGGCAGTCCCACCATCACCTCAGGAGATTGCGGAGGAACGAAAGTTAATTCGCCGCATGCAGATGATGATGAACATGGTGATGCAGACCATAGCCCAGGACACAACACTGAGTATTGATGAAGCCTCGCAGATGGTTGCCGATTCACGCAAAGCGGCGCTTGCGATGTTTCCTGGCAAGGAACTTGCTTACGACCTGATCTGGAAACCGCGCTTTCAGCGACTCATGCGCGAACGCTTCCGTATGATGTAACGGTTCAGATTTTCGTAGAGTGCTTCGTCATGTATGCATTTACTTCATCGCGCAAGCGTTGATTCTCAACCTCTAAATCGATCACGCGTTGCCGAAGGGGTGCCGTCACCCGTGCGATCTGATCTTCGGTATAACGTGGCGTGATGTGTTGCTGACAGTTCCAGTCGAACGCCTCAACATGAATGACAACCACACGCTCGACTATGCTTTGCACACGTTTCTCGCTAAGCTCAGCTATCATCTTCTGCGCTTCTGGACCTTCATGCACAGAAGTGCGGCCTAGTATCTTAAGCCGGCTTTGCGTCGGGTAATCCATCAGGAAAAGTGCTACACGATTATCATGGTTTATATTGCCCTGAGTGATGTATTGCTTGTTGCCGCGATAGTCCGCGAAGCCAATTGTTCTTTCATCGATCACCCGCAAAAATCCAGGCTCACCGCCGCGATGCTGAATGTAAGGCCAGCCGGTCTCACTCACAGTTGAGATATAGAAGGAATCGCGTGAGGCAATAAAGTGACGTTCCATCTCCGTGAAGACGTCGTCAATGCGCCCCATCTGTTCAGTGCGCTGATACAGCGAGCGGCTACCATGTGCGATCTGCTGTTTTTGAACGAAAGGCGTAAAGGCGAGACGTGCAAAACTTCGACCCATAACACTTGGCTCCCATCTGCGAATCGCGACTTTTATTAGATATCGCAGAAGGTCCAAAGGATGCGGAGCCTCTTAGGGAACCTGAGGTGGTCCAATGACAGGAGTCTTCACCGGCACCGCCATTCCCACCACCTCAACGATAGAGTTGCTATTGGCATACGTTGCGTCGTTGGTGAAATTTGTTATCCATAGATTGCCGCTTGCATCGATAGCAAGAGCATAGGGCTGCACGAGATTAGCATCCGCCAGCCATCCCGTGGCAGATGACAAAATACTGCCTGGCGCGGAGGCATTGGAGCCAGCCATCTGCGCCAATGTGGGATTCACACTGCCTGGTGCATTGCGCAAGTTCATCACCCAGATTGCTCCGGCACCATCGACAGCAATCCCCTGCGGATGAAAGATACCGCCACCGCTATATCCGCTCTGGGGAGACATGATCGACCCCGAAGGCGAAATTTGGCTGACGCTATCTCCATAAAAATTTGCGGCCCAAATATAACCACGCTGGTCGATAGCGAGTCCCTGCGGCCCACTACAGCACGCCACCCCTGAAGATTTCGAGCCGTCGCCGGACAACTGCGTTACATACTCGTTGTTTTGATTTCCAATCCACGCATTGTGGTTTGCATCAGCAACCACCGACACAACAAAGGCCAGCGATGGAGCAGAGTACCCACCTTTACCTGAAAGTGGAGCGCCTGAGCTCGAAAGGAGAGTGACCGTCGAGTTGAAATAATTCAATACCCAGGCCGAGCCACTTGGATCGATCGCGACAGCAATCGGATAACTAAGACCGCCTGAGATATACCCCGTGGCGCCTGAGACAGCCTGCCCACTCGAACTCAGCACCGTTACAGATCCCTTGCCACCGTTGACTGTCGAAGGACTCGCTTCGTTGGGGATCCAAACATTGTCCTGAGCATCGACTGCAAGCCCAAAAGAGGTCTGCAGCCCGTTCCCCGTAATGCCCGAAGAAAATACGGGCGAGCCTGTCGGCGTAAATTTGGAAGCCGCCCCATTGAGGCTCGCGACCCACACATTGCCCTTGCTATCGACACCAATTCCAGTCGGCATATTCATGCCGGCGCCGCCGTAGCTGATCGAGATCGTCCAGTCCGAAGGAGCTTTCGGAATCACCGGCGAGTATGCGGTACTTGAGATCGATTGCGTATAGAGGGCAGCAACGTTCTGTCCTGGGCTACGCGCTAGACGCAGAGCTGCGTCGAGCGTGTCCGACGGAGCAGCGGCGTTTGCCGGAGCCGTGGCGCTAAATAAGGCACTACAGCTATTCGCATTAGCCGATGAAACGCACGTGTTGAGCAGATTGGCCAATGCATTGATCTTCGACGCAGGAGACCTTCCTGTAGCAGGAAAACTTGACCCCGGAGACTTTCCCTGAACTGGATCGGCAAGATTGGCCGCCGTAGCAAAAGCATTTGCCAGACCCACTGCATTGGTCGACGTCGCGCCGATGCTGCCGCCTGGGTTGAGAAACTGTGACAGTGCCCATGCAAAAGAAACCGTCGTAACTTCGTTGACGGTAAATGAAGTCGTCGCAGTCGTCGAAAGCTGGTTGCAATTGCCGACCGCCGTAGCTAAAGCAATCGAAGAATTTGCAGCAGCGCTTCCAACCTTTCCGCCCCGAGCAATCAGATACACCATCGGAGCAGCAGAGGAGCAGCTAAGCCCCGATGTGATGGCAAAAGCGCCGCTCGCGTCTGTGGTGACAGGAAGCAATAAGAGAGGGGTCGCACCAGAGCCATTCCCCGACGCCCCGGCCGAATACACCTGAACACTCGCTCCAACAATAGGCTGCGACCCGGCCAGCACCTTGCCCGAAATTAACACAGACGTCGTCGTAGGAGGTATTGGCGGAGTAGAAACAGTTCCTCCCGATCCACATCCGGAGAGAAACACTAGGCCACTTGCAGCAGCACAAACCAGGGGAGCAAAGACACGGGAGGTAAACTTCATGCGTTTATACGAATAATACAGTGTCGTTATCTGCTCCTGTAAGGCTTCACGAAAACATCCATATCGGCCTGTCCCAGGAAAGAGCGCATATCCTCGCTGAGCTGCTTCTCAGCAACCTCAGGTAATAACCGTGTATCCAGAGTCTCTGCCTTCAGAAGTATAGGGATAGGACGCTGTGGATCTTGCGAAAACAGTGCCTGCGGATCCGGCTTGCTGTAGACAAAACCAAAATGCTTGCGATCGCTTGAATATTCACCACAGTGGGAACCGCTGCATATCGTGGTCATTTCGAGATACTGCACGGCTCCGTTGTTATAAAGCGATGCGCTGAACCCTATCAAGTTCTTATGCGCCATAGTTACATTCAGCTGGTCACGCCACAGAGGATCTTCCCCACGCGCTGAATGACAGATCAGCGTATCGTGCGATCCAAGCACGGGGGAAACACCAAGCGAGATATGGGTTCCTCCTCCATCGGGAGCGTATTCTCCCCAATGAAAGAGCAGTGGGCCACTCACCAGATTTTCGTTCCACGTACGCACAAGGGAGTAGTTGCCGACATGCTCCGGAAACACCCCTGCAGAGGTTGGGCTGGTGCGAGTTTGCGATGGATCGCTGCCGACCTCATGCGCGATGGCACGTACTGTACCGAAGCATCCCAAAAAAGCGATGACAGCCATCACAGCAAGACGAAGATCGAGTGAAAGAAAAACATCTTGTTTTCGTTCACCCAGAACTACAGCTTCGCGCTTCTCTTGCATGGCTTGTCCGCGAAGGCGGCGAATTGCATAGAACAACAATTGCGTCGCTATCAAAAACAGGCATGCACCGATAATGTAGTCGGCCAGCTTGGCTCTATTCTGCAGCCGCGGCACATGCAGGGCAACGATGTAATAGAGAACCAGTAGGCACAAGCGGGCAAAGTTGAAGACGTATCCCAGCAACACAGCACCGGCCACCACCAGAGCATGCGCCTGCCAACGGAAGCGATAGATATAGCCCGTAACAACTGCAACAAATCCCATGGTTACAGCACCGCGAATGCCATTGCAACCCGGAGCGATGAACATTCCAAAATTCGGCGTAAACATCAATCGCATCTGATCGGGCGTTAACGGCTGTCCCAATGCCATCGCGAATGCCCGGGCAACATGCGCTGAGACGCGCTGCAGCGGCAAATCGACAAAGATGTTGAAGACATGTGGAATCGGATTAACGAACCACGTTAAAACAATAGGAAACAGTGCCGCACGATAGAGTTTTGTGCCTCCGAAGAGAAGCACGACTCCCGACGTGTATCCAAACACAACCAGTGAGTATGGAGGAATATAGATATTCCATCGCGGCGAAAGAACGAAAATGAGAATGGCTTGGTCACGAAGATGGACCGCTGCGATCGTGACCGCCAGAATCGCCAATCCCCACCAGCTGCCATCCATCTCCCAGTCCATCGATCGCCATACCCGCATAATCAGAACAAGACTGACCAACGGAATCAGCATTCCAATGGACTTCAGTGCGTCCGTGGTCCAGATGTACCACAGAAACGCTACCGTCGACCGGATACTGCAAAGCCCGACAACGGCAAGAGTTGCCGCGAGCCCTGCGGCCTGGGGTGGCGAAAGCCGCCGAGCCCATGACGATAGATGTGGGCGAAGGTCGGTCGCCGGGATGGTAGACATGCCAATCTCTTCGAAAATGATGGGTGGGTAAGGACGGGAAGCGAAAAATTACCCGTTCGTTTCGTTGGAAGAATCACGGCGAGCTTTCATACGAGAACGCGCCGATGCGAGAAATGCGCCAGCCGAACCAACTAAGGCAAGGATGACGGTTGGGTTTTCGGGGGAGTCTGTGCAGTCCCCGGTCGTGATCTCTCCACCCTGGGCGTGGAGCGGGAGGGCTGCCGAAAGGAAGATAGTGAAACCGAGAATCAGGAATAATTTCTTCATGGTGTCCTCTTTTGGGAAAGTTACGGGCACCTGAAATCAAAGTCAACGCACCATCAGTGCGCCTTTGTAACACTTTTGTGTGGTTCAGACAGCGCGAATATCGCTGAAAACACTGGAAATCTCTACAAAAACGGGGTGCCGTATCCCCGCTAACATTCTGAGCCTCAGTAGGATGAGGAATCTAAATCGCGTGAGCGCAATATCTGCCAAAGCAGCACCCCCAACATTGGCAAGCAAGCAATCATCCAAAGCGCAGAGGAGTAGCGCCCGCGATCGAACAAGTGCCCGATCACAGGCATCAGGACACCCGTAACAAGTGCCCAGGCCGAGATACATATTCCCGCAAGAAAAGCCGAGTTTTGCTTTGGCAGCACAGCCATGCCATCCGACAGAGCAAAGACCACAAAGCCGCCTGCAACGAACATCTCAAAGAAAAACAACCCCATCGTCAACCCAACAGGAAATGCACTTTGGGTCAGGCTCTGCGTAAACACGATGGGGGTGCTGACCAGAGCAAGAAGGAAGAAGACGCGCTGGGGCCTTCGTCTGATTGTCCCTGCGCGCATAGCATCGCGCCTGCGCAGCCAATCAGCCCACCGCCCGAAGAGGAGATATCCCGCTTCCCATCCCGCGGGAGGTAGCCACAAAAGATGTCCTAATAAAGACTGTCCGAGATGCAAAACGCGGGTAAGGTAAAGCGGCGCGGCATAGAGACCGAAAGCGAGAGGCGCGGCTCCCAAACCATAAACAGCAGCCGCAGCAAACAGATCACGGCTCCATCTGGACTGACCAACCTCCCGCGTCAACGTTACGTCACGCTCACGAGGCCCTTGAGAAACTCCATACAGCCCGCAGACCTTCAGCATGACCCACAGAACGATCCATGCCATTCCAAATACAGCCGTAACAGCAAAAGCTGCACGCCATCCCCACCGCACCGCAATCGGAGTAATGATTAGCGGCGTAATCGCAGCTCCCAAAGAGCCGCCGCTATAAGCGATTCCCAACCCGAACGAGCGCTTCTCCTCCGGCAATGTCTCCGAAACGGTCTTCAGTCCCGCTGGAAAGGTTGCTCCCTCGCCAAACCCCAGCACGCCTCTAGCCAGGCACATACCAGCAAAGCCAACCATCAGGCCATGACTCCCCGAAGCCAACGACCATACCAGAACAGCGATGAGTGTTGTCATCCACAAGCCAGCACGGTCCATCCAGAATCCCCACACTGGATTGGCCAGCATATAACAGAGGCTGAAAACAAGAATCGCGTATCCATACTGCGTTGCCGACATGTGGAGATCGGCAAGAATGGTTGGACTCAGAATGGCAAGCACACTGCGATCGACATAGCTGAGCAGCCCTAGCAGCGTCATCGACACCACTGGAGCCCATAGACGAAGCCCCGACCGCTCCTGCACTTTAGTCATCGCTGTCATTGCTTCGGTTGCGCCGCAAGCCATTGATGCAGGCTTGGCTCCTGTGCTGCACGCAGGTGGATGCAATCGTTAATATTATCCAAAGCCTTAGCCAGCGTTCGTTCCGCCGCATCCACTTTATGGGTTGCAAAGAACGCCGCCACCTCATCGCGTTTTTCTGCCGAGCAGAAGCTTCCCGCCGCGCTCACAATATGCGCACCAGAATTGGTCGTCAGTTGCGCATGTACCTTGTCCCAGTTCTCCTGCACATACTGCCACGCCTGATCGCGCGTCTCATAGCTTCCAAGCAATATAGAGAGCGGAATCCAGCTGTCCTGATTACGGACCTCGCCGGAAACAGCATAGTCCAGCGTGCGCTTCACCAGTTCAGGGTCGCGGAAAAAAGCCAGCGTGCGCAGCGCATCCGACTGCGCTCCGGGATCGATAGGGTTCCTGCTCGCCGCCATCACCTTGTCATATAGAACTGCATCGCCATTCGTCGCTGAAATCGCTATCGCCTCGTCAGCTAACAAGGGGTCCAGCCCTTTGTCTTTCATCGCTCCAGACGCGAAAGCGCGATCGGTCAACGCCTTTGCTTCATTCAGTACGGCCGGTTCTTTTGCGCGGCCTAAAAGACCCATCAGCTCGACCCGCAGCTGCTGCTTTGTAAATGGTTCATTGCGCTCCGGCTTCCCAAGAGCAGCATAAACAGGACCGAATTCGCGACGCAGGACTGCCGCAAGCTGATCACGATCCTCGTCGGTCGCAATACGCGCATTGATCGATTTCACCTTGTCGAACGCCGTTTCCATCACCAGGCCATTCGAGTCATTCTTAAGCGCAAGTACCAGGTCGAGAAACTCTTTCGCCGTCCCCTGCCCCGAACGCACCAGAGCCCATCGGTCGCCGAGCAGACTAATACGCTCCACAGAACTTAGCCCGCTCTCAGCCTTCGCAATCATCGCAGCCAGCTGCTCAAGCGCATACAGGCTGCGGTAATAGCCTTTCGCGCCTGCATTTCCATAAAAGAACGGGGACGTGGCATTCTCCGGCAGATGCAAAGCAGTATCTCCAGAGGAGACCAGTCGGCAGACCGGCTTGCCGACCGACTTCAAACAAACAGGAAGCGTCCACCGTTGCGCAGTACTGCTTCCCGCCGGATTGGACAGGAAGAATCGGCTCTGGTCCAGCGGCATATCTTTCCCGGTGCTTTGCGCGAATGCCAGTAAGGGAACACCGGGTTGCGTCACAAAGCTCTGCATAACCTTGTCGATAGGCTGATGCGAGTTCTCCGTCTGTGCATTCCAGAAGTCCTCTGCCGTCGCATTTGCATACAGATGTGCTGCAAGATAGTTATGCACTCCCTGGCGAAAAGCCTCTTCCCCGAGGTAATTCTCTACCATCCCCAACACCGCTCCAGCCTTGCCATAGGCAATCCCGTCGAACATCTCATTGATCTCATCCGGCGTCTCTGCCGTAGCACGAATCGTCCGCGTCGTTGGCTGCGAATCGAGATTCAGCGTTGCATCCAGATCGCGTGCATCGTCCTCAGGAAACGCCCACTCCGGCTTCCACTTCGCCACCGGCTTCGACTCCATCCATGAGGCAAAGCCCTCGTTCAGCCAAAGATTGTCCCACCACTGCATCGTCACCATATCGCCGAACCACTGGTGCGCCATCTCATGGGCCACAACAATCGCAACACGCTTCTTTGCGGGTATCGCACTCCGCTTCTCGTCAACCAGCAAGTCCGTCTCGCGATAGGTGATGCAGCCGAAGTTTTCCATCGCGCCCGCTTCAAAATCAGGCAGAGCCACCATATCCAGCTTCGGCATCGGATACTTAATCCCAAAGTACTTGTTGTAGTACGGCAGAATATACTCCGCGCTCTCCACCGCAAACTTCGTCATCGCAACCTTATCCGGTGTCGAGCAGGCACGAATCGGCACACCATCTGCTTTGCCCAACGAACACTTGAAATCGCCCACCAGGAACGCCACAAGATAGGTTGACATCTTCGGGGTCGTCGCGAACTTGACCGTATGTTTGCCCTCAACCGGTCCAGGCGCATCCGAAATGACCTGTGTATTGGAAATTGCATTATCACTTGCATCGATCACAAGTGTGATGTCGTAGGTCGCCTTCAGCGCAGGCTCATCAAAGCTGGGATAAGCGCGCCGTGCATCCGTAGGTTCAAACTGCGTCACCGCATAATTACGGGCTTTTGTTTTCGAAAGATAAAACCCGCGCAGCTTGTTGTTCAAAATGCCGCGATAGCTGATCTTCAAAGAAACCTTGCCTGCAGGCAGAGGCTGAGCAAATGTAAATGTCGCCTGCTCCTTGTTCTCGTCTGTGGACACAACTGCCGCTTGAGAACCACCTCCGCTATTGGCCTTTACTGACACAAACTGGATCTCCACTGCGTTCAGTGTGATCGTTGTGCTCGGCCGATCCAGAACAACATCAATTGTCTCGTCGCCCGCAAAAGTAGCTGCCTTCAGATCAGGCGTAAGTGTCAGCGAATAGTGCTCCGGATGTACGCCCGCAGGCAACCGCTGCCCATACAAAGCTGTAAGCGGGAAGAAGACAAACGCAAGAGTAGACAGGGCACGGCGAACAACAACATGCAAAACCATATCTTTAAAGAATAACGAACATAAGCCGCGCTCATGGCGCGGCTTATCCCTCTTTCCCCGCTTAATTCAAAGGTCAGGCGTTCAACGAAGCTGCACGCTCCGACACTCCGCCCAATTCCGCAGCTCGAGCCTCCGCATAAGCTGCAGCGCCAAGTAGAGCGCACGTATCGTCCAGAATCACCTTCACCGGAATCGCCTGCAGCAGAGGAGACATTCTTCCTTTATCCAGAAACGCCTGCATAAAGAACCCATTCTGCATCGTCTTCAAACGCTTGGGAGCGATTCCGCCTCCCAGATAAATTCCACCCGTAGCCAGCATCTTCAATGCCAGGTTGCCTGCCTCCGCACCGTAAGCCGACGCGAACGTCTTCATGGTTTCAAAGCAAAGCGAGCTCGATCCATCCTCAGCACACTCGCCAATCACCACATTTGGGTCCTCGGCCAGCATGCGATCGCACAGCCACTTCGGCTCGTTGATCTTCTCCACATCGCGCAAAAATTCGTAAACATTCTTGATGCCAAGCCCTGAGACAACACGCTCAAAACTCACGCGACCCTTCAGCTTGTTGCGCAGATATTCCAGCATCGCAATCTCGCGATTCGAACGCGCTGCAAAGTCGCAATGCCCACCCTCCGAAGGAATGGGTCTATGCGTTTTTCCGTCCCATATCAACAGCGCCTGCCCCAGGCCCGTGCCCGCGGAGATCAGCCCACGATGTCCGACAGCATTTGGATCACCTGCATGCAGCGTAAAGATCTTATCCGGCGCAAGCTCCGGAATCCCATAGCCATTTGCCTCAAGATCATTGATCAGAAAAACATGCTTGATCGACAACGATCGCGACAGATCACGCACATCCAACGTCCATGGCAGGTTCGTCAGCTTCAGCCGGCCATCACGCACCGGGCCCGGCACGCCGAAACATGCAGCGAGAATCTCGTCACGCTTCGTCGCCGGGGTGTTCTCATCACCACTCAGAAACTCGTTGACCACCTCATCCAACGAACTAAACTGATGCGCCGCGAACTTTGCATCGCGAATCGGATGCAGCTGTCCGCCAGCAAAGTCGTAAAGCGCAAGATGAACCTTCGTGCCGCCAACATCACCAGCAAGAATCATTTATTTCAACTCCAGTGTTCCGGTCGATCCACCATCCGCCGGTGCTGGCAGCTTAGCGGCTGCGGCCTTATCCAGCAAGAGCGTCAGCTTCCCGCTCGCCGGACGAATAATCTGCGAAGGATAAACCTCAGGCTGGTACGGCCCTTCAAACACATCGTGCAGCACCTGCGCCTTCTTCTCGCCCTCAATCAGGAATACTACTTCCCTGCCCTGATTGATCACCGGCCAGGTCAGTGTCACGCGCCATGTATCCTTCTGCGGAACATAGTTCGCCACCACGATGTGCGTCATATCGTTCAACGCTTCCGTATGCGGGAACAGTGACGCCGTATGGCCATCGTCTCCCATCCCCAGCAGCACAAGATCGAACGTCGGCGTCTGCGCCCCTTCAAGCTTGAAGCCATTGCGAATCGCCGCCTCATACCGTGCTGCCGCAACCTCCGGCTCCAGATCTCCTTCCATCCGGTGGATTCGCTCAACCGGCAGCGGAACCTTCGATAGCAGCGCCTCACGCGTCATGCGATAGTTCGACTCCGCATCATCCGGCGGAACGCAGCGCTCATCCACCCAGTAGAGATCCAGCTTGTCCCAGGGCACCTTGCTCGCGAATGGCTCCGATGCCAGCAGCACAAACATCGCCTTCGGAGTCGTCCCGCCTGAGATAGCCACGCGAGCAATCCCTCGCGCGTTCGCCGCACCTGCTACGGCCGAAGCAAACAACTCCGCAGCGGCCTCTGCAACCTTCGCCGGAGTCGAATAAACCTGATACGTAACACTTGTAGGACGCGGCATAAATCTTCCCTCTACATCTGGAGCAATGGTTTGGCCTCGCCGAAGCGAGGCCGTCTGGTTATATGGAACTATAGCTTACGCCATTTGCGGCCTTCAGACTCCAGCAGCGCATCCGCCGCCGAAGGACCCCACGTTCCTGCAGCATAGTTCGGGAAGTCCTTCACCGGAGTCTCCGCCCACGCCTTTAGGATCGGCGTCATCAGCGCCCACGTTGCCTCTACACCGTCACGGTGCGCAAACAACGTACCATCGCCCAGCATCGCATCCAACAGCAGCCGCTCATACCCATTGGCCGACGACTTGCCGAATGCATCCGCGTAGCTGAAGTTCATCTGTACCGGGCTGATGTCCATGCTCGGTCCAGGCAGCTTCGCGCTAAAACGCAGCGAAATGCCTTCATCCGGCTGAATACGCATCGAAATCAGATTCGGCTTGATCGAGTCGGACTCGTGGTGTTCGCTACCCTTGAACAGCGACATCGGCGGCTGTTTAAACTGAACCGTAATCTCCGTCACGCGCTTCGCGAGACGCTTGCCCGCACGAATGTAGAACGGAACGCCGGCCCAGCGCCAGTTCTCGATCTCCAGCCGCAGCGCCGCATAGGTCTCCGTCTGCGAGCGAGGATGCACACGGTCTTCCTGCCGGTAGCCAGGCACCGCTTTGCCGTCCACCATGCCCGGCCCATACTGGCCGCGCACCGTGTCTGCCGGATGAATCGGCGAGATTGCCTTCCAGACCTTCACCTTCTCCGCACGCACCGCATCTGCCTGAAACGAAACCGGCGGCTCCATGGCGACAAAGCTCAGCAGTTCCATCACATGGTTCTGCACCACGTCGCGAAGCGCACCAGCCTGTTCATAGAACGGCCCGCGGCCTTCGATACCGATCGACTCCGCAGCCGTAATCTCGACATGGTCGATATAGTTGCGATTCCATACATTCTCGAAGATGCCATTGGCGAACCGGAAGACGAGGATGTTCTGCACCGTTTCCTTGCCCAGGTAGTGATCGATGCGGAAGATCTGGTCTTCACGGAAGACCTTGTTCACCTCATCGTTCAAGGCACGTGCCGACTCAAGATCATGCCCGAACGGCTTCTCGATGATTGTCCTCACCCACGGAGCCTTACCCTCTGCACCGGCCTCAGGCTGCGCCATTCCATGCTGCCCCAGGAAGTTGATGATGTCCGAGAAATACTCCGGCGCTGTTGCCAGATAAAAGAGCCGGTTGCCGCGCGTCTTGTACTTGCCGTCCAGCTCCGCCAGCGTCTTCTTCAGCCCTTCGTAGCCAGCGCCATCATCGAAGTTCATCGCATAGTACGACACGCGATCGACAAACGGGGCCAGCCTTGGATCATTCTCCTCCACGCCTCCGCCAGCGATAATCCCTTCCTTCATATCCGGCGCGAAGGTCCCTTCCAGCGGACGACGTGCTACGCCCACAACGGCAAATTCCTTCGGCAGCAGATTCGACTGCTCCAGATGGTAGAGTGCAGGCAGCAGCTTCCTCTTCGTCAGATCGCCGGACGCACCGAAGATCACTACGATACACGGCTCCGGTGTCCTCTCCGAGTTACGCGCGGCCGCAAGCTTATCGGGAGCAACTTGTACTTGTGTTGTAGCCATATCGATATACCCCTCGTTCTCTAGTCTCTTCTAACGTCGCCTACTCGGCCTTCTTCACGTCGTGGCCGCCAAACGCGCCACGCATAATCGAGATCATGCGATCCGTAAAATTGTTCTCTTCGCGCGAACGCAGTCTGCGAATCAACGACTCTGTAATCACCGGTGCCGAAATATTCAGATCGATCGCCTCCGTCACCGTCCAGCGTCCTTCACCCGAATCCGGAACCCACGCCTCCAGCCCGGCCAGCGTAGGATTCTTATCCAGCGCACCTGCCGTCAGGTCCAGCAGCCACGAACGCACAACCGAGCCCTTCTGCCAGATATGCGAGATCTGCGTCAGGTCCAGACCCAGCTCTTCCTTCGCCTTCATGATCGAGAAGCCCTCGGCATACGCCTGCATCAATCCATACTCAATGCCGTTGTGCACCATCTTCACGAAGTGACCCGCGCCCGAAGGCCCGACGTGGCCCCAGCCCTCCGTCGGCGAAGGAGCAAGCGCCTGAAAGATCGGCGTCAGCCGCTCCACCGGAGCCTTATCGCCGCCAATCATCAGGCTGTAGCCCTCCTTCAGGCCCCATACGCCGCCTGAAGTGCCGCAATCCACATACTCAAATCCCTTGGCCGTCACCGCAGCATGGCGGCGCTGCGTGTCCTTATAGTTCGAGTTGCCACCGTCAATGATCGTGTCCCCCTTCGACAGCAGGCCCTCTAGCTTCGCAATCGTCTGGTCCACCGGATCGCCCGAAGGCACCATCACCCACACCGCACGCGGGGTCGACAGATTCTTCACCAGGTCTTCAAGGGAGTTCACGCCCAGCGAACCTGCCGCCGTCAACCGCGCCGTCGCATCCTTGTTGAAGTCGAACCCGACAACCTTATGGCCCGCCAGCTTCAAACGCTCCGCCATGTTGAAGCCCATCTTCCCAAGGCCAATAATTCCTAATTCCATCTCGTCTTCCTTTCCTTACTAAAACGGCCGTGCCGTCTGGATTCTTCGCTAGCCTCTCTGAATCAACCCATGACAACTCTGCATGGGCTTTGTTTCAAACACTTCAATCTCATTGCCCGGGAGGAAAATCCGCTCCAACCGTTACCGGCTCCCATGCCGCCAGCTCCTTCTGCCACCGGTCGATCTTCTCCCGCACGCGCTTCAGCGCGCCCGCTCCCAACAGCAGCCGCAGCGGAGGATTCTCCTCATCCACAACCTGAATCATGGCCTGCACAGCCTTCAGCGGATCGCCCGGCTGCTTTCCATCCTGCTCATTCATATAGCGGCGCGCATTACCTGCCGTCGCATCGTAGTCATGAATCCTCTTCGCCGCTTCCACCCCAGAGCGCCCAAGGAAGTCCGTGCGAAATGGCCCCGGCTCAACAATCGTCAGCTTGATTCCCAGCGGAGCAACCTCTTGCGCCAGAGCCTCCGACAGCCCCTCCACCGCAAACTTTGTGCTCTGGTACAGACCCCAACCCGGTCCCGCGGTCAGTCCACCAATGGAAGAGAGATTGAGTATGTGCCCGCTGCGCTGTTTACGAAGCTGGGGCAGAAACGTGCGTGTCACACGCAGCAGCCCAAAGACATTCGTCTCATACATCGGCGCCAGCTCTGCCTCGGAGACCTCTTCGATCGCGCCCGCAACACCGTAACCGGCATTGTTCACCAGAACATCCACCCGGCCAAATCGCTCCAGCGTCTTCGCCAGGGCTGCATCTACCTGCTCCTGCTTCGTGACATCCAGCGTCACGGCCAACGCTTTACCGGGAAACTTTTCTTCAAGGTCTTTGACCTGCTCCACCTTGCGTGCCGTCGCAACAACCCGCTCGCCGCGTTTCAAAACTTCCTCAGCCAATATGCGCCCAAACCCCGTAGACGCACCGGTGATGAACCAGACACGATCCGAATTGGAAGAAACCGATGAATTCGCCATATCTATCAGACGTCCGTTCGTCACGCAGCGATGCAAACGCAACGACAGTATTGAGGCGTTCTCAAGCTATCTCGCAACCTTCGCAACACCCTGGTCGCTTGCAATCAGAGCAAACGATGCCATATTCAGAAACAATCCATGCTCCACAACGCCGACAATCGCGCGAATATCGGCAGCCGTCTTCGCCGGATCGTCGATCTCCCCGCAGAAGCAATCAAGAATGAAATTGTTCTCGTCGGTGATGTACTTCGAGCCATCCGCATGATGGCGCAGTTTTGGATTCAACCCCAGCGCCGCAAGCCTTCTTTCCACCGTCGGCTTCGCCATCTGGATGACCTCAACCGGCAGCGGAAACTTGCCCAGCTTCTGTACCAGTTTGCTCGAATCCGCAATCACAATAAACTTCCGCGCCGCACTCTCGACGATCTTCTCGCGCAACAGCGCGCCGCCGCCGCCTTTAATCAACGCCAGGCCCGGCCCAACCTCATCCGCGCCATCAATCGCCAGATCCAGCTCCGGCGTCTCTTCAAAATTTGTAATTGGAATCGACAGCGATTCAGCCAGTTTCTGGCTGGCGGCTGAAGTTGCAATACCCCGCACCTTCAGCCCGCCCTTGACCCGCTCACCCAGCTCTTGGATGAAGATCGCCGAGGTGGTGCCGGTCCCAAGTCCCAGCGACATCCCATCCTCGACAAACTCCAGCGCGTGCCGGGCCGCCATCCGCTTTGCCCCGTCCTGTGTCAAGCCCTGTGTCATGCGCTTCCTGTCACGGTCCGGAAAGCCTACTTCTTCACCAGCTTCTTGGCATGCTCCACAACGTTCGCCACGCTGAAGCCCAGCTTCTCCATCGCAATCGGTCCAGGAGCCGAAGCGCCAAACCGATCGATACCAATCACGCCGCCATTGTGGCCGACATACTTGTACCAGCCCATCGTTGCACCGGCCTCAATCGCCAGCTTTGGCGTATTCTCCGGGAAAATCGAAGCCTGATACGCAGCGTCCTGCTCATCAAACAGCTTGAAGCTGGGCATCGAAACCACCGTTGCGCCAATCCCTTCAGCCTTCAGCTGCTCCGCTGCCTTCATCACCAGCGAAACCTCTGAGCCGGTCGCAACCAGAATGATGTCCTTGCCAAACTCCTCAAGCACATAGGCGCCCTTCCTTACACCGGCAAGAACGCCGTACTTCGCAGCATCCAGTACCGGCAGGTCCTGACGCGACAGCGCCATAAAGCTCGCGCTCTTTCGCTCCAGCGCAAGCTGCCAGGCAGCAGCCGTCTCGTTCGCATCCGCGGGACGGAAGTCGGTCAGGTGCGGAATCAACCGCAGGCTCATCAGCTGCTCAATCGGCTGGTGCGTCGGTCCATCCTCGCCCAGTCCAATCGAGTCATGCGTAAAGATGAACAGCGAGTGCACGCTCATCAGCGCCGCCAGGCGAATTGCATTACGCGCATAGTCCGAGAAAACAAAGAACGTTGAGCCGAACGGAATCAGGCCGCCATGCGCCGCCATGCCATTCACCATTGCGCACATGCCAAACTCACGCACGCCAAAGAACACGTTGCGTCCCTTTGGATCGACATGGAAGTTCGGCGAATCCTTGAAGATCGTCTTCGTCGAAGCAGTCAGGTCGGCCGCACCGCCAAACAACTCCGGCACAACGCCTGCAACGGCGTTCATCACCACTTGGCCTGCGTTACGCGTCGCCACGGGCTTGTCTGTCGGGAAGGTCGGAACCTTCTTCTCCCAGCCTTCCGCCAGCTTCGCGCTCACTACGCGCTCAAACTCAGCAGCCGGCTCCGGATATGCCTTCTTATACTCGGCAAACGAGGCATCCCATGCAGCCTTGGCCTTCTTGCCCTTCTCCTTCGCCTCAGCCCAGTTCTTCGCAGCCTCTTCCGGTACGTAGAAGCTCTTGTCTTCGGGCCAGCCCAGGTTCTTCTTCGTGGCCTTCACCGCTTCAGCGCCAAGAGCCTCACCGTGCACCTTGCTCGTGCCGGCCTTCGGGCTTCCGTAACCGATCACCGTGCGTACACGGATCAGTGAGGGCTTCGTCGTCTCTGCCTTCGCCGCCTTGATCGCAGCTTCGATAGCTACCAGGTCGTTGCCGTCGTCCACCATCTGCACATGCCAGTGATATGCCTGGAACCGCTTCGTTACGTCTTCCGTAAAGCTCAGCTCCGTCGGGCCGTCCAGCGAGATCAGGTTGTCGTCATACAGCACAATCAGCTTGCCCAGGCCCAGCGTTCCCGCCAGCGAAGCCGTCTCGTGCGAGATGCCTTCCATCAGGTCGCCATCGCCGCAAAGCACATACGTGTAGTGGTCAATCACGTTGTGGCCATCACGGTTGTACACCGCAGCCATGTGCTTCTCAGCCGTCGCGATGCCCACAGCCATCGCAAAACCCTGTCCCAGCGGACCCGTCGTCACTTCAACTCCCGGCGCCTCACCCAGCTCTGGATGTCCCGGCGTATGCGATCCCCACTGCCGGAACTGCTCCAGCTGCGACATCGGCAGGTCATAGCCTGCAAGATGCAGCACGCCATACAGCAGTGCCGAAGCATGGCCGTTCGACAGCACGAACCGGTCGCGGTCGATCCACTTCGGCTCCGTCGGATCGTACTTCATCAGCTTGTGATACAGCAGGTACGCAATCGGAGCGCAGCCTAAAGGAGCACCCGGATGTCCGGACTTGGCCTTTTCCACCGCATCCACGGCAAGAAAACGGAGAGCGTTGATGGAAAGCTGGTCTAAAGCATTCTGCTGGTCGGTCTGCTGATTGCTCATTCTTTTCCTTTTTCTCGAACGCACAAGCATGGACCGGCGCTCGATCTCGTGTATTTTTCGATTTAGGACGTTCTCGTACAGTGTACAGGCGCAGGCGGCATCCCTGCATCCTCATGCCTTGGCCCGTTTACGTTCATCATGCTGTAACCGTAATCTCCACATTTCTGCCCAGCCAATGCTCCGGCTGGCCTTCGCCCGGCCAGCACAGCGTAAAGACAATCATTCCCGGCTTTGTCGTCGGAATATCCACATACGATCCCGCCGCTCCCACCATCGTCGCTGTCGCCTCATTCACCGTCGCCCAGTTATCCAGCGAATACACCACGCGGAAGTGACCGCCATCCACAATGCGCAGCGTATATCCAGCCTTCATCCGTGTGATCTGCCGACCCAGCGAATAGATCTCATGCTGATTCTGGAACCTTCGCTTCTCCTTCGCGACCGCGTAGCGCTCTTCGACCACCGAAATCCTGTCGAACACCTTCCCGTCCACCAACGACCGCAACAACTTCAGATACTCCGAGTGCGCCCACACCAGCGGCTGCGCCGAACCCGCCGACTGCCCGAAGTACATCCCCTCCGACGGAAGGTCTGCCTCATCCCATACCTGCTCCGGCAACATGCCGCCCTTCGAGCTGAACCGCTCGATCGCCGTCACCAGCGACTTCGCATCCCCGCCCACTGCCAGCTCATAGTGCGCACGCTCCCCCGATAGCAGAGGCCATGCTCGTCCCTGCCCCCAACCGTCATACGGACCGCCATCCTTCTTCTGTCCATATCCATCATGGTTGTACCTGCGCCAGCAAACCCCATTCGGCGTCTCGTACTTCAGGCAGTGATCCACCACCTTCAGCGAGTCCACGATCAGCGGATCGTCCGCCCGCCGTATCCCATATCGCACCAGCTCCAGAAAGCCGCCATCGATCACTTCGCGCGCTTCGAAGATACTCCGCTCCTCCGGCCCGCGATTCGCAATTCGAAAACATCCCACCGGCACCGACGCATCATGAAACGGCTCCCCCGGACACGGCGGCTTCACGCGCATATAGTGCCTCTTCACTTCAGGGAGCAGCACACCGTCATTCGTCGTCGTCCACTCATCCAGGTGCGACTCAATCCAATCCGCATACACCTCCAGAAATCCGCCCAGCTCCATTGAGCCATGCGCCCGCGCAATATCCGCCGCGCATACCAAACCCGCAATCACCGTCGCCAGCGTCGACGGAGAATAGCCCGCCGTCTCTTCCCATCGCTCCTGCTGCGTCACCGGAGCATACTTCACCAGGAACGCCGCGGCTCGCTCCACAAACGGAAACACATCGAAGTTCCCCAGCCCATTCAGCTTCCACAAACGCCATGCCAGGATGATCGGAAACGCCACTTCATCCAGCTGAATCCCTTGCCAGTACGGCGTGCCGTTGATCCAGAAATTCTGCGCAAAGCTCCCATCCGCACGCTGACTGCTGGCCAGATATACCAGCGCGCGCAATGCCGTCTCCGTTCTTCCGCAGGCCAGCAAAGCTGTTGCCGTCTGCACCATATCGCGCGTCCACACCAGGTGATAGCCGCCCAGGTCCGAATCGCCCTTCGTCGCTCCCCACGGTATCGACGCCGACGCAATAAATGCGCCCGAGTACGTCTTGTCCTCATGCGTCAGCAGAACGTTGTGGCTGATCCGCATCAGCGTCCCGCCATCGGTCGCCGCCTCCGCCAGCTTCTCCGGTGAAGCCGCCCTGCTCCACTGCAGCAGAAACCGCTGCAGATGGTTCTCAAACGGGGTCGCCAGACTCTGCCCCAGGCCCGACAGCGCAGCATGATCGCCATCGCCAAACGCAATCGCCAGCGTGAACTCCTTATTCTTCTCCAGGTCGATCTCGCCCATCACCGCAATATTGCCGTTCAGCGCCAAACCGAACTGCCACGTCATCTTCATGTCGTCGAACAGGTCCTGATACCCATCGCTCGAACCGACATAACCACACGACGACCGCGTAAATCCGCAGTCCGCTCCCAGCGCCAGCGACGTGCCGTTCTTCCACGCCAGCAGACACCGCTTGCCTGCAACATCCACCGACCGTGCTGAATTCCCCGCACCGCCTCCATCCAGATGCGGAGCCAACAACGCATAACACTTCATCCGCGCCAGCAGCTTCGCATCTCCCTCCACCTTCACATGCATCAACACGGAAGAAAAATGCGGGTTCGACACAATGGTCTTCGTCACCTTGTAGCGCCCGCCCGCCTCCTGCGCCACCATCTTCACCGCAAGCGCATCGCCGTCCACATACTCGAAGCTGTACTCGAGGTCGCGTTTCTCTTCGTGGACAAACGTCTCGCCGTCGGTAAACAGCAGCTCCATGTCACGCGTCTGCGGCCTGTCGATCGTCGGATAGTAAAGCTCGTTCAGCGTGCCATGCGACATCGTGTACCAGACGCGGCTCGAAGCCGAGTACGCCGTCCCCACCGTGTCCTTTCTGCTCGACGTCCACCGCGGCTCCAACCCCGGCGCTCCAAATGCTGGTCCATCATCGTTCAGCCAACGGTAGCTAACAGAAAGTTCGCTCATGCCTGTCATTAAATCCCAAATCTGGATTGCTTGCTCTGCAAGCACCACTCCTTTAGTTCGATTGAGCTATCATTTCCCCTGTTGCGGATTATTTTTTGCCCAACATTCAGTGCATAGCATCGAACTGCATGCCCCAGGCATCTGAAGTAGAAAGAAGAACGCCCGGCAGCACAGAGATTTGCCGCCGGCCAAGCCCACCACACAGGAGACTAGAGTGGCTTACGAACTTCCCGCCCTGCCCTACGATTACGCCGGTCTTGAGCCCCACATCGACGAAGCAACCATGAAGCTTCATCACGACAAGCACCATCAGACCTACGTCACTAACCTCAACGGCGCCATCGAGAAGCACCCCGCACTCGGCAGCAAATCCCCCGAAGAACTCATCAAGGATCTCGCCGCCATTCCCGAAGATATCCGCAAGGTCGTGCAGAACAACGGCGGCGGCCACGTCAACCACACCATGTTCTGGCAGATCATGAAGCCCGCAGGCGGCGGTGCTCCCACCGGCGCTATCGCCGACCAGATCACCAAGGACTTCGGCGACTTCGAGGCCTTCAAAAAGCAGTTCAACGAAGCCACCGCCAAGCAGTTCGGCTCCGGCTGGGGCTGGCTGATCTTCAAGGGCGGCAAGCTCGAGATCGTCACCTCCGCCAACCAGGACAACCCCATCTCGCAGGGTTTCTACCCCATCCTCGGCAACGACGTCTGGGAGCACGCCTACTACCTCAAGTACAACAACCGCCGCCCCGACTACCTTGCCGCGTGGTGGAACACCGTCAACTGGGACGAGATCAACAAGCGCTTCGCAACCGCCCAGAGCTACAAGTAAATCTCACATCGCATCGATCAAAGGAGGCTGCCGCAAGGCAGCCTCTCCACTTTCCCCGCCCTTTTGGCAAAATGCCGTAGCGAAGCCCGTAGTCGAAGAATCTGAATTCTTCCCCCTCCAAAACCTCATCCATCCGGAACAATCCCCACAAAACCGCGTATCCTCCAAAGTCAGCCAAAATAGCAGGCAGGAGAAGCCATGCCCTCCATCCTTCAGGACCTCCGCTACGGACTCCGTCAGATGCGCAAATCGCCCGGCTTCGCCCTGACTGCCATCCTCACCCTGGCCCTCGGCATCGGAGCGACCACCGCTCTCTTCAGCATCGTCGACGGCGTCCTGATCAAGCCGCTCGCCTATCGCGACAGCGGCCGCCTCGTCACCATCTGGGAGCGCGTCCACTTCCTCGAAAAACTCTTCCCCTACGTCGGCCCCAACCCGCGCCACGCCGACATCTGGCGCAAACAAGCCACCGCCTTCGAAGACATGTGCATCCTCCAGGCGAGCTCCATCGGAGTGAGCCGCGGCGGCAACAATGACCACCCCGCACTCACCGGAAGAGTCATCGCCCAGCCCAATCTCCTCGACGTTCTCGGGGTCCAGCCCATCCTCGGCCGCAACTTCCTTCCCGAAGAAGCCACCGAAGGCCACCAGCATGTCGCCATCATCAGCTGGCGTCTCTGGCAGAGCCTCTTTCACGGCGACCGCAACGCCATCGGAAACACCTTCTACCTCGCCGGCACTCCCTTTCAGGTCGTCGGCATTCTCCCGAAACAGTTCTACTTCCCCAAAGCCAACGAGCTCTCCGCTTCGCCCATGGCCCGCCAGATGCCCGAGATCGAAATGATCTCTCCACTCGTCATCAAACCCACCAACGACTTCGGCTGGATGAGCGACTTCGGCAACTTCATCGTCCTCGCCCACCTCAAACCCGGCATCTCCCTCGCCCAGGCGCAGGAACAGCTCAACGTCATCGCCACCGATATCGTCCGACAGACGCCTGCCAATCAGATGAACGGTCCACGCGAAGGCGCTCTCTCCGCCTACGTGCAGCCGCTCAAAGAAGCCATCGTCGGCAAGACCGCCTCACGCCTCTGGCTGCTCTTCGCCGCCGTCGCCAGCGTCCTCCTCATCGCCTGCGTCAACCTCGCCAACGCACAACTCGCCCGCTTCGCCAGCCGCGACCGCGAAGCCGCCGTACGTTCCGCCCTCGGAGCCTCCTCCACACGCCTGCTGCAAAGCGCCTTCGCCGAATCCGCACTCCTCTCCCTCATCGGCGGCCTTCTCGGCATCGCACTCGCCTTCCTCGCCGTCCACTGGTTCTCGCGCTATGCGCAGCTCGCCATCCCGCGCATGTCCACTATCTCCCTCGATCTCGGCGTGCTCGCACTCTCCGTAGCCCTCACCGTCGGCGCATCGCTCATCTTCGGCATCTTCCCCGCACTGCGACTCCTTCGCATCCGCCCGCAACAGGTCCTGCAAAGTTCAGCGCACTCCACCGGCTCACGTTTCAGCAATCAGCTTCGCCGCCGGCTCGTCGGCGCGCAGGTCTTCTTCTGCGCAACCCTGCTCCTCATCGCGGGACTCTTCGCCAAAAGCCTCGTACGCCTCTCCACCTTCGACCGCGGCTTCTCCACCGACAACGTCGTCGTCGCCGACGTCTACCTCCAGGGCAAATCCTTCGACAAAGCCGCCCGCAGCGCCTTCGAGGACGGTATGCTCGCCAGGCTCCGCGCCCTCCCCGGCGTCCAGTCCGCCTCCCTCGCCAGCGCCATGGTCCTCGAAGGCCAGACATGGATCGACGGCGTCGTCGCCACCGACGGCACCGGAGACAATCACGCGCAGGCAAATTACCGCTGGATCAGCCCCGGCTACTTCGAAACCCTCCAGCAGCGCATCGTCGAAGGACGCCCGCTCAACGATGGCGATCGAGACACCATGAACGCTGTCATCTCGCAATCCACCGCGCGCGCCGTCTGGCCCGGCCTCTCCGCCATCGGACGCCAGTTCAAACGCAATGGAAATCTATGCACCGTCGTCGGCGTCGTCGCCGACGCGCACAACAACTCCCTCCGCGAAGCCCCCGTCAACATGGTCTATCTTCCCTACTGGGACATGCCTCCCGGCTCAGCCTACTTCCTCGTCCGCAGTACGCAGCCGCCCTCAGCCCTCATGGAAACCGTGCGCAGTGCCATCTGGACCTACAACCCCAACGTCACCATCGCGCGCATGCACACACTCGACGCGCAGCTCATCAACTCCATCGCACCCGAGCGCCTCGAAACCGCCATCCTCGTCTCCTTCGGAGCCGCAGCTCTCCTTCTCGCTCTTCTCGGCATCTACGGAACCCTCAGCTATGTCGTCCACGAACGCACACAGGAGGTCGGCGTCCGCATGGCCCTCGGAGCCACTCGCACCAGCATCTATCGCCTGATGCTCGGCACGATCCTCGCTCCCGTCTTCACTGGACTGCTATTAGGTTGGCTCGCCAGCCTCGGCATCGGCAGAACCCTCGCCACCATGCTCTACGACACCGCCACCACAGACACCACCGTCATCCTCGCAACGATGCTCCTGTTCATCGTCGCTGCCACAGCAGCAACCTTCTTCCCCTGCCGTCAGGCCGCCACCATCGAACCCATGGAGGCACTACGCACCGAATAATCTCCGGCACGGGATGAGCCAGAACATCTAACCCTGAGCATCGACGGTAGACGCAACACCTACCGTGTCATTCCGAGCGAAGCGAGGAACCCCCGCATTTCGCATCCCAGCCATTACTACCGCTCCGGATGCAGATGCATCTTCAAAAACTCCACGTACACCGCCCAGTCCCCCGGCACCATCCCATGTCCGCCATCATGCATGTAGTAACTCAAATCATGCAGCACCGGCACCTTCGCCGCAGGCCACGTCTCTGTCCCCAGATCGCTCTTGCCCAGCAGCCGATACACCGGTCCAGCGGCCACCTCTGCTAAAAACTCGCCCTTCGGATCCGACCAGTAATCCGTCGTCCCCGTCTGCAACAGCAGCGGACGCGGAGCAATCAGCGCCACCAACATATGCGCATCCATCGGAGCCTTATCCGGAAATCCCGCCCACTTCCCATAGTTCTCCGCAAACTGATACGGAAACCGCGTTGGTGCCGTCAGGTGCGCAATCGTCTCCCCATAATTGCGGTGACTCAACGCCGCGCCACCCTCACCCGAACAACTCGCAATCACCGCCGCAAACCTCTGGTCATGCGCTCCAGCCCACATTACTGTCTTGCCCAGCCGCGAAATCCCGTGGATCGCCACCCGCTTCGCATCCACATCTTTGTCCGTCTCCAGATAGTCCTCAACACGGCTCATGCCCCACGCCCACGCCGCAATCGAGCCCCAATCCTCCGGCCCTCGCGTCGTCTGCCCCGGCTTCAGATAGAACCTGCGAATCCCCTGCGCAAATCCCTCCGCATAATCCGGCTCTACATCGCCGTAATAAAACGTCGCCACGCCGAATCCCGCAGCGATCAGCTCAGGCACATCGATCTTGCCCGCTATCGTCCCCCGCGCCGCCGGAACCCGCGTCTTCGTCTTTGCGTCCCAGACCTCGCCCGTCGGCAGTTCGGGATCGTCCACCATATTCGAAGCCGGGAAAAAACTAATACACAACAACAGAGGAACCTTCTTCTTCGCTCCCGCCGGCAGATACTCCACCAGATGGATCACCGGAGCCGCCTTATCCGCGCTCAGATGAACTTCCACCCGCCGCCGGATCGCCTTCCCACCCAATGCTGCCGTTCCCTTCTCGATCACATCGAAGCTCTCATCCTTCGGCCGCCCCGGAGCTACCCCATACTGCTGCGTCTCAAACAGACGCACAATCTCCGGCCGCCGCTTCGTCATCCACACCTTCGCATCCTTCACCGGCTTGCCATCGCTCATCACGAGCGGATCGGGCAGCGTATACGTCCCCACCTTCGCTTCGTCATAGTTCGCCGGAATCCCCGCCACCTCCGCCCGTAGAGCCGGAGTCGCCTGCGTCTGCGCAGACGCACCCACCGCCCCAAACAACACCAGAACCGCCAGCCAACCTGCCCGCATCACGCCTCACCTCGCAACCGTCATAAAGCCACAAAATCGGGAACGGCCCATACTATCCCATCTGGTCTGACCTCCTCACTCCCCACTCCGGCAGCACGCCACAATCTGTCAAGCCCCCTAAAATCGCATCCCCAACAAAATAAAGCAAATAGAGTCACAGAAAAGTGCCGATCAGTTTCTCTCCCCTCGTTACAATAAGAAGTAGAGAGAAAAAGAAAACGCCCGGATTTCGGTCCGGGCGTTTCTATCGGTCTAAAGCATTTATTTTCAATATTTTTACACCTAAACACCGCATTTTCAATATTTTACCGAGATCATATCCGGTTAAACCATTTCAATGCAATATTTTAGGAAAAATGTAGAGGGGAGGGGGTTATTCCATCTGCCCCTTCCGCGGTCTCCGATTCGCCTGCAGCACCTTCTTCCGCATGCGCAGCGACTTCGGCGTCACCTCGACCAGCTCATCGTCGGCGACAAACTCAATCGACTGCTCCAGCGTCAGCTGCTTGTACGGCGTCAGGCGCAGCGCGTCGTCCGATCCTGAAGCACGCATGTTCGTCAGCTTCTTTTCGCGCACGCAGTTCACGTCCAGATCGTTATCGCGCGAGTGCTCGCCGACAATCATGCCTTCGTACACTTCAATGCCATCAGGAACAAACAGAATGCCGCGATCCTCAAGGCCGGAAAGCGCATACGTTGTCGTTGTTCCCTGGCGGTCGGAGATCAGCGCGCCCGTAGGACGCTGCGGAATCTCACCCGTATAAGGAATGTACTCGCCAGCAATCGAGTTCATGATGATCGTGCCGCGCGTTTCGGTCAGCATCTCGTTGCGCAGACCAATCAGTCCACGCGACGGCACGTTGAACTCCATGCGAACGCGGCCCGAACCATGATTGCTCATCTTGGTCATCTCGCCCTTGCGCGGCCCAAGCTTCATGATCACCGCTCCGGAGAACTCTTCTGGGACATCGACAGAAAGAATCTCCGAAGGCTCCATCAGCTGATCGTTAATGCGCTTGGTAACGATCGTCGGACGCGACACCATCAGCTCAAAGCCCTCGCGGCGCATGTTCTCAATCAGCACCGAAAGCTGCAGCTCACCGCGGCCCATCACCTTGAAGCTGTCCGGCGAGCCGGTGTCCTCAACCTTGATCGAAACATTCACCAGCAGCTCGCGCTCCAGCCGCTCCTTGATGTTGCGGCTCGTGACCTGCTTGCCTTCCTTGCCCGCAAAAGGACCGTTGTTGACCGAGAAGACCATCGCAATGGTCGGCTCATCGATCTTGATGCGCGGCAGCGGCTTCGGGTCTTCAATCGCGCAGAAGCTATCGCCAATCGTGATGTTCTCGATACCGGCAATCGCAACAATGTCGCCAACATCGGTCGAGTCCGTATCGACCCGCTTCAAGCCTTCGTAGGTGAACAGCTTGGTGATCTTGACCGGCGCCAACGAACCGTCCGCACGCGAGACATTGACCTCCTGTCCGTTGCGCAGCGTTCCGTTGAACACACGTCCGATCGCCAGACGACCCAGATAATCTGAGTAATCCAGATTGGTGACCAGCACCTGCAGATCGCCCTCAGGCGAACCAGGCGCGACCGGGATCGTGTTCACGATCAGGTCGAAGAGCGGCATCAAATCCGTGCCCGGCTTCGCCAGGTCCATTGTCGCCGTGCCCTGCTTGCCGTTGGTGTAGATGATCGGAAACTCAAGCACGCTTTCGTCGGCGTCGAGGTCGATAAACAGGTCGTAAACCTCGTTCACCACCTCCTGCGGACGCGCGTCAGGACGATCGATCTTGTTGATCACCAGAATCGGCGTCAGCTTGGCCTCGAGCGCCTTGCCCAGCACGTAGCGCGTCTGCGGCAGAGGCCCTTCCGAAGCATCGACCAGCAGTACCACGCCATCCACCATCTTCAGCGCGCGCTCCACCTCGCCGCCGAAGTCGGCGTGGCCCGGTGTATCGACGATGTTGATCTTCGAGCCCTTGTAATGGATGGCCGTGTTCTTGGCCAGAATCGTGATGCCGCGCTCCTTTTCAAGGTCGTTCGAGTCCATGACGCGCTCGGCGACGGCCTCGTTGGCGCGGAACGTTCCTGACTGGCGAAGCATGGCGTCGACAAGCGTGGTCTTGCCGTGGTCGACGTGGGCAATGATGGCGATGTTGCGGATCGGCTGCTGGGTGCTCACTGAAGTTGAATATCCTGTCTTTACACGCGCTGAAGGATGGAAAAATCTGAAAATGCGCGTGTTGTCTTAGTTTACCGCAGTTAGCCGGTTCTGGCCGCCCCAGAAGAGCCAGGAAGCATTAAAGCTTGCTGAAATCCTTGAGCTATCCGCGCGATAATAAAAAAGTAAGGAGCAAGCCCATGTCGACACCCGAGATCGCCAACTGTACCCACCCGCTGCGGACGAGCGTAGCGGACTTCATCGCTGGACTACGCGAGTTGGAGCGGGACCTGATCACCAAAGACCGGATTGCCGAATACATGGCCGCCACCACCCTGCGCCCCGAGGCGCTTCGTGATTTCGTCTGGTGGCGCGACAGCTTCTACACACGCAACCTCATCTATCGCGACGAGCTCTTCGAGGTCATGACCATCTGCTGGTCACCGGGTCAAAAGACCGCCATCCATACCCATAACGGCCAGCTCGGCTGGATGACCGTCTCCCAGGGCGAGGTGCTTACCCACGAGTACCACCACGAGCGCTGCAACGCCCCCGAGAACCAGAACGTCGTCAACATCGACTGCCTTGGCGGAGCCACTGAGATCCAGCTCGACAAAATTCGTACGGTCAGCTGCGCCGAAGGCACCGGCATGGTCACCGTCGATAAGCTACAGACCATCCATCAGATCGAAAACGCTGGAAACACAGGCTGCATCAGCCTGCACGTCTACTCCAAGCCTTTTGACTCCTGCATCGCCTTCGACCTCGATCATCAGCGCTGTTATCGTCGCCAGCTTAGCTACTTCAGCAAAGAAGGCCACAGGCTCGAAAAGTAGTCTGCCACCGTTACACAATAAAATTTTCGCTTGCGCTTCACCCCACTGCCGCTATACTCAAAAACTCAATGGCACAGGATTCGTCCACGCAGTTCGCGCAGATAGCGATGAACAACTATCTGCTGGACCACGCCTATGATGAGATGTTCGTGGCAGCAGGTGAGTTACACAGACACTACGAGCCCTTGCTCGGCCACTTTTCGTCGCTCCCTGCAGATGAGTTGCAGCGCCGCAAACAGGCAGCCGACCTGAGCTTTTTGAATCAGGGCATCACCTTCACCGTCTACGGACGCGAAGAAGGCACGGAGAAGATCTTCCCTTACGATCTTCTACCGCGCATCATCACTGCAGCCGAATGGGCCAAGGTTGAGCACGGACTGATGCAGCGCATCACCGCGCTAAACCTCTTCCTGAAGGACATCTACAACGAAGGCCGCATCCTGCAGGACGGCATCATCCCGCGCGAGGTGGTCTTCAGCTGCAAGCAGTATCGTCGCCAGATGATCGGTCTGCAGGTGCCGCGCAATATCTACATCGCCATCTGCGGAACGGATCTGATCCGGCTCGAAAACGGTGAGTTCGTCGTACTCGAAGACAATCTCCGCGTTCCGAGCGGCGTCAGCTACATGCTCACCAACCGCCGCGTGATGAAGCGCATCTTCCCGCAGCTCTTCCGCAGCTATAACGTGCGGCCCATCGAGCAGTACACGCAGCTTCTGCTCGGCACACTGCGCTCGCTCGCTCCTGAAGGAAGACCCGAGCCGAACATTGTGCTGCTCTCGCCCGGCGTCTTTAACTCCGCCTACTTCGAACACGCGTACCTCGCCCGCCAGATGGGCATCGAGCTGGTCGAAGGCCGCGACCTCGTCGTGCACGACAACATCGTCTACATGCGCACGACCAGCGGCCTGCGCCGTGTCGATGTGATCTACCGTCGCGTCGACGACGACTTCATCGATCCGCTTGCCTTCCGGCCCGACTCGATCCTCGGCGTCGCTGGACTGTTCAACGCCTATCGCGCAGGCAACGTTACGCTCGCCAACGCCTTCGGCACCGGCGTGGCCGACGACAAGGCTCTCTACGCCTACGTTCCCGACATCATCAAGTACTACCTCAGCGAAGAGCCGGTGCTGAAGAACGTCGAAACCTACCTGCTCACACGCCCCAACGAGCGCCAGCATGTGCTTCAGAACCTCGACAAGCTTGTCGTCAAAGCAGTCGGTGAGAGCGGCGGCTACGGCATGTTGATCGGCCCGCAATCGACGGCTGCGCAGCGTGAGGAATTCGCTCGCAAGATCGAAGCCGACCCACGCAATTACATCGCGCAGCCCACTATCTCGTTCTCACGTGCTCCATGCCTGATCGGCGATGCGCTGGAGCCACGACACGTCGATCTGCGCCCATATGTTCTTTACGGCGACAAGGTTACTGTTGTGCCCGGAGGCTTGACACGCGTCGCACTTACACGTGGATCGCTCGTCGTCAATTCGTCACAAGGCGGAGGCAGCAAAGACACATGGGTGTTGAGCCAATAACGAAAGGAAGATGCCGATGCTGAGCCGCGTAGCCGATAGCTTGTACTGGATGGCCCGGTATCTCGAGCGTGCCGAACACACCGCGCGTCTGCTCGATGTCAACCTGAACCTCATGCTCGACGAAAGCTCGACCAGTTCGGAGCATCGCTGGCTGCGGGTGTTGCACGCGCTCGGCTATCCGCAGGATGTTGCGTGGACAGGCGACCCTTATTCGCTCACGCGCGCGCTGACCTTCGATACGAACTATAAAGCCTCCATCGTGAGCTGCATTATCGCTGCACGTGAAAACTCGCGGCATGTGCGCGAGCAGATATCGACGGAGCAGTGGCAGCGACTCAACTCGCTCTATCTGCAGGTCACCAGCCCGGGATTTGAGGCCGGAGTGGATGGCCAGTCCACGGAGTTTCTTCAATCCGTGACGGAGGCCATTCATCAGTTCCAAGGCATCACCGATTCGACGATGAGTCACGGCGAGGGCTGGCAGTTCATTCAGGTTGGCCGCTTTATCGAGCGTGCCTCCGCAACCGCCATGCTGCTTGAGGCTTATCACGAAGACTTATGGATTTATCCTGAGCGCATTCCGGAGGGCAACGAATATCTTGAGTGGATGGGGCTGCTGCGATCTGCGACAGCGTTTGAAGCCTACTGCAAGGTCTACACCGCTGACCTGACTCCCGAACGCATTCTCGAATTTCTGTTGCTTGATGAGAAGTTTCCACACTCGCTGCGGTTCGCTATCGACAGCATGCAGAAGGCGCTGGAGGAGATTCAGCACGAGAGCGGGAAGCATCGTGCTGAGACCCTATACAGGCTGGGCGGGCGGCTACAGTCCATGCTGAGCTTCACGACGATCGAAGATGTTCTCCATCAGAACGTGGTCGGCGTATTGCGAAACATTCTGGCGCAGTGCCGCGCTATTCACCAAACCATCTACGAGCTGTATGTCGACTATTCCATTCAGACCGCGCTGGCTGGCTAGAGAGGAACTGCTATGTATTACTCGATCCGCCATCTAACAAAGTTTCTCTACAGCAGCCCCATCAGCGAGAGCATGATGGAAACGCGGATGTATCCACGTAGCGACCAGAACCAGCGGTGCCTGACATTCCATCTTTCTGTCAGCCCGCGATGTCGTGTCTTTAGCTATCGGGATCACCTGGCAAATCACATTCATCACTTCGACATTCCCGGCCAGCATCCACAGCTTGTGATCGTCGCCGAATCGCTGGTCGAGGTGCAGCCTCCGATACAGATACCGTCATTTCTCGCACCCGATGCATGGGCTGAACTAGATTCATTAGTCGAACAGGGCGACTACTGGGAGATGCTGCTGCCCAGCCAGTTTGCAACGCCGACTGATGCTCTCGAAGAGCTGGCAGTAAAGTTCGACGTTCGCCGTCGCGACGATCCGTTGATGGTGCTGCACCAACTCAATCAGCAAATCTTTGAGTACTTCGACTACAAACCGAAGTCCACCAAAGTCGACTCGCCGATTGATCTGGCCCTGAGCACAAAGGCGGGTGTTTGCCAGGATTTTGCACACATCATGATCGCCCTGGTGCGCTCGAAGCTTCGCATCCCATGCCGTTATGTCAGCGGCTATCTATTCCACGGCGAGAGCGATCACAATCGCTCGCTGCATTCAGCTACGCATGCATGGATAGAGGCGCTTCTGCCGCAGTTTGGCTGGGTCGGCTTCGATCCAACCAACTGGCTTGTCGCACGAGACCGTCATATTCGCACCGCGATTGGGCGAGACTATGCCGACGTTCCTCCGACACGAGGGGTCTTTCGTGGACAGGCCGCCAGCGAGCTTACAGTCGCTGTGCGCGTCACACCAAGCGAGGCCACTGCGGGACTCGACCACACGCTACCGGTGCCGGAAGACTGGTCGATCCTGGTCGAGAAAGCAACACAGCTTCCCGAGCAGCTTCCGCCGCCAACGCGCCAGCAGCAGATCGCACAACAGCAACAGACGAAGCGGAAGCGTGTCGATCTGTTATCTCTCGAAATTTAGCTGTGCTAGAGATTCAGCTTCTTGAACACGCGCTCAGGGATGTGGCGGATGACGAACATGATCGGCTGCCACTGAAATGGGACGTAGAGGTTGTCAACTCGCTTGTCAATCGCTGCAACGATCGACTTTGCTACAGCGTTCACATCGGCAAACTTCTCCGACCCCTTCATGCCCGCCGTCATAGCCGTCTTTGTCGGCCCTGGCTTGACGGTCAGGACAGTAACGCCTTCGCGATCGATCCGGTTGCGAAGACCTGCCAGAAAGGCTGAGAGTCCAGCCTTTGAGGAGCCATACACGTAGTTCGACTTGCGTCCGCGATCTCCGGCAACGGACGAGAGCACAGCAATCGTTCCTGCATGACGCTGCACAAAGAAGTTCGCCAGCCAGGTCACAAGCGAGACTGGAGCCATCAGGTTAGTGTGCAGAATATGCGCCGCAGTGTTGAAGTCCTGCTCGGCCTGCGCCTGATCTCCAAGTACGCCATGCGCGAGATAAGCAATATCCAGCCCTTGCAGCGAATTGACCGCATGCGCAAGCAGCGCGGGATGGCGATCCGTATCGTCGAGATCGGCGACGGCAGTGTCAACAAAGTTCGCTCCGCGCGTACGCAGATCAGCAGCGACAGCGGCAAGCTTGTCCGTGTTGCGTGCTACAAGAAAGAGGCTTGCGCCTTGCGCAGCCCAGATGCGGCAGGTGGCCTCGGCAATGCCGGAGGTTGCGCCGAGAACAAGAATCTTGCGTGGGAAGGTCGAATTATTGTGACTCATAAACTGGGCTGTTCTCCGGTGACGCGCTCCCAGAAGCTCGACGTGATGAGCGGGTCACGGAAACGGGCTAGCTGCTGCCACTCTGGATAGAACGCCTGAAACTGTGCGGCAGTCATCGCGGCATCCTTCGCCGGATAAAGCCGCCCGCCAAACTCGAGCGTCATATCGGCGAGACGTTCAAAGAGCGGGAAGCTCCTGCCGGGCTTGATCGGAAAATCGAGCGCCAGCGTTATACCCGGGCGCGGAAAGCTCATCACTCCGGGCGAAGGGACATCGCCAAAAGCCTTGAGCACCGCGAGGAAGCTGGCAAGGCCGGACTTCGCAACTTCCTTCAAGATCGCGACCGTGCCTTCACGCGCATTGTTCCACGGAATCACGTATTGGAACTGCAACAGCCCGCTTTTACCGTACATGCGATTCCAATGCAGCACTTTGTCGAGCGGATAGAAGAACGGCTCGTAGTCCTGCAGCGCAACCTGGCGTTTGCCCATCTGCTTGTGAAAAAAGACTGTGTTGAAGGCTGCGACGCTCAGGTGATTCAGCAGAAAGCCCGGAGCATCAAAGGGGAAGACCAGCTTTGGCTCAGGCGAAGGCTTGAGCTCATCACGTTTGGTCGAATGATCGCCCTGCATGAAAACCCCCCGGCAGAAGTTTCTGCCGGTCGAGGTGCAATCGACCCAGCTAACCGTGTACTCGATCTCTTTACTTGCTTCTGTGAGCGAGAGAAATTCATCGATGCCGTGGAACTGGATTCCCTCGTAATCGATCTTGCGCGAAACAATCGGTTTCAACCTCAGCGTCGCCCAGCGGATAAAGCCGGTCAGGCCAAGACCACCGATGGTCATTGCGTAGAACTCAGCGTTCTCCGTCGGCGAGCAGCGCAGAACGGTTCCGTCTGACCGCACCAGCTCAAACTGCGTTACGTGGCGACCGAAGGTTCCGGCAACGTGATGATTCTTGCCATGAATATCGTTCGCAATCGCCCCGCCCAGCGTGACGTATTTCGTTCCCGGAGTGACGGGGAGAAAGAATCCACGCGGCACGGCGAAGTCAAGAATCTGCGCCAGCGAAATACCTGTCTCTGCGGTAAGCAGGCCCGTCTCCGGGTCGAAGGAGATCAGCCGGCTCATCCCAGGAGTGGGTAGAAGATTGCCGCCCTTGAGCAGGCAGACGTCGCCATAGCTGCGGCCTAATCCGACGGGCAACACGCCGTTGTGCGTACCGCGCACGACTGCGGGGAAATCACTCTGCCAGTGCAGAGGAATCAACGTCGCATCATACGTTGGATATCGTCCCCAAGACTCAAAAGGAACCTTCGCCGAGGGCTGCCCGGTGGCACTTCCCTGCTCATAGCTCAGACGCTGCTGCTGCGTTTCAGTCTCGGGCATCGTTATCTACGATGATAGCTGAGCGCTCGAGGTTCTTTGCATATCTTTACAGGCTCTTCACCTCAGCCTTCATTTGCACAGGTTGTCCAGCTTCTCCAGTGCGGGAATGCTGTTCTCAAAAGGCAGATGTCGTGTCGCTGCAACCTGCTCCTGAAAAGTTAATCCGTGCTGGCCGAAAAAGTTAGGGTTGGCAGAGTAAGCCGGATCGCTCATCGCCTCGGGAAGCGAGATGAAGCTGAAACCTCGCTGACGTAAAAGAGCGATCAATTCGGGAAACATCTTCGCATCGAATGGACCGATGTGCAGCAACAAGACGTAGCGGATATCCCGGCCATAGAGCGTGTGGGTCAGATTGCGGAATCGTGTCACTGCGTCGCCCGCCGAAGAGAGATAGCTATCGTGCAGCCATTGAATCGCCTCGGTGTCATGCTTCTCCGAGCAGCGCGCATATGGATCGTTCCATGCCCAATCTTCGAAGTTGAGCGAGACCTGCGCCACGCGATATCCCTTCTGCCCCAGGTAGGCGCGAATGGCATCACGCTTCTTCAGCGTGTCTCCTTCGCGCAGATAGGGATAGCGGAACCATCTCCAATCCTGTGTGCCCATCAGTTGTTTGAGCAGTGGCTCATTCTTCGCGATATCAGACTCATACTGCGCCGGAGTTATCGCAGACAGGTCGGCGTGCGAATAAGTGTGGCTTCCCAGCGGCTGTCCCGCAGCTCGCCAGGCGCGCAGCACATGAATCTCCGATGGTGTGTCTTTAAGAGCAACGGCGTTGATGAATCCATAGACCGGAGGCAGCCGCTCTTCCCGGATGGTCGCAAGGATAGACTTTGCAACCTGCAGCCGGGTGACATGCGGTGGAAGATCACCGTGTTCCGGCAGATCGTCAAAGGTGATGGCCACCTGCTGAGCACAGAGCGGTACCGCAAACCACAGTGCCGCGATTGCCAGTTTCTTCAAAAAGAAGGACATAAGCGAATTGCCTATAGCTTATCTGTCCGGCGGCCTCAATGCGCTCCATAGGACTTCGCCATCTTTAAATATTTCCTTTTATTGCCTAAACTTCTTTATTACATGAATTAATAGTGCTAATTAATAAATCAAAGTAATATTTCGAAAATCGCCAAGGAGGCACATCGTGCTTCACCGTCTTGCCATGGTCCTAGTCGTTATCGGCACTACGGCCGCCGCTCAAGGAATGCCACACAGACCCTCCCTGGCCAGTCACCCCGCTCCCCCGCCGAACGATGCTGCCAACCGGCCTGCACCTGTGATGGAAGCCAACGCCGTCATTGTCCACGGCCCGCTTGTGCTCGCGGCCTCGCAGACATCGGCCACAATCGAATGGACCACCAACGTCCCTTCGATCACGCGCATCGAGTACGGCACGCAGGACTTCCAACAGACCGCCGAGGCGAATCAGTTTGGCCAACTGCCGGTTGGCACACTGCACCGCATCGAGCTTACTGGTCTCAAGGCTGGACAGCGATACCAGTACCGCATTGTGGCCACGCCGGTCGTCCGGCTAAAGCCTTACTGGCCAGTCAACGGAACTCCCACTCGGAGTGCCGTCTACTCCCTGACGACACTTCCCGCCAGCGATCGCGACATCTCCTTCAGCCTGATCACGGACACCCATGAAAGCCTGCCGCGTATCAACGCCCTGATGAATAGCATTCAGTGGTCCTCAACTGATTTTCTGGTGCATCTAGGGGACGGGCTGGACTATGCAACAGACGAAGACCAGGTCTTCGATCATTGGCTGGATCCTATCGGCAAAGCTCTGAATGGCAAGCCTGTGCTGATCGCTCGCGGCAATCATGAGTGGCGCGGCCCCTTTGCGCGCAGCATGGCGAACTACCTCACTCCGGTCGGCGAAGGACGTTACTTCTATGCGCGCAGTACCGGTCCAGTTCATTTTTTAGTCATGGATTCTGGCGAGGACAAGCCGGACGCAACACCGGTCTATGCCGGGCTGAATCAGCAGGCTCCCTATCGCACGCAGGAGCTGGAGTGGTTTCGTGAGCAGGTAAAAAGTAATTCCGATCTGGCAGCCGCACCGTTTCGGGTGGTGCTGATGCATCAGCCGGACTGGGGCTGGCTCGATGGCCATAATGCGGATTGGACGAAGATTGCTAACGAGGCAAAGGTCGATCTTGTGATAGCCGGTCACTATCACCGCTTCGTGCATTTCAACGCGGGTGAGGCGGGCAACAACTATCCCGTGCTTGTCGTTGGTCAGGATCAGGTGGCTCGCGTTGATGCCAGCAGCGACAAGCTTCATGTCACAGTAACAGCGACCGATGGAACCATCGTAGACAGCTTCGATGTTCCTCGACGAGCACATTAGTTTTTGGCTGCAGAAGTTCAGAGGCAAGCAGAAGAGGCATGGCCTATGGCCATGCCTCTTCTTTCAAAGCTTCTGACGTCGAAAGCTCTTACGCTGCCTTCGCGGTGGCGGCCAGAGCGGCCTTGGCCTGCTCGGCGAGAGCCGTGAAGCCAGCGGCATCGTTGGCGGCGATGTCAGCGAGGATCTTGCGATCGAGCTGGTTGCCGGCCTTCTTGAGACCATCGATGAAGGTCGAGTAGCTCATGCCGTTCAGCTTGGCTGCTGCGCCGATACGGACGATCCAGAGGGAGCGGAACTGACGCTTCTTCTGCTTGCGGCCTGTGTAGGCAAACATCAGGGAGCGCTCGACGGCTTCCTGAGCTGCCTGATAGAGCTTGGATTTGGTGAGGAAGTAACCGCTTGCGCGCTTGAGGATCTTTTTGCGGCGGTCGCTGCGTTTCGTACTCCGTTTTACACGGGGCATCGTAGTTCTCCTTTTGCGTACTTCGTTTGAGCGGCTGGAGGTAAGGTGACCTCTTCACTCGCTTGCTACTTCAGATCTCGGTGGGGTTTGCTTCCGCGCGTCCCAGGGGCCTTTACGCTTTTACCGGCCCTTTGCTGTTTCCAGCGGCTCGATCTGAAAACTGTTTCAATTCCACTTCTTCCTGAAAACCGAAAGACGTTCTTCCGTCTTTCTTGGATCAGGCGTAGGGAATCATGCGGGCGACTTTGGCCGAATCCGCCTCAGAGACCAGCGTGATCGAGCGCAGATGGCGCTTGGTCTTGGTCTTCTTGGAGGTGAGGATGTGGCGCATCTTGGACTGGCCGCGCTTGAACTTGCCCGTACCGGTCTTCTTGAAGCGCTTGGCTGCGCCTGAGTGTGTCTTCAACTTTGGCATTGTGTTCCTGACTAGTTGCAGTGTTTCGACAACCTTTCAAGTATACCCGAGAATCGGGAGGCGTCATCCGAAATTTGCCTTGCGCAGCCCGGAGAGGGTGCCCTCCTGTACGAATTTGCGCAAAGTATTCAAAAATATAGACTTCTTAGGACACCCCGGATATTTAGCCATGTAAACCATTGATTCCTCGGTCCGTTAGACGCAAAGTATTGAATGGTAATGGCTTAGCATCAGGAGAAGATGGATGGGTATCTGCGTCTGTTGGGACTACTTCCAGTATAGCTATCCCGGAGATACAAATCGGCACTTTTAATACCGCGTATCTCCTTCTATTTGTGGAACATGAGAAGCAGGGGGCTTGACAAGACCGGCACGAGCCCAAACGACAGCGGCTCCGGCAAAAGCCGGAGCCGACGGGGAGTTCCCCGCTTCCTGAGTGCGGGTACGTACACGATGTGTGCCAGGTGGGCGCTTGGCTGGCAAAGCCATCCATCCAGGCCGGGATTATTTGTAGACGATGCCACCGCCGGATGAGCTGCCTCCACCGGTCGAAGAACCACCACCGGAAGACGAACCACCTCCCGAAGAGCTCCCGCCCGAGGACGAGCCTCCACCACCGTTGCAGCCCTTACCGCGATCGTGGTCTCGGTCGCGGTCGTGATCCCGGTCGCGATCCTTGTCTTTGTCGTGATCATGATCGCAGTGGTGGAAGAAGGAGAAGATCGACCCGCTACCGTGCTCGCAGGCAAAGGCAGAGGGGGCAGACAAAGTAAGACAAAGGGCAGATGCCATCAACAAGCGTTTCAGCTTCATGTGTTTCACCTCTGAGTACCGACGATAGCAACCGTTGTGGGATTGATCAGTACAACTTTGGATGCAACGACTTAGCGAGAGATATGGGCTTGAAGTTGCGTGGTTGGGGTGAGTCATTTTGGCAGGCTGGTTGCTGCATATCATGCTCCCGTAGATAGTCTGCAAAGAAATGCGGGGCCACCGCGATCGGGCGAGCTGGCGGGGTGTATCGACGCAGGAACGGGGTGGTTCCACAGGGCTGTTTTGTGCCTACAGCGTGTTATACTTAAGTTACGGAAAATCCCGGTTGAATCTGTCCCCAAGTAATTGATTTACACGGTAGTTAGCGAGCTTTGGCGAGACAGGCCCGGCGGGTCACCCCAGCAGTTTTCAGGAGTTACATGGCAACGACCGCAGTCCCGACTGGAACGGATCTTTTGGACAATAACGAGAAGAACGGTCAGGCAAAGCCTGGCTCAAGTGGATATTCGGCGGAGAACATAACGGTTCTCGAAGGACTGGCTGCTGTGCGGAAGCGCCCGGCGATGTATATCGGCTCGACGGGCGAGCAGGGTCTGCACCACCTGGTCTATGAGGTCGTCGACAACTCGGTCGACGAGGCACTTGCCGGCTTTGCCACTCGCATCGATGTGACCATTCACGTCGACAACTCCATCACCGTCGTCGATGACGGCCGCGGCATCCCCGTGGGCGACAAGACCGTCAACGGCGTGACCATGCCCGCCGTTCAGGTTGTACTCACCATCCTGCATGCAGGCGGCAAGTTCGACTCCTCCAATTACAAGGTTTCCGGCGGTTTGCACGGCGTCGGTGTCAGCTGCGTCAATGCGCTCTCGGAGGAGTTCGATGTCGAGGTCTGGCGCGACGGCTTTGCCTGGACACAGGAATACGCCAAGGGCGATCCGACGAGCAAGCTGCGAAAGATGGGTCCGTCGAAGAAGCTGGGGACCAAGATCCACTTCCTTCCGGACAAGTCGATCTTCACCGTCACCGAGTACAACTACGACACGCTGGCCCAGCGCCTGCGCGAGCTCGCCTTCCTGAACAAGGGCCTTGAGATTCACCTGACCGATGAGCGCGTCACCGATGCGAAGACGGGCGAGGCCAAGCACCAGGAGTTCAAGTACGTTGGCGGCATCGCAGAGTTCATCAAGCATCTGAACAAGGGCAAGCAGGTACTGCACGACAAGCCGATCTACATGGAGGCCGAGCGCGACAACGTGGCCATGGAGATTGCGCTGCAGTACAACGATGCGTATTCCGAGACGATCTTTACCTTTGCGAACAACATCAACACGGTTGATGGCGGAACGCACCTGCAGGGCTTCCGCGCGGCGTTGACCCGCACGATCAACTGGGCAGGCCAGCAGATGGGCCTGTTCAAGGATGTGAAGGAGAACCTCTCCGGCGACGACGTGCGTGAGGGTCTCGTTGCCGTGATCAGCGTGAAGCTGTCGCAGCCGCAGTTCGAGGGACAGACGAAGGGCAAGCTGAATTCGGACATTGCCGGCACGGTGCAGGCGTTCGTCAACGAGCGGCTGGGCGCCTTCCTTGAGCAGAACCCGCAGGTGGCCAAGAAGATCATCAACAAGGCGATTGACGCGGCGCGTGCCCGTGAAGCGGCACGTAAGGCCCGTGACCTCACTCGCCGCAAGGGTGCTCTGGACGGCGGCGGCTTGCCGGGTAAGCTGGCAGACTGCTCGGAGCGTGAGCCGGATCGCTGCGAACTGTATCTCGTCGAGGGTGAGAGCGCAGGAGGAACCGCTAAGCAGGGACGCGATCGTAAGTTCCAGGCGATCCTTCCGCTGAAGGGTAAGATTCTGAACGTCGAGAAGGCCCGCTACGACAAGATGCTGGGCCACGAGGAAATCCGCGCGATGATTACGGCCCTGGGCACGGGCATCGGCAAGGACGACTTCGACATCTCGAAGCTGCGTTACGGCAAGCTGATCCTGATGACCGATGCGGACGTCGACGGATCGCACATCCGCACGCTGCTGCTGACGTTCTTCTTCCGGCATATGACGGAGCTGATCAAGCGAGGCAATGTGTACATCGCTCAGCCACCGCTGTATCGCATCAAGAAGGGCAAGTTCGAGCAGTACATCAAGGACGACCGCGAGTATGTTTCGGTGATGATCAAGCGCGCGGCCGACGGCATGGTGATTCGCTATGGTGAGGGTGGAGCGAAGCTGGAAGGCGCGGCGCTGACGAAGTTCATGGGGCAGCTGAACGACTACCTTGGCTTCTTTGACAAGGTGGAGAAGCGGTTGCGCAATGAAGTGGTTACGCGTGAGTTTGCCAACCTGTTTGCCAATGAGGGCAAAGAGCCTGCGAAGCGTGCCGACTTCGAGTCGCCAGAGAAGCTGAAGGCGATGAAGGCAAAGCTGGATGCTGTGGCGAAGACCTACCAGTTCAAGCATGTGAGCGATGTGGAGTTTGACGAGGAGCACAAGATGTACTCGGTCAACTTCACGGATGCGCAGGGTGCGGTACGGTCGATTGACTGGACACTGGCGTCCGCTCCGGAGACGCGCCAGATGCTGGGCAAGCATGCGCAAATCACCGAGCAGCTTGCGGGACCGTATGTGATCGAATACGCCGCAAAGGCTTCCAAGGTAGAGGCGGTCGAGGAGCTGGAAGAGGCTGCCGCAGATGAGGGCGTGGCGGAGATTGCCTCAGCTCCTGGCACGGCACTTGAAGTGAAAGGCAGCAAGCGCGGCGGCAAGGCCAACCAGGACCCCGTGGAGAAGCAGACGGCGCGCGAAGTCTTCGAGTATGTGATCGAGCAAGGCCGCAAGGAATACCAGGTGCAACGGTACAAGGGTCTTGGCGAAATGACGGCTCCTCAGCTGTGGGAGACGACGATGGACCCGGAGCGCAGAACGCTGCTGCAGGTGAAGCTGGAAGACATTGCAGCGTGCGAGGAGATCTTTACGACGCTGATGGGTGAGGATGTCGAAAGCCGGCGCAAGTTCATCGAAGAAAATGCGCTGGATGTGAAGAACCTGGATATCTAAGCTTCAGCCTGCAACTCATCAAACAAAGGCGGCCACAGTTTTGTGGCCGCCTTCTTCTTGTAGCGAGAACTGGGAGACAAAAGAAAGATGGCCTGGTTGGTTAACCAGGCCATCTCAGTTTGAACAGCGTCTGTCTTACTTGGCGGCAAACATCTTACGGTGAAGCGTTCCTGCCACGCCGAGGATACCGGTGCCGAGAAGCAGAAGGCTTCCAGGCTCAGGAGTCGGAGCGATCGAAACGTTGGTGAAGAGGAACTGGTTATCGTTGTAGTCGTAGTCGAACCAGGGGGTATCCTCAAAACCGACATAGGTTCCGGCGGGGAACATATTCGAGCCGATCAGACCACCCGAGAAGGCCGTACCGTAACCGTGGGTAACGCCATCGGGGTTATTGGACGGGTCAGTCGAGAGGTGGAAACCCGAGGTCATGTCATACAACTCGAAGACGAGGATATCGCCTGCGTTGACCGCACCGAAGTTCTGCGATGAACCAGGAGCGGTTGCGTGGTTCGGGAAGAAGTAGCTGCTGGTGTAGCCGCTGGTGATGTCGATCATGCGGATAACAGAGTTGTCGCCAGCACTGGAACCGACGAAATAGCCCGTTACATTACCTGTTGCATCGGCAACATAGGTGATGGGATTGGCCGGGGTACCAACGTTGGAATAAGGGATAGAATCAGCCCGAAGAGCAGGGACGACTCCGACGAGAGAGGCTAAGGCTAAAACAAGAGACAAGCGACGCATAGGACTCCTTTGAAGATGGCCGAGGTGACAGACTTGCTGTAACGCCATGTCTATATGCACATAGCTGGCCAAACTGAAATGGGTCCCAGGTCACTAGTATGTCTATATGCACATAGCTGGCCAAACTGAAATGGGTCCCAGGTCACTAGTTTTGTTCGAGTTAGCATGTAGGCTTTCTGCAATATCGCAATAATTTGCACAGGATGGGTGGAATGGCAGGGAAAAGTTCTTCCACCGAAAAAGGAACAGATTTTCCCTTCTCAGGGGCTGGCAGGATGGTTCCAACCCGGTATCTGGTGAGAGACGGACGGATGCAATAATGCCGGGATGAGCAGAGATTCTGGTGGGATTCATCGACGGCGGTTCCTGGGCGTCTGTGCGGCGGCAGGGATCGGGCAGACTTTGCTGCCCGGCGTTCTGTGGGGTATGGCTGCCTCGCAGGTTTCTTCAGCGGAAAAACCAGCTTTGAAGGGAGCAGGCGTCGATAGAGATCACCTTCCGGCCATCACGCCCGAGATGATTGACGCTGCGGCTGCGATTGCCGCAATCAAGCTGACAGCCGAGCAAAAGGCGATGATGCTGGACGGCCTGCGAGAGCAGCGCGATTCGGTGCTGGTGATTCGCAACATGAAGATTTCGAACGGGGTGGCTCCTGCGTTTGTCTTCGATCCGCTTCCGGCAGGAATGAAGCTGGACACAGAACGCAAGCCGATGCGGATGAGTAAGGCTCCTGAAGTAAAGACGCTGGTCGGGAACGAAAATGCTCTTGCGTTTGCCTCCGTGCGCGAGCTGGCGGAACTGGTAAAGACGCGCAAGGTCAGTTCCGTGACACTGACGAAGCTCTATATCGAACGGCTGAAGCGGTACGATCCGCAGCTACACTTCGTCATTACGCTGACCGAAGAGCGTGCTTTGAAGCAGGCGGCCGCAGCAGACAAAGAAATTGCCTCCGGACAATATAGAGGGCCACTGCATGGAATTCCCTGGGGCGCGAAGGATCTGCTGGCCGTGAAGGGGTATCGCACAACGTGGGGCGCGGGTGGATTTGAGGAACAGACCTTCGACTACGACGCGACGGTGGTGGAGCGGCTGGATGCGGCTGGCGCAGTGCTTGTCGCGAAGCTGAGCATGGGCGCTCTGGCACAGGGGCCGATCTGGTTTGGCGGGATGACGCGCACACCGTGGAACAGCCATCAGCCTTCAGGCGGGTCTTCGGCTGGAAGCGCATCAGCGGTGGGAGCAGGCTGCGTGGGATTCGCCATTGGAACCGAGACGCTGGGCTCGATCGCATCGCCTTCGTCGCGGTGCGGAGCGACCGGCCTGCGTCCAACGTTTGGCTTTGTACCGCGGACTGGAGCAATGGCGCTGACCTGGACAATGGACAAGATTGGGCCGATCTGCCGGAGCGTAGAAGACTGCGCGCTGGTGATGAGTGCCATCTATGGACCGGATGGACATGACCGCAGCGTAAAGGACGCCGCCTTCAACTGGGATGCAGAGCTGGACTGGAAAAAACTGCGGGTCGGCTATCTAAAGAGCGAATTTGAGGCAACGAAGCCGGGCCCGGAGGCTTTTGCTGAAAGGAAGAAGAACTACGAACGTAAAGCGTATGACCTTAAATATGATCTGGCTGCGCTGGATCAATTGAAGAACATGGGCGTTCGGCTGATTCCAGTAACGTGGCCGAACGGGTATCACTTCGGTGATATTACGCATGTGCTTGGCGCGGAGTCGGCTGCGGCGTTCGACGATCTGACCATCAGCGGCAGAGATAGCCTGCTGACGGACCAGGGACCGCAGGAGTGGCCGACCCAGTTCCGTGTCTCTCGCTTCTATTCCGCGGTGGATTACATTCAGGCGCAGCGGGCGCGATCGCTTGCCATGGACGCTGTAGCGAAGTTGTTTGCCGAGGTGGATGTGATTGTGACGCCTACCTTTGGCACGCAGCTGTCGGCGACGAACCTCACAGGGCATCCGGCGATCATTGTGCCAAACGGTGTGCGCGGTGATGATGCGCCTCAGCCAGAGCATACGGGCGATGGAGCACCGGATAATGTCGGCGGACCGGGAACCCCGGTTTCGCTGACGTTTCTTGGAGGGCTTTATTCCGATGCTCGTCTTGCTGCATTTGCACGCGTCTACCAGGAGGCGACCGGCTTTCATCGGCTGCACCCTAAACTGGGTTGAGGTATAGAGTTTCGTTACGAGGATGGCTTGGCGGATCTGCTGGTAGAAGCACGCGGGTTGGTGAAGGATTACGGCGCGACGGCGCGCGTGGTGGACGATGTATCGTTCGCGATTGCGCGTGGCGAGACGCTGGGCCTGGTGGGGGAGTCGGGCTCGGGCAAGAGCACGGTGGCACGTATGCTGCTGCGACTGGTGGAGCCAACCGCCGGCGAGGTGCTCTATGACGGGCGCAATCTGCTGCAGGCTTCGACGAGCGAGATGCGTGCTCTGAGGCGGAAGATGCAGGTCGTCTTTCAGGACCCGTTTGCGGCGCTGAATCCGCGCATGCGTGTGCGGGAGATTCTTGCGGAGCCGTTTGCGATCCACAAAGAGCGCTGCACGGCAGAGCGGCTGCGAGAGATGCTGCGTGAAGTAGGGCTGGAAGAGAGCGCGCTGGAGCGGTATCCGCACGAGTTCAGTGGCGGCCAGAGACAGAGGATCAATATCGCGCGGGCGCTGGCGCTACGTCCGGAGTTCGTTGTGCTGGACGAGCCGGTGAGCGCGCTGGATGTCAGCGTGGGCGCACAGGTGGTGAATCTGCTGCGCGAGTTGCAGGAGAAGCTGGGGCTGACGTATCTGTTCATCTCGCACTCGATGCCGCTGGTGCGTTATCTATGCGATCGGGTTGCCGTGATGCAGAAGGGTCGCCTGGTCGAGCTGGGTGAGTGCGAGAGCGTGTGCTGTGCTCCACAGGAGAGATATACGCAGGAGCTGATTGCGGCGACTCCGGAGATACGGACGGCTTAGGGTTCACGATAGATACAATAAGAGGAGATGATCTCTGAGCTCAGCATGCACTGGCGCTACACGTGGCTTGTGATAGCCTCGCTGATTGCTGGCGTGATGAATGCGATGGCTGGCGGCGGATCGTTTTTATCTTTTCCCGCAATGCTGGCGGTAGGCGTGTTGCCGATCCAGGCCAATGCAACAAATACGGTCGCCCTATGGCCAGGTCAGCTGACTTCAGTAGCTGCACTGCGCGGAGACCTGCGGCGTGATCTGTTGCCGGTTGTGCTTACCGCTTCGGTCGTCGGCGGAGTCACCGGCGCGATTGTGCTGCTGAAGACGCGGCAGATCACCTTTCTGCACATGGTTCCGTGGCTGTTGCTGGTGGCTTCGCTGCTGTTCGGGCTGAGCGGGCCGGTCTCGCGCTGGCTGCGGAGAAGATCGGCAGAGCCGCATACGGATCGTCGACCGGCGCTAGTGCCGCTGTTCTTTGTGCTGCTGCCGGTGTGCTTTTATATCGGCTACTTTGGCGCGGGGGCGGGATTTCTGATTATGACGGCGCTGGCATTGTTTGGCGTTGAGGAGATGAATGCGCTGAACTCGCTGAAGGTGCTGGCTGCGTGCACGTCGAACTTTGTCGCCGTGCTGACATTCATCGCTACCGGTGCTGTCATGTGGCGGTATTGCTTGATCTCGATGGTCTTTGCAGGCGCAGGTGGCTATGTGGGCGCGCACTATTCGAGGAAGATGAATCCGAATATGCTGCGTGCGGTCGTTGTGATTACAGGATGCGCGATGGCGGCCTATTTCTTCTGGAGAAATGGGTAGATCAGCCGCTGGGAAGTAGAAGGAATGAAGGATGAGTCACGAAGGAATACGGATTGTAAGCGCTGATGAGGCGCGGCGCGAAGAAGCGATGGACCGGAAGCTGCCCGCAGATGCGGTGACTCCGGTGAAGGTGCGGGTGCATAAGACGGAAGGCACGGGGGTTGAGATCGAGTGGAAGGACGGGCATCGCAGCTCGTGGAACTTTGTATGGCTGCGCAATGCCTGTCCGTGCGCCACGTGTCACGAAGAGCGCGAGAACAACGGACGCAAACCCGGCGAAGCGAAGCCTAAGCCGCAGACGCTGCTGCCGATGTATGAGGCTCCGGCTCGTCCTGTGGAAGTGACTCCTGTAGGAAAGTATGCAGTGAAGTTCAAATGGTCGGACGGACACGAGGCCGGAATCTACTCGTGGGAGTACCTGCGCCGTGTCTGCGACTGCGCATCGTGCTCGCAGAAGAGCTGATCTTTAGTCTGTTTTTGCAGCACTTAACTTCGTAAAAGCATCCTCGACAGAGTTGGCAACGAGAAGTATCTCGCGGCTGGCCATCCGGAGCAGACCTTCTGCGACGCAGTGGTCGAGGAAGTCGAGCAGCTTGTCATAGAAGCCGTTGATATTGAGCAGGACGATGGGCTTGCGGTGCAGTTTGAGCGTCTGCCAGGCGAGGACTTCGAACATTTCTTCGAACGTACCAAAGCCTCCGGGAAGGATGAAGAAGGCGTCGGATTTCTCGCCCATCAGCGCCTTGCGCGTATGCATGGTGCTGGTGACGTGAAGCTCGGTGATGCCCTGGTGAGCGACCTCAAGATCGACCAGGACTTCAGGAATAACGCCGACGACGCGCCCTCCCGAGGCGAGGGCCGATTCAGCGACAGCCTGCATCAGGCCAACGTTGGCTCCGCCATAGATGAGACCGATGTTGCGTTGCGCGAGAGCCTGTCCGAGCTCGATAGCTGCACTGCGGTAGATTGGGTTTGAACCATTCGCCGAGGAGCAGAAGACTGCGATGTTAGCGATCACAGTTCTGAGGATATCAAGTCATCAATAAAGGCATATTACGGAGTTGCGGCCTCTGAGGCGATGCTCTGAACTTGAGCGCCGCCTCAGGGGCCGGATGGGGAGCCACAACTATTTCAGTATTACTTGATGTGAATGGTGGCGCCGTTGAGCGAGCTCGAGACCTCGGCGATCAGTGAGCCAGCCTGCGACTTTTCTGTCGTCGTGTTGGAGACAACGCGCGTTCCAGGTGCAAGGCTTAGGGTGACGGGCTTGCCCGCTTCAAGCTTGATGACATCATCGCCGGCCTTCACTTCCATGGGAGCGCCGGAGTCATTCAACAGCGTAAGCTTGATGGTCTTCGTTTTGCCGAACATGGCATGAACCGGAGAATTGAGCCCGGCGGCATGAACGACAGGCGAAGCGAGCAGAGAGGTAGCGACGATTGAGGCTGCGAAAAGATTACGGAATTTCATTGTTAGCTCCAGTTTGATCCTGTTCTCGATCGATGGGCCTGCTGCCATGGTTCAGCAAGCTCTTCGTATGTCGATACGCATTGGACTCAGAGAAGTTCCGTACGAATTTCGTGAAGTGACGAGACGTGTGGAAATGGTGACGAGACGTGGATTTGTTACGCGAGCGATAAAATTGAAGATGGAGCGTGTACCAGTTTGAGTCATCTTTTGGAGAACATGAATCCCCAGCAGCAGGATGGGATTCGCACGGTGGATGGTCCTGTACTGCTGCTGGCAGGTGCAGGCAGCGGCAAGACGCGTGTGATTACGCACAGAATCGCTTATCTGATTGAAGAGCGCGGTGTGCCTGCGGACGCAATCCTCGCGGTGACCTTTACCAACAAGGCCGCCAAAGAAATGGAGGAGCGCGTTGAGAAGATTCTTGGGCACAGTTCGCTGGCAAAACCAACACTTGCTACTTTTCATAGCTTCTGCGTGCGTGTGCTGCGGCGGGATATAGAAGCGCTGCGCGTAAACGGAGTCGGGCTGACGAAGACATTCGCCATTTATGACGAGCAGGACCAGCAGGCGGTGGTGAAGGCTGCATTGAAGAGGCTGGGCATCGATGACAAGAGCCTGAAACCTCGCGTTGCCCTGGGAAGAATCAGTTGGGCGAAGAACCACATGATCGATCCGCAGGAATACTTCCTCGCCTCGACGAATCCGATGGAGGAAAAGATTGCGCACATCTTCGAGATCTATCGCAAGGAATTGGCGAAAGCGAATGCGATGGATTTCGACGATCTGCTACTGGAGACAGTGCGCCTGTTGAAATCTTCGCCTGAGGTTCGCGAGCGATACAACCGCAGATATCGCTATGTGATGATCGACGAGTATCAGGATACGAACAGGCCGCAGTATGAACTGATGAAGCTGCTGGCCGGCCCGGAGAAGAACATCTGCGTCGTAGGCGACGAGGACCAGTCGATCTATAGCTGGCGCGGCGCTGACATCAAGAACATTCTCGACTTTGAGAAAGACTTCCCCGGCGCGAAGACGATTCGCCTGGAGCAAAACTATCGTTCGACGCAGGTTATTCTTGAGGGCGCCAGCGCGGTGGTCGCACAGAACACACAGCGCAAAGGAAAGAACCTGTGGACATCGCGCGAGGGCGGATCGCTGATCGGCTACTACGAAGCCCCCGACGGCGAGAACGAGGCGTTGTTTATCGCGGACCGCATCCATCGTTATCTGCGTGAAGCCGGACAGCAGGAGGAGGCGCCGCGATGCGCCGTGCTGTATCGCACGAACTCACAGTCCCGTTTGATAGAAGAAGCGCTTCGTCGCTACCAGATTCAGTACCACATGGTGGGCGGCTTCAGCTTCTATGACCGCGCCGAAGTGAAGGACCTGCTGAGCTACATGAAGCTGGTGCAGAATCCTCACGACTCGATTGCGTTGCAGCGTGTGATCAACTCCCCCGCCCGCGGTATCGGCAAGACGACGATGGAGACGCTGGAGCGGATGGCATTGGGCACGGGCATCAGCACGTGGGATGCGATGGCGCGCGCTATGCAAGAACGTCTCCTGCCGCAACGTACGCTCAATGCGCTTGAGGGATTTCGCCGTCTGATTGAAGATGCTCGCGCCATGCTGGGACCAGACTTTGCGGAAAAGCTGACCGCAGATGCGAATGATGACGCCAGCGATGATGCATCGTTCGACGTGACAGCGTTTCAGGAAGAGCCCACGGAGATCATCGAGGCTGCCGAACCCGAAGAGCAGGGCGATGCCGCCTTCGATACGACATTCAACTTCGCCTTCGATTTTGGGCCCAGCGAAGAGATTTCGACGATTGCCCCGGAGAACGCACGCGACTCCGATGGGGCGCATGGAATTGAGGCAGCCAGCTTCAATCCGTTTGCTCCCGTAGTACTGAAGGAAACTTCAAAGAGGACGACCGCAGATTCTTCGACTCCGTTACGCTCCGCTCAGGATGACACACCTCTACCAGATGGCCGCCCCGCGTTTCGCACACCTGGCGGCAAGGCAACATTGCCTGAGCTGATCAAGTTCCTCAACGACCGTAGCGGATATATCCGCGCTCTCGAAGATGAAGGAACACCGGAGGCGTTTTCGCGAATTGAAAACCTGAAGGAATTGGCCAATGCCGCACAGGACGCCGAAGAGCGCGGCGAGACGCTGGATGCGTTTCTGGATCATGCCGCGCTGGCGAGCGATGCCGATCAATACTCTGCGGACGCTCGCGTGACGCTGATGACGCTGCATGCCGCAAAGGGCCTGGAGTTCCCGCTGGTGTTCCTGACAGGCATGGAGGAGGGGCTGTTTCCGAGCGCGAGAACGATGATGGACCCCACCGGTCTCGAAGAGGAGCGCCGCCTTTGTTACGTCGGCATGACCCGCGCCATGGACACGCTGGTGATGACCCGCGCACGATATCGCAGGCGGTATGGAAGCGATGCGCCGGACTCCACTGTGCCTTCGCGCTTCCTCGAAGAAGTGCCTTCGCGGCTGGTGGAGGACCTGGGCAGCCCACCAGCCCGGCCTCAATTTAGCGGAGACTACAGTGGAATGTATGCAACCCCCTATCCGAAGGCGAACCGGTTCGGAGGCCGCGATACCGAGGCAGGCGAGCGGCACTGGAGCTACGAGGACGAGGACCAGAGCGGCGAGCGAGGGGCTGCTTCCTCGTATAGCAAAAACCGGTTCGGAGGAAAGACGCCTGTGGGTGGCTCGGGGTCTTTGGACAATATAGCGAGCTTCTTCGCGGGCCGGGGGCAGAAGCCCGGGACGGGCTCGGCCCGGCCGAAGCTTGAGGCTCCGGAGTCAACTGGTAAGACCGGGCTCAAGCAGGGGACGCGGGTCCGGCACCCGAAATACGGCGAAGGAACGGTGTTTCGTCGCGAAGGCGATGGGGATGACGCCAAGATTACAGTACAATTTCAACAGCATGGCGTGAAAAAGCTGGTGGAGAAGTTTGCCCAGCTGGAGCGCCTCTAAAGTTTGCTGCAACATTATTTTTTTTAGAGAGTGATTAGCAAGATTCAATGGCAAATACCAAGAGCATTACAGACAAGGTAGAACGCAAGAAGGTAAAGCGCGCGGCGCGCAAGAAGGCTGCTCCAAAGGGCAAGCGGACGACTCCGCGTGGCGCGCAAAAGGCCAAGGTCAAGAAATTGGCGCGCGGCCAGTCGAAGCGCTAAGCAGACGCAGTTGAGTGGTCAACCGGGTTCAGGCCCGGTTGACCAGCTCCTCCCCCGAAGAGATTCTTTCTCGACGCTGTATTGTTGTATCGGGCGGGTCCGGGACGACTCCCCCAGAGCATCCCCGGACAATTTCGCTGAGGAGCAGGGCGCTGGCCAGGCAAATCTTTCAGACCAAATCGATCGACAAACTGATCTCGGAGTCGGAGCGTCCGGAGACGGCGCTCAAGAAGACGCTGGGACCGGTGAGCCTTACTGCGCTCGGAATCGGCGCAGTGATTGGATCGGGCATCTTTACGGTGATCGGCACGGCCATCGGCGGCAACCCGGCGATGGAGGCCAAGCTCTCGGACTCTCCTGTCATCGACCTGATCGTCGGCCTGCTGCATCACACAAGTGGAGCTGTCGCCGGACGCCCCGGGGCAGGGCCTGCGCTTGCCGTCTCACTCGTACTGGTCGCGATTGTCTGTGCGCTCACCGGACTCTGTTATGCAGAACTGGCGAGCATGATCCCCATCGCCGGCTCGGCTTACACCTATACCTATGCCACGCTGGGTGAGCTGGTGGCATGGATCATCGGCTGGGACCTGATCCTTGAGTATGCCTTCAGCAACATGAGCGTGAGCGTAGGGTTTGCCGCGCATGTCGTCGACCTGCTGGACTGGCTCGGGCTGCATATCTCGCCGAAGTGGTTGTCTCCTGCTTACCTGCCGCTGGGCCTGCAGGACCTCCAGGGACACGATATCTACCTGCCCGGATGGCATGCAGGATTCAACATCCCTGCCTTCCTGATTGTGATGCTGTTGACGGTTGTGCTGGTGCGCGGCATCCGCGAATCGGCACGAACGAACAACATCATGGTGCTGGTGAAGATTATTGCGATCCTGATCTTCATCTTTGCCGGGCTCAGCTTCATTCATCCGAATAACTACGTTCCCTTCTCGCCGAATGGGTGGAGCGGCATTCTGGCGGGCGGTTCCATCATCTTCTTCACCTATATCGGCTTCGATTCGGTGTCGACCGCAAGCGAGGAATGCCAATGTCCGCAGAAGGACGTTCCGATAGGCATTCTCGCGACGCTCATCATCTGCTCGATCCTTTATATCGGTGTGGCCACGGTGCTGTGCGGCATTGTGCCGTGGAAGACTGTTGCCGGCGATGCTGCTCCTGTAGTGAATGCGCTGAAGCGTGTATCGCTGCTGCCAGGCGGACACAGCCTGCACTGGGTGAGGCTCGCAGTGCTGCTTGGCGCCATTGTGGGGATGATCTCCTCCATCCTGGTATTTCAGCTTGGTCAGGCGCGTGTGTGGTTTGCGATGTCGCGCGACGGCTTGCTGCCGAGTGCGTTCAGCAAGGTGCATCCCCGGTTCAGAACGCCTGCGTTCGCGACGTGGGTCGCTGGGTTTCTTGTTGCGATTCCGGCAGGGCTCTTCGACGTAGGCACGTTTGCGGAGATGTCGAACATCGGCACCCTGTTCGCCTTCGTGCTGGTGTCGATCGGCGTGATGGTTCTACGCTCTCGCCAGCCGGAGAGGCATCGTGGGTTTACTGTCCCCTTCGGCCCTGTGATTCCTTTGCTGAGCGTCTTCTTCTGCATGCTGCTGATGGCCGGGCTTCCCGTAAAGACGTGGCTGCGTTTCTTTGTGTGGCTGATCGTCGGGCTGTTCGTCTATGCCTTCTACAGCCGTAAGCGGAGTGAGTTTTACGCGCCTGAAGCCTAAGATAGAAGAATGGCGCGAAAGCAGAAGAAAAACGGCGAGATCGATGTAACAGAATGGTTGCGCGGACTACCAAAGGCAGAGCTACACCTGCATCTCGAAGGAACGATCAAACCGGAGACGCTCGTCGAACTGAGTCAGAGGCACGATAAGGAGCCGCTCACACTCGAGGCTGCAAAGGCTCTTTATCAGTATGAGAACTTCCTCGGCTTTCTGGGCTCGTTCAAAGCCGTGACCGAACGCCTGCGCTGGCCTGAGGACTATGAGCTCATCACCTACAACATGATCCGCGACCTGGCGGCGCAAGGTGTCGTACATGCCGAGGTCTACGTCTCATTCGGCATCATCTACTACTGGAAACGCACCGAGGTCGAGCCCTACGTCGAAGCGATTGAGCGTGGAAGGATTCGCGGTGAACGCGACTTTGGCGTAACCGTGTTATGGATCGTCGACGCCGTGCGGCACTTCGGCGTAGAAGAGGGTGCTAAGGTCTTCCGCAAAGCAGCAGAGATCAAGGTGCTCTACCCGAGCTTCGTTGGCATCGGTATTGGCGGTGATGAAGCGCGCGGCCCCGCCGACCAGTTCCGCGATCTGTACAAAGAAGCCAAAGAGGGGGGCCTGCGTTTGACCGCACATGCTGGCGAATCCGTCGGACCCGAGAGCATCTGGTCGGCGATCAATATCGGCGCCGAAAGAATCGGACATGCGTTGTCGGCGCAGCATGACCCGGAATTGCTCGAGATACTCGCACAGAAACAGATACCGCTGGAGATCAACGTCACCAGCAACATCAAGACAGGCTGTTGCAAGAGTTTCGACGAGCACCCACTGCGGCATTATTTTGAATCGGGACTGATGGTGACGTTGAACTCAGACGATCCGCCAATGTTCGGCAGCAACCTGCTGGAAGAATACGTACTGGCACAGATGCAGTACGGATTCACGCTCGAGCAGATGCGAGAGCTGGCTGCCAACGCAGTCGAAGCAAGCTTTCTCGACCCAGCACGCAAACTTGCCCTGCTGCAACGCGTAGAACAATACGGCCAGATCTGAGTTGCTTCAACGTCCGTCGGGAGCCGGAACCATCACTGCGTTGGGATCGACCTTGGGAATGCCGAAGTGCCCGCTGAGATGCAACAGGTCGAGCGGCCGTAACGCGCATGAGATCTGAATCAGGTTCATATCGCGCGGCGCACGCACCAGCACCGTAACGTCATCAATCTCGGCGCCATTGAAATGCAACCATAGGTCGGTGATGGGATGTCCAGGTTGCGCACTGGCAGCTGGCGTGGTGTTCGCATCGACCAGATGCTTCCAACCAGCCGCATGGTACGTAGAGATGATGGAGCCCATCGCCTCAGGCGTGTAGAACGCCTGCCGCTGATAGTGATACGTATCAACAGTGATACTGCGCAGCTGCGCCGAAGCGCGCCTCACCTGCGCACTGCCGTTGTCGATAAAAGTGCTGGCGTAGTCCAGCATCGATCGATCGAACGTGACAGAGAGATGGGTCGCCGGTTGATCGGCCAGTTGGTTGAGCGTCTGCGAAACGCCATCTGGCTGCTGAGCGAAAAGGGCTGTCGTGCTGAGTGCAAGAGTTACAGCCAGGGAGAGAGTACGACATGAAAGACGAGACATATTCTTTAGTTGCCTCTCTCCATTTAGACACGAATCGGCCTGGATAGTTATGCTCCTTGGAAGCATTTTCCATCCAGGCCGAGACCTTCTGCGCCGCTCAACGCAAACCATTGATCCTGCTAACTATGCAGCAGAGACAGCGACCTGCTGCAGGACTTCCTCAAACCGGCCGCGGTACGGCATGCTGATAAAACTGATGGCGCATCGGCCGAAGACAGGATTGATCGCCGGCCCGATCCAGCTTCCCTGCACCGCCGCCTGATGGCTGACCATCAGCATGTTGACCCCACTTTTGCGAAGCAGCTGGGGCAGCTCGCGACTCGCTTTGCCCTGCGCGACGTGCACTTCGACTCTGCAGGCGGGATCGAGCGAGTTTGCAATGTCCTGTAGCCACGCATCCGCTGTCTCCTCGCCCATCGGGGCTGACGATAGCAGAGGAGTCAGCAGCGAACCTTCATTAATCTCGTTGACGATGTGCAGCAGATGAAGCGTGCTTCCCGTCTCCGACGCATACTGCGCGGCCTGCTGCAGATGCGACAGGCCCTCCTCCGGATTACCCAGCCAGACTCCGATGTGGCGATGTGAAGCAGCTGTAGTTTCGCCAACATTGACGCGGCCCAGCGTCCATATGGGAACATTGAGCCGCTTGATGAGCCGTGCCCGCATCGATCGGTGCCACGGCCGGGGAAGCCCCGTCAGATCGCTGGGAGGAAGCATCAGCAGAATATTGTGGTGCCGCTCGCAGTAAGCAGCGATCCCCTCCGCAGGATCGCCGCTTACCAGCACGCGGTCGCAGTGCGGATAGTTATCCGCCTCCGCAAAGAAGGACTGCAGAAGCGTCTCCGCCTCGCGATACAGCGTTCTGGCCGGGTTGTAGACATGCAGCAGAGTCAGCTTCGCACCCAGCATGTCCACCCATTGCGCTACGGCGGGAATCACGGCGTGGCTGGAGTCCGAAAAATCGGTAGCAAAGACAATCTCCTTAATCTTGTGCAGCATAGCGTTCCCCTTCCCTTCTTAGAAGACAAATCCATCAACCGGCATCACGTCACGGCGCACGCGCTGCCTTGAGTGCTCTTCCCATCCGCGCTCTTTGTCCGTCTCTGCCATCTGTTCGCGCAGATTCAGCTCAATCGTGCGTGACAACGCCGTCATCGGCGTGTCGTGGATGGTGTTATCGAACGGGTTCGATATCTCGCGGCTCATCAGGTCGGCAGCAATGAACGTAAAGCTGATCAATACACTGGCAATGGGCGTCATCAGGCCGAGATCGTCGACGATGCCGAGCGGCAGCAGCCAGCAGAATGCGTCGACCAGCACACGAGGCAGATAGTCGAATTGACGCGGCAGCGGCGTGTTCTTGATGCGCTCGCACGCTCCCTGGATATTGGATATCGTCGTCAAGTTCTCGTCGATGGCTGCCCAGCGAAAACTATCGAGCATGCCTTCGTTTCGCGCCTGACGCAGGAGCTTACCCGTACGCAAAGTGAGTGCTGCCGGAAGATTCTTGTAAACACTCAGCTCTTCCGCAATCTCGTCACCCAGCAGAGTGCGCAGCTCAGGGAGTGCTGTCTGTTTTCGCAGATGGCAACGCAGCGCATGAGGAAAAGCAATCTGGTGTTTGACCAGTTCGTTGCGAAGTGGCGGACGCCGCGGGTCTTCCGACTCATCGTCGAGCATGGTGAGGTACTGCCGTGCGAGAGCGCGAGAGGTGTTCACGAGGCCGCCCCACAGCTGCCTCGCCTCCCACCAGCGTCCATAAGCTGCGTTCGTGCGAAATGCCAGAAAGATCGTCAGCGCCGATGCCAGCGGAGCGACCGGAAGGCCATTGAGTGAGATCCATTTGTGATGAAAGACCGAATAGATCACCGCAACGGTGCAATCGAAGACGAGAAGGACAAGCAGCCTCCGCCAGGCCTGAGGCCATATTCTCTTCAGCGGCAGTTTGTCTCGAACGATCATCGAAGCTTCTCCATATGCCGATTAGAACGTCGCAGCACGCATTACGGCTCCTATCTTCCATCCGCTCTTTTGGAGTTATCGCAGATAGGAAGCAACCTATCTTTTGGCTATTCGCCACGCATCCAATGACGGAAACGAGTTCTAATAGATTGTGTGCAGACCTTTTATCGCCGTTTTGTCCGTATGCGATTTCCCGCTGGCAGCAGCCGCGGGCTGATCCTTTTGATCGCCGCGGGCATGGTAGGCACCCTGGTTACGCTCGAGTGGTATTTCGATTTCGACTTTTCACTGGGTATCTTTTACATCTTCCCTGTCATGATCGCGGCGACGGTGTTTACGCGCTGGCAGATTTTTCTGGCTGCGATTCTCTGCGCCTATACACGCGGCCTGTTTACTGCTGACGAGACTCATCTGGAGCACGCGCTTCGCTTCTGCATGGCGACCATCGCCTACACAGGATGCGGACTATGGATCTATCAGATAGCCGACTCGCGAAGAAATGTCCTGAAGCACTATTCGCGCATCCGCTACGAACAACGGATGCGTCGCCACGCGCAGGAGCAATTGAGGCTCCTGGCCGAGAGCAGTCCCGCCGCCATACTCACCGTCGACTGCGATGGAAAAATCGTTGCGGCTAACCGCGCCGCGGAGACGCTGCTGCAACCTGAAGACATCCTGCTGGGGCAAGGCATCGGAAGATACATGCAGGTCTTCCAGGATGCGTTGCTGCTACCGTCCGGGCTGGGAGAAGTAAGCACTACGGCAGCAGCATGGGCGCGCCGAGGAGACGGAACACTGGTTCCGACGACAACATGGTTCTCCATCTACGGCGAGGGTCGCAGCCGTCACCTCGCCGCAATCGTCGTCGATACCTCCAACGAGGTACGCGAACGCGAATATGCCCAGTTCGAACAAATCGCCAGCCATGATCGCATTCTTGCCAGCGCTGTATCGCATGAGATACGGAACCTTTGCTCGGCGATCTTTGTCGTCGCCTCCAATCTGGGGCGAAGCAGCTCCATCAGCTCCGACCCTGACTTCATCGCACTGAAAAACCTTGCGGCAGGACTGCGCGATCTGGCCTCTGTCGATCTGCGGAAGCAGACGCGTGCAACACTGGCCGCCGTCCCGTTACGCGAACTCGCAGAGGAGTTCAGGGTGATCATCGAACAGGACTGGAAGGACATCGGCGGAGAGTTTGAATGGAAGGCTCCTGCTCACATTGCAGTTCGCGCAAACAGACAGGGACTTATGCAGACGTTGCTCAATCTCTCGCAGAACTCGCTGCGCGCAGTTGAGCACTCCGCCGAAAAGCGCCTCATCATTGAAACCATCGCACAGGGGAGTAGTGTGCGCCTGCGTATATGCGATACGGGTCGCGGGATCAAAGACGCAAAGCATCTCTTTCAGCCATTTCGATCGGAGGCGGACGGCTCCGGTCTGGGACTTTATGTTTCTCGCGCAATCATCGAGAGCTTCGGCGGAGAGTTGCGCTATGAGCCGACAGAGACTGGCTGCTGCTTTGTTATGACACTGCAGGCAGCCGGAGATGACGCAGCTTCCGTGGATAATACAGAGACAGGCGAGACCTACGCATGAGCTCGGCGATACGAATTTACCTGCTGGACGATCACACCCTGTTTCGCGAAGGGTTGCGCCGACTGCTCGCCACGGATGATCGCTTTGCGATCGTGGGCCAAAGCGGTTCCCCAGCGCAGGCGTTAGAGGAATTGAAGGAAACCGCTCCAGATATTCTCGTACTCGACTACGATCTTGGCGAAGAAGATGCACTCGGATTCCTCCAGCGGTTGAAGCCCACAAACTTTGCGGGCAAGGTCCTGATCGTCACAGCAGGACTCCCCGACAAAGACGCTCTCGCCTTGATCCAGGCTGGTATTGCTGGCATCTTCCATAAGCAGGAATCGCCGGAAGAGTTGCAGCGTGCGATTCTTGAGGTGGCGCAGGGGCGTGTGCTGATCGATCAGCAATATCTCCAGGCCATCGTCGCGGCGGCCGGTCCGCAGGAATCCATCCGCTTTACCGAGAGGGAGCGCAGCACGCTGCGTTATCTGCTACAGGGACTGGCCAACAAGGAGATCGCCACAAATCTGAATATCTCGGAGAGCGCCGTTAAAGCGACGCTGCAGCAGCTCTTCTCCAAAACAGGCGTACGCACGCGCTCGCAGCTTGTGCTGCTGGCAATCGAAAAATATCGCGATCAGCTCTAGCTAAGGAGTAGGCCGCGGAGCAAAATAGCCTTTGCTGGCGCGCACTTTGTAGCGTGGATCAAGCGCCTGCAGGTAGATCGTGCGGAACGAACCATCTTGCTTGAACTCCGCTGGACGATAAACCAGCGAGTACTGGCTGCGCAGCTCTTCCTGAATATTGTGGAAGCCGACAGCGACATCCTCAATCTTGATTGGGAAGAACGGCATGCCGCCGGTTGCCTCCGAGATAATGCGCAGCACCTCATCGCCCTTGTCCTTGCTGGGGCTGACATTCGTGCTGATCGTGTAGACGATCGTCTCGGCACGCTGGCACATCTTGATCGCATCCGACTGCTGCACGCGGCTGTAGTTATCATCACCGTCCGAGACAACAATAAGCGCACGCCGAACAGCACCATCTTCCTTCAGCGTCAGCATCTGGTCTCTGCATGTTTTGTAGAGTGCATCATATAGAGCCGTTCCACCGCCAGGACGCAGCTTGCGAATCCCCTGGTTCAGCAGGTCGATGTTGTTGGTGTAGTTCTGCGTGATATCCGTCTCGGTATCGAAGCCCATCACAAAGGCACGATCGTTCTGGTGCAGAATCTGCAGAAGAAACTCAATCGCCGAGTCCTGCTCGAACTGAAAGCGCTGCCGGATCGAGCTAGACGTATCCAACATGATGCCTACACGCAACGGCAAATTGGTCTGCTGCGTAAAGCGCAAAACAGCAACCGGCGGACGGCCATCATCGAGCAGGCCGAAGTTCTGACGTTGCAGGCCAGTGATGAAACGCCCCTTTTTATCCGTAACGGTAAAGATCAGGTTCACTTCCTGCACCTGCACGCGAATCGTCGGCGCGCTGAGGTCAGGAGACGATGTGTCCGGCGACTGATTCTGCTGGTCCGCTGGCGTCTGGGCAACCGGAGCGGACGATGCAGGCGCTTGTGCTGGCGGAGCTGGCGTTGCAGGCTGAGGCTTCTGTGCCGGAGTCGTAGCCGGTGCAGCCTGTGCGCAAAGTGGCGCAGCGCTAAGCGAAACAGCAAAAAGACCAGCGGCCAGCGGCCAGAAAAAACCCTTCATTCGGACAAGACCAATCACTCGAACTATTCTACTCAAAACTGGCCGCTAATCGGCATCAATAGCAGCCAGAAACTCTTCCAGGTCCTTCGGCAGAGGAGATTCGATCCTAAGCTCTTTCTTCGTCTGAGGATGCACGAAGACAAGACGGGCCGCATGCAGAAAATTGCGGTCGAGCGAAAGCGTTGCCAGAGGCTGCCCCACATGATGCGGTGCACCGTAAAGCGTATCGCCAACGACAGGATGTCCTAGCGCCTGCAGATGCACGCGTATCTGATGCGTTCGCCCGGTCTCGATGCGAACCTCGACCAGCGTAAAGTCGCCATACTGCGGCGAATGAATTCGCTTGAGCACCTTGATGTGCGAGACAGCCGGACGAACACCCTCACTATCTGCCGAACGACGTGTCGTCATGCGCGTACGCCGAACCAGATCACGGCCGATCGGCAGGTTCACCGTGATGTTGTCCTTCGGAAGCCGCCCGTGGACCAGCGCAATGTACGTCTTCTCCAGCTCGCGCGCCGCAAACATATCGCTCAGTTTGCGGTGCGTGCTGTCGTCCTTGGCAACGACGATGATGCCGCTGGTCTGCTTATCGAGCCGATGCACGATACCTGGCCGCAGCTCACCGCCCACTTGCGAGAGCTTATTGAAGTGGTGCAGCAACGCATTCACCAGGGTGCCGTGGTTGCGCTCGTCCTCGGTCGCACCCGATCCGGCATGAACCGTCATGCCTGCGGGCTTATCAATTACGGCAAGGTGCTTATCTTCGTGCAGGAGCGTAAGCGGGATATCCTCCGCAAAGGCATGCAGCGGAGGAGGATGTGGAGCGCCCTCAATCTCGACCTGCTCGCCTCCCTGCAGCTTGAGCTTGGCCTTCGCGGTCTGACCATTGACGCGAACCTGGCCGTGCTCGATCAGCAATTGCACGCGCGCCCGACTGATGTCGGGAATCGCCTGGGCCAGATATTGATCGAGACGTAACCCGGCGGCTTCAGCTGCGGCGGTGAATGCGTGGATGCGGTCCTCTGCCTCGTCATCCATCTCCAGCACCGGAATCACCGGCGGGGACGCAGGCTCAACGCCTCGCGTCGCGCGATACTCCGGCTTGACCGTGCGGCGACGCTGCCCCTTTGGAAGCATGTTCTTAGACGGCATGGACCACCTGCTTTCTGGGCTGCAGCCAAACCAGCATCGCCACAACCATCATTCCCAGCGCGACCCACTGAATCGGATCGAGCAGATTGCCGAAGGTGTTCTCCGCAATATCCGGCTGCCGAAAGAACGTAAGTAGAAACTGCACCAGTCCGCTCAGCAGCAGGCCCAGCACAAACGTGTCTCCCTCGTGACGCTCGATGCGCAAACAGCGCAACAGCACAAAGACGATCCCTACCGCAGCCAGCGCAACGTAGAGCGCAACGGGATGCAGCCGCAGCGAGCTTGCAGTCACATGTACGGCCCACGGCAGACCACTGGGCAGGCCCGGATCGCTGCTTTCCGCAAAGTGCCCGAGCGCAAGAAAGGCCCATGCCAGAGCGGCACACGGGGCCCACGCATCCAGCGTGAGCAGCAGATTGAGTCCGCGCAAGCGTAGATATACAACAGTCGCTATCGTCGTCAGCAGAAGGCCCAGCGGCGTCAGCGAAGGCACCATCAACAGCAGGATCGGATAAGTAATAAAGCTCGAAAGATTGGTAAGCACCAGCAGAAGCCGCGAAAGAACGAATGCGGCGACGATCATAAAAATTCCCGCGTTCCAGACCCGATCTGGATTGAGGCCAACCATCGCCGCCGTCTTCAGGCTGAGCGCGAGAGCAGCCATCAGGCCGACAGCAGCGAGCAGACCAAAGGTCGGGATCGTCAGAAATCCGAAGTGGAGCAGGTTGGGATACACAGGTGAGATAGAGCAAAAGACCGACCCGCTGGGCCGTGCGCAGATGCGCTGGTGAACCCGTCCTAAGACGGCGGGACCCTGCCGTGGTTCTTTAGGCATTCCGGACTGGCGGACGTTGCACACCGAACCATATATACGAGCCAGGCCCCTGTTCAATGAATGTTGGTTCAACCAGCGTGGATCGCGCACCTGCTTTGCAGGCCGGTCTCTTGAGTTGTGATGCTACCTGCCGCGCGGCTGCATTGCAAGTTGACGTAGAGCGCAGGAAAGCGTAAGGCCGCAGCAGGAAACAGCATCCTGTCGCCAGACAGCGCATAATAGATCCAATGGCATTTCGCTCCGGATTCGTCTCGATCATCGGCCGCCCCAACGCCGGCAAGTCCACACTGCTCAACGCGCTGCTCGGCCAGAAGCTCGCCATCGTCACGCATAAGCCGCAGACGACACGCACACGTATCCACGGCGTGCTTGAGGTGCCGTTACGCAAGAAGACGAAGACCGATGCAGGCCGCTCGGCCGCGCAAGTCATTCTGGTCGATACGCCAGGCGTGCATAAGCCAACGACCCAGCTGGACCGGCGCATGATGCAGGAGGTCCATGATGCGCTCGAATCGCGCGATCTTGTCCTGTTTATCGTCGACGCAACGCATCGTCTGCCGGGCGAAAGGGACGCTGAGAACAAGTCGCCTGCTGCCGCGAAGCGCAGGCTCTCGGCGGGCGAGGACGACTTCGCTCTCTCGCTGGTGAAGAAGCTCAACTGCCCGGTCATCCTCGCGTTGAACAAGATCGACGCCGTCCCGAAGGCCGACCTGCTGCCGCTGATCGCGCATTGGAGTGCGCTCTATCCCTTTGCCGAGGTGATTCCCATCTCCGCGCGTAAGAAGCAGGGCCTGGAGCTGCTGCTCGACAAGGTTGTCGCCCATCTCAATGAGGGCCAGCGCTATTTTCCAAAGCATCAGCTTACCGACCAGCCGGAACGCTTTCTCGTTGCCGAGATCATCCGCGAGAAGATTCTGCTACTTACAGGCGAAGAGGTACCTTACGCCACAGCCGTCGTCATTGAGAGGTACGAAGAGCCTGCCTCGATGCGCAAGACCAAAGATGGCAAGCTACCTGTTACGAAGATCGCAGCGGCCATTTACTGCGAGCGCGCCGGGCAGAAGGCGATCCTGATCGGCAAGAACGGCGAGATGCTGAAGCGCATAGGAACCGCGGCCCGTAAGGAGATCGAATCTCTGCTGGGCACACGCGTCTTCCTGGAGCTGTTCGTCAAGGTGCATGAAGACTGGCGCAGCTCGCCCAGTTTTGTCGAGGACCTCGACTGGCGTCGCCAGCTTGAAGAGCTTGCTACGAAGCAAGCCGAATAAACGCCAGAATTATCCGGCCAACTCTACCCTTTCCATGCTTTAATGACTGGCAAGCGAAAAACTACGCTTACCGAAATAAATCATCGGGAGGGTACGCCTTGGACACTCGCCATCAGACAGGAATGGATCGCCGCGCATTTCTTGCATCGGCAGGAATGGCTGCTGCAGCCGCCGCGTTAGGCCAATCCAGCCATGCAGAAGCACAGCAACCTGCTTCGACCAGATTTAAACCTATGGCGCTGGGCCTGCTCATCCATCCCTTTCCCGACCCTGAAGAGCGTATTGCGCTGGTCGCCAAGCTGGGCTTTCCCACCTGCTTCTTCTCGCTCGACAACTACCTTGGCAAGTTCACGCCTGATCTTGCCAAGCGCATGCAGGACTCGCTGGAGAAGCACAACGTCGTCGCCACGACGGCCGAGGTGGTGCAGCCGCCGCCGTTGAAGTGGAACTTCACCGAAGGCCCTTCGACGATCGGCATCGTGCCGCGCGCCTATCGCGCAGCACGTATGGACGCACTCAAGCAGACCTCGGACTTCGCCAAGCTGCTGGGCATCGACAAGATTCAGACGCACTGCGGCTTCATCCCCGAAGACCCGCATGATCCGCTCTATGAGGAAGCCGTGCTTGCGATCCGCGAACTGACCGAACACTGCGCCGGCAACGGCCAGTTATTCCTGATGGAGACAGGGCAAGAGACACCGGTCACGGTGCTGCGCACCATTAAGGACGTCGATCGTCCGACGATTGGTGTTGGCCTCGACACGGCGAACCTAATTCTCTATGGCAAGGCTAATCCCGTCGACGCAGTCAAGATCATCGGCCCTTATGTGCGCGCCATGCACGCCAAAGACGGCAAGTGGCCGACCGACCCGATGCAGCTGGGCAAAGAGGTCAAGATCGGCGAGGGCGAGGTGGACTTCGAGAAGGTGCTCACCGGTCTGCACGCTCTTGGCTACAAGGGCGCGGTCACGATCGAGCGCGAGACCTCAGGTCCGCAGCAGGTCGCCGATGTGCGCGATGAGAAGGTTTACCTCGAGCGCATACTCGCCAAGTTGAAGAGCTAACACGACACACGGAGAAGACAACGATGGATCGTCGCAAGTTTATTCAGGGAACTGCCGCCGGTGCGGTGGGACTTATGTTCGTCAAGCCGGAGACGGCGTTCGGTTATGCGGCAAACTCGCGTGTTCGCTGGGGACTGCTTGGCTGCGGCCACCGCGGCACCTCGGTAGCGACGTCGTTCGCGAAGAATGCGGGCGTTGAGATTACGGCGCTTGCCGACATGTTCCCCAATCAGCTAGAGCAGGGCAAGAAGCATTTTGATACGATCAACAGTTCTCTGGGCCTTGGTCCCATTGATCCGAAGCGCCTGTTCCAGGGACCGGATGCCTTCAAGGCCATCGCCGCCTGCGATCAGGTCGATGCCGTGCAGATTTCGACGCCGCCGTTCTTCCACGTCGAGCATCTCGAAGGCATCGTCTCGGCCAAGAAGCATGCTTATTGCGAAAAGCCGGTCGGCGTCGATGTGCCGCAAACCAAACATGCGCTTGAGATCGGCAAAAAATACGACGGCAAAGTGAGCATGGCGGTCGGCTTCCAGATTCGCTCGGCAACTCCGTTCGTCGAGCTGGTGCGCCGCATCCACGCCGGACAGATTGGCCAGATCGCGCAAATCACGGGGTATTACAACTCTCCTCCGTCGGTCTCCTACGAGGGAGCGACCAAGTCACAGGACGAGTACCGCCTGCGCAACTGGCTGCACTACAAGAATCTCTCCGGTGACATTCTGCTGGAGCAGAACATCCACGTCATCGACGTCATCAACTGGGTGATGCAGACGCATCCGGTCAGCGCCTACGCCAAGGCCAGCCGCAAGGTTGTCACCTTCCCCGGCGACACGAACGACAACTACGAGGTGATCTTCACCTATCCAGGCGACGTCCAGTTCAGCTTCACCTCAACGCAGTTCAACCCGAATCACTACTTCGACGTCGCCGAGCGCATCTTCGGCTCCAAGGGCCATGCTGAGGCTCCGTACAGCGGCCCGCTGCGCATCATGGGCGAAGAGCCGTGGATCTGGGCAGGCAGTGATAAGACCTCCGGCGGCGAGTTTGCAGCCAACGGGGATTTCCACGACAACCTCGCCGACTCCGATTCGATGAAGGACAAGGGCTTCATCGAGAGCATCACCTCGGGTAAGTTCCACAACCAGATCAGTGCCGGCGTCGACACCGCCCTGAGCTGCATCATGGGCCGCAAGTCAGCCGAACTGGGCCGGACAGTGACCTGGCAGGAGATCGAGGCCGACAAGGAACAGTACAAGCTCGGCATGGACCTGAAGCAGTTCGCCTGACCCCCTCCCCCTGGGGGGGTGGGAATGCAAATCGCTCGTTTTCAATACGTTAGGCGATTTGCACAGGCTAAAATATTGAAGACAGATGGTTTAAGCCTAAAAATATTGATTCTAAAAGAGTAATCCCCGGCTGCATGGCCGGGGATTCTTTTCTTTGACTGACTAAGTTAAGTTTAGCAAACGCAAGGAAACTAATCGGCAACGTCTATCCACTTTGGATTGTGGAGGTTATGGGGAATTGGGGCTTGACAAGTTTTTCGAGCCGTTCCCCCTTGCCTAATAGCCGATGTGGTGGAGATAGAAGACGACTGCGGAAGCAACGATGCAGTAGACGCCGAACCAGGACCAGCGTCCGCTCTCGAGCCAGGAGCTGAGCCAACGCAAGGCGACCAGACCGGCGAAGAAGGCGAGGACGGCTCCGAGGAGACTGATGGCAACGCTGCCGCCGAGATCGATAGGAGCCCCGGTTGCCGCGGCCTCGTGCGAGGCTTTGACGAGGCGCATGGCTTCGCGCGCAACGACGGGAGGAGTGAGGATGACGGCGAGGGCAAAGCTGAAGCGCTCGGCGCGGTCCTTGCTGGCCCCGGCCAAGATGCCGGTAGAGATTGTCGCGCCGGAGCGCGAGAAGCCGCGGAACGGGAGGCAGAGACCCTGGATCGCGCCGATCCATCCGGCCTGACGCATGGTGACGCTGTTGCCGAAGGCCTGGCTTTGCGCGGCGCTGCTTTTCTCACGCAGGCCCGCGATGAAGATGAGGACACCGGCGGCGAAGAGTGCGGGAGCGATGAGGTCGAGGCGTCCGAAGAGCAGCTCGATCTCGGCTTTGGGGAGGCCCTTGAACGCGGTCTTCTCGATGGCTTTGACGAGAATTTCGCCGATGACGCCGGTGAGCACGGTGGCCCAGATGGCGCGGATGGCGAAGCGCTGGAACGCATCGGAGCTGGAGAAGAACGTCTTCTTCCACTGCTTCCAGAAGTAGGCGATGACAGCGAACATGGTGCCGGTGTGCAGCATGACGAGCAGGAGGGTCATCTGCGGGGAGGAGGGATCGAGCCCCATCAACTTTTCGGCGACAACAACATGGGCAGAGCTGGAGACCGGCAGCAACTCCGCGAGGCCCTGCACAATGGCAAGGATGATGACTTTAGCAATCGGCATAGCCTTAATGCTACATGGTGGTTGCTGAAGAGACGATGAAGATGATGGCTGGAGCTAGGTAAGTGCCTTCTCGAATACTGCGGAGGTCTTGGTCTGCGTAAAGCCCTCGCGGAGGTAGAAGCGGTGGGCGCGCTCGCGGGTCATTCTGGAGGTGACGCGGATGGTGGCGATTCCCTGCTGCCGCGTCCATGCCTCGACCTCGGCGCAGAGACGGCTGCCGATGCCGTGAGAGCGTACGCCGTCGCGGACGACAAGGCCGGTGATGATGGTGTGCGGAGGCGTTTGCAGGTGACGCACAATCTCAGCCTCGATCCAACCGACGATATGGTTATCGAGAACAGCGACGTAAGCTGCATGACCGGAAGATAGCGGCAGGATGGACTGGATGCGCTGCTGCATGTCAGCCGTGGAGGTTGCGTAACCGAGCTGTGTGCTCAGCTCGGCGACGGCGGGTGCATCGGTTGATGCGATCTCGCGAATAGTGAGAGCGACTGCCGAAGAATCAGTCGCGGTCGTTGCCATAGATGACGACTCCCTGCTGCACCTTGTAGGCGATGGCGGCGGCGCGAGCGGTGAAGTCGGACTGCGGATATTTGGACTTCATCTGCTCGGCGAGTGCCTGGGTTTTGGCGGCGGCGGCCTCGGATTTTTTGCGGTTCTCTTCGACCGTGTACATCGTGACGGTGACGGCGGTGCGATATGTGGCGTTGTAGAGGGCTTCGGCAGCGCGAGGGCTGTCTGGAAACTGCGCTGCGTATTTTTCGTAGAGTCCGGCTTCCATCTCGGGACACTTGGGCAGACCCTGCCAGTCGCCGCAGAGTTTGGCGTCGATGAGCTCGTAGGCAGCCATGGCTGCGTATTTCGTTCCGGGATAGTTCTTGATGACCTTCTTCAGCTCACCGTCGAAGATACGCGGGCGGAGGGTGGGGTCCTGCTCGCGGGCGGAGGGAAGCGAGGCGATATCGGCCTTGGCGAGCTGCCAGCGGATGTCGGCGGAGCGCCATGCGGCCTCGGGCGCGAGCGAGGAGTTGGGGAAGTATTCGGCGACGCGGCGGTAGAGCAGGTGCGCGGCCATTGCTGCTCCCTTGGGCGCGTTGGGGCGCGAGGCAGCGTCTTCGAGGTTGGCGGCGGCTCCGTAGAGAATGAGGTCGCCGCCGGGTGTGGAGGGGGTGACGACGCCTTTGTCGCGAATCCAGCCGGAGGCGGGAGGCGGGGCCGATTCGTCGCCGAACTCGGGCTTGTCTTCCTGGTCGTCTTCGACGTCGGTATTGGCGAAGACTTTGACCCAGGGCGTGCTGCGCTCGACAATGACGACCTCGTGGCCGGGGGTGACGAGCGAGACTTTTTGCGAGTCGGCGTCGGCAGCGACATAGACGATGGCCTCGTGCAGCACAGTCGCACGAGCAGCACGGTCGTAGCCGGCTTTGTCTTTGGTCTTCTGCGCCTGCAGCAGAGGGCAGAGAACGATGAAGAGCGTACAGACGAGCCAGCGCAGCCGATCGATTCGCATAGACGTGATTTTAGACGCGCTACGGTGTGGCGGCGAGAGCGTCAGGCGAGTTGTCCGGCGGCGAGCTCGGAATCGAGGCGGCCGCGCAGGGCGGGCTCGAGGTTGCCTCCGCTGAGGACGATGGCAACCTTGCGGGCTTTGGGCAGCTCGTGCGCATGGAAGAGTGCGGCGGCGAGCGTGACGGCTCCGCTGGGCTCGGCAACGAGTTTGGTTGCTGTGAGGAAGACGCGCATGGCGGCGAAGATCTCGTCTTCGGTGACGGTGACGATGCCGTCGACATAGCGAAGGACGTGGGCGAAGTTCAGCTCGCCGAGACTCTGTGTGCGGAGGCCGTCGCTGATGGTGCGGGTGGTCTTTTCGGCGGGCCATTCGACCAGCTTTTTGGCGTAGAAGCTTTCGCGGGCGTCGGCGGCAAGCTCGGGTTCGGCGCCCCAGACCTGGACGGTGGGCTTGGCGATTCCCTGCTCGGCGGCAAGCTTGACGGCGGTAGAGACGCCGCTGAGCAGGCCGCCTCCGCTGACAGGCGAGAGGATGAGATCGACGTCGGGAAGCTGCTCGACGATCTCGAGGCCGCAGGTGGCTTGGCCGGCGATGATCTCGGGCGCGTCGTAGGGCGGGATCATGGCGTAGCCGAACTGTGCGACGAGCTCCTCGGCCTTCAGGCGACGCTCGGAGGAGGCGGGGCCGACTTCGACGATCTCGGCGCCGAGAGCGCGGGTGGCGGCCTTCTTCACCTCAGGCGCGTTGGAGGGCATGACGATGACGGCTTTGGCCCCGAGAGCGCGGGCAGCGTAGGCGACTCCCTGGGCGTGGTTGCCGCTGGAGTAGGTGATGACGCCGCGGCGGAGTGCGTCGGCAGAAAGCTGCGCGACCATGTTGTAGGCTCCGCGGAGCTTGAAGCTGCCGATGGGCTGCTCGCTTTCGGCCTTGATGTAGATGTCGAACTCAGGCTCGGCTAGCTTAGCCATATGCAGACGTGTGCGCTCGAGGCGATAAAGAGGCGTGCGCACGGCTACGCCGTCGATACGGCGCTCGGCGGCGCGTATGTCGTCGAAGGTGATGAATTCGCTCATGGGTGTCTCCGCATCCTCATCATAACCGCCACGATGAGCAGCTAGAAGACGCGGCCGAGGCCGAAGTACCACTTGCGGTGGTCGCTGTCGCCGATGCTGACGCCGCCGAAGAGTGGGCCGAGGAAGGTTTTGACGATGACCGCAGCCGCGGCATCGTTAGGCGTGGTCGGCGTCTGCGCGTTGCCTCCGTAGACTTTGCCGATCTCGTAGATGCCACCTGCGTAGATCGCGTCGGCGAAGACGGGGTTCAGCCGGGTGAGCAGATGCAGATAGCCGACCTGGCCCAGGAAGTAATCGGTGCCGAGCAGCTCGTTGCGTTCGTACGCGCTGAGACGCAGCGGGCCACCGAGGGTCAGACCTGCAAGGCCGAGATTGTCTGCGCCGAAGCTGGTACCGCCCTGGCCGATGCCGAAGATGATGTCGCGCGAACGGATGGGAATAAAGTGTTCGAGGCGTCCGGTCATCTGCGAGTAGCCGCCATTGTCGTTGGGCCTCTCGGTGTAGTAGTTGTAGGTGGCCGAAACGAGGCTGCCACGCGTAGGCACCTGCACGTCGTCCTGCCCGAGGTATTGAAACTTCACCCGGGAGACGAAGGGCATCAGGTTGAATTCCTGCGCCGAGGGCGTGCCGATGGTGCGATGCTCGCCGAACCACTGGATGTCTTCGCCAACGCGCACCTCGGTGCGTGCATTGAACTGGAAGCCGAGATCGACGCCGAGGCCGTTGCGGTTTTCCTTGTACTGCTCCAGCTGTTGCTCGCCCTGGAAGTAAGGATTCACCAGATGCGTGAAATAGGCATGAGGAGCGATGAAGGCGCGTGAGCCGGGGCGAAACGGCTTGAAGAGCTCTGCACTGATGCCGGCCGGCTGCCCAAGCGCGCCATCCAGGCGCAGCTCGGAGCCCGGGCCATAAATATTAAAGAAGGTAGCGCGCAGACCGACGCCGAGCTGCACATCGTTGGAATCGTTGGTCAGGATTGTGAGGCCAAAGTTCAGGAACGGCGGCCCGTAGTTTTTGGCCTGTGGACGGATCAACAGACCGTGCTTCCCGTCTCGCTCGGCGATGTTGTAGTTGATCGTCGAATAGAGGCCGGTCCCCTGCAGGTCGGCAATGCTGTTTTCGAGCTGTTCCGGATCGACCGGCTTACCGACATATCGCTCAAAGCGAGCATCGACGTTCTTCTGCTCGGCACCGCTGAGGCCCATCACATCGATGAACTGCGGAACAGGTACCGTGGTGCGGCGACGCGACTGGCGCTGCGCGAGATATGCGGCCCAGTCGGCATCGTCGAGCGCATACTTCTCAAGCTCAGGCGCTTCCAGCTCAGCGGCCTTTTCGCCGACGGGGATGATCTCCTTGCTCTTGGAGAACTCCAGCGTTCCGTACTTGCTGACATCGGAAGAGATGACGATGTCGGAGTTCTTGAGGCTCTGCACCTCGTTGGCTGCAACCATGATGGAGACGTTGCGGCCTGCGACGCCGACGAGCGAGGTCAGCGAACCCGGCGCGGGCGGGCCGGAGTTGAGATAGGACGAGATGATGACCTGGGCTCCCATCGACTTCGCAACATCGACCGGCAGATTGTCGACCGCTGCACCGTCGGCATACAGATCGTTGCCGACATGCACGGGCGCAAAGACGCCTGGGATGGACATCGTCGAGCGCAAGGCACGCGGCAGCGGCCCATCATCAAAGACGTGCGCCTGACCGGTGTTCAGCTCGGTTGCAACACAGCGAAACGGAATCGGTAGCTGGTCGAAGTTCTCGAGGTTCCAGTACGGCAGCAGCGTACGGTCAAAGAGAAGATTGACCGCTGCGCCGGAGTTGATGCCGCCGGGAAGGCTGAGACCGCCTTTCAAGCCAAGCTCCGAGCGATTGGGGAAGGCGAGTTTATCTTCTTTGCGGCGGTAGCTCAACGCAGGAAACGGAACCTGGCCGCTGAGCATTGTGGCCCAGTCGATATGGTTAACGAAATTTTCAATCTCGTCCGGAGATAATCCCGCCGCATACAGGCCTCCCACAAGGCCGCCCATGCTTGTGCCTGCGACGTAATCGACGGGAATGTGGTGCTGCTCGAGCCAGCGGATAACGCCGATGTGGGCCAGTCCTAAAGCGCCGCCGCCCTCGAAGACCAGGCCGATCTTCTTGCGGCCTTTTGCAGAAGAGGAAGCGGGCAGCGTTTTGGAAGCCCGATCAGGCGCCGCCTCCTGTGCATCGGCAATCTGAACAGCCAGCATGGCAGCAACGCTGAAAAAAGAAAGGGCATGGCGAAGATAGTTGCTCCACGTTCGCCCGACAGTGCGCTTCATACGCGTTTATCCATTCCCGGAATATGCCATTCTTTCGCGGTTTTACTGGCTTTTACAGGCCTTACCCAAGGCTGATTTTACGCTGAAATGCGAGGCTCTCCTGTGGCCGCCGAACCCGGAAGGGTACCTCCTGCATGCTTTAGCGGATACGGGGAAAAACAAAAAAGCGCCCTTGAGCGGGGCGCTTCCGTTATCGAAAGATGCGCTTGTTTAAATCTCGAGAACGACCGGCATGATCAGCGGGCGGCGGCTGGTGCTCTTCTGAATGAAGCGCTTGAGATCGGTGCGGATCTTCTCCTTGATGACGCCATAGTCGGCGCGCTCCTCGCTGGACGATCCGTCGAGTGTGCGTTGGACGATCTGTCGCGCCTCGGCAATGAGGCCGTCTTCAGGAACAGCCATGCCGCGCATGACGATCTCAGGTGGATTTTCGAGACGCCCTGTCATCTTGTTGATTGCGATGATGGGCAGCACGATGCCGTCTTCGCTGAGGTGGCGGCGATCACGGATGACGATCTCTTCGACGACGTCGGAAGCTGCGCCGCCGGAGTCGATACACACACGGCCAACGGTGACCTTGCCGGTCTTTGTTGCCGACTCGCGATCGAGTTCCAGCACATCGCCGTCTTCGAGCAGAACGGCCTTCTCGACGAGACCCATCGATGAAGCCAGTTCAGCGTGGCGCTTAAGGTGGCGATAGTCCCCGTGTACAGGGATGAAGAACTTCGGCCTGACGAGATTGATCATCAGGCGCAGCTCTTCCTGGCTGCCGTGTCCGCTGACGTGGATCAGGCCGGAGGCGCCGTCGTCGTAGATCACATTGGCGTCGCGGCGCTCGAGGTGATCGATCATGCGGTAGATCGACTTCTCGTTACCGGGAATGACGCGTGAGCTGAGCAGCACGGTGTCGCCCGCGTCGATCTTCGCGTGCTTGTGATTGTCGACCGCGGCGCGGCTAAGTGCGCTCATCGGTTCGCCCTGCGTGCCGGTAATCAGAATGCAGAGCTTGTCGGCTGCATAATCCTTGATCTGGCCGGGATTGATGATGAGCCCAGGTGCAGGCTCGAGGTAGCCGAGATCCTGCGCGATCTCAGTCGAGTTGTCCATCGAGCGGCCGATGATGGCGACCTTGCGACCGTGCTCGGCGGCCAACTCCGTTGCAAGCCGAATGCGATGGATGGACGAGGAGAAGCAGCTGAAGAAGAGCTTCTGCTGCGACTGCGCGAAGATTTCGGAGAGACGCGGACGTACGGCCTTCTCGCTGGGCGTGTAGCCGCGGCGATCGACGTTGGTGGAGTCCTGTAGCAGCGCGAGTACGCCCTGCTTGCCCAGCTCTGCGAAGGCGTGCAGATCGAAGGGACGGCCATCCGGCGGCGAGAGGTCGATCTTGAAGTCGCCGGTGTGCAACACCACCCCGACCGGCGTATGAATCGCCAGTGCGACGCAATCGACCAGCGAGTGCGTGACGCGGATGGGCATGATCGAAAACGGCCCCAGCGTGAATCGGTGACCGGGGACGATCTCCTGCAGATCGGCGTCGTCGAGGAGATTGTGTTCCTCGAGCTTGCCTTCGACATAGGCGAGCGTGAACTCGGTGCCGAAGACGGGAACGTTCAGCTCGGAGAGAATCCACGGCAGGCCGCCGATGTGGTCCTCATGACCGTGCGTCAGCACGATGCCGCGTACCTTGTCCCGGTTTTCGGTGAGGTAGCTGATGTCGGGAACGACGATGTCGACCCCCAGCAGCTCCTCTTCGGGGAACATCAGGCCGGCGTCGATGACGATGATGTCATCCTGCCAGCGGAGGACCATGCAGTTCATCCCGAACTCGCCAAGGCCCCCCAGCGGAATCAGCTTCAATTTATCTTGTGCCATGAAACTTAAATCTTAGCAGGTAGCCGTTACGCTACCGAAGCACATCCTCCAGCACAAGGGAAAGCTCGGTCTTCTCGTCACGATACTTCACGATGACCGGGGCGGCGATGCTCAGGCCCCATTCGGCTCCCTTGCCTTTGGTCACAGAACGCGATCCCGGGACGACGACGGCTCCCTCGGGGATCACCAGTGGGGTTTCGGCTGTGGCTTTGTACACCTCGCCCTTGACCAGATCATAGACCGGGGTGCCGCGCGTCAGCACGGTTCCGGCAGCGATGACCGCACGCTTGCGCACGATGGTGCCTTCGTAGACGCCGGTGTTGCCGCCGACGAGCGCATCGTCTTCGATGATGACCGGAGTTGCGTTCACCGGCTCCAGCACGCCTCCGATTTGCGCCGCTGCGCTCAGATGCACGCGCTTGCCGATCTGCGCACAGCTGCCTACCAGTGCGTGCGAATCCACCATAGTGCCTTCATCGACATAGGCGCCGACGTTGATATAGGCCGGAGGCATCACAACAACACCCTTCGAGAGATACGCTCCGCTGCGCACGCTCGATCCGCCCGGCACCACACGCACGCCGTCCGCTACGGCGAAGCGGCGCGCTGGATAGGTCGCTTTATCGACAAAGCGGAAGCCATCGGGGCAGCCCATCTCGACCATCTGTCCCAGACGGAAGCCCAGCAGGATACCGCGCTTCACCCAGGCATTCACACGCCAGCCCAGCGGTTGTGCCGCATCGGGCTCGGCGGAGCGCAATGTGCCGGCCTCGAGTGCACTGCGCAGCTCCAGGAACGCCGCTTCGGCCTCCTTGTTTCCAATCGCCTCCGCGCCCTGCGCGAACCAGTGCTCAATCCTCTGCTCCAGCGTGCCGTTCAAACTCACGTCTTCCCTTCTCTTTCTCTCTTGATTCTTCTGTCGATTGACGTTTTACGAAGCGAGGCGGTTCGCGCCTGCAAGCGTCTCTGCGCCCTGCGCGAATCCAAGCTCGTTCACCAATGCTTCGAGCTTCTTACGCGTCGCGTCCGAGACTGGCACCATCGGCAGGCGCAGCACATCGTCGCCGCGTCCGATCATTTTCATCACAGCCTTCACCGGAGCGGGACTGGCCTCCCAGAAGTGCGCGAGCATCAGGCGGAAGTAGCGTGCGTTGACGCTGCGTGCCGTCGCCCAGTCTCCGTCGAGTGCGGCGCGAATCATCGCCGACATCTCAGCAGGGATCACGTTGGAGGCAACCGACACCAGACCTGCGCCTCCCAGCGCAAGCACGGGCAGTGCGATGGAATCGTCACCAGCAAAGACGCGGAAGCTGCGCGGCGCCTGCGTCAGCAGCTCGGTGATCTGCGTGATGTTGCCGCTCGATTCTTTGATGCCGATGATGTTCGGGATCTCTGCAAGGCGCAGCGCCGTCGCCGGTTCGAGATTGGCAGCCGTGCGACCGGGAATGTTGTACAGCAGCACCGGCACATCGACCGATTCAGCAATCGCGCGAAAGTGCTGATACTGCCCTTCCTGTCCGGGCTTGTTGTAGTACGGATTTGCCGTGAGGATGCCGGTGAGCCCCTTTACGCGTGCCAGTTTGCGTGCTTTGGCAACGGCGTCGAGCGTCGCGTTGCTGGTGCATCCGCCGAAGACCGGCACCCGGCCGGCCGCCGTCTCGGCGACGATTTCAATCACACGCAACCATTCGGCTTCGCTCAGCGTTGCGGCCTCGCCGGTCGTCCCGCACGGGACAAGAAACCCGATACCGCTGGCGATCTGCCACTCCACCAGCGAGCGGAGCGCGCCCTCATCGACGCTCAGATCGCTCCTGAAGGGAGTCACCAGCGCCGTTCCACAGCCCATCAATTCCATAATGATTGCAAGTTTACCGCGTTCGACCTGTGCGTTTCACGAAATCGGCAGCAAACTCCTGAGCAAAAAGAAGCGCTCCGGCGGAGGTCCGGAGCGCACGGTATTGCTCTTTACAACGAAATCAGGCGCGGTACAGTTCGGAGGGAACGTGATACTCCGGCAGGTGCAGCGAAGCGCCATTGACCGCTCCCGGAGGCATGTCCATGCACTTCACGAACGCTGTCTGGAACTTCTGCATCTCGGTCTTGGTGCCGACAGTGACGCGCACATAGTTCGGCATCGCGGCCCATGTACGGCCAATCGCGACATTCTCCTTCAGCATCGCCTGCTGGAACTCTCTGCCGGGGCGTTTCACATCGACCATGAACATGTTCGCCTGCGAGCCGGGGACGGTCTTGTAGCCGTGCTTATCGAGGAATGCGAGCGTTTCTGTCCGGATGTCGGTGTTGATCTTGCGGCGAAGCGGGACAAGGTCCTTGTCCTGCAGGCTGGCGCGCGCAGCAGCCGAGCTGGTGATGGAGATGCTCGCCAGGCTGCGGCTCGGCCCAGGCACGGTCGCCATCTTCTGAAGCAGATCAGGACGGGCGACGGCGAAGCCGGCGCGCAGACCCGCCATGCCGTAGATCTTCGAGAAGGTCCGCATGACGATGATGTCCTTGTCGAGCGCGACCTGATCGATCACCGACTCGTGATCGGAGAAGTGGTGATACGCTTCGTCGACGATGACGACCGAGCCCGCGGGCTTGTTCGCCAGCAGCCACAGGATGTCCTCGCGCGGGGTCATCGTGCCGGTCGGGTTGTTCGGATTCACGATGTAGTACGCGCCGGGCGAAGGATGCGCCTTCACCATCGCTTTCACGTCATGCGCGTAGGTCGAGGTCAGCGGCACGGGATACTTCGGAGCCTTCATCGTGTCGGCGGCGCGCGGTCCCTGCTCGTAGCTGGGATCGCCATAGACCAGCGGCTTGTCCGGCCCGATGTTCGACATCAGGGCCAGATCGAGCGGCCCGCCCGATCCGGGAAAGAGCGCCGCATAGCCTTTCTTCAGCCCATAGATCTCGCTGAAGGTGGTGAGTGTCTTCATCGTCTCGTCGAAGTGGTAGCGCCCGCCCAGCGGCCCCGTCACGCTAATGGCCTGCAGTGCCGACTGTGCCGGGCCAAGCGGGTTCTCGTTCGAGCTGATGATGACGGTATCGGCCGAAAGCTGACGCATGTCGCCCATATCCGACATGCCGCCGAGTCCGCGGCGCGCGCCTTGCGCGGGTGCTGCGGCGGCTCCCTGCTGGATTGCAGCAAGCGCAGGATATGAGGTCGCAGCCGCTGAAGCTGCACCGAGGATTCTCATAAACGATCTGCGCGATACACCTGAGTGGACGTTAGGACACATATAGTTCTCCTCCGAGCGCCTTGAGCGCGAACTGGCTGATTTTGGGTAAATGGATGCGACGACGCAACGACGGAAGGTCGTGCGCTGACGGCAGAGATCGTCAATCGAACTTGCCCTGCGGAGCGTCGCGGCCCACGCAGAAATACACTGTAAAGGGGGTTCGCGGATACTGACGAATCAGCTCCGCGTTGAGTTTCACTGTACAGCGAAAATGCGCTGTGTGCCAAAAAAATCGCACGGGACGCAAGAAAAATTTGCTCCCCGTACAGGAGCAAATCGGCCTGTTAAGCAAGGAGACCCCGCCTGTCATCTCCAGGCCGGGCCTCGATTTCTGCGCGCAGGCTTTCGCTAAACCCATGCTCCGTTGCGCATTAGCGGCTCCGCCTTGCCGTCGGTGCCGATGCCGTCCACATCCATCTCCGCGGAGCCGATCATCCAGTCCACATGGATCAGGCTCTCGTTCGCGCCGCGCTTGGCCAGCTCGGCAGCATCCATCTTTTCGCCGCCGATGATGCAGGTCGAGTACGCCTGGCCAAGTGCGATATGGCTCGCCGCGTTCTCGTCGAAGAGCGTGTTCCAGAAGAGTATGCCGCTCTCGGCAATCGGTGAGTTATGCGGCACCAGGGCTACCTCGCCCAACCGCCGCGCACCATCGTCGGTCGAGATCAGGCGATTCAGCACATCCTCGCCTGCGGTCGCCTTCGCTTCGACGATCTTTCCGCCCTCAAAGCGCACGGAGATATTTTCGATCAGCGTGCCCTGATGCGACAGAGGCTTCGACGCACGCACCACGCCATCGACGCGGTCCTTGTGCGGTGTCGTGAAGCACTCCTCCGTCGGGATGTTCGGCTGGCAGTAGACTCCATTGCCTGCAGTCGTACCGCCACCGGCCCACAGGTGATCGTCGGCGAGCCCCACCTTGAGGTCCGTCATTCCATCGGCCGATTTGAAGTGCAGCGCAGCATAACGCTTCGCATTGAGGAACTCGACACGCTTCTTCAGGCGCTCGCCGTGCTCCTTCCATTCGGCAACCGGGTCATCGACGTTCACGCGCGAGGTGGCGAAGATCGCCTCCCACAGCTTGGCCACAGCAATGTCCTCACGCTCGCCGGGGAAGACCAGCTTCGCCCACTCCGGCGTCGCCGCAGCAACAATGGTCCAGTTGATCTCGTGACGCGTAATCAGCTCCATCGCAGGCTTGCCCGCCTTCGACGCAGCCACGTTTGCGCGCGACACCTTCGCGGGGTCCTGCTGGGCCAGCAGCGCAGGATTCGCGCCTGCAATCGCCAGACGCGCTGCACCGCTGCGGAAGCCGTTGGCAACGCCCTCCTGCAGCCACACCGCTGCGTGGTCGAAACTTGCATCCTGCGCGTACTTGTAGCGGGCCAGCGTACTGGGATCGTCGGCATAGAGCGTCGTCACCAGCAACGCTCCGGCCTTGTATGCCTGCTCGGTGATCTTGCGGGCCAACGGCAGCGCCTCCATCGGAGCCGACATGATCAGCTCTTGGCCGGGCTTCAGATTCAGGCCTACCCTCACCGCAACCTCGGCCAGGCGGTCCAGCTTCTCATCCAGCGACAGGTCGGCAAACTTCGTAACAGCTTCAGCAACGCTCATGAATACACCTCGAGGATTGGACGCAAAAGAGTGAGGGTGCGGCTCGCGCACCCTGTTTTTATATCTGGTCGTAGACGTCCTGAAAGTCGTAACAGCCCGTTCGCGTGGAGAGCCACTCCGCCGCGCGCACCGCGCCTTCGGCAAAGCCGCGACGCGAATGCGCATCATGCGTCAGCACGATCTTGTCCGCAGCGCTTGAGGCCGTCAGCACATGCAATCCCGCAGCATCGCCTACGCGATGCGCCGCGATCGGCACCTTGGCGCCTCCCGTCGCAGACTCCACCACCTGCGCCAGCGTCAGCGCTGTGCCTGAGGGAGAGTCCATCTTGGTGGTGTGGTGCGTCTCCTCAATCGAGAACGTGTAGCCAGAGTTCCGCAGCAGCTCGCCCATCTTCTTCGCCATCTGCAGCATGGTCTGCACGCCGATGGAAAAGTTGGTGCCGTAGAGCAGACCGGCATCCTTGCGCTCGGCCAGTTCCCTGGCCTTGTCGAGCCTGTCATACCAGCCCGTCGTGCCGACGACCATCTTCGCACCCGTGGCCAGCACTGCGCGCATGTTCTGCACCACAGCCTCCGGCGTTGTGAAGTCGATCACAACGTCGAACCCGGCGACGAATGGAGGCGTCAGCGCCGAAGCGTTCGCGTTCTCCTTGGCGTCCAGCACATGCACGCCATGTCCGCGCTCAGCCGCAACTTCGGCGACAAGCTTTCCCGTCTTTCCATGCCCCAACACGAGTACCCGCATTGAAGTTTCCCTTCCTATGCCCTGCTCTCTACCGGAACACGGGCTGCTACGTCAAAGATCGCCTCATCGGGGCTCGCGAAGAACTCCTTGTGCAGGCTGCGAACCGCCTCCTCCACATCTTCCTCGTCGATCATGAAGCTCATGTTGATCTCGCTGGCTCCCTGCGAAATCATGCGCAGGTTCACGTGGCTTACCGCTGAAAACACCCGGCCGGCAATGCCGTTGTGCCCGCGAATGTCCTCGCCGACCATGCAGATCAGGGCCTTGGAGCCCTCCATCTTCACATCGGCGATCTTCGAAAGCTCCTCGCAGATCTCCGGCAGCTTCTCGTTCGAGTCCACGCTGAGCGAGATGCTGACCTCGCTGGTCGAAACCATATCAATCGCGCACTTGAACTTATCGAACACGTCGAAAACGGCCTTCAGGTAGCCGTGCGTCATCAGCATACGGCTGGCGACGATATCGATGATCGTCAGCTTCTTCTTCGCCGCGATGCTCTTGAACGGGCTCTTGCACGGGGGAGCGACGGCGGTGATCTTCGTGCCTTCGTTCTCCGCATTCCGCGAGTTCAACACCCACACCGGGATGCTCTTCTGCACGGCAGGAAGAATCGTCGCCGGATGCAGCACCTTCGCGCCGAAGTAGGCCAGCTCCGCCGCCTCTTCAAAGCTGATCGTCTTCACACGCAGCGCGTCCGGGCAGATGCGTGGATCGGTCGTCATAATGCCGTTGACGTCCGTCCAGATCTCAATCGCGCCGGCATGCAGGCCGCCGCCCACCAGCGCGGCGGTGTAATCGCTGCCGCCACGGCCAAGCGTCGTCGTAATGCCCTCGGCGTTCGAACCGATAAAACCGCCCATCACCGGCGTCTTGCCCGCAATGACCAGCGGCAGCACCAGCTCGGTCAGCTTGGCCTCAATCGCAGCTTCCTGCGGAGCGGCCTTACCGTAGTTCGAATCCGTAATGATGCAGGTGCGTGCGTCCACATGCGTGCCGTTCAGCCCGCGCTGATCGAACGCAGCCGCCACCATGCGGCTGGAGAGACGCTCGCCGAAGCTCACCACCAGATCGCCCGTACGCGGCGTAAGCTCACCTACGGCAGCAATGCCGCGCAACAGATCGTCCAGCGCGTCGAACTCCGCATGAATCTGCACCTGCAGCGCCGCAAAGCGCTGCTCATCCAGCAACTCACACGCTGTATCGACGTGACGATGACGCAGGCGCGAGCTGATGGCCAGCGCGCCGGCCTTGTCGCCGCGGCCAGCAGCAGCCGCAGCAGCCAGAAGCTGATCGGTCACCTTCGCCATCGCCGAAACGACGACAATCGTCTCAAGATTCTTCTTCCGGCGGCCGCCTACGATCGCGGCCGTACGGTCCATCGCCTTGGCGTCTTCTACCGAAGTGCCGCCAAACTTCATCACCACCAAAGATTCACGCGCAGAACTCAAGCCAGCACCGCCTGACTCTCACCGGTCGGCACGCCGAGCTTGTTCAGTCGCCCCTGCCGCGCCAGAATCTCCGCATTCAGCAGAGCAGCGCCTGCAGCGCCGCGAATCGTATTGTGCGACAGCACAACAAACTTCCAGTCCAGCAGCGGGCACTCACGCAGACGGCCCACCGTCGAAGCCATGCCGTGGCCGCGCATGCGGTCCAGGCGAGGCTGCGGGCGGTCCACCGCATCGTCGAACTCCACCGACTGCTCCGGAGCCGTCGGCAGGCTCTGTCCGCGCAGTGGAGCAAACTCACGCCACGCCGCCAGAATCTCCTCGCGCGTCGCCTTCTTCCTGAACTTGATGCTCACGCACTCGGTGTGACCGTCCTCCACCGCAACGCGATTGCAGTGCGCGCTTACCTTGGCATCCAGCATCTCGATGTGGTCGCCGCGTACACGGCCCAGCAGCTTGCCAACCTCCTCCTGCATCTTCTCCTCTTCATTCTTGATGAAGGGGATGACGTTGCCCAGGATGTCGAGCGAAGGCACGCCAGGATATCCCGCGCCGCTCACGGCCTGCATCGTCGAAACGAACAGGCTCTCAATGCCGAAGCGCTCCTCGAGCGGCTTCAGCGCCAGCACCAGGCCGATGGCCGAACAGTTCGGGTTCGTCACGATATAGCCGCCGCTCTCGCGACGCCACGACTGCGTGTCGATCAGGTCCAGATGGCCCGCATTCACCTCAGGCACAACCAGGGGAACGTCCTTCGCCATGCGGAACGCGCTCGAGTTCGAGATGACAGCGCAGCCTGCAGCAGCAAACTTCGGCTCCAGCTCGCGGGCAATGTCCGCGTCCAGCGCGGCAAAGATAATCTTCGGCAGCTCACCCTCGCACAGCTCCGGCACATTGGGCTGCACCTTCATCGCGGCAATCCGCGCAGGAAGCGGTGTGTCCAGCTTCCATTTGCAGGCCTCGCCGTACGTCTTGCCCGCACTGCGGTCGCTCGCCGCAAGCCATGCAATCTCAAACCAGGGGTGATTATGCAGAAGTTGAATGAATCGCTGACCGACCATGCCGGTCGCGCCAAGAATGCCAACCCGTCGCCGTTCCATAGTCCTTCAAGGATAACGCGCCGCGGTTCCCCTGCGCCACGGCTGCACTGAAAACCGCACAGCAACCGTGACGAAGCACGAAGAATGAAGGCTCCTTCATTGCACGCGGCAACTTAGCGTTCGCCGCGCTGCCACTGCCGCCTGCGCTGATACGTGCTGCCGCCGCCGACCAGCGTCAGAATCGCCACGCCAAAATGAATCAGAAACCACAGGCTGATCCCCTGGTCCTGATAGATCAGGTACAGCACCAGCAGCCGCGGCAGCAGAACCGCGAAGACAACCGGAATCCAGCCCTCCAGATGGAACGGCACCAGCACGCCCGAAAGCCACGCCACAATCAATGAGACGCGCGGCAGAAACAGCGCAAAGACCAGAAACCAGAACGGCAGCCTGTGCGAGATCAGCGTCAGGCTGAATCCATGCTCAACACCCTGCCACAACATTGCCGCCAAACCCATCAGGCCCGCCTCCGGTCACTTTATCGAGTAGGCAAACTCTGCCGCAGTCTGCGTCTTCGCCGCGACAGTCACCTTCATCGTCTGCTCGCCCAGCTTCTCGTGGACGGCAGCCAGTGTATACGTTCCCGCCGGAAGGCCGCTGATCTCAAATCGCCCGTCGCTGTCGCTCACCGCAAAAAACGGCGTCGCCGACACGTTGATAAACGCATTCATCCAGGGATGATTGTTGCAGCGAACCGGCATCATCACCTCCGGCGTATCAAACCTGCGCCGCTCCGGAGCACCCTTCGCCCCTTGCGACACATCCACCCCCGGATTGGCCGACGGCATCGTGTGGATGTTGTGCATCGTCCCATCGGAGTTACGGAACTCAACCGTGCCACCCTTCATCAGGGCGATCACATGCGGCACATAACGGCAGCCCACCTGATCCAGCACAACAAGGGACTCGTTCGCCGGCATGGGAGCCGACATCGCTCCCTGTGGGCCGTCCTTGATGTAGACATACACATTGGCCAATCCGCCACCATGAATGACGTACTGCTCCGACAGGTTCGCTCCCCCGGCAATCGAGCACACCGGATCCATGCTCATGTCGATCTTCACCCGCTCCGGGGCCTTGCCCCTGAAGTGAACAATACCGGCAATCGAGCCGCTCGTCACGGCTTCACCGGGAGCAACCGTCTTCGAATCCGCGGACTTCACGCCATTGTCGACCACCGCGCCGCTGCGGATCGCGCTGTCGGGCTTGCACCCGGCAAACCCGATCATCGCAATCGAGACGAACGCGGCTACACGACACCATTGCGTGCTCTGCCTGCCAGATCCCACGGCTACTTCACCGCCACCGGCGACTCCATCGCAGCCAGCACCGCATCGGCAAATGCCTTCGTCCCGCTCGAACCGCCAACATCGCGCGTCAGCGTCTTGCCCTCGCGATATACCTGCTCAATCGCGTCCTGCACCCGCTCTGCCGTCGCCTTCTCGTCGAGATGATGCAGCATCAGCACAGCCGACTGCAGCAGTGCCGTCGGATTCGCCATGTCCTTGCCCGCAATGTCGGGCGCCGATCCGTGCACCGCCTCAAAGATCGCGCATTCGCGTCCGAGGTTCGCTCCCGGAACCAGCCCCAGACCGCCGATAAACGCGCTGCACAGGTCGCTCAGAATGTCGCCATACAGGTTCTCCGTCAACAGAATGTCGTACTGGTAAGGATTCAGCACCAGCTGCATGCAGGTGTTATCGACGATGTGCTCCTTGTACTCGATCTCCGGAAAGCCCTCGGCGACCGTGCGGCAGCACCGCAGGAACAGGCCGTCCGACAGCTTCATGATGTTCGCTTTGTGAATCGCATGCACCTTCTTACGGCCATGCTTCTTTCCATAATCGAAAGCAAACTGCGCGATGCGGCTTGAGCCCTTCTCTGTGATGATCTTCAGCGACTGCACCACGCCCGGCACAATCTCGTGCTCCAGCCCCGCATACAGGTCTTCCGTGTTCTCGCGCACGATGATCAGGTCGATATCGGGATACTTCGTCTTCAGTCCCGGCAGGCTCTTCACCGGACGAAAGTTCGCATACAGGTCAAACTTCTTGCGCAGCGTCACGTTGATCGACGCAAAGCCCCCGCCCACAGGAGTCGTCACCGGCCCTTTGAGCGCAACCTTATTCTGCTCGATCGACTCATACAGCGCCTTCGGAATGTACTCGCGCGTCTCGGCGAAAGCATCGGCCCCGGCCTTGAACTCGTGCCACTCAAACCCCACCCCGGTGGCCGCACCCGCAACCTCCAGGATCTTTACCACCGCGCCTGAAACCTCCGGCCCGATACCATCACCGGGAATCAGCGTAATCTTGTGCATCCTCTTGCCAGCCATTACTTCTCCTTACTTCTAACCGCTTATAAAGCGGGAACCTCGTTGAAAATTGACGTGTCACCCCTGAGCGAAGCCGCATAGCTGCTAAGTCGAAGGACCTGCATGCAAACGTCACCGCTTCTTCTTCAAATCTTTCCCGCTCAGCAGCTCTTCCAGTTCCTGCTTGAACTCCCGCACGTCCTTGAAGTCTCGATACACCGAAGCAAACCGAATATATGCAACCGTATCGATCTCCTTCAGCCGCGTCATAATCAGCTCGCCGACCTCCGAGGTCGAACGCTCGCGCTCCGGCGAATCGACCACGTAGGCCTCCGTCTCATCCACGATCTGCCCCAGTTTGCCCGCAGGCACCGGACGCTTCTCGCACGCGTGTAAAAGACCGCTCAGCACCTTCTGGCGGTCGAACTTCTCCCGTCGGCCGTCCTTCTTGACGACCATGTAAGGGATCTCATCGATTCGTTCGTATGTCGTAAACCGTTTGTTGCAGCCTTCGCACTCGCGACGTCGACGGATGGAATCCGCCTCCTTGCTCTCACGCGAATCCACCACACGATCCTGGGTAAAGCCACAATAGGGACACTTCATCGCAATGCCTTGATTCTAGCAGCGATTCGCTACCGGCTCCCCTGCTCCACCTCGGCGGCGACCACCTCTTTGCCCGCCTCTTCGCTCTCTTCGGCAATCTTCTTCAGGCTCACGTGGTCCAGCCGAGCGCACAACAGCCCCGCCGGAATGATGCACAGAAACGTCACCGCCAGCAGCATCGCGCCGCAAGCCGTTGCCGCCTCAATCGGAGCGCCGTAGAAGGCGTGCATCGCCGTTGCCGTCACCGCAATCTGCGTGAACCATCCCACAATCGGAAGCTGCAGCAGGCTGCCGCCGATACTCGCCGCCATCAGCAGCATCGCGCGTGAAAACGTCAGGTTCGCCAGTTCCGGCGTATGCACAAAGGCATGCGCCGTCTGTACGTAGGCCGACGCAATCATGCCCCACATCACCAGCGAAATCACCGTCACCAGCGCCAGCTCGCCAAAGCTCTTCAGCCCCCGCAAACCATCACGGAAGCCCTCGATCTTCTCTGCGATGCTTTCAGCAATCGGCTTCGACAACGGGCTCAACACCGTGCGCGCAAACGAGGCCACCGCGCCGCCTGCAACACGAACCACCCCGGCAAAGATCGCAATCGCCAGCGTCAGCAGCAGACTGCCGCGGCCCACCTTCATAAACAGCGCGTAGTCCGGCGTGTCCTTCGGTGCAAACGCCAGCGCCGAAGAGAAGATCAGCGCCGCCGCGCCCAGGTCGAACATCCGCTCCAGCGTGTACACCGCCATCTGCGAGCTCAGCGTCAGCCCCAGCTTGCGCGCCACCAGGTACGGACGCGACAAATCGGCAAGCCGCCCGAACAGCGCCACAGCCGTAAAGCCGGTAAACTGCGGCCCCACCAACGGCCCCACGCCAACATTCTTCATCGGTTTCACGAAGACGCTCCACCGTATCGCGCGCAGCCAGTATGTTGTATAGATCAGCAGAATCCCCGCCATCGCGTGGACCGTATCGACATGCTTCAGCTGCTGCCAGAACATCGGCCAGTCAAAATGAATGCGGTCGCGATAGATAAAGACCAGCGCCCCAAGCGCCACCACGACCAGCGCCCACACCGCCGCGCTACGATTCTTCATCGCGCCTCACTTGCCTGCCGCTCATTTGCCCTGTGCCACCTGGACGCTGGCCCGCGCCGCCTCGTGCTTTCTGCGATTGAACTCCCGAATCACCCGCGCCACATACGCCCGTGTCTCGCGATACGGAGGAATGCCGTGATACTTATCGACCGCCGCAGGGCCCGCGTTATACGCAGCCAGAGCCAGCGCCACATTGTCGTGATAACGCGTCAGCAACTGGTCCAGGTAGGTCGAACCGCCGGCAATATTCTCGTCCGGCTTGAACGCGTCTTTTACTCCCAGCTCATCGGCCGTCTTCGGCATCAGCTGCATCAGCCCGCGAGCGCCGACGCGCGAAACCGCACGCACCTGCCCGCCGCTCTCTGCCCGCACCAGACTCGCCAGCAGATCTTCATCAATGTTGTGCTCCACCCCGGCATGCGCCAGCATCGTGTGCATCTCGTCACGAGTCAGCACAGCAGGGGCAATCGCTGCAGCGCTCGCAGGAACAGAGCTGACAACAGCAGGCTGCACGACAGCCGTCGGAGGATCCGCCACCGTCTCGACATGAACCACGGCATCTGCCGCTACTTCAAGATAGTTGCTGTCGCCCGCCGAAGCACCGGCAAGATACAGCCGCACTTTATCGCCCACCACTTCGCGCCGCGAGCAATCCATCTCAAAGCCGTTCTTCAGCACCACATGCTCGGCCGCTCGCGCTGTCACAGGAGACACCACCGCAGCCACCGCCAAAGCGGCGCACCCGCGCAGCATCCATCCTCGTGAACAGAAACGCATCGTCACTCTCAAAAGCCTACCACCGCAGCCCTGGCCTGAATCCACGCATACTACGAACGTGTCACAGGCATCACCAGTGCCCCATCCAGCGCCGCCTCAATCGCCTCGGCCACGCTGTCCTCATCGTTCCGCTTGCCGATCCCCCATCCCCGCGCTGCTGCAACCTCTTTCAAATCAGCAGGAGCGTTCGCCATCAACACTGCACTACCCGCCGCCTCCAGCATCGAAACATCGTTCCAGTTGTCCCCGATCGCCAGAATCGACTCCCGCTCTACTCCACGCAGCTGCGCCAGATTCATCAACGCACCGCCCTTGCTGCATCCCGCCGGAAGAATGTCAACGATGCAGAGATCCCGCTCCGGATACTCCGTCCTGTGCAGCGCCGCCTCCGGCCTCGATGCCCTCGCACCGTCGGCATCTCCCTGCTGCCGCTCCCCACTCCTTCTCCACGGAGACAGCCCCACGCGCAGCACCTTCGGATCGGCCAGCAATCGTGCCTCTGCCTCGCGCATGCGCTCAATCGTGCCGCACAGCATCATCTGGATCATCCCCTCGCGCCCCATCGCCTCTTCAATCGGAACGACGTGCTCGATGTAGCGGTCATTGGCCGCCATCCACTTGCCGATACTGCCCTCCAGCTCGCTGGCCATCTCCACCACCAGAGCGCCACGCGTATCGTCCCCATCCGCCTGAACCCGGTCAAAGGTCACCAGCAGCGCCCGGCGAAACTCGCCCATGTGCCCGCACAGCCACTCCCCGGTTTCCTTGTCCAGCAGCGTCCGCTCCAGCAGCCGAGCCCCAACCGTCCGCACCACCGCGCCGTTCGAGCTGATCAGCCCGTTCTCCTCATTCAGCCCCAGTCCACGCAGCACCTTCATCGCGTAGCTGTGCCTGCGTCCGGTGGCTACCACCACCTCCACCCCGGCACGCTCCGCGGCCTTCATCGCCGCCAGGTTCCGAGCGCTTACCTGCCCGTCCGCGCCCAGAAGTGTACCGTCCATGTCCACGGCCACCATACGTATCCCATTTTTCCGATTCACACTGCATATTCTCTCATCCCCGCCGCATAAACATGCATAAATTCCTAATTATCAACAATTTACCGTCCATTAACTGGACTTCCCCACCCCGGCCGGGCGAGACTTAATACAGGCATCACAAAGGTTGTTTTTATGTTTCACAAAATTGCAGTCACTCCCATCAGGAGCAGTTCCACCCCAGCCGTTCTCCCGCAGCCAACCCTTCAGGACACCGCGCAGCCCAACCCGCGCCTGATCCTCGTTCCCGCCTCAGCCTCCGGCGGCAGCGGAACACCCGAGCGGCGCGCCTCCGCACTCTTCGATCTGATCTCCATCTCAGCTCACCGCTGCTCCTCCTTCTTCGCTGAGGCTGCCGTGCTGGTGCTCGTCCTCGCCCTGCTCGACCGCTTCATGCTCAAGGGCCGTATGGAAATCGGCTGGATCATCTCGGCTATCAGCATCAGCCTCGGCCTGCTTATCGCCAGCATCGCCACGGACTACTCCGCGCGCCGCTGGCTCAGCCGTCACTAATAACCCGAATCTCCCCGCAGCGGGAGCCGATCGTCACGACTTCCAACCGTATACGATCAGAGCATGCCCCGCATTGCATCGCTCGAGTGCTCCCGCTGCCATCACCACATCCCCGCCGCGACCGTAGAAGCCACCCCGCAGACCCTCTGCCCCGTCTGCGCAGGCTCGCTCTACGTCCGCTACGACATGGACGAGCTCAAGCGCACCGCCCGCCGCGAAGACATCGCTGCCCGCGCCGCCGCCAGTCCGGCGAGCCTCGGCATGTGGCGCTACGCCGCCGTCCTGCCTGACGCTACCCCCGTCACCCTGGGCGAGGGCTGGACGCCCATAATCCACAGCAAACGCTACCCCGGCCTCTACATCAAGGAAGAAGGCGCCAACCCCACCGGCACCTTCAAGGCCCGCGGCCTCTCGCTCGCCGTCACGCTGGCGAAGCACTACGGCCTCCAGCACCTCGCCGTGCCCTCCGCCGGCAACGCTGCCGGAGCGCTCGCCGCCTACGCCGCTGCCGCCGGAATCAAGGCCCACCTCTTCATGCCGCAGGACGTCCCCTTCGCCAACTACGTCGAAGGCGTCGTCTACGGAGCCGACGTCCATCTCGTCGACGGCCTCATCTCCGACGCCGCACGCATCGTCGGCGAGCGCATCAAGCAGCAGAAAGAATCCAACACGCCTGCCAGCGAAATCTGGTTCGATATCTCCACCCTCAAGGAGCCCTACCGCATCGAAGGCAAGAAGACCATGGGCTACGAGCTCGTCGAACAGCTCGGCTGGACCTACCCCGACGCCGTCTTCTACCCCACCGGCGGAGGCGTCGGCCTCATCGGCATGTGGAAGGCCTTCGACGAGATGGAGCAGCTCGGCTGGGTCACCGGAAAGCGTCCGAAGATGTATGCGTTGCAGGCCGCAGGCTGCGCACCCATCTCCACCGCCTTCGACCAGCACAAGCCCACCAGCGAGTTCTTCCAGAACGCCGACACCTTCGCCGCAGGTCTCCGCGTCCCCAAGCCCTACGGCGACTACATCATCCTCGACATCCTCCAACAGTCCGGCGGCAAGGCCATCGCCAGCGACGATGCCACCATCCTCCAGAGCATCCTCGACTACGCCCGCCACGAAGGCATCTTCCTCTCCCCCGAAGGAGCCGCCGCCACCGCCGCCTACGACCAGCTCCTCAACTCCGGCGAGCTCAAGCCCACCGACAAGGTCGTTCTCTTCAATACCGGTGCGGGCCTCAAGTACACCGACATGACCGCCGAAGCCATGCATCTACGCCGCCCCAACACACTCCCCACCAGCCTGCCCGTAGGAGGCATCATTACTCCGCAGTAGGTCACCGGGCGGAACTCGCCAGGCTCGTGAGTAAAGTGATACTGTTTTGCCGCTTCAAAAACAGCACGACTCACTTTCCCTATTGGAGCGTTCCCCCAAATGCCAACAAACCTCAGAGCAGCACTCGTTGGACTCTCGCTTTTTTCTCTCTGTTCCTCCATGCAGGCGACCATCTATCGCCATATCACCGCCGAAACGGTCGCTCCGTATAACGCTGTGATTAACAGCGACGGCTCGCTCACCGAAGACGGCATCAACTATGCCTGCATCTACAAGCCCGTCCCGCAGGCATCCTGGGTCCGTACTCCCTGGATCAGCCCCAGTCAGGCATACAGCGGCTCGCATTCCATCGGTCTCGAAGTTGATCCTCAGGTTCCCACCACGCAGGGCGAGGTCGACAAAGTCCAGCAGCGCATCTCTTCCGGTAACGACAGCTTCGCCCTGACCTGGGGCGTCAAGCGTTACACCGGCTTCGCCGTCAAGCTTCCGAGCGCCAACTTTCAGATCCCCACCGATCGGCTCATGATTGCCCAGTGGTGGCAGGGATCGCCCTATGGCCCACCCGTCCGCATCGAAATCACCAACGATACAACCGACCAGGTCACATGGAAGCTCTGGATTCTCAATAACGACACACTGGGCAATCCCTCCGCCACACCGATCGTTGTCGATGGAGGAACCATCCCCTTCGACACATGGAGCACCTTCGTCGTCATGCTGATTCCCGACTACACCGGCAACGGGCAAATCAAGGTCTGGCAGGACGGCACGCAGGTCATTTACTGGACCGGCAAAGTCGGATACGACCCCTCCACCATCCCCTATAAAAACCCGCCCGCCGGGACCGCAAATCCCAATAACGCCTTCGACGTCTTCTACGGCCCCTATCGCAACACGCAGAACACCAAGCAGCAGATGTTCTTCGACGAAATTAAATTCACCGATACCTATAGCGAAGCTCTGCCTTAACCAGCCTCACCCTGCCAGGGGAGCTTGAACTCTCCTGGCAGCCATCGCAGTATCCTGACAAATTCGACGAGGACGCGCCTGAGCGAATCCATCTGCTTCGCCTCGTACCGGAAACCAATCTGGTATATAGAAGCAGCCGATGAAACTCGCCCACCTCCTCGTCTCGCTCACACTTCTTCTTCCAGGCCTGCCCTTATCCGTCGCGCAGAGCCCTCCCTCAAGTCCTCCAAAACCCACGCCACAGAATCCCTCGCCCATGACGGAGTCCTCGCGTGCGCACAAGCGCCTTACCAGAATCGACGTGCCCGGCAAACGCGTCGATCTCTCCAGCGGCACGCTGCTGATCCCGAACACGGCGCGCCCCCAACGCGCGATGCCGCTCTATATTCATTTCCACGGCGCTCCGTGGGTCGCCGAACAGAGCATCCACGCCGTCAATCCGCGAGCGGCCATCATCACCTTCAACCTCGGCGCAGGCTCCGGAGTCTACTCCCGCGCCTTCCACGACCCCGCGCGCTTTCAGCAACTCCTGCGGGAAGCTGCCAAAGCTATCGACCCCAGCCATCCGCCCGAGTTCAAGCCCATCGTCCTGTCCTCCTTCAGCGCAGGCTACGGAGCCATCCGCGAGATCCTGAAGAACCGCGACAACCTGAGCGCCATCGATCGAATCGTACTGGTCGACAGCCTGCACACCGGCTACCTTCCCGACGGCGCACCCGGCCCGCTCGACCCGGCGCCACTAGAGCCCTTCCTCGCATTCGCACGAGAGGCTCTCGCCGGGCGCAAGATCTTCGTCTTCACCCACTCCGAGATCTTTCCTGGAACCTTCGCCAGCACAACTGAGACCGCCGACTACCTCATCACCACACTCTCCCTCCAACAGCACCCCGTCCTGAAGTGGGGCCCAGGCGGCATGCAACAACTTAGCGATGTCCACGTCAAAGGGCTGCATATCCTCGGCTTCGCCGGCAATACCGCCCCGGACCACATCGACCAGTTCCATGGCCTCGAACAGTGGCTGCGCATGGCGAAGTAATCTGTTCGCCTTCCACACAGGCCGTCAACCGCCTCATCATCCACCAGATCGACACGCAGCACGAGGGCCGCAGGCAGTAAACGCGATGCCTTCGCACGCTAAATTTGTGCCTACGCCTGCGCACAAATTTGCATAGTTAACGTATATATTTCAATACTTTGCACGCACTTCGAAACATAATCAGATGAGGTGATCCCCGAATGTAAAAAACGCAAGAGGCACCGCCATGATGAAATTTGCACTCCTCCTCGCAACAGCGTGCCTCGCGCCCGCGGTCTGTGTCGCCGACCCACTTCCCTTCGGTCAGGCAAGCTCCTACAATCTCGTCGCTCTCGGCACGGTGGACACGAATGGAAACACCGTCATCGCCGGAACCATCGCCACCAATGCCGACATCGGCGGACGCGTCGCCGCAGCCGACAGCGTGCTTATCGGCACCACCATCGGCGGTGGTCTCAACAGCGATCCCTTTGGAGCTTCCGCCTCCTACGCCGTCGTCTCCACCAACGGCCTCGCCGCCGGACAGATCTTCAACATCAACGGCGGAGGCAACGTCTTCGCCCCCGGCTCCAACGGCACCATCAACTTCAACGACGGCGGCATCCGCGTCACCAGCGGGTCCTCAGGACTCGACTTCACCTCCCTGCGCTCGACGCTCACTCTCCAGAGCGCCATGCTGTCCACGCTCACACCCAACGGCATCGTCGGAGCCCCCACGCCTCCCGGCGGCAATCCCTCATGGCTCGTCCTTCAGGGAACCAGTGCCACGCTGAACGTCTTCAACATCACCGCCGCGCAGTTCGCCGATGCCAACCACAACCTCGACATCGTGGTTCCAGCCGGATCGACCGTCGTCATCAACGTCTCCGGCACCAACATCACGCTCGGCGCAGGCATCTACATCAACGGCGTCCAGGTCTCCGGCGATAACGCCGCCAGCCAGGGCATCCTCTTCAACTTCCCCACGGCGCAGACCCTCGCCATCGACGCGCAATTCAGCGCCTCCATCCTCGCCCCCTACGCCATCCTCACCGGCAGCGGCCAGATGGGCGGCAACTTTATCGCCGCACAGATCGGACAGACCGGCGAGGTCCACAACATCGAGTTCACCGGCTCGCTGCCCGATCCCACCGATCCGCCCACCGTCCCCGAACCAGGCACCTTCGCTCTGCTGGGAACCGGAGCCCTATCGCTGGTCATCCGCCTGCGGACGCGAATCACAAAGTAGGGCGCCTGCGCGAGCGCTTTCGCGCATCTCGGCAAAGGGTGTCATTTCGAGAGCGAAGCATCCCAGACGCGCAACCGGGGAACCTCATATTTCTTTGCGGAATGGCGGGGGAACATAACAGCCATCCATCACAAACCCAACCGGAAAACCAGATCTCCACATTCGATCCTGTCAAGTCCCGAAATCGCCTAAACTCAACCAACAGATAGCTTTACAGGTTGCCGATTTCCCCTCATCCGCACGTTATAATAGAAACAGCAAGCAGAAAGCCCCGATTCGTCGGGGCTTTTCTCGTTACCAGGTCTTACAGACCTCCGTAACTGCTCCAATAAGTCATATCATTCGAATACTTTGCGCAAATCAGTCCAGGGAGGAGGGGTCACACGCATGTCAATCCGTCAGCAGATTCGCCCCGTCCTCACCCTTGCCATCCCTCTTATCGCCGCCGAACTGGGCTGGATGACGATGGGCCTCGTCGACACCATGATGGTCGGCCACATGCAGAACCCGGCCGTGAACATCGCCTCCGCCGCGCTCGGACAGGTGCTCTACAACACGCTCGGCTTCGGCATCGCTGGCATCCTGCTCTCGCTGGACACCTTCCTCTCCCAGTCGCACGGCGCAGGCCGTTACGACGAAGCCAACCGCTGGCTTTACCACGGCATCCTCCTCGCCGCCATCCTGGCCGCCAGCTTCGGGGGCCTTATCCAGCTCGCGCCCTTCTTCATGCGCCTCATGCCCATCGACCCCACGGTCATGGACGGAGCCATCCGCTTTCTCCATGCCCTCAACTGGGGCACGCCGACACTCTTTCTCTACTTCGCGCTGCGCCGCTATCTGCAGGCCTTCAACCACGTGCGCCCCATCGCCTTCGCGCTGATCTCGGCCAACCTCTGCAATGTCTTCTTCAACTGGCTGCTGATCTACGGCCATCAATGGGGAGCAATCAGGATCCCCGCCTACGGCATCGCAGGCTCCGGCCTCTCCACCTCCATCGCGCGCGTCTACCTTGCCGTCTTCGTCGCCATCGCCATCTGGGTTGTCGAGAAAAAACACAACTACGGCCTGCGCTCCACGCTGCGTCACATCGAAAGCAGCCGTCTCAGGCAGCTCGTGCTGCTGGGCGCACCCGCCGGCGGACAGATCTTCGTTGAGATCTCCATCTTTGCCACCGTCACCTTTCTCATCGGCATGATGGGTGCATTGCCGCTCTCCGGCCATGAGATCGCGCTCAACTGCGCCAGCTTCACCTTCATGGTGCCCTTTGCCATCTCCGCCGCAGCAGCCGTCCGCGTCGGACAAGCCATCGGGCGCAAGGCACCGCACGAAGCCGCCGCCGCAGGCTGGGCCGCCATCGGCTTCGGAGCCGCCTGCATGGCGACCTTCTCCATCGTGCTCGCCGTCTTCGCGCATCCCATCGCGCGCGCCTTTACGCCCGATCACGCCGTTATCGCCGCCACCGTGCCTCTGCTCTTCGTCGCCGCAGCCTTTCAGTTCTTCGACGGCCTGCAGATCACCGCCACCGGAGCACTACGCGGCGCAGGCAACACGCACGCCGGACTCATCGTCCAGATCATCGGCTACTGGATCATCGGCCTGCCCATCGGCTCCTGGCTCGGCTTCCACCTGCACTACGGAGCCGTCGGCCTCTGGCTCGGTCTCTGCGCCGGACTCATCGTCGCTGGCATCGCGTTAACATCCGTCTGGCGCCACACCACGCGCCGTCTCGAAACCGTAGCCATAGACTCGCACGCAGCCTAACCTGCGGCTAATTGCGCCGCAGACCGCTCCAGCACGGCAATCTGCCGCTCCAGACGCCGTATCTGCTGCTCCGCGACATCGTCACCGCCAGACGAAGCATCCGAAACCTTCGCCTGCGATTCGACGATCTTCGTCTCTCCAGGCAACGCGGCGCTCAGCGCATCAAGACGCTTCGCAACTGCCTCCAACCGCGCGACAATCGCAGCGCTCTGCGATCCAACCACCGCAAGCGTCGTCACCGCACGCGTCATGCGGCGCAGATAAGTCACAAATGTCAGCGCCTCCTCCCAGCGCGCTCCCGGCCTGAACGCGATGCGCGGCTCCAGCATCAACCGGTCCAGCATCTCTTCCGCATCATTGATCGCCAGACCGCACGCGCGCCGCGCCGGAGCCAGCACCTCGCGATCGGCCGCCGTGCGACCCGCATTCGAGTGGTCCGTATCGATCGCCTGCCAGTAACGGAGCATCGCGCGCACATAAGCCGCATCGGCCTGCGCGCCGCGAGCCAGCAGACGGCCCAGTTGCAGCTTCTCCCGCTCCGGCCACAGCAACCGCATCGCCACAACCGCAACAACAGCTCCAAGCAATGTCGTTCCCATGCGCACGCCGGCAAAGTGCCAGTCGCGAAGATGCGGTAGCGCCAGCAGCACAAACGTCGGCGTCAGAAAAAAGCAGTACCATGCATAGTCGATCGCATACGTCGCCAGCGTGAAGATACTCGTCACCGTGATGACGGCAATCAGGCCCGTCTGGCTATGCACCGCCGCGGCGAAGATCGCAGCCAGCACACCGCCGGCAATGGTTCCGCTCACGCGCTGCACACCGCGACGCAACGTTCCCGAACCCGACGGCTGCAGCACAATAATCGAGGTCATCGCCAGCCACACGCCATGCTGAAGATGCACCAGGTGCATCAGCAGCACATCGACTGCGCCAACAATCATCATCCGTACCGCATGACGCATCATGATCGACTGCATCGTCCAGTTCGCCTGTGCAGCGTCCAGCATCGTGCTCCACCCGGAGACCGGCCGCTGCGACTCGCTCTGCCGCACCAGCAGCGAACGACGTTCGGCTCGCTCCGAACCTGACCGCGACGTGCGATACTCGACGCCGCTCCACAGCGCACGCACGGCCTCAAACGCGACTTCAAGATTCAACAGCGCATCACGCTCATCGTGAGCCAGATGCGCGACAAGCGAGCCGGGCGCAGCGTGCAACGCCTCAAGCGCAATCTCACGCTTGCGCAGATGCTCCAGCGAATGCGAACCCTCCGCCGCGAACGACGCGCCACCATCCTGCGGCCTCACGCTCAGCGCTCCAGCAATCGCCCGCTCAGCACGGCTCACCCAACTAAGCGCATCGGCGATCGCAGTCTGCGACTCCGCATCTGCCGCCGCTTCAAACAACTCTGTCCAGCGAATCGTTCCGGCAAACAGAATGTCCGCCGTCTCCAGCAGCACCGTCAGCGAACGCGCACGCACCGTGCGTGCGGTGATGCGCGCGCCGGTCGTTCCAATCGCAACACGCGCGGCCTCCATCTTCCGGCGCATGTTGCGCTGCAACTCGTGCATCCGAGAGCGCTCCGCACGCCGCTCCTCACTATCCGGAGCTGTATTGTGCACACCCGCCGTAAACTCCGCCAGCATCGCATAGCACTCCGCCACCGCCTGACGCGCCGGACGGAATGGATCGACCGGCCACAGAAAGAGACTGAGCGCAGCAGCCCACAGCCCTCCAAGCACGAAAGCCAGCGCATTCCCTAACGCGCCAGCTAGCGTATGCGTGACTCCGCCAAACCCAGCAAAGTAGATCACCAGAATGATGACCGAGGACGAGGCCAGCGGATTCGACAGCACACGCGCATACGTCACCGCGAAGCAGAACGCCGCCGTCACGATGACTGCCAGCCACAACGGAGCCGTCGACAATGCTCCCGCAACGCCTACTATGGCTCCGCCCAGCAGCACGGTAAGAATCGTCGTCAGACGACTGCGATACGGTCCGCCGTTATCGACCAGGATCGCTTCGAATCCGCCCAGCGCGGCCCATCCCATCGGCCTGCCGAGATAACGGCAGACCAGCATGGCGGCCAATACGGCAATGCCTGCGCGAAGTCCACGCGTCCAGTGCAGACGCTTGAGCGTCGCAGCCCATTTGGCGAACATGTGCATGTATCAGAAGTGTAGCCGCACTAACCTGCGGGTTGATGCTCAGGGACGTGCGCCTTCGAGTGTGTCGTCAGCGTAATCGCCGCCACCAGAATCAGAACTCCGCCAGCCCACGCCGTCGGCCCAAGATGCTCCCCAAGTACGAAGACGCCGAGCAGGCTGCCCATCAGCGGCTCCATGTTCAACAGCACGCCTGCCTGCGATGCAGGAACCTTCGTCATGCCCCAGTTCCACAGCAGCGTCGTCGTGGCCGTGCACAACACCCCGCTGGCCGCCAGCGCCAGCCATGCCTTTAGCGAGACATGCGCGACTGGCGGCGCTCCATAACGCAAAGGAACCCACACCAGCAGCATCAGTGTGCCCAGCAGAACGCCATAGGCCGTTACCACAATGGGCGAATGACGATCCATTAGCCTTTTATTGAGCAGAATCCAGCCCAGTGCGATCGCCAGCGAGAGCACAACCAGCAGATCACCAGCCAGCGACGGATTCCCCGCGCCGATACTGTGCCTGCCGAAGGCAATCAAGGCAGCGCCCGTCGTCGACGCAGCCAGAGCAAGCCAGCCCGTCGCATCCAGCCGCTCATGCGCGAAGAGTGTTGCGCCAACCGCAAGAATCACCGGCATCGTGCCCACCATCAGCGCCGCGTGCGAAACCGTCGTCAGCGAGAGTCCATAGAACTGGATCAGAAACTGCACCGGAATACCGAGAAAGGAGGCCAGCGCCAGCGTGCGCCACTCCTTCGCATTCAACCCCGGGCGATGCATCGCCAGCAGAGGCACCAGCGCCGCAAGCGCAAACAGAAACCGGTACAGCACCATGTGCGCGAAGCCCATCTCGGCCAGTGCGATCTTGCCGAAGAAGAAGCCGCAGCCCCAAAATGCGCTCGCCGACGCGCATGCAAGAAAACCGGCGAGCCGCTGTCTGGAAGGAGAAGGCATACTTCCACTGTCGCACAAACAGAACGGGCGCGGTCCCTATCCAACCTGGAGCCACGCCCGTCTGCTGCCACACGTTGTAAGCTACCAGACACGGCAGCTATTGACCGGAACCATCGGCACGCCCTTCTTGCAGCTGAAGGCAGCCGAAAATCCAGGCTGATTGACGATTGCACCATTCGCGCGGAAGTGGTCCGGCGAATGCGGATCGGTAAGCACCTGCTGGCGAATCACCTCAGGCCGCGAATTCTCACACCAGTTCTGCGCATACGCGATATAGAAACGCTGCGGAGCTGTATAGCCATTCACCTTGGCATTCAGATCCACCTTGTTCGTCTTCGCACGCTCGAGATACGCGAGGTAGGCAAGCATCAGGCCGCCGTTATCCGCCGTGTTCTCGCCAAGGGTCAGCTTGCCGTTCACCTTCACGTCATCGACAGCAACGAAGCTGCCGTATTCGTTGACCAGGCAGTCCGTCCGCGTCTCGAACTTCTTCGCGTCCTCCGCCGTCCACCAGTCGCGCAGATTGCCCTTCGCGTCGAACTTCCGACCCTCGTCATCGAAGCCGTGCGTCAGCTCATGGCCAATTACCGCACCGATATGGCCATAGTTCACCGCATCGTCCTGGCTCCGGTCGTAGAACGACGGCTGCAGAATCCCTGCCGGGAAGTTGATATCGTTCATGCTCGGATCGTAGTAGGCGTTCACCGTCGGCGGCGTCATGCCCCACTCCGAGTGATCGACCGGCTGACCGATCTTCGCAAGCTGGCGGTCGTTCTCAAACGCCGTGCCGCGGAACTTGTTGCCCAGCGCATCATCCGCTTTCACCTCAAGCTTCGAGTAGTCGCGCCACTTGTCCGGATAGCCGATCTTATTAGCAACCCCGTGCAGCTTCTCTTTCGCCTGCACCTTCGTCGGCGCCGACATCCAGTCCAGCTGGTCGATATCGCGGCTCATCGCCCCTTCGATATCGTGCACCATCTCCAGCATCTTCGCCTTGCTGTCTCCGGCGAAATACTGCGCAACATACACCTCACCCAGCGCCTCGCCCAGCGCGCCATTCACCGAGTTCGAGCAGCGCTTCCAACGCGCGCTCTGCTCCGGCTGGCCCGTCAGCTTGCGTCCGTAGAAATCGAAGTTCTCGTCATCGAAGCGCTTCGGCAACCGGTTCGCAGCAGCCGTCAGCAGGTGATAGCGCATGTACGCCTTCAACGTTGCGACATCGGTGTTGTGCAGCGCCTTCATCATCGCTGTCATAAACTCCGGATTCGCGTTGTTAATCTCGGTGATCTCCGGCGACCCGACTCCTTTGCGAAACGAACTGAACGCCATCGACGGAATCGTCTGATGGAAGGTCGACATCGTCTGCAGGTGATACACCTTCTCCGGATCGCGGCGGTCCGTCACCGGCATCGATGCCTTCGCCAGTACCGTCTCGAACGCCATAATCGCGTCGGCATCTTTCTTCGCCTGATCCTCTGGCGTTCCACCCAGCGTCAGCATCTTGGCCACATGCTCGACATACTGTTTGCGAATCGTCTCGTCCTTCTCACCTGTGCGCAGATAGTAGTCGCGCTCCGGCAGGCCCAGTCCAGCCTGATCGACATAAGCGATCTGCTTACTCGCGTCCTTGAAGTCCTGCTGCTCGCCATAGCCGAAGAACACATCGACACCGTTGCGCTGCAGCTTGCCCACCAGGTGCGGCATATCGTTCAACGACTCAACCGCATTGATCTCATCGAGCCACGGCTTCAGAGGAGCCAGCCCCTTCGCCTCGATCGCATCCGTATCCATACAGCTCTTGTAGTAGTCGCCGATCTTCTGCTCGTTCGCCGTCCGGCCGGCGCCACCTGCCGCGGCCTTCGTCAGAATCCCGTTCAGCGCCTGCGTATTGACGTTATAAAGTGCGTAAAACTGATCCACGCCCGGCTGATCGCTGGGGATCGGATGGTTCGTCGCAAACTTGCCGCAGGCAAACTTGTAGAAGTCGTTGCACGGATCGACCGAGATATCGATCGACGTGGCATCGAAGCCCGGAATGGGCTTATACACTTCGGCTGGCTTATCGTTTGCAGCAGCAGCGCTTACGGCCCGCGTCGGACTCTGCGCCATGCCGGTTCCTGCAGTCAGTATGGCAACCGCCCCCAGGCTCATCACCCGGCGGCCGTCGATCCAGCCTCCAAATATCTTTCGATTTTTCATGAAATTCCTCTTCTTTCCTTCTGCATGGTTACAAAACCGCCCACATCAGTATCCAACGTGTAGAGCTCTCCCTTGGCCAGCCGCCAGCGTCTGTGAAACAGTAGAACGCAGTACGGGCACAACGGTAGAACTCAACGGTAAAAACGGATACGAGCGGCTCAACATGCTGGTTCCAAGCATCATCCACGCTAATTCCCCGCTTCGCAAGCTGACCGGATGCGTGCTGGCTGCGATCTCACTCCTTTTTGTGACGAATCCGGCTCAGGCCAAAGGGCCAACCCCGGCGAAGCGCATCCCTCTCGAACCGCTCGGCTTCCAGCTGCCGCAGAATCAGTTCCTGCTCGCCGGCAGCTCCATGATGACCTTGGATTACGTCGACGACAAACACCTGCTCGTCACCTACACCGCCAAGCGCCTGCTCAAACGCATCCCCGATTGCCCACCCTCCGACCAGGATCGCGTCATCGACGCCGTGCTGGTCGAGCTGCCCGAAGGCAAGCCGCTGGCCCGCACCACGTGGCGTCTCCACGACCGCGGCCAATACCTGTGGAATCTCGGCCACGGACGCTTCATGCTGCGCATTCGCGACACACTCACCACGATTGCCCCGCTCGTCAACCAAAGCAAGGGAGACGCCTTCAAAGAGCACCCCTTCATCGAGACGAAGCGCAAGATCGGCGCCGTGATCGTCTCCCCGGATGCCGATCTGCTGATCCTCGAAACCACGGACCCACCAGCGCCGGCAGGCCTTGAGGAAGCCACCGGAGCCACCAACGGGGCACCCTACCAGAAGACCGACAACCCGGTACAGATCAACTTCTTCACCCTCGAACCTCGCTCCGGCGACGAGATCCAGATCATCCCCGGCACCAGTGCCCGCTCCCGCACTCCCGGACGCATCCCAGCCAACTCCTCCGGCTACCTCTCCATCGTCGATCAGGGACAACAGCACTGGGCCTTCGACTTCAACACCTACGGCGGCAAAAAACTGGAGCTTGCCCCCTTCGACTCCCTCTGCCGCCCGTCGGCCATGCTCGTCAGCCGCGGCGAGTTCATCGCCTTCGGCTGCCACATCACCCACACGCCGCAGATCATCGGCGGCTTCAACATGCGCGGCGAGGAGATGTGGGAGCAGAACCTGACCGAAACCTACCTCGCGCCTTCCTTTGCCTTTGCGCCCGCAGCAGGCCGCTTCGCCTTCAGCCGCATCCTCACGCATACCTCGCTTGTCGCTGAGGAGTCCCTCCAGCCCGAGCTCGTCGCCGGTCAGGACATCGTCGTCTACCAGAACGAGAGCGGTCGACAGGTGCTCCACACCGATGCCACTCCCGTGGCCCGCGCCGGACAGAACTTCGCCCTTTCGCCCGACGGCATGAGCCTCGCCGTCATCCACACCGACACCATCGACATCTACAGTCTGCCCCCACTCTCCGGCAAAGACCGCGAAGCCATGAAGCTGGCCGAAGCTGCCGCTCCCAAACCGGAGCCCGCCCCCGTCTCGCAGGCTCTCGTCGTCAGCCCGCCGTCTGCCGCTGAAACACCCGCAGCCAACCTTGCTCCACCCGAACCCAAGGCTCCTGCTGCAGCCGCACCTTCCGCAGCAGATACCGCAGCCGCAGAGTCAGCACAGCCCGAAACCACGCCGAAGCCAGCCGCCGAAGCCCAACCCGACGCCAGCGCCCAAACCAGTGGGAGCGACGCATCCGATGCTGACGCACCACCGAAGCCGCGCAAGCCGCCCACGCTCTACAACCCCGGCGAGCAACCCGACGCAAAACAGCCGAAAAACTAATGCGGCAGGCAGTAAAAACACGAAGGCCAGCCTTATCGAAATAAGGCTGGCCTTCGGAAATTTCAGGCAGCGGCTCCGCTGCGGGATGACTTATGCGGCCTTGGTGACCACAGCCTTAACGCGAGCGTTCAGGCGGCTCTTATAGCGGCTGGCGGTGTTCTTGTGCAGAACGCCCTTCTGGACGCTCTTGTCGAGCACCGAAACCGTCGCGCTGTAAACAGCCTTCAGCTCCTTGCTGTCGCCCTTGGCGATCGCCTCGCGCAGCGTGCGCAGGGTGCCACGGAGCTTGCTCTTGTTGGCGCGGTTGACCGCCGTTTTGGCCTCGGTCTGACGTGCGCGCTTCAGGGACGAAACATGATTTGCCATCTCAAAATCTCTCTTTGTAACCCGTATATAGTCGGGAATTTTAGGATGCAGACCTCAGGCTGGCCGAATTCACAGCCTGAACCATCCTCTGCAATCTCTAAGTCTACGGAAAACAGTGGCTAAGGTCAATAAAAACCGCGCCTCCCCGCCCCTGCGCCGTCGTCTGCCGCCGTTACCCCTTTAGATTCACTTCCCATCACATAACCTCTTGACTCCACACACAGGCGGGACTACTCTGTGCCCATCTTCGGCAAACGATTGGCAACTCTCGCCATCCCGGTCGGAATCCTTCAAAACCTGCACCATTCCTTGTGCCAAATCCCCTCTCCATTCCCACACCATGCGAGCGCGGAGTCTCTCCGTCTTCACATGGCCGCAACCCAGGCCCAGTACCGTGTGTCCAATAACCAGGGAGCCAACCCTGCTTCACCTGACGGAGGTCAGTCCTAAACTTGATCAGACAAGCCATCGAAATCACTCCCGGCATCGAATCCCTCTACGGAACCCACGACGAAAATCTACGCCTCCTGGAAGACGCTCTGCATGTCACCATTGACCTGCGGTCCGACGCCATCCACGTCACCGGCAACGTCGACAGCGTTGCTCGCGTCGATCACATCTTCGCGGACTACAGCGCACTCCGGAAGAGTGGGGTGAACCTCCACAACGGAGAGCTCCACGGAATGCTGAAGATGGTCATCGCCGATCCATCGACCACGCTGCGATCGCTGGTCGACTCCGGCAAGCAGCGCTCCGCCGGAGCCAAGCGCATGGTCAACCCGCGCTCGCCCAACCAGCGCAAGTATGTCGAAGCCATCGAGCAAAGCGACATGACCTTCGGCCTTGGGCCCGCCGGTACCGGCAAGACCTATCTCGCCGTCGCCATGGCCGTCTCCGCCCTGCTGGCTAAGAAAGTCTCGCGCATCATCCTCGTCCGGCCCGCCGTCGAAGCCGGTGAAAAGCTCGGCTTCCTCCCCGGCTCCCTCCAGGAGAAGGTCGATCCCTACCTGCGTCCGCTCTACGACGCACTCTACGATCTCGTCGATCCCATCAAGATCGACAAGATGCTCGAGACCAACGTCATCGAAATCGCGCCGCTCGCCTTCATGCGCGGACGCACCCTCAACGACGCCTTCATCATCATGGACGAGGCGCAGAACACCACCACCGAGCAGATGAAGATGTTCGTCACCCGCCTCGGCAACAACTCCAAGGCTGTCATCACCGGCGACCTCACCCAGACCGACCTTCCCAACCCGAAGAAGTCCGGCCTGCTCGAGGCGCTGCAGGTGCTCGATGGCGTCGAAGGAATCCGCTTCTGCCACTTCGAAGACGTCGACGTCGTCCGCCACCACCTGGTCCAGCGCATCGTCCGCGCCTACGACAGCTACGGCCGCGCTCAGCAGGAGCTTCCGCTCTCCATGGGCGACAACGTCATGCCGGGCAGCTCCATCAACGGCAGCAAACCCGTAGCCAAGCCGCAGTAAATCAGGCGCCGGTAAGGTACCATCGTTATAGGAGGATGCATCGTCGATGCCTCCTCCTATAAACGTTTGGCTTAACTTTCCGTTGATCACCACCACCGAGCGATGATCACCATCGAACCTCCAAGTACCCGCTCCAACCCAACGCCGCTGGCCAGGCCCGCGCTGACGCGTTTCCTCAATCGCGCCCGCAAAGCCGTTGGCCTTACCGGCGAGGTCGATGTCCTGCTCACCTCCGACGCCGACATCAAGCGCCTCAACCGCGACTTCCGCGGCAAGAACAAGCCCACCGACGTGCTCAGCTTCCCCGCTCCCGAAGAAATCTTCTCGCAGCACGCCGGCGACCTCGCCATCTCGCTCGACACCGCGGCAAAACAAGCTGCCGGCTTCGGCCACTCGCTCAGCGACGAGGTCCGCGTCCTTATGCTGCATGGCCTCCTCCACCTCTCCGGCATGGACCACGAGACCGACAAAGGCGAAATGGCCGCCCGCGAGGCCGAGCTGCGCAGCACGCTCAAACTCCCCGCAACCCTCATCGAGCGCGTCACCAACCCCAAGAAAAAGTCCGCGCCGAAGAAGGGTGTGGCCAGCAAGAGGCGCGCATGACCCTCGCCTACCTCATCACGCTCACGCTGCTGCTCGTTATCCTCGCGCTCGCAGCCTACGTCGACCGTGTCTACTCCGAGATGGGCAAGTTCCTCGCACGCGAGTATCAGGACAACATCGACACCTGGGAACAGTTCATCGAGCCGCGCTTCCGCCTGGCCCGCGAGTCCATCGCCCTCTCCGCTTCTGTGCTCCGGCAGCTTACCCTCGCCGCGCTCGCTCTGCTCTGGGGACTCCATCTCTACCGCAGCACCAATGGTCTGGTTGAAATCCCCGGCGCTGCGGCCATCGCCCGCGCCGCAGCTGAGCTCATCCTGCTCATTCTCATCTTCGACCGCCTCATTCCGCAGATTCTCTTTGCTCGCACGCGCGGCCTGTGGCTCCGCCACGCGACCATCATCCTGCAGGTGCTCTTCTACCTCATCCTGCCCGTCACCATCGTGCTGCAGCTTCTGCTCTCCATCGCCGCACTCGCCGAGCCTGAAGACATCGCCGTCGATGAGAGTCCCTCCGAAGCCGTCGAAGCTCTGCTCGAAGCCGGCGAAGAAGAAGGCATCCTCGAAGAATCCGACCGCGAGCTCGTCCGCTCCGTCGTCGAGTTCGGCGACAAAATCGTCCGCGAAGTCATGACCCCGCGGCCTGAGGTCTTCGCCGTCCCTGGCACCCTCACCCTCCGTGAATTCACCACCACCATCAACGAGCACGCCTTCTCCCGCGTCCCCGTCTATTCCGGCTCGCTCGACACCATCACCGGCATTGCCTTCGCGCACGATCTGCTCAAGGTCCTCGACATCGAGGCTGGCACACGCACCGTCGCCCAGATTCAACGCCCCGCCGCCTTCGTCCCCGAGACCAAAAACGTCGCCGAACTCCTCCGCGAGATGCAGCGCGAAAAACAGCACATGCGCATCGTCATCGACGAGTACGGTAGCGTCGCCGGGCTCGTCACCATCGAGGATCTGCTCGAGGCCATCGTCGGCGACATCGCCGACGAACACGACGAAGCCGAACCCGACGAGACTCCCGTTCACAACGAAGACGGCTCCTACACCGTCCCCGGCAACTTCGAAGTCTCCCGCCTTAAAGAGCTTTTCGCCGACCAGCTCGAGGAGATCGAGACACGCCCCGCCGAAGACAGCGAGACCCCTGAAGACGCCGAGACACGCGACGACGACGAGCCCGCCCCGCTTCCCCTCCCGGCCAACTATGAATCCACCACACTCGGTGGCCTCGTCTCCGAGATTGCCGGCCACATCCCCGTCCCCGGCGAAATCGTTCAAAAGGACGGCCTGCGCATGCAGGTCGTAGCCGCCACTGCCCGCCGCATCGACCGCGTCAAGGTCAGCCTCACCGAACACTCCGCCTGAAATCCAGTTGTGTCCTCGCTATTATTCGGAGCACAGCCTTAGAGCATGCCCTTGAGCGAAGTGGAATGGCTGCCGAATCCTGCCCTGGGCGTGAGCGAAAACTCTGTCAAGCCCCCAAAATTGCAACCTGCTCATTCCAAAGCAAATAAGCCCGATAAAAAGTGCCGATAAGTTCCCCTCACTTCGCTACACTTAAATCAGTAGCTCCAACACAGGAACTCCAGACAAAAAGCCCTGGCATCACGCCAGGACTAACTCTTTATAAATCAATATTTTAATGCCTAAAATACCTGCTTTCAATATTTTACCCTGTGCAAATCGCGCAACCCATTGAAAACAGGCGATCTATCGAAGAGAGGGCGGGGGGTGGGGCAGCAAAAAGACGATCAGTCGATCGAGATCTTCCGCAGCAGCTTGAAGTCCGAGAGCATCTTGCCCGTTCCCAGCACCACCGAAGCCAGCGGATCATCAGCGATCGAGACCGGAAGACCTGTCTCCTCGCGAATACGCTTATCGAGGTTCTTGATCAGCGCGCCGCCGCCCGTCAGCACAATGCCGCGGTCCGAGATATCGGCCGAAAGCTCCGGCGGAGTCCGCTCCAGTGCCACGCGAATCGCATTGATGATCGTGCCGATGCACTCCGAAAGCGCCTCGCGAATCTCCGAGTCATCGATGGTGATTGTCTTCGGCACACCCTCGATCAGGTTGCGGCCTTTGACCTCCATCGAAAGCGGCTTGTCCAGCGGATACGCGGAACCGAGCTGCATCTTGATCTGCTCGCCCGTGCGCTCGCCGATCAAAAGGTTATATTTCCGCTTCAGGTAGGTGATCACGGCCTCGTCCATCTGGTTTCCGGCCATGCGCACCGAACGGGAATACACGATGCCCGCCAGCGAAATCACGGCGATATCCGTCGTTCCGCCGCCGATATCGACGACCATGTTGCCGCCTGGCTCGGTGATGGGCAAACCCGCGCCAATCGCGGCCACCATCGCCTGCTCCACCAGGTGAACTTCCGATGCCTTTGCACGATACGCCGAGTCCATGACGGCGCGCTTTTCTACCTGCGTGATCTCGGAAGGCACGCCGATCACGATGCGCGGATGCACCATCATCTTGCGGTTGTGAGCCTTCTGGATGAAGTAGTTCAGCATCTTCTCCGTATGGCGGAAGTCGGCGATCACGCCGTCCTTCATCGGCTTGATGGCGACGATATTGCCCGGCGTTCGCCCCAGCATCTCCTTGGCCTCTTTGCCGACCGCCTCGACCTCGTTCGTAACCTTGTTGACCGCAATAATCGAGGGCTCATTCACGATAATGCCCTTGCCATGCGCGTAGACAAGCGTGTTCGCAGTTCCAAGATCGATCGCGAGATCGCTCGAAAACAGGCTGAAGAGTGACCGCATATTGTGGATGCGGGAATAGCGGGTCTGAAAGGCGTTCGAGGACATTTCGACTGATTCGTTCCTGGAGTGATGATCTACGGCTATTGTAAGGCTTTGTGCGAGTGTACTGCCTCCGGGGAGTTTTGGGGATTCCACCTTCGGAACAAGACACAATAAGCGATGCCCATACCGATCCGGCACGAAATATTCCGCAAAGGGGTCTACTTTACAATCGAATACGGAGAGGTCAGAAGATGATCATTGGCGTACCCAAAGAAGTAAAAGACCATGAGAGTCGCGTAGGTATCACCCCTGCCGGAGTCAAAGCCCTGGTCGAGGCCGGGCATAAAGTTCTTGTCGAGCAGAAGGCAGGCGTACTTTCAGCCATGCCCGACGATGAATACCAGAATGCAGGCGCCGAGATCGTCGCCTCTGCCCACGATGTATGGCGGCTTGCCGACATGGTCGTCAAGGTCAAAGAGCCCGTCGAGACCGAGTACCGCCACTTCCGCGAAGGTCTGGTCCTGTTCACCTACCTGCATCTCGCCCCCTTGGAAGCCCTGACGAATGCTCTCCTCGAGAAGAAGGTCACCGGCATCGCCTATGAGACAGTGCGCGACCGCGCAGGCGCTCTGCCCCTGCTGACCCCGATGAGCGAAGTCGCCGGACGCCTCAGCGTTCAAGTCGGCGCCGAGTATCTGACGAAGGAGCATGGCGGCCGCGGCCTCTTGCTGGGAGGCGTTCCCGGCGTTCCTCCCGCCAACGTGTGCATCATCGGCGGCGGAGTCGTCGGCACCAACGCCGCGAAGATCGCTCTGGGTATGGGCGCGAAGGTCACACTCGTCGACCTGAACCTGAATCGCCTGCGTGAGCTGGACGATATTTTCAACGGACGCGTCTTCACCATGGCCTCGAACAGCTACAACATCGAGCGCGCCGCCATTGAGGCCGACCTGCTGATCGGCGGCGTGCTGATCCCCGGCGCCGCGGCTCCAAAGATTGTGACCGCCGCGATGGTGAACAAGATGAAGAAGGGAGCGGTGATCGTCGACGTTGCTATCGATCAGGGCGGCTGCATCGAGACCGCGCATCCCACCACGCACAGCAATCCTTCGTACGAAGTCAACGGCGTTGTGCACTATTGCGTTACGAACATGCCCGCCGCTGTGCCCAATACATCGACGCTTGCGCTGACCAATGCGACCTTCCCTTATGTGATGAAGCTGGCAAAGCTGGGCGCAAAGGCAGCGATCAAGGAAGACAAAGGGATCGCCGAAGGCGTCAATACCTATGATGGCGTGTTGACCTACGCAGCGGTGGCTGCTGCGCAGAAGCGCGAATGGAAGAACGTCAGCGAGCTGGTCTCGTAACCTTCTTCCACGAAGACGGAAAGGGCGACGATGGCGAGCGGGATCAATCGGCGTAAGGTACGGACCATCGTACTGGGCGTCTGTCTGCTGGTGCTGTTGATCGCCCTGTTCGGCCTCAATGCGTTCAATCACGAAGTCAGCTTTCTGAATCCCGCAACGACGGAGCAGACCTTCGTGTTCACGGGGCTTTCGGCTCTTTCGTTTTTGCTCTTCGTGGCTGTGCTGGTTCTGCTGGGACGCAATGTGCTCAAGCTTTACGACGACCAGCGCAGTCGCGTTCTGGGTTCGCGTCTGCAAACGCGCATGCTGACCAACGCGGTGCTGGTTTCGCTGGTGCCGCTCGCGTTCATGTTCTTCTTCAGCTATGGACTGATGAACCGCGCAGTCGACCGCTGGTTCTCGCAGCCGGTAACGGAGATGCGCGACGACAGCAGCCGCATCGCGCTCGAGCTTTCGCGCTATACCGCTGCGAACGCGCGGGCCGAAGCCACATCGATTGCTTCTGCCCTTCCGGAGACGGCGATTCAAAAAGACAACGCCGGCATAGCCACACAGCATGATCAGGCAATCGACAAAGTCCTCCGCGCGCATGAGATCACGCTGCAGAACGGCTTCGCTATCGTCTATCAGGATCGCCATCCCGTCGCCTCGTTCCAGTTGCCGCAGCGGGAAGGCACGCACGCCGAGGTCAAGCCATGGCTTCCTGAAAAGTCCGCCGAGGATGGAGCAAGCCACAACGACTCCGATTCTGTAGCAGGCGCTTCGATTGATGCCGCGATTCTGGCAGCCGCGCAACGCAACGACGAGCCTGTGTTTTCGATCAATAAAAACGACTACGCTCTCGGCACAGCGACCCTGAAGCAGGGTGGAACCGTTGTGGTCGGCTTGCCCATGCCGTACGGCATGACTGCAACCATGACCGATCTGCGTGTGCGCGCTGACAATTATTGGAAGCTGTTTCGCGAGCGGCGCCAGATTCGCACGCTATACACCGTGCTTCTGCTGATGATGACCGGGCTGGCACTCTTCGCATCGACCTGGCTGGCACTGCATCTTTCCAAACAGGTGACCAAGCCCGTTGAATCGTTGGCCGATGCAATGGACGCCATCGCAGCAGGTGACTACGGACATCGTGTGCAGGAGAGCTCCACCGAGGAACTGCGCGAACTTACCCGCAGCTTCAACCACATGGCCGCCGACCTTGAAGGAAGCCGCCGCGCCGTAGAGGAATCGACCATTCAGTTGAGCGCTGCCAATGCTGCTCTCGAAGCTCGACGAGGCGAGCTCGAAACAATGCTGGAGACGATTCCCAACGGAGTCGCCACTCTGGATTCGGAGCGCCGCGTCGTCGTAGCCAACCGCGCGCTGAGCGAAATGATGGACCCCGGCGGTCAGAATCCCTTCTTCGGCCACACCATCGAAGAAGTCTTTCCTGCCGAGGTTGTCGAGGTGCTGGATCGCCTGATCAAGCGCAGCCACAGAATGGGAACCGCTTCGAGCGAGCTCGAAATAGCCGCACCGGGCAAATTCGGTGGAACGCTCAATCTGCTCGCAACGGTTGCGCTTTTGGAGACGACGTCGGGCAGCGAACGGATGCGCCGCGAGCACTGCGGCTATGTGATCGTCCTCGAAAACGCAACAGAGTTGCTGCGTGCGCAGAAGCAATCGGCATGGAAAGAGGTCGCCCGGCGCGTCGCGCACGAGATCAAGAACCCTCTGACTCCGATCAGCCTGAGCGCAGAACAGATTCGCCGTCACATCGATCGGCTTGCCGAGACCTTGAACGTCCACTCCATCGAATCCCCTTCACCCGCAGTGATCCGCCGATCGAGCGAGGTCATCTCCAGTTCGGTTGAGAGCATGCGCTCGCTGGTCGATCAGTTCTCGGCGCTCGCAGAGTTTCCCGCCGCACAGCCGCGCCCTGCCGATCTGAATACAATCGTCGATAACTCGCTCGCGCTATTCGCAGGCAGGCTGCAATCGATCAAGATCGTACGCCACATGGAAAGAGGCCTTCCGCTCGTGATGGCGGACCCTGAAGCGTTGAAGCGCGCGTTGAGCAACCTGATCGACAACGCTGCCGAAGCGATGCAGTCGAGCCTGCTGCGCGAGCTGCATATCTCAACCTGCCTGCTGGAAAACGGCATGGTGGAGTTGACCATCGCCGACACCGGCTCCGGCCTGACCGACGAGATGCGCGAGCGGCTCTTCCTTCCTTACTTTTCGACCAAGCAGCGCGGCACCGGACTCGGTCTCGCTATCGCCGGCAAGATCATTCAAGAACATCAGGGAACAATTCGTGCAGAAAAGAATGTGCCTGCCGGAGCGAAGTTCATCATTGAGCTGCGAACCGCAACAGCAGAGAGCGAGCCGGAGACGGGCGCGGATGCAACACAAGGGAGATTGACGGCTTGAACCACGTTCTTATCGTCGATGATGAGGCGGAGATACGCGAGGCGCTGGAGAGCATCCTGCGCGAAGAAGGCTATCTGGTCACGACCAGCGCAACGGCCACAGAAGCGCTCGAGCTGATCCGCGATGCCGACTACGACGTCGTGCTTCTGGATATCTGGTTACCGGACAAGGACGGACTGGAGACGCTTGGCGAGATTCGCCGCGAAGATCTGGCGAGTCCGCCTGAGGTTGTCATCATCAGTGGACACGGCACAATCGAATCGGCCGTGCGCGCGACGAAGCTTGGCGCGTATGACTTTCTTGAAAAACCGCTGTCGCTGGAACGCACGCTGATTGTCGTCAAGAATGCCATGCAGGCGCGGCAAATGCGCGCTGACAACGTCGAGTTTGCACGGCAACTTACAGCACGCAATAATGTCACCGGGCAAAGCGTTGCGATGAAAGCTCTGCGTCAGCAGATCAAGCTGATGGCTCCCACGAACGGACGCGTGCTGATTTTCGGTGAAAGCGGCACGGGCAAGGAGCTGATCGGACGCGCCATCCACGCCGCCAGCCTGCGCAAAGAGCGCCCCTTCGTTGAGCTGAACTGCGCCGCGATCCCAGAGGACTATATCGAAAGCGAACTCTTTGGCTACCGTCACGGAGCCGTGGCCGGAGGCTCGCAGGAAAAACGTGGCACCTTTGAACGCGCCGACGGCGGAACGCTCTTCCTCGACGAAGTCGGCGACATGAGCCTGAAGACACAGGCCAAGGTGCTGCGCGCTCTCGACGAGCAGCGCTTTCTCCCTGTGGGAGCCTCCAACCCTGTCCACGTCGATGTGCGCGTCATCGCGGCAACGAACAAAGACCTTGAAGAAGAGATCGCGCGCGGTAACTTCCGCGAGGATCTGTTCTACAGACTGAATGTCATCCCCTTCTATGTGCCGCCACTTCGCGACCGCAAGGAAGATATTCCGCTGCTTGTAAAAGAATTTCTGGAAGAATTCGGCCAGCAGTATGGGCGGCCTCACGTGGAGATGACAGAAGAGGCACTGAACACGCTGCGTCAGTATCACTGGCCTGGCAACGTGCGCGAGTTGCGCAATCTGGTTGAGCGTGTCCTGATCCTCAATCCCAAGATTCATAAGATCGAGAAGAAGCATCTGCCGATGCTTGTCTATCGCGGGCCAAAGCTCACCGATTCAGGACGGATCAGTACGAAGGGCGAGGAGTTCTCGAGCCTTGTCGAAGCGCGAGAAGCATATGAGCGCGACTTCATCCTGAAGAAGCTGGACGAGTTTCACGGCAACGTGAGCCGCGCCGCTGAAGGGCTTGGCCTCGAACGCAGCCACCTCTACCGCAAGATGAAGGCCCTTGGCGTCAATGTGAAGGAGTAAATCACTCGATTCAGACACACCAATGACCGGCCAAGGCAGGGTCCACCGGCTGACAGCGATTCTCCTTCGCCGGTGGCGAGCAGGAGAAATCGCGAAAATCCCACGCCCCTGCCGCCGGATACTAAGGACCGCTGGAGAACCACTCCAGCGGGAGGTAGTGAACAGATAGATGCGGCTTTTGGCCACAGGTTTGTATCCGGATACTGCCTTTGAGATTTTCGATTTTGCTTCGCGGAGGCCCGCTGCTGCTCTGGGATAATCAGAGTTGCTCTGGTGGTTCACAGCCTCGGTGGCGATCGCAGGCCGGCCGGCACGAAGGCTCGGCCCCGGCGAGAGAGGCTGCGCGCACCCCCGATGAAGACCCTACGACTCGTCTCGACCCCAACCCGCAACCGCAGACTCAATGAAATCATCGGCCTGACCGTACTGGTCGGTGCGAGCCTTCTGCTGCTTGCGCTGGTCAGCTATACGCCGACGGATCGCTCGTTCAATACGGTAGGCGGCTACGCAGGTAGCCACCCGGCACACAACTGGACCGGAATTACCGGCGCATATCTCTCGGATGCGATCCTGCAGATGATCGGCATCGCGGCATTCTTCCTTCCGCTGGTCATCGGCCGGCTGGGCATCTGCTGGATGATGTCGAGGCCCGCGGGTTCGCCGATGGCAAAGACGGTTGGGCTGGTGATGTGGATCGTGTTTGCTCCCGCTGCCATCGCGATGCTTCCCGGACACCTGTTGTGGCATGGCGCGCTGCCGATCGCAGGAACCTGCGGCATTCTGCTGGCCGATCTGCTGGTAGCGTTTCTGAATCCCCCCGGGGCAACCGTCGTTCTGGCGCTGATGGTAACTCTGTCGCTCTACCTTGCGACGACCTTCACGTTCAATACGGCACGCGAGTGGACGACGATGCGCTTCGGCTTTGCACAAAGAATGTGGGAGCGCTGGACTGCATGGCGTGAACGCCGTCGCGGAGTTGCAATTCCTGACGAAGAAAAATACGGCACCCGACGCGAGCGCGCAGCCCTGCGTGCGGAACGTGAACGCGAGATGGCAGAACGCAAGGCGCAGGAGGCCGAAGCCAAGCTGCGCGAGCCGAACACGACACTGCTGGGCAGCCTGTTCGGCTGGCTGAGCCGCAGGAAGAAGCCGGTTGAAACAGCTACGGAAGATGAGCCGATGCTCGCGCCGGCTGAACCGTCGATGTGGCAGGCAATGCCGCGCACGATGGTGGACGCTCCGCCAGTGACTCCATTGAGCACGGCGACAGCGGCTGCGGCTCCATTTGCCGAGGCATTGGCGAAGGCGGCGGCTCCCGTCCGTGCCATCGATGACGCGGCGAACTTTGAAGAGCCTCGCTTTGAACCGGCTCCCGTGATGCGCGAGACGGTGCCTCCGCCGGTAAAGAGGAATGTGCAGGAGATTCGCCCTGCGGCCGTTCCCGCTCCAACTCCAATGGCGGCAGAGGATGGCATCTCGTTCGGCAAGCGCGCAGATGCCGACATCAAAGCTGTCGCAATTACTCCGAAGAGCGTGCGCGGCTACAAGCTTCCACCGTCTTCGCTTCTGCATCGGAGCGAGGAACAGACAACGATCCGTGAGGACGCGCTGCGCGAAGAGGCACGCGTGCTGGTGGAGAAGTGCGCCGAATTCGACGTCGACGGGCAGGTGACCCACATCAATCCCGGCCCGGTGGTGACGACCTTCGAGTTCAAGCCGGATGCTGGCGTGAAGTACGCGAAGGTCACTGGCCTGGCTGACGATCTATGCCTGGCGATGGCAGCCGAGAGCATCCTGATCGAGCGCATGGCGGGCAAATCGACTGTCGGCATTCAGGTGCCGAACGCGGAGCGCGAGACAATCTGGCTGCGCGATGTCGTGGAGTGCGAGAGCTTCGCACAATCGAAGTCACGGCTGCCGATTGCGCTGGGCAAAGACATCAACGGACGCATTGTGACCGGCGATCTCGCCGCGATGCCGCACGTCCTGATCGCCGGTTCGACGGGTTCGGGTAAGTCGGTCGCGATCAACGCGATGATTATGAGCGTGCTGTTCAAGTCGACGCCGGAGCAGGTTCGCATGATCCTGGTCGATCCGAAGCGCGTTGAGCTTGGCATGTACGAGGGCATCCCGCACCTGTTTACGCCGATCATCACGGAGGCCAAGCTGGCCGCCAATGCGCTGCGTAATGCCGTGCGCGAGATGGAGCGCCGCCTGAAGCTGCTGGCGGCAAATCACGTCCGCAACATCGATCAGTTCAACAAGCTGTTCGACAATGGCAGCGGACATCTCTTTGAAGATGTGAATCAGGAGCCGCTGCCTTACATCATGATCATCATCGACGAGCTGGCCGATCTAATGATGCTGGATCGGGCAAACGTCGAAGAGGCGATCACACGTCTGGCGCAGATGGCTCGCGCAGTCGGAATTCATCTGGTGTTGGCGACACAGCGTCCTTCCGTGGACGTGATCACGGGTCTTATCAAGGCGAACGTCCCGACGCGTATGAGCTTCCGCCTGGCGACGAAGGTCGACTCTCGCACGATCATCGACTCAAACGGTGCAGAGAGCCTGCTGGGTCGTGGCGACATGTTGTATCTGCCGCCGGGAACGAGTCGCGTGCAGCGTGTACACGCTCCGTTTGTGACGGAGAAGGAGATCTCCGCGGTGACCGAGTTCTGGAAGGCGCAGGGCGAGGCCGAGTACGTGCATGGCTTCCTTGAAGGCCCGAAGGACGAGGCTGGCCGCGAGATCGATTCGAACTCAGACGGAGACGACAACGATCCGATGTACAACGATGCGGTCCGGCTGGTCTTCGAGTTTGGCAAAGCTTCGACTTCGCTGCTGCAGCGCAGGCTACGTATCGGCTACGGCAGGGCAGCTCACCTGATCGACATGATGTACAACGATGGACTGGTGGGGCCAGCAGATGGATCGAAGCCGCGTGAACTGCTGAAGCCGGCCAACTGGTTGAGCGAAATGGATGCGGCTACCCGGTAGTGCCCTCCCGCTGACTCATTGTCAGCGGGGGATGTGACGGGTAGAGCGCAGCGCGATAACCGCGAGGACGCAGATGACGCCGAGGAAGACGACCCAGATGAGTTCGGGATGGCGTTCGGTGGCGGCGCGGGTGTCGGGGCGTGCAGTATAGATGGGATTCGGCTGCTCAGGGCCGACGCGGGCAGCGAGGATGTTGCTGCCAAGCGAGAGTGTGCGGGCATAGTCATACTGCGGAGCCTGCAGGGCACTGTCTCCGTAAAAGAGCGTGAGCGGTGCGGTGGAGGCAGCGTCGAAGCAAATCTTGCGCTCGCGCATCTCGAGTCGAACGGACTGGATGGGAAGCGGGTGGTCGTCGCCGTTGTCGATAGCGACCTCGACCTGCGCGGAACTTTGCAGGTTGGAGCCGAGCGTCGCAGGGATGCCTAGCTGCTGCTGGCGTATCTCGCGTTCGGCCTGTGTCATCTGTACGCGGAAGATATTGCCGGTAATGGTCTCGCTGGCTTCGCGGCCTCGCGCGGAAGCGGGTACGTCGGTGGCGTGATCGTTGATAATGACATCGCGGCTGAAATTGGAGTGATAGTCAGGGGCGAGAGTGAAGGCCACGCGCTCAACAGGAACACGTTCAGGCAGCGTGAAGGTGGCGATGGTCTGCCGGTTGCGCTGCGTGATAACGGAGGTTTCAGCGGCGAGAGCGAAAAGTGACTGCGCCTCGCGGCTGGGCGGCACGCTGGCACCCTGGACCATCTGCGGCGTGTAGCGAGCAGCAGCGGCGTGCGGCGCGGGAGAGATGCTTAGCTCGACGTGAAGATACGGGAAGCTGGATTCGACAAAAGCGAGCGTTGTGTTGCGGGAAAGATGCTGCGCGGTGAGGTCAAAGAGAGTGAACTCCCCGAGGCGCGTCCCGGAGCCGCCCGGAGCATCGGAGCCAGTGACCGTAGCTGTGGCGATAAAGTCGTGGCCGTCAAGGTCGAGGGCGACGTTTGTATAAGGCCGTTGCGGCATGGCGAGATCGAAAACGATAGCATTGCCACGCTGGCCGAGGTTCATCACGCGTGCAGGCTCGGTGTCGGGCTGCGCGGGTTCGCTGAGCGTGACCGCATAAGGGATATCGTGCGCGTCAGAAGTCTGCGGATAAAGACGCAGGTCTTTGAGCGAGGCCGAAGAGTGAGCGAAGGTGCCAGCGTCAATGACGGCGCAGTTGGTGCCAGCACCGGCGGGGACGATCGACCGCTGGTAGTGGAAGTACTGCGGCGCAGGCTCAGGCGCGTTGCCCGTGCTGCTCGCAGAGGTTTGCCAGAGGAGCAGAGCGATGAGAGCAAGATGCTTCAACGGGCTCCTCCTTCGGAATCGGGGGCCGGTTTTGCGGGCTCACGCAGGCCGAGCCAGTCTTTCTGATAGGCGAAGCTGATCGCCATCAGGATGACACCCAACGCGAGGAAACTGGCAAAACGGTAGCCCTGGCTGAGGTTGCGCATGTCGTAGAGGAAGGTCTTGCCGATCGTGAAGACGAGCAGCACAAGCGCCTGCCAGCGGATGAAGGCGGTGCGACGCCAGAAGCCGATGGCGAGAAGTGCGGCTCCATAGATCATGAGGAAGGCGGAGACGGCGAGTGCTCGCTGGAGTTCCAGGTCAGGATTGGCCGCGGTGGAGGGCCAGAGTGCTGAGATCTCGCGCACGCCGGTTAAGACCGCGACGAGATTGATGATGATGATTGAACCAGCGGCGAGCTGCGGCCAGAGATGCGAGGCTTCGTTACCGCGTGCAATGCGGAGAGAAGCCCAGGCAAGAGCACCAAGGATGGCGATGGCGAGGAGGGCCATGCCGAAGTCGGCGTTGGCGAAGGCCGGGAGCAGAACATAGGCAGCGTGGGTCACGACTTCACGCAGGGAGAGAAGGATGGCGATGCCTCCGATGGCGACATAGGAGGCGAGGGCAAAGCGCTGCCAGGTCTGGAACGGGTCTTGTGAGGATGCGGATACACGCAGTGACATCCACGCTGCGGCGACAAAGGCGGCAACGGCAATGAGCGCAGTGGCGAGGTTGTGATTGAAGAAGGAGAGAGACGCTCCCCCTCCGAACCAATACGGGGAGGCGATCAATCCGCCGAGGCCGAGGACGAAGGAGCCCGCGGAGAGCCACTGGAGGACGCGTCCTGAGCTGGCGTGCGCGGGAGACTGAAGGCGGGTTGCTACCCAGAGCAGCGCAACACCTTCGACCAGCCATGCAACGGTGATCCAGTGGCCGCTGGCCTTGAGCGGAATCGCAATGGTGAGGAAGACGACGGCGAGCGAGAGATGGAGGGCGGCGGCGACGGCGCTCTGCGGCAGGCGCGTGATGAGCAGATAAGCCGCGGCGAGGATAAGCATCAGCCAGGGCAGGAACCAGTGCCGGTCGGAGTCCTGCATGACGGAGTAGAGCGCGAGAGAGACGAAGGCTGCGTTGCCGAGCGGTAGAAGGATGTTGCGAATGTGAGAGCCGAAACGGCGAGCCTTAGGCGTTGGGGCGTCGGGCGTTACGGCTTTGACGGAGATGCTGACGAAGGTGAGGAAGAAGAGTGCGATGAAGAGCGTCGTGACGGCGAATGCGGGCTCGTGGTAGTGGCTCCAGTACCAACCGATGAAGAAGAGAACGGTCCCGGGAAAGGCCATCAGGAGGAGGCGTTCCCAGGGCTTCACACGAACGAGCATGGCAATCGCGATGTCAATGGCGAGGAGGTAGGTGAAGAGGAATACCTCGTGATTGCCACCCGTCGAGAGCAGGAGAGGCGTCGCAAAGCCACCGGCGACGGCATAGGCGGCGAGCAACTCGGCGTCCTGCGCCCAGGCCATGTAAGCATTCCATGCGGTGACGAGGATCATGCCGAAGAGCGCTGCGCTTGGCGGCAGCAGGTGATAGAGCTGGAAGGCAGCCCAGAGCGCCAGATAGAGCACGCCGCTGCCAACGGCCTTCAAGGAGTAGGAGAAGGCGGAGAAGCCTTTGCGGCGGAATCGCTCCGACCAGACGACGATGCCCGCTCCTGCGATAAGCCCGATGAGGATGCGGCCCACCGGGCCGATCCACTGGTTGTCGATGGCGAGCTTGAGGCCGAGCGTGGCGGCGAAGAGCAGCGCGACGATGCCAATACGGTTGAAGATCTGTGCGCCAAGGCGGCTTTCGAGTGATGGCTGCGGGGCGGGCGAAAGCGTGTTGAGCGACGGCGGTGGCGGGATCGGAGCGACGGCGTCGGGCGGGACCGGCTGAACGGTCTCTGGCCGCGGCGGTGGTGGCGGTGGCGGAACTGATGTGGCCGCAGGCTCTGCGATGGGCAGAGGGCCAGCCGCGCGAAGCTGGGCGAGTTGATGCTCAAGCTCGTCGACTCGGTTGCTGAGCAGGCGCAGCTGGGCTGCCAGCTGTGCCTGCGTCTGAGGGGAGAAGTCCTCCGAATCCATGGAAACTACTGTATCGCCTTGAGATGGATTGCGCTGCAGGAAAACGAAGAGGCGCCCGGCTCTGATACTCTTTGCGCACATGATGTCTCTTCGAGTTCTAGTGGTCGATGACGATGCGCTAAGCCGGGAACTGCTGGTCCTGCTGCTCGCGCAAGCGGGCTATGCGGCAGAAGCGGTGGAGTCGGGAGCGGCTGCCATCGCTGCTCTCCGTGCCGATTCGAGCTTCGATCTGCTACTGGTGGACCTGCAGATGCCAGGGATCGCCGGAAGTGTGCTGGCGCGTGAGTTGCGTGGGACAGGAAACGAGGCGACATTGCTGGCGATGAGTGCCAGCCAGCCTGCGATGAGCGCCCTTGAGGGCTTCGATGGCTTTCTATTGAAGCCGTTCTCTATGGAAACGTTTGCTGCGGCCATCGAGAAGAAGAATGTGATCGCTTATCAAGCTGCGAAGGACGAGGGAGTGCTCAACGAGGAGGTCTATCGCAAGCTGACCCGCTCGATGAGCGCGGAGAAGCTTGCGCAGCTCTACGCCCTTTGTCTTGGAGACGTGAAACGGCGGGTTGAGGCCATGCGCCAAGCAGCTGCGGAAGGTGACGATGCCGAGTATCGCCGCGAAGCCCACGCCATCAAGGGAGGTTGCGGACTAGTCGGAGCAACAGAGTTGCAAAGTATTGCAGCCAAAGAGGAAAACAGAGGTATCACTGCTAATCATGTAGTTTCGCTTGATGAAATCCTGCTGGCTTGTACGCGACTGGAGGATATGCTGGTCGCAAACAACAAAGCAATGAGAGAGCAAGGACCTGTAAGGAGTCACGCATGAAAGACGCAGTGAGAAGACCAGGTGAAGCCAATTCCTCAACACCGATTCGTGTTGTTGTCGCCGACGATCATCCAGTCGTTCGCTTTGGTGTAAAGAACATGCTGGAGAATGAGCCCGGCTTTGAAGTCGTGGGCGAAGCAGAGGATGGCGACGTTGCCATTACGGAGACGTTAGAACGCGAGCCTGACATTCTGCTGCTGGATGTCATGATGCCGCGCCTGCCTGGGTTGGAAGCGCTGCGCGCGATCATGGACAAGTCGCCCCGCGTGAAGATCATCCTTTTGACCAGCACGATCACACAGCAGCAGATTATCGAAGCCCTACAGATCGGCGCGCGCGGCATTGTGTTGAAAGATGCAGCAGCATCCGATCTCTCGAGGTCGATGCGCGCTGTGCTCTCCGGTGACTATTGGATCGGCGGCGAACGCGTTGTGAATCTTGTCGCAGCCCTGAATGAGTTGATGAAGCAGGCAGCCGCCTCACCGGACAAGAAGACATATGGCCTGACTCCGCGTGAGATTGAAGTAGTGACCTGCATCGTCGAAGGCTGCAGTAACAAGGATGTCGCGAAACAGTTCTCCATCAGCGAGGAGACGGTGAAGCGCCACCTGTCGAACATCTTCGACAAAACGGGCGTCTCGACAAGGCTGGAGCTGGCGTTGTTTGCAATCGCGCACAAGCTGGTTACGCTGGACAACTAAATCGACGCAAGCCATAGGAGGCGTCCGGCGCAGAGGGTGTGCGCCGGACGCCTTCTGCATTTAAGTAAGATGGATGTATGAGCGAACGTGAAACGATAGCGGATCTGCTGGTGATTGGCGCCGGGCCAACCGGGATGGCATGTGCGATCGAGGCCCAGCGCGCGGGCTTTCGCGCCATGCTGGTGGATAAGGGCTGCCTGTGCAATTCGCTCTTTCACTATCCGTCGAACATGACGTTCTTCACGACGCCGGAGCTGCTGGAGATTGGCGATATTCCCTTCTCGAGCCCAAACCAGAAGCCGAACCGCAACGAGGCGCTGGAGTACTACCGCAAGGTCGCCGAGCACTACAAGCTGGATGTGCGTCAGTATGAAACGGTCAACCGGGTAACTGGTTCCGATGACGACTTCACCGTGCATACGACAGATCGCTTTGGACGACCGCTGGCGCATCGTGCGCGCAAGCTGGTGATTGCAACCGGATACTACGACCTGCCGAACTATCTGAACATTCCCGGCGAGGAACTGAATAAGGTCTTTCACTACTATCACGATCCACATCCCTACTACGGACTGGACGTGGTGGTAATCGGCGGAAAGAACTCGGCGGCTATCGCTGCACTCGATCTGTGGCGGCATGGCGCGCGGGTGACGCTGGTTCATCGTGGGCCGGATATGCATCGGCACGTGAAGTACTGGATTCTGCCGGACATCAAAAATCGCATCAGGAATGCAGAGATTGCTGCGCACTTTTCCAGCAACGTTACGCGCATCACCGAAGATGCGGTGACGCTGGCAACACCTGACGGCGAGGTAACGCTGCCCAATCATTTTGTGTTTGCGCTGACGGGCTATAGACCTGACTTCGAGTTTCTTGAAGCACTAGGCGTAAAGCTGGATGAGGCGAATGATCGCTGCCCAGTGTGTAATCCGGTAACTCTTGAAAGCAATGTGCCGGGGATTTACCTTGCGGGCGTTGTGATTGCAGGAGAGCGAACGAATGAGATTTTCATCGAAAACGGACGCTTTCATGGCAGGCAGATCGCAGAGGACTTGCAGGCCAGGCTGGCAAACACAACAACGACCGCCTAGCCGATAACGCGACGCATGAAACCGCGGATACCCAGCCATGTCAGCAGTACAAGGAAGAAAATAAGCATGCCGAGAATCAGCGCAGGGTGCATATGCGGAAGCGTCGGCGTGAGCGCGGAACGCAAACCTTCGCTCATATAAACGATCGGGTTGAACAGCACGCCAATCTGCAGCCACTTAATCCTGTCGAGCGCAGCCCACGGATAGTAAACACAGCCGAGAAACGTAATCGGCATGACGACGACGCCGAAGATAAGGCCGATCTGCTGGGGTTTGACGCTCGTGCCAATCGTGAGGCCCAGCGCGCCTGAGGTGAGGCTGGCAAGAATCATCACGACAATCAGATAAGGCCAGTTGGAGACGTGTGCGACTACCGGCGTCGATGGAATGTAGTAAGCCAGTGGAAAAACGATAGCGGCAGCGATGATGCTCTGCATCGCAGAGAAGCACATCTTCTCCAGTGCGATGGCCGCGACGGGCAGAGGACACATCACGCGGTCGTCGATCTCACGCGTGACGCCGAACTCCTGCGCCAGTGGCAGAGCAACGGCAGCGATACCGCTGAACATGATGGCGACTGCCATCAGTCCCGGCAGCAGGACCGTGCTGAAGTTGCCGCCGGCCATGGCGGCGGTGGGATTCATCGCTGCGCCTCCGCTCATGTGCGGCATGATGAACGTGAAGACGAAGAGAAACAGCAGCGGATTCATGCAGACACGAATGGCGAACGGAAAAATCTCGCGTCGCAGAACGTGGAGGTCGCGCACAAAGAGGCCTGCAAAAGCGCGAAGATACTGCATCCTCTTCGTGCCGCTGTGTGCAGCCGGTGCGGGAGTTTGGAGTTCGATTTCTGCCAGATCTGCCATATCGTTACTCCCGCAGGTCGCGCCCGGTAAGGCTAATGAACACCGTCTCCAGGCTGGTCTCGGTGATGGTAAGGTCGCGCAATCCGTATGGATTGGCGGCATTCACCACGTCGGATAGCAGGCCCTCGGTACCCTCCGCAAAGATACGCACTCCTTTAGACGTGGTTTCGACGCTGGCGACGCCGGGCTTTTGTTCAAGCTGATCGACGAGCTGCGGAACATTCTGCTGGCTGCGCAAATCCAGCTCATACACCCGGGCAGCGCCTACGGAATTTTTGAGCGCAGCAGGCGTATCTTCGACAAGAATTTTCCCGTGGTCGATGATAGCGACGCGGTCGCAGAGTTCGTCGGCCTCCTCCATATAGTGCGTGGTGAGGACCACCGTGATGCCCTCCTGCCGGAGATTGCGAACCGCCTCCCACATCGCGATGCGGCTCTGTGGATCGAGCCCCGCGCTAGGCTCATCGAGGAAGAGCACCTTAGGACGATGCGCGATGGCACGCGCGATCTGGACACGCTGCGCCAGGCCGCCGGAAAGCTGCGTGGGATAAGCGCTGGTGCGCTCCGTGAGATGGAACTGCGCGAGCAGTTGCGTGGTGCGCGCACGTGCCTCGGCACGGGAGAATCCAAAATAGAGACAGTGGAAGAAGATATTTTCGTAGACGGTACAGGCGCGATCGAGCGTGTTGTACTGCGGCACGACGCCGATCTGCTGCCGCGCCTGCGCTGGAGTTTGAACGACATCGATACCGGCGATATGGACGCGGCCCGATGTGGGCAATGCACGCGTAGTGCAGATGCTGATGGTTGTCGTCTTCCCTGCTCCATTAGGCCCCAGCAGGCCGTAGAGCTCTCCGGCGCGCACGCTAAGGTCGATGCCGTCGACTGCGACGACACGCTGCTTGCCGTCGTAGATTTTTTTCAGGCTCTCGATCTCAACGATCATATGGACTCCAGGGACGCGACACTTCAGCTTACAGCAAGTGTGTAACTACTTCTGTAACTGAGGCTGCACCTTTGCCCCTTCGGTAACCTCATCACCGGGGCTAAGGACGACGATGTCGCCAGGATGGAGGCCACTGACAACTTCGGTAGCCGTACCCAGATCGCGGCCAAGCACAATCGCACGGAAGTGCACGACGTTGTTGCTATCGACAACGACAGCCTGCGGCCCCGCCGTACGAATAACCAGGCCATTTGCTGGAAGCAGAACGGGCGCGGCTCCGCTCGGCGGAAGATCGAAGATGACCGTGGCATACATGCCGGGAAGAATCTGACCGTCGTTCTTAAGGTCAACCTCGGTAAGAAGAGTCCGCGTAGTGGTGTCGATGCTCTGGCTTGTGCGAGTGACGGTACCCGTATAGACCTTGCCGGGAAGCTCGCGGAAGGCGATCTTTGCCGTGTGGCCGTTGGTCAGGCCGACAGCACTGGTCTGCGGAACGTTCGCGAAGATACGCACTTTATCCGCCTGGCCGATGGTGAACATCTGCGTCACGCTATTGGCGCTGCCCGAACTGATCAGCGATCCGCGATCGATACCGCGCGAGAGGATTACGCCATCGAAGGGAGCCACGACGCGCGAGAAAGATGCCTGCTCTGTAAGCGAGCGAACGTTCGCTTCGCCGGCAGCAATGTTGGCCTGCGCCGCAGCAACATTCGCAACATCGGCGTCAGCCTGAGCTTTCCTCTGATCGGCGTCCTGCTGTGAGACCACGCCCTGACGGACGAGTCCCTGCCAGCGTTCATTGGTGACTTTAGACAGCGCAGCGTTCGCCTGCATCTGCTGCAGCTGCGCCTTCGTCTGCAGCAACGCAGCTTTAGCCTGCATCAGCGCCTGCGTCGTCTGCGGATCGTCGATATCGGCCAGCAGCTGGCCACGATGCACGCGGTCGCCGATATCGACATAGCGAGCTCTCACGTAACCCGAGGTGCGGGCATAGATCGGCGTCTGATCGAAGGCCTGGACCGTTGCAGGCAGCTCAATATGCCCACTGGGATTCCCCGTGGCGAGCTTTGCCGCGAGCACGGTGGGCGGGCCTGCAGCAACCCTGGCCTCGGCCTCAAGCTGATCGCGGTGGCGAAGCTTCGGCAGCAGGAACAGCACCCCGACGACGATCAGCAGCAGAAAGAAGGCCGTCATCCCCACATAGGGGCCTCGGCTGTTGGATTCGGCTTGGGCGTGTTGCGTCATCTTTCCTCTCTCAATCGTACCGGTTACTCCGGCACCTCTTCCATGTGCATCTTCGACGGCTGTTGGCTGCGTAAACGGCTATAGATCAGCGGCACAATCAGCAGCGTAGTAAACGTAGCAATGATCAGGCCGCCGATAACGGCGCGACCCAGGGGTGCGTTCTGCTCGCCGCCCTCGCCGAGGCCAAGCGACATCGGCAACATACCGATAATCATGGCAAACGCCGTCATCAGAACCGGGCGGAGACGTGTTGCGCCTGCAGAGGATGCGGCCTCACGAGCCGTCATGCCCGCAGCGCGCTGGTCGTTCGCGAAGGTCACCATCAGAATGGAGTTTGCGGTAGCAACACCGACGGTCATGATGGCTCCCATCAGCGAAGGCACGCTGAATGTCGTCCCCGTGAGGAAGAGAATCCAGAGGATGCCGCAGGCTGCACCAGGAAGCGCGGTAAGGATGATGAAGGGATCCAGCCAGCTCTGGAAGTTAACCACCATCAGCAGGTAAACCAGCAAAACGGCGAAGATCATCCCGAGTCCGAGGCCCGTGAAGGAGTCATGCATACTCTTCACCTGGCCGCGTACGGTGATCTGCGTTCCCGGCGGTACCAGCTTGCGATACTTTTCGACAATCTGGTCGATGTCGCGTCCGATCGCTCCAAGATCCCGGCCATGTGCTCCGGCGAAGATGTCGAAGACGGGCTGCACGTTGTAATGATTCGTAACCGCTGGGCTGGAGTTGCGATCGATGCGCGCCAGGTTGTTGAGAAGCTGCGGCCCCGGAGCGGCAATGGTTGAAGGATCGGTTGTATTGGCCTGGCTGCTGGAGCCGGAGGTAACCGGAATATTGTTCAATGCCGCCATGGAATCCAACTGATACTGCGGAGTCTGCACGACGACCGAGTAGTTCACACCATTCTGCGGGTTGAGCCAGTAGTTGGGAGTCGCCGTGCCGCTGCCGGCCAACGCGTACAACATGCTGTTGGCAACGTTGTTCTCCGTAAGCCCGATGGTCTGCGCGCGCGACCGATCGACGTTCACCCGCAACTCAGGCGAATAGACCACCTGGTTGATATGCACATCGGTGGTGCCGGGTACGCCTGCAATCTCCTGACGCATCTTACGTGCCACTTCATAGTTCGGATAGAACGCGCGGCCGCTGATTTGAACATCGATCGGCGCCGGCAGACCGAAGTTGAGGATCTGATTCACAATGTCCGACGCCTGAAAATAAAAGGTGACATCAGGGAACCGCTGATGCAGCACCTCGCGCAGCTTGCGTCTGTACTGCACGGTCGGATGATGGTCTTCGTTCAGCGAGACCAGCACCTCACCATCCTGCACATCGGTAAGACTGCCGTCGCCGAAGGCGAGGTTGAAGCTGCCGTTCGGAATACCGATATCGTCAAGGACGAGGTTCAGCTCCTTCGGCGGAATGACCTCACGAATCGTGGCATCGACACCGGCGAAGATCCGCTCTACCTCCTCAATACGAGTACCAGGAGCCGTCCTCACATGAAGCCGAAATGTTCCCGCGTCCACATCAGGGAAGAAGTCCTGCCCGATAAATGGAACCAGACAGGCGGAGATCGCAATGAAAACGGCAAAACATCCCAATGAAAATCCTGCATGCCCAAGCACCCAATCCAGCACACCGCGGTAGCGTGCACGAAAGCGCTCAAAGGCTGCATTGAAGCGGAAGTGCGTCCGCCAGATCAGGTTGGCGCCCTCGGGAATGCCGTGCGCTTCGCCGGATTCGTGGTCCTGATACATCTCCACTTCGCTGGAGAGCAGGAACTTGACCATCGTCGGCACCAGCGTTCGCGAAAGCAGGTAGGACGCCATCATGGCGAAAACCACGGCCAGGCCCAGCGGCGTGAACAAACTCTTCGCCGCGCCCGAGAGGAAGACAACCGGGACGAAGACGATACAGATGGCAAGCGTGGAGACGAACGCAGGTACAGCAATCTGCGCTGCGCCATCGAGAATCGCCGGCTCGATCTCCTTCCCCTGGCCGAGATTGCGATGGATGTTCTCAATCTCAACCGTCGCATCGTCAACCAGGATGCCGACGGCAAGCCCCAGGCCGCCGAGCGTCATCGTGTTCAGCGTCTGCCCCAGGAACTTCATCACGATGATCGACGTCAGGATCGACAACGGGATGGAGATGGCAACGATGAGCGTGCTGCGCCAGCTTCCCAGGAACAGCAAAATCATCAGAGCCGTCAGGCTGGCGGCAATCACCGCCTCACGTACAACGCCCTGCAGGGCTGCGCGAACGAAGATCGACTGATCGAACTGCAGGTCGATCTTCAGGTCCTTCGTTAGTCCCGCCTGAATGACCGGCAGGCGTTCGCGGACACGTTTAACGATGTCGAGCGTCGAGGCCGAGGCCGACTTGAGGATCGTAAGCAGCACAGCGCGCTTGCCATTAACGCGCACGATGTTCTGCTGAATGGCGAATCCTTCGTGAACATGGCCGATATCGCGGATGTAGACCATCGCGCCATTCACATTCTTAATCGGCATGTCATTCAGCTGATCCAACACCAGCGGACTGGCATTCGTTCGGACGATATAGTCCGTCGTGCCAACTTTAGCCGTACCCGCAGGCAGAATCAGGTTCTGCGCCGTGAGCGCATTGACCACATCCGTAGGCGACAGCCCCCTGGCATATAGCTGGCCAAGATCCAGATCGACCATGATCTGGCGCGCCTTACCGCCATAAGGAGCAGGCACCTGCGCACCCTGAACCGTTGCCAGCTGCGTACGGACAAACTGCAGACCAAGATCGTACAAATCCGCCTCTGACAGCTTGTCGCTCGACATGATGGCCTGCAGAATAGGCACGTTCGACGCGCTGAACTGCAGGATGAAGGGAGGCGTAGAGCCCGGCGGCAGAATACGCAGAATCGTCTGATTGACGGCTGTCACTTCAGCCACGGCGGCCTCGATCTTTGTGCCGGGCTGGAAAAACACCTTAATGATGGAGATGCCGCTTACCGATTGCGACTCGATGTGTTCGATGTCGTTGACGGTCGTCGTCATAGCGCGTTCACTGATCGTGGTGAACCGCTTCTCCATCTCGTCGGGGCTGGTGCCGGAGTAGCTCCAGACCACAGTCACCACGGGAATGTCGATCACGGGAAAGATATCCGTGCTCATCGTCTCGATGCTCACGATTCCCAGAACCAGAATCAGCACTGCCATGACGACGAAGGTGTAGGGTCGCCGGAGTGCCAGTCGAACAATCCACATAGCAAAAGGGTCCTTCTGTTTTGAGGGCTGTACTTCTGTTGAAGACGAAGGGAGCTAATTCATTGTTTCACTTAAGTTTATGACACGATGCGGACAAACGTTCTAATCCGTGCGATTGTCGCATTCGGCATAGGCCTGATCTGGTTGTTTTGGAATCGCACCAATCTCATCAATAGATGCACCTCGGCCCGTAATTGGAGCAAAATCATCTGATTTGTGATCGGCCAAGCGTAAAATGTGACCATGTCGCGTGGATGGGAGAGCAAATCCGTGGAAGAACAGCAGGCACAGGCACAGGCAGCCGCATCGAAGACCGAAGCCGAAAAAAACTCCGCCGAAGCTGCCGAACGCAAGCGCAGGCTGCAATCGCTTGAGCTACAGCGCGAACGCATTCTGTCAGAGCGAACGGCAAATCCGCATCGCCGTTCGGCATTGACCTATGCACTGGCCGATATCGAAGAAAAGCTCGCCGAGTTAGGCTGGAGCGTCCACATATAACAATCACCCCACCGCATATCTTCATGCCAGCAGGGTGACTGCCTCTGCGCGATTACAGTGGCTGTTGCGGGTTGGAGACTCCGGTCGCAGGCGGAGCGGCTGGGGCAGGTGGAGCAGCCTCCGCATCCGGCCCTTTCTGCTGCACCCCGATCGCATCGCCTGAAACCACAAGCTGCACGCGTCGGTTCAGCGCACGGCCCTTCGCCGTATTGTTATCGGCCACGGGCTTGGCCATGCCATACCCCGTCGCAACGATGTTGTCCGCATTGACTCCCTGACCCACGAGGAAATCCCTGACCGCACCAGCCCGGTTTTCTGACAGCTTTTGGTTGAACTCCGCGCTGCCCGTGCTGTCGGTATACCCCTCGACCTGCAGCTTTAGCCCCGGATACGACTGCAGAATGCCGGAAACACGAGCCAGGCTGACCTGTGTTGAGGGCTTAAGCGTGTACTTGCCCGTATCGAAGAGCACGTCCGACATATTGACGATCAGCCCGCGCGCAGTCTCGCTGGTAGCCAGCACACTATTCAGCTGGGCGAGAAGACGCTCACGCGCCTCGCGAGCACTGTCGGCCACCTTGCTTGCGGCTGCGGCCTGAGCCTGAGCCTGGGCAGCTTGTGCCTGAGCCTGCGCAGCAGCGGCCTCGGCACGCGCACGCTCTGCATCGGCCTGGGCCTGGGCAGCCTTCGCCCGTTCAGCCTCCACCGCAGACTGTTGCGCATCCGCCTGGGCCTTTTGTTTAGCCATCTCGGCATCGCGCTCCCGTTCGGCAGCCTGCTTTCGCAGCGTCACCAGACGGGCATCCTCGGAACGCTGCACGGCCTGCCGCGCATACGTGATGCCCATCTTCTTGTCGGGCTTCTTCCCCGAGAGGATATCCGTGGCATTCTTCAGGTCGAGCATCGCCTCTTTATAGATGTCGCCCGCATACTTCTCTGCCCCACTCTGCTGCGCGATGCGGAGAGCGTTATTCGCCTCATACAGCTCCAGCGGCATCTTCTCGTCACGCGTAATCGGGTCCGCGACAGACCTTGCGCCCGCCGTCTCCGCATAGGTCCCACGCGGCAGCAGCATATAGTGCGCATTGACCTTCTCCAGCACCCCGGTCGTCTTGTCCTGAATAATCTGGTTCTCCAGCACGACAACATCGCTCGGCTGCGTTACGGAGAAATATGGCTCGGCCGTCACCACCAACCCAAAGGACTGCAGCGCAGTCGTTACCGTAATGTTGTTCTTCGTCCCGGCAGGAAGCACTTCGCCAAGATTGTTCGGCCGTCCATCCGGCGTAATCGCCCACAACACATAGGTCAGATACTCACGCCCAAAACCATTGGCTGGAGTCAGCCCTTCAAACCTCGCCTCGATGACGATGCCACCGCGCTCGCTGGTTACCTTGGCTTCTCCCTTGGCCAACGGCAGCAGAGGCGTCCCTTTAAACGCGATCCTGGTCGAGCCGCTGCGATGGAGATAATTCACGGCGTCCAGATCACGCTGAACGACCTTGACCTTGTAGAGATAGACGCCTTCAGATTCCTTCGTAATCTTGTTATCGTCCGCAGGCGCCTGTTGCGCCATCGGATTCGGCTCCTGCGCTCGAAGATGGAGGAAAGCTCCTGTAGCAGTTACAGAGAAAACCAGGGCAGCATAGATCGTCCGTCGTGCAACGTTCGGCATTCAACGTTCTCCTTTTCTTCGAGACATCACCTGTACTCTACCCTGTGCGATGCGCATGTTCCGGCAAAAGGTAGTCTGGCGGGCTTGCATTTGATCCTGCCTGCTAACTGAAAAAGCGAGGCTTCATTTCGAAGCCTCGCTCCATCTTCAACCGAACCGTTATGCCTCAGGCGTGCTGGTGGCCCGCAGTAGGACGATGCACGAAATGATACGGCGGCCAGGGACCGGACAGCTGCATCTGGCACTCCTTCATCTGCTGCATCGCTGACGAGTACTTGTTCTGGTAGCGCTCAACCGTCTTGTTGTCGATCAGGTGTGCGATATCGAGCAGCATCTTGCCCGACTCCATCCGGCGGCAGGTGATCTCCTCAGCCAGCGGAAGGAACATGCGATGCATCTGGACGGAGAGAGCACGAGCCTTGGATTGGCGCTCACGCTGGCGACTGGCGCTCTCGCGCAGGCTGGTCAGATACTGCTGGCCCACGGTCATATCGCGCAGAGTCGTTCCGGGGCAGGTGTCATCGACCAACACCTTGAGGTGCATCTCGGCCTTGCCGCGGAGACGCTCCACATTGGCCAGAAAGTGACGCTGATTCGACCGAACAGAGCGCCGCAGCGCATCGTCGTCTTGAAAAGAGGTCCCAAAGCGGAAAGGAAGAACGGTGGAGTGCTTGAAACAGTCGGCGATAACGCGGGCATGATCTTTCTGTGCCTGTTGGTCCATCCGGGCGCTGTCTTCAGCATTGAATTCAGAAACGATTACGGCGAGATCGCTGGCGGGGAAGAGAAACGTCTGATTACCGAAAATACCAGTAACCCCTGTGAGAGGCATCGGGCGGCGGTGCCGACAAAGTTCCGGAAAGGCCTGTCTCTCTGCAATGCAATAGGCGTACCATGCCATGTTTTACCTTCCTATAGACGCTGCAGGGCGTTACCACCCGTGCAGGCAGCTTGTTTGTGTAACTCACACTGATACGAAAGGTGTCAGCAAGCGATTCATCTGCAACAAATTGCATTCGACACGTGCGCGATAAGCGAACTGTATCGAAGCCGAAACGGATAGTAAGCCCATGGAAATACGGTTGGCAAGAGTTGATGTGAAAAAAGTGCACCGAATGGGCAGCAACCGCATCTCGCTAAGGCCCGGCCGACTGGCTTTTACTGGCAGAAGAACCTCAGGAAGCGTACCCCCGGACACAACCCCGCTGCCGGAATAGCGATCTAAAATCTACTAGTTACACCCAACTGAATCGAAACGGGATTGTGAATCGCTATGAATCTGTTTGAAAACATGCTGTCTTTTGGGCCCAAAAAATCGACGCTCCTTCTTCTGGGCCTGTTTGCAGGTCTTGTCGCCTCCCCTTCCAACGCACAGAACAAGCCCGCTGCCCCAACGCCGGACGTCATCATCCTCACAAACGGCGATCAGCTGACCGGCAAGCTCGAGCGCAGCGTCGGCGGCAACATCGTCTTCAAGAGTGATGTCATCGGCGAGGTCACCATCCCCATGGCGAAAGTCCAGGAGCTCCGCTCTGCAGCCACCTTCGTCGTGCTGAAGAAGGATGAGAAGATCACGCGTCAGGCAAAGCCTGCCACCACGATCGCCATCGCCGACGATACCGTCAAGGAAACCAGCGGTGCTGGCCAGTCTGTGCCCGAAAAGAACCTCGCCTATGTCGTCGACGACGCAACCTATAACAAAGAGCTGACCGGCAACCCCGGACCGTTCCAGGGCTGGAACGGCTCCATCACAGGTGGAGCGACCATCCTGCAATCGACCTCCTACGGCCAGACCTACACCGTGGGAACCTCGTTGATCCGTACCATTCCGTCCGTCGCGTACCTCCCGCTGCGCACACGAACCACCTTCAACCTGCTCGAGACGTACGGCAAACTGACGCAGCCGGTGCGGCCGCTTCCGCCCTCCTGCAACGGCAGCACGGCTCCTGTAGGCTGCGAGGACTCCGTCGCGAAGACCAACATCTTCCATACCGATTTCGAGCACGACAAGTACTTCACCTCGCGCTTCTACATGCTCGGCGGCGTGGCCTACGACCATAACTATGCCCAGGGCCTGAGCCTCCAGCAGATCTATGGGGTGGGCGCCGGTTACACCATCCTGCTCGATGCCGTGCAGCAGCTCGATGCCAAGACCGACATCCACTATGAGCGCCAGCACTTCACGCAGTATGCGCCACCGCTCGTCTCCAGCCCCGACCAGAACCTGATCGGCTCTACCTTTGGCGAAGCGTACAAGCGCACCTTGCCCGGCAAGATTCTGTTCACGCAGAGCGGCACGTACATCCAGTCGTGGAACAACACCAATGCCTGGTCGGCAGTCGGTGCCTTCGGACTGGCCCTCCCCGTCTACCACCGCTTCAGCCTGAGCGTGAACTTCCTCGACAACTACCTGAACAATCCAGCCATCGGATTCAATAAGAACAGCATGCAGTTTGTCACCGGCGTCACCTACACGCTGCACTAGAAACCAGCCAGATCAACTAAAAGGGAAAGCCCGCCTCCATCCGAAGCGGGCTTTCTCTTTGCGTATCTTTACCTTTACTGCCCCTGCAGAATCTTCATTACCGGATCAGGCAGCTCCTTGTCGGCGTTCTTCAGCAGCAGACTCACCTGCCACATCTCCGTGTCTGAAAGCACATGCCGGAATGCAGGCATTCCTGTCAGGCGAATCCCGTTAGCCACACGCCAATACGTCTCGCCAGGCTCATCGTCGCTTACGCCGACGACATTGCCATGCGCATGCTTCTTCCACAGCTGCGGTGCCTGCGGATACATCTGCTTCGCAAACGCCACATCGTGACCAGGAGTCCCGTGGCAGCTCGCGCACTGCGCCCGGTAGACCTTCGCGCCGCCTTCAAAAACATCCTCACTCGTGCCAAAAGGAGCATCTTTCTTCTCGGCATCGATGCGGGCATGCAGCGGAAGCCGCACCAGCTCCTTTTCAAAAGGAAACGGCTTATCCACGACCGCCACGGGCAGTGGCCCGAAGCGAAGATAGAGAAATCCACCGGCAACAACCGCCACGATTCCCAGCAGGAACCCCAAAATCAGCTTCCCGCCCCCTCCACCGCCACTTTTCTTCGCCATTTATCCCGTCCTCCATACCGATTCATGCCGCTCAGCCGTCCTATGGATGGCGGCGGATGTTCTAATAAGAAATGGCCCGCGGTTCGAGTCGTCTCCAGCGGCGCGCCTTCGAGTTCCACCATAGCAAGAGCATGAGCATGTGCAGGAGTATTCGTTGATGTTCGGTTTCAGGTTTAGTGTGAGGTCTGCAGTCACTCTCTCCATCGCGGCCGCAGTCTTAAGCGCCGCCCCTTCCGTTAAAGCGCAGTCGGCACACCGCACGCGCCGCGAGTCCAACGCCAATCGCAAGGCACGCATCGATCGCACCATCCAGGACACCTACAGCCATCAGTGGGAAGTCGGCGGCGGCGGCGGCTATCTCCGCTTCCAGTCCGGCGAGTTCCTGCAAAGGAACAATGAGGTGAACTTCTGGGTCTCCGGCACGCGCTACTTCAATCCGAAGCTCGGCATCCTGGCCGATGTGCGCGGCAACTATGGCAACGCCAAGGTCGGCAACACGATCTACAACATCTCTAACCCGCAGATCTCCGAGTACACCTTCATGGCCGGCCCCAACTATCGCGTCTACTCGAAGATGAAGTACGCGGCCAGCGTATTCGGAACCGTCGGTGCAGGTATCGGCAAGTTCGACTCCGGGTCGAAGGGCATTCCCGCAGCGAATCTCGGCATCTGGCCCTCGGAGACACGCGCTGTCTTCTCTGTCGGCGCGAATCTTGATTACAACTTCTACCCCAACCTCGCAGCACGCGTTACGCCCAACTATCTCGGCTCGACCTGGGGAGGCAAGATCCAGAACAACGTCGGCGTCAACGTCGGCTTTATCTACCGTTTCGGACGCGTCAAGTAACAGAATCCCAAAAGATGACCGGACTTCCCGTCAGGACTTCCTGGCGTGGCGTCCGGTCATTTTTTTTTTGCGGCTGCGTCATGCTTTTCGGATCGAGTATCTCCGCGATCTGCTCCTCGCTCAGCAGCTTCTTCTCCCGCGCCAGCTCTACAATCGAGCGGCCACTGGCGACGGACTCCTTCACCAGTTCCGCTGCCTTGCGGTAGCCGATATAAGGATTCAGAGCCGTAGCCAGAGCAATCGTGCTCGATGCGTAAAACGCCGTGCGGTCTTTATTGGCCGTAATGCCGCGGACGCAATGCTCGTCCAGCTGATGCAGCGTATGCGTAAGAATCGTGATCGATTGCAGCGTGTTGTGCGCAATCGTCGGCATCATCACATTCAGCTCGAGCTGGCCCGCCTGCACCGCCATCGCCGTCGCCGTATCGTTGCCGACCACCTGAAACCCGACCATCGCCGTCAGCTCCGCAAGCACCGGATTCACCTTGCCCGGCATGATGCTCGACCCCGGCTGCAGGCTGGGCAGGTGAATCTCGTTGAAACCCGTATTCGGCCCCGACGACAGCAGCCTCAGGTCATTCGAGATGCGGATCATCTCCAGCGCCAGCCCGCGTAGCCCACCGGAGACATCAGCCATCGGCGCGCACGACTGCATCGCGTAGCGCAGATCGTACGCCGGATGCAGCTCAAGCTTTGCTAGCTTAGCGAGTTTGGCGATAGTCTTCTGGCTGTACTCCGGATGCGTATTCAACCCCGTGCCGACAGCCGACCCTCCAAGCCCAAGCGCGTGCAGCGTAACGGCATTGCGCCGTATCGCAGCAGCAGCCTCTTTCACCGCGACGCCATAAGCAGCAAACTCCTGCCCCAGCGTGATCGGCACCGCATCCTGCATGTGCGTGCGGCCTGCCTTGAGAACGTCTTTGAACTCCCGCGCCTTGACTGCAAAACTCGCAGCCAGCCGGTCGAGCACGGGGTACAGCTCCTCAAGTGCAAGCAGCGCAGAGAGCCGCATTGCCGTCGGAAAAACATCGTTCGTCGACTGCCCATAATTAACGTGGTCGTTAGGATGAACCTTCTTATACGTGCCAGGCGACTCACCAAGAATCTGCCCTGCACGATTCGCCAGGACCTCGTTCGTATTCATGTGCAGGCTCACACCGGCTCCGGCCTGAAAGACATCGACGACAAACTCGCCGTCGTGCCTTCCGTCGAGCACCTCCTGCGCTGCCTCCGCAATAGCTCTTCCCTGCTCCGGCGTAATCAAACCCAGTTCCGCATTGGCCTCCGCCGCAGCCAGCTTGATCATCGCCAGCGCCCGAATGAGGAACGGACTCGCCTTCTGCCCGCTGATGGGAAAGTTCGCAACCGCCCGGGTCGTCTGCGCTCCATACAGTGCATCGGCCGGAACCTCCACCTCGCCAAGCGAATCCGTCTCTCGCCTCGTCTTCTTTGCAGCAGCCATCGCGCGTGTCCTCTCTAGGTCAGATGCCCGTTCCACCGGAAAGAGACAGTATTTGCCTTTTCCGCGGATTCTGCACAATCGCGCTTCCTCCCGCATATCACGCAGAACTTCTGGGACAGAAGTGAGCAGATGAAGTTTTCGATAACCGCGCAGTGCCCGTGAACGCACGACAAGCATCCTTCAGAACCCCTAGAATGATCGTGCTATGGCCACCATCAAGCAAGCCGACTTTATCCAATCTGTCGCCGACGCGCTGCAGTACATCAGCTACTATCACCCTGAAGACTTCATCACCAACCTCACCCGCGCCTATGAGCTCGAGCAGTCGCCCGCGGCCAAGGACGCCATGGCGCAGATCCTCATCAACTCGCGCATGTGCGCCGAAGGCCACCGCCCCGTCTGTCAGGACACCGGCATCGTCACCGCCTTCGTAAAGGTCGGCATGGAAGCGCGCTGGGAGAACGACGGCAAACCGCTCATGACCGTGCAGCAGATGGTCGATGAAGGCGTGCGGCAAGCCTACAACTATCCCGACAACAAGCTGCGCGCCAGTATTCTGGCCGACCCCGCATTCTCGCGCAAGAACACCGGCGATAACACGCCCGCAGTCGTCTCGGTGGAGCTGGTAACCGGCGGCGACGTCGACGTCACAGTCGCCGCCAAAGGCGGCGGCTCCGAGGCGAAGTCGAAGTTCGCCATGCTGAATCCTTCCGACTCCATCGTCGACTGGGTCATCAAGACCGTGCCCACCATGGGTGCAGGCTGGTGCCCTCCCGGGATGCTCGGTATCGGCATCGGCGGCACGGCAGAGAAGGCAATGGTGATGGCGAAAGAATCCTTGATGGACCCCATCGACATGCAGGAGCTGATCGCCCGCGGCCCGCAAAGCAAGCTCGAAGAGCTTCGCATCGAGCTTTACAACAAGATCAACCAGCTCGGCATCGGCGCGCAGGGCCTCGGCGGACTGACGACCGTACTCGATATCAAGATCAAGGACTACCCGACGCATGCGGCCAACCTGCCCATTGCGATGATTCCCAACTGCGCGGCAACCCGGCACGCGCACTTCCATCTCAACGGCTCGGGGCCTGTCGCATTGGAGCCTCCGTCACTCGAAAGCTGGCCCAAGCTGACCTACGACACGTCGAAGGCCCGTCGCGTGAATCTCGACACCGTCACTCACGACGAGGTAAAGACGTGGAAGCCGGGCGAGGTGCTGCTCCTCAATGGAAAACTTCTGACCGGCCGCGATGCCGCGCACAAGCGCATGACCGACATGCTCTCGCGCGGAGAAAAACTTCCCGTGGACTTCAAGAACCGCTTCATCTACTACGTCGGTCCGGTAGACGCCGTGCGCGATGAGGCCGTAGGACCGGCAGGACCCACCACCGCAACCCGCATGGATAAATTCACCCGCCAGATGCTGGAGCAGACCGGACTGCTGGGCATGGTCGGCAAAGCCGAGCGCGGACGTGCCGCCATCGACGCCATCGAGGAATTCGAAGCCGTGTATCTGATGGCCGTAGGCGGCGCAGCCTATCTGGTTTCGAAGGCGATTCGCAGCTCGAAGCTCCTGGCCTTCGGCGATCTGGGCATGGAGGCCATCTACGAGTTCGAGGTCGTGGACATGCCCGTGACCGTGGCCGTCGACTCAAAGGGCACAAGCGTCCACCAAACCGGACCAGCAGAGTGGCAGGCCCGTATCGCCGGAGCCTTGGCGGGCGTACCAATTCTGCAATAGCTCTCCTGGCTGCCATCCCTTTGAAGCTTCGTGGCTTCCGAGGGATGGACGTCCGGAAAGCTGTCAAGCCCCGGCTTTTGCAGCAATCTCCGTAACCTGCTGACAACAATGCAGTTACGCAGAAAAATAAATGACCGAAAACTGCCGATTAGTTTCTATCCATTGGCTAAACTTAAAACACGATCAGAAAAAACCGGATCGAAGCTTCGAAAAAGTCCACAACTCATTTATTTTCAATATTTTTAGGGTTAACTCCTTTCGATGGAATATTTTGCATCGAAGCCACCGCACTAAACCATGCAAAATCAATATTTTGCATAAAACATAGGGGAGGGGGAGGACCCCATCCTCCGCTGCGCTAAAATTCAACCATGTACGAAGATTTCAAAGTGACCGACCGCTGGACTGGCGAGCAGCTTCACTGCACCTGGCAGGGAACCATCGTCGCCATCGCCACCCGCCATGCCGACGCCACCGACATCCGCTTCTCGGTCAATGGACGCTCCGTCTGGATTGCCCTGCCGAACCTCGCTTGGATCGAGCAGAAGCGCCGCAACGGCAAGGTCATCACCGACTACCTCGCCGCGCAGATCGCGGGACGCTACCTCAAGCAGGCCATCGAGTCCGGCTACGACAACGGTCGCGACATGTACACCATGACCGTCGACGAGGTCCTGACGCACGCTGATGCCATCGTCCACGAAGCCGGAAGCACCATCAACCTCCCCAGTCTTCCTGTGATTAACGAAAACATCCGCCCCGAAGACGAAATGGGAATCCATCTGCCGGGTGAAGCGGTCTAATTACCAATGACCACGCGCCGCCGCTTTCTTCTTCTGCTGCCGGCTTATGCAGCTTCGGCCCAGACCTTTGTCTCGCCCTTCCATCGCCAGAAGCCCGCTCCGGCGATGTCGATGCATGTCTTCATCGGTACCGACACCACCAAGGGAGTCGCGAAGGGCATCTACCGCTGCAGCTTCGAAAACGGACATCTCGGCGAACCGGTCCTCGCCGCTGAAACGCAGCGGCCCAGCTTCATGGCCATCTCGCCCCAGCGCGATGCAATGCATCGTTCCCTCTTCGCCGTCAATGCCATCAACGATCCTGCGGCCACAATCACCAGCTTCAGCCTCGACATGCGCTCCGGCGCGCTGACGCAGAAAAATAAAGTCTCCTCCGCAGGCGCAGGTCCCTGTTACATCTCGGTCGACTCCACCGGAAAATCCGCCTTCGTCGCCAACTACTTCGGCGGAACCATCGCTTCTTATCGCATCCAGTCCGACGGAACGCTCTCCAGTCCCGTCGAAACCTTCGACTATCACGATGCGAAATACGGTGCGCGAGGCCCCAACCCGACGCGTCAGGACAAGCCGCATCCACACTCGGTCCACATTTCGCCCGACGATCGCTTCCTCATCGTCAACGATCTCGGCAGCGACTCGTTGACCGTCTACAGCATCGACCCATCAACGGCAAAGCTGACTCCCTCCGAACCGCTCGTTACAAACACGCGAGCAGGCTCCGGCCCGCGTCACATTGCCTTCCATCCCAACGGACGCTGGATCTACCTCATCAATGAGCTCGACTCCACCATCGACCGCTTCCTCTGGTCGACGACTCGTTCAGCCACGAACCCAAAAGGCCTGCTCATCAACGCCGGAGCAACGGTCAGTACACTCGCTTCTGGATTCCCCGCAGCAAAGAACACAGCCTCCGAGATCATGGTCTCGCCCGACGGCAACTTCCTCTACGCCTCAAACCGCGGCGAAGACACGCTCGTTGTCTTCGCCATCAACGATGACGGCTCGCTCAAGGAAGTCCAGCGCATCTCCAGCGGAGGCAAAACACCACGCCACTTCACCTTCGATCCCACCTTCCAGTGGATTCTCTGCGGCAACCAGGATTCGGCTTCGATCACCGTCTTCCGCCGCGATCAGGGAACCGGAAAACTGACCGGACCGACGCAGACCGTCGCGCTCGACTCACCGTTCTATATCCTTTTCGCCTGAGCATGTTCGCCCGTCGCCTGCGCATTGAACACATCGACAAAGAAGGCACCGCGCATCCGTGTCCGATCCACTGGATAGACAACTTCAGCATGCGTAACTTCACCAACGACGCCATCTTCGACGACACGCTACCTATTGCCGACGGCCTTCTCGAAGTCGGCTACCGCGTCCCGCTCAATCGCCTCGAAGCCAGCATGACCGACTGGTTCCGTCGCAAAAACTACATCGGGCTCGAAGAACGACTACGCGTCTCCGAGCCCGCATAAGTTGGATTAAGAATCTACTCGTCGTAGTGCAACAGGCTGAAGACGTCGTAACCAGGAAACTTGGCTCGGCCCTTCAGGAAGTCCAGCTCGATGGCAAAGCCAAGGCCTGCGATCTCGCCACCCATTTGGCGCACCAGCTGCACGGTTGCTTCCATCGTGCCACCCGTGGCCAGCAGGTCGTCGACAATGATGACGCGTTGACCGGGCTTGATCGCATCCAGATGAATCTCCAGCGAATCCGTGCCGTATTCCAGGTCGTAGCTGACCTTGGCGGTCTTCGCAGGCAGCTTGTTCGGCTTGCGCACGGGAACAAATCCCGCGTTCAGGCGATACGCCAGCGCCGGGCCGAAGATGAAGCCGCGCGCCTCAATGCCCAGCACCAGGTCGATCTCCTTGCCGATATAATACGCGGCGAAGGCGTCGATCAGCTGCGCGAAGCCCGTCTTATCCTTCAGCAGCGTCGTAATGTCGTAAAAAAGAATCCCCGGCTTGGGAAAATCCGGCACAGTGCGGATCAGCGGCTTCAACGGCTCACAGTTGATCAGGCTTGCATCTTGCATTCTTTACCACGCTCCTTCAATCACAAACGGTCCCAGCTTCGCGTCTTCGCTTGCATCCAGCTCTTCTTCGATGACGGCATCGACGCGGCTTCCGCGCGAGCCCTTATGCAGTGCCTTCTTCAGTTCGTCCAGCACTTCAGGTGAGCCTGAAGCGATGACCTCGACGTGACCTGAGTCCGTATTACGAACCCAGCCTCGCAGACCAAGCTCCGCGGCTTCGCGATGTACAAACCAGCGAAATCCAACGCCCTGCACACGGCCTTTGACGAGATAGTAGCGAACCATGAGGATTCAGTTTCGCAGAGCGATGCGCCACGCGCAACAATGCACCGCAGACAAAAGAGGCAGAGCACCGCGCTCTGCCTCCCAGTTGTCTCATTGAGACTAAGCGCGGCTCATATAGGCGCCTTCGGCCGTATCCACGCGGATCTTCTCACCTTCGTTGATGAACGGAGGCACCTGGACCACTAGGCCCGTCTCGAGTTTCGCAGGCTTGGTCACTGAGGAAGCGGTGGCTGACTTGATGCCTGGCTCCGTCTCGACGACAGTCATCTCGACCACATTAGGCAACTCGATACCTACGGCCTTGCCGTCGTGAAAGCTGACGGCGATGGTGAGATTGGGTAACAGGTAGTCCACGGCATCGCCCAGCGTCTCGCGCTTCAGATGCGTCTGCTCGAAGGTCTCCATGTCCATGAAGTAGTAGTCGTCACCGTCGTTGTACAGGTACTCCATCTTCACTTCGTCAACGACGACGCGGTCGATCGGGTCGGGCGAGCGAAAGCGCTCGACGAACATCGCGCCGGTGCGGATGTTACGCAGCTTCGCCTGGATAAAGGCGCGGAGATTGCCCGGCGTCCGGTGCTCCACCGAAAAGACGAGGTGGAGATCGTCCTTGAACTTGATAACCATGCCCGGGCGCATCTGCGTTGCGGGAATCGACATAAAAAACCCCTGATCTCTGCTGAAGTTCAGCTTGTTTTTAAGAGTTTGTCCGGCGGCGCACCAGCAGGCAGCCGATCATCCAGACCTCTCTTTATTGTACCGCAGCAGGGCCCGCAAAGCCGCGTCAGTGGCCACCGAATAGCCTCTTGAAGAAGTGTCCTATCGAGCGGAAAACATTGCCACTTGAAGGCGCAGGAGGAGGAGGCGGAGCCTCTGCACGCACCGTTGTACTGGTAGTCGTGCTGTTTTGCTGCGTCTCTGCAGCTGGTACGGCGCTTGTATTTGCCGCAGTATTTTTTGCCGTTCCCGTGACCCCAGGATCGCCACCGATGGCGGGATTGCCATTGTTGCCTTCGCCATAACTCAACGATGTTGATACCTGCGCATGCACCTGGCCCTGCGGAGCAGCAGGAGGCAAGGAGCTCGTGGGAGAAAGTCCGGCGCTGACTGCAGCAGGAAATGGATGCTGTTCCGCCGCCGCTTTAGACGTGTTGCCGGCAACCTGCGTTCCAGGAGTCGCTGGCGTTCCTCCATGCGCACCGGCATCGGCAACCGAGATCACAGGCTCAGACGGACATCCACACGGCTCGCTCTCGTGATCGACGACCTCTTTCAGACTCCCACGTTCGAAAAGCACATGCTGATCCGCATGAAGCTGATAGTTCGATTCGCCAAACTGATCGGCTACTTTCAGAACTGGAGCAGCGCTGCCCCGGTTCTCCACACAGGTATCACCGTTACGAGCAACACGCAGTCGCAGGTCCAGCTCTCCCGCAGAATCCATGGTGAAGCGCAGATCCGGCGTCATCACGACATCGTTCGACGTAACTCGTGTCGCAATCTCAACCGCACCGCGATCGAGAGCCAACATCAATGGAACATCCTTTGTGCCCTTGCCAGCGGTAATGTGCAGGCCGCTTGTCGCACATACCTTCACGGTACCGCCGCGCTTCAGGGCAATCTCTGCCGTGCGGTCGCGAGCTGTTACCGTCGATGCCCCCTGCAGGATCGCCCGTCCGTTCGAGACTTCCAGCGCTCCGGCAACCGTCGCGTCTGCGATTCCGACTGAGCCGATCGACTGCTGCGCTTGCGCGTGGATACCAACCAGCGTGCACAGCGCACCCATCGTCATTAGTCGTCGACGCATGTCAGCTTCGCTCCACCTACATCTTGAGAAAGTTCGCAATAATCTCTTTACCGTGCGAGGTCAGCACGCTTTCGGGATGAAACTGTACGCCTTCAATCGGCAGCTCACGATGCCTGAGGCCCATAATTGTCTCTTCGCCTGTTAGTGCATCGGTCGTACGTGCTGAGATCTCAAGCTCAGCAGGCAGTCCTTTTGGGCTCACAATCAGCGAGTGATACCGTGTGCAGGTCATCGTCCTCGGGATGCCTGCGAAGATCGTGCGGCCATCGTGTTCCACCTCGCTCGTTTTGCCATGCATCAGCTTTGGCGCGCGGATCACTTCGCCGCCAAAGGCCGCTCCAATTGCCTGATGTCCCAGGCAGACGCCGAGTATCGGCACACGCTTGTCGGACCTCGCAAAGTGTTGGATCAGGTCCATGCTGATACCCGCATCCTGTGGCGTGCATGGGCCGGGCGAGATCAGGATGCGCTCTGGATTCATTGCCTCAACTTGTTCGGGCGTCAACTCGTCGTTGCGCTTCACCACCATCTCGGCGCCCAGCTCGCCCATATACTGCACCAGGTTGTAGGTAAACGAGTCGTAGTTGTCCAGAACGAAGACCATGATGAGTTAATTCTAGCCCCTGCGCGCCACACCCTGTACCATGTTGCCGTTATGGCGAATCGACGCACCTTTCTCAAATCCGGGCTGGCGGCGGCTGTTCTGACTGGAACACCGTCCTTTGCCGAGCAGACAAACACCATTCAGCAGCCTGTACAGCGCAAAGGACGCATTCGGCAATCCGTCTCCCGCTGGTGCTACAAGCAGTTCACCCTCGACCAACTCTGCGAGTATTCGGCACAGATGGGGTTGAAGGCCATCGACCTGCTCGATATCAAGGACTGGGATGTGCCGCGCCGCTACGGTCTGATATGCGCCATGGGCTATGCCGGTGGAGGCACAATTCCCGACGCGCTCAACCGCACTGAAAATCACGCAGCCATCGAAGAAGCCTTCCGCAAAAATATCCCGCTCGCGGCCAAGGCTGGTGTGCCGAACGTGATTACCTTCTCCGGAAACCGGCGCGGTATGTCGGATGAAGAGGGCGCACGCAATACCATCGCCGGGTTGAATCGCCTGAAGAAGATCGCCGAAGACAATGGCGTCAACATTTGCCTAGAGCTGCTGAACAGCAAGCGCAATCACAAGGATTACATGGCCGACCATACGGCCTGGGGGGCGCGCGTGATGCGCGAAGTGAATTCGCCGCGTTGCAAGTTGCTCTACGACATCTACCATATGCAGATCATGGAAGGTGACCTGATCGCCACCATCCGTGAAAACATCGACGTTCTCGGCCACTTCCACACGGGTGGTGTTCCGGGCCGCAACGAGATCGACAATACACAGGAGATCTACTACCCAGCGCTGATGAAGGCCCTCGCCGATCTAAAATTTCAAGGCTACGTTGCCCATGAGTTCGTGCCGAAGGGTGATCCGCTGACCTCACTGCGGCAGGCCGTTGATCTTTGCGATGTGTGAGGTCGCGCAGGAGCTTCCAGCGGATTTCGATGGGCAAACGCAGAGGGCTCTCCATGCGTCTTATAAAACGACTGGAGAAATCTTCGATGCAATTCGACCTCAACCGCTGGAAGAACTTCACCGCTATGGCCATCATTGGCGATGGCATTATGGGAATCATCAATCCACGTCGTGATGCCAGGGCCTGGCACTTCGGCCCGCAGCCGCTCCAGAACCTCATGCAGTCGCTTGAAGATAAACCCAACGTAACGCGTATCCTCTCCGCTGCACAGGTTGTCGGGGGCATCCTGTGGGTGCTGCATTCCAGCAAAGATGACCACACCGCAAAAACACCTGTAAAGATTGAAGGCTCTTCGCGTCGCCTGGCTTAAACAACTCGGCTTCATGACGGGTGTCATGAAGCCGAGTTGCTTGCGAATGATGAAGGCGGTGTGCGCTTGTTATTGCACATCGCTGACTTTGCCGTCCGTGAAGACGACCTTCATGTCGGGATACTTGTAAATCTTCTTGGACCCCAGGTCGACGATTTGCTTTGGTGTTCCCAGAATCGAAGTCACCTGATCCGGAGTCTGCCCCAATGCAATAGTGGGTGCGCTGGCTGGTGGAGGTGGGGCGAATGCACTGCTCGGTGTTCCGACCGGAGCTCCTGTGGTCGCGGAAATAGCGCAATGCGGTTCGCAGGAGCGCGTAACCACACCAGCATCATGCGTCCTCACCTGATCGGCAGGGTTGAACGACAGAACGGCTTCAATCATCTTGGATGCACTGTCCACCGACATTCCCGACAGTGAGCCCTTGGGCAACTTGAATGCCAGGGTCGTCGAATATCTCTTCGCGGTTTGATACGAGCTGTAGGCTCCGCTCGAGAATCGAGCCAGAATAGCGTCGCTCGTCAGAATGGTGATCTTGAGCGAATCTTCCTGTCCCGACGTGCTTTCGTTAATCTTGGTGATATAGACCTTCTGGCCGGGCTGCAGAATCTGCAGGTTGTTGCTTTTGAGAAAGCCAAGGCCCTTGGAGCGCTGTTTCACCTGCCCATCCACGACTGGGTTCTCAAAGGTGATCATCGTGGGATAGGGCTCGGCGTTGATTCCGTCCGCCTCGATCGTCAGGACAGTTCCAGGGTTAGCGACGACGCCCTGAGCATTGATCTCTGAAATGCGGTACTTCTGCTTCAGGCCCTCGATAAGCGCGTCCTGCCCAAAGGCAGCAGGCGTAAGGGTAAGAACAACCGCCAAAGCAGAAAGAGCTCCAAGCGTAACTTTACGTGCATACAGCCGGTGTAGCAGCATTCATGCCTCCTCATAGTGATGGAAATCTGGTTCCATGCCAGGTCAGAGGCCGGCTTGCTAACCTCCCATACTGCTTACTTTAAGTAAACCTTTGCAAAAACCTTCTGAATTATAAATACGGTTTTGGTTTCTTTAGGAAAGACTTTGCTCGGATATGTGACTGACAGGTAAAACCTGCAGGCATAAAACTCGGGCAAAGATCATAGGCTCCCGCGTCGCTTAGCTTAGACTCAGCCTTAAATGACCGAGCTCATCCCCATTACCCCATTACTCGTTGCGGATTATAAAGTGGTGCGTCTGCGCGCTTTGCAGGACACGCCATTAGCCTTCGGGAGCACCTATGCACGCGAGTCTCAGTTCACCGACGACGAGTGGCTGGCACGGGCAACGCGCCTCATCCATGGGCATGACATTGGCTTCCTCGCTCGTAATAACGGCAGCTATGTCGGTCTCGCACTCTGCTTCACTGACGAAAATGATGCGGAGAAAGGGCAGATCATCTCTATGTGGGTTGCGCCTGAGGCTCGCAGGCTGGGCATCGGACGCCAGCTGATCGACAAGATTGCAGTATGGGCTGCTTCGAAGAGCATCAAGACGCTGCATCTGATGGTGACCAGTGTCAACGACTCCGCCATCGAGTTTTACCGCAGCATCGGATTTGGCATGACAGGAAAAACAGAGCCCTATCCCAACGATCCAGCAATCGTGGAATATGAAATGGTTAGAGCGGTTCTCTAGCCTCTCGCTTTTTCAATCGCGCGCACAACTGCCTGCGCCTTATTTCTGCACTCCTCGAACTCCTTCTCAGGAACCGAGTCCGCCACAAGCCCCGCACCAGCCTGAATGTGTCCATGCGGGCCATTCATGTAGAGGGTACGAATGGCGATGCATGAATCCAGATTGCCGCTGAAATCGGCATAGAGCACGCTTCCGCCGTAGACGCCACGACGCGCCGGCTCAAGCTCTTCAATGATCTCCATCGCGCGAACCTTCGGCGCGCCGCTCAGCGTACCAGCGGGGAAGCAGGCTCGAAACGCGTCGATCGGCGCCAGCCCATCCTTCAGCTTTCCTTCGAGCGCGCTCACCAGGTGCATCACGTGGCTGTAGCGCTCGACGAACATGAGATCCTTCACCTTCACGCTGCCGAACTCGCTCACGCGGCCCACGTCGTTGCGCCCCAGGTCGACCAGCATGATGTGTTCCGCGCGCTCCTTCTCGTCGGCACGAAGCTCGGCTTCGATGCGGCGATCCTCCACCTCGTCGGCGCTGCGCGGACGCGTGCCTGCAATCGGCCTGTACTCCACATCGCGGCCATGCACGCGAACCAGCAACTCCGGCGACGAGCCGACGATATGATGCGCGACCGGCTTCTTTGCTGGCTTCGCCTTACCATCCTCCAACCCGAAGCGCAGAAAATACATATACGGCGAAGGATTCACAATGCGCAGCGCACGATAGACCTCAAACGCATCCACGCCCGGCTCGCAGTCGAACCGCTGCGACAGGACACATTGAAAAACATCGCCCGCCGCAATGTACTCCTTCGTCTTCTCGACCGCCTTCAGGAAGCTGGCCTTCGCCGTCCGTGGAACCAGCTTCAACTTGCCTTGCGGCTTGCGTTTCTTCATCGCAGGCAGCGGGCTCGCAAGCCTCTTCTCCAGCCGATTCAGCCGCTTCGCCGCGCGGGCATACGCCCCTTCGCGCTTTTCGCGCGTAAGGTCGGCGGTCACCATCAGGTGAATCTCTTTCTTCACGTGATCGAACGCCAGCACCTGGTCAAAAAACATCAGGCAGGCGTCGGGAACTCCCAGCTCATCCTTTGCCGTCGCAGGCAGCTTTTCTATTTGCCGCACCACATCATACGCAAAGAAACCCACTGCTCCAGCCGTAAACGGAGGCAACCCGGACAGCTTCGCCGGTTTATGTCCGCTCAGGGCCTTCTTCAACTCAGCGAAGATGTCACCAGGAAACGCCGTCTCTTTTTTGCCCTCGCGAACCGTGATGTGACTTCCGCGAGCCACCATCTTCTTGTACGGCTCAATCCCGATGAAGGTGTACCGCCCAACATGCTCGCCGCCCTCGACCGACTCCAGCAGAAACGCCTCCGGCTCCTCGGCTGCAATACGCAGAAACGCTGAAACCGGCGTCTCCAGGTCGGCAGCCACCGTGCGATAAACCGGCACCAGGGTGTACGTGCGGGCAAGCTTAAGAAAGTCACGCTCCGACGGCGACTGAGTAAGGGGGCTGATCGTGGGCATCTTCTTCATCATAACCGCGCCTTAGCAAGGCCTTTGCCACTTGATCAACATGATCCAAAAGTGGTACGTAACCCCCTTTCCTATGTTTGCGAAAGCCACTTTCGGCGGCCTATACTCCCTGAGGTTTGAGCCACAGACCGGTCTGGCCCAGGCTGTATGCTTGCTTTCATCTGGTTTTCACCGGAGGGCAAAACGATGGCCGGAGAATCGCTGATACCAGCAACGGAACAAAAGGAAATCACGATGCAAACGCTAACCCTCGAGCAGGAGACCAATCCCTGGGAAGCCCAGGCTGCTCGATTCGACTTCGCTGCTAAAAAACTCAACCTCGACCGCGGACTCTGGAAGGTCCTCCGTCAGCCCACCCGTGAACTTATCGTCCACATTCCTGTCGGAATGGACGACGGCTCTATCGAGGTCTTCACCGGCTACCGCGTTCAGCACTCCATCGCACGCGGACCAGCCAAAGGCGGCATCCGCTATGCACCCGATGTTTCCTTAGACGAAGTCCGCGCCCTTGCCTCCTGGATGACCTGGAAGTGCGCCGTCGTCAACATCCCCTTCGGCGGCGCCAAAGGCGGAGTGATCTGCGATCCCAAGAAGATGTCCCAGGGTGAGATCGAGCGCATGACGCGCCGCTACACCGCTGAGCTGGTCGAGTTCATCGGCCCCGAAAAAGATGTTCCCGCCCCGGACATGGGCACCAACGAACAGACGATGGCCTGGATCATGGATACCTACTCCATGCACATGCGCCAGACCGTCAACGCCGTCGTCACTGGCAAGCCCGTCAACCTCGGTGGCTCGCGCGGCCGCACCGCCGCCACCGGCCGCGGTCTCTCCGTCGTATGCGATGAAGCGCTCAAGACCCTCAACATGCCCGTAGAGGGCTGCCGTGTGATCGTCCAGGGCTTCGGTAACGTCGGATCAAACGCAGCCAGGTTGCTGGCGGAGAAGGGCTACACCATCATCGGCATCGCCGAGTACGACGGCGGTCTCTTCAACGCCAAGGGCATTGACATCCCCGCCCTGCTCGAGCACCGCCAGAACACCGGTACGATAACAGGCTTCCGCGAAGCCGAGGCCGTCGATCGGCACGAGCTGCTCACCTACCCCTGCGAGATCCTCATTCCCGCAGCAACCGAAAACGTCATCACGAGCAAGAACGCTGACAAGATACGCTGCAAAATCCTCTGCGAAGGAGCCAACGGCCCGACGACACCCATCGCCGACGAGATGCTCGCCGACAAGCGCGTCTTCATCATCCCCGATATCCTCGCTAATGCTGGTGGCGTGACCACCAGCTACTTCGAGTGGGTGCAGGACCGCATGGGCTATTTCTGGACCGAGTCCGAAGTCAACCAGCGCCTCGACCACATCATGTCGGAGAGCTTCCGCGACGTCGTTACCTACGCGCAGACTCACAATGTCAACAACCGCATCGCAGCCTACATGCTCGCCATCGACCGCGTGGCCTACACCACGCGTCAACGCGGCATCTACGCATAGTAAGTTCGCAAGCAGGCAAAGAGGCAGCCGCAAGCTGCCTCTTTCTTTTCTCTGCAACACGACTACGGCACTACGACCAGCTTCACCTTTTGAGAAACACTCGTCCCTCCAGCGCTTCCCGTCACGGTAACCGTATACGTCCCTGGCCGCGAGCCAAGATCCGTGCAGTTCCCCGTCCCACATCCAGCCATTGTCCCTAATACCATCACGGCGCACACAGCAGTAAACAAACTTTTCACTGCCCACCGGGATTTCGGCAGAAAGAGAAACAACAAGCCAGCCAGCACCGGTCCCACGATCGGCAGTCCTGCCCGGTTATATGGCACCGTCGTGCCGCAATCCCTCGGACCCATCGTGCTGATTCTCAATCCATCCGCACCTATTGAGCATGAAGCCTCGTCCGGCAGCCCGCTGCAACTGACATTCAGCGTCTTCGCAAAGATCGAGCCCGCGGTCGTCTGCACCGGCACAATCGCCGTATCGCCCGCAGCCACTGTCACCGTACTGACGCCCAGCGTGAATCCGCCCGAGGCTGAAGCTGCGCTGACTATTTCATTCAGCACCGCAGAAATACTCGCAGCTGTACTTGCATCACCTGCATAGCGAGCCACGATGCTGTGGCCTCCCACGCTCAAAGCTGACGTGCTCCACACCGCCGCCCCCGTCGCATCCAACATGGCCGAGCCCAGTACGGTTCCACCCTCAACAAATGTTACGGGGCCGGTCGGTAGAGCTGCGCCACCAGATACTTGGGCCGTAAACATAACGCTGTCTCCTGCAACCGCAGGATTCGCACTTGCGCTCAACGTCGTTGCAGAAGCCACCAGCGGATTCGCCACCACCTCATTGAGAACGGGGCTTGTCGAGCTGGCAGAGTTGGCATTGCCTACATATACCGCCGTCATGCCGTGCGTTCCCCCAGCGACTATCAGTGCGGCAAGCCTCGCCTGCCCATTGACATCCAGCGATGCCCGACCGATGGAAGCCGTTCCATCGAAGAACTCCACTGTGCCCACAACCGTTCCATGAGCCCCCTGCACCTGCGACGTGTACACCACGTTGCCACCCGCGGCCACCGGATTCAATGAGCTGCCTAGTGTCGTCGAAGTCGTATCCTGCTTCACCACTACCGTCACCGCGTTTGAGGTCGCAGCAGCATGCGTCGCATCACCTGAGTAAACCGCTGTAAAGATATGGGTTCCAGCACTGAAGCTCGTTGCCACGCTCGCCGGGCAGGTCGCGCCATTGGTCAGCGGCAGTGTGCAGAAACTGGTGGTGCCGTCGTAGAAGGTCACCGTCCCTGTCACCGTCGCCCCATCACTCGCTGTTACCTGTGCCAGACCATCGATCGGTTCGCCAAAAAACACTACCAATGACGTCGTAATCTGTAGTGCAACTGTGCTCGGTACCAGCGGCGCACTCTGCGAACTTACCGTCGGGGGCGTCGTGGGCGGTTCCACCACAGGAGCTGACACCACCTGCCCTTCGGCCCTTGTCGTAAACGGAGGCAGTCCGGCAATGCACAGCGCCAACAAAATCGTCTTCAGGTCGCGAATAGTCATAACCGAGTCCGGCAGATACATGCCTTATCGGCATCTTTCCGCCCGGAAACAGTCCGCGATGCCCCATCCTGCCCGATTACCGGAGCTCGAAGCAGGGAGTCCGCAACATAAACCAACGAAAGGCTGTTTTAAACAGCAGGCGAGCGCGTCCATGCATGTGGCAGAATGACAGTGTCTCCTCTGGAGCGCGCCTGCCTGCCCGGGAACGTCTAATCACCAGCGATGAATCTGCCCAATTCCATTACGATGAGCCGCATAGCAGCGATCCCGCTGTTCATCTGGATACTCTCGTCCTCGTTCCCCCTCCAGGGCCACGGGCAGACCGGCCTGCGCGGTGGAGAGCAGGAGATCATCGCTTCGGTCGTCTTCATTCTGGCCGCCATCACCGACGGCCTGGACGGCTACCTCGCCCGTAAGCGCGGCCAGATCACCACCATGGGTATGCTGCTCGATCCTCTGGCCGATAAGCTCATGGTCTCGGCGGCTTTCATCGTGCTGGTTGCCTACAACCCGCGTATCGTCCCACCGTGGATCGCCGTACTCGTTATCGGGCGTGAGTTTCTGGTTTCGGGATTGCGTTCGATCGCAGCCGCCGAGGGCTTCACGATCGAAGCCTCGGAGATCGGCAAGCTCAAAACCGTCATCCAAATCGTCTCCGTCGTCGCTTCCATCCTCGCCCATCGCTGGGACTACTGGATCTGGTTTCCAAACTTCCACGGAGGCTTCGTCATCGCCGTCCGTTTCATCGCGTTGACGGCAATCTACTGGATGACGATCGTCTCGATCATTTCGGCTGTCGATTACTTCGTCGGATTCTGGAAGAAGATCGACCACGCCTCCGAGCGCCAGCGGCGACGACGCGGCATCGTCCTCAGCCGCAAAGCCAAGCCAACCCAGCCGTCCTCAGAACACCCATCCCGCATCTCCTGATGCATTAGTTGTCAGCAGCAGCCGACAGCGATACGCGACGCAGGACGGTCACGGGGTCGTTGTGTCCGGATGCAAGCTGCTGGGCGAATTGGACATATTTGGGATCGTGGTAAAAGTTGGCGGCCTGCTGGAGGCAGCCCAGAAGAGCATCGGCATGGAAGCCTCCGATCTGCTGGTAGTCCCAGGGTTTTCCTTCGGAGTAGGGGATGAGGAAGTCGAGCGCAGCTCGAATGCTGCGTCCGTCGGCGGTGCGGAAGCCCCAGAGATCGACGCCGGCTTGCTGGCCAAGCCAGGCAAGCTGCATAAGGCCGTCGAGGTTGCCGATGGAGTAGCCCCAGCCGTTGGTGCGGGCCAGCTCGAGGGGCTGGCGTCCGTCGGGTTCAATCTGAAAGGCAATGCGGCGGAGCTTGGCACGGGTGAGAGTTTCGACGGCGAGATCGCGGCGGCCGAGGAACAGGGCGTAGTCGGTGACCTGCAGGTCGTACCAGGTGCCGTGGTTGTTCTTGGCGGCATCCTCGTCTCTTCCCTTCTGACTGTCGAGCATCCATTTGAGGAAGGCAGCGTACCAGTCAGTGAGGCCCTTCTGGTCGGCGGCGGTCCATGCGGGTGAGCCCGCGAGAAGGCCTGCGGCGTCGGCGATGGGCATGAGCGAGCGCGTCTCGATGAGTCCGATGCCGCGGCCCGTGTTGATGCCGGGGATACCCTGGCCGAACTCGAGGTTAGGGTTCATCCGTGTGGCGGGTACGAGAAACCAGGTACGGATGAGAAGCGCGGCGCGGTCGGCATAGGCAGCATTTCCAGTGAGATACCAGGCGAGAGCGAGGTTGCGGGAATCTTCGCCGAGGCGGCCAAGCTGGTCGTGATCGGTGATCTTTTTGATCTCGGGGTTATGCTCACCGTCGCGGCGGATATAGGGCAAACCGTTGGGTTTGGAGGGGTCGGCCCAGAAGTAGGGAGCCTGGGACATGTAGTCGTGCTTGTCGCCGCTGGGAGGCGTGACGCCCTTCTGCATGACGGAAAAAGGGCCTTCGGTGATGGCCTTGTCGGCAGCTGCGGTAGCTGCCTTCACGACCTGCTGCTTGCGGACGTCGGAGGCCGGAGCAGCTTTGATGGAAGCAAGCTGGTTGGCATCGAGGAGGAAGACGCGTGGCGGCTGCGCGAGTGCTGGAAGGGTGGCGACGAAGAAAGCTGCAGCGGCGAGAAGTTGCCTCGTGTGGTTCATGGGTGAGTGTTATACGTGAGCGGAGGCACGATGGTCTCGCAGTTTCTTTCGAGAGTGAAATATTTTTTTCGGGAACGAAATCGTACCGAGAGGCCTACTGTGATTTTGCGGCCGCGGGGAACTCCAGACGGAAGCGGGTCCGGATGTTGCCCATGTGGTCGCCGCTTTCGACGGAGATGATGCCTCCGTTTTTTTCGACCAGCTCGCGTGTAACCCAGAGGCCAATGCCGGTTCCGGTTTCGGTCTTGGTAGTGAAAAACGCGTCGAAGATACGCTCCTGATCGTGGAGCTCGATACCGGAGCCGTTGTCCTCGACGAGGATGACGGCCCTGCTGGTGTGGTTGAGGGTATGCAGGCAGAGGCGGGGATTCTCGGTGGTGAGCGCGTCGATCGCGTTGGCGATGAGGTTGATGAGGATCTGGCGAAGCTCGTGCTGCAGGATCTCGATTTCGACGCCAGCGGTGTAGAAACGCTCCACGCAGATGTTGAGGACTTCGCAGCGCCGCTGGAAGAGGGCGAGTACAGAATCGATGACGTCGGCGACGGGAATAGGCGCGCTGACGCCACCAGCGGTACGAGAGAAGGAGAGTGTAAGGCGGGTGATGTTACCTAGACGGGCAAGCTCTTCTTCGGCAAGGGAAAGGTACTGGCGGGAGTCATCGCTGAGGGAGGGGTCCTGGCCAGCGATATAGAGGAGGTTGGTGACGGACTCGAGCGGGTTGTTGACCTCGTGGGCGATGGTAGAGGCGAGTCGCCCCATGGCAGCAAGCTTTTCCGCGTGGATGAGGGCGGCCTCGACGTTTTTGCGACGTGTGACATCAAAGGTAACGCCGCGCCAGATGTTGGGCGAGCGCGAGACCTGGAAGCCGCGGGCAGCAAGCCAGTGGATTTCGCCGTCGGGCCATGTGACACGGAACTCGATGCGGAGGGGCTGGCCCTCCTGATCGGCTTTGATGAAAGCGTCACGGATCGGGATGCGATCTTCCTCAACGACGAGATGCATCGGGAAGGTTTTACCGAACTCAGAGAAAGGGCGGCCGAAGATGAGAGTGGAGCCCTCATCCCACAGCGTCTCTTCGGCATGGACGTTATAGACCCAGGTGGCGAGCTCGCTGGCCTGCTGTGCCTGGGCAAGCGCATCGGTGCGCTCCTGGAGGGTGGCGAGCGCAGTGCGAAGCTTGCGCTCGGTAGCGCGCTGTCGCCAGATGAGGAAGATGAGGAAGAAGGCTGCGGCGAGCAAGACGAGGGAGCGCTCGATCTGGCCGGTATTGAAGGAGACCTGCTGGTAGAGAGGGCTGAAGGGAAACCTTACCGAGGCAACAAAAATGCAGATGGCGAGGAGAGCGGGACCGGGGCCAGCAAAGACGCCAATTCCTGCGATAACGCTGGAGATAAGCGCGAAAGGGATGCCGTGCAGCGCAGGTCTGCTCACCGTAAACCATGCGGCGAGGATAGGCAGAACGACGGCGCTGGCGTAGCCGAAGACGCGGCGGGTTCTGGATTCTTCTGCAGATGATGGGGAAGGTGGCAAAAGAGGGTCCCTGTTTCCCTTCGGACCGGGCTAGAGTCCTAGCTCTGCCCGAATGGCGTTAGCAATGGTATCAGCGTGACGTCGCATGAGTGGCTCGGATTCGGCCTCGATCATAACGCGGGCGAGGGCCTCTGTGCCGGAATATCGAATGACGACACGGCCGGAGTCGGCCAGCTCCTGCTCGGCAGCAGAGATGGCGCTGGCGACAGAGGGAATGGAGTCGAGAGGCTTCTTCTCGCGGACTTTGACGTTGACGATAACCTGCGGGAAGACCTTGAGATCGCCGACAAGCTCCGAGAGAGACTTGCCCGAACGGTGAACGATGTCGAGGAGGAGGAGCGCGGTGAGGAGGCCGTCGCCAGTCGTGGAGCGGCCGGAGAAGATGATGTGGCCGGATTGTTCTCCTCCAAGTGCGGCGTTGGTGGCGCGCATCTGCTCGAGGACGTACTTGTCGCCGACATTGGCGCGAAGCATCTGGATGCCGGAGCGCTTCAGAGCAGCCTCAAGCCCCATGTTGGACATGGTGGTGGCAACGACGGTGGAGTTGGTAAGCAGGCCGCGGGTTTGGAGATCGCGGGCGGCAAGCAGGAGGATAGCATCGCCGTTGACGACATTTCCGTGCTCGTCGGCAAAGAGGGAACGGTCGGCATCGCCGTCGAAGGTGATACCTAAGGCGGCTTTTTGGTGCTTCACCTGAGCAGCGACGATCTCGGGGTGGAGAGCGCCACAGTGCTCGTTGATGTTGCGACCGTTGGGAGAAGCGTGGGTGATGATGACATCGGCACCGGGAATCTGCGCGAAGAGCTCGGGGGCTACAGCAGACGCAGCTCCGTTGGCGCAGTCGACGACGATGCGCTGGTTGCCGAGAGAGAGGCCAGGGACAGCGGCAAGGAGGAAGCGGATGTAGTCTGCGCGGTCGGCTTCGTTGACGGGAGGTGCTGCGTTAATGCCTGCGGGAGAGAAGTGGATCTCTCCACTCGCCGCTTCGTTCGAGATGTGTTGTGTCGCCTCAAGGAATTTGAATATCTCTTCTTCGATAGCCAGCTCGGTGGAGTCCGGGAGCTTGTAGCCGTCGGAGCCGAAGACTTTGATGCCGTTGTCTTCCCATGGATTGTGCGAGGCCGAGATGACGATACCGGCAGAGAAGCTATGAGCCCGAGTGAGGTAGGCAATGGCGGGTGTAGTAATGACACCGGCGCTTTCGACCGTTGCACCGCCCTGTGTGAGGCCCGAGGTGAGCTGTGCGGCGATGGCCGGGCCGGACTCGCGGGTATCCATGCCCAGGATGACACGCGGGGTGGCTCCGAGATGATGGGCGAGAGCGAGGCCAATAGCATGGACGGTGCCTGGATCGAGGGGATACTGGCCCGCGACGGAGCGGATGCCGTCGGTCCCAAAAAGCTTTTTCATAGATACAGGGTACTAGGTGCCGAGAGGCATGGGAGATACAAAGTATCTGGGTTCGTAAAGTGGTCGATTACGCTTCGTTATGTTGTTTAGTCGTCAGGACTTGTGCAGCCAGGCTCCCCTTGGCTAAACGAGCCTGGATTGTTTGCCCTGCGGTAGTTTCTGCTGCAGAGCGGAGGAGCGTTCCATCGGCGTTATAGACGAGGGCATATCCCCGAGCGAGAACATTTAAGGGGGAGAGCGCTTCAAGCCGTGTGGTGATGGATTGTAGTCGGGCACGCTGGAGGGCGAATGCGGATGATGCAGCGCGGTCTAGTCTGAGGTTTGCGTGCTCAAGACGGCGATGCGAGGTGGCGAGACGCAGAGTCGGCTCCTGAGGGCGCAGGCGTTCGATGAGGGCGTGCAGGTGATCGGAGTGAGAGCGGAGACGACGCTCAATGGCTCGGTCGAGGCGATGAATCAGCTCGTCGGTGCGCTGGGCGCGGCGGTTGATGGAGTGGGTAACGGAGCGCAGAACCTGGACAGCCGAAAGGCGATCGTAACGCTGCCGGGTCTCGATGAGAGTCAGCCGGACGGCGCGGCGGAGACGATGGTCGAGTTGGCTGACGCGATCTTCGATGCGATGCTGTGCGGCTGTGATGATTTCGGCGGCAGCGGAAGGGGTGGGAGCACGGAGGTCGGCGACGAAGTCGGCGATAGTGAAGTCGGTCTCGTGTCCGATGGCGGAGACGATGGGGAGCTCAGAGGCGGCGATGATGCGGGCGAGCGCCTCGTCGTTAAAGCAGGCGAGGTCTTCGAGCGAGCCGCCGCCGCGAGCAATGAGGATGATATCGACGTGCTTGGGATTGCGGTTGAAGAAGCGGATACCTGCGGCGACAGAAGACGGCGATGATACTCCCTGCATGACGGCGGGGTAGACGAGAAGGTTAAGCGGCGCATGACGTCGGCGGATGACGATAACGATGTCGCGGATGACAGCTCCGGTGGGCGAGGTGATGACGCCAACGGTGCGCGGAAAAGCAGGGAGCGGCTGTTTCCGTGAGGCGTCAAAGAGCCCTTCAGCGAGAAGACGGGCTTTGAGTTGTTCGAAGGCGAGCTGGATGGAGCCTGCGCCGCGTGGCTCGAGGGTTTCGGCGATGAGCTGGAGTTGGCCACGGGACTCGTAGACGGAGATACGGCCGCGGGCAAGGATGGCGAGACCGTCGGCGGGGCGGAAGCGAAGGAGTTGGGCCTGACGGCGGAAGAGGACGACGGGGAGTTGAGCCTGAGCGTCTTTGAGGGTGAAGTAGATATGACCTGAGGGAGCGATGCGACAGTTGGAGATTTCGCCCTCGACCCAGGTATCGGCGTAGTTGGATTCGACTTGGAGGCGGATGCGGTTGACGAGTGCGGCGACGGTCCAGATATGGCGCTCGATGACAGATGCCGGTTTTACCGGAGCCGTCTTTGGGGGCTCAGGCTCTTCAGGCTCGGTGGCGGGGAAGAAGAGGTCGGATTGCAGGGCGTTGGTATCTTCGTTGCGCGAGGAGCGTGCGAGTGCCCGGCCTGCGCGAAGGCTGGCGAGAGTGGGCGGCTTCTGCTCGGGGGAGGACATCAGAGGTTGAGTCTAGCAGGTGGATCTGAGTGGTGTTTGCGGTGGCATGAACGAAATCAGGCTCCCTGGCTTCGCGAGGGATAGCGCATATTTGCGAAGGAGCGATCCGCGATCTAGCGTCGAAAGTAATTGATGATCCAGAAGATCAGGCACAGCGAAGGAGTGAATTCACTTCGCGGAGGAGTTCGGAGGGCTGGCAGGGTTTGGTGAGGATCGCTGGTGGCCGTGGCAGACTACGGGTCTGACTTTTGAAGACTTCGACCGTGGGTTGAGTGCCGGTGAAGATAAGCACCTGGCAGGCAGGGAGCTCGCCCGATATCTGGCGAACGAGCGTGTAGCCGTCTGTGCCGGGCAACAGAACATCACAGAGGAGAAGATCGGGGAGGAAGGCGCGGGCACATGGCAGTGCGTCCTCCGCGGAGTAGCAGGTGCGGACGTCGAACCCTTTCTTGCTGAAGACGAGTGTGAGGGTATCGGCCACGAGCTGGTCGTCATCCACGATAAGGATGCGAGAGGGGGTCCCGGCCTTTTTCGGCGTGCTCATGACGTGCAGAGCCATCCTGGCTGTAAGTTGAGACCTGGGAAGAGCAGATTATTCAATACTGCAGAAAATGTCTAATGAAAATCCCGGTATTTTTACCGTAGAGAAGATGGGCTGGGCAATCTGTTGGTCCGGAGGTGATTCCTGAGAGGTGACAAAACCATCTAAACGGCGGATCGTTTCCGTAAGAAAGATTTTATAACGAGACAGAGGGACACAGGTTGCGCATAGTTGCTTTGATTACGGGATTGCTGTGCTGCATGGCAGTGTTTGTGGACGCTTTTCAGACGATCATTCTGCCACGGCGAGCGACGGGACGGTTCCGCATCACGCGGTTCTTCTTCATCACGACGTGGCATCCGTGGACAGTGATTGGCGGAAGGATGAAGAACGCCAGAGCGCGCGAACAGTTTTATAGCGCGTATGGGCCGCTATCGTTGATTCTGCTATTGCTGCTGTGGGCCTTGCTGCTGATCGTTGGATTCGGAATGTTTTACTTCGCGCTGGGGACTCCGTTTACGGATGTGATGGGGGTGCAGACGGCGGCGGGGTTGTCGAAGGTGCGGACGGCGCTGTATGTGAGCGGAACGACGCTGTTTACGCTTGGGCTGGGCGATGTAGTGCCCCACAGCATGGCAGCGCGGACGCTGATTATCTGCGAGTCTGGGGTGGGGCTGGGATTTGTAGCTTTGGTGATCGGCTATCTGCCGGTGCTGTATCAGGCGTTCTCTCGACGAGAAGTGAATATTGCTCTGCTGGATGCGAGGGCGGGATCGCCTCCAACGGCGACGGAGCTGCTGCGGAGGCATGGATTCGAGGGTGGCGATGTGGCTCTGACGGAGCTGCTGGTGGAGTGGGAAAAATGGGCGGCGGAGATTCTGGAGTCGCATATCTCGTACCCGATTCTCTGCTTCTACCGGTCGCAGCACGATAGCCAGAGCTGGCTATCGGCACTGGTAGCGATTCTGGATACCTGCTCGCTACTGATCTCGGTGCTGGAAGGGCCCGCATCACGGCAGGCCCAGCTTACGTTTGTGATGGCGCGGCATGCGCTGATCGACCTGGGCAATGTATTTCATGTGCAGGAACAGAGGGCCTGGACGATACAGAGCGCGGTGGATCGACTTCCTGAAAGCGACTTCGGGCGGTTGTGCGAAGTGTTGGGAGATATGGGCCTGCGACTGTGCGGGGATCAAGCCTCGGCGGACAGACTACGGACGGTGCGCGAGCTTTATGAGCAACATGCGAAGGCGCTTTCGCAGTATCTGCGGATGCCGCTGCCTGCGTGGGTTCCGGCGAAGAAAGAGAAAGACCAGTGGACCTTACTAACAAAGTTGCGGACGGAAGCGGAGGCTGGACGGGTGGCTTCGCTGCTGCGCAATGAGCGTGGGCATTGAAATAGCAAAATAGCCTCCGCAAATTTCACCTTAAACAGAACACCTGCAAGCATTGACTAGCTTGCAGGTGTTCTCATGAGATCGAAGCGGTTTCTTAGAGACCTGGGCCAGCCCCAGCGGGGGTTGGGTTGAGCTTCTGAGCCGCGATCGTTCCGGCTGCTCCCTTGTCCTTGTCCTTGAGGGTAGCGTAGACCTTCTTGGCCAGCTCAGGCTTGTTCTCAGCTTCATAGAGATCGGCAAGCTGAAGCTGCGCGGTGCCCGCAGGAACGGCAGTAGTGGGATGCGCGGAAATCTCGTTGTAGAGGTCGATGGCTTGGGAGTCGCGGCCGGTCTGGCGATAGAGCTGAGCCAGGCCGAGTTTGGCGAGAGAGGCGAGATCGCTGTTCCAGCTGGAAGCAACCTGCTTAAGGGTGGACTCAGCGGAAGCGTTCTGGCCAGCTTCGATGTAGGTAAGCCCAGCAAAATAACGGGCGAGGCGACCGGAGGAGGTCATGCCGTACTGATCGGCAACCTGAAGGAAAAGCTGATTGGCAGCCTTGGCACGCTCAGCAGCGCTGGGAAAGGTCTTCATGCCAGGAGGGACCTGCTGTCCAGCCGCTGCGACAGGAGCCTGATAGATCTGCATGGCGTTGCCAAAGGCGTTGTCGGCCTGCTCGCTGCGGTGGCTGTAAACAACAGCGGAGAGGACAGCGACGAGGAGAAGAACGACGACGATGGCGCCCCAGACGATGAGGTTGCGGCGATGCTTCTCGGCCCACTCGATGCCGTGCTGGGTTGTGTCGACGAACTGGTCGTGCTTCAGAGCTTGACGGGTTTGCTGGTCCACTTTGGTCGGATCTTCCTTCTGGATCGTGCGAAAAGGGCACGAGGGATGCCATGCGAATAGGCACTCGCACGGCGGCTTTAAGTTTATCAGGCGGAGCCGAGATTACGAATGGCGGGAAACAGAACGCGGCCATTTTCACAGCAATTGTCGATAAAAGTAGAAAAACGGGATTTTAAAGAGAAAATAATGTAAGCATAAGTGCAAAAGAGTGCAGAGACACTCGTAACTTCCGGGGTACACCCGGGTTGATTCCGATGATGGAAATGTTCCGGTAGCAGACAGGGCCATGGTTATCAGCAGACAGGAAGATATCGACGTTGTAGACCGTCAGATCCGGATGTTTTCGCGGATGCGGTTTCAATGGCCTATCTTCCCAAGCGCACTTGAAGAACGCTTTGAGCAGGACACGGCGGAGCGCCGGGGCAAGCGCTTGTGGCTGGAAGGCCTGATTGCGATTCTGCTATTCGATCTGTTTTTAATCGCCGACTACTTCAGCTCACCGGCAGACTTCCGCCGAGCGTTTGTAGTCAGGATGCTGATCATTACTCCGCTATGCCTGATCGTAAATGCAAGCGTACTACAGCGACCGGGCAAGACGGTTCGCGAGACAAGCATCGCGTTTGCGGCTTCGCTGGCGGGGCTGACACAGCTTTATCTAGAGTCGAACAAGAGCGCGGCGGCCTCGGCATACGTGCAACCCGCGGTGCTGGCGGTAGTGCTGTTTATCAACATCGTGATGCGGTTGCGGTTTCCGTATGCGGTGGTGACCTCGATGGTGATGCTGGGTGGCGATGGAATTTTTCTGCACCTGGACAAGATGCTGACCCACCAGGAAAAGATTTTGGGAATCGGGCTTGCCATCGGCACGATAGCGATTACGCTGGTGGCAAACTACAGCGTGAATCGCGAAGAGCGGTTGAACTACCTGCTGAAGCTACGCGATGAGTTGATGGTCCGAGACCTGAATCGGCTGAACGCACAGTTATTGCGACGATCGGAAAGCGATGCGCTGACTGGGCTGCCGAACCGGCATTCGTTCGATACGCAGTATGCGGAGCTGTGGAAACGATCGATTGCTTCCGGCACGGCATTATCGGTCATTGTGATTGATGTGGACCATTTCAAAAAGCTGAACGACCGGTACGGTCATTTGTACGGCGACGAAGTGCTGCGCCGCATCGGGTCATTACTGCAACAGGCGCTTCGCGCGAAAGATGACTTCGTTGCAAGATTTGGCGGTGAAGAGTTTGTGATTCTGCTGCCTGCGACGCCCCAGATTGCCGCCGTCCACGTGGCAGAACGCGTACGGAAAATGGTGGAGTTGGCGGGCTTCCCTGCCCTGGATGCCTCGCAACAGCCGTATGACTCCAACACGGTTGCGACGGTGAGCTGCGGCATTGCGACCGCATATCCAGTGCCCCACGATGCGGCAGACCGGCTGTTGGAAGCTGCCGACAAAGCGATGTACAAGGCCAAGGCGAACGGACGCAACTGCGTATGCTGCGCGTCTGAAGAGTTGGCCCTGAGCCAAACCGAGCTCTACCTTAGCCGTTAACAGCTACTTGATATCGCGCCAGTTCTGGCCAACGCCAACCTCTGCGACGATAGGCACAGAGAATTCCTGGACGTGCTCCATCTCGTGCTTGACGAGAGCTTCAACCTCTTTTGCCTCGCTGGGGACGACGTCGAAGAGAAGCTCGTCGTGGACCTGGAGGGTCATACGGGAGCGCAGCTTGCGGCGGGTGAACTCGGCGTCGATGCGAAGCATTGCAAGCTTGATGAGGTCGGCGGCAGTTCCTTGCAGAGGCGTATTGACGGCAGTGCGCTCAGCGAAGCCGCGCATGTTGGGATTGCGGGAGTGAATGTCGGGAATAGGACGGACTCGGCCAAAAAAGGTACTGACAGACTGCTCGCGGCGCACGGTGGCCAGCGTGTCTTCGATGAAGCGCTCGACGCCCTTGTAACGCTGGAAGTAGGTCTCGATGTATTCGCGAGCCGTCTTCTGATCGATGCCGAGTTGGGCAGCGAGGCCGAAGGGAGAGATACCGTAGACGATACCGAAGTTGACCGCCTTAGCGCGGTTGCGGGTTTCTTTATCCATCGTAGCGGCGTCGACACCAAAGACCTCAGACGCGGTGAGAGTATGGATGTCTTTGCCGGTGCGGTAGGCATCGAGCAAGAGTGGGTCCTGCGAGAAGTGGGCCATGAGACGCAACTCGATCTGCGAGTAGTCGGCAGACATCAGGAGGTTGCCGGGTGCTGCGATGAAGGCGGCACGGATCTCACGGCCTACAGCAGTGCGGATGGGAATGTTCTGCAGATTGGGGTTGGTGCTGGAGAGGCGGCCGGTCGCAGTGCCGACCTGGTTGAAGGTGGTGTGGATGCGGCCTTCGGAGTCGGCGAGGACGGGAAGGGCGTCGAGATAGGTCCCCTTAAGCTTCTGGAGCTGGCGATGCTCGATGACGAGCGCGGCGATGGGGTGGTTTTCAGCCAGCTCTTCGAGGACGTCCTGCGCAGTGGAGACGACCTTGCCCTTGCCGTACTTCATCGGCTTGGGTAGGAGCATCTTGTTGAAGAGAACATCGCCGAGCTGCTTGGGGGAGTTGATGTTGAAGCGATGGCCGGAGTCTGCGTATATCTTTTCGGCGAGGTTGTCGATCTCGACGGCGAGGCGCGTGGACATACCACGGAGAAAGTCGGGGTCGATGCGGACACCGGTCTGCTCCATGCGGAGGAGGACGGGGACAAGAGGGAGATCGAGGGTCTCGTAGACGTGCTGGAGAGTAGAGATGCTTCCCTGCTGCTTGCCTTCCGCTTTTTGTTTTTTGTCGGCGAAGAGCATCTCGGTTGTGACGGCTCCGCCGAGTGCCGGATCGTCGGCGAGAATGGCATGCTGGGTAGGCGCATAGTCGGCGACCTGTTGGCCGAGCGTAGTGGAGAGGCGAACGATCGCGGCGGCGGCTTCAGGCAGGCGCTTGGGATCGTTGGGATTTTCTTTTGTCGGCTGATGAACGAGGGTTCGGCTGGTGCTGCGTGCGGCGATGTCAGGCAGCGTATGTGAGCCATGCGTCGGATTGACGAGATAGCTAAGCAGCATGACGTCGTTGCGAATACCCTCTAACTGAATGCCGTGTGGCTGGAGTGCGCGCAGGACGGCCTTGAGGTCGTGGATATCTTTGGGAATAGCGCTGTCGGAGAGCGCTTCCTGGATGCCTGGGGTGTCGAGTGGGACCTCAATGGCGAAGTGATCGTTGACGGCGAGGCCGAGGCGGCGTGCTGGGTCTTCTACCGGCTTTGTCGCTGTAGGTTCAGCTATAACTACGGGTGATGCTCCGAACAGAGACATGTTTTCTGCTGGAGGCGGCTCAGGCTCAAGCGTGTCTTCGGAAGGTTCGGCAGCAATCTCTTCGGCGATGGCCTGCGCGTCTTCAAAGATAGCGAGGGCCAGGCCGTTTGCCTTGCCGGTTATTGTGTTGAGCGCGCGTGCTTCTTCGAGAAGATGCTTGATCTGGACGGTGGTGGGTTTGAGCTCGTAGGTGATAACGGTGGTGTCGGCCGCGGGCGCGAGTTCCTTGAGGAGTGTGGTGAATTCGAGTTCCGAGAAGAGGTCGCGGCAGGCGGCGAGGTCCGGAGGCTGCGTACGCATGGCATCGAGTGAATATTCGATGGGGACCTCGGTGTGGATGGTGACGAGCTCCTTGGAGAGAAGAATATTCTCGCGGTTGTTGGCGAGGGATTCGCGGTAGGTCTTGCGCTTGATGGCTTCGGGATTTGCAGTGGCCGCATCGATGGCTGCTTCGACGGTGCCGAATTGCTGGATGAGCTCGACGGAGCCTTTATCGCCGATGCCGGGGGCACCCGGGATGTTATCAATGGAGTCGCCGCGGAGCGCCATGACGTCAATGACGCGCTCGGGGGGGACACCGAGGTTGGCCTCGACGCCTGCGGGGTCGAGGATGAGGTTGTCTTTCGTTGGATTGAGGATGGAGACGTCTTTGGTGACGAGTTGCATCATGTCCTTGTCGGAGGAGACGACATAGACGTGGTGGCCAAGGGCAGAGAGTTTGTGCGAGAGGGTACCGATGACGTCGTCGGCCTCAAAGCCTTCGTAGTAGAGGATGGGGATGCGAAAGGCCTCGAGCGCGCGGCGTATGTAGGGCTGCTGCTGGATGAGGTCGGGAGGAGTTTCGGTGCGGTTGGCCTTGTAGCCGCCGTATTCGATGGTCTCGAACTGTTGGGTTTTGATGTTGAATTTTTTGACGTCCTTCATCTGCGCGGCCATCTCGTTACGATGGACGGGGGCACCGACGTCGTAGACAGCTGCGAGGTATTCGGGCTGGAAGTCCTTGCGCAGCTTGTTGATCATGTTGACGAAGACATAGGTCGCTGCGGTGGGAATGCCGGTGCGCGTGGACATAGGGCGCGAGCGCTGCATGGCATGATAGGCACGAAAGATGAAAGCCATCGAGTCGAGGAGATAGATGGGGGGCTTGGTGGATTTCGATTCGGAGGGCTTGGTGGGCGTCTTTGCCATGGCCTTTTGATGGTAGCGCGTTGGGAGACGATTGTGACGAGCACAACATTTTGCCAGCCCATATCTCAGAATCAAGATGTGGGACACCCATTTGTAATAGGAACCAACTTTAGAGGATCAACATGCAGTCACCGTAAGAGAAGAAGCGGTAACGTTCACGGACGGCGTGCGTGTAGGCGGCGAGGACGGCTTCTCTTCCCGCAAGTGCGCTGACGAGCATAAGCAGCGTCGACTGCGGAAGGTGGAAGTTGGTGAGCAGGCCGTCGATGATGCGGAAGCGGAAGCCGGGACGGATGAAGATGCTGGTCTGACCGGAGTGCGGATGCAGGCGGATACCGGTGTGTGGCTCGAAGGCTTCGGTGGTTGCGATATGGGCGCAGTGCTCGAGCGTGCGTGTCGTGGTAGTTCCAGCGGCGATGATGCGGCGCCCTTCGCGTAGGGCGGCGTTGACGGCCTCAGCCGTAGCTGGGGGCAGCGTGTAGTGCTCAGCGTGGAGGTGGATGTCTTCGACGTCTTCAGTACGCACGGGCTGGAAGGTGCCGAGGCCTACGTGGAGGGTGATGGTTTCGATCTGCACGCCGCGGTGGCGGAGTTGTTCGAGGATTTCTGGTGTGAAGTGGAGGCCTGCGGTGGGTGCGGCGGCGGAGCCGGGCTCATGCGAGAAGACGGTTTGATAACGCTCACGGTCGTCCTGGGTGTCGTCGCGATGGATGTAGGGTGGGAGCGGCATGTGGCCGATGCGATCGAGGATGGCGCGGAAGTCTGGTGTGGGCGTGAAGCGGAGGATGCGCTCGCCATAGTCGGCAGCGGAGAGGACTTCGGCCTCAAGCAGAGGAGGCACTTCGCTGGAGGCGGCGAAGTGGAGACGTTCGCCGGGCTGGACCTTGCGGCCGGGCCGGACAAGCGCAGACCATTCATTCGAGCCGAGCTGTTGGGTGAGGAGGACTTCGATGCGCCCGGTGGGGTCAGGCGAGCTTGCCTGCGTGTGGGGACTGCGGACGCGTGTGGCGTAGAGGCGCGCGGGAATGACGCGGCTGTCGTTGAGGACTAGGAGGTCGCCGGGTTGAAGGATTTGCGGGAGGTTGCGAAAGAAATCGTCGCGGTACTCGCCGGCGTGACGATCGAGGATGAGCATGCGACTGGAACCGCGGACGGGTGGGGGAGATTGCGCGATGAGTTCTTCGGGAAGGTCGAAATGGAAGTCGGCGACGCGCACTGTATTTATTTTAATGCTCCGATCCCGTTCAGTCGTGGCCTTCAGGCAAAATGCGGTGTTTCCTCGTCTCCGCTCGGAATGACGCCCGTTTAAGACGTGTGAGATTCGGCTAAGCCTGTGGCTCGGTCCAATGCGTTTTGTACGGCTTGCTGTTCGGCGACAACGGGGATCGTCCAGGCGATGGTGATGCGGGAGAAGGGCTTAGGGATGAGGAAGCGATCCCAAGAGCGGAGAGCCCAGGCGCGGTGAGGGTGGAGGTAGATGGCCCCCACACGCGCGTTGACGAGAGATGCGAGTTGGGCCACGCCGGGCTTAGTTTTCTGCCTAGGGCCGCGCGGTCCGTCGGCGGTGATGGCAATGTAATTGTTCTGTAGGTAGGCCCGCTGGAGGTTGCGGAGGCCGACGGCTCCATCGCGGGAGCTGGAGCCGCGGACGGCAACGAAGCCGAGCCGCTCGACGGTGCGAGCGATCAGCTCACCGTCGAAGCTGCGGCTGATGAGGATGTGCAGGTTGGCGTTGCGGAAGCGCCATGCGCAGGCGAGGAGGCAGCGATGCCAGAGCGCGTAGATGAGCGGCGGAGGCGTTTCGTACTGCGGGACCATACCGGGCTCGCAGATGTCTTCATAGCGCAGCGTGGCTCCAAGCAGGCAGATGATCATATACGCCAGCGGAGGAACGATGGTTAGCATGACACGCTGCTTGAAGGTGTAATGGACTGCAGGCTCGGACACGTGAATGAGTTTACAGCGAGCTTAGCTGTATTTGATCCAACGTAGGATCTCAGGCAGGTTCGGGCGCTTTCCATACATGAGGATACCGACGCGATAGACGCGCGCGGTAAACCACATGACGGCCCAGATGGTCGCAAGCATCAACACAATCGAGAGCGCAATGTCGTACCAAGGCACGTTGGAGATGGAGATACGCAGGTACATCAGCAACGGCGTGCAGGTAGGGATGAGCGACATGATGCGCGAGAAGTTGGAGCTTGGGTTCGAGATGACCGGACCAAGTACGAACATGCAAACGGCCAGCGGCATCGCGATGACGAGATTGAACTGCTGCAGCTCCTGTTCGGAGTTGACCATTGCGCCGATGGCTGCGGCGATACCTGAGTAGAGCAGGAAGCCGAGGATGAAATAGCCGATGAACGCAATGATCTGCGGCGCGGAAAAATGGATCCGCAAGGTGCCTGCTCCCACAGCCGATACGATGGCCTGCGAGGAGAGCAGCATAGCGGCCGCAACCCAGATTCCGATTTGCGTGAGGCCTACGGCTCCGACGCCGAAGAGTTTGCCCATCATCATCTCTTCCGGCTTGACAGTGGCGAGCATGACTTCGAAAACGCGGGAGGTCTTTTCTTCGATGATGGAGCGGGCGACATTCATGCCGTGCAGCATGACGGCCATGTACATCAGGAAGAAGAGAATGTAGGCACCGAAGAAGGCGGTTACAGTGTCTGATTTGGAGATCTCGCCATTCTTGATGGTGTCAGTCTCCACCTCGACGGGGTCCATCATCGTCTTGATATCGCCCGCGTTGAGACCGCGATGTTGGAGGCCCTGACGCATGACGACGCGACGAAGTGCGGATGAGATAGTGCCGGTGGTCGAGATGTCGCCGTTGCTAATGGAGGTGTAAACAGCCTTAGTCGCTCCATTTGTCGAGTCGATCCAGAGGAAACCATCGATCTGTTTATTGACGGTCTCGTTGACAACATCCTGCCGGGTGGTGCTGGTCGCAGGCGAGATGAGATCGACCTTCATGGCAGAATCCTTGCCATGCTCGAGCTCGTTTTGCAGATCGAGGCCGAAGTCGGCATCGGGAGCGATGACGGCAATGTGCGAGGCAGGCTTGGAGCTTTTGGATTTAAGCACTGAGAAGAGGATGCCTCCGCCCATCAGTGCAGGGATGAGCAGCGTAGTGATGACGAAGGCTTTGGTGCGGACGCGCTCGAGGTACTCGCGCTTGGCGATAAGAAGCGTATTGTTAGGCATCGACTCTGCCCCCTCGGCTGACTTCCTCGATGAAAATCTCTTCGAGGGTTGGCTCCATGACTTCAAAACGGGTTACTTTGGCTCCGGAAATGGCCTTGGCGAGAATCTGCTGTGCGGCCGATTCGTCGCGAAGCTTAATTTCAGCGGAGCTATTGTAGAGCTTGTACTCTTCGATTCCGGGATTTTGCAGGAAGGCGTTACTTCCTTCAAAGGTGATCTGCACGCGATTGCGCGGGTAGCGTGATTTGATCTCGCGCATCGAGCCGGAGAGTACTTGCTGACCGCGCGAGATGAGGCAGATGGCGTCGCACATCTTTTCTACCTGGTCCATGCGATGCGTGGAGAAGAGGATCGCACGGCCTTCTTTGCGCAGATCGATCAGCGTATCGATGAGCAGCGTGGCATTGACTGGATCCAGACCGCTGAAAGGCTCGTCCATGATGATGAGCTCGGGCTCGTGCAGCAGCGCGGCGATGAACTGAATCTTCTGTTGCATCCCCTTGGAGAGCTCTTCGACCTTCTTGGGGATTGCCTCAGTGATCTCCATGCGTTCGCACCAGGCGTGGGCGCGGCGGGTTGCGATGTCGACGTCCAACCCGTGGAGTTGGCCCATGAATACGAGTTGATCGATGACCTTCATCTTCTTATAGAGCCCCCGCTCTTCGGGCAGATAGCCGACCCGGGTGAGGCTTTTGCGGTCGAACGGCTGGCCGAAGAGCTCGACTGTACCGGAGTCGGGTACGGTGATACCGATCATCATGCGGATGGAGGAGGTCTTACCGGAGCCGTTTGGCCCGAGGAGGCCAAACATGGTGCCTGGCTCAATGCGGAAACTCAAATCTTCGACAGCGATTTTTGTGTCGTAGGCTTTGCGGACATGCTGAAGCTGGACGATTGCCATGGATTCTCGCGAGGGTTTGTAAAGGTCAGTTTATCAGGACGGCTTGACGGTCGAGGAGTTTCAGCTTTGCTCTTGATAGCATCGGTCTGTGCTGGAACTTTCGACTCCAATTAAATACGTCAAGCGTGTAGGCGAACGCGTATCTGCGGCCCTGGCGCAGCGTGGAGTCGAGACGGTAGAAGATCTGCTGTACCACCTGCCGTTCCGGTATGAGGATCGGCTAAATCCTGTGCCGATCCGCGAACTGAAGGCGGGCGCGATGGCTTCGATTATTGGCGAGGTACGTGGTGCGGTATTGCTGCGGACGCGTTCGATGCCAATCTTTGAGATGACGGTAGGTCAGGGGCTCGACACAGTAAAATGCATGTGGTTCCACGGTACTTATCTAAAGGACAGATTCAAAACCGGGCAGATGGTCGCCCTGTACGGCAAGCTGGAAGCTTCGCGCTCAACTGCGGGCAAGTTCAAGATGATTCAGCCGCAGTTTGAGATTTTGCCGTCGGCAGATTCTCCTGAAGCTGAGTTTGTTTCGCTGGAAGTGGGCCGTATCGTTCCGGTGTATGAATTCCTCGGCGGAACGACGGCCTGGGGTGCGAAGCTGACTTCGCGGTGGCTACGACGGGTGGTTTGGGGATTGCTCGAGGAGCTCGGGGGGGAGGAGCGAGTCAGCAAGATAGTGAGTCAGCAAGCCAACGCAGTACCAGAGACTTTACCAAGGGCTATGCTTGAGCGACTAGGATTGCCAGCAAGACTGGATGCATTGCGGGCAGTGCATTTTCCTGAAGCAGGGACTCCGATGGTAGAGCTGGTGTCAGCAGCGACACCGGCGCACCGACGCTTGATTTTTGAGGAACTGTTTTATCTGGAGTTAGGGCTGGAACTGAAACGTCGTCGTCTGCGCGAGCGTGAGGGAACAGCTTTTATTACAGACGAGAAGGTGCGGCGAGCGCTGAAACAGATACTTCCATTTCACCCGACATCTGCACAGAAACGCGTGCTTGGCGAGATTGCCACAGATATGCGGCGCAGACAGCCGATGCGCAGGTTACTGCAGGGTGATGTTGGTTCGGGCAAAACGATTGTCGCGATGCAGGCGGCATTGATTGCGATCGAGAACGGCTATCAGGTTGCGATGATGGCTCCTACGGAGATTCTTGCAATGCAACATTATCTTTCTGCACGCAAGCTGTTGGATGGCGCGATTTCGCCACGCACGGGAAAGCCGTATCGTGTGACGCTGCTGACCGGCTCTCTGGATGATGCGGCAAAGCGCGAGGCGCGAGGAAAAATCTATCGCGGCGAAACAGAGCTTGCGATTGGGACACACGCGTTGATCGAGGAGAAGGTGGACTTCGACAATCTGGGACTGGTGATCGTCGATGAGCAGCACCGGTTTGGCGTACAACAGCGATTCAGGTTGATGAAGAAACCCGGGCCGGACGGACGGATGGCTGAGCCTGATGTGCTGGTTATGACGGCCACACCAATTCCGAGGACGCTTGCGCTGACGCTGTACGGCGATCTGGAGACAAGCGTAATCGACGAACTGCCGCCGGGAAGAACTCCGATAGTGACTCGGAGGACAACCGAAGAACGCGCAGAGGACGTCTGGGAGTTTGTGCGAAAGCAGGTGTCTGCGGGACGGCAGGCTTACATCGTATATCCCGTAATCGAAGGTGTTCGGGACGATCAGCCGGAGTTGGACTTTGCTCAGGAAGAGACCGCAGAAGAATTAGTGACTGGGAAGCGAGCCGCGGGTACTTCAGCCGCGCTACGTTCTACGCAGGATGGCACTTCTTCTAAAGCAAAAACAAAGAAGAAGCCTGGAAAGAAGACTGAGGCTGAGAAGTTGTTTCAGAAGAAGGCTCTACGTGCCGCAAGCGATATGTATGAGGAGCTTCGCGCAGGTGCCTTAAAAGGGCTGAGGCTTGGACTGCTGCATGGAAGACTGAATGCCAATGAGAAGGACGTTGTGATGCGGCGATTCCAGCGTGGAGAGATTGATGTGCTGATCGCAACGACTGTTATCGAAGTTGGCGTCGATGTTCCGAATGCCTCGGTGATGGTGATCGAACATGCGGAGAGGTTTGGGCTCGCTCAGATGCATCAGCTGCGCGGTCGTGTAGGCCGTGGGGGGGCAAAGAGCTACTGCATTCTGATGACTGGAGAGCGTGTCAGCGAACAGGCGGAGGCTCGCCTGAATGCAATGGTGACGACGCAGAATGGTTTCGAGCTGGCTGAGTTGGATCTTGAGCAGCGTGGGCCCGGCGAATTTTTTGGCACTCGCCAGGCTGGCATGCCTGAGTTTCGCGTTGCGAACCTGTTGCGTGATCGACAGGTGCTGGAGCTAGCAAAAGTCGAAGCGGCTCGGTTCGCTGAAACCTCGGATAACACGACCCCGCACGAAGAGCGTCATGTTGTGCGGGAACGGCTGAAGCTCCAGTGGCAAAGACGGTACGGGCTGATAGAGGCTTAGAGAGCAAGACATGCATAGCTACTCTCTAAGCCAAGCTATTACGAAGCAACCGCAGAGGTAAGAGTAGGCTGTGGCACTGGATACGCTTTACGCGGACCGCGCTTGCGGGCCACGAGGACGCGAATGCGCTCGATCATCTCGGCGGGCGAGCAGGCTCCCTTCGGGAGGAAAACATCTGCAGCACAGGCGCGATCAAAGGATGAGACCGTGTTCGAGACAATCATCGCGGGGAGCATGGGTTGGATATGCTTGGCACGGCGTACAAGCTCGTTACCGTTCATCTGGGGCATCACGAGATCACAGAGTAAGAGGTCGAGCGAACCCGGAGCAGACTGTTCAATTATTTCAAGAGCGTGCTGCGGCGAGAGAGCCGGAATCACACGATAGCCACGGGTTTCGAGGAGGAAGGTCCGAACGGAGAGGGCTTGTTCGTTATCGTCAACGCAAAGGATCGTCTTCTTAGGCCGCAATGATGTCTCACTTCTGCCGGTGGTATCCGGCTGATGGGCGGACTTAAGCCGGCTGGTTGGCCGGATTTGGGTCCGAATTTCAGGCACACCCCCGCTGGTCCGGCCAAAAAAGTGGTTCTTTGGCGCAGAACGGTCGTGCTGTTTCCCTGAGCAGCAAGTAAAAGACAATAGTCTACTTGCTGCCCCGGGAGGAACAGTGCCGTTATCCGGCCAGGCCGGACAGCGGGGTAGAGAGATGCGACGCCAGTGCAGGTTGCCACGCAAGACTCTCATCATGCGCAGAAATCAATGTCGCGAATGTAGCCGATGCCGATCAAATACAAACGATCATGCGGCTGCGTGTGCAGACAGCGATGTTGCGTCATGAAGGAGATCGCGACTGCCGAGCAGTTACGACATCTCTCAACTCAGGTTGTCAGTAATACAGGCGAAAGAACTCATCAGCGATGTTGTGCACGTTACGTGCACAACATCGTTAACGCTTGCCAAGAGTATGAAGAGTTGAGCGCCAACGCAATGGCGAAGTTAGGGCGAAAAGGAAAGAGATTTGGACTTGCACATCCACCGAATTGCGAATCAGCGCGAATTCATTGGTGATTCACATAAGAGCTCTGTTGAAATCGCGTGCATCACGGCAGGAAAAAGCGTCCCATTGCAACAGGAATGGTGCGCCCTCCCACGAACACATTTGTGACTTTGTCACCAACTCGGGCAGCAGAGACGTATAGGCGGCTTGGACGAAGCATCTCGACACCCTGCTCGATGACGATGCGCCGTTCACTTTCCACTACGCCGTGCTTCACCAACCACGCTATGGATGGGCCAGCTGCCGAACCTGTAGCGGGGTCTTCGCCGTTATAGAACTGCATGCGGGCGTGCCAGTCAGCACCTGATCCGCTCTCAGCCCGCGTAAGAAAATAGAAAAACTTTGCTTTGTTATGGCGGAGGTATTCACTGACTTGCTGCGTCTGCGGCACGCGAAGTTGCGCAGACGCAGCGAGAGATTTCAGTGGAACGATGCAAAAAGGATTGCCCGTACTGACTGTCTGTATGGGCAGAGCTGGATCGAGGTCATCGACTGAGATTTGAAGAACCTTTGCGACCGTGGCGTGATCTTGTATCTCACCAAAGATGGGATCGTTCTGCCGCATCGTTGCGAAAACGCCTTGCTCGCCAGGCTTTGAAGGAGTGAAGCGAACAGGAATTGGGCCGACATTCAGATCGAGCACGATCTCTTCGGCAGCACGCAGCCAGGGATGATGCCAGTAGAGCCAGCTAGCTGTACCGAGAGTGGGATGTCCGGCGAAGGGGAGTTCTTCAGCAGTCGTAAAAATACGAACACGCACGCCGTGGTGGTGCTCAGCCTCGGGATCGCGGGGAAGGATGAAGGTCGTCTCGGAAAGATTAGTTTCGCGAGCAAGTGACTGCATCTCCGTGTCGGTGAGTCCGCGAGCATCGGTAAAGATCGCAAGCTGGTTGCCTTCAAGGGGTCGCTCGGCGAAGACATCGGTTAGGGCATAGTCATAAGCAACGTGTGCGGTGGTTGGAGGAGCTGCAACAGGGGGCAGATTTGACATACGGAACTCCGAGACTTATGTTTTCTATAGACCGCAATCGGGCCAATCAGCTTGATGCTAGCTTAGCTAGCTGCGGTACAAAGATTTTTGAATCCATGATGATCATGCCCAACACGACCTCGATGCGCTGCTGCTGTTGCTGCGACCCGGTGGGGGGTGCGTGGATAAGCAGATCGAAGTAAGCATCTTCGAGTAGCGGAACCCACCCACCCACATAGCGGGTGGGTTTTTCATTCGCACGATAGATACATTCTAAAAATGGGTATGAATCCCCGAAAGGTACGCACATCCTATGTCACTCCGGATCAACGATGTAGCTCCAGACTTTACCGCAGAGACAACCCACGGCACGATTCGTTTCCACGAGTGGATCGGCGACAGCTGGGCAGTCCTGTTCTCGCATCCTAAGGACTTTACCCCCGTGTGCACAACGGAGTTGGGTGCTGTTGGATCGCTCGAGAGTCAGTTCGCAGCACGCGGCGCCAAGGTAATTGGCCTGAGTGTCGATCCGGTCGAGAATCATGGTAAGTGGGCAAAGGATATCGAAGAGGTCACCGGGTCGCCCGTAAACTTCCCTGTCATTGGCGATACGGAGTTGAAGGTTGCGAAGCTATATGACATGCTGCCGGGCGATGCTGGCGACAGCTGTGAAGGACGTACGCCTGTCGACAATGCGACTGTGCGCATGGTCTTTGTAGTTGGCCCCGATAAGCGAATCAAGCTCACTCTGGCATATCCGATGACAACGGGACGCAACTTCGATGAAATTATTCGGGTTCTGGATTCCATGCAGCTGACGGCAAAGCACAAGGTGGCTACGCCAGCAAACTGGAAGCAGGGCGACGATGTCATCATCACTGGAGCGGTTTCCAACGATGAGGCGGATAAGATCTTCCCGGGATATAAGACGCTGAAACCATATCTCCGCACGACAACCCAGCCGAAGTAAGATAATCTTTACAAACTCCGCAGTTATTCTTGCGGGGCCAGATGCACCGATGGCGAAGTGGCTAACGCGCTGGTCTGCAAAACCAGTATTCGAGGGTTCAATTCCCTCTCGGTGCTCCAAGCTCAATAACAAAGCCAGCTCAAGGCTGGCTTTGTTATTTTGGAGAAATTTTGATCAAGGCTAACGCGTTCGGTTCAAGCTGTATTGCGAGCTGCCCTTTATCAAGATGCACAACCTCAGGTTTTTGCAGAGATGTTTCCCTATTCATCTGATCAACCTGGGAAGGAGAGGGATACTTCGGCTTTCCCATCGCCGCATAAATTGGAAGTACGTTACTATGCTCGTTATCGACTCGTTGTATGGTGGCTCTTGCGATAGGAGTGACACCGTCTATGGAGAGCATAATCGTACGGGTGTGCGCTGGATTCTCTGGTCCAGAGTCAGGCTCTGCCAGGTTCCATACAGCAATGGAGAGCATGCCGTTCGCGTCTTTCGTCACAATCGCATTCGGTGATGGATTCGAAATACGCCGATCTCCAAGCATATGGAGCAGAGCGAATGCATAGTAACTCGGTTTATTGATTCCAAACTCTGCACGCAAACCGAATTGACCAATAAATGGCTGCGGCCCAGGACCACCTTCTTCAAACACATCAGAAAATGTCCAGAAGGACATCATGTCGACCATACCATCGCACTGCCTTATCGTGTTCGCTAAAGCAGCTCCGACATAGGTGGTATCACGTACCTTATTCATTCCCGATACATTCCACTCCGTCCAGAACAACGGCATATTAATCTTGCCGGCCGACTTCATCTGCCCTCTCACCTTTGCGATAGCGCGGCAGACACGTTTGCTCATTGGAATCTCTTCGTTCGTTCCAAACATGTTTTCAACGGTGTCATCGGCATAACCATGAGTTGATACAAAATCGACAGGGATATTTTTGTCTGCCGCATGTTTCAGAAAGGCATCTATCCACTGAGCGGCCGCAGTAGCAGGCCCGCCAACACGCAGTCGAGGATCGACCGCCTTCAAATCTCTCGCCGTGTGGTCATACAGTTCGAAATAACTGCGTTGCCTTGGAATGCCGCCCCAAAAATCGATGTTCGGCTCATTCCACACCTCGAAGTACCACTGAGAGATTTCTTCAATGCCATAACGTTCTACTAAGTGATGAGCAAATGCAGTAATAAGGTCATCCCATCTTTCTATTGACTTTGGAGGAGAGACATTGGGCTTATACCAGAAGGGATGTAATGCATCAGGATTGAAGGCGAGTTTCTTCGGCATAAAACTAATTTCAACTACAGGGCGAACGCCGTTGGCGAGCAAACCATCGTATATCTGATCAACGTATGCAAAATTATAGACAGGATTCCCATGCTCGTCCTCGTTGTAGACACCCACCTCGTCATGAAGGATCGCATGAAAGCGGACATAGCGAAAATTCGTAATCTGTTTTACAGCGCGTAGATCGCTGCGATAACTCTCGCGCAGCGAAAGAATCGCGCGGCCGGAGCCAAACATCTGCTCCCAGAAGTGGGGAAATGGAGTACCAGAAGAGTTCGCATCGATCACGATGTGCTCCTGCGCTCCTAACTTAGATGCGATAAGCAGAAGAAGGGCTAAAGCAGAAAATGCTCGCAAAAAACAGCGCATGATCGCTCCCCTGGTACAGATATGAAGAAGGAGCGCTCCATAGCCAAAGCGCTCCTTCGGGGCAAGACTTTACAGTCATTAGAAGCTGAAGCGTCCCTGAAACTCGATGACTCGAGCCCCAAGAGCACCGCTTGATCTACCAAAGTTCGGCGAGGTAATTTGGATATTTGAATCAGCTCCACCCTGGTTTCCTGCAGAATTGCCATTCGCATCAAAGGGAGTCAGGTTGGTTTGATTAAAAATGTTGAAGAACATCGCCCTCACCGTCAACCCAGCGCTATCGCCGAAGATGCGAGTACGGGGAATGCCGAAAGTTTTTTGTGCATCCATATCGGTGTCGAAGTAGTTCGGCCCGCGCAAGCTGTTGCGGCCTACCCCCGGGGGCGGAGGCGCTCCGGTAGCGGGAACAATTGGAGCAGTAAAATATGCTAGGCCGCCATTCGGAAACGCTCCGCCAGGACGCTTAAATGTACTGTTGCTTGTGTCGCCGCTACCTTTGGCAATTTGTGCCGCAGGACGCAGGTTGCAATAGCCACTTCCAATAAAGACGACATTACATTGCGTGTTGCTGTAAACAGGTGTCCACGGAAAGCCGGTGTGATACTGAATGATGCCACTGAGCTGGATTCCTCCGAAGATATCCTCCATGATTCTGTTCTTTGCAAAGAGCTTCGGGGACCAGGTGCCGAATAGTTTCATATTCTGTGCTACGTTGTAATCGGCGGGCCCATAAGCATAGCGGTTATCGTACGGATACTGGCTGACATAGTAATCTTGCGACCCTGTATCCATGATCTTGCCCCATCGATACTGAGCGTTTAGCGAGAAGCTGCGCGAGAACGTATGCTTGGCTTCGGCCAGTAGGGCATGTGAGCTTGCGCTGACATCATTTAAGTAATAAGCGAATGAACTAACAGTAGGATTCAGGTTGGGATAGTAAATCCAGTTGAGATTGGTCTGCCGTGTGTAATGGCGTGAAATACTGCCCTGATAGCCGACACTAACAATCCAGTGCTGGCTAACAGCGTATTCAGTACCAAGCGAAGTTTTGTATGTCATTGGTGTTGGCAGATTCTGCTGAATGGCCTGGAGATTAATTGGAGCGCCGCTGGTTGGTAGGCCGTTGGCTCCAAAGGAAACCTTTGCGGCTGGGTTGGACGGATAGCCGTTAATATTCGTGGCGCTGCTTGAGGCTGCATAAAGGACCCCCGGGCAGTTGGTAAGCGCGGTATCGGTACATGTCGCGTTGAGGGTCGTTACCAATGGCGGATTCGAGCGCCCATTAAGGGTGATCGCTTCCTGCATACGGTTGTAGGCAATGCCAAAGCCTCCACGGACAACGAACAGATGTGTTGAATTTGGATTCACACTATAAGCAAAGCCGAATTGGGGACCCCAATTATTTTTGCCGGTTGCAAAAAGATCACCACCCGTCTTGATATAGGCACCAGTGAGTGTCTGAGCGCCAGTTCCAAGTACAACGTTGCTGATATTTCCATCCTTCTCAGTAATTGGCGTAAAGTATTCCCAGCGCAGGCCGGCGTTGAGAGTGAGGTTGGCGTTGAGGCGCCAATCGTCCTGGATATAACCGGCATAAATATTGGAACGGATGTGCTTCGTAGCAGAGGTTGGCGCCCCAGTGCGTGGATCGAAGGAGCCGGTTTCGAGCCGGGGCTTGTCATTAGCAAACTCCCATAGATTTCGGAAAGTGTACGAGGGAATAGCTGAGCCTGTTTGCGTATCGTTATCGAGCTCGCGATAGCCGTCAAAGCCGAAGCGGATATTATGCGAGCCCCAGGTCTTCGTCATGGTATCTCGTATGTTGTACGTAGTCTGTGCGAAATTTCCCGGACCAGGCGCGCCGAAGTACTGCAGGTTGCTTATGCCGCCCATGTTGTCGATATGTCCCTGCGGGAGACCGAATGGCTCTTGCGGATTCGAAGCGACTTCGTTGAAATACCAACGCACACCATTAAGGCGGAACTCATTAAGGAGTGTAGGAGTGAAGATGTGATTCCAAAGCGTGGCGTGAGAGTAAGCCAGCCTGTCGGAATGCCACAAATTGGCCGTACGATTTGGCCCATTAAAAGAAGTTGTAGACGTTGGTACCCAGTAAATCGTGTAGGCCACCAAGTCACGTGGGTTGAGCTGCCAATCGAGACGTCCGTTGTACTGTTGCGCCGTATTGCGTGTGGGATTGAGCCAATTTACGCGAAATACATCGGGGACACCATCGAATCCTCCTCCTATGCCGGGATGAGCGTTGTCGATATAGGTTGGATCTGTCGTTCCCAGAGCGGTTTTCAAAGGTGAACCGAGATCGAGAGCCGTACCTCCCATATAGGGGACATCACGACAGTAAGCCGGACTAAGGCCAACAAAAGCACAATTGGCTCCCGAGGCAACTGACTTAAAATTCACGCTTTCTCCCGGGTAACCTGCAATTGCTCCTGAGATTCCATTCTTTGTTTGAGAAGCCATCTGATCAAAGGCTGGGGTTTCATACCAATCTGCTCCGGGAGTAAGGCTGCTATTACGCAACTCCTCGTAGGAGAAGAAGGCGAATATATGATCTTTCCAGACAGGGCCGCCGATACTACCTCCAATTTGATTGAATCGATTGTTATCTCGCTGGGGACTATCTGTTGGTCCGTTATAGCGTTGATAGGCGTTCAAACCCGGACGATGAAATTTGAAAAACGCACTGCCGTGGATTTGATTGGTGCCATTCTTGGATACCACCAGAACCTGAGCGCCACTATTGCGTCCATAAGTTGCATCATAAGGACTAGTTTGCGTTTGAACCTCTTTGACTGATTCCTGATTCGGCGTAATGACAGCCCCACCACCCCATGCCAGAGAATTCACTTGGCTTCCATCAATCTGAAAAGAATTGCCTGAGGTGCGAACTCCGTTAGCCTGAGTCTGTGCGCGGTTCTCTACTTGGAAAATACTTCCTGTAGCAGAGCTTCCACCAATGCCGCCGTTACCGGGAGAGGAGAAACTTCCTCCGGCACCACTTTGTGCACCATCACCAAGCGCCCCAGGAGTAAGCCTTAGTAGTTGATAAGGGTCACGATTTGAAGAAGGAAGCGACTGCAGCTCTCCGCTCGAGATAGTCGCCGAAATGGTTGCAGTCGAAGTATTGATTGCTGGCGAATTATCCGTCACCGTGATGGATTGCGAAGACCCAGCTGCTTCAAGAGTGATATTGAGTCCCTGCAGTATCTCACCTGAGATCTTAACCTCATCAATGGTCTTCTTCGCGAATCCTTGCGCATCAATAGAAACTGAGTACGAGGCTGGAGCCAGACGGTTAAATGTGTAGGTACCCGCACCATCAGTCTTTACGGACTGAGATTGATTTGTCTCTCTATCGAGAATCGTTATTGTTGCTCCCGGTACAACGGCTCCCGTGGAATCGGTCACCGTCCCCTGCAAGCCAGCGCGATATTGGGCATAGGCGAGGCGCGCTGGAAGGAGTACGCAGGTAAAGATAGCGAGGGCTAAAGTGCACTTTGAGTACACGTAGAAAGGAATAGCTTGTTGCGTCTTCATCGCGGCTCCTGAAAGAGGAGCGGCCCTGCTTACACGACCGTTTTCTCCTGCTCGGTTAGTGGTTTATATGCGTTGCGTTCGCTTCTTTACCCCTCCTCCTGATAGAAGGCGAATAAAACACGCGAAGCAACACCTACTCCCTAATTCAGAGAACCAAATCAAAAGCGAACAGTTGGAGGGGACGAGCGACTTGCACAATCGATGCAAGAAACCCCATCATCAACGGATGCATAAATTTGCTCTAAGGTAGGATGCGAAGAAAGAAAATTAAAATGCTTGCGCTTGAAGCATCAGGACTCCTGAATAGGTCCCGGCTGGGAGCTGCGGGATACTCGTGAGATCAATCTCCAAGGTAAGATTGTCTACGTGGCTGCCCCCAAGACTTAGTATTGCGCTTGTTGAATACAGGTGAAGACTTGCCCCGGCAGTGGGTGTTCCTTGCGTAAAGGGTGTAAATCCTGTTGGCAAGCCTGCAGTATCTTTCCCTAAAACGTTGGCTGAAGGAATATGCACAACGGGGCTTCCTCCTGAGAGTGCTGCAGTGGAGCTTGAGAAAAATGCATAGAGATCGAGCGATGACAGCAAACTGATCCCCGACCATACAGTCGTTACTGTAATAGAGCTTGTCCCTTGGGCTACACCACGCGATACAAGAGCAAAATTCACGGTTCCCGGAGATGCCGTTACTGTGATGGTGTCCCCAATCGTAATACGTGGATTTGGCCGCAGAGCTCCGATATTTCTTGTCTGTCCGCCCGCTTCTACACTTAGCAAGCACCCCACTAACACCCCAGCCAAGCGTGAAAAATGCATTGTTACGACCTCGCAACGATTACTCGTTGAACCACCACGAGTGTCTCGGTTTGGCTATTGGAACTGCTTCTAACCTCATTCGGAGAGGAAACTACTTTATAGAGACTGCCATCCAGAAATTGATCAATCAAAACCGTAAACGGATGAAGGCGAGGTTTGCGTTCATGAACATAGAAGTATCCTTGCGAGTCTGTATAAACAGAAAGCTGGTCTACCAGTAGTGCTGCTCCCATGATTGGCTGACCATCAATATCTACAACCCTGCCACGTATCACCATGTCGCCAATGGCGCTGCGCATCCCCACTGCTCCTCTTGTCGCCACCTCACGAGAGATCGTCCCCTTTCCCCCGGCAGTATAGAGAAGGCTTCCGTCAGGAGCGACAAATGTCCCACCATTTAAACTCAAGCGTCCTAAGATATTGATCTGGGCATTCACGATAAGAGCTTCTTCAAAAGGTGCATTAATTCGCGCAGGCACGTAAAAAGTTTGGTAGTTCGCACTCAGTGTGGCCAGATTTGAAAGGAACGATGCGCCACACCCAAAAGCTTTTTGACCATTAGTTGTATTGAACATCTGAGAAATGCTCCAACGCGGCGTCAAATTTTCCTGAACATTACCAACAACAGAGGCGGTTTTAGGCGAATTTTCGGGATTACTAACAAGATAGGATGCCTGCGCATAGATACGCGATCTGATGGAGCGGCTAGCAGAATAGGCTGTTGCGATGTTCTCTCCCCCTCCATATTTGGATTGGAAGATTGAGGCGGTAAGCCCCGAACCCAACACCTGGATACTCGCGGATCCTTGATTTACAGTGCTGCGAATCGTATTTGAAGATTGATAAATTGGCGTTAAATAATTCTGCCTGCCTGCTGTAAAGCTCGCCCAAGACGTGGGCCGATAAGTAAACAGAACATTGTCGCGATCTGGCTCTGCAGTTAATGGTACGGCTATATTGGCACGCCTAAACTGCGATGATGATTCGATGTACGCAGCTTTGAGATCGTACTTCTTTCGCTCAATTGAAAGGCTGGATGCGAAGTAAAGCTGTCCGGTCCCCAGGCCACCGGAAAGAGCAAACTGTACGCCATCGCCTGCATCGTATGCCATGCTATGGATAATCGTGGCGCGGAACGAGTTAGGGATAATAACGCGAGTCGCCGCTGTCCACTGAGGACTCACTTTGCCCGAAGCAAACAGAATGACAGCGGGTTTTTCCGCGCTGGTCCCCGTAAAGAAAGGGCTATTGAAGCTCGTTGACGTCTCCCCTATAAAACCATAAACATCTGCATTACTTATCTTCTTCCGCAAACCCAACCCGACTACGGTCAAATAGTGCCCTCCCTGAAAGATATCGGTTGGGAGATCAAACGTTACATTGTCCGTTCCTGCTGTCAGAGAGGCGCTCTCGAACGCTTTCACAAATTGAGCGCCGCCATAGAATTTTCCATTGATCATGCCTCCACCTGTAGCTGCACTATACCCCTTGCCACGCACTGTCACCTCTCCACCCTGCGACTGGAACAAAGTGGAAGTGCCGCCTCCTAGCTCAATCACTTGCGCGCTCAATGGAGCCACACAAGCAATTACGCTTAAAAGGATCACGGCCTTTTTTTTCACCTGAACAGGGGACATGAAGCGCACTTCAATTTCTCGCTGTGGCAACCGAACGTTTTACGTTGAAATGCTCAAAGCGAAAATCGATCTCAGATGGTGGAGAATTCGACTTCCAATCCATTTGGATATGCCGATAGCCCCCGGGCAGCAGTGGGAACCCCGACAAATCACCCGAAGCATGATCGCCCAGTGCACGAACGGACTGAATTCTAGTGAGCTCCGCACTATCGTTTTCTATCGTGCAGGTAAGCTGACGTGTCTCACCGTCATAAGACAGATCCTTCACTTGAACATTCGCTTCCAGCATCGGTTGCTTTTGATAGAGGTACACGGTATGCGGCAGCATCAGCCGTACATCAAGTCCATCGCTATGTTTTGGAGAAGAGAACGTAGCATAAATTGTGAACCATGCTGGCAGCTTATCCGCGGTGGCCTTATAGAAGACATAATAGGTCTGTTGAGGTTGCAGCTTGACGCTCATGGACGAGAGGTCCACATGAATGGAGCTATCCAAATCGCGATAGATTCCCTTCCCCTCCGGGGTGATGTTGAAGCTCTTGGGCTCCAACACCACCACCATAGGTGACGATGAGTTATTCGTTAGGGCAATTTTTCCGTCTGCTTTCCCTTTGTACTCAACGATCACAGGTTGAACGCTCTGCGCGAGCGCACTTCCAGCCATGAGCAGGAGCAGATAGAAGATGGGTTTTCGATACATAGACAAGTCTCCTGAATTCAGCGGATCGACTCATTCATCGACCTTTTAGCCAACAAAGCTCCATTTACAGAGCTTGCGCTTGAATTGTGAGAGTACCTGTATACGTTGCAGAAGGTAGCTGTGGTAACGACGAAAGGTCTATCTCCAGATTTAGATTATCCGTTCGCGTCGATGCCCTGTTTACAGAACTAAGCGACTGCGTAAATAAAGTAAGGCCGGCACCAGCGGTACCAAGTGCCGCAGTCTGAGTAAATGGTGTAAACGTTGTGGGAGTGCCCGTCGTCATCTGCCCAAGCACTGCCGAAGTTGGAATGTTTGAGGCCGGAGGACCTGCGAAGGTTAGAGCAGCGGTACTGGAGAAATATGCATCCAAAACAACATTTGCCCGGCTGGCACCGAGAACCCAGGTTGTTGTGATCGCGACTGGGGCGCTACCGGTCGCGACACCACCTGAAACAAGAGAAAAGTTTACTGCGCCTGGCGTTGCCGAAATTGTCAACGTTTCGCCTAGTGTCGCAGTCAATACAACGCTGGCTGTGTTGGAATTCAGTGCCTGGGAGAATGCTGCGGAGGCAGGTATAAACAAGGTCGCACATGCGCAAATGCAAAGCAGAATACTATTCTTACTTCTCAACATAGGGATACTCCGAATAACTGCTCTGTTCGGCGTCATAGGATATGCATCGATGGCTAAGGCCTGCTGGCATAGCCTGCGACGCGGAAATTAGGTTGTAGTTGATGCACAAAACACACCAACCCGAACTGGTTACCGGCTAGATACTAGGCCGCCAACTCAACGAACTGACATACAACTAACGTTGTAACTGGCTTGACATATTCGTCATCATGCGATTTTTCGGAACAAGCCTATGATCCATACCATGCCATGCAAGTTATCCATGCAAATACTTGTAAAAACTACTACTTGGCAGTTGTACTTTTCTCTGCCAATACTTGTATCGATTTCTATTCTGTCCTTAGGAATCTCAATTCATGCTCAAAATCCAAGCGAAATGGATGCTATCGACCGCATAAATCCTCCTATATTTGGCTTTTACGTGAAGGCAATGCATTGCGGCGGAATCACTGTTCGCGGGAGTGCTCATCTACGCGACGATTCCATCCTTACTATTTGCAATCGGGCAAAACAACTTCTATCGAAATCGGATTCTCTTCAACAGAACATGGCGCAGCGAGGAGTTGAGCTACATGTTGTAGCTATAGGCGAAGCAATGTCTCTGCTTCCAGAGCTTAGCGGGAAAGACGAAAGTAATTCTTCGAACCGCTCTTTATTTCAGCCTGGCTTATATCGTGTGTGCTTTGAAACTGAGGATGAACGTACGATGCTGAATCAATGTACGAGCCAAATAGCATTAAGCATGATGTTGTATGGATTTGATTCGGCAATGAGAAGGAACATTCAAGCTCAATTTCAGAGTACACGAACGCAGCATTTATGGAACGGGCTTGAGGCTGGTGTCGATGCTCAGGAATACTGGTCACAACTTTCAGCATGGTATTTCGGCGGAAGAGGCAATTGCCCAGACACATCTCAGATATGTCCTGAGAGTGGAGTCGAAGCCTTAAAAAGCTACGACCGTGGCGGCTATCTGCTGCTCCACCAGCTTTATGAAGGTATTGAAAGGCCTAAAGCCGTCACCGTTATGCGGGCAAGAAGCGTCTCCAAACTAGCGATCTCTTCTATGAATCCCGTTCCTGCGGAACTGCAGGTTGTGAATAACAGCGGACATTTACTCTACCTCTCGAAGATGGACCCTTATGGGCATATCATTCAGGCGGGTGAGCTTGGTCCATTCAATCGAACGGTTTTAAGCACATCTCTTTTTCAAGTATGGATAGTAAGCAACCAGAAGAAAATTGAATTAGATCGCTTCATCGTAGAAGACTCTCTAAGCGAATATATTTCAGAAAACTAACTATCCTGGATTGCCGCATTTTCAAGACAAGTGCACAGCTCTATAGGGCTATCACCACGTCAACAAACCTTGGCCCGTGAACTCCTTTAATGCGGGTCATCTCAATATCCGCGGTAGCGGAAGGACCGCTGAAGAACGTCGTCGGTAGATTCTTTGTTGCCTCCAGAATATGCATTCCTTCAACAACGGTCTCCACGACCTTGCTCGCAGGCAGAATGCAGAGATGATAATCGGGCACGAGAGTGATGGCTCGTCTTCCCTGGCCCGGCAAAGTTTGCAAAACGATGGTTCCGGTCTCAGCGATGCCAAGTGTTGCTGTCGTCATCACTGAGGTGAATTGATCAAGCTCAGTCGGAGTAAATCCACGATCGACAATGAACTCTGCTCCAACCTGCCATTCTGCGGGCAGCCCTTCAGGGACCAGCACACGCTGAATATTTCGATCACGGAGGACAGCAGCTACAGTAGAAGCGACCTGCTGGCTATCGACACAATAGACATTTGCATCGTAATCGCGAAGACGATCTTCAAAGAGATGGAGTATCTTTTCGCGCGAGAAGCTCGCTACGGATTGATAGTCCCGCTGGATGCTGCTGTATGACTGGTTTACTGCCTCCGCCGGTGAGGTTCCCTTGGCGACTCGTATGCGGTTGAGGATCACTTCACGCGCGGTGCTCATGCTTTACCTCGCTTTTCCCACCAGTCGCGGAAGGTCTCTTTTGGCATGGCCTGCAGGTCGCGCGTGTCGGTCCATCCGCCGAGAAGTCCGGGAAGCCAGCCAATCCAGCCGGACTTTGTGGCTTCTTCCTGATCGAGAATGGGGAACGTCGACTTCTCTCTTTTAACGAGAGGCGACTCTGCTATGCGGCCCAGTCTCTGCGCGGCGCGAAAGCGGCGTTCTGAACGAAAGACGAATGCTACCGCCTTCATCGCGAGGCTCTCGGGCGCGTACCATCCGTTCTGCTCAACAACCTTGTTGCGGAGGTGGATGAGGACTTCGGGGATGTTGATCTTGACCGGGCAAACCTCGTAGCAGGCTCCGCACAACGACGAGGCATAAGGCAGTGTCTGCGAGTGATCCATGTGCATCAGCTGCGGCGTAAGGATGGCTCCGATCGGTCCGGCATAGACGCTCCCGTACGCGTGACCGCCGGTCTGACGGTAAACGGGACAGGCGTTTTGGCAGGCTCCGCAACGGATGCACTGCAAGGTCTGCCTTCCTTCAGCGTCGGCGAGAACATCGGTGCGGCCGTTATCGAGGAGGACAACGTGCATTGTCTGCGGGCCGTCGCCGGGATGAATACCGCTCCAGAAGGAACTGTAGGGGTTCATGCGCTCGCCCGTTGCGGAGCGTGGGAGAAGCTGAACCAGCGCCTCAAGATCGCTCCAACGCGGAATGACCTTCTCAATCCCAACGACTGAAATCAGCGTCTCGGGTAAGGTAAGGCACATGCGGCCATTGCCTTCGCTTTCGACGATGCAGATTCCGCCAGTCTCGGCGATGAGGAAGTTGGCTCCGCTTACTGCTGTCTTTACGCGGAGGAACTTCTCGCGGAGAAACCTGCGTGCTGCGTCGGCGAGGTCGGCTGGCTTGTCGCCAAGATCGGGAAGATCCATCGCTTTGCGAAAGATCTCACGAATCTGAGCGCGATTCTTGTGCAGCGCGGGAACAACGATATGTGAGGGTTGATCTTCGCCAAGCTGGATAATCAGTTCGGCCAGATCGGTCTCGTAGGCGCGAATGCCCGACTCTTCGAGAGCGTTATTGAGATGAATCTCCTCGGTCGTCATCGATTTGATCTTGATGACTTCGTTTGCGCCAAGCTGCTTTACCAGACCGACAACGATGCTCTGTGCCTCGCGCGCGTCACGCGCCCAATGAACGACTCCTCCTGCGCGCGTGAAGTTGCGCTCAAACTCTTCGAGATAGACATCGAGATGCTGAAGCGAATGGGCACGAATCTGGCGCGCGCTTTCGCGAAGCTGCTGCCAATCCTGCTTTTCTTCGACGAGCTTGCGACGCTTGGCCTGAATAACGTCGGTAGCGTGGCGAACATTTTTGCGTAGCTGCGCGTCACCCAGAAGCGTCTTCGCTGCCTGCTGAAAAGTTGGCGCAGTGCGAGGGTCGAGAGGGACGCGGCTCATAGCTTGACCTCAGCTTGAACAGCGTCGAGCTCATCCTCTTCGGTGTGCGCGAGGATTTCGGCGATGTGGCGTGTATTGACGCCGGTTCGCTGGCGGTGAAGCGCTCCCTGAATGTGCATGAGGCACGAGTTGTCGCATGCGGTGCATTCTTCGGCGCCTGTATTCAGGACGGCGCGCGATTTTTCAGCGAGCATGGCACTGGAGACATCTGCATTTTTTACAGCGAAGGTTCCGCCGAAGCCGCAGCATTGTTCGAGATTGGAAATCTCGACGAGATCAAGTCCGCGCACTGCTTTGAGCAGACTTGTGGGGCCATCGCCGAGGCCTAGCGAGCGAAGACCGTGGCAGCTTGCGTGATACGTGACGCGATGCGGATAGTAGGCGCCGACATCGGTGAGGCCGAGTTTTTTACTGAGGAACTCGGAGAACTCCCAGACGCGCGGCAATAATTCAGCGACACGGTGCGGCAGAGAGGCATCGCCTCCTTCGGAGGCGATGCGCTCGGCCATGAGGGGATAGTGCTCTCGCATCATGGCGACGCAGGACGATGACGGAACGACGACGGCTTCGGCATGCTCGAACTGCGAGAGGAAGCGCGGCAGGAGCGGCAGAGCTTCCACCTGATAACCGGTGTTCCAGTGCATCTGACCGCAGCAGGTTTGGCCAGCCGGAAACTCGACCGTGTGTCCAAGCCGTTCGAGCACTTTGACTACGGCTTTTCCGGTAGAGGGGAAGAGCGTGTCGTTGTAACAGGTGATAAAAAGCGCAACCCTCAAGCCGCAACTCCCAGATTCCAATAGAGATTATATTTCCGAGGATTCGCTCGATACGGAAGCGACGTTCCAGCCGCATTGCGAAACAATCTCTTCGTCTCTCTATATTGTCTTTTGTATCAGACAGCCGACCGAAGAGCTTTGCCCCACTCCATAGCGACTCCACCCCCCTGGTGGTATCTGGCTAAGGCATTTATTTGCAGCATGTTGCAAGATTTCAACAAGGCAAAATATAGAAACGAAACGAGTTAGAACTAAAAATATTGATTCTAAAGGAGAAACCCCTGAGCCATGCCAAGGGGTTCTTTGTTTGACCTCTATAACCAGTATAGCGAATGGGACGGGGTGAATGCGCAAATACATCTATCTGATTACAAACGGGATAGGGCAAAACAGGGCTTGACAGAATTTCTGTGGAAATCGTGCCCGTTACTGCTTCGCCTGCTCGACCAGTTCGGGAAGATGGCGATTGTGCGTGGCCTGCTGGTAGGCGTAGGCATAGCCCAGCAGATCGCCATCGTGCCAACGGATGCCGGAGATCTCGAGTCCGAATGGGAGACCGTTGGCGTAGAACCCTCCGGGGATGGAGACAGCGGGGACACCGATGCGGTTGACCCATCCGGTTTCGCTGTATGGGCCTGCTTTCGAGGCTCCGGGCAGGGTCTCGTCGTAGGTGGGGATCTGAAGGGCGGGGTACACGAAGCCGTCGAGATGCCACTTCTTCAACGTGTCCTCATAGATGGCGAGGGCCTCTTTCTGCGGTCCGTAGTAGTTGCTGTCGCGATTGGGATCGTTGTCGATGCTGCGTTGTTCAAGAGGCCCGCCGGTGTCTTTACCAGGGCGGATGCCACCGATCATGAAGGGAGGAAACTGCTGCCCGGTTGCGGACTCATACTCCGCAACGGAGTGGTATGAGGAGGGGCCGAAGTCGCGGAGAAAGAGGTCGACGCCTTCGCGGCGATAGGGGCGGGTGTTCATGCGGCGCGCGGTGATGAAGAAACTTTCGGGTAGGATCTGTTTGTCGATGATGACAGTCGCACCGGCAGCGCGCATCTGGTCAATTGCTTTCATGAAGGCGGCGCGCGTTTCCGGAACGACACCGCCATCGAATGGTGGCGCGTCGGGCTGGCCACGATAGACAGACGGCGAACCTTCGAGAATGAACCAGGGGACAGCGAAGCGTTTGCCTTTGAGTGCGCCGGGGTTGAGGTATTTCGTATACGGTCCTCGTTCGGCTTTTGCAGAGGAGCCCTTCGTCCAGGGATCGAGCGGGTCTTCGGCCTGCATGACTTCGAGCGCGATGGCTGCGCTTGTGACATCGCGTGCGAGCGGGCCGGTGTTGTCGCGCAACCAGTCCAGAGGATGGATGCCTGCGATACTGGTGAGTCCGCGTGTGGGAAGGAAGCCGACGAGGCTGTTGTTGGCGGCAGGCTGGCGGATGGAATTGGCGGTATCGGTGCCGGTGCCGAGGACGGCGAAGTTTGCTGCGACGGCAGTGGCGGTTCCCCCTGAAGAGCCTCCTGGGGAGAAGCGTACGTCATAGGCGTCGCCGGTGCGTCCGCCGGCAGTGCTGATGTTGGTATCGCTGGCAGCGAAGTCGGGCATGTTGGTTTGGCCAAGCAGGATGGCTCCAGCGTCGCGCAGGCGCCTGACGACGAGTGCGTCTTTAGGCGAGATCAACTGCTTGCCTTCGAAGGTGTATCCCTTCCATCCGGCACTGGTGAGCCACCCTTGAACGCTGGTGTTGGCTTTGATGACGATGGGGACGCCCCATAGCAGACCGTGCTTTTGGGAGGGAGGCTCGGCGTCTTCCTGCGCGGCGCGCGCGAGTGCTCCTTTTGCGTCGACATACAGGAGGGCGCGATATGTGCCGTCATAACGGGCGATGCGATCCAGATACCACTGCGTGACCTGGGTTACGGTGTAACGGTGCTGCGCGTAGAGCTGATGCAGCCGAGGGACGGTGACCTCCATCAGGTCGCGATCCATGGCGGAGGGCGCAACGTCCGGTGTTTTTTGCGCCGTAGCGGGGAGTGTGGTCGAGAGCAGGAACAGAGCCGCGACGATCGCGATCAACAGGTTTCTCCGGTTCCACAGACACCGATTTCGCACAAAGCATTTCATCTTTCGCTCTCCTTCACAGGGCGATTGGCCATTCTTCGCTTGATCCCGATTGTCTGAAATTATCGCTCGCTTCTTTCAGACGTGTTGATAAGCTTGGACAGGAGCCGTCTGCGCTCGTATGAAAAAACGCCCTTCTCCACCAGCACGTCCTCGTCAGGTCAGCCTAAAAATGCTAGGCGAATACCTGGGGCTAAGTCCATCGACCGTCTCGTTTGTGCTGAATAATACGCCGGGAAGAGCGATCCCTGAGGCCACGCGCATGCGCGTGCGAGAAGCAGCGCAGAAGTTCAACTATCACCCCAGCATGATCGCGCGCTCGCTGCAGGGGAAACGCATGCAGACGATCGGCATCCTTTTACCGGAGCTGGGTGAGGGATATCACTCGCAGGTTCTTTCGGGAGTGGGTGATCTGCTGGTGCAGCGCGGGTATTTTTACTTCACGGTCCATCATCGCCATCGCAAAGACCTTGTCTCGACGTATCCGAATCTGCTTGGACTGCGTGGAGTCGATGGCATTCTGGCGATCGATACACTGCTCGAGACGGCGCCTGCACTGCCGACTGTCACTGTAGCCGGGCATACGACTCTTCCGGGGATCTCGAATGTTCTGCTGGATGAAGAACGCGGGGCGCGGCTCTCGCTGACACATTTGCGCAAGCTGGGGCATCAAAAGATTGCTTTTATGCATGGACAGCCGTTCAGCTCGGACGCGGATACGCGCTGGATCGCAACGCTAAAAGCGGCCAAAGAGTTGGGCGTAGAGATTCATGATGACCTGATGATCTATCTCTCGAAGGATTCGCATTCGCCAGAGATCAGCTATCCGGGCATTCGCAAGCTGATTCAAAGCAAGCATGCGTTCACTGCGGTGCTCTGCTTCAACGATGTTTCGGCGATGGGAACGATACGCGCTCTGCATGAGGCCGGGTTGCGCGTGCCGGACGATGTGTCCGTTATAGGCTTCGATGATATTCAGTCTGCGGCTTACCAGATTCCGAGCCTTACGACGATTCGGCAGCCGCTGCAGCAGATGGGAAGTACTGCTGCGGAGATGCTGCTGAAGAAGCTGGCAGGAGAGGCGATTCCAGATGTGGTCCAGGTGGAGCCGGAGCTGATCATCCGCGAATCGACGGCCCCTGCGGCCCACAAAAAAGCAAAGACCATGCGATAGAAGATCGCTGATCTGGCTTAATGCTGCATCTAAATTGGCAGTGTTTTTTAACGACAGATCAACAGGAATTCAGCGTTCAAAGCATGATCAACTACTGTCCAGAAAATTTTATGCGGAGACTCTATTCCGTTGCAGCTTACTTCCTATTAGGCGCTGTTCCCCTGCTTGCGCAGGGTCAGCGGGAGCAGCCGATTCTTATCGATGCGCATGCAGAGGGCACACCCTTTCCTCATTTTTGGGAGACGATCTTCGGCTCGGGGAGGGCGATCCTTTCACTGCGCGATAGCTACCGGCGTGATCTGCAGGCGACAAAAAAAGTGACAGCGATTAAAGCCGTACGCTTTCACGGCATCTTTATGGACGAGGTCGGTCTTTACGATCCTGACCGGCGCCCCATTCAGTTTGCGCAGATGAAAGATGCAACTGCGAGCTCGTCGACAAATACCGGGATTTATAACTTTTCGTACATCGATCAGATCTATGACGGTTTGCTGGATGAAGGTGTGAGACCTTTTGTCGAGCTGAGTTTTATGCCGAAGAAACTGGCATCCGATCCGGCAGCTTTGCACGCGTTCTGGTACAAGCAGAATGTCTCGCCGCCGAAGGATTATGCGCAATGGGACGCGATGATCGCAGCGTTTGCGAAGCATCTGGTGGAGCGCTACGGTATCGAGGAAGTTTCGCAGTGGTACTTCGAGGTTTGGAATGAGCCGAACATCGACTTCTGGGCGGGAAAGCCAGCGCAGGCGTCTTATTTTGAGCTGTACGACCATACGGCGAAGGCACTGAAGAGTGTCAGCGATCGGCTGCGTGTTGGTGGGCCCTCGACAGCACAGGCGGCGTGGACGGGAGAGTTTCTTCGCCACTGCAAAGAGAACAACGTACCAGTGGATTTCGCTTCCAGCCATGTTTATGCGAACGACACGGCGAAGGATGTTTTCCATAGCGATGAAGTGATTCCTCGCGACCGCATGGTATGCCGCTCCGTTCGCAAAGTGCATGATGAGATTGCCGCTTCGCCGCTGCCGTCGACTCCGCTCATCTTCAGCGAGTACAACGCCAGTTATGCCAATGAGCCGAATGTGACCGATACGATTTACATGGGACCATGGCTCGCAACGACGATCAGTCAGTGCGATGGGCTTACGGAGGGGATGAGCTACTGGACCTTCTCAGACGTTTTTGAAGAACAGGGCGTGGTGCGAACTCCGTTTTACGGCGGATTCGGCATCCTTGCGGAAAACAATATTCCCAAGCCTGCTTATAACGCATTCGCCATGCTGCATGAACTGGGCGACAGACGGTTGCCGGTTGCATCGGACTCTGTACTTGCGACGCGGCGGCCTGATGGCGCACTTGCTATTGCGCTTTGGAATTATGCTCCGCCAGATGGAACGGGAGCCTCGTATACGCCTCCGCCGGCGAGTCGCGGGCCGTCGAAGGTTTTTCATCTGCATCTTGCGGGAGTTGCGGCTACTGCGCAGGGTTCCCTTCTGCGTGTCGATGAGGACCACGGCAATGTGATCAAAGCCTATGATGCGATGGGCCGTCCTGCTTTTCCGTCGCGCGAACAGATTAAGAACCTTCGCGCGGCAGGACAGGCAGCGGCTCCCAAACAAATATCCTTACAGAACGGCGACCTGACGATCGAGGTTCCTCCACAGGGTCTGGCCGTTGTCATTGTCAGAAAGAACAGGACGGCGCGATAAACTCGAGTGTCGATAGGTTTCAATCTCCTGATGGTGGCTTCTGCATGAGGGCTGGCCCGACACACGGTATCACGCGTCGCGAAGCAACTCGTCTGCTTGCGGGCACATTCGCAGGTTTGTCCGTGCCTCAGTTTGCCAGCCAACCGCTGTTCGCAGAACCGCATCCGACGCAACTGAATGAGGCCGATGCGGCGTTCCTTGATGAGATGGTGCGCCAGGCGTGCCTCTATTTTTACGAGCAAGCTGATCCCGCAACAGGGCAGGTGCTGGACCGGGCGAATAATCGAACTACCAATGGGCAGATGGATTCACGCTTTGCTTCCAGCATTGCAGCAACGGGCTTCGGACTTACGGCACTCTGCATCGCAGACAGCCGCCGCTATTTTCCTACCGATAAAATTCGCCGGCGCGTGCTCGCAACGCTGCAGTTCCATCTACGGCCGATGCCGACGGAGCATGGCTTTTACTATCACTTCAACGATGTGAAGACGGGCCTTCCTCTTTTGAATATCGAGGTGTCGCCGATCGACACGGCAATTCTGCTTTGCGGAGTTCTGACCTGCCGCGCTTATTTCAAGGACGCGAAGATCACGGACCTCGCAACGCAGATCTACAACCGGGTCGACTGGCCCTGGATGCTGAACAACAGCAAGACATTCGCGCTTGGCTGGCTTCCGGCGACCGGATTTCTTTCGCAGCATTGGGACCACTATGCCGAGATGATGATGCTGTATCTGCTGGCTATTGGCTCGCCGACGCATCCGATCGACCCCTCGTACTGGAATAACTTTTCCCGGCCGCGTGTGCGATTCGACAAGTTCAACTTCATCAGCGGACACGATCCTCTATTTATTCATCTCTACTCGCATGCGTGGTTTGACTTCTACAGGAAGCGCGATGCGTACACGGATTACTTCGCGAACTCCGTTCTGGCGGTACGAGCGCACAAGGCCTTCTGCCTCGGCCTGAATCGTGGATACAGCGAAGACTACTGGGGCATTACAGCATCGGACTGGATACATGGCTACACCGCGTGGGGAGGCCCACCGCTGATGGGTCCCATCGACGGATCCGTTGTTCCGTGCGCGACGGCAGGCTCGTTGCCTTTTTTAGCGAAAGACTGTTTGCGCGTTCTTCGTTCGCTCAAAGCGAAATATGGAGAGTATGCCTGGGGGCGCTATGGGCCATGCGATGCTTTGCACCCTAGTCTGTCGTGGTATGACGCCGATGTTCTGGGTATCGACCTTGGAATCAGCCTGCTAATGGCAGAGAATCTGCGCACGAGTTTTGTGTGGAAGACCTTTATGCAGAACGCCGAAACGACAAAGGCCATGAAGCTGGCGGGGTTCCGCAGTTATTGATTTCTATGCAGCTACACCTCAAGATGTAGCTGCAATCTTTGCGGGAGCGGCTTCTTCCAGAGCTTCGCGCGACTGCTTGCTCAGCGGCTTTTCATGCAGCAAAAGTTCTGTAGCACGCACAATCGCGTTTGCATGGAACCACCGCTGGAAACATGAATCGCGCAGAAGGTTAGCCAAGGCCAGCAGGCTCATTCCCTGATGGTGGGCCATCCATGAGCGCACGAGCTGCGGCTCGCGCCCTTCGGTGTAATCGATGGCTTCGTAAAAGCCGTAGTCGCCAACCCAATTCATCGATTCCATGCGCCGAAGATTTTCAATCGCAGCATCGCGCAGCATCGGTAACGCTAAAAACGTGGAATAGGGCGAGATGACCGGACCGTCCTGCGCTCCGTATTTAAGTGCAAGCTGTGGAATGCCCCAGGCCTGGTATCCATATCTCCCAGCTGGATCCGTTTGGGCAAAACCAGACTCCGAGATGCCCCAGGGAATATGTTTTACATGATCGCGCTGAATGCGCACGGCGGACTCAAGCGACCTTGTGATCAATGTATTGGCGTAAGACCGCATCCAGAGCGCAGGCATCATGTACTCGAACATGGTTCCAGTCCATGAGACCAGACATGCGCGTCCTTTGACCAAAACATGCGATCGATCGAGCTTGAACCATGACTCCTGATCGATATCTCCCTTGGCTACTGCAAGAAAGAAAGCCATGCGGGCCTCGGATGCCAGCAGATCGTAGCAAGCGTTGTACAGCTGGCCGGAGACGCCGTCATACCCGATTGAGAGAAGCTTTCGCGATTCGACCAGAAGAAACCCATACTGCATGGCATTTGCGTAACGATCGGCACGCTCGGCAATCTCCAGAAGATTATGGATGAGCTTTGTGAGCCGCTCTCGCGCCGATGGCAACAGAGATCGCAACTCAGCCGCAAGCGGGCCCAGATCGGAGCCATCCGCATTTACTCCGGAGAATTCGGCTAGTCGGCGCTCCAGTTCTGCAACAAATTTTGCGCTTCCACCTACCGCAGGAATCTTGTGAATCTCGGCGAGTGAAGCGTGATGCAACAACACGCTGAACTTCGCATCGAGCCAGGGTGCATAGGATTCGATGAATGCTGCCCCTTTTTCTCGTGAGCGACGGCGTTCCTCGTCAACCCAATCTCCCGCTTTGCTCTTCGCACCAAACACCTGTTGCCGCAAAACTTCTTCTCGCAAAAGGGGTGATTTCAGCAGGTCTAACGTACCGGCGTGCAGCGAATAAAAAGAAGCAGCGAGATTTCCGCTATCTACGGCAGAGACAATCTTCGGCATGATCGGCTCCAGCCGTTCGATGTCGTACCAGTTATAGATGTGGCCGTTCATCTTCTCGAGGCGCTCATAGGTGTTCAGCGTGCCAAGCGTTGCCTCAGCGAATGCATCGAGCGTAATGAAGTTAAACTCGCAGGCTGCTTGCCGCGCGTTGAGAAGCATTCCAAGGTTCGTCGGCGAAAGCTTCCTCACCTGGAATGTGCCAGACTCTTCGACATTGTCAGGAATCAGCCAGTGATTTTCGGGGCCTCCGAATTCAGCGAAATAGCGCCAGATTAACAGGGCCTGCCTCTCCAGAAATTCCCGGTCAACAGCCTTCAGCGGTCCTTCTTCGGAGCGAGGTGATGAGTTCAACCATGAAGCGACCGCGGGGGCGAGCGCCCACAGGATCAGTACAGGAGCGGCAGCGAGCAGCGCCTGCGGTCTTGCCAGAAGGAGACCTAAAGCAATCGTCAAAGCGATGACGGGTGAGAGCTTCAGGTACATATCGAGTGAACCGCGCTTGCTCCCTGATTCAGACTGAGCGGCAGTTTCCCAATCCAGCAGGTTCCTCCCCGAAAGATAGGTTCGGCTGAGCGAGCGGATGATGGCATCGAGCGAGAGCAACATGTGATGCGGAAGAAAGATCAGATTCAGCAGCGTGATGCCGAGTGACGACCACAACGTTGCGAATGCATCACGCAACACCGCCAGGCTTCCATTGAATACGGCTCGAATGAAGTTGAAGCCGAACTGAATGATTCCCGGGAGCAATACCAGCAACAGTACGGTTGCGGTCCAATACATGGGGCCGCCGGGCAGAAAAAACCAGCCGAAGACGAATAACAGAAAAGCTACCGGCTCAATCAGGCTGCGACGCAGATTATCCAGAATTTTCCAGCGTGAGATGGTACTGATGGGATTGGGAACGATGCGTCCGTATTCATCGGGCACGGAGTTGAAGAGCCAGCGAAGAATCTGCCAATCACCGCGCAGCCAGCGATGTTTACGTCGCGTGTGCGCCGAATAATGCGACGGGTAATCGTCAATGACTTCGATATCCGACACCAGACCGGCACGCGCGTAGGCCCCCTCGATCAGATCGTGCGAAAGCAGAGCGTTTCGCGGGAACCGGTGATCGAGCACCTGATGGAATGCGTTCAGATCATAGATGCCTTTGCCTGTGAAGATACCCTCGCCGAAGAGATCCTGGTAAGCGTCGGAGACGGCACGAGCATAGACATCGAAACCTGTCTCTCCAGAGTAGAGAGCCGCGAGACGTGAGCGCGATGCCGACGAGACACTGACGCCGACTCGCGGTTGCAGAATGCCATATCCAGCTGTGACGATGCGCAGACGTGGATGGATGATCGCACGATTCAGCGGATGCGCCATCGTCCCCACCATGCGGGCGGCTGTTCCTCGAGGGAGTTGCGTATCTGAATCCAGCGTAATGACGTAGTGAATGCGCTCCAGCGTAGCGAGCGGACCGACTTTTCGGGGAAAGCTGTCCAGTTCGCCAAGAAGTAGCTTATTAAGATCAAGCAGCTTGCCGCGCTTACGTTCCCACCCCATCCATGCGCCTTGACGCGAGTTAAACACGCGATGCCGGTGCAGGAGAAAGAATGATCCGCCTTTACGTCCTGCATACTTTTTGTTCAACGTAGTAATCGCACGCGCCGCCATATCCACGAGAGGACCCTCGTCCGGATCGAGCGGGCGTATGGAGGTATCGGGAAGATCGGTCAATAGAGCGAAATGCAGGTTTGGATCTTCATTGCACAGATAGCGCGCTTCCAGCTCTTCCAGCAGCTCTTCCACCTGGCGTTCATGCAATAGCAGGGTTGGAACAACGACGAGGGCCGCTGCATCACTCGGAATACCCTTTGAGAAATCGAGTTTCGGCAGTGCTTCTGTCTTCATGAGGGCGGAGATACTTCCGTTCACAAGATCAACGGCGCCCTGCGTTGCAGGCAACATTGCCAGGAGAAGCGCTGCCATAACAGACCAGAAATCGTTATGGGGCACCAGAGGCAGAATGATTGCGGTAATCAGCAACAAGGCCAGCACAAAGGTGCCGAGGATATAGAACTCCTCGCTGTAGCTGCGCACAATATCTCGCAAGCGTTCGAGCGCAGGAGGATGATAGCCAATACGCGCCTTCAGTTCGCGCAGGCCTTCAGCCATCAGATAATAGCCAATGTGCGATTTACGCAGGGCCATCGTCGCATCGTCGTGGCTGGCTCGCGAGGCCATATGCGCAAGGTCCAGAGCGACCTGGGTTGTTTGCAGCTCACTGGTATCCGCATGACGTGCAAGCTCGGCTACACGCAGCTGATAGGCTGCGCGCGTCTCCTCTTCCATCGAGGCATAAACACCTGCGGGATCCTGACGAAGCACGGCATCGAATGCAATCAGCGGCTCCAGAACCTCGTGCCATTCTGTCTGATTCAGACGCCTCAGGCTATGGATTGGAGCGGAGAATGGCGACTGCTCTATGGGAGGCATCTGGCCGCTTGCAAAAACCTCTTCGGCGCGATTGAGTATGAACTCCAGTTGCGCCAGCTTCAAAGCGTCCGGCAACAGTTGAATCTCGCGTAGCGTCAGCGCTTCATGTCGCTGGAACTGATCGATCAAGGCTGTCAGCGATTTCGTGGACCAGATTCCATCTGCGCTCGCAATATAACCTCTGGCTACATGAATCACTCTAGGCAGATTTCCTGTGGGCGGCAGGTTCACGAAGGGTAATTTCGCAAACATCTCCTTGCCACCGCTGCCCCGCGGAACAACAGACTCAAACATCCGTGTGCTCTCGACCAGCTCCAGCTTCGGTGTCAGCTCAGTTGTTGAAGTGCCGATCTTCCACTGAGGTGCCGACTTGCTCAAGCGAGACTGCAAGCCTTCCAGATAACGCACGAGATCTTCGCTGCTCTCGACAGAACCGCCGGATCGCAACCTTTGCGCAAGCTCGTCGCCTGCTCGGCGCAGATCCGCCTCAGACGTAACCGGTTCTTCCGGGAGCCCCGCGGACGCCGTCTCCTGCACAGGAGCCGTTAGCGGCGAGGTATGCGTATCTTCTGAGGACAACGCCATTCGAAACTTTTCTCCTCTATGATTTCCAGATAAATAATCGAGCTCTATCTATAACTAGCCGCCTGCATCTCGAACATGCCAGCGTAGACGCCGCCCGCCGCCATAAGCTGCTGATGGTTACCTTCCTCAATCAGGCGGCCACCCGACAAGACAACAATGCGGTCTGCCATACGAACAGTTGAAAAGCGATGCGAGATCAGCAGAGCCATCTTTCCTTCGGTGAGCTCAGCAAAGCGTTCAAAGACCTCAAGCTCACTGCGTGCATCAAGAGCCGCTGTCGGCTCGTCAAGTATAAGCAACTCGGCATCGCGCAGATAAGCTCTTGCTAATGCAATCTTCTGCCACTCTCCTCCAGAAAGCTCAACGCCGCCTTCGAATCTGCGGCCGAGCATCTGATCATAGCCACCCGCAAGTTTTCCGACGACCGTGTCTGCGAGGCTCTTCTGCGCGGCGGACTCAAGTTCCAACTGCGTGTGGGGCTTGTCCACACGTCCGACAGCAATGTTCTCTCGCGCTGTCATCTCGAAACGCACAAAATCCTGAAAGATGACGCCGATATGACGATGCAGATCTTCCAGCGAGTATTCGCGCAGATCGACGCCATTCAGCAGAATCTGGCCTTCGGTCGGATCGTAGAGCCGCGTAATCAACTTCACCACGGTCGTCTTGCCTTGCCCGTTTTCTCCAATCAATGCGATGCGCTCACCGGGACGCAGCACCATATTGAAGTCTTTCAGCACGCGGCGTGTCGTACCGGGATACGCAAACGAGACATTGCGAAACTCAAAACCTTGAACAATCGCAGCAGGAAATCGGTGACCTTGCGGGTTTGCATCGACAGTTGGCTCCATCTGGAAGAACGCCAGCAGATCGGTCAGGAACAATGCCTGATCTGCAATACCGGATGCGGTCGAGAAGACCTGCTGAAGATTTGAGCTGGCTTGCTGAATCGCTGTTGTCAAAAAGAAAAACTGGCCGATGTCATATCCTCCGCCGAGAGTGCGCCAGATTACGTAAACATAAGCGCCGTAGTAACCCAGTGTGCCGATTGTTCCAAGCAGGCCACCGAGAAACAGCTTCTTTTGCGCGAGTGCGACATCTTCGCGATAGATTCGATCGGCAAGCGCTTTGAATCTGTCGGTAAAGAAGCGATGCAAGCCGAACAGCTTGACCTCTTTCGCACCTTCACGGCTGCCGGCGACCTGTCGCAGGTAGTCCATCTGCCGCTTGGCCGGAGTCTGACGAAAATTCTTCGCATATCCCAAAAAGGCAAAGTGCGTCTCGCCTAAAAATGACGGAAGCACGCCGAGCAGCAGCAACAACACAAGCCACGGCGATGCCCAGGCAAGCGCAGCAGAAAAAGCGATGGTGGTAATGACCTGCTGCACGAGACGCCCCATCTGCTGAATCATCACCAGGCGGTCGGTCGCCTGCACACGCGCTCGCTCCAGGCGGTCATAGAAAGCAGGATCTTCGTACGTCGTCAGATCGAGCCGCGATGCCTGATCCATGACGCGCACGCTTACCAACTGCGTGTAGCGGTTCGCCAGCAACGCATCGGTGTAATCGATCACACGCAGCAGGAGACCAAGAAGAACATTGAGCACCACCTCTGCGACCACCAGCGTCCAGAAATTCGGAGCGAGCGGATGCCCATGCAGTGCAATGGAGATGTCATTGAGGATGTATTGCGCAACCTTCGCGATACCAAAGGGCAGAACCGCGACAAAACCACGTAATATCAGCCCCCATGTCACCACCCACGGGCCAGAGTCCCAGAGAATACGGAGCACGGGCGGCACATTACGCAATGCGCGTACGCGTTCCAGCCACGGGCTCTGGGGTTTTGCAGGGTATTGACGGTCGCTCATATCTTATTGATTCGCTTTATTTTGATCGCTTTATTGGAATGCATCAAGAAAGATTGCGCGCTCGCCGGCTACTGCATCATTCCTGTTAAGGATGGATGCGCGATATCCCGCGCACGTTGGATAGCAGCACACAGGTAACTGCTTGTTCCAAAAAACGAAAGCGGCTGGTGAGCCCCAGCCGCTTCGTCCCAATTCAACGTTTCAGTCTACTTTGCTGTGACCCGCATCGCGATCCTGCGATTCTGCTGGCGTCCTTCCTCTGTTGCGTTGTCACCCACCGGGTATTGATCGCCGTAGCCCTGGGACTCGAGACGCGAAGCATCGACCCCCTTGGCGACCAGTTCATTCATGACATTCTTCGCACGCTCTTCCGAGAGTTTCTGGTTTGCTGCGGCATCCCCTGTATTGTCGGTATAACCGCCAATCTTCAGGTGAACATTTGGGAAGGCCTTAAGAATCTCTGCAATGTTATTCAGCTGCTCTTGTGAAGCTGGCTGAAGCGTCGCTTTTCCGGTGTCAAAAGTGAGGCGATCAAAATTGAACCAGGTCGTCGAATCCACCGGTTTCGAGCTGTCCTGAATAAACGCAAGCAGCTTGTTCTCGACACCAAATTGCGGGATGTTCAATTCAACGCCATCCGGCAATTTTGTCTTGAAGAAGTCACCCAGCGCCGATGCAGCTGAAGAGGCTGCAGAGGAGGCAGTGTTCGCTGCGTTCTGCATCGTCTCGGTCACGGGCGCTTTGGAGCGATTGAAGAACCAGAGGCCTGCCAACAACAAGGCAGCAAGCACGATCACAGGCCACAGCCAACGGCTGGTCGATGCAGCTGCAGCCGGTGCCGCCGCCGCGAGACTGGGAATTCCTCCGCCCAGCAAATTACGGAACCCCGCAGGCAAAAATCCTTGCAGACTCGGCGCTTCGCTCTTCAACGAAGAGAGCAACCCTGTGGCGCTCACGTTATTGTCGCGGACAAATTTGCTCAAGCCTCCGAGCACCAAGGGAGCTGCCATTGTCAGAAGGCTCGATGCTTTGCCTGAGCCTATTCCAGCGGCTTGACCGATTGAGTCCGTTATCGATCCCAGACGAGAGCCAAAGAGCATGGAGAGGAACTTCCCGCCGAGATCGCCGAGAGGCGATCCAGCCACTGCAGTCGTAATTGCCGAAGGGTTAGAAGCTAAACCAGAAAGCGCGCTTGTTGTAGACGGGTTCGTGAGCATGCTGAAGATCTGGCTTAAAAATCCAGGCTCATCGGCTTTCGCGATCAGGCCAGACAGCATTGCCGCTGCACTGCCCTGCAAGCCTTGCTGTACAACCGCGCTCGATTCGCCCAATTGAGAGGCAACGGCACCCGTCACCTGAGGCCCAATGAAACCCATAACACTATCGATGATTGAGCTGGACATGAAAATCCTCCTCTTTTCTTTTCGTGTGTGTCTCTCTTTCGCGGCCCAAATTCTTCTTTCAACACAAACTGAACTCGCAACGACCTTTGCATGGAGACGTCAAGATTGTTGCGGTCTCCCATCATAGACTCAATCCACATCATTGCATCCCGAAGAGGGCAGGTTTTACCTGACTTTAACTCGCCATGCTATTCCTCCTCGTCGCCTACAGGCCGCTTCGCCGTCGCCATAATCTTCTCCGAGAGGTGCTGCGGCACGACATCGTAGTGATCCATATCCATACGAAAACTTCCTCTTCCCTGCGTGATCGAAGTCAGCGAGGACCCATAATTCAACATCTCCGCCATTGGGACCTCCGCTCGGACAACCGTTCCCGTGTCTGAGCTATCCATGCCCTGCACGCGACCACGCCGGCTGTTGAGGTCGGCCAGCAGCGCTCCGGAAAACTCATCCGGCGCTTCAATCTCAACACGCATCACCGGTTCAAGAAGCGAGGGCTTTGCCTGTTCCATACATTTTCGGAAGGCAATTCGCGCGGCCAGCTTGAAGGACATCTCGCTTGAATCCACATCGTGATAACTACCGTCGAAGACCGTCACCTTGAAGTCCACTACGGGATAGCCTGCGAGAAACCCTCTCGCAGCCGACTCATGAATTCCCTTTTCGACTGCTGGCACAAATTGCCGTGGAATCGCGCCGCCGAAGATCTCATTTGCGAACACAATACCACTTCCGCGCGGCAGAGGCTCCAACCTGATCTTGCAGTCGCCAAATTGCCCATGCCCTCCCGTCTGCTTTTTGTGTCTTCCCTGCGCCTCGGCGCATCCGCGAATCGTCTCGCGATAAGGCACCTTCGGAGCCTTCAACGTTACCTCCGTGTGGTAGCGCTTCTTCAGCTTGGAGACGATCGCCTCGATGTGCGTCTGCCCAGAGCCCGCTACGAGAAATTCGTTCGTCTGGGGATCGCGATAAAAACGCACCATCGAATCCTCCTCCATCAATTTATGGAGCGCGGGTGCAAGCTTGTCCTCGTCTGCACGCGATTTTGGCTCGATGGCATAGGTCATCACAGGCTCAGGCGCAGTGACAGCCTCAAGAAAGATCTCGTGCTGTCGATCGCCGAGCGTATCGCCGCTCAGCGTCGAACGCAGCTTCGGCACTGCTCCAAGATCACCCGCATGGAGCTCCGGGATTTCTGCGGGCTTCCTTCCCTGCATTACAGACAAATGCGCTAACCGCTCCTGCTCGTGCCGCGTAAAGTTCTGTACCGTCATATCGTTCTTCACCACGCCACTTACAACCTTGAAGAACGAGATCTTTCCAGTAAATGGATCGGACATGGTTTTGTAGACATAGAGAGCGAGCGGCTCCTTGTCATCCATGCGCCGCATCACCATCTCTTCATGCGCCAGCGCAGCAAGACCGTCACCAGCCTTCGCTTCTCCGTTGCCGTTTGTGGCCGTAGTGCGTGCCGCGCGGGCGGCAATGGGAACACGCTCTGCCGGAGCTGGTGCATATATCTTCAAGAAATCCAGCAGATGATCTGTACCAACGTTTCTAAGTCCGCTGGTGTACAGCACGGGAAAGATGCGATCCTCGCGAATGGCCTCATGCAAGGCAGCGATCAAATGCTCCTCGGGAATTGTGCCTTCGCGGAAGAACTCCTCCATCAGCTCATCCTTGCCCTCTGCCACCAGCTCCACCAGAGCTTCATGTGCCTTCTGGGCATCGTTTTCAAGAGCGGGTGGAATGGGTCCGGGCTCTCCACGACCGTTGCCGTTCGGTTGATATAGATAGGCTTTCATCGTGACCAGATCGACGACGCCATGAAAGCCCTTTTCGTCCACAATCGGAAGCTCGATAGGAACAACCTGCCTTCCCCATCGCGCCTGCATCGCTTCGATCATCTGGTCGCGCCCGATGCGGCTGTCGGCCTTGGGATGGTCGAGCTGATTTACGACGATGGCACGAGGCAGCGCCACCTCCGTCGCATACTTCCATACCCTATCCGTCATCGTCTCGACACCAGAGCAGGCGTTGACGACCACCAGCGCCGATTCGACGGGCATCATCGCCGTCCGCGCCTCATGCACAAACATATGGAATCCTGGCGTATCGACGAGGTTCACCTTGACTCCGCTCCACTCCGCGAAGGCCACGGCGTTCGACATTGTTGTCTGCCGGGCCACTTCTTCGTCGTCGTAAGCCGTAACGGCAGAGCCGTCTTCCACACGCCCAAGCTCGGGAGTCATCTTTGCTGCGTGCAGCATGGCGGCAATCAACGATGTCTTTCCGCTGTGCGCATGACCCACCACGGCCACATTGCGAATATCGCTTCCTGTATAGACCCTCATACGGATTCCTCCATCGGCTCTGCCTCTATTGCAAACAGAAGGAACGCAGCTCGATTCCGCTGCGTCGTATTTATCGTTTTGCTTTTGAGCGGATTCTGATACGTGCTGCAAAGCGCAGGGAATGCGCTGCGCCCCGGATGCACCGGTCGTCTCTGCCAGCGCTGGGTCACCGGCATCGTCGGTTTGCTCATCCATTCCATGGATGGAGGCACCCCAAACTCAGATGTTTCGCCGTTACGGGCCAATCGACCCGTTCAACGAGACACGGATGCTATCACATATCGAGACGGCGGCGTCAATGGGCGAGTTTCAGCTCGCCACGGTTAAGATTGCGTCTTCAGCATCTCCAGCAGAGCGGCCTCGTCCAGCACCTTTACTCCTAGCTGCTCCGCCTTTTCGAGCTTTGAGCCAGCCTCTTCTCCTGCTACTACGAAGCTCGTCTTCTTGCTCACGCTCCCGGAGACTTTGCCGCCAGCCGCTTCAATCATCGACTTGGCTTCATCGCGGGTCAGCGTCGGGAGGGTACCAGTCAAGACAAAGGTCATTCCGGCCATGGCGGTTCCAACCACTCTTTTCTCTGCGGTCATTACAAGCCCAAGAGCGGCAAGCTCTTTTACCAGGTGCTGATTTTTGCGGATCGCAAAAAAGTCGACGATGGCCTGCGCCACCTTGGGCCCAACCTCGTTTACTGCCTCCAGATCTTCGACCGACGCCTCCATGAGTGCTGTCATCGAGCCAAAGTGCTCCGCCAGCAGCTGCGCCGTACGCTCCCCGACGAAACGGATTCCCAACCCCAGAAGCACTCGAGCAAGGCCAGCTTCCTTAGAGCGCCCGATCTGCGCCAACAGCGCATCGGCCGTCTTTTCGCCTACACGTTCCAAGCTAAGTAACTGCTCACGCTTCAGCCGATAGAGATCGGCGATGCTGTGAATCAGTGCCGTGCGCGGGACGACAGGTGCAACTTCTTCCTCATCAGCCCCCTGAGCATTCAGCTCTTCAAGCACTGCGCTCTGTCCCAGAAGCTGCGCGACCATCGCGTCGCCCAGACCCTCAATATTCATCACGCCGCGCGCGGCCCAGTGCAGCAGCTCCTCACGAACGCGAGCAGGGCATGAGCTGTTGACGCAGCGCCAGTCAACTTCTCCCTCCACGCGTACCAGCTCCGTCTCGCACACAGGACACTTTGCGGGGAAGACGATCTCCTTTGTCCCGCGCGGATGCTGCTTATCGTCGACGACCTCGACGATCTTCGGGATCACATCGCCGCCGCGTTCGACGTTTACGTAGTCGCCAATCTTTACGCCCAGCCGGGCAATCTCGTCGGCGTTATGCAGCGTTGCGCGCGTGACTGTTGTACCACCGACAAACACCGGTGCAAGCGCGGCCACGGGAGTCACCTTGCCCGTGCGCCCCACCTGGAACAGAACATCTTCCAGCTGCGTAATCGCAGCGCGTGCAGGAAACTTATACGCAATCGCCCATCGCGGGGCTTTCCCCGTAAAGCCCAGACGGCGCTGCTGGGCAGTCGCATCGACTTTAAGTACGACACCATCGATCTCGTACCCCAGCTTTTCGCGCAGCGGCTCGGCATCTGCAATAAACTTCACGGCCTGATCAATGGAATCGACGGTCTTCGCATGCGTATTGACGCGAAATCCTGCCGTCTTCAGCGCTTCCAGTGTTTCCGTGTGTGTAGGCAGAAACGTGTCGCCATCGCGCAGAAGAAAGTAGGCATAGAAATCCAACCGGCGCTGTGCCACGATATTGGGCTCCAGCGTCCGTATCGTTCCCGCAGCGGCATTTCGCGGATTGACGGCGGGGGCCAGACCCGCTGCAACGCGTTCTTCATTCATCTTCAAAAATGCTGCCTGCGGCAGAACCACCTCGCCACGCACTTCAAACGATTGCGGCAACCCTGCGGTCTCGAGCTTCTTCGCGGCGACACTAAGGGGGATCGAGCGAATCGTCCTCACGTTCGAGGTTACGTCCTCGCCGATCGAACCATCGCCACGCGTCAACCCGCGCTCCAGCTGGGCAGCTGCCTTCGCCGCGGCACCATACTGCAGCGCCATCGACAGGCCATCCAGCTTCAACTCGCAGACATACCTTACCTTCTCCGACGCTGGCAGTCCCGAGCGCACCCGCTGGTCCCAAGCGCGCAACTCCTCTTCGTTGTAAGCATTGTCCAGCGAAAGCATCGGCCGCGAATGCGCCATTTTGGCGAAGCCTTCGCGTGGCTTGCCACCGACACGCTGCGTCGGCGAATCCGGCGTTAGCATCTCCGGATGCTCCCCTTCCAGCTTCTTCAGCCGGTTCATCAGCACGTCATACTCGGCGTCCGAGATCTCTGGCGCATCGAGGACGTAGTAGAGATATTCGTGATGGCGAAGCTGCTCGCGCAACGCCTCAATCTGTTGTTCTATCGAAGATGCAGTCGCCATAACGGATTCGATTATAGAGAGATTGCCGATGCAGCATCGGCCGCTTCGTCACTCAGTCCAACGGCTTCAAGACAGGCTCAACCCAACGCAGCCGCGCCTCCGTGGAGGCAACGACATCGAAATCGTAATAGTCGCGGAATATATCTCTGCGCGCAGCAAAGTAGCTGACGGCAAGCGCTGCGAACGAGGCCCGATCCATCGTGCCCGCCTCGCGCCTGAGACGATCCAGCAGACGTATCCACATCACCGTGATCGTCTCGTGATATCCGCTCGTCTCTGTATTCTTTCCGCCTACCGATTCGTTGTACCGCCGGACGCATTCACGCATCCTGCAAAGCGCCGCCTCGCGGTCCATCGCATGCACATAGCAGGCGCCCGTCAGCAGATGCGCGGCATGGGTCCACTGCTCCTTTGGGAGAGTGCATCCTTCAAAGGCCGCAAGAAATGCATCGATCTCCGGCTCAGTCACTGGCAATGCAGGCATACAAACAGAATACGGGAGAGGATCCTTATTCGCTTGCCGGGACGTTCTGCTGTCTTGCGATATGGATGCGGCCCCAGGCGCATATCGATTCCAGCACCGGCAGCATCGTCATTCCGTACTCAGAGATGGTGTACCTTACGGTCGCGCCTCTCCTGGTCTTATCGCGCACAAGAATTCCATCGTGAGTCAGTTCCTTAAGATGACGGATCAACATACGTTCCGTGATCTGGGGAATACTGCGTGCCAACTCACTCGTTCGCATAGGCCCATCAAGCAGCCTCCAAAGAATCGTCCCCTTCCAACGGCCATCGATCACGGAGAGCATGGCATCAATCGGGCAAGGTGAGATCTCTTTCTTTGAAACCGCCATCCAATCACCTCACACTGACAAATTTGTCAGGTTCACTTTATGAACCAGAATAGGCGATTCTCCCCTCTCATCTGAAGCACCAGAACAGGAGTCAGCTTGTATGTCTATGCTTGATATCGCCACGATCGTCATCATCGGCCTTATGGTCGGCAACGAACTCACCGTATCTCTATTTATCAATCCAGCGATGCAGCAGCTGGAGCCTGGCGCGAGGGCAAAAGCAGTGAGTCTCTTTGCGCGCTCGCTTGGGCGAGTCATGCCCTTCTGGTACAGCGCGTGTCTCATCCTGCTGATCGCCGAAACTGTTCTGCGAAAAGCACAGGCCGCATTCGCGCCCCTGTTAACTGCTTCCGCACTCTGGGCCGCGACGATTCTCTTCTCTGTTCTTCTGCTGGTGCCCATCAACAACCGCATGTCTGCACTCCAGCCCGACGATTCGCCGCAATGGGTCGTCGAGCACCAGCGGTGGGAGAACCTCCACCGCCTGCGAATTTTGCTCCTTGTGGTTGCCATGATTCTCGTCGTACACAGCCTGCTGCGATAGTTTGCAGGCGCGGTATGCTGGAACCACATGGATCCTGTAACGCATTTCATGACCGGCGCTGTTCTCGCGCGCGCCGGCTTCAATCGGAAGGCGGCCTATACAACGCTTGCTATGACGCTCGCCGCCGAAGCGCCGGACCTCGACGTTCTCTGGAGCCTGAAAGGGCCTGTCGCCGCCTTTGAGCATCATCGCGGCTGGACGCATACCCTGATCGGCATCCCGATTGAAGCCACCATCGTCACCGGCTTTGTCTGGCTCCTGCATCGCTGGTTCTTGAAGCGCGACGCGAACAAACATCAGGCTGCACCGGTTCGCTGGCTACTCCTCTATCTCTTCTCCATCCTTGCGCTGCTCAGCCACATCCTTCTCGACTGGACCAATAACTACGGCGTCCGTCCTTTCTTCCCGTTCAATCCGCGCTGGTACGCCGGCTCATTCGTCTTCATCTTTGAGCCGCTAATCTTTTTCTTCCTCCTCGCCGCATTGATCGGGCCAGCACTGTTCGGACTCGTTGGCAGCGAAATCGGCGCGAAGCGCCAGCCCTTCCGCGGACGCGGCTGGGCCATCAGCGCACTGGCCGCCATCGTCGCTCTGTGGGGAGTTCGCTTCATTCAGCACAACAAGGCTGTGAACCTTGCGCGCGCGGCTGAATCTGATCCAGCGGCGGTCGCCCGCGCAACCGCCGATCCCTACCCGCTGAACCCCTTTCGCTGGCAGACCATTGTCGACACGCCGCTCCTCTACCGGCTCTCCACCGTCACCACCCTCACCGGCGAGGTCTTATCCAGCAACCAATCCGACATCTATTACAAGCCTCCCAGTACCCTGGCCGCCCTGGCAGCCAAGCGAAGCTGGCTGGGCCACATCTATCTCGACTGGTCGCAATATCCCCTGGTGAATGAGACGGGAACGGACAATGACGGTTTGACGACCGTCACCTTCCGCGACCTTCGCTTCGTCTACTCCAGCGGCTTTCTGGCAGGACGAACGCCGTTGATGGGCGTCGTCGTCATCAACAGCGACCGCCGGGTCGATCACATGGAGATGGACGGCCGTACACAACCCTGAACCCACCGGAACCTGAAAGGTTGACCGCGCCGCTGCGAAGTCTGAGAATGATAAAAGCCGTTACTGGCGCAATTTTTGAGGTCGTTCACCATGTCAGCCTATCTTGCACTTATTGTCGCGGTTCTCAGCCGCATTCTCCCGTCGGCCTTTCATTCCACAGGGATCGGCTTTACCGCCGTCGGCGGTGGCCTGCTCTTCTTCGGCGCGCGACGCAGCCGTTGGCAGGCGATTCCTGCGGTTATCGCGATGATGGCGACCGACTATTACCTGACAACCTTTGTCTACAACTACCCCTTCCAGATGCGCGAGTATGCTGTCACCTGGATCTGGTACGCCGCCATCTGCCTCTTCGGCCACCAGTTCCTCGCCGGCAAGCCATCGGCATGGCGTGTTGCGGGAGCCGTGCTGGTCAGCTCGACCTCCTTTTTCCTTCTCAGCAACCTCATGGTCTGGGCTACAGGTACGATGTATCCGCACACCGCGGCTGGCCTGGGAGCCTGCTACGTTGCAGGAATCCCCTTCTACGCGAATGATGCGATGTCGACTGCGCTCACCGCAGGCGCGTTCTTCGGCCTGCCCGCACTGGCTCGCCATATTGCCTGCTCGGTGCAGGAGGCGCACAGCCAGCGCGTGGCTTGATTCGAGGTTACAAAATCAAAGGGCTGCGAGTGATCTCGCAGCCCTTCTTCTTTGCGGCCGTGCTTTATTGCTGTTCCGCTGCTTCTTCCTCTGCCGGGAAGCGCGTTCCGCGCTTGCGGTCGAAGAGCTTGCGGGTCACCCACGCGGCCAGCAGCACCACCAGAATGCCTCCAATGCCCATCACATATGCCGTGTGCGCGTGAATCGCCTGCGTGATGCTGTGCAGGATCGTCGGGCCAAAAAAGATCGTAATCAGGGCCCAGACCAGGAAACGGATAAATTTGCCGATCATGATGGCCAGAAAAAACGACACCGTCTTCATCTCGAAGACACCGGCTGCAAACTCAAACAGCTTGACGGGCATCGGCGGAGGCATCATCGCCGGAATCATGAGCGCCAGAAACTCCTGCCGCTCGAACCTGTCCCGAAGCTGCTCATAACGCTTGCGGTTGATCCGCTTCATCAGGAAGAGCTCGCCGCCTGCCCGTCCGATAAAAAATGGCAGAAGACTGCCAACGGCCGATCCGAGTGCTGCCATGAAGCAATACACTACGAATTTCGGGCGGTCGTGGACGACGTAGTAGATCAACAACGCGTCAATCGGCAAAGGAACTGCGGCCGAGTCGATCACGGCCAGCGCACCGATTCCCCACACGCCAAACGGCTTCAGGGCCGCTAATAAAACAGCGCTCCACTTATTGATGACTGCAACTGGGGATATCTTCACGGGTGAGTCTATTCTACCTGTTCCGATGTTCCATCCTGATGAATGTTCCCGTGGTGCGCCGTATCGCCTGCCAGTAGATCCAGCGCATGGGGCAGCAAAGGCAGAATCGACTGAAGCGACTCCGTAGCACCCGACGGACTTCCCGGCAGGTTCACGATCAGGGTCTGCCCCAGCGTTCCGCAGACGGCTCGGCTCAGGGCAGCCAGCGGAGTCTTTTTTGTTCCTTCGGCACGCATCCTCTCGGCCAACCCCTCCACCAGCCGCTCGCTGACCATCCGGGTCGCTTCAGGAGTCACATCGCGAGCGGCGAGTCCCGTACCGCCGGTGGTCACCACGAGCGCGGCGGATGTTGCAGCCCGGCGCAGAATGGCCGCAATCTGATCTACCTCATCGGGCACGATCTCTCTGGCTACGTCGTCCAGCCCTGCCTGCTGCAGCAGGACAGCAACTGCCGGGCCGGAGAGGTCCTCCCGCTGGCCGTGAAAGCAGCCGTCGCTGACCGTAATCACCACTGCTTTCAGCTTTTTGTGGAATGTTTTCGCCATTCCGCCAGTCTAACTAATCGTGGGAGATACCACCTTAGCGGTATCCGCTGAAAAAGCACCTAAACCTTGTAAAGATGAGAAAATAAGGCTGGACGATGCAACCTCGGGACATCGAGCCGGGTTAACCACCTCATCTCAGGAAAGAAACTTCCGTCTCCGCTATTCGTCTGACCAAAGATAACCCGATGCCATCGCTCGAGACCCCACCCAACGACGCACCGCCGACACAACCGGTACGGGTGCGCACGAACCGGTACGGTGATCTCGAAGAGCATGAACTGATTCACCTTCTCGACGCCCTGGACGACGAGCGCGCACGCGCCCGGTTTCGCGAGGCCGTCTACATCTCATTCATTATCTGGCTGGGTATCGCCTGGTTCGTCCTCTACGGCCCGCAGGTGATATTCCATCAACCCCGGCTCATCAACCCGGCTGATGTGCTGAAGCAGCGCGACAAAGAGCTGACCTACCTGGACATGCCTTCGGACATCGGCAAGCAGCTTCCGAAGAAGCCAACTGACGTAATCAGCGACAAGGACCGTCGCCAGCAGACCTCCAAGCCCACGATCGACAAGAAGACGCTGGAGCAGCTTCAGGCGATGCGCAAGGCAGGCGCTCCAGGAGCCAGCACGCCCGCTCCGACGCCGCAGCCTCCGGCTCCACAACCAACGCAACCTCAACAGCAGCAGCAGGCGCAGCAACCGCCTCCTGCTCCTTTGCCACAACATCCTGTACAGCAGGCAACGGTTGAAGCGCCACGACCCGCTCCTACGCGGCCCAACTTCGGCAATCAGAGTGTGTCCGCCGGCGATGCTATCCGTCAGGCTGCACAGGCAGCAGCACAGAACCGCGGTGGCGGCGGCGACTACGGCGCCAGCATCCCCGTTGCGCACCAGGGAATGAACACCGGCGTCGACATCCTCTCGGATACGATGGGTGTCGATTTCAACCCTTACCTGCGCCGCATCCTTCACGACATCTACGTCACCTGGCTTCCGCTGATCCCGGAAGAGGCGCGACCGCCGTTGAACAAGCAAGGCGAGACGCTGATCCGCTTCACGATCCTTCCAGATGGCAGAATCGGCGCAATGCATCTCGACGGCTCGACGCAGGATCAGGCGATTGACCGCGCAGCCTGGGGCTCGATTACGGGTGTCGGCCAGTTCCCGCCGCTGCCGAAGGAGTTCCACGGGCCGAACCTTGAGCTGCGCATTCACTACTACGTCAACAAGAAGCCGGAGTAGACCGGCACGATGCCTCCGCCCGCACGATCCTCACAGTCGAGTCCAGCTTCGCGCGAGAAGAATCTCCAGCTTGAGCGTCTTCGTCAGCTTCGCGGGCTGATGCTTCTGGCCTTCGCGGTCATCGCATTCAGCATGTGGCGGTTCGGCTTCAGCCACATCTTTACGCCGGGATGGTGGCGGCTTTGGTGAAGATTTCTCACGAGAAACCTCTGATTGTTCTTGCCGGGCCGACGGCAAGCGGCAAGACTTCGCTGGCGATTCGGCTTGCGGAAGAGTTTGGCGGCGAGATTGTGTCGTGCGACTCGGTCGCGGTGTATCGCGGGATGGAGATCGGCACGGCGAAGCCCTCGATTGAAGAGCGGGCGATGGTACCGCATCACTTGATCGATGTTGCGTGGCCGGATGAGCAGGTGACGGCGGGCGACTACAGCCGACTGGCTCGCGAGGCGCTTGCGGGAATCAGCGGACGTGAGCGGCTTCCCATTGTTGCTGGAGGAACAGGACTCTATCTGCGGGCGCTGATCGAAGGGCTGTTTCCGGCTCCTGCGGCGCGTCCAGAGCTGCGTGAGAGATTGCGTAAGCGGGCGGAGAAGCGCGGGCCGGAGCATCTGCATCGCGTCCTGACGCGGCTGGATCGTGCGGCGGCGCAGGCGATTCATGCCAACGATGTGCCGAAGGTGATTCGCGCGATCGAGGTTTCTCTGACTTCGGAGGATGCGAAACGCAGTCCGATGACGGAGCAGTGGCAGAAGGGCCGCGACCGGCTGGAAGGCTATCGGATTCTGCGGCTGGGGCTGAATCCTGAACGGGCGCGGCTGTATGAGCGCATCAACCAGCGTGCGGCGGCGATGTTCGATCGCGGGCTGGTTGAGGAGACGGCGCGGCTGATCGAGCGCTACGGACGCGAGTGCCGTGCGTTGCTGTCGCTAGGTTATGCGCAGGCCGCAGCGATGCTCGCGGATGCGTTGACGCGCGAGGAGGCCGTCGCGGCGGCGCAGCAGGGACATCGCAACTATGCGAAGCGGCAGATGACGTGGTTTCGCCGCGAGCCGGAGATGCACTGGCTGAACGGACTGGGCAGCGATGACGGCGTTGTCGATGAGGCGATGCGGCTGGTTGCAGCGTTCATCAAGGGCTGAGTCCTTTCGCACTCACTCGCAGCTTTCTCTCTCGCTCGCCTTCTACAATGAAGCGATGAGCTACTTTGAGGTCTTTTCGCTCCCGCCAAAGCTTCACATCGATACCGCTGCGCTGGAGAAGCATTTTTATGCGCAGAGCAGAAAGCTGCATCCGGACCGTTTCGCCTCACGGCCTCAGGCGGAACAGGAGGAGGCGTTACGTCAGTCGTCGCTGCTGAACGATGCGTATCGCACGCTGAAGGATCCGATTCTGCGGACGCAGTATCTGCTGAAGCTCGAAGGGATCGAGCTGGAGGAGCAATCGAAGGCAGCGACGGATGCGGCGCGCGCGTCGGGCGCGGAGAAGAAGCAGGTTGTACCTCCGGAGCTGCTGGAGGAGGTCTTCGAGCTGAACATGCAGCTGCAGGAGATGAAGATGGCGAAGCAGATGGGCGAGGACGAGCCCGAGCTGCGGCGCGATCTGATGACGGCCAAAGACGCCTTCGACGCCCGCATGGTGGAGACGCAGGCCGAGCTTGAAGGCCTGTGGACGCGCTGGGACATCGCGGTCGATGCGGGCGACGATGCGGGCAAGGCGTCGGCCCGCGATGCGATGGTTGCTCTGCTGAATAAGCGGAGCTATCTGCGGAACCTGGTCAGGGATGTGAACGAGGCCCTCGAGTAGGGCCCCCCTCCCCCCACTCTGTTTTGCGCAAAATATTGATTCTCTGGACGTTATGCAGGGAGTCTTTCTGCAAAATATTCCATCGAAACGGGTTACGGGTAAAATATTGATTCCGTTACGGTTATGCCATCCCCTATAGAGCTCTGTGATCCGCCAGCATGCGTATAGACGCAGGTGGCTTCTCTGACCGGCTACAGCCCTTCTGATCTTCGCGCTTCTTTGCGGGAATGGCCTTCCTCTAGAACTACTTCCATTTTACAAAACGGCATAAAACTAATCGGCAGCTTTTTATGCCTTTATCTTATTGAACAGCAGCAAGTTACAAAAGGAGGGGGCTTGACAGATTTCAAGCCCCGGCGATGCGTTCGAGCTGCTGGAGATGGTTGATGTCGTGTCCGCCCATGGTCTCGATGATGGTCCAGAAGGTCATGGTGCCGCGCTCGGGATGGGTGGTGGGCCGGTGGCGGTCGGCCTCGGTCACTGTGGTGAGGAGCCTGAGGTTCCAGTTACGGACGGCGGAGAAGGTGGCAAGGCCGGAGGCGATGTCGTAGGCGGCGTAGCGCTCGCCCCAGACGCCCTGGTCGAAGGGCTGGATGACGGGATGGTCAGCGGCGAGGGCCTGACGGAGGCGGAAGGCAAAGACCAGCTCGCAGTCGGCCAGGTGGGCGACGATCTCGCGAATGGACCACTTGCCCGGTGCGGGAGCGTGATCGATCTGGGCGGCGGAGAGTGGAGCGATGAGGCTGCGAATGCGATCGGGAGTGGCCGTGATGACGGGGACCGGGTCCTGGTCGCCGAGATAGGAGGCGTAGGGATTCAGTTCCATGCTTGTGACGGTACCATGCCGGAATGTGGGTTTCCGTCCGGCTTGTGACGGGCTCCTGATGATGGCGTGCCTGTGCGAGCGAAATGCGGGGGTTCCCTCGGCTACGTGCTTCGCACTTCGCTCGGAATGACACCTTGTTGAGAGTGTGGAAGGGTTGTTGGCTCCCCCTTGCCCAATTGCTCTAGTTCTCGGGTTGCCAGGGGTCGTAGGAGCCGATGCTCCAGAGGTGGCCCTCGAGGTCGCGGCAGGTGAAGCCGCGGCCGCCGTAGTCCATGTCGCGGATGTCGAAGACCATCTCGGCCCCGGCGGCTTTGGCGGTGGCATAGGTGGCGTCGGCGTCGGGGACGACGAGATAGATGCCTTTGGTTTCGCGGTGGCCGATCTCGTCGGGCTGCACCATGAGCTTGCCGTATTCGGAGCCGTTGTCGACGGAGCCGAGCATGATCATGCCTCCGCCGTAGGTGAGCTGAGCGTGGGCAACGGTGTCGTTCTCGCCCATGTAAACGGCGTTTTTCTGGAGGCCGAAGGCGCGGCCCAGCCAGTCGATGGCGGCGACGGCGTTGCGATAGCGGAGACTGGGAATGAGTGTGGAGCGCGTTTGTGTTGTCATGCGAGAAGCATGCTACAGCCTGACGGTGAGCGTCTTGGAAAAATCGGCAGCATTGTGGAGGAAAATGAAGAGATGAACTATCTATGGCTTGCTGGAGCGATCCTGAGCGAGGTGATTGGCACCTCTTCCCTTAAGGCTTCGGAGGGGTTTACGCGGCTGCTGCCGTCGGTTGTGGTGGTGATCGGGTATGGTCTGGCCTTTTACTGCCTGTCGCAGACGCTGAAGACGATGCCGGTGGGCGTGGCCTATGCGATCTGGTCGGGGCTGGGGACGGTGCTGATTGCGCTGGTGGGACTGGTGCTCTACAAACAGAAGCTCGATTCGGCCGCCATCGTGGGGATGGCGCTGATCATCGCGGGCGTACTGGTGATGAATCTGCTCTCGAAGTCAGCGGCGCACTAAAGGCACCGCTGACGGTTCTTCTCAAGGATTTTCAGTTGCTGAGCCCGACGAACTGGTGGACGTAACGCGGTGCTACGGCTTCCTTGAGCATGAAGTTGGCTACGTCGGCGCGGGAGATGGTGTAGGCGCTTTTGGGGAGTCCGCCTGCGACGACGCGAAGATTGCCACTGGCGGGTTTGTCGAGCAGGCGCGGCGGACGAAGAATGGTCCAGTCGAGATCGGACTGCGCCATCTCGTTGTCGGCGTCGCAATGGTCGTCGGTGACGTTGCGAAAGAGTGTGTTGGTCATGACGGAGTAGAGCAGGCCTCCCTGGCGGAAGCAGAAGGCGCTGGAGACGTGAATGAAGCGGGAGACTCCGGAGAGATGCATCGCACGGACGAGGGTGCGGCCGAAGTCGCGACGCAGGTGGGTGCGGCGGAGGGTGGTGGGGCCGAAGGCTGAGAGGACGGCGTCGGAGCCGTGGATGGCCTGAGCCATCTGCTCGGCATCGTAAAGATCGCCGCCGATGACCTGGAGGCGCGGCGCAGAGATGCCGATCTTCTGGGGAGCGCGGGCGTAGGCGGTGACGTTGTGTCCCTGATCGAGAGCGTGGGAGAGAAGCAGGCGGCCTATGCCGCCTGTGGCTCCGAGGATGGCGAGTCGCATGGAAAGAACCTCCGTAGGTATAAACGAGAATTAGTGCGCTGCTGGTGCGGACTGGGCTCCGGGGAGTGGAACGCCGATCTGGCGGAAGATGCCGACCTGGTCCATCTGCAACCAGGACTCGGCGATCTTGCCATCGCGGAAGCGGTAGAAGATGACGGCACTGTTGGTGATGGGCTTTCCGGTAGGTGGGACACCGGCGATGGGAGCGGTGTTGGTGGCGGTCATGCTCCAACGAGCGGCGCCTTTGTCGCCGTTGATGACGATGTCTTCGACGACGAAGTGATGGTCGGGGAAAAGAGCGCGGACGCGATCGGAGGCCTGACGGACTCCCGCATAACCGGAGGCATCGCCGGTGGGGGCATGGAAGACGATGTCGGGGGTAAAGATCTCGGGGATGAGCTCAAGGTGATTCTGGTTGAGGCACTCCTCGTAGTAGCGGCGGATGACGGTTTCCTGCGGGGTGGCGGGCATGGTGGCTCCTTGGTGATGGCTGGATTGGGTAGGCGTGCGGCGAGTCTGCGCGTGAATCGAGGCCGGGCTGGGAAGAATGAGGGCGAGAAGGGCGATGGGGAGTGGTTTGGGGCTGCGCTTCATAGAAGTTCACCTATTCAATATATGAACAACTATCGAATAGATGACTATACTGTCGGAAAAGTAGCAGCGAAGATGCAGAAAAAAACGGTGAAGAAGCGCGCAGTGGCAAAGGTGCCGGAGAAGAGGGTGTATGAGTCTCCGGCGCGGCAGCGGCAGGCCGACGAGACGCGGGCGAGGATTGCGGCGGCGGCGCGGCGGTTGCTGGAGAAGAACGGCTATGCGGGAATGACGATTCCTGCAGTGGCCAGGGCGGCGGGTGTGGCCGTGCCGACGGTGTATGCTGCCTTCGGCTCGAAGAAGGGCATTGTCTCTGAATTGCTGGACGCGGCGCGGTTCGGCGAGGCGTATCAGTCATTGCTCGGTGAGGCGCGGAAGGTGACGGACCCGATGGAGCTGATGCGGTTTCCGCCACGGTTTGCGCGCCAGATTTACGAAGCGGAGATGCCGGTGGAGAACCTACTGCGAGGCGCGGGGATGGTGGCTCCCGAGCTGGCGGCGGTGGAGGATGAGCGCAACTGCCAGCGGTACGATTCGCAGCTGATGGTGATCGATGCGCTGGAGAAGGCGAAGCTGCTGAAGGCCGGGCTGACGCGGGAGAGGGCACGGGCGATTCTGTGGTCGCTGACGAGCAGAGAGTTGTTCAGGATGCTGGTTCGGGAACGGGGCTGGTCGGGTGATGAGTACCAGGCGTGGTTGGAAGATGCGATTCGGCGGGAGCTGGTGGGAGAGTGAACGGCCCGCTGGATGTGATGGCTCTCCAGGCAAAATACGGGGGTTCCTCGACTCGCTGCGCTCGCTCGGAATGACGCTCTCGAACGACATCCTTCTTTATTGCGAACGATGATGTATCAGTCTAGGGCGATGTGGTTGCTCCAGGGGCGGGAGGCGGCGGAGTAGGTGGTGGGGCTGATGCCGGAGAAGGCGCGGAAGTCGTTCGCGAAGTGAGACTGGTCGTAGTAGCCGCAGGTGAGGGCAAGTTCGGACCAGGGAACTTCGGTGCCGCGGTGGAGCATCTGCACGGCCAGCTGGAAGCGCTGGATGCGGGCGTAGAGCTTGGGGGAGACGCCGACGTGCCGGGAGAAGAGCTCGGAGAAGCGGCGCGGGCTTAGGCCGATGGAGCGGGTGAGCTCGGCGACTGTGGTTGTGCCCGGAGCGGCGTCGAGGGTTTCGAGAGCGTAGCCGATGAGCGGGTGGGGCGTGCTGAGCTTGTTACGGCGCAAGCGGAGGAGGAGATGGGCTTCGAGGGCGTCGAACCTGGCCTGTGGCGTGGGGGCTTCGCAGAGCTGGTCGCGGAGAGAGCGGGCGTTGGTGCTCCAGATATCTTCAAGCGAGGTCTCGAGATTGGTGAAGAGGTGGCTGCAGGTGGAGAAGAAGGGCGTGGTGCCGCCGGGGCGGAAGACGATGCCGATGAGGTGGGCGAGGTCGGCGGAGTCGATGACCTGGTAGCGGGAGAACATGCCCGTGAGGACGGCGAAGGCCTGCGGCTGGGTGGGCGCGGTGAGTCCGGCGGAGCAGTCGTTGAGGGGAGCGTCTGTCAGCGAGATGACAACCTGCATGTGGCCGGAGGGCAGGATGATCTGGCGGCCGTGTGCAGCGTTGGGATGGCGGCAGTACCAGAGGGACTTGATGAAGGGCGACAGCGCGGGTTGTGGCGATCGCTCAAGGTAGAGCATGGCATCGACCTCGGGTGGCGGGGCATCCAATCGGAGGACCTTCTGCGCCGCTGAGGCGATTGTAGGACAATAGGAAGTGATTGAAATGGTGGAATCGGCGGTCGAAAAAGCAGATTCCTCCACTCCGCTACGCTCCGGTCGGAATGACAGCTTTCAGGGGACATGGATGCGGGGTAGTGTGGCTAGCTTTGCATAAAAGGATTGATTGATGGCGGAAGAGCGCGTAGTAGGGATTGACCTGGGGACGACGAACTCCCTGGTGGCGTACATGCAGGGAGAGACGCCAACGGTGATCCCGGGGGAAGATGGCGACCGGCTGGTTCCGTCGGTGGTGGCGGTGACGCGTGGCGGCGTGGTGGTGGGCAATGCGGCTCGCACGACGCTGCTGGAGGACGCGGGCAGCGCGGTGTATTCGGCCAAGCGGCTGATGGGACGCGGCGTTGAGGATATTCAGGACGAGCTGAAGCTGTTTCCATTCCAGTTGGCCGAGGGCATCCAGACAGGCGGGGTGCTGAAGTTGAAGGTGGGCGAGAAGGTTCTGACGCCGCCGGAGGTTTCGGCCTACGTGCTGATGCAGTTGAAGAAGAATGCAGAGCGGTTCTTTGGGGCTTCGGTGACCAAGGCCGTGATTACGGTTCCGGCGTACTTCAACGATGCGCAGCGGCAGGCTACGAAGGATGCGGGTCGCATTGCAGGGCTGGAGGTTCTGCGGCTGGTGAATGAGCCGACAGCGGCGGCGCTGGCCTATGGTCTGGATAAGAACAAGGACGGCGTGATCGCTGTGTATGACTTTGGCGGCGGGACGTTCGACATCTCGATCCTGAAGCTGCATGAGGGGATCTTCGAGGTGATCGCGACGGGTGGCGATACGCACCTGGGCGGCGACGATATCGACAACCTGTTGATTGCGATTGCGCTGGACGATATTGCCGGCGATCTGGGTGAGGATGTTCGTCACGACGCGGAGGCCGTGCAGGCGATTCGCAAGGCGGTGATTGAAGCGAAGATCTGGCTGTCGTCGAATGACGTGGCTCGGCTGGATGTGACGCTGCCGAGTAAGAAGCGTTATACGCGCGAGATCTCGCGGGAGCAGTTTGAAGCACTGATTGCGGGTGTGATTGCGCGCACGGCTGGGCCTTGCAGGCAGGCGCTAAAGGATGCGGGGTTGAAGGCTGCGGCGATCGATGAGGTGGTGCTGGTGGGCGGGTCGACTCGCATACCGGCGGTGCGGCGGCTGGTCGATGAGGTCTTCGGGCTGAGCGCGCGTGGGAAGAAGCCGCACACGGAGTTGAATCCAGATGAAGTCGTTGCTCTGGGTGCGGCGGTGCAGGCGCAGATTCTTTCGGGAACGACACAGGCGGGAAGCAAGATTGAGGATTTGCTGCTGCTGGATGTGACTCCGCTATCGCTGGGGATTGAGGCGCTGGGCGGTGTGGTCGCGAAGATTATTCAGCGTAACTCAACCATACCGGCGAGCGCGACGGAGCACTTCACGACTGGCGTGGATGGGCAGACGAATGTGGCGATTCATGTTGTTCAGGGCGAGAGAGAGCTGGCGAAGGACTGCCGCTCTTTAGCTCGGTTCGATCTGAAGGGGATTCCTCCGATGACGGCCGGGCTGCCGCGCATCGAAGTGAAGTTTCTGATCGATGCCAACGGCATTCTGCATGTGAGCGCACGCGAACAACGCAGCGGGCAGGAGGCCGAGGTTGAGGTGAAGCCTACCTATGGCCTGACGGACGAGCAGGTCGAGGAGATGATTCTGTCGTCGTTCGACAATGCCGAGGAGGACATGCAACAGCGGCAGGTGATCGAGGCGAAGAATGAAGCCGAGACGATTCTGACTGCCGTGGACAAGGGCAGGAAGCATGAGGCGTGGAAGAAGCTGAGTGCGGATGAGGTGGCCGTGATCGGCGAGGAAGAAGATGCGCTGAAGGTCACGCTGCAAGGCAATGACTATAAGGAGATTCGTGCGGCGATTGAGCGGCTGGACAAAGCGACGCGCCGGTTTGCCGAGCTGATGATGGATTCGGCGGTGACGGGCGCGCTGGGCGGCAAGACGATGGAGGCCGCAGGTGAGAGCATAGGAGAGGGGCCAACGGCTCCGCATCCGTTTGCAAAGGCACAGATTGATGCGTCTCCGGCGGCTGTGGCCGAGGCGGAGCGGATTGAAGAATCAGTGAAGGACGAAGAGACTCCCGGAGAGTCGACGGAAGATTGAGATACGAGCTATGAGTGAAGTGAATAAAGAGCAGGTTGTGGATTTGTCGAAGCCCGCGGGCGAGGGTATGGTGCGTGTGACGTTTTTGCCGGAGGGTCGGACGGTGGAGTTCCCTTTCGATTCCCTGCCCTATGACGGGCATGGCGAGCCGATGTCATTTCTGGATGTAGCAGAAAACTTCGACATCTTCCTCGATCATGCGTGCGGCGGTGTGTGCGCGTGTACAACGTGTCATCTGCATGTGAAGGAAGGCGCGAAGGGCATCTCAGAGCCTGAGGATAAAGAACTGGATCGCATGGAGACGGCTGCGGACGTGCAGCTGAATTCGCGGCTGGGTTGCCAGGCGGTAATTGAGAAGCCGGGGACGTACGTGGTGGAGATTCCGAAGTGGAACCGCAATTATGTGCAGGAAGGCAAGCCTGCTGCAACGGTAAAGAAGGACTGAAGCCGCAGGCAGGATTGCCGGAGTGGACGAACAGCAGATTTCTCCACTCCGCTACGCTCTGCCGGAATGACAGAGTTTGGAGAGCATGAGCAAAAGCGGGGTTCCACGCCTCGCTCGGAATGACACTGAGTTATGAAGGAGAGATTGCGATGCCGCGTGAGATCAATTGGACGGATTCGCTGGAGATCGGGATCCTGCTGCAGGAGAAGTATCCGGAGCTCGATCCGTACACGGTACGGTTTACGGATCTGCACAAGTATGTGACCGAGCTTCCGGGCTTCGTAGGCGATCCGATGAAGTCGACAGAGGGGATTCTGGAGGCGATTCAGACGGCCTGGCATGAGGAATACGAAGACGCCAAGTAGCGACATGAGGAACCTGTCTCGATAGCTTGCTGTGCCTTGAGGCCTTGTCTACCGTAGAGCTGTGTCGATGAAGAAGCCAGAGGGACGAATCACGCAGCTGGATGGTGTGCGCGCACTCGCGATTGGCGCCGTGTTTCTGCACCATGCCTTCGACATCAAGCTGCTGTGGATGGGCGTAGACCTGTTCTTCATCCTGTCGGGCTTTTTGATTACGGGCATTCTTCTGGAGCAGAAGACGCAGCCTGTTGGAGAGTACTTCAAGAGATTTTATGCGCGGCGTGTGCGGAGAATTCTGCCCCCGTACATTCTGCTTCTGATCGTCACGACGATTCTGTTTGGTGTGGGATGGATGCGTTACGCGTATCTGTACGTGATGCTGATGAATATTGTCCGCGCACTTTCGCTGCCGCGTCCGCTGGCGCTTGAGTCGCTATGGTCGCTGGCGGTGGAGGAGCAGTTTTACCTGGTTTGGCCGGTTGCGGTGTATCTGCTGAGCGAGGTTGCCCTGGGCTGGATGGCGGGCGTGCTGCTTGTTCTGGTGCCGGTGCTGCGATGGGTCGCAACGCCACTGTTCAAAGACCACTGGGCGATCTATAGCCTGACTCCGTTTCGGATGGACCTGCTGTTGGTGGGAGCGCTGCTGGCTCTCATGTGGATTCATCATCGAGAGAAGATCGTGCGATATGGGCAGTTTGGTTTGATGCTGCCGCCGATCGCGCTTGGCGTATTGTTCTATTTGTCGCGTCGATACCACATTACGACGAGCGAGAATACGCAACTTGCTAATGTAGCCATCTATGAAGCCAGCTTGGTGGCCTGTACGGGCGTGATTTTGTGGGCGCTGAGCGGACGATGGGTTGGCGTGTTGACACTGCGTCCGATGGTGTACCTGGGGCGTATCAGTTATTCGGTTTATTTGATTCATGTGACGGGTTTGCTTCTGGCTGCTCGCGTGTTTCACCACAGAGCTACGATCGCTGTGGCGGGTGCAGCGATTACGCTGGCCTATGCAGCGGCATCGTGGCGCTGGATGGAGCTGCCGTTACTGGGATGGAAGCCGAAGGAAAGTTCGGCGCTGTTAGAGCGTAGCTCAGATTCGCGAGCGTAGCTGCTGCAACAGGTGTGAACCGGTGATGCGGAGTGTGGCGAGGGTAAGCGCGGCCCACGCGGCTCCGCCGACGACGAGGGCGAGGATGTCATCGCGATATGTCTGAGCGCTAGGAAGAAAACGCAACAGCAGGGTGGTTCCGACGAAGCTGATGGCTGCGGCGAGCGCAGCACGGATCAACTCGGGATGGTCGAGTCCATTGAGTGCTACCAGACGGCGGCGGTGGAGCAGGATAGCGAGCGTTGCCGTGTGGACGAGAATAGCGAAGTTAGAAGCCCATGCGAGTCCGAGAACGCCGAAGCTTTGATGCAGCCCCCAATAAATGGGGATTGTGATGACCGTGATGATCGTCCCTGCAAGCATGGGGAGGAAGGTTTCCCCTGCGGCGTAAAAGGCGCGCGCGTAGATGGCTTGCGCAGTCCACAGGGCAAGCGAAACAGCGAAGATGGCAAAGTAATGTGCCGTGGACGACGCATCAGCAGCATGGAATGAGCCGCGACGAAAGATGAGGTCGACGGCAGGCAGGGCGAGCGCCAGCATGACGGCAGAGCCGAGCAGCGAGAAACCGATGAGACGCGAGACGGAGCGATTGACGGAGCGGTTGAAGTCTTCGCGCCGACCTTGACCGAAGAGTGAGGCAAAGAACGGGAGCGACGCAGCTCCAGCGGCCTGCCCGATGATGGCCATGGGCGCGGTGAAGAGGCGCTTAGCGTAGTTGAGACGAGAGATGTCTCCAGCGCCGTGCTTGGCGAAGTAGCCGAGTATCTGATTGTCGAGAGTGATGATGGTGACACCGAGCATGAGAGGCAGCGAGAGGCGAACCCATTCGCGCAGACCTGGATGTTTGAGATCAAGTATGGGGCGATAGCGAAGACCGGCACGATGCGCTCCCCAAGCGTTGAGGAGAAAGGGGCCAGCGACGGCTCCGACAAGGGCACCGACGCCGAGCGAGGCAATGCCCATACGGCTGGCGAGCAGAACCCCGCCGAAGATGATGCCGAGGTTGTAGATGAGCGGGGCGATGGCTTGAAAGGAAAACTGCTTGCGCACAAGCAGGACTGAGGCGAGGACTCCGCCGGAAAAAAAGAAGAGCTGTGCGGGGAGAAGAATGCGGGTGATACGGGTACAGAGCAGCCCCTCAGGTGATGCCGGGTCAAAGTAAATACGGGTGAAGAGTGGCGTGAATATCTCAGCGAGCAGGATAGCCATGCCGAGAACGATGGTCATGGTGTTCAGGATGATCGACAGGGCACGCTCGCCTTCGGCCTCGTTGTCCTGGGCACGGTAGCGGTCGAGAATGGTCACGAAGGTAATGGAAGCGGCTCCCCCGACAAGGAGGTAGTTGATCCACTCGGGGAGATAGAAGGCCACGTTGTAGGCATCGGTGGCATGGCCAGCCCCGAACCGCCAGGCGATGTACTGGTCGCGGATCAGGCCGATAACGCGAGAAAGCAGTGCAGACAGCGTAAGCAGGATGGTCGCGGATGCCGCGGTGTGCGCGTGCGACGGTCGCAGAAAAGCGAACGGGGTTCGACGCGGAACTACGCTCTGCTTCGGGTTGGTGGAATTGCCTGTAGACACGGCGATAGATTTATTTTAGTCAGCGAGCCCTGACGGCGAGATAGCAGGGCGGGTTCGGCGGATTGGCGCACGGAGCAACTCTACGCCTGTGGCGGCGGTTCTTTGCCGGTCTGCTGCAGCACCATGCGCTCGGCGGGCTCGGTCCAGTTCCTCTCGAACTCTTCCGATCTTTTGGGACGCGGCTGATGGGTGCTGGATGGAAGCGAAAGCGCGGCGACGGTAAAGCTGACGAGCTGGCGCTGGCCGCAGCGGAGGCAGCGGACGGGATAGCGCATTTGCAGCAGCTGGCGAATGTCGGCGGAACGCAGGCGGGAGCGGCGGAACTCCTGGCCGGGGCAGAACTGGCAGTAGATCGGCTCGCCGTTGCGGGAAGGCAATAAGGGAGCCTCGCCGCGTTCAGCCCGGCTGGGACGTTGCGATGACCAGCGCGATCCTCGTTCAGCCACGTGTCTTTCCTGAATCCGGCGGGGTATCGAAGAGACGTTCTGTCGTCAGGCGGCGTGCCGATGCGCCGGCGCGCGGAGAGGGCGAGCCGGCGCGCGCGGCACGGATGCTGTGGACTGTCCTGGCAGGCGGATTGGAGAGGTGCGTGAGGAGATCGCGCAACTCCTTTTGCAGGCGGCGCAGCTGCGGAATACCTGCAGGCCGCGAGCCGGTGTCGATGAGCGGAAGCTGCGAGGAGTCTTTCTGGCGATGCTCGGACTTGATGACCTGACGCGCGCCGGGAATGGTGTAGCCCTCGTCATAGAGCAGGGACTTGATGTGCAGCACGGTTTCGACATCGCGACGGCGGTAGAGCCGCTGGCCCGTGCCTCCCTTGTGCGGCTTCAGCTGGGGGAACTCGCTTTCCCAGAAGCGCAGGACGTAGGCGGGAATATCGCAGAGACGCGAGACCTCGCCGATGCGGAAGTAGAGCTTGTCCGGAATGTCGGATGCTCCGGGAGGAGTACTTTTTCGAATTGGCTGGTGCTGCGCCATGCCAGGAGCTCCAGAAGGTGGACCGGGACCCTGCCGTCAAGTATAGAGCAGAGGGAGGGCACAATATCCATGGAAATGAGATGCGGAAAGAGTTTGCTTTGTGAGGGTTGGGGGGAACCAGTTTTTGTTCGCCCGAACCGTTCGGGTGTGGTGAAATGACAGGCGCGCTCAAAAAGCGGTACAACGCATTTCTAAAAGAAGCGCGCGGGCGCGCCAACAGGCGAAGGAACCGCTGAGACATGAACAGCGTAGAGTCTGCTGAGGAGAATATGAGGCCATGAACAGGAAGCGGATGGTAGCGGCAGGTGTTGTTCTCGGTCTGGCAGCGATGATCGGCTGCAAGGTTGAAGAGAACAAGGACGGCAAGAACGACAACGTGAGCGTCGCGACCCCATTCGGCGGGATGAAGGTGAAGACGAGCGATGCGGGCCCGGTGGAGGGGTTGGGCCTTCCGGTATATCCCGGCGCGGAGTTGGTGAAGAAGAATGAAAAGGACAATGGCTCCGCCGATGTGAACTTCAGCTTCGGCAAGTTTCAGCTACGGGTGAAGGCCGCAAGCTACAAGACGCCGGACGATCAGGATAAAGTCACCGCCTTTTACCGGAACGCCCTGAAGCAGTACGGCACGGTGATTGCGTGCAACCACAACCAGCCCATCGGTACGCCGACACACACCGATGAAGGGTTGACCTGCTCGGACGATGACAAGGGCAAGGCACACGCGAATGGAAACGATTCCTCTTCTGCAAAGGTGGAGCTTAAGGCGGGATCGAAGCAGCATCAGCACATTGTGGGTATCGAGCAGGACGGCACAGGCACGAAGTTTGGCCTGGTGGCACTTGATCTGCCGGTTGGTTTCACAGGTGACGGAGACTCCGACGCGCGTCAGTAGTCGTGGCCTCGCTTGCTGGATGGGTTTGGGCTGGGATAGCTTGAAGTTATGCACCAGTACTGCCATCGATGCGGAGAAGCACTTGCTACGGAGGATGGTGGTTCGTCATTCTGTGCGCACTGCGGAGCTCCCCAGCTTTACCTGACCGAATCACAAAACGCGACCGATGCTGAAGGCGAATCGACCGGCATCCTGCCTCCGCCGAGGCCACGTCAGATTGAGTGGAAGACAGCGATCCTATGCGCGGCGGGCGTTGCAGGGGTCGCAGCGTTGTTGAGCGTCATTGCCACCCGTATTCCTGCACTTTCGCTCCTGAGCTGGCTATGGACTCTAAGCGGTGCAGGCATTGTGATGAGCCTGTATCAGCGGCGCAGGCCACAGGCCTGGGTGGATGCAGGCATCGGTGCACGCATCGGCGTAATGGCGGGATTGGCACTGGTGCTCTCGATTGCGGTTTCGATGGCCGTGACCGGCTTGGTGGCGCGGTATGGCCTGCATGCCATGGGCACATTCGATAGCGAGCTCAAAGCGCAGCTCGACAAGGCGGCGGCGATGAATCCGCGGCCTGCCGAGGCCATGCGGTATATCAAAATGCCGGAGTTCAAGGCTGGGATTATGCTGGCCGGGTTCGCTATGATGTCGGGATTTGTGATGGTGCTTTCGGCCATAGGCGGTGCCCTGAGCGGGCTGCTTCGTACCCGGCGCTCCTAAAGACGGGCGAAGATCGAACAAACTGCAAAACGAAGACGTCGGCTCTGCTGATATCATCGAGCGGAACAGTTATGAGCCAGGAAACAGTCAAAAAGCCCGTTATTCGCGAGAAGGGCCGCCTGATGTCGGCCTCGGAGATTGAACGAACCCTGGTGCGCCTGGCGCACGAGATCGTCGAAAAGAACAATGGCGGCGAGAACCTTGGCCTGGTGGGCATCAAGCGCCGTGGCGTTCCGCTGGCGCAGCGCATCGGCACCCTGATCGCCGGCATCGAAAAGCACCCGATCGACACCGGCGTGCTGGACATCAGCTTTTACCGCGACGATCTTTCGACCGATGGCCCGCGCCCGACGGTGACTCCCGGAGCCATTGGCTTCGATGTGACCAGCCGCGACATCATCCTGATGGACGATGTGCTGTATACCGGCAGGACGATTCGCGCCGCGCTGGATGCACTGTTCGACCACGGACGTCCGAAGAGTGTGCAACTGCTGGCGCTGATCGACCGCGGACATCGCGAGCTGCCGATTGAAGCTACCTTCGTCGGCCGCGCGATCCCAACTTCGAACCGCGAGATCATCGAGGTGAAGTTGAACGAGGTGGACGGCCAGGAGCAGGTACTGCTGGTCGAGCGAGTGGACTAAGGCCTGATGACTCTGAGTACCCGATACGCTGCCGGATCGCTGCTGAGCGTTCGTGATCTTTCTGTAACCGATGTTTCGTCTGTGCTGGAGCTTGCAGCTCGTCTGGAGAAGATGGAGGCAGCAGAGCGTGCGAGGATTCTGTCGGGACGCACTGTTGCCTTGCTCTTCTATGAATCGAGCACGCGCACGCGTACCTCGTTTGAGCTGGCGGCGAAGTCGCTGGGAGCGACGACGACGCTGGTGAGCGATAAATCCTCCTCCATCGAAAAGGGCGAGAGCCTGAAGGACACAGGGTTGACGCTGCGTGCGCTGGGTGCGGAGTGCATTATCCTGCGGCACCCTGCTTCGGGCGCGCCGTTTGTGCTGGCGCGAGAGACGGGCCTGCCGGTGTTGAATGCAGGCGACGGTATGCATGAGCATCCATCGCAGGCGCTGCTTGACCTGCGGACGATTTTGACACGGCTGCATGGAACGCAGGCTGCGGCAGGCGTAACGGCCGATTCGCTGAAGGGCGTCACGGTCGTCATCACGGGAGATATTCTGCACAGCCGCGTGGCGAGGTCGAATGCGCTGCTGCTGCCGCGTCTCGGTGCGCGTGTGATTCTGTGTGGCCCGGAGAAGCTGCTTCCCCAGGAGGCTGCAGAGCTGGGACCTGGGGTGGAGATCGAGCGCGATTTCGACCGCGCGCTGAGGCAGTCGCAGGTTGCGATGATGCTGCGCATTCAGAAGGAGCGGCTGGCGGGACTGGAACTTGACCTCGGCGATTATATCGAGCGCTATCAACTGAACGGAGAACGCCTCGCGGCTACGGCACCTAAAGCATTGGTGATGCATCCGGGGCCGATGATTCGCGGGCTGGAGATTGCAGGCGATGTGGCGGATGGGACACAGTCGGCGATCGAAGAGCAGGTGGCGCATGGTCTTCGGGTTCGTTCCGCACTGCTGGTGCGCGCGCTGGATGGAAATATATGAGTGACATTCTGATTTTTGGCGGGCGGCTGATTGATCCGGCGAACCATATCGATGCCCCGCGCGACCTGCTGCTGCGCGATGGTCATGTTGCCGCTGTCGAGGCTCCGGGAGCGCTTCGCGGAGCAACTGCCGCAGAGACTATCGACGCTACAGGCATGATCGTTGCCCCCGGGCTGATCGATGTGCATGTGCATCTGCGTGAGCCCGGTCAGACGTACAAAGAGACGATTGCGACAGGTACGCGAGCGGCCGCGGCGGGAGGCTTTACCAGCGTCGTCGCCATGCCGAACACGGTGCCGGTCAACGACACGGTTGCGAAGCTCGAGTGGATGCTCGATGCCGCCAGGGATCCGGCTATCAAGCTGTTCGCCATGCCGGCTGCCACTGTAGGAAGCATGGGCGCCGAGTTGACCGACTTCGATGCTCTGCGTACGGCAGGAGCAGTCGGATTTACGGACGATGGCAAGCCGGTGCTCGAAGATCACGTGATGCGAGCGGCGCTGGTGGCTGCGGCGCGAGCCGAGGTGCCTGTCTCGCAGCACGCCGAAGACACACGCCTGACTGGCGGCTGCAGCATGAATGCGGGTGCTGTGGCATTTCGTCTTGGGCTGCGCGGCATGACCGTCGAAGCTGAGTCACGGATCGTCGAGCGTGATCTTCAGCTGCTACGCGATATTGAAAAAAAAGAAGGACTGCGGCCGCATCTGCATGTGCAACATGTCTCAACGGCACGTGCGATGCAGGCCATCCGTGCCGCCAAGCAGGAAGGCCTGCACGTCACCTGCGAGGTTGCGCCGCATCACTTCACGCTGATGGATGAGGCCATCGGAGACTACGATACCCACGCAAAGATGAATCCCCCGCTGCGCGTTGAGGCAGATCGTGCTGCGATGGTGGCGGCACTGGTCGATGGTACGGCCGACTGCATTGCGACCGATCATGCTCCGCATGCTGCGCATGAGAAAGAGCAGGAGTTTGAGCGCGCACCCAACGGGATTACCGGCCTTGAGACGGCTCTTGGACTTGCGCTGCGCGTGCTGCATCGCGGACAGGGATTGTCGCTGTCGCGCATCGTTTCGCTGATGAGTACGACGCCTGCCGAGATTATCCGCGTAGCTGGACGGGGCGCGCTGGGACGCGGACACTTCGCCGATATTGTCATCTTCGATGCCGGAGCTGAGTGGCACTACGATGCGAAGACGACGCTGTCGAAATCCCACAACACACCGTTCGACGGTGCAGCCATGCTCGGCAAGGTGAAGGCAACTATCTCAGAAGGCCGCATCGTTTACCGCGGCTAAGGCTGATCAACGCGGGTAATCATCACCTCTGTTGCCTTCATCAAAGCGGCGGCTGTCTGCCCTTTGCGCAGCTGCATCTCGCGCACGGCATCAGCCGTGATGATGGACGTGATGCGCTGGTCACCGATAGAGAGAACCACCTTTGCCAGCAAACCACTGATTTTGACTTCGACAATTTTCCCCACCAGCTGATTTCGCCCACTCACCCTGCGAAAGCGCTCCCGTGTCTCCTTCTGCTTTGGCGCTGCCTTCAACAGGGGGGCCAGTGCGCTGCGCGGAATGAGATGGTGGCCACCCGGAGTCTTGACCGTGGCGAGCTTTCCGGCGAGTATCCACTGCTTGATGGTGGGATAGCTAAGTCCTAATTCTGCAGCGGCTTCGCGTGGTTTCAGAAGGTTCTCGGAAGTCGAAATAGTGCACCTCGAATTTCGCTCGTAGTGTATACCGTCACTTCCGGGCAGTTCTGCACAGCCGGTCACGAAAATCTCTGAGAACCGATATACGCATATTTTCGATATTTATAAATCGTGTAATTTCGTTATATGCATTCCACCCAAATATTTTGGCGAATTACGGCTGTTGTATGCCTCACGACCTGGGTTTCCATCGCTACAAGTGCCTGGGCACAGAGTGGAAGCGGCGACCTGACAGGAACGATTACGGATGCCAATGGCGCGGTCGTGATCAAGGCGAAGGTCACCCTCAAGCCGCAAGCCGCACAGGGCGTTGAGCTGCATACCGAAACCACGAACACGGGTGATTACGCCGTAACATCGCTGCGTCCCGGCATCTATGCCATCCGCGTGGACGCCTCGGGATTTGTCTCGATCGAACGTTTCGGGGTGACGATCAAGACCGGCCAACGGCAGCGCATTGATATGGCACTCCAAGCGGGTAGCGACAATCAGGTACTCAACGTCACAGCGGACGCTCCTATTCTGAATAGCGAATCGGGTGCTTTGACCACTGTGATTAGCCGCGAATCGGTGACCGCTTTGCCGCTGAACGGACGCAACATGATCGCGCTGACAACATTGACTCCTGGTGTCTCGCTGCCACCTGGAACACTGCTGCCACGCATCAATGGCGGACGTCCGCGCACGAACGAGTATCTGTACGATGGCGTATCGGCGTTGCAGCCAGAGCCTGGACAGGTAGCTTTCTTTCCCATCATTAACGACATCGACGAGTTTGCCATCATGTCGAACGGCGTGTCGGCCGAGTTTGGACGCTTCAATGGCGGCGTGGTGAATCTCTCAACCAGAGCAGGTACCACTCATCTGCACGGCGTGCTGTATGAATTTCTGCGCAACGAAGCAATGAACGCGCGTAATTACTTCACGCCTCCCACCACAGCGAAGCCGCTCTTTCGACGCAATCAGTATGGAGGAGCGCTTGGCGGACCGTTGCTGCCGCGCCGCCTGTTCTTCTTCGCGGATTATCAGGGTACGAATCAAGCGGTTGGCGTCGTGCGTACCAGCAGCGTACCGACGCTTGCGCAGCGCGGCAATCCCGATGCGAACGGCAATCCGACAACCGGGTTCAACTTCGGCTCCGATGCGATCTTCGATCCGGCAACAACGGTACAGACCGGGTCGAGCTACACACGCAAGCAGTTTGCGAGTAATACGATTCCGTTGAATCGTGTCGATTCCGCCGCGTTGGCTCTGCTCAAACGCTATCCTCTGCCAACCAGCAACGCTGCCGCAAACAACTACGTTCGCGTGGCGAACGATATCGATCACCAGAATCAGTTCGACCTGCGTCTGGATGCGCAGATCGCAGCCAACGATCGCGGTTTCGCGCGCTATACCTACTTTCACGATGTGGAGCAGCCCGTCTATCCGCTGCCCGATGGAAGCGGCACGATCACCGGCACGATTCTAGCAACGGGAAATGTGATCGGGCTTTCTCGGACGCTGGGCCAACAATATGTGGCGAATGAGACGCACGGCTTCAATGCGCGTACGGTGAACGAGACGCGCTTCGGATACACCCGCCGCGCGCTCAGTCGGACCGGCCCAATGCTAACGGACACGGTTTCGGCTGCGCTTGGCATTCCAGGCATTCCAGGAAACGCTGCTTTCAATAATGCCCTGCCCGTGTTTGCCATCGCCGGCATCACGCAGCTTGGCCCTTCGGCAAGCACCTTCTCTAATTTTTCGACCAACGTGACACAGGTCTTCGATATGGTCTCGCGGGTTCAAGGGCGACATGCTCTGAAGGCAGGTATCGACCTGCGGTGGGAGCATCTGGACGCGGTTCAGCCACCGAATCCAACAGGAAGCTTCGGCTTCTCCACACTGTTCACCAATCAAGGCGGTGTGACCAATTCAGGCAACGCACTGGCAAGTTTTCTTCTGGGTCAGGTCAACACCTTCTCGATCGATCTACAGCGCAGCACGATACGTCCTCGCGCGCATATCGCTGAGTTCTTCGCGCAGGATGACTGGAAGGCTACGCCACGGCTCACTATCAACGCCGGCCTGCGCTGGACGCTGAACTTCCCTTCGACCGAGGCGAGCAATCAAGGCGCTGTCTTTAACCTTGCGACGCAGCAGTATCAATACCTCGGGCAGAATGGTTTTTCGCGCTCGGCGCGTGAGCTGCATTATGGCAACTTCGGGCCGCGCCTGGGCTTCAGCTATATGGTCACCCCGAAGACCGTCATACGCTCCAGTTATGGGCTCATCTTTATCGAGCAGACCGGCATCACAACACCGTTTACTACACCGCAGTTCCCCTTCCTGCAGACCGTGCAGCAATCGACGCTCGACAGCATCAACCCTGCGTTCGTCTTGTCGAAGGGGCCCTCCGTCGCGCCGATTCCGCTGACGGCAGATGCTGGATTGGGGCAAGGCGTCTTCACCGTGGACCGGAAGCTGGGCTCGGGCTACGTACAGCAGTGGAACCTCGCCGTGCAGCGCGAGCTGATGCGCGATCTTTCCATTGAGGTGGCCTACACAGGCTCGGTGATTACACGCGTCGGCATCCCCGACACCAACCTCAACCAGCTTACCGTCGCGCAGCTTGCGCAAGGAGCTTCGCTGACGGCGACGACGGCCAATCCTTACTACGGACAGATCTCTGTCTCCTCTTCGATCGGCGGAAAGAATATCTCTGTTGCACAGTTGATGAAACCCTATCCGCGATTCCTGACTGTCGCCTCGTTCCGCAAAAACACAGGCAGAACAAACTACAACGCAGCAGAGATCAAGATGGAGAAACACACCAGCTATGGCCTTACGGCGCTGCTCAGCTACACACACTCGAAGCTGATGGACGATGCCTCTTCCGTCTTTGACTCTTCGGTGTTGACCGGCCCGGTGGCCAACTTCCCTGTCGCTGACAGCTTCAACCCTTCGCTGGAACGCGATGCTTCACTGGGCGATATGCCGAATGTAACAGCGGGCTCGCTTGTCTATGCCATCCCTATGGGCAGAGGACACCGCATCGCGCAGTCGGGCATGCTGGCTTATTTACTAGGCGGATGGAATGTTAACAGCATTGTGACCCTGCAGAGCGGGATGCCGTTCGCAATCGCGCAGGCGACGAACTTCAATGCCTTTGCCGGTTTCGGCACGCAAAGGCCGATGATCAGCGGCAATGCGAATCTCCCGGCGGATCAGCGGACCGTAGCGCGGTTTATCAATACAAATGCATTCTCCATCACCCCGCAATTCAAACTGGGCAACGCCTCGCGAGACCCGGCACGCGGTCCCGCGTATCGTGACCTCGATGTGGGACTGACGAAAAACACCCAATTCACGGAGCGCCTGATGGTGGAGCTGCGTGGCGAGGTCTTCAACGCAACGAATACGCCAGCCTTCGCGCAACCGAACGCAACGGTCGGCGTTGCGAACTTCGGTTCGATCACAGCAACCACCGCAGATCCGCGGGTTGTGCAGGTTGCGGCCAAGCTGCATTTCTAGAATTCGAATGATCGAGGACTTACTTTGTGTGGAAGACCTTGCGATTGATATCGGGCCAATACTCTTTGAAGACGTAGTTTGCCGAATCAATGATGCAGCTCGTAAGCCACTTCTGGCCCACCTTCGTCCAGGTTCGATACACCGAAGGGTAGTAAAGCGATGAGACGCCGGCAGAAGCGCCCGAGCCGACAATCTCGGAGAAATTGAAGGTCCGATTCCCCGCATCAGTGCGCGTAATCAGCACGCGGGTGGCAGCATAGAGGGCGCGCTTGCGAAAGCCTCCATGCCCTAACGTGTAGAAGCGACTGTCCTGATGAAAGATCGCCGGGCCGGCTCCGCCCACCATGAAGTTTTCATCTGCGGTGTCAAGCAGCGTATGCCAGTAATAGCGGCCATAACCCACTGCACCCTGATGAAACTCCGGATAAGAATCCGAAGCCATCGAAATCGCCGACTGGATCGCCGTAAGCGCAAACGACGAATAGTCGAAGCTGTTACGCGCCGCCAGCACAAATTTGTCCCTTGCACTTTGTGGAGGCAGTTTTGTGTCCGCTGTTATTGCATTAAAGTTTGGCATGATGCCAAGGACGCGCTGCGTCTGCTGCGGAGGAGAACCGGATTGCTGCGATGGCGATGCCGGTGAAGGCTGCGCAGCAGTTGAAGAAGAAGCACTATCGGACGCAGACGAGGATGGCGTGGTCTGCTGTTGTACACCAGCCGGCAGAGGAGCATCGGGCAGATTAGAGAGTGGATCGTTGTTGGCTGCAGTCAATTGCTGCGCGCGCGCCGTGGAAGCCACACCCATTGCAACGAGGAGAATCAGAGCGCGGATCGCATAACAATCCAATAACTTCCTGGCACCAAATGACATAGATTGATTGGTAAGACGCGTTTTTACGCGAATAGACTCACCGTAGGTGAGAGATTCTCCTCTTATTGATGAAATTCCAGTATTCGTGGCCAGAAGCTGGCGCCGCCCAACGCATCGAGATCGGTTCGTCTTTCCGTAAGTATGCAACTTACATGCATTTCTGCATCGCAGCAACCATTCACTCCATCCTAAACCCTATTTGTGGGCCTATCTGCAGACAGTCATTCGACCTGGATGGGCATCTAACTTCTCCAGAAGGAATTTCTTCTTCCCGTAGTACAAGAGGCTCTGAATCAGAGAGTTCCGTGATACAACACGACACGACGAAAGGCACGAAAAATGACGACCTCCCCTATTTTGAAACCGGCACTTGCAGCTATGCTGTCGCTTTCCCTGCTCGCCGGGTGCAGTAAATCGAAGCAGGACCAGGCCATTGAAGATGCGAAGAAGCAGGCAGCTGCGACCGGACAGCCGCAACAGGTGATCTCGGTCGATAAGAACGGCAATACCGTAACGACCACCATTCAGCCGCCGACTCCTGGACAGACGGGCCAGACCGTAACGACGACTGTGACCCCACCGAGCTCAGCTCCCGCAAATACACCTGCAGTTGCCGGCGGTCAGCCTGCGCCGACATCTTCGCAGGCCACCGTGATGGTGAACGGACAGCCAGAGGTCGCAAGGCCTACGCCCGGCAATCCCATCATCGTCCCTGCGGACGTTAAAATTCCTGCCGGAACAACCCTGGCCATCCGCATCAACCAGCACATCAGTGTGAAGACCAGCAGCCCCGGCGACCGCTTCGACGGTGAGATCGTCGATCCGGTTGCAGATGACAATGGCCGCGTCATTGTTCCCAAAGGTACGCCAGTAGGAGGTGTCGTTGCCGCTGCACACAAGCGCGGCCACTTTAAAGGAGCTTCCATCCTCCAGCTTCGGCTCACTTCCATGACACTGAACGGCACACGCTATCCACTGGCAACCAGCAGCCTGACGCGCACGAAGAAGGGCAAGGGCAAGCGCTCCGCAGCCTTCATTGGAGGAGGCACCGGTCTCGGCATGTTGATCGGTGGCGTCGCCACTGGAGGCACCGGCCTGTTGATCGGCGGACTCGCCGGTGCAGGCGCAGGTACGGCAGCCGCTGGCCTGACCGGCAACCGCGATGTCGATATCCCGTCGGAATCAATCGTGCGATTCAAACTGGCCGAAGCACTTCAGGTGCAACCAGCGCAGAACTGATGTGTGTTTGAGAAAGAAAAAGCCCCGGTCAGTACCGGGGCTTTTTCATATCGATTTCAGATTTATGCGGTAAAGCTGGATCCGCAGCCACAGCTCTTCGTCGAATTCGGATTGATGAAGTTGAAACCCTGCCGCATCAGCGTCTCTTCAAAGTCGAGCACCATACCGGCGAGATAGAGAAAGCTCTTCGGGTCGACGAAGACGCGCACAGGTTTTCCATCCGTAGGATCACCGGGTGTCTCCACACCTGCACCGAATACAAAGACACGATCACGCTCGCGTGGCTGTGAGTCGAACCGGATCGAGTAGCTCAAGCCCGAGCAGCCACCGCCCATCACACCCAGGCGCAAACCGCCCTGCTCCGGCGAGACACCCTCTTTCGCCATCGCCACGCGGATGCGCTTCAGCGCGTTCTTCGTAATTTCGACAGCAGCCTTGGCGCGTGGTGCCTGCCCTTCGGCAGACAACAACGTCATGCCTGCAAACGGATCCTTCGGCTGCTCTGGAGCAGCCGCCGTCGCGCCCTGCGGAGTTGTCGGTTGAATCGAAACCATTGCCATCGTCAAAACCTGCCGTGATGCAAGAAGGCACCCCGCTTCGTTTTACATCTACGAAAAACGGGGCGCCTGTATGTTGTGCGCCTCAGCGCAGAAAGTTAGTGAGCCGCAACTGCAGCCGTCTCGGTTTCCGCGACGCTGTTCTTCTTCTTCCAGTCACCGATCGCCGCACGGATAGCATCCTCAGCCAGCACCGAGCAGTGAATCTTCACCGGGGGAAGCGCAAGCTCCTTGACGATATCGGTGTTCGAAATCGCCAGTGCCTCGGCAACGGTCTTACCCTTCACCCACTCAGTAGCGAGCGAGCTCGAAGCAATGGCCGAGCCGCAGCCGAAGGTCTTGAACTTCGCATCTTCAATGACCTGCGTCTCGGGGTTGACCTTAATCTGCAAACGCATAACGTCGCCGCACTCAGGCGCGCCTACCAGGCCGGTTCCGACCTCCTGCGCACCCTTGTCAAGCGTTCCGACGTTGCGGGGATTGTTGTAGTGGTCTACGACCTTGTCGCTGTATGCCATGGGGATATGTCCTCGCTTCTTTAGATGATAACTCGGACTGTTTTGGTGCGCTAGATGTCTGCTAAATACCGCATTGATTTATTTCTGCCTGAATTCGCGCATAAACAATTTAGAATGAGTGACTTGACGGCAAGCCATTACCTGGTGGAGTTCTGCAAATTTTCGGTATCAGGCCCATAGGTTGGGAATGGGAGCGGTTCCTCACTGGTAGGCATCGTGCGCAACGTTGTCAGATCGGCCTGCAGGACCTTCCATTGATCGCTATGCTGTTGCGTAGAAAAGGGAAGGCTCATGTCTGCATAATAGGCCAGGATGTCTTCCTTGATTCCCGGAGGAATCGGCTGCGTGGGCTTGGCTACCAGATGATGCACCAGAGCACAGTAGGTGTCATCGGTAAGCGGATAGCCACCTGGTTTGACGACTGCACCCGTATCCAGATCCCGATTGCGCAATGGATGATGGGCGTCTCCACTTCCGCGAATACTGGCCTGCGAAGCATCCGGCCTGGCTGGCAGAGGGTCGGATGGCGGAGGTTGCGAATGCGTATCTGCCGCTGCGGCCTGTTTTGCCCCCGCTCCGGTTTCGGGAGGCGGAGTAAAGCGGCGCAGGGTTGTGTTGAGCATATCTACCGAACGAATGACAGAGCGGAGATAGTCCTGGTCGGTATCCACAGTTGGCCCCTTCACTGCAGCAAACTTGATTGGACCGACCTTCGGCAGAATCCATATAAGCCCCGCAAGCGTATAGGTTCCGATTCCGGCCTTGCGCCGATATTGATCCCAATTGTTTTTTATGGCCACGGCCGTAATCTGGGCAGTCAGCTGTTGCAACTCCGGAGAATCGACAACAGGCGGTTCGTGATGCCGATGCAACAGAGTGACCGCATAGGCCACGCGCGGAATGAAGTTTCGAACTGCGAAACGATACCCTTTTACGTTGATTCGCTTGCCGCGCCCCGCGCTGAAGTCTTCAGCCAGGCCGTAGGTCTGATAGAAGGCCAGCTCTAACTGTCTCTGCGGCACTTCAAGCCCTACGTGACGAAGATAGTGGACGGGAGCGAAGTGTCCGTGTGCAATCTCGTTGATGTCAAAGCCGAACTCAGTACGTACGTGTTGCGATTCGCCCTGCGCATAGTTGACGGACTTGCCGAAGCGCTGGCCCAGCTTTGGAAATTCCACCGGTACGGCAAGATTCGTGGCCGTAGCATGGCCGATGCTGTCACCAATAAAGTGTGAGAGAGCGCCAACCGCGAAAGCTAGTTCATCCGCATTGCCGGCGTTACGAAAGAGGTTAACAACGAAATCTCCGGAACGAACATAGTGCGTGAGATTGGAGAAGAAGGCGTCGCCGAAGGGATAGTAACCGATGTCTTGTATGACGCAGCCACCATAGGCATAGGCGCGTGCATGTTCGATCTGAGCGTCGGTGAGTGTCGGATAGCGACTCTTGAGGAGCGGGACGATGGAAGTGTCCCACGTAAGGTCGATGAGCTGCTCGTGCGTCAGCAGCGAATAGCCGCCCGCTGTAGGAGCCGCAAACAGACAAAGGAGAAGGAGGGCAATTAAAAACCGTGAGATGGTTTGCATTGCTTTTAGCCGTAAAGAATATCGTACAGACCGGCATTCTCTATGACGGCAAAATGCCACTGCGCGATGGTTTTTCCCATAAAAAACACGAAGGACGCAGCCGAAGCCGCGTCCTTCTCTGGTTTCAATATTGATTAGTGGGCCGCCCACTCGATCTTCGTGAGATCGATGCCTTCCTTGACCATCTCGTAGAGCGGCGACAGTTCGCGGAGCTTCCGCACCACATCGATAATCTTGTCGGAGACGTAATCGACCTCGGCCTTCGTGTTGAAACGGCCAAGCCCGAAGCGAATCGACGAATGCGCAACGTCGTCACCCAGGCCCAATGCCTTGAGCACATAGCTTGGCTCCAGCGTAGCCGAGGTGCAGGCCGAGCCCGAGGAGACGGCGATATCGTTGATGCCCATCAGCAGCGACTCGCCTTCGACATAGACGAAGCTCATGTTCAGGTTGCCGGGCAGATGGTGCTCCATGTTGCCGTTGACGTGGACGTAGTCGAGCGCGTTCTCGAGCTTATTCTTGAGGTAATCGCGTAGCTCCTGCTCGCGCTTCCCTTCCGCTTCCATCTCGTTCATCGCGATCTCGCATGCCGCGCCAAGGCCGACGATGCCGGGTACGTTGAGTGTGCCGCTACGCATGCCGCGCTCGTGGCCTCCACCGTTGATCTGTTCCGAGATCTGCACGCGCGGGTTGCGGCGGCGAACGTAGAGCGCGCCGACACCCTTCGGCCCGTAGAGCTTATGGCCGGAGAGCGAGAGGACGTCGATGTTGTCCTTCTGCACGTCGACGGGGATCTTGCCCACAGCCTGCACCGCGTCGGTGTGGAAGAGAATGCCCTTCTCGTGACAGAGCGCGCCGATCTCGCGAACGGGCTGGATGACGCCGATCTCATTGTTTGCATACATGATCGAGACGAGGATCGTCTGATCGTCGATGGCACGCTTGAGATCTTCAATGTCGATGAGACCGTCTGCCTGTACAGGCAGGTAAGTGACACGATAGCCCTGCTTCTCCAGCTTCTTGCAGGTATCGAGGACAGCCTTGTGCTCGCTGACCTGCGTGATGATGTGGTTGCCGCGCTCGCGGTACATCTCGGCGATGCCCTTGATGGCGAGGTTGTTCGATTCGGTTGCGCCAGAGGTAAAGATAACTTCCTTGGCAGAAGCGCCAATCAGCTTCGCAACCTGTTCGCGCGCCTTCTCGACGGCCTTCTCAGCCTCCCAGCCGAAGCTGTGATTGCGGCTGGCCGCATTGCCGAAGATGCCGGTGAGGTACGGCATCATGGCCTCAAGCACACGCGGATCGAGTGGCGTGGTCGCGTGGTTGTCCATGTAGATGGGGAGCTTCACGCCCTCAGGCAGTGGCTTCGACGACTCGGCGATCACAACTCCAGTTCCATTGCTGCTCATACTCGTTCTCCTGAATTCTTCAATCTTTATCTGTGGCTAGAGGGCGATCGTGACCAGACCGCCGCCCACCGTCACCCCGCGCGAGGGCGCGCTCTCTCCGGATTCAACCAGGTCGGAGATATGAATTCCGCTCAACAGTTCCTTAATGCTGTCATTCACCTTGCGCAATGGTTCTTTGATGGTGCAGGTGCTGGTCAGGTCGCAGGCTCCGTGAATCGTAATGCAGCTTGTGATGAAAAGCGGCCCATCGATGGCGCGAATGACCTCAAAGGCCGAAATCTCCTTCGCCGGCTTGGCGAGGGCGTAACCCCCATGCGTTCCAGCATGCGAAACCAGCAACCCAGCCTTGGCGAGCGTCTGCAGAATCTTGGCAAGCAGCTGCTGCGGGATGTGGTAGGCTTCGGCGATGTCCTTAGCACTCTGCGCGGAGCCATCTGTCTGCTCGGCCAGATACTTGAGGGCCATCAGGCCATAATCGGCTTTTTTGGTCAGCCTTAGCATGGTTGATCACACGGACAATTTCAGTCCTTATTCAGTGTAAGGCTGGTTTGACCACGCTGCAAGCCGATACTCGAACTACAACGGATTGCCGGAAGATAGCCCCTTCAACTAGTTGACAAGACAGGCGCGCACGGGCAAAATCCAAGCATTCCAACCTTTTCTCCCCATGACCACCCAGTGCAAACACCCTATAGTCAAAATCGTCTCCCGCGACGAAGATGCCGAATTTGTCGAATGCCAGAGCTGCGGAGAGATCTTCGATTCCACCGAATTCAGCGACATCGCCATTGAGGAAGAAGGAGAGGACGAGGCCGAAGAGCGTCCGACTCCAAAACCACGCAAACGCCGCTAGACGGCGGTCGGCGTATTGATCCTGCGCAGAACAATCCACGCATATTGAGCGGCAGAAACAGGCGCGAGCACTGCGATCACACGCAGCAGCATCGGTGTGACCGGAGCCAGCCAGGCTGCCGCTCGCCAGCTCTGGCTGATGCAGACCCGTTCGAACATGACTGTAATCACACCAAGAATCTGAACCAGCGTATTCAACTTGCCCAGCAGGCTTGGCCGGAAGTCTCGCAGTGTGCCCGTTGCAAACAGGACGGTCGAGATCAGCAGAATTCCCAGGTCGCGGCTGAAGACCAGCACCGTGACATATCGCGGGATGAGCGACACATGCGTAAGGGCGAGAAAGAGTGTGCTTAACAACAGCTTGTCGGCAATGGGATCGAGATATTGACCGAGCGTCGTTTTCTGACTTAATGCGCGAGCCAGCAGTCCGTCGAGAGCATCCGTAATACCGGCGAATAGAAAAAGCGCGAAGGCCAGGGGGAAATTGCCATCGAGAATCTCGTTGACGATGAACGGCACAACGAACAGACGCAGCAGCGTCAGCAGATTGGGTGTGGCTCGAACTTGGCGAAAAAATGGCACGCGCGATGAGCAGGTCGATGAATGCTTTAGGGCTTGTTCATCGTAACCGGAATCCCCTCAGGGAAATAGAGTGCAGCAAAAACAATCTGCTTCATGGTCGCACAACGAGGTTCGGTTGCGACGCGGCGCATGTTCCGGTTACACTAACAGAACGCACAGGCGCGTAGCTCAGTTGGTTAGAGCGCTACCTTGACACGGTAGAGGTCAGCGGTTCGAATCCGCTCGTGCCTACCATATTCTCAATCACTTACAGCCTCCTGAGAAATGGTCGAGGGTCCAGAAGGGTCCAATAAGGATTTCTTCCTGGCTCCAACCCCTGCCCGCAGCATATCCGCCACCTTCGTCTGCGCCCGGCGCTTGTCCGGCGTCACCGCCTGCGCGTACACGTCGAGCGTGATCTTCGTGCTCGCATGCCGCAACAGCTCCTGCACCACCTTGACGTCCTCGCCATTGGCCTTCAGCAGGGTTGAAAAGGTGCGCCGGAAGGTGTGCCAGCCAATCGTCTTGGCGATCTTCGCCCGCGTCGCCGCAGGACGGATGCACCGTTTCAGGATCGAATCCGGGCTGTAGGGTTGCTTCCCCTTCATTCGCGTGCTGGCGAAGATCCAGTCCTCCGGCTGGTTATAGGGGCATCCCCGCTTCCACGTCAGCAGCTCCTCGGCGATCCACGGGTCAAGCGGAACCGGCTTCTCCGAGGCCAGAGTTTTGCACCGTCCCACGACCTTTCGATAGATCGACCGCGTGACGGAAAGCTCCAGTTCTTCGAAGTTGGCGTCCTGCCACTTCAATGCCATCAGTTCCCCGCGGCGCAGCCCGGTAAGCGCGTCAAGCAAGACCATCACCCGTTCCCGGTGCGACAGCTCCTCAAACAAGGCCACGAGTTCCGCGACATCGAGGATGTCTGGGACGCCTATCCGCTTCGCACTCTGCCGAACCATCGTGATAGGGTTCGAGTTCTGTGGGAGGAACTCGTGCCGGATCGCATGGTTGAACAGAACGCTCATAATGTTGCGGACCTTCGATTTCGTTCCCCTGGCCAGCGGCAACGTGCGGAGCCACTTCTCTACAGCCACTGCCCTCACCTCACGCAGCCCGGAGTCGCCCCATTTCGGTTCGACATACAACCGAAGAAAGTCGCTGTAGACCGTGCGCGTAGAGAACGCCCGCCCTTCATCGTCTTCCTGTATGGGACCCAGTTCATGAAGCTTGAAGTGTGTAATGAGAGCGGCCACCGAGACCGGTTGCTGGGGGAATCGGGGCTGCTCTTCGTTGATAGTAACGCGTAAAGATTCGGCAGCCTTCAGAGCACTCGACTCGGTGGGATACTTCTCTATCGTGCCGAGAACCACCTTGCGGCGAACCCGCTTCCCACTGGCATCCGTCTCACGCCAGCGGAAGATCCAGCAGTCCGGGCCCTGCTTCCTCTTCACGCGGTCGATCGTTCCTTGTTGATATCGTGTCCGTCGAAACATGTTGTCCTCTCGTTTCGTTGGCCACAGACCGCTGACTTCGATGGTGCCATACTTTCAGCGGCTGAGGTCGCAAATTACCGCATCAAATTGCGGATATATGTCTCCAACCCGGAGGCGCGAAAACGCCATACCTTGCCGAGCTTCATCCCCGGAATCTCTCCGCTCCGCGCCCTCCGCTTCACTGTCTCGGGATGCACCCCCATTAGGTCCGCTGCCTGCTGGCTATCCAAAAGCGGTTCGAACTCCGTCGATTCCTTCTTCTGTCCGTTGTCTTCTTCTCGCATTCCATCTCCTGCCGGCAGCAGTTCCCGCAACATGCCAAGAGCGGGGTCCGGGTGTGCGCGAAGTCGCGTCCGGTAGTGCCGATAGGCCGACGATAGAGCGAATTTCAGGCGGCGATTATTACCTTTTTCGACGCATTATTCCAACCAGAGCAGCCACACTTCCCTGCATAAGGGTCACAGGGGCACGTTCCGGAGAGTTGCTTCCTGCCGGAGGTATACGCGATGATCGATTCAACTGATGAGCAACACGCCCACAATTCCGCCCGGCGGTGCACCATCCGTCCCACCCTACTGGCGCGATGAGGGCGACTGGGTTGTCCTAATTGAATTTCTCCGCACGGACGACGCTGAGGATCGCGCGCGAGGAATAGAGGCCATCGGTTCTATGCTCGCGTATGCCCAGATCACCGATACGCGCATGCTGGCGCTCACCGGAGATCGAAAAGCGGACGCATACGAGTTGCTGTTCTCGTTCTCATCGCCGGAAAACAAAGCTGAGTTCCTGCGCCTGCTCAAATCGAACGATGCCACCGACTGCGAAGACGAAGAAATCCTTGTGCCCAATCAGGCCGAGATCGAAGCGGCCCAGCCCATTGCACGGGTGCTTCCCGACGACGTCATGCGACAGGTCACAGCCATCGCGATGATGATGTTTGGTGGACAGACGGAGTCTATTCAGTAGTAGCCTGCAACCATCCTCGACCTCTGGGGGAAACGCTCTCAGCGCCTCGGTCTCGCTTCAGCGTTTGCCAGTCTTTCCTGATCTCCAATCCCATTGCTCTTGCATCGCTCGGACACCGCTTCGGGCCTTAGCCGCCGCCCCGCGGACTCTGCGCGTTCTGCTTTTTCGGCTTTCAGGAAATCTTTCGGCCAAAAGTAAAACGCAGAAACATTTCCTGAACCTTCCGAAAATGCACTTGCTTCCCTTGGGAGGCGGGTCCCTCGCATCGCTTCGCGTGGTGTGTCCCGAGCGACTTCAGAGACGAGGGACCAAAGGAGATTCAGAGATGGCAACCACAGCGATACACAGCGAGCAGCAGACCAGCTTCACCAATCAAATTCACCACGGCGACTGCATCGAGATCCTGAAGCAGATGCCGCCAAACAGCGTCGACTTCATCTTGACCGATCCGCCTTATCTCGTGAACTACCGCGATCGCACAGGACGCACCATTCACAACGACGTCGACGACGGCTGGCTCAAGCCTGCGATGTCCGAAGCCTACCGTGTCCTCAAGCAGGACCGCGTGGCAGTGATGTTTTACGGCTGGACGAAGATCGATGCATTCTTCGCAGCGTGGCGCAGCGCAGGATTTCAGCCGGTCGGTCACATCGTATTTCGCAAGAGCTACAGTTCGAAGAGCCGGTTCCTCCGCTATCAGCACGAGCAGGCATTCCTGTTGGCCAAAGGCAAACCTCCGCTACCGAAACAGCCGCTCGGCGATGTGATGGATATGCCCTATAGCGGCAACAAGCTGCATCCTACGCAGAAGCCAATACCTGCACTGGTATCGCTCATTCGTAGTTTCTCCCTCCGGGGAGAGACCATACTTGATCCCTTCTCAGGAAGTGGGAGCACCTGCGCAGCTGCAATCCTCGTGGGCCGCAGATATATCGGCATGGAGATGGATGACACGTACTTTCATCTCTCCACCGAACGGCTGCAAAGAGTTCACCAGAGAGTCGCCGCCAGGCGGCTCTCGAAGCTTTCAGGGCATTCCCGCCATGCGTGAGATGTTGCTCGCGTGTCCGCCGTGCCTCAAGGCGAACACTTCTCTGAAGCCGTGTTTACTCTTGCCTTGACCCACGGCGGTCCCGCGGGTTCTTTGCTGATCATGGTGGGAATGCCATGCTCTGCGCCTGCACGGCGCGGATTCCTACATGCTCTGTGACGGTGCCAAACGCACCTCCGATGCCCCTCGGGGATTATTGTCCTGAATGGAATAATGCGTCGAAAAAGGTAATAATCGACCGCCTCATTCTCGCCTACCTTCGCTCCAGAACGTTGCAGCCGGGAGTATCCACTCGCCGGAAAACGCACACGAAAGGAGCGTATGAAGATCCCTATTTCAATTCGATTCTCCTGTTTTCAGCGATGGAAGACACATGCTCGGAGACTTGCAATTCCATCCCTAATCTTCCTCGCAGCCCTGCCGGTCTATGCCCAAACTGGCAGCGATCCGTGGGAGAACGCAGTGAATGTCCTCAAAACCGCCTTCACCGGCACGATCGCCACCGGCCTCTCGCTGGTCGCAATTGTCGTCGGTGGACTCATGTTCGCTTATGGCGAGGGGCAGTCGAAAAAGATGCTCGCTGGCATCGTCTTCGGGGTTGGCATGGCCATAGGCGCAGTCAACTTCATGGCCTGGCTCTTTCCGTAAGAAAGGAGGTGATCCTTTGTCTCGGTCAGCGGAACGTCGTACCAATCAAGTCTTCAAGGCCATGAACCGGCCGCTGACTGTCCTGGGAGCAGAGCGACGGTTGTTCTTCGTCGCTCTGATCTCGGGAGGAGCCATCTTCTCCCTCTTGCATTCACTGCTCGGTGGAATCGGCCTGTTCATCATGGGCGTGATTGCTGCCCGCATCGCTACGAAGCACGACGTGGAGATTCTGCGTGTGCTCTTCAACAGCAGCAAGTTCCGCCGCCGCTACGACCCCATGAAAGATGAGGAAACACACATACGCATCGCGAGGCGCCATGCACAAGGTTGAGCACATTACGAAGGACTGGAAGGAAGCGGGCTCCTTCGCCGCACAGATGAACCTGTACGGCTTCTGGGACGAGCACTGCTTCCTCACCAAGTCAGGCGATCTTGGCAGCGTCCTCAGGATCGGTGGCATCGATTACGAGAGCCTCGATCATGCCGGGCTTGACTACGCGATCAAGCGCCTCGAAGCCGCTTTCCGCTCGCTCGATGATAGGTGCCGCCTCTATCAGATTCTGTTCAAGCGCAATCACCCGCACATCCCCCACGAGGAATATGAGAACCCGCTGGTGCGGGCAGCCGTGGAGCAGCGTGCAGCTTTCCTCGAGTCTAAGTCCGACCAACTCTACAGCATCGAGATCTTCTGGGTGGTCATGGTGGATGGGAGCTACCAGAAGACCGGCCTGCTCCATGCTCTGTCGCAGTTGCCGAAGAGCCCACGCGCGTCGCTGCGCGACCTACGCGCGTTGTTCTCCGGTAATAAAGAGCGCTCTCTGCTCTACGAGCAGATCGAGCGCGACCGCCTGCGGTTGCAGCAGAAGGTGAACAGTTTGAGTGGACAGCTAAACGACCTGATGACGGTCGGGCTGCCAGGGGCGGAGGAGACGTTTCGTATACTGCGCCGTCTCGTAAATCTCCGCCCCGCGAAGATCGATAACGCTCCGCTCTGCAATGCGCGTCGTCTCGATTGGCAGGTCTGCGATTCGGAGTTGGAGGCTCATCGCGGCTATCTGCGCCTCGATGACGACTACCTCCGCGTCCTCACCCTGAAAGAACTTCCCAGCGAAACGCGCCCCCTGCTGTTGCAGGGGTTGTTCGATATTCCTGCAAACTTCCATGTCGTTACCGAGTGGCATCCAGTCCCGAACGAAAAGGCGCGGAAGGAGATCGCATCCCGTCGCCGTCACTATCACAACTCGAAGACCAGCTTCGTCTCCAACCTTCAGGACCGGGACAATACCGGCAATCAGGACAACCTCGTCGATGATTCGAAAGCCGCTGCGGTTGCGGAATTGGGAAATGCGCTCACTGCAATGGGCATGGAAGGAAAATCCTTCGGTGAGTTCACGCTGTCGGTCATCATCTACGACAAAGACCGCATCAAGGTTGAACACGCAGTTGCCGAATTCCAGAAACTCTTCACGCAGCACGATGGGCTTCTTTATGAGGAACGCTACAACCTTCTCAATGCGTTCTTCGCGACGATTCCCGGTAACAAGCAGTTCAACCTTCGCAAGCAATGGGCTCTGAACGCGAACTATGCCGATCTTTCCTTTCTGTTCACGGTCGACCCAGGCTCCCGATGGAACCACCAGCTCGATCAGGAATACCTGGCTGTCCTTGAGTCCACACACGGAACGCCCTACTACCTGAACCTGCACTGGGGCGATGTGCCGAATGCCTTCATCCTTGGAGCGATCGGCAGCGGCAAGTCATTCACGACAAACTTCATCGTGCAGTCTGCGCAGAAATACAACCCGCTGACCTTCATCTTCGACCTCGGGGCCAGTTACCAGATGCTGACGCAGTCCTTCGGCGGGAGTTATCTCAACGTCGGGTTGAAGGACCCAGGCTTCAGTATCAATCCGTTCTCGTTGGAACCCACATATGAGAACCAGAACTTTCTCTATCTGTTTCTACGCGTGCTCATCGAGGCTGGCGGACGCTATGAGCTGACGCCAGAGGATGAGAAGGCACTCTTCGCCGGCATCGAGCGTGTGTACAAGCTGCCGCGTGAGATCCGGACGCTCACCAACTTTGCTTCTATCGTCGGACCGCTCGGTGAGCGTCTGCATCGCTGGCTGCAATCGGGTCAGTTCGGCTACCTGTTCGACAACGTGGAGGATACGCTCGCTTTCTCCCGTTTCCAGACCTTTAACTTCGATGGCTGGGACAAATACCCGGACGTGCTGGAGCCGATGCTGTTCTATCTGTTGCAGCGCGCGGCGTCAGAGATCGAGAAGAAGCAGAACATCGCTACCTTCAAGCTCTTCGTCATCGACGAGGCATGGATCTTCTTCAAGCGGCAGATCATCCACGACTGGGTTATACGAGCCGAGAAGACGTGGCGGAAGCTGAACGCCGCCATGATCCTGACCACGCAATCGATGATCGAGCTGGTCAACAACAACCTGCTGCAACTGGTGAACGAGTCGTGCCCCAGCCGTATCTTCCTTGCAAATCCGGGCATCGACCGCAAGCTCTATGCCGAAGCCTTCCAGTTGAACGACACAGATCTCGAACTGCTCGAATCGCTCGTCCCCAAACGCGACTTGTTATTCAAGCAGCCGCAGTATGCGAAGAAGCTTCAGCTTTCGGTTGACCCGCTGAGCTACTGGATGGCGACCAATACGCCCCGCGACAACGTGCGCAAGCAGGAATACTTCGCCCGATATGGGCCGGAGCAGGGGCTTCTGCGTCTGGTCCAGGACTTTCCCAACCCACTCAACCGCTAAAGGAGCCTTATGTCTCGTTCGCCTGTCATCCCGATCCTACTTGGCCTGGCCGCTACTGTTGCCCACGGCCAACAGTCCGCCCGCATCGTGAAGTACCACGCCAACGACATCGTCAATGTGCGCGCAAAGATGGGCTACACAACGCTGATCGAGCTGCCATCGACCGAGAAGATCATGCAGGTCGCTACCGGCGATAAGGACTACTGGATTATCGATACGGTCGGCAACTACTGCTTCCTGCATCCGGCCAAGGAGGGCATCCACTCCAACCTCAACCTCATTACCGACCACGGCAGCGTGTATTCCTTCACGCTTGATGACGTTGAGACCGGCGATCCTGACCTGAAGGTCGTAATTGAGCCATCCGACCCGTCTTCTCTCGCCACCGCGAACGGCGCGCGGCAGTTCGTTCCCGCCGCCGAACTAGACACCGCCCGTGCAGCCGCGCAACTTGCGCAAAGACAGGCCGCAACCGCCGTAGAAGCGTTCCGCGCCGACTATCCCACCCAGGCGCTGAAGTTCGACTACAGCTATCACAACGAATCACCATTCGATGTCTCGGCCATCTATCACGACGACAAGTTCACCTACATCAAGTCCTCGGCTGCAGAGAAGTTTTCTGTCTATGAGCTGAAGGATGGAAAGCCCGACCTCATCACCTTCCAGTTGAAGAACGGCACCTACATCCTGCCCACGATGGTCGATAAGGGCTATCTCGAAATCGGCAAGCACAGGCTCGACTTCGAGCGGAAAGCGAAGTAGGTGCGCCGATGGCAGACGAGAAACTTGCTCCAGAAGTGCAATCTCACGAGGATCCGCCGACCGCGCAGGTCCCAAACGCGCAGTTGCGGGACAAGCGCAAGCTGCCTGAGGGCGTCGTTCCGAAGCAAGCGCAGGGCTATGTGGTCGCCGGGCTTGCGGTGCTGATCCTGATGGCCGTTATGTTCTCGAAGAACCGTCCACAGCCGGCAGAAAAGACTGCGCCGGCGGCCTCGTCCACTCTCTCCACAGACGCAAACCAGCGGAAGATTCAGGAACTTGAACAGGATCTGAGCGCCCAGCAACGACAGGCCGCCGCGCAACGCGCGAGCGCTTCCACACCGCCCACTGGTACCACACCGACGATGAATTCTGCGCAGCTTGGCGTTCCGGCTCCTGCTTCGCCGTTGCCTCCGCCTGTGGCTGCTCAGGCTTCTGAGCCACCACGAGACCCCATCGCGGATGCAGAAAAGGAGATGGCCTTCAAAGCGCGCTTCGCTTCGAACCTAGTTGGTTCGCATGACGGCGCCGCGCGCTCTTCAGGCGTTGATGCGGCTCGCTCTGCCAGCTTGCCGCCGGCTCCTGCTCCGCAGAATGCCTCCACACCTTCTTCCACAAACAACAAACGTCCACTCGAGGTAAACGTCAATTCTGCCCACGGTCAGCCTTTCGTCGTCTTCGAGGGCACGACCATCGACACGGTGCTGGTCAACCGGCTCGATGGGGAGTTCTCCGGTCCGGTGAAAGTGATGGTCACGAACCCCGTCTACAGTCAGGACCGCCAGCACATGCTCGTTCCCGAGGGCACTTTCATCCTCGGCGATGTTCAGAAGGTCTCAAGCCTCGGCCAGAAGCGTCTCGCCGTGACCTTCCATCGCATGCTGATGCCCGATGGCTACTCCGTCGATCTCGACCAGTTCCACGGTCTCGATCAGGCCGGAGCCACCGGCATCAAGGACAAGGTCAACAACCATTACATGGAGATCTTCGGCGCCAGCATTGCCCTCGGTGTGATCTCCGGTGCAGCAGAAGCCAGCAACGCCAATCAGGGATACAACCAGTCGGGGTCGGAAGCGTACAAGGCCGGCATCGCTTCGAACCTCTCTCAGTCCGGAGCAAACGTTCTCGACCGCTTCATCAATATCCCGCCTACCATCACGATCCGTGAGGGCCACCGGATCAAGGTCTACATCACCCAGGACATGCTCCTGCCCGGATACGAAAACCACGACATGTCGGAGGTGTTCTGATGCGCTCCCCGCTCGTTTCACTCGCTGCCTGTCTGCTCGTGCTTGGCTGCGCCTCGCCCTCGCGACCCGGCAAGCCTTCGCCTTGCGGCGCCCGGCTGCCGTCCGCAGCTCCTTGCTCGAAGGGATGCGGATGCAGGCAGCATCGCCATCCGCAGCGTCCCGTTCCACCATCTCAACCTGTCTTTCCGCCCAACGCCATGGTGTAACACCCTGGCCCAACAAAAGGAGTCTTCCATGAAGTCCCGCATCTTCACTTTTGTCCCCGTTCTTGCCTCTCTGTGCGCGCCTCTGGCGCATGCTCAGTTTGGCTCCGGCATTGTCTATGACCCGACGCAGTCCGCCCACGCCATCCAGCAGATTCAGCAGGCCTCGCAGCTCTACACGACTGCGGTGGCAACCCGCAATCAGATCGTCAGCATGTACAACCTCGCCTACCAGATGTCGCAGATGCCGCAGAACCTTGCCGCAAGGTACAAGGCGGACTGGGCGCAGTGGACGAGTCTCCAGTCGACACCGAACACCTACGGCAACACCTCCGCTTTGGTGAACGCACTCAACTTCGGCGCGCTCACCCAGGCGCAGCAGGGATACAACGGCGCCTACGTTCAGCCGCAGACTTACCCTTCGGGCAGCTACTCGTCCCTCGGCACCCGCACTCAGGCCATCGTTGCCAATCAGTACGCCACCTCGGAGATAGCGCAAAGCACCACCACCAATGCGCTGGCCACGCTAGGCACCATTCGTTCTGATTCGCAGTCGTTTGCGCAGAAGCTCGCCAACCTCGAATCGGACACCTTCTCGAACGATCCATCCGAGCAGACAGAGAACGCTCTGCTCGGCAAGATCAACTCCGCTACGCTACTGCAGATCCACTCCCAGGAAAATACCAACCAGCTTCTCGCAGCTTCCGTGCAACAGCAGTTGCTAGCGCAGAAGCAGCAGATCGACGCGCAGAACCGCGCCATCAACAACGCCATTTATTTCCAGCAGAACTTCCCCAATGTCATGCAGCTGACCACCGGAGGCATGACCCAGTCCATCCAGTCCATCTCTCTCAGCCCGAACGCGAGGTAGCTCATGGGACAGAACTATCTCACCTTCCTTTCGCAGGCCATCAACGAGCTGCTGTCGGCGCACAGCGCCGCATTGCAGGCGACGGGGCGCGATATCTTTCGCGGACTTGCGACGATCCTGGTCGTCTGGTTCGGCGTGAAGGCAGCCCTGTCTGCTTCGCAGGGACATGGCGGCTTTCACTTCGCCAAATTCGCCGACCTGATTCTGATGATCGCCTTCGGCCTCGGCATGCTCACGTATTACTCGACGCCGATCCCTGGCACGAGCTACAGCTTCTCCGACCTCATCACCAAAGAGGCTATCCAGATCTCCGCGCAGATCCAGACCGACAATGCGCAGGACATCGTCGACTCCATCACCTCCGCCGAGCAGCAACTCGGTACACCTCCGGGTCTCTTCAGCCCGCAGGAAGACCTCGCCTGGCTTATCGCAGAGATAGCTCTCGCCATCATGCAGGCGTTCGTCTTCGCAGTTATCGCTTACGGCTATGTGGCCACTGCCGTCTGCGTACTCGTGGGTCCGATCTTCATACCCTGGTTCATCGTGCCCAAGATGGACTGGCTCTTCTGGGGCTGGCTCAAAGCCTTTATCGGCTTCAGCTTCTATCAGGTTGTAGCAAGCGCCTTCATCTTCGTCTTCTCGAAGGTCATCATCGGTATGTTTCACGTCATCGGAACACTCGACCTCACGAACATCGTGACGCTGCTTCCCGCGCTGCTGACACTGGCCTTCGTCTGTGTCTACGGCCTGCACAAGATTCCTGAACTCACAGGCTCCATCCTCGGCGGCCGAGCCGGGACGTGGGTCGACCTCAATAAGGATTGATCGCCATGGCAAAGACTCCTTACTCCACGACTGAAGCAGGGCACAAGTTCTTGGAACTCTATGCCGAGCCTGTCATCACCAACAGCTATCTCAAGGTTGCGCTGCTCGTGCTCTCTGTCGTTGCGCTTGGCTGTCTGGCGCTCCTCTATCGCGCGCAAGTAGCTGCCTCTCATTTGAAGCCGCTTGTCATCGCTGTCTCCGACCTCGGACGCGGCCAGGTGATGAACTACGACGACTTCTCGAAGGTCCCGGTCGAGCGCGTCAGCAAATACTACCTTGCGCGGTGGACCACACTCTATTACGGACGAAACCACGCAACGTTGCAGAGAGATTTTTCGCAGTCGCTGAGCTTTCTTTCCGATCCTTTGCAGTCCGCAACCCTGGCAAAGATCAACCAGCAAAAGACACTCGACACTTTTCTGCTCGACCCCAGCGCCGCGAACGTCGACATTGAGATCAAGGCGGTGGTGCTCGACGACACGCGGCTGGTGCCCTACCGCGCCCACATTGAGTTCGAGAAGGTTTTCTATTCTCCCGGCGATCAACAGGAACAGCGTCGCGAACGATGGATTGCAAATGTCATCTACGCCTTCCGCGACGAAGTGCCCAACGCGATGCTTCTCACTAACCCGCTGGGTGTCGTCATCAGCTACGTCCACGAAGACCAGGCATTCGGGAACTGACCATGCGACCGAAGAAGCCCATACTGCTTTACTGTGCCGACCGTGAACTGCTCTCCGCTACAGCCTTCGCGCTGCGCCTACAACCGTATGAGGTAACGGCCATCGACGACAGTCGCTCCGCTGCTGCCGTCATGATGGCGAGTGGCGTTGCTTGCGGTGTGTTGATACATGCACAGCAGGGCGACTTTGCCGGCAGGCTTATTCATCGTCTACTCGAATCCGATCTGCATATTCCGGTCCTGCTTGTCGACCGTGCCGGCGATCTCGCACCCGTCCGCTACGCGGACATGGTGCTCTATGGCCGCAACACGTCGATGAAGCACATCATCTCCGCGCTTGAAGTTCTCTGTGAACGGAAGCGCATGGCCCGGAGCCTTGCGTGAGGTATCTCTCCGTGTGCTCGGGAATCGAAGCCGTATCGGTTGCGTGGCAACCTCTCGGCTGGCAACCAGCCATGTTTGCGGAGATCGATCCCTTCTGCTGCTGGTTGCTGCGCTCGCGCTATCGCGCATCGCGGCCTGTGTACATGCCCAGCCCGCAGGCCGCGCCGGATCGCAAAGAAGCAAAGCATCGCGCGGCAGCCATTCGCAACGTCGTTACTCTGCCTGCCGATGGCGACGTCATCAACGCGGGAGATTTCACCAGGATAGGTAAAGAGGATGTGGGAACAATCGGCCTTCTGGCAGGAGGGACACCTTGCCAGTCTTTCTCCGTCGCCGGTAAGCGAGCGGGACTGGATGATCCGCGTGGCAACCTCACCATCGAGTTTGCTCGGCTTGCTGGGAGACTCCGGCCCTTATGGCTGGTGTGGGAGAACGTCCCCGGCGTCCTGTCGATCGACGATGGACGGACGTTTGGAGCCTTCCTCGGGATGCTGGTCGAACTCGGGTACGGGATCGCATACCGAGTTCTGGACGCTCAGCATTTTGGAGTACCCCAGCGACGGCGTCGCGTCTTCGTTGTCGGACATCTTGGAGACTGGAGAGGTCCCCGAGCGGTATTACTTGAGCAGCACAGCCTGTCGGGGTATCCTCCGCCGCGCCGAGAAGCGCGGAAAGGAACTTCCACCGGTGTTGAAGTCGGCCCTGCTGGCGGTCGCCTCACAGACACCGCTCCCACCATCGATGCAGGATGCAAGGATGGCTTCGTCCGCAATCAACTAGGCGTCGGCGTCATCTCCTCCACTGAGGAAATATCCCACTGCCTCAACGCCGGAGGCATGGGCCGGCAGGACTTCGAGACGGAAACGCTGATCGCTCACTCGCTCTCCGCCGATGGCTTCGACGCGAGCGAGGATGGCACCGGGCGTGGAACGCCCATGGTGCCAGTCGCCATCTGCACTGCGCATACGCAGTCCAACGGCTCCGGCTTCTCCGACCACGTTGCACACACATTGGAAAGTGGCGGCGCTCAGGCTGTTGCCTTCAATCTGCGTGGGCGCGAGGGCGGAGCCATGCCAGAGGTCTCAGAGTCCGCCAGTCTTCGCGCCTCGACTGGCGGAAGCACGAATAGCTACATCGCCTTCTCCGCAAAAGATCACGGAGCCGACGCGGACGACATCGCACCTACGCTGCGCGGCATGGGACATGATGGCAGTCACGCAAATGGCGGCGGACAGATCGCCATTGCGTTCAGTACCAATCAACGTGGAGAGGCACGAGAGCGTGACGTTCACGGAAGCCTGAGCAGTGCCCGAGGCGGCAGCAACCAGATCGACGGTGTTCTTCAGGCTCGTCTCGAAGAGAGTCCCGCTCCCGCAGCATTTACGCTCCATGGCAGCGACGGTACAGCGAGTGCGGCATCGTCGACAGAGATCGCGGGAAGTCTGCGCACGCGTGCTCCGGGAAGCATCGAAAATAGTTCGACTACTGCCGTCCTACAGGAACAATCCGTAGCCTCGCCGCTGGCCGCTTCTTACAGCAAGCAAATAGACAGCTCTGACACCAGCAGTAGCCCCCCGAATCTTCTGCGCCCACAGATGGCCGTCCGTCGCCTCACACCGCGGGAGTGCGAGCGCCTGCAAGGATTCCCCGACGATTACACGCTGGTCGAATACCGTGAAAAGCTGGCCTCCGATGGTCCCCGCTATAGAGCTCTCGGCAACTCGATGGCTGTCCCCGTCATGCGCTGGATCGGACAACGCATCGCTCAAGTCGATGCGATCCTCCGTGAGCACGACGCGAGGAGGGAGCCATGAGCATCCGCTCCTTCACAGTGTTGGCGCTGTCCTTGCGGAAGAAACGAGATCTTGACCTTCGGCCCGCCCGCATCCATTCGTCCCGCGGACCGCGCAGCTCCAGCTTCCACGTAGTCGCCCATGAGCAGACCCTCGGACTGTCCGCAAGCAGGCAACAATACGGACGACCGCAAAGTGCGATTCACCCACTCCCTGCCGATCCATGCCGCATGGGATGCGCGACAGAACGGACGACTCCAGCGTGCAGGTGGCGAATCAGGCGCATCCTTCTCCAGACACTCGTTCAGACAGGTGTTTCCGTAAAGCGCCATCTCTCCCGGATTCGCCCATGTCTCACTCGGTCACTCGCTCGGTGCTTATCCCGCGCCCTGCGGCAGCTGCGCGGCTCTGCTTCGCACTACGTGCGCCCCAAGGGGTTTCGGCTTTCAGAAAATCTTTTCGGCAAAACTCCGCACAGTGCGCGGACGAAAAGATTTTCCGAACCTTCCAAAAAAGCGCCGCTTGGCCTTGGGAGCGGGGCACACTCGCGTCGCTTCGCGCAAGAGTGTCCCGAGTAAGAACAGGGCAAATCCAAACAGGAGAAAAGCAATGGCACTCTACGAAAACAAAATCACTCTGAAGGGCTTCCTCGGCAAGGACGCCGAGAACTTCGCAACCCGCAACCAGAAGACCTTCGTCGTCCTCTCGCTCGCCACCAAGTCCGGCTATAAGGACCAGCAGAAGAAGGAGTGGGTGAACCACACCGAATGGCACCGCATTGTCGCCTTCGGCAAGCCCGCAGACTTCGCGAAGGGCCTCAAGAAGGGCGACTACGTGGAAGTCGAAGGCGAAACGCGCTCGACCGATTATGAGAAGGAAATCGTGCAGGGCAAGAACAAGGTCAAGGTCACCTTCCGCGACAAGGAAGTGCGCGCCAACACCGTGAAGAAGCTCGCAGCACCGGCCAAGGGCGAGAACCTCGACGCCGAGCCCATTACGGAGGATGACGCCGCGTAAGCGGCGTTGTCCTCCCTAACGGGAGGTGTGGCGTGATGACTCTCTTTTCCAATAGCGTCCTTTTACGAGGCTTTCTCGGCAGAAACGCTGAGGCGCCACCCTTACAGGGCATCACCAAAGATGCCTTCGCAGTCCTGCTGCTGGCGACCGTCTCCGGCAGATGGGATCTCGGGAACAACGAGTGGATACCGCGCACCGACTGGCATCGCATCATCTGCCCCGGTCCGTTCTTCTGCGGCATGGTGCGTGGCATGAGGCGCGGCGACTACCTCGAAGTCGAAGGGGAGTTGCGCGCTCTGGAACAAGATCGTGGCGTCGTCGTTGCCGGCGAACGCTTTTCGGTCAAGCACTCAACCTATGCCGTCCATGCAGTCCGCATTCAGCCGCTGGACCGACCCGAAGCATTGGTCGATTACGGCGACTCCGACGATAACACGGAGGTTCAGCCATGAACCTCTTCCGCAACAGTCTCAAACTTCGCGGCTTCCTCGGCAAAGATGCCGAGGAACCGCAGCTGACGCGAACCGACAAGGTTCCGTACATCGTCCTCACCGTCTGCATGGATGACGGCTTCTGGTGGCGGCCTGCCAATGAGTGGGTTTCCCATGGCGGCTGGTTTCGGGTGATCTGCCCAGGCGCCGCATTCTGCGAGTCCCTGAAAGAGATGAAGCAGGGCGACTACGTCGAGATCAAAGGACGCCTCATCATCTACCACTACGCCGAAGTAAACCTGAACCATCCCGTCTACGAGGTCCATGCTTTGCGTGTCCGCAGGCTGGAGATTCCCGCCGTCGGTGTGGTTGAAAAATATGACGGCTAACGCCGTCCTTTTTCCGGCAGAGAGGCTCTCCTCTCTGCCTTTCTTTGTTCGTGCCGCATGCGCTGCGCGGCGGAAAGGAATCTCGATGATCGCTAATGCTGTCTTCGTCGCGACGCTAGTCTTTCTCGCGCTCATCTTCTGGATGTCACGCGAGTTTGTGTTCCTCACTGCGTGGCGCGCTCTCATCCTGCACGCCTATCTAAAGACCATCGCCCTCTATTGCGCTCTGCTCTTCACGAACCTCCTCGGCCTGACCATCTGGATCGAACGCAAGTTCTTCCTGCGCGACACAGGCCGCAAGCTCAAGCACTTCGATCAGGAGATTCACACTGGCAAGAGCGAGTTGTCGGCAGAGATCCTATCTCGATTCAGTGACCAGGAGGAACAACTCTAGCCATGCACACTGACGACTCTCCATTGGAACGTACTCCAGACCTGGTCGCGAAGATCCGCGCACTACGCGAGCAGGCCGAGAAAGAGATGAACCGATTCACCTGTGTCGACGACTACGACGTGCGCCGGGTCGTCGGCCACGGACAGAAGGCCGCTCCGGCTTCTGACGAAACCGTTGCGCCTTCGCCCACCGCGAAACGGGGGAAGAAAGGCGCCGCAAAGTCTGTGACCGACCAAACGTCGATGGACTTTCCGCCTGCTCCTGCGGAGCGTGGCGCCGAGGACGGTGAAGAAGCATGAGGATCGATATCCCTCAGGACCTGCCTCGCCGGAGAGAAACTCCTCCGCAGACCCGTGTGCCCCCGACCCAAGAGCCCACGTCCGTACAGCGACACCTTCAATCCCTGAAAGAGCGCGCAGGCACGGGACGCAAGAACCAGACCCCGCATCGCTCCTCGCCCTCCAGGCGTCCGGAGCGCGACCGCGAGGTCTCCACCCCTCCGCGCCGGACCAGAGATCCGCGCGAAGGCGCAGACCCACGGCGAACCCGGCGCGACCGCATCCCGTCCCAGACTATCGGCATGCAGCTTCGCCCCGAGGAGCGCAAAGTCATGCTGGAGGTCGGGCGCTTCCGTGTCGTCCGCACCCGCGATCTCGCCGACACCATTTATGACGGCAAGCAGCGCAAGCTCGATGAGGACCTGCGGTTCCTCAAATCGAAGGGGCTGGTCGAGACCCGCCACATCAACCTTCGCCGAGATGGAACCCGGCGACAGATTGATCGTGTCGAGGTCGCCACGCTTACCCGCGATGGTCGCAGGTGGCTTAAGAAAAGTGGCGAGGTGCCTCAGGGCCAGACCGTCTACTACGGCTTCGTCAAGCCGCGCGAGATGGAGCACGATTCGCTCATCTATCGCGCTTGTCGCGATGCCGCCCAGCGCATCGAGCGGGACGGCGGTACGAATCTTCGCGTGAAGCTCGACTTCGAGATCAAAGCCGATGTCCAGAAGGACATCTATCGTGCGCGGAAGGTCGATCCGAAGCGCGACATGGGCGAGATCAAGCAGGAGGTAGCCGCCAAACACTCCCTCCCGTTCGTGGATGGCGGCATCCAGATCCCCGACGCCAGGATTGAGTTCGACCGGAAGCATGATGAGGCCCAGAGCCAGGAGCCGGATCAGGGTTCACGCACGGGAGGTCATGAGGACATCGAAGTGCTAACTGCGGCGTACCGTCGCGGGCACCTGCGGGCCAAGGCGCAGGCAGGTTTCCGCAACTACGCCTCCGGTTCCGACCGATCAAGCATCACGGCCAAGATCGAGGACGAACACCAGATGATGCGGGACATCTTCGATCTATGACGCTCGCTTACGATCCCATCCCGATTTTGCAGGTGGCTGGCTACACGGAACGCGAGGCCGCGTTCCTGTATCTCGCCGCCCTGCACTCGGGGTATTTTCTTCGCCGCCAGTATCTGCGCTTTATCGAGCGGGGCCGGGGCGCGTTGGCCGCGCAGTTCCTGCGCCGGGCCTCCGCGCTGGGCCACATCCAAAGCATCGCCTGCGGGCAGGCTCGCTTTGTCTATCACCTCACCTCGACCGAGGTGTATTCGGCGGCCGGGCTCGGCGCTTCGCACCATCGCCGGCTGAAAAGCGATGCCACCATCAAGTCCCGCCTCATGGTCCTGGACTTCGTACTCGACCATCTCGGCGAGACGCTCCTCGACACCCGGGAGTCGAAGGTCCACCACTTTACTAGCGCCCTCGGCCTGACCGAATCCGTTCTCCCTCTCTCTCGGGGCGTGGTCTTTGCGGAAGAATTTCCGCTCCTCATTAATAAGGATGGCGGCATTTCGTTCAGCTATGTCGACGAGGGCGCCCTCTCGGCGAGTGGCTTCGAGCATTTTCTTGACCGTCACGCTCCGCTTTTCCGATCACTCCACGGTTTCGAGTTGCTGTACCTCGCTGACTCGAACCGTGACTTTGACCGTGCAACGAGAATCTTCTCTACGAAGCTTCCCGATGAGCAGGAGCGGGGAATGACGCCGCTGACTCCTCGTGGCGTCGACCATCTCCTCGATTATCTTCGCGCGCGTGAGTTTGCCGACTCCAGGAAGTCGGCTCTTACTTTGCGCGATCTCGCTCTGCTCCGCGAGGGCGACGCTCTCTATACCCGTCCCGAACATCACGCACTCCTGGCATCGGGCACAGCCAACGCCCAGCGTGTCCGGCAGCAGTTCGAACAATCAGCACAGCGCCGGAAGCTCATCCCCGTTGTTCTTCCGTACAGCTATCCGCTCCATCGCTTCAAGTTCGAGAGTCAGCCTAAGCCGGAGCTTGGGTCTATGGTGCGGTCTATTCGGAGGCCAATTCTAGGGGAACAAACCATGCAGGAACAGCTATTTAGCGAAGGAGGTGATGAGGGGTAAGTAGGTGCCGAGGGGGGAGCGACCCCACCCCTCCGGGGCTGACGCGACGGCTGTCGCCGCGCTGGTCGCTCCCCCCCTCGCCACCTTCCAATGCTTAGCGTATGTGCGGCAGATATTTTGCTGATGCCTGATTGATCTCCACCGTATGCCAACCGGATTGGTTCGAGATCATTCACTGATACCGTTCGCATCCGCCAGAGATACACAACAGATTCCAACTTCATCCACAGGAGATGCTCATGAGCAGACTGAAACTACAGCATGGAGTGAGCCGCGTCCGCCGCGCCAAGCTGCAATCCTCGATCGACCAGACTATCGCCGACGATATCGAGCTGATGGCTAGCTGGTCGAACAACGAAACGCAGTATGTCATCAACGAACTACTGCGCTTCGCCATTGCGCAGGAAGAGGACTTCCTTAAACACAAAGCGGGCCTGCCTGCAAATCCCGCACGGAACACCATTGGCACGAAACCCGCTCTGACCCCGATCAAACAAGCATCCGACGCAGCTGCGAAGCCGGACACTTCAGTGCCGAATAACACCACTCATTCCTGAAAGGAGGTCATAGCCCATGCGGTCATCCCCGTGCATTCAACGCATCATCCGCCCGCTGGTCGCGCATCGCTTTCTGCTCTCGATTGGGCTCAGCGCCGCGTGTGGCATTGTCCTTAACTCGCTGCTGCCTATTGACCTTGCTGATCCACTGCTCCGCCTGGCCGAGATCCAGCGGCCTCAGATCATCCATACGCTGTTGATGGGTTACAAAGCTTTCCTTTACACCTCGCCGTTTATTTTCTTCTCGATGGGTTTCTCCCTTCTGTACGTTCATCTCTATAAGAGTGAACTGGAGTTGAATCCCGGCGCGTTGCCGCCCTATCCCAATCCGCAGAAGCGCAACGACCTCTTCCTGATTCTTGGCGAAGTGCATAGCAGGCTGCTGCCGAGAGCAAGTGCATTACCGTCATGGCTGTCCATTCCCGAGCGAGGCCTCTATACCGGAATCGCTTCCTTCGGCTCTATAGGTTCGGGAAAAACCTATGGACTGATCCTTCCAGCGATGCGGCAGCTCTTCGCATACAAAGCCAACGATGCCGACCGCAAGCTCTCCGGAATCGTTCTGGAAGTAAAAGGTGATCTTTGCCGGCAACTCCAGCGCATCCTGAAATGGTGCGGACGTGAAGATGACTACATCGAAGTCTCACTCGACGGAAACGTCCGTTATAACCCGCTGAACAACTCTCTCGATCCATATGCACAGGCATTCAACATCGCCTCCATCATCACCTCGATTTGGGGCAAAGGGAAGGAACCCTTCTGGCAGCAGTCCTACACCGATCTCGTCCGCTACGTGATCCTGCTCCACCGTATCCGTGACGGATACTTGACGCTGGTCGACGTTTTTCAGACCGTCATCAGCGCCGGACGGCTCGAAGAGCTGCTGGTTGAGGTAGGGTCGCAGTTCAGCACTACGAGCTATATCGGCGTTGAGAGAGAGGAGTACCTCAGCGAGGAGAAACAACTCGCCCCGCTCGGCTTCAAATGGAATCCGAGGGCCAACCTATATATAGCGAGGTGGGATGAACCACTGGAGACCGCCCTAACCGAACAGACATCTATCGAGTTTCTCGTATTTTCCCGCAAGCCATCCGATCCCGGAGCTCGCGAGCGATTCCGGAGCGTCCAGTATTGGTACTGGGAGCACTGGAAGTTCTTCCGCTCTGAGGTGAAGACGTCCATTGTTCAGGGCATCGCGGTATTCCTCTCCCTCTTCGAGACCGATCCCGATGTTCGCCGCGTCTTCTGCCCACCGAAGGACCTCTATCAAGGCAAGCCTTGCGCGTCCGATCCTGACGGCATCGTCATGCGCCCATTCGAAGAGTTGATCGAGTCCGGCAAAGTCGTTGGACTCAACTTCCCCGTAGCCCTGAACCCGGCGCTCGCAAAGACGATCGGGACCATGATGAAGATCGACTACCAACGCGCTATGCTGCTGCGCATCCCCAGGATGGATGCCGAACCGGAGAAACTCTATCGTGCCTCTGTCTTCGTATGTGATGAGTATCAGAACTTCGCTACAGTCGGCGGTGACAATCCCACGGGTGATGAGCGATTTCTCTCGTTGTCACGTCAGCCGCGCTGCATCCCTATTGTCGCCACGCAGTCGGTTGCCAGCCTCAAGGACGCGCTGCCGAATGAAGGTGTCAAAACGCTGCTGCAGGCGTTTCGCACGAAGGTCTTCCTGACGACCTCCGATCCCGAAACCGCCCGCTACGCATCGGAGCTTTGTGGCAAGGAAGATCGGACCCGGATCGGATACACCCTATCTGAAACCTCGACCAACGCAAATGTCGGATGGCTCTCGGGTCGTACGTCTGCAAGTAAAGGTTCCGTAGCAGCGGTCAAGCAGTATCAGAAACAGAAGGAGCCGGTATTCGAGGAGAAGGTCTTCTTCGATCTCAAGAACGCTCAGTCCATCGTGGTTGCGTTCGATGGCGTTAGCCCGCTACCGTCCACGTACTGCTATCTCAAGCCGGACTTCTTGCCCATCACCATGAACTGGTTCGACCAGGAAAAGATCGACTTCGATCCACGACGGATTTGAGAGTATGCCCTGTTGTCGGCGATGGAAATGACGGGCAGTGGAAAGCCCGGAAGACGGTCGCGCTGTTTCTCGTCCTTCCCACTGTCTTTGGAAATCGCGTTGCGATTCCCACATTCCCATCGCCGCGACCGCGACGATCACTTTTCAATTTCTTTCTGACATACAGGAGGACCGAACATGAGCTTTGATGTCATCATTCCGTTTCTCAGACCCATCGAACAATTGCTCCAATCGAAGACCATCTCGGAGATCATGATCAATCCTGACAACTCCGTCTGGATCGAGGAAAAGGCCGAAATCCGGCGAATGCCTGACCTCCGCTTCGACGATGGCGCGCTGCTTACTGGGCTTGAAGTGATCGCCAATCGCTTTGGGAAGAAACTCGATTCGGATTCACCCATCATGAATCTCCGGCTACCCGATGGCAGCCGCATGGCCGCGATGATTCCACCGATCGTGAACCCCAATCCGTTGGTCACGATCCGAAAGTTTACCTCGCGCGACTTCACGCTCGCCGATTTGATATGCACAGAAATGCTCACCGCAGAGCAAGGCGAGCTACTTTCCGATGCTGTCCGCAACAAAGAAAACATCCTTATTGCTGGTGGGACCGGTAGCGGAAAGTCAACCCTGCTGGGAGTACTCGCTGATGCTATCCCAGATCGTGAGCGGATTCTTCTGATCGAAGACACCGCGGAGCTTCACATTCGCAAGCCTCACGTTGTCGCAACGGAGTCACAGAAGGACACCCATCGCAGCACTGTTACTTTCAATGACCTGCTCCAAGCCATTCTTCGGCACCGGCCGGACCGGATCATCGTTGGAGAAGTGCGTGGAGTCGAAGCCCTTACTATTCTCGACGCCATGAACACTGGACACCGAGGAACATTGGCGACCATCCACGCGAGTAGCGCTAACGAAGCACTACGTCGTCTTGCAAGCCTAGCGATCCGGAGCGCAGCCAATCTGCAACTCAGTGTGGCCGAAGAGGATGCCGAACGCTCCCTCGATCTCATTGTGTATATCAGCAGGAGAGAAGGTGGGCGACGCGTCGAAGATGTAAAGCGAATCGCGAAACATATCTAGCATCCGAACCCGCGGTGTGGATCCGTCACAGCAGAAGCCGACCGATGGCGAAATGGTGCGGTCAGCCAACAAACTGGCCGCTACGAAGCTCGCTGTTCATTCTGCACATCTTACTGAGTCGCAAAGCATTGGGTAGCGATAACGACGAAACCAGTCGCTATGGTCAGCCGCGCATTCTGTGACTCATCCGACACGACGCAAAAATTCTGTTGCGAACTGAAAATACACGCCTATGCTCCTCCCATGTAATGACCGGGAATCCCCACCTCTCGAGGTCTCATCGTGTCACAGCAATCCAGATTCCCTACAGCGATAAACCCCGATGGCGCAGCGATCCTTGATGTCGAGCGTGGCTCGATCTCCATGCTTAACACAACCGGCTCATACATCTGGCAGGGACTCCAACGCGGCGAAAGCATCTCTTCGATCGCGGGCTCGCTTGCTCTTACCACAGGAGAAAGCTCACTTGCCGTAATGAGGGACGTGGAAGATTTTGTGGACGAACTCAAGCACCGCGGATTGATCTCTGAATGAGGTAAAAGGCCCATGCCATCCATGTCGACCATGATCGAGACGATCACGTACCGGATCATACTCATCGATCCTGTTTCGCGTGGCATCTTTGCGCTCCGCAAAGATGGTTTGTACCATCTGCCAATTTTGAAGATCCCTCAGTGGAAACGCCCCGCAGAACAACTTCAGCGAGGAATCCGTGATACCTGGAATGTCCCTGGTATCATCCTTGGCTTTCTTCCGAACGATGATTCTTGCAAGCCATGCGCTGCCGCGGAGGTTCTCGCGACCCCGTCTGCGGATCAACTGACATACATTCCGTTATCGGGGCTCGCTCCAGACGATCTCTCCGAAGCACAAAGAGCTTCAGTCGAAAGGATGCTCGACGGCTCAGGAGATCAAGGGAGCTTCTTCTCTCGAATCGGCTGGCTTGATCAGGTAGTGGCATGGTGTGAGACGGTAACAAACCAAAGGCTCTCTTCGAGGAGCTCGATCATCCAGTACAACGCCGGTGGAAGTTTCACATTACTACGCTTGCCTTTGGATGACGGACAGAACTACTGGCTGAAAGCTACGGGTGAACCGAATCGTCATGAATATGCCGTAACACTGTTGCTGTCTGATGTGTGTAAGGGTTTTACACCGGATGTGGTCGCAACTCAACCCGAATGGAATGCCTGGCTGATGGCTGGCGCGGGAACAGACACCATCACATTCCCCAGCGAGCCTTTGGGGCGATACAAACTGATGGAGCACGTCATGTACTGCATGTTAGAGGCAGAGACAGAATCTGTGGAGGTCAGCCAGCAATTGCTTCGTGCGGGCGCATTCGATCAATCAATGGAGGTTATAAGTGAGAGCTCTGGCAAATTGTTCGATTATCTAGAACGTGCCATGAGTCTGCAGACATCAACTAAGGCTCCACGATTGGAAGCAAAGTGTCTGCGCCAACTTCACGACAAGCTCTTGAAAGTCTGTGAGGTCATCGGCAATCTCGGCCTCCCTCAAACAGTGGTCCACGGGGATCTGAATGACGGCAACATCATCATTGGCGAGTCCGCCTGTCAGTTCATCGATTGGGCGGAGTGCTACGTTGGGCCTCCGGGGATCAATCTCGAACACCTTCTTCTTCTCAACCGAATGGAGGACTGCGATCTACAGCGTCTGATCAACTTCCTTGTGAAGGAACGCTACGTTGAACGGTGGGGACAATGTTTTGATCGCTTTCAGACAGAGCAGGCTCGTCCCTACTGGGCATTTCTAGCGATTGTTTCATCGCTATACGGCCGGATGGATTGGCTGGATCGTCCGGAAAGGGACGGCCCGCAAAGCATGGCGTACCGTCGCTCGCTGGCTCGTCATATGAACCACGCAGCAGAAGATCCTGAATTCAGGGAGGCATTATGTCGCTGACTGCGACTATTTACCGTTCGGTAGAAGAGATCATTCACGGCGTCAACGTCAGCGATCCATATCGCTGGCTCGAGGATCGCAGCCTTCCGGAGACCGAGGAATGGATCCGCGAGCAACAAAGGCGATGCGATGTCTATTTCGCGGAATGCAATGACATGAATGTGCTTCGTGAGGAAGTCATGTCCTATCTCGACGCGGAGGTTGTCGATCAACCCGTCAGGACGGGTGATCGTTACTTCTACCGTCGCCGCAATTCTGGAATGGAGCAGGCTTGCATCTATGTCCGTGATGCCATAACAGGCGTAGAAACGCTGCTTGTCGATCCTTCTAGAGATGGCCCATTTGTCTCCGTAGACATTCATAGCATCGCTTCTGACGGATCATTGCTTGCCTACAAACGTAAATACGGCGGTGAGGATAAGAACTCCATTCATATCGTGGATGTCGAAACCGGAGTCGAACGGCCAGGTCACCTTAGTAAAGGCCTTGTGCGAGGTTTTGCTTTTACTCAAGACAAGAGTGGCTTCTTCTACTGCCAGGAAGCCTCCGCGACTCGGGACGACCACTTCATTTCTCTTCGTCGACTTGATGAGTCGGTAGCGGACCAAGTCGTCTTTCGAGCGGCGCGCTCAAACGGGAGCCGCCTGGTCCTGACTGCCGATGAGGTCCACCTTGGAGCCATCTGGATGCGGGAGGTAAATGGAGAATTGATAGAAGACTTCTGGATCGCAAGGCAGGAAGATCCTGTGCATTGGCATCAGATCTTCTCAAATAAACCATTGCCGTTTAGTCCAATTCTGAGGAATGGCCGGGTCTTCGCCATCTCTGAGGAGGGCGCGGCGAATCGGAGATTAATTGAGTTAGATCCAGACGGTAAAACTCTTCGAACGATCGTCCCAGAGCAAAAAGGAACAATGCGCGGAGTTGTGTTCGGACGAGATACCGTCTACGCGCTATTCCTAAACGAAATGCAATTTGAACTCAAATGCTGGTCTCTTGAAGGCACGGTCCTCCCTGATATTGTCTTGCGCCGAAATGGGACCGTGCATTTAATTCCGACCCACGGGAACGATGGTTCACTTTTTCTCAGCTATGAATCATTCGCCCAGCCGCCGATACTTTTTGAGTATCTTACCGAAAGCCGTGAGCTCAAGGTATGGAATACTCGGATCCCATCCCAGGGGCCTAGCGATTACGTAGTACGGGACGAAAGCTATCCTGCGATCGATGGAACTAGCATTCCCATCACGCTTGTCTCTGCGTTGGACGCACCGTCGACTTCTCCGCGCCCAGTCATTATGACGGGTTATGGAGGATTTGGCGTACCGATGACACCACAATTCTCTGTCCTGGTCAGCATCATGCTGAAACTCGGAACCGTTTTTGCCCTTCCTCATATTCGGGGTGGTGGTGAATTTGGGAAGGCGTGGCACGAGGCGGCACGAGGCAGCTTCAGACAGGTAGCATTTGGCGACTTCCTTTCTGCGGCGGAATGGATGTGCGAAGAAAAGATCACCTCTCCTACACAACTTGCTATCTTTGGCGGTTCGAACTCCGGTCTGCTTGTAGGAGTAGCGATGACCCAACGTCCGGATCTGTTTCAAGCGGTTTTTTGTGTTGCCCCATTGCTTGATATGGTCCGGTACGAATCTTTCGATGAAGCCGCGAAGTGGCGGCGAGAATATGGGACGGTCGACGATCCGGAGCAATTCGCAGCGATCTATGCCTACTCTCCGTATCACCATGTGCAAGCGAACACGAACTATCCCTCCGTCCTGTTCGTCTCGGGCGATCGGGATGATCGGTGCAACCCAGCGCATGTTCGTAAGATGGCCGCTCGCCTTCAGGAGTCGACGAAACAGTGTCGTCCAATTGTTGTTGACTACAGCGAGGAACGAGGGCATGCTCCAGCGCTACCTCTGTCCGTCCGAGTAGATGCTCTGGCGAGACGGATTGTCTTTCTCTGTCGCGAGTTGAATCTTCCTATCTACTTCGGAGGGGATCATGACGCGCTTTGTGTTTGAGAGCTGGGTGCTGTTGCTTTACTTCGAGTTTGTCTTGCGCTTTCGCGGCTTTAAGACATTGCATCAGACCGTTCGCAGCGCAAAGGTGCGCCCCATGACCGCAGATGCGCTGCAATCGCATATCGGCCTCTGCCACGCAATCGACCAGGCCTGTGTCTTCTACTTCAAGCGAGTCATGTGCCTCCAGCGGTCGGCAGCAACAACGTTATTATTGCGGCGGCATGGCTGGAGCGCGGAGATGGTGGTCGGGGCGCAATTATTGCCCTTCAAATCCCACGCCTGGGTCGAGATCAAAGGCTCTGTCGTGAATGACAGGCCCTACATGCCAGAAATCTACCAAGTCCTGGAACGCTGCTGAATCGAGGCGAAGATGAGCATCATATTGGGGATACGAAAACCGGAAGGAGATGTCGTCGATGAGCGACAACTGCTAGATCTTGTGCGTACGACAGACCGATGGGCACCTGATGGAACGTTTGTGCAAGCGAAGGGCAGGATCGGCATGGCCTTTCAACTCTACCGTACCCATGAACGTTCAAAGCTCGAATCGCACCCTGTCGTGGATGATCTTGGAAACATGGTGACGCTAGATGGCCGCCTAGATAACCATAAAGAGCTCAGCGGGCTATTAGAGATCGCAGAGTCAGAGACTTCTGACTCAACAATTATCCTTGCAGCGTTCAGGCGATGGGGTGAGATGTGTTTTGAACGGTTTGTGGGAGATTGGGCACTTGCGATCTGGTCACGCGCAGATCGGTCGCTGTATCTTGCTCGCGATCACGCTGGAACGAGAACTCTATACTTCCATGATTGCCAGGGATCCATTTTATGGTCCACTCATCTCGACACATTCATCTCGCACAGCGCCTCATCCATTCTGGATAGGCGTTTTGCCGCTTGCTATCTTTTAGCCCTTCCTATCCGTGACCTGACTCCTTTTCGCGACGTGTATTCCGTAAGCCCCGCTCACTATATTGTGTTTCGGGAATCGCGCTCTGTGCGAAAACATTGGGAGTGGATCCCAGCAAATCAGGTTCGGTATTCTGCGGAATCCGAATATCACGACCATTTTCTTTCTCTATTCCAGTCGGCTGTCGAACGCCGCACGGGTCAAGGTGCACCGATTCTCGCCCATTTGAGCGGTGGAATGGATTCCTCCGCGATTGTTTGTATGGCGGACTTCGTTCGTTCAAAGGAGGGTGGTGGAACATTCCAATCCGTGGACACGATTTCGTATTTTGACCATTCTGAACGACATTGGGATGATCATCACTATTTCGAGATCGTAGAAGCCAATCGAGGCAAGTCCGGAATCCACATTGACCTTGCGTCTAACCGACGGACTTTCAAGCCAGTTCCTTTGTCCGACGGGTATTACTGTCTGCCAGGAGCAGACAGTTCATCGATAGCTGCCGAGCTACATCTCGGTCCTCTCCTAAACAATAAGGGCTACCGTGCGATTCTGAGCGGAATCGGTGGGGATGAACTTCTTGGAGGGGTGGCAACAGGGCTGCCGGAATTGGGAGACAGTCTTCTTGCTGGAAATTGGCGTGGACTTTTCACTAGCTGTGTTGCGTGGTGCATCCCTAACAGAATCCCCATTCACCAATTATTAAAGCAGGTGTTTACGTTCGTCGCCGAGATGTATCTATATCGCGGAGACTATCGAATCCCTCGTCTACCACCGTGGATATCCCAAAGCCTCATTGAATCGGAGTATTTTCGGTCGCTCACTTTCCTCCCTGAACGTCCACCACTCACTCTGAGGCCGAGTGCAATCGACAGTGGCCAGACATGGTGGAGATTACTGGAGGGTCTGCCACACCTGACGCCTGGATTTACGATCAGGGCGGAATATCGATATCCGTATTTAGATCGTGATCTCGTTGACTTCCTCCTTCGAGTGCCCCGCGAGCAACTGGTAAGGCCGCAACGTAGACGTTACCTAATGCGTGCCTCATTGAAATCAATTGTCCCCAACGAGATATTGGAGCGGCGCCGGAAAGGATTTCTTAGTTCTTCATTGATTCGGTCACTAAGCTCTGCAAGTGATGTCATACAGACGCACTTTGCCAACTCAAGTCTTGAAAAGGATGGGCTAATCGACGCTAAAACGTTCATCGCGTCGTTGCAATCGCTCTCCGAACATAATCCTCAAACATGGGTCGGGTTGATGACCCGCACCGTTCTACTCGAACTCTGGCAACAGACCATAGCCTCGAATAGGAAGCATTTTGCTATTTAGCCAGGTTCAGCGACAAGACGCTGCCTCGTTAACAAGATTCCTTGCATCAAGGGTCCTCCACTTGGGCGAGGAATATCCAAACACCGAAGGAGACTTGCCATGAAGTACGTCAAACCTCAAATTGCATATACCGTTGCCGCTGGGTCCGCCATTATGGGGAGCGCAGCCAAACAAAACCCCGTTGTTCAGGACAACGACATCACCCAACCCAACTGCACCTTGCCAGCCTATGAGGCTGACGAGTAATCAGCATACTGTCATCTCTCGGCGGTCACGCAAAGGGGCCGCCGAAGGTGATGGTTCGCAAGCAGAGTATCTTCACTAGTGTCGTCGATTTTCGTCAGACATGTGTTTGAGATTTTGCCAACGTTGATATTGTTCCGGATCGACAGGAGCGCTACTTCGATCACCCTGCAGCCAAAATCTATACCAATCTAGATTTCTCTGCACACTGGCCAGCCTTGCTTGTGGATGTTCGGGTTGATGTTGTTCACTCGGGTAGTAATACAGTTCCACCGGCTTCTTAAGTCGATTCAGGCCTGTCAGCACCTCGTAACGTAGATTCAGACTGTATGGCGAGGCTCCCACCTTGTCGTCGAGTACACCTTCGCCCATAACTTCCATGAGCAGAGGGGTATGTATCTTCTCCAGGTTAAAGGAGATGGAGTATCGCTTCCAATTATCCAAGGACGTACCATAGGGCGGTCCACCATACATCAGATCCATTGGTCTGGTTTGAGCTTCCGTGTGGCTCAACCAGTATTCACTGAGGTTGTATTGGACATTATCGGTCACCGTGGCAGCAGCATAATGAGTCTTCCCATGAACGAGGGCGAACTCTACATGCCAACCCGTTCTACTGAATCCAATGATTCCAACTCTATCCGAGTCGACCAGACCTTCATTGGCAAGTTCCTTCACCGCACTGTCCCAAACATCCGTATAGAAGACTGCCTCTGAGATATTTCCAGGATATCCCAAGGGGTACTTCGCATTACGCTCTCCATCCTTCAGAATGAGGTACAGCATCCCCGCAGCCGCGACGGGTTGGGGCGCGAATGATGGAGCGTGACTACTGCCCGCATCGCAGACAAACGAACTTTGGCTCGACTTTGTCTGGATTACAAGAGGATAACGTTTAGTAGATTCATACCCGAGCGGCTTGATTAACGTGCCGGTCATATTGGTTCCGTTCGAGGTCTTCCAGTGAAACGTCTCTGACGGCGCGAGTTCGATGACATCGAAGGTAGGGTTGAGTTTCGTGAGGGAGATGAGAGAACCAGTGTTCACGTTGTAGACCCTTAGTTGCGGTGATGTGTCGCTTCGCTCATAGCCGGTTACCCCAAAGGTGCCGTTGCTCGCAATAGCCTCTGATTCTTCATCTGTGTCTGGAATGATGCTCTGCGCTGTCGTTGCCCAACCGGTTGTCACGCGACGCAAGCGGATAATATGCCCCGCCACGCTTCGTATCAGAAGCGAATCCGGCTTCACCCAGAGAATCACATTTGCCGGATCCGTGATGTCTTCAGCGACTCTTTCCAATACACCGTTTATCATGGATACGCGCCATATATGCCAAGGTTTCCAAGGTGTTGGATGGGCTGACTCGTCTTGCTTTTCCCACTCTGTTCCCACTGGAGAAGCAGCAACGATATAGAACGAAGTACCATCGGGTGACCACTGCGGGGTTCCGGTGGCCCCGGTAGTTTTGAATGGCATGGATGTTTCCGCGCTTTTCAGATCCTGCAAGACCGTGATCCAGACGAGTCCACCGCTTGCGACTCTCCTCTTGTATGTTGGACTTTGAAGCCATTCTGCGGGTAGAGGCGTTCCGTCAAGTTCCTCACCTTTAGCCATATCGATGTCGGAGATATTCACCAAGAACTGTGCCCCATCCGGGGAGAAACTGAAGTTAAAATGAACAGCGCACCGTACGGTATCCAGTCTCTTGCCCGTAAAAGGAGAATGAATCGGAACGGTCTGCGGTTTGGCCCACCGCGCTCCAACGCGGTGTATGACCCAGATTCGGTAGGGTACCCACCGGCTTCGCCATGTCATGGCGATGCTTGGGATGCTGTTGGGAAGAATACGATAACCTCTGTCGATGTCCTCCTCAGAACGGCCCAGCGTCATCAACGCTTGCTCTTTCTTTGCAAACACGACTGTATTTCCTGCTTGATCGATGGCGTACTCATCGATGTCTTCTTGAGATGAGGCCACAAGTCTGGAGTTGCCAGTCCTGACATCGAAGAGGAGGATCCGAGTGTCTCCCTTGTGCGATACAAGAACTGCAAGGTGTAAGCCATCTCCGAGCCACTGAACCTGCGACAGGCCTGACGTTGCCACAAGCAACTTAGGACTGCTGCGTTGTAATCCGGGTAAGTCACGCACGTACAACTGAATCTCATCCTGGTTAGTTCTGAGATTCGGCGACATAACGAGGTATGCCACCTTTGTACCTTGGGGGTTGATCCGAATTGAGTTGGGATGGTTATCGAGGTACTTCGTTTGAACGCAGTCCAGTGGGGTAACTGGCCGTTTTGCATGCAATAGAGGTGATGCGAGACCGATCATCGATATCGGTATAAGGCGAAAGATCCAACCGGAGAGAGCTCTCTTTCGAGATCGAGTGTTCAGTATCTGATGTGAATGTGTCATCTCAGAACTTCACCTTCAGCGCAAATTGCATGGATCGGGGTCCACCTTGCTGGTAGAGCGAACTCATGGTGCCAAGACTCTGGGCAAGAGTCTTAGTGGCCTGCCCGAAGGTGGCGCTGGTCAAGCCAGGATCGACATATCCGAAAACGGGGTGGTTCAGAAGATTGAAGGTTTCAGCCCGGAATTGAAGCGATGTATTCTCTCCAAGCGGGAAGTCTCTCCTCAACGCCAGATTCAGCTGCGTTGCTCCAAAGCCTCGTATGAAGTTGCGGGGAGCGTTGCCTGGAGAGGTTCCACTTGGGAGTGCAAACGCCGCTCGATTGAGCGCTCGGCCACCAGGATATGAGTCTCCATACAGGTATATGGGCTGACCTGACACAAGATTTACATTTGTGGTGTAGAAGCCCGTGATCGGATCAGAAACCGTATTGCCTGACAGAGTAACGGGGAACGCTGTGCGGGAGATGAGCCGGCCATCAATTCCCCACTGTGATAGCAGCACAGAACCGATTTTTCCACTTCTGACCTGAGGCGCATTCCACGTGAGGCCAGCTTGAAAATTGTGCCGAACATCGAAGTCCGAATTGCCACGGAAGAGCGGTAGCGCCGAGTTATTGGACCCAAAATCTATGGAATGAGACCAGGTGTAGGAGGCGAGAGCCTGAATCCCATTGGCCACTGAGCGTTGGAATTTCGCCTGGAGCGCCTGGTAGTTCGACGTTACACCTGTAGGGAAATAGTAGACATAGCCAAAATTTGGATTGACTGAGGCGAGATTGATGGTCTGAGACTGCAAAAGCCGTCGGCCATTCGATCCAACATACGAAATTGTCAGCGATTGGCTTCGGGACAGCGCTTGTTCAAGCGCGCCGTTCCACTGAAAGCTGTACGGAAGTTGAAGGTGGGAAGGAAAGGCATATACGGAAGCCGTCGGGTATGGTGGCGTGACCGATATTCCAAAATTCTGTTGTGCCGAGGTTGCGGGCAGCGGTGATCCGTTATAGCTTTTCGTTGCGCTAAAACCCAGCCCGCTATAGCCTCCGGCTGCGATGGCATTGTCGTTGTCGAAGAAGACGCCTCCTCCGGCGCGAACGACGGTCTCCCATCCCGGATTCGTGTGCGCCTGCCACGCAAGTCCAATTCGCGGCGCGAAGTTATAGTAGGCGGCGTTCCATAGTGGCGTGCCCTGGGGAGCAACGGTGAGTTGGGATGGATTACTTATATTCCCTTGCAAGGTATATGCATTGGGCCCATCAGAATTGGTGGGTGGCGGTGCAAGCTCCCACCGAAGTCCCGACGACAAGACTAGACGAGGAGCTAACCTCCATTCATCCTGAGCGAATACCGACAACTCGTTGAAGACCGGCCTGGCAGATAGAGACTGCTTGATTTGCAGGGTACTGGCCGAGTTCGTGACAAGAGACTGCCTTGTCGTGAACTGGGTATAGAGATAGGGTGTGGGCGGAATGATTGGTGATGCAATCCTCCGATAATCTGCGCCAAGCTTGATATGGTGGTGTCCAGCCGTCGCAGAAATAGTATCGACGAGATTCCACTGGTTATTCGAATTGCGTCCTGTCATTTCCGTGAGGTATGAAGCGCCGATGCCGACGAAGTTTAGGTAAAAGCTTGTGTAGGCCGATGTGGTGGATGCCAGACCGACTGCCGCTCGGAGATTCAAGGGAACGGCGCCTCCGAAGGAATCAAGCCGCGATTGCAGAGTGGCCTCACCGCTGTTGTACCCAAGCCGGAGCTCATTGGTCAGTGCCTGCGAGATTTGCCAGGTCAGTCCCGCGGTATATGTATCGGAACCGCCATGGATAGACTGGACGCTCGAGAGTAAGCGTGTAGAGGTAGAGCTGGGTGTCGTTCCCCACCGAAAGAATCCTGACAGGGATTCGGAGAAGGTGTGATCGAAACGGACGCTGGTGGAATCAATCGCCCCAGGAAGAGAGTATGTGGAGATGAACTGAGCTAGCGTTCCATAGTCGATGCCGCCCGCAGTCGGCAATGGATACGCATTGAGAATCGGTTGGAGGGTGGTCGCCGCACTCTGACGAAGAGTCATATCAGGCACGTATTGAATACTTGCTGCTTGAGGCGCCCTCAACCGTAGTCCTTCGTAAGATACGAAGATGAATGTCGGATGGGTGCGCTGATGCCACGGAAAAAGTGGACCTCCAAAAGTTCCGCCAAAGTCGTTTTGGCGTAGAGCCGTTTTCGCCCTCCCATAGTGCTTATTGAACCAATCATTTGAATCGAAGACGTCATTTCTCAAATAATCGAACACGGTTCCGTGAAATTGGTTCGTTCCCGAGCGGGTAAGAAAGCTGATCTGTCCTCCAGGGCTGCGACCATATTCTGCGGAATACGTCGAGCTCTGAACTCGAAACTCCTGCATCGCATCGACGCCAAGGAGACTCTGTGTCGTACCAAGTGTGGTGGATGCTGCGACAGTCCCACCCGTAGCGCTTTGGCCTCCACCGGTCGGATAACCCGCACTGGCCGCTGCGGAGACACCATCGACCATGTAGTAGTTCGATTCCGTGCGCTGACCGTTTATAGAAAAGTCTCCTCGATAACCGATATTGGAGGAAGCTTGCGGACTCTGCGTTACGACTCCTGGCGTCATGGAAATCAGGTCTTGGAAACTTCGCCCATTGAGCGGCATATTCTCGACAAACTTTCGATCTACGACAGTGCTCACCGAAGCATCTGTTGTGTTAAGTAATGCAGAACCAGCCTCCACCGTTACGGTCTCGGAGGCTGCGCCTATTGGCAATGTGAAGTTCAAGGCGACAGCACTCTGCACATTCAAAACAACGCCTGGTGTGACGATTGTCTTGAAGCCGATCTTTGATACTTGAACTCGGTATTGGCCAGGAGGAAGGACTGAAAGTGTATAAACACCAGAATTGTTTGTCTTGTTCACGTACTGAACGCCAGTTGCCTCATTTAGTATCTGGACGTCTGCATCGGGAATGACCTGATCAGTGGGATCCGCAACCTGACCGCTAATAGTCGCATTAGTCGATTGAGAAAGGGCAGACGTCGTAAAGCAGAATAATAGCGATACGCGAAGAATCCAGCTACGGCGCATGAGAACTCCTCTATGAATGGACTTAAAGGTGGTGAGTCAGTCCGTTTACAGAGGGAGCCACATGTTGTTGTCAGATAAGTTCGTAAAAGCGATCCGATAACAAGCAACTAAGGATGATTTGGCGGAAGTTTCAGATAGGTGAACAAAAGTGGCTTGCTCGTGGGCCTGCTGCTCGTTCCATGAGACTCCACAGTGACGAAGACTGCGTCGAGCTGAGAGAGCATTGCGCTGTCATTCGACTTCAGAACCCATCTCTTCTTGTTCTGATCATCTTGATAGAAGACCCCGAGGCTGACGTCATGCTCTTGATCGACTCCTCTGCGTCCCCACGCTTGAAAGGTACTAGCGTGCTTCACGCCTGGTTGTTGATCGAGATCATACGCATAGAAGACCAGAGACCTTCCCTGCGTATAGAACACTCTGCCGAACGGCTTCTGCGTCTTTCCCGACTTTGCTACGTCGTAGATCTCGCCAATGTAGAGGTCGCGGGCTCCCATCAGATTACGGATGTCGCGATCATGCTCCAGCAGTTCTTCCTCTTGCACGATTTGCTGCTTCTTTTCCTCCAATTTGGCTGTGAGGTCATCCACGCGTTTCTGAAGGATGTCTGTCGATGGTAGTACGTCTAATGATGCTTTCTCTGCGTCCAGCTTAGCCTGCAGGGACTGGGTACTGGCCTGCGACACTGAGAGACGTTTCTCCAGGTCTGCACGTTCCTGCTCTGTCTGTCGGAGAATTCCATCTCGTTCCTGCAATTCACTGAGAAGCGAGAGACGCTGATCCTTCAGCATCTCATTTGTCGAGGAACTTGTATCCAAACGACGCTGTAACTGATCGACCTTCACCGTAATCCGCTCTTCGGACCTCTCGACCGGTGCCGATACTTTCTTCTCTTCGAGAACGGCGGCCCTCACAATCGCAACTGTCCGCTCTTGAGGCATGGACATAGTCACAAAACGCCCGTGTTCAAACCCAAGTCGGTAGCCGACAAAGCTGCACGCCACAATCGATACTGCTGCGATGGCGAGCAGGCCCAAGTGATGTGGTTTCTCCGGGGCGGAATCGAGTTTCTCTGGCTCGACCCCTTCCTGCTCAATCCTTTCGAAGAGTGCGGCTTCGGCCTTCTCAGGCGACCAGGGATCGGGAGAATCCCCGTGATCCGCGTCCCTTCTATTCGCGGCCATGGCCGGTAGGGTTGTCGAAACAACGCGATCGTACTCTGCTTTGATCGCTCGACAGCTGGCACAAAGACCAAGATGCGTCTCAAGCTGTCGCCATTCTGCCGGCGTCAAGGTTCCGGTCGATGCGAGGGAGCATAGTTCTATGAAATATTCGTCAGCGTGATACGGGTCGACGATGGGAGCTTCAGGATTCCAGTCGATGTCCACGGTCTCGCTCACTTGGTTCTCAACCTTGCAGCAAAGGCTGGCTTCCGCAGTTTCTCCAACCCACGGTAGTAATGATTCCGTACATTGCTGAGCGTTTGCCCACGACGATCAGCGATCTCCTCTAATGTATAGCCTTCGAAAAAGTGAAGTTCAATTGTCACAAGTTGAGAAGGTGAAAGCAATTGCCGCAGCCTGGTAGCAGTTTCCTTCCCCCACACGCCTTCAAGAGACCATTCAATGAAATGCGACTCGGATTGACGTTGAGCCACAGTTAGCATCACTTGTTCGAGATCCCCGCTAGTGTAGAAATGTCGAGTCTTCAGATATGCCCGTCTATTGAATGCTCGGGAATAGGTGACTTGGACGATCCACGAGCGGGCCGCTCCATGCGTTGCTTTAAACAGCGCGGCTTTCCGAAAAAGAAACATGAACACCTCCTGCACGAGGTCGTCAGCCTCAGCCTCATGCCGAAGAATCCTCCAGGCCACATTCCGAACCACACGCGCATGTCGACGGAACAGTTGGCTCAGTGCATCTTTGTCACCTGTGGCCACTTGTTCTAACAGCGTCTCGTCAGAGGCTTGATCGATCGAGGCCATTGCGCCGGAAGGATGAGCCGTGACATGGCTTCCTACGGAAACGACAGATGAATCGGGGCAAGCAGGGTCCTTAGGGCGAACTTCACCGTTCGATAGAGCATCCGGAAAATAGGCCGCTGCTTCGGAACTCATTGACCGATACCTCGTCCATCGATGGGAGAAGTTGCGCCAACCTGATCACGCAATATGCGAAATTGGAATATTCGCGAGCAAAGGAAAGCGTCGCTAGGGGAACGCATCTAAGCCCTCCTGTGTACAAGAGAGCGTTGGGAAAGGTTTGAGGCGTTAGCGGGGCTTGAAACCAATCTGCTTCTGAACATCTTCCATGAGAGCTGCTGGCGTAATGCCCAATGCCTCAGAAAGATTAAAAATTGCACGAATAGACGGATACCTTCGCGCACGTTCGAGCATATTGATGTAGACCGGATCATAGCCCGCACGATACCCCAACTCCTCTTGAGTCAATTTCCGCTTCTTTCGCGCCTTAACCAGGGCAGCAGCGATTGCTTCCTGGAGTGACACGGGTTGCTCTGGAGATTGAGGCATTCACCTCAATGCTCCGCTGTAAACCCGTCGCCGTCCCTAAACAATTGTTTAGTATGACAAAGCCTAAATGTCAACTACGAAAAAGCGCGTATGAAAATAAAGGAGATAGATGGCTATCGCTCGACCGAAATAGTCGAATTTCAACTATTCCATAGTCGGCTATTAGCGTTCGAACAACGGATAGCCTATGCCACGCCGAAAGTCCAACTTCACTTCCGAATACAAGATTCTCTTGGCGACCCTAATAGGACTGCGCGAAGAGTCGGGGCGTACTCAAGAGGATGTTGCTAAGGCCATGAATCGTAGTCAGAGTGTCGTCAGCAAATGTGAGCTTGGCCTACGACGTATAGATATTGTGGAGGTCCGTCAATACTGCAGAGCGATCGGCGTCAAATTCCCCCGCTTCGCAGAGATCTACGAAGCGAATATCGTTGCTGGTACCGTGGTTCGCAAAAAAAGAACTTACTAAAAGTTGAGGCTGCTCCACCAACCTTCTGGCGGAGCAGCCGCGGCTAAGCAGCGCTCGGCTTGAAGTTGATCCGCGTACAGCCAAGAGTCGAGCCTAAACCGTGGCCACGGCATCAGCACCTGCTTTCGCATGATGGCGGTTTTCACCAAATTTCGCGAAAACGCAAGAATTGGCGACAGAAGCGACCTTATATACCCTTTGGTTTCTGCGATTTCCGAGTGGCAAACAAATTGCCATGAGTTATCGCGTGTTGGTGCCGATCAACACCGAAATTGATGCATTTGGATCCTCCCCCAAGGGCACAGTAGCCGCATCGTCTCCATCCCAGGACGCGGAGACCGCTTCAGCGCTCTCTAATCGAGGACCCAAGCAGAGGTCCATCGATGAGCGAACTGGGACACAAGCTAAGAATTATCCGACGCCAGCACCGTCTCTCCCTCCGACAGGTGGAACGCCTGACGATTACCCTGGCCAAAAAATATGGAGACGCTGCCCGCAGAATCTCTGCAAGTTGGCTGGGAAGGCTCGAGAGAGAAGAGCACGCAATTCCTCATAGAACCCTTCAGACACTCGAAGAAGTCTATGAAATCAGCCACGAAGAACTGACAGACGAATCCATCTCCACCGCAGAGGCGTCGCGGACCCTGCACGCGCACCTCCCGGAGTTGCCCGCAGGCGTTCTCAAAGGGCTTACCGATCCCGATGGAGAACACCTGCTGCCCCCTGAAAGCTGGCTGATGTACTTTCCGGAGACCACTCTTCTTCCATCGCTGCCAACGGCACATGGTGATCAGCCTCACGTTCGCAGGCAGTCGAGCATCGCACGATTGTATGGCGTCTTGGGGGCGAATGACCTGACTTTGCTCGGACAGGTACAGCCCGGCGCCGTCCTCGAAATAGACCAGTCCGTGCGGACGATCGATGCCACAAAGATCTACCGCTCCGTCTCAGAGCGGCCGATCTACTTCCTTCGCTCCCATGATGGATATCACTGCGGCTGGTGTGATCTGGACGCTGAACGGCGATGGCTCACGCTCGTCCCCTCCGCTTTGGCGAAGGCTTCACAACGCAGATGGCGCTACAGTGAGGAGATCGAAGTGATGGGAGTCGTCACCCGCGTCCTTACCAGGCTTCGGTTCTCCAAGGAACTGAAGCTCGAACAGGTCAACCGCGACCAACGGTCTAACTCAACCTGACAGTATTCATCGCCCTTTTCCCCATGCTGCAAAGTTTCTATTCGCAATTCCAGGGGAATCCCCGTCGCAAAGGAGATGCTGAACTGCTCGAACGCGCGTCAGACGTTTCCCTCCAAACAAGGCAGGTGTTCATGAGTCCGAAGAATCCGCTCGAAATCAACATACTGATAGTGATCATCGCCCAGGAAGGAAACTTCATCCGAGCGTCCAAGAAGCTGGGCGTGACACCGCCATCGCTCACCCGTAAGGTGTCTACGCTGGAAAGGAGTATCGGTGTCAAGCTCTTTGACCGGTCAACGCGCAATGTCCAACTCACGACTGCGGGCAGACTCTTTGTACAAGAGTCCTCGATCGCCCTCAATCATGCTGAACGAGCCTGGGACCTGGCGCGTTTTCAGGCGCAGATCGAAACAGGCCCCTATCGCATCGGGTATTCACCATATACCCATAGTGCCTTTCTTCCACTCTTGAATGGATTGAGCCCGATACACAGTTCCGGAGACACTCCATCAGTCGTGGTGCTTGAGACCGCCAATACTCTTGAGCTTGTCGAAAGGGTTCTCCGAGGCAAACTGCATGCCGCATTAGGTGTCGGCCCAATCTCTGATGAGGATCTTTGGGTCCAGCGGGTAGGGCGCGAAGCCTTTTCAGTCTGCCTACCGAGAAACCACCGTCTCGCGCTTAAGCCAGGCCTCACCGCTCGCGACCTTGACCGTGAGATGGTCTTCTGGATGCCGAGGTCTCTTCAGCCGCGGTTCTATGCCCGGGTAATGAAGTACATTTCCAGCCTCGGTATTCAACCACTGTTCAAGGAAGTAAAGAGCGAGGCCCACGCACTCGGATTTGCTGCGCATGGATTCGGTATTGCCTTGCTACCGCGCTCTGCCTCCCATATCAGTCACGTCGGTACCGTCTTTCGTCCACTTACAGACCGCTACCTGGGCATCGAGACAGTGCTGTTTATGCGGCGGGATCAGAGATATGGGGATCTCAAGGATCTGGTGGATGACCTCTTTGCTCGCCTGTTGGCTCTCAAGATCGAAATTAATTGAGACCTTCACCACAGTTAATCGTCTTGGTCACTGAATCGGAATGGAGGACACGCAATGCGCAGATTATGCTTTGCACTATTTACCGGCATCCTGTTTCTCACAGCCTGCAAAAAATCGCACGAACCGGGCGATGCCGACCTCAGGAAAGCCATCAACCTGTACCTGCAGACGCACGACAAACCCTGCACCTGGATCGGCCAACCGTTTCCGGTCGACCTCTCCGACTCACAACAGAAGGCCAATTTCGGTATCGCTGCGAAAATGGCAGTTCTGCAACAGGCTGGTCTGGTAGAGTCCACCGCCGCCACTACTACCATTACCACTGTTCCCGGGATCTTCGGCGGCAACACCCAGCGCCAGGTGAAACGCTATCAGCCAACCACGGCAGGTAAGCAGTACCTGCAAACAACCCAGGCAGCACTCGGCCAAAGTGCAGGCTTCTGTTATGGAACCAAAGAGGTCGATTCCATTCTCAATTGGTCCGAACCGACCCCATCGAAACCGGATCCGCAGACAAAAGTCACATACACCTACAAGATCTCCAATCTGGCGCCGTGGACGCAGAGATCTGATGTTCAGAACCAGTTCAATGACATTCGTACCACCACCACGGGCATATCAAAGACACATCAAGTGGCCGGGCTCGAACTCACAAACAACGGTTGGGAGGTCCCGGCATACTGAGCCGTTATCTGGTTGGTGATTGCCTGCAGTCGATACGTACTCACAGATTTCTTCCTTCGTTTGAGCACCCCCTCTTCAACCTCTCGTTTCGCAGGGACGGGAGGAACCTGTGCAAGGCTCTTCGCTACGCTTCGCCCGCTTGCGCGGCGCCTTGTGGCGGCCTTGACAGGACCGCTCCCGTCCCCGCTGGTGAATAGCCCATGAAGCGGGAGCACTCAACGAAAGAAATTTTAGGGATCGAGAGGCTGCTCGTCTCATTGCAGGCAAATCACCCACAGGAGAATTCAATGGCACTCAAGTCCAAACTCGTATTCGATGGATCGGCTGTCCTCGAACTGCTCACTCATGCGAAGGCTGCGCCCACACACACCTCACCCTACGGTCTCACTCCGAATCCCGGCCCTGGCCTGATGCTGGTCAAGGACGACGGAATCTACCTCATGTCCAATGGGGAGCCGCATCTGCCCGGCACGGACACGGTGAACAAAGTAGTCTATGCCCACGGGTATGAAGCCCTTCCTACAACCGCAAGCGTAGAAGAGCGAATGGCTCGTTACGACAAAGTCCGAGATGCTGTGGGAGGAGATGACTTCGCCGAATTCCTTCCAGTGAAGAGCCTCGCCAGGGTCTCAGCCGATGGCCGACTGGAGATCGAGCTCACCGCCGACAAGATGAGCATCATCATCGGACCCCGAGCAAAACCGCAAGCGCGCGCTTCCACCAAACAACTTTGAAACACATTCGCGGAGCTTCTCCACGAGGCTCCGCTTTCATCGTATGTACTCCCACGCCTGAAGTGAATCCAGTTCACTCGGACTGTATCTTGAATTTCGCCACATCAATCTTAAGTACTCTGATCCGCGCAGAAAGCGTCGACGCCGGCATACCAAGAAGCGTCGCAGCCCCCGAAGGTCCTGAAACGCGTCCATGGGTCTCGATCAGAGTACGCTCGATCAAGCCCCGCTCGTACTCCGCCACCTTCGCCTCCAGGGTGCCGCTGTCAGCCTTCCCGACGACCGGGCTCCCAAACAGAAGCCCCTCATCAATCACGAGGTCCTCGCCAGGCGAGATGATCACGGAGGTATCGATCACATTGCGCAGCTCGCGGACATTTCCCGGCCAACCATAGGCGAGCAACATCTCCATCGTCCCCTTTTCGATGCTGCGAATAAGCTTGCCATAACGCGAAGTGGAGACCTGAACAAAATGCTGCACCAGCAGCGGAATATCTTCTTTGCGTTCCCGCAGGGGAGGCATCTCAATCCGAAATCCATTGAGACGGAAGAACAGGTCCTGCCTGAACTCTCCTCGCTGCATAGCGGTATGAAGATCCCGATTCGTTGCAGCGATGATTCGCACATTAGAATTAATCAGCTTTGTGCCGCCGAGTCTCTCGAAACCGCGCTCTTCGAGGACCCGCAGAAGCATCGCCTGCGTTTCCACTGGGATCTCGGCGATCTCATCGAGAAACAGAGTGCCGCCACTGGCTAGTTCGAACTGACCTAGCCTGAGTCGCTCGGCACCCGTGAAGGCCCCCTTCTCATGGCCAAACAACTCGGCGGCCATGAGTGTTGCTGGAAGCGCTGCGCAGTTGATCGCCCGGAACGGCATCCCTGCGCGCTTCGAATTCTCATGAATCGCCTGAGCAATCAATTCCTTTCCTGTGCCAGTCTCGCCTGTGATGAGCACGGTAACATCTGTTGCGGAAACCTGCTCCACCTTGTTCAATGTGCGGCGGATCGCTGGAGAGTTCCCGATTATCTTCTCGAATCGTGCCCGTTGAATATCAGCGATCTCGCTCCGCAATGCGAGGTTGCGTTCCTGCAAAGAGATATTCTCTCTCTGCAATCTCTCTTGAAGCGCTCTGATCTCCTCGATCAGCTTTCCATTTGCTTCCAGAGAGGCTCTCAGCTTCACTTCACTCTCTTTACGTTCAGTGCTATCAAGAATGAAGCCAACCATGCCCGTAAAGTTGCTGCGATCATCATGTAAGGGAATCACCCAGATCGTAGCTGAGAACCGGGAACCATCGCGCCGGAGCCGTACAGTCTCATACTCATCGATAGGCTTTCCTACTCGCGCCATCTTCTCAATCTCATTCCAGGTCTCCCATTCATCCTCCGGAAGAGGAGCTACCCGACCCAACAATTCACCCGAGCTGTACCGGACCATTCTTTCGTATGCTGGATTGCAGCGTTGAATGATCCGGCCTGGTCCAAACAGGACAACTCCGAATGGCGCCGCTTCGAGAATGACCCTATATTCTGTATTGATCCGGATGAGCTCAGCGGTCCTCTCCCTTACAGCAACCTCAAGTTCTTGGTTGCTTCTCAGAACCTGTTCAAGATGCTGACTCGACCGCGCAAAGGACTCAATCCACCAGGCAAGAACCAAGTAGATACAGAGAGTCGGAAGATCATATCGAACAACTCGCAGCCACCCATGTGCTGAGGTCACGAGGTTGAGGAGGATGCAAAACGTTGACAGGCAGAAAGCCAGAAGTCCGGGCCCCTTCCCTCCGCGCCAAACACTGACCGTGATTGCTACAAGATAGATAAGTATTACTGGGGTCCGTACCAGGAAGTATTGCAGAACTGACACGACAAGAAACGCGGCTGCCACGGCAACGATTGCAACCGAATAGCGGGCCACCGCAGATGGAACTGGAAGCTTTTCTGACAAATCGGTGTTTCTCCACAATTAGCGCCGTTCTGTCGCCTGCGGCGTGCAGGCCTCTTAGAAAGGCTTTCTCTGTACCTGCCTCTCATCAAATAATTTCGGACACAGTGCATTCTCGCGAGGTCTCGCATGAAAGAATGAAGGCCGAAACCTACAGCTCTTATATGTGGGATCAAGAAATTTCACGATCCTCTGCTTGCTCCTGGCGTCATGCTGTACACCACGACGACTAGAAACGGTAACCAGTACCTTCCCAATTCTTTCTTGACAGAGCCTCTGCATCTGTCACGCCATCCAAATCCGCGACGTGATTCCTATTGCTGAGCCTCTCGTCGTCATTCTGTTGGCATCGATATGTGGAGCACCCACCGCATCCCCGAAAAACATGAAAAGCGCCGAGCCCAGCTAGTGAATATCGAGGGTTCCTTAGGTACATGAACGCCTCCAATAGCGACGCCAGGGCTGCAGCTGTCTATGGAAATCATCGAAGTATCCTAGATGCAGCGATACGCGGCTCCTTCATACGCTTCCTGACCTTCCGGAGATAACGACGTCACTGGGTTAGTCGTTACTCTGCCAGTTGCTGCCGCGTTTCAGCGAAGTTGTCGCCAAAGAGAAAGCGCTCCACCAGCATGCAAAGAATATGTTCCAGTGCTAGATGAGACTCTTGAATGTTCATGGTTATTTGGCTCGGAATGACAACAGCCACGTCTGCCAGCTCTGCCATTCTTCCACCGCGATTCCCGGTGTAGGCAATTGTGTGAAGTTGCATGCCCCGTGCAAGTTCTAACGCTTTGATACAGTTGCTTGCGTTTCCGCTTGTAGATATCGCAAGTAACACGTCGTGTTTACATCCCAACGCTTCCACCTGCCGCTCAAAGACCCTTTCATAGCTGTAGTCATTTCCGATCGCGGTGAGAATGCTTGTGTCAGTGGTTAGCGCGATCGCTCGTAGAGCCGACCGATCCACCGTCAGACGCGACACAAATTCCGCTACGAGGTGCTGCGAATCGGCGGCAGATCCTCCATTACCGCAGACGAGGAGCTTGCCTCCGGCCTTCAATGATCCCGATATAAGGCGCGCAGCTTCTACCACTGCTAAGTGGATGGAGTTCTCATTTAGAACGGAGTTCATCGTGGTAATCGATGCCGCTAGCTGCCTCCGAACGATTTCAATCATCAAATGAACGCTCCTATCTATGTCACATCAGATTTCGAAAGTTGATACCATCATGCGTTTCGATGAATAGCCAAACATGTACCGCGCATAGGCTGCTATTCCCAGATTGCCGAAGAGTGGAACCACATAGGCAAGCGCTGTGTTGTGAAGAGACTGCGCGAGAAGGCCCATAAGAGGAGTCATCACGGCCCCACCAACAATCGCCATCACGATGAACGACCCGGCAATCTTGGTATTCGGGCCAAGATCCTTCAGACCCAATGCAAAAATCGTAGGAAACATCAGCGAGAGGAAGAAGCTTGTCGCAGTGATCGCCCCGAGGCCAAGGCGATTCGGAGAGAGAATCGCAACAACAAGTAAGCTCGCGTTGACTATGCCATAGACAGCCATGATGAGAACAGGGGCAAACCGACGCATGAGAATAGTGGATGTAAATCGGCCCAAGCCGAATAGCCCAATGGTGCAGGCAAGAAGTACCCCCGCTACTCTCTCCGATGTACCTGTGTACTCCTTTGCGTACTGAATGAAGTAGCTCCATGTACAAACTGAAGCTCCGCAGTATAGAAACTGCGCGACAATTGCCAGGAGGAAATGCGGTTTATGCAATAGCTCACGCCAATTGCCAGCGACTTCCGCATCATGATCCCTTGTTTGCATGAAACTCGGTAGGCGTAGGGATGCAATCATCCCTGCCCAGACCAATGCAAGCACTCCAATAATCAAGTATGGAGCAACGACGCGCATCGTTTCAGCGTGTCGATATGCCAGATAGGTTCCGGAGGCTTGCATCGCGGCGATCTGCGAGGGTGAAAGCTCTACTCCTGAGAAGATAAACCTCGTCCCCAAGAGTATTCCGCTGATATATCCCAACGGGTTGAACGCCTGGGCGAAATTCAGTCGACGTTCAGAGGTGACCGTCGGCCCTAGCTGCGCAACGAACGGATTCGAGGCGCTCTCAAGAAATGCCAACCCGCTTGCAATCACGAATAGCGCGACTAGAAACGCTCCATATCTTCCAGAGTTCGCCGCCGGGAGGAATAGAAAACATCCCGATGAAAACAGAAGCAAGCCAACAATGAAGCCGAGCTTGTACCCATAATGTTTCATTAGCAGACCCGCGGGAAGTGCTAGAAAGAAATAGCCAAGGAAAAACGCTGATTGGACCAAACCGGCCTGGAATCGATTGAGATCCAGCGATTTCATGAACTGGCGGATGAGAACGTCATTTAAGCTGTTCGGGATGCCCCACAGGAAAAAAAGCCCCGTGACAATAGCGAAGGGGCGCCTAGTCCCAGCAGGCAAAAGCACTTCAGAGTTACGAAGTTTTACTTTGGCTTCGACGTCACTGGATACTAGGCTTTCTGCCATCTTGACTCCCGCTGTGCTGTAGCCAACGATTCTTACGTAGTACAGGCTATCATTATTAGCAAGCGCTTGCAATTTTCCCTGTAAAACAACGTAGTAATAAAATCCCCGTACGATACTTACTATTGCTATGCAATGGCTAGGTTACTGAGCGGTCCAGGCTCCATCTATCGGCAGAGAAGCACCGGTGATATTTGCCGCGGCATCAGAACAGAGGAATGCGGCCAGCGCTCCGACTTGCGCCGGAAGCACAAATTCTCCCGATGGCTGTTTGTCGCTCAACAGTCTTTGTTCTGCTGATTCGCGAGAAATATGTCCCTCTTCCATTCGTTGTAGGATTTGCGCTTCAACAAGCGGTGTGAGAACCCATCCTGGACAGATCGCGTTGCATGTCACGCCACTGCCTGCAGTTTCGAGGGCCGTCACCTTCGTCAGTCCGACCAAGCCGTGTTTAGCTGCCACATATGCCGCTTTATTGACTGAACCTACAAGGCCATGAACTGAGGCTATATTGATGATGCGTCCATAGCGTTTCCTACGCATCGATGGCAACAAGCTAGCGATGAGATGGAATGCAGCTGAGAGGTTCACCGCTAGAACTGCATCCCATTGCTCTTTCGGGAATTGATCTACTGGCGCAACATGTTGAATGCCTGCGTTATTAATCAGAATGTCTATGCTCCCCAATTCCCTTTGCGCTTGTTCAGCCAGCATGCGACACTGCTCTCCAATCGAAAGATCAGCAGCGATGTGTATTACGTATACGCCATAATGTTCGTGCAATCTTTGCTTCAGAGCTTCGATCTCAATGACCGTGCCAAAGCCGCTCAGTACGATATCGGCACCCTGTTTAGCGATCTCCTCGGCGATACTTAGGCCGATGCCGCTTGTCGCGCCAGTTATCAGAGCGCGTTTCCCTCCTAACACCATAGCTATATATCCAGTCAGTTCACTCTTATTTCAGTAGACTCGGGAATCGGAACAATTACGGTGATCACGGGCCCAAAGCGGTCCGTACTCTTGTCCCAGCAGAGACGGTTGGTTCCTTCTAGACATTCGGATGTCATTTTCAAGGCTTCGCCATTCGCTGACACTTGCCTTGCCTCGCCGCTATCAAGATGCAACTTCAACTCAAATGATCTGACAGAAGTCCGCATCAAACCAGTCGGATCATCCACTTTGATGTGGAAAGAGCTTCCGAATCGCGAAAAGTGGATCGCCTGTCGATAGAACTGCTCCTTTTCGTAGTCGTACGTTTTACCATCATCATCGTAGTAAACGAATGTGCTTTCTTTCTCCGCAGGGAAAAGATCAATTTGCACGCGATGCACCCGTGGTTCGTCCGTATTCTCGGCATCGTCTTGAGTCGCAACGGCGCCCCCTGCCTTGACGAATAGGGGAATATCCGCCCATGTATCGCTATTGATGGAATAGTCAATCGTCCTGCCCCCTTCGTACGTCTGGCCACGGAAGTAGTCGTACCATGTCCCGGCAGGAAGATAGACGCGTTGAGCCGTAGCCTTTGGAGACACAACTGGGGACACGAGTAGAGAATCACCAAACATCCACTCTGAAGAAAGATCTCGCGTATTGGCGTCGTCAGGATACATCCAGAAGAGCGGACGCACAATGCCGATGCCAGTTTCGGTCATCTGTCGTTCGTTCGAATAAATGTATGGCAGCAAGCGATAGCGAAGACGGATCGCCTCGGTTGCAACGCGCTCCGCATGTTCACCATAAGCCCACGGCTGGCGCTTCGCATCACGGTCTCCATGAACGCGCATGATTGGCGTAAAGGTTGCAAATTGAACCCAGCGAGCATAGTTTTCGGCGGACGCCTGACCGAAAAACCCACCTGTATCCATGCTCCAGAGCGGCTCACCAAGATTGATCGTCGAAAGCATACGTGCACGCTGGTTTGCCATATTGGCAAAGCCTGTGTGGATGTCACCTGACCATTCGGCATAGCCGAATCGTTGCGCCCCAAGGAAATAGTTCCGGTTCAAAGACCACACACGCTTGTTTGATACGGATCTCTGACCTTCGTACAACATGCGTCCCATGTTGAAGCCTTGCATGCTGCTGAAGTCCCACGTGGTACCGTCAGGCGCCAGGATATGATCGGCCTCATCGTTCCACCAGCCATCCATTCCAGCGTGAAACGACACCTCCAGATGGCGCCAATACCATTTGCGGACTTCAGGAATGCGGAAATCGAGGTCACGCGCATAGCGATGTACAGCACCATCGAAAGACTGTGGTTCACCCGGATACCAAAACTGATGAGCTTCTGCATACGCGGCAGCCTGACTGAGTTCCTGACCTCCTGTGGGCGAGCCTATCAGCACACGCGGCTTAAGGATTCCGGCGAGATGAACCCCTTGCGCCGCGAGGTCAAGTGCTAACCGGCCACTTGCTCCATTGGGAAATTTGTTAGGAGCAATGGCTCCCGCCCCGCTGGTACTATTCCAGCGCCACTCACCGTATCCATCTTCACCCCAAGCCTTCCAGTCGTAATCAAGAATGAAGGCATCGATCGGAATGTGCTTTCTGCGATAGGTTTCCGCCTCGGTACGGAGTTCTGCTTCATCTGGTCCCCATTGGCTATTGATGAAGCCCAATGTCCATTTAGGTGGAAGCGGAGGGAGGCCAGTCAATCTTTCGATGGAAGACATGACAGCCATGGGTGGACCCACACAAATGAAGTCCTCCAGCACTTTACGCGACCCGTTACGGAATTGCACGACCCCATCCTCCGTATTGAAAGACCCTCCCGTTGAATCGATCAGGACACCGAACGAACGGGTGAAGAAAAAGGGGGCACCGCCGTCACCCTGCGCTCCAGCACGCACATCCGCACCAGCATTCCGGAGGATTGTGTTGCTGTTATCGCGAATATCGAGCCCGTTCATTCCGTATAGGTCTTCGAAAGGCGCATGGGAAAAAAGTGCCTGATGGGCAACTGCACTTTTGAGCGGGTTTCGTTGCCTTACGATTTCTCGTCCCGAGGGGTCGAGCACAATGACATCACGCTCGTTAAGCGATACAACTACATTGAATCTGTCGTTCTTAAGCACAACTTTTCCCGACTCGAAGGATATTGACACCGCATCCTCAGATTTGCTCTCCCCGGCTCCTGCCAGAATATCTGTCGGCGTATCCGCAACACCCTTCGGGCGGGCAATGACATGGATGACAGTGCTCGAGGTCACACTCACACATAGGGAGCCTTCAGGGAACTCAATCGATATGCCTCCTGGGATGTTCTTAGAGGCTACACTTGGCGGCCTTGTCTGAGCCGTGGCTTCCAGAACCTGTGCGGTGCAGAGGAGCAACGCTAAGTGGAGCATTAGGGATCGTTTCGTCCAATCATTCATAAGCGGTGCTATTGCAGCAGTCTCCTAGTGTTGGCACCAGCGCTCGTACACCAGCGCCGGTACCGGCAGCTTCTGGCGACCATCACATCACATCAGAGTTCGCCGAGCCGGGATAACGATTTGACTTGACAAAGATACCCGAGACACCAGAATATCGCAAGCGCTTGCAACACACCACTCAGACCTGCATTGAAATGGTGTATGTCTTGACGCCACTGAACTGAATTGCAGATCGAGCGAGAGCACTACTCCCAGGAGGACTACCTTGTACCGATTATTCCGAGCGCTAGTCTACGCACTTCTTCTCTCTTCCAATATCTATCTCACGGCACAGGTGAGTACAGCTACGTTTCTGGGCACAATAACGGATGTTACCGGTGCGAGCGTGCCTAGGGCCACTATTACCATTACGCAAACTGACACGCACGCAGTTCGCACGGTCATCAGTAAAGGAAATGGTTCATACCGCGCGGAGTTTCTTCCGATTGGCCCCTACTCCATCAGCGTTTCGTCGCCTTCGTTCCGAACGCTAGTCCGCAGCGGACTTACTCTAAGCGTCGGACAAGAGGCCCAGGTGGATCTTACGTTGGAGGTTGGCACGGCGCAAGAAACCGTCGAAGTTACATCTGAAGCACCACTTCTGAACACGGCGAATGCAACTCTCGGACGAACGATTGACAATGTAGAGATTGACAATATGCCTCTAGTCGATCGAAATCCCTACGCCCTGCTCGATCTGATTCCCGGTGTCCAGGCAAACAATTCGATCACGACTACAGGCAACAACGGCCAGGGCACATCTGGCACGATGATCAATCCGCAGGGTTTCCCAGAACAGCATGTGAAGATCAACGGCTCCACTGACGGTGCAACAGGGCAGATCAGTTATTACCTCGATGGTGGATCGAACATGACCGGCTTGCGCAATAGCGGAAACTCATTGCCAAATCCGGACGCTCTCAGCCAGTTCCGCGTAGATACCAATAATTTCTCCGCTCAATTTGGGCGCTCGTCTGGGGGTGTTGTTTCGGCACTTACCAAGTCAGGGACGAATAGTTTCCATGGGTCGGTGTTCGAGTTCTATCGCAGCCGTAACTTCAACGCCACACAACATCTCATCACAGTCAAAACGCCTTATAACCAGCACCGTTTCGGCTTTACTTTTGGTGGTCCGATAAAGCATAACAAGCTGTTCTTCTTTGGCTCCTACGCCGGATACCGTTTCGTCTCGTCAAAGAATCTGTTGACCTATGTGCCGAGTGCAGCCATGCAACGTGGCGACTTCAGCGAAAACTATCCATTAGGCGCGGGTGCGGCGAGCACGACCGCGCCTCCAGCAAATGCATGCTCACAGACAGCAAGCGCTGCATCTTTCTATGTTTGCGATCCAGTGACGAGGAAGACACCTCCTAGAGATCCCGTGACCGGGAAATACAATGTCGTCAATCCAGCAATAGCATTCGATCCCGCGATCTACGCAATGATCAAGGCAGGGTTAATCCCAACGCCCGCCCCTACTGCTCTTGATACCAGTCCTTATGCACGACGTGACCTTTCGCCGTTCTCGCAGATGACCAACGAGCAGCTCTACAAGATGGACTATCAGATGACAACCAAGCAGCGGCTGACATTGAGTTATTTCCATCAATATGGAAGCAATATTTTCGATGCCTCAGGTAATAACATCCTCAACTACTCGAAGCAGAACTTCACCTATAACCAGCACAATGCAAACATCCAACATGTCTATGTGTTGAACAGCAACACCGTAAACCAGTTCGTCGTCTCTTTCAGCCGACTGTTCGGAGCACGTATCAACTCGCCGCAGGAGAGTCTTGCCGCATACGGCTCAAGCTATCGGCAACAGCTAACCAGCTCAACGTATTGCACAGGTACGGGCACGGGTTGCGCGCGGCCTCAATTCGCGGTTCAAACTTGGTTCACGGCGGGAGACGCCAGCGCCGGCCCTGCGGCAGGTGACAACATCTATCAAGTACGCGATCTTCTTAGCACCACTCACGGCCGCCATACCCTCACCTATGGGGGCGAAGTCGCGCAGGAACGCGATTTCGGCAATGGAACTGGCAATAACTATGGCGTCTTCACATTCCAGCAAGCCAATAATACGGTCGGCAGAAGCTCTGCTTCCATCACGGACTTCTTCTTCGGTCGGCCAGCGTCCATGGTGCAAAGCGTTCCGACCTACGGAACAGCCACCTATTGGAATGTCGGTCTATATTTGCAAGACGACTGGCGCGCACTTCCAAATCTAACCTTCAATCTCGGGATTCGCTACGACATCCAGACAGGTGGACCCGATTCTGCAGGTCGTATGGTCGGCTTTATTCCAGGACAACAATCCACGGTTATTCCTTCTGCCCCGATCGGCGTTCTCTTCCGCGGCGACAAAGGAGTGTCGAACGGTGGCGCCTTCACCAAATACAACCATGTCTCTCCGCGGGTCGGTATGGTTTGGGACCCTTACAAAAACGGAAAGACTATCTTTCGTGCAGGTGGTGGAATCTTCTACGGAACAGTCTCCGGCAGTCTTTACACCGCAGCGTCGAGTTCTGCGCCGTATGGAGGTACTCTGACCTATACCAAAGTGACATCGGTTGCGAATCCATACAGTAACGATCCGTCGGAGTTTCCTGGGGGCGTTTCACCCTTCCCGTACTCTTTCTCAGCGAGCAATCCGACATTCAGCCTCCATCCACTACCGGTAACCGCCTTTGATCCAAATTTCACCTGGCCAGCAATCTATCAGTTCAATGTTGGATGGCAGCAGCAACTCGGAAAGTCATTTGCTGTCACAGCGTCGTACGTGGGAGCTCTAAGCCGAAAGATACCGATGTATCAGGACATCAATGCTCCCATCTATACCCCAGGAGCACCATCCACAGCCCCTGCCGCCGGATCAGCTGCTTCGCTATCCGGGAAGAACTATCCAAATACAACAACTTACATTGCCAATCGCCGTCCCTTTAATTCGTCGGCATCATTGGGAGGAGGCCCTGGGCTTGCCGGCAACCCAACTTACGGAGCCGTCTATCGTATTCAGTCATCAGAGAGCGCAAACTATAACGGCCTACAGGTCACTGCGGAAGAGCGACTTTCGAAGAGGTTAACGGTTCGCGGGTTTTATATATGGTCGAGGTCGATGCAAAGTCAGCCGTTAGATTCCACGGGGTCTCCTGCTGGCACCAGCCAGTATTACAACCCCGAAGATCCTTACTTGAAATATCTGGATAGGCAGCGGTCGGACTATGACATACGCCACATGGCCACGATCTCCTTTGTTTATCAGTCAAACTTCCAAAGCAGCAACTTTCTGCTGCGGCAGCTGGCTGACGGATGGACGGTTTCGGGAATTATCCGAGTGCAGAGCGGTATGCCCTTCTCGGTTCTCACTGGAAACGATGACAATCAGGACGGTTTCCAAAATGACAGGCCAAATTTGAGCGGAATCGGGAAGCCTCATTTGACTGATACGGGCGGTTCGCGAACTGCTGCCATGAAGCAGTGGATCAGCCCTTCCTATTTCTGCTTGTTCGTTCCTGCTACAAACACTTGCCCCGGCGCAGGCCCAGGCGGAATAGATGGAACAGTCCGCGCCAATGATTTTGATGCACCTGGCCGTAGGTCAGTGGATGCATCCCTTTTTCGCGACTTTGCCTTCGAGGGGAATGTGAGGTTCCAGCTGCGCGCCGAGGCCACCAATGTCTTCAACCTGACGAACCTTCCCGGACCGACCGCGAATGTGAAATCACTGGCATCGTTCGGATCGATCCCAGGAACGATAACTGGCGGCAGCTTCGGAAATCGCGTTTTGCAGATTGGAGGCCGTGTTCTCTTCTAAAGGCTTCTAAAATAAATGGCGAGCGCTAAACGCGCTCGCCATTTATTTTAGGTGAGAACTTGTTGTTACCAAACCGCATCCGTCCTCATTACAGGCTGAGACCATCTTCGGCCGGCCAGAGCCAGGCGGCTCCTCGCACGCCCGATGAATCTCCGTGTAAGGCTTGGACGACAGGGGTATTTGCATTTTTACCAAAGACGGCGTCACGCAGGCGGCGCTCGATACCCGAGTAAATTCGCATAATGTTGGAAAGGCCTCCACCAAGAACAATGACGTCTGGGTCCACGACGCCAATCACGACAGCGAGACCACGAGCTGCACGGTCTTCCAGCCGGTCCAACGCCGCAGCCGCTTGGGCATCTCCCAACTCGGCCATTTGCGCAATCTCACGTCCAGACCGTTGGATACCTGTAGTTCCCAAAAAGTCATTTTCCAGCCCTGGGCCAGAGATCCATCCCTCGATGCACCCGTGCCGTCCGCAATAGCATTCGGCACCTGGAAACTCCCTTTGCGACATCCATGGGAGCGGCATATGTCCCCACTCACCAGCGAGTCCGTTCAGCCCTGCATAACTGGAGCCTTTGATGGCAACGCCCCCGCCGCATCCTGTTCCCATGATGACTCCAAAGACGACGCCCGCACCACGAGCCGCTCCGTCGGTCGCTTCACTCACTGCGAAGCAATTCGCGTCGTTCGCACAACGAACCTCGCGTCCGAGGGCATGACTCAAATCTCCCTCCAGTGGCTTGCCATTGAGCCACGTCGAGTTCGCATTCTTCACTAAACCACTTTCACGTACAATTGTTCCTGGGATGCCAACGCCTACGGTGCCCTCCACCCCTGTGTCGATCTCCAACTTCATCACAAGGTCTTTGATAGTGGAGATGGTATCTCTATAGGAGCCCTTGACAGTCGCTACGCGGAGCCGCGCGAGCACTGATCCATGAGCATCTAAGGCAATCGCCTCGGTCTTCGTGCCGCCAAGGTCAATTCCAATCCTCATCTCTTGTTCCCCTTCTGATCGTGATGTGGCCGTTGGTCGCGGTCAAGGAGTGTCCGAATCTCCGCCCCTGCCATCAAGAAGGCGCCTACGCCAAATACATAACTGGATTGCGGCTTGTACCCTCCGGGAGAGCTGCCGATCGGCTGAATGCTACCTAGACGTCCATCTGCGTAAATGTGACCTACAAGACCAGCCCACCCCCTGCGGACGGCTGGGAGATAGATCTGCCGTTCAAGAAGACCATGATTAATTCCCCAAGCCATGGCATACACGTAGAATGCCGAACCGGAAACTTCCGCTAACGGGTATGCGTCTGCGTCCAGGAGTCCCGGCCTCCACAAGCCATCACTTCCCTGTATCTCCCGTATTCGCGACGCCATCGCCTGAAACTGCTCTACATACCTTCTCCGTGTCGGGTACTTTCTAGGCATATTGTCCAGAACCAGGGTTAAGCCACTCAGTACCCATCCGTTGCCGCGCGACCAGAAGACCTTCTCGCCATTGGGCTCGCGCTTATCTAGAAATGTGGCATCCCGTGTAAAGAGTCGGTTCTTCGGGTCGTACAAAAGCTTTGAGGTGACCCACCAGTTCCGGTCCAAGTAGTCGAGATACTCTCGCTTGCCGGTTACGTTTGCGAGCTCCGCCCAAACCGGCGGCGCCATAAATAGCGCGTCGCACCACCACCACAATGGTTTCGGCTCTTCCCGTCCATCCGGACCCACGCGGTCGGGCAGGGGACCGTCATGGCAAGATTCGGTGCAAACAGCCGGCTCCTTCATCAACTCGTCAAACTGCGCCTCAACGGCGGCCAGCATCTCCCGATCATGGAGTCGTCGATACAGTTTTAGATAGATATAACCGATTGCCTGATCGTCGGCCTCAGTCTGCCGCGAACCGAGCTTCCAATGGAACTGCTTGCCAACGCGGATCAGTGCATCGTCATACTCAGTGTTCTTGAGAGATTCGGCCGCAGCCAGATAGCCGCGATACAGCGCCGCATCCGTCCAATCTTGTGTGAACCGGTCCTTTGACCTTGCCAATTGCCAGTCCCCCACCAGACGCATTGCGGCAGCCACCTGGTCCGACTTGAGGTCAGGCGAGAGACCTTTGGCCAACTCACCTGCTTCGACTGGGGTATCGCCATTCAATGCTCTTGGAACGGCCTGAGCATTTGCCGACCCCACGAAATTGAGCAATAGGGCAACGAGAATTGTCGGGAGCACACAACCTTGGTTGATCATCTTATTCGTCATCATTTGGAATCAATTCAGCAAGCGCTTGCAATTATATGGGAGATTGATTCTCTGTGTGAGACAAACAACAATGTCCAAGAAATTTGCCAGTATATTTGACAAACGATGATTCAATACCTTAAATCTAGTGTGCGCTTGCAAGCGCTTCCTATTCTGACTATAAAAAGGCCATCGCTTGTGGATTCCATGAACCGCCGTGACATGTTGAAGCTGTCAGCCCTGACCCTTGGAGCATCTGCAGTGAGTCCCTTGGCAATCGCGCAAAACGCAACACGCTATGCCAATGCGCTAACCGGGAATCGTGAATTAGCAGAATGGATTCATGGGAATCGCACGCTGATTGCAGAAGCATATAACCCACCCTTCTACCCCGCGTTGGATTACGTGCCTGCCAGAGGCGTAGAGATCGCGAAAGTGCTGAACTGCGACTCCATGCGGTATCCGGTGGCCTCATACGTTGCTTACTTCCCAACCAAATCGGGCTACCCGATCCATCCGGAGTTGAAGGGCGACCCCATGAAGGAGCAGGTTGGTCTTCTGCGGGAAGCAGGAATGCATCCGATCGCCTATATCCCGTTCAATCACCCTTTCATGTTGCACGGGGAAAAGGTGGAAAGGTACGAAAACTGGAAGAGGCGGCGTCCTGACGGGTCTCCGATGGTCACGAAGCATTACGGCTTCAACCAGCTCGATGAAGGCTGCCTGAACTCACCCATTCGCGAGATGATCGTTACGCTCGTCAAGGAGGTGCTGACGTACGGATTCGATGTCATGTACTTCGACGGCCCATATCAGGGCATGGACAACGCGACAGAGTGGTGCTACTGCCAGTATTGCAAGACCGCCTACCGCAAACGCTTCGGACACGACATCCCAGTCCAGAAAGAGGCGTCTCTCGATCAACAGATCGAGTACGTGAACTGGATGCGCGAGGATGTATCGATATCGTTCTTTAAAGAAATACGCGACATGATCCGAAATACACAGGACGTGCCGGTATTGTTCAACAACTCCGGCCTGCTCTCGCGGGGAGATCAATGGCGAGCTCGTGCCATTCCCGAAGCGGATGGCTTCATGTACGAGGCGGCAGATACACCCGAAGAAAAATTCTTTAACCTGCAACTTGGAAAGTCTACTGGACGAACAACCTGGACGTATTTGGGCCACCATACACAGTACAACCGGGATCACATGAAGGATAAGAGCGTCCGCGGATGGTATAGCTATCCGATCGAAGGCGAGGAATTGCTCATGGATGGAGCTATTGCGACGGCCTCAAACGTTGGATGCGTTTACTGGAGTGTCGCTAGATTTTTCTACGAGAAGGAGTCGCCGGTACATTTCAAGAGCGGTCAATATGTAAAAGGAATTTTTGATTTTCAAGAAGCGAATGACGGACTGCTTCGCTCTCTAACGACAAAACCTCAGGTAGGCATTCTTGTCAATGCAGAGGCGATGTCCTGGTACCGCAGCCCAAGTTTCGATCCGGGCACATTCAAAAATTATCATCATGGCGCATTCGATTTGATGAAGGCGCTCTCCATTGATGCGGAACCGTTTCTCGACTGGCAAATGAATGGGGAGTCTCTCTTCCGCTATGCAGCCGTATACATACCGAACGCTCCATGTCTCAGCGATGAACAATGCGATATGCTCCGCAACTATGTTGAAGGTGGCGGGAACCTGATCGCGACTCATCGTACCTCCATCGCGGACAAATATGGTCGCCCTCGCAAAGATTTTGGACTCGCCGATCTCTTTGGCGCTTCTCTGTTGAGTCCGGAGCCATGGGAATATCCCGACCTCTACCTCAAGCCTTCCAGCGGCGATCTAATTCCCCAGGATCCGCAAATCATGCGCGTAAAAAGAACCGACGGCGATGTGCTGGCTACCACCTGGAATCGAGGTCAGCGCAAGGATGAAGGTCCTGCGATCTTTCGCAAGAAGTTCGGTCGAGGACAATGCTTGTACATCGCTTCTGGTCTGGAAGCGGTTTACGAGGAAACACGTATGAATCCTCTATTGGCATACCTTGGGTCCATCATGATGCCGATGCTGGAGGATGCTCAGCTTTACAAAATGGACTATCGGCCGGGGCTTATGGCGCACTACACGGAGGGCGCCGACAAAATTGTGCTCCACATCATCGCGAATATAGCAAATGACGATCCACATCAAAAGGTGCGCCACGCATATTGCTCAGTAGAGAATGTGCAGGTTCAGCTTCGGACGCCTCGCCCCATTCGCACGGCCTCACTTCTCCGAGCTGGCGAAGCGATCGAAGTTGGCGACCGCAAGGATGGCTGGACGACCCTCACAGTGCCTCACGTTCATATCTATGAGGCCATTTTGATCGGTCTGGCCTGAGGGCGCGCCCATGAACAAGCACCTTCGCTGGTGGATGCTCGGATTCGCGTTCACCGCGACCGTCATCAACTACCTCGACCGCCAGGCTCTTTCCGTCGCGGCCCCAGTACTGCGGGCTGAGTTTCACCTGAGAAGTCTCTCTTATGCCCACATAGTGTTCGCCTTTCTGCTGGCTTACACATTGATGAACGGGATCTCCGGTCTGCTCATCGACCGCCTTGGTACAAAGATCGGGTACGGCCTGTTCGTCGCCTGGTGGTCGTTGAGTGCTCTGCTGCATTCCTTCGCGCAGGGGTCGACTTCACTCGGAATGTTTCGTTTTCTGCTCGGACTTGGAGAAGCCGGCAACTGGCCGGGAGCGGTAAAGATCGTAGCCGAGTGGTTCTCACCGAACGAACGGTCAACGGCTTCAGGGATCTTCAATAGCGGATCAGCTGTCGGCGCGATTCTCGCCCCGCCGATCATCGCGTTCATGCTGCTTCACTATGGGTGGCGATCAGCCTTTGCTATTGTCGGCGCGGCAGGCTTCGTCTGGCTTGTGGCGTGGATCTTTCTCTATCGTTCCCCAGTCTCAGGCAAAGAGATACAGGCCACGCCCTTGCCGTACAAATCTCTATTGCGCTCCAGATTTGTCTGGACCTTTACAATCTCCAAAATATTCTTCGATCCTGTCTGGTATTTTTACACCTTTTGGTTTCCCGAATACCTCAGTCATGGCCGCCACTTTGATATGGCATCTATCGGTCGATATGGCTGGATTCCTTTTTTTATTGCGGGTCTGGGCAGCGCGCTCGGCGGCCTGCTCTCTCGCGGGCTGCTGGCCTGCGGATCGACGATCACCGTTGCGCGCAAGACCGCTGTTTCCATTGCCGCAATCATGATGCTCGCGGCGATCCCTTCAGTGCTGGTGCAATCAGCTGTAACTTCTATCGCGCTGATCTCGCTGGCAATGGCCGGATATACAGCCGGGCTCGCCAACATGCTGGCGATGCCGGCAGACGTAGTGCCTCCAGACCGAGTAGCGTTTGTCTATGGCTTCGCCAGCATGGGTTCCGGTTTCGGGGGAATGATCTTCACCCTTCTTACAGGGTGGCTAATCGATCACTATTCCTATGCGCCTGCGTTCTTTCTCTTTGGGCTAATCCCCATCGCATGTTCACTGATTCTGTGGCTTTGGATGGGATCGTTGGAGTCGCAGTCACATAGTACGGCCATCGGGTTAACAACCACGCCCTCCACCGAAACAGCATGATCTCAAACTCAACTAAAGGGATATTTATGCGCAAGATCGTCTGCCAGAGCTTCACCCGAAAACTCTCGTCGTGGGCCGGCAAGGGAGCAGTTCTGGCTTCATCATGCTTGTACATGACCTCACATTTGTTGGCTCAAGAGCCCTTTCAAGCAGTACAACTCGTCTCCGGCACCTCAAACTTCGGTCAGACCGCGCCAATGATCGGGATGCCGTTCGCAATGACCCATTGGGTACCGGAGACACGGGCCAACCAGGACAAATGCACCGCTCCTTACTACTACGACGACAAGAAGATCAGCGGGTTTCGGGGCACCCATTGGCTAAGCGGTAGCTGTGCCATCGACTATGGCAGCGTCACAGTGATGCCCACCACAGGCCATCGTTTTGTATCACCCAATGCGCGTGCCTCTACGTTTCGTCACGCTGCAGAGGTGATGAATCCTGCCTACTACTCTGTGATGCTTGACCGATACGACACAAAGGTAGAGCTCACTGGTGGCACGCGAGCCGGGATGATGCGGGTAACGTTTCCCAGCGGCGAAGCGGGGCGCATCCTCATTGAACCCAACGCTCAGGAAAATGAAGGCTTCATTGAGATCCATCCAGAGAAGGGCGAGATCGTCGGCTACAATCCGGTGCATCGTTTCTATATTGGCAGAGGCTTGCCTGCCGGATTTAGCGGTTACTTCGTCGCCCGTTTCTCAGCTCCATTCACTGCTTCCGGAACCTGGTGTGGGCTCGAAATCATTCCTGCCGGTCGCGTTCAGAACGGCGGTTGCAATCGCCTCGGGGGATATGCTGAATTTACCTCTTCGACCAAGCCCTTGCTCGTAAAAATCGGAACCTCCTTCACGAGCCTCGATGAGGCAGCACGGAACCTAGATGCAGAAGCAAGCGGCTGGGACTTCGAAGGCCTCGAAAAAAAGACAGAAGAGGCCTGGAAGAACCACCTAAACCAGATCGAGATCGAAGGCAGTTCTCCGGAACAACGCAGCATATTCTATACCGCCCTGTATCACTCGCTCCTCGTGCCGCGAATCTCCAGCGATGCCGACGGCACCTATAACGGCTTTGGCGGCGAAGGCAAACTCCACAGGATGGAAAGGGGGGACTACTTCGACGACTACTCCACATGGGACACCTTCCGCGCTTTACATCCCTTATTGACAATTCTGGATCCTCGGCTCGAAGAAGAGATGGTGCGCTCACTGATCGCCAAAGGTGAACAGGGCGGCTATCTTCCGACCTTTCCGCTGCTCAATAACTACACAGCAGCCATGGTTGGCGATCATGCCGGAGCGATCATCTCCGACGCATACGTCAAAGGGTTACGAGACTTCGATACTCACAAAGCGTATTCATTGATGCTGCAGAATGCCACCCAGACACCGGCCGAGGAAAAATACAAACTGGGCCAGGGCCGACGCGCATTGCCTTCATACCTTAAATATGGGTATATTCCGCTCGAAGACCAGGTCTTTGACGCGTATCACCGTCGCGAGCAGGTTTCACGCACACTCGAATACGCCTATGATGATTTTGCTTTCGCGCAAATGGCCAAAGATCTCGGTTCTCTAAAGGAATACGCAACTCTGATGGACCGCTCCGAGAATTGGAGAAATGTTTTCGATAAGAACGTCGGCTTTGTCCGCGGTCGCAAAGCTGATGGCGCCTGGATCGAGCCATTCGATCCCACGAAGCCTGCGACGTATGTGACAGAGGAGACGCCCTATGTGGCGACGTTTTTCGTACCGCAGAACATTCCCGGTTTAATCGAAGCAATGGGTGGTCACCAGAAATTCATCTCCTCTCTCGATAGGCTATTTGAGAAAAAGTACTATGACCACGGCAACGAGCCTAGCCACCATATCGCCTATCTCTATGATTATGCCGGTGCGGCATACAAGACCCAGCATCAGATTCGGTCCATCTTGGCGACTGAGTACCACACTGGAGCGGCTGGCCTCTCCGGAAACGACGATGCAGGTCAGATGTCAGCGTGGTATATCTTCAGCGCACTAGGGTTTTATCCCGTGACACCAGGCACCCCGTCCTATGTGATTGGCACTCCACTCTTTTCAAAAGCAATAATTCATCTTCCGAATGGCCGAATCTTCACGATTGTAGCGAAGCACCAGTCAGCGGCCAATGAATATATCCAGTCGAAGACTCTTAACGGTTTGCCTTTACGCGGCTTCACGCTATCCCATTCTGACATCGTTCATGGTGGTACGCTTACCTTCGAGATGGGGCCATCTCCGGCAAGAGAGTGAATCTAGTTCATGCACCCGAATTGAACGTTCACTGCATGACCTATAGGTGCGATGCCCAGGCTGATAGTGATACTCCTCCCCGGCGTTTTCTCACTGATATACGGCGGCAACATTGTGCCGATGTTTTCCGGCGGAGAGATCCCTGTAACGTCGTACGTAAACCAGCACCCTGTCGACTCCTTGAAGGCGGTACTCTGAATCACTAACGACCTGCCTGACGCAGCTACCTGCACTTTCCCCGCAACAGATGAACCACACTGTGCCGGAGATGCTGTGCTGGTGCACGTGCTTTCCGTGGCATACGACCCGCTCTTTACTCCACACGGAGATGCCAAGCTGTTACCAAAGGAATACGTGCAGTTAGGAGCACCACCGTCGGGCTGCGTCGCACCAGAGGTAATTGTCCATACGGCAGAGACGGGATTATAGGAGACGACATCGCCACCAGCCCGCGAATTGCGTGACTCCAGAAAGTTGAATCCCTTGGTATACGACGAACAGGGATGTGCGTGGCACCACACATAGACGACAGCCGATCCCTGATTGTTGAACACCCTACCAAATGGGGGATCATCCATCACCAGCCCAGCGCTGAATGGACCGCGCAACCGATGGCCCATTGGAGGATTGATCTGGGACCTGCCCGGTATCCAGGGTTGCGACTGCGGTGAGCCGGCATAGGCAACATTCTGGCTTAGGTTCGAAAAGAGTGATGCCTGATCCGTACCAGTAAGCACTCCGCCCATGAAGTAAACGAGTCCTGTGTTGCCCGTCTGTGTCGCTGGGAAGAGAGTCCCAATCTGGTTGTAGCTGCCTTTTGTGTTTTGCAGATAGAAATGAGGCTGCTCTATTTGATCGTTCACTCTAAAGCTGCCGGATGATGGGTTGGTCCAGAAGGTGCCGTCTACGGAACCCTTTGACGTATTGTAAACCTGCCACACTTTTGCAGACGGGTATATGTCATACGCATTTACAGGTGCCACTATCGCATTCACCGATGTGATGCCCGAACCTTGCGCATCGACAATACAACTAGCAAGTGTTCCGCCCCGTATGCTCCCTATATGGATCGCAGGAGGTGAGACCCATGTACCTCGCAGCATGACTTGCGGAGGCGCTATAGGATTTCCATAGCTATCCTTGGAATCTGAATAACCACTACCACCGTTCGCTGTGCATGCAGTAACCAGACCTTCAGAGACAGTCACCTCAACGATTCCTCCTAGTCCCATCTGAGAATAGGCACGCGTGACGTATGGTTCACCGGTTCCAGGCATGAATGAACGCCCCGCAAATAGCGTTACGACATCACCCAAGGAATTCATGACGATCGGTTGCGCTAAGCGAACAACCGACTTCGCACCTGTGTTCGGCGCGGCGCGAATCCCGTTGGACTGCTGCGGGTCGAAACGGTCAGCCTCGTTTTCCCAGGCATATCCTGTCAGCCCTCCGGTAACGATCCAACTCTTCACCTGATGCGGCATTCGGATGATCGCAAATGTCAAATGCGTATTATCTGGAACTGCACTTACGAGCTCGCATTCGTAGTCATAATCGAAGATGCAGGCCACCTTGCCCGCCGAAAACGATGCCGATGACTCGACCGGAACGGTAACGTCCTTTTTGGGAAAGGTGTTCACCTCAGATGTTCCGTTACCAAGCGCGGTAAGTAGAATTGTTTTCGTTGAGACTCCATACTTTGCTTCCAGCGAGCATCCGCCACATGTAATCTCAATTGCCTTGGACTTCGTTTGATCGCCGCTTTGGACCCGAGCAACATACCCAATGTTGTATTTCTGAGTTAGATCAATCAATAATCGCCCTTCGCCCTGCGTGCCAGCATTCACGGCATTCTTCGTCACAATCTCAAGAGAACCGTCGATGCCTTTCTCTAGACGGTCTATATTGGCGCCAAACACAGCTCCGCCCTGGACGGCAATGTAGCGCATCGACTCGGTAGCCTCATCACCGTTAGCATTGGGGCCACCATAGCTGAATGTTTCAATTTGATGCCCGACGCAATCGCCGTTACCGTAACAACGCGCAAACTGCGCAATCTGACCAGTATCCTGCGTCTGCGTGTATTTGTATGAGTTCATCAGGAAAGTGTTGAAGTTTGTCTTATCGCCAAGGCCTGGCAGCAGATTCGTGAAGTTTCTCCCGCCCATATATGCCGCACTCATTAAGTGGAGGGCAGTCCCTCCCCAGGACTCCCGACGCTGCCCATATCCCGTATTGTTCATTACAAATTCTGGTGCACTGAGTTCGCCATTTTTCTCCGGGAAGGACCCGCTGAAGAGCCAATGAGGAACACCCCACCTCATGTCCAGAACGCCGGTAGTCCTCTCATTCATTTTGGGTCCTATCGGGCGAACAATTTTACCGCGATCAACAGGATAAAGGTTGAAAAGCCCACCGAACGGTTGAGGCTCATCTTGCGAATAGCCGCCTGGGATATACGTGAAACACGGAACGGATTCCGATGCACAATAGCTGATTGCCTTCGCAATACCGTTTGGACCAGTTGCAGTTCGCCAACCGTCCAAAGGAGTAGATGTTTGCGAAACTGAAGTCGATCCCGACAACGTGAGTGCGCTTGATAGCATCAACGAAACTACAATTCGACCCACAGCAACCTCTCGTTCTTCAAGTTCTCTGAAATAGCCAGGTCTATAGGTTGCTTTGCTATGCCATGAAAAACCCGCCGTTGACCTCAATGACCTGCCCATGAACGAAGCTGGCCTCGTCACTGCATAGGAACATCACGACACCGGCAATCTCCGCACTTGTTCCCAATTTACCCGTGGGCGTCGCCGCGCGGACGGCATCCAACCCCTCGGTCGTCGAAAACGAATGATGATAGTTCGTCTCAATCGTCCCAGGAGATACAGCATTGACTCGGACACCAGCGGCAGCGAACTCCTTTGCGAGCCCTTTTGTCATTGTCGAAACCCCTGCCTTCGCAGACGAATAAGCAAGTGCTCCCACACCTCCACCGAACCTTGCCGCCACCGAGGAGATGTTGACGATAAATCCCCGCTTTTGCTCAATCATGTACGGAAGTACTGCCTTCGCAAGAAAAAACGAGCTCGTATAGTTCAGCATCATGACCTTGTCCCACAACTCCTCCGTAAAATCCAGGACTCGTGTCCGTGCAATCAATGAGCCAGCATTATTCACGAGAATGTCAATCTTATGAGCGGCAGCAAACGCAGCTAGTTCTCTCATGCCCACCGCGGTCGCCAAGTCCGCTTGCACCACCTCCGTCAGAACACCGTGCGCAGCAGCACTTTGCGCCACCGCCTCAGCATCTTCGAGCTTTGAGTTAAAGTGCACAATGACATTCGCTCCCGCCTCCGCAAGTGCCTTAACGGTGGCTGCACCGATACCACTACTCGCTCCTGTCACAAGTGCTGTCAATCCGTTCAGCGTTTTATCATTGCCGTTCACTTTGTTCTCCATTTTCAATTATTGCAAGCGCTTCCTATTTTTGTTGTAGCAGTAATCAGACGGCGGCGTCAATCACCGTCTGTATGTTGCTCACACAACCCTAATTGGCTTGCATGACTGACGTTCAACCAACTCCACGCCGAAGGTGATGTGCTCCGGCTCCTTGACGCCAGAGGATACCCTGCGGAGGAGCATCTGAAGCGCTGTAGCACCGATCTGATATTTTGGCTGGCTCATGGTTGTCAATGGTGGATGAACTCGGCCAGCCAACTCTACATCGTCAAAGCCGACTAATGATAGATCATCCGGAATGGAGACACCGAAATCCATCGCAGCACGAATCACGCCAAAGGCCATGGCGTCATTCGCAGTAAAAATCCCCGTAGGCCAATTTCTGGAAGGCCGGCTGAACAGATACCGTGCCAACTCATACCCACCCTCACTGGTACGTTCCGCGGAGAGAGTCGTCACTTCAGCATCGATACCAAGCTTCTGGATCCGCTTGATGAAGCCCTTTGCCCGCAACTTGAGATTTGCATGTTCCCTCGGACCTGTAAAGTGCATGAGTCTGCGATGCCCATTTGCTAGCAGATATTCTGCTGCGATTCGCCCTCCTTGTTCATTGTCCGCACATACCGTAGAAAAAAGCGATCTCTGACTATGCGGGTTCAGAAGCACGATCTGCATGCCGCAGTCGAGAATATAGGACTGCTCCCGCCGTGAAAGGGCAGAGACAGAGTTCATAACAATGCCTTTCGCCCGCTTCTCAATAAGCGAGTCGATGTAGCTCATCTGGCGTTGAGCCTTGAGATCGCTATTGCAGAGCATAACGTCACATCCTGCGGCATAAGCGGCGTCCTCAACACCGCGTGTCACTTCGGCAAAGTAGGGATTGCGGATATCACTTATGATCAACCCAACCATATTGGAAATCCCCGTTGCCAATCCGCGTGCCATGCGGTTTGGCCGGTAACCGAGGCGATGCGCGCACTCCATCACGCGAGCACGTGTATCGAAATGAACGCCATAAGCGTGATTGAGAGAGCGGGATGCCGTCGAGATCGTGACCCCAGCCGCTACCGCAACCTCCTGAAGTGTCACGGGGGGTAATCGCATCGACGATTTAGAGCGAATATCCTCCTCACCAGTGGTCGTTCTATTCTTCTGATTCGACCGTCGAAGCATCTAAATACAGCACCCAGAATTACTTCTCTTCGAGACGTCTCGTCCCGAGATTGTGTTGCCCACTACCGCGCTGTCGATGGTCCGAGGGCAGATGCAATAGCTCTTTCAACCATTGGCTGCATGATGTCGTACCCTTCCACATTGGGATGGAGACAGTCATGACTGATCGATTCTCGCAACTGTCCTGTTTTCGAATCAAGCATCGCAGGATAGTAGTCAAGCAATTGAATGTTGTGGCCCTTTGCATAGCCCGCAATCCATTGGTTGAGCTGCAAAATGTCGTCGGGGGATCGCTTAGCGAGTTGTGCACCGCACACCGGCAGAAGAGTCGCCAGAACAACCTTGATACCGTTCGCCCGCGCGAGTTGATCCATTGATGTCAGGTTGTTCTCGACCGCCTCAAGAACACCGGCTCTTCCTTTCCGGTTCGCGATATCGTTCGTACCAGCCAGGATAACGACCACAGCAGGCTTAAGATCGATGACGTCGGCGCGGAAGCGCACAAGCATCTGCGCGGTCGTCTGGCCCTTGATTCCACGGTTTACATAAGGTTTCCCAGGGAAAAAATTCTTCGGGCTACGGCGCCAGTCGTCTGTAATTGAATCGCCAAACATCACAACGCGCCGCTCATTGGCCGCGGCCGCCGGTAGTTCCGCATTCTCGATTCGATAACGGCTCAGCTCCGCAAAATCTCCAAGCTTCGCCTTGTAGCTGTCGATCTCCGCATGCAACTTGGCAGGATCGTCACTGTCCGGCCCAGGCTGCGCCGGAACAGACGACGTTGAAGCCGGAGACTGAGACCACAACTGCACGGCAGAGAGTGCCGCGGCAACAAGCGCACATCGAAGGCACCACTGTATCCATCTTGAAGGCTTTGCCATAACGCGGTTCAGCATATCTTAAAGTGGCAAGCGCTTGCAATAAATAAGGCGAACATTAACTATCAACCCGCGGAGACTAAGAGTTACTTAAGGGGGGCGCACGAAGATCGCTCCTTTAGGCTGACATCGAGCATACGATTCCCACCAGTAGCGGGTGGACCTCCAGCAATCTGCGAAAGGAGCAGTTCAACCGCAGATGCACCGACTTCATAGCTTGGCTGATGAATCGTAGTTAGCGAGGGGTTCACGATGGCACCGACGGAGACATCGTCGAATCCGATCAAGGATACATCGCGTGGAATGCGGATGTTGACCTCTTCCGCGGCGCGAATCACGCCGAACGCCATCACGTCGTTTCCTGTCGAGATAGCTGTAAACTCGCGATCCTTGCTGAACAGATCCCGCGCCAGTTCATACCCTCCCGATTCCGTATGCTGGCCATGGAGCACCATAGGCGCCTTTAGGCGAGAGGCCTCATATTGATCAACGAAACCCCTGGCTCGATCACGGAGATTGCTGTGGTTTTGCGGACCCGATAGGTGGATTACGCGCTTGTGTCCAAGCTCTATCAGGTATTTTGCTGCCAGTCGTCCACCTTTATAGTTGTCAACCGAAACAGTCGAGAGCTTTCGCAGTTTGGAACGGTTCAGGAGAACTATCGGAACTGTAATAGTGGACAGTCGCCGCATCTGCTCCGCCCCCAAAGGGGCGACGGAGTTCATAATGATCCCCTCCACCTGCTTTTCGAGAAGGGAGTCGATATAGCGAACCTGTTTTTCCGGATTCAGGTCTGTATTGCAAAGGATCAGATCGAGACCGGCCCGATAGGCGGCGTCCTCCGCTCCGCGAGCAATATCGGCAAAAAAGGGATTCCGGATATCGCTGACGATCAATCCGAGAGATTTGGAATGCCCCGTTGCAAGAACCTGTGCAACCCGATTCGGTCGATATTCCAGCTTACGCGCGATCTCAAGAACCTTCGCCCGGGTTTTAGGATGCACACCGTAAGCACCACTCAAAGATCGCGAGGCGGTAGACAGATTTACACCAGCCTTGGCCGCAATATCACTCAAGGTAACCATAAGCTCACAGCGTGAAGCAAACACCTTTCGTACACTTTGTTTACGCTCATACCTTATCACTCTTCGCAGACCGAATTGCCCGAGAGGCATTTTGGTAATCAAAAACTGAATAACAAAATATCTTGCTAGATTTCCAGAACTGTTCTACTCCATACTGGAAGCGCTTGCAACAGTTAGCGACAACCCAAGTATGAACTTCAAAATTCTGACTGTAGTCTTTCTCTTCTCGCTTCCAGCTTTGGCACAGTCAAACTGCGCCAAAATGCAGCAGATCTCTATCCCACAAACTGACATTGTGCACGTCGAAGAAGTACCGTCTGGGAAGTTTGTGAATCCGGCTGGCACTCCCCTTGCCTCCATGCAAGCCTTTTGCCGTGTGCAGCTATCCGCACACCCAAGACCCGACGCGCACATTGGTATCGAAGTCTGGCTACCAATCGAAAGATGGAATGGACGCCTATTGGGCACGGGCAATGGCGGCTTCGGTGGACACATTCAATATTCGCAGCTTGCCAACGGAGTCCATACCGGGTATGCCACTGCCAACACGGATCTGGGCACGAACGAGAAACAACACTTCTTTTCTTCCTCAACTGAAGTCCTCGGGGATTGGGCATCACGCAGTACTCATCTGATGACCGTGGCCGCACAGGCGCTGATCACCGCATTTTATGGGCAATCCGCCAAGCACCGAACTTTCCTCGGCTGCTCCAGCGGTGGCCAGGAAGGCATCACTGAAGCTGAACAATATCCCAATGATTACGATGGTATCGTCTCCGGCGCTCCCGCGAACGATCGTGTTGACCTGCATATAGCTATTCTTTGGAACTGGCTCGCATTGCACCATGACGGCGTTCCCCTCCTTTCCCAACCCGAGCTCGAAAGTCTTTCTTCAGCTGCCGCTTCAGCCTGTTCTTCAGTAGACGGCGTTGTGACAGATCCTTCCACCTGCAAGTTCGATCCCGCAGTCCTTGCATGCAAACAGGGAGAGGAGAGTTCGCGTTGCTTGAGTGATACGCAGATAGCTGCTGTCAAGCGCGTCTATTCAGGCCCGGTCACCAGCACAGGCAAACAAATCTTCCCCGGCCTTGCACCTGGGGGTGAAACCCAATGGGGATATTTTCTAAAACCATCAAGGAATGACCTTCATGTTCCTTATGAAGAGCTTTTCGTGCTCGGACTTGGCGAACACTGGTCTGGTGCGCACAACTTCAAGGTAGATCAAGATACAGAGATGATGGAGTCGAAGCTTTCCTCGATTGTCGATGCCACGACAGCGAACCTCGATGCCTTTAAGGCTCACGGAGGCAAAATGATCGTGATGCATGGATGGGAAGACCCGATAATCTCGCCCTTCAGCACAGTCCACTACTTCAACAAGATTCGCCAGAAATATGGCGCCGCAAGCGACACATTTACCCGTCTTTATCTCGTCCCCGGAGTCGCTCACTGTGGCGGAGGTCCCGGACCCGCGGCTTATGATTGGGCCAGCAACATCGTCGGCTGGGTTGAATCAAACAAAGCGCCGGAGGGCATCAGATTCGTGAACGGCAAAGGCCTAAAAGAAGCGCTTGCATGCCCCTATCCCAAGAAAGCTGTTTACAAGGGGACGGGAGCAGAGGACGAAGCCGCAAATTACACTTGCGCGCCCCTGAAAAACTAACCTGCCCTTGGCCAGTTTCCAGATCTTGCCAGGGGCAACTTGATCAACTCTTTTTACTAATGGGGAATCGAGCTCTCATACGGGCGCTGTCATTTGGCATGACGTACTTCCGTGCAATAGTACTTTGATGCCTGTAGTTTCGCGCTTTCGAGGGTTGCGCCACAGTGAAATCCACGGCACGACGCAACGTATTCCTCACAGCAGCGGGAAGAGCCGGGTACCCCGCCCTCAGGGTCAAATTGATGAAGCCTACTTCTGCGCGTAGTTTCTGACGGGGCCATCTGACGATGGCTATCCCACCGAACGGTCTTCGCCATTAACCTCGATCGTTGGTTCTCGAACATTCTGCGAAGAAACGTCTTGACAAGCAGCCAAGTCAAGTGACATATTGCAAGCGCTTGCTAAAGGTTGCTCTGAGCTCTTGGACAAGGTTGCCCTGGGTTCACGAAGGACAACCACACAACATATATGCCGGCCGAAGAAAGAGAATCCTTCTACCTGCATCTAGTTCAAAGGCCCTTGTCCATACTTTAGAAAGGTAGCGACCACATGATGAATACACTCTTCGTGATTCCAAATGCTCTCATGGCGGCGTTCGCCGGCCTCATACTCTTCTCACCCAATGCCCACGCGAAGGTAATCGCCTCGGATTCCTTTGATTATGCGACCGGAACCCTTGTCAACACCGACAATGGTGGCACTGGTTTTAGCGCAGGATGGGTACCAGGCAGTACTGCCTATGGGGGTGGTTACACCATTGTAGTCGGGTCTCTCTCCGTTCCATCCAACTATAGCCTTGGCACATCGGACGGCAAATATCTTGCCTTGACGGCCGGAACAATAACGACCACAACAACGCGTAACCTCGCAAGCAGCATCGATACCAATGCTCCTGCTACCTATTATTTCAGTGCGCTGGTTTCGCTAACGAGTGGTCTAGCAACCGGAGATTCCCAGATCAGATTTGTTGATGCCGCAGGATACGATGTGGCGGGCTTCGGTGCAAGCAGCGCAAGCGGTAAACTTCGTTTTAATAGTGCCTATGGTGGCATTGCCACCGTCACTGGAACAACTTCCAATGCATTTACTGTGGGAACCCAATATTTGCTCGTTGGGAAAATGACATTCAACGCGGCTGGTACGAATGATGTCTTCAGCTTCTCGCTTATTCCCTCATCAGGCGCTATTCCTTTGACCGAACCCACCACATGGGGTCTGACCGCCAATGGCGACTTGAGCAACATCATCACCGGAATTCAGATTTATACATCCGCAAACACAGGCACCTGGAATGTCGATAATTTTTATCTCGGAGACACATACTCCTCTGTCGTAGCGGAGTCCTCGTGGAGGCTGGCACGTCTCGTCAATGTATCGTCCTTGGGAGATAGCCTCTCTGCTATGGGAAACACGGACACCTTGGGAACAGGCACTGTTGGTTATCCTCATAGTCGCACTCGCCTTACGAGGGGTTATCTGTCGTGGGTAGAGCTGAATCTCGGATGGAACTACAGGTCCATTCACAACTATGCGCTAGGCGGCTCAACGCTGCAGCAGCAGCTGGACTTTATCAGCAACCCAAACGATATTACGGCCGCTACTCAGGCCTGGGGCCCAATGAACACACTTAGTCCCCCTCCGGATTTGGTCTTTGCCGAGGGCGGAGGAGCTAACCTTGGAGGGAACACGGTTGCACAGATCGAGACCGCCAAGCAGGCAACCATTGACGCACTCCAGGCACTTTCACCCGATACGCATGTTCTTAGCCTCGCTATATGGCCACTTGGGAATTCGGCCGTTATATATGATGGCGACCGAAAAACGGTCAATGCCTGGATGGCTTCCAGTTACTCCTCCGGCCAGGTCCGCAACCTTGATTCCGACAGCCTTCTTGAAGATCCTGCGAACCCGGACCACATTCTTCCTGCGTATACCTCTGACGGCGTCCATACGACCGCGATTGGAGCCAAGGCCGAAGGGGACTTTGTCGTCTCCCAACTCGCCGGATTGAATCTCCTCCCTGCTCCAATCATTTACCCTGAAACGCTTGATGCCGCTGACGATCCGAGCAATCTTCTACGGGATTTCGGTTCAGACAATAGTCAACTGCAAAAATTGGGAGGCACAATTACGAATCTCGCCAATTTTGCGCCAGGATCTGTTTCTCCGTCCGGGTGGATGGCAACCGCCAACGCAGAATGGCAGACCTCGGCTGGGTCCTTGCCAACAATGTCTACTCTGGCCGAGGGGAACAATCTGAACGCCGTCTCGGTAACGATCCCGAATGGCATCGCACCATCGACAACAGCAAACACGGTGATTGGCCTTGGAACTACGGGAACTGGCATTTCTGCTGCACGGGCCTCTGGCAAAGGAGTTGTCGGGGGATCCTCTTTCCGCGCCGGGGTCAGGATCGACGGAATCCAGATCCAGAACCTCATCTACATTTATCTCCTCATCCGATATCAAATTGATGGGGTGAAGTACTCAGTCACTTCTGGCTTCCCTTATGCGAGCGGGAGTGCCGACGTGCTGCCCTCGGACTTTTCGGCTGATGTCCTCAGCCCCGAGTTCAGCTTTCCTCCATCAACCTCCACGGCGGTTATATCAGGCATGACAGTCTATTTAGGCTTTGTACCAGGCACGCCAGTTGGAGGAACGGTAAGAATTTCACGTCCCTATATTCGGCCATATACCTATATTCCATCCTGGCCTTAACTCGTCCAACCGATCATAACCATCGTTATTCAAGGGCATCGTGCGCCGGCCTGTTCCTCGGTTCGGGTGTTCCCGCATACAGACATCAGTCAATGATGTGTATGCAGAAACAGGAGATCAATCACCCCAGTGTTGCCAGGGCAGCTTGCTAGTTGGCTAATTTGGAACTTGGCGAAGCAACCAGCGCACCATGTCAATTCCGCCACCGAGGTTGTCATACTCACGCGGTAACTTCCTGCCATCTGTGTATTCGTTATAGAGCCATGGATCCGCGACAGCGAGGACAGTACCTTTTCCATACTTTGCGGTAGCGATGAGAACCTGGCCTTGATCTCGTAGCAATGGAAGTGTCGATCCGCTCAAAGAGATTGTGCAGGTATCCTTAAAATAGAGAATGTGCGATCGGCGGAAGAATCTGGGATCGGCAGCCACGGAAAGCCTCCCCATCGGGAAGGTATCCCCTATCACGTGATGACTGAGTACGTTGTTGAAGTGGAGTCCAAAGCGATCCATCAAGAGGTTCAATCCTTCGATATCAGTATTCGGTCCATCGTTTGCCATCACGATGAGCACCCCTCCCTGTTTCACCCAGAAAGTGATCTGTTCAGCATCCTTATCCTGTAGTGCGTTTGGATGGGGATTCTTCAGCAACGTATCAGGCGAGACAATCATATAAAATTGCGCATCCTTTAGAGCCTCGATCGTAGGAGCGGTATTGAGCATTTCGGTCGAGACACCGTACCTTCTAAAGATATTCCCGAAAAAGGAGTAGCCGAGATCACTCAGGTCGTCCCATTTGTAGTGAAACGGCTCCATCTGTCCTGCCGCGTTTTTCCTTTTCGCGCTGGTAAACCAACCATCAAGAAGAATCCTTTCTCCGCGGCCAAGCAAAGCGGTAGAAGCCATGTCCAACTCATCGGCAGCTAACAGAAATGCACCTATCGGGCCGGACCTCTCATTACTTAGAGAGGTTGCCGAAGCAATGCGGTTATGGACACTCTTCCACGCTGCCGCTACTCGTCCGTCGTTTCGTGGCAAGTATCCTAGCCTGGCACCCTTTGCTATGGCGTAAATCAGCATATAGTCGCCGACCAAGTCCAAGGAGCAGGGACGCACATCGATTTCGCACCAAAGGCCCGTCTTCTGGTCCTGGCGCTCATACAGAAAACTCGTCACACGGGAAAATGCTCTCGCAATAACCGCGCGATCTGGATCATCTCGCTGGTAATGAGGCAGCGTATCCACGAGAGCCATCAGATACCAGCCCATGGACGCTATGGACGGGTTACAAGAATCTCCCGATCTATCACCGTCGCTGACGCCGCACTGGCGCCAGAGTTAGCCTCTTCCGAGATTTCATTTGCGTAAGCGGGTTCGTAATCGATGCAAACTTTTCAGACTGCTGAAAAACCGCCGCGTACTCAGCCAGGAAAGGTTTCGTCTCGTACAGCCTTCTCATCGCTGCCTTGTCCGCGCATCCGTTGCTATTGCGATCTGCCTCGCTTTCGTTGGATGCTCCCTCAGTAAGCTTATGTTCCAGCAGTGTTGCGGCACGATGGTACTTCTGCTCTCGGGTAACCCTGTAGAGAAGCAGTGCCTCTCTCCCCGGAGGAGTGTTACTTGACAGTTGATCGACAGTTGAGCAGCTACGCATCGTGCCATCAGGCTGAAGAAGTTGATCAACATTCCTCCTCACGTACTAGAAATAAGCTCGATTGGCAGTCTCGTACCAGAACGCACTTATGCCCGTCAGGAACATATTCGTATCGCTAGCCTGTGACATGCCGCAAGCATCAGGCCAGCGACTCATAGCCACATCTGCCAATTGCTCGGCTGACCCCACCGTCTGTGTATAACCTACGTTTGGCGTTCCAAGCAGCAGTGCAACTGAAACCACGCTTGCGGCAACCTTACACGCTAGATGAGCATTGAATTCCCATCCTATGTTCATCTCATCTACCCCTCATACTTGCCTCGTGACAGCACCTAATGTCCGCTTCAGCGGCTGATTGCGGCATTCATGATAGGGCCGTTGATGGCGGCAGCAAGCCCAACTGTCGCGATCTTCCCCATCTGCACTGCAATGCCTGAGGCAAGACCTCCATTCTGCATCCCCACCTCTATTGAAATCGTCCGGCAGTTATCTTCCGGTAACCTGCAAAGCTTGGCCCCGAGATATCCCAGAAGACAACCACAGGTCATATGCAGAAACATCGCGAACACTAGGATCAAACGCTTGATGTTTTTCAACTCTGAATTTGGCAAGCGCTTGCTATATTGCTCTACGGATACCATTATTGTCAAGACAATGTTCCGGGGTCTCGATACGCGGTACAGGCTCGGGTATAAGAGATAATCTGATTTTTGTTATTTATGGAGGCAATCTATCGTAGAAATGCCCCTTGGAAATTCGGGGCTTGACAAAACTAAATAGGCCATGAATTATTGCAAGCGCTTGTGAAGCGGTCCCCAACAACTAGATGGGCACACCTGCTTCTCTTCTGTGGTGGACACGAATAAAACCGCTTCCAATTTCAACATCAACGACGAGGTTGCCACTATGATCGCGAAGAATTCCAAGATTCTTGCATGGGTACGACGGTCTTTGGGATATGCAATATGTATTCTGACTTTGGCGTGTGGGAGCGGGACGGTTTTTTGCCAATCCTACACCATCAACACAACGACCCTAAGCTCCTACAGCGCTGTGCATCCAAAACTGTACATTGATCCCACCAGACTTGCTCAATTGCAGAGCAAAATGTCTAGCCCTCCGGCTGGTACACGATGGAGTTGGATCAACGGGACTTTCTATAGCAAAACAAATGGTTTCCAGTCGAAGACCCCACAACCTGCAGGTTATAGCAACGGAGATCTGTCCGAAGCCTGGCAGCAGATCAATGGCCAAGCAATGTTTGCTGATGCCATGGCTTATAAGCTCACAGGCAACTCGGTGTATCTCACAGACGCGCTACGCTGGGCTAGAGCATCGATTAGCTATACGACTTGGGGTAAGGATTCCTCCGGCAAACAGGCATATGATTTGACTGCAGCCTACGAACTACACGGTATGGCGGTTCTTTACGATTGGGCTTACTCCGATCTGGCATCTCTCTATCCGACCGATTTCGCAAACATCCAAAGCACTCTGGCCTCGCGTACGCAGGGTATGTATGAAGCTGCCTCTGGTACAAACCCTACAGTAACGACTCCTCAATGGTGGGGCGTCGAGTGGGAACAGAACCACCTCTGGATCTGCGAAACGGCCTTGGCAGCTGCAGCGTTAGCCTTGTATGGTGACTCTGGCGCGCCGAGTACGACAACTCTCACAACGTGGCTGCAGGATGGTCTGAATCGCTGGAACAATACTTTCACGTATCGCGGCACAGATGGAGCCGATCTTGAAGGTCCAGGTTATTGGCGCTACGGGATGGAATGGACGCTTCGCTATTTTGATTTTGCTTACAAGATCTTAGGTATCAATGTGTGGAGCGACTCATGGATGCAGGCTACAGGTACTTACCGCGCCTACTTCTCAACTGCGTCTAATTATTGGTACAATACTACGTTAGCAACAACCACAGATTACGTCGATTTTGCCGATGCTGACCGAACAGATGGCTCATCATATATCTTAAGAAAATTTGCCTCCCAATATAGCGATTCCACTCTGCAATGGATGGCCACGCAAATGGACACCGCTGGCGGAGCTGGGTACAGCAAGATCGACCCAAGTCCACGTGACCCCGCACTATATGTGCTTTGGTACGACGATACTGTATCTGAGGTTTCCCCGACGACCGCTGGATACCCAGTCAATAAACTTTTCAGCGATCTTGGCTTTGAAGTGTCACGCTCCGACTGGGGAGGAAATGAGTCAGTGATTGCTTTTCAGTCCGGGCCACCCATGGGGCACGTTGTGCGGGCCTCAAGTGGCACTTTTGACGCTCGTAGTGCTCCTCATCCTCACCCCGCAGCAAACAACTTCTCAGTTTTTGGAGACGGCGAATGGCTGCTGCGAAACGATGGTTATACTGGCCAAAAATCGACAGGCCAGCTGAACTCGCTACTTGTTAATGGGTCGGGACAACTAGGTCAGCAAAATCCTCTGTATACCTGGTTCAATATGGCGTTGGCGCGATACAGCAACGCCAACATCGATACATCGGTAAGCTTTTCGTCTTCTGCGCTCGATTACCTTGTCGGCGACGCAACTAGCACATACGATTCGAGCCTTGGACTGACCAAGTTCCGCCGGCGTCTGATCTACCTAAGACCTGACGTCCTCGTTGTCCTGGATACAATCACACAGAACAATTCCCAACCGCTCGAACTGCGCTTTTTCCCTGAACAGCAGACATACTCGGGAGGGTCGCCGCTTTATACAACCACCGGCAATACCTCAAAGCTACAGTTTGGGCTATTGAGTGCTTCTTCCAGTTCGATAACTTCGACAACAGTGGCGATGAAGAATCAGAGTGGAAGTCCCATTTCAAGGCTCGCGTACAGCGTCACACCTTCAGGTGGCGCTACAACAAACTGGGAAAACGCCGTTGGTTTGACTTGGTCATCCAATACGGGGACGCCCAAGAATGTCTCTGAGGTCACAACGGATCCCTCAAACTGGATGTTTCTTGTCACTGGCGGAGCGCAACCGGAAATGATCCTCATCAATAAGGCCAGTGAAGCAGTGTCAGTGGTTGTTGGCCTCCCAGCATTTCCCACGGGGCTAATGGCTACAACCGGCAATGCACAGGTCGCACTCAGTTGGACGGCATCATCTGGCGCTAGCAGTTATACAGTTGAACGTGCGACCGTTAGCGGTGGACCCTATATAACGATTGCTTCGGGTATTACGACCACAAGCTATACCGACACTAGTGTAACCAACGGAACCACCTATTATTATGTGATCACCGGAGACAATGTCATTGGTTCAAGCACTCTGTCCGCGGAAGTCACTTCAACACCGAAATTCCTTGGTGAACCATTTGCTTATACGGCCGGAGCACTTTCCAGTAGCGACAATGCAGGGTATGGCTTTGGCGGTGGCTGGATACCGGGTAGCGCAAGCAATGGTCGCAGCTACACAATCACTTCCGGAAACTTCTCTGTTCCCAGCAATTACACACTCAGTGTGAGTGACGGAAATTACCTCGCGGTACATGCCGGGACAGTAACAACAACGACATACCGAAATCTTGCGAGCAGTATCGATACCAACGTACCGGCAACCTATTATGTGAGTGCGCTGATCGAACTCATTGCCGGTTCAGGGACAGGTGATTCACAAATCAGGTTTGTTGACTCAGGTGGCTATAGCGTCATCGGATTCGGTGGTAGTAGTACCACCAATAAACTGCGTATCAACAGCGCCTATGGCGGTATCGGCTCCGTTACCGGATCAACCGCAGGAGCATTTGTTGCAGGCACTCAGTACCTGCTTATTGGCAAGCTGGTATTGAACTCGGCCGGCACGAACGATGTCTTTAGCTTTTCTCTTTTCCCATGTTCAAGCGGTGTTCCTACGACTGAACCTACTACTTGGGGTCTATCAGCAAGCGGCGACCTTAGCAATGTAATCACCGGCATTCAGGTCTACACAGGAGCAAACACGGGAACCTGGAACGTGGATAACCTGGAGTTAGGACCGACCTATGCATCTGTGATTAACTACTGACCGGCATCACCGTACTGGACCGGCTACAGCGCATCGCTGGAGCCCTCTCCCCAGAAAGGCTCTAGGCATTTGTGTAATGCGAACATGCAAGCTATCGATGTGAGTCATGCGGATCTTACGCAATAGAAACTGAGAGTACCGATAAATCGCGGGTTAAGCGGTTAAGCTGCACCCTCGTCGTCCATTCAATGCAAACAGCGTCCTGTGCCGCTAGATCCGAACGGCGTTGATTGGGCGGCGCAGCAAATACGGCATCAGGACCGTAACGAAATCCCACGAAGAGGTCAGGTTGCCTCGTTCCCTCCCCGACCAGCCTTTCTTTGGATACGCCGTCACGGGCTTGTACCGAAGGGCAATGAAGAACCGTCGCGCAGAAATCGCCAAGCACTTACCGTACCGGCAGGACGCATACACGGCACCGAATTACCCATCGCTCTCGACGCATACCCGAGGCTGACGCAATTGATTACGGCCCTTACCACCGCTTATAGGGCAAAAACTTACCGTTGTACGTGATCTTCACGCGGTCTCCTGCCGAGTCGGAAATCCGTTCTATGTCCATCGTGAAGTCGATCGCACTCATGATTCCGTCTCCAAACATCTCATGTATAAGAGCCTTGATGGTTGTTCCATAGATCTGATTGATCTCGTGAAATCGATAGAGAAGAGGGTCTACGGGTACGGGCGCAGAGAGGGAACCCTTTGAAGGTATTTGCTGGAGCGCTATGGCCACATCCTCCCCAAGGTCAAGCATTTTGATCAATCTCTCACTTTGTTCAGCATGGAATGTTCCTTGTCCGAGAAGCGTCGCCGTTACAAAGACAGGATGCATGCCAACATCATTTGCAATCTCGCGAAATGTAAGCTGCTTTTCCTGTTTCGCTTCAAGAATCCTCTGCGTTGCCTCTTGCCGGGTTATCATCCCTCATCTCCTCGTTTAAATCGCTGTCAGTGTACAAATACTCAACGCCTGATGCTTCCACCACCGCGTGTAACCCCAAGGATGTCACTGGCATCTACCAAAGTCGCAATTTTGCCGGTTGCGCTGTCGATTCTTCGAATACAGTCGTTACCGGTATCAGCAATGTAAAGGTTGCCTTCATCGTCGAGAGCAACGCCCATTGGGCCTCTCAGAGCGGCTTTACTTGCTGGGCCTTCATCACCGGAGTGAACTGGTTCTCCAGTACCTGCCACTGTCGCAATCATGCCTCGTCTAAAATCGACAACACGTATTCGGTTGTTGCCAGTATCCGCAATATAGAGTTTGCGATCTTTGCCAATAGCTAGTCCTTCAGGGAAACAAAGCTTCGCGTCGAGAGCCGGGCCGCCGTCGCCGCTAAAGCCACATATTGCGCTACCTGCGATACGGTGTACTGCACCGGTGCTTTCATTCAGAAAGGAAACTGCGTTACGGCTCGGATCGGAATAATAAATTTCGCCATCATCACTCGCCGCAACCCAGAAAGGACCAGCTGCAGGCTCACCAACAGACTGGACTCCAGGTAAACCGGCACCTAGAACCTTGCTGACGATCCCGGTAATCGCATTTATGCGACGAATTCCAATGGAGGTTGTGCCGCCAATCAAAAGATCTTCGCGAGAATCCATGGCAATTGAAATCGGCTCGTAGAGCCCTGTCGCTATAGCTGGCGTATTCGTCCGTCCCCCCATAGTGCCGTCCCCTGCTATGGTTCGTATTGTGCCAGCAGGATCAATTTGACGAACACGATTATTGCCCATATCGGCAACGAAGAGGTCGCCGGCTCTAGCAATAGCTAGTCCGACGGGTTCCGCAAGAGCCGCCCGTGTTGCAAGAGTTCCATCACCTGAGAACCCCCTTACTCCATCACCTGCAACAACACGAATCCTACCGTCAGCAGAAATACGAAATACTTGATTCAGGGTTCTTGAACTGACATATACATTGTGCTGATCGTCCACCGCAATCGCTGAAAGTTCAAGAGTAGGCGGCCCTCCATGGAGGGTAACTTCTACTGACTGCTTCCGGTTCAACCACAGCACGATGCTCCCCATCACCATCGCGAAGAGGATGCCTGCAAAAACAGCGTATCTCCCTTCTGGCAATGGCTTTCGCAAGCTAGTCATTGGCGCTCTCAGTGGCTAATTGACGGTAGACCTGACGTGCATGTTCGTAGGCTTGTTTTGCCTCCTGCAATTCTTGAGGCGAGATGAGACGGGACTTCTGTTTCCACGCTTCGTCGACACCTTTCAAACACCAGATGGCGCTGCGACGAGAGGCACGGATCGGCTTTCCATCCACAAGAGCAAAGATCGGATCGGTATGTGACGAAGGAAGGATACGCACAGCCATCCAGCTACTTTTCTTTAGCGGAACCGCAAACTTAAGTTTGTGCATCGATCCGTCAGCGACAATCTCCTGCTTCGCAACGGGTTGTCCGTTGACGATTAGTTCGACTGGGACTTTGCGAGTTGTTCCAATTCTTGCGCGCTCTAGGCTCCAATACGGACGTTGGTTATAGGGAAGTTCATCGATGGCAGAGTTGGACTGCTCTGGCAACATGGCGGTAGCAAGCACCTCTACGTTTACTGTTTGAGGACCTTCAATGTTGATCTGGCTGTTGTGCGTTCCAACTTCGACGCCGTTGACGGCAAAGTTCATCAGGTGACTTCTGCCGTCAGAGACATACGCAGCTCCATCTTTCACAGCATTCACAAAGCTTGTGAACGATAGCGGCCTCCGCAGCTTGGCGTAAGTTCTTCCCTGGCCAACACGTTCATCGTAGATACAGGGAAAGTCCGTCTCCCCTGATAATCGGGTGCGGAACCCAACATTCAACGTGTGATACCAGATGTTCAACTCCCATACGTACGGTGTGTCACCCGCAGAGATAAAGTCGACGAGTCCAGGCTGCGTGACGTCCACGATATATTCGTTTGCTCCGATACCGTCGAATGGTGGTATTTCATAGTTCGGCAGCGTATCTGAATGTACTTGCAGACCCCATCCCGAATGAGCGAATCCAGTTGCGGCGTTCTGTGACTTAGCCCAGCGCAGCACAGGCAGATCCCACGTTGGCCATTGCTCAATACGCTCAGTTTTGCGGAACGTCAGGCTCTGAAGATTCAACAGGACGAGATGCCCCGCATGGCTTGACGGAAACCCAGATACTTCGAGGTCATAATGCAAGAGAGAGTCCAGCGTGGACGAAGGATCGTCCGATCGTCCGCGGAAGAATTGCTTTTGATAGTAGAAACACGGTCCCCACACCAGGACGGCTCCAAAATTGAGGTGCTCTCCCTGGACCTGGCGATCCATAGATCTGGGGTCCACACCCTGAGTGGGATTTTCATAGTGGGAACAACCTGCAGGGTGAATATGATCGTCACCGGAAAACCATCCGAGCGCTGCCGGATCGATCCAGCGCTCGAGACGAATAGGCAGATCCATGCGCGAAACATTAGCGACGTGCAACTTCTGCGTGGCTGTTCTGTATTCAGGTCCCCCAGTGGAAGTAATCGTATAGTCTCCTGGTGGAAGGAGAAGGTTTTCTCCATCGTGGCGATATACCTGCGGCTGAAAATAAAAGTCAGGAGCCAGTCTTTTGGCCTGGCTTGGAAAGATCCGTCCTTTCTCGTCCTGAACGATCAAGGACGCCGTTGTAGGCTCACCATCGCTATCCAGAATGTGGAGATCAATCTGTGTCGCTGGTGTGACACGAAAAGGAATCGTGAGTGCCTTGATGCTTGAGTCCAATGGCCTGTCGCCAACAGCAAAACTCAACTTCGCTGTACGATAACCCGCATCTCGACTCGATATGACGAGGACGGCATATTCCAAGGGCGATCCCGAGAGATGGCTAGACATTGGTGGTGCATTGAACAAGGAGATGTCTGCCCAACGTTCGCTCACATCCTGAGCGGTCAATTGGCTCTTCGGTTCGGCAGCAAACGTTGATGGAATATAGACAGGTCCACTATTTGGACTGGCCACCGAAAGACTCGAAGTGGTTCCAGCACGATTATTGATCTGGACCAGAAACACGCTTGCGCCGCCTTGTACCAACGATGGTTGAGCAGTTCCAATTCTCAGATCGACTTGACTCTCCGCATTGATATCGACTGAGGCGATGACATCTTTCTCAAGAATCCTTGCAACCTCACGCTGAACCATGTCCGGCTGAGAACCGCCCAGCGCGTTCTGGATATGAGCCTTGTCTCGCAGATCCAATGGCTGCCCTAGAAGTTCTAGAGTGGTCTCCAGGCAGCGAATATGTTCGGCGAACGGCTGCAATGCATTCGAGGAATCGTCTGCGGAGCTAACATGTGGCTGCCGGATGCGAGAGCACCCGGCGGCAATCAACAATAGCGGTGTGACAGACAGCAGCCAAGTTCGCCGGAGCATTCTTATCGATTCTCCTTGCCAGCAACGCCCTTCTCATCCTTCGTTGACTTCATCCTCGTGGGCAATTCGATCGCAACCGTTCGGACTTCAACGTCTCGATCACGAAGCATGGCGATGACCTTACCCTTCGACGAAACGACAAGGCTGGCTCCGCCGTAGGTCTCTCCAGCCCACGGACCATGTGTCATCTGACCAACGAGATCAGTACCGACTGTTGGCGCAGACCATTCTCTGGCGCGACGCGTAACAAGGTCTTCGAGATCACGCTCGTGCTGTGGCCATCGGATAGGAGCTGCCGCCCAACCATACGGGACAATCATCAGGTCGGGCTTCAATTCTGTCACCCTCTTTGCATACTCATCGCCAAACGTGTCCGCACAGATTACCAGACCGACACGGCCGAACTCCGTGTCAACGACTCCAATCCCGGCGGGGTCGCCCACGGCATAGGGTGGATTCATAAGCTCAGGCAGTACCCGGAGCTTGCGATATTTCCAGAGCAACTTGCCTTCTTTATCGACTAGAATCGCGGAGTCATAAAGGGTTGCCTGTACGCGCTCATCCATACCGATGGCAATCATGATGTGGTACTTCCGAGCAAGCTCTGCGATGCGATTGCTATCTTCCCCCGGAATAGGTGTTGCAAGTTGGTAAGCATCCGGATTTTCCCATCCAAGAATAGAGGATTCCGGAAATGTAGCTATGTCGGCACGCTGATCGTGCGCTGTCTGCAGAGCATATTCAATTCGCTTGAAGTTTCCCTCTTTGTCTCCATCGATTACGAGAATCTGGCAAACCGCAATACGTACTCTTCTGGTTTGTTCAAGCGCAGAGCATGGAACCCGAGCGCCAGCAACAACAAGACAAACGACGATTCCTTCGACAACTCTACGGCGCACACGATTGGCAAAGCTCATCCTTATTCTCCTCTCAAAATCAGTCTTAGACTTTGCAATGTTTGCAGCTCTAGCGATTCCTTATTGCTGCATGTGCCTGGCTATGCTTGCATAACAAATCCTGAGAGACATGGAGATGCTGCACGGCAGAATATCCAGGCTTCACTGGAGCGGTTATAGAAACCACGATTGGAACAAGACTGCGCTGACAGTGAAGAACGTACTCCCCTGGAAAAATATCCTTAATCCACGCTGTGCCATCTCCGCTAACTCGCAGGCCGACCGGTTCACATCTGCCGGGTTTGCTCGGCATCAACACGACAAATTCGTTAGGAATCAGCCCAGAGAAGAGAACCTCGCCCTGCTGTTTTTTTTCGGTGGCTTGAGGCTTTCGCCTTAGAAACTGCGTATACAACTCCGAGAATAGTCTGCTGTAGACGGAGGGTGTCCAGATAGGCTGTCGTGAATCGCACCAATTCGGCAGATTTTCCTGATCCATGTCTGATCCCGCGTCCCGGTTCCCATAGCCACTCTCGCTTAGCCACGAAAGATGAAACTTATTCTCTCGATCAATCAAAGGAATGTGCTGGACAATCACCCCTGCCCCTCCCCCTCTGTATGCCTTTTCATAGAAAAGCCGCAGGAAGGAACTCACCTCGCAAACATTCGAAAAGTTCGTATAAATCTCTTTGGTAAGGAATGGCTTGTTCGTCGAAGCCATCACCTCAGCCATATACGAGCCGTCATCATAAATTCCCGGCACTGACTGGTCTTTGAGCGATCCCTGTGCCCAGGATTGAATATCAGTGTCATCTGCAAGTGGCCGGGAGGTATCCAACTTTCGGACCTGCTTTGCCATGCGCGAGTAAAAGGCCACTGTTTCGCCCGGTTTGTCCCACAGATTCTCTGGGATTACATCGGTCGGTCGCCAGATCACAATGGAAGGATGATTGCGGACGGTACGCACCCAGTCGAAGCAGGTGGATTCCATCCAGCCCTCCCAGTCTGAATCGGCATCGGATTGGATATCAGGTCGACCGTCACAAAAGAAGCCCGCCATGACCAACATTCCCTGCTCATCGCATCGATTGAGCCATGGCGTTCCAAGACAATCCCAATGACCATGCAAGAGATTTAGGCCCGACTGCTGCATGATGGAAAGCATGAGGGACTGGGAGTGAGAATCGTTAAGATAACGGAGCGCCGAGAGCTTATTGAAATAAGTTCCGGAGACCCAAAGCTTCTTGCCATTCAAGAACAACGTACGATCTTCGATCCACACCTCCCGAAAGCCAAAGCGGGTGAGTAGACGGTCTATAACGAGGCCGTTGCTTCGCAACTCGGTGTATACCGAATAGAGTTTCGGCTGACCGTACGGCTCCGGCCCCCAAAGTATCGGTCTATGCCAGTCTGCCTGGGTACGGACTGGAGCGACCAAACTCGCAGATCGCTCCGGCAATTCGAGTACGACCCTGTCGCCATCCAGCACAGTTGTGTGGATCATCATTCCAGCACCAGGACGACCAGGCCCTGCAGTGCTTGTCTCAACTTCAAGCTTGCCTTCACGTACGGATGGAATCACGTAGACATTGGATATATGAGTACTGGGCCGCCATCCTAGCGTGATATCACCAACGATGCCAGTCCAATTACGGTCACTTTCATGGATGACTGCGCCACGATATGCACGCCCTTGCTTTTGAGTGCTTATCTTTCCACCGGGACGTGCATAAGGCCCAGATGCATCGTGCACGTATACAACAACTTCATTGGCAACGCCGGGAACGAGGTGTCCTGTTATATCGGCTTCGAAGGGAGAATACTGTCCGAAGTGATCGGATATGCGCTTTCCATTCCAATACAGCACAGCATAATGCCCTAACTTTTCTATTCGAAAGAAATAGGTTCGATCTGCACCCGCCCAGTCAGGCGGTATGACCAAGTTGCAGCGGTACCAATGTGCTTTGTTTGGCTGTTCTCGAACTATGGGTGGCCGTGCGGGTGCGCGCAACGAGATCCATCCCTGCGAAGGCACGCGACTCTCAGAATCGTCTAGCGAAATCTCCCATCTTCCGTTGATACAGAACTCCATACGAGGAAGGACTTCCGGTGCTCCTGGCCGTCCATGGCTACTGAGCACGAGATCTGCTGCTGAGAGTTTCACGGGGAGAAACAACTGACGCGACAGGAAGCCAGAGAACAGTCCTCCTATCGCACCTCTTCTGCTTATATTCATAGACGTCAACACTCCATGTCTCGGCATTGGGCTCCGGATAACAAATCGGCATCCGGAGCCCCATGCCAGCTGCGTCAAATACGAAGACCTTATCGCTAGAACGCCAATCTCGCGCCGAGTTGAAGCACTCGTCCAGAGATCTGAGTGCTTGTAATTGTGCCGGCAGATGGTGTTCCTATATTTGCGTTGGGGTTGGCGAAGACGGTGTGATTGAAAGCATTGAACGCATCCATGCGAACCTGAAGGTTGAGCGGCGAATCCTTCCGCAACGAAAAGTTCTTCCCAACAGAGAGATTTACTGTCGTGAACCGCGGACCGCGCAGGGAATTTCTGCGAGCATTGCCGAAAGTATATGCAGCTGGAATAGCAAAGGCGGAAGGATTGAACCACTGTTGAACCGTAGGATTATTCAGATGTGGATTCCCTACAACATTTGGAAACCAGTTTCCCCCCTGGGCGCCTGTCTGGTTGGCTGTACCCACAAGAGCTGTAAACGGCGTACCCGACTGAATGTTCACAACAGAAGAGAGCTGCCACCCACCGAATGGAATATCCCAGAGGCGGCTGCGGTTGAGCCACTGTTGCCCCGCTCCAAAAGGCAGCCGATAGACTGCATAACCTTTCAGCATGTGGGTGATGTCGTAGTTTGAAGGTCCGTAGTTCGCACCGGGATCGTAGGAACTCTGGTAGGCCTGCGTGCCTGCCTGCCCTCCCCAGCCGGAAGAGTCCTGATTGTCGAGCAACCTCGAATACGTGTAATTGACGTTGTAGGTCAATCCGTTGTGGAAACTCTTCTCAACGTAGGTTTGCAACGAATTGTAATTTGAGCTGGCGTTATAGTTGTCGCCGTTGATATTCAGGAACTGAGGATAGGGACGCCGAGCCTGAGCGTTTCCTGGGCCGAGCTGAGCCTGCGGCACTTGGTTGATATTGACGGGGAACGAGAGATGCGTCGCGTGGCTTCCGACGTAGGCTACCTGCCATACCAGGCCATCGGCCAGCAGCTTCTGAATACTCAGGGAGTATTGATCTACAATCGACACCGGAGTATCGACGGGATAGTAGTTAACCGATTGGCCGTTATAACCTCCGGGATTGCGAGTAGGAGCTGTGTAGTTCAATGTCGGATTCGTTGCCGAAAGGAGGACCACGGGATTGATTTGATTTGAATCCGACATGGAACCCGTGCTTCCGGCTCCAAGACTACGGCCGCCGGATCCGTAAAGGTCTCCGCTCCAAAGATAGGCATACCTGCCATACCCTGCGCGAACGACTATCGAGCGATTTGCTGCCCACGAGAATCCAACACGTGGAAGAAAGCTATTGACTCCGTTCTGGATCTTTGATCGTCCATTGTTACCAGCAAACCAGATCGCTCCGAGAGTATTTGTTACGGGATTCGTCAGCGCAGGGTCAAATAAGCCAAGACGATTCTGCGTCTCAGACCATCCTCCTTGATGCTGATAGCGAAGGCCAAGATTGAGCGTCAAGTGAGGAAAGGGCTTCCAATCATCCTGCAAGAAGACCTGTGGAATTTTGCTCCGGAGGTAGATGGTTGGCGTGTTCGTGGCACTCCACGATTGGGCCTGCCCGAGAAGGAAGTCTGCATAGCTTTGCCCGCTTCCACTGGCATAAGGGTTCTTTTGCGTATAGTAACCAGCAAAGGTAAAGTTGCCGGAAACGATGTTGCCCCAGGGGCTTGTATTCGATTGCAGCATGGGTAACGTTCCGCCAAACGTGAGAATATGCTTGCCCGAGACAAACGTAACGACATCGGAGGGTTCATACGAGTTCTGATTAATATGAGAGTTGGCTCCGCTACCGATGCTTGTGCCGCCAAATCCAGTTGATCCAGAGATTGTAATATTCGGGAAAATATCGGCCTTTGCGTAAGCAAGCCCAATCTTGCTTGGATAGCCCTGGTTGAGGTTGGGTGGCGAGAACTGGTTCCCCTGCCCTAGATATGCCATGCGGAACTCATTAACGACTCGTGGACTAAGAGTCCAGACATCCGTGAGTTGGGCCAAATAGAAGCGGCCGTTATTGTTTTGACAGTCCATCGGACAGTCCGGTGAAGGATTGAAACTGTCGTTCGTTGTCACGAACGTCGTTCCGGTTAGCCGGTTTTTCTCACTGATGTTGTAGTCAAAACGTCCGAAATATCGATTGTTGGGATTGATGCTTGTCAATGCGCCATGCCAGTTATTTGTCGTACCGGGAAGATTCGGCATCGGCATATAGGATTGAATCGCTACGGCAACCGGATCGAGGCGGCTCTTAGGAATCACGTTCCCAGCAAAAGCCTGACGCGTGCCCCCTGAATAGGTCGCAGGATCATAGATGGGAGTAAATACTGCGCTGGAGAAATCGCCATCCCGCATCTGCTGGGTTGGGTATGTCGCGTACCTGTAGGAAGTTGACGTATTGTGCGTCCGGTCGTAGTTGAAGTAGAAGAAGAGTTTATTCTTCAGAACGGGCCCACCAATCGATCCGCCCCAGTTATTGAAGCGAAGGTTGGGAACAGCTGAGGCGAAGTACGTAGTCGCGTTGAAGAAATCGTTCTGAACGTATTCGTAAACAGCTCCATGAAAGCTATTCGTCCCGCTCTTGGTAATCTGATTGAATATGGCTCCGCCGCTTCCGTATTGCGCACCGAAGTTCGATGTATCAATCTTTACCTCGGAGATGGTCTCTTGCACACCGGTGAAAGGATCGGCGCTTTGTGGATGCGTAATGGTCCCCCCGTCCGACAACCAGTTGCCTTGATAGCGCATATTTCCATTGACCGAGACCGAGGTTCCTGTCCCAGAAACACCAGGAAGAGTTTGCGTGAAGTTCGTCCAGCTCAATCCGACGTTAGGAAGCTCCGTCATGGTTTCTGCTTTGAGGGTGGCTGACTGCTCAGCGTTCTCCGTCTTGAGTTGCACTTCCTCCGCGTCTACGCTCACCGTTTCACTGTTGGCACCGATGACCAATGTCGCATTGAGAGTTATGGCGCCAGTGTCGAGAGTTATATCGGAGTTAACAACCTTCTTAAAACCTGGCTTGGAGAAGGTAACGGCATACGTACCTGGAAGGATCGAGACCGCGTCGTATAGTCCTGCGCCATTCGTCTCAAGACGCTTCGTTACGCCGGTTCGAATCTCATGAATAGTCACCTCCACCCCGATCACCGCGGCGCCTGTCGGATCAGTCACCGTACCTCGAATGTCACTGGTGGCCGAGTTCTGCCCGAACGTCGGGACAATATAGAGGAGCAGACAAACAAAAGCCATGATCAGACGCCTTGGTGCAAGGGCCAGCTGCCGATCTCGGCAACCAAATCGTAGACATAAATCGTGCATCCTCATATATCGTTACCCCTTCCTGTGTTAACCAACTAGCTAATCGCTCAACGAGCTGAAATGGATCTGAACCCCGGTCATAACACTGGAGGAGACCGTAACCGTGGAGTAGGTCTGTGCCCAGCGCCTCTGTTTATCAAGGCGATGGATGATCGACCAGGAGATTGTTATTAGCTTGTGAACGATTTTAGGGAGCACGATTATCGCAACGAAGGCTATTACGGTATTTCTTCTGGAGGGGTCGTTGGACAGATTCAAATGCCCGTCAAACTACTGATAACAATTGGCTTACAACATGCACTACGAGTCCCGACGTCATCAAAACTGACCGTATGATACGGTAATAGCCATCACCGAAAATTGAGAGATCCTCTATGGCGAACGTGGAACAGGCCACGGAAAAGTCATCAGTCCAGGAAGTGCCGACTCAAGCGGTTGCTGAGCAACTTGACCGGATGCTCGATGATCCTCTGTTTCGGAATGGAAAGCGCTATGCTCCTTTTCTCCGTTATGTGGTTGAGAAAACGCTGAGCGGTATGGGAGATCAACTCAAAGAGAGAACCCTCGGAATCGAAGTCTTCAAAAGACCAGCCGATTACGACTCCAACTCGGATCCAGTTGTCAGGGTGATCGCCGGTGAAGTTCGGAAACGCATAGCCCAGTATTATGTTCAGTCCGGACACCAGCACGAAATTCGGATCGAAATACCCCTTGGCACCTACATTCCGAACTTTCGGATGCCGGAACAGGAAGTTCCCCACACCAGAATCACAATGCCAGGAGCGCTAGTCGAACAGCCTATCCTTACAGGATCCGATCGGCCCTGGTGGAGGACAAAGCTGCTTTTCGGAGCAGTATCTCTTGTTTCAGCGACAGTTTCGGTTCTATGGTATGCGATAGGATCCACCAGCACTCCCCTTAAGAAGTTTTGGGCTCCCATCACTTCGGCCGAGGGGACGACGCTCGTTTGTGTATCTGTCCAAGACGACTACCCACCGAGTGCTCGGCCCGCAGCTTTAGCAAACGAGAAGCCTGAGCTTCTTTCATATCAAAAGGACCGTTGGGTAAATCGCCTCGGACTTGCTGACGCAACTGCGCTTGCTCAGATGGCTGGAGTGCTTTATTCGCGTGGTAAAGACTACCAAGTGGCGGGCGCCCAGTCTGTGGGATTGAACCAGTTGCGTCATGGTCCAGTAGTCTTGATTGGCGCCTTCAATAATGATTGGACGCTGCGCATGACGCGCGATCTGCGTTTTGGCTTTTCAAACGACCAAACGACTGGTCAACATTGGATCGTAGATAGAGTGAGACATAACCGACTCGATCTCGAGATCAACAGTAAAACTCCCTACAAAAACATCGTCGTCGACTATGGGTTGGTCAGCCGATTCAATGATCCCGTCTGTGGCTGTACTGTTGTGATCGCTGCCGGGCTGGGCGAGTATGGGACCATTGCGGCAGGAGAGTTCTTGAGCCATGACGAGTATTTCAAGCAAATTTTGGGACGTGCTCCTAGGCGGTGGGAAAAAATGAACATGGAGATTGTCATTGCGACCAAAGTGGTCAATGGCGACTCTGGCCCACCATATGTCGTGGATACCCATTTCTGGTAAATCTTTGAACGTGAGCGTTCCACAACCACTGGCTACAAAAAGATCTCGGTCCAACATCGACCGATCATAATTCGCATTCTGCGCCAAATATCTTTTCCTTGATCGTATCGCTATCGGCTAGCGTCAGCGAGCGTCCCCGCCGGCCCTAGCCACGCCGCCATTGGTTTCCAAGACGATAAATGAGCTTGTCACGGTTTGATAGCGGGCACCGCTATTAGCTCCCTGCTCACGGTTGTTTCGACGTCGAGATCCACCATTCTGTCCACGCGAAGAATGAATGTGCTTGGATCTTTCATCCCCCAATCGACGTAGGGCACAACAAAATGTGTCTGTACTGTGATTTCGTTCCCCCGTGGATGGAGATTAATACGCAGTTGGAGTGGATGGTCTGCACCATGGATACGAAAGATTCCTTCCGCTGTGACGACCTCATCGCTAGCCGCCATGGCTTCCCCAATGATACGTGTGGGACGAAAACTGATAACCGGGTAGCGATCGCTCTCCAAAACATTCTTGTGCATGCGCCCATCTCGGGCGGCGCTTCCACTCTCTCCACTAGCTGCATCCACTTCGATCAGTCCTTCGGCAGAGCCGTCATCGAGATTGAGGCTGACAACTCCTCGCGTAAGCTTGAACGTTCCATGGACCGTGTGAATAGGATCAGAAAGAGTCCAGTGGATTGAGGTCTTCTCCGGATGGAGAGTGACCGTCATTTTATGTAAGCTTTTATCCGCTGCGAGAGCGACTGAGACATGTAGAAAGGAGAATGCGAGACCAAGGAACAGATGCACAGTAGCATAGCGCAATTCTGTCTGAGATAGAGTTTCGCGAGTCTTATGTATGAGCATGGTTATCCTCATGATCTAACCGTGGTTGGTAAGGAGTCGCCATCCGAGTTGCGGTCCACGCCGAAGTGCAAAAGATGGAAGATTCTCTAGTCCCATGTGGACCGACAAGAGTTCCGGAAAGAACGGTGTATCAGAAGCTAATGCTCTCATTCCTCGCCTCTCCAAGGCCGGCCAGCGATCCATGGCAAGCATTAGTTTCGCCATGGAATCGGGACGTTTCCCAATTAGGTGATGTGCTTTGCGGTAGTCGCTCAGATCGCCTCGTTCGATTGAAGCGGCGAGTGCGATAGCCTGCCGGAAGGATAATGCCAATCCCTCTCCTGTGATCGAATCTGCAGAACCAGAAGCGTCGCCGATTAGAGCGACCGACTCATTCGCAACCCGTTTCAACTTTCTGGTTACTGAGACGGCGCCTCGTTTCGGAGTCACAATCTGTGCGCCCTTAAGTCTTAGTGCGACCTCGGGAAACCCACTAAGGAAGTCGTTGCCGCCTTTACCATTGCGCGTAATCAGCACTACACATACACAGTCATGAGCAATTGGTGTGATGTATACCTGCCCCATTAACCCCCAATGCACCTCTACGCACTCGCTCCAGGGGCCGACTTGGTAATGACGTCGAAAGCCGAAGCGCTGGCTGAAGGTCTTCTCCTCGCTAAGTCCTGCCCACCTGCGTATCCGCGACGTCGCGCCATCCGCTCCAATCAACCATCGGAAGTTCGTCTGTACCCCGTTTATCAATAACTCCCTACTGTTTTGCATGGTTGCACGGCTACTCCATGCCAGGATCACACCAACTTCACGTGCACGATCACTCATTCTCTGATGCAGACGCGTGCGACGAACTCCCATCCCGATTCCATTCGGGAAATATCCGTGAACTCGATGTGCACTGTTCGCGAATCGGATTCCTCTGAAGGGATATCCGTCCTCTTCGCTAATCTCAACACCCAGGGTCTTGAGCGATTGGATGGCATCGGGCATCAAACCTTCTCCACATCCTTTATCGATGGGTGGTTCGAGCGCTTCTACTACCATGCACTCGATGCCTTTCTCCCGCAACGCGATTGCAGCAGCCAGGCCAGCGGGACCACCGCCGATAATCACTACCTCAGCACTAACTTGCTTTTGAGACGGAACCCAAACCATAACTCAACTAAATCCTGACCAGATGTTTGGTGATGACAAGTCACATTAGAGAGACATCGCCCGGCGCCCGAGATTGAGGGCATCCACCCAGAAGACAGACGAAGAATGTACTGTCTCGATCACGCTACGTATCGACTCCACACAATATTTCAGTTGTGACTCAGTCACCGTCAGAGGTGGTGCAACCTTTAGCACCATGAAGTTGTTTCCGCAGATCTGAGCCAAAATATCTTTGTCGTTGAACATTCGCATTACCAAGACCTGCCCGAATAGGCCCGGATGGACGGCTTTGAATGCTTCAAAAGAAATTCTCATAGAAAGACTACGCGGGGCGCGGAACTCAATTCCCGTCAACATGCCTTCGCCGCGCACCTCTTTCACCATTTCATATGGGCCGAGTGCTGTACGCAGTTGGTCTCGAAATTCCATTCCGAGGCTATTCGCACGCTCAATCAATCCTTCATTCTGTAGGACCTCTACCGTAGCTATACCTGCGCACATAGCCAACGAATTTTCGCTGAAGGTAGAAGTATGAATGAATGCTCTCCGCAAGGAATGAAAGACCGATTTGTAGATCTCCTCCGTCATCAGCACGGAGGCGCACGGAACTAGGCCCCCACTGAGAGCTTTCGCCATGACAATCATGTCTGGCGCTACGCCATACCGTTGTCCTGCGAGGAACGTACCGGTGCGTCCCATTCCGGTCTGTACTTCATCCAGAACAAAGAGTGCCCCATGCTTCTGACAGAGTTTCTGAACCCCGGGGAGGTAATCCGCAGGCGGAAGAAGAATTCCCGCCTCGGCCTGAATAGGCTCGAGGATGACGGCGGCAATCTTCTTCGTCACGAGTAACTTCTCAATCGCCGAAAGATCTCCAAATGGTACCTCGTGAGTTCCGTCTAGCATCGGCCCGAAGCTCTCACGCCAGAAATCACTTCCCATCAGCGAAAGCGCTCCGCAAGTCAATCCGTGGAATGCACCGGCAGCGTATATGAGATCTGTCCTGCCAGTATGTGCGCGAGCGAACTTAATGACAGCTTCGATTCCTTCGCTTCCGGAACTACAGAAAAAAGCCTTGGAGACTTTCCCGCTCGCGTTCTCGCAAAGAATTCGAGCAAGCGCCCCAGCTTTTTCTACTACATTGCTTTGGAGCATAGCCGGGCTTTGGCTTTGCAGCTCAGCCACCAGCTCGGCGACGACGTGGGGATGATTGTGACCGACGTTGTGGACACAATACCCAGACAGGCAGTCGAGAATCGTTCGGCCATCTCTTGTGTAAAGCTCCGACCCGCTGCAATGTGTATATTGCACGTTCATCCCGAGCGCGTCCAATAGCTTAACCCAGATCGGATTAACGTGCTGCGCATAGGATCGCTGCTGTTCGGACTGCGAGAAGAGCTGTCTCCTGTCATAATTCGCGTAGGTGAGTGAAGATGCCATATGTATCCTCCAGAGGATGGTTCGGGCCGGATGAGTTTCGATGAGAATGGGTATTGAAACGCAACGTTTGTAGCCTCACGGATTTGTTCCAAAGAGTGCGCCAACGCCTGCTGTGACCGCCATGGCCAGCGCTCCCCAGAATGTGACACGTATGGCTCCGGCGCCAACGCTTGCGCCGCCAGCCTTTGCGGCGAGACTGCCCAGAAGCGCAAGAAAAAGCAGAGAGGTTCCAGCTACAAGAGGGACCAGAAGTGCATGCGATGCAATCGTCGCAACGATAAGAGGTAAGACCGCACCCGCGGCGAAGCTGGCAGCAGAGGACAACGCGGCCTGGATCGGACGGGCAATCAGAGCCTCGGATATTCCGAGTTCATCGCGCGCATGAGCCCCCAATGCATCATGGTCCATCAACTGCTGTGCAACACGTTCAGCGAGCAAAGGCTCAAGTCCACGGGAGACATATATCGATGCTAACTCTCTATGCTCTCCCTCATTGTCAGTTCCTAGTTCTTCGCGTTCGAGCTTAAGAGCAGCCTGTTCAGTGTCTGCCTGAGAATGTACTGAGACGTATTCGCCAGCGGCCATCGACATAGCGCCAGCCACTAATCCGGCGACTCCAGCAACCAGAGTGTTGCGACGGCTCCCATGCGCAGCTGCGACCCCAAGCACGAGACTTGCGGTGGAGAGTATCCCATCATTTGCGCCCAAAACCGCAGCTCGCAGCCACCCAATGCGTTCTGTGCGATGTTGCTCCATATGATGGACAGTCATGTTGTTCCCCCTGTGGCAAATGCGGTGGCGACTGGAAGACTATTTGTCGGCGCAATGGTTGAGGCTTCGCTTCCTGCGCTATGTTGACCTGCCGATGCACCGTCTTGGACCCAAGACATCGACCTAATTATGAAGTCCTGTTTGTCCATCATTCCGGCAGTCCCTTCACCCAATCGCAGAAGTGTTGAACTTCCCGCGAGGAGACTCCAGACATAGGGTGGAAAGGGCGGTAGTACCAGAGAGGCATCTTATCCTGACTCATCATGACGCATGCATCGTTCAAGCGTATCTTTGACATCTCCGGGCTCAGGCGGTCCCACTCGGAGAAATTGAGCCGCGCCGATCCTGTCTGTCGGTCAGCAGTCACGAACGAGGAGATGGGCCACACACCCGCATACCATGGATTTTCCGGATTGTTGGAATGGCAGGCATAACATGCACGATGGATTGTGGCTCGTACCTCCGCGTCGGGACGGAGTTGCGCCTCCATGCTCGCGCTTACGGGGCTATGAGGTTGGGGCGACGCCGATGTTGGGCCGGAGAACATACGCACAAAAGAGAAAATCAGGAGGACGATTCCCACGCCACCAACAATGAAAAAGGCTTTTTTCACGAATTCATCCTCACTTCAGTTACCCGCGGGAGGTACTTTGGACATGTGTGCTCTCTCCGTATCGAGCGGAAGCGAGATATATTGCTGTGGCAGAGCGCCCGTGAGCGATTTAAGAAAGGCAACGACAAACGCCACATCTTTGTCGGTGAGGTTCTTGCCGCACTGGTTTTCGCCCATGAGTCTGACAGCATCGTCTAGGGAAGCGACCTTGCCATCGTGGAAGTATGGACCTGTCTTTTCGATATTTCTGAGGGTCGGCACCTTGAAGACAAGCCGATCGCGATCAAGAGTTGTAACTTGATACCGGCCAGGATCATGTTGATCGGGCCACGGGTGTGTGTAACCCACTTTTTGGAAGGAGTTGCCTCCTAGCCCCTGCCCCGCATGGCAGGATGCACATCCGGTCTTCAGAAAAACTTGTAATCCGATCTTTTCTGTTGCACTAAGGGCGTTCTCGTCTCCCAGGAGGTAGCCGTCCCATCGTGCTGGAGTCCTCAGACCGCCTTCAAAGGCAGCGACTGCGTCTGCAAAATGGTCAAAGGTGACGGGCTCGGTAGATCCGGGAAATGCAGCCTTAAATGGATCAGTGTAGCCGGGAAGGGTTTTTATTCGCGCGACTACCGCATCGCCACTCGGCATTCCCATCTCCACGGGGTTCAAGATCGGGCCTTTTGCCTGTGCAGCGAGATTGGCGGCCCGTCCGTCCCAGAACTGAACGAAATTGAGTGCTGCGTTGTATACAGTCGGTGCATTGCGTCCGCCTAGCCGTCCATCGTGACCGGTCGACAGTCTGTGCCCGTCAACTCCGTAGGCATTAAGGAGATGGCAGGAGTTGCACGAGGTATTGTTGCCTGCAGAGAGCCTCTCGTCGTAGTAAAGTTTCCGGCCCAGGTCGATGAGGGCCTGCGACGAAGGCAGGCCGGGAGCAGGCACCGCAAGCGGAGTGAATTGACGGCGCAGGGCGGTCGGCGAAATATCAGCATCCGGGTTGGGATCGAAGGCTCTCATGCTACATCCTGTGGTCAAAAGCAGGAAGCCAAGTCCCAATCCCATCACAATCGATTGATTCATCCCGATCCCTCGCAGGCAGCCACAAAACACATCTGAAAGCAGAGAGGCAACCAGGGGGCCATTCAGGTATGGCCGAAAATATGGAAGAAATGGTTAGGGGAGTCGCATCGAAAGCAACTCAGTTCAAAGATTCAAACTTTAAGTACGAATCTTTGAACTGAAGCGGCATATAAGGCCTCTATCGCCATTGGGGCGTGGCACTCGGCGTGCTATACGATCCAGATAGTAATTCTGTAATTCGCAGGTCAATCAAGAGCGTGTGTGTCCAATGCCTCATCGTCTTTCACTTACCGCTACCATCGTCAACCGCTCGGTTATCGGAACCGTATATCTTGCCGTACTTCTCATTTTTTTCGGAGCACAGATTGTTTTCACTACTTTCATGGCCCTACCTCCGCTATCTGTCTTTTTTCTGGTTGCGCTTGGAAGTAGCCTTCGGCTCATAGAAATTGTTTACGCCAAACATCTGACTGGCCGAGACGGATCGACTGGCATATGGTTGGCAGTCCCCTCGATTATCTGGGCATTGGTGCTGGCGCTTCTGCTCGCCATGCTAACCCGGCAGGCTGATACGCATTATTTCGGAATGCTGATCTTGCCGATCCTTGAGGCGGCAATCTATTTTTCACTTGTAGCAACATTGGTCGTCGCTACCGCGGCGTCAATGATCTCCCTCTTTTGGGTCGCATATGTAGCGGGCTTTCGCTCTCCGTTCGAGGGAGGCGAAATACTGGAGGCTAGCACCCTGGTGCTGGTGTACTTCATCGTAGGTTGCCTGGTATGGCTGCTCGTGCATATGCTGCGTGATCGCGAAGAGCAACTCCGTCAGAAACTAGGCGACCTGGAAACAACGCGAAGTAAACTCATCGAAGAAGAGAAATTGGCGGCAATGGGACGCCTGGCCAGCGCCGTCGCTCACGAAATCAGAAATCCTGTCGCCATCATCGCCAGCTCCCTTGAGATAGCGGCATCAAAGGCGTTTGCCTCGGATGAGCGAGAAGAAATGTCGCATATAGCCGCTCTCGAAGCGAAACGGCTGGAAAAACTCACAACAGATTTTCTCTCATATGCGCGACCTGGAGGAGCTCCATTCCAACCTCTCGATGCAACAATCCTCATTGGCTATATCGTTTCGATTGTTCAACCACAGATCCTCCAAAAGGGACTGCAAATCAGTGTAGCGATGTGCAGCAGATGCGCTATCGACGGTGATGAGAGCCAGTTACAACAGGCGCTCCTAAACCTAATGCGCAACGCCATTGAAGCTTCGCCGCAGAACGGTCGCATCCTTGTTAGCGTCGACCAGCCTTCGGAGGTGGATTTACGGATCAGGATCGAAAATGGGGGGCCTGCGCTTCCCCAGCGCATCGCACGGCATATGTTTGAACCGTTCTTTACCGCAAAAGAAGGTGGCACAGGGCTAGGTCTTGCGATTGCCAGAAGCATTATCGATAGGCATCACGGTGAACTCTACTTGGCTCGAAATGAGGAGAATCATATCGTTTTTGCGATCTCTCTTCCGCTGGTAAAGAAGAACGCAATAAGAGAAGCGCAACCCGCGGTGGAGTTCTAACGATGGCAAGAGTCCTTATTGTCGAAGACGAACCGAATATGCGGAAGGTCCTTTCCACCAACCTTCGTCAGGACGGTCATTCTCTGGTGGAAGCTTCCACTGTGAAAGAAGGGCTACAGGCGGTATACGGCAACGATTTCGATGTTGCCCTGTTGGACCAGAAATTGCCCGACGGAGAAGGCTCCGAGGTGCTGCAAGCTATCCAGCAGGCCGAGCCTTCTACTGCAGTCGTTGTCTTGACCGCTTTTGGTACCGTCGAACTTGCAGTAGAGGCAATGCGTAACGGCGTGTTTGACTTCTTAACCAAGCCTTTCTCAGCGGACAATCTGCGCGCAGTCGTTCGGCGTGCTGCTGAACGGGCGGTGCTAAGTCGTGAAAATGATCTGTTGCGCAACACCGTAGACAGACTTGAGGGGCAATCGGAGATACGTGGCAGCAGTGTGGCAATTGTGAAATTGCGAGAGCTGATTTCGCGGGTCGGCCCAACTGACGCGACAGTGCTGATTACCGGGGAGACCGGAACCGGCAAAGAGCTGGTGGCACGAGCTATTCACAAGAGCAGTGATCGCTCGACGAAACCGCTCATCAGCGTCAATTGCGCCGCCTTCTCCGACACGCTGCTCGAAAGTGAACTGTTTGGCCATGAGCGAGGAGCTTTTACAGGAGCAGATAAGACACGCTACGGCCTTTTTGAAGCCGCTCACCAGGGAACGCTGTTTCTGGACGAGGCTGGAGAGATGTCCGCTGCTGCACAGGCCAAGCTCCTGCGCGTTCTCGCGGAGGGAAAGATTACGCGTGTTGGCTCCACAGCAGCACGCGACGTCGACGTCCGTGTCCTGGTCGCTACGCATCGCGATCTTAGAAAGGAAGTTGTCAATGGAACCTTTCGCCAGGATCTTTACTATCGGCTTGCTATCGTGCCTATTGAGGTACCTCCTCTCCGCCACCGAACCGCAGATATCCCTGAGATAGCAGGGCATCTCCTTCGCCAGATAGCAAGCGATTTGAAGACCACGACTCGGACTCTTCATCCAGATGCAATGCAGCAATTAAGGTCCTACAGCTTCCCCGGAAATGTGCGAGAGTTACGCAATCTGCTCGAGCGTGCCTGCATATTAGCAAGCGGCCCGGAGTTACTCTGGATCGACTTGCCGGAGGTAGTTCAGAGCACAGACGCAAGTCCTGGCCTGCCCATCTTCAACGGCACATCGCTGCCTGAAGAGTTCCATCTTCGGAGTGCATTGGCCTCCTGGGAACGAGGCATTATTGAACAGACACTCACGAAGACGAATGGATCAAAGACGGAGGCGGCTCGTAGGCTGGGCATCTCAAAAAGCGATCTGAGCTATAAGCTATCGAAGTACGGCCTGTGATCCTGATTATTAAGCGTCTCCCCTAAGCTTTAATGCGCGACATTAAGTGCCAATTTGGCAGCATAGTGCCTGTTGCTGCGTTTGGATCCGTTCAAAAATTTGAACACGAATTTGAATTGTTACCCCTTCTTTAGCCTTCCTCGTTGTCATTGTCCATTGTTTCGCGGTCTTTTCGCATAATTCGGTCTGGCCCTTGACATGCCTTATGGATTGCAGCGTATGAAGCAACCGGCCGTATCGACATCCCACATTCATCTCACAGCCGTTAGGATGATTGTTCTATCGTTGTGCTTTACTTCCGCCTCCGCTCAGGGACCACAGTTCCAAGACCTATCTCTCCGCGATGCGATCCAATCGGCCTTGAACAAAAGGGCCGAGCTGCGGGCCGCCGCGCAGACTCAGGAATCCGCCATCCAGCTGCGTCGGCAGGCCCGCTTTATTCCGAACCCTCGGCTCTTTTATCAATCTGAGAATCTGCGCCCCGGTGTCGATTTCCTGCAAGGTGTCGATACCTATGCCTACGCCAGTGAGGTGCTGGAAGTGTCCGGGCGGCGGGGTACTCGTATCGCAGCAGCCGATAGCGCTGTTCATCGCGCTCAGCTTACCTTGGAACAACAACGGCGGATCATCGAGCTTCGCGTAGCCCAGGCCTACTGGGAAGCGCTGCGGCTGCAATACCTGCGAACGCTGGCGGATCAGAGCGTCGGATTCTATCGCGAGATCCTCGACTATCACCAGAAGCGGTTCAACGAAGGCAAGATTGCCGCGGTCGATCTGCTTCGCGTACGGCTGGAGGAGGCGCGGGCCGAGGCGAGCGCCGACTCCAGCAGACTCGCCGAGGCTCAGGCAAAGCAGAGACTGGCCCGCGAGATGGGCTTAATCATTACGAACAACTGGAGGCTTACCGAATCCTTCGATGTGCTCAATTCACCAAAGGAGCCTGTTTCTACAAACGATCCACAGGATGAGCGTATCGAAGTGAGCCTAGCCAGACAGGCAATCGATGCAGCCCGCGCCAACCTGATGACACAAAAAGCCCAAGGTAGGCCAGATATCGACGCGCTCTTTGGGTACAAACGTACGGCGGGTTTCGACACAATGATTGCTGGCTTTCAATTGAACCTGCCAGTCTTTGACCGCAATCAAGGGGCAGCATCCGCCGCACGATTCGACGTCGAAGCCAGTCAGTCTATGCTTGCCGCAGCGCGGCAGCAGAGCGCGAGCGATCTGGCTCTTGCGCGAATGTCCTACGATACGTGGCGGCGTCAGGTCTCGGAGCGCTACCGTCCGCTGCTGGATCAGGCCGTCGACATTGCGAATATCTCGCGGGCAGCCTACCGCGAGGGAGGCACGGACCTGCTCCGCCTGCTGGACTCGGAGCGACTGCGTGTGGACACGCAGAGTGCCTGGGTGGAAGCGCTGGGCAACTATCACCAGAGCGTCCTTTCTCTGGAATACGCCGAGGGTCTTGAGCCATGAACATGGAAACCGGTTTGGAACGAAGACAGATGAGATTGCGAGTCGAACGACAGAGACCTTTACGCTCTTCCAACGCGATGCTGACGCTCGCGACGCTGGTCGTCATGACAGGCTTTGCAAGCGGTTGCCGCAGCTCGGCTCCAGCTGGAGCCAATGCGCAGCCGAATGCATCGAGCGAGCCTGCCGCATCGAAGAGCGCATCGGACGGCGCGGAGATTGTTCTGCCCGCCGCAGAGCAGCGAGGGGTTATCACCACGACGACGCTCGCCGTCCAACAAGAGCCGTCGCTGCTGCAGTTCGCGGGAAGGATCGTGCTGCCCGACAACGAGAGCTGGCACGTCGGCGTGCTGACGACAGGCCGCATCGAGCGCGTCTACGCCAACCTGGGCAACTACGTGCACAAAGGTGAGGTGCTGGCGCGCATGCACAGCCACGATGTGCACGAAGCGCGGGCCGCATATGCCATGGCTCTTGCAGAAAGGAACCGTTTACAGTCAGCGGAGTCTCTCGCGCAGGTGAACTACGATCGCATGCAGCGCCTCTATGCTCTCCGCGCGGCATCAGTCGAGCAGACGGAGCAGGCACGTCAAGAGCTGGTTAATGCCAAAACCTCTCTTGCAAACGGGATAACCGACGTAGTTCGCAGCAAAACGCATCTGGAAGAGAATCTTGGTATCCCCGCAGACCTGCCTGCAAATGAAAATAGTGAGATCGCAGAGCTGATTCCGATCATCGCGCCTGCGAGCGGATATGTTCTCCAAAAAAACGCAACACCCGGTACGACCGTAGCGCCCGCCACCGACATCTTCGTCCTCGGGGACACACGGCATCTATGGATGCTCGCCTCTGTTGGACAGGAACTCCTTGGTCAACTCAAGGTTGGGCAAAGCGCATGGGTCACGCTTCCCGGAGTTCCCGGACAACGGTTTACCGGACGAATCAGCAACCTCGGGCAAGAGTTCGATCCGACTACGCGGCGTCTTCAGGTCCGCATCGATCTTGAGCATCCTGGCACCATTCTGCGTCCTGAGATGCTGGCAACCGCGGAGATAGCCGTCGGTGAGACACATCCGCTCATCGTCGTCCCCCCTGAGGCTGTGCAGCAGGTCAACGGACAGGATGTCGTCTTTGTGCGCAAGTCCTCTGACCGCTTCACGCTCCGGCCGGTACGCGTCGGCAACTCGGTTAACGGCAAGGTCGTCATCGCTGAGGGAGTTCATCCTGGCGAGGAAATCGTTACTCAGGGCAGCTTCTTACTCAAGTCCCAGTTCCTTAAAGCTTCCATGCAGGGAGATTGATACGTCGTGTTCGGTAAGATTCTCACGTTTGCTCTGAGTCATCGCTGGGGAGTGCTGCTTGGAGTTGTGGCACTGATTGCAGCCGGCGGATGGGCGGTTAACACCATCCCCGTCGATGCATTTCCAGACCTGACCAACAACCAGGTGGTCATCGTCACCGATGCTCCGTCGATGCCTCCCTCGGAGGTCGAACAGCTTGTCACCTATCCGATTGAACGCACGTTGATGGGAATGCCCAACCAGTTGGAGGTGCGTTCGCTCTCCAAACTGGGCCTCTCCATGGTGACGGTGGTCTTCGACGACGGCGTTCCCACTTACTTTGCGCGCCAGCTGGTCAACGAGCGCCTGCAACAGGTGACAACCTCTCTGCCCGCAGGCATTCAACCCATATTGAGTCCGCCATCTACCGCCTTCGGAGAGCTGTACCAGTACACGCTGAAAGGGGGCGGGCTCACTCCCATGGAGCTGAAGGATGTGCAGGAGTGGCAGATCAAGCCATGGCTGCGGACCGTTCCGGGAGTCAGCGACGTGAATACCTGGGGCGGCGAGACAAGGCAATATCAGATCAGGGTCGATCCGGCCCTTCTCCAGCAGTACGGTCTGACGCTCAAGGACGTTGCCACGCGGGTCGCCGAAAACAACACCAACTTTGGGGGCGGCTACATCGAGCATGCGTATGAACAGTACACGCTGCGCGGTCTGGGACGGACGTCCACTGTCGCCGACATCGGCAATATCGTCTTGCTCGCCAATCAAGGCGCGCCGGTGATGCTGCACGATGTCGCCGAGGTGAAGATCGGTCCGGCACCGCGCCAGGGAGCTGTGCTGCGCAACGGCGAATCCATCTCCGGCATGGTCATCATGTTGAAGGGCGAGAACGGCAAACAGGTCATCGAACAGGTGAAGCAGAAGATCGCCGGCCTGCATCTTCTTGCCGGAATCACGCTCGAGCCCTTCTACGATCAATCGACCGTAATCGACGGGACCATTCACACCGTCGAGCACAATCTCTTTGAGGGCTTCATCCTCGTCACGGTGGTTCTGCTGCTCTTTCTCGGCAGCTTTCGCGCGGCACTGGTGACAGCCTCGATCATTCCGCTTTCGCTGCTCTTCAGCTTCCTGGGGATGAAGCTCTTCGGCATCAGCGCAAACCTGATGAGCCTGGGCGCGATCGACTTCGGCATGATCGTCGACGGTGCCGTCGTCATGATCGAGAACTCCGTGCATCGCATGCACGAACACGGGCACGAAGAAGATGGCATGACCTCCATATTAACGTCCGGCTTGGAAGTAGCCCGCCCCATGGCGTTCGGCGTCGGCATTATCATAGCCGTCTATCTCCCGATCCTCTTTCTGCAGGGATTGGAAGGCCGCATGTTCCGGCCGATGGCGATTACGGTCTGCACGGCGCTGCTAGGTTCGCTGCTGCTCGCTCTTACGGTAATCCCTGTGCTCAGCTCGTTTGTCTTCCGCAAAGGCCTTCGCCGCAAGAAGAACGAGACCAACACACATCATTGGATGGATCGACTGAGCCAGCGTTACACCACAGGCCTGTCCTGGGTGATTCGTCATCGCATTGCCGTCATCACCGCAATGGCTCTCGTCATGATAGGCTCGCTGGCCTCTCTGGCGTTTATCGGCACCGAGTTCATGCCGCGTCTCGATGAAGGGTCCATCCTGGTTGAGACGCGCAAGCTTCCCGGCATCTCGCTCACGGACTCCATCGAGATCTCAAAGCGCGTCGAGAAAGCGTTGCGCGCCTTCCCGGAGATCCAAGACGTCACCACCAAGATCGGCCGCCCGGACTTTGCCACCGAGGCCATGGGGATCAACGAAGGCGATGTGTATGTTGCTCTGACCCCCACTAGGCAGTGGACGCGGTTCCACACAAAGGAAGAGCTGATCGATGCCATGGATAAAGCTCTGGCAAAGATTCCCGGCATTAGCTACGACTTTACCCAGCCGATGGCCATGCGGCTGGACGAGACCGTCTCTGGAGTGAAGGCCGATCTGGCTATCAAGATCTTTGGCGATGACTTCCAGCAACTCGATTCGCTGGCGCAGCAGGTATTACGCCAGGTAAACACCATACAAGGAGCGGCAGACGCCCAGATGGAGATCAACTCCGGCGTAGCCGAGCTGAGTGTCCAGATCCGCAGAGATGCGCTCGCACGATACGGTTTGAACGTATCTGATGTACAGCAAGCTGTAGAAGCTGGCGCTTCGGGAGCTATTGCCTCCGAAGTGATCGAAGGCCAACGGCGCTACACCATCGCGCTTCGTCTACCCGATCGATATCGAACCGATGCACAATCCATGAGTGAGATTCCGCTGCACGCTCCAGGAGGAGAAACAGTGACCCTGGGGCAGATTGCAGACGTCCTCGTGTCGCGTGGCGCAGAGAAGATCAACCGCGAACAGGGACAGAGGCGTATCGTCGTCATGTCAAATGTACGAGGCCGCGATCTTGGCAGCTTCGTCGAAGAGGTCCAGCAAAAGGTCGGTCGCAACGTGCAGTTGCCCGCTGGCTACACAATCACTTACGGAGGTCAGTTCGAAAACCAGCAGCGAGCCATGCAGCGGCTTTTGCTGGTCATCCCACTGGCGCTCGGAATCGTCTGCGGCCTTCTCTATATGACCTTCCACTCCTTCAAACAGGCCCTCCTGATTCTGATCAACGTGCCGTTTGCACTTGTAGGCGGCATTGCCGCTTTATGGATATTTCATCTCAACCTCAATCTCTCGGCATCAGTTGGCTTTATCGCGCTCTTAGGGGTCGCGGTGCTAAACGGCGTCGTACTAGTCAGTTCCATCAACCAATTGCGGGACGCTGGTGAATCTATGGATATCGCCGTCCTTCATGGGGCACAACGGCGTCTACGGCCAGTGCTGATGACGGCACTCGTAGCAAGCCTGGGATTCATCCCCATGGCCATTTCGACTTCAACGGGAGCCGAAGTACAACGCCCGCTCGCAACAGTCGTTATCGGCGGACTAGTTAGTTCCACGCTGCTTACCCTATTCCTACTCCCAACCATCTATGAGTGGTTCGACGAACATTGACACCTCCTCTGGTCGCCTTGTTGCAGGCAATGCACTCTTATCGAAAATGCTGTCTGGGCTTTGCACTGTCTTTATAAGAATTGAGTGCAGAAACGCCAGCGTTCACAGAGCGAGTAGTGGTCAGTGTGTAAGCTTGGGATTGCGGTTGCGATCCCTCTACTTGCCGGTTGACGGTGAAGATCGCCACGTGGCCGCTTGTCATTCGAGTTGCCGCGCGTCGTTCAGGCACAGTCCAGATGCCGCACCACAGCAGACTTGTGACGCTATCAACTTTCGGTCATCGAGATTGCGTTGGTCATTTGACTATACTTTCCGTACGAAGGGAACGCATGAACAGACGCGGCTTCATTACCGGAACGGCTGGAATGTTGGCGTTCGGCGGTGGTGTGGGCACCCTGGGTTGGCGCGCAGCAACGGGATCGATGGGCGAATATAACACCCATGTTGCGACGCTGCGTGCGCAGTTGCCGCATGACCCGACGCTGCGCGATCTTATCCGCTATGCGGTGCTCGCTCCTAGCGGACACAATACTCAACCCTGGCGATTCGCTGTCGACGAGCACGCCATCGTGATTTCGCCGGATCTGTCCCGCGCGACCCCCGTTGTAGACCCCAACGACCACCACATGTTTGTCAGCATGGGCTGCGCTGCGGAGACCTTGCGGATTGCCGCTGAAAGCACGGGGCGGCCGGGGGAGATCGAGCCCGAAGAAGAGGGCTCCGTCCATTACACGTTTGCGGAGGGCGCACCACGACTCAGTCCATTGTTTGCCGCCATTCCACGGCGTCAGTCCACGCGCGCCGACTTCGATGGACGCCGTGTCTCGGTCGTCGACCTCATGACGTTGGAGCGAGAGGCTAAGATGCCGGGCGTTGCCCTCGTGCTCGTCACCGAGCGGCCGGGCATCGACCGCATTCGCGATCTCGTGATTGCAGGAAACGGCGCGCAGATGGCCGATCCTGCCTTTATGGCGGAGTTGAAGCATTGGCTGCGCTTCAATCCGAGACTTGCCATGAAAATGGGAGACGGGCTTTTCGCAGCAGCAAGCGGCAATCCGATTCTCCCCGACCAGCTTGGGCGCGGCGCCTTCGACCTGTTTTTCAGAGCCACAGCGGAGAATCGAAAATATGGCCATCAGATCGACACGGCTTCCGGAATCGCTGTGTTCTTCGGCGACCGAGAGGATCGGGCGCATTGGGTTGCAGTGGGCCGTGCCTGCCAGCGTTTTGCCCTTGCGGCGACGAGCCTTGGCCTGCGCACCTCATTCGTTAACCAACCGGTGGAGGTTGCGCGCCTCCGCCCAGAGTTGGCTGCGCTCGTTGGCGCCTCCGGCAAGCGGCCCGACCTGGTGATGCGGTTCGGATACGGACCGGACCTTCCTTTTTCGTCACGCAGACCAGTTGATGCCGTGTTGAGCTGATTGCCGGGAACCACCGGAATCTGGAACCACTCCATGAACTCCCCTGAGGTTGTATTCCGTCTTCGGCGGAATGATCGGATACTCGCGGCGCCGAATCAATCCCCCTCGAGTTCCCGGAGTTCCTTTGGTCAGGATTCGATCGTTTATGTGTAAGCAGGTTCTGCGCAGCGCCTCCGGCTTGGCCGATCCCACCTTCCGACTTCCTCCGAAAGGTTGCACGACACGGTAGCAACTATATCCACATTGAGCTAACGAGGTTCAACCACTACGACGTAACATTTCTAACCCTCATATTCGAGATAAACGAAGTTGCCTGCTTGATATACCGGGTTTCGGAGGATAGTCCCAATCGTGTTCGGCAAGCTTGAGGTCACGAGGTGACTTTCCCATCCAATTGGTTTTCCTTCCGCGGACCTTCAAAATTCCGTCTGCATCAATCTCGATATAGGCCCACAGAGGATCCTGATAGTAAGCCATGTGCTTCATCAGTGGATGCGATTTTAGAGTTGCAGCGGCGAATGAGTCGTTATTTACCCCTTCGCCGCACCACTGATACGTAGCGCTATTGATTTGAATATAGTGAATTCCATTGATGAGGTTGTAGTAGTCATTATGAAAGTGTCCCGAGAATACAGCGACAACTTTGCCGTTTCCTTCCCTGCTATGTGTGTTTTCCAGCAAGATACGGACCGACTCTCGATTGCGAACGGCTGAATTGTCGAAGCCCTGGTGGCAGAAGACGATCGTGGGTAGTTTCGTGCTGGACAGATCCCCTCTCAGCCACTCCAGTTGCCTGCTATCGATCCCGGCTGGATATCGCTCGTCAGGGTTCCTCGGATCGGGGTCGTTTCCATCCAGGACAACGAAGTGAAAGCCATTTTGGTCGAAGCTGTAGTACCGGCCTGGCATCTTCCAGAAGTCGACCACTTGTTCTCGCGTGCATCTCTGATCCATCTCATGGTTCCCGATCACGTGGTGCTTCGTGCCTGGGAAGCCATTCCATATATCGACAATGTTCCTGTTCTTTTCGACAGGACAGCAGAAATCCCCGAGATCCAGAATGAAGTCTGGTTTTAGCTCATTCATCTCCCGGACGAAGGCTTCCAATCTCCGGGGTGCATCAAACGTAAAATCGTGATGCAGGTCCGCGATAACACCAAATCGAATTGCGGAGTATGCCTGCTCGGGCATCGATACCAAAGCAGCTGCGTTTGTCGATACTGCGCCGGGGGCTGCCACACCAAGTGCGGCGTTTCGAAGAAAATCTCTTCTGTTCAAAATCTTCTCCACTTCGAAATCGTCGAACTAAGAATCAGTCCGCTAAAGTCTTCACAAGAACGTGCTGCAGTATCCGCCCTGGTGAAATTCCAAGGCGGATGCTACAGGTATCTTCCTGGCGTGTCTTACGATCAGAACCTGATCTTGAGTGCCAGTGACAAGGTGCGGGGATCAGTAGCACCGGTTACCTGGCCGAATGCCGAAGAACTGGTATTGGTCGTCACACCTGTGTAGGAAAGATGATTCGGAACATTGAAGAGCTCCGCACGCAGACTCGCTGAAAAGCTACCTTCAAAGGTGTAGGATTTTTGAACGGCAACGTCCCAGCTAGAAAAGAGCGGCAACTGAGCGGCATAAGCGCTCAGATTGCCGAAGCCTCCTGATACCGGCGTCGTGAATGCATTAGGATTCAGCCATTGCTTTCGGTCGTCATGCAGGTATAGGTTGTTCAGAACGCGATCGGGTCTCTGAGAGCCGGCTGTTCCAGTGCCCGCCACATCGTTGCTCATCGTGATATTGATTGGAAGACCGCTCTGGATCTTGTCGACTCCCGAGATCTGCCATCCGCCTAGCATTTTTTGATACCAGTTTCTTCCATGAACCCAGAAGGGGAGAGGATAGACATAGCTGGCGACAAAGATCTGGCCACGGTTGTAAGAGGACGGCCCGTAATCGTTCATGACGTTATAGCTATCCTGCGGCGTGTAGTTGAAGGAGTTGGCATCCGTCAATCCTCTGGACCAGGTATAGGCCAGATTGAGGGTACCGCTGTGAGCAAATCTCTTGCGTAACTGCGCCTGAAGCGAGTTGTAATTGAAGATGGCGCCAGTCGTGTACTCGTAGATATTGGTGTATCCGCGATAAGGACGAAGCGCATTCACGTTGACGTTTTTATTCGCGGGCGCGGTGAGTGTTCCCGCTGGCAACTGGTTGATGTCGGGCATGTATTGAAGGCGGCTGGCGCTCGAACCTACATAACTCAGATAGAGCACAGTAGAATCGCCCAGCGCTTGTTGAATGCCGAAGCTGTAGTTCATCGTGCGCGGGACGCTTACGTCCAGACGATGAGAGGCATTGATCGCTCCGGGAAAGCTCTGCAAGGCTCCTCCCGTAGGATTATCCACATTTCCGTAATAGAGAAGGGGTTGTTGAACAAAAGGAGGATTCGCTACCGAAGCGATAAAGGTATTTCCTTGAACCCGCTCATAGAAGATGCCGTATCCGCCCTTCAATACGGTCTTGCCATCGCCATAGAGGTCATAGGCCAACCCAAGCCGTGGCTCCCAGGTATTCCATGGAGTATCCGCTATTCCTCGAGAGAGTCCTTTGAACAAAGCTGTGACGGCAGGGTTGGTCGCCCCCTGAATATAAGGGATGGCCGACTGAGGAAAGCCCGTTCCGGGAAGAACCAATCCATTGTATATGTTGCCGCTTCCCGCGATGATGGCCCCGGTTGACTTGTTGATCTGCACGGCTTGCGAGGGATCATAATACTCCGGCAGAAAAACCGAGGTGTTGTTCCAGAGGCTGTACTGGGGCTGCATGTAAGCCCAGCGAAGACCGAGATTCAACGTGAGCCTGCGGGTCACGCGCCAGTCGTCCTGTACGTAGGGTTCTATCTGCGTGAAACGGAAGCGCCCCTGTTGCACTCCACTGGCCTCTGTGTAGGAGTAGAAGTTTCCGATGAGAGCATCGGCTACTGAATTGCCCGTCGTAGCGGTCGGCCCTGAAGGGCGCGAGGTTGTGTTGAAGGTGAAGGACCCGTTCACGACCGGCACGTTGTTCTGATTCTTGTGGTTCATGTAGTAGTCGATACCGACCTTTAGCGTGTGATTGGAGAGAACGGCTGTGAGGTCATCCCGGAAATCATAGACGCCAATGGATCCGCGATACACGACCGGTGTCGAATAGAGTGTGTTGAATCCCGACAAATAGAGATTCGGGATGACGTTAATTTGTGCGGCATAAGGAAAGATGGTCGGATAGGTGACTCCCTGCCCTGTGCGCGTATCGTCGTTCACGAAGAGCGGATTCGGGGCGTAGTGCCGAGTGTTGTCCACGGTATCGCCCGAATAGCTGATCTGCGCGACGTTGACCAGCCTTGAGGTCGGAGCAAAGGTCCACTGGAGGCTGATACTCTTGCCAGGCATAGACCGCTCGTAGGTATTGACGGCCGTCTGGTTCAGAGTCGTCAGCAAATTGTCGCCATAGTAGTGGAACATCAGCTGATTTTTGCTGTTGAGGTTGTAATCGATCCGCACGAGATACTCATCCATATTGATCGGAGCGACAGTATTGAAGATAAAGTTGCTTCCGGTCTGGCTTGCCAACCGCGGTAAAGGATGCGGATAGTTCTGTAAAAGCCGCGACGAACTGGAGTTCCAGCGCGACTTCGGAACGATGCCCCCGGGAAAGACCTTGCCGGTAAGCGGATCCTTCGGCCATGAGGTTTCCTTCAATGAGGAAAAATCACCGTTGCGGTAGGCGTCCAGAGGCACGGTCCATGTGTTCGTACTGCCCTGCAGCTGCCGGCGATAATCCACACCGAAGAAGAAGAAGAGCTTCCCGTCGTTTTTGTGGAACAGTCCTGGGATAACGACGGGACCGGATATATTGCCGCCGAAAGAGTTGTACCGCAGCTCCGGTTTTGCGATGGAGTTGTAGGCGTAAGCCTGAATCGCATCGTTGCGGAAGTACTCGTAGACGGTCCCATGGAACTGTTTCGCTCCTGATTTAACGGCTACGTTAATCACACCACCTGAATTGCCGCCATACTCCGCACTGTAATTCGCAGTCATGACACGCATCTGGCCGATAGCGTCGGGGTTGATGCTGACCAGAGCGCTACCGCCCGAGCCGGTGTCCACGTTGGTGGCGCCATCGAGATACCATGCATTGGTCCCTGGGCGCTGTCCGTTGATCGATATCGCACCAATGCTTCCCCCGTAGTTGTTGTAAAGGGCGAAGCCGCTGTTATAGGTTGTCGAAATTCCCGGAAGCATCTCCAGCAGCTGGACGTAATTTCTTCCATTGAGCTCAATCTCGCTAGCCTCCTCACCCGTAATGAGGTGGCTAACCTGCCCGTTTGTTGTATCCACCTTGAGCGCACTGTCTGTCACCGTAACAACCACGTTGTCATCGCCGACAGAAAGCGGAATATCGAAGTGAGCGTTCTGCCCAATTGTGACTTCGATGTTCGATGCCTGATACTTCTTGAACCCAGGGGCTGATACCAACAGTCGATACAGGCCTACTGGCATGCCCGGAAACAGATACTCTCCATGATCATTGGTCGAGGTGGAACGAGTGAAGCTGGTGTTCTGGTTAATCGCGGTAACCGCAACATGGGGCATTGCTGCTCCTGACGAATCCAGAACTGTGCCTGAGATGTATTGATCTCTCGATGACTGCGCCTTTAGCAATGCAGCCGAGCAGATCAAGATAATTAATGCGGCGATGCGTTTCACCGGGATATCCCTTTCAAAGTGCTTGTGCTTGGTAATGAGTTGGTGCGGTTGGGATCAGTGTGTCGAGAAGGGAAACCGCAATCCAGTCAAGGCCCGGCAGTAACAATGTGACGTCACCGAACTGATACATCGGCACAAAACATTCATAATCAGCCAATTACGGCATGTGCATTTCAGGCAGATGATGCGGGAAATCTATTTTTTTCATCAATGATTCATCATCGCCTCGAGATTCTCGGAGCCGCACGCTCATGCCGTCCAGGGCAAGACAAATTCAAGCCGTCTGTAGAAAGAGACAGCACATCCAGTTATTTGCTCTTACTTTTAAGACTTGGGGCAAGGTGAGGCTAGAGCGGGGCAATACTGGGGCATCAGGAATGAATGCGGTACGCCAGAATCTGGAGAGGGCCGGCGTTGCCATCGATGCTGCTGCTCTTCAGAAGTACCTCGAAATAAGGCAAGGTCCCGTCTCTGCGTTGGAGCTTGGTCAGGAAGGAGAGCAGTTGAGCATCATTGAACAGAAAATCGGCCGCGGCCTCTCCTCCGCCAACGGAACTCCCTTCAATGATCAGGACATTACCTTTACTGTTGAGCCCTGGGACAAGAGCGATATAGCCCAACATCTCCCTGCCGGTCCATGGCGCAACATACGCGGCTGGTTCGCCTGGGTTCGGATGTCTGTTCAGAAAACTGTAGGCATGGTTGGCCATATCCATGTTTCCCACAAAATTCAGTTCCGGTTCGAAGAGCTCGTGCCAAGGGTTGGAATAGCGCGCTCCGCAAAGAATGATATTCGCCTGCTTGAGATCATCCATCCGCACATCACGTGCGAATAAGGGAACGAGCGTACTTTGATTGCTTATTGCCAGACGACTGAAGTGAGACACCGATTTGATATCGACTGCCGAGGTATATCGGCGATCAGCAATCTCCAGCGCATCAGCGACTGAACCTTCTGGCAGATTGCGCATCTCATTCTTGAAGTCCCGGTGAAGATACTCTGACAGGCCTGTGGCATTGTTGCGCGTGAGACGATGCAGCAGGACGAGACCGGTGTCTGGAGCAATATATATTGTCTTCTGGTTCGGCAGGAACAGCGTGTTCCAGAGGGGGTTGTTGTCACCTGACATTCTCCTTCCGTCTGATCTACGTCCAAAGCGTACGCCCCCAATGAATCCGCCAACCGCAATCAGTCCAATGGCCATCACCAAGACAAGATGACGCCAAATCGGCCAGTGTTCTAGTGCTTGCGATCGCTGCTCTAATGGAGGACGCAATTCCTCTTGAAGAGATGGGTCTGGAATTGAGATCTTCGGGACCTCTATGGATTCTGATAATTTTGGCTGTTTCGGGGGGGAAGGATAGGCCTCCTCGACCGCATCAAATCGAACTAGATACTCGCCTTTGGGAATGACGATGCGAAAATGCTCCGATGTCGGATGCGCTTCGGTGGCACTGTGCTCCAGCTTATGGCGCAATCGCATCATCTGCGCTCGAACGATAGTGTCTATTGCGGGATCAAACCTATCGGTGCGACCAAAAACATGGAGAGCAATTGCGGCTTCCGTCAGGTGATCTTTTTCATTGAGAAGCGTGTGTTCCGCCAGATAACAGAGCAACTGAGATAGGCGGGGAGCCTTGCGAAACGAGGAGGATTGAAGAATGCGTTCAACCGTCTGCCAGCGCGGATCCTCGGATAGAGCAACCTCAATCATTGCTGCGCACGTTTTCTTCAGAGCCAAAACGCGATCGCACACGCGTGGCTAAGTTCATTGATAGCTCCCTCGACTGTAAAAAAGATTATTTCCAAACAATGTGAATAGAACGTTAACTATATTTACCGCAAGGACAGTCCGGCTTGGGCGAGCCATCGATCAGCAGAATTCACGCCTGATTCACTTCTGGATTCTCGACTAAAGAGCGACGGCGATATCGGCAGCAAGCATGCACCCGTGCATTCGGGAATCTGAGCCATGCATCCGTTTAAGATATCAGCGGGGCCAATGCCTCCAGGCATCGAATTACCCATCGTCGTCAACTGGAAGAAACCGGCCTGCTGATCTGGGTCACAGGAGGGGCAAAAGTTTTCCGGTACAAGAAGCAGTTTTGTGGTTTCCGAATCACCAAACAAACAGACTGGAAGATTAGCAAGCTGGAGCGCTTCGAAAAATCGGCGTATCCCGAAGCGTGGTTTTACTCGGATTGGCCAGCAATCCAGCTGAAGCCGACAACCGCTGGAACCTACAACTTCACCTATGACGGAAGCCGAAGGCCATTCGAGGCAAGCGTCTCGTTCGACGACTAGCTCGTCGAAGCACCAACCGCATCCAGCACCATGACATCACTACTCAACGGGCTTTGCGGGCGTAATTGCGACCACCCCGCTGCCGAGCTCGCCATTTGCGAGCCTACTAATTTGGATTGTGATCTTAGAAAGAAATTTTCCTTGTAAGGCAATCCATTTGATGAGTTCAGCCTTTTCCTGACCGCCTGCGATCTCATCCTTGCCGGTACTGTGGGCTTGAAGGAGATCTTGGACTATGCCCGCCGCAAGGTCTGGAATGCTCAACAGATCATCCAGATGGCTTTTCCCATCGAATGATTTGCCGAAGCCCACGAGGTCGAACCGATGCTTACAGTACATACCCAACGTCCGAAGAAAGATGTTTTGGGTATCCTTGAATTCCCGATCCCTGGCATCTTCATTGATCGCATCGTCGTCGCAGTACCACAGGAGGCGTTGGTTTTCCTCTGTCGTCAGGACTACAAACACGGCGATCGAGTGACAGACGCGGAGAACCTTCTCGGCGGTTTCCCCTTTCCATTGCCCGAGTTCCAAGTCGGCGAGTTGTTTCTGAATGAACGCATGGGCTTCCTTTTTTGAGGGCCCGAATACCGTACCGATTTGCTTATCGATGGCAATCGTGATGACCGCGCCGTGTATGAAGCTATCTACCAACTGCAGAAAGTCTGGCAACGCTCGGCTACGTGGACCAAACGTCAAATCTTTAAATGCGAACTCACTAAAAGGCTCGGATAGACCGTAGTGTCGGCGCAAAGCCTCACTATGGGTTTGGAATGGGCCGACCTTGTTGTAGGCCATAATCAGGAACGAATAGGTATTGAAGCTGGCGCCCCTGTGTTCGCCGCTGAAATCAGACATCACGGCAATCTTGGTGTCTTCGGAGAAATCAGGAAGTTCTTTGAGCTGAGCGATAGCATGAGCCAGCAGCTGAGCAAAATATGGGACTTCGCCATTGATCTGAGAGAGGTCGAAAGGAGGATACTTCTTTGTTTTTTGATAAAGGATAAAGGCCTCCTTCTGCACAATGTTCGGAGAGCAACGGCGACACGCTAAAAAGGAATCTCGTCGTTACTTATCTTCGGAAAAGGATCATTGCTCTCGAATCCATCGACAGAGTGGCCGAGTTTCTGCATGATGAGCTTCGCAAGTTCCTTCGGCGTTTTGCGGCGAAGGTCGACATAGCCAATGTGCTTATGGAGACCTGGTATCTCGGTGTCATCAAAGCGTGCCGGAAGGATGTACTCCTCCTTCGATTCGATGGCTTTTTCAAACGCGCTTCGCCGCTCGTGTGTCGGCCACACCTTTTGGGCATAAGCGGCAGAAATGAACATCACGCAGTACCGGCCTGAGCCGCTATACACCTTGTGGAGATGCTCGACAAGGTTCTTGCCCCATAAGGATGCCTCCTCGTAGTTGTCATAGAAGAGGGCTACATCGTGGGCTTTCAGAATCTCAGCAACCTGCTCGACATAGGTCCTGTCCTCGCCTGCAAACGAGAGCACCACTTCGTAAGCGTTACCAAGCTCTCCGCCGCCTATAGGCGAGAGCTTATAAATCGGGCGCGATGAAATCTCCTCAGTCTTCCGGAGCTCGAAGGCATCGTTCACCAGTTCCTTGTTGATCCACTCCACCCGTTCCTCCTGACTTGCTCTGTCTGGGATGTTGAGCGGATGTACAAGAGTTTCGAGGAAGACGCCGAACTTCTGATCAGGAATCCCCAAGATTTTCAGTCGGCTTACCAGCAGGTCGTGCATGGTCCAGTCGTCATTGTTGACCATGTGCTGCCAAATGTCGCCCTCCGCATCTTTGAAGCGACTATCGGTTGAGGGCATTTGGCTCAGCGGCCACACGCGCTTGAGAAACGGAATGAGCCCAAAGCGGCCCGGAAAATCCGCAGGGGTTTGCATGAGAATGCGATCGACGATCTCTTGCCTCGTGATCTCACTAATCCGTTGCCCGCCGTTACGTACCATTACAGTCAGTGTACGACCAGGGGGACAGTGTGGATTGGAGAGGCCGAGTGCGCCCGCCATTCAATCCAATGGAACGCTTGCTCTATCGTGAAGAGGCCAGTTTAGCAACAGCTCCTTCGCGCGAGTCGATTGACCAATCCATTCTGCTTTCACTGCAGCTTGGGCACACCTTTGTTGGAATGAGACGGCCGACTCCGACTTCCTCAGGCTTATCCGAAAGATAACTCCTGGATTTCTTAAGGATGAGGCCCTTAAGCTTTTCAAAGAAACGCGACTGCGGAAGCTGATACATCGCCCCTCGTGCGCCTTCAAATTGGCAATTGAGGGCTGCCAGTGCTTGGCCGTATTGCAGCGCCTCCGCAACTTGCGCCTTGGTTAAACTCCTCAGCGATTGCCTTCCCTCCTCGAACAACCGATGAATAAGGCCAACAGTCGTCCAGTCTCCAGCACCTGCAGTATCCTTCACGTCCACATCGTAAGAGGACAATGCCGCCCAGGACTTCATTCTTCGCTGCCCGCGTAGCTGGAAGCGAAGCCCTTCGGCACCGAGTGTCTGGATTTCAAGAAAAGCCTTATTGTCGCTAAGAAGATCGCTGAACCCCTTCGCCCGTTGATCTGAGTATTTGAGCACATCACACAGCTGGAGCATCTCAACGAATTGGGCCGGATCTCCAACCCCTGAGGGCTCAAAGACAACAACGGCATCATTCTTCTTGAAGTGCTCCGCCAGCACGAGGGTTGAACGCGACACCCGGTCAGTGAAAAATACACACGCCTTATCCATACTCGCCCGAAGGCCTTCGACTGTCTCAGTCAATACGGGACGATAGCTTGGAAGGTAGGCTCCGCAATCAGGACATGTCCAAAGAAAGCGATGCTTTGGAGCACCGTCCTTGCCGAGAAAAATCTTCTCGACAACAATCGGTGTCGGGCACGGCGAATTGCCCATCAGGTGGTTGGTGTCGGCCCCCCATCGCTTTAGATCTGCTTTCACAAACTCGCCGGCATCATCTTCGGCGAGCCTGCTGATCGGAGTTGTCGCCCAGCCCAAGTAGGAGAGTGCGGCGGTCACATTTCCCGTTGTCCCGCCCGTGTAGAAGCGAGGTGTTTGCGGGTCTTCGAGACCAAGAACGATATCCAGCGCGATGAATCCTGAACTGACGAGATGAGGAGTCTGCTTCTTAGTCTTCATAACACTCTCCGGCGAGCCATAGCCCGTGGATGACTCCGTCTTTCGCAAGCCGAGTCAGTTCCTCCATCTCAACAGCGACTCGGTGTCCGTGCGCTTCGATGTGAGCAATCGCCACTCTGGAGCCGACTCGCTTCAACTCATAAGCTGCGAGCAGTGCCCCGATAGATAACAGTTTACTAGACAAAGCCGAGACGATGGCGTTCGATCCGCCTAGCGGAGCCAGAGACTTTGCGTAATGCTCAATAGCATGAACCAGCTGGCGGTAGACCTCGAACGGATTGGTCTCTGATGCATACAGGAAGTTACGGGGATCAACCCGCAGGCTGTCGAAAAGCAACCCACGATACTCGACGATCAGGTTGTCGCCCCGTCGTGGATTCTGCGATGGGGCTGGCAGCAACGGGCATACCTCCGACGGCCGCACCAGATCGTAGATTCGCTGAAGCTGAGTAGCCTGATTCTCCCCGAGAAGAGGAAACCAGACGCGCGGTTTCGATGCCGCCGACTCACGCTCGGCGTCGCCTCGGAAGGTGTGAATGTAATCAGCTTCTTCGTCGAGCCCTTCTTCAAGAATCAGGCTGTCTATCCTATGGTTCTCATCTGCTAGCACGAACAGGTTCATCCGAGGAGAAGTCTGGCCGTCAATGATATGAAGCAGTTTGGCCACAATGGGCAGGAATACGCTGCGCGGTAAGGCGCTGACGTCCACGATCACATCGGTGATGCCCGCAAACTCGTCGGCAGTCTTGAATTGTCCTTCGGCCGACCTCGACGTCATGCGTCTGCGTTCAGCCGAAAACATATTGATATTGCGGCTCGATAGCTGAGTTGCCGGAACAATTCTCCCCAGTTCTTCCAGATTCTTCTGGACTGCCTCGTTGTACGCGCGGGACGGAGACTGATCCCCCTCCTCATAGGTGAGAAGCACGACTTCAATGGAGAGCGATGGACAGATGCGGCGAAGTAGAGCCAGCCCCGTAAGCATCCGGGGGTCGAAGCCGCGGCCCAGAATAAACCGTACCTTGCGGGGTGAGCCACTGAAATGGCTTGAAAAGAGAGCCTCAAGATCAGTTCCAGCAGCGCGCGCGTATGTCGACCATCGTTCCGGCATCTTACCTGCCATCAAATATCAAAGAAGTGATTTCTTCGGCTCGTATCCTGCTGTCATCCACACATAAAGATCGCGCAAGGGGCGCTCCTTGAAGCCCCCGTATTGCAGCGGTAAATCGTATGACACACAGAGTAACCGATTGAGGTTCAGTACCATCCAGGTATTTCCTTTAACCCGGCGGTCTAGCTGAGCTTCGAGCAGATTATTGGCGATCGCTGCCGCCAAAACGTCAGCCAGAAGGCCATACTCCGGGTTCTTCTTGAGGAATTCCTTACTCTGGAGCTGTTCTCTCTCTTTCATGGAAATAGCGATTCCCGTTACACCAGGGTCGTAAGGAGCATTCTCTTCGTAGGTCCTCTGCCGGCAGAATCTGCCGATCGACGTGAGCAACTGATAAACCCTCTCGCCGTAGCGCGCTCGGCGCGGGATTTCCGTCCAGAAAGACTCCGAAGCTTCCCGCAGCAGCGCATCCTGTCGGCCAGCGTTAAGGGTTGGCGTCTTCGAGATCAGGCTGGATGCTACGACCTCCTCGAACTCATCTCCGGCTAAGCGCATGAATTGTTCGATATTCCATGAGGCCAGGTTGGCTAGCTTCTTCGGCCCAAAGTAGTAGGGCAGGCGGAATTCCTGGGCAAGAAACAACTCGGCTGCGGCACGAATACTCGAATCGGTCTTTTCCTTAAGATCCGCAGGGCTGAGAGGGAAGTCAAATGAGGCTTGCTGGTTCCGCAGTTCGCGGTAAATCAGAATCTCGAGTACGCGCCACCCGATTGCACGATCCCGTATGCCCCCCGGCTGTCTTTCCTGTGCCTCTATCCAGTCATGGAAGAGGGTACTCTCGCGCGACAACTTCGTGACGCGGTCCCGGATGACGGGAATCGTCGCTTCGTACTTGCCCTGCCACTCAGTACCGTCCAGCGAGGCCTGTAGGCAGGAATCGAGAGAGGTCACCTCCACTGTCAAAGCTGCACTGGCACGTCGGTCGGCCACGCTGTTGAGGAGGTTAGTGAACTTGTTCGCACTCTCTCGCCAGAAGCGCTCGATCAATATTTCCCCGTCGTAGTCCCGTCCTTCGGTCACGCCTGTTTCGAGCATCTCGTCCGTGGAAAGGGCTTCGAATCGCTCTGCCAACCAGACACCCACGCCGGTCCGCATATCAGCAACGGTCTTGAGCAACAAACTCCGTTGCCCGTGCGTAAGATGATGCACGTCGTCGAGAAGTAACAATCGGTGACTTGCGACGGGTCGCCCATCGACCGTAAGCACACCCGGCCGCATCAGACCGATCGAATGAAGCGTATCGCTCCCCGGCAGAGACGCGAGTTCGCCGCCATCGAAGCTGTCGATCGCGTCACATACGTTCTCTTCGAGGGCCGTCGCCCAGCGGTGGAGCTCAACGCCTGAGGTGGCTCCCGGCTCTCCAGCACGAATCTCCGTCGGCGCGTCCGCCGATACCTTGATGCGCGAAAGGTCCTCAGGATAACGAAGGCCTCTCAGCTGGAGGCTGGCTCGGAGCGTTGCCAAGACAATCCGAGCGTTCAGAAGTCCGAAAAGCAGACGCTGCTTGCGGGCTGGTTCGAAGTCGAGATCATCAAGGATTCGGTAATTACGCGCGCAGGACAAGAAGACACCGAGCAGTTGCGGTCCACCCTCATTGATGACGCCCAGAGTCGCCATACGTTGATAGAGTTCCTTCAGATCCGCGTTGTCTCTGAAGGCATGGAGGTTCACGAGCGCGGCTGGCGTGAAGAGGCGAAGCAGTGTCGTTTTTCCGGCGCCCGGTGCGCTCCGAATCAACTGAGGTTTGTCCCACAAGTGCGGATCGTCTCCGAGAAGGTCGAGCATGCCGGGGCCGAACAGCTTCAGGAACGTGACATCGTTCTCGATGGCCTCCGCCGCGCGGAGACGGAACGGATTTCTCGGCTCTCTCATATCGAATCCTTGTGGCGTGTGACGCGGGGAAATAGAGATCGCATCTGCGGGCCGTCCGCCCACAAGAGCCCAAGCGAATTATTGGGAGTATTGTGACTCAATACCAGTGGTAGTCCGCAACCGGCAAATCCGTAGCGGAGGTCGGTACCCCCGAGCCGTGTGGCGTCCGTCTCGTTGGTATCGTCGTAATATTTCTTGATCAGAGCGTCAATGTCCGGCTTCGCGCCCTCAATTAGAATGGTCTCGTTCGGCAGGCGTTGCACAACGATTATATTGAGCTTCACGCCAAATCGCTCTTCAAGCGCCTTCCGTTGGGCCATCAACTTCTCTTCGACCTTGGCCGTCGCCAGATAAAGGACGAGGATAACCTCACGTCCCTCCTTCACAACCAACTTTGAGAGAGGATTCTCGGGATTCGCAAGGTTGACAAGAAACTTTCCAATCTTGCCGGTGACGGCCCCGTCTTCGGTCAAACGTAGATAGCTGATTCCACTGGCGGAAAAGTCATCCATCAGGACCACAACTTCGAATGCAGGATCGCTCTGTTCTGTGGACTCCTCAGCTGCAACAGGCTCACCCATGTCTTTCAGTGCGATCTTTAAATCCTTGACGAGCCCGTCGATGCGCTCCCGGCTTGGTTCATGGCTCTGACGCACCTGCTCATTAGTGAGCAGGGGGTTCGCGCGGCGAAAGACATCCGTTCGGGCGCCGTCACTCAAGCCGAGGAACAGGGTCTTCCGCTGAAGGACTCGAAAGGCATCTGACGCAGCGATTTGCCTCTTCCTCCACGGTTCGATTCCAGCTTTCTTGGCAGCGAGATCCAGCAGCAGGGGGCGAATACAGTCTGGATAGGCGATGGAGACCAGATGATTCAACTCCGCGGTAGAGATGAAAACGAGGTGTTTGCGGATATAGTCAAGCGCAACCGGTCGCTCGTCGGGCGTGAACTGGCTGAGCCAGCGCGCTAGACTCTCCGTGAAGCGCATTCCGGGTGAGAACTGCTGATACTCGTCGTACTTATACGAAGCCATAGCCTGGAGTTCTAGACCCACCTGATTGAAATCCGCCGGTTGCCACCCCATGACCTTACTCAGCAGTTCCTCCGCTAGTTGGTTATTCATGATCTCCCCAGTGCGAGACGGAAGTACTTCGTCGATTTCTTGATTTGCGCGAAGTAATAGACCAGTGCGGCGCTGCCCGAAACTCCGGCGGGAGCGAGATTCCAACCGGCCTCAAGGTCAAATCCTACTTCGTCCACACTCAACGACCCCGGCCCGGCGAGCAACTCGAAATCGTTGCCAGGCCACGCAGGCCTGTCACCGATGAAAAGCGTTTCAGCGCCCGAAGACCGTGCAATTCCCGGCATACTCTTCAGAATATTCAATTTGCTTGTTTCCGCCTCGACGATATCAACGGATCGGGAAGAAGCTACTACGCGGACATTTGTTTTGTTGGCTTTCGAGAGCAGCGCCGAGGCCAGTTGCCACAAGGGTTCGGCGGACGTGGCATCCTCCAACTCCAATGTGACTTGAACAGGCCGCACGGTCACCTTGATCGCACGGATGTTTCCTTCCCTGATGACCTGCGCTACCTCGGCCAACGCGGGCGCTGGCTCGGTATCGCCGTTGAGATCCTGATTGCTGCTGAGAGGGAGCACTATTGCTCCGTTGTAGAACGCAACCGTCACAAGATGCCAGAGCCGTTTAGGAAGAGCGCGGCGCAAGGTTTCTCTGACCGATTTACCTCGTCCGGTTGCCACTCCGAGAGGAAACCCGCCGTCCAACAGGCTAATGAGGGACTTCGTGGTACCTGCTGCAATGCCCGTGAAGCGGTCACGATGATCGCAGATGGTTCCGTCGTAATCGACGACGCACTGCGTAAAGCGAAGACCAGATATGCGTCTTTTGAAACTGTCGTAGGCGCCCTCCCACTGTTCCGCCGACAGTTCGGGAAGCCCGACCTTTTTCTGAGCACGCTGTTTTCGCAAGATGGATGCTGAACGCACATCCTTCGCCGCTTGCGGGAATGCGTTCAGATGATAAAGTTTTCGCCCAAAGACAGGAACGGCAGGACGGCCAGGATCTCGACCGCGATCCTCGCCAAATGCTGCGACAATCTCGAATACGGCCGCCTGCATTGCGAAGGTTGCCGCGATTCCCCTAAATGACGTCTCAACCCTTACGCAATGAACGGGCTTCGGGAGTAGCTTTTGCGTGGCGTCGGCAATCGCTTTGTCGTTCGGGCAAATGAAGAGAAAGACTGTAGTGTTGGGGCGCTGCGCGAGCCAAAGATGCCGCCCATGAGCGAAGTTCCGGTAGTCCGCCAGTTGTACGTTGGCTAGTCCTGATTCGTGGAACTTCGATTCAAAGTCAACCGCAGCCGATCGGGTATCCGGGCCGAACAGAAGAAGAATCTCATCGGATTGAACTGGTGGAATACCTTGGTGGCGCTCGGCCAATGACTGCCTTAGGCCAGTCGGATCGAACAGCTCTCGGTACCGGCGCGGAAGATCATTATCTCCGCCGTAAGCCCGCGCCACGATGGTATTCAGGGCCACCAATGAGTTTGTAGCCAGATAACCATCCTTGCCGGCGGGCGAGGCGAATTCCAGCCCCTTGCCTCTGTCGAATGAGTCCACCACATCCGTCAGTGGGCATCCCTTCATGGAGCAGAGACTGGTGACAGATACAGGTTCGGCGGCGATTGCACTTCTGGCGAAACCGAGCACATCCGGGTTCCGGCCCCGAGCGCTCACAATGAAAATGCGCGCGTCTGCCAGAAACAGCGGGTTTCCCGAAGCCAACAAGGGCGAATCAAAAGTCGCAAAATTGCCCTTTCGGCGCTGCTCAAGACTGGCCACGAGGCAAGCTGTGCTCAGAGATCCGCCCGAGCCGATGGCCAAGAGCGGCGATTCGCCGGAACTTCTCGTTTCCTTCGAGAATTCAGCGATGTCCGCTTTAAGCGCCCAGTTGTAGGTCGCTTCGAGTTGACTCAATTCGAGTTTGTAAGGCCTCCCCAAATCTCTCTTATCCTCTTCTTTCAGGGCAAGGCTTTCCTTTAACCCCTTCATTGTCAGCATACAAGCCACGCCCTCAACAGTCAGATCGTTCGTTCCGGTGGAGGCGCTGAGGCACTCTCTATCATAAGCGAAAATTAGGCGAAAATAAAGACCTGCTACACATCGCACGCATACGAGTTAAGCAACCGATTCAAGACGTGGATTTACCGTTCAGTCCGAGGGTGGAGGTACGAACCGAGATGCGGGATCACTAATGAAAGAAGCCCCTGGCCACCATTGCTGCTTACCACCCCATCCTCCTCTGCGGAGAAAAGCAAGGAACCTGGACGTCCCTTGGTCTGTACCGCCGAAAGGTAGCTGCCCACTGAGGGTCCATTAAGGGTCCAATAGCAGCTTTTTTCTGTGTAATCAGTAGCCTAGAGTGCGGTCTGTGCCAACTGGTTTCAATAAGTTGCGTTACGTGGTAATCTTGACACGGTAGAGGTCGTTGGTTCGAATCCAATCGTGCCTACCATCTTCTCAATTACATACGAAGATCTCTGTACAAGTGATATGGCATTTGTGCCGTAACCCTCTGTTTCTAAGCTCCGCAATTCATGTCGGGCGAGGGCACGCATCGCACTGTCAGTCGCCCTGTGATTCCCGATTCAGATCACTCCATCTCCTTCCAGCAGCCTGCTGAGCACAGAAGCGTGTTCACGGCAGTGATACTCAACAGAAAAGAAGCAAGTTGCTGCATTGTTGTAGGAGAATAAACCTGTACCCACAGGATCCAATAGCCATCATGAACAAGGAACAGATCGAAACTGCAGCCAGTGCCGATTCATCGGCCACTAAAACGATGGAATTGAACTCTCTTCTCACCCGGCGTGCGATGCTGGAGCTAACCGGCATGGCTGGTATGGCAGCCTTGATTGGAATCGCTCCCGATGCGGTTGCGCAGAGTGCGCCGAGACGGCCTCGTATCGCCTGTCTCGTCAGCTATTGGGGTCTGCCGACTTCACATGCGGACTGGATCGTCAACAAGCTGATCGACGGTTACTGGTGGAACGGCGCTCACACACCTTCTCAAGTGGACGTAGCATCGGTTTACATTCATCAGTTCGACACGAGCCTGCTGGGCCAGAAGGTGTGCAAAGCGAAGAACATTCCGATCTTCAAAACAGTGGGTGAGGCCGTCACGTTGGGCGGCAAGGAACTTGCAGTGGATGGCGTTGTCATCGTCTGCGAGCATGGAAACTATCCCACTGATCTCAAGGGACACTGGCTGTTGCCCCGTTGGTGGATCTACCAGCAGGTGATGCGGGTTTTCGAAGAGAGCAACCGCTCGGTGCCAGTGTTTAATGACAAGCATCTTTCCTACAACTGGGATGACGCGAAGTGGATGTTCGACAAATCGCGCGAGCTGAACTTTCCGCTGACCGGCGGCTCCTCCATCCCGACTTACTTCCGCAAGCCAGAGATCGATATTGCGGCCGGTACGCCAATCCGAAACTCGATCGTAGTGGGAGCCGCTCCGGATGAGGGAGGCATCTTCCATTGCATTGATGTGCTGCAGTCCTTTCACGATCGTCGCAAGGGCGGCGAGACGGGCGTCAAGTCGGTGCAGTCCATTCGCGGGCCCGAGACGTGGGCGTGGGTCGAGCGCACGCCCTGGGCCAACAGCTTGCTGGAAGCAGTGCGGAAAGACCGTGACCTGAAGCCGGGAGCCTTTCACGAAAGCAAGCGCCCAGCCGTATGCATCGTGGAATACAACGATGGCACGCATGGCGCGGTCATCTCGGGCGAGGGCGGTGGGTGGAGCTACGCTGGTGAAATCGAAGGGCAGAAAGACCCGACGGTCATCTCGATGCTTGGCTTCCCCGGCCCCATCTCGCAGTATCACGCGGCGAACGCCTTCCCGCACTGGATCATCGAGATGATGCTGACGAGGAAGGAGCCGTTCAACGCAGAGCGGCTTCTGCTATCGACAGGCATTACGAACCACTACATGGATTCAAACTGGGCGGACGGCCGCTACTCCGCCGTTGGCCGTCGAGTCGAGACGCCGTACATGAACATGACGTACCGCTCAACGCATGGACCCATGTTTGAGACGGGACCTCGGCCGCCGAATACTCCTTACATACGGGGTTTCACGTCGGCATAGGCTCTCGCGAGCTATAGCGAAACGCAGCATCATGCCGTTGCCTGGGAAAATACCCGACGCAGATTGCCGCCCAGAAATTTGCGGATGCGTTCCTCGCTATAGCCGCGGTTCAGCATGGCATCCGTGATCATCGGCAGGTCTCGCACGTCTCTCATTCCTCGCGCAAGTGTAGGGCCACCGTCGAAGTCACTGCCAAGGGCCACAGCATCTTCGCCTACAAGCTGGATGGCGCGGTCCACAACACCTACCCAGTCGTCGATATGCATGGCGACTTCGTCCGGGACCTCCGCACCGAGCATGGGAAAGCTGGGAGCCATCAGCTCATCGATCTGATAAATTGTTTTTCCTCTGGTGCGCTCCGGAATGCTGGTGGTGTCCCAGAACGTCTTCTTGCGGTGCTCCGTAAGCCATGCGTACTCGCGTGGATAGGCGAACTCGCTGCCAATTTGGAAGCCGATGACACCGCCGCGGTCTATTAGCTTCTTGAGCAGCGCATCGGACATATTACGAGGAATGTCGTTGACTTGACGGAGACCGTGATGCGTGGCGATGACGGGACGCTCGCTGGCGTCAATGACCTGCGCCATGGTCGTGTCGGCCGAGTGCGACACATTGATGACCATGCCGAGCCGGTTCATTTCGCGCACAACATCGTGACCGTGCGTTGTAAGACCGTTCCATTGCGCGGGGCTGCAACATGCATCGGCGTAGTGCTGATTCCAGTTATGCGCAGAGATCTGCGCTGAGCGCAGTCCAAGGCGATGCAGCGCGCGGAGGATATCAAGATCGCCGTCGAGATCGTAGCTGCCTTCAATATCGAGTACCGCGGCAATCCTCTTCTCCTGCCGCAGACGCGTCAGATCACGGCCATCCATCGCAAGGCCAAGCTGCGGATTTGCTTTCTGCAACTGGTCAAGTGCGTGGTCGATGCGGCGAAGCGCCTGCTTGGTCTCGTAGCGTGCGGGATAGTATTCCTCGGGCACATAGACCGAGAGGAAGAACGCGTCGACCCCGCCTTCCTTTGCGCGCGGCAGATCCCACTGACCGGCATCGACTCGGTCAGTGATGTTGCCACCGTGGTAAAACTCGCGGTCGAGCGCATGCACGTGGCCATCAAAGACATATGCGCTTTGGTGCAACGCAGATGCCCGTGCGGAAACTGCGCTCCAGGCAGTGGCAGGTATCGCGGTTGCACCGGCGGCCAGGGCAGCACGCTTAAGAAAGTCACGGCGATTCAGAGCGTCGAAGTGCATCCTTCCACTCTACAGAAACGATGCATGTTCCACGTTTCTTCTGAGGAAAATCGGCGATCCTCTGTACCTCGCCTATGCCCCTTTTCCCCACCGTTACAGGTTGCCCTGTTTCATCTGCTTCACCGCGTAGTCGCATGCGCGGGCGGTCATCGCCATATAGGTCAACGATGGGTTCTGACATGCCGACGAAGCCATGAACGACCCGTCTGTCACGAAGAGGTTCTTGATATCGTGCGCCTGGTTCCACTGGTTCAGCACCGACGTCTTCGGATCGCGGCCCATACGGGCGCTTCCCATCTCGTGAATGCTCTCACCGGGTAATGATGGCGTAGTCATCAGCGTGATGTCCTTCGCTCCAGCCGCTTCCAACATCTCGGCAGCCGTCGTCGTCGCATCTTTGAAGATCGCCAGCTCATTCTCACGCCACTTGTGGCTGATCTTGAGCGTGGGGATGCCCCAGGCATCGAGCTTCTCCTTGTTCATCTCCATGCGATTGTCCGGGTGCGGCAGGCACTCACCGAAGCCGGCGAAGGTGAACCGCCATGGTCCGGGCTGGCGCAGCGTGTGCTTGAAGTCTGCACCAAAGCCGGGTAGATCACTGCCGCGTCCCCAGTCCTCACGCGAGCCTCCACCCTGGTAGCCATAGCCACGCACGAAGTTCGGGTGTTTCTCTTTGACATTGCGGAAGCGGGGCATATAGATACCGTTGGGACGGTTGCCGATCTGCTGGCGATCCTCATGCCCTGGCAACACGCCACTCGCGCCGCTGTGGAAGATGTGGTCCATCAAGTTGCGGCCCAGCTGACCGCTCGAGTTAGCAAGGCCGGTCGAAAACTCCGGCGTCGCAGAATTCATCAGGATGCGCGCTGATTCCAGCGTCGAGGCACACAGGAAGACCACCTTCGCGTGGAACTCCATTGTCTCTTTCGTCTGCGCATCGATGACACGCACGCCCGTAATGCGCCGCGTTTTGCGGTCGAAGACCAGACCGTGCACCACGCTGTAGGGACGAAGCGTCATCTTGCCCGTAGCCTCAGCCGCAGGCAGTGTCGAGTGGATGCTGCTGAAATACGATCGCGTAATACAGCCGCGCGCGCACGGTCCACAATAGTGACACGCAGCACGGCCGTTGTGCGGCACGGTAAGGATCGCCGTGCGTCCGATGGTCAGGCGACGGTCGGGAAACTTCTGCGCCACCATGTCGCGTATGGCCATCTCAGCACAGTTCATCTCCATCGGCGGAAGAAACTTGCCGTCTGGAAGCTGCGGCAATCCTTCAGCCTGGCCGCTGACACCGATGAAGTCCTCCACATAGGTGTACCAGGGCTCAACGTCCTTATAGCGGACCGGCCAGTCGACGCCGATCCCTTCCTTCAGGTTCGCCTCGAAGTCAAGATCGCTCCAGCGATAGCTCTGCCGACCCCACATCACTGAGCGGCCGCCGACATGGCGTCCGCGCAGAAACAGGTAGGGCTGGTCTGCAGGCGTGGTGTAAGGATTTTCAATGTCGTCGACGAAAAACTTTGCGTTCCATTCGTCGGCGATATGACGCTGCATCGGCTGATGGACCTTCTGATACTGCCGATCACGCATGCCCCGGAACTTCACATCCCATGTTGGGACGTGTTCGACATAATCGCGCTCGGGAACAATGCTCTGGCCAGCTTCGAGCACCAGCGTCTGCAGCCCTTTCTCCGTCAACTCCTTCGCGGCCCAGCCTCCACTGACGCCCGAGCCTACCACGATGGCGTCATAGGTATTCGCTTTCGCGGTCACCACATTCGCACTTGCATTTGCCTGTCCAGCCTTCATTTCGACACCTCTGTCAGTGGAGCGCAGCCAGCATGGCTGGGCGGAATAATCGACTTACCCAACTCCTTCTCGAAGCCGATCTCGGAGGTGTAATAACCCACCAGCGTGAGTTTCTTCATCTGGTAGAAGAAGTTTGCCGGCACCTGCTCTGCCTGTTCCGGTTTCTGCACATCGGGCAACGCGGCGGCCTGCGCGCTCTGGAGCGTCTGCGCGTGCGAAGCAGCCCTCTGTTTCCGGACAAATTCCATTGCGGCATCGTCCATCTGCTTCATCAGCTCCAGCTGCTGTGCAGGCTTTGCATCGACAAAATTCGCCGAGTACAGCGCGCGACTCTTCACGTCTACCTGATCGAGTCCTGCAAGAAACTGCTTCGTCTCGGTCGGCTCGAACCATTCCGTCAGCAGCAGGTCGATAAACTCGTTGACTTTCGCACCTTGCGCACCCGGCGTATCAGTTGCCGGAATAATCAGCTCTGCGATTGCGGTAACGGTCGCATTCTGGTGCGCGCTGAGGGTCTTCAGACCGGGCAACTGCGCTGCCTGATCATGGGCCTCCCGGAACAAGGTCAGCGCATCGGCGGGGAACGCTGAGACGACCAGCGTCGAAGAGAGCAGTTTGAGAACTTCGCGTCGTTCCATGGAACCGTTTTCACCCACCTGAATCGTTTAAATGGAGCCTTCGCCTTACCCCGGCTCTAATAACCACACCACTATACCAACCCGGCAGCAGGATGCGCCTCTTCAAAATCGCATTGTGGGATAAGGTGGCAAACAGAAGCCTGAGATGCTAGAATTTAGGACAGCGTCTGCAGTGTGACCCATCAGGCCGATGGCTGAAGCCTTTGAGCCTGTACCGACCGCAGACCGGGCATCCCGAAAAGACGAGGATCTACCCGGAATGGACAGCGGAGTTCGTTGTCTGGCCTTTGCCAGTCTGCGAATCTCGCCCGGTGGGGCTGGCGACAAAAGGATTGGAGTAAGTTATGGCTCAGAAATGTGATCTTTGCGGCAAGGGTCCGCAGTTCGGCAACAATATCTCGCACGCCCACAACACCACGCGGCGTCGCTGGAACGTCAACCTGCAGTCGGTCAAGGCCGTCGTCGACGGAACCTCGAAGCGCGTCCGCGTATGCACGAGCTGCATCAAGACCGGCAAGATCGTTAAGGGTTAATAAACCGCACATTAGAAAGAAGATTGCCCCAGGCGCACCCGCGGACTGGGGCTTTTCGTGCTTCGTCGCGATCTACTGCTTTTCAAACGCCAGCGACGCGCTATTGATGCAGTAACGCATTCCTGTCGGCTTCGGACCATCGGGAAAGACGTGTCCCAGGTGCGCTCCGCAGTTCGCGCAGGTCACCTCGATCCGGCGCATGCCGTGCGTATTGTCCTCATGGGCGGCAATCGCATCGGCTGAGATCGGCAGCCAAAAGCTGGGCCAGCCACTGCCGGAATCGAACTTCTTGTCCGAAGTAAACAGCGGCGCATTGCAGGCACCGCATTGATATACGCCGGTCTCGTGATTGTTCAGCAGAGCCCCGGTAAAGGCACGCTCTGTTCCCTTCTCGCGCATGATATGGAACTGCTCGGGCGTCAGCAGCTCGCGCCACTCCGCCTCGGTCTTGTGAATCTTCTGGGGCTTGCCCTGCTCTGTCTCAGGCATGAATCCTCCTAACTGTCTACTTGATTAGATGGATCGATCGCCACATGGATACACCCTCAGGATGCTTCCTTGGCGATGACTTCGATCTCCACCAGTGCATCCTTGGGCAACTGAGCCACGGCAACTGTCGAACGCGCCGGGGGAACGACGCCTGCCGGAGCAAAGTACTTCTCATAAATGGCATTCATGGCGGCGAAGTCAGCCATGCTCTTGAGAAAGACGGTCGTCTTGACCACATGCACCAGATCGAGACCCGCCTCGGCCAGCACGGCTTTCAGATTCTCGCACACACGCGTCGTCTGTTCGGCGATACCGCCCGCGACCAGCTGGCCGGTAACTGGGTCCAGCGCAACCTGCCCGGATGTGTACAGCGTGTCGCCGACGCGCACGGCCTGTGAGTAAGGACCGATGGCCGCAGGAGCCTCTTTAGTGGAAATAGCGTTTTTCTTGTCGCTCATGGAGCCAGTTTAGCCCCACAGGAAGACATCGAGGTAAATTGCCTGTCTGCAAATCTTTGCGGCAACCCTTATTGCGCCGCCCCACTCTTAGGGAGGGCCATGCATTTTTCACGCTGAGTAACACTTCCCGCGCGTAGCGGGACTATGATGGCGGCCAGCACAGCACTTCCACTTTTTGGCTAGGAGAACGATTCATGGGAATTCTTGACACCATTCAGCAACTGGCAGGACAGGCCGGCGACGATTCGCACAGCGACCAGGCAAAGGTAGCCGGCGGCTTTATTCAGGCTCTGACCGCGCATCCCGAAGGCATTCAGGGAGTACTCTCCGCGCTCCAGGCCAACGGCATGGCGGACCACGTTGGAAGCTGGCTCAACGGACAGGCGCAGACGGCGACTCCGGACCAAGTGCAGCAGGGCCTAGGAGCCAGCGGATTGATCGAAAAGACTGCCGAGCATGCCGGTGTATCGCCTGCGGTGGTCACCACGGCTCTCGCCACTGTCCTCCCCATGGTCATTCAGCACTTTGGGCAGAGCGGTCAGGCGCCAGCAGCAGGCGGCGATCAGAGCAGCAGCATGGCCAGTCTTGCAGAGTCAGTTCTCGGCAAGTTCCTCTCGAAGTAAACCGTCTCGTGGAGTCGCAGCCCCCTTCAAGCAGGCGCGGCCTCGTGAGAGTCTCTGCGTCCACTCGCTCGCCGGGACTCGAGCACAAACAACGCCCGGCCAGTGCCGGAGCAACCAAGGAGAAAACAGCATGGCAGATCTGGATCAGTTGAAGCAGAAGTACAGCGGCGTCATCTCCACCATTGAGAGCTTCTCGGAGTTCGGCGCGAAGGTGGATGCCGTCGAGCTGGATGGAGAGCAGCTGCACCTGAAGGCCGAAGTGCCCTCGCAGGTCGTCGCCAACCGTGTGTGGGATGCGATCAAGGCCGCCGACCCAACCTATGCCGACCTGAAGCATGAGATCGTCACCACAGGTGGCGCCGACCAGCCTTACACGGTAAAGCCCGGCGACAATCTGTCGAAGATCAGCAAGCTCTTCTACGGCAATGCGAACAAATACAACGAGATTGCTTCGGCTAACAATATCTCCAACCCGGACCTGATCAAGGTGGGCGAGCAGATCAACGTTCCGCCGCTCAGCTAAACGCTTTTTTATGAACGGCCGCAGCCCGATCCGGGTTTGCGGCCGTTCCTGTTTGGTAGCCCTTTATCACCTGTTAGGCATCGTATTTTGCGGGTAGCAAGCAGTACGGAGAAAAAGTTAATGAAAACAATTTGGATAACGGGAAGCATTCTGGCGTCGGTACTCGCCGTGCCGGCATTCGGGCAAGTCTCAGTCGGAGTCACTATTGGCACACCGCCACCGCCTTTGCGGTATGAGGCTCCCCCTCCGATACCGGCGCCCGGCTATGTGTGGGTGGATGGCTATTGGGTCCCACAGGGTCGTCGCTGGGTATGGAGACGCGGTGAGTGGCAGCGCCCGCCGTATGAAGGTGCCTACTGGGCGCATCCGCACTACGACCATTACCCGGATGGATGGCATGTCCATGAGGGCTACTGGTCGCATGAAGACCACGGAGACCATTACTGGGATCATCACCACCGCTAGATCAATTTGTGGCTCATTTAGAAAAGAAAGCCCCGGCAGTCAGCCGGGGCTTTCTTTCCCTTGCTCCCGTTTGGCTGCTGAGTTGCTCCACACATAGTTAATAGTTGAAAAAGGGGCCCTTAGATGGACTTGAAGAAGAAATTTGATCTAACTATCCGAGAGTTTTTTCCTGGTCTGAATCAAGAGCCGCACAAGCTTGGAACTCTGCAATCCGTGCTGAGTGTGGCAAAACCACCCAGGAGAATCATGAGAACAAAATGGCTGCTTAGCGGCATTCTTGCCGCATCATCCTTTGCGCCTGCCTTTGGACAGGTTTCTATCTATATTGGTACGCCTCCTCCGCCGATCCGCTATGAGGTTCCGCCTCCCATGCCGGCTGTGGGGTATGCATGGGTGCCCGGATACTGGGCTCCTTATCAGGGCCGATATGTTTGGGCTCCAGGCCGCTGGTCGCGTCCACCGTACTACGGAGCGGCGTGGCGCGAAGGTGGCTGGGACCGCGATGATCGCGGATGGCGTTATCGCCGAGGCTACTGGGGTCGGCGGGACGACGACGATGGCCATGGCCGGGGTCACGCCTACGGACACTACAAAAGACATGGGCACGATCGCGACTAGATCCAAACAGCACAGTCCAATGGTTTAAAGGCTTCGCGCTTCCTCCCGGGTCTGCGCGAAGGTACAAAGAAGAGGCCCGGTCATCTACCGGGCCTCTTCTGATTTCAAAAGAATGAATGTCGCCATTGCGATATAGTCCGAATGAATGGCCTCTGTTCCTGAAACTCTTCCCTCTCTACCAAAGCTCAATTATCCGAAGGCCCGCACCGTCGATCAGGTAGACGACTACTTCGGTACGAAGGTCAGCGATCCTTACCGCTGGATGGAGGACGTTGATTCTCCCGAGCTGGCAACATGGATCGCCGAAGAGAACCGGCTGACGCGCAGTGTATTGGATGCCGTGCCCGGGCGCGAGCGCATGCATGCGCGGCTGATGGAGCTGATCGACTTCGAGCGTTACACGCTTCCGAGGAGGCGTGGCACGCGTTACTTCTACTCACACAACACTGGTCTGCAGAATCAGAACGTCTGGTACTGGACGGAAGGTTTAGAGGGCGAGCCGAAGGTGCTGCTCGACCCGAATACGATGTCTGCAGATGGGACGATAGCCATTAGTGGATTGAGCATCTCTGACGATGGCCGGTTTGCGGCTTACTCCATCGCCGATGCAGGATCGGATTGGGTGAAATGGTATGTGCGCGATGTGGAGACCGGCGTCGATCTGCATGACATCGTCGAGTGGTCGAAATTCAGCACAGCCGCATGGCTGAAGGACAGCTCTGGCTTTTTCTACGAAGGCTACGATGCGCCTGATAACGAAGCATTGAAGGCAACGAACTATTACCACAAAATCTTCTTTCACAAGCTGAGAACACGTCAGAGCGAGGACACACTTGCATTTCATCGCCCCGACGACAAAGAGGTCAACCTCGGCGCTGCCGTCAGCGATGATGGGCGCTATTTGCTGATCCATCAATCGCGCGGCTCAAGCCCAAACAATGAGCTCGCCGTAAAGGATCTTGAGGATCCCGATGCTCCCGTCATTGCGATTGCCGCAGTCGACGATGCGGTCTACTCGCCCATCGATAACGACGGCACACGCTTCTGGATTCACACCACGCTTGATGCCCCGAATGGCCGCGTGGTGGAAGTGGATCTGGCCCAACCGCAACGCGAACATTGGAAGACCATTGTTGCCGAGAGCAAAAACAATCTCGATAGCGTGAGCATGGTGAACGACACGCTGATCGTCAACTATCTCGCCGACGCACAGAGCATGGTGGAGTTGTATACGCGTGACGGCGCATTACTGCAGCAGCTGCAGCTGCCGACTATCGGCACAGCCGCTGGCTTTGGAGGAAAGCGCACGGAGGCGGAGACCTTCTTCGTCTTCACCAACTTCACGACTCCGGCAACGATCTACCGGCTGGATATGAACTCACGTGAGTCCGCGGTGTACAGGCAACCGAAACTGAAGTTCGATCCAGCGCAGTACGAGACGAAGCAGATCTTCTACAGCAGCAAAGATGGCACCCAGGTGCCAATGTTCATCAGCCACAAGAAGGGTCTCGCGCTCGACGGCACGAACCCGACTCTGCTGTATGGGTATGGAGGATTCAACGTCTCACTGGTGCCTGAGTTCTCCTCCTCGAACCTGCTGTGGATGGAGATGGGGGGAGTGTACGCGCAACCAAGTCTGCGTGGCGGTGGGGAATATGGCGAGGCATGGCACGAAGCAGGAACAAAGCTGAAGAAGCAGAATGTCTTTGACGACTTCATTGCGGCAGCCGAATGGCTGATCGCCAACAGATATACATCGTCCAAGAAGCTTGGCGCTTCCGGAGCGAGCAACGGCGGACTGCTGGTCGCTGCCTCTGAGATACAGCGGCCTGAGCTGTTCGGTGCCGTGCTGCCGTCTGTAGGTGTGCTCGACATGCTGCGCTTCGACAAGTTCACCATCGGGTGGGCCTGGAAGACGGACTACGGCTCGCCGAGCGAGAACGAGGAGGAGTTTCAGGCGATCTATCGTTATTCCCCGCTGGCAAACATTAAGGCGGAAACTGCGTATCCTGCGACGCTCATCTCAACCGCCGACCATGACGACCGCGTCTTCCCCGCTCACAGCTTCAAGTTCACGGCGGCGATGCAGGCGGCCCAGGCGGGACCGAATCCGATCCTGATTCGCATTGAGACGCGTGCCGGGCACGGCGGAGGCATGCCGCTGTCCAAGCGCGTCGAGCTGACCATCGACCAGTTTTCCTTCCTGCTCAAGAACTTAGGTGCATAAAATTGCCTGGTTCCCGCATCACGACGCAATACAGTAACTAGCCCCGAAGTGACTTAAAAGTTTCCCGGTATTGAAAATATCCAATGGACACAAGGGGATTTAAGCACATACTCATCTATACCGTGCTGTATGCGAGAGAAGCTCTCACTAGAGGCCAGTGACGGCAAATTGAATCCAAACGCCGGGCAAGCGCGTCCTATAGACGGATTGAAAGTAGGCAGTTATGAAGTTGAAAGCAACAATTCTACTTACTCTCGCGCTTAGCCCGGCTCTCGCATTGGCGCATCCGCATCAGCCAATTCCGCGTTTACGTACGCAGGTCGCCCGCGATCGCACACCGAAGGCTCGAGTGCATACGAGCCAGGCGCATCAACGCTGAAGCTTCCCATAGGTTCTCTCTTCCATTCACGCAAAACAGGCTCCCTAGTGGGAGCCTGTTCCATTCTGCAAAGATTTAGGGTTATGCCTCTGCGGCAGCTGCGGGAGTCTCCGGAGACTTTGCGGGTGCCGGAGTGGGCTTCTTCGCAGCAACTTCCGCCTTCTTGCCCGGAGCAAGAATGGCATGGAGCGTCGTGCCTTCCATGCGGGGCATAAATTCAACGACGCCGGCCTCGCCGATGTCTGTAATCAAACGGTTGATGATCTTGTAACCCAGATCGCGGTGGGCCATCTGCCTGCCTTTGAAGCGCAGTGACGCCTTCACCTTGTCACCCTCATTCAAAAAGCGAACCGCCTGATTCTTCTTGGTCTGATAGTCATGCTCGTCGACGGTAACCGAGAACTTGACCTCTTTGATGGTGATGACCTTCTGCTTCTTGCGTGCCGCGCGATCGCTCTTATCTTTCTCGTAGAGAAACTTGCCGTAATCCTGGATCTTGCAGACAGGCGGAACAGCATTGGGCGAAATCTCTACCAGATCAAGGGAACGTTCGCGAGCTATCTTCAAAGCCTCGAAGGGAGGCATCACGCCCAGCTGTTCGCCGTTCTCGTCGATGACACGGACTTCACGGGCGCGAATACGTTCATTGGTGCGAATAAAAGACTTGGCAGAGCGTTTATCGATCGGTGGAATATTTGCCTCCATAGCGGCCTGTCAGGGTCCGCCATGCGTTTATGTTTTGGGTTTACGACGCCGGCCTGAAAGTTGCGCCGCACAGTGAAGTATAGCATCCCTTAAGATGCCGCCACTCTCCATGGCGATGCTCCTGTCGACAACTAGACAATCGACATACTCCCGCTACAAGCAACATGCCGGATTCATGCTGTATCGTAAAAGCGCAGACTTTGGTATCCGAGACAGACTTTTGCTTACTGCAAACCAGGAGATCGTAATGAAGCGTCGTGTGCTGCTAGTCGATGATGAGGTCGCCGTTCTGCTGACGCTAAAGGCCGTGCTCGAGATCAACGGCTTTGAGGTGGAAACCGCCGCTTCCGCCAAAGAGGGGCGGTTGAAACTGCGCAGCCATGAATACGACATGGTCATCAGTGACCTCCGAATGGAGAGCGATCAGGCCGGCTCTGAAGTGATTGCCGCAGCCCGCAAGGCGGCCAACCGGCCGGCGATTGCGCTGCTGACAGCTTTCCCTCTCGCAGAGGAAGACTGGCAGGAGATGGGCGCAGACCACATGCTGGTCAAGCCGACACACACACGTCGTCTGCTGGAACAGATCGACCACCTGTTTGAGACGCATACCCGGAAGCTCGCCACAGAAGGAAAGCAAGCTCAGGACGGACCAACAAACGGAGAAATCAAAAGCAAGTCTCCTGCAAAGAAGAAGACCACAAAGACACCAGCGAACACGGCCAGGAAGACACCGGCAAAGACTGCCACCAGGAAGTCGGAACCGGCAAGAGCCAGAGCTTAGGGCTGTTGCAGCTTCAGTGCTGTGTATGGCCTTTCACGTAATCGCGGAGCTGCAGGCTGGTGTTCATCGCTTTTCTCACACCGTCGTCGAGCATACGCAGCCAGTCGGATCCAGGCTCCTTGAGCCCCAGCGTTCCCAACAGATAACTTGTCTGGACGATAACCTCGAGTGAGTTGCTCAGTTCATGGACATGCTTGCGAATTTCAATCGCAAGATCGGCAGGAATCGTTTCAGGTGATGCAGGCGGTTTCAGTGGTTCATTCATGGTATGGAAGAGTAGACGCGGATTTTAACGATTAAGTCTAGTTTTTCGTCTACCAGCCAGCGAATTGACAGCACATGCGGTTTTTGAAAGACTAAAAGTCTCGCGGTTGCAGTGTTCGACCTTGGTAACAGGGCGTATACGACCGTTGCCGAAGTGGCGGAATTGGCAGACGCGCATGGTTCAGGTCCATGTACTCGCAAGGGTGTGGGGGTTCGAGTCCCCCCTTCGGCACCAAAGGGTTCTTGAGGTAAGGTAAAGGAGCGCAATGGCGCTCCTTTACCATTTGCGAAACAGTGTTGCCATCCCGATCCAAACGATAAGTCAATATGCCGACGCAGCTCGATCAGATTCTTGCTCATACTCTCCTGGAAGTGAAAGCCCGTAAGGAGTCCGCAGACTATGCCGGTCTGGAACGTAAGGCCGCACTGCATACGCCCCGTGGCTTTAGAAACCGGCTCCGCAGCGTAAGCGAAACCGGTCCAGCCGTGATTGCGGAGATCAAAAAGGCATCTCCCTCGAAGGGCCTGATCCGTGCCGATTTTCACCCCGCTGCCCTCGCAACAGCGTTGCAGGGCGCAGGTGCCGCCGCACTCTCTGTACTGACGGATCAAGAGTTCTTTCAGGGCTCGCTTGCCGATCTCGAAGCTGCATCAAGCAGCGTGACTATTCCCTGCCTTCGCAAGGACTTCATGCTCGATCCCTTCCAGGTGCTCGAAGCACGAGCATACGGGGCGGACGCGATTCTTCTGATCGTCGCAGCACACAAAGATGAGATGCTCAGCGACCTGCGCGATGAGGCACGTAGCATGGGTCTCGACGTTCTGTGCGAAGTGCATAGCCGCGAAGAGATGGAGCGCGCCGTCAACCTCGGCTTTGACATGATCGGCGTCAATAGCCGTGATCTGCGCACCTTTTCGATGCATCCGGAGCTGCTCTTTGAGATTGCCCTCCACCTGCCCGCCGAAACTGTCATGGTCGCTGAAAGCGGGATACGGTCAGCACAGGAGATCGCCAGCCTGCGCGCCGCAGGCTACGACGCTTTCCTGATCGGCGAGACATTAATGCGACAACCCGATCCCGCCGCAATGCTCGCCCTGTTGCTGGATCGTGAGTATTCGAGTGAATTCTGATGTGGGCCAAGATCTGCGCAAACACCAACCTTGAAGACGCTATCCTCGCAGCACAGCTTGGGGCTGATGCTCTAGGCTTCGTCTTTGCGGAAAGCAAGCGCAAAGTCACCGCTAAACAGGTCGCGCAGATCACACCGCATCTGCCAGAAGAAATCGAGACGGTAGGCGTCTTTCACAACCATCGTGCGGATGAGATCGCCGCGATTGTGCGCGAGGCCGGCCTGGACACCATACAGCTTCACAGCAGCTACGATCTTGCCCTCATAGAGGGCATCCAGAGGCTATTAGGTTCCCAAGTTAGCCTGATTCAGACGGTGCATTGGATCATCGATGCATCAGCGGACAATGCTGCTTCCATCGCAAAACAGCTGGAGATGATTCGCCGATCAGGAGCTACAGATCGCGTCCTCATCGATTCGCGCGTAGGGCAGATGGGTGGCGGCACAGGAATCTCGTTTGATTGGAGCCATGCCGGTGAGATTTTCGCCACGCACGGTCATGGACTAAAGATAATCGCTGCTGGAGGCCTGAATCCCGGCAATCTCGCCGAAGCGATCCGTTTGATGCATCCAGCGGGAGTCGATGTTGCCAGCGGTGTTGAGGCCACTGCCGGCCAAAAAGACCCCGCGAAGCTTAAGGCCTTCCTGCAAATCGCCAAGTCGTAACCCGACGACTCCCTTCCAGAAAACAAAATCAGCCGCCCGAGATCCATTGCGATCACCACGGACAGAAAAGCTAAGTTGTCTGAAATCTGATCTCCGGGCAAGATTCCGCCTTTAAAGCTCCAGACTCTTTTATCTGTCGCCTGACCGAAAAGGATGTATGCATCCCCTATCAGTTACATTACTTCGGTAATAAGGCAGATTGAATACTTTCATATGTATTTCATTCTAATAGACTTATACCAAGATACATCCTATTGTTACTACATCGGCTTTGTCCAGCGAAAAGTTTAGTAGGTAAATACAACTTTTGGGGTAGTCCATCATGAAGCACATCGTTCGCGCAGTCGTCGTTGCCCTTGCCCTCACCGGTGCAGTCGCCTCCACTCAGAGCTCCTCGGCCTCCACATCCAAGGTCACCGTCGCCAAAAATAGCGCTCTTCCCACGCCCATGTGCGCCCCCGATGATCCAAACGGTTGCGGAATCCGCTAAGTCATCAATTTTTCAATCAGTTATTCGTTTCAACCATACCGATCCGGAGTAGTCCATCATGAAGCACATCGTTCGCGCAGTTGTCGTTGCCCTTACCCTCACCGGTGCAGTCGCCTCCACCCAGATCTCCTCAGCCTCCACGTCCAAGATCACCGTCGCCAAAAATAGCGCTCTTCCCACTCCTATGTGCGCTCCAGATGATCCAAACGGTTGCGGAATCCGCTAAGTTATCAACTTTTCAATCAGTTATTCGTTTCAACCATACCGATCCGGAGTAGTCCATCATGAAGCACATCGTTCGCGCAGTTGTCGTTGCCCTTACCCTCACCGGTGCAGTCGCCTCCACCCAGATCTCCTCAGCCTCCACGTCCAAGGTCACCGTCGCCAGGAATAGCGCTCTTCCCACTCCTATGTGCGCCCCCGATGATCCAAACGGTTGCGGAATCCGCTAAACGTGTCAGCGGGACGAACATGCAGATTTTTGCATATTCCCAATATTAAGTAGTTGTCTCCGTTCATAGCATCAGCTAGCCTGATTACAGTCGTCGAACGGAGACGAATACATGACACAGCACTTTCTCGATTTGCTTACCTATCTGGAGCCTCTGCTTTGCGGAGTCGTCCTGGCAATGATGTTACGCAGTAAGGCAGCCGGCAAGTTTTCTTTCCTTGCAGCTCTGCTTTCTGTGAAGGTCTTGTCATCACTGATTTGTTTTCCGTTGTTCTATTACGGATCGCACGTCTTCGGTAAGCAGGCTGCGTATCGTGCGTATTTCTATACCTACTGGACGAGTTATGCACTGGAAGCGATACTTTCGCTCCTCGTCATCTACGGCATCTTCAAACTTGCAATGGCTCCTCTTAAGGGCCTGCAGACTTTGGGAATGCTGGTGTTTCGCTGGGTTGCTGCAATCTCCATTGCAGTGGCTGTTGGTGTGACTGTAAGTCCGCACCTTACCGGTATCAAATTTATGGTCACCATGGTGACGCAGCTTCAGCAGACATCGAGCATCCTTACGCTCTGCCTGCTGCTGTTTGTCTGCTTCGCCATTCGCCCGATGGGCCTGTCCTACAGAAGCCGTATCTTCGGCATCAGTTTTGGGCTTGGCTTCCTGGCTACTACAGATCTCGTTCGTTCAGCATGGCTGGCGCATTCTTCAGACATGAACTCGACCGTGAATGTTGTTAGCGGCATCGCTATCTGTCTGACACTTTGCGTGTGGTCAGCATACTTTGCCTTCCCGGAGCCGAAGCGGAAACTCATCGTACTTCCAACGACGTCGCCTTTCCTGCGCTGGAACCAAATCTCGATGGCACTCGGCGACGAGCCTGGTTACGTCGCAGTCGGCGGTGTAGCTCCCGAGATCTTTGCCCCTGCGGAGCTTGAGGTGATGCGTCGTGCATCGGCCAAGATGACTCCGCAGCTTGAGACATCTGGACACACCGCAGCTCTGCAATCCATCTCAGCATAAGCATCTCGGCGTTCAGTTCCATTACTGCTGCTCAACATAGATTGAAACGTAAATAAGAAGGCCGCCCAATCGGGCGGCCTTTCTACTTGTCTTGGGTTGGATGACTACTCGCGCTCCGACTCCGAACGCTTCCAATTGATCAGATCGCCCAGCGTTGTGCTGCTCGATGAGGATGAGGACGAGCTCTTGTGGTCGCGCTCCTTGTAGCTCTCAACTTCGGCGCGGCTGGCCTCTTCGCCTACGGCGCGAATGCTCAGGCCGACCTTCTTCTCGTCCTGGTTCATCTTCACGATGCGGAACTCGTGCTCTTCGCCAACCTCCAGCTTGACTGGAACGTTGCTCTCATCCACAGCCTCAGAGACGTGGCAGAGTCCCTCAACACCCTCAGCGATCTCAACAAAAGCGCCGAACTGCGCCGTGCGCAGAATCTTGCCCTTGACGACGTCACCAATGCGATGCTGTGCGAAGAAAGTATCCCAGACATCAGGCTGAAGCTGCTTGACGCCGAGCGACAGGCGGCGATTCTCCGGCTCAACGCCGAGAACGACTGCCTTCACTTTCTCACCCTTCTTCAGAACCTCAGAGGGATGCTTGATACGCTTCGTCCAACTCAGGTTCGAGACGTGGACCAGACCATCGATACCGTCTTCGATCTCGATGAAGGCACCGAAGTCGGTGAGGTTGCGAACGCGGCCTTCAACAACTGCACCCGTCGGATACTTGTCTTCGAGCTGTTCCCATGGATTGTCCTGAAGCTGCTTCATGCCGAGCGAGATGCGGCGGTCGTTCGGATTGACGCTCAGGATGATCGTGTCGACCTCATCACCGGGCTTAACCAGCTTCGACGGATGCTTCATCCGCTTCGACCAGGTCATCTCGGAAACATGCACCAGACCCTCGATGCCCTGCTCCAATTCGACGAATGCGCCGTAGTCGGTAACCGAAAGCACACGACCGCGAACCTGCGCACCGATCGGGTACCGCTCGGTGGCGTCGAGCCACGGGTCAGGCGTCAGCTGCTTGAAGCCAAGCGAGACGCGCTGCTTGTCTTTGTCGAACTTCAGCACCTTGACCTGGATCTCGTCGCCGACGTTGACCAGATCGCGGGGATGCGTCAGACGACCCCAGCTCATGTCGGTGATGTGCAGCAGACCGTCGAGGCCGCCCATATCGACGAATGCGCCGTAGTCGGTCAGGTTCTTGACCGTACCGGTCAGAACGCTTCCCTCCTCGAGGGTTGAGAGCGTCACGGACTTCTTCGCGTTCTGCTCTTCCTCGAGAATCTCCTTACGGCTGATGACGACATTGCCGCGCTTCTTGTTCAGCTTGATGACGCGAACCTCGATCTCCTGGCCAAGATAGCCGTCGAGATTGCGTACCGGGCGAACCTCGACCTGTGAGCCAGGCAGGAACGCCTTGATGCCGATATCGACCGTCAGACCGCCCTTGACGCGGCTGAGAACAAGTCCCTTCACCGGGGTCTTATCATTGGCCGCCGCCTCGAGCGTGTCCCACACCTTATGGCGCAGGGCCTTCTCGTAGCTGACCAGATAGCCGCCTTCGGCCTCCTCGCGCTCCACAACCACCTCAACCTGGTCGCCTGCCTGGAACTTCGGCTGGCCATTGATATCCAGCACCTGGTCCAGCGGAATCAGGCCCTCAGACTTCAGACCGATATCGACTACGACATGTTTGTCGGTAATCTTCACCACAGTACCGGTGACCACTGCCTCTTCGGCAGTCAGGCTCTGCGCGGCTGCAGACTCGGCCGCCTGTTCGCGGTCAAAGTTTGCAAGTGCCTCAGCAAAGTCGGCGGCATCGTAGTCAGGCTCCTCGGTTTCGGCCGTGGCAACTGCGTGCTGCTCGGGCTCGATCGATGAAGCGGTCTGCTGCGGGTTAGAGGTGAGTTCGGATGACAGCTCGGGATTCTCGGCTGTCGCTTCGGGCGCCAGGACTTCCAGTTCGGTGGTCAGGGGTTTGCTCTCGGTTTCGGGATGATGGTTATCTACCATGTGAATGCGTACTCCGGGACTCAAGCGATTCCTTCCGCAATAGGCGACGCCTGTCTGAGGAATGCTCGGCCGATCTCAAGAGAGGGCCGATCGTCAATTCCTGGCCAAGCTCGCAATACCGAAGGAATTTACGGCTATCAGAGGAGCGGCTGCACTTGGGTCCCACACGCAGAGGCTCATTTATAACGATAGAACTTCGACCACAATACGTCAACCGAACCACCCGCGAAATCAGGGCGCTTTTACTGCTTTCTCACGCGAAATTCACTCGCCTATGCAGTTCGCTCTAGAAGAGGCTCAGACATATGTCCTGCATCCGCTTCGCAGGCTATACTCGCCATACCGAACGAAGCTATGGATCACCTCTGGACACCCTGGCGCTATGCCTACATCACCCGCAGCGATCCGCAGGCTCGTTCCGGAGTGCCACAGGAGCTTATGGATTGGCCTGCCACGGAGGACAAACACTGTGTCTTCTGTAACATGCTTGCCGCTACCAACTACGCCATCGCTAAAGGCATGCCCGCGGAAAAAGCTGAGCAGGCCTCTCATATTGTGCATCGCGGACAATACTGCTTTATTTGCCTCAATGCATTTCCTTACGCGACGGGCCATGTAATGGTATTGCCCTACCTCCATACGGACTCCCTGGCAGCGCTCCCACCCGAAACCGCACACGAAATGATGGATCTGGCCCAGCAGATGGAAAAATCCCTGCGATCCGTCTATCGGCCCAATGGAATCAACCTCGGCATGAATCTGGGGGAAGCTGCAGGCGCAGGGGTTGCAGATCATATACATCTCCATATACTTCCCCGCTGGATTGGTGATACAAATTTCATGACCACCATCGCCGAGACGCGAGTGTTACCAGAGACTCTGGATGTCACCTGGGCCAGGCTTCGCGAAACGTTCCAAAGTTAGCAGTGCAACGTTACCCGCTCTCTCCTCATCTAGATAATTAAACAGCTACGACAAAGGCCAGAAGGAGGCCCTTATGCCGCCCCTCCCCAAGCTCCCTCCGTCGTCCCTTCGCCCAGCTTCTCTAGTCGATTCCGGTTACCTGAGCACACGCTCTCCGGAACCGCGACCTTATCTGGTCGGAGCATTCCGAAAAACATCCACCTTCGACATCCGGATTGTCGAAGATCGAACAACCGTGCTTTTCCCGCATGAATCTGAAGACGCCCGGCTAACCGGTTCGACCCGCTCACTCTTCCGTAGGCTGCTCGCGCTCAACTTGCCTCTGATCACCACTGAAGGGGTCGCAGCCAAGTTCCCAACGCCGAACAAATCCTTCCCGAAGACGGCCTGATTCTACAGCTGATATACATAGCCACCGTCCTGATGTCAGGAGGCTGTGTCTGCGATTTCTGCGGTTCATTGCGCTTGATTGATTCGCATTATCCGAAGCGGGGTTCTTCCACCCTGGCCGCATCGGTAGGAACTCGTGCACCTGAATTTTCTCCTGCAGTCTTCGGGGCATGGATGCGAGTCGCCTCGAAGTTGGTAATCTTCCAGTCGCCGTTCGTCTCCCGCTGATAGATCCTTGTGTAGCGATAGGTTCCTTTGACGGAGCCATCCTCGCTGGTGCCCTCGACCTCAGCCTGCGAAGTAACGATAGCAACTGCCCCCTTCAGCTTCACCTTCATATCGCTTAGCTCGATCTTGCTGATGACCAGCTTCCGCGTCCGTATCCGTTCCAGCTGCTGCGCCTTAGTGTTCACCTGGCCTGACATCGAGATGCCAACAAAGTCATCGGCCAGCATCTTGTCCATCGTCGCAACATCGCTGGCAAGCTGCGCTTTGCGCCACTGCTCCTCGAGCGCCTCCACCTGCTTTTTGTAATCGTGTTTTTTCTCATGGCCCTTCTGTGCCTGCGCCTGTTGCGCGCTCAGCATCGCAACAAAGCAGGTCAACAGAACAACCGCCATCATCACCGAAGACGAAGCCGTCGCGTGAGAGGCAACACCTGTAGTTCTGCGATATGGGACGCGGCATACCATTGCGTACCGGATAGTAGACCGCTCCGCACGGCTAGTCAAAAGAACTTTGGTTGTATCGGTACGTTACCTGAAGGTGGTGCCCTATAACGGCTTCCACCTTCAGCAGATTGCCGAGAGGTTCTCTACCTGCCGCTCCAGCATCTTCTGGTAAAGACCGCCGATGGCATCCTGCTTAAAATGTGGTGTCTCGCGGTGATGGTCAACAGAGGCCTTGTCCGTGTACTGCTCATAGATCAGCACCGTCGCCGGCTCCCCCTCAACGAAGTGCGCAATGTAGCTGACGCAGCCCGGCTCCTGCCTTGAGGCCAACGTCAGTCGTTTCAGCATGCTCGCGACCTCTTCGCGGTCACCCGGATCGAAACGCATCCGTACAGTAAAGCTCACCATCTCGTGATCCTCTGTCTGTGCTTCGTTTAGCGCTATTGCTTCGCTGCAGGAGAAAGCGCGGCCTCAAATGCCGGCAGTGTCATCGTCTGTTCCCGATCCGGGCCGGTGGACACCATACCGATCCGCGCGCCTGACTCCTTCTCCAGGAAGTTCAGGTACTCCTGAGCCAGCTTCGGCAGCTTGTCCCACTCGGTAATACCCTCGGTGGACTGCTTCCAGCCCTTGAGCTTCGTGTAGATCGGCTCAATCGACTCGAAACCACGAATATCGGCCGGGATCACATCAGTGATCTTGCCATCGATCTTATAGCCGGTGCAGACCGGAATCTCGTCGCACTCGTCCATGACGTCCATCTTGGTAACGACCAGCCACTCGGTCCCGTTGATCATGTTGGAGTAGCGCAGCAGCGGCAGATCGAGCCAGCCGCAGCGGCGCGGACGCCCGGTAACAGCGCCGTACTCCTGTCCCCGCGCACGCAGCAGGTCAGCCGAGCTGTCGTGAATTTCTGTCGGGAACGGCCCCTCTCCCACGCGCGTCACATAAGCCTTGGTTACGCCGATCACCGTGCCAATGCGGGTCGGCCCCACGCCAGTGCCGGTTACCGCGCCTCCAGCCGTGGCCGAGGACGAGGTTACAAACGGATAGGTTCCGTGGTCGATGTCCAGCAGCGCACCCTGCGCGCCCTCGAACATCACATTGCCGCCACGGTCCAGCTCCTGATTCAGCAGAACGGCCGTGTCCGTTACGAACGGGGCAATCTGTTCAGCCGCGCGCGAGTACTCCTCGTACATGCCCTTCGGATCCAGCGGCTCGGTGCCGAAAAGCGCATGGGCGATAGTGTTCTTCTCGTCGCAGGCGTTCTTGATGTGCGTCCGCAGCAGGGCCGAATTCATCAGGTCGACGACACGCAGGCCGTTGCGATGCACCTTGTCCTCGTAGGCCGGGCCGATGCCGCGACGCGTCGTGCCGATCTTCGTGCGCCCGGGAGCCGTCTCTGCCGCCAACTCGATCATGCGGTGGTAGGGCATGATGACCTGTGCGCGATTGGAGACGAAGAGCTGCCCGTCTACCGGCAGACCGGCATCCTTCAGCTTCTTCACTTCGCTCAAAAAGGCCATCGGGTCCAGCACCACGCCGTTGCCGATCACGCCCTTGCACTCCGGCCGTAGAACGCCGCACGGAATCAGCTGCAGCACGAACTTCTTGCCCTTGATGATGACGGTGTGGCCCGCATTGTGGCCGCCGGCGAATCGCGCCACGACGGAGAAACGCTCCGCCAGCACATCGACGATCTTGCCTTTACCCTCATCGCCCCACTGGGCACCCAAAATGACCGCAGACTTCGGTTGACTCACGACGGATACGTTCTCCAAAAAGGATGGTTTCTGCCAAAGGATGGTTGAACCGGCGCGAGACACACAGACCGCTCTCCACGCAATCGCGCCTCTACTATCATATCGCGTCCATTCGCCCGTAACACCCGGCACCTCGCGTATGCTTGCTCCACCCCAAACATGAGCCCAACTCGCGTCCTTTACGGCACAGCCGCCTTCCTCTCAGCCTTTCTGCTCTTCGTCATCGAGCCGCTGGCTGCCAAGCAGCTGCTTCCCGCGCTCGGCGGATCCTCCGCCGTCTGGCTGACCTGCCTTGTCTTCTTCCAGACGACGCTTCTGCTCGGCTATCTGTACGCGCACTGGCTCATACGCGGGCAGGGCGCCGATACGCAGCAACAACAACGCACCCATATCGCGCTCATCGCCCTCTCGCTGCTCGCCCTGGCCTCGAACCTCTTCCTCGGCACATCGCCTGCGAGCGCGGCGCATCCTGTCCTAACCATCTTCTGGACGCTCACGCGCACCATCGGCCTTCCTTTCCTGCTGCTGACATCGACAAGTCCGTTGCTGCAGAGCTGGCTGGCACAACGCGAAGCAGACCCCGATGGCAAGCCGGGGCCGGTCTGGTACCGCCTTTTCGCACTCTCGAACACCGGCTCGCTGCTTGCGCTTATCGCCTATCCCACGCTGATCGAGCCCCATCTCGCGCTTCGCAGCCAGCGGATCCTCTGGGCGGCGGCCTTCGTCCTCTTTGCGCTGCTTGCGATCTTTATTGCATCGCAGCAGCGTACGGCAATCGCTCCATCTGTTCCTAAAGTAGACGCAGTTTCGTCTCCAACGCGCAACCGCTGGCTCTGGTTCCTGCTGCCGATGGCAGCAGCGATGCAGTTGAGTGCCGTGACAGCCCACCTTACGGTCAACATTGCGGCGATTCCCCTGCTGTGGGTACTGCCCCTGGCTGTCTACCTCATTACCTTCATCGTTGCCTTCGATCGGCCTGTGCTTTACCAGCGGCCGTTGGTCGTCAGGCTGCTGGTGGTGATGTTGGCGAGCCTCGGCTACGCGCTATCAAAGCAGGATTTCTCGCTACCTATCGGACTCACCATTGCGTTCTTCCTCATTGAATGCTTCGTCGCCTGCCTCTTCTGCCACGGCGAAACCTACCGTCTTCGGCCTGTGCGCGCCTCGGAGACAACGCTCTTTTATCTGCTGATCGCAGCCGGCGGAGCTACGGGAACCTTCCTCGTCGGCATCGCCTTCCCGCTGATCTTCGCTGCCAACTACGACCTCGCGCTTGCCTTCTTCACCACGGCCGTCATGGCGCTCGCTGCAACATGGGACGACGGCTGGGCACAGCGTCTGCTATGGGTGACCGCGTCTGTCCTTCTGTTCGCACTTGCCGTGCTGCTGCACATCGGGAACAGCCGCCAGATGCTTCTCTCCGTACGCAACTTCTACGGCTCGCTCCGGGTCAAGGAGGCCGACTTCCCTGCGGCGCACGCTCCCATCCGCACGCTGCTCCACGGAGCGATCCAGCACGGCACGCAGGTCTTCGCGCCCGACTTCAGCCACGTGCCTACCACGTATTATGCACGCGACTCCGGCGTGGGGCTCGCGCTACGCTTCTGCTGCAATGATGCGGACGGGGTTACACGGCCGCGTAACATCGGCGTCATCGGGCTGGGCGCGGGAACACTGGCCGCCTACGGTCAGGCTGGCGATCGCATTCGCTTCTACGAGCTCAACCCGCAGGTCGAACCCATCGCACGCAATCTCTTCACCTACCTGCGCGATTCAGGAGCGACGATCACCGTCGTTCCCGGCGATGCACGAACTTCACTGGCGAAGGAGAAGCCGCAGCGCTTCGATGTCCTCGTCGTCGATGCCTTCTCCGGCGACGCTATCCCGCTGCACCTTCTGACATCCGAGGCTATCCAGCTATATCAAAGCCATCTCACGCCGAACGGCATCCTGGCATTTCACGTGTCGAATCAGTATCTCGACCTTGCACCCGAACTCAAGCTGCTCGCCGAAGCCGCGCACCTCGAGGTCCGCGACTTCAACAGTGCCAGCAACAATGACCGGGGAGAGTTTCGCGCCGAATGGGTCCTGATGACAGCTGACCCGACCTTCTTCACGCAGCACGACATCAACTGGTCAGCCGAGGGAATTGCCGGCAAGCCGGGGCTGAAGCTGTGGACCGACGACTACTCCAGCCTGCTTCCACTCCTTCAACTTGGCAATCACTGACACTACTTCACCAGCGCCATGCCGTCGGCATACTTGCCTGCCTCGATCAATTGCTCCATCTTCCAGCTACCCAGATCGATTACGGCAATCTGATTGGAGAAGTTGCAGGCGACGTACGCCTTCTTGCCATCGGCGCTGACGACAACCTCCGAAGGCCCATCGCCTACGTCAATCGTGCGGTCTACCTTCATCGTCTTCAGGTCGACGACGGCAAGCTGCTTGGCGGCACGCAGTGTCACCAGCAGATAGCGTCCGTCTTTCGTCGACGCCGTGCCATAACCGGCGCTCGACAGCGGAACCCAGGTCTTCACCTTGTTCGTTGCCGTATCGATCACGGCGAGTTGTGGAGTCTTCTGGTCGGCAGTAAACACCATGCTGCCGTCACGCGAGATGGAGATACGCTGCGTATTGCTCGAGATCGGAATGATGGCAATCGTCTTACGCGCCGGGATGTCCAGCACCGAGACCGTACCAGGACCGACGTTCGCCGTATATCCGCGCTTGCCATCCTTCGACAGCACAAACATGTGCGACTGCTCCTGATCGGTCGGGATCGCGCCGACGATCTTCAGCGTCCTGGGATCGATAATGCTGATGCTCTTGTCCAGCTCGGTCGACACATACAACATGCCGTCTGGGCCAAACGCGGCACAGTGCGGACGCACGCCGTGGCCAAAGTCCACCTTGCCGACGATATGTCTCGTGCCAAGGTCGATCACCGAGATCTCGCTGCCATCCGTGCCTGCGCGTCCCACACCGGCATTCCCGTAGATCGGCACAAACGCCCGCTTGCCATCGGGAGAAACCGCAAGTTCGTGGCCGGTCACGCCGCCTACCGGTACCGTCGCAATCACCTTGTTCGACGTGGTGTCGATGAAGCTCAGGCTCTGGTCGTGCTGGTTGGCCACCAATAACGTCTCCGCGTGCAGTCCTACAGCCAGCACGCCGCATGCTCCCACCGACAAAAGAAATGTTTTCTTCATGGCGCAAGAAGTATAGAGGCCAGCAGGCTCCGTCAGCAAAGCACCCCTGCATCCAACCCGCGCCGCCTATACTCAAATGGCCATGCCGGAACTTCCCGAAGTTGAAACCGTCGCCAACGGCGTCCACCAGCGCGTCCAGGGCCAGACCATCGTCAGCGTCCAGACCAGCAACAAGCCGCAAACCTTCAAATCTCCGCCAAGCGAGATCGCTGAGGCACTTACCGGCGCGCGCATCGACCGCGTCCATCGCGTCGGCAAGACGATCGTCGCCGACCTCATGGCCAACGACAAACCCGTCCAGTTCCTGATCCATCTGGGTATGAGCGGCCGCCTGCTTGTCTCAACGCCGGAGACGCCGGTGCCGCCACACACCCACGCTATCCTCGCGCTGAGTGGGGGTAAGGAGCTGCGCTTCGTCGATCCGCGACGCTTCGGACGGCTCTCCATCGTAAGTACACCGTATGAAGGCCCCGGCAAAGAACCGCTCACCATTACGCTTGAGGACTTTATCGCACTCTTTCGTGGCCGCAAGACGCCGATCAAGGCTGCATTGCTCAACCAGTCACTGCTGCATGGTGTCGGCAATATCTATGCCGATGAGGCGCTCTTCCATGCCGGCGTCCGGCCACGCCGACACGCTGGGCGGCTGACACGCGATGAGCTTTCGAAGCTGCGTGCTGCGCTCCAGAAGGTACTCAAACATGCCATCAAGCTTGGAGGCTCGTCGGTTTCGAATTATGTGGATGCAGAAGGCATCGCGGGCTTCTTCCAACTCCACCATCGCGTCTACTCACGTACCGGCGAACCCTGCCGCACCTGCAAGACGCCGATTGAGCGCATCGTCATTGGCGGACGCAGCACGCACTTCTGCCCTGCCTGCCAGAAATAACCGCTTACGGATGAGGCTCGGCGGCAATAGCTCGCTTCACGATGTCGGGGAAATCCGACATGCCAATCCGCTCCCGAGCATGGACGAAGGTCGAGCCGCCGCTGCATACAATCGCGTCAGCAATGTGAGTTGACGAAGGCCGCTCCAAGCGGCATGTATGAGTAACTATGGGGCCAGGAAGTGGAGCTTCGGGCGGCTGCTCACATACCTGCTTGCCCTCTGTAGTTTTGCATTTCATCGGTATGATGATTTTGTCTCGAAGAGTTTCTCGAGCCTCAACCCGGATAATACGGTCATCATACGTACGGCTCCACGAACCAAGCCGGATGATGAAGCCTTCATTCAGATTCAACCCTATCGTCCGCTTTGATCCCCTGCTGAATGATGCCTGAGCTTCAGCATATGTCCCATCTGCATACAGAACGGCGAGCATTCCACTAGCCCAACGCTCCTTCACTGATCGTGGTGCGCCCTGAATACGCTCCCACTTCAACGGTGTGACAAAGATGCGATCAGGATCAGGTTTCATCTCCTCCGCAGAGGCAGCAGACATCACGAACTGAGTAAAAGCCAGAGCTCCTAAAAGAGCCGTCAATCGCATTCGCTTCCCTATAGCCCTGCGGCCTGCTCCGCGCTGACAGCCGAGCCGATCACGCGAGTCTCTGCGTTTTCTTCGACGACTTCAATTGAGTACCCCTGCAGCGGACTCATCTTCACCATCTGCTGCATATAGTCCTTGAGCATTGGCAGGTCGATATTGTCCACATACGTTCCGGTCAGGAAGAACTTGCCCGGTCCGGCCATGTGGATCGAGGTGGCGGTCGCTGCAGCCAACGCCTTGTGATACAGCCGCTTGAACTCCAGGCAGCGTATATCGCCCTTTCTAGCCTCTTCGAAGACCTCTTCCGGTTCCATGTCGAGGAAGCGCAGCCGCATAGCGCGGTGGCCCATGATGCCTTCCAGGTGGCCTCTGCCGCCGCAGCCGCAAAAGGTTTCCTTATCATCGAGCGTCACCACGGAGTGCCCGCCCTCCCAGACACCTGCCATGTGCGGATATCTGCCGTGTCCGATGCCCAGGCCGATGGTCCAGACGCGGATCATCGAGTCCAGCTTGCCGAACCTGGCGGCCAGCCCTGCCGCGACACCGTCCGCGTCGTTCAGCAGCGTCACTGGAGCGGCGATGCCATGATCGTGCAACTTCATGCTGATCAAGTCGCGCAGACGCGCTCCCTTGAGCTGCGGCAGATTGGGAGCTTCTTCGACGACGCCGCTTTTCACCAGTCCTGGAACTGCAATGCCAACTGCATCCAGATTCTTCTCACCATTCGCAGCTGCGAGAATCTGGTCGCAGATCGTTTCCACCAGCGCATCGGTGTGCAGCTCGACCAGCGCACTATAGTCTTCCTCGTCTTTGGGAAAACGCTTGATGCCGCCCACCAGCTTGTGGTCCACCACAAACCCTGTGTGAATCTGCTCCGATAATGTGACCCCAACCGACTTTGCCATTGCTCTCCGCCTTGCACCCGACCAGCGTCAGATATGTACCGGTTGTCCCACGGCCGCCTTAGTCAAACTTGCTGACGCGGTTCAATCCGTTGAAAGCCGCCACTTTATAACATTCCGCGAGAGTTGGGTAGTTGAAGACTGTATCCACGAAGTACTCGATGGTTCCACCCAGCGCCATGACGGCCTGCCCGATGTGCAGCAACTCGCTGGCTCCCTCGCCGATGATGTGCACACCGAGGATCGAGTGGTTCTCGCGATGGAAGATCAGCTTGAGCCTTCCGGTGGTATCGCCGCGAATCTGGCCGCGCGCGATCTCGCGGTAGTAGGCAACGCCAACCTCGTAGGGGACGTCTTCCTCGGTGAGCTGTTCTTCCGTCTTGCCGATGAAGCTGATTTCCGGAATGGTGTAGATGCCGTAGGGGTAAAAGCTGGGGTTAGAGACGATCGTCTCGTCGCCGAAGGCTCGTGCAGCACCGATGCGTCCCTGCTCCATCGACACGGAGGCGAGCGAAGGGAAGCCGATGACGTCGCCGGCGGCGAAGATGTTCGACACCTTCGTCCTGAAGTCCTTATCCACGGGAATGCGACCGCGCTTGTCGGCCTCGATGCCGACGGCGGCGAGGTTCAGCTCGTCGACGTTGCCCTGGCGTCCAACAGCGTAGAGCAGCGCATCGCCGGAGACTTTCTTCTTGCTTTCGAGGTTCGCCACAACGGTGCCGTCAGGCGATTCTTCCACCGATTCCACCTCTTCGTTGAGGCGCATCGTCACGCGGGCGTCGCGGAGGTGGTAGCTGAGCGCCTCGACGATCTCCTGGTCGGCGAACTCGAGCAGGCGCGGACGACGCTCGATCAGTGTGACGCGGACGCCGAGCGCGGCGAACATGCAGGTGTATTCGACACCGATGACGCCTCCGCCAACGACAATCATCGTCTTCGGCAGGTTAATGAGCTCGAGGACCTGATCGCTGTTGATGATGGTCTTGCCGTTGATGGGAACCTTAGGCGAGCTGGCGGGCTTGGTTCCCGTGGCGATGAGGGTACTCTTTGTTTCGTAGATGTTCGAGCCGCGCGAGTTTGTGACCTTAATGTGGGTCGCATCTTCGAAGCTGGCGACGCCTGAGAGCATCTCAACGTTGTTGCGCGAGAGCTGTGCCTCGGTGACGTCGATCTCGGTCTTGATGACGTGCTGCACGCGGAAGGCAAGATCGGCCATCGTGATCTTTTCCTTCACGCGATAGTTCATGCCGTAAATCGATTTGTAGTTGTATCCAGAGAGGTGAAGCACCGCCTCGCGCATGGTCTTGGAGGGAATGGTGCCGGTGTTGATGGACACGCCGCCGACGACCTCGCGCATCTCCACCAGGGCGACCTTCTTGCCCAACTTCGAGGCATAGATGGCCGCACGCTGCCCAGACGGGCCGGAACCGATAACGATCAGATCGTACACACTACTCATAGACTCCAAGCTCTTGCATCCTGATTCGCACGGCGCAGCAACATCACCGCTTTCACCAGTCCAGAGGCCCTATTCCTCGCGGAGCCAGACAAAGCTTCGGCTCCCTTACGCGAAGACTATGGCCTTCACAACATTTCGAACCGATCCGGCCTCGAAATCAGGCCAGCCGACCGACTCCCCTTTTCTGCATGACTCTGCCTAAAACCTACCACAGAGGCTCTACCGGCTCATTAACCGTGCCCAACATGCGTTGTCGCATCTACACTTAACGGCGTGCTGCGCTGCGCGATCACCGACCGCTCGATTTTTCCGGGCGATGAATCCCAAAAACGTTCTGCTCTTCTGGAAACGGTCAGCCACTGGGCCGCTGAAGGGATCGAGCTGATCCAGTTGCGGGAGAAGAATTTGGCTCCGGACGATCTGGTTGAATTTGCCCGGGCGGTTCGTGCGGCGATTCCGGAGGAATCGGCCTCGCGGCTTCTGATCAACTCCAGCCTGCGGGCAGCGCTGCTCAGCAAGGCTCATGGTGTTCATCTGCCTGCGCATTCGCCGCTGCTGCCGGATGATGTGCGGCGTCGTTATGCCGTCGAGCGGCTGGGTGAACCGATCATTACCGTCTCGTGTCATCACCTGGCTGAGGTCCAGATTGCCCGGCTGAACCATGCGGATGCGATCTTGTTTGCCCCGGTCTTCGGAAAAATGGTGAAAGGGCTGGAGGTTACGCCTGCTGCTGGTCTTGAAGCTCTTCATGCCGCGTGTGTTGCGGCCGCTCCGCTGCCGGTCTATGCGCTGGGCGGTGTCACGAGAGAGAATGCGCCGCAATGCGTGGAGGCAGGTGCGGCCGGGGTGGCCGGAATACGGTTGTTCCTGCGCCCATTCGGCACCCCCCTCCCCCCAGGGTGATTTTCGAACTTGTTTTGTTTCAATATGTTACGAGTTTTGCACAAGGTAAAATATTGGATCGAAATGGGTTAGCTATCAAAATATTGAATACAAAGGGTTTGCGGTGGGCAAATGAGAAAGCCCCGGATTTTGTCCGGGGCTTTCTCTACTGCTGTTTTTATTGTAGCGAGACGATAGAAACTAATCGGCATTTTTTGCGCGTTTATTTTCCGAGATAAGTGCAGCTAAATGTTCGACTTGCGGAATCTGGTTCAGTTTGAGGGGCTTGACAGGAAAATGAAGCCTATCGCTGTGCCTGCTCGGGCAAACCGCGGATTCGTGCGGCTTCGCTCCGGTTGGACTCAACTCAGTCAGAAGCGCTCGTCGGCTGAGGGGCCATAGAGTGCCGGGACGGCCGCTTCGTTGAGGCGGAGATAGACCGTAAGCTGGCCTCGGTGATGGGCCCAATGGCTGAGCATTCCATTGAGGATGTTGATGTAGCGGGGCTCCTCGGTGATGAGGTGGCCGTGGGCCTTGAGTCGCCAGTTGGTCATCAGGTGCTCGTCGGTGGTGGATTCGAGAGCGGCGATGCCCTTCTTCATGCTTTGGTCGAAGAGGTCGAGCAGCTCGGAGGTCTTCGTCCATTCGACAGGCTTGTTCTTGTTTTCACCGACGGGGGCGAAGTCCAGCTCGTCGAGATTGATCATCATGTCGATCCAGCTCGGCATAGTCGCTACGAGTGAGGCGAGATAGCCCATCTTCATGGACTTTTCGTGCGGAGCCCAGTCGTTGCGGCCCTCCGGCACACGCTCGAGCGCTTTACGAGTGGCCGGCTCTTCGCGCTTCAACTCCTCTAAGAACAGATCCTTCAGCTTCATGTTTTGCCCTCCTCGGCAGTTCTGGAGGAAGCGTACAGAGGGGCTACTGACAGCCTGCTGTCAGTACGTTCTTCTATGCGGCGTATTTATTTGGAGGGGACGGGCGCGCCGTCGAAGTGAAAGACCTCGGGGAGATTGAGCCAGTGCGTGCCGGCTTTGACGGCCTCGGGGAGAGGGACCTGCATGGGGTCCATGATCTTCCACCAGCGTTGTGTCTCGGGGTCGGCGGCCATGAGCTTCATGTCGGCGTCGAAGTCGGTGCCGTGGTACTCGAAGTAGGCGATCAGGAGGTCTTCGTGCAGATAGATGGAGTAGTTGCGGATATTGCACTTCTCGATGCGATCGAGCACACCGGGCCAGACGTCGGCGTGGTAGCGGATGTACTCTTCCCTGACTTCAGGACGCAGCTTGATCACCTGTGAGAAACGGCGCATAGATATTCCTCTCTTCGCAATGTACCTCAGGGGCTGAAGCCCCTTCTACCGGAGCCGTTTGCGGCACGGCTGAAGCCGTGCTCTTAACAAAACCCATATCGCCGGCCCATTGACCGGCGGGAGGCAAAGTCCTACGCTTAAGGATGTGCTGATTACCCCTGTAGAACTGTTCGATGAGCCGCTGGAGATCGATGAGACGATCGCTCCCGGTGCGCTGGAATATGGCCCTGATATTCGACAGGTTTCGTCTTTACCTGTGAAAGGACAGGCGGACCTGCTGGTGGAACACCGGAGCGAGGAGCGCGGGTCGCGCTCCCACGTCAACGACATACGCCTGCGGGCGGAGTACAAGGGCGAGTTCGAGATTCTGTGCGCGCGGTGCGTGGAGCCGGTGCCGCAGACGCTGGAGGGGAAGTTCGACCTGATTTTCCGGCCGGTGGAAGCGGATAGCGACTCCGGCGAGCACGCAATTACCCCGGATGAGACCGAAATCGGGTATTATGAAGAGAGCGGTCTTTTGCTGGAAGACGTGGTGCGCGAGCAGGTACTGCTTTCGCTGCCGACCCGGACTCTGTGCAAGCCGGACTGCAAGGGCCTCTGCCCTCGCTGCGGTCAGAACCAGAACCTCGCAACCTGCGCCTGTGAACAGACACCGTCTGATCCGCGCTGGAATGCGCTGGCGAATCTGGCTGACAAGATCGAGGTTAAGCACTAAAAACAAGTTTTCCGCTCGTCTCCGCCCTTGAAGGCTGGGCGCGGGCGAAGCGAAAGGGATACTGCAATGCCTAATCCAAAACGGCGTCACTCCAAGCAGCGCACCGCCAAGCGCCGCAGCCACGACTTCCTGACCCCCACCGGCCTCTCCGAGTGCCCGAACTGCCACGAGCGCAAGCTGCCGCACCGCGCCTGCCGCAAGTGTGGCACGTATAAGGGCCGTGAGGTCCTTACGGTTAAGGAAGCCAGCTAAACCCTTCGGTCTCGCATGAGACACAGGTTTTTACGATCAGCCGTTTCTCCGTGCGGGAAACGGCTCTTTCCTGTTTAAGTTCTTCGCCTTCCCCGGCCAGCCAATCTCTCAGCCAAGCATCCTGCAAAAAATGCGGGGGTTCCTCGGCTTCGCTCGGAATGACGCTTCTAAGGGAGAAGCACGCTACCCTCGCGCCCGCGCCTAGTATGCGATTCGCTACCGCGTGCCAAGAACGAGACATCTGATACGGCGACAACCTGTTATCGTTTTCCCTGATGCCAATAGACATCGTCGTTGACGCAATGGGTTCGGATAAGGCTCCTGAGCCTGAGGTACGTGGGGCTGTGCTGGCTGCCCGTCACTATGGGGTGCGGGTTCACCTGGTGGGGCCCGAGGATATTCTTCGTCCACTGCTTCGCCAACAGCTGAAACATCAGAAACATCTCGACGTCTTCGTGGTTCCGGCTTCGGAGTGGATCACGATGGACGACAAGGCCGCGCAGGCAGTGCGCTCGAAACGCGATTCGACGATGCGCGTGGGCCTGAAGATGGTGCGCGAGGGGCGGGCCGCGGGATTCTTCACGGCCGGCAATACGGGCGCGGCAATGGCTACGGCGAAGATGGTGCTGGGGATGCTTTCGGGCGTGGACCGGCCGGCGCTGGCGACGATTGTGCCGACGACGAAAGGCGTTCCGTCGCTGCTGCTGGATGTCGGGGCGAACGTGGATTCGGACCCGGACAATCTGGTGCAGTTTGCGGTGATGGGGCATATGTATGCGCAGAATGTGCTGAAGGCGCAGAATCCGCGGGTGGGGTTGCTCTCGATCGGCGAAGAGGATTCGAAGGGCAACGCGCTGACGCGCGATACACTGCCGCTGCTGCGTGAGCTGAAGGGGATCAACTTCATCGGCAATGTTGAAGGGCGCGATTTATTCAACGGACACTGCGACGTGATTGTGTGCGATGGATTTGTGGGTAATGTGGCGTTGAAGACGTCGGAGGGCATTGCGAAGCTGGTGAGCACATCGCTGCGTGAGTCGCTGAAGTCTACGGTGACCTCGCAGGTGGGCGCGTTGTTGTCGCGGCGCGCGTTCGATGACTTCAAGAAGCGACTGGATTATTCGGAGTATGGCGGCGCACCGCTGCTGGGGGTGCGCGGCGTATGCATTGTGGGGCATGGATCGTCGAATGAAAAGGCGGTCATGAATGGCATTCGTGTCGCTGCGGAGTTTGCCCATGCCGAGGTGAATGCGGGCATTGAGGCCGCGTTGCGTGCGGCAGCACCGATGGTCTAGGTGCGGATTTTATTTCATATCAAAGCGGGCGAACTGCAGGTCCTTGCGCTTTTTTCAGGATGACACTTTTTCTATGGGCTCGGCATTTGTAGCTGCACAGACGAAATGCGGGGGTTCCTCGGCTTCGCTTCGCTCGCTCGGAATGACACTTTCTTACCGATCCGTTCGCTCAGGATGACCGATCCGCTCGCTCAGCATGACACCTTGATTCCGTCACGGAGATGAGTCTAGCTGCGGGTGAGCGGCTCGAGGGCGCAGGCCAGCTCTTCTATTCCACGTCGGATTTCGCGTGTACTTACGGCAGCAAAGCCCATCTGCACGCCTTCGCGGGTGCGGCGTGATTGCTCCTGCTGGCTGCGGTAGAAGCCAGTGAGGGGGATGAGATCTACGCCGCGCGCGGAGGCAGCCTTTGCGGCTTCGCTGGCGTTGATTCCCTTTGCGAACCATCCGACGGTCTGCAGGCCGGCTTCGATCTCGGAGATTTCGAGTACACCGGCGAGGCGCTTGCGACTCTCTTCGAGCAGGACGCCGAGGCGTTCGGCGTAGAGCTCGCGCATGCGGCGCAGGTGGCGGCCGAAGTGGCCTGCGTCGATGAACTCGCTGAGCACGATCTGTTCGAAGAGAGGAGCGTGCCGGTTGAGGATGGATTTGGCCGCGGCGAAGCGCTCGACGAGATCTTCGGGCACGATGAGGTAGCCGAGGCGGAGCGCGGGAAAGAACACTTTGCTGAAGCTGCCGGCGAAGAGCACCATGCCGTTGCGATCGAGTCCCTGCAGGGAGGGTACGGTGCGGCCGGAGTAGCGATACTCTCCGTCGTAATCGTCTTCAAAGAGCAGTACGCCGGTCTTGCGTGCCCATTCGAGCATCTCGAGGCGACGCGCAAGGCTCATGGTGACGCCGAGGGGAGCCTGGTGTGCAGGCGTGATGTAGGCCAGCTTTGCCCGATGCCCGGCGCGTGGAGGAAGTCTGGCTCCATGCTCGTCGATGGCGAGGGGGATGACCCTGGCTCCTGCAGCTTCAAAGACGCGTGCTGCACCGATGTAGCCGGGGTCTTCCATGCAGACGGTATCGCCGCGGTTGAGAAAAAGGCGGGCAGCGAGGTCGAGCGCCTCCTGCACGCCGGAGACGACGATGACCTGTTGCGCGGAGCATACGACTCCGCGTGAGCGCGTGAGGTAGGCGGCAATGGATTCGCGCAGAGGGCCGTAGCCCATCGCTTCGCATCCGATGAGCTGCATCATCGAGGCGCGGCGCAGGCGGCGATTGGCGATTTGCGCCCAAAGCGTAACGGGAAACTCGTCGACCGCGGGAAGGTTGGGCCGAAAGGCGCGCGAGGCACGGCTGGAGAAGTTGGGGAAGGCACGAACCGACGTTCCGTAGACGGAGAGTCGGCGCTGGGCGGGTTGCTGTTTTTTGGATTTGGCAGCATTGCGTGAGGCTTCGCGCCTGACTTCGAGGAGGTCTTCGGGAAGAACCTTGCTGACGAACGTGCCGGAGCCGATGCTGCCTTCGACGTAGCCTTCCGACTTGAGCTCATCGAAGGCGGAGACGATGGTGCCGCGTGAAAGGCCGTATTCGCGGGCGAGATCACGCGTGGCGGGCAGGCGCGTTCCAGGACGCAGCTTGCCTTCGAGGATTTGCTGGCGCAGGCCGCTGTACAACCACTTATAAGCCGATTCGTCCTCAGCGCGCGGAGGCAGGAGAATCTCGGTCAATGGGGACCGTTTTGCCATAGTCAGCCCTCCCGGAAGTGGTACAGCAAGATTACTGTAAATGGAGCTACCTGAGTGGTCTACTTCTGACTATCTTGATCTCAGCGCAAGGAAAGCGGAAGGAGAGTCGAGATGATGTCACATGCAGAGGACTGGGCTTATCTGTTCGCGATTATCTGTTATGCGCCGATGACCTCCATCTCACTCCCGGTGGCGCAGCAGCAGGCTCCCGCGGCTGTGCAGCAGGCTCCGGTTGCGAGGACCAGCACGGTTCTATCGCGGCCGCTGCCGGAGCTGAACGGTAAGAACCTGAGCGTGCAGGTTGTGCGCGTGCATTATGGTCCGGGCGAATCATCGAACGCGCACAGCCATCCCTGCCCGGTGGTTGGTTATGTGCTGGAGGGAGCGGTGCGCATGCAGGTGCAGGATGCGGGCAAGCAGGAGGCCGGTCCGGTGACGGTTTATCGCGCGGGCGAGTCGTTTTACGAAGCGCCGAACGGACAGCATCTTGTTTCGGCAAATGCAAGCCAAAGCGAGCCGGCGACGTTTCTGGCGACTTTTGTCTGTGACCATCCGACGCCGCTCACAGTTCCCTCACCCAATAAGAATGGAGCAGGCCGATGACCTTTGTGAATCCCATGCAGCGTTTTGCACCGTTGGCGCTGTCCTTTGCGCGTCTTGCGCTGGGCTCAGCATTTCTCACAGCCGTCGCGGACCGCTTCGGGCTGCTGGGTCGCTACGACGGATGGGGAAATTTTGCCAGCTTCATGGCCTACACCGCGCAGGTGAACTCGTTTATGCCTGCGGCGACCATACCGTTTCTTGCGTGGAGTGCGACGATCGCTGAAACGGTCTTTGGGATTGCCCTGGTCGTCTGTGCGTTTCTGCCCGCGCAGGTCGTCAACGCGAGTCCTTTGCCGCGCTGGGTGGCGCTGGGATCGTCGGTTCTGCTTCTGCTGTTCGGAATTGCCATGATGGTGGGGCTTGAGTGGAAGAAGCCATTCGATTACTCGGTCTTCTCAGCCTCGGCGTGCGCTTTACTGCTGGCTATCTATTCTTAGCCTGCTTCCTGAGCGACCTGAGAGGCGAACCACAACTACGTACAGACAATAAAAGGAGAGCATCACTATGCAGCCACGTTACAACTATGCCAAGAATTCGCCCGGTGGTTACCAAGCCATGATCGGGCTAGAGAAGTATCTTGCGCAGTGCGGACTCGAGGAGGGGCTTCTACACCTGGTGAAGCTGCGTGTCTCGCAGATCAACGGATGCGCATACTGTCTGGATATGCATTGGAAGGACCTGCGCGCGATGGGCGAGAACGAACAGCGTCTGTATTCGCTGGATGCATGGCGCGAGTGTCCGTACTACACTGACCGCGAGCGCGCGGCGCTGGCGTGGGCCGAGGCGCTGACGCTGATTACCGAAGGGCATGCTTCGGATGAGGTCTATACCGAGGTGAAAGCGCATCTGAACGAGAAGGAGATTTCGGATCTCTCGCTTCTGGTTGCGACGATCAATGCATGGAACCGGCTGGCGATCTCGAACCGCACGACGCCGGGGACGTATCAGTCAGCCAAGAAGCATGAAGCTGTGACTGTTTAGGCTACAGGTGATGAAGGGTACGGCCTGCGATAGGCCGTGCCCTTGTTATTTTCCGTAGATCAGGCTGTAGAGGAGTACGGCGAGTACGCCTGCGCTGATGGCTGTGTACAGGCGGTCGCGTTCTGCGAGAAATGCGATAACCGCGAAGACGACTCGCGCTACCGGCGTTGCGATGAGCAGGAGGATGCCGACCTGGATGATGGCGGCGGCGTTGCCATGAGACATGCCGTCGATCAGCTGTCCTTTGTGCGCGAGCGTAAGCGGATGCGCGATGAAGCTGCGATAGTCGACGGACTGATGCGCGTGGTCCTGCAGATAAAAGGCCATGCCCGCAAGTACGACGGTGGAGGCCATGACGACGCCGAAGCGCAGCAGGATGCCCATCGCCTGCTCCATACGCTCATCGTTGAGAAGGAAACGCATCATATCTTTCCCAGCCAGCCGTTGACTATCATTTCGACGCCGAGCGCGAGGATGACGAAGGTGAAGATGGTGCGCAGTACAGAGACACGTGCGCGGGAGAGAATCTTCGCTCCGGTGATGGCGCCGAAGAGAACTCCCAGCATGACCGGTGCGGCGAGCGCAGGGTCGATGTATCCGCGCCGCAGGTAGATGCCTGCGCTGGCGGCTGCGGTGACGCCGATCATGAAGTTGCTGGTCGTCGTGGAGACTTTAAACGGGATGCGCATGATGCGATCCATCGCGAGCACTTTCACCGCGCCTGAACCGATGCCGAGAAGGCCGGAGAGCGTTCCTGCGCCGAACATCATGGCGAAGCCTTCGGGGATGCGATCGACCTTGTAGTTGATCTTCTGCCCGTCGGGGCCGGGGTAGGAGCCGGAGAGCTTCAGCTTGTCGGAGGCTGGGTTGTCGACGGCGGCATCGACATGCGGAGAGCGACGGCTGCGCCAGGAGAGCCATGCGGAATAGAGCAGGACGCCTCCAAACAGAATGGCGAGGGCGCGCGTGGGAACCTTGGCCGCGAGATAGGCACCCAGCAAGGCTCCGAGTGTGGTCGCGACTTCGAGGAACATGCCGATGCGCACGCTGGAAAAGCCTTCGCGGACATAGGCTGCGGCAGCTCCCGAGGAGGTTGCGATGACGGAGATCAAGGAGGCCCCGATGGCGTAACGGATGTCGACGTGAAAGACCAGAGTCAGCAGAGGGACCAGAACAACGCCACCGCCAAGGCCGGTCAGCGCGCCCAGCAGGCCGGCAGCCGACGAGCTCGCAAAGACCAGCAGCGTGAAGACCAGGACCGTCATCTCATTCCATTCTAATGGGAAGGCACGTATAAATAGGCTTAGATTCCCGCGTCATTCTTCTGCCCGGAGCATCCAACAGCCATGAGTGACTGGACGCCAGAACAGATACCCTCGCTGCGGGGCAGGCGCTTTGTGATTACGGGCGCTAACACGGGCATTGGGTATCATGCCGCGCTTAAGCTTGCCCGGCGCGAGGCCGACCTGGTTCTTGCGTGCCGCGATCCGCGTAAGGGTGAGGCCGCGCTGGGCCGGTTAATGAATGAAGCTCCTGGAGCCAATGCAGAACTGGCCATACTGGATCTGGCGTCGCTGGATTCGGTGCGTCGCTTTGCAGCGGAGGAGCTTGCCAAGCAGAGGCCGCTGCATGTGTTGATTAACAATGCCGGCGTGATGGCGCTGCCACAACGGTTGGAGACTACGGACGGTTTTGAGATGCAGTTCGGCACGAACGTTCTGGGTCACTTTGCGCTGACCGGGCTGCTGCTTCCGGCGATGGAACGATCTTCGACGATTGGGAATCCGTCGCGGGTCGTGACGATTGCATCGATCGCGCACAAGCGCACGCACCTGAGGCTGGATGATCTGCAGTCCATGCAATCGTACTCGCCGATGCGGGTTTATCAACAGACGAAGCTTGCGGATCTGATGTTCAGTTTTGAACTGAGCAGAAGGCTGCGTGCGGAGGGTTCTTCGGTGATGAGCGTGGCGGCGCATCCGGGTGTTGCTGCTACGGATCTGTTCCGCACAGAAAACCGCTCCGGCTTTGTGAAAACGCTGCGCTCCGTCATTGGAGAGGCGATCAGCATCTTTCTGAATACGGATGCCGAAGGTGCGTTGCCGACGTTGTATGCAGCGACGGCAGCGGATGTTGTCGACGGCGGCTACTATGGGCCGCAGGGCTTTGAAGAGATGCGCGGCGAGACGGTGGGGCCAGCGAAGGTGGCTCCGCAGGCACTTGATAAGAGTGCTGCGGCTCGGCTGTGGGAGCTGTGCGAGGGTTGGACTGGCGTTTGCTTTCCCTGAGTTAAAGAACACGCGCTGCTATTGCAGCGCGTTGTCCAGTGAAGTCTCTTGCGCTAGTGCTCGCTGATTGCTGTTCTTCTCGGAGAAGGCGAGGAAGAAGCCAACCAGCACAACTACAGAGATGATGGCGCAGAAGATCCAGATGGAGTGCCACTCGTAGGTGGCTCCTCCGACCGGTGCGGACAGGTGATAGTGATCGACCACGGCACCGGAGAGCCAGGCGCCGACGAACATTCCCAGGCCATAGGTGACGAAGGTGATCATGCCCTGTGCTGCGGCACGGATGCCTACGTTGGCCTTGTTGTCGACATAGATCTGTCCGGTGACGAAGAAGAAGTCGTAGCAGATGCCGTGCAGCAGGATGCCGGCCCAGAGCATCCACATGCCTGCTCCGACGTTGCCGTAGGCGAAGAAGAGATAGCGCAGCACCCACGCGCTCATGCCGGCGACCAGCATGTATTTGACGCCCAGACGGCGGAAGAACCAGGGGATGAGCAGCATGCAGAGCATCTCGGACATCTGGCCGCCGGTCATCTTGCCGGCAGCGTTCTGGACGCCGATCTGGTTGAGGTAGAGGTTGGTGAAGGCGTAGTAGAACTGCAGCGGGATGCAGATGCAGAACGAGGCCAGCACGAAGACCAGCATCGAGCGCTCGCGGATGAGGTCGAGCGCTTCGCGAGGGAAGATGCTGTTGATGGTGAACTTCTGACCGCGGCCGAGCAGCGGCGGCGTCTTCGGCAACGTGAAGCAGTAGAAGCCCATGAGAAGTGAGGAGAGCGCAGCGATCCGCATGGGCGTTGCTGTGGCTTCGACACGCATGGTGCCAATGATCAGGCCGGCGATGATCCATCCGATGGAGCCAAGCACGCGGATCGAGCCGAAGTCTTCTCTGGGGTCGCTCATCTGCCGGAATGAGAGCGAGTTGGTGAGCGCCATCGTCGGCATGTAGCAGAGACAGTAGATGAGCAGGAGCGTGTAGAAGATGCCGAATGACACCTGCATGGAGGCTACAAAGAGGAGTGCACCGCCGAACAGATGCAGCAGGCCGAGCAGCTTTTGCGTATCGAAGAACCTGTCGGCAATGATACCGACGAAGAACGGGGCCACAATCGCGCCGATGGCTGTGGTTCCGTAGGCGACGCTGATCTGCTGTCCGGTAAAGTGCAACGGCCCGGAGAGCCAGGTCGCCATTGTGACGTACCACGCACCCCAGATAAAGTACTCCAGGAACATCATGACGCTTAGTCGCGCCCGCATCTGCAGCTTCATTCGGCCTCTCCCTACTGCTGGTTCACTCTGATGGTACGTCCTGCCAGACTCCGCCAGCAGCATGGCTCTTCAACATGGTTTCGATCACCTGGGTCACGTGCGCTGCGTTCGCGAAGGTGCAGACGGTCGCGCGGCGCTCGCCGGTGCGTACCCAATGGTATATGTCGGCGACGACGTTGAAGAAGGCGTCGCTCCAGCTTTCCTGATGGCCTGCAGGAAGATGCGCGTAGGCAGCGGCGGCGGGCAGCATCAGCGATGGGTCCTTGCCCATGATGGCGTTGGGGCGGTCGTGGCAGCCGATCCACAGCTCGTTCTGCTGCTCCTGCTTCCAGCCGAGAGATGCCTTGCGTCCGTTTAGCTCGATCTCCAGCCCGTTCTTATGGCCGGGGACGACCTGTGCCGCGCGCAGATTTCCTTTGACGCCGTTTTCGAAGCGAACGAGAACATTGGCCAGGTCCTCTCCGTGGACTTCGACGGGCGTGCGCTGGACATCCTTCTTCTGGCTGAAGGCTTCTGCTGAACCGCCGGAGGAATAGCGCGTGGTCACGACGGTCGTCAGGTCGGCCAGCACGGCGACGATGCGCATGCCGGAGATGTGCTCGGCGAGATCGCACCAATGCGAGCCGATGTCGGCGAGTGCGGAGCTGGGGCCTCCCATCTTTGGATCGGAGCGCCAGGAGTAGACCGTGTCATCGGTCATCCAGTCCTGAAGGTACTGGCCGTGGATATAGAAGACGCGTCCCAGATCGCCTTCTGCCACCATCAATCGAGCCTGCTGCACCAGCGGGTTGCCGCGGTAGTTGAACGTAACGGCATTAACGACACCTGCTTTTGCTGCGGCATCACGGAGTCGGATGGCTTCGTCAGCTGTGATCGCGAGCGGCTTGTCGGAGACGACATGTTTGCCGGCTTCGAGCGCTGCCAGCGTGATCTCGTAGTGGAGATAGCTTGGCGTGGTGTTATGCACGACCGTGACTTCGGGGTCGGCGAGCAGTTCTTTATAGTCGCCATAGGCACGGGGCACATTCCACTGCTTCGCCTTCTGCTCGGTCCGGGCTGCGTTTGAACCGGCGATCGCAACCACATCCACGTCGCCCAGCCGACGCACCGCATCGATGTGGTGCGGTGCAATAAATCCGGGACCGATCAGGCCCATTCCAATCTTCTTCACTTCCTGAACCCTCCTTGAGGTTCCGCGCTCATCCATCCATCTAATATGGACATAATCGATTTAGCAATTTTTTCTGAAAGAATTTTGAGCAGCGATCGTAGATGATGCAAAAAATACGGTCCCGGCATGACGCCGGGACCGTATCGACATGCAATTGATTAGGAACGAGAGACGATGATTGGGCTTCGCGGCTGCACATCGACGACGATCTCTCCGTTTTGCGGCTTGATCGAGACGGGCTGTAAGCCGGTCTTGGTTGCTGCGTTGGCTTTGATGTTTGCGGCGCTCCACCCGGCAGGGAGTGGATGGCGCAGGGTACGGGCATCTTTGGAGTAGAAGACGATGCGGTCGTTGCCGAGCGGGCAGGCGACCCAGCCTTCGGTTGCGACGTCGGTTCCGCCGATGGTTGCGGTGTACCTGCCGGTATCGAGCGAGACCTGAACCTTGCCCCCTTCGACTTCGAGCACGGAGTCGTTGCCGTTGTCGGTGAAGGCGAGGATGTTTCGGCGATGCAGCAGCATCCACGGAACGGCCTGCAGGTAGAAGGTTTCGGCGACGGTCAGGCGGTCTTCTTCATAGCGTGTCATGAAACGCGGGCCGCCGCCGTAAAACATCTGCTGCGCGCCGGGGTGGGTCTCGCCGCGATGCATGCCGTCTCCCCAGCTTGCGACCTGACGATAGACGGCGGGGAACATCGGTATGGGGCGACCACCCATTGGGCATGAGCGGATGCCGCATCCTTGCCAGAAGAAGCTGACCTTGCCCATGAAGGGATAGCGCGGCGCCTCGGAGCTGACGTCGATGCCGCGCTGATGATACGCATCAAGGATGCGGAGTTTGCCGTCAACGAGATTGGTATATCCGCTGGCGGGAGATTCGCGGTCCCAGTCGTTGCGGATGGCGTAGTAGGTCAGCACGTCGATGTGCGTGGTGCCGGGAAGCTTGTACTGCTTGCAGGTGTAGTCGACGCGCTCGAGAGCACCGTGGCGCAGATATTTTGCCAGGCCGAGGATGTAGGACTTCTCGCCTGTCCAGGAGCGGCTATTGTAGAGCTCGCCATCGGGGCGGCGGGCGACGATTTTTTCGTCCCACTTGGGGCTGCTGCGATAGCCGTCGTCGTAGTTGTCGGAGAGCGTGACCTTTGCGTTGTACTTTTTGGCGTTCTCCATCAGACGCATCATGCCTTCGTAGCCGCCGATGCGTGCGTCGACTTCGTTGACGGCAGGGTAGCCGGTGTCTTTGCCTTTGAACTGCCATCCCCACAGATGCACGATCTGCGGGATGTTGCCGGTGAGCGCGGCGACTTCGCGAATGATCTCCTCACACTGGGCGAAGGTGGTTGCGGGCTGCGGCCAGGTGGGCTCGTCCAGACGAATGCCATAGGTATAGACATCGTCGTACATCGTGGTTCGCTTGGGCGGAAGCTGTTTTCGTACATAATGTGCGCCGGCGAGCCATGCCTGGCTCCAGTCGCCGGTGACGGCGAAGAAATCGAGATGACAGAGCGGCTGCTGACGCACCAGAAGATTCGGCGTGCCCGCATTGCCGCAGTTGAGCGGCTCGTCCTTGCCGAGATTGAGATCGGCGCACAGACCACCGTCGACGCGGTGGCGCTGCACGGTGCCCATGGCTCCGCGTCCGTCTGCCGAGACGGACATCGCTCCGCCATCCATATAGCCTTCGTTGACGAGCACGCAGAAGGCCTTCGCATCACCAGTCATCAGGACAGGGAGCGTGCTAAGCGTGTCTCCCCAAAACTGGTTGAGGCCGAGCTTGCCCGGCTTTGCCTTGGCGATCTCGATTAGCGCGCCGCCTGTGTCGCCGTGCGCCATCCACGCATGATCGCGCTGACTACGTACGGTGACGAGCGCGGGTAGGCGAACCTCCAGGAGTTCGAAGCCGGGCTTCTCGCTTACCTGTTCGAGCGTGACGGTCAGCCGCGATCCTGCGGCGACGTAGCGTATCTGAAAGGTTGTAGCGAGGGTGCCGCCGAACTCCGCGGAGATGTCGAAGAGGACGCTGGATGCTTGCGGGTGGACAGCTGTTACTTTTGCCTGCACGGCATCGCGAGTCCAGGGATTCTTTCTGCAGACGAAGACTTCGATGGGCGAGCTGGTGTCGTCTCCCATGAGGTCGACATTCTTGCCTGCGAGAACGTATTGCGCAGGGATACCGTGTTCAGCATCAAAGGTAACGGTTAACGCCGGGGTATGAATGTTGAGCGGGCGGCTGGCGGACTTCGGCTCGCCAGCATAGGTCTTCTCGGAGACAACTGCCCCAACACCCGTGGCGGCAGCCAGTTTTACAAAGGTACGGCGATTGAACGTCGTGATCTCTTGCCTCATGCCATTTCACCAGTAGAAATAAACTTTCTATCTCAAAAGAGAGTAGAGAGCATACTACCAGCGTGCCCACGTACATGGGCAAGAGATCCCACGCTTTTTTTTGACGAATTACAGGATCCGGCTAAAGAACCTGGGCCTTCCAGGCTTCGAGCCGCTGGATCGCGGTATGGATGTCTGCCGTTTTCTGTACCAGGTTTGGCTCTTCACGTTCGATGGTGAGGGGGCCCGTATAGTTCATCTGTTTCAGCTGGCGAATAAAGGCGGGGAAATCCACCTCTCCGTCTCCAAGTGCGCACTCATGCCCGAGAAGGCCAGCGCCGGCAGGTGACCGACCATCCTTGCAATGCACCGACACGACATGCTGTTGCAGAAGCTTCAACGCCTGTACCGGATCACTGTATCCATAAAGAATCAGGTTCGCGGGATCGAAATTAATCTTCAGGTTCGCACGGTCTACATCCGCGAAGAACTGCAGGAGCACCGGCGCAGACTCCTGCCCTGTTTCGAGGACAAAGTTTTGGCCGTTCTTTGCCATGGCATCGCACAGGTCGCGAGCGACGTCGATCAGCTCCGCGTACAAAGGCTCGGCGCTGGCGGCGGGAATAAATCCGATATGACACGAGACAGCACGGATGCCGAACTCTCGCGCAAAGCTGGCGATCTCTTTTGTGCGCGCGATACGCTCGGGGCGATACTTCGCATTGGTAAAGCCGACGGACTCATGGACCCGCTCAAGGTTAGAGTAATCTTCACCCTCGTAGCAGCACACCGCGCTGGTGAGAACGATCGGCGAATTGGCCAATGTAGTCTTCCAGTCTTTGACTGCTGATGCGCAATCAATCGAAGGCGGGATGCCAAGCTGGATCGCGCGCAGGCGGAACTGCGAAATAAACTTTAGTGTTTCGTCGGCTGTCTTCTCGGCCCAGACAACAAGGCCAATCTCCATGGGTTCTACTGTTGCCATACAAGCTCCTGTCCACCTGCTTCGCGCGAGGCTTTAAGTTGAAGTGCGAGTTTGACTGCCAGCGCGGATTCGGACGGCGGGCATACGTTTGGTGGCTGGTTGTTTCGGCAGCACTCGACAAAGTAGGCAATCTCATCGAAGTACGGATCGTGCGCCGGGATCTCCACCGGAGCTTCCACACCGTGCAATGTCTGGATCAATTGATTGTCGTGATGCACTAGCCGTGCATCTGGGGCTTGGATCTCGAAGCTGGCAGAGAACGCAGCTTCAGGATTGAGCCAGCCGCCTTCGACAATGACATCCAGCCCCGACGCATAGTGAAGCGTCCCGCGCATCGTATCGACTGGACCTATGCTGACAGCACGCACGGATTTGGGCTGACCAAAGAGGTCAAGCGCCATATCGAGATCATGGCAGAGCATATCGAGGATGGCGCCGCCGCTGCGCGACTCCTCCGTGAGCCATCCTCCCCACTGCGGGTAACCGGCACTTCGGCGCAGTATGCAATGCGTCACGTTTTCGCGGCCAACTCGATCCAGAAACTGCGCGGCATAGCGATAGGGGTACATGAACCGAAGCACCTGGCCGATCATGAAGGTGCGACCGCTTTTGGCAGCAGCGGCCAACAATTCGTCGCATTCCGCAACAGTCAGAGCCATGGGTTTCTCGCTTAGTACATGCTTTCCTGCTGCAAACGCAGCCAGCACAACCTCGCGATGCATATCTGTTGGCAGGCATACATCAATCGCATCGATCTCCGGATCGGCAATCACTGCTCGCCAGTCGGGGTTCCACTGAACGGTATCTGGCAATGGGCCACTCGCGAGGTCGAGGTTACCTCGTGCAGGAGCATCTGCCGTCGGCCGCGTGCGCGTCGAGACTGCCTTCACCTCGGCATCAGGAATGCGCTGTATCGCAGCCAGATGCGCGCCTCCCATGAATCCATAACCAAGCAATGCAAACTTCATCTCATCCATTCTCTCTTATGCAGAGCATCCGTTCATGGGTGCTCTACGTAAATTTGTCTGGGGCAAAGAAAACGGGCAGCTCATGAAATGAGCTGCCCTCGTGCCATGAAGCAAATTAGAACTTCAATCGAGCCGCGAACTGGATGAGTCGCGGGTTGTAGGCGTTAGCCGTAGAACTGATCACGCCATAGCTTGATATTGGCGTGAAGCCAGCGACTGGGAAGCCGCTGCACGCGGTTGTGCATGCCTGATAGGAGAGCGATGCAGACGGATTCACAAACTGCGCCGTATTCAGCACATTGAAGGCCTCCGTGCGGAACTCAAACTTCAGACTCTCGCGAATATCGAACGTCTTGAACAGAGACAGATCCACTCGCTGCAACCCGGGACCGAACAGCTGATTGCGACGCTCGTTGCCAACCGTGCCTGCTGGCTGAAAGACAAACGCGTTGGTATTGAACCACCGGTTAACCGATTTGCCGCTGCTCAAATTGGGATTCGCGACCACGTTCGGACGGTCACTGTTGCCGGCCGTCGGACGCGTACCACTGCGGTTGGTCACGTTCGTGACCGAGAATGGCATACCGGTGTTCCATACCACTACACCGTTCGCCTGCCATCCCTTCGCCAACACACCGACGAAGCCGTGTGTCTTCTCGCCGAACGGAAGCTGATAGTTGAAGGTTCCCGTCACGCGATGACGGACATCAAGGTTGCCGTTGCCGTATTCGATGGTCGGGATCAGATCAGCCGATGAGCCGAAGCCGTTGCCGCCGTTGTTGCTGATCGACTCGGAGTTATCGAGCAGACGCGCCCACGTATAGCCAAGCTGCAGATCGAGCCCCTTACTGAAACGGCGCTTCAGGACGGCCTGCATCGCGTTGTAGCTGCTGGAACCGGCGCTGCGATAGAGCGGAATGGACGTTACCAACGGAGAGCTGGATGCGAAACGACGCAGTGAGTTAAAGTTCGAGTTTGTTGCAGGTGAATTAGTAGTTGTATCGCCAGGGTTGAGGAAGACTTGAGAAGCAGAACTGAGCGGAACGGTATTGTAGTCAGAAAGATAATAGGCGTTATGGCGCCCCAACTCACCAACATAGGATAGAGACCCAACGAAACCCGCGAACTCACGCTCGAGCGTCAGATTGAACTGCTCAATATAGGTGGAGCGGAAGTGCGGATCCAGTGCTGCAGTGATGCTGCCGCTAGGATTGGTGTAGCTGTTGGGTACGGGGGTTGGCAGGCCGCCAGCAAACTTCTGGAAAGGAGCCGCCTGTGCAGCAGTGTATTTATAGGGACCGTTGGGATCGGTCAGAGCATTGACCGATTGTTGTGGCGTAAAAGCTCCAAAGGTCGCGGTAAAGGGCTGGTTGACCAGTGCCGAGCCAGAGGTTGTGTTTTCCGGCGCAAACGTTAGCCCGAAGCCGCCACGGACAACCGTTTTCTCGATTGGAGTGTAAGCGAAGCCGAAACGCGGCGCGAAGTTGCTATAGTCGGTCTGGATACCGCCGTGGACTCCAGTATTTACACCAGCGACCAGAATCTTGCCCAGAGTGATGTCATAGTTGGACAAAACATTGTTGACCTCGGTATATGGCGTGAACAGGTCGTAGCGCAACCCAATGTTGAGCGTCAGATTGTTGGCAATGTGCACATCGTCCTGGAAGAAGAAATGCGGCTCCCATGTACGGTTGCGGGGGGTACGGAGAATCCAGTTACGGCCACCGCTCAGGTAGTCGCCTGAGAGCAGTGTGGCGAAAGTGTTGAAGGACCAGTTACCGTTCGCCGTGTCGGTTTGCGTCGTGGCGTCCTGACGACGGATGACACCTGCACCAATCTTTATCGTTTGGCGCCCCTTGATGTAGTTGAGGACACCTTCATACTGATAGGTGTTCTCGTGGTAGATGATTGGAGGACGATTACCCAGCGTGGTGCCAGTATTGCTGATGGTGATCGCCGACAGCTCCGCTGTACGACCGTCGACGTTGATGTTCGGCTGTCCCATGGCCGTGTTAATGGCCTTCCCAAAATTTAGTGGATACTGTGCGTTGTCGAGCAGCGTATAGCCAGCCTTCAGCTCCAGCAGGAAGGTGGGAGTAAAAGCATGCACATAATTTATGTGCGCCTGATGAGCACGTGTCTGCGCAGGCCCGGGGTAGTTGCCCAGGTTGCCGCCCGGCTCAATCACGCCAGCGGCAGAACCCACTGCAGGGAACAGGCTGCCGATCTTCGTGTCGACGCGGTTATAGGTATAGCGCAGATAGGCGAGATCGCCGTTCTTGAAACGGTGATCGAGACGACCATCTCCTGTTTTCGAAAACTGTGAATCGGGTCGAGCGGCCGCAAAATTATTTGTGAGCCCGCTATTGGTTGGGAGCGGAAAAAGATTGAAGTATTGCAGACCGATCTTGTCGATCGAGCTCGCAGGTACGACCGTACCGATCGCCGGATTATCCGTGAAGTTGCCGGGGTTGTTGCGCTCAAACAGCGTCGGCACCGTGGTAGTCGTCGGGTTTTGATTGCGGACGACATCGAGCCCTTCATAGTCGGCGAAGAAGAAAGTCTTGTCCCTGACAATCGGCCCGCCAAAGCTGCCGCCGTATTGGTTTTGACGATACTTCGGCTTTGGAATATTGAAGCCGAACTTGTATGGATTGGCATTCAGCACATCATTACGGAAGAACTCGTAGGCCGAGCCGTGAAATTGGTTAGTACCCGATTTCGTAATGACATTGATGATGGCACCAGCAGCACGACCTACCTCTGCCGTGAAGACATTGGTCTGCACGCTGACTTCCTGGATTGCGTCGACCGAAGGACGGACGCCGATGGAGCCGATGACGCGCTCGTTGTTGTCGATACCATCGATCGTCTGGTTGTTCATCATGTCGGCTTGTCCGTTGACGGAGACGGACGAGGTCTGGCGGCGGTCGTCGGGGCGGTTGCCGCTGGCCAGGCCGTTGTTCAATCCTTCGGTCGCGCCGGGAGTGACCTGAACCAGGTTGATAAAGTTACGTCCGTTGAGTGGAAGTTCCTGGGTTGCCTTCTCCGTCACGGTCGTAATCAGCGCTGCGCTATCGGTATGCAGAGCGGGAGGAGCTGCGTCCACTTCGACGGTCTCTCCGGTTCCACCGATCTCCAGATGCGCGTCTTCACGAGCGCGGTCGCCAGCGGCAAGAGCAAATAAACTGATTTTGAAGACCTTGAAACCCGCCGCTGTAACGGTGAGCGAGTAGCGGCTTGGCTTGAGCAGGGTAAATGTGTACTCACCGCCTCCGCCAGACGTGACGACGCGCTTTTCCTGCGTGTCGACGTTGGTCAGCTCTACGGTGGCTCCGGGAACAACCGCACCGGTGCTGTCGGTGGCGGTACCCACCACATCGGCAGTTGTGTTTTGAGCAAAGGCCGGACTGGCCGCAACTGCAATCGCAAGTAGCAGCGTAGTAGCCCGTAGACAACGGTTCCAGATACCGCGGGCCTTTTGCATGGATTCGTGCTGACCGCGTTCAGCCAGCATCTGATCTTTATTCGTTTTGTGTTTCACAGGCGCCTCCTTGCATTTACCGATATATCACCGCTGTACAACCGTAGACCGGCTCAACCCTGGCAAAAATACGACATCGTCCTGCAATAGATCCTGCTCATGGATGGCCATGTGCTGGGTCTCGAATTTATTTGCTTACCGAAACAAATAAGAACATCTCTGCATGGAGTGACAGACTGCGTATTACCTGACGGACGCGAACAATATTTCGGTAGGTGGATCATATTTGACATTTTCTCTGAGCGTCAAGAAATTCTTTTCGTAAAATGCCTATGATTCGACAGGGAATACGCATCACACTGCAGAAAGGTTCAAAAATGCCCTCGGGAGAACGCTCCACAAAGCAGCCATTTCGCTCCGCGCGTAATGCCGTCGTCGCCAGCCTGCTCCGCGCGGAGCAACTCTCCCGCTCGGAACTGAGCGAGATCACTGGAGTTAGCCCTGCTGCCATTACAGAGGTGACTCAAGTTTTTTTACAGCGTGGCCTGCTGGCCGAGCTGCCATCCCTGTCCACAAATGGACGACGTGGCCGCCCCATTGTCCAACTGCAACTTCAGGCGTCGCACGCTTACTTTGCCGGCATCTCGGTGGGTGAATCTGCCATGCCGATGGTGCTTACCAATCTTCGCGGAGAGGTGGTCGCCCATCACAGTCTGCCTGCCTGCAAAACTCCCACGGACATGGTTAAAGCAACCAGTAAAGCGTTTCAGGAGCTTCTAAGTGCATCGCAAATACCGCGAAGCCGTATTCATGGAATCGGCATCACGGTCTCGGGAATTGTCGATGCCGAAGAGGGCATCTGCCGTTATTCGGCTGCTCTTAACTGGCGGGATGTTCCTGTTGCGGAGCTCCTGGCTAAAGCTCTTCGAATCCCGGCCTGGGTGGATAACGACGCCAATGCCATTGCTGTAGGCGAGAAATTTTTTGGTCGAGCGCGCGAGATGGAGCACTTCTCCAGCATCGTACTCGGGCGCACGATAGGCTCAGCACACTATATGCATGGCACGCTATATCGCGGGTATACCGACAGCGCAGGCGAGATTGGACACATCTCGGTCGTGCCCAAGGGAATTCCCTGCCGGTGCGGACGCAGTGGCTGCCTCGATACGGTAGCGGGAGGCTTTGCCTTACGGGATGCGGCAAAATCCGCAGGGCTGCATATTCGCACGATGCGCGATCTGGAAGAGATGGCCCTGCACGGCAATACAAAGGCCGCAAAGCTGCTGCGTAATGCGGGTACCTGCCTCGGCCTGGCAGTCGCATCGCTGGTCCACCTCAACAATCCGCAATCGGTTCTGTTTACCGACTTTGAAGGCTTCGGCAATGGAGTCTTCCGCACGGCGACGCGACAAGCGATTGAGAATAACGTGATGGCACGGTTTCTCGGCGCAACCCAGATTCTCTTCAGCGATGCGGAGCGCGATCTCCTGCCACGCAGCGCGGCCTCCATCGCGGCCTTTGAATACCTGAACTCACTTTAGTGAGCTGGTAAAGCAAAGGCGACGTAGGCTCCATGAATCGGCTCCTGCGATGCTGGGTGCCCTGGAATGGCGTGCGTATGCGTTGTGGATCGTGCGGCAGCGCAGAAGACAACATACTGGCGTCCATCCACTTCGTAGATCGCGGGCATGCCGTCCATCGCCGCACCGACCTCTGTCTCCCACAGCACTTTGCCAGTGGCCGAGTCCAACGCACGCACCTTGCGATCGCGACTCCCGGCGAAGATCAAGCCTCCAGCCGTTACAACCGGATTGACCTTGGGAAAGTGCGAGCCGGTATTCTTGATCCCCTTCGCCGCAAGCTCGGGAACTTCACCCAGAGGAATCTGCCAGCGAATCTCTCCGCTGTTCATGTCGTAGGCCGTCAGGGTTGTCCATGGCGGAGCGATCACGGGCAATCCACTCTCGGCGAACATGAATCCGAAGCTGCTGCGATAGTGGGCGTTTATAGGGTCGGTTGCGACAGGCTTCGCCTGGGACTCCGTTGCAGCCGTCTCTGGCGCACGCTCAGGATGAGCGAAGTAGGCGAGCAAAGCATCGATCTGAGGATCGCCCAGCTGCGCAAACGACGGCATCGCACCTTTTCCCGAGTGAATCGTTTTCCGTATCTCGTCACTGGATAAGCGACTGTTGATGTCAGCCAACGGTGGGATAGCAGGTGGCTTTCCTGCACGGTCGGCTCCATGACACAAGCTGCAGTTGGCCTCGTATAGCGAACGGCCGCGCACTTCTGGCGTTCCTGTCTTCAGTGGTTCCGCGGCCAGCGTTAGTTTCAACATTGCCGGCAGGTCTTTCGATACCACATAGAAATAGCCATGCACCGGATCGATCGCCGAACCGCCAAAGTTGGCGCCGCCATTGTTGCCCGGCATTTCGACCGTATCCGTCGTCGAGGGCGGCGTGAAGAGACCGTTGTTACGCGCAGCCGCCATCTGCTTCAGCAGGCTCTCGCGTTCTGCAGGTTCAAGGTAGGGGCTGAGATCGTTTGCCGTAAACGACTGTCTTGCGAATGGCGCGGGCTTCGTCGGAAATGGCTGCGTCGGCCAGGTCTCTTCGCCGGGCATGTCGGATTTCGGCACCGGACGCTCTTCGATCGGCCACAGTGGCTTGCCTGTGGCGCGCTCAAAGGCCCATACGAAGCCTTCTTTATTTGAAACGACCACCGCATCCACCATGCGGCCGTTATGGCGCACGGTCAGCAGCTGCGGCGTGGTCGCGTTGTCGTAGTCCCAGATGTCGTGGTGAACCATCTGGTAATACCAGATCAGCTTACCGGTCTGCGCATTGAGTGCGAGCAGACTGTCGCCATACAGATTTTTGCCCGGACGGTTAGCTCCGTAAAAGTTGTACTTCGGGCTGGCCGTAGGGACGAAGACAATGCCGCGCTTTTCATCCAGCGCCATGCTGCTCCAGTCATTCGCACCGCCGACGGACTTCCACGCATCCTTCGGCCACGTCTCGTAGCCAGGCTCGCCCGGATGCGGAATGGTGTGGAACGTCCACGTCAACTTCCCTGTCAGTACGTTATAAGCCCGGATGTCTCCGGGACCGGACGCATATTCTTCGTTCGTTGCCGAGCCGAGAATCAACAGATCGCCGTAGATGCGTCCCGGGTTATACGACTGCACCAGCGTCAGGCTTTCCGGCTTGCGTCCCAATCCTTCACGCAGGTCGACGCGGCCATTCACGCCAAAATTCTCAATCGGCTTTCCTGTGTTCGCATCCAGTTCTTCGAGTGCATTATCTACCGAGAGGATGAGGCGCCGATCCTTGCCATCCTGGCTCTGCCAGTAGTTCAACCCGCGATTAGTAATCAGCAGAGTCTTTGCATGAAGCGGCTGCGACCACAGCTCCTTCCCCGTTGCCGCATCCAGAGCAACGACAGAGTTGTCGTGGGCCAGAACATACATCGTCCGCCCGATGACCAGCGGATTGAAGACGTATCCACGCGCATCGCCGGTGGAAAACGTCCATGCAGGTTGGAGCTTCCCCACGTTATTGCGATTAATCTGGGTGAGCGACGAGTACTGTGCACCATCCGGCGATCCGCCGTATTCGCGCCATGTGCTGTAAGCCTGCGCATTTACCTGAGCGCACGCTGCAATTGTCGAAAACGTTAAACCACCGGCAAGCAGAACTGAGAGGCTCCAGCCTCTCGTCGAACACTTCCCTCTTTGCATTCTTGCTCTCAGTTCTGCTGAGCCGGTCCAGCCGTTCAGCGATTGGATAGATCGCGAATCCAGATATCTTTGAACTGCATGTTGCCTTGACCACCAGCATGCAGCTGCAGCGCAATCTTGCCGTCGGCAGCGCCTGGATGTGGATCGGTGAAGTCCACCATCTGCACTCCATTCAACCGCGAGCGGTAGTGATTGCCGACAACCTCAACCAGATAATCGTTCCACTCACCCTTGCGAACCACACCTTCATTCTCAGGAGAGGGCCAGACCACCCAGCCGCGGCCATCCTCAGCATAAACACCGGCGGTGTGGTGCATCATCGTGCAGTCAATCTCGAACTGCATGCCTTGCGTCGTATCCACCGAGTTCGGCTTGAACCCCGTATGGAAGAAGACACCGCTGTTGCCATCGCCGACACACTTGAACCGAAGCGACAACTGGAAATCCTTGTAGTCTTTCTCCGTCTCCAGATAACCGTAGGCCTTCGTCAAACCGCGGCCATGCAGCAGACCCTCTTCCACTGTCCAGCTCTCGGCACCGATCTTGGTCCAGCCAGTGAGATCTGTGCCGTTGAAGAGCTGAATCCAGTCGTTGCCCGGAATCTTCGGCTTTGCCTGAGCACCTGCATCGACGCCGCAGGACGCCGAAAGCGCAACAACCAGCAAACCACCTAGCAGACGTCCAACCATGGCACCACGCTTCGTGCCTTCACGATCACCCTTTACCGAGCGACTAAAATCCATAGCGGTCTATCCTCCTTGCCTACAGAGCAGCCATTACCTGCTGATAAAGATACTTTGCACCCTCTACACCATCCCACGGACCGTCTTCGTACTCCAGCGCAAAGACACCTGTGTAGTTGTTGTTCAACATAATACGTACACCACGTTGAACGTCTGGTTCTCCAAAGCGATCCCAGAATTTTGCATGCACCGTCGTATGTGAGTAAGGAGCCAGATCGTTCAGCGCATGGTAGAGCAGGTACTTATGTTCCCAGTTGCAGAAGTCCGGGCTTGCCTCGCAGAAGACATTATTCACTTCTTCAATAATGATGCGGATATTGATCGGGTTCGCCGTCAGGCCCCAGTGATTTTCAAGCGTCACCTTCACGCCCACCTTGGCGCCGTAATCCGCCATCTCTTTGAACGACTCGATACATTTATCGAGATACTTCTCAATTTCGGGATTCTTCGGATAGCTCGATGTATCCGGGTTCGGCCACGGAGCGATACGTGGACCACCGCTGTTCACGCGCATCGACTTGGCTCCGAGGATGGCCGCGCCATCCAGCCACTTCTTCGCAATTTCGATCCCCTCTCGACGCTTCGTGTCATCCAGCTCGCAGATATTACGAGGAGCGTTGTTGGAGATGTGATGACAGAACACGCCTTCCTTCACCTGCACATTCGCCATCTTCTCCAGCCAGCGCTTGCTTGATATTGCAGAAGGATCGAACTCCGTCACCTGGCGCTGTTTTCCGTCGAAAGTAATGGTTGACTGGACATACTGGCTCTTGTCATCCATGTCGCCGAACAGACTGGACCACATATCCATCTTAGTGACGCCGGGAAATGTCTTCTTGGTGAAGGCGGGGAAATCCAGCATCGTAATCTCGCCATACTTCGCCTTCATCTTCGCGACGACATCCTTCGTGGTCAGCTCACCACGGCTCTTGAAGATCCAGCGAATCGGATAGCTGTTCGACGCTATACGCGCGACCTTCTCGCTATCGGTCAGCGGACGAAACGCGCTTCCGCGGCTGATCGGTTCCGGCGTCGCCTGCTGCTCTGCTTTGGCAATTGCTGACTGGCCCAGCAAAGCTCCTGCGGCAAGGCTTCCACCTGCGCTGCGAAGGAAGTTACGACGGTCCAACAGGCTTGCACGGCTTGAACTCATAGCGATAGATCCCTTTCTGATGGATGACAACACGATTCGTTCATCGATAAAAACTTGATGGAAACCATTACTACACCAGATTTCAGACAGGTGTACAGAGAATTTATTCAATCAACGAAATAATTACCCACTTCTCTGCCGTGCCCTTGAAATCGAAAAATCGTTCACTACATCAGTGCAGAATGAATGACCACAGCGTATCGCCCGATGCGCAGATCACATATTGATGGCCATCCATCTCGAACGTCTGCGGTGCATTGGAGATATTTCCGATGCGCGTGTTCCATAGCAACTTACCATCGGCAGCATCGAAAGCCACGAGGTTACCTGCTGCGTCTCCTGTAAACACCAACCCACCGGCAGTCGACAGCAATCCGCCACCGCCGAGCCCGCCATAGCTATAAAACTTATGACGCCAACGCGCTACGCCGGTCCGGTAATCCAGTGCGCTGAGATAACTGCCGGTGCCGCCAACGTACATCTCCTCTTTGCCACCCAGCCCCATCGAGCCGCGCGGGTCCGTATCGGTCAGATGCAGAATCGAGAACGAATCGTCCTCGTAGGTATAGAAGAGCTTCGTAACTGGAGAAAACGTCACAGGCTCCCAGTTAATAGTCCCGCCGGAATTCGGTGAAGCGAGCGAGCCGGCCACGGTTGCATCCTTGTCCGGATCGCGCTTCGGGCCGCCTGCGGGAGTCAGCCCCTTGGCCCAGTTCGTCGTCTCGCCGTACTTCGCAGTCACCAGATGTTCTCCGGTCACACGGTCCACCAGGAAGTAGTAGCCATTACGCGCCGCGGTCGCCACCATCTTCCTCATCTTGCCCTTGAAGACACCGTCAATCAGAACCGGCGTCTGCGCTGAATCGTAGTCGTGCATATCATGCGGCGATGTCTGGAAGTACCAAGCCATCTTCCCTGTATCCACATTCACTGCAATCAGTGAGCAGGTAAACAGATTATCCAGATCGCCGCGCAGTCCCGTCGTATAGGCCGGTGTTGGATTCCCGGTTCCAAAGATATAGAGCTTCGTCTCCGGATCGTATGCTCCGGTAATCCACGTCTGGGCCCCGCCATGACGAGCCGCATCGATGCTCTTCCATGTATCCGCACCGGGATCGCCCTTCTTCATCGGCACCGTATAAAACTTCCACTGCAACTCGCCCGTCTCCGGATCGAACGACTGCAGGAACCCCGGTGAGTCGATGTCGTTGCCCATCCCCACCAGCACATGATTGCCAATCACGATCGGAGCCGGAGTCGCAAAGTAACCTTCCTCCACATTGGCGATCATCTTGTGCCAGCGCTCTTTGCCCGTCTTCGCATCGAGCGACACGAGGTAATCGTCTGGCGTCTCCATGAACAGATATCCGTTCCACATGCCGAAGCCGCGATTACCGATATGTGTTCCGCCCTTGGTCTTCCAGAAGTAGTGCCACAGCTGGTGCCCATCGCGTGCGTCGATTGCCCATGCATTATCCGGCATCGTCACGTACAACGTGCCATCCACAGCGAGCACGGATCCCTTGATCGATCCCGCACGAATATTGATATTGTCTGGCCCCTCGCCACCGACGATCAACGGAACCTGCGGTCCTTGCGGACCTCTGGCAGAAGGCGCAGCGGCGTCTCTGCCCGGCGTCATACGCGAGAACCATGCCAGCGAAAGGTTCTTCACCGTCAGACGGTTCACCTGTGTCAACGCGCTGTAGCGCTTGCCGGTGTAGTCGCCGTTGTAGGTGGGCCAATCGTTCTTCAGGGGCTTCAGCAACTCCTCAGGTGCAACTCCGCTGCCCTGACAGAAAGAGAAGGCAGAGGAGAGAAGCAAGGATGCAATCGAGAGCGTATAGGTTCGTTTCACTTCAAAGTCACCAGGTAAGCCGTTACATCGTGAATGTCATTGTCTGTATAGCGAGGCATCATATCCCGATGCGCCTGCATCGGATCGTGCACTACGACGACCGGCATAGCGCCTTTTCGCGCGAATGTGCGCTGCGTGCCGTCGCTTTGCTTCAGCGTCACAAGAAAGTCGTCGATCCGCACCAACTCGCCAGAGATCTTCTTGCCCTGAGCTACCGTAACATCGACCGTCGGTGCCTTTCTGACCGCACTACGATTGCGTCCGCCTCCGGCAACCCAGGCTGCCTGCAGCTGCATCGGCTCGGGATAAGTTGTCGCGATTGTCTTAAGGTCACCTGTAGCCGAGTGGCAGCTTGCGCAATGGGCAGCGAAATATTCCTTGCCCCGCGTCGCATCACCAACCACAATATTCAGCTTCGGCTTATCCTTCTCTCCAGGAGGCGTACCCTGGCTGCCGATCGTGCCAATCACCGAACGGATATAGGCTGCGACCGCTCCTGCATCCTCATCGTTCAACCCAATGTTCGGCATCCCCTGTGACATGCGAGAGCCTTGAATAATGGGGACAATCAGCTCTCCATGCTGATCGGTCAGCGCTACCTGTGATCGCAGAAGATTCGGGCCGCCCATATCGCCGCCACGCAGGTCCTGTCCATGGCACGCCTGGCAGTTGATTGCATAGAGAGCTTTGCCATGGATCACCTTTGCCGGATCTTCCGCTGGGCGCACCTGGCCGGAGTTGAAAGAGGACGGTCTTTGCTCCTGTGCACCAGCGGCCGATGCCGTCTTCAATCCGCCGAAGTAGCAAACCGCACCGACAGCAACCACCCACGCCGTGCTCACAGCCATATAGCGAGAATAACGATTACCCATTCAATCCTTGCCTGCTAACGCGAACTTGGTCTGCATGAATCGAAATTGCGAATGCAGATCTCCCTCGCCACCTATTGGCAGAGGCCATCAGAACGCCTGCAACTTCGATGAGTATTCTCCGGAATACAAGTAGCGTGCGGTCATCCCGGAGATAAGCCTTTGTAGCATGAGGACAAGTTGTATGTACAGGAAGGACGCATGAAGGATGCGCCGAAATATGGCAAATTACCTACATGTTCACTCGCTGAACATCGCTTCAGATCCAGCCGGCAATCTCTTTTTCCGCAGCGTAGCCTGGAAAATTGGGCCCGAGAAGCTGCCCCTTTTCACGCACCATCAACTTGCCATCTTTCACCCACAGCGGCCCTCGCACCGACAGATGTTCGACCATCCTCTGACGCCAGATCTCAAACTCGGAAGCATACTTCAGATCCTTTGACAGGTCCGTCGCTTCCTCAGGATCGCTCGTCAGATCGAACAACTGCTCATCGCCGTTGTAAGCATGGAAAATATACTTCCATTTGCCGTCTGTCAGCGCATTCCAGTGGTTCGTAGCGTCGTACGTTATGTTGTGCTCGAGATCGATCCACTGGCGCCAACCTTGTCCCTTACCTCTGACAAGTTGCAACAGGCTCTTGCCTTCCATCGAGGATGGAACCTCCGCTCCAGCAGCATCGAGGAATGTAGGAAGCAGATCGCGGATCTCCACAGGCTGTTCGAAAGTCTGCCCAGAGGAGCCAAGCTGTTGCATCCGTGCCGGGCGAAGCAGCAGCGGAATATGTGCCGACTGCTCATAGGCATAGGCCTTCCGCCAGAGATTCTGGTCTCCAAGCATATCGCCGTGGTCGGAGAAGAAGACGATCATCGTATCGTCGAGCATGCCTCTCTCCTCCAGCACTGCCAGAAGCCTCCCAACCTGCTCGTCCACAAAGGTGACACTGGCGTAATACCCTGCGCGCGAACGGTGTATCTCCTCATCAGAAAGCTTCCCGTGCCAGCGGTCATCCTGATCGCTGGAGAGCGGCGCATACTTTCCAGCCCACGCGCCAACACGCGCCTTCGGCAGATCGGCATGGAGATAGCTGTCGAACAAACGTTTTGGAGGATCGTATGGGCTGTGTGGCCGAATAAAGGAGACCTTCAGAAAGAACGGCTCCTCCCGGTCATACTGCTGCAAAAATCGCTCCGCAGTCGTGCCCGTCCAGTGCGTGGCATGCAGTTCTTCGGGATACACAAACGGTTTTGCGGGCTGGTCGTTCCAGCCAAGGCCCGTAGCGTGCGGATCAGCATCGGGCCTCTGCGACCAGAACCAGCTTTCGTAATCGCAGCGTGGCTCATACGATTGCATCTGGTTCCCCGTGCGCTTATGGAACCAGTACGAACAGTGTTCATCCGTCACCATGTGGTGGTAGCCGTGCGGATTCGTAATCGGGTAGTAGTGGTTCTTGCCGACAGCAGTCGTGTAGTATCCGGCCTTCGCCAGGGCACTCGCCTTCTCCACCGGATAGGGCCTGGTCGTCATGTTCGAATACCCGAGCATTCCATGTCCCCAGGGGCTTAGGCCCGTCATGAGAGCCGTCCGCGCCGGCGTGCAGCTGGGCGTCGAAGTATATGCATTTTGAAAACGAATGCCCTCGCGAGCGATGCGATCCAGGTTCGGCGTCCTGATCGCTTTGTTTCCGTAGGCGCCCACGCAGTCCACACGCAACTGGTCGGCCATCACCATCAGAATATTGGGCCGCGCCTGCGCAGTTCGATGTTGTGCTGGAGCGGCTGCAGACGACCGATTCGTCTGGGCCACCGCCTCAACACCAGACGGTTGCAGTAAAGCGGCGCCGCCAAGTCCCAGGAACTTCCTTCGATCCATGCTGCTGACCCCTCACAAAAAACTCTCTATCTATATATAGAAGAGACTACGAAGACATATCACCTGAATCTGTACCCGATAGATTGTATTTCTCCATCCGGTAGATTAATGTTCTTCGGCTGATATCGAGAAATCTCGCTGCCTGTGTCTGGTTGCCGCCAAAGCGCTCCAGTGCGCGGCTGATCAGATCGCGCTCCACCGCCTCCAGGCTGATGCCTTCGTCCGGAAGATCCGGCCAACGCAGGCCGTTATTCGCCGGCACATCGATAAGCTCTTCTGGAAGTTCAGACACATCGATAACATCGGACGAAGCAAGTACGATAAGCCGCTCCAGCACGTTTTCCAGCTGGCGTACATTTCCAGGCCAACGATAACTGATCAGGCGCTGCTGCACCTGCGGAGTGAGCCGGACCTTCTCTGCGCCATGCCGCTTTCTCGCTCGCTCCAGCAGCACGTCGATCAACTCAGGAATATCCTCTTTACGCTCGCGGAGAGGAGGAAGCCGAAGCGGCACGACCGCAAGCCGGTAGAAGAGGTCTTCGCGAAACGTATCGTCTTCAACCATTGCCTGCAGATTGCGATGGGTGGCAGCAATCACACGCACATCGACTTTAACTGGAGAGCTGGCTCCCAACTTCGCAAGCTCCCCTTCCTGCAACACACGCAAAAGTTTTACCTGTGCATCGAGTGGAAGCTCGCCAACCTCATCAAGAAACAGCGTACCGCCATCCGCCGCTTCAATACGGCCTTGCTTGTTGGCGAGCGCGCCGGTGAATGCGCCTCGCGTATAGCCGAACAACTCCGACTCAACCAACTCTCGAGGAATAGCCCCACAATTAATAGCGACAAATGGACGCGCGCTACGCCGGCTATTGTGATGAATCGCTCGCGCGACAAGCTCTTTGCCCGTGCCTGTCTCGCCATCGATCAAGACCGTCGCATCCGTCTTCGCAACGCGTGATGCCTGATCGAGCACATGCAGCAATCCCTTGGAGCGTCCGACAATACCGTCAAAACCATATCGCTCGTCGAGCGCAGAGCGCAGCGTGCGAACCTCCTCCATCAGGTTCTGGCGCTCCATGGCACGCTTCACCACAAGCAGCAAGGCATCGAAATCGAGCGGCTTGGTTACATAGTCATACGCGCCCATCTTCATGGCTTCAACAGCGGTCTCTACTGTGCCGAAGGCTGTCACCACGATGACGGTCGTAGACATGCCCGCCTCCGCGATCCGCTTCAACAATTCCAGCCCCGTAATCGGCATACGTAGGTCCGTGACAACAAGACGCGGCTCCGCACTTTGGAGCATCTGCCACGCTTCATCGCCATCAGCCGCCACCGAAACAGAGTAGCCAGCCTCCTCAAGCTGCATCTTCATCACGCGCCGAAGGCTGCTATCGTCATCCACCACCAGAATGTGGTTCGCTTTCACTTCAATAGCCTCCTGCCGGTCTGGCATCAGTCATGGCAGCTCCATGCGAAAGATCGTGCCGCGAGGCCCATTGGAATAACAGACGAGCGAGCCACCATGCTGCACCGCAATCTGCGCGGCAATCGCAAGTCCTAACCCCGTGCCATTTTCTTTCGTCGTGAAAAACGGCTCAAAGATGCGGGCCTGAGCTGCCGGGTCGATTCCCTTTCCTTCGTCACAGACCTCAATGCAAAGCCTGTCATTCTGCACCGAACTTCTCAACGTCACCGGGCTTCCTGCCGCACTGGCCTGCATCGCATTGAGAACAAGATTCAGCAGAAGCTGCTTGATCTGCTCCGGATCGCAGAGGATTTCACGCGGCTCCGTATCAATCTCAAGCCTGAGAGGATTCTGCTGATGCGTAGCGGCATGCTGCGCCAGGCTGACGACGGAGTGAATGATCTCCCCAGGAGCCATGCGCTGCATCTTTGGCAGACGAGGACGCGCAAACTCCAGAAAATTCGAAAGCAGTTTATTCAAGCGCTGTGACTCTTTTGTCAGAATCTCCAGGCACTCTCCACGACTCTCAGCCGATGCCTGCCCACGCGCAAGAATACCTGCGGCTCCGCTGATACTGGCAAGAGGATTGCGAATCTCATGCGCGAGGCTGGCGGAAAGCTGGCCCGCAGCAGTAAGTCGCTCCGTCTTCTTCAACTGTTCGATGTTCTGTTGCAACTCAACATACACGTGCTCCAGCTCTGCCTTGGTGCTCTCAACTCTTCGGCGCTGCAGGCGCTCCCGATCGGCAAGCACACCTGCAATCGTGCCAGCCGCGCCGAATGTACTCAGTTCAACAATCTGGTCTTGAGCATCGACCCGCGCCTTGTACCAGTGCCTGACGATGGAAGGCGCTTGCAGGACTGCCGCAAGCAGAATCGTCTTCAATGCTCCGCGCCAGCCAAAGAACATCCCCGCGAGCATAAAAGGCAGAATATTCAAGTGGTGCAGAATGTTATGCACCACCACAGCCCGCGGTGGAATGATCCAGATAAATACTGCAAGCGTCACCACGAGGACAACAATCAACACTGCTTTGGCGCGTGTAGACCGCAGGCTGGAGGCAACTCGCTGCATCTCATTATTTTCCCATGCCGCCAGATACCTCGATGGATCGAGCGATCTTGCCGAGATACCGGATGACGTATGAGAAGCGAGCATCGTTGTAGCCATGCAGAGAGAGCTAGAGCAATTTCAACGCCAGCTTGAGGTTGCCTAAATCACGCTCCTATCTCTCAGAAGCACTCAAAAAGTGCTGCATATGGAACAGCAAATGTCCCATTTGGTACACCCCTTATGCCTGAAAACGGTCTGTTTATTGGAATTTGGTTTGGCCTGGAAATTGCCTTTAGACGAGTGTGATCTTTCGGCAGTTAGCCATCTTCTCCCTGCTCCTTGCGCCCTGTGCCTTTGCTCAGGCTGGCAAGCAGCCGCTTACTCTTGCAGATGCTCTCGCTATGGCGCAGAGCAACAGCCCACGTCTACATGAGGCCTCCGCCGCTACAGACAAAGCCACCGCCGCCATCGGCATCAGCCGCGCCTACACGAATCCATCTGTCGAGGTCTTCGGTGGACGACAATATGCTCGACCCATTGCGACGCCCGGCGTTCCAGGCTTACTGCAACATTACGCCGCCTCACAAACGCTCGAAGTTCCTTCCGAACGACGGCTGCGTCGAAGCGTTGCGGAGTCCATGGCCACAAGCGCGCGCTATGGTCAGCAGGCAATCGCTCTCTCCGTCACCGCCGACGTAAAACACGCTTTCTACAATGCGCTTCGTCGCGAAGAAGAGATTCGTTATGCCCAGGACAACCTGCAATTGGTTGACGATCTCCGTCATCGTGTCGAAGTCGAAGTCAACGTGGGCGAGAAGGGTCGCCTGGAACTGACCCGTGCCGAAGCTGAGCTTGCGCGTGCACGATTCGCCGTTCGCAGCGCCCAGATCGAATACGCCAATGCAATCGCTCTATTGCGGGCTGCCATTGCTGCACCACCGGAAACAAACCTCGACCTAACCGGCCATCTTGCGCCACGCATCTCGCTTCCTCCCCTGCAGCAGGTTAGAGAGCAGATCCTTCGCCAGCACCCCGCTATCTCACAATCGCAGGCAGACCTGCAGGCTAGCCGAACCTCTTTCGATTACGAACGTGCTCTGCGCATTCCGCAGCCTACGGCCTTCGCCGAGTTTGAGAATCAGCCCGACCTGCGTTATTGGCGAACAGGAATCACGATCCCTATTCCACTATGGGATCGCCGCCGCAGCCAGATCGCCCAGGCACAAGCAAGCATCCGGCAGAGCGATGCTGTGTTGCATCAACGACGACTCGAGATCATCGCCGCGCTGGAGCGGGCCTACGAGCAATACCAGTTAGCCGATCAACAGACCACGTCTCTCGAGGCTGGATCCCTGCACGCAGCAGAAAGCGCAGTCGATGCGGCCAAAGCAGCATATCGTTTCGGCGAGCGCGGCATCGTTGAGGTGCTCGATGCGCAGCGCGTTCTGCAAAGCGTTCGCGCCGATCTGCTGGATGCGCAGTTCGCACGCCAGGCAGCCCTCATCGATCTTGAAGAACTCGGCGCAGTCGCGCCCGGAGCGAACCCCTGATGCACTCTTCCATCCTTGTCACGACCTCACGCCGCGCCATTCCAATCCTCTGCACAGCGCTCCTGATCGCATCGGTCACAGGATGCAAATCGAGGCCGCAAGAGGCGCCACCGTCTGCCGCGATCACAAACCCCAACGAGGTGGCCGTTACGCCATCGCTTGCGGGCAATCTCAAGTTTGGCGCTCCGTCTTATGAACAGGTGGAAGGAACCTTGCAGGTTGCAGCGCGCGTGGAGACAAACGCGCGCGATATCGCACAGGTCGGCTCTCCTGTCGCTGGACGCATCGTTAATCTGCTTGTCTTCGAAGGGCAAGCGGTAAAGGCTGGCACAACACTCGCACTTCTGCATAGCAACTCGCTCTCCGACACGCAGTTCGCGCTCATCAAGGCGACGTCGCAGCGCAATCTCGCAGCAACTTCCGTCAAGCGTGCTGAACAGCTCGTCGAAGCCGACGTCATCGGCCATGCCGAGTTGGAGCGCCGCCGCGCCGAGTTCCTGCAGGCAGACACAGAGGCCGCATCCTATCGCACGCAGCTTCGCGGCCTCGGCATGACATCGCAGCAGATACGCGACCTCGAAAACTCGCATCGACTCAGTGCCGACTATCCCATCGTCGCTCCCCGCGCCGGCACGGTTCTAAAACGCGAGGTCACCATAGGCCAGGTTGTCCAGCCTGCGGATCTCGCCTTCACCATTGCAAACCTCTCCACCGTGTGGATCGTCGCCAATGTTCCTGAAGAAGACGCGGGGCGCCTGTATCAGGGCATGGAGGTCACCGCCCGCATTCCTGCAATGCAAAAAGAGCTTCGCGGACGACTGACCTTCGTCTCTCCCATCGTCGATCCCGCAACGCGCACCGTCGCGGTAAGAATGGATGCGCCCAATCCCGATGGACAGCTGAAACCCGATCAGCTTGCCAACATGACCTTCGTCGGACGAACAGATCGCAAGCTCACAATTCCCAATACCGCTGTCGTGCGCGAAGAAAACAAAGATTTCGTCTTCGTCCAGAGCGCGCCAGAAAAATATCTTCTCCGTGAAGTATCGCTGGGTGATGAGACCAACGACCGCCGCGTCGTGCTCGCAGGCTTGCAGGAAAGCGACCGCATCGTACTCGATGGTGCTTTTCACTTGAACAATCAGCGTAAGCAGAACGCTATCAAGGGAGCGAAATAGCATGATCCGCTCCATCATTGAAGGCGCTCTGCGACAGCGTCTGATCCTTGTCGTCGTCTCTGTTGTGCTCGTAGGGTTCGGACTCAATGCGGCGCAGCGCCTCTCTGTCGATGCCTTTCCCGACGTTGCAAACGTACAGGTGCAGATCGCAACAGAAGCCGCCGGCAAATCACCCGAAGAAGTCGAGCGCTTCGTCACCATTCCCATTGAAATCGCGATGACGGGCCTGCCGGGCATGACCGACATGCGCTCCCTCAACAAGCCCGGACTCTCACTGATTACGCTCGTTTTCAGCGACGAGAGCGATCTCTATCGTGAGCGGCAGATGGTGTCCGAACGCCTGGCCGAGCTTCGCGATCGCATGCCTGAGGGAGTCACACCTGTCCTCGGCCCCATTACAAACGCGCTTGGAGAGGTCTATCAGTACACACTCGAGCTTCCGGGCGAAGCCGAATCCCATCACGTCCTTACGCGCGACGAGCTGATTCAGCGGCGAACGTTGCAGGACTGGGTCGTGCGGCCTCTGCTGCGTTCCATCTCCGGCGTAGCCGAGATTAACTCAACCGGAGGCTTCGTCAAACAATACGAAACTCTCGTCGATCCCCAGAAGCTGCATTACTACGATCTCAGCATCAACGACGTTCGCGACGCGCTCTCACGCAACAATGCCAATACCGGTGGCGGCGTTCTGCCGCAACACGCCGAGCAATATCTGATCCGCTCCGTCGGCCTGATCCGCGACATCAACGACATTCGCAATATCGTGCTGAAGGAATCCAAAGGCACGCCCGTCTATATTCGCGACGTCGCTGAAGTTCGCATCGGCACCGAAGTTCGCTACGGGGCCATGATCAAGAATGGCTATACCGAAGCCGTCGGTGGCGTCGCGCTGATGACCAGTGGAGGCAACGCCAAAGAGATCGTCAGCCGCGTCAAAGAGCGCGTTGCCGAAATCAACCGCCGTCACATGATTCCCGGCGGCCTGCAGATCGTCCCCTACTATGACCGCTCGCAGCTCGTCGATGCCGCCATTCATACCGTGACGGAGGTACTGGCCGAAGGCATCATCTTTGTCGTCATCATTCTGTTTCTCTTTCTCGGCGACCTTCGCTCTTCGCTTATTGTCAGCGCCAATCTTCTGCTGACACCCCTCCTCACCTTTCTGGTGATGAACAAAATTGGCCTCTCTGCAAATCTGATGTCGCTGGGAGGACTCGCCATCGCCATCGGCCTGATGGTCGACGGCTCCGTCGTCGTCGTCGAAAATGTCTTCGGCCGCCTGAGCCATGCCCGTCACCATGGCGGCGCTACGACTGAAGAATCGAAGCTAAACCTCGTTCTCTCCGCCGTGATGGAAGTAGCAACGCCCACGCTCTTCGGCGTCACCATCATCATTCTTGTCTTCCTGCCTCTGATGACGCTCGAGGGCATGGAAGGCAAGATGTTTGCACCGTTGGCCTACACCATCGCCATCGCGCTGGCCATCTCGCTCGTGCTCTCGCTCACCCTTTCGCCCGTGCTCTCCTCATACCTCCTCAAAGGTGGATCGGAAGACGACACATGGCTTGTGCGCATACTGCGCCGTCCTTACACACGCATGCTCAATTGGGCCATGGGGCATTGCAAGTTGATGGCCGGCATCGTGCTCGCCCTCTTCCTCGGCTCGCTTGGCCTCTTCCCTTTCCTCGGTACCTCCTTCATTCCCGAGATGCAGGAAGGTACACTCTCCCCGAACGCCGATCGCGTGCCGAACATTTCGCTCGAAGAATCGCTGCGCATGGAGCAGCAGATGCATCAAGCCATGCTCAAGGTGCCCGGCGTCGAAAACATCGTCTCCCGCGTAGGCCGCGGCGAATCCCCTGCCGATCCCGCCGGCCCCAACGAAGCCGATGTATTGGCTTCGCTCACTCCATTCGACAAACGTCCGCGTGGTATGACGCAGGATAAGATCTCCGACCAGATTCGCGAGCGTCTCGCCGTCATGCCTGGCCTGAATCTCGTCATGTCGCAGCCGATCTCCGACCGCGTCGACGAGATGGTCTCCGGAGTGCGCGCCGACGTTGCCGTCATGCTCTACGGCGACGATCTCGATGTCTTAGTCGATAAAGCAAACCAGATTGCGAAGGCGGCCACAGCCATTCAGGGAACGCAGGACACACGCATCGACCGCGTCGGTGGCCAGCAGTACCTCACCATCTCCATCGACCGCGGAGCCATCGCACGCTACGGCCTGAACACCGCCAACGTCAACGACGTCATCGAGACAGCCATCGCCGGCAAATCCGCAACCGAGATCTACGAAGGCGAACGCCGCTTCTCCGGCGTCGTCCGTCTCCCGCAACCCCTGCGCGACTCCGTCGAAGATATCCGCGAGCTGCTCATCAGTTCCCCCGATGGCCCGCGCATTCCACTTAAAGATCTTGCGTCCGTCAAAGTCGTCGAGGGCCCCGCGCTGATCAATCGCAATATGGGTAAACGCCGCATCGTCGTCGGTGTCAATGTGCAGGATCGCGACCTGGGAGGCTACGTCAAAGAGCTCCAGCAGAAGGTGGACGAACAGGTACAGCTGCCTGGCGGCTACTACATCGAATGGGGAGGCCAGTTCCATAATATGGAACGCGCGCTCCACCACCTGATGATCATCGTGCCCATTACCATCGCAGCCATCTTCTTTCTGCTCTTCGTTCTCTTCCAGTCCGTGCGCTTTGCTGCGCTCATCATTACTGTGCTCCCCCTTGCCTCCATCGGTGGCATCATTGGCCTCTTTCTCTCGGGCGAGTATCTCTCCGTTCCGGCATCCGTAGGCTTCATCGCACTCTGGGGGATAGCTGTGCTGAACGGAGTTGTCCTCGTCTCCTATATCCGCAAGCTCCGTCAGGAAGGACTCTCGCAGGAAGACGCCGTTCGCGAAGGCGCACGCATGCGCTTCCGCCCCGTCATGATGACAGCCACAGTCGCAGCACTAGGCTTGATTCCATTTCTCTTCGCCACCGGCCCCGGCTCCGAGATTCAGCGCCCTCTGGCCATTGTTGTCATCGGAGGCCTGCTAAGCTCCACGGCCCTGACCCTCCTGCTGCTACCCGCCCTCTACGCCACCTTCGAAGGAAGGCAGAAGCAGGCACCTGCCGAATGACAGAAACAAAGGCCACGAAACTGATTGAGAAAAATGGTCGGGACGACTAGATTCGAACTAGCGACCTCACCCACCCCAAGGGTGCGCTCTACCAGGCTGAGCCACGTCCCGACTTCTTCTGCACGCAATCCAGAAGGATCGCGGCTGGGGTATCTTGCAGACCTTAGTGTATCACTGAGAGCACCTGTTCGAAGCCACGCGCACGCAGCCGCCGAAATCCTTTACGTCTCTCCGCCTTACTTCGCTTCCGGCACATACTCCTTCGGCAGAGCACCACCCTCGCCGAAGAAAAAGTCATTCATCTGTTCCACCAGAAACTCCTGTGCCTCACGTGTCCACGGCTGCAGGCGATACTCATTCAGCAGCATCTTCTGCCGCTCCACCCACTCGCCCCACGCCTTCTTCGACACGTTCTTATAAATCTTCTGCCCAAAATCCGAATCGAACGGCGGCTCGTCCAGCCCTTCCATCTCCGCCTTATACTTCGTGCAAAACACCATATGCGCCATGCGTCTGCTGAACTCCTCTCAGAAGTTCATTCTACGACGAATCGCGCATACACTGCCCCACGCACACGTCTCCTCGCGCATGGCAACGACCAACGTCTTCCCGTATGCGCATCACTCACGCCAGTTGGCGTCTTCCTCTTCCATGTTGATGGTGCTTGCCACCACGCACGGCGAAACCAGCAACACCAGGAAGAGCACAATCACAATCACTGTATGAATCATCGAGTGTCTCTTTCGAGGAGAGCGATAGACCTCTCCCGACACTCACTTGATCGGCGCCTTCCCCCGCGTTATCACGCCCGCGCCACATCTTCTTCCATCTTTCGTAACGTGCTTCTGGTACTCATCGGCAATCGCGCCCAAAAACGTGAAGAGGCCGCCCGGCAACAGGGCAGCCTCTTCTTTAGGGAGAATAGTTCCAACGGAGGCAAAGCCATCAGAACTTTCTGGCGAAATACTATGGTTGGCAAAATGACGTGTCAAGGCTTAAAGCCCCGTCCACTAAATCATTATTTTAGAACCAGTTACCCTGTTTACCAGAACGATAACAGGGTAACCGATTTTCTCCATATCTTCGCTTTTACTGGTAGGCGCAACTTTCAAAACATCTTCTAATCAGCCTCTTAGCATCCCCGTTGCACCACCCTCTGTGCACCTTTTCGGGCTCTCGGCGGCCTTTAGTCCACCTTCCAGGTTCTACTGCTGACTCCCCGGCCCATCCGCATGGATCGCCGTCTGTCCGCCGCTCAGGTCGATCCGTAGAAACTCCGGCTCGCTGGCCGCAGGTTTGCCCTGCAGCACCCGTACTGCTGCCCGGCCCGCCCCCAACCCAAAGCCCAGCACAATCGCCGCCAGCGCGCCAAATCCGCAGAAGATCGCAATACTCGTCAGCAGGCTGTACGTCTTGCGAACCTCCGTGTGAAACTCCAGGGGCATCTGCTTGTTCCACGTCACCTCAGCCTTCGGATGGATCCCCTCCACCAACGACTTCGCCTCCGCCAGCACCCAATCCCCCGACGTCATCAGGACCAGCGGCCCCTCCCGGCGCAGCACCACCGTGCCCGCCCCCTGACCGCGCTTATGAACCTCATCCTCCACCGCCCGCAGCCGGTCGCCCGCAATCTGCGGCGTTGGATACAGCAGCATCGTCAGCTGCCCCTTCCCCGCGTACTTCGCCGTTACCGCCTCGGCAGCTTTGTCGAACCCAAGAATCGCACCCGGCAGCACCCCGCCCATCGCCTCATAGCTCACCGGCCCCAGGGCATACTTCACGCTCTCACGCTCCAGCCCCTTCTCCGGCAGATAGGTCGGCAGCAGCGGAGGCAGCCCCTTCGGACCCGCTACCTTCGGCAGCCGCACCTCGATGCCGCTCAGCAGAGCCTCCGTCTTCGCCCCCCGCGGCCCCTTCGCCTCAACCACACTCGCGCCACTGCGGAACAGATATCCCTCCGCGCTCGCACTCGTCTCACTGCCCAGCCCCGTGCCGCGATACGTAGACCCCGGCCGTTGATAGTAGCTGTATGCCGCATGCGCGCCCGTCGCGTCCACAAATTGCTGCGCTGTCACCGTCACCGCAGGCCCGGCATTCCCCACACGATAGACCGCATGCTCGCTGCGCTTCAGCCCGTCCTCAGTCAGAATGGTCTCGGTCCTGGCATCATTGGCCGGCTGCGCTGCCGGATCATCCGGCTGACGAACCCAATCCCCCACCTGCAGCGGCAGCAGAGGTGCAGGAGGCTCCACCAGCGTCGTCTTCGCATCCTGCCCATGCGCAGCCACCACGGCTCCGCCGGCAACCACCGCCGACAAAACCAGCTGCGCTAAAAACGAAGACCGACGCTCATTCTCAACCATAAAAACACCGCCCGCTACCGGCCAGATTACACCAACCGCAAACACCCGCGCGAACACGCCAGGCCCATACAGACTTAGACTCCACGCAGCTCCGAAAAGCTCCCGGCTAAGCAGGAAGTCTCATTCCGAGCCAATGCATCCATAACCTCCGCCTGCATCCATCGAACATTTCATCCCGCATAGCGCAACGCCCTGCTCTCGTCGTCATCAAGGTCCGCTATGACTGCCCGAGACAACAAAGATGGAGTGGCAAGAGAACAGTCGTAGAAGAAGCAGGAAGCGGCAACCGGAGCAAAGCGGCGTAGCCGCACAGTCGAACGAGCTGCGTCAGCTCCAGCCAAAGAGCGCGGAGATCGCCCCCGCCATACTTGTCAAGCCCCCTCTTTCTACAAACCGCTGAAAGAATGAGAGATAGACGCCAAAAAAGTTGCCGATTAGTTTTCCCCGATTCGCTAAACTTAAATACAGATCAGAAAAGCAGGGGGCAATCTAAAACTGAAGAGCCGACCTCAAAAGCCATAACCCATTTCTTTTCTAGGATTTCTCAGTTAACTCCTTTCGATGGAATATTTTGCATCGAAGAGTCCGCGTAAGTCTTTTGTATAGATAATTTTATGGAAATGGATGGGGGGAGGGGGGTCTACCGCGAGCTGGCCTGCTCTACCGATCCTCTGGCGCCGCCCAACCCGCCCTGATACTTAGCGACACCTTTATAGAGGCTCTCTGCAACACGCTGCCGATACTCCGGCTGCCGCAGTTGCTCGGCGTCCTTCGGATTCGTCACAAACGAAATCTCCGCCAGGATCGACGGCATATTCGCCCCGATCAGCACCACAAACGGAGCCTTCTTCACGCCACGGTTCTTCAGTCCGGAATTTCCGCGCTGCAATCCCGCATAAAGACTCGACTCCACGTCCGAGGCAAACTCTCTCGACTCGTCGATCTTCTCCTTCAGCGCGATCTTCTTCACCAGATCGCTCAGCTGATGAATCGACTGATCGCTCACCGCGTTCTCACGCGCCGCAACCTCCAGCGCATCCGGCTGCGACGTAAAGTTCAGGTAATACGTCTCGACGCCGCGCGCGCTCGCATCGCTCGACGAGTTCGCATGGATCGAAAGAAACAGATCCGCCTGTGCCTTGTTCGCAATCGCCGTCCTCGTCTCCAGAGGAATAAACGTATCATCCGAGCGCGTGTAGATAATCTCCGCGCCCAGCCTGTCGTGCAGCAGCTTGCCCAGCCGCAGCGCAACGTCCAGCACCACGTCCTTCTCCTGGATGCCATCGACGCCCAGCGTGCCCGAATCATGTCCGCCGTGCCCTGCATCGATCACGATACGGCCGATCTTCAGGCCCAGCGCGCGCACCAGCGACGTCTGCCCATCCGCCGTCGGAACCGCGGCTCGCGCCGGAGTCGCCGGATCGCTGTCTGCCGCCTTGGATCGCTTGCTCCTGCGCGAGCTCGGCATCGTAACGCCGGCAGACGCTGTCACATCTTCATCCGAAGTACCGCGCGACCTGCTGCCCGGCACAACCGCTGCAATCGGCTTCGATGTCGGAACACTCGTCGCATCCTGACGCCCCGGCTGCGCGCTCACCTCCGCAACATCCGTCGCCGAGCTGGCATTCGCCGTCGCAATCGAATTCGGAACCGGCCGCTTCGACGTCGTCTTCTGCTCCGCAGCCGTTCGTGGAGCAGGAACCGCAGCGCTCGGCGCACCCGAAGCCGCATCATGATTCGCAGCCACCTGCGTCGGCGGGTTGCTGTTGCCATGAATATCGATGATCAGGCGGTAAGGATTCGGCAGCAGAAATGCCGAATACTCCGTCACATCGTTCACGTCCAGCACCACGCGCGTCATGTCGTTCGAGAACTGCGCCGCGCGAATCTTCTTCAGAAAGCCGTCGTCCGTTACCGTGAAATTCTTCCCCACAAGCGACTGCGCCAGTCGAGTTCCATGAAGATCGAAATAGATCCGGTCTGGATTCGGCACCCGCGCCGCTTCATACGTCACATCGTCGCCCAGATCGATCGCTACACGCGTATAGTTCGGCGTCGACCAATGACGAATGCCGGTCACCTGCGCCAGTCCACCGCGCCTGCTCGCAGTCGCAACATGGGAAACCGTAGCCTGCGACGAAGCCGGTGAAGGGACTTCAGCCGCATCGTCGCTCGCATCCACAGCAGCCGTCGCTGGAGCCGCAGTTCCGCGACGCGCCACCGGCGAATCCGTCTCCGAGGCCGCAGCGCCGGTCGTCGCCATCGGCGCAAACCCACTCGAATGCTTCGCAGATGAACCACTCGAAGGAACTGCATCCGAGGCCGAAGCCTTCGTCATCGCCTGCGCTGACTCTTCACGCTGCGGCTTCGCAACCGAGCGCGTTGTCTTCGCCGACGATGAACCACGGTCCAGAGAAGCAAGTCCGGCCTTCGCCTCCTCCGCATGCGAGCTGCTGGGATATTGCTTCACCAGCATCTGATACCGTTCGCGAGCAGCCGCAGCATCGTGCAGGTCGTTCTCATAGATCTGCCCTTGCGCCAGCAGCGCGCCTACACGCAGCGAGCTGCCCGGATACTGCATTCGCAAAAACTCATACTGGCCGATCGCAGCCTTCAGGCTCTTAGCATCGTTCAGATCGCGCCCCTGCGAAGCCAACAGTTCAGCGACAGCGTTCACCGCGGCAGCAGCATATTTACTCTGCGGGTCATCGTGATAAATCGTGCGATATGCATCGAGCGCCTGCGCATAATCCACACGCGTGCGGTTCGCTGCCGGAATCGCCTCCAGCTTCTCTCGCGCCTCCGTCGCCTTCTGCCACGGAGAGATCACAACGCGCCGTTGTGCTGCTGCGCTTTTCGTCTTCGACGGCGTCATCGCAACAACATGCGCGCAGCTCAATCCTGCAGCGCAAAGAGCGCACCACACGCCGAGACTCCGCACTTTATTGCACACTACCATCTGCCTCAGTTTAAGAGGCTCCAAGCACACACACACTTGTGAAAACCGAGCGGGTACTCCCCGCGATACTCCCCGCAAACTTCCTGCAACTTCTTCCTTAACAAGGCAAAGGCAGAGAGTCACACTCTCTGCCTCCATCAAGATCGAAGCGACACAATAACAATAATTAGATAAAGCTCTCGACAACAGAAGCAGCTTTGCTCAACGCGCCATCTAGCGCACCCGCATCGCTTCCGCCGGCCTCGGCAAGATCCGGTCTTCCGCCACCTTTGCCGCCAACCAGCGCAGCAATCTGTCCGACAACTTTGCCTGCCTGCACCTTGCCTGTCAGGTCCTTCGTCACGCCGACAATCAGCGAAACCTTACCTTCAGCCGCCGAACCAAGCACCACAACGCCCGAACCCAGCTTGCCGCGAAGCTCATCGACCAGGTTGCGCATCTGGCTCTTGTCGAGAGCATCGACGCGCTGCGCCAGCACCTTCACGCCCTTTACCTCGACCGCCGACGAAGCCGCATCGGCGACTGAAGAGGACGCGGCCTTCATCCGCACCTGCTCCAGCTCGCGACGCAGCTTCTTCATCTCCTCTTCCTGCGCTGCGATCCTGCTCTTCAGTGCGTCCGCAGGCGAAGCTTCGCTTGCACCAACCAGTGAACCAACAACGCGGGCGACATCGAAGCCGCGGCGGAACTCATGCAACGCACCTGTCCCGCTCACAGCCTCAATGCGGCGCACGCCGCTCGAGACAGAGCCTTCACCAACCAGCTTCAGTAGACCAATCTCCCCGGTCGCTCCGGTGTGCGTGCCACCGCAGAGCTCGGTCGAGAAGTCACCGATCTTCACCACGCGCACGCGGTCGCCATACTTTTCGCCGAAGAGCGCCATCGCGCCCAGTTCATTGACTGCTACATCGATCGGCACATCGACCAGCGTTTCCACCTTCGTGTTCTTCAACACTTGCTGATTTACGATGTCTTCGGTCTGTTGCATCTCTTCTTCTGCCACACCAGTAAAGTGCGAGAAGTCGAAACGCAGGCGCGTCGCGTCGTTCAACGAACCGGCCTGCTTCACATGCTTGCCCAGAACCTCACGCAGCGCAGCATGCAGCAGATGTGTTCCCGTATGGTTGCGCTCCGTCGCATAACGGTTCTCCGCACTGACAACCGTATCGACCGTATCGCCAACAGCCAGCGTCTCGCGTGCCTTCACCTTGTGCGCGAAGATGCCCTGCACCGGCTTGGTCGCTCCGCTCACGTCTGCAACCACCGTATTGTGATCGTCGGAGTAGAGCCAGCCGATGTCGCCAACCTGTCCGCCTGAATCCGCATAGAAGCTGGTTGCGTCGAGCACGACTTCACCGGATTCCCCAGCCTTCAGCTCAGGAACGCCAGCACCATCCTTCACCAGCGCAAGAATCTTTGCGCCCTCGACCTTCAGCGACGAATAGCCTTCAAACTCGGTCTTCGCCAGCTCGCGATAGACGGGAGCCGCCGTCTTCTGCGAACCGCCCTTCCACGAGGCGCGTGCACGGGCCTGCTCCTCCGCACGGGCCTTTTCGAAGCCTTCCATATCGAAAGGAATGCCCGCGTCGCGTGCCGCATCCGTCATGAAGTCAAGCGGCATGCCGAACGTCTCGTAAAGCCGGAACGCAGCGGCACCGGAACGCAGCGTCTCTTCGTTCATCTGCCGCAGACCAAGCTCCAGCGTGCGAGCAAACTGCTGCTCCTCTGCGAGGACAACCTTCGCCACGCGATCGGCAGATTCCTTCAGCTCCGGATAGGCCGCACTCATCTCATCACGCACGGCGTAGACCATCTCGTGCATGAAGGGCTTCTCCTGACCGAGCAGGCGACCGTGGCGGATTCCGCGACGCATGATCTTGCGCAGCACATAGCCGCGGCCTTCGTTGGCAGGAAGCACGCCATCAGAGATCAGGAACGTCGCCGCGCGAGCGTGATCGGCGATGATGCGCAACGACGCCCGCGAGCGTGCATCGATCTCATGATCGGACTCGACCTTATGATGCGTGAGCTGTTCAGCACGGTTGATGAGCGGCGTGAACAAATCTGTCTCAAAGTTCGACAGCACGCCCTGCAGCACACACGCGATACGCTCCAGTCCCATGCCAGTATCGATCGAAGGCTTGGGCAGCGGGGTCAGCAGCGAGCCGCCAGGAGTCACCGTGCGGTCGAACTGCATGAAGACAAGGTTCCAGATCTCGACATAGCGCTGCTCGTCTTCGCCGAAGGGACGATCGACAGAGGGATCTTCGCCCGCCTCTTTTCCGAGATCGTAATAAATCTCGCTGCAAGGGCCGCATGGGCCGGTATCGCCCATTGCCCAGAAATTATCTTTTGCGCCAAGCTCGAAGATGCGCTCGGCAGGAACACCGACATCGAGCCAGTATTGATAGGCCTCCGCATCGCGCGGGACCGACTCATCTCCTTCAAAGATGGTGACGTACAGCTTGGCCGGGTCGATGCCGAACCACTCCTTCGAGGTCAGCAGCTCCCAGGCGTAGGCGATGGCGTCCCTCTTGAAGTAGTCGCCAAAGCTGAAGTTACCCAGCATCTCAAAAAAGGTATGGTGGCGACGCGTAAAGCCGACGTTCTCCAGGTCGTTGTGCTTACCGCCGGCGCGCACACATTTCTGCGAAGTCGTCGCTCGCGAATACTCGCGCTTCTCCAGCCCGAGGAAGACATCCTTAAACTGGTTCATGCCTGCGTTGGTAAACAGGAGCGTTGGGTCGTTCGCTGGAACGAGCGACGACGAGTGCACGCGGCGGTGCCCTTTGCTCTCAAAAAAACGCAGAAAATCTTCGCGAATCTGGCTTCCCGACCTGTAGTTCATAGGCTTTTAAGTCTATCAGCGATATGCGTCTCTCCCGCCGAGGCCCGTCCGGGCAGGGGCGTGCTTTTCCAATTTCGTCACAAAGCGAATGGAACAGTTACACGAAAGGCTCTGTCTCGTTGACAAACTTTTTTCGCCGGGCCTAGAGTTTCTAGTCGAACCAAGCGACTCCCTTTAGTACGTAGCAGCAACAAACTGTCCGCCTGTTCGGAACTACAACTAACGATTCGATCTCTTCAGGAGGCATCATGATGACCCGCGTTGCCAGACTTTTCCTCATCCTCTTCGGCTTCATGCTCCTTGTTCCCGATCGTCTGAATGCTCAAGGCATCACGGCAACCATTACCGGTGTCATCAGCGACTCGACCGGCGGTGTTCTCTCCGGCGCTCGTGTGACTGCCCGGAGGCTCGAGACGAACGAAGATCGCGTCGCGACAACGACTGCCAACGGCGAGTTCAATATTCCTCTTCTGCAGCCGGGCCGGTATCGCGTCACGGTAGAGCTGGCATCTTTCAAAACCTACCAGCAGGAGTTCACGCTTGCGATCAACCAGAAGGCCGAGATTAACGCCGTACTGGAAGTCGGATCGCAAACCGACAAGGTGACCGTCACGGCAGAGGCTCCCCCGATCCAGACCGAAGACTCTTCGGTAGGCCTGGTCATTGATAGTGCCACCATCACCAATACGCCGCTCAACGGTCGCCTGAATATCACCGGACTGATGGCGCTGGCGCCCGGCATTCAAAACGCGGGATCGCAGGACTCCATCCCGGTCTATGGCATTACCCCGTCAGTTGGCGGGGCCTCCGCGTTTGGATCGGCAGGTTTCTCCATCGACGGTGCGACCAACACCAGCGCCTTTCTGCAGCGCGGTTACGGCGAGTATCCACCACTCGACGGTATTCGTGAGTTCAAGACCATGACGACCGGATCTCCGGCGGAGTTCGCGCAACCCACGCAGGTTATCGTCGTCACCCGCGGCGGCGGCAACCAGTATCATGGCATGCTGCTCGCGTTCAATCGCAACCGTGTCACTGCGGCGAAGAACTATTTCGCCGGCTCAAGCCCTTTGCCGAAATACAATCGCAACGAGTTCGGCGGCAACTTCTCCGGACCCATCTCGATCCCGCATCTCTATGACGGACGTGACCGCTCGTTCTTCTTCTTCAACTATGAGGGTTTCCGGCGACGCCAAGCCTCGACCCTCTCAAGCCAGATGCCAACGGCGCGTGAACGGAATGGCGATTTCTCCGAGTTCTCCGATGCCATCATCGACCCGCTCACGCAAACGCCATTTCCGGGAAACCAAATTCCCGCATCACGCCTGAACTCTGTTTCGCTTGCGCTGCAGAATGCTCTCTTTCCCCTACCGAACAAAGCTGGAACCTCAACGAACCTGGTTGAGAATGTCCCGCTTGCTGAAGACGTTGACCGATTCAGCTTCCGGCTAGACCACCGCATCTCATCTAAAGACAGCGTCTTCGCCAGCTACATTGCAGGTCTATTCGGTCCCAATCCCTCCCTCGGAGCGACCAGTAAATTCGGCGGAATGGCCGGCATCGGCGAACGCAATATGAACACTATCGTGGGATGGACGCATATCTTCTCTCCCACGCTTCTTACGCAATTCATCGGCTCGTATAACCACGTTCCCATCTACCGAACACCACAGAACGTCAAGACAGATTTCGCCTCGATCATTCCGGGACTCGGCCCTCAACCACTTGAAGGCGCTCCACAACTCACGATCTCAAACATTACCTCAGTTGCAGAGCAGGGCTCTAAGGACCTCGATCAGACCTTCCAGCTCACCTTCATCGTCACGAAGGTACTGCATAATCACAGCGTCAAGACCGGTTTTTCCTTCCTGCGTTCGAACCACTGGAACCAGGCCGTCCTCTCGCCGCAACGTGGCGCATTCAACTTCAACGGGCAGTACACACGCTCCAAGGTCTCGGGCGCACAAAATCTAGGTGCGGCCTACGCAGATTTCATCCTCGGCTATCCTACGCAAACACAGAAGGCCAACCCTCCTGCCTCGACAATTCGCTTCCTGCAACCGCAATATGCCGCCTTCATTCAGGACGACTGGCGTGTCACTCCACGGCTCACATTGAACATGGGCATCCGCTATGACCTTCAATGGCAGGAGTCGAATCCCTATGGGCTGAATTCGATGTTCGTCCCGTCACTTAAGCAGATCGTCGTCTTCGCTAAGCAGATGCCTGCGGCCGCACTGCCTTCGGTCATTGCTTCAGTACCTGTAGTGCTGGCTCCCAATGTTGGACTGCCATCGGATATCTGGAGCTACCTCGGCCAAGACACCAATAATGTCGCGCCTCGTTTCGGCTTCGCCTACTCTGTCACACCAAAGACGGTTGTTCGCGGCGCCTTCGGCATCTACTACAACCTCTTCCCCACGCTTGATTCCGGCAACCCTGTCTTCACGGGCCTGCCTTTCTATTCCGTGCAGACTTACTCGCAAACTTCGTCGACAGTGCCAGCTATTACGATGAGCAATCCCTTCCCCGGCTCTGGAACCGTCGCAACCAACCCCGTAGCCGCGACGGAGAAGTCTCCCGTTACCCCGTACCAGGAACAGTGGAATCTTGCTGTCGAACGCCAGCTGCCGTGGAACTTCGGGCTTCGGGTCGGCTACGTGGGATCACGCTCGCTCAAGCAGAACAACTACCATGGCGGCGGCAACGTCAATCCCGATTTGAACGCTTTTGTGCCGGTTGCTGGCGCTGTACAGCCGAACAGGCCGATTCAACCCTTCTCCAATATCTATTGGTATGACGCTCCCATCTTCAGCATGAATTCGAATGCTGCGCAGGTGGGTTTGCACAAGCAGTATTCCAACGGATTCACACTCAATGCCGAGTATCAGTACATCCGGGTTCTTGGCACAGAAAACTTTCAGAACTCGCTGCATACGAATGATTCTTACGGCAATATAGGCACCATTCGTCCTCACCAGCTGCAACTGAGCTACGCGTATGAGCTTCCCTTCGGCAAGAACAAACTCTTTTTCGGCTCCACGAGTGGATTTGCCAACACGTTTATTAGCGGATGGTCGATCTCCGGGATTACGACCTTTCAGTCCGGAAGCCCCTTCTCGGTTACAAAAGCTTCGAGTCAACTGGGGGGAATATCGAGCCGCGCCTTCCGCAACAATGGGGTTCCACTTTATCCAGGAAGCAAGACTCTCGGCGCATGGTTTAACACGGCAGCCTTCGTGAATCCGGCGACGAATCCTTCGCAGGATTTTCTATATGGGAACTCCGCTTACAACATGCTGTGGGGACCGCGTTATCAGAACTGGGATACTGCTGTCTCAAAAACAACAAGGCTACATGAAAATATCAACCTGCAGATTCGCGTCGATGCGTTCAACGTCTTCAATCATCCGACCTTCAATAATCCGGCAGCCAATGTATCCAACGCCAAGACGGTTGGAACAATCACGGCAACCAATGGAGCGTCGCGTACACTGCAGCTGGGCGGTAAATTGACTTTTTAGCGACCGACAAGGACCTGCAACATGTCTTCTCTGAATCCTCGGGCCATCACGAAGGTAGTGGCGCTTGCCATGTTTTTGGTTTTGCCGCTGCACGTGATCGCTCAACGCAAGGTAAACCTTGGCAAGCTCGATGGCAATGCGCGTGAGATCTTCAATATCTCCATGAAGCTGATGGACGATGCCTGGGCCCCGCAGGCCCATCTCGTGCGTACCCCTGACGCCTTTAGTGGGCACCCTAATACAGGACGTCGCGCGCAATATATGGTTCGCGAGTCCAGCTGCTATGCGCTTGGCCTGTTGTTGCGCGACGGCAAGGGTGATCGCCAGCGCGCTGCTGAAGCTCTTGAAGCCGTCCTCAAAGAGCAATTCACTGATGAGAGCAAGCCCTGGTACGGCACCTTCCGCCGCACTCCCGAAGAGCCTGATCCCTCTGGCGCAAATACGGTGATGTGGCAGAACTACGATCCCAACTGGCGCGAGTTTATCGGTACAAACTTCGAGATGCTCCTCATCGAGTATCACGATCGCCTTCCTGGCGAGCTGACCGCACGCATGTATGCTGCGATCGACCGCGCCATCGTCGGCGAGATGAAGCATGGCCGCCTTGTACCCTCTTACTCCAATATCGCCCTGATGTATGGCGCGCTCTGGGACTTTGCTGCCACACATGACAACAATGCTGCGTGGAAGCAAAAATCTTCAGCGTGGATGAGTGAAGTAGGACGTCTCTTCCATCAATACAACTCCTTCAACGAGTACAACTCGCCAACGTATTACGGTACAGATCTCTTCGGGCTTGCGATGTGGCGCTCCTACGGCTCAACCCCTGCTATTCGTTCACTGGGATCGCAGATGGAAGCTACGCTCTGGAACGATATTGGCGACTTCTATCATCCTGGACTGCGCAACATTGCCGGGCCTTACGACCGCTCCTACGGTATGGACATGGAAACCTATGTCGCCTATACCGGCGTCTGGATGCGCACACTGCTACCCGCGAACAAGGCCCCTCTTCCCATTCCGGATGCACATACCGACCACCTGCCCGATCTCTGGTTCGCGCCACAGGTCGTCATTCTGGGAGCAAATCCGCCAGCCGAAGCTTTGACCAAAATGCGTTCCTTCTCCGGCGAGCATGCGGTCTCGCGTCAGATCACCGATGAGCGAAGCGCTACAGCCTGGATCGGCAATAAAATCATTCTGGGAGGCGAGAACACAAAGCTGACCAAGGCCGCTCCCGAAGGCACGCAGTTTCATGCAGCTACCGCTCAGTGGCGCACGCCTTCAGGAAGCATCGGCTGGTTCTTCGTTTCACAAGCTCCCGAGATTAACGCCGATATCGACAAAACTACAATGCATATCACTGCAAACGGTACAGTCGTCTTCCGGCTGAAGGCCGCAGGAGCAAAGCGCGAAGATATTACCGCAGGTAAGTGGACTCTTCCTGGTCTGACAGTAACAATCGCAGGCGATCAGCGATCCTTCTCCGTCAAAGAAGCTACATACTACAAACCGGGCGACTCATTCGAGATTACATATACAGACATGAAGCAGCTCAAACTCGTGGTCGCTCCGCGCTAAACAGTCCGGGCGCCCAGGTCTGCCCTTCCATCCGAAAGATCGGGTCCTTCGTCTGCCTCAGGTTCGTAAATTCTGCACGATGCTCCGCCATCATCAGCGTGGTCACCAGCGCATCGAAGCTGTCCTCTGAACTGCGGGCCTTCGCAAGCACACTACGCGGGAGCCCTGCGAAGATAACGTGCTCTCTTCCCTTCTTTGCCAGATAGGCTCGACGCGCTGGTTCCGAACTTTTGATCACCGCGCCGGTCATCAACCGCGTGTAAATCTCAACGACGAGCGGTCCATGCGTGATCTCCGGCCGATCGAACGGCCACACGCGAAATCCAGCTTCTCGGAGGCGAAGCAGGCAGGGCATTCCACGTAACGAAGCCGTACCGACCGCGCCGGCTCCGCCAATCTGAAAGACAGACTTCGGCGCAATACCGGCGACCTTCGCCGCCTGCTCAGGGTTGGCGATCAACGCTCGCACCTTTAGAAGCGACTCTGCCTTGCGCAACATGCGATGCGCATGCTCGCCGCAGAATTCTGCTGGCTTCTTGCCATCTCGGTTTACCCCGATCTTCCCCCAGAAACGTGCGTCCGCGCACTCCTCATGCAGCCAGCGTTCCCCATCGCCATCGGCAACGCGCTGCCAGAACTCCGGAGCCGACGTAACTCCATGCTCCGCGAGAAACCATGCCGGAAAACTGAAGGAGAAATCGAAGCCAACTACCATCCGTGGCGTCTCATGCGACAGAGCGATCAGCCACTCGATTAGTTCCCCTCGCGTACGTCCGCCCTCCAGACGTACTTCGGCACGTGAAGCGCCTCTCTGCGGAGCCGTCCACACGCCCGCCCATATCTTTTTTCGCTGGCCTGGTCCTTTATCTCCCGACCAATCGACACCCACAATGCGTTGAATTTGTGCCATCTGCCCTTACATTATGACTTTTTATCGCGTTCTTTATGGAATCCTTATCTCCCCATCCATAGTCTCTGCAGACAGGGACACCTTCATCACCTCACTCCAAAACATGAATAAACCTTTACTCTGTACTCTTCTGGCCAGTTTTCTATGCGCACCTCTCTGTGCCGCGCCGCTCGTCGCGGCATCGGCCTCGTCCACCCCCGACGCGCCGGTTTCTATCTCCATCCCCCCACTCAGCGATGATGTACTACCCACTTCCGTGAAGCAGGAGAAAAGCTTCTTTGCCCGCCTCGCTCAGGCTTACCGCGACGACTGGAACCCCAATACGCCAAGCGGACCAACGCCGGAACGCCGTGGCTATCCTGGCCCGCTCGATTCACCCCCATTTCCTTCGAGCGACTACAGCATCGGCGGAACACCCATCATAGGCGCACCCGACACGCAGACCTATCCTCTGATGGAAGCCATCAATCACAATCGCAGCCGCACCAAGATCTATGGCTGGTTCAACGTCGGCTTCAACGTCAGCACATCGAATCGCGGCGTTGGAGCGAACTCACCCGCAGCCTACTACTACACGCCCAACACCATCACGGCAGATCAGCAGGTACTCTACATCGAGCGCCTCCCCAACACCGTCCAGACGGAACACTTCGACTGGGGCTTCCGCATCGCGCAGCTCTATGGACAGGATTATCGCTACACCACATCCAAGGGCGTCCTTTCGCAGCAGCTTCTCCAGAAGAACAATCCGCGCGGCTACGATCCCGTGATGTATTACATCGATCTCTACTTCCCGCATGTGGCCAAGGGGATGAACATCCGTATGGGCCGCTACATTTCGCTGCCCGACATCGAAGCACAGCTTGCGCCCAACAATTACACCTACTCGCATTCTCTGCTCTATACCGTCGACCCCTACACGCAGACCGGCATCGTCGCCTCCATCAAGTTTTCCAATCATTGGCTTGTCCAACTCGGATTCTCCGACGGCAACGATGTCGCACCCTGGACCTCCGATGCTCAACCCACCGGTACGGCCTGCGTCGACTTCACCTGGCGCAAAGGAGGCGATGCTCTCTACACCTGCGCCAACTCCTTCAACAACGGCAAATATGCCTACAACAATATCCAGAGCTTCTTCGAGACCTGGTATCACAAGATCAACGCCACCTGGCACACCGACACCGAAACTTGGTACATGTACGAGCGCGATGTCCCAAACATCGCGGGCAATGTAGACAACCCCATCACGCCAGAGATCGGGGCCAACGGAGCCTTCTGCAAACCCGGCCAGTTGCGTTGCTACGCGCCTGAATTCGCAGTCGTCAACTATCTTGAGAAACAGTTCAGTAAGACGAAGTACCTCTCCATCCGCAACGAGTTCGTCAACGACATACGCGGCCAGCGTACAGGCTTCGCAACCAAGTACACCGAGCATCTCGTCAGCTACGGTCACTGGATCGGCTCAACGGTCCTCTTCCGGCCAGAGCTGCGACTGGAGCACTCGTATAACGCCAAGGCTTACGACAACGGCACCAAGACCACGCAGTTTATCGTTGCCGGTGACGTCACCTATCACTTCTAACAATCTGCAGCAGAAGAGGATGAGAGCGCGCAGGAACTTTTCTCCCCCGCCAGGCGTATTCGCTCATACGGAGAGAAGTCTTCTATGCTCAAACTCATCCTCTTCTGCCTTTTGCTCGTCACCTGCTGGCCGCTGGCCCTCGTAGCCCTGCTGCTCTACCCGCTCATCTGGCTCATCCTGCTGCCCTTCCGACTGGTCGGCATCGTTGTAGGCGGAGCCTTCGACTTGATTGCCGCGCTCTTCATGCTGCCGGGACGCGTGTTGCGCGCTATTTAGTTATTCTTCGGCAACATCGCCGTGGTCGGCATCCAGCGCCTCTTCGTCTACCTCGACGTGCCATTCACGCAAAACCTTGTAGATCGTCCCCGCTGAAAAACCGGCGCGCATCAGCCTGCCCATCACACGTGTCGCCTGCTTCTTCGCATCGTCACCTTCAGGACGCTTCATTCGCTTGCGTGCGACATACTCCCGCGCCAGCGCAACTTCATCCACATCGTCGTAAGCCTTGGCCAGCGTCGTTGCAATCAGCTCCTTATGAACTCCCTTTTGGATAAGACCCTGCTGCACGCGCCTGCGGCCAAACTTTTCGTTCTCCTTGCGTAGCCGCGTGTAATCTGCCGCAAAGCGTGTATCGCTCAGGTAGTTCAGATCTTTCAGTCGCGCGACGACGCGATCCATCGCGCGCTCACCTGCATCGCCCTCCTCGACGCGCGTCCGCATCAAGCGCTTCAGATCGCGCACGGTGCGCATCTTGCGAGCCAGGGCAGCAACGGCATAGTCCAGCAACGCCGCTTCACCCAATGGCTCCTTCTTTTTCTTTGCCCGAGAAAACGCCATCACTGCGCCGCCGAGTAGGTATTCGACCGCGTCCACCGGTCGCACCAGTCGCCGACCTCCTCATACCAGCGCTCAGAATTCTGAGGCTTCAACACCCAGTGACCTTCATCCGGAAAATAGAGCATCCGCGACGGCACGCCGAAGCGCTGCAGCGCCGTAAACAGCTGGAACCCTTCGCTGACATCCAGCCTGTAATCGCGCTGTCCATGAATCACCAGCGTCGGCGTCCGCGCGTTCGTAATCGAAAGCATCGGCGACCATTTGCGGAAGGGATCGTTCGCAACTGGCCGTTCAGAGTATCTCCACGGCTGTCCCGGTTCCTTATCTCCCGGAGCGCGGAACTCCCATTCGTTGAACCAGAGCTCTTCCGTCGTTCCATAGGCCGACTGCGGATTGAACATTCCATCGTGTGTCACGATGCAGGCAAATCGAATCGTGTGCGTCAGGATCCAGTTCGCCATATAGCCGCCGTAGCTCGCGCCCAACGCGCACTCGCGTGTCTTGTCGACGAAGCTGTAATTCTTCTCGACATAGTCCATTCCCTTCATCAGGTCAATATAGGGCTTGCCTCCCCAATCGCCATTCACTCCATCAATGAAGGACTGACCATACCCCGTCGACCCACGCGGATTCACCATCACCACCACATACCCTGAAGCCGCCATCAGCTCCGGGTTCCAGCGATAGCTCCACATATTACCCCACGCTCCCTGCGGGCCTCCGTGGATCAAAAACTTCACCGGATACTTTTTCTTCGCGTCGAACCCCGGCGGGCGAATCAGAAATCCCTGCACCGTCGTATTCTCGGCGCCCGGAAACATGAAGCTCTCCATCTTCGGCAGCTCCAGCTGGCGCAGCACAGCATCATTCATGTGCGTCAGGCGGACCACCGGAGCGCCACCGCGCCCCTCTCCATTCAGTGGAATGATCGAGATCGCTGACGGGCTCCGAACCGTCATCATCGAGCTGACGATCGTTCTTCCATCACGCGACACTTCCAACTCACCATACTCCGCCTTGCTGGCAATCGCCGTTGCCTCTGGCAGATCGACGCCAACCGAGAGAATGTTCTCGTCTCCCATCTCTCCACTGGCGAAATAAATCGTCTTCGAATTCGGCGCCCACGTAAACTCGTCCACCCAGCGATCGAACTTCGGCAGCAACTCCCTCGGCTCCGCCGTGCTTGCAGTGCGGTCAATCACCATCAGCCTGAAGCGGTCGCTCTCGTACCCCGCACGTGCCTGCGAACGAAACGCCAGCCATCTCCCATCCGGCGAATACGCCGGGGCATCATCGCCGCCAGGGCTCGTCGAAACACGCACCGGCTTGGCGCTGGCATCGTCCAGCTTCAGCGTAAAAACATCGTTGTTCGTGCTCGCCGCCGGCGTTGGATCGAGATTCGTCACATACGCAATCTCATGCGAATCAGGAGCCCACGCATAACCCAGCGGGCCGCCTAACGAAAATACCGGAGCCTCCGCATCGCCGATATCTCTCCGCGGAGTCAGGTCACGCACCGCGCTGCCATCGGCAGCACTCACCACCAGCACATGACTCCGCTTCGGCCCCACATAATTGTTCCAATGCCTGTAGAGCAGATGGTCGAAGACCATCGCCTTCACCTGGCTCTTCGCCGCAGCATCGTCTCTCCGTTTGTTGCAGGCATCTTCATCGGCCCACGAAGTCTCATCGCTGCACTCGGGGTAGACACGTGAGACAAACAGAATACGCTGCGAATCCGGCGACCATACTGCTCCATCCGCCTCCGTACTCACATGTGTCAACGGATGCGATGCACCGATCGCTCCATCCGTCTCGTTCCAATCTGCGAGAAAAATCTGCGATGCGCCGCCGTCATTTGCAATAAACAGCACGTGCCTGCCGTCCGGCGAAAATCTTCCATTCGTCTCGCCGTCCTGCGTCGAGGTGATCTGCCGCTCCCCGCCGCCGCCAATCGACACCACCCAAAGATGCGATGTCTTCGTGTTCGCCTTCAGGTCGACATCCACCGCCGAGAACATCACCCATTTACCGCCCGGGGAGATATGTGGATCTCCCAGCCGCTTGATCTTCTGCAGATCGGCGAAGGTCATCGGCCTGCGTCCGGCAGCGCTGCCGCTCTCATCCTGGTCGGTCACGGCAGAGGCGTGGCCACATTGCAGACCAACTCCAAGCAGAAGTGCTATGGCTATCGCGCCAGTCCCGATTCTCCCAGTCCCGATTTTCATGGACACCATAAATCTCCCGGGCCAGTTTAACCCCTCGACTGACCAATGTTGCACCCAAGTCCTTCTGCCGAACCATCTTGACTTCCATCGGCATCGAGGAAGCTACCCCGCCCGATCCGTCGCGATGTCATCCAAGCAAGAAACCGTCAACCAAACCTCCCCGGACGGCGTCTATTCTGATAGAGGAATAGGCCTCAACGAGCTGTCTGCGTGAAGTCTGCCTTTCCCAGAAGAGGATGGAGCATAGATCCCATGAAACTCTCCCCTAAGCTCTTGGGCGGTCTTTCCGCTGCCATTTTTGCAGTTTTATCTGTCTCGCCCGCCCTGGCTAACGACGACCCCGCAGGCTTCGGCCGTCTCGATCCCACGCCTCCAGCCGGCGTCTCCATACCCGACATCATCAAAAAGATCGGCGAGCGCGAGAGCGAATTCAGCCGCGCACGCGATAACTACATCTTCCGTCAGACCGTGAAGGTCAACACCATCTCTGAAGAAACCGGCAAGCCTGACGGCGAATATCTGCAGGTTACCGACATCGTCTTCGACAAGAGCGGCAAGCGCGAAGAGCACGTCGTCTTTGCTCCACAAAACACCCTCGAACGCGTCATCATGACGCCCGCTGACTTCGAGGAGATCGAGCACCGTCTCCCTTTCATCCTCACCACCGAAGACATGCCGCAGTACGACATCACCTACCTCGGCCGCCAAAAAGTCGATGACCTCGACACGTATGTCTTCTCGGCCGGGCCAAAGACTCTCGAAAAGGGCAAGCACTACTTCGAAGGCAAGGTCTGGGTCGATCAGCAGGACTTCCAGATCGTCCTCGTGAACGGCAAAACTGTCCCGCAGGACATGCGCCGCGGCCACGAAGACCTGCAGCCGCCCTTCACCACATACTATGAGCAGGTGGACGGCAAGTACTGGTTCCCCACCTACACCAAGGCCGAGGGCATTCTGCACTTCCCCGCAGCCAACGGCTCCCTGACTCAGGACGTCCACATGCGGAACGTCGTTCGCTACACCGACTACAAGCGGTTCCGCGCTACCAGCCGCATCATCTACAACGGCGAAGACATCACCAACAACACCGCACCCGAGGACGACAAGAACAAAACCCAGCAGCCACCGCCTGCCAGGCCCAAGTAATCCGCTTCAGGCTACCGCGTCTCGCAGTGCGCGTCAGGATCGGCGTGCTGGTCCATCATCCAGCGGTCCATCAGTGTTCCCGCGCAGCGCGCGCCGCACAGATGCTTTACGCCGTCGGAGTGCGCATGATGTGCCTGCCACCGTGTCAGCTTGATCAGAGGCTGGTCCTCCTCCGGACTCCGCCCCGGAAAGCAGTCCACCCAGGCCAGCCACCACCCCTCCGTCTCTTTCTTGGTGCCGCACACGTCACACGTATAGCTTTCGCTGTAAGCCATTCACTTCTCCTGCCGCCAAAAATATCACACTATGCTTAGTGCAACGACACCGGATCGACGCGCCCCGAATCGGCATGCATCTGCCAGTCCGACTCATCCACCGCCTCGAAGTCCTCACCCTTCACCGTCTTCAGCTTGTTCAGGTCGCCATCGCTCCAGCGCTTGTCCGGCTCGCCGATAATGAACCACGGCCCACCGTTATCTGCCAGAAACATCCCGTACTTTTTCAGCCCCTTCAGGATCACCTGATTTTCCTTCGAAAATTTCGAGATGTCATAATCCGCCCGCAACCGGAACCTCTGCCCCATCGGCGGATAGCTTGGGTCGGTAATGCGTGAGGCGAAATGACGCGCCGGCCATATAAAGGCCCGCTGCGTCTTCGGTGTCGTAAACCGGATTGCGTGCTTTACCTCGCCCGCTGCAACTTCGTCATACCGCAACAGGCCGGGCAGTATGGCCATCCCTGCGGCATCGGTCGACGTCTTGCCTTCTGGCCGCAACGCATTCGAGGTCAGGTCCACCTTGATACCTGCGCCTCCGGCCCAGCTTCCATCCTTCTGCTTGACCACGTTGCCAATCTCCGTCAGCATGCAGCGGCCTTCATCCACCATAATCACGTGCCGGTCCGAATCCGCAGGCGAATTCCACCCGCCCTCGACAAGTGCGCCCTCCGGAGTCGGATAGTGTCCCGGATCGCTCTCGTCGCCATACATAAACGTGATCGGAATCCGCGGACGATTCGGCTTGATGATCGTAATCGGAATGCCGTTCTCCGGTTCCGATCCAAAGTTCGGATGCAGCGAAAGAGCAGGCCCCATCCGCTGGATGTAGTCGTCCGAACGCTTATCCTTCTTCAGCGTATCGATCGGCGTGTTCCAGACATTATCGGCAGGAAACACCGGGCATCCGGCGATATGCGGGCCTGCGCTGGAATCGGCAGCCCCTGCGGCGTTTTGCATGCCTGGGCCGAGAGCGGCGGCCTTCGATGCCGCCATCACCGCATCTGACTCGGTCGATTCCTTCGGATGCCAGACCATCACCGAAACGGCTATCGCGAACAGAACCGCACCCGCCAGTTTTTTCTTCCCAGCCTGCATGGACCCTCCGCCGCGGCTGAAAAACGTTCCGCCGCCGATGGCACCATCATAGCTCGCACGCGCCTCAGTGCGTTTAGAGCACATATCAGGAATTCACATAATCGCGGCACGCAGGCAATCCAAACTCCGGAAGACTCGTCGCCATCATCGCCGCACGAACGATCGCGCGCGACATCACAACTGCCGCAATCGCGCCTATCGCCGACACATCGGCCTTCACCTGCGTCGTCCCTGTAGACAATGCAAAGATCGTGTCGCCATCGCCCATCGTATGCACAGGATTGATCGCGCGCGCATACCCGTCATGCGACATCTGCGCAATCTTCGTCATCTGCGTCTTCGTGAACGGAGCATTCGTCGCCACCACGCCAATCGTCGTATTCGCAGCGGCAGGAATCGCGACACGATAACCATGCATCATCGCCTGCATCGAATCGCGATACCCTTTGCCGTCCTCGCTTCTTGCGCCGGCAACAATCCTGCCCGTCTGCGGATTCACCACATCGCCCACGGCATTCACCGCCACCAGCGCACCCACAACAATGCCCGTGTCGCCTATCTTCGCGCTCGCCGTGCCCAGTCCCGACTTCATCGAAAATTTCGGACCAAACATCTTCCCGATCGTTGCCCCCGCGCCCGCGCCAACGTTCCCCTCAGCAACCGGCCCCGGCGTCGCGGCGACACATGCCTTATACCCATCCTCTTCGCCCGGGCGAATCTTAAAGTTGCCGACACCCAGATCCATCAGAATTGCGGCAGGAACGATCGGCACAACACCCTGGCCAATCTTGTAACCGAGGTGATGCTCCTCCAGCCACTTCACAACGCCGGTTGCCGCGGCAAGACCATACGCGCTTCCGCCCGAAAGCAGAATCGCCTGCACCTGCTCCACCAGATTCGTCGGCGAAAGCAGATCCGTCTCGCGCGTGCCTGGAGCAGAGCCGCGAACATCCACCCCCGCCGTCGCTCCACTCTCGCAGATCACCACCGTGCAACCCGTCGGACGTTCCGTCAACGTATGATGCCCGACCTTCAAGCCCGGCACATCCGTGATCGAGCCTCCCGGCGGAAGCTGCAGCGGCTCATTCGCAGCAGCGAAAGCCGTCTCTATCGGAAGAGCAGCGGCAAGAGGAACACCAAGCAGTTTGCGGGCAAACTCACGACGCTTCATCCAAAGACCTCAAAGCAATGCATACTATAAAACCGTTTTTTCAATCGATGTGACAATCCTCGCAGGAGCAAGAATACGAAACCCAATCATCACGAACGCAGCCGTCGCAATCCCAATCGCCTGCGGAGAAAACAGGCCCAGCCCCTTGCCGTCGGTAAACCGCATCGCAACCAAAGTAACTGCAAGCGCGGCAAAGATGCTGCTCAATGCAGCGACCGAAAGAACTCTCCTCGAATAAAGCCCCGCAATCACCGGCACAAATAAAGCCACCGCGATCAGCCCGTAAAAGATTGATACAGCCGAGATAATCGAAGGCAGAACCGCCGCAAAGAAGATTCCTGCAATCCCCGCTCCGACCGAAGCAAAACGACTCACCGACAAAAGCTTCTGCTGCGAGACCTCAGGATTCAGAAACGTCTTATACAGATCAACGGCCAGCGAAGTCGACAACATAAACAGAATGGCATCCGTCGCACTCAGCTCCGCCGAAAAGATCGACGCCAGTGTCCACACCCCCAACCACTTCGGCAGCAGCGTCTTCATCACCGTTGGCAGCGCAAGCTCCGCATTGGCAAGATGCGGCATCGCCGCAAAGGCACACAGCCCCAGTACCGCGGGCACAAACGCAAAGATCGCCTGCCCCAGCGAATTCAGGCTGACGCCGCGACGTACCGCCGCGCGATCGCGCGCCCCGTAAACCTTCTGCACCAGCCCCGGAGAAACCATGAACGACGGCACCAGAATCGCAACCCATGCCAGAATCTGCTTTGCGCCAGCGCCTGTCATGCTGAACAAGGCCGCCGTCTTCGCCGCGCTTCCTGTATGCGTCAACACAAGTTCGTGCATGTGCTGCCAGCCGCCCACCGCCCGCAGCGCAAACGGCACAGCCAGTAACAGGCCAGACATCGTCACCGCAAGCTCAAACATATTGACGAACGACGACGACATCAATCCGCCGGCCGTGCAGTAAACAATGGCCACCGCACCGCCAATCACGCAACCTTCCCACTTCGGAATGCCTGCAATCGTGTTCAGTATCCATGCAATTGCAATCAGCTGCCCCGCCAGTATCGCCAGCGAGCCAAACCAGAACAGTACCGAGATCACGGCCTTGACCGGTTTGCCATAACGAAGCTCGAGAAAGTCCTGCAATGTCGCAAGATGATTGGCCTTCGCAATCGTCCACAGCTTCGGCCCTAAAAACTGCGACAACAGAAACGTGCCGATGCATGCCGAGCCAACCCACCACCACGCCGACATGCCCAGCCTGTAACCCAATCCCGTCGCACCCACGGTAGAACCCGCACCAATATTGGCGGCCAGAAACGTTGCAAATAATCGCCCGGGACCGAGGCTGCGCCCAGCGACTAAAAAGTCAGCCGAGTTCTTCACGCGCCTGCTCATCGCAATGCCGAGCCCCATCAGAAAGATGGAGTACACCAGCAGCGCGATGAGGTATACGTTCATGCCTCTAGTATCTATTCAATTTCAAATAGCTGCATCGCTGCGTTGCCTGAGACACGGGAATACATCCCGCGCCTCAGACATTCGCTTATCCAAAAAGCGCCTCATCCTCCAGTTCCGGAGTATCCTGCGCCTCCGTTCCCACCAGCAGACCCAGAGCCTGTCGGTCGAACAGACGTTTGTATGTTCCGTCCTGTTGCGTTACCAGCGACTCATGCGTCCCCTCTTCCACCACCTGGCCGTGATCGAACACCAGAATGCGGTCGAGCATCCGCACCGTCGACAGCCGATGCGCAATCACGATCGCCGTGCGGCCTACCATCAGCCGCTCCGTCGCCTCCTGAATCAACGCCTCCGACTCCGAGTCCAGACTCGACGTCGCCTCATCCAGAATCAGCACCGGCGTGTCCGCAAGAAACGCCCGCGCCAGCGCAATTCTCTGGCGCTCGCCACCCGAAAGCTTCACGCCCCGCTCACCAACCAGCGTGGCATATCCCTTCGGCTGACGCAGAATGAACTCCTCCGCATGCGCCAGACGCGCCGCTTCCTCAATCTGCTCTCGCGTCGCTGACGGTCTGCCATACGCAATGTTCTCCGCCAGCGAGCGGTGAAACAGGATCGGCTCCTGCGGCACCAGCGCCATCTGCGAGCGCAGCGAATCCTGCGTCACCTCGGCAATATTCTGTCCGTCAACGAGAATCTGTCCGCCATGGATGTCGTACAGACGATGCAGCAGCTTCACAAACGTCGTCTTGCCCGACCCCGAATGGCCAACAAGGCCAACACGCTGCCCACCCGGAATGTGCAGTGAGAAGTTCTCGAACAACGGCGTCGCATGCGCTCCATACTGGAACGTCACCCGGTCGAAGCGGATATCGCCCTGCGTCACACGGATCGGCCGCGCATCCCTGCGGTCCATCACGCCCATCGGAAGCGATTCAATCGCAACCATCTCCTCCATGTCGTTAACGCTGCGCTGCAAATTCGCCACATGCTGGCCGATATCGCGCAGATAGCCGTGAATGATGAAATAGCTCGTCAGCACAAACGCAATATCGCCCGCCGAAGCCCGCCTCTGCCACCACAGCAGCAGCGCATACAGAATCACCACAATGCGCAGCGCCAGCAGTACCAGCAACTGCACCGTGCCGCTCAGCGTGCCTCGCGTCCATGTTCTTGCTGTACGCAGACGCCACTTATCGATCACGCGGCCCAGCCTGCGATCCTCACGCTCCTCAGCGCCGAAGGCCTTCACCACCGGATTACACGTCACCGCATCGGCCATCGCTCCGCCGATCTTCGTGTCCTGCGCATTCGACAGCCGCGCCGCCGGAGCCACATAGTTCAGCGAAAGCGCAATCGACAGCGCGATATACAGCACTGCGCCCAACAACACAATCGCTCCCATCATCGGCCAGCGCCATCCCAACAGCAGCGACGAACCAGCCAGCACCAGCATCGCCGGCCACAGCGCCAGCAGTAGCGTGTCGTTCATCAGGTCCGTCGCCCACATGCCGCGCGTAACCCGCCGAACAATCGAGCCCGAAAAGTTATTCGCATGCCAATCCGTCGAAAACCGCTGCACTCTCCAGAACGCATCGCTCGCAAACTTCGACATCAGCCGCAGCGTCAGCCGCACGATGCCAATGATGCTCAGGTGGCGTCCCATCACCAGCACAACACCCAACACCGCCATCAACGCCACCGCATGCAGCGCAGCATGAAGACTCGCCGAGTGTGCCAACACCGCAGCCGAAATCGCATCGATCAGCCGGCCCGAGTACACCGGCATCAGAAGATCCGCAGCCGTCGCCAGCGCCATCCACGCGCCGATACTCACCACCAGCATCTTCTCGCGACGCCAGTGGCGAAACAGAAAGCCAAGCACATTACGCATTGCAGAATTACCCGAGGCAGTCATCTCATCTCTCATGCGGACGCGATCAGTCCGCGGACACGCCACTGTACGTTCTCAGTCGGCTCGATTAACAGGAAAGGCGGAACACCCGAGCGATGAAGCACAGAATCTCCCCGCTATGGCGGAGGTCGATCGAACAGCTCAGAATGTTTTAGGGAAGCGAGTTACGCGTTCGCTGCGCCAGGAAGGACGACACGTGCGTAATCTGCCAGGAAACGAGGCACAAAGCGCAAAATTGACATATCGAAGGTGTCCTTCCTTTCTAAAGGTTCATCTAGTCTAGCACGGAAACCCCCGTACAAGCTTCATCATCGCGCGGCCACGGCAACGTAATACCATTTGCATTGCCATGCAAACCACATTGATTCGCTGCGTTGCATCTCTCGCCCTCGCTTCAGCTTGTGCATTCCTCCACGCACAGTCGTCCTCCGAGATCGACCCCATGCTCGGCGCCGATAAAGGAGGCAACGTCTTCGTCGGCCCCACGCTTCCCTTCGGCATGGCCAAGCCTGGCCCCGACTACGGCACCAACGAGAGCAACGCTGGCTGGGAGCCCACCGGCGACCTCCACGGCTTCTCCCAGCTCCACGTCTCCGGAACCGGCGGCGGCCCCAAGTACGGCAACATCCTCATACAGCCGCAATCAGGCCCCGCCGACCCCACACACGCATCCTCTCCACGCGCAGCCGAGCACGCCGAAGTCGGCTACTACTCCGTCACGCTCGCCAACTCCGGCATCCGCGCCGAAATCACCACCGCGCGCCGCACGCCCATCTATCGCTTCACCTTCCCCGCAGACAAAGACCGCACCGTCCTCCTCGATGTCGGCCACATGCTCATGAAGATTCACGACTCGCCCCACCGCTACAACGAGGGACAGGTCCTCTACGCCACCGACATCCGCGTCGTCTCCCCCACCGAAATTGCAGGCGTGCAACAGTCCGTCATGGGCTGGAACATCCAGACCGTCCCCATGCGCGTCTTCTTCTACCTCATCGCCGACACACCCTCCATCACCAGCGGCACATGGCAAGACGGCAAAGCTCCCGTCGCCGGAGCAAAGCAGGCGCGCTACAGCATGCCCTACACGCTCGTCACCATGCCGCACCCCGCTCCCTTTGTCTCGACGGGTGCCTATCTCACCTTCGCCCCCGACACAAAACCCGTCACCGTCAAAATCGGCCTCTCCTTCATCTCCATCGAGCAGGCAAAACAAAACGCCCTCAGCGAAATCGCAGGCTTCGACTTCGACACCACGCGCAAGGCCGTCGTCACCACATGGAACGATGCCCTCAAAACCATCCAGATTAAAGGCGGCACCGCCGACGAGCGCCAGCAATTCGCCACCGGCCTCTATCACTCCATGCTGATGCCCGTCGATCGCACCGGCGAAAACCCGCTCTGGCAAAGCGCCGCGCCCACCTACGACGACTTCTACTGCATCTGGGACACCTTCCGCTCCTCCTCGCCGCTGCTCACCCTCATCGCACCTCGCCGACAGACCGCCATCCTGCAATCCCTCCTCGACATCCAGGACCACGACGGCTTCTTCCTCGACGGCCGCGCCGGCAACTACGCCGGACGCACGCAAGGCGGCTCCAACGCCGAGATGATGTTCACCGACGCCTACGTCAAACATCTCCCCGGCCTCGACTGGGAGCGCGTCTACAAAGCCCTCCGCCACGACGCCACCGCCGACTCTCCCGAGCCCATGCGCTTCGGCCGCGGCGACATGGCCGACTACACCTCCCTCGGCTACCTCTCCATCGAAAACAGCGATCAGGCCGGCGGCCCCGACCGCCCCGGCTCGCGCTCCATGGAGTACTACGCCAACGACTACGCCGTCGCCCTCATGGCGCGCGGCCTCGGCCACACCGCCGATGAAAAGCTCTTCCTCGACCGCTCCTCCAACTGGAAGAAGCTCTGGCGCACCGACGCCGTCGACCATACCGAAGACGGCGACATCACCGGCTTCATCTGGATGCGTCACGCCGACGGCTCCTGGAAGGAGCCCTTCAACCCGCACCTCGTCGGCACCTGGTATCAGGACAACTTCTACGAAGCCGGCACCTGGACCTACTCCCTCTACGTCCCGCAGGACACGCGTAGCCTCATCGCACAGATCGGCGGCAAGGACCTCTTCAAAAAACGCCTCGATCTCTTCTTCGCGCCTGTCTTCAACCCCGATAGCCCCCACGCACGCTACCGCTACGACGTCGGCAACGAGCCCGGCTTCCTCTCTCCCTACCTCTATAACTGGATCGGCGAACAATCGAGCTCCGCCAAAACCATCCGCGCCATCCTTCCCGCCAGCTATCACACCGGCACCGGCGGCCTCCCCGGCAACGACGACTCCGGCGCCATGGGCTCCTTCCTCGTCTTCAACCAGCTCGGCTTCTTCCCCGTCGCCGCGCAAAACGTCTACCTCATCGGCTCACCTACGTTCCCCAAATCCACCCTCATCCTAGCCAACGGCCGAACCTTCTCCGTCGTCGCCGAAAACACCTCCCCCACCAACATCTACATCGCCAAAACCACCTGGAACGGCAAACCCTACCTCCGCTCCTGGTTCACCCACGACGAGCTCATGGCAGGCGGCGAGCTACACCTCACCATGACCGACAAGCCCACTCACTGGGACACCGGAGCCCCTCCACCCTCCATGTCCGACAAACCATAACAACCTCTCCACTGCCCATCTGGACAGCATCAAAGAGGTCATTCCAAGCCGGACACATCGCCAATCCAAAGAAACTCGCAAACAAAGACCAGCACATGCGATAGACTTCTCCCGGCACGAAACCGGCACGAAAAACGCTGTCAAGCCCCAGAACCACCTAACTCCAACAATTCAAAGGAACTACAGAGTGCCGATTAGTTTCACTCCGTTTGCTATTCTGGATATGGATCGATTCAAGGCACTCAAGCCCCGCCTCGAAGGCTGGGGCTTTCTCCTTTAGAATCAATATTTTTAGGCTTAACTTCCGTGTTTCCAATATTTTAGCTTGTGCAAATCGCACAAGTCGCAGCAACAAAACAACTTACGCCACCACCCCCAGGGGGGAGGGGGCCCAAAAGGAGGAACGGTAAAGATGGTCTCTCGCAGAAGATTTCTCGGTGGCGCCGCCGCGGTAGCGGCCTCGTTCTCAACACGGTTTTCGTTCGGGTCGCCTCTCGGTCTTCCCATCGGAATCCAGCTCTACAGTGTGCGTGCCCAGATGGCCGAAGACTTCGAAGGCGCCCTCGCCGCTGTCCGCGAAGCTGGCTACGTTGAGGTCGAAGCCGCTGCTCTGCCCAAGAAGAGTGCCGCCGAGATTCGCGCCGCGCTCGACAAGGCCGGACTCCGCTGCGTCAGCGCCCATCACTCCTTTGCCGACGTAACCACACGCTACGATCAGACCGTCGAGTTCAACAAGACCCTCGGCGTCAGCTACATCATCTGCCCCGGCCCCGGCCGCAGAAACCCTCCTGCCGCCGGAACCAAACCCGGCCCCATCACCCTCGACGACTGGCACTACAACGCCGAGCAGTTCAACATCGTCGGCGCCAAAATGAAATCTGCTGGCCTCACCTTCGGCTATCACAACCACACTCTCGAGTTCGCCCCCGTCGAAGGCAAGGTTCCCTACGACGAGCTCATGCGCCTCTGCGAACCCGACAAAGTCTCCTTCGAGCTCGATTGCGGATGGGCCAAGGTTGCCGGACAGGACCCCGTCGCGATCTTCAAAAAGTATCCGCACCGCATCTCGATGGTGCACGTCAAAGACTTCAAGCTCGCCGCCAACCCCTCGCACGAAAACCGCGAGGAGTCCAAGGTCACCGAGCTCGGCCGTGGTTCCATCGACTACCGCCCCATCTTCGCCGCCGCCCCGAAGACGCAGCAGATCAAGCACGCCTTCGTCGAACAGGAGGCCTTCGATATTCCCTGGAAGGACTCGCTCAAGGTCGACGCCGACTATCTCAAATCGCTCTAAGCGCACACAATCAAGCCGCGAAACAATCGGCCATCCGCAAGCAGCGGATGGCCGATTGGCTTCAGCGCTCGTTCTTTATTTCTTCGACGTCGCCGCAGGCCCATTCTCCTGCTCGACATATTCGCCTTCGCCCTCAAAAGGCCACTTGCGTTCAACAACCTGCTGCTCCTCGCGTGTGCTCTTCGCCACATGCGAGACCTTCAGGTTCTCCATAAAGTGAACGCCCGACTTCCCCGAAGTCACAAGATCGATATCGCCGTCATGATCCAGATCTGCAGCCAGAATCTGCACGCCTCCACCTGCCGTCCCGTTCATGGAGATCGTCGAACGCGTGAAGGTGCCGTTCGTTCTGTCGATCTTGTAGTAGTAAAGAACGATCGGATCGTAAGCTCCCGGATCGCCACCCGAATGAGCACGATACCGTTTGCCCGTAATCAGCTCCGGCTGTCCATCGCCGTCGATATCTGCCAGCAACAGCGCGTGCGACTGCGAGAATGACTCGTCGATCACATGACGCACGAACTTCGGATGCGCACGATCGCCCGTCTGTTCCAACCAGTAGAGCCCGTAACTATGCCCCTGACCGAAGATCAGGTCCATGCGTCCATCGCCGTTGACGTCGTAACCAATAATCGGAAAGCCAGTTTCGCCCAGCTCCCAATCGTGATGCCATTCCCACTTGTCATTATCGGCATCCATATTGCGGAACCATCCTGTCGGCGTCACGATGTCCGCCTTCCCATCGCCATCAATATCCACGATGCCGATCCCGTGTCCGTCCGCCTCTTTCGGAAGCAGGTGATGAACACGCGGCTTCGCTCCGGCAAAATCGATCCACAGCGCACCGGAATGGTTGTAATGCGCGATAGCAAGATCAGGTTTTCCGTCACCGTTGATATCGGCAAACGCACCGCCTTCCGAGTCGTAGCTGTCGGCAATTAGATGCTTCTGCCACATCACGCCAGGCTTGCGCGGATTCTCGTACCACCAGACACCGTTCGTGATCCAACCAGTTGTTACAACATCTGGAGCGCCGTCATGGTTCACATCGATCGTCCACTCTCCACAGTCGGAGACAAACTCGTCGTGATATCCGACCGTACGCCACGGATGTCGCCGCCAGTCGCCGCCGTTCGCGCCGGGATTCTCGTACCAGTAAGCTCCGCTCACCAGATCGAGAAATCCATCACCATTCATGTCGAGCATGGTGACGCCTTCAGCATGGTCATTGCCCAGCCGGTGCGTAAGAAAAACCGCCTCCTGCTTGCCGCTTGGATCGTTGCCCGGACGATTGAGGCGCGCCTCGTGCTGGGCGTAAAGCGTCGTGGCAGCAAGCAGGAATACAGCGGAAAAACATGGCCGCATATTAGCCAAGCCTCATCGTGTCAGGATTCCACTCGACGATCTTGCCGCGCTCCATGCTTTGATTGGCAAGCAATGCAGCACCGGCAGCACGGAAACCAAACGTCGCATCCTCAACCGGCTGCTGACGCGTACGAACTGAATGGAAGAAGTTCTCGAAGTGAGAGTACGTATCGTTGTATCCCTTCGGCGCAACAAACCGTTCTACTCCTGCTGTGGTCGTCGCATCTTCCCGGTTCTCCGGATACTTCCTGTGATAATCGGCTAACGCTTCCTTCTGCATCGCATTCGAGAACGTATTGACCGTATAACCTGGAGCCTTCGACATCGGAGAACGCGTAAGCGTAACGCCTGCGCTCGATATCTCAATCGATCCGTCCGACCCCGTAAACAGGAAGCCTTCGGAATCATCCCCTCCCGAAACAAAATTCACGCGCAGGCTGAGGTTGAAACCCTGCGGATAATCGAACAGCGCCAACAACACATCGGGAACATTACGTCCATCCTTCCAGTAACGCAGGCCGCCCGTCGCCATCGCGCGTGTCGGGCCTGTCGCTCCCGTAATGAAATGCGTCCCGCTGAAGAGATGAACAAACAAATCACCCGCAACACCAGAGCCGTAATCGGACCACTTCCGCCACTGGAAGAAACGCTCCCCGTTCCACGCAACCTTTGGCGCGCTCCCAAGGAACCGCGGCCAATCGCAGGTCTCCGTGCTCGCATCAGGAGGAACCGTGTAATTCCATGCGCCCTGCGCGCTGCTGCGATCCCAACGCGCTGAAACCATGTTCAACTGGCCAATCGCACCCGAAGCAAGTAACTCTTTCGTCTTCGCATACAGAATAGAGCTGACGCGCTGGCTGCCGACCTGCAGGATACGATTCGTCTTCTTCGCCGCATCGATAATGACCGGACCATCCGGATAGACGTGGATCATCGGCTTTTCGAGATACACATCCTTACCTGCGTTCATCGCATCGACCGCAGCCTGCTTGTGCCAGTGATCGGGAGTCGCAATCACAACAGCGTCGATATCCTTACGCGCGAGAACCTCACGATAGTCGCGCGTAGTGAAAACATCCGAACCCCAAAGCTCCTTCGAATGCGTAAGGCGACCATCGTAGCAATCTGCAACGGCAACGAGCTTCGTGTTCGGCACCTGCAGCGCGGTCGACATATCGCTCTGCCCGCGAATGCCTGCGCCGATCAACGCTACATTAATCTGGTCGTTCGGGCCCAGAATCCGCGCCTCATTTTGCGGAGCTGCCAGTACACGCAACGTTCCTGAAAAAGCAGCAGCAGCCGATGACGCCTGAATGAAGCGACGCCTGCTCAAATTACTCATGAGATTTCATCTCCTTTGTTTGGGAAGATCACTTCCGGCAATCCTGATTTCGCAACAACCGCCGAAGAGAACCAATGCTCCGAGCCATCTTACATCCGGCTTACAGAACTCGCATCGCCAGTAAAACGAAAGGAGCGACCGAAGCCGCTCCCTTGCGTTGTACAGGTTATGTATAGGTTAGAACAGTACCTTCACGCCAAGCTGTAACTGCCGCGGCGGGAAAGCAGACGAGATCGTACCGAAATTGGTATTGCTCGCCGTAAGGTTAAGTCCGTTGAAGTTTGTGCGGTTCAGGATGTTGAACGCATCAGCCTGCACCTTGACACGCACCTGCTCGGTGATGGGGAAGAACTTCGACAGAGTTGCATCGGTCTGTGCCAGCCCAGGCCCCCGAATTGCCGCATAGGGAGCATTTCCATAGCGTGCCTGCGTCTTTGGAACCGGAATAAACGGCTTGTTACTGTCGTTGCATCCGGAGCCACTGCCGTTATTCAAGTAACCGCATATACCTGCATGCTGGTTGTAGATACGCGCGCCCTGCACATAGTCAGGACGAACGTTGCCGAGGCCGACAGAAGAGTTGGTCTGTACGTTGGAGTACGCACCGCTTTGGAGACGCGCTACACCGCTGACCTGCCATCCACCGACAGCCTCGCGAACGAGGAAGTTATGTCCCTTGAAGTCCGGCGCCTGAATTGCGAAGGTCGCCACGAAGGAGTGACGGCGATCATTAGACAGATACCCGTAGTTATAGCCAAGATTGCTCCAGTTCTCGAGCGTCTGGTTGTTACCGTTGGAATCGCCCAATGCCTTGGACCACGTATACGAGATCGTGCTGGTAACAAAGCCGGCACGCTTGGACGCAAAGACCTGCAGCGCGTTGTAGTTGTAGTTGGAATCGAAGCGATTCGAGTTAATCGCAGCGAATCCTTTATAAGGATTGAAGATCGCCGTGGAGCTATACGGGGTCCCGCTGTTGACGTTGGCAACGACCGCGCCCAGATCGGCAAAGTTGACGTTCGGCTGGCGCAACTGATGATGCGAGACGCTGCCCACATAGCTCATCTCGAGCAGAACGGTCCGCGTCATTTGATGCTGTACACCGAAGCTGTACTGCCAGGTGTAGGGGTTCTTGTTGGTTGGATCGATGGCGCTGATCGTTGCCTGCAGTCCGGTGTTGTTGGCCGACAGCGAAGCCAGCGTCGCCAGATTACCGTTGTTGACCTGCGTGTTCTGCAGGAACGGTGCAAGGTTGAGCTGGCTGAAGATCAGGTTGCCTTGCGGACGATAGTAGAAAAGACCAATGCCGCCACGGATCGCCGTATTGTTGTCAACCGCGTAGGCAAATCCGAAGCGAGGTCCGACGGCGCCGTTCATTTTGTAGAAGCCGCGTGGCGCTCCTGTTGGGATGAGCGGGAAGATCGCCGTGTTCACATTCGGGACGCGAATCTGCTGGTCAGACGGCACTCCGTTGCCTGCGCGAACCAGGCCGTTGTAAGGATTGCCACTACCGGGGACGATGCTTCCGGACGGGTTTACAGTAACGGCATTCGCCGGGTTGTAGATTGACCTGTCAAAGTTCGACGCGTTGTTGCCCTGCAGGTAGAAGGGCTGAATCCATTGATAACGAAGGCCAAGGTCGAGACTCAGCCTGCGAGTGATCTTCCAGTTGTCCTGTACAAAGCCTTCGATCTGGTTGAAGCGGAAATGTCCCATCGGATCGGCGCTGGCCTCGGAGTAGCTTTGGAAGTTACCGAGGAAAGCGTCCGCCAGTGAGTAGCAGGTCGTATTCGCTGTACCAAGCCTGCACTGATTATTCGCCACGCCCGTGTTCTGGTTTGTGGGAACAATGGAGAAGCCCGCAGTACCCGTATAGTTCGAGCGTCCGTTCTGATCGACACGATCGCGGATATAGGCTGCCCCAAACTTGAAGGTGTGGACGCCCTTAATCCAAGTGAGGGTATCGGCCACCTGAATGTCGGTCGAGGGAGACAGCAGAGCGAAGTTCGGCCCCTGGAAGCCAGCATAGTTCGTGATGTTCACGATGGGAATACCGTTGGGGTAGGTTCCAGCTCCGGGATAAAGTTTGTTGTAAGTAAAGCCAAACGTCTCACGCTTCCAGTTGTTGCCATAAGGAGGAATACGTTGTGCCGCCCAGCTGGTATTGGCTTGAGCCTGATTGATGAAGTTGGAGCGAATCGCCCAGGTCCACGCAACGAGATAGCTCTGGCCAGGACGGTTACGTGTCGTAGGCGTCGTGTTCAGGATGCCGCTGTTCGAGAAGGTTCCGTATGGATCGATCAATGTATTCTGGTCATGAATCCAGCGACCGTAAACCGAGTGCTTCTGATTCAGAACGTAGTCGAATCGGACCAGGTCCTGATGGAAGTTCAGGGGATTGGAAGGAGCCAGCGTCAGGTTGGAGTTTGGCAGTCCTCCATCGCGGAAGCTTAGTCCTGCAGCCGAGATCGTCTTATAGACATTCGCAATTGCCTTGCCGTCTGTCGACATCAGCGATGCAATGTTGTTATTTGGGATGGGATTGGATGTCCCCGGATAATAAAGCTGGTTGACCTGATTCGTGCAGACGCCGTTAACAAACGAGCCCTGGACACCGTTGACTTTATTTGATGTACAGTATGCCGAGAAATCGCCATTCAACATCGCGGTCGTCGGCACGGTGAAGGTTTGAGCAGCAGCCTGCTGACGCAGACGCTTCCACTCCTCACCGACAAAGAAGAAGAGCTTGTCCTTGATGATCGGGCCGCCAAGAAAGAAGCCGAAGTCGTTATAGATGAGCTGCGTCTTCGTCCTGGCGATATAGTTGGTCGCGTCGAGGTAGTTATTACGGAGATATTCAAACGCCCCACCATGGAAAGCATTTGTGCCGCTCTTGGTGACGATGTTGAAGGTTGGGCCAGAGGTACGTCCGTATTCAGCCGAAGCGTTCGAGGTATCGATCTTCACCTCGCCGATGAAGTCAGGACCGACATTGTTCATCAGAGAGCCGTTGGAACCAGCCACCTGATTGTAGGCACCATCGACCGTGAGGTTATTCGTATCGCTGCGGTTTCCGTTGATGGTCTGGTTCGTGGATGCAAGTGATGTTGTGACGGAGAAGATATCGGGATTCGTCACAACAGCTCCCGGCACCAGCGTGAGAAGCTGTGTGTAGTTGCGGCCATTCAAGGCGAGGTTTTCGACCTGCTTGGAGTCGATGACACGCGCAAGCTCGCCGGACGTTGTATTTACCGTCTCGATGGCGCCGCCCTGGACTTCGACGACTTCCGCTGCTTCACCCAAAGACATTGTGAAGTTTGAAGTCACTTTGGCGTCAGCTGTAATCGTTACGCCGGCCTGCTGAGCCGTCTTAAAACCTGTCTTCGTAACAGAAATAGAGTAGGTCGCAATGGGCAGGTTGGTAGCGATGTAGTTGCCATCGCCGTCGGACACAACGGTACGCTTTACCTGCGTACCCACATTGGTGATGGTGATGGTAGCTCCTGGGATGGCGGCGCCCGTAGGATCGTCGACAACACCGGATATCTGACCAAAGCTGCTTTGAGCGTGGGCCATCGGACAAGTGAATACTGAAGCCACTGCGAGCATTAGCACGCTCACAAGCCTCCAATAGCGGATTTGCATATATAAACCTCCGTTAGTTTCATCAACGAACTAAGTCGCGAGAGTTGCCTAAGTGTTTTCGTTGCAATCTCCCCGAGCCTTATGCGGCACAGCAGATATTTCGCAAAGACTTTTTTAGGACCCCTCATTAACCAAGCTGGCGAGTACGATTGTCAAGTAGTTAATCGATTTAGGTAGACGATCTATAATCCGCCTCGGAAGTTCTTCTAAATCCACAAGATCGGATCTGCGATGACCCACGAAACAACAGCAAATATGGCAAGACGTCACTTTATGAAGAGCATTCTGGCGACCGGTGCCGCCGCCGCGGCTCCGGCGAATCTTTCCAGCCAGCCGAACCCCGCAAATGAATCTGCACCAAACGACCGGGTCTACTGGATCAAAACCGTCAAACAGATCTCGCATCCGGTACTGGAAGCTGTCAGCAAAGCTCAGTTGAGGGAAAAGATGCCGGTTGAAGCGGCTGCCGGAGTTCAGGAAGAGCGACGCAAATCCACGCATCTTGAGGCCTTTGGCCGGCTCCTAACCGGTTTGGCTCCGTGGCTTGAAAGTATTCCCCCAAATGATGAATCCGCATTGCAGGCGACATACCGCGATTGGGCTCGACTAGGGATTCAACATGGCACGGACCCTAAATCACCAGACTATATGAACTTCGGTATGACGCCGCAGTCCGTTGTGGATGCTGCGTTTCTCGCGCTCGGCATCTTGCGTGCGCCAAAGCAGCTGTGGGAACCGCTGGATAAGACGACGCGCGCGAATCTGATAAAGGCTCTTGAAGCTACACGCCAGGTCTTGCCTGGCCAGTCAAACTGGCTTCTATTTTCGGCGATGGTCGAAGCCGGACTTTGCTTCATGGGAGCACCGTGGGATTCCATGCGTGTGGATTACGCCCTGCAGATGCATAAGCAGTGGTTTGTTGGCGATGGAACTTACGGCGATGGTCCAAACTTCCACTGGGACTACTACAACAGCTTCGTGATTCAGCCAATGCTGATGAAATTGCTTGAGACTGTACCTGCGAAGTCTGGGATGTGGAGCGCATTTAAACCGGTTGTGTTCGAACGCGCGCGCCGTTATGCAGCAATACAGGAGAGATTAATCAGTCCTGAAGGAACCTTCCCGGCAGTTGGACGCTCGCTCACTTACCGCTTCGGAGCCTTTCAGCTACTAAGCGATATCAGTCTGCGGCAAATGTTACCTGAAGGAGTGGCACCAGAACAGGTACGTTGCGCGTTGACTGCTGTGATGAAGCGCATGATCGAGCGCCCTGGCACCTTCGATTCCAACGGATGGCTCACCATTGGGTTTGCCGGACATCAGCCGCATATGGGCGAGCCGTATATCTCGACTGGAAGTCTCTACCTCTGTTCTGCCGCGTGGCTACCATTAGGCTTGCCTGCCGACAACATCTTCTGGTCAGGTCAGGCGAAGCCGTGGACCGCAGTTAAGTTGTGGAACGGCGAAGACATGATGGCGGATCATGCTCTTTCCGTTTAGTCGATAGGGAACATGGCTACTTCCACTGCATCAGCTTCAGAAGCTCTGCAGAAGGCTCCCACTCTCCGATCGGTGGATAGAGCAGCATCGCTTTACGAAGATCGCGGAGCGAGCCGCTTATTGCTGCCTGAATAGCAGCGCGCTCGTATGCCTTCACCGCAAGCACCAGTCCTCGGACATCGTTCGGCAGTGGATCGACGGGTAGTGCTGTTATCGTATCGTTCGATATCCTGCAAACCGTCTCAATCACATCATCCGCTGCGATATCGGGGATCGTTGCCTGATTGCGCATATTCACAATCACTCTCTCCGGCTCAGTCCCACATAACGCATTCATCACCTGAAGGGCAATGCGGTGATATCCCGTTGCTGCGCGGAACGGGTCCTCCGGCATGATCTCCTGATCGAATGCCGAGCCACCCTCGCCTTCAAGCTTCATATACGATCCCGAGCGCAGATTGAGGTAATCGATGTATGACTGCAGAGCACCGGCTTCATCATGAATCGCCATCGATTGAAGGAGGCTCTGCATGAGCGTCTCGTTCATCAATGCAATCTGGTCACCACGAGTGCTTCCCTGCTTGCGCTGATTCTCAAGCGCTCTGCGCCGTGAATAGTAAAAGAAGAGGTATTCCGTGGGGATCAGCCGCAGAGCACGTATCAGATCGTGATCGAAGAGTGGAGCTGAATAAAGCTGCGACAGAATGGCATCGTCATTCACGACGCGATCCATCACATCTTCACCTCGCAGCATGATCTTGCGGATCCAGCCAAGATGGTTCAGGCCGACATAATCGCACTCCACCTCATGGGGTGAGGCGCCGAGTGCCGTCTGAATGCGATGCAGCATCTCTGTTGGTGTATCGCAGATACCGACAACGCGCGCATTCGAGTGCTGCATAATCGCCTGCGTAATCAGCCCTGCAGGATTGGTGAAGTTGATGATCCATGCCTTCGGCGCAATTTTCTCCACCATCCGCGCCTGCTCAATCGCCACGGGAATCGTCCGTTGTCCCATAGCTACTCCGCCAGGCCCCGTTGTTTCCTGTCCTGGGTATCCGCATGCGATTGCTACGCGCTCGTCCTGAGCACGGCTGGCGATTCCACCGACTCGGACACTATTTAAAACGAATGATGCTCCTTCAATGGCCTCCTCGGGACTCCGCGCGACAGATACGCGTAGCGATCCGCCACTGCGGCGTACTACCTCTCGGCTCAATCTCGCGATAACCTCTACGCGCTCCGGATCGATGTCGTACAGCAGCAGCTCTTCGGCATCAAGCCGCCGAGCAGACTCATTGATTCCAAAAACAACAAGAGGCGTACGAACTCCACCACCACCAAGAAATGCAATTTTACGCGGCATAATTTTCCTCGCAGATCGCTTCTGCCTGAGCACGCGTCGGAAGTGCCTCAAGCGCACCGACCGCTCGCGTCGAAAGAGCGCCGCAGACACAAGCGAACTCAACGCACTGCTGCGGAGAAAGGCCAGAGAGAACACCCTCAATGAACCCGGCATCAAATGCGTCACCAGCGCCCGTCGTATCGATGGATTCAATATGCGGCGGTCTGACCCTGTATTGCACACCATCGGCGAGCAGAGCCGCTCCTGCGGAACCAAGCTTTACAAGCGCATGACGCACCCCCAAAGACTGGCAAAGCTCCAGATAACGCGCAGGTGTTCCAGCAAGAATCGTAGCCTCTTTTTCGTTGGGCATCACGTAGTCGATTGCACGCAGCACTTCCAGGCTTCGCGTGTCTTTAAGCCACGCAATGTGATGTCCAACATCCACCGAGATTGTTGCGCCATGGCTCCGAAGCGCAGGCAGGAGAGGTCTACTATCGTCTATGCCAAGCGGCAATGCCAGATGAATATGTTTTGCGCGGGCAGCCTCATGCAACACATCCGGACTACATCGAAGGTATTCCAATAATTCCTGATTGACACCACGATACGTGAAGAAGGACCTGTCGTGAACAGTTGAGATACTAACGGTTACACCGGTGCGGCCACGACATCGACTGATATTCGCCGCTGACACGCCAAATGCTGAGAGCCTTGCCTCAATAGCCGCAAACTGTTCGTCGCCTACTACGCCAATCAATCGAACTTTTCGTCCAAGCCTCGAGAGTGCACAGGCCGTTGTCACTGCGCCTCCACCCAGCTCCCATGCGTATTGCTCGGTGAATATCTCCTCACCAGGAGACGGCCACTCCGCAAAACCGCCGAAGACATGGTCGAGATAAATTTCGCCGATTACTGTAACGTCGTAACTCATGCCTGCCTGAATGGCCACTCCCGTTCCCTGTTCGCTTGAATCAAATAAAAGGCAATGCCCGTCACAGCGAGTGCGATACCCGCTGCAATGTGTTTGATCTGGCTTGTCGCAACGATATAAACCCATCCCACGAGAGCAATAATCGCCGGCAGCGGATAAAACGGCATACGAAATACATCCGTAGCAGCACCCGATCTACGCCGAAGAAGCAGCACGGCGATGCATTGCGCAATCGACTGGAGCAGCGTTTGAATCACGATAAGCGCCGAAATCAGGTCCGAAAGCGAGAAGACACACATCACCGCCGATCCGATTCCCATGTAAATCAGGGAAGTTGTCGGGAAATGGCCGCGAGGATGAACGCGTGCAAATATCTTTGGGAATCGTCCATCGGCCGCCGCCGCATACGGGATGCGCGAGTATCCCAGAAGAATGGCGTAAGCCGAGCCCCAGCTTGCGATCAGGATCAGTATCGAAACGGCGCGCGCTGCCCAACTGCCATGGATCGCATACATGAAATCAGCCACAATCGCAGTGGAATGCTGCGCACTTCTCCAGGGCAGCACGCCAAGGACGGCAATATTCATCGCCATATAGAGAACGCCTACCACCACGATGGAGAGCAGCACGGCGCGAGGAATATTGCGCCGCGGATCTTTAATCTCGCCGCCAATCAGGCACACGTTGTTGTAACCGCCATAATCGTAGATCGCGATCAGAACAGCGGAGCCGAGGCCGAGCCAGAAAGCATGTGAAGGATGAAATGCTGCCGGAGGAAAATCGAAGGCCAGCGATGGATGAAAATGCGTAGCGCCACTCACAATGATCCAACCGCATGTCCCCACTACAGCCACCATCACGATGACCGACAAGGTTCCGATGGAATGAATCGAGCGATAGAGCACCCCGAGATTCAGAAGGCACAATGCCATCGCAACCAGTTTGAGCTGCAGATGTGTAAATGAATGAAAGACGCCTGAGTATTCGGCAAATCCTACCGCGCCAGAAGCAATCGAGATCGGCCCAATGAGCAAAGACTGCCACAAAAATAAAAATGAGATCAGGCGTCCTGCACCATGTGGATTAAACGCCTGCAGCAGATAGTGGTAAGAGCCTCCGGAATCGGGCATTTGCGATCCAAGTTCGGCCCAGACCATACCGTCACATAGTGCCAGCACGGCTCCAAGCATCCATCCCAGCATGGCCTGAGGCCCACCCATTGCAGCAATCGCCAATGGAATGGTGAGAAAGGGACCAACGCCCACCATGTTAAGCAGGTTGGCGGCAAGCGCTCCCCACAGGCCCATGCCACGTTCGAGATGTTCAACCTGCACTGCCTGATTCGCCATAAGCGCTGCTAGTGAATCTCCGGGTTCTTTGGAAGGCTCAACATATTCGCGAAGAGCCGGAACGCTCCCGGCACTCCCAGTGGAAGTTCACGATAGAAGGCATAGGCGTTGTAGATGTACACGCCCTTCCCATAGCGTGCGTAGACCAGTCCACCCTTCTGCTCCGGCTGGCCGGCATCGTGTGTCTCCAGCAATGGAGAGTAGTGGCTGTCCCACGATTGGAGAAATTTCGACCCGCGCTCTTCGATCCAGCCATCAAAATCTTTTTCCGTAATTTTGTTTGGCCAGTTGAATACAGGATTGCGAGGATCAAGAATCTTCACAACAGACTTCTCGTCTGTTACCTCTTCAGGATCGCCCGTCATCGCATAAGGATAGGGCCCGTAGTTATGGTCATACTCAGGCGTGTTGTATTGGACGATCACAACACCGCCCTTCTCAACGTACTGGAGAAGTCGGGCATTGTTCGCAATCAGATCAGGACGCACTGCATATGCACGTACCCCTAGGACGATCGCATCGTATTTCTGAAGATCTCCGCCAGCCAGATCCTGGGCAGAGAGATAGCTGACGTGGACGCCTATCTGCTCCAGCGCGGCGGGAACATCATCCCCGCTTCCTTCGATGTACGCAATATGCTCATCCTGCGCCATCTTGACGTCTGTCCCGATCGCTGCATACTGTGCAGGCGAGTAGAGGAAGTAAGGCCGCAGTCCAAGATAGCCAGTTGTTATGTAACCTTCTCTGTAATCCTTACCATCCAGCGAAGCTACCGCTGTAACGGTATACTTCGCGCCCTCGGTAACATTTGGCGAGACAGCAAATGATACCGACTGTTCTTCACCTTCCTGCGCAAAGTGGATAGGAATGGTCTTCGGCTCAACGCTCCAGCCAGATGGCACATCCAACCTTACAGAAGGATTTGCTGCTCCCTTAACGTTGTTATGGACGCGCACGGTGATCGTAGTTGCTTTGCTGCCCAGAGGCACAACGCCTGCCGATGGCGACAGAGAGACCGCTAGCGCAGGGCCAACAGGCATAGGATAGCGAAGAAGTCCTGGGCCATTGACGCGGCTTACGACCTGCACCACACTTGCAAGGTTTATCGTGGCTCCTTCATAGTCGAGCTGAGCTTCGGCCTGTAGCGGGTACGGAGAGAGCGGTTTGTTGCGAGGAGCACCAGGTGCTATCTCATAAAACGCATTCTGCAATCCATCGCGCGTGAAGTAGGGCCGTGTGAATGGCTCGTCCTCGGGCACTTTCACCGAGTAGATCGTCTCTATCGCTTCTCCAGCTTTTGCCTGCGACGGCGTCGATACACCACCTGTTACGTTCCAATCTTTGCCTGAAGTCCCCACCACCTTGAGGCTCTTAACTGCAAGGGAAGGTACTGCGGACTGATACAGGTGAATCTTTACCGGAAATGAGAGACCGGGCGTGGCCATCTGGAACGTCGTCGCAGCTCCGCGAAACATGGCCATCATCGGATCATCTTTACCAGCCTGCGTCACATCGGCGTTCAGTGATATTTGCAGCGCGGCAACAAGAGCATCGTTGAACTGGCGATCTTTGACGCGGAGTTCATGAAGCACGTCATACTTCGTTTCCGATGGAAGATCGCTCTTCTCGACCTCACCAATCAGCTTTTCAACGCCCAACTTTCCTTTGGCCAGATAAGGGGCGATTGTTGCGGGCTTCTCTGCGGAAAACGCCGCAATCGCTTTTTCCACCAGATCGTTGATCGCAGACAACGAGACGCGAAGCGATGACGATGCCCCCTGCGCCCCTGCAAAATCTGCAATACCAGTGAGCGATGTATCTACTCCATCGAAGAAGCTCTCTTCTTTTGTTTTGGCATCAAGCGTCGTGCCGAAACGGTGGTAGTCGCTCATCTGCATTCCCGACAGCGGAACACTTGGCCCTCCATTCTGCGATCGCTGGAATCCAAGTCCCTCTCGCGAGACCTGCACGTATGTCTCTCCCATCATTTGGTCATACGATCCGATGGGAATGCTGACGGTCACAGACGGCTTGCCTTCCTCCCACTTGCCGGTGACGTGATTCGTCACACCGACCGGTCCCCATGTGTGATTCGCATAGTCATACATGCCCTTTTCGGAGACACGGAAGAACGGAACACGAGCATACGTCTTCACCGGCGACCAGGGCAGCAGCCCCTCCTTGATCTGGTCAGGAAACATCTTCGGGTCTCCTGCCGCCTTGAAGACTTCCTGTGCCATCAGGCCAGCCGTTGCATGTTGCCCGTGTCCGTCCGTTGGTCCACCCACAAATACAGAGCAGATGACGAGTGGACGCACGGTGCGCACAACCCGCACAGCCTGTTCGAGAACGCGATCATGCCCCCACTGACCAAGCGCTTCATTCAACGACTTTGAAAAGCCGTAGTCTGCCATCGAAGTGAAGTACTGCGCATCCAGTCCGTAATAGCGGCCTGCCTGCAGCAACTCTTCTGTGCGCACCAGCCCAAGTGCGTCCCAGTAATCCGACGACATGACATTCGCACCGCCCTCGCCGCGATCCAGCGTCAGCAGACTTACCCGCGCTCCGACGCCACGGCTCTCGTACGCCAGCGTACCTCCGTCTTCATCATCAGGATGAGCGACAATCATCAGTACGCTCGCTCGCGTATGCAGGCGCTTCAACGCCTGCCAGACTCCGGCAGTTCCTTCATCGGGAGGGATTGGCCGCGCATCAACTACTGGTTTTACACCTGCGGAATGCAATAACCCGCAGGGCAACAACATGGCTACCAGAGCAACATGAGTCAGTCGTTTCACGAACTCCATGCAGACAACCTTTCTGATACTGTCGGCTGACAAGGTCAGAAGTAGAATTTAGCCGCCATCTGAATCTGGCGCGCATTATTGAGCGTACCGCTTACCTTTCCAAACGTACCGGGCGACGCAACGTTGGCCGAAGGAGCAGCGAGATTTGCGTGGTTGAGTGCATTGAAGAATTCGAATCGGAATTCAAGCTTTCTTACCTCAGTAAACTCAAACTGCTTGAAGAGGCTCAGATCTTCATTGTGTCGCCCAGGTCCGGCATAAGGCCGTGGACGGCAGCTGCCAAATGTTCCGGCAGCTGGTTGCGAGAATGCGGCGGGATTAATGTAGCGACCCGTTGAAGACTGGTTTGTAATCGCCGAACGATCCTTTGTAGCTCCCGCAAAGGCGTCCCCGATGCAATTGGGATAGAAAGCGTGATTGCCTCCAGTTTGCGAAACATCTGGAGCGGTTACATTGAATGGATTGCCGGCTTCCATCGTGACAATCGCATTCAACTGCCAGCCACCAACCAGCTTCGAGGCAACCGTATCATTGTTCATCACTAACCCTCCGCGCCCAATCGGCAGTTTGTACTGCGCGCTGGCCACAAAGCGATGACGTTGATCGAACGGTGAATTGGAATACTCATGTTCGTAGTCATACGCATTCTGCGGCGTCGAGCCGGCCGTCAAATTATCCGCATAGTCCGAAAAATTATGCGCATAGGTATAGCTGAACTGATACGCCAGGCCATTCTTCATCTGCCTGCGCAGGCTCGTCACCAGGCCGTTGTAGTTGGTATTGCCATCGTTCGTCGCCTCCTCAAGGAACGCATGAGCAGAACCGAGATTCAGGTTTGCGTAAGGGAAGAGAACGACTGGCGTCGCACCATTAAATCCGGTGATGATTCCCTGGTTGGCATTGCGAAGGCGGTTCATCTTATGGCCGAAGTTGCCTACCCAAACTGCCTCCAGTATCGTACTGGGCGATATCTGGAACTGCGGCCCGAAGCTCATCTGCTGCACATAGCCGGTGCGCTGATTCGGATCCTGCCAGTTGGTCTTCTGAATATAGAGTGGTGGATTCGAGTTCGCGTACGCTGCTCCAGGAAATCCATTCTGGAGGAAGAAGACTGGCGTACTGGTATTTGTTGTTCTTGAATCGTTGACAAATTTCAGGAAGGGCTGGTTCTGCCCAAGCTGCGACTCAGAGCCAATTCGATTGACGTACTGATAGAAGACTCCGTAGCCACCGCGCAAAACCATGCGATCCGTCGCCTGATAGCTGAAGCCGAAGCGAGGTGCAAAGTTATTCTTGTCCGGATGGATGAGGGACCGATGGTACCAATCGCCTCCAGATGCAACCGTTAATCCCCCTCCGTTCGCGGTGTTAAAGTTTGCAAGTGAGTTGGTGCGGTTCAGCCATGGCGAATACAACTCGTATCGCATGCCGTAGTTGACGGTGAATTTCTTCGAAAGCCGCCACGTATCTTGTGCGTAGAACGAATTACCAAGCAGATAGTTATGCACAACGATTGCGCTGTTGTAGTACGTCTGATACACATTGCCCAACAGAAAGTCCGGATACCCAAAGCCATTGGTGCTCGTAAATAATCCTGAGAAACCCATGAAGCCCTGTGGGGCAGCCAGATCGAGAAAGTTCACCGTATTGCTGTGGTATTCGTAGCCGAACATCAGGCTATGCGTACCGACAAGCTTGGTGAAGTTATCCAGCACCTGCCATACCTGCGCTGCCTGGAACTGCGGGCGGTAGAGATCTACACCAACACGCCGGAAGCCCGAGATGTCGATGGGAGGAAGGCCAGCAGAATAGGGCGTCGCGGGAATACCGCTCAGTCCCACCTGGCCTGCGGCCGACGACCCAAGCGTGACACCGATCGGGTTCGAGTGTGCACTATCTCTGCTCCACCCGAAGCGAAGCTGATTGACGGCTGTTGAGGAAAGAATCGTCGTCAGCCCTAACGCCAAACCCTGATTGCGAATGTTGTAGTCCGTCGCAAAACCGCCGTTGCCGATCGTAAAGTTCGAGGTCCATGGCGGATCCTGGCGATGCTGATTGAGGAAGCTGTAGCGACCGAAGATGCTGTTCTTTTCGCTCAGCTTGTCATCAATACGCGTGTCGAAAGAGTTGACTTGCTGTGGGAGTTGATAGGCGAAGACATAGTTCGATGAGCCGTCAAAGGTTCGGTCGACTGATTGAACATTGTTGGGATCAGGCAATAACGCCGCGATCTTGCTTGCAACCGGATCAATGCAGCTGGGGTTGATCACATAACTGTTTGGAGCAATGCACCCCGTCTGATTCGCAAGCCTGGTGCTTGGGTTATAGATCTTGCCCAACTGGTTATTCGGGGATGTGAGTTCCTTGAAATTGCCCTGCTTCATGGCAGCAGAGGGCACTACCGAGCTGACCGTCGTCTGCTGCGTGCTGCGAAGTCCTTGATAGTCGCCAAAGAAGAACAGCTTATCGCGAGCGATCGGGCCACCGATTGTTCCGCCGAATTGATTCTGGCTGAAGTTGCCTTTGGGCAGCTTATTTGGTGTGACATGATTGTTCGCCCAGCTGTTGGCATCGAAGACGCTGTTACGCGCATACTCCCATGCGCTGCCGTGAAACTGGTTGGTTCCGCTTTTCGTCGATGCGTTCACAACAGCGCCCGCCGAAGTACCGAACTCCGTCGAATAGGTACGCGTCTGCAAGCGGAACTCCTGGATCGCGTCCGGAGGAGGCTGCACATTCTGCACCGAGCCTTCCTGCAGATTGGTTGAGCCGGAGTTGTTGTCCACGCCGTCGAGCGCGAAGTAGTTCTGCGTTTCGAGATTGCCATTAGAACTGAAGCGATCTGGAGCAGGATTGGCAACTGCAAGATTTTTGAAGATACCCGGTTCGAGCAATGCCAGATCGGCATAGCGGCGGGCATTCAATGGGAGATCGTTGATCTGCGTTGTTCCAACGACGTTGCCGACATCAGCCGATTGCGTCTGCAGCGCGATGGCCGAGGCGTTGACTTCGACCGTATCGGAGGTGGCTCCCGCCTTCATCTCGAAATCCACCTGCGCGCGTGTCTTTACGTGTACTTCGACGGAGGGGTTCTTCGCAGTGCCGAATCCCGAAGCGGAGGCCTCGACAGAATACGTTCCAGGAATCAGCGCCAGTGCCTGATAGGTTCCATCCTGGTTCGTTGTCAGTGTCGTTGTTACTCCTGTGGCCACATTGCGAATAATCACCGTTGCTCCGGGCACGACGGCTCCGCTTGTGTCACGAAGCGTTCCCGTGATGGAGCCATTATCGAACTGGGCATAAGCATGATTCGTCATGACGGCGAGCGCCAATAGCAACAACAGACGCACGGCAACACACCAGCGAAATCCTTTTCTTACAACCTGGGGAACAACAGTGACAGGCTTGATCATCATCTGCTCGCCTCCTGGGCTCATCGATCAAAACTCTTGCGCAACCGAAGATGCCATCTGCGCCGGGTGTCAGCGCCAGAACTCTATGAATTTATCGGTATCGTTATCGGTAACGTACAGGTACCGTATGACGCTCATGGCTGCTCTGTCAACAGATTTTTACATTCTGTTTCGCTTTTTTTCACCTGCCTGCATCATCGCAGTAAGATGGCGGCGATATTCCTTGGCATCGGGCAAGCCTTGCGATCCACCAGGCTGCGAGGCCGACAAACTGCCACAGATGTTGCCTGCGCGCAGACATTCGTTCCAATCGGCTCCGTGAAGAAACGCGTGCAGGAAGCCTCCATCGAAGGCATCGCCTGCGCCCGTTGCATCGACGACCGCGATGGGCAAAGCAGGCTGGCGATACAGTTTGCCATCAGCCATCAGCATCGCGCCGCGCTTATCCAGCTTGATGACTGGAACGCGAACCCAGTCCTGCAGCTTTTCCAGAGCGCGCATCGCATCGCTTGCGCCCGTGATCGCCTTTGCCTCGTGCTCGTTGGGAAAGATGAATTCGCAATGCCGGACGATGGAAAGAAGCTGCGATGCGGAGAGATCGGGGTTCCATCCAAAGTCAGCGGAGAGCGTGATGCCATCTTCGCGCAGCTCTTTCAGCACAGGAATCCATTTGCGCGGCTGGCGCAGAGCGCATGCGAGATGGACGTGGCGAGCGCGGTGGAGTTTGTCACGCACAGGCTTATGCGTCAGCAGCTCTTCCAGCCGTTGATTGATGGGTTCGTGCGTCACCATCATCTTGTTGGAGTGATACGCGATCGATACTGTCAGCGCGGTGGGCTGATCTTTGCGGACCTCGCAGGCGGTGACGTCGAGGCCTTCGTTCAGAATCTCGTTCCAGGTAGGGAGCACACTGGCATCGGCTCCAACGCGGGTGACGATTCCGGTTACGCTACCGAGCCTGCTGGCGGCGATTGCGGCAGTCGCCAATCCGCCGCCGGGCGCGATCAGGAAGCTGTCGGTCTTGACCTCTTCGCCGAATCGCGGCTGGTTTCGCAGCTGATAAAAGATCATGTCGGAAAAGAACTCTCCGAACACAACCAGGTCAAACGATCTTGCGCCGGCTCGCTTCGTCTTCGGCATACGATCTCCCAAAGGTAACAGCTAGTTTGCGCGGGTGGATGCGCGTTCGACTATTTTTGGCGAGAGTGTGACGCTACGCTGCGCTGTCTCGCCTTTCTCTTCAATCCGTTTCAGCGTCATGCGCGCTACGCGACGGCCGATCTCTTCGTGCGCGAGGTCGATGCTCGTGAGCGAAATTCCGGTCTCGCAAAGATCGGCTACGTTGCCGCAGCCGATGATCTGAAGCTGCTTTGGAACCTCGATGGCTGCGGCGATCACCGCATCGCGCGCGCCAGCAGCCAGAAGGTCGGTGTAGGCAACGATGCCGTCGGGACGGACGCGCGATGCGATGAGGCGCTGCATGATCTCGAAGCCGCTGCGATAGTCGGAGGCTCCAGGATGCGTCTCGAAGATCCAGTCCTGCCTGACGGAGACACCAGCATCGCGATGCGCTTCGCGGAAGCCTGCGAAGCGCTGATCGGCAACGGCTGTTCGCGGGCCGCGCAGATAGACGATGCGTCGACATCGGCGACCGAGCAGATGTTCTGCAGCGAATTTGCCGACTTCGGCTTCGCGCAGACCGACGCTCAAGCCTGCGGCTCGCGGAGGCGCGGTGCCTGCATAGATAACCGGCACCGTTGTTTCGGTGAGAGCCTGCGGAACGGCGGAGGCGTCGCTTCGCGGACAGAAGATGAGAGCGTCGACCTGCCGTGAGAGATGCAGCTCGGTTTCGCGCTCTTCCATCTCATCGTCACCTTCGATGGAAGAGAGGACGAGACTGTAGCTCGCGGGGCGGAAGACCTCGTTGATGCCTCGCACCATAAGGGCTACGGCTGGGTTGGCGAGACTGGGAACGACCATGCCGACGCTGTAGGTCTGTCCGGTGCGGAGTCCACGGGCGGAGATGTTGGGGCGATAGTTGAGCTCCTTCATCCGCTTGAGGACGCGCGCTTTTGTTTCGGCGCTAACATCGGTCTGACCGCGGAGGACCTTGGAGATGGTCATCTTGGAGAGGTTCAGATCGTTCGCGATGTCCTGAAGACGGATAGCCATCGTGCGCGGTGTGCTCAGAAGTTGCTGCTGTTATACCCCAGACGCAGCAGCGAACCCAAGCAACGTACCCCCTCCCCCCGGGGTCTATTTTATAAACCAAGCTGATTCAATACCTTACGCGATTTGCACAAGCTAAAATATTGATCCTGCTCGGGTTAATGGCAAAAATATTGATTCTAAAAGAGAAAGCCCTGCCTGACCGGCGGGGCCCTCTTCCTTATTGACTTGTTTTAAGGATAGCAGGCTGGAGGGGGTAAATCGGCACTTTTTTGGAACTATTTCTCTTTTATATTGAGCGACTTATGCGATGAGGGGGCTTGACAGGGTTTTCTGGCCACGGGGGGCACGGTTCCCGCGGCCGCCAAGTATTGAGGAATGCCACGCTGAGTGTCCGCTAATGGACGCTTCATTTCGGGCGTGAACAGTCCACCGGGAATCGCTCCTTACAAGTTGTTGAAAATGCGAAGCAAACATTGGCACGGTGGATGCAACTACAGGGAGCGGCATGGACATTCAACGACCGGATATTAAGAAAAAGAAGTTTCAGAGGCAGCTGATTGCCGGAGGCATTGGCGTCGTGGTGCTGGGGGCGGCAGCATTCTCTATTTCGCGGCTGAAACCGGCTGCTCCCACGGTAGACAGGGCGACGGTGTGGACCGATACGGTGAAGCAGGGACCGCTGCTGCGCCAGGTTCGTGGACCGGGTTCGCTGGTTCCGCGCGAGGACAAGATTCGATTGATTCCTTCGGAGACGGAGGCGACGGTCGTCAGGATTCGCGTGCTGCCGGGAGCGAAGGTCGAGCCGGACACCATCCTGATGGACCTGGTCGATCCAACCGTACAGCAGGAGTTGCTAGATGCACAGCTGCAGTTGAAGGCGGCGCAGACGGACCTGATGAACGTGAAAGCGAAGCTGGACAGCGACCTGATGACGCAGAAGGCCGGAGCCGCGACAGTTAACGCCGACTACAACCAGGCAAAGCTGCAGGCGCAGACGGACAAGAGCCTGTATGACCTGGGAGTGATCAGCGGCCTGACGTACAGCGCATCGAAGGGGAAGGCTGACGAGCTGACGACGCGCTCCGATATCGAGAAGCAGCGGCTGACGGTGAACGAGAAGGCGATTGCAACGCAGGTTGCGGTGCAGCAGACGAAGGTTGAGCAGGCGCAGGCTTTGCTGGCTTTGAAACAGAAGCAGCAGGATGCGCTCAGCGTTCGAGCCGGAATCAGCGGTGTTCTGGTAGACCTGCCGCATCAGGTGGGCGAACATGTGGCTCCGGGAACGACGCTGGCGAAGGTGGTTCAGCCGGACCAGCTGAAGGCCAGCCTGAAGATTGCGGAGACGCAGGCACGGGATATCCAGATTGGCCAGCCATCGGAGATCGACACGCATAACGGCGTGATTTCGGGCAAGGTGATGCGAATTGATCCTGCCGTCGTGAACGGAACGGTGACTGTTGACGTAGAACTGGCAGGCGCGTTGCCGCAGGGGGCGCGTCCTGACCTGAGCGTAGACGGCGAGATCGATCTGGACCGGCTGGCGAATGTGCTGTACGTGGGCAGGCCTGCGTTCGGCAATGAGAACAGCACGATCAACCTGTTCAAGCTGACTTCGGATGGTAAGGGAGCGGTACGGGTTCCAGTGAAGGTCGGCAAAGCGTCGGTGAATGCCATTCAGGTGATTGAGGGATTGCAGGCCGGCGACACCGTAATTCTTTCGGACATGAGCCGTTGGGACAACACAGACAGGATTCGCCTGGAGTAGTGGAGAGCACGACAAAGGAGAGAGAGCAGATGGCAGAACAGATTATCGAGATCGAGCAGTTGACCAAGGTGTTCTACACCGATGAGATCGAGACGCATGCGCTTTCGGGCGTGCATATGCAGATTGAGCGCGGAGAGTATGTGGCGATGTCGGGTCCTTCGGGCTGCGGTAAATCGACGCTGCTGTCGATCATCGGCCTGCTGGATACTCCGACGTCGGGCCGCTATCGGCTGAACGGCAAGGAAGTTGCCAACCTCGACTTCGCCGACCGCTCGCGGATTCGCAACCAGGAGATCGGGTTCATCTTTCAGAGCTTCAACCTGATTGGCGATTTGAGCGTTGCGGAAAATGTTGAGCTGCCGCTGACGTACAGGACGGGTATGCCTGCGGCGGAGCGAAAGAAGAGGGTGCAGGAGTCGCTCGAGCGCGTGAATATGGCGCACAGGATGCGGCACTATCCGGCGCAGCTCTCGGGCGGTCAGCAGCAGCGTGTTGCTGTGGCGCGCGCGCTGGCGGGGTCGCCTTCGATTCTGCTGGCGGACGAGCCGACGGGAAACCTGGATTCCAAGAACGGCGAAGCGGTGATGAAGCTGTTGAAGGAACTGCATGACGAAGGCGCGACGATCTGCATGGTGACGCACGATCCTCGCTTTGCGGCGCATGCGGAACGCCAGATCCACCTGTTCGACGGCAAGGTTGTGGCAGAAGGGGAGCTGAGCCAGCTGATGGCCGAGGTGTAGCCATGATACGAGAAGCGATCGACGAGACGAGACGACTGCTGCAGGGACGACCCGCGTTGACGGCTGCGGCGCTGATGGCTGCGGCGCTTGGCGCGGGCGCCCATGCGGCGATCTTTTATGAAGCGGACGGCGAAGAGTTTCGCCTGACGGCGGCGCACACGACTACACGCGTGATGGAGGACGATGTCTCCGATCCGTTCAATCGGATGCGCGCGCGTCTTGGGTGCATGGAGAAGATACCCGGGTTCACGGTGATTGTCGGGCTGAGCGAGTACAACGTGGAACTGAGCGTTCCGGTCATGGGAATGCGCTCGCTGTTTGATAAGGCTCGGCCAGACGTGGCTGTCATAACGAGCGCGCCGGCAATACGCAGAGCAGCATAAGGCGACGGACGCGCGAGAGATACGAGAGCGCGACAAAAGGGGACGTGTGCGATGAATCGACTGATTCAGGATGTGAAGTTTGCGTTGCGGCAGCTGCGGAAGGCTCCCGGGTTCACCGCCACGGCGATTATTACGCTGGCGCTGGGCATTGGAGCGAATGCGGCAATCTTCACGCTGGTGCATGCGGTGCTGCTGAAGAATCTTCCCGTCGCCGATCCGAAGATGCTGGTGCGCGTAGGTGACAGGGACGACTGCTGCGTGAATGGGGGCACGCCCGATGGAAACGACTACTCCATCTTTGCCTCGGAGTTGTATACGCATCTTCGCGACAACACGCCTGAGTTTGAGCAGCTGGCGGCGATGCAGGCGGGCTTCGGCTATGGAGGCATCACGGCCCGCAGCAACCGGCAAGGCGATCTGCCGAAGGCGTTGAGCGGTGAGATGGTGACGGGCAATTACTTCCAGGTGTTTGGGCTGAAGCCATATGCGGGAAGGTTGATCGCTCCTTCAGACGATGTGATCGGCGCGCCGATGGGCGTTGTGATGAGTTACCAGACATGGGAGCGTGAGTACGGGTCGGACCCTTCGATTGTGGGAAGCACATTCATCCTGAATACGTATCCGGTGACGATTCTGGGCATTACGCCTCCGGGATTTTATGGCGACCGCATTACGGATTCTCCGCCAAACTTTTATATCCCGATGGCACTTGAGCCGCAGCTTGGCCCGGCTTATCCGACAAGCCTGTTGCATCATCGTGAAGCGAACTGGGTGTATCTTCTTGGCCGTGTGAAGCCGGGTACGGATAGGGCTCAACTGCAGGCGAAGATGAGTGCGTCGCTGCGGAATTATCTTGCGACGCTTGATCTCTACAAAAAGCAAGACATGGCAAAGAATCTTGCGGCCTCGCATGTTGTACTGACGCCGGGCGGCGCAGGAATCGAGAACATGCAGCAGGAGTTTGGTACGGGACTGAAGCTGCTGATTACGGTGTCGGCGCTCGTGCTGCTGATTGCATGCGCGAACATTGCGAACCTTGTGCTGGTGCGCGGTATGGCGAGAAGAGCAGAGACCTCGATCCGCATGGCGCTGGGGGCACAGCGAACACGGCTGATCCGGCAGATGCTGACGGAGAGCGTTGTGCTGTCGTGCCTGGGAGGCATCGCTGGACTCTTAGTTGCGTATGGTGGAACCAAGCTGCTGCTTACCTCAGCGTTCCCTGATGCGATCGGGCTGCCAATAGATGCGCGCCCCTCGCTGACTGTGCTTGGATTTGCGTTTGGCTTGTCGCTGCTGACGGGATTGATCTTCGGAGTTGCACCGGCATGGGTGACATCTCACTCGCAGCCTGCAGAGGCACTGCGCGGATCGAACAGAACGACGAGCGACCGGTCGGGATGGGTGCAGCGCTCGCTGGTCATCCTGCAGGCGGCGCTTTCGCTGGTGCTGCTGGTTGGCGCGGGATTGATGACGAAGAGCTTGAACAAGCTGGAGAATCAGGATTTCGGTGTACTGACAGAAAATCGCGTTGTTGCTCACTTCAGCCCGCAGAACGCAGGATTTAAGCAGGATCAACTGCAGGCTCTCTATGACCGCATCGACCAGGAGTTGCACGCGTTGCCCGGTGTCGAGCGCGTTGCCCTGTCGCTGTACACACCGCTGGAAGGAAACAACTGGGGCGAGGGTGTCTTTATTCAAGGCCGCCCAGAACCCGGAGTGAACGATAGCATCGGAGCTTCGTGGCTGCGGGTTGGGCCTGAGTTCTTCGACATCGTCGGTCATCGCGTGATTCGCGGACGCGGCATTACGGTGCACGATACGGCAACGTCCACCCCCGTGGTCGTTGTCAACGAGACGTTCGTAAAGAAATTCTTCACCCATGGTGAAAACCCGATCGGTGCGCACTTTGGCGTGTCAGGAATGGAGAGCGCGGGTGATTGGGAGATCGTCGGTGTCGTCTCGGATATCAAGTACAACGATCTCAAGAGACCGACTCGCGCGATGTATTTCCGGCCTCTGCTTCAGGTGGCGCACACGAAGCCTGAAAACGATATCCGCTCGCTGTATGCCGGAGCGATCATGCTGCAGACCAAAGGCCAGGTTGAGGGGCTGGAGTCGCAGATACGCCATACGTTGGCGAAGATCGATCCGAACCTGACGCTGACGAACTACAACACATTCGCCGGACAGATTCGTGGGCAGTTTAATCAGGAGAGATTGATCGCGCGACTTACGACATTATTCGGATTGTTGGCGCTGGTGCTGGCTTCGGTCGGACTGTATGGCGTGACGGCGTATTCGGTCGCGCGGCGCACACCGGAGATTGGCGTGCGCATGGCGCTAGGAGCGAACCGCAGCAGCGTCGTTGGTATGGTGCTGCGCGAGGCGATGCTGCAGGCTGGCATCGGACTTGCCGTTGGAATTCCGGTGGCATGGCTGTCGGCGCGGCTGGTGCAATCGCAGCTGTATAACGTTGGCTCGCATGATGCCACGGTGCTTGCCGGAGCCGTACTGGTGCTTGCTGTTGCAGCCTGTCTGGCCGGGTTGATTCCAGCGCAACGAGCCGCCTCGACCGATCCGGTCAAGGCGCTGCGAACAGAGTAGAGGGAAGCATGATTGAACTGAAAAATATCGAGCGCAGCTATCGAGCTGGCCACACGGAGACATGGGTGCTTCGGCGGGTTACATTGACGATTCGCCCGTGGGAGTTTGTCACCATCATGGGGCCGTCAGGTGCGGGCAAGTCGTCGCTGCTGAATGTGCTGGGCATGCTCGACGACCAGTGGCGCGGTGAGTTCGACTTCGAGGGCGAGGCGGTGCATCGGATGAATCGCAAGCAACGCGCTGACCTGGCTCGCAGAAGAATCGGCATGGTCTTCCAGAGCTATCACCTGCTGGACGACCTGACAGTGGCAGAAAATATCGACCTGCCGCTTTCGTATAAAGACATTCCGCGGACGGAGCGGCAGTCGCTGGTGGCCGATACGCTGGACCGTTTCAATATTGTGGGCAAGAAGGATCTGTATCCGCATCAGCTTTCGGGCGGACAGCAACAGCTTGTCGGCATTGCGCGCGCGATGATTCACAAGCCTGCGCTGCTGCTCGCCGATGAGCCGACGGGCAATCTGCAATCAAAACAGGCCAAGGAAATTATGGAGATGTTTCGGCAGTTGAATGAAGAGGGCACGATGATTGTGCAGGTGACGCACTCGGAGGCGAACGCCGCGTATGGAACGCGGACGATTGAGCTGCGCGATGGATGGGTCTACTCCGACACGGCTGGGCTGGCAGAGACAACATCGCAGGAGGTAAAGCAGTGAAGATGTCCCTCCCCCTGATTGGGGCGCTCCTTCTTTCGATGACCGTAGCGGAGGCGCAGACTGCTGCCACTCATGCGACGCTTGCCGTGCCTGCAGCTCCAGCTGCGCCTGTGTTGCGACTGGATGTACCGCACTCTCACAATCCATTCGATATATATAGGCCAACGCTGGTGCCACAGCCGAACCTGGCGAATACGCCGCGGTTGGATCAGCTCGTTCACGATGGTGTGTTGGAGCTAAGTTTGAAGAACACCATTTTGCTGGCGCTGGAGAACAACCTGGACCTGGCGATTGCTCGCTATAACATTCCGATTGCTCAGGCTGACATTCTGCGCACGCGCGCGGGCAGTCCGTTTCGCGGCGTGAATACGGGCGTGGTGCAGAACACTCCGGGCGGTGGTGTTGGAGGATTTGGGTCGGGTGCAAGCGGAGCGGGGGCCGGCGGTACGTCCGGCGGAGCGGGTGGAGCGGGTTCGGGCGCGAACGGCCTGGTGCAGTCGACGTTAGGCGCGGGAACGAATGTGCCGTCGTTCGATCCGGTTGTTACCGGATTGTTTGACAATGAGCACTACACGCAACCGCTATCGAACATCTCGATCTACGGCGTGCCGGTACTGCAGCAGAATACGACGGATGGGAATGTCAATTTCTCGCAGGCGTTTCCCACCGGAACATCATTTTCGATGACGTTTCAGAATAATCGTGCCGCTACAAACAGCCCGCGCAGCTTTCTGAATCCCACGTTGAATACCTACTATCACGTAGCGGTACAGCAACAGTTATTAGCAGGATTCGGATTTGGACCGAATTTGCGCTATCTGCGGATTGCAAAGAACAACCAGAAGATTTCGGATGAAGCCTTCAAGTTGCAGGTGATTACAACAGTCAACCAGATCGCCGATATGTACTGGGACCTGGTTGCAGCGTATGAAGACGAACTGGTGAAGAGCCGCGCGCTGGATTTTGCAAAACAGACGCTGGACAGCGGACGTAAGCAGCTTGAGCTCCAGGCGATTCCAGCCATGGACGTTCTGAAAGACGAGGCCGAAGTTGCGAATCGCGAACAGGATCTTACGATTGCGAAGACAACACTACAGTTCCAGGAACTACTGATTAAGAACGCCCTGACAAAAAACCTGGACGATCCGATTCTGGAAGCTATGCCGGTTAAGCCTATCGATTCGAGTGCAGTAGATGATTCACGGAGTACGGCCAGCTCGACGGAGGACAGCATTGCGCAGGCATTGAAGAATAGGATCGAGTTAACGGAATCGTCGATTGACCTGCAGAACCGGGAGATCAGTCGCAATGCCGCACGGAATGCCTTATTGCCAACGGTGTCCCTGACAGCTTTCTATGGCGGCACAGGACTTGCAGGACCAAGAAATCCAGCGGCTGGGCTTCCTTCCACCGCACCGCTTGACTGGACGGGCGCGGTAACCAATGCGTTTAACAATTCAGCGAAGGACTACTACGTGGGTGTCTCGCTGAACGTGCCGATTCGTAATCGTGTGGCGAAGTCGGACCAGTATCGATCGGAGTTGGAGACGAGGCAGGCGGAACTGCGCATGCAGCAACTGAAGAAACAGATTCGTATTGAGGTACGGAATGCACAGTATGCGTTGGAGCAGAGCAAGGCGCGAGTCGATTCTGCCCGCAAAGCTCGCGATCTGGCGCAGAAGACCTTTGACATTACGACGAAGGAGCAAGAGCTGGGGGCGGGATCGAATCTGCAAACGCTGACGGCCCGGCGCGATCTATCGGCTGCTGAATCGGCTCTGGTTGCGGCAATGACGGCGTACCAGAAGGCAAAGATAGAGCTGGACCGCTCGATTGGAACGACATTGGAGGCGAACCAGATTTCGATAGAATCAGCGAGAACAGGTATAGCGCCCAGTGGGCAGCAGTAAAGAGGCAGAGATGGCTTTAGAACGAGTGACGAAGGATGCACGGCAGGCAGAAACTCCGTGCAGATTGCTGGTTGCAGACGATCAGCCGCATATCCTTGAGGCCATTCGGTTGCTGCTGAAGCCCGAGGGCTATGAGCTTGAGATGACGCGCACGCCTGCGTTGGCGGTCGAAGCGGTGACGCAGGGAGACTACGACGGCGCCCTGATTGACTTGAATTACACGCGCGATACCACGTCGGGCCATGAGGGTCTTGAACTGGTCGATCGCATGAAAGAGCTTGATCCTCATCTGCCCATTGTTGTGATGACGGCCTGGGGCAATATCGATCTCGCCGTCGAAGCGATGCGGCGAGGGGCCAGCGATTTCATCCAGAAGCCGTGGGAGAATACACGTCTGCTGAGCGTTTTGAGGACGCAGATGGAGCTGCGCAGAAGCCAGCGCAGGGCGCTGTGGCTGGAGGCGGAGAACCGTATTCTGCGTGCGCCGGGTGCACCTGATTTCATCGCGTCCGCTCCTTCGATGCGACCGGTGGTCGAGACGATGGCGCGGATTGGGCCATCGGACGCGAACGTATTGATAACGGGCGAACATGGAACGGGCAAGGAAGTCGTCGCGCAGACGCTGCATCGGCTTTCTTCACGCGCAGACCGCACGCTCGTTGCCGTGAATACAGGGGCGCTTCCTGAAGGCACGTTTGAGAGTGAGCTGTTTGGCCATGTCAAGGGCGCTTTTACCGACGCTCGCACCGACAGAATCGGACGCTTCGAGCTGGCCAGTGGAGGCACACTGTTTCTTGATGAGATCGCGAATATCCCCGTGCGCCAGCAGGCGAAGCTGCTTCGCGTGTTGGAGATGGGTGAGATGGAGCGGGTTGGCTCGTCCAAAACGCAGAAAGTGAACGTGCGCATGTTGTCGGCCACGAATGCAGATCTGCGGGCAGAGTGCGAGGCGGGCAGGTTCCGCGAGGATCTATTGTTTCGTTTAAATACGGTCGAGATCAGTCTGCCTCCTCTGCGCGAACGCCGCGAAGATATCCCCATGCTGGCCGGTCATTTTCTTGCACGTTATGCGGAGCGATATCGCAGGAAGATCGAAAACTTCGAGCCTGCGGCGATGCAGCAGATGCTCCAGTACCCCTGGCCTGGCAATGTGCGGGAGCTCGATCACACCATTGAACGTGCTGTGTTGATGGCACGCCATCAACATATCGAGCCTGCGGACCTCGGGCTGCACATGCAGCGCAGTGGCAGCTCGAGCAGTGCGCAGAATCTGGACGAGATGAGTCTTGAGTCGGTAGAGGCTATTCTGATACGCAAGGCGTTGGCACGCACAAACGGCAATGTAAGCCAGACAGCCGACGCTCTTGGGCTGAGCCGTGGAGCACTCTATCGACGCATCGAAAAATATGGCCTCTGAACAAGGGGGCACGAAGCGGCCCGTCAGGCGACTTCCACTGGGCCGCTCGGCCAGGCGCCTGAGCTTTGAGCGACGGCTGCGACTATGGCTGTATCTGGCCGGAGTGCCGGGATTTGCCTTGTGCTGGACGCTACTCCACGTTTTAAAGATGGATGCAGCCTTGCAAGTCATCTTGCTGGTGCTGTTTGCTCTTGGCTGGGCCTTTACGGTGTCGCTGTTGATGGAGCAGCTTGCGCGTCCACTACAGACGCTGGCGAATGTTGTCGCCTCGCTGCGCGAAGACGACTACTCGTTTCGAGCACGGGGCGCGCGGCGAAACGACGTTATTGGCGATCTTGCCCTGGAGATCAATGCGCTGGCCAGCATGTTGCAAGCTCAGCGAGCCGGCGCACTGGAGGCAATGGCACTTGTTGAACGTGTGATGGACACGATGCAGTCGCCAGTGCTGGCTTTTGATCCTGAAGGAAGATTGAAGCTGCTGAACGTTGCGGCGGAGCGTGCATTTTCGCTGGAAACGAATAAGGCGCTCGGTCACACAGCGCAGAAGTTGAAGCTTGCTTATTTGCTGGATGCCAGCAATGACGATGTTCTTTCGTTAGGTGCTGAGCAGCAGCAGTTGACACGCTGGATAGTAAAGCGTGCGAACTTTCGCCTGCGCGGCGTGCCGCATACGCTCTTTGTGCTGGCCGATGTCGGCACGGCGCTGCGTGAAGAGGAACGTGTCGCATGGAGGCGCCTGATACGCGTTCTTGGGCATGAGATCAACAATTCGCTCGCCCCGATTAAATCGATCGCGTCGAGCCTGCGCACGCGCCTTCACGCGGCACCGCAGACCGAAGAACGCGATGATTTCGAGCGTGGGCTCGAAGTGGTGGAAAATCGCGCGGAGTCGCTGAATCGCTTTCTGCAGGCTTATCGGCAGCTGATGGGTCTTCCTGCTCCTCGATTCGCCAAGGTCGATATGGCGTCGCTCATCGATCGGGTGGCGCAGCTTGAGGTTCGTCTGATGGTCCAGGTCATTCCGGGAGATCCTGTTGAGGTGATGCTTGATCCGGACCAGATCGAGCAGGCTCTGATCAATCTGGTTCGCAATGCGGCAGAGGCTGCGCTCAGCCCGGATGCCATGAATGAGGATGCGCCGCGCGTCGAGATGAGCTGGCAGCATACGGGAAACGAGATCTGCATCTCCATTTTTGACAACGGTCCCGGCCTGACGAACTCCGGCAACCTATTTGTTCCCTTCTACACAACGAAGCCGAGTGGCACCGGCATAGGGCTGGTGCTGGCACAACAGATTGCAGAGGCCCACAACGGCGTTGTCGAACTGCGCAACCGCATGGATGGAGTGAACGGGTGCGAGGCACTGCTTCGCATTCCATTTCAAGCGAACTAAGCCTGCACCTGCACCTTCGCCTGCACGCGGCGCACATGGAAGCCTCGCGCCCCGATAGAAAATCCCGCGTGTAAAAGAATGTCGGCCATCCAGTGCTTCTGGGCAGGAACCCCATTGATCGTCGCAATCAATAAACCATACGCCTCCTTCTCTTCGCTGCGGTCCTGAGCACTTCGGACAAGAAAGGCAGCCAGCGCATTCGCCACGCTGGAACGCTGTGGTTCGTCTTCCGGGAGGAAGACCTGAATATTCGGGTTGGCACGACGCATGTATACCGCGAGAGCGCCGTTCCATAGAATGACTTGCGCTCCCACACTTCGCGTCAGCGTGGTGTGCGTATCATCGAACTGCGGCCAACGCAGCAGAGCGCCATATGGATTCGCTGGATCGGTTGCAGCAAGCTGTACGATCTCGATGCGACCTTCGCTGTTGCGCAGAGAACGCAGCAGATCGACGGCGGATGGCAACGCAAATTGTGTGGCTCCGATATCTGCGGCGAAGTAACCGCGACGCACTTTTCCGCTCTCTTCCATCGCTTTCAGCACATCGTAGATCGCGGAGAAGCCTCCGGAAAGATTTTCGGCCTGCGCCGCCTCGCGGAAGACGACTCCATAACGAGCGAGCAACTGCTGTGCAATCGCATGCCGCCAGACAGTTGCCTGCGCTGCATTCTGCGCTTCGGCGTATGCTGCGGGCTGCAATGTCCATCTTCCCTGCCCTGCCGGTGGAGTGGTCCTCCTCGAACGGAAGCCTGTCTGCTGATGATCCCTTCGTTTTCTGGAACTCTCTGGACGTTCGCAGTAAGCACGCAATGCGGCCATACCATCGTTGGTCAGCATGCCCTTCCATACCAGCGACCACAGAGCGTTGAGCGTTTCACCGGGATATCCTCCACCAGCACCTTCGTGGATCTGCTGAAAGAAGGATGCTCCGCGCTCGCGCACGTAGTCCACGATGGCCGCCTCTCGTTCACTCAACGCTTCGCTCGCATAAATCTGCGGGGAGCGAAGCTGCGGCAGATTTTCTGCGAGATAGAAGGCGATTCTTCCATCCCGCTCGCCGAGAGATTCCAACCCGATCCAGGTGACTTCACCTGCAGCGATCAGCGTATCCAGATCAGACGGTTTGTATCCCAGGATTCGGGCTGGAAGAATCTCGGTCTCAACAATCGAGGCTGGTAACGGCGCTCCCTGCAAGATCTCAAGCACATCGAGTAATGCATCCAATCCGCGACGAGGCTGCACGACTCCCTGCCAACGCGTGAAGAGCCGAGCAAGCGTTGCCTGCTCAGCCGGCTCAACTTCTTTGCGCAGACGCGCGAGGCTCTTGCGGCGTATGAGACGCAACACTTCGTTGTCACACCATTCACGATGCATGCCGCCAGGGCGAAAGCCTCCCTCGGCGATCCGGCCAGATTGCACCAGTTCATTTAGAACTGGCTCTGCCGTCTCGGCGGGGAGACCAAACCGCGCTGCGATCTCGTGAAGCGTGAAGGGTCCGTGCGTTCTCGCATAGCGACGCAGCAACTCTGTTGTTGGGTTTGCGATCTTTGCGAGGAAGGTTGCCGGAAGTTTCGGCGATAGGGATATTCCGACAGCATCTCGATATCTGGCTGCGTCTTCAATCGCGATAAAGCGCTGCTCACCTGCGATTGTGATTTCTATTATGCGATCTGCCTTCAGCAGACGCTGTATTGCTTTTTCTAAATCTACTTCGGCGGTGCGATGCTGCAATTCTGCAAGGCAGAGATCGCCCACACGAAGCAACAAATCGTGAATGCCATCTATAGTTCGCGAGCAGTAACCCTCTGCGAGTCCCTGCAGTTGTTCTTCAACCTGCTCGATGGCGTTTGTGTTCAACAGCTCGCGGAGATCGGCATCTCCCATCAGCTCGCGCAACTGGCTCTCGTCGATAGCCAGCGCCTGCGCGCGGCGTTCGGCAAGCGGCGCGTCGCCGTCATAGATATAGTTGGCGACGTAACTGAACAAGAGCGCTGCTGCGAAAGGCGAGGGTATTTGCGTATCCACGGTGTGGACCTGCAGGCTCTGGGTTGCGATAAGGCGCAGTATCTCCGTCAGCGCGGGAATATCGAACACATCACGCATACATTCGCGGTAGGCTTCGAGCAGGATCGGGAAGGATGCAAAACGGCTTGCGACGGCCAGCAGATCGTGTGCACGCTTTCTCTGTTGCCATAAAGGACTTCTTCGATTGGCGCGATGTCGTGGAAGAAGCAGCGCACGGGCTGCGCTCTCACGAAATTTGGATGCAAACATGGCTGTGGCACCCAGCTCATTCAGTACCAGGTCAACCGCTTCTTCGGGAGCAAGCAACAGCTGGGTGGTATCGGGCGGCTGATCGGTATCGGGAAAGCGTATAACGAATCCGTCGTCACCCCACATCGTCTCGACCTCCACTCCACGATTGCTGCGCAGCTTTGCAGCTGCTGCCATCGCCCAGGGAGCGTGAATCCTTGTGCCAAAAGGCGTCAGTACACAGACGCGCCAGTCGCCGCGTTCATCGCGAACGCGTTCGATCACGATACCGCGATCATCGGGGACCATGCCGACGGCACTCTTCTGATCGCGCAGATACTGCAACAGATTTTCTGCGGCCCCCAGTTCGAGATCGTGCTCCGAGGTCAGCTTTGCAAGCGCTGCATTATGCGGTGTTTCGCCAAGTTCTCTTACGAGTGCGCCGATGATTCTTCCGAATTCGAGTGGGCGACCGGGTTTGTCGCCACGCCAGAACGGCATTTTGCCTGCTTCACCTGACGCTGGGGTTACAAGCACGCGGTCGTGTGTAATCTCTTCAATACGCCAGCTGGATGCGCCTAAGGTAAAGACCTCGCCGGCACGGCTCTCGAAGACCATCTCTTCGTCGAGTTCACCGACGCGTATGGGCTTTGCTCGTTCCCCTGCAAGGAAGACGCCATACAAGCCGCGATCGGGAATCGTGCCGCCGTTGAGGATGGCGATGCTTTTGACGCCAGATCTTGGCGTGATCCAGTTGGCTTTGCGATCCCAGGTTATGCGAGGACGCAGCTCTGCGAATTCATCGGAGGGATAGCGTCCGGCGAGCATGTCGAGGACGCCGTCAAAGACTATCTGGCTGAGCAGGGCGAATGGAGCAGCGCCGCGGATGAGGCGAAAGAGAGCATCGTAGCTGATTCCAGGAGAATCTCTTTCGCCGCGGCCTCTTCTTTTCTCTGCTTCGAGGGCATCGATTGGAGGATGTGAGACGGTGGCGACGATCTGCTGCGCCAGGACGTCCAGCGGGTTACGCAGATAGCGCGTCGATTCGACATGGCCCTCATGCATGGCGCGCGTGACGGCCGCACAGGCTACGAGGTCGGCGCGATATTTGGGGAAGATGATGCCGGACGATGGCACGCCGACAGTGTGTCCTGCGCGGCCGATGCGCTGCATGCCACTTGCGACGGATGGCGGCGATTCGATCTGGATGACAAGGTCGATTGCTCCCATATCGATTCCCAGCTCGAGCGATGATGTGGCGACGAGCGCCTTGATCTGCCCGGCCTTCAACATCTCTTCGATCTCGGAGCGCTGCGCTGCGGCGAGAGAGCCATGATGCGCCCGCGCGATGGCTTCGCCAGCGAGATCGTTGATGGACCCGGCGAGCCGCTCGGCAGTTCTTCGCGCGTTGACGAAGATTAATGTTGAGGTCCGCTCTCGAATGATCTCAAGCAGGCGTGGATAGATGGACTGCCAGATCGAGGTTTGCTTGGGTTCTCCAGGCTTACCAGAGGTACGGCTGAGTCGAGCCATGTCTTCGACAGGAACTTCGACTTTGAGCTCGAGGAGTTTTTTGGCTCCGGCATTGACGACGGTCACCGCGCGATACGGGATGGATCGTGCGAGAAGACTGTCCTGCCGATCTCCCGCGGCTTCGAACAACATGGTTGCGGCTTCTGCTTCGGTCTCGGCGCTTTGCGGGACTTTTTCTAGGTGCTTTTTGAATTTCTCTGACGCGGCATTCGCTCCGCCGAGGAAGCGGGCTACTTCTTCGAGCGGGCGTTGTGTAGCGGAGAGGCCAATGCGTTGAACAGGCCGCTCTGTGAGAGCTTCGAGGCGTTCGAGCGAAAGCGCAAGATGCGCTCCGCGTTTTGTGGGGACGAGGGCGTGAATCTCATCGATGATGACGGTTTCGACGGAGCGCAGACCTTCGCTTGCTTCGGAGGTGAGGAGCAGATAGAGGCTCTCGGGCGTTGTGATGAGGATTTCGCCTGGGTTGCGGCGAAACTTTGCGCGCTCGCGCTGCGGCGTGTCGCCGGTGCGGACGCTGATGTCAGGCGTTCGTACGGAGACTCCTTCCTGAGCGGCTGTGCTGGTGATTTCGGCGAGAGGGGCGCGCAGGTTGCGCTCGACATCGACGGCGAGCGCTTTGAGTGGGGAGATGTAGAGAATGCGGCATCCGGGCTTGGTGTCCGGTGCCGGCTGGAGCATCAGCTTATCGAGGCACCAGAGGAAGGCTGTCAGTGTTTTTCCCGTGCCGGTCGGTGCGAGGATGAGCGTGGAGTCGCCGCGCGCAATGGCAGGCCAGCCTTCAATCTGCGTTCGCGTGGGCTGGTGGAAGGCAGCGCGAAACCACTTGGCGGTGATCGGGTGAAAGAGCGCTAAGGCATCGTGCGCGGCTGACGTAGTGGATTTTTCGCTGGATGGGCTGCTGTTGACTTTCTTCGACTTGGGCGGTGTGCGCTGCATACGATGCCAGTGGTTTCGATGCTATCGGATCGGACTGGCTTCGTGATGCTTTCCCTACCGATTTTGAATGAAGTCGAGGTTTATAAGACCTGACTTTAAAAGATAAAACCGGGCGCAGTATATACCTGCGCCCGGCGTATCAGATGAGAGTTAGAACTGGAATTTGCCTGCAAACTGGAGCAGACGCTGATTGGTGAGAGTAGAGACTCCCACGATATTTCCCAGGGTGACCAGGTTGCTCACGCTGGTTCCCGGGTTGGCGGGGGTTGGATGGTTGAGGGTGTTGAAGGCCTCAACGTCCAGCTTGAAGGAAAGACCTTCGCGGATGGGGAAGATGCGGTGAACAGAAGAATCGAGATTCCAGTACTGCGGACCGCGGATGGCGTTGCGTGGCCCATTGCCATACGTTCCAATGGCTGGCGCCGCGTAGGCGCAGGGATTGAACCACTGAGCCCGAGTGCGAGTGGGACCTGCCGGGGCGTTGCAGAGTGGATTTGCTGCGACAGGGCCGGCGACAAACGGATCGCCAACAAGGTTGGCGCGCTCATAGGTACCAGCATTGCCAGTGTTCGCGATATCGCCTGAGGCAGTGATATTGAGAACCTGACCGGAGCGTGCCGTAAAGATGGAGTTCACCTGCCAGTTGCCAATGATGTAATTGACGAGGCTGGAGTGCGAGGAGAAATGCTTACCCTGACCGAAGGGAAGTTCGTAGATGAAGTTAGCTGCAACGATCTGAGGGATGCTGAAGCTGGCGGGGCCACGGCTGCCCTTGGGATTGTAGGGATCCTGGGGAACGCCGCCTTCGACGCCGAAATAGCCGTCCGTACCGTCGTTGAGGGTCTTCGACCAAGTATAGGCAACGGTATAGCCAAGACCGGTGCTGAAGTGCCGCGCAAACGAAGCCTGAAGGGCATTGTAGGAGGCGGTGCCGCCAGCGTGGTCCCAAGACTTCTGCGGAACGGTGTACGGGAAGGGTTGACCGGTGTTGGTACCGCGTGAGGCGAAGGAGGTGCAGGTGGTGCAGGGCGTGCCCGTGTTGTAGTAGCCTCCGATGTCCATACGGTGCGAAGACGAACCAACATAGTTGAGCGAGAAGATGGTGCGATCGCCGAACTGCTGCTCGATGCCGAGGTTGTACTGATGCGAGTAGGGATTCTTCCAGCGCGGATCGACCATGTAGTTGACGTTCGAAGACGTAAACGGTGTGGCTGCGGGAAGGTTGCCTGGGTTATCGGCAAAGGGGTTCTGCGCCGAGGTGTAGGGGGTACCAGGTGTGTTCGTTCCGTTGATCTGGAGCGTGCCGGTATCGGGCCAGGAGCCCTGATAGTTCTGGGTCATCTGGATAATGGCAGCCCAGTTGTCGTAGGTAATACCGTAGCCACCGCGAACAGACATCTTGTCGTTGACGCGATAGGCGAAGCCGAAGCGCGGCGAGAAGTTGTACTTGGAGCCATGGAGGATCTTGCTACCAGTGGCAACGCGAACATGAGCCGGAAGCGTAGCACTCGGGAGGCAGGGTGCATGGCCACGGTCCGTGCAGAGCGGCGGGAGCTTCTGGATGATGTAATCTCCGTTGTTGAAGTCGAAGTCTCCGGTTTCGATTGATCCCTGAAGACCGATGGAGGCATCGGTACCGTAGGCGGGAATAACCGAGCGGTCGTAGCGGAGACCGTAGTTCAAAGTGAGTTCGCGGGTGATCTTCCAGCTGTCCTGCAGGTACGCGTTTGCGATACCGCCGGGGCGCTCCGTCAGAAGGACGTTACGCTTGTTTTCGTTGTTGGGATAGCCGAGGAGGAAGTCGGCGAGTCCGAAACCGGACTGGGCACTGATCTGCGCGGATGTCAGGTTGGCCGCTGAACCTGGATTCTTGGCAAAGTTCGAGGTTGACGCTCCGGTAAAGTTAACCGTTCCCTGCCGCAGGGTAGCAGTGTAGTTGACCTGATCCCAACCACCACCTGCCTGGAACTGGTGCTTGCCCATAATGCGAATCACACTTCCCTGCCACTCATGAATGCTGGAGAGGTTCGGCGTCGGGCTCTTCACCTCACCGCCACTAAAGCCTCCGGTGACAGCCTGAGTGACGAGAACAGTTGCACCACCCACGAAGGAGGCGCACATGTCGGTCGAGCAGCCATACGTCTTCCAGAGATTGGGATCGTTGAACTGCGTGAGCACGTTGTTTTCAACGTGTGTGCGGCCGTACTGGACCTGCATGCTGGTCGTGGGCGAGAAGATATGCACCCAGCTGGCTCCGTACTGCTGCGCGGGAATCTGAGTTGAGGTAAAGAGTGTGGGAAGCGTACTGGGCGCCTGCTGGTTCCAGTCGATGCCTGCGTAGCGGAAGAAGATGAAGTCGCGGGTACCGATGTGCTGGTCGATGCGGCCGGTGTAGTTATAGACCGTCTGGCGCGTAGGATCGGTGATCTGGTAGTTAGCCTGGGTGGTAGGAATACCCGGGATGACCATGGGCTGCACTCCACCAAAGACCGCCTTCACGAAGGCAAGTGCGTAGGGGTTCATCTTCGCAGTGGGAATCTGATTACCGAGGAATGCAGGCCGGTTAGGCGTGGCCGCACTGTTGCCGACGGTAGGATCGTAAAGCTGGCAGGGATAGGGTTGAGCTTTGGTGTCACCAGCGGAACAGGTGCCACCTTTGCTGACTCCGGTCGTAGCAGACGAGAAGTCTCCGTTGAGCTGTGCCTGTGTGGGAATGAGGATGTTCGTCGAACCGGATTTGGAGTAGTGTGTGGCTTCTACACCGACGAGGAAGAAGGTTTTATCGCGTCCGTCATAAACGTGTGGGATACGAATGGGTCCGCCGACCTGTCCGCCGAACGTATTGAGATGGTAGGAGGCAGGTGAGGGGACATAGGGCTTGGCGTCGAAGCTGGTGCTGCGAATGAACTCCCAGGCAGAGCCGTGGAAGGTGTTGGTGCCGGACTTGGTGACCACGTTGACGACACCGCCGAGCGAGCCGCCATAGATAGCGTCGTTGTGGGAGTTGACCTTGAACTCCTGGATGGTGTCGACGATGGGCGGCACGGCATAGGTGTTGTACCAGGCCTGGTTGTCGTTCATGCCGTCGACGAGATAGATGGTGGAGCGGTTGCCGGCTCCGTTGATGGAGGGGAAGGAGTAGCTGGTCGTGCTTGCGGCAACCACCGCGGTATTGCCAGCGCCAGAATTCTGGCCGCTGCTGATGGGGGTGACACCTGGAGTGAGCGTGAGCAACTGAGTGAAGTTGCGGCCGTTAAGCGGAAGATTGTTGACGGCCTTCTCGTCGATGACGGTGCCGAGCTGCGCCGTGGAGCTTTCCACCTGAGTGCCGGTGGCTTCGACGGTGACAGATTCCGAGACATCTCCAACTTTAAGTGTGGTGTTGACGGTCACAGCCTGAGCGACGGCGACCTCGAAAGCGGCGATGGTCTCCGTCTGGAAGCCTGTAGCAGCGAACTTGAGGGTATAGCGTGCCGGGGGGATGCTGGTGAAGACGTAGTTGCCGGAGCCATTGGAGGTGGTGACACGCTCGACATTGGTGTCGACGTTCCTGAGAGTCACCTTAACACCGACAACAACGTTCTGGGTCGGGTCAGTAACGATTCCGCTGACGGCGGAGGAGGAGCTCTGTGCCACAACAGGGGTAGATAGACCGGCAAAACTCGCAAGGAACAGACTGGCGAATAGTGCCGCTCTAGTGGCGGTTGCAATCAGTGATTTCTGCATCGATGGTCTCCTGACAACTCCGGCAGTGCTACCGGTAGTGACGGCGAGAATCCTATCGAGCACGAAAAACAGCTGTCAAGAAAACTTTTACTAATTGCTTTTTTATTTCGCGTATTGAAATCGTTTGCAATTTGTTTGAAGTCAATACTGACCTGAATTTACGGAGGGGTTAACGCAGGATGGGATCGAGCCACACTTCGACACTCTGGGCCCAAAGCGCACCGTGAGCCTTCAGGCCAGCGTCGTTGAAGTGTGTGCCTTTGCCGTTGTTCTGCCGGTAGGCCGCGGTGAGGGTGTCGGTATCTGGCCCCTGCAGCGCGATGCCGCTTCTCCAAAGGCTTTGCTGAGCCTCACGGATGGGAGGCGTGGAGGGATCCTGGGGAGTATGGTAGCTAGCCTGCGCAACGAACCAGGGGATGTCCCATCCGGCCTGCTGGCGCGCGGAGAGAATGACGTGTTCGAGCATGTCGCGGTAGGTAGAGGCGGAGATCTCATGCTCGGGGGCCTGATGTGAGTCGGATTCGCCCTGATGCCAGAGGACGGCGCGGAAGCCATGGGGACCGAACTGTTGGATACGGTGCATCATGCCGTTGAAGAGGGTTCCGTCGCTGATGAGCGTACCGTCCGCAGTTTTGGTGATGTATTTCGTCATCGTGGGCATGACTTCGACCTTCTCCCCTGCGGGGAGCCACTGGCGAATGCTTGTGGAACCATGGCCAGTGGACGCAATGCCGATGGGGACGTGGTATTTGCGGTAAAGTGCGTCGCCGAAGGAAGGAAGGAAGCTTCCCTTCTTGCTGTTGTCCTGCGTGCCGGGCTGTGGGTCGTTGGCAATTCGCCAGGAGTCACCGCTAAAGGTGGAGACCATACCGGTCTGAACAGTCTGAAGAGTCTCGCCATAATTAGTGGAGTTGGATTGCCCTGCGATGACAAAGACTTCGCCGACGCCAACGTGCGGAATTGTGGAGGCTGCCAGCGTGTGATGGCCGCGACGCAGTTGTACCTCAACGGTGTAGAAACCGCCGGCAGAGGTCTCGATGATTTGCTTGAAATCGCCGGAAGAGGAATGGAGAGTGAACCTGGTCCACTTGCTGTGAAGCTTCCCGGAGATTGCCTCCCCTTTAATGCGCACACGCAGGTTGTCTGCCTCGGCGGGGCCATGACCGCGCAGTTCGATGGCACCGGCCAGACGGGTAGTGCGCTGGAAGACCTGGTAGTCAAGCGGAGATGCGAGGGTGAGAGTCTGCCCTTTGAGCTGTGCGCAGCTGAGAAGAAGACCGGTCATGAGAAGGCTGCGGATTCTGAGTGTTAAGTTCATGGGTGCGAGCGGACTCCTGATACAGCAGACCTAGATAGAGTACGCCAATCTTTTTGAGATAGAAATTGTTCTTTCACCAATAAAATTCATATAATGAGCGCGATTGGACATTGGAGGTTTTGGAGCATGCGCAGTCTTCTTTGGATTTTCGTGGCGATGGCAGGCATCGGCCACGCAGTGGGGCAAAATCTCGCTCCCGATGAGGCGCAACGCCGGCTGGATGCCGGCAATGAGCCCATGAAGGTCGGTAACGCTTCGCCGCAAGATGCGGCGGCGATTCAGGATGCAAAGACAGGCTGGTATGCAGAGTCATTGAAGACACGAGATCAGCGGCTGGCGTGGTGGCGTGAAGCGCGATTTGGATGCTTTGTTCACTGGGGCGCCTATTCGGTGCTGGGAGGAGAGTGGGAAGGCCGGCCGAATCCGGGGTATGCCGAACACATCATGCGCGTAAACAAGATTCCTCTGAGCGTCTATCGCGATGACGTAGCGGCAAAGTTCCATCCGGATGCCTACGATGCAAAGTCGTGGGTGAAGCAGATGAAGGCAGCGGGCATGCAATACGTCATCATCACATCGAAGCATCATGATGGGTTTGCGATCTGGCCGTCGGATGTGAGCAAGTACAACATACGCGACGTCTCGCACTTCGATCGCGATCCGCTCAAAGAACTCGTCGACGCTGCGCATGCCGCGGGGATGCATGTGGGCTTCTACTACTCCCATGCATTCGACTGGGAGGACCCCAATGCTCCGGGCAATGACTGGGACTACCAGAACCCAGCAGGCGACAAGGGGTTGTATGGCGGATTGAACTGGTACAACGCTCATCCAGAGCTGATTCCGCGCGTTGAAAAGTATGTATACGGCAAGGCGATTCCTCAATTAAAGGAACTGATCGCGAAGTATCACCCCGACATTCTGTGGTTCGATACGCCAAGCAAGCTTCCCTTCTTTGAACAAGCGGCGATCATCAAGGCCGTGCGTCAGGCCGATCCGAATGTTGTGATCAACGGACGCGCGGCGCGAACGCTGGGAGTGAACCTGGGCGATTATCTCGACACAGCCGACCGTCCGGCGGAACTGCGTCCTACGCCGGGGGACTGGGAGGCGATTCCGACAACAAACGAGTCGTATGGATATAACAAGCTCGATACGGTGCATAAGCCGGTTGGCTATTTCATTCAGCTGCTGGCTAAAACGGCAGCCAAGGGCGGCAATATCTTGCTGAACATCGGTCCAAAGGGTGATGGCACCATCGACCCGCCGGATGCGGAGATTCTGGCAGGCATCGGCAAATGGATGGCCGTCAACGGCGACAGCATTCACGGCACCGAGCGGACGCCGCTGGACCGGCAGGCGTGGGGCGATTCGACAGTGAAAGGCGATACGCTTTATCTACATGTGCTGGAGTGGCCGTCCAATGGCAAGCTGCTCGTCGGTGGATTGTTGAGCAATGTGAAGCAGGCTTATCTGTTGAGCGATGCGGCGAAGAAGCCCTTGAAGACGAGCCGCGTGGGCACAGAAGATCTGCTGATCGATGTACCGAAGATGGCTCCGGATGCCGTGGATACAGTCATCGTTGTGAAGACAGATGGGCCGGTGAAGGGCAAGACGGGACGTCTGCTGCAGGCGCAGACAAATCAGTTGCTCGGATTTGATGCGACAGCAACGGGCAACGGCTTTGTCTACGGGGATGGCAAGACGGCGCAGTACTTCGTGGACGGCTTGCAGAAGGAAGGCAATTCACTGACCTGGCAGATTCGCACGGAGAAGGCACTGCGCTTTGCCTTGGAGGTGAAGTACAGCACACCAAAGGATGAGAGCACGCCGAACAGAAAGTTTGCCGTCAGGCTGGGAGACAAGACTTTCACAGGAGCGATTGAAGCGACGGCAGGTCCTCGCCAGATGAAGACACTGCCAATGGGCGAAGTCGAGATCAAGCCCGGCGCGCTGCAGGATCTAACCATTACGATGGAGGGCGGCGGCGATCCGGTGCACTTCTTCGAAATCGACCTGAAAGCTCTGTAGCGACACTCTGATTCTGAGATATCCGCGTGTGTGACTGCTTGTGCACACGCGGATATTTTTTGCCTGACACGACTGCGATCATTATGATCGGGAAATCGTGCCTTATCTGGCCTCGCTCTCTGCGGCTTATCTCCATGCCACATTTGGCGTGGTGTGCCTGTACGTTATAGGCATTCTCGCCGCAGGCTACCTCTTTCGACGGCGCTCGGAGACGGCATCACAATTTCTTCATGCGGGGAAGATGCTGCCAGCTGGGGTGACCTCGCTCGCCTTTCTTGCCGCCAACTGCGGAGCTCTGGAGATTATGGGGCTTGCTGCAGCCAGTGCGAAGTATGGCATGCTGACGCTGCATTTCTATTGGATCGGCGCGATTCCAGCGATCATCTTTCTCGCTCTCTTCATGATGCCGGTCTATGCGCAGAGCGGCGCGGCGACATTGCCGGAGTTTCTGCGTCTTCGCTACAACGACACACTGCAGATGATCGTGTCCGTGTCGTTGATTGTGATGATGGGGTTCGTCTCGGGCATTAGTCTCTATGCGATTGCATCGCTGCTGCAGGTGTTTCTGGGCTGGAATTTCTTCGCGACGATTCTTTTCACACTGGCAATCACAAGTTGCTATGTCTCGCTTGGCGGCTTGAAGGGAACGATCTATAGCGAGGTTATCCAGCTGGCAATCACTGTGGCGGGTCTGGTTCCTTTGACGTATCTCATTCTGCGGCGCTTTCATGGGCTTCATGGACTCGTCGCCAGTGTGCCGGATCCGATGCGCCATACGTGGGCATCGCTTCCCGCCATTAATCCTAAGACTGCGCCCATGGATGTTCTGGGAGTGATCGCGGGACTGGGCTTTGTACTTAGCTTTGGATATTGGTGTACGGATTTTCTGCTGATTCAGCGAGCACTTGCTGCGCGCGACATGCGCGGCTCAGTCAATACGCCTTTGATCGCGGGGTTTGCGAAACTGGTATTCCCACTGCTGGTTGTTGTTCCGGGGCTCGCGGCCTTCTCCGTGCTGTCTTCAGACGTACGATTTGATGAGACGATGCCCAGAGTGATGACCCACTTTTATGGCCCGGCCATGCTGGGCCTGGGAGTCTCCGCAATTCTGGCCAGCCTGATGTCGGCACTGGCGGGAAACATCATGGGCATTGCCACCATCTGGACGCATGACGTTTACAAGCCCAGGATCGCTGCAGCGAAGAGTGAATCGCAGTATCTGCGCATGGGGAGATTATCCATCGCTGCGGCAACTGTCTTCAGCATCGCGTCGGCGTATCTTGCGCTTCGCTATAGCACGATGATGGATTATCTGATGCTAATCTTTTCACTCTTCAATGCTCCATTGTTTGCGACGATGCTGCTTGGTGTATTCACTCGATGGACGACACCTGTTGCGGCGATTGCAGGGCTGGTATCTGGAATGCTGGCCGCCCTGGCCATGAATCTTGCAGTGCATTTTGGGCTGCTGCACTATGGGTCACAGATGAACGCTAATTTTTATGGAGCCATCGTTGCGTTCTTCGTCTGCCTGATCGCATCGTCCCTCATGAGCCTGTTCACGCAAGCAAAGCCGGCTGCGGAGATCGAACACGTCACCTTTAACTCGCGCATGTTGCGATCCACTCAGGCGTTACGCGTGTCGTGGCTGCTGGCGACGCTTTTGCTGGCGACCTGCATACTGATCAACATTAGTTTTTGGTGATTACTGATCGAGCTTCAATCAGCACGAGCCATCGCAGTCGATTTGCGAATGACAAGACTTCCGGCAACTTCATATTGCGTACCCAACGACTGCGCATCGCTCTGCAGGCCTTCCAGTGCTTTAAACAACTGACGTGCGAGTTGTTGCCGTGGCAGCTTGACCGTTGTCAAAGGCGGTTGAAAGAGATCCGCCAGCTCGATATCGTCAAAGCCGACCACAGAGACATCGGACGGCACGGACAATCCTCTTGCATGCAGCGCACGAAGCGCACCGATCGCGGTAAGATCGTTAGCTGCGATAATAGCTGTCGGATATGGACGGAGGTTTAATAGCTCCACCATGGCCCGCTCCCCACCGGAGATGCGATAGTCGCCTGCCCTCATCAACTCCGTATCCACTTTGAGGCTGTTCTTTTTCATCGCTTTGATGAAGCCGTCACGATGATGATCGGAGATGGTTGGGCCAATGGAGCCTCCGATATATCCGATGCGGGTGTGCCTGAGAGACTTAAGATGCTTAACCGCTTCGAGGATGCCACTGTAGTAGTCGATCTGTACATCACTCAAGCCAGGGCCAACGATACGGCGGTCCATCGTGACAAGAGGGACACGATTGTGAACCAGAGCTTCGATCGGCTCCGTCTCAATCTCAGAGGCGAGAAGTGCTACCCCGTCAACTTTCCGGATGAGCATGCGGCGGATGGATTGCTGTGCGCGCGAGGCATGAAAGTCCGTCGTCGCCATGAACATGTCGAGATTCCTCTCGACCATAATCTGTTCGAAGCTTCGGATTAGCTCTGGGAAGAATGGGTTCGTGATGTCTGGAATGATGAGCCCGTAGGAATTTGACCTTCCGTGCTTTAAGGTCGTCGCGCTGCTATTGGGATAGAACTTGGCCTCTGCGATCACCTTCCGAACGCGTTCTGCTGTGGAGGGTTTGACATTGTTGAGACCATTGATAACGCGTGACACGGTGGCGCTTGAAACTCCTGCTAGCTTCGCGATGTCACGCATGTCCACTGGCTACATTTCCCCCTCTGGTTCGACGCAGTGCACCTTCAGTTTAGTGCCCTTTCGTTATTTAGCGAGAAGGCCAGCTTGAAAGACGCAGCTGCTCATTCATGATGAGGAACGCACCCAGCCCGTGGAAGTCGTCGGTGTTGCGTGGGCGGTTGAGGTAGAACGCCAGATCGCCCACGTTGGTGCCGCCACAAATGTTCGCGATGTGCATCTGGCCGTCGGCATCTTTAGAGACCTGGGTGAGGACGCCACGATACCCTTTGCAGGCAACTTCGAGAAACTTCTTCGGAATGTATTTGCGCTGCACCGCCATATAGATCGTGTAGGTGTACATGGACGAACTGGAAGTTTCGAGCCAGTTTCCGGGTGTGCTTGCTTTATCCACGACCTGATACCAGAGGCCCGTTGCGGAATCCTGGTACTTTGCATAGGCATTTGTAAGCTGAATGACCTGATCGATCAGTTCTTTACGCTGCGGATGGTTGTGCGGCAGGATCTCCAGAACTTCGATCAACGCCATGCCAAACCAGCCGATCGCCCTGCACCAGAAGATCGAAGAGTGATGTGTAACTGGATCGGCCCAGGGCTGTGCACCGGACTCATCGTAAGCATGAAACATCAGCCCAGTCTGCGGATCATTCAAATGCTTTTTGTAGATCAGCAGCTGCTTCACCGCTTCGTCGTTGGCATACTTCGCATCATTGAAGGTTTTGCCATAACGAACAAGGAACGGCATCGACATAAACATGCCGTCGAGCCATAGCTGATGCTGCCTGGAGAGCGCGTGCCAGAAGGCACCATCTTCAGTACGCGGGTAAGTGTCGAAACGATGCCGGATGCTGTCGGCTGCCTTGCGATATTTCTCCTGCTTCGTCTCGGCATAGAGCACCAGCAGAAGATTGCCGGGGAGCATGTAGTCCAGCGCCGAAATCGTGCGATCAATGACGCCGTCTTCGGAGACATGCTTATCGACCCACCCCTGAATGTAGTCGAGATATTTCTTGTCTCCCGTCCGCTTGTAGACCAGAAACTGCCCATAGAGATAGAGCGAGATCGCATAGCCCCAGCCTCCGAGCTTTGTCGGATCAGGCGTGCGCTGCATCTGGGAATCGCAGAGATCTTTCGACCAGTCGGTCTCGGTGGCAGCGACCTTATCTTTAGCGCCGAAGAACATTTCGGCAAAAGCCGAACGCATCTGGCCGTGAGCCAGGAACGGCATCGGTATCAACATCTTTGCAGCTTGTCGTCTATTCATCTTTTTATTGACTCAATCAACCAAACTTTATCGCGGGGATTCAGGCCGATCATAACATCGGCTATTCAGATACGAAGACGAACCACTTTCTCCGCTGCTCCATTGGCGAAGGCCACGGGCTTCTGCGCCTTCGATAGATCTCCACCATCGACGATGATGTTCTCATTTTCGCTTCCTTCGACCTGCAGGAAGACTGCAGCCGGCGTAAGCAGCCGTGGGGAGTTCATCAAAATATCTTTGCTATCAATGAATCGTGCCGCCGATTCCGCAGATGTGTTGCCCTGAACATTGATGCCGTAGATTGTGGCATCAACAACGTGATCAAAGATGACCGCAGGACGAAGATCAGGAGATGCAACCTGAAGACGGATATTCTGCACTGTGAGCCCATGAACACCGCGTGCGTAGAGTCCATACGCGGGCATCGGCCCCATCATGAAATACTCGCCTGCTATCTCAGGGAGGTCCCTGCGCGCTGCATCTTCTGCAGTACCGCCTCCACCAAAGGTGAGGTGAATGTTGCTAAGCGAGATGTTTTCCATCGTTGCTCCGCCGACACAGTTCAACGTGATGCACGAGTGCTTCTCTCCCGGATTCGCATTGCTTGTAATTTTCGCGTCGGGAAGTTGAGGCGGATTCGTCGTCACCGTTCCGTGGATATTACTAAACGAAATATTGCGGAGCACCGCTGGCGTTGTTGTTCCTCGCGGAGCTCCCGTCGATGCGTCATATTCGTTCGACGGAGTGACTGGTGCGCCTGGAGTAGCTGCACGTGCGGCTCTCGGTCCGACACTGACATGAATCGGGCCGGTTACATCGCTCAGCACAAGATTCGAGAAGGAGATGTTCTCATACCGCGAACCCGGATTGCCCTGGAACTTGATAGGGCACCCGTACACCTGATAGATGACGCAGTTTGAGATAGCAATGTTCTCAGCGAATCCTCCGCCGAAACGAAAGACCGACCAGCGCGTGCTGAAGACAGAGTTCGTTACCGTGACGTACTTGCAACTCCCGAAGAGTGCACATGCGTCGTCCTGCGAGAGGACGATGCAGTTATTGACGGTAACGTATTGCGCGCTGATGAAGTGGAAACCATCGTTATTGCTGTTAACGCGGTTGTGAATGTAGATCGTGTCCATGTGAACACGCTTGCTTTGGATGACCCGAATGCTGTGGTACGCGCAATCGATGAGGTCGATGTTGCGCACAATCAGGTTTTCGCACTGATGCGCGAGGATATGATACGGACGCTTAAGCCCTCCGAGGCCACTTGGAGGCGGGGTCCCGCGAACGGGAGAATGAAACTGGAAGCCTTGACCATCAATTGTTCCGGGGCCTTCAATCGTGACGTTCTTCGCATTAACGGCATAGAGAAGCGCCCAGTTCCCATCATTCAACGTCGAATCGCCGCTAAGCGGGATGGCATCGACAGCGTGGTACTGTTTGCCATCTGACGTGCCGAGAAGTTTTGCCGACGATGCGATGTGAAGCGTGACGTTGCTCTTCAGCTCCACTGTTCCTGTCTGAAATATTCCGCCAGTGAGGAGAACCGTGCCGCCGCCATCGGCAGTACATGCGTCAACGGCGGCCTGGATCGCCGCGGTATCCATGGCCTTACCATCGCCCTTGGCCCCGTAGCTGCGGACATTGTAGACACGCGATCCCAGATCGAGCTTGTCAGACTTGCCTGCAGGCTCTGCTGCGAGAGGTGTCGCTTTCATCATGGCGAACGATGTGGCCGCTAATGCGGGAAGGGAGACGGTGTTGAGCCACTCGCGGCGCGTCATACTGCTTGACTTGTTTTCCAAAGACATTTTCCACCGTTTTGAAATTGTTGGTGAAATAGATGTAGCCTGCAGAACACAAACCTGCAGGCTACATCTAGCTTCAAGCTAAAAGGTAAACCGGCCGGAGAGCTGCAGTGTACGCGGCCCTCTATCTGCGGTCAGGTTTCCGAACGTTGGAGAAAGCTGTGGACTACCGACAACACTGGTTGCATCAAAACGTGCCGTGGTATCCACGTTGGTGAAGGATGCATGATTGAAGACGTTATATGCCTCCACACGAAGCTGCAACGTCATCGCCTCATGAATCGAGAAGTTCTTGTTGACGGCCATGTCGAAGTTATTTGTGCCGGGACCACGGAACATCGTCGAGCGTGTGATTCCTGGCGTGCTCTCCGTAGGAATCTGCCGCGGCGTTGGCATCACGAATGCTTCTGATTTGAAGTAGCGAAGAACAGTACGATCGCCTTTGCCCAGAATTGGATCGGTGTTTACGATCGGATGCGCTCCATCGCCGCCCCCGGTCAGGTTGACACCACCAGTGTTGAGAGTGACCGTCTGCGGCGCACCACTGATGAATTCGGTAATGCCGGAGTACTGCCAGTTATCCAAGAGAAGTCGGGTAGCGAAGTTAGAGAAATGTGTGCTTCCTTTAGGAAGATCCCAGCTCCAATGGGCCACAAAGTTGTTGGTGCGGTCATAACTGGCAAGTCCCCAGTTCCACCAGCGGTGCGGTTGATAGTAGCCAACAGCGCCGTTGACAGCATCCGCGTCTGTCATCACCTTCGACCAGGTGTAAACCACGCCAAACTGCAACCCATGTGCGAAACGCCGCGTGAGCTGTGTCTGGAGCGAGTGATAGGCGGATGTTCCCGCATACGAGCGCAGATTGACATTAGAGAATCCAGCAATCGGACGGAAAAAATTATCACCGAGTGGAACAGGTTGGCACCATAACAACGATGCCGAAGAAGCGTTGGCAGGGCAGTCCGCAGCCTTACGTCCGAGGATTGGAGTGAAGGTCGTTGCCTGGCTCGGATCAACGTTCTTAGGATCGAACTGCGACAGATATGGAACCGTGTTGAAGTCGAGTTGTTCGTTCAGGTGACGCCCAAAGGTACCGACGTAAGCGATGTCGACTACCGTCTGGAAACCAACGGATTGCTGCACGCCAAGCATGGTATTGAATATCGTTTCGATAGGCCGATTGAATTGCAAAATACGTGTTGCCTGTGGGCTGATGAGCGTCGTCCCGCTGGAGCATGCCGAGCCGCTGCAGTTGTTGGCGAACTGCCTGGCATCCCCATAGTTTTGAACCGGGTTATAAACAAGCGGCGCGATAAGCGAATAGTCGCCCAGAGTACCGCCACCCTCACGGGTGTTATAGAAGAGCCCGACGCCACCACGGAAGGCCGTCTTGCCATTGCCGCGCGGATCCCACGCAAATCCCAGCCGAGGAGCTACGAGCAGACCATTGCTCTCGCGAAGTGAGGTAGGGTAGTTGGGATTGGTATTGACGACAACACCGTTAGAGTAGTCGCCGGAGTTGGGAACGAACTGGCCGATATAGACGGCTGGCAGGTAGGGATTGGTTGCCGAACCTGGAGGTCCGGCGATTGCCGGGTTGATAATTGCCGACCGGCCCTTCGGACCCATGATGGGTTGATAGAGCTGAGGGACCCTGCTCTGACTGTACTGGCTCTGAATCCAGCCTGCTCCCTGCCCCTTATTGAGAATGCTTGGAATGTCATAGGTAAAGCGCAGGCCATAGTCGATCGTGAGCCTGGGCATCACCTTCCAGCTGTCCTGCAGGTACCACTCCAGCACCTTCCATTGCGGGTTGTAGTTCACCGTGTTCGAGCCTTCGGTATACGAGTTATAAAGCCCGAGAATGCCGTTGGCATATGCATAGCCAGTGTCGTTGGGGTTGGAGTTGTTGGTGTCAAAACTAAAGGACCCATCGAAGGTGCCGCCAATGTGGCGCTGCAGGTAGTTCCCCTTTTGAAAATAGAAGCCGGCTTTGGAAGTGTGATGATTCCACACCTTCGTGATGGAATCCTGAACCTGCCATGAGCGGGTATCGTTCGCCAATGGAAAACGGTTGTCGAACTGGATCTGGGGATTATTCACCACCTGGAAGCCCGCGCTGCCGCCCCATGTCGCCCGGGGAACAAGATTGAGCGGGTTGTATTGCGGGTTGTACTGACCGAGGTTGATTCCAAGCTTGTCACGCTGAAATTTAGCGATATCGCTCGAGTTGGAGAAACGGGAGGTCTCGGTCCAGCTCGCGAATCCGACGTTGAGCTCGTTGATCAGATTTGGGCTAGGGATAAATGTCAGGTTCCAGCTGGCATTCTTGCCCGGCGTGGAGTAGACAAAAGGAACTCCCCATTGCATCGCTCCGGTAACGGAGGCGACATTTGGACCATCCTGTTCGGTTGTTGTCCGCATACCGCGAAAGTACGTGTGCCACTTCGGTGTGATGTTGTAGTCCACACGAAGCACCTGCTGATTCACTGGCGTCTTCACAGACCCCTGCGTAACGTAGTTGTAATTGCCACCGCCATTGACGCCAAGTGGAGTGGGATTGCCGGTGGGAAGAATTGCCAGGAGCTTCTGCGTGTCGGAATCGATACGGCTGGCCGGAATAATCGCGTTGGGAAAGCAACCTGGTCCATTTGCGGCCGTGCAAGCCTTCCCCTGAGCGATCAGTGTGGGATCTTTGATGTAGACCGGCTTGCCACTCTTATCCACGCTGGCAGAGAAGTTTCCCTGCTTCTCGAGTGCCGTCGGCATCATCCAGTAGCTCAGCGTGCCAGGTTTGGTCGTCGGCCAGTACTCCTGCGACCAGAAGAAAAACATCTTGTCTTTGTGCGTATTGAAGAGATGAGGGATATAGACCGGGCCGCCGATGTTATAGCCCACCGTGTTGTAGCGCTGGCGCGGGCGAGGAACGTAGGTTTTGTTCTTATTGAAGTAGTCGTTGGCGTTGTAGGCCTCATTGCGGTTGTAGTAGTAAACCGTGCCATGGAAGTCGCGCGTACCGGACTTCGTCACCATCTCAACGATAGCGCCGGCTGCCTGCCCATACTCTGCCTGGTAATTGTTCAGCAACACCTTTACTTCGCCGACAGAATCGTAGTTTGTTCCAGTGTCGAGTGTCGCACCGCCGCGCGTATTGCCTGTCGTGCCGTCGATGGAGAGAGAGTTGTAGTCGCTGCGGACACCGTTGATATTGCCTGCATTCTGTTGGCCCAGCTGCCCTGTACTCGGGCTCTTCACAACGCCAGGAAGCAGGCGCAGCATGGAGGTAATGTCACGCGATTGCGTCATCAAGGTGGCCAGCTCTTTGGAGTCGACAACGGCGGAGCGTTCGCTCGACTCTGTCTGGATCGGCGTCTGATCCGCCTGCACGTCGACACTCTCGTTCACGGCACCGACCTCGAGCTGAATGTTGCCGGTGGACAGACGATCGGAGGCGTGCAGCACGAGATTGCGCTTCTCATACTTCTTGAAGCTCGGCATCGCGACGGAAACCGTAAAGGTTCCCGGCTGTACCGCAACAAAGACAAATTCGCCGGATGCTTCGGTTTTGTCCGAGCGGACCTCAGAGGTCGCCTGGTTGGTCAGCGTGATGACAGCGCCGGGGATGGCTGCGCCAGATGGGTCGGTCACTCGTCCTGAAATCTGTCCGCTCGAAGTTTGTGCCACGGCGTATGCAGACAACAGAAACCAAATGTATACGTTTGCAATCAGCCTCGTAAATGCTCGCATACCTGCAATTCCTCATCGTAACGAGATGGGGATAAACCTTCTCGTCCGCTTCTTTTTTGGTGGATGGCAGAGAGAACAGGTCAGACCTGTTTCTCATACCGGCGAGAACTTTAGGCTTTTGGAAAAATGTTTGTCAAGAATTTTTTGAAAATATGTTTCGATTAGCGAAACCGCTAACTTAGTTGCGAGATGCTATGACCGCGAGACAAGCCTCCCCGAGAGGCTTAAGGCAGGCACACGATTGCCCGCGTTCTGCCCACGAACGAGGGATTCTGGTTTCGCTTCTCAGCAGTTAGTTCAGGACAAAGGCATACAGCGTGTCGCCCGCCGCGGCAACGATGTACTGCAAGCCGTCGAGCTCATAGGTGATCGGCCCGTTCGTGATAAGATTGCCCAGGCCAGCGTGCCATAGTACCTTGCCCGTCGTGGCGTTGAAGGCCATAAGGTTGGTTGACGTATCGCCCGTAAAGAGCAGGTTGCCGGCCGTAGTAAGAATGCCGGAGCGGCCACCTGGGCTTGGCCATTTGTGATCCCAGCGCACCTTGCCGGTCTTGTAGTCCATGGCGCGCAGCGAGGCACTCATCCATCCGCCGCGGTCGTTGCCTGCCCAGCCCTCGGGACGCTTGTTGTTGTCGTAGATGTAATAGACGCTGTAAGCGTCGTATGCCGGCACATAGAAGAGACCCGTCGCCGGACTGAAACTCGGCGGATACCAGTTCGCCGCGCCTGCCTGATTTGGTGCGACCAATGCGCCATTCGGCTGCGCCATCTTGGCCGGATTCGGGATCGGCGATCCATTCTTGTCGACGCCGAGAGCCCAGTTCTGTTTGGCGAAGGGAGTACTCGTGAGCGCCTTACCATTCGTGCGATCAATGAGGAAATACCAGCCATTGCGGCTAGCCTGTGCGAGCAGCTTGCGCGGCTTGCCGTCCACGACGCCATCGATCAGCACAGGCGTCTGCACCGCATCCCAGTCATGCGTATCATGCGGGTTGGGCTGGAAGTACCAGATAAGTTTGCCGGTATCTGGATTGAGCGCACAGATAGTCGCGGTATAAAGATTTGCGCCTGGACGGGCAAGGCCGTTGATCACAGGCTGCGCATTGCCGGTGCCAAAGTAGTAGAGATTCAGCTCAGGATCATACGTTCCAGCAACCCACGTCATGCCACCACCATGCAGCATGGCTTCATCGTTGGGCCAGGTCTTGGCTTCGGGATCTCCAGGATTGGGATGCGTATACCAGCGCCACTGCAACGCTCCCGTCTCCGTATCATGCGCTTCGATGTAGCCGGGGATATCAAAGTCGTCGCCACTGACGCCCACCATGACGTGGTTCTTGACCACTACAGGCGCAACCGTGCCCGAGTAGAACAAGTCAGGATTGCCGATGGACGAGTGCCATTTCTCCTTGCCCGTATGGATGTCGAGAGCGACGAGGTTGCAGTCTTCCGTCTCGAAGTAGACGGTATCGCCCGATACAGCCGCGCCGCGATTGCCAATCGTATCGCCGCCTTTGCTGACCCAGTCGAACTGCCAGATCTTGCGACCCGTGCGTGCATCCACAGCCCAGACATGGCTCGGCACGGTGAAGTAGAGAACGCCATTAACCTCGATCGGCGTGGCGGAAATGCGCCTGCCGCCACCAGTCGTCACTTCCACGCGATAGCTCCAGGCTTGTGAAAGCTGCTTGACGGTCGTGGTGTTCACCTTCGTCAGCGGGCTGAACCGGCGGCCGGAGTAATCTCCGTTGTAAGTTGGCCAGCTGTCAGTCAGCTTGGCAAGACTCGCCGTATCGGTTGACTGCTTCTGTTGCGCATAGATTGCGCAGGGCGAAAGCGACAGGCAGAGGAGCGACGCGGTCAGCAGCTTCATTTCAACGTATCCAGATAAGTCGTCAGGTTGTGGATGTCGGCATCCGTGTACTTGTCCAGCAGGTCGGCATGCGCCTGGAAAGGATCGACCGTCGTGACTGTCGAACCGGTGACGCGATTGAGCGAGATGTTTTCGCCGGATGCCTCATGCAGTGTCACGGTGAAGTCATCGATGCGAACCAGATCGCCCGAGTAGGTCTTCCCGTTCGGCATCTTCACCGTAACCTGCGTCTTTTTCTTGACGAAAAGTCCGTAGTTGGGAAAAAGAAACTTCTGCTGCAACGCAGCCGGTGTGTAGCGCTTACCTACGCCTGCCAGATCGCCCGTCGCGGAGTGGCATTTGTTGCACCCTCCAGCGCCATTGAAGTAGGCTTCACCCGCCTTTGCATCGCCATCCAGCAGATGGGTTGGTTGCGCGTTGTAGCCGCTGCGCAGCGTCGCATTCACAGATGCGGTCAGGAACTGCGACAAATCAGCCAGCTGCTTGTCGTCAAACTTGTAATTATGGCCGGGCAGTGTCGTCAGCAGAGGAGCAAGCTCCTTCCCATACAGCATCTGACGACGATCATGGAGCACCGCGACAGAGCGAATCAGGTCCGGCCCCTTCTCCGTGCCGCGAACATCTTCGCCATGGCAGCGAGCACATTGATTCGCGTAAATTGTGGCCCCGCGATCGCGCATGGCTGGGTCGACTGAAGAGTGTGGAAACTGGGCGCACACCGGTACCGATACGAGCAGCAAGAGGCAGGTCGCCTGTGCTGATTGCCAAAGAACGCTCTTCACCTCATCCGGCTCCTGATGCATGATGTGCTCAATCAATATAGAGGATAATACGCAAGAATTGGGTAACGCGTATCCACTGTTTAGAAAGAGGCATCGCCATGAAATCCTTCGCTTTGTTGCTGACTTTGATGTTCAGCAACGCCGTATTCTACGCACGAGCCTCACCGGCAACATGCTCGGTTCACGCTGTCAGCTATCAGGGATGGGACGCACAGGAGGTCGACAACCCCTGGCTCAAGCTCACCTTCGTGCCGCAATTAGGCGGAAGACTGATGCAGGTTGAGTTCAATGGACATCCCTATCTCTTCGTAAACCCGAGATATCGAGGCCAATACATCCCTCCCGAGCAAGCAAAGGGAGGCTGGATCAATTACGGTGGCGACAAAATATGGCCTATGCCTGAAGGCGACACCGACGATCACCACTGGGTTCTTGCATCCACCGCGATCGACGATCTTCCTTACGAGTTCAAGCTCATCTCCCAGGGCGAGCGCTGCTCCATTCAACTTACAGGTCAACCTGACACGATTACAGGACTTCAATACATTCGCACCATCAGCATCTCGGCCGATTCACCGCAGATCGACTTTCACGCCGTGATGCGCAACGCTGCAACACACCCCATCGAATGGTCCGTGCAGTCTGTCTCACAGTACGATCTCAGCGACTCTGCGAAGCCTGCGGACTATAACCATCAATTCTGGGCCTACACTCCCGTCAATCCCAATTCGACCTATCCCGATGGCTATCATGTTCGTTCCGGTCTTGCCGACGATCCCTCCTTCTCGGTCGCTGATGGACTCTTCCGTCTGCGCTGGCTTTATTTCGACAACGAGGTGTGGCTTGATTCCAGAGCAGGCTGGCTCGCTGTCGTTGATCAGCAGAGTAAGTACGGCATGATCGAGCGGTTCCATTACGATGCTTCCGGCAACTATCCCGGGAAGGCCACCGTCATCTTTTATAAGAGCGGTCCGTCTGTTCGATTCGATAAAGAGGGCCAGGCCAGCATTCGCGCCACAACGCCTGAGCGTACGCCCTACTATATGGAAGCTGAGATCAATAGCCCGATCGTTAAGCTTGCGCCCAACCAGACCTACGCCATGGATACGACATGGAATCCTCTACACATCGACGCGGCCTTGCAGACAGTAACGGACGCCGGTGTTGCCACACAAAGACTTGCCCTCGCCCACAAGGCCGATTCCACCACACTTACAGGAACATTCGCAGCTTTTTATCCTGGCAACGTTATCGCAGTATTTACTGACAGACGAGGGAAAGAGGTCGGGCATCACACTCTCCGTCAGGTAAAGCCCGATGAGAGCATCACACTCAATGAGCCGATTACTGTACCGGCAAAAGCTGAACATGTTGCACTGCGGCTATTCAGCGCCAAAGGTGCCGATCTCGGACTACTTGACCAGGCTGATATCGGCGCTCAGGCTCCATGAGAAGCCTTCCTTCTTGAGAACAAAAACCTTGTTCAACAGGCTGCCAGAATATTCTCTGGCAGCCTGCATCTCTTGTTACCCATTCTGGTCATCAGGGTGAATTGTGCGATAGCTCGCATTCCCCTTCGACCACACCAGAAGCAGGATGTCCTTGCCATTCGGGCTCTGATGCACTGCATTGACAAACTGCTCTGCCGACGCAGTCGCATGACGATTGACCTCAAGGATCACATCGCCAGGCTGCAATCCAGCTTCCTCTGCCGGGCTTGCCGGGCGAACGTTCTGCACAACAGCGCCCTTGACTGAGTCCGGCGCCTGAAGCTGCTGCCTTGCATCTGCGGTCAGATCGCTTACAGCCAGTCCCAACTTGCCGCGCTGCTGCCCGTCTGGAGCGTCGTTGCTGGCAACCTGCTTGTTGCCGCTGAACTGTCCGACGGTTATATCCAACGTTACCGGCTTGCCATCGCGAAGCACACCCAGCGCAATCTTCGTCCCAGGAGTCATCTCGCTGACAGCAACCTGGAGCGCACTGCCATTGACGATCTTCTCTCCATTCAGCTTCGCGATCACGTCGCCCTGCTTCAGACCACCCTTACTTGCGGGCGAGTCCGGCGACACCTGCGCCACAACCGCACCGGAAGCATCTGTCAGGTTGAAGAAGTGCGCATTCTCCGGCGTGACATCGTTCATGCTGATGCCCAGATAGCCATGCTCCACCTTGCCGTTCTTCATCAGCTGCTCAGCCGAAGCACGCACAATCTGCGATGGAATCGCAAACCCGGCGCCTGCAAACGATCCGCTGTTCGAGATGATGAACGTGTTGATACCGACTAGCTCCCCATGCGAGTTCACCAGCGCACCGCCTGAGTTGCCGGGATTGATCGCCGCATCCGTCTGAATGAATGCACCCGGCTTCCGTGCATCGTCCGAGTAAGGATTAGGCCGGTTCACGGCACTGACGATGCCGCGCGTGACCGAGAACTGGAAGTAGCCAAAGGGGCTGCCGAAGGCCAGCACCGTCTGTCCCGGATGCAGCTTCGTCGAATCGCCCCATGCAATGCTGGGCAGCTCCTTTGCATCGACCTTCACCACGGCAAGATCGTTCAGCTTATCGACGCCGACCAGCTTCGCATTCAACACGCGACGATCATGCATCGTCACCTTGATCTGCGTGGCTCCATCAACGACGTGGCCGTTGGTCACGATATATCCGTCGGGCGAAATAATCACGCCGCTGCCGATTCCATGCTCAATCTGCGGCTGCTGCGGTCCGCCTTGGCCGAAGAACTGCCTGAATCCCGGAGGCAAACCCTGCAGTTGATCGTCCGAGATCTCAGCCTCGTTGTTCTTTGCGGTTACGGAGATGTTCACCACCGCGGGTGTGACGCGCGAGGCGACCTGTTCCATTGCGTTGTCGAGCGCCGTCAATGCCGATACGCTTTGATCGTCGATCAGTGACGCAGCGGTAGAGCTTGCAGCGTTGACGCCACCGTGTCCTACAAACAGAGCGGCACCAAGGACAAAGGCTCCGGCTATTGCGGCGGGAGCAGCGAAGCGCTTTCCTTTTACTACTAATTGATTAGTTACTTCAGACATAACCACCCTCCTTATGGGTGTTTTCCCTGCAAATCGTTAGAGTTGAATGACTAACCAGCCGTCCCCAGCCGGGACGACCGCCACAAAAGATCTCGTCAAAATCGGGCGTTGCTGCGGAAGGTCTTCATTCCAATCGGTCAGCATGACGAACGATGCGGTTGGGCGATGCGTCGCTGCATGCTTCGCTGCGGCATTCTGCCTGCGAGGCGGACGAGCTGCAAGCTGCGCCTCACGGCGCCCCTGCTCCGGCACGATGGCCTTAACCAACACTTGTCTGGCGTCTTTTGCCAATGGCTTGGCGCCTTCTGCATATAGATTCGGTGAAGCGGTAGCAGAGTCTGTGGTCGAGGCGACCTGCGCCTGCTGCGAAACGCTCGGGGCGAAACTGATCAGCCTCGGACTATCGGCAAGGGTCACCGTTCCCGCAATCATTCCCGCGATTAAAACCCCTGTTGCCGCTCGTGACTGCCATTGCCCGAGCTGGGGTTCGGGACGGCTCAAAATTCTGTGGACTCTCTGCGCCAGCTCCGAGCGTCGCGCCCATGCCCCAAGCGCGAGCGATACTCTTCTGCGCACCAGCGAGTGCTCGGCGAGATTTGTCAGGCAGACGGCATAGTCCTTGCGGGCCTTCGTCGCCTGCAGCACGCAGTCGTCACATGCCAACTCGCGCTCGACGCACATACGGCGTTCTGCCCAGCTCATGGCCGGGTTGAGCGGGAACAGCATCAGACTTACCTTCTGTAGCAGGTTCATCCAATCGTCCCTGCGGCGCAGGTGTTCCATCTCGTGCAGAACGATCTGTTCCAGATCACGTTGCGAGAGCTGCTCGATCAAACCCGTGGGCAACAAGATGCGTGGCGAGGCAAAACCGGCGACGCTCGGGCTGTCTACATCCTCGGACGCACAAAGTTCAATTGCTTTGCCGTTCCGCATCAGGAGCGAACGATCCAGCACCAGATCCATCGGCACGGCACGTCTTGCGATCTCTCGAAGCCGCATCGCACTTGTAAACAGTTGCACGGCGCGAACGATCGAAAGGACTGCCCAGATACCAGCGAGCAGTAACGCCCAACGAGCATCGACATGCAACAGGTTGCTATTGTCAGGCAACACGCTCGAACTGCTATGAAGTGCAGGCAAAAAATGAAGCGGGATCATCACCAGCAGAGCAGCGGCCCAAATCATGAAGCGTGCCGCGGCGGTCATCCCTGGAAACAAGCGAAGGCACAGACTAACGCCGGCCATCAGCAGCATGCCGCCAACGATGGCGTTGATCAGCGCGCCGGAGGCTGAGATCGCAAGCGGCATCGTGGCATGAGCGATTGGAGCTATCAGGGTAATCGGATCCATCGACTACTGCTCCTCCCCTTCGTTCTCCTGCGCATCCTCATCGGGAACATTCGCAATGGCTTCTTTAAGACGCTGCAGCTCCTCAGGGGTGACCTCATCGTCTCCGAGGAGAGACAGAAGCAGGCGTTCCCGCGAGTTGCCGAAGAAACGGTTCAGTACGTGGCGTACCTCGGAGATTCCGGCCTCGCGCTCGGCGACGCATGGGCTGTAGAGAAACGCGCGGCCCTCCTGACGATGGCGAACGTAGCCCTTCTTCTCCAGAATTCGGATCGTCGTTAGTACCGAGGTATACGCTAACGGCGTGGTATCTGACAGAGCCGCAACGACTTCGGCCACGCCGGATTCTCCCCGCTCCCATAGAACCTTCATCAGCCTGAGCTCGGCTTCGGTTAGCGTGATGGACCGTTTCGGAGGCATGAGCAACCCTGTACCTCAGGTTGGACGCACGAACTAATCATTTAGTTAGCGGCCCTTTTTGCTCTATGCAGCAACCTCGAATCGAAGTTATGGGAAGGTGATGCGGGTCGGCTTCGCACTTCTGGCAAAGGTGACTCCGGGCAGATGATTGTTCTCGGAGACTGGAAAATCCTTGCCATCGATGGTTGCCTTCGCAGGAGTGTGCGCAGAGCCCGCCAGCTCGACGCGAATGCTCTCCCACTGCAGCCTATAGCTGCCTTCGGGCGCACTTAGCGTGACGGTCACGGCACCGTCGGCTGCGACCTCGCAGGATGCCTTGATGCGGAAGTAGTCGCCTCGCCTGTAGTTGAGTGAGTGGCCGTCGTCGGCATAGAGCGAGCCTTCACAGGGTTGATTCTGGGCAGGAACGTAGACGCGCAGGGTAAGAGGGCCTTTCGGCGTCTCGTCGGTACTTTGAACAAGGCTCTGCAATGGCAGTATGGCTCCGCCGCGCACGTAGACGGGAACTGTGGCCAGTTCGGGCTTGAGGAGAATCTGCTGGTTCTGCAGCAGAGTGTCGCGTACCTCGGCATCACGAGCCTGCGCTTTGCCCGCTGTACCGGCCTGCGTGCCGGTCCAGTAGTCATACCAGCGACCGGGAGGCAGATGAAGCTCATAGGGCGCGACCTCCTCCGGCGATGGATTCGGTGCGATCAGCAGATTGGGCCCCAGCAGGAACTCCGCTCCACCTGTGGCCAGGTCCATCGGAGTGCCATCGTTCGCTGCGTGAGGGAACTCCATGAAGAGCGGACGCATCATGGGCATGCCATCGCGTGAGGTTTCTTCGGCGACGGTGTAGATGTAGGGCAAGAGACGATAGCGCTCTTCGATGTAGCGGCGACGCATGGCCTCGTGTTCGGGACCATCGACCCACGGCTCGTGCATGCGCGTTCCCTTGGCCGAGTGATCGCGATCGATCGGCTGGAATGCAGCGACTTCAAGCCATTTTGTTAATAGGTCAGCCGGAGGAGAGCCGGCAAAGCCGCCTACATCGGCACCGGCAAAGCTGAAGCCGCTGAGGCCAAGATTCACCAGCTGCGGAATCGTCATGCGCAGATGGTTCCAGGTGGAGCTGTTGTCGCCGGTCCAGGTTACGGCATAGCGTTGGCCACCGGCGTAGCTGGCGCGTGTCATCACGTAAGGCCGCTCGTTGGGGCGCAGAGTCAGGACGCCGTCGTAGGTGGCGCGACTGTTCTGCATGCCGAAGATGTTGTGTGCTTCGCGATGGCTCATCGTGCGCGTCGCGAAGCCGGGCTCGTCGATGCGATGCTGTACGTCGAGCGGCATGGTCTTTGAGGGATAGCGAAAGACGGCTGGCTCGTTCATGTCGTCCCAGAAGCCGGAGACGCCATCGTGTACGAAGTCCTTATAGAGCGTGCCGAACCACTGGCGTGTCTGCTGGCGCGTGAAATCGGGAAAAACGGAGGGACCGGGCCAGACAGGGCCGATGTATGGAGTTCCGTCAGGATTCTTCACGAAGTGGTCGCCTGCGGTGCCGGTATCGAATGGTGCGTAATCGGCGTTTGGCTTGTGCGCGATGTGCAGATCGGCGATGACGATCAGGTGGAAGTGATCGCGCGCAAGCTGCGAGACCATCTCCGGAAAATTTGGGAAACGCCGGGGATCGACGGTGAAGGGCATGTTGTCCTTCTGGAAGTCGATGTCGAGCCACAGGGCGTCGGCTGGAATTTTGTCTTTGCGCAGCCGCGAGGCAACGTCCATCAGCTGCGACTCTGGGGAATAGGAATAGCGCGACTGCTGAAAGCCGAAGGACCACAGCGGAGGGAGAGGTGCGGGGCCGGTGAGCCAGGCGTAAGCGGCCATCACGCTGCGAGGCTCCGGGCCATAGAGGAAGTAGTAGTCGATGGGGCCGTCCTGCGAGCCGAAGCTGTACTCAGCGTCGTTTTCGCGGCCGAAGTCGAACCACGTTCTCCATGTGTTGTCGAAGAGCACGCCGAAGTAGCGTCCGCCTTCTTCGCCGAGAAAGAAAGGGATGCTCTTATAGATGGGATCGGTAGACTCCTGCCAGCCGAAGCTGTCGGTGTTCCAGAGGGTGAAGGCCTGGCCGGTGCGGTCGAGTGGGCCTGGCTTGTCGCCGAGGCCGAAGAAGTGCTCGTTCTCGCCGCGTTGCTTGTAGACGCGAAAGCTATCTCCACGCCACACGGTGGGTCCGGCATCCTCCTGCAGAATGTGGCCATCGCGGTCGCGGATGATGAGGTGGAGGTTGTCGCCGACCTGTACGGCGAGCTGCTGGGTATGGAAGCCGTTGGTGTCTGCGCTGACCGGAATACGGCTGGTGCGGCTGGCGGGAAGCACGGCCCACGAGGCGTCCTCGGGAGGTGTTGTTCTCCATTCGCGTATGCGCAGCTTGTCTTGCTCGAGAGCTGTGACCTCGAGCGTGACTCCATTTGCAGTGGCGGTAAGGCCATTGGAGGTGACGTGAACCTGCTGCGCGATTGCAGCCTGTGGCGAAAGAAGAGCTGCCAAAAAGCAAATTGAGCAGACATGCCGTATACGCATATCCGGAACCTCACCATCTGCCGAAGCTTCCATGCAATCGGTTTACCTGCCTTTTCGGCTCAACTTTTCTTCAACAGATAAACCATTTCGATTCAATGCATTATCTGCGGATTATGCTTAGCCAGATCGAGCGAAAACAGGTCCGCGGTCGTCAGCCGAGCGCGAACCGCTACGGTCCCGTCGCGAAAAACACCGCAGAGAACGAGGTCGCTGAACTCGGTGGAATGGAGGTTTGCGATTCCTCCCAGATCTTCGGCACGTCCGTCGGCGATGGAGACACGGTAGACCGGCTGCCCTGGCTCCATAAAGGCATCGGCATAGACGGAGCGGCTGTCTGCCGACCAGACGGGATCGGCGGCAGAGCGGGTGGACAGCACACGCCACTGCTTCGTCGCTATGTCGTAGAGCTTGAGTTGCCGCTGATCGAGTGACATCGCGACGATGAAGCGTCCATCCGGCGAGATGCGAGGGCTGAAGAGATCACGCGAGCCGGGCAGCGTCGTGAGCTGATGCGATTTCAGGTCGAGCGCCTGAATCATGCGAGGAGCGGCGTCTTTGCCCAGAAGGTCGGGCGCCTGGCCCAGCACGATGGTTTGTCCGTCGGGCGACCAGGTGGGATCGGCGGTATTGCTATTGGTCTGCAGCAGAGGCTCGAGATCGCTGCCGTCGGCGAGCACCTGATAGATGCTCCACGCACCGGATGCGGCACGAGCCATGAGAGCGAGACGCGAACCATCGGACGACCAGTGTCCAGAGAAGACCTGAAGGTTTGCAGGGGTAAGCTGCAGCAACTCGGATCCGTCGGAGCGCGCGCGCCAGAGACGTCCCTCGGTGTCGACCCAGGCCAGCCATTTGCCATCCCGCGTCTCTTCGAGACGATGCGCTCCGCTGTAGAAGCTCTGCGCCGGGACAAACTCATGCGTTCCGGGATGAAGTAACTGGACCTCGCCCTGCGAAGAGACACCCGTCAGAAATATCTTTTCGCCGGTATGCGCAGGAACCGGTCCCTGGTAATCCAGTGGCCCATCGGTGAGCCTGACCGGCTGCGAGGATCGCGTGCCGAGCAACCACAGGTCCGATGTCATTCCCTGCACTGCCTGGAAGACGAAGCCGCTTCCATCGGGCATCCAGCTTCCGCAGCAGATTTTGCGCGATTGCGTCCAGCTGGTGAGGATGGGGTGGGCTTTGCGATCGTCGGAGGACAACTCCCACAGGGCCAGCGTGTGCGCGAGCGGATCGAAGAGCGTGAAACGAAGAACTTTTCCGTCAGGCGACCAGCGCAGCCAGAAGGCGCGTCCGGGAAGCGAAGCATATTTGACGGGATCGGAGCCGCTGGGCGGGGCGGTATAGAGATCGTTTCCAGCAGCGTAGAGGATGTTCTGGTCGTCCGGCATCCAGGTGGCATCGTGCGCGAGCGCGCGCATGACCCTTTGTGCCGAGCCTCCGGCGGAGGGAACAATAAATAGAGGCTGCTCGGATTGATTGGAGGCGTGACTGCGCACCAGAAGACGTGAGCCATCGTGCGAGATGTCGGCAATGGCGGGACCGGCAATCTCGTCCGGCAGCACGATGGGCTCGCCCTGGCCTCCTGCAATCGTGATGCGCTCAAGGTGCACTCTGCCATCACGAATGACGGAGGCGAAGAGGTGCAGGCCATCGGTCACGGTGACGGGAAAGACTTCGAGCGCGTCACCGCCTGGAAGAATTCTCTGCGCGTGGGTGATCTGGCGCAATGAAGGCACCTGCGGCTCGACGCGTCCTCCTCGGCCGAGGAGGAAACCGGCGAGCATGGCGAGGACGGTAAGACCTGCCACAGGAAGCCAGCGCAGCCAGGACCGGTTGATTTGGGGATGGTTTTGAAGCGGTGGCTCTTCCGCTGGGGAAGCGGCGAAGGGGTCCGGCAGAGCTTCCTCATCCACAAACGAAGTGAAAGGAATCGGGTTGGTGGCGGGGGGATCCAGTACCGTTACCGGAGCGATAAATCTGTATCCCCGGCGGGTCAGGGTCTCGACGAAACGAGGGTTTTCGGCGTTATCTCCCAGGGCCTCGCGAATCTTATTAATAGCTGTGCCCAGGGAGTGGTCAAAATCGACGTTTGTGCCTTTATCCCAGATACGCTCCTGGAGCTCTTCGCGGGTGATGACCTGACCGGGACGCTGAACGAGTTCGGCGAGGACCCGGAAGGGCTGGCCCTGAAGTTTGATCCGGAAGCCGCCGCGCCATAGTTCTCCCGAGGAGAGATCGGCCTCAAATGTTCCGAAGGCAACACGCACGGAATTTGAAACCTGCCGCATACGAACCCGCAACCCAAAATGTACCACTTACGGTAGGCAAAATGCATTCCCAACAGTTAATGTTTGGATGGAAATATAACTAAACAAATGACTTATCTGTTGATTCGACTTTCATCATAAAACGACGCCCGGGAGATGGAATTGCTGCGCCCGTTTCACCGACATTTCACGCTGTCGCGGGTAAGGCATTATGCCCGGCTGACATTTGGAGGCACTAACGCAATGAAACTCAAGTACAGGAGCTTTCGTTCCTACCTATTGATAGCCCTCTCCATACTCCTGTTGGGATCTGCCAATCTCTCGCTACAGGGGCAGACCGACACCGGTCGTGTCACCGGTATTGTGGAGGATGCTACCGAGGCCATCATTCCCGGCGCGACCGTCACAGTTGAAAATACACAGACGTCCGCCAAACAGACTGCGGTGACCGACAGTGCCGGCAACTTCAACTTCTCGGCCCTGCCGCGAGGATTGTATAAGGTCACCGCTACGATGAACGGTTTCCAGACGATGACCCAGAGCTTCGAGCTTCAGGTCTCTCAGACGCAGACCGTGACCTTCAAGCTGAGTGCCGGTGGCTCCGACCAGACGATCGAGGTCACCAGCGCGGCACCGATTGTCGAGCTGGGTTCTTCTGCTGTCGGCGAAGTTGTCGCCGGCCGACAGGTGACCGAGCTTCCGTTGAATGGCCGTAACTTTACGCAGCTTGCATTGCTGACTCCCGGCGTCACCCGCGGTAATTACGGCAACTCGGCTTCAGGCATAAACGGCGATGCCGAGACGTTCCGCAACAGTACCTCCGGGGGCGGCTCACTGTCGACCAATGGACTTCGCCCTCAGGCCAACAACTACATTCTTGACGGTATCGATAACAACGAAGGTCTCGTCAATACACTCAACTTCTTCCCCAACGTGGAGGCGACGGAAGAGTTCCGCGTCAACACGAGCACAGCACCGGCGGAGTTTGGACGCGCAGGCGGTGCGATCGTACAGACCTCGATCAAATCAGGCACCAACTCCTATCACGGATCGGCCTACTGGTTTGCCCGCTCTAACCTCTTCGACGCCAGCCCCAATTATCAGTTCCTTGGCGCAAGTAAGACACCAGCCCTCCCCTTTAAGCGCAACACCTTTGGCGGCACGCTCGGTGGTCCCGTCATTAAAGACAAGCTGTTCCTCTTCGGCGACTACTCCGGCCAGCGCGAGAGTACACCGCTGAATCCCGAGATCGTTACGGTGCCTACGGCACTGATGCGTCAGGGAAACTTCAGCGAGCTGCTTAGTTCGTCGATTACTGGCAATCCAACCCAAGCACCCGCTATCTGCGGTATCACAGGAGTCACGCCTCTTCCCGTCAAGGGAGGAATCTACGATCCCACTACCTGCCAACAGTTTCCTGGAAACATTATTCCGACGAGCCGCTTGAATCAGGCTGGTTTGAACTATCTCAATGCATATCCTCTGCCGAATATTCCTGGCACATTCAACGGTACGCAGAACAATTACCGCACGATTCGCCGCGATATCCGGAAGTCCAATACAATCGACGGAAGGCTGGATTACAACATCGGCGCCAATGATCGTCTGTTCGGACGCTTCAGCTACGACAACAGCAACTTCACGCGCACCTCGCGCTTTCCTGCGCTGCCAGCGGGCTTTGCTTCCGGCACAAACTATGTGCATGGACGCGGGTATGCGCTGGGTGAGACCCATATCTTCGGCTCCAACACGATCAACGAATTCCGCGCCGGTTATAACCGCTACACGTTTGCAAATGTGCCGGTCTTCAGCAATACACCCATCTCGGCCAATCTCGGCATCGTGAATGCCAACCGCACAGCTCAGCTTGGCGGTGGCGCTTTGATCGGCGGCAACGGCAGTCAGCTTGAGTACACAGGCGACTATGGCACGTATGTCGTTCCGGAGAACACGTACCAGCTTAACGATGCGCTATCGTATGCATGGAAGAGGCACGTGTTCAAGTTCGGCGGCAATGCGATTCGCCGTGAGGTGGCCTTCTTCCGTCCGATCTCAGGTAAGGGCTACTTCCAGTTGGGCAATGGCGACTTCACGGGCTATGACGTCTCCGAAGTGCTGGCTGGATTTGCTGACAACTACAGCATTGGCGCGCAGAGCGGACTGTTCGGTACGCGCAACTATGAGATTGGTGTCTTCGGGCAGGATGACTGGAAGGTCAGCCGCCGTCTGACGCTGAACCTCGGCGTGCGCTGGGATGTGATCACGTTCCCGTACGAGATGCACAACCGCCAGGCTGCTCTCAACCCGGCAAGCAGCGGCAGCAATCCGACGGAGTTCATCGCTGGTCAGAACGGCGTTGGACGCTCGATCATCAACAACCGCTTCAACAATTTTGCACCACGCATCGGCTTCTCCTACGACCTCTATGGCCAGGGCAAGACGGTGCTGCGTGGCGGCTACGGTATCTTCTACTTCCTGGATCGTGGCGGCATCGACAACCAGCTGGGACAGCAGGTTCCATTCGGCGGCAGCACGGCGTACTACGCTACCGGCGGATATCGCATTGCCTTTACGGGTCAGAATGCGCAGAACGGGTCGTTGAACAGCACGCAGGCTACGAATCCGCTGCCGCTGCCAACCACGTCACAGCTCACGGGAGCCAACGTCTTCGCAGTGAGCCAGACGGAGAAGCTGCCGACGGTGCAACAGTGGGACATGCAGATTCAGCAGGAGCTGACGCCGAAGCTGGTCGCAACGGTCGGCTACGTGGGCAACATCGCCACGCATCTGGCAACGGGCTACAACTTCAACAGCAAACCGTTCTCCGCTTCGGCGTCCGCGCCGACGGCGTTCCCCACGCTTGGGCAGGTGGTCTATAACCTGAATAATGGCGTGAGCCACTACAACAGTCTGCAGGCGCAGTTGAACTATCGTGCGTCCAAGGGACTTACGATGACGAGCTCGTACACGTGGGCGCACAACATCGACAACACGAACGGCTATCTCGGCTTCTATGCGGTCAGCGATCTGTACTTCTACGATCACCGGCTGAACAAGGGCAACAGCACGCTGGATCAGCGGCACGTCTTCGTTGCAAGCGCGCTGTACAACCTGCCGTTTGGCCGTGGACAGATGTTCGGCAGCAACATGAATCGCGGGCTGGACTATGTCATCGGCGGCTGGCAGCTGAACACCATCGTGCAGGCTCAAACAGGAACACCGTTCAGCGTTACGTTCCCTGCTTATGGCGGAGGCACCAGTCTTCGCGCCGATCTCACCGGTACGCAACCGATCTACCAACGCAGCATCTCGGGCTACTACCTGAATCCGGCAGCCTTCAGCAACATGCGTCCTTCGGGACGGCAGGGTACTTCGGGGCGTAACCAGTTCTTCGGACCTGGAAGCGTGAGCGGCGATGTTTCCCTGTTCAAGACGGTCGGCATTACGGAGCGTCTGAAGACGGAGCTGCGCGCCGAAGTGTTCAACGTAACGAATACACCGCAGTTCACCAACCCTGACGGCAATGTCACGGACGGCAGCTTCGGACGCATTACGTCAGCTCGCCAGGCCTCGGAACGTCAGATGCAGATGGCCATTCGTCTGCTCTTTTAGCAAGGGCGAGGCTTAACCAACTGAGGGGGCGTCGCAGCAAACCGCGGCGCCCTTCTTCTCTTGTGGCATACTTCTTCGGAGTTCTTGATCATGCTTCATCGCTTTACAGCGACTACCGCCGCACTGTTTCTCTGCTGCCTGCCGCTCCATGCGCAGGCACCACGCATCGACAAGATCGATCCGCCTAACTGGTGGATCGATATGCCTGCTCCGATGCTGCTGGTGAAGGGCGAACACTTGAACGGCGCTCGCTTTGCATTGGGACGACTGCCGATTGAACGCACCGTTATCTCGGAGAACGGTCACTGGGCGGAGTTGTGGCTGAGCGAGGATGAAGCGATAGCAGGCAAAGTCACGCTTAAGGTAATGACGCAGCAAGGAAGCGCGGAGGTGCCGTTTTCGTTCGATGCGCGCCGAGCAGCAACGGACAACTTTGCCGGTTTCTCTTCACGCGATGTGATGTACCTGATCATGACGGATCGGTTCGCCGATGGTGACCACACCAACGATGGCCCGACAGCAAAGGACTCCGCAGATAGCACAGCTGCTAAGGCGGAGCGCGCGAACCCTCGAGGCTGGCACGGAGGCGATCTACGCGGCATCATCGAGCATCTCGACTATCTGCAGGCTCTTGGTATCACTACGGTGTGGATCACGCCTGTTTACCAGAACCATAGCCCCGATGCGTATCACGGCTATCACGCTACCGATATGTATGCTGTCGACGAGCATTTCGGGTCGTTGAACGACATGAAGGCGTTGAGTCAGGCTCTCCATGCGCGCGGCATGAAGCTTGTGCTCGACACGGTGCCGAACCATGTTGGGCCGCGGCATCCATGGGTGGAGGATTCACCCGAGCCAACATGGTTCCACGGCACCAAAACCAACCATACTGCGGCGATCATGGACTTCCAGCCGCTTACCAATCCGTATGCGCCATGGCGTGATAAACGCGACATCACGGAGGGTTGGTTTGTCGATGCTCTTCCTGACAACAATCAGGATAATCCTGCAATCGCGAAGTATCTTATTCAGAATGCCGTCTGGTGGACGGAAGAGACCGGGCTCGATGGTTTGCGGATCGATACTTTCCCCTATGTCGGCCGCGAGTTCTGGAACGAGTTCGATAGTCAGCTCCGTGCGCTCTATCCCAACCTCACGACGGTTGGCGAAATTTCCAATCCTGATCCGCAGATCGTCTCTTCGTTTGCAGGTGGCGTGACGCGCAATGGTGTCGACACGGGTCTGTGGACGCCGCTCGACTTTCCACTTCACTATGCGATCCGCAGCGCTTTCACGGGTAATGGATCGATGCAGGACCTGGCCAGCGTGTTGCGACAGGACGCGCTTTATCCGCACCCGGAGCGGCTTGTCCCATTCATCGACAATCATGACCTCATTCGGTTTGCCAGTGAGCCGGGCGCGAGCTTGCAGGCCAACAAGCTCGCCATGGCGTTTTTGCTGACCGTGCGTGGCATGCCGCATCTGTACTCGGGTGACGAGATCTACATGGAGGGTTATCAGGACCCGGACAACCGCCGCGACTTTCCGGGTGGCTTTCCGGGTGAAAAGAACAATGTCTTCGAGGCATCTGCACGTACGCCGGTGCAGGCAGAGATGTTCGATTGGACGAGCCGCTTGCTTGCGCTACGCAGGAAGATGCCAGCATTGCTCACTGGCGACATGCAGATCCTTTACTGCTCGTACGATTCGATCGTGTACACACGCACAGCTGGAGAACAGCGTGTCCTGATTGCAATTCATCGCGGCAGCGAAGGTGCAATCCTTCATGTGAGCACAGCACAGACTGAGCTTGAGCATCATGCGGCCAGCTCATTCCTTTTTGGTATAGGAGCAGTTCGCAATGAGGCGCAAGGCCTTGCGATTGAACTTCCTTCAAACGGAGTGCTTATTGCATCGATGCAATAACTCGAAATCAGCTTTCTCTTGCAAGAGTTATTGTGTCGATAGATGCCATTCGCTTTTACCAACTGGCACCTGAATCGTCCACTTACTTTGTTTTGAGGGATTGGTTTGGGTTCCGGCTTGATTCATTGAAAATTCGTGCGGATTGCTGATGGTCAATTTTGTAGCTTTTGCAGCTTCCAACTGGAGCACTGTCTGACCATGTTCCACTTGCACTAAAGAAAGCGTGAGCGGATCATTCGCAACCAGATTCCATCGTGATGCGGGAAGTTCCAGACTTGTTCCGTTGACGAGCAATGTGCCTTGCGGCCAATGTGCCGTTAGCGTAGAGCTGTCCTGATATTTTGCGTCGCTGCTTGAAACGAGCACAGTGAAATCATCCGCCTGAAGCTGCCACCCCTTCTCTGTTTGTTTCCATTCGACCGGTGCGCTTTGCGTGTTGAAGCTAAACACGCTTCCGAAGAGTGCCTGTCTTTGTTCCGTCGCCGTTTCGAAATCAAGGCGCTTCGATTTTTCTATGAGTGCTTTTTCGGATTCGACGTAAGAAGCCAATGGCAGCGGTGCGAATTTTTGAACCATCTCCAAGGGCGATGAAGCAGCGATGGAGGCGTGGAGCGATGTGTCTCCTGATTGCATTGCAAACGTGTGGCGGCTTGTATCTATGGAAACCAGTGGTTGCGCTGGGTGCCAGGTGACGGAGAATTTGTGAGGCACTGGGGCTGTTACCTGATCGATGATGAGCACAGGGCCTGTTTTCCGCTTCAGCAGAAAACGGTGATAGCTGGTCAACTCCGCGCTATAAGCAGGTTGCAGATCCGATTCAACGAAGACAATGTCGTCTGTAAGAAAGCTGTTTGTGATGCGAGGATATTTTCCGAAGACGGGATTGCCTGGTAGCTTCTGGCTCTGCTCATCCTTATCTATAAGTAGAACGTTGTGACCGGCGGCCTGGGTGACGTAGCTCCCATAGGATGGGTCCTTATAGTAGTCGGCGTAGCCTGCTTCTCCCAACCACGTTATGCCCTTCGCTGCGATCTGCACACTTCCCTGGTCGGCATGATTGTGGTTGAAGTTAGGTCCGGCATGCATTGCGACTACTTCTGCATCGGACTTCCAGCTGTCACGTACAACGGCGACTCCACGATCGGGGAATATATGCGAGAGCGGCAGGGTGGGGACTGATGAGGCTGTGCCAATCGATGACTCCCATAGAAGACGAGGAAGCAGATCGGTTATTGAATTGTCATGATACTGACTGTAGAGATCATAGCTGGCGGCGTCATGATCGTTGATCGCGAGGTAGGCAAAGACATTGAGCGACGCCAGAGAGGCATGGGTATCGCCGAAATCGAGAAGGCTTTGAGAACCGTACCCGGCATAGCGTAGATAGGTGCCGTTCTTCTGGAAAAAGTTATCCATATCCTGGCCGAGCAGGCGCTTGCCTGCTGCAGCAACTAATGTGGACATCGACAGATCGAAGCGCTGGTAGCTGACTCCTTCGCCATACGTTCCATCAGAAAGATAACTTGCTTTGAGATGTTCTTTTTGCTTCTCATAAAGACCAAGAGCATAACCGGCGGCTTCAGGATTGCGGTTGGAAAGAGCGGCCAGGAGTGCCCCGCCAACGGTATTCCCTATCCAATTACTGGTGTGAAACTGGATGCGATCATCTCGCACGTACTCGTTATAGGCAGGCTGAATAATTTGCCGCATGAGCGCGGCATCGAGCTTTTCTCGAGTTGAAGCATCCAGGCTTTCTCCGAGATACTCTTTTGCCAAGGTCAGATAGCTTGCAGCCATGCCAACCGGATAGTACGTATAGCGTCCATGTGCTGGGAACCAGGGATGTACCCACGTATCCCAGTCGGTCATCGCGAGCATGATGGTTTGTGCTTGCTCTAACGCCTCCTTGTCTCCTGAATAGTGAAAGACAATCGCATCAAGCATCGCCAGTTCGGCCGGTGGCACGATAAGAGCGAAATAAGAAGGCAGGCCAGGGAGCAGCCAGCTGCTTTCGTACTTGCTTATGTTGTCTCCGAGCTGCGGATGAACTGTTTGCTGTAATGCCTTACGGCGTTGCTGCACGAGCGAAAGAAGTTCTTGAGTAACAGGCGGAGGTTGATCGAAGAGAAGGCCGACCGGCTTGTTCGCACGAACAAGCAGCTGAACAGTTAATTGGCCACTAGCGGAGGAGGCATGCACGGTCCAGATACCAGCGGGATCGTTTTGAGAGAAAGTATGCGAAATACGTTGCCCTGTGCCTTCTTCTCTATGACCTGCTGGAGACACCAATGACCAGCGGACAGAGTCTGCAAAGCGAAGCTGAAGGTTTTCGCCTTGAGAGTAGGCACGCTGGAGAAAATACATCTCTCGGCTGTCATCCTTCAGCGCATCGGGTTGCAGCAGATCCGCAAACGGGGGGCGTAAAGCGCGCAGATGTATGTCGGAAATCAGAAATTTTTCGTTGCGTCCGGGGCGTGCGTTTTTATAGAACGCTTCAATCGTGACGACCTGAATAGGACGCTTAGACACAGGAAGATGGAGCTGGGCCTGGTGCCAGCCGCCACCGATTCCAACGGTCTTCAAGGTAACGCTATCCTCGCCGTAAAAGAGCTGGACACGCAGAGCGATGCTGCCGGAAGAATCTGGGAGACAGTAGCGAAATGCCAACGAAGCATTGCTACCTGCAACGACTCCACTGAACCGGTGAATGACGCCGAGCGAAAAGCTGCCTGGCCGCTCCGGTGCTGCTTCACGCATTAAAGCCGGAACGCCAGCCTCGACGACTGGCGTTATGGTTGGATCAAACCCTGCATCCTGAGCGAGCGGATAGCTTTCCCAACCGCCGAGGCTGCCATCTTTAAAATTGGTTTGATAGGAATAGGCACCCAAAGGAACATCACGCTCTGGCAAAGCCGTTGCGAAAGCAGATAATGAGCATAACGCACACCAAGCCAGAGCTGCGCGACGCCACTTCATACAGCGCGTACCCGGTTTTTTAGTGTACCGATTTGATCAATTTCGCATTCGATCAAATCGCCATTCTGCAAGAGCCGGCCAGTAGCCATACCGACACCAGCAGGCGTTCCCGTTGCGATAACATCTCCCGGCTCGAGGGTGACAACGTTCGAGATGTACTGAATGAGCTGGGAAATATTGTGGATCATCGCGGAAGCGGGGGCCTCCTGCACGGTCTTACCGTTGAGACGTGAGCGGATCATCAGATCATCGACCTTCTCAATTTCATCTGCAGTGACGACCCACGGGCCCACCGGGGTGGCTTTATCAAACCATTTGCCGACCAACCAATCGTAGAAGTCGTCATTCTGACGAAGGCTTCTGCCCTCGAGATTTTTATTAAGCTTACGCTCGGAGACATCATTAACGACGGTGTATCCCCATACCGCGGCTGATGCTTCTTCCAGTGATGCATGGGAACAGGTCTTCCCAATGACGACTGCAAGCTCTGCCTCGTAATCAAGGCCAATATTATTTGACACAAGGGAAATATCATCTTCGGGGCCAATGATCGTTGTATTGGGCTTCATGAAGAATTGCGGCGTCAGCACTCCTTCGAAGACGGGAGCGAAGCCGACCTCCACAATATGAGCGCGATAGTTTGCCGCAACCAGCAAAAACTTCGGCGGGTTTGGCAATGGAGACTGCCAACGGACTGCTGCACCATCGATGGCTGGTGCATTTGTGATGGATGATTCAAAATTTGCCTTCAGAGCATTCCATCCGCTGATGATTTCACGCAGATCCCGCGTTCCGGCGACGGCAGAGAGATCATAAACAGATTGATCCTTCTGCGCAGCTACAAACTTTCTTCCATTCTGCTCTGCAATTCCTAACTTCATTTGGACGCTCCCAAGGCAACGGCTGCTGCCGGCTGGCAAACTTCGATCAATGAGGCTTCGACTGCCTCCAGGGTTTCTGCCACATCTGCAGGGCTGTGTGCCGAGGAAAGGAACCAATTGCCACGCGGAATGACACGAACACCGCGATCTGCAAGCGCACTCACAAAACTGTTGTACTTTTCCTGGTCTACCTTCAAAGCTGTGCGATAGTTTGTGATTGCCTGGCCTTCGTCTACCGGCCCGAGCGGAAATCCGATGTAGAACAAAGCGCCGTATCCCTGCACAATGAGCGGGATGCCCAGACGCTCGCCGATCTTGCGGATTCCATCCATCAACGCCTGCCCGGTCTTCTCGATTTTCTTATAAACAGCTCCATCATCCTGGGCGAGAATATCGAGTGTGGCAACTGCGGCGGCAACTGCTGGAGGAATGCTGTTGTATGTTCCGCCATGCCCTACGCTTCCGTTGCCGATCAGGTCCATCAGATCGGCGCGTCCTGCTATGCAGCTGATAGGAAGACCGTTGGCAATCGCTTTCCCAAATATCGTGAGGTCCGGCTTAATGCCAAACCTTCCCTGCGCTCCAGCAAGAGACGCACGGAAGCCCGCGATTACTTCGTCGAAGATCAGCACGATGCCATACTGCGTGCAAAGTTCGCGCACGCGCTCCAAATAGCCAGGCAATGGAGGAATGACGGCGGTGTTCGCCATGATGGGCTCTGTGATGATGGCTGCGATTTCACCAGCATGTTGCGCCAAGTGCTCTTCCAGAACTGCGATGTTGTTCCACGGAAGAACGACGACATGGCTCTCCGCTGCTGTGAATTGGCCGCGGGACTCCTGGACGCCATTGGGATGAAGCGCATCGCCCATCGCATCTTCATGCGGAGCAAGGCTATAGAGGATATTGTCGAGCCAACCGTGATACTGACCTTCAAATTTAAGAACTATCTTGCGGCCTGTTGCAGCACGCGCGAGACGCAGGGCTCCGTGAACGGCCTCTGAGCCTGAGATTCCGAAACGGACGCGCTCTGCACAAGGAACAATTTTGCAGATGCGCTCTGAGAGCTCAAACTCCAACGGATGCTGCGCGGCATAAATCTGGCCGCGCTCCAACTGCCGGCAGGTTGCTTCAATCACTTCTTCGGCGCCATGCCCAAGAATGAGCGGGCCTCGACCAAGCACATAGTCGATGTAGCGGTTGCCATCGACATCCCAGAGGTGCGCGCCCTTGGCATGGTCAAAATAGAGAGGCAATGGCTTGTCGCCACGACGGACGTTGCTGCTTACGCCACCTGCCAGGGTTTTGCTGGCGCGCTCCAGATAGGCGCGCGATGTTGCATAACGATCGACTTTGGCCATCTTTCTCTTCCTTTGCAATTACTTTGTGCGGGAGGGCACCTTCACTACTTGCCCGGATGCGAGTGATTCGTGAATAGCTGTCAGTACTGCCGTGACCTGACGCCCGTCACGCACGCCGACGGCCGGAGCGCGATCCTCACGGATACACCGCAGGAAATCCTCAAGACATGCGGGAAACGCACCACGCAAACGTCCGAAGATGTCTTGCGACAGAAATGTTTTGGGATAGGAGAATTTTTCGTTCGTACTGATCTCGATGCCTTCGCGCTTGCGGTCAAAGTGAAGATGTCCGCTTTCTCCTACAACCTCGATGAAGGAATCGACCATCGTGGGAAAACTGTTGGGATAGATCCATCCCGATTCGAAGGTTGCCATGCCTCCCCTGGCAAAACTTACTTGCGCCTGAATCATGTCGTATGTATCAATCCCACGCTCCATCAGCACCTTCTTAACTCCAAGCGCACGTACCTCAACCGGCTCGTCGGCAAAGAACCAGCGTACGAGATCGATATCGTGACAGCTGAGAAACCACGCAGGAGTTGTCTTGTGGGCCCAATTGATGAATTCGGTAGGAACGTAAATTGTGTCGTTTTTACGTGCATAGGCGCAGAGCGGCAGGCCGATCGCACCCTGCTGGATGGCCTGATATCCCTGGTTGTAAGGAGCCAGCCAGCGATGGTTGAATGCAACCTGCACTTTCACCTGATGCCTCTCCACGAGATCGACCAGGTCGTCTGCCTCTGCCAAGCTTGTCGTCATCGGCTTTTCGATCAGGACATGCTTGCCATGCGCTATCGCATCACTGGCAGCAGCGAAGTGTTCGTCATCCGGCAATGCTACGCAAACGGCATCAATGTCTTTCGCCTGCGTTATCTGGCGCCAGTCGGTATAAGCGCGCTCGATGCCAAACTCATTGGCGATTTTTTGTGTGCGTTCGGGGTTACGGGCAGCAACGGCCACTACTTCGCAGTTGCTGCAGTTTTCCTGATAGATCCGAACATACTGACGACCCATGATGCCAAGACCGATGACACCGAGCCGAATCATACGATCCTGCTTCATCTACACCACTCCATGCGGATGCGCATTTGCAACTTTGTTAAGCATGCTATCGATAGCGGACTCGAGTATCTGCATGGCCTCTCCTGGCACACGGGCCGCAACGACCTCGTAGCCAGCCTGGGGGTTGGCTTTCATATCAGGCAGGTAGCCGATGTAATCGTTCGTCAGACCGAAGAATAATGTCTGCTGCAGGGGGGACCGGGCACGAACGTTGAGTGCGAGCTGGACGAAGATCTCCCCGGGCAATGAGACGATCCCAAGATTTCCGATTCGCAGCACAATGACCTCAACCGGAAGCTGCTTCGGCTCAGGGTAGTGCGATTCTGCATAAAGCCTTGCGTAATATTCTTCGATACGCGCAAAGAGATACTTCTGTTTAGCCCTCAGGAAGGCCGGGGAAATGGGCTGGTCTTTAGCCGGGGGGCCCATAGCCTCTAAATCTCGCAGAGCCTGCTCGCGAGCGGCGGACATCGCCTCAACGGGAGGATAGGTCTTGAGAGGCAGATTCACTTCTGCCACCTGTATCTCCAGCGATGCAGGCTGTAACTGAAGGCTCGGCAGCGAAAGGAGAACGGAATCTGCAAGACGCTCTCCCAACCGCTGGGCCGTAGCGAAGGTACGGAAAGAGTCCACCACGCCTACAGCGCTGAGATCACTCTTGTGACCGACACTGAGATCTCCTTCAGCTCCATTAAAGTAAAATGCCTTTACATTTGCCCCCAGCTGCTGCCGCAAGCGCTCCAGCGTGAAAAACGGAAAGTCCTGTGTAGTTTTCAGCGTATCCGGACCAAGGACCGTCGTATGACATGCGTAATTTACGGCAACGGCAACGGTGGTCCCATCGAGTTCCTCAACCAACAAAACCCCAGCAAACGGGTCCACGGGGGTGCCATCATTTGTGCGACGATTTACTGCAATGCCATCGCAAGGAGCCAGCCCTGTTCGTAATTGCCGCGGTTTCCTGGAGCGCCACGCTGCTTCGACAGCAGATACTACTGCATGCGCCATGTGCTCTAAATATTCTTCATCTAAAGATTGGCCCTGATTGAAAAAGTGATGCAGGGTAACCGGGCCGCAATGCGTGTGCGTTGCCGAGAGAAGGATATGCCCTGCGGGGATTCCGATGGATGTCTCAATCCGTCTTCGTACCCGTCGCGAGAAATCTGCTGAAACGGCAATCACTTCGATGCTGACCAGAGCGATGCGCGTTTCGCCGCTCTCGAGAATCATGGCGTGAGCGTGCAGGTCGTCATGCACTCCGTCGGATACGCCCTTGCGTGCATCGAAGCCCGCCATCTGAGAACCGAGCGGAGGCGTAATGACCTGGCTTGCAACTCCGATCTGCATCGTGTCGGCCATCAGCGGCTTTCCTTAGCCTGCGAGGGAACACGCGCGATTGCATCGATTTCAACTTTAATGCCGAGGCCTAAAACCGATTGCACTGTGGTGCGTGTAGGCAGAGGCTGCGAGAAGAATTCCTGATATGTCTCGTTGAAACGATCGAAGTCTTCAATGCGGGCCAGGTGGCAGGTGCAACGTACGACGTCCTTGTAGCTGCATCCGGCTGCCGCGAGAACTTCGCCGAGATTGCGGAGCGTTACGCGCACTTCCTCTTCGATGCTTCCGGGGATCACCTGGCCAGTCGCAACATCAATAGGCCCCTGTCCGCTGACAAAGAGCCAGCCATCTACCAGAATTCCATCCGAATAGGCGCCTGTGCTCGCAGCGCGCTTGGGATTCTTAATTACAGTTCCAGACATGATGTCGTCTCCTTGGCTTTTAGCTTGTATAGCAATCGGCGCATGGCTCCGACAATGACTTGCATCTCCAGTGCGGCCACCTCGTCCAGCCGGCTGGATGAGGCCCCATGCGACCAACAACGGAGATTGACGGAGCTGTTATCGCCCACCAAGAATGAGTCTCATGGCAAAAAGACTCTCTTCAACGACAACAACCTCGCGCAAAGCGATGCGCTCGCGATCGGTACAACGTATTGGCATCGTGGGATTGGGTCTGATGGGCCGCGGCATTGCCAGCTGCCTGCTCGCAAACGGCTTTGAAGTGGTTGGCTTCGATATTAGCGCGACACAGCGCAAAGGGAGTCTAAAGCATATATCCCATGCTTTGACTGAACTTCATAAGAGGAAGTTGCTGCCCGCAAGGAGGCTTGCAGACTGGCAGCAGCAGTATCACGTCGTTACTTCGCCGGAAGGGCTTGCCGAATGCGCGCTCGTTATTGAATCGGTCGCAGAAGATCTTGAGCTCAAGCGAGGAATCTACGCACAACTTGAGTCGATTCTTCCCACGAAAGCGATTATTGCCTCGAATACTTCAAGTTTGCCCATTACATCGCTTCAGCAAGGCCGCCTACATCCATCACGCATGATAGGAATGCACTGGGGAGAGCCTGCCGAAATTATGCATTACCTGGAAATTATTCCTGGCGAGCACACAGCTCCCTCGGTTATTCGCTATGCCGAAAAATTTGGCCGATCCTGCGGCAAGGAGCCTGTCGTACTGAAGCAGGATATCCGCGGCTTTCTTTCGAATCGCCTGATGTATGCCATGATGCGCGAGGCGTGCCATCTGGTCGAAGCGGGCATCGCCGATATTGCGGATGTGGACCGCTCCTTTCGCAACGATATTGGGTGGTGGGCGCTTCTCGCAGGCCCCTTCCGCTGGATGGACCTGACCGGAATTCCTGCCTATGCAGCCGTCATGGAAGGGCTTCTGCCTGAGCTTTCGGATACGAAGACAGTACCGCGCCTTATGAAACAGATGCAAAAGAAGAAGGCGGAGGGCATTAGCAACAGGAAGGGATTTTATCCTTACACACACAGTTCGTCTAAACGATGGAAGAAGGATTGGGTGGACTTTACATACGATATGAAGCGGCTCGCAGAAAAATATAAGGCGGACTGATGCAAGCACAGTCAAAATTTCTTTCATGGTCCCTACTCTTTCTATGCAACCTGATGTGGGCGCTTCAGTTTACCTGCATCAAGCTTGTGCAGGGCCAGGTGGGACCACTGTTCACCGTCTGGTTTCCGACGCTGCTTTCGCTGCTTATCCTCTTGCCGATTGTTATTCATGAGAGGCGAGCCCACCCTGATTCCATGCCTCGTCCCGGACGCGGAAATATCGTTCGCTTGTACCTGATGCTGGGGCTCATTGGCGTTGTTCCCGGTCAGCTTCTTATGACGTGGGGCACGCGCATTTCGCTTGCTACGAATGCAGCGCTGCTTACTCTGCTGCTACCTCTGACCACGGCGCTTGCCGCTGTATTGTTTCTGCATGAAAAGATGACTCCGCTGCGGTGGCTTAGCTTTGCGGTTGCATTGGTCGGTGTGGTTCTTTGCTCGAGCAGCGACATTCGCGCGGCAAGCTTTAGCCGCGGCCAGCTCTTCGGGAATGCTCTTGTGTTTTTGGCGATCCTTGGCAGCTCCTTCTATAACTCCTATGGCAAGCGGGCGTTGGAGTGGCATTCTCCGATGGAGATGCTCTTCTGGACTTATGTTGTTCTGACAGCAATGATGACGCCGTTTGTCTTGCTGCTGGAGAGAAACAGCTTCGTCGCCATTCCACAGTTCACACACCAAACCTGGCTCGGGCTTACTCTGCTGACGCTGTTTCACACATGCCTGTCGATGATTCTTTTCCTCAAGGCGCTGAAGTCGCTTGATGCCATTCAGGCGGCCCTTTCCAACTATCTCATCGCTTTCTTTGGCATTCCCATCGCAGCTTTCTGGCTGCACGAGCGTATAGGGAAAGGGGCCATCCTTGGAGGCCTGCTTGTAGTAAGCAGCACGCTATTGATTACGCTGCTTGATAAGACTCCGGCAAAAGAAGTTGGCCCTGACGGATCACATAGTGAATCCCAATCGGTGAGTGCTCAGGACTGTCGTACGTAGCCCGACTCTCTATGCTGGCCGGATCGAACGCTACGACATCTGCCGCATACCCACTGCGTAGATATCCACGATCCTGCAAGCGGAAACGCTCGGCGGGGAAGCCCGTTATCTTATAAATCGCGGTTTCAAGCGGCAGCCACTGCTTTTCCCGGCATAGAGTTCCCAGCAATTCAGCGAAGGTGCCATACAACCGAGGGTGCGGGCGCCCTTTCACATAGAATCCGTCGCTAATCACGATGCTCAATGGATGCGTGATATTTCGCTGCAGATTTTCCTGACTCTGATTGAATTCCAGAATATTGACCTCCCCTTCCTCTTCCAGGAGAAGATCAAACATGGCTTCTATAGGATTGCAGCCGCGAAGCTCTGCAATTTCTTTGAGATTTTTCCCTACGGCGTCGGCATTTACAGAGGAGCCTACGGCGCTGATATAGAGCTCATCCCATTCATGGACGATTCCGGCTAGCGTCTCTTCTCGTAGCTGTTTACGTAGTTGGCGATCTTTCAGTCGCTCCATCAAAGCAGCCGTGCCACCATCGAGCGCATGCTGCGGCAGAAGCTGCGTCATCACGGTGCTGCCAGCAATATATGGATAGCAATCAAAGGCAAGATCAATTCCTTCTTTATGAGCCGCCTCAATCCGTTCCAGCGCGCGCCCATTGAGTGAACGATTCGACTTGCCTACGGCCTGCAAATGAGAAATCTGTAATCGGCACCCAGTACGACGCGCCAGAACTATCTGCTCTTCGACTGCTTCCAGCAGATACCGGCCATAGTCACGCATATGTGTGCAATAAACCTTATTGCGGCGCGTCACGACACGACACAGACGATCCAGCTCCTCGACGTCGGCGCTCGATCCCGGAGCATACATTAGCCCAGTCGAGAAGCCTGTGGCTCCTGCAGCCAGAGACTCGTCCAGAAGGCATTCCATCTTATCCAGCTCTTTCGGAGTCACCGGTCCCATTCGATTGCCGCAAACGGCGATGCGCAAGCTGCCGTGACCAATCAACGAACCAATCGAGCCCAACGTAGCATGTGCCCTTAGACTGGCGAGATATGACTCAGCGTCCGGCCAGCCCCAGCTATCATCGCCGCAAAAAATTCCATTCGCAAAGGCCCGCAGCTCAGCAGCATGTTGTCCGCATGGATATGGCGAGAAGCCGCAGTTGCCGACGATCTCACTCGTAACGCCCTGATGAAGTTTTTCTTTGCGCTTTTGCAGCACCTGGAGATCGGAATGGCTATGCGCGTCGATAAAGCCCGGAGCTACAACCAGTCCTGCGCAGTTCAGCACTTCGGCCTCTCCGGGTATCTCACCGGGCGAGATCGCTTCAATCTTTCCACCACGCAGCAGAATATCGGCGCGGTGTAGCGGGCTGCCACTTCCATCGGCAAGCAGCCCATTGACAAGTAGGAGGTCCCTCATTCGTCGCAATGGTTCAGCAGGATTATGAGGCTACAGTCAACACCGACTTCAATGCGGACTTTACGCTCTCTAACGTAAAGTCTACATCCGCATCGGTATGCGCGGCTGAAAGCGAACACTGCTTTACCGCAAGCTGGAAAAAATAAACTTCATGATCGAGCAGCTCGCGGCGGAGACGCAAGTCGAAATCAAAGTCATGATGCTGCGCAAGATCGTGCCAATCCTTGGGAAGATGGTCCATGAAATACGGGCAGAAGGCCGATCCCTGCCTCGCAATATGCGCCGTAATTCCTACTGATCTAAATATCTCTTCCATGCCCGCCTGAACTCGCTTACCAAGACGATCAAGATGCCGGTAGACCTCTCCATCGTCTTCTGCGAGCCGCTCCATCGTGGCAATCGCAGCGGCTACGGGCACCGGGTGTCCGTTATAAGTTCCTGCGAGCAAGACGCGGCGCGTAGAGTCTGCATCGACAAACAAATTCATGAGAGAACGCTTGCCGGCCAGCGCAGAGATGGGAAAACCATTTGCGATGGCCTTCCCGTAAACAACAAGGTCTGGGCGCACACCGCTTAGCGTTGAATAGCCACCCAAAGCGTGACGAAATCCGGTCTTCACCTCATCGAAGATCAATACAAAGCCATGCTTATCGGCAAGCGCGCGCAGGCCCTGCAGATAACCTTCCCGAGGATGTACGACGCCGATGTTCTGCAGAATCGGCTCTACGATGAGCGCGGCCACAGGATATCTCTCACACATCGCCTCTACGGAAGCCAGGTCATTGAAATTAATGGCATGCACTAGGGACTGGTGCTCCTCGGGAATGCCCGCGCTGATAGGAATGCGGGGGTACTCATCAGCGACACGGCGATCCCCAAGCTGCGAAAGCGGAGTCATCAGATTGAAGGCGACATCGTTGTGCCAGCCGTGATAGCCGCCCTGCGGCTTCAGAATATGTTTTCTTCCGGTAGCGGCGCGGGCCAAACGAATAGCCTGATAGGTCGCTTCGCTCCCCGTGTTCAGCAGCTGAACCGCTTCAACAAAGGGAACCGAATCGCAAATCAGCTGGGCCAGCTTGCCTTCCAGCTCTGTCGTTCCTGATCCAAACAAACTTGCCTTGTCCTGCAGAACGCGAAGAACAGCCTCGTTCACATAAGGATCGTTATGGCCGAGAACATAAGGACCAAAAGCAGCGTGGTAATCCAGATATCTGTTCCCATCGGCATCCCACATCCAGGCTCCCTCGCCTCGCTCGAAGACGATCGGAGGATCGACTGCCCGGTTTGTTGAAACGACTCCGCCAGGAATTGAGCGCTGATTGCGCTTAAGGATTTCTTCTGATTTCGCAAATAAGGGCATTTTCGATTCTCAACAGGCCGCATGGCCTAAGTGGAACTATAGGTCGCGCTCCGATTCACTCACGCAAATTTCGTGAGTTGGAAATAGCTGCCGTCCACATTTCTGGACGGCAGCTATGAAGTGACTCAATACAGGGTTAGAACGAGAGTTTTGCTCCGAGCTGCACAGTTCTGTTATCGAGGTTTGTGCTGGAGATTTTTCCAGCAGTGGCCGCCGAAATATTAGAACTCGGGCTGCTGAAGCTAGGATGATTGGGCGCATTGAAGGCATCGGCACGAATCTGAAGCTTCAGCCTCTCGTAGTACAGCGTCGTTGTCTTCTGCAAGCTGAGATCGATCGAGCTTTCTCTCGGGCCAATCAAGCTGTTTCTACGTGCATTTCCGAACGTGTAGGGAGCCGGTACGGAGAACGCGGCAGGATTGAACCACCGACTAAGAGTATGCGCTCCAGCGTATGGATCTGTTGCCGTCACATTTGCGCGCGTGGCGTACCATCCCGCCAAGCCGTTAGAAAATGTAGGCGTAAATGGAGCGCCGGAGCGGAACTGAGACATGCCCGCGATCGACCATCCATTGATAAAGCCACCTACAAAACCAGTTCCATGAAGCGGCAGGTCCCAGCTCGCATTGAGGAAGACGTTGTGCTGACGCGTGCCATCTGCATTTCCTTTATCGTCCTGTGGGCGATAAGGATTCTGCGGACTGGCAGCGATCGGCACGTTATCCAGAGACTTGCCCCAGGTGTAGCTACCCTGCAGAAACACTCCCTTCGAGGTATGCCGAGTCACTTCCACCTGAAGCTGATTCGTGAAGGAAGCGCCTTTCGTGATCAGGCTGGGGATGTCGGCCCAGGGCTGATAGGGACGAATCGCTTGAAGCGAGCTGGTTGGCTGCAACACTGGAAGATTCTTGTTGTACAGATACCAGGGTGCCTGGGTCGCCTTGTTGCCAACATAGGAGATGCGTAGCCCTATCCCGTCCATCAATTGCTGCTCGATGGAGAGGTTCCACTGCTGCGAGCGTGCATTCTTCAGATCACGATTGACTGCGTAGACCGTCGGATTTCCCGTAACCGTACCAGTCCCTGGAAATGGGTTGGCAAATGTCAGCGAAGGAGTTAGTGACGAGGTGGACAAGTAACTCTGCGTCAGAACAAAGGGAAAATTCAGCTGAGAGATCTGCCGTATGCCGATGTAAGGAGGCACGAAGTTATAGAAGATGCCGTAGCCACCGCGAATAACCGTCTTGTCAAAACCATTAGGACGGTACGCAAAGCCAAAGCGTGGTCCGAAATCCTTCTTGTCGGTTGTTAATACATCACTACCCCAGCCATTCTGCTCTGAAGTGATATAGGGATACATTCCCAGCACAGTCTGGTTCACGTTCTTAGGAAGATTTCCGCCACTACTGCGAATGACGAACTTACCACTATTGAAATCAAAGTTGGTAAAGTCACCGTTCTGTTCCTGCGGCGAAGTCTGCAGGTTATACCGCATGCCGATATTCAGAACCAGGCGAGGCGTAACGTTCCAATCGTCCTGAGCATAAAAACCATACTGCTGGTAACGAAGGTAGATAGGAATCTGAGGAGCCGCGCGCGTACTGCTATTGAGATAGCCCAACAGAAAGTCGGCAAAGGCATTTTCTGCACGCGGAGTCGCTGCACCAGAAGTGGCTGCGTTATACCAGGTGTATTTTCCGGTGAATCCAAAGTTACCCAGCACATTCGCGCTGGTACCCGCTTTGATGGCGATTGAATCGAAATTGATGTTGGCACCCGCTTTGAAAGTATGCGCTCCTTTTGACCAGGTAAAGTTATCAGTCAACTGCTGTACCGTTTCCGGCGAGTGTCCGCTGCCGCCGTAGTCGCCAAGCCCTGCGAGACCTGTCATTGAAACGTTCGGCAGACCTCCTACTGAAAATGGCCCGTAAAGCGATGGGAAGAGCGTGCTTGGGTCAAAACCTGTGTTCTGGCCGACGCGAACACTGCGATGGCTCAGATAGCCATAGCGCGCTTCGTTTAGCAGGTGAGGAGTGATGACGTAGGTATCGCGCGCAAAGGCAGACTGCGTCGTATAGCCTGCATTGCTGAAGTTGCCGTAGTTTGCCGGTGTTCCCAACGAGACGAAGTAGGGATCGCCGATGGAGTAGATGCCACCTACCGTAATGGTGTGCTTGGAGTTGAGCTGGTGATCCAGCTTCAAGGTCCCGCGCTGTACGTTATATTTCGTACCGACAGCTGCGGTGTAGTTGATGCCCGTGCCCGCCGCTCCACTACCCGCAAGATTGGCATGCGGATAGTATCCCAACAGAGCCTGCGATCTGGCATCTATCCTGGAAGTAGGAATCTGATTTCCAGCGAAGGGCAAGCCCGTAAGCGGATCGGTGATTGTGCCCAAGCCGGTGAAATTGCCGTTCCTCATGGCGTCTGTTGCCACGGGAAGAGATACCGTGCTGTTCGTACGCTGAATCAACCCTTCATAACTGACAAAGAAAAATGTCTTGTCATGGATAATCGGCCCACCAAAGGTTACTCCGAACTCGTTCCTGTTGTAGGGAGGCTTCACCGCTGTAGACGGCAGGAAGTAATTGCGGGCGGCAAGGGCGCGGTTACGGTTGAACTCGTAAATACGACCGTGAAATTGATTTGTTCCCGATCGCGTAATGATCGAGATAGCCGCCGCGCCTTCACTTTCGGCCTTCGCCATATTGGATTCGATCTTCATCTCCTGAATCGTTTCCGTTGAAGGCATGGTCGTCAGGTTGGTTGCGTAGGAATAGGCACCGGCACCGTTGCCCAGATCATTAAAGTTTCCGCCGTCAACTGTGAAGTAGGAGCCTCCCCACCGCAATCCGCCAGAAAGCTGCGGCGATGAAGCGCTATCGTTGGTGTTGCCCGCAGAGAAGACAATCAATCGATCGATGGTGCGCCCATTCAATGGAAGCCGTTCGGCGGCCTGCGTATCAATTACCGACGCGAGAGAAGAGCTATCTGTAGTGATTGTTGCAGGAGCTGCCGTTACCTCAACCTTTTGATCCGGTTGGCCGACAGAAAGGGCAATGTCGTTACGGACAATCGCATTCAAAAGCAGCCTTACCTGCTGCAATGTTGCTGTTCGGAATCCATGAGCTGTGACCGTAACCTCATACACCGAGGCGGGAAGATTGATGATCCGGTATTGTCCCTCACCATCGGTCTCTGCTTCGGTTATCGCATTGGTGTTGACATTACGCGCTGTGACCTTTGCGCCAATCACTGCCGCGCCTGTGGCATCAGTAATGAGTCCGGTAAGCGATCCGGTTGTAGTTTGCGCCGACAGCAAACCTGGGAGACAAAGTAAACACAAGAATAGAGCACGAATAAACGCAGTACGATGCATAGAACGTATCCTTACACTTGAGATTCTGTGCAGCAACATCGACCACATGACCACTGGCCTCCGAACATCTCGCAGCGTGCTTCTCTGCTTGCGAAGAACATCTTCTTCCCTAGCTGCGATACATCACTCTCTCGCTATCGCTACGCATCGGTACAGACTTCTGTTAGCTCAAGGACCTAAGTTGTCCATTGGCATGGACAACTTGGATTGGATTTCGTCGAGCTTCATCCCTCTGTCGCAAAGATGAAGGAGTATTCTCGGCTAACAGTCAGTACGGCCATCACAGGCACCAATAGAAGACTTTCTTCCCTATGAAATCCTTTATCTCTTGCTACTCAAGACGTTCCGCCGTTCCTTGCGCTGTTTTTTTCTGTGCCATTACTGTCACGCTCTCTGCGCAAGCGCATCCGATGCTGCTCCCGGAACCCCAGCAGATTACCTACGGCAACGGACAAGTCGATATTTGCCGTAAACAGCTCGCAATCGATTCCAAGGAACTGTCGCTTGACGAAGATCGATTTGCGTTGATGGAACTAAAAAAGACTCTCTCCTTGGCCTGCGCACATCGTCCTGGCACATCGGCAGGCAGCTTACAGGTTCGCCTCGTCGACCTGAAACAAGGCGCAGCACTGCCTCAGGATGGAGAAAAGCCAGGGAAGGATTCGCGTGAAGCCTATCGCATCTTTATCAACGAAAAGGGGATTCTGCTGGAAGGCAAATCGTCAGCGAGTCTTTTTTATGCGGTACAGACCGTACGTCAGCTTTTGGAAACTTCGCCCGAACAGCATTCTCTTCCCTTCATAGAAATTCAAGACTGGCCAGCAATGCCTTACCGCGGCTTCATGATGGATATGAGCCACGGCGCAGTACAGACGATGCCGGAGGTAGAACGGCAGATCGATCTGCTGGCGCGCTTCAAAGTGAACCAGTATTACTGGTACTCCGAGACAGGCTTCATTCAGAATGAACCTCTTCTGCAGTATGGTTCATCGTGGTCTCGTGAACAGATAGCACATGTCATTGAATATGCGCGGCAACGGCATATCGACGTTATTCCGTGCATCGAGCTTTACGGACATCTGCACGACGTGTTAAGGCTTGAGAAGTACGCCTCACTGGCTGCGGTTCCTCATGGCGGTGAAATCGATCCAACAGCCTTAGAAGTGCAGCCTTTGCTTGAATCATGGGTACGCCAGATTGCCGCTCTATTTCCCAGTCCCTGGATTCATCTCGGCTTCGATGAGCCGTTTGAATTGGAGCGCTCCGATGTGCCTAACAAAGCAAAGAAAAAGCCAGAAGACCTTTGGCTTGATCATCTGCACGCTACATCCAGGTTGGCAGCGAGCCTGAACAAGCGCCCGCTCTTTTGGGCCGATATCGATGAAGGCGCCTATATTTTCAATCGGTACCCTGAACTTGCCGACCATCTTCCAGGAAATGCTATTGCCGTTCCCTGGTTCTACGCTGCTCGCGGCGATTACTCAAACCTAATGCAGCCCTTTGTGCAGCACCATATTCCTTCCATTGTGGCTACTGGTATCGCCGACTGGGAGGAAGTGACTACTGACTTTGCGACAAGCTTTATTAATATCGACGGATTCGTTCTTGCAGGCCGAAAGGCAGGTTCGCTCGGCATGGTCAATACGGTTTGGTCTGACTCCGCGCTACCGCTTCATCGTACGGCTGAGCCCGCAATGGTCTATGGAGCAGCCGCTGCATGGCAGAGCATGCCGATGGATCGCACTCACTTTTTCGAAAATTACGCCTCACTCTTCTTTCCGCAGACAATCGCTCCAGATATAGCAACCGCTCTTTCGGCATTGGGTCGCGCACAAACTTCTCTGCAAAAAGCGCTTGGCCAGGAAACCGCGTTCCGCATGTGGGACGATCCTCTAACACCTGCCGCGCTCGCCCATACTGCAAATCATTTAGAAGAACTCCATAACTGCCGCCTAGCTGCGGAAGAAGCCGAAACAAACCTGATCAAAGCCATTAAACTGCAAGGCAACGGAACAGATCCCGCCGGCAATCTGGAGGGGTGGCTGTTCGCTGCCCAAACTCTCGATTATGTTGGACTGCGTTATCAAAGCGCTCATGAGATTGCGGCTATGTTCGCGGCACTTCCCGATCACCCGTCCCTCGATGATCTCGAGTACAGACTAGGGAGGGAGGTCAGCGCTCGCAATCATAGCCGCGTAGGAGATTTATTTGATCTCTCCGGCAAGCTGAAGGATGAATATAAACAGCAGTGGCTAGAGCAATATCGTCCGTTCCGGCTGGAATCTGCATTGGCTCGCTGGTCGGCGGAACAGGAATATTGGAGAAGCTTCCAACAACGTACGTGGGCCGCCATGCATCCCTTCAAACAAGGCGACCCAAGTCCAACGTTGGAATCGATTCGAGCACAACACTAAGCTGGGCGCTTGAAAGGACCAGCGCGCAGAGCATCGCACACCTGATCGGTAAAGACTGCACCGTGAAAGAACAGCAACCCGGGGCATCCCAGCGATCTCGCGGCTTCGATGTCCTCGATCACTCCTGGAACCGTGTTCTTACCGGTGCTCCAATCGAGGGCAATGCCGGCATATATGGAACACGCCTTGCCAATGTCGTTGACAGTCAGCTGCAACTGCTCGCGGAAATCGGAAAGCCTTGGTTCATAGACCTGCGGAGCATAGTACTGCAGCCAGCCTGAGAGAGCCCACCTTCCCCAGTCTCGGCCACGCTTGCGATCGTGACGCCAGTCGGGACCGCCATTTGCGGAATAGACGACGCGCGGGAAGTTCTTTTGCATCTCATCACGCATTTCGCTCATAAAGGCACTGGTTCCGATTGTTCGAAAGTCTTCCGCCTCGGATGAGTCGAGATCGACCGTTAGGTCTTTACTATGCAGCTCGCCATAAACCTTACGGCACAAGTCACACAGACAATAGCCGCGCTGCCTGTAACCGGGTTCCTCGATATGCAGTCCGTGAACCTTTGCATACCGCCGAAGCGTTTTCACCAGCAGAGCCTTTTGCCAGGTGCGCGCGCCAGCATATTGTGGACACACATTGTCATGCCGAGGCTCCGCGAGCTTTCCCGTCTTTGCATCGGGTACAACTTCATCCAACCGCCTGGCAGACCACTGTGGATTCCCTCCAACCGATGGGTCAAACTCAGGACTGTTTGGCTGGCGATAATCCGTAAAGCTATACCAGAGGTCAACATCGATTCCCTCTCGGGCCGCCTCCTCAATTAACACACCAAGCGCATCCCACGTCGCTGTAGGATGCGTCTTCTGATAAGTAGTGGAGTCCAATGCCGCCAGATAGCCGCTGGTCGTCCACGGCAACAGGAGGTTGAAGTTGGCGCGAGCGAAACGCTGCACCAGGCTGCGTACCTGTTTGCGGCCCTCTGCAGAATCTGCGCTAAAGTAACGCTCCGGATGGATCCAGATTCCACGCACTTCTTTTGGAGGACGCTGTGCATATGCCACCTTTTCGGTCAAAGGCGTATTGGCATCCTGCGCGTTGATATTGGCGGTTTGCGCAATCATACCGCTTGTAGATGCCAAGGCAGCTGCAGGCATCAGGCGAAGCAGATCTCGTCGATTCAGGTTATTCATATTCCGGGCAATGTATCGCAATGCTATACCGCTCGCACAGCCTTACTCTCCGCAAGCGACATAAATGTTCAGAATCATGGACACGTATTTATGCTTCGATGCCTAAAAGACTAAGCGTATCTCTATCCAACATCCCTTCGATCAGGGCGTTCTCTATGCGCGGTAACCCGGATGTTCCAGTGATGTGGTTGACGTTGCGCAGGGCATCTGCTGTATCTCCCGGTGTTGTGAACGGATAATCGGATCCCAGAAGAAGCTTATGGCCCACGCCGTACTCCTGTGCCAACATGAGGGCGTTATAGAACTGCCACGGCCTGTAGTACAAGGCTGAGATATCGGCAAACACATTCGGCTGCTTGCGAATCAGCACTACGGTGTCTGCAACCCACGGATGCCCCATGTGCGCGATCACAATCTTCAATCCCGGATACTGCAACGCAACATCTTCAATCTGGATCGGCAACGCATATTTCAATGGAGCGCGACGCGGGAAGGTCGTTCCCTGATGAATCAGGACAGGGATGCCCTGCTTCTCGCAAAAAGCATAGACCGGTTGCATTCGCTCATCCATCGGATGGTAGTTCTGATAGATGGGAGCCAGTTTCAAGCCAAGGAAGCTTTGCTTCAGGAAGCAGTGCCGCATCTCCTCGAGATAATCCGGCTCATGCGGATCCAGGCATGCGAAGCCAATCAGCTTCTCAGGATGTTTGGCTACATAATCATGTATCCGCTGGTTCGGAACGATCAGTCCCAGATGCTTTGAGTGGAAGCCAAAGACGATAGCCCGTTCCACAGGCTTCATCGCCTCCCAATGCTCTTCTTCGGATATCTCAATCATGGCTGGTGCGCCACGAGCAATCGTCGCCTCGCGCTCGATCTCTTCTCCCCAATCTTCCGCCTTCCACAAATGCGTATGACAATCGATCACAAAACCCCTCCAGCTTGAGCGTTAGCCTACATCCGAGCCTGAATTTCGCTAAAACCCAGCTTGACTATGGCAGGCCCTCTCGTCCAGCCTATTGGACAAGGTTCCCTGCAGACAGGTTTTATCGGCATACAGGGGGTGTCCCTGTTGTCTAGACTCCTCCCAAGTTGCCACCTATTTCACAATGGAGCGATTGAGCTGTGCTGGTCCTACGAAACGCGACGATCCTTGACGGCACCGGCAACGCACCCTACGTTGGCAGCATTCTTGTGTGCGATAAAGAGATCGCGGCCATTGGCTCTTTCGAAGAACCGTCCGGCGCACGAATCGTCGATTTGCAGGGACTCGTCGCAGCCCCCGGATTCGTAGATCTGCATAGTCATTCCGATCTCAAGCTCAAAGAGAATCGTCGCGAAAAACTGAATCAGGGAGTCACGACGGAAGTCGTTGGCAACTGCGGGTTCTCTCCCTTCCCATCCGGCCCCTATCAGACAATGCTGAGCGAGCAGAATGATGGCATCCTCAACGGTAAGGAAACATGGCCGAACGCAGCAGAATATCTGACGAATCTTCACGCCAACTGCACTGTCGCCCATCCTGAGGTTCTTGTTGGGCATGGAAGCCTTCGCACTGCGGTCTGCGGCACGCACACAGGCCCAGCCAAAGAAGATCAGATCAGCCGCATGGAAGCTGTGCTCGATGAAGCACTCGCACAAGGCGCATGCGGTTTTTCAACTGGACTTATGTACGCTCCCGGATCGGCAGCTACAGAGCAGGAATTGCTACGCCTTTGTCGCGTCGTTGCCGGTCATGGAAAGCTCTATACCACGCACATGCGTAGCTATTCGTGGCTCCTCAATGAAGCGATCGAGGAGCAAATTAACCTTGCCCGAAAGGCGCAATGCCGCCTTCAGATTTCCCATCTTCAGGCTGTAGGCCAACGCAACTGGCACAAGCAGGACGCCGCACTGAAGCAGATTGAAGACGCACGAGCCGAAGGTATCGATGTTGCCTTCGACAGCTATCCCTATCTCGCCGGCAGCACCGTCATGACGCAGCTTCTGCCCCAGAGCAGTCTCGATCAGGGTACCGACGGGCTCATGCGTTGCCTTCAAGCTTCGTCCGAACGGCATAAGCTTGAGAGCTACCTGAGGGAAGAAACGGCGCAGAAGTGGAGCGATATCTTTGTCTCCTCGCTTGAATCTACGGCGAATCAGGCGCTCATCGGCAAAAACCTTGAAGAGATCGCTAGTGACCGAGGATGTACCCCTGAGTCCTTACTCCTCGATCTTCTGTTGGAAGAAAAAGGCAAGGTCAACATTGTTGCCTTCAACCAAAGCGAAGAGAATCTGCGTCAACTTCTCACGCACCCGTTGTGCTCCATCATTTCGGATGGATTCTATGTCAAAGACAGGCCTCATCCCCGTCTTTACGGAACCTTCCCCCTGCTTCTAGGTGAGATCTGCCGCGAAAAGCGCTGGCTCACTTTGCCTGAAGCAATCCACAAGATCACTGTGGGAGCGGCACGCCGCATTGGACTGACGAGGCGCGGACAACTGAAGCAGGGATACTTTGCAGATATCACCGTTTTTGATCCCGATAGAATCGGTACATCTGCTTCTTATCAGAATCCTGCCGTGACACCACAGGGAATCGAGCTCGTGCTGTTGGAGGGACGTCTCATTGCGGGGTCTTTCGATGTCTCCAGGCATACATCTGCTGCGGAGCACATATATCTAAAGAATGAATTGAATTTTGCTTCTATAGGAGAACCTAGCCATGGCGACTAGCAAGACTCCATCGGTTCCCTCAGTCGAACGCGCGCTTGCCTTACTTGAGTTGCTTGCCCGTTCGAAAAATGGACTCTCCCTCTCTCAACTGGTTGAGGCCTCCAACATGCCCAAAAGCTCGCTGCATTGTCTCCTGTTGACGCTGGAGCGCACCCGCTATCTTCATCGCAGCCCGACGACAGGACGCTATGTCTTCAGCGCCAAACTCTTCGGCCTGGCGAACGCCTCGCTCAGCGGGCTAAGCATTCGCGAACAGGCTGCGCCCTACCTCGTCCAGTTGATGGAGCAGACGCGACTCACTGTGCACATGGGCGTGCTTGAACACCACGAAGCTGTACTCGTAGGCAAATACAACCCACCCAACTCTACGGGACTTGCTACCTGGCGCGGCAAGCGCATGGAAATCCACTGCACAGGAATTGGCAAAGTTCTTGGCGCCTACATGCCTTCGGAAGAGCTGGAGAAGATCCATCGCACCCGGCGTTTTCCTCGTCACAACGAAAATACCATCGTCTCCCTGCGCAAGCTGCAACAGGATTTCGAGACTGTTCGCTGGCGCATGTACTCGATTGACGATGAGGAAGATGAGTTGGGCTGGCGTTGCTTAGGCGCCCCCATCTTCAACGAATCCGGTACTGTTCTTGCAGCAATCAGCATTGCCGGAACCATACGCCAGATTGTTCCTGAAAACCTGCCTCTTCTTGCCGAGCGGCTTAAACAAACCGCTCTTTCTATCTCTCATACCTGTGGTTATATGAACGATGCATATCAGCGAGCTTGATACACCCTCTCTTCTTCTCGATCTCGACGTATTAGAGCGTAACCTCAGGCGCATGTCGGAATACTGCGCTAAGACCGGTATAGCTCTGCGGCCGCATATTAAGACACATAAGATTCCAGAGCTTGCGCGCCTGCAGAAAGCTCATGGAGCAATGGGCATTACTGCCGCAAAGGTCAGCGAAGCGCGCGTTATGGCAATCGGTGGTATTGACGATATCCTCCTCGCCTACCCCATCGTTTCTGATACAAAGGCCAATTCACTTATTGAACTCTGCGAGCACGCTCGCACCTCCATCTCCATCGATTCGGCCGACGCGGCAGAATGCCTGTCACGCGCAGCCTCAGCCACCGCACATCATCTCAACGTCCTCGTAGAAATTGATGTCGGCTTCGGCCGCTGCGGTGTACAAACGCCACAAGCCGCTGTTGAGTTGGCCCAGCTTATCGACCGTCTTCCCGGGATCACATTCGATGGCCTGATGTTTTATCCAGGCCACATGTTCGTTCCCACCGAAGCACAGAATGCTCTGCTCCAGGAAGTCAACGATCGTGTTGATGCATCCGTCGAGGCCCTGCGTAAATCGGGGCTGACTGTCAATACCGTCAGCGGAGGATCCAGCCCGACGGCCTATCGTTCGCATGAGTTCCATCATCTGACAGAGATTCGACCGGGCATGTATCCGCTTAACGATCGCAATCTTGTTGAAGGTGGATTCGCAGCGCTGGCCGACTGCGCGCTCACCGTGCTCACGACCGTCATCAGTACTGCTGTCCCGGGACGTGCCATTTTTGACGGCGGCTCGAAGACCTTCTCTTCAGATCGCCTTCTCACTGGAAACAATAAAGGCTGCGGAGTTGTCCTCGAAGACCAGAACGCAATTTTTTATGCGATGTCTGAAGAACACGGCCATCTCGACATTACTTCCAGCTCTCGGACTTACCGTCTCGGTGAGCGACTTCGTGTTGTGCCCAACCATGTATGCACAACCATCAACATGCATGATCGCATCTACGGCATCCGTAATGATGAGGTAGAACTCATCTGGAAGGTAGCTGCTCGAGGTTGCGTTCAGTAGAGAAGGAGCAGCATCTGATGAAACAAACCTTTGGACTCGCTGGGCTGGGCCTGCTTGGTCGCGGCATTGCTACCTGCTTGCTGGCCCATGATCTGCGTGTTATAGCCTACACCCCTTCTTCCGAAGAGTTCGTGCTTGCTCGGCAAATCATTGCTCAGTCCATTGAAGAACTTATTCAGTACGCCAGCTTTCCAGCGTCTCTGCGCGAAACGTGGGAGCAAAATTTTCAGCCCGCGAGTTCCGTTGCAGATTTCTCCAGTTGCGACTTCATCATCGAATCCATCACTGAATCATTTGAAGCTAAATCCAGGCTCTTCGATGAAATCGAGCAAGCCATTTCTTCTGAAACCCCCATTGCAAGCAATACCTCTGCAATTCCTATTGCGCGACTGCAACAGAATCGCAAGCACCCGGAGCGATTCGTCGGTATGCACTGGGCTGAACCAGCACATGCAACCCGTTTTCTGGAAATCATTCCCGGCAATCAAACCAGCAGTGGGATTCTCGAGCAGGTATCCGCGCTTGCGCGCACCTTTGGCAAAGAACCTTGCGTCGTCCATCAGGATATGCCTGGCTTCCTGGCAAATCGCCTTGGCTACGCCTTGTACCGTGAAGCCTGCTTTCTACTTGAGCAAGGTGTTGCCGACGCTGAAACAATTGATATCTCCTTCCGCAATTCCATCGGCCTTTGGGCCAGTGTCTGTGGGCCTTTCCGATGGATGGACCTCACAGGGGGACCTGCCCTTTATGGCCGGGCAATGCGCGATGTTCTGCCGACGCTATCCGCTACGGCAGAATTGCCTCCCACGATGCAGAAGATGATTGAGAGCCACGCCGATGGCGTTCGCTCGGGTCATGGGTTCTTTTCCTACACCGAAGAGGAAGCCCGCCGCTGGGAGGATCTTTATCGCAGAAACGTGTGGAACGTTCGTTCCATTGTTGATCCATCCTTCCCACTCTAACTGAGATCACTACGTACCAAGGAATTCGTGTCAACACATGCCGACGATCCGCCTCACGCTGCCTGACAACATCGTTATCTTCGGGTATTTCTTTCTCGTGCTCGGCATCGGTATCTGGTTTCGCCGAACACAACGCACGGCCGAAGACTACTTCGCCGGCGGTCATCAGATCTCATGGTGGCTCGCGGGTATTTCGCACTACATGTCCGGCTTCAGCGCCTTCACCTTCGTTGTCTACTCTGAAATCGCCTATCGCTATGGGCTTCCGGCTATTCTTCTTTTTTGGACAAGTGTTCCAGCATGCATTCTTGGAGGATGGCTCTTTGCCTGGCGGTGGCGACGAGCTCGCATCATCACTCCCGTAGAGTTCCTCGAACAGCGATGCAACCTGCGCACGCGTCAGCTCTTTGCCTGGGCAGCTATACCTGCCAAACTTTTTGAAGACGCCCTCAAGATTTTCACCACCTCGCTCTTTCTCTCCGCGGGGATTGGCATGGAGATTCGCACTTCTATCCTGCTCTGCGCCGTCATCGTCATTGTTTACACGTTGCTGGGCGGTCTTCTTGCACTTGTCGTTACGGATTATGTGCAGTTCCTCATGAAGACCCTCGCCGTCCTCCTGCTTCTTCCTCTTGCCATATGGCATCTTGGAGGAATCTCTCCTGCTCTTCACTCCATCCCGTCTGACCTTTGGCGTCCTGTATCTGGGCCGTATGGATGGGTCTACCTCATCAGCTACGCCATCATCGTCTTCATCAGCTACAACGGAGGATGGTCCTTTGCGCAGAAGTATTACTCTGTGCCAGACGAAGCCTCGGCACGCAAAGCTGCCTACCTTGCCGCAGCGTTGAATTTCATCGGCACGCCCATCATGCTTCTCCCTGCCATGATGGCGCACAAGCTCATTCCCAATATCTCTTCTCTCGGTTCGCATAATATCTACGTGAATCTTCTCTTCCGGATTTTGCCCGCCGGCATGATCGGCATTATTGTTGCTGCACTCTTCTCTGCCACTATGGCCACTGTCAGTGCCGATATCAATGCAATCGCAAGCGTTCTGACACGCGATTTTTACCAGCGCATACTTAACCCCGCCGCAACCGACGCGCGGCTTGTTGCCGTGGGCCGTATCGCAACGCTTCTATTGGGCATCATCATTATGGCGCTCGCGCTTTGGATCGCCGAAAGCCATCGTGAATCACTCTTCCACATGATGGTCACTGCCTTTGGAATTCTTCTGGCGCCGACATTACTTCCTCTTCTTTCGGCGTTGCTCTTCCGCAGGCTAAACTCAGGAGGCGTACTCAGCGGCTTCTTTGCTGGCATGCTGTCCGGCGTCGTTACTCTCGCCGCCAAAACCTTCTATCTTCGCTCCCTGGGCCCGGCGACTACAGAGGCACTCGACTACAAGTTGGAAGGCTTCTCCATCATCATCAATGTTGCAGTGACGTGCCTTGCAATGCTCGTCGGAAGCAGGGCCTTCCCGTCATCCGAAGATGAACGGCAACGCGCCGCCACATTCTTCTGCAAGCTTGATACTCCGGTTACGAAACCTTCCCCTCCGATCGAGCTTCAGACGACAACAACTCGCACCCTTATTCATATTTCCACCGGTTGCGTCGGCTTCCTTCTTGCCCTCTCCGGCTTTTTCTCGGATTCGACGACCGCACGCACTATTGACGGAACACTTGGCGCCGCGCTGATCTCCCTCTCTCTTTTCCGCCTGAGAAACAACATATTTCGCAGGCAGAAGGTTCCACAGTAATTGCTTTTTACTCATCCTGTTCAAGCAGATTGACGTTACGCAGCACGCGTCTCACCTTTTTAGGCGAGATTGACAACTTCTGTGCGACACGCGAGATCTTCCTATCTTCGCGCAACCATACCTTTGGAATGACGATTTCTGCGAACTCCTCTTCCACCTGCTGAAAGGTCTTGTCGTGAATGATTCCTTCAGACCATGAGCGCAGTTGATCGTGTATTCCTGTCGCTCGCAGAATCACTCCCTTCAAATGGCTCAGCTCTTTTGAAAGATGGTCCCGATCGTCTTTGCTCAGCAACTCACCCGCCAGAGCAGCAAACTGCTTTGCCGTCTCCCAGTCTCGGAAAAAATCTCCTGCGGCTGTTCTACTGCGCGCGATATATGCTCCAGCCAATAGCCGCTTATTCTGCGTCATTTTCGCAATCCCGATAGCCTCCTCCGAGCAGCTCTTTGAGAGGGCTGCGTGCCTTGCGGTATCTGTCGCATCCCCAATCTGCTCTTCCGCGCGTTCATGATGCAGAATCGACTGCAGCGTACGTGCTCGAGCCATGAGGATGTGGTCCTGTCTTCGTTCGCCTAATTGATAAGCTTTCTCCGCCTCGTCTTCAGCCAGGTCAATATCTCCGCAATCAAGGTGAAGATAGCCAGCATTCACAAAAACCGATCCCTGCCCGGTCATATGATTTCGTTGGGAGTAGATGCTACCGGCCTGCTTCAATAGCTCCAACCCCTCCTGGCATATCTCACGGCAGCGATTATGTTGTGCGGCTGTGGCGCGATCTTCGCCAATCCTTTCGCGCAAATCCAGCGCGATCATTCGTTTGACATACGCCATATTGACGAGCGCGCGCGCCAGATTTGGATGATCAGAGAACCGACGTGAGTAGATGGCCACCGCACGCCCAAAATGCTCTACGGCCTTCGCATACTCTCCTGACCGACGCACAAACCGCCCTCGCGCGGATTCAAGATTACCTAACGCCAGATAATGCTCCGTCGTCGCCAGCTTTTTCTCCGCTTCATCCAGCAACCGAAATGCCTCACGCCGTTGTCCTTTTTGGAACAGGAGCCAGCTTTCATGAATCTTCATCGAAGCAACGAATTCCGGAGCCTTCAATTCCAACGCTGCATCTTTCGCCTTCAAAATATGCTGCAGCGCCAGTTCATATTCTCCCTGCGATCTGTGTGCCCGGCCCTTCCAGAAATGAGCTTGAGCAATCACCTGCAAGCCAACGATCGCCGGTTCTATCTGCAGAACAAAGTCGAGCTCAGCAATCGCCTTCTGCGCATTCTCTACTGCAAACGCCCTGTAAGCCTCGGCCATCTTTAGCTGGATGAAATCTACAAAAATCATCTGTCCGCGATCGCTCCTGGCAAATTTTGCCAGGAGCTCATCCAACGTCTGCAGGTTTCCGTATCCGATATCCATCCACTGCGACAGGCAAAAAACAAGAGCTGCTGCATGTCTGTCTGATGCAGACATCTGGTTTGCGCTTTTGCGCAATTTATCCAGCAGCTCCCTGCCCTCCTGGATTCTGCGATGAAGCAGCGCATCGTTCAACTTATTGAGAACTGCTCTTGAGAGAACTGTCACCAGCAGAGTCTAGTGGATCGCGCCGTTTCGGTCTACTTGGTCGGACCACCTTGTTGCGTCGTATCCAATTAGCAGGACGCGCACTTATTACGTATCCCACAAAACATCCATTTCTATCCGCAAGAAGACATTAAGGCCAATCGTCCGATTTGTCCTAGTGGGGGTTGATGCCATACTCCCTCAATCGATATGGTCACGACATGGGAGTGACCGTACTTGCTGGCCCCTTCATTTCGAACCGCATACAGGATGGAACAATGCCTCTTTTACCCCTGCAACCCACGGCACCACCATGGCACCCGGGATCTCTCTATTTTGATAACTCTCTTCATCTTGTAAAGCACCTTATGGATGCAGGCGCGATCGCCATGCGGTCGGAGGAGTATTGCCACCAGACTAGCCATCCATCGCGTTCATCAGGCCCTGCGCTTACTTCTGCTGTGGGCGTACTACGAAGGATGCGGGCTGCAAAAGAGGTCGCAGGCTCTCTTGGTATCAAACTTACTGTCTTTGCCTGCACCGAAGCCAAAACGGCTGTAGCCATTGATGGGAATGGCGATGTATGTGACCATCGCTATCTCAGCGGCGCTGTAACGCAAGAGAACCTGCAGGCATACTGCGGAGGTATCGATGCAGCCATTGCTCGCTCCCTGATGTACGCTCCGAGTGCCGACGTTCTCTGCTATAAGAGCACTGGCTTCAATTCTCTTGAGGCCAGAAAATTTGCCACAGAAATTCGCACAGCATTTCCAGCAAAGCGGCTGGCCTTCTGTTACTCCTCACGCCTCATTGGAGAACAATCCAGTGAAGCAGATCATGCCGAGCGTGAGCGCCAGATCAAGCTGCTAGGCTTCGACCATTACCTCTACACGCAATTTGGCGCAATCGTATTTCCTCATCTTCCTTCTGAAAGAGCCTGGGCCATCTTCAGCGACTCAATTCAAAGCCAGAACGGCATGGAGCAGAATCATGGTGCGTAGTGAACGATATGTCTACCGTTTCGGAAATGGCGTTGCCGATGCCGATGACTCCATGCGCGCACTTCTAGGCAATAAAGGTGCAGGCCTCGTTCAGATGTCGCGGCTTTCCATTCCGGTGCCTCCAGGATTCATCATCGGCACTAACGCTTGCCACCACTACTTCAAGCACGGGACCCTTCCCCCATCTCTTACCAAAGAGATCAAAGCAGCCATGCAGTGGCTAGGGGAAACCATGGGACGCGAATTTAATAACGCACAAAATCCCCTTCTGGTCAGCGTTCGCTCCGGCTCTGTTGTCTCCATGCCCGGCATGATGGATACGATTCTGAATGTCGGTCTTTCGCAATCCTCTATCGATGGCCTCGTATCGCAAAGTGGCTCCACGCAGCTCGCCCTGGACTCTTACCGTCGCCTCATCCAGATGTTCAGCGCAGTCGTTCTGGATGTGCCTAAAGGCGATCTCGATCAGGTGATGACAGCGATCTACGCGAATCACAGTAGTGGCGGCCTTCTCTCCGATGATGCTCTCCGAGAAGCGATTCATCAGCTTCGGGCAGTTGTTTTACGCTCCACGGGCGAAGAGTTTCCGGACAACGGCGATCAGCAACTACAGCTTGCCATTCAAGCCGTCATTGAATCCTGGAGCAATGAGCGCGCCAGATTCTATCGCAGACTCAATGGCATCTCCGATGACCTCGGCACTGCAGTCACCGTACAGGCCATGGTGATGGGCAATGCCGGCGCAGAGAGCGGAACCGGTGTCGGCTTCACGCGCAATCCCTCTACTGGAGAGAAAGAGATATTTGGAGAGTTTCTCGCAAACGCGCAGGGGGAAGATATCGTCTCTGGTGCACGCACACCCGTGTCTATCGCTTCTCTCAAACGAAGCATGCCGGACGTTTATGAGGAGCTATCGGCCATTGTTATGCAGCTTGAGCAGCACTACCGCGACGTGCAGGACTTCGAATTCACGGTCGAGAACCGCAAGCTGTTCCTGTTGCAGACACGCTCGGCAAAACGAAGCGCTATCGCAGCTGTTCGTACCGCCGTCGATATGGTCGCCGAAAATCTCATTACCAAAGATGAAGCAATCTCGCGTGTCAATCCTGCCAGTATCAGCGAGATTCTTGCCCCGCAACTCGATTTCACTACCTCGTACCCAACATTGCTTACAACAGGAATAGCTGCATCGCCAGGAGCCGCAGTCGGAAGAATCGCTTTCTCCTCTGCCGAAGTTGTGCGTATGGCAAAACAACCTGATCACGACCCGCTCATCCTTATCAGCCACGAAACCACTGCCGAGGATATTCATGGCATGGCGCTGGCTGCAGGCTTTCTTACAGCGCATGGTGGAGCTACCAGCCACGCGGCCGTTGTCGCACGCGGAATGGGTAAATGCTGCATCACAGGAGCTAAGGAGATCGTCATCGACAAGGCTGCCTCCGTGCTTCGCATCGGTGACCAAACGCTTCATAAAGGCGACTGGATATCTCTCGACGGCTCTACAGGCCGCATCTTCTCTGGACAACTACTGCTTCGTGCGCCGGACGAGAAAAACGAGGCGCTGCAAACTCTGCTCGACTGGACAAAAGATATTGCCACACTGGACGTTCGCGCTAATGCCGATACACCGCTCGACGCCGTGCAGGCTCGCATTGCAGGTGCACGCGGCATTGGCCTCTGCAGGACTGAGCATATGTTCTTCGCTCCGGAACGGCTCCCGCACGTCCGAGCCATGATTCTCGCTTCCAGCACAGAGGATCGTCAGGCTCCGCTTGAGCAGCTGCTTCCCATGCAACAGCATGATTTCGAGGCGCTTTTCCGCGAGATGTCGCCCTTGCCTGTGACCATCCGACTCCTCGATCCACCGCTTCATGAATTTCTTCCTTCCCTCGACGAGGCACGCGCCGATTTGGAGAATGCCGCCATCACGAACCGTGAGGTCCGCAAGTTCAAACAACTTACAGAACGCATCCAGGCGCTTACGGAAATAAACCCGATGATGGGGCATCGCGGATGCCGCCTCAGCATCACGTACCCCGAAATACTCGAGATGCAGGTTAAGGCAATCCTGCAGGCAGCTATCAACGTGATCAGGGAGGGCTACAAAACTGTCCCTGAAATCATGGTCCCGCTCATCGCCAGCGCCGAAGAAATGTCATGGCTTAGGAAGCGCATTGATCATGTGGCATCCGAGGTTTTCGCTCACGCAGGTATGTCTATTCCCTATCTTGTAGGCACCATGATTGAACTACCACGGGCAGCTATCTGCGCTCACACCATAGCTCAATATGTTGACTTCGCTTCTTTCGGGACAAATGATCTCACGCAGATGACCTTTGGACTCTCCCGCGACGACTCCAGTGTCTTCCTCAATCACTATCTTGAGCACGGGATCTTACCGTCCGATCCTTTCGTCACTCTCGACCGCGAGGGTGTTGGAAACCTGATTCGTATCGCCATCAATGGGTTACGGGAGACAAATCCTGAAATCAAAATTGGCATCTGTGGGGAGCACGGAGGAGATCCTGCATCCATACACTTCTTCTCCACACTCGGTATTGATTATGTCTCTTGCTCACCCGCGCGCATTCGAACGGCACGTCTCGCCGCCGCACAGATTTCTCGCAACGATTCGCATATCTCCGAGATGCCATCCCTCATGGCTACATAGACACTCATGAAACCGTCTTGGGCTTTGGGAAACAGAATTTTTCCCTGGGGACCGGACTGCACTTATCGCGTTATTCGGAGACGACTAAATTACACCTAATCAGCTTTCACCCTGGATGCACCTCGCCACCTGCATCCAGGGTGAACGAAATGTGGATATTGTTGGTCATTTTGCGAACCTGATTTGGATTGTTTCGGCGAGGGATCGGGGAAGGTGCAGAATCTTCGATATACCTATAGCTTGCAGAGCCAGATTTTTCTGAGTAGAGCTGGAGACCTGTAAGCGTATTCCCGGGATGATGCCATGCGCTTTAAGGTTTTTAAGCAAGACAGCATTCTCGTCCGAAACACTGTCTACGATAAATATTCCATCTTCCTCGATGTCCGCCAGCGACCTGGAGGTCTGCTTGGGCATCTTCCCGTCCAAAGCGGGAATGCAATGTCCATGAGGATCAAATTTTGGGTGCCCCAGCTTTGCGGCGATACGCTCTTCAAAACGCTCCGAGATAAAATGCTCTAATCGCTCAGCTTCATCGTGGATCTCTTCAATCGGATAATCGAGCACTTCGTACAGAAACGCCTCCAACAAACGATGATGGCGGATAATCTCCAGGGCTCGGCGCCTACCTGCAGCCGACAAACGTACGCCGCGGCGAGACTCATACTCCACAAATGAAGCAGGAGATAGCGCAAGCTTTTGAAGCATATTGGTGACCGATGCAGGAGCAACTCCCAACCTTTCTGCAAGAGCGGTACTGGTCACCCGATCTTCCTCTGGACCACCCAGCATAAAAATGGCCTTCAGATAGTTGTCTACCGATTCCGTATTCAGATTTGTGCGTCGCGTTTTCATGCTCTTTCCTGTCCCTGATTTGACACTGTCCTTATTTTAGGTGTACCTAATTAATTTAGGTAGACCTAAATATCCTCCCAGCACCTTTTTGGGATTCCCCTGCGGCAATCACCACTTGTATAAACGGAGACCGACGTGCAACGGATTCGAGCATGGAAATACAGCCTTATTCTTTTATTCGAGTTAACCATAGTTAATGCATGCGTGTTGTTGGCGCAAAGCGGGACCAGCAGCGCGCTCACAGGCGAGATTGTAGATTCGAGCGGTGCAGCTATATCCAGCGCAATCATCACCCTGATCGATACGAATACGCGGGCAACACGCATAAGCGAATCAGACGCGACTGGCCATTTTCTTTTCTCTCAAATCAATCCGGCTACTTATGAAGTGACGGTTGAAGCCTCTGGTTTCGCCGTCTCGAAATCCAAACCTACCTCGGTTGGTGTCGGTCGAACTGTTGCTCTAAATTTTGTGCTTCAGATTCAATCAAGCAATCAGGCGGTCGACGTAACCGCACAACAGGGACTACTCAGCCTCGACAATCCGAATACAACCACAACCATCGAGGCGAAGACGATCAAGAGCTTGCCGAATCCGGGCCAGGATCTGACATATTTGGCCCAGTTCGCACAAGGAGCATTGATGAATACAGCTGGCTCATCCAATGATGCTAAGGCCCCAGGCGGCTATGGCAATGTTGAATTTAATGGTTTGCCGGCAACTTCGAACGGATACATTCTCGATGGGTACGACACGAACGATCCATGGCTCGGACTGAATATTGGTCTCTCAACCAATCTCGTCATTGGACTCGATGCGGTTCAGGAAGCAACAGTGAACACAAACTCGTTTGCGGTCGACCAGGGGCGCTACGCTGTCGCTCAAGTCAACTACTTCACCAAGTCAGGAACGAACGCATTTCACGGGGATATGTACGAGATATGGAATGGTTCTCTATTCAATGCGAAAAACTACTTCCTCCACGCTAATGACACCCCAGATAGCATCGCCAGGAAGCCTCGATCTACGGTCAATGAATTCGGTGCCAGTGTCAGTGGTCCGATCCGCGCAGATAAACTCTTCTTTTTCGGACACTATGAAGGCATCCGTATCGCTTTGCCGATTGTTTCCCAAATCACTTTGCCCACTCCTGCTTACCAAGAGTACGTTTTGAAGCAATTAGCCATCGGTGGAACTGATTCCGTAACAGGTAGGACGCTCCCAGCACAGCCTGACGAAATTCCGTTCTATCAGAAGATGTTCTCTCTATTGCCGGAACCGGGTGGATCACCAGTACCGATTATTGGGTGCCCGCTTGGGACAAACAGCGACGGCTGTGCCAGTCAGCGTCAGGCATCGCTCAATAATAGCGATACCGAAAATCTTGTCGTCGTAAAGATCGATCATACGATCAATGCCAAAGACAGCGTTTGGTATCGCTTCCAGCAAGACACTGGACTTCAAGCTGCCTACACCGACCCAATTAATGCCATTTTCAATGCGTATTCGCCGCAGCCGCAACGTACGCTGGTTGCTGGCTACACGCATTTGTTCAGCTCTTCTGTAGTGAATCAGTTCAACCCAGGTGCAAGCTGGTATTCGAGTATCTTTGAACCCAATAACTACTCACAGGTACAACAGGCATTTCCAATCGTCCTTACTTCGGGCAGCAGCAGCGTACCGTTCACCACCATCGGCGGTAACAACAATACATACCCACAGGGTCGGAAGGTGACGCAGTGGCAGATCAATGACAACCTGACCTGGACACACAAGCAGCATACGTGGAAGTTCGGCATCAATACTCGCCGCCTCGACGTGAGTAATTATGATTTGGGGCAAGGGACTGTCCCCACCGTAACCTACAACAATCTGGCGCAGTTCACCTATGGCGCCGCCTATACAGCAAGCAAGAGTTTTCCAGTAGCCCTCAGCGAGCGCGTCTCTGCCGGCAATCTCGAATATTATGCGATGGACACCTATAAGCCATTGCCAAAAGCGACTCTGATCTATGGCATGCGAGTTACCTGGAATACGAACATAACGAGTGCAAAAAATCTCTTCTCCAGAATGGCCGGCTCTTTTCTTGATGCTTCACATCAGACCATTCAGCCGCTCAATCAGGTCGTTATTGGTAATGTTCGCAACCTATTTTCAGAAACTCCCCTGTTTATCTACCAGCCGCGTGTTTCGTTCGCCTACCAATTCTTGCCTCACACAGCAGTTCATGGTGGCTTTGGAGTGTTCAACGACATCATCCCAATGCAGATCGCCGATCTTGCAGCCATGAATGCACCCAACGATCCTACATTCGTCGGAGGAATTGGTGGACAAGTTGGCGGGCTAGCTATTGCCCCTGGAGTTCCTGGCAGCGCTATCGATGCGACCGTCAGCGCTAATAATTTGTTTCAGACAGCATTTCGATCGGGTGGCCAGCCATGTGTGGGAATACAACCTGGCGATCCGACATGTCCACTGGCAGTAAGCCTCAATACCTTTCCCAGTGGGAAGCTCCAGATGCCCTATTATTACCAGTACAACCTTGGCATAGAACAACAGATCGGGACACGCGGCAATCTGCGCATGGATTTTGTTGGAACACGAGGATTGCACGAGCCTTTCCAGGTTCAACTCAACGGTTATCAGACCGTTTGTGATGGATGTTTTGCTCCCTTCCCTTATCAGCGACCCCTCGACCAACGCTTCGGTAATGTAACCGAATTCCGCACGGATGCAGGCAGCAATTATGCCGGTCTGCAAATGGCCTATACCCAACAGCTTGGCGGACTGACACTACGTGGAAACTACACGGTCAGCCATTGTCTCGATGAGATATCCAATGGCGGTCTGCTCGCGTTCTCAACTCAAGGGTTAATGTCACCACTTCCCGGTGAGCTGAGGCGTCAATATGCAAGTTGCGATTACGATGTCCGACACAATGTTTCTGCATTTGGCCTTTACCAGATACCGTTCCATTCCCGCCATCCTGTTTTGCGCCATATCTTTGGAGGCTGGTCTTTCTCTGAAACGGCATTCTTCCACTCTGGTCTGCCATTTAGTGTGCTCAGTCAACCGTACATTGCCAACGGGAACGGCGTATTTCAGGCTAGCGGAGCAAGCACCGTACAGTTTGCTGCCCCAGCATATGCCAATCGTGTATCAGGCGTGCCCATCTACAGCCAAACCCCAGTTGCGGGCGTGACGATCGCGGGTACGAAGCAGTGGCTCAACCCGAATGCTTTTATCTCGGTTATCGACCCAGCGACCGGAGCGTGTACTGGAGGGGATTCCCTCACAAATTGCCAATTCGGCAACTCAGGACGAAACTCCGTACGTGGACCACGTTATGTAAACTCCGATATCTACATCACGAAGTCGTTCCCCATTCGTGAACAGGTGGCGCTCCGTCTGGATGCGCAGATGTTCAACGCTTTTAACCACCCAAACTTCGCCTTACCCAGCGAGGTGGAAGCGGGTGTGCCAGGAGGGGCAATCCCAGCCCGGTTCGGGACGCTCCAAAATACAATATCGCCACCAACAGGATTACTTGGTGTAGGCCTTGGTGGTGATAGCTCACCACGCATGATCGCATTTCAGTGCCGAATCGAATTCTGAATTTCGATTCGGGTACACCTCGTTCACCCTTCTGAGCAGGAGGACAATCTGGGTAAGAACGATCCACGCAATTCACCAATGGCTGGAAACGTAGCCGAGGAGGCACGATTTTTTATGCACTCGGATACCGATCCGGACTTACAAGGCGAATCGATAAGGCGAGATGGCGGTGGATGCAGTCTCAATCGAACTGCTCTCTGCGATCAATTCCCTGTTATCAAGGAAAAATACAAGGAATTTCTCGATTCTGGTTTCGTTGCCCAATGGGAAATGGTTCTATCACTCTTATTTCAGGATATTTATTGCACTCTAGTCAATCCGGCCTTTGCAGAACAGGGAATTAAAATCATGTATCAGGGAATTGCATTCCCTGAATTTGGGCTAGTCGCTGCTAGGCGATCTTTAGCGGTTTTTCTGGACCCTTCCTGATTCTAGAGTGACTGGACCAGCCGAGGCCCTCGAACTTGCTTAAAGAGAGCCCTTCCTCTGGATGGTAGCCATTTCAACGAACGATGGAACCGTCGAACAGGGGCTGGGTTCGATGCCGTGGCAGTGTCGCGGGTATCGGTGTTCTTCGCGGCTGCGCGGGCGATTCCTGGATCTGCGGATTCGGCCCTGATATCGACCTTAAGAAAGGAATGGGGTCGGGCTCAGGTATGGATCCAAGATCGATGATTGCAATTCCGGCGCCGCCATCCACTATGGCGATCTGCACACTGTCTTTCGGGTCGCTAACGAGCGCGCGATAGCTGGAAGAGACCTTGATTGGAAGCGATACACGCGACCGAAAAGCGCCGGTTCTTCCGTCAAAGACGTCAATTGACTTCAGGTTAGGTTGGAATAATAGACCGCCGTCGGGTGACATTGTTGCGCCGTAGACAGGCGTCGCGTCGAAGGCTTCTCGCCAGTTCATCGCCTCGATTCCCAAAACATTCAGACTGCTATCCATCATGAGACCGTCGGCAAAGAGGCTGGTTTGGTTGGCAGCCAGCACAATCTCGAATCCGCCTTGTCCTATAAAGCCCTGCCCTTGAGTATTTGTCCCGAAGGGGTAGGTGACGGCTCCAGTCGCGGTGTCAAAGGCGGCGACCGTGCCATAGTTATTGAGATAGATTCTTGTGCCGTCCGCGCTCATGGGGAGACGACCATACTGATATGCTCCCTGCGATGAGAAAGTATAAACAAACCCTCCAAAGGGGGAAACCTTTCCCGTAGTCGTATCCAACGAGAGCAGAAAGGGTGCTCCAGTTCCATTCCTGTCATAAGCCGTGTAGTAAACGGTTCCAGAGTTAGTGATCGCAACCCCTGAGGGTGTGGTTGTAACGGGATCGCCGTATGTCTGTATGACGACGGAGTAGCTCTTGATTGAGGCTGGGTTATCAGGGTCGATAATGTAGATCGCCAAAGCCCCAGCGTCCGAAACCACCATCTTGGAACCATCGAGAGAAAGAGCTATGCCGAGCAGGCGCTGTGAGCTGTAGGCCTTCGGAGGCGGTGGAATCACGATGGGATTCAGCCAGGCGCCCTGAGAACGTGAGAAGACGCGAACCTGGTTGGTGTCAGTAAAGTAGTACACATCGCGTCGTGGATCGTAGATACCATCCACCAGCTTGGCGTCGCTTACGGGAAAACTCTTTGTAGCGGGCACGTAGCTAATCGCCTGTTTGACGCTGGTCGAGCCCGCGGAATTGGTGATCGTGATGTCCGAAGCCGTCCCTGCCGTACCGGGCGGGACGGTGAACTGTACGCCAACCAAAGGGAAAGGCGAGGACAGGAAGTTGTTTTGGTATGCGGAGGGTATGAAACCTGTGACTTGAGCCGTGCCGCTTCCAGCCACTACCTGCAGATCCGAAGGCGGAGCCACGACTGGTTGATTACTGGGATTTCCGGCGGCGCCGAATCCGTAACCGTAGATCTGTGCGGAGCCACCTCCGTCTGCGGTTGCGTACGCTGTGGGTGCTTCGACGACCCAGGGACCATAAGAGAACGCTTCGGGAAGGAGCTGTTCGCTGCCGTCAGATGTCAACGTTATGACATCCACAGGACCGGGCGTCCCACTGGGCGACGTTGCGGAGATGGTGAGGTTGCCGCTTGAGCTAATCGAAGGGTTGGCGGCTCTGTTGTTACCGAAAAATGCGCCGCTCAATTTTGGAGAGCTCGATAATCCCCGCTGGCTCGGATTCCAGGAGGTTTGGGTTCCTCCATTGGCCGGACCGTAGGCTTTGCTTAGCTGAGACGGGCCAAATGCAGTACCCACCGGACTTGAATTAATTGCTATGAGATCGAGCAGAGCAACTCCTTGATCCATGACACCTGCAATAAGACCGTTATCGCTGATCGCCTGCATCAAAGAGATATTCGGTGAAGCTGAGGAGTAAGTCGTCTGTATGTTGGGCAGCCATCCAATCTGAGTGCCTGTAGACAAATTGTAGGCATAGACAAAGGATCCAAGGTCGCTGATGTACAGGGTCTGATTGTCGGATCCAATGACGGCACTCGGGTAGTTTAAGAGAGATTGTGTTGACTTGATGGGGAAAGAGTTTTTGAGTTTTAGTGTCGCGGCATCGAGAACGTAGACCGTTTTTCCGGTGGAGGCCGCCACGGTGTTGCCGTCTGGACTGACTGCAATGGTTGAGAGCGCGCTGTTCCCGCTATCTGACATCGTCGAAGACCAGACCCATGTGTCCGCAATCGGATCAAAGGAACAGAGGATCGCGCTTCCCTGAGAGGTTTGAACTGGACTGAGCAGGATACGAGTACGGTTATTGGTAAGAACGCCGTGCTCAAATCCTGCGAGGCAGATTGGTTTTTCCGGTTTTTGGCCACCGAAGTTTCCCGGATCGACGAAAGTAACTATTGAGTTATCGGCGGGATTCCATAGGGCAAGGGGGCCATTACCATCTATCCATGAATAGCCGGGAATGAGATTGTAGCGCTCGAGGAGAAGCTTACCGTTTGCCAAGGCATAGACAGCATTCGCGGTGAAGCCAAACGGGCTGATTGTATTTGCGGCGTATCGCCTGATGACCGACAACTGGACCGGATCGATTACATAAAGGTCTCCGAGCATCGTGCCGACATAGAGCACACTCCCGTCCGGAGCTAGATCCATCCCGAATGCTCCAGGAATCGTTAGTGTCGCTATTTGCTTCTGAGCAACAGAGTCGATGACATTCAGATGGTTCGTATAGGGGTCCGACGCGAAGAATCGCCTTGTCGGCGAATGAAAGACGGTCCAGTTCGGAGGTGGGAATGCGGTATATGCTGTCGTGGAATCGGTACGAAGAAACTTCGACCGCGAGCTAGGACCACCACTCGCAGGAGTGTTGACCGTAATGGTTAGTTGGACCTGGTGAGAGAGAGAGACGCTGACGCCCTGTATTGTGGCGATGCTGTTGCTGACACTCGCTGCTGACGCAGCCGCAGTAAGCGTGACTACCTGTGTGGCCGAAGAGATGGCGAAGGAAGACGGTGAGGCGGTAACTCCTGCAGGAAGCGACGTCACGGAGACGTTAACATTCGAGGCAAAACCGTTTTGCGCCTGGATAGAGACTGTAACAGTCTGACTGCCGCCGGGGCTTAACGTTACGCTGGTGGGCTGCACGGAGAGAGAGTAATCGCCGGTGTTTGAACTACCACCACCAGCATTGCCTGAACTGTTTCCACTGCCGCTCCCGCACCCAGCCAATATCATTCCGAATAGGACGAGGTAAGTGGAGCAAATAATCCAGGCAATCGAGACAGCAGCTTTGTGAGAAACAACTCCCTTACGAAAGTTCATGCAGAAAACAGACCTCTTAACCAAGGCGCTGAGGGACAGTATGTCACAGCAGATTCCAATTGCTATCAAGTTTCTCTCATGGTATTTTCCAATTTGTTCTTTAGGGCAAAAAATCTGGATTTTCTAAAATAATGCGCCGCTTGTTTTGCCTCCTACTTCTAGCTCTTCCGGCGCTGTCGTGGCCACAGACCCGTAAGTTTCAGAACCCCACTCTTCTACCAACTGCCAATGATCCGGGCGCTCTTGCGGTCGGAGACTGGAATGGTGATAACAAGCAAGACTTAATCTATATCGATGGTAGCGTCGTGGGTGCGCTGCACGTCTTGCTGGGCAACGGAGATGGCACATTTACGCCTGGCCAAACGATCGCTTTGCCAGCCGATGCCTGCCGTTATTACACCGGGCGAAGCTGCTATCTCAGCTCTGCCGACATCAATGGAGACGGCAAGGCAGACCTCATCTTTGCTGGTGTGGGTAACTCGCTGCCGACAACGTATGCGATCTTTATGCTTCCTGGCAACGGCGACGGAACGTTTGGCGCACCGATTGTGTCGAATATTTCATCTTTGGCAAACTCTGCTTTCGTCACGTTCAAGCCCGGGATAGCAGATTTTAATGGCGATCGTAAAATTGATCTTGTCGTTGCTGATCCGTTGAATGGCGGCCTTTACTTTCTAGCGGGCGACGGAGCAGGCCACTTTTCCTACAGTTCGAGGTTTAACAACACGAAATATAATACCGGTCGGCCTTCGCTTGTCTACGCAGGGGACTACAACGTCGACGGTAAGCTCGATGTTCTCGTCCTTTCGTCAGGCGGTACTACGTCTGCAGTTGTTTACTTCGGTGATGGAAGCGGCGGCTTCGTCGAGGGTCCCGGTTACTCGGCCGGCCTCAGCAGCACAAACTATGCCTCATTTACGTTATATAAGGACGTGAACGGCGATGGCATTGCCGATCTTGTCGGCACCGAGGCTCAGAGCAACGTCTGGATCTTGCCGGGCAGGTCTGACGGCAGCTTCGGGTCCGCTCTTCAACTCCCCACCCAGCTTGAAGCGAAAGACTCCATTTTGTCGGCAGCCGACATTAATGGGGATGGACTGATTGATTACGTTGCTCTCACGTCCGCAGGACTTCGGATACTGCCGGGCGCGGCAGGGACTACGTTAGGCGCAGCGCAGGTAGTAACTGCCGGCGCCGCGAACGTCTTTGGCACTGTTACGGCAGATTTCAACGGGGACGGCATTCAGGACATCGCCAGCGCAACTGAGGGCGGGATCGTCCTGCTCTTCGGAAGGACTACAGGGAGCCTTGGCAGCACGACGCTCATCGACACGGGCAAGACTGCACTCAACGCAATCGTTGGCGACTTCAATGGCGATGGAACAGACGATGCACTCATCCTTCAGAGTGATGGCCTTCAGACCTTCTTCGGCTCCGCATCCGGAGGGCTTTCCGCTGGACCTTCGACGCCCGGCGTAAGCATGACGTATATCGGCAATGCGGTAGGCGACTTCGACGGCGATGGAAAGCTCGATGCCGTCTCTGGCAATGGGGGTATCCAGATTTTCTATGGCAGTGGCGATGGAAAATTTTCACCAGGTGCAGTAACCGCTGGGGTGACTTCAGGGATAGTTAGCGATCTTAACGGAGATGGACAGAGTGACTTCGTTGGGATGACGGGGCCGACCATAGATATAGCGAGCAACTATATCTACACTCTGACGTCATTGATGGGGTCAACAAGCCGCACGCCGACAAAGGTGACCACAATCCTCCCACCTGTGAGATGGGGAAACCTTTCGCCGCTTCTAGCCGCAGTTGGCGACCTTAATCATGACGGCCACCCGGATGCCGCTCTGTACGAGCAGAACCAGCAAGTCCTAGAGGTATGGGTTGGCAACGGTGACGGGACTTTTCGCGCAGCGGGCACGGTAGATACCGCAGCAATGCAAGTCAAGCTGGGTGCGACGACAGCATCCAATGGTTTCGCAGGAATTGGCGATCTCGACGGCGATGGCAATGCAGACGTGGTTGCGCTTGGCTATCAAGCCAACGCGTTCACCTCGATATCTTCATGGTGCATTGTCGTGTTTTATGGTGATGGCAGCGGCAGCGTCAGTTCAACCCAGATTCTTCCCATTACTCACCCTTACAACTCGCTCTATCTGTTGGATGTCAATCATGACGGTAAGGTCGATGTTGTTATGACCGATGGTGTTTTAATCTCTGCAATGATCAACGGCGGCAATAAGGTCTTCGGCGGTGAACGGCACTACGTGGCTGGCGCGTCCTTTAAGACACTCAGCCCCGGTGATTTCAACGGCGATCATTATCCCGATCTGCTCGCCGTAAACTCGTCTTCTCTGGGACCGTTTGGATCCAATATTCTCACCCTCCTGTTGAATCAGCCAGACCAGCGGCGTGCGATTTCAGGAGCGATCGTTGCAAGTCCTGGCACGGTGGCTTACAACGCAAACTTCACCCTGACGGCTTCGCTGTCGCCCACATCCTCTGGCGATCCCGCTCCCAGCGGTACGGTTCAGTTCAGCGTTGACGGAGTGCAGGTTGGAGCAGCTTCCGTCCAAAACGGCAGCGCCACGATTAGCGTCCCTGGTCAGACGACACAATCTATTTTCTATGGGCTTCACACTGTTGCGGGAGTATACTCCGGCGACGGATACTATCCCGCCGCCTGGATAAGTGGCGCGCTTACAGTTCTCAAGCCGGACTATCCCACTTCGACGGCTCTGACCGCGTCCCCAACAACAACCCTGGCCAGCGACTACGTTACGATGAATGCCGCCGTTACTGGACCAGCGGTAGTCGCGAATGGTGTCGTTACGTTTTACGACGGGACCTCGGTGCTTGGGCAGAGCAAAGTGTCAGTGACCGGATCGGCCACGCTGCAGACAAATCTGCTCAGTGTCGGATCCCACACGCTGAAAGCCGTCTATCAAGGCTTTTTCCCGGTAATCAGTCAGGTTGGAAACGCTATCTTCGAGCCCAGCACATCCTCAGCGGTAGCAATTACGATCACGGCGATTCCTACGGCAATCACGGTATCCACCTCAAACTCGACATCTGTCGCAGGTACGGTGGTTGCCGTTCGGGCAGTGGTGACATCTTCTGCATCCACTCCTAATGGAAGCGTCACCTTTTTCGATGGCTCCAAATCACTCGGAACTATTTCGCTGAACAACACAGGTACGGCTCTCTTCAACACCTCGTCACTGGTCACGGGGTTACACACTCTCACCGCGGTCTATAACGCGAACGGCATCTTTGCGTCCAGTCGTGCGACGACAACATCCGTCAATGTGACGGCAGCGGCGGCAACTCTTCATAGCTCGTACGTTTTGTTTACCGGAGTCGCAACTGACCGGAGTAACTCAGCAACCATCATGACTGCAATGGTCGGTTCTCTGAGTGGAAACCCCTCTGGAGCAGTAACTCTTATTGAAGATGGCGAGATCATCGGCACTGGGCGTATCGCCTCATCGGGCCTTGTAACGTTCCATGTAGACCACATTGATTCCGCCGCGCACGCCTTTTACGCCAGCTACGCAGGCACAGATCAATATGCGCCCAGCAGTTCCCGTGTGGCCCTCTCGACCACCTATCCTGGAGGTCCGGATTTTTCGCTGCAATGGGCTTCCTCAAGCCCGATTCTCGCTCTATACGGCCGCTCCGGCGACCCTTCGCCAACGAATGTGATCCAGTTGCAGTTGAATGCGGACAACGGATGGAGTGGGGCGGTTAGTCTGTCCTGCCCTGATAGCGCTTTCGAGGGATATTCGTGCGACTTCTCTCCCGCCACAATGGCCGGGGCTGGGTCATCCTCACTTACGATTCGACCGATGACGACGGTGAACTACTTGCATTCATCTTCAGTAACCATGTTCGCTCTTGTATTCGCCCTGCCCTGCGTCTGTTACAGGAAGAGACGAATGGTGGTACTGGCCTGTATTTCGCTGTTTACTCTCCTCGGCTGCGGATTAGGTAAGACCCCAACAGACACCGGCACCCGCGTGATCACTGTTCAAGCTGCATCGGGGAACATAGTTCACTCTATTCAAGTACTGGCAAAAGCGAATTCAGCGGGACAGTAAGAACTCGCACATCGCGAGCACTCCAATGCTTGTTTTACAACGCAACAATGGGCGCTCGGAAAGTCTTGCACTTTGCCCCCTATCCAGCCTTTAAGCAATTTAGAAGATCCCATACAAGGGAATTTCGTTCCCTGATACGTAACTAAGAAATGCTTTTCCGATCCCCGCGTGGGATTCATATCGGCAAACACATGATGATGACTATTAGGGATTGGATTCCCGGTGGTAAACATGATGATCAGGTCGATTCAACAACTCAGGCTATTGAACACAGGGGGCGTCCGGTCTCTATCTATGACAGGGTTGTGAGTGCTGATCAATCACATTTATATGCCTGATACGCTGAGGTGACCGTGGACAGGGGGTAGATTTCATACCCCCAGCGGGCCTGTACCCCTAATCTACCCCCACCAAAGCCCGGCTTTCACTGTACGTCAAAGGACTTCACTGGACAAAGAAAATAATAAAACCCGCGTGTTTAGCGGGCTTTGGTTATCCTTACTGGACTCTACTGGATTGTATTGGAAAGATTGATGGCGGAGGGAGAGGGATTCGAACCCCCGTTGGACTTTCGCCCAAAGCGGTTTTCAAGACCGCCTGTTTCAACCGCTCACACATCCCTCCGCGGGGATCATTCCCAGGTATCCGGCTCTGTGCAACGACTTGGCGTCCTTGCGACGGGCCGGACCTGATCCCGTATTGCGGTTCGTTTACGGGTTCTTATTAAGTATAACCGTAGCCGAACGTGGTGCATCGCTGCGATACTGGAAGCGTCTAATTGTTGTCCTGTTTTATCAGGACCTGACTCATGGCCACCGCGAATCTGCCAAAACCCGCTGCGCTTCCACGGTCTTCGAGACGGACCTCGTTTGAGAAGACGCTGGCCAGCGCGCGCTCGACCATGATGTTCAGTGAAGTGGTAAAGCTGGCCATCGACAGCTTCAAGGCCAGCAAGGTGCGCTTTCTGCTTACCATGCTGGGCATGATCATCGGTTCGGCATCGATCATCCTGGTTGTTACGCTTGGACTTACCGGCAAGCAGTATGCGCTGAACCTGATCTCGTCGATCGGTCCGAACATGATCGAGATGCAGTACAACGGCGGCGACCGCGTGGGACCGGACAATACATCGACGCCGGATTTTATGACCCGCGAGGACATGCAGGCTGTCGTAGAACAGGTGCCTGGCATTATTGCGGCTTCGCCGATGCTTGAGTTCCATGACCGAGTCTCGATGGGCGGAGGCATTGTGAAGGACACGATGCTGCTTGGCGTTTCGCCTCAGTACAAAGAAGTGCGCAACCTGATGATCCTTTCCGGGCGCTTCTTTGACGATCAGGATGCGGTCTCGCACACCAAGGTTGCGGTGATCGTGGAGCCGTTTGCGAAGGCGTTGTTTGGCAGTGCACGCGCAGCGATCGATCACAGCATTACGATCAGCGGGATTCCGTTTGTGATTATCGGCGTCTTCAAGGAGAGCGTCGAGACATTCGGGCAGTCGGAGATCAGCGATCAGACGATTCTGATTCCGTATGAGGTTGCGCGCTACTTTACAGGAACGAATTCGGTGAAGCAGCTTTTCTTCACCATGAAGGATTCTTCTCTGGTGATTCCGGCATCGTCCGAGATTCTGGAGATTATCAAGAGCCGTCATCGTCCAACCTCGGTTTATACGGCCTTCAACCTGACGCAGGTGCTGAGCGTGATGGAGCAGATCGCGAATATGCTGACGATTGTGCTGACGCTGGCTGCGGCGATCACACTTGTCGTTTCCGGCGTGGGCATCATGAACTCCATGCTGGCGAATGTGCAATCGCGCATTAAAGAAATCGGCATTCGCAAGGCTCTGGGCGCGACGAGCCACGAGATCCGGCTTCAGTTCCTGACAGAAGCTGTCTTTCTTTCGCTATCGGGCGGGCTGATTGGCACGGTACTCGGACTGGCGATTCCGCTGTCGGTCAGCTTCCTGACGCCGTTCAAGATTCCTGTTTCGGCCTGGTCGGCAGTGATTGCACTGGCAACCTCGATGCTGGTGGGTGTGCTGTTTGGGACGCTGCCGGCGAACCGGGCGGCGCGCCTGGATCCGGTTCAGACGCTGAAGTACGAGTAGCCCCCACCCCCCCGGGGTATTCCACAATGTATTTGTTTTCAAATATTTGGCCGATTTGCACAGGGCAAAATATTCGAAACAGGGAAGTTAACCCTAAAAATATTGATTCTGAATGAGTTAGCCCCAGCACAATGCTGGGGCTTTCTTGTTTTGCCTCTACTGATTTAAGTGTAGCGAAGTGAGGGAAACTAATCGGCAGATTTCTTTGGGTTTATTTGCTTTGGAATGAGGGAGTTGTAATTTCAAGGGGCTTGACAGGCATTTTCGCTGATGTTGGCGGTGGATCGTTGGGCCCAACGGGGCTTCGCTGCCAGCCTTCGACAGAGCAGTGGCTTTGTGGGAGGGCCAAGCCTGAAGGCATGGCTTATCTGGAGGTGATTGTCCTCACACCTTTTACCTGGAATGGCGTCTTGTTTACTTTGCCTTTTTGGCCGGGGCGTGTCTTTTGGGGCGGATGGTGTAGGCGCAGCGCCGGGCTCCTTGAAGCATGTGTTCGGAGCGCTCGACCTGTACGGTGTGGCCGAAGAGGTGGCGGAAGGTGTTGAGCTCGGCACTGCAGAATCCCTGGCAGGCGGTTGCGGCGGCCGTAATGGGGCAGTGGTTTTCAAACAGGAGGAAGGTGTTGTCGGATTGTTTGTGCCAGCCCGCCATGTAGCCCTCGCGGGCACGGGCCTCGGCGAGACGGCGAACCTTCTCTTCGAGGGTTTTGGCTGAGCGAAGCTCTTCGGAATAGACGTGCTCGATATCGCCTGCGTGTGCGTGAAGAACCTGCTCCAGCGCAACCTCCCCGAACTGATTGCGGATATTGCGGATGAGCTGGGTGGCGACGAAGGCGTGGCGATCGGGGAAGGTCGCCTCGCCAGCGGGGGTGAGCTTCCAGACCTGGCAGGGCCGGCCGACGCCTGCCCGCTCTGAACCGGAGTCGACGAGCCCTTCGGCGGCGAGGCGGATGACCTGCTGCCGGACGGCCTCGGCGGTGATCTGCAGAGAGGCGGCAAGCGCAGCGCAGGTCTGCGGGCCATGGGCCTTCAGCAGGAAGAGAAGGCGCTCGGAGGCCGAACGCGGAGATGAATTTTCCAAGCCGTCGCTTGACTTATTCCCCATACCAGAATTATACAAGTAATATCTTGGAATATCGCGACGACAAAGAGATGGCCGTGCTGATCGCTCGTAACAGCGAGCTGCAGCGGCTTGTCGGCGAGCTGCTTCTAAAGAACGAGCTTCTGCGGCAGCAGCTCAAAGGGCGAAGCGGTGAGATGGCAAGCGATCCGCATCGTGAGCAGTAGCGGGCCGGATTCTGCGCTGGCGAGTGAGGCTGAGCAGGCAAAATGCGGGGATTCCTCGACTGCGTGCTTCGCACTTCGCTCGGAATGACACCTATAAAATCGGATAGCACTTCTAAAAAATGCTTGCTTGAAAATGCTCGCTTTAGGAAGAGCAGATGAAGCAAACAAAAAAGACGCACCCGGCGGCCCATGATGGGCAGCGCGGGTGCGTTGTTTTTTAGTGGGTTGAGTGTGTCCGGATTACTCGGCTGCGACTGCAGCAGGTGCGGCGGTCTCTTCGACCTGATCGCCCTTGACGGTCACCTTGACGTGAGCGGTGACCTCGCGGTGCAGCTTGACGGGAACGTGGTACTCGCCGAGCGACTTGAGCGGATCGTCGAGCGCGATCTTGCGGCGATCGACGGTGTAGCCCTTCGCTTCGAGCTCGTGCGCGATATCGGCCGAGGTGACGGAGCCGAAGAGGTGGTCGTGCTCGCCGACCTTGCGCTCGAAGACGAGCTCAACGGCGGAAAGCTGGGTGGCGAGCGCCTCGGCGTCGACCTTCTCCTTGGCGGACTTGCGAACGGCGGAGGCCTTCATCTGCTCGATGACAGCCTTGTTGGCTGCGGTGGCTTCGATAGCGAGCTTTTCCGGCAGCAGGTAGTTGCGCCCGTAGCCGTCAGCGACTTTGACCACATCGCCGCGGTGACCGAGCTTGAGTACATCTTCCTTCAGGATGACTTCCATGGAACTTTCTCCAATCTGTTAGCACGCCCGAGCGCGCCTTGAAATTTAGTAGCGCGTTGCGAAGGCGAGCAGAGCGATGTTGCGCGACTGCTTGATCGCGAGCGAAAGGCGGCGCTGGTGGCGCGTGCAGACACCGGTGAGGCGGCGCGGAACGATCTTGCCACGCTCGGCGACAAAACCCTGCAGCAGGCGAACGTCGCGGTAGGAGATGGCGTCGATCTTTTCGGTGCAGAACTTGCAGACCTTCTTGCGGCGGAAGAACTTGCGTCCGCCAGGACCGCCGGGGCCACCTGCGCCGGGAGCGCCGGCAGGACGCGGGGTGCGAGGGCCGCTGGAAGCGGGGCGAGCAGAAGCCTGCTCGGTGGATGGTGTGCTGGTGGTTTCGTCAGCCATGATTGAAATTTCCTCTCTCCATTCGTTGGTGCCGTCACCCGCTCCAGACACGCTTTGGAGTCTCTGGACATGGTCGCCTTGCGGCGAACACGGAAGCGGATTCAGGCGATGAGTACTGCATCGTGCAGAGCCCTCGATGAGGACGCCGCAGAATCTTTACGCGATCGCTTAGACGGTTGCGGCGGCTTCGGCCGGAGCAGCCTCGGTGGCGGCGGCGCTCTCAACAGAAGGCAGCGCGCTGCGCTTGACCTTGGTATCGCGGATGGCCTTGACCTTGGCGAGGCGCTTCTCTTCTTCGTCGATGCGAACGGTGATGAACTTAATCACCTGCTCGGAGACGCGGAGACGGCGCTCGATCTCACCGACGAGCGACGAAGGCGCGTTGATGGTCATCAGGATGTAGAGACCATCGTTGAACTTGCGAACGGTATAAGCAAGGCGGCGGCGGCCCATCTTCTCGGTGGAGATCACTTCACCACCACCGTCGGTGACGTTCTTCTCAAAGCCCTCGATCAGCTTGTCGAGATCGGCCTCTTCAACGTCGGGACGGACGATATACATTACTTCATACTTGCGGCTCATGCGTTTCACTTCTTTCTGCGAAGTTCTGCTTCGCACCGCCCGGCGTATCTTCTAACGGGTCGGTATGGAATCTACTGCGTTTCCTTCTACTGCCTACTTCCCTCCGCTGGAACCTTCCGGCTCCCTGCGGTTGAACTCGTTCATCGCGGCGCTGACACCTTTGGTCAGGACCGCTTCGACCGCAAGCTTCACGCGATCGAGCACCTCGTCGAGGACGGCAAGCTCCTGCTTGCGCATGGGCGTCAGCAGAAAATCTCTGCCTCCCGCCTTGATCTCGCGGCCGTCATCGAGCGGCGGTTTGCCGACGCCGATGCGGATGCGAATCCACTCCTCTGTCGCGAGCGCAGCGGAGACGGACTTCACTCCGTTGTGCCCGTTTGCCGAACCGCGCTCCGCGATGCGGAAACGGCCCAGCGGAAATGCCAGCTCGTCGTAGAGAACGATGACGTCGCGCGTCACATCCTCGATGTTGAGCTCTCGAACCAGCGCGGCGACGGAAAGCCCGCTCAGGTTCATGAAGGTCTCCGGCTTGGCGAGCAGGACTTCGTGACCTGCCAGTGTTGTCTTCGCCGTAAGCGCCTTGCCCCGCCGGTTGCTGACGACCACGCCGCAGTCATCGGCGATGCGATCGATTGCCAGAAATCCAGCGTTGTGCGGAGTGAACTGATACTCGATGCCTGGATTTCCAAGTCCGACGATCAGTTTCACTCGAGCATTTCCTTCTCAAAACAAAACAGCGGCAGCTCCGGCGAATGACGGAGCTGCCTGATGCCTTACTTCTTCTTGGCGTCAGCCGCGGGAGCTTCGGCGGTCTCCGCCTTGCCCTTCTTGGCGACTTCGGGCTCAGCCGGAGCAGCCTCAACCTCAGCCGGAGCCTCTTCCTTGATGATGGTGACGTGCGCGACGGTTGCATCCTCTTCGCCCAGGAACTTGATCGAACCGGAGTGAGGAAGATCGGCGATACGAACAACGCCGTGCAGCTCGACGCCGGTGACGTCCACATCGATGTGGCTCGGGATGTCGCCGGGAAGGCACTCGATCTCGACCTCGCGCAGAACGTGCTCCATGATTCCGCCCTGCGACTTCACACCGACGGGAACGCCGATGAGCTGGACGGGAACGGAGACGCGCATGAGCTTGTCCATCGCGATGCGCTTGAGGTCGATGTGGAGGAGCTTGCCCTTGATGGGCTCGTTCTGCCAGTCGACGATCATCGCCTTGGTGGCTTTACCGCCTTCGATGTTGAGGTCGAAGATGGTGTTGTGGCCCGACTCCGAGTGAAGGATCTTGGTGATCACCTTGGGGTCGACCGTGACGGCAACGGCGTCCTGGCCTGCGCCATAAACGACGGCAGGAATCTTGCCGGCGACGCGAACGCGGCGAGCCGCATTCTTGTTGAACTTGCCCTCGCGGGGAGTCGCTACCACTGCTTCTACTGTTGATACTGCCATCTCACTTCATCCTTTCGGGCACGAGGTTGGTTCGGCCTCGCTCCCTTTGCGGCTGTGCCGCTTGATTTGTACTGCAAACTACCCACTGCTAATTGAAGAGAGTGCTGACACTCGTCTCCATGTGGATGCTTTCGATTGCGCGGCCGAGAAGACCGGCGATAGAGAGCACCTTAATCTTGGCCAGCCCCTGCGCCTCTTCGCGCAGCGGGATGGTGTTGGTCACGACGACCTGCTTCAGTCGCGACTCACGTATGCGGTCGATGGCCGGGCCCGAAAGCACCGGATGCGTCGCACACGCGTAAACCTCTTTTGCGCCCTGCTCGAGCAGCGCATCCGCCGTCTTCACCAGCGTTCCCGCGGTGTCGATAATGTCGTCGAGGATCAGGCACGTGCGGCCTTTGACATCGCCGATCACGTTCATCACTTCAGTGACATTGATGTCCGTACGGCGCTTGTCGACAATCGCCAACGGCACATCCAGCTTCTTGGCGAAGAATCTCGCCCTTTCCACACCCCCGGCATCCGGCGAAACCACCGTCAGGTCCGGCAGGTTCATATCCCGGAAGTGGCTGACGAGCACCGGGCTCGCAAACAGGTGATCCACCGGGATATTGAAAAACCCTTGTATCTGCGCTGCGTGCAGATCGACCAGCAGGGCACGGTTTGCACCGGCCGTGGTGAGCAGATCGGCAACCAGCTTCGACGTGATTGCTACGCGGGGCCGGTCCTTGCGATCCTGCCGGGCATAACCGTAATACGGAACCACGACCGTAATACGCCCGGCGGAGGCTCGCTTGAGAGCGTCCATCATGATCAGCAGCTCGACGAGATGCTGATCGACCGGGTAACATGTCGGCTGCACGAGAAAGACATCCGCACCGCGAACGTTCTCGAGCAGCTGAAAGTGAACTTCTCCATCGGAGAACCGCTGCAGGCGCGCTTCGCCCAACGGTACTCCGACGAATTTGCAGATCTCTTCGGCTAACGCACGATTCGAAGATCCGCTGAAAATCTTGAACCTCTTCGGCTCCGGCGTCTTTCCAGAACGCTTTCTCTCTGGACTGGTTTTGCCGGCCTGGCCAGCCGGTTCGGCCGGGTGACCTTGTGAAGAGTTCGTCGATTCAGGCTGGGAGATTTGTTCGAGCTCCTCAACCTGAGTTTGAATAGGGGAAAGAACTGCAGTCGTGTCTTGTTCGTTCACGTTTGAAACCTCCAGAGGCTGGTTGACCTTCGAATAGTTCCTGCTGCGTTTCGTCTTAGGCGAAGCCTTGTTGCGGCCCCGTCACGGTTCAAAAAATCCTTGTTGCGAATCCCTGAAACTACTTTGTAAGACTGTCCTTCTAAAACTGCCTGATTCCCACTTTCCGGCCACATCTTCTTTTCTTTTCCGCGGCCGCGGGAACCCGAAAATCAATTTACTTCTCGCGGCATGGATACTTGCCGCAAAAACCCTAAATCTTCAACTCTCTTCGCTCGGGCGAACGACCTGATTGGTTGGGCGACCAGGATTCGAACCTGGACTGAGTGCGTCAAAGGCACTTGACCTACCGTTAGTCGATCGCCCAGTAAAACGGCTGCGTGCGGTTTCTCCTCGCTGCCGGGTCACCCTGCGAACATTTTCGTCCAGTACAGACTGCGGGGCAAGGTCTTTGTCATCAGGGCCTTGGTCCCACCGCTCTGAACGCGCTGTTGAGCCGCTTGTGCATCCGCCTCGGACCGGTAAAGTCCGAACAGAGCCGAACCTGAGCCGGAGAGCGCAGCATACAGCGCGTGGCCAGATTCTGAGCCGGAGAACCCCACAAGTTCACGCTTGATTTCACGCAAGGAGGGATAAGCAGGAAAGACGACCCGTTCAAAGTCGTTTTCAACCCCGGTGCGGACAAGCGAGAGAAGGATATTCTCCGCCAGATCATCCAAGTGGCTGGCTGAAACAACTTCAGCGTCGTCGCCCCGGATGATACCGGAAGTGCCTGGCTCCGCATATAACGCTGCGTAAGCGAGACTCAACTGATTCAGTCTATCGGGTTTGCCGGACTGCGTCAAACCTTCATTCTCCGCCAGCGTGTCCCAGTCGCGGAAGGCCTGGGGGGTGGAGACACCGACCTCCGGAACGGCTATCACGCAGAAAACAGGAGGCATATCCGGCAATGGAACCACCTGCTCGCCACGCCCGATGCCGAGAACGGAGCCTCCTAATAAGAAGAGGGGGACGTCGGAGCCGACCTCACCGGCGAGGCTGAGCCGCTCGCCGCCAGGAAGGGCGGCGTCCAATTCGCGCTCAAGCCCGATGAGAGCGGCGGCCGCGTTCGCCGAACCGGCGCCCATGCCTCCCTGGACGGGCAAGCGCTTGTCGATGTGGATAGCAACCTCGGCGGGGATGCCAAGACGGCTGAGCGCCTTCTCGACCATCTTCCAGCAGGTGTTGCGGTTGTCGGTAGGGACGCGCTCGTCGTTGGTCGTCAGGATGATCTTTGTCGTCGCGGCGCGCTTTGCCGTGACGGTGACTACATCATGCAGCTCCAGCGTCTGGTAGACGGTCGTCAGCCCGTGAAAGCCGTCGGGCCGGGTTGGACCGATGGCGAGGCCGAGATTGATCTTGGAGTACGAACGAACGTGCGTGGACATGCGTCTTCGATTTTAGCTGCCTGTTCCCGATCAGGCTCCGATGCTGCTTAAGATATGCTTAGCTGAAACGCACCCCGCCCAAATTGAATCTTCAAGGAGTATGCCTTGCGTCTGATCTCCTCTCGCATTTCTGCATCCTTTGTCGCTCTCTCGTTTCTTGCCACTTCTCTTTATGCGCAGCAGGCCGAGCCGGTACGAGCTGCGCATGCGATGGTCGTCACGGTAGAGCACAATGCGACCGATGCCGGAGTCGAGATTCTGAAGAAGGGCGGCAATGCCGTGGACGCGGCTGTCGCGGTGCATTTTGCGCTTGCCGTGGTGTATCCCTTTGCCGGCAATCTGGGCGGCGGCGGATTCATGCTGATTCGCGACAAGCATGGCAAGGCGCACTTTCTCGATTACCGCGAGAAAGCTCCTGCGGCCGCGTCGCGCGATATGTATCTGGATGCGCAGGGGAATGTGATTCCGCGCATGTCGCTTGTGGGCTACAAGGCCAGCGGCGTTCCGGGATCGGTCGCCGGCATGGTGTATGCGCAGAAGCACTTCGGCAAGCTGACGCTGGCCGAGGACATGGCTCCGGCGATCCGGCTGGCGACGGAGGGCTTCGTTCTTTCAGACGCCGAAGCGCGCATGCTGCAGAGCAAGAACATGACGCTGTTTCCGGCTTCGGCGCATATCTACCAGCGCGATGGCAATTTCTATAAAGATGGCGAGGTCTTCAAGCAGCCTGAGCTGGCGGCAACACTGGTACGCATCGCGAAAGACCCCGACGACTTCTATAAGGGAGCAATGGCGCGGCAGATTGCCGACTTCGAGAAGGCGAACGGCGGCAACATTACGGCTGAAGATCTTGCGGCATACGAGGTGAAGGACCGTGAGCCGATCCGCGGACGTTATCGCGGCTACGACATTGTGACGGCTCCGCCTCCATCGTCGGGCGGCATTGTGCTGGTGCAGATTCTGAATATTCTCTCCGGCTTCAACCTGAAGAAGCTGGGAGCCGACCGTTCGCCTGCGCAGGTTCACATCATCACGGAGGCTTTTCGCCGCGCCTACATGGATCGCGGCGACTATCTGGGCGATCCTGACTTCAACACGCTGCCGCTTGAGCAGATGGCCAGCATGAAGTACGCCGCAGCTTGGCGCGCGTCGATCGATCCGAACAAGCCGACACCAAGCAAGGACCTGGTTCGTCCGGCGGGATTTCTTCCGCCTCCGCCTGCAGCCGCACACTCGAAGGAGTCGACCGAGACAACCCACTTCTCCATTGTCGATAAGGACGGCAACGCCGTCGCAAGCACGACGACGCTGAATGGAGGCTTCGGCTCGGGAGTAACTATCGGAGGACTTGGCTTCCTGATGAACAACCAGATGGACGACTTCACTTCAAAGGTCGGCGTACCTAATATGTATGGCCTCATTCAGGGCCCGGCTAACTCCATCGCGCCGGGCAAGCGTCCGCTATCGGCGATGACGCCGACCATCATCAGCACGCATGGCAGCCTGTTTCATCGACCGAAGCTGGCGTATGTGATGGGGACGCCGGGAGGCTCAACCATCATCACGACGGTCGCCAACGACGTGATCAGTGCGATCGACAATGGGATGAACATACAGGCCGTTGCCGATGCTCCACGCTTTCATCATCAGTACCTGCCGGACCGCCTCGACTTCGAGAAGAAGTTTCCCGACGACGTGGTGAATGCGATGAAGGCGATGGGTTATACGACGAACCGCAACCAAGTCGCCGACGAGAAGAGCCCAGGCGTATGGGGAGACAGCGAGTTGATCGCCGTCGATCCGAAGACCGGCGAGCTGCTGAGCGGCCATGACAATCGCCGCGCCTTCGGCAAAGCGGCCGGCTACTGAGCGGTTTCTTTTTATTCGCTTTATTGCCTCTTTTCGATTCCGACCTGTATGCTTTGCACACAAGATCCCGTCGGAGCGCATACGCCTTGAATCGAGCACTCGTTCTTACTGCCACGCTTCTTATGTCCTCTGTGTCGTTCGCACAACCCTTCACCAACACGCTGATGCCACAGCCTTCGCACCTTACGGCAGGCGCGGGCGCATTTCCGTGGACCACCTCGGTCACGGTAGGCGTGACCCACTTCAGCGACCAGCGATTGAACGATGCGGTGGAGCACCTGCTGGAGCAGCTGGAGCGCAAGACCGGCGTGCCTCGTCAGCGCAGCATCATGACCAGCAGCGCCTCCAGCCTGGTGATCGACGTCGATGGGGCGGGCGAAACTGTTCAATCCATCGATGAGGACGAATCGTACACGCTGAGCGTCTCTGCCTCGGGCGTGAAGGTGCATGCCGCAACGGTAGTGGGCGCGATGCGCGGCATGACGACACTGCTGCAGCTGGTTCAGGTGAGCGGCAACGGCTTCGTCGTTCCTGCGGTTGAGGTTCAGGACTCGCCCCGCTTTCGCTGGCGCGGCCTGATGATCGATGCAGGCCGCCACTTCGAGCCGGTCGACGTCATCAAGCGCAACCTCGATGCCATGGCCGACGTGAAGCTCAACGTCTTCCACTGGCACCTGACGGAGGATCAGGGCTTCCGCATCGAGAGCAAGCTGTATCCGAAGCTGACCGGTTCGGGCTCCGACGGGCTCTATTACACGCAGGACGACGCCCGCGAGATTGTCGCTTACGCACGAGCACGCGGCATCCGCGTGGTGCCTGAGTTCGATATGCCTGGCCACACGCGCAGCTGGCTGGTCGGCTACCCGGAGCTTTCGAGCGATCCGGGGCCGTATACGCTGCGTCGCGAGTTCGGCGTCGAAGCTGTTGCGATGGATCCGACCAAAGAGAGCACCTACCAGTTCATCGATGCCTTCCTCGGCGAGATGGCGACCATTTTCCCCGATCCCTACCTGCACCTGGGTGGCGATGAGACTCCAGGGACGCAGTGGAAGAACAATGCGCGCGTTGTGGAGTTCATGAAGGCACACCACTTCAAGAACACCGAGGAGCTGCAAACGTATTTCTCGCAGCGTGTGCTGGAGATTGCCAAAAAGCATGGCAAGCACATGGTGGGCTGGGATGAGATTCTGAACCCGGCGCTGCCGACCGACGCCATCATTCATTCGTGGCGCGGTGCGAAGTCGCTGTCGGACGCCGTGCAACGCGGCAATCAGGGCATCCTCTCCAAGGGTTACTACCTCGATCACATCGACTCTGCGGAGGACTACTACCTCGTCGATCCTCTTCCCGCAGGGAACACGCTCACGCCGGAGCAGAGCAAACTCATACTCGGCGGCGAGGCCTGCATGTGGGGCGAGCATGTGAACGAGCTCTCGATCGACTCGCGCATCTGGCCGCGCACCGCAGCGGTTGCCGAGCGCCTGTGGTCACCCGCGAATGTGCGCGACGTAGACGACATGTATCGCCGGCTCGCGGTCGAATCGCTGCGCATCGAAGCTGTTGCCGGAACAACGCATCTGTCGCACGAAGGTGCAGCGCTGCGCGAGCTTGCAGGCACAGAAGACATCGCGGCGCTGCGCACCTTCGCATCGGCGATACAGCCAGTGCCCTTTGGCGAGCGCTACCATCAGCAGCACACCTCGGCGCTGACACCGATGAACAACCTTGTCGACGCCGTGCGTCCTGATCCAGCTTTGCGCCATCAGGTGAATGTGCTGGTGCGCGAGCTGCTGAAATCGCCGAAGACGAACGCGGAGGCACGCACGCAGCTCAGCCATATCTTTGCTACGTGGGCAGCCGCTGTTCCCACGGTTGAGGCACAGATGAACAACGCTCCTCTGCTGGCCACGGCACGGCCTCGCGCCCAGCAGCTGGCAGCGCTGGCACGCACCGGTCAGCAGGCGTTGGATTATCTCACTGGCAGCAAGAAGGCTCCGGCAGGATGGAAGCAGTCGAAGCTGGCAGAGATTGAGGAAGCGAAAAAGCCGCAGTCGATCGTCCGCTTCACCTTCCTCGATCCACTCCGCGATCTGGTGAATGCTGTGCAGTAGTTCGGTCTCAATTACAAAACAAACGCCGTGGCCCGCCGCCACGGCGTTTGTTTGTGCATCGCTACTTCAGAAAATCAACCAGCAGTGGATTCACCTTGTCGGCATGCGTCGTCAGCAGACCGTGTGGTGCGCCTTCGATAACGGCGAGTCTGCTGCCGCGAATCGCCCGCTGCAGTGGGCGTGCCGTGCCATCTATGGGCAACGTGCGATCTGCATCGCCATGGATGATCAGGGTTGGCACATCGATCCTGGCCACATCGGGACGGAAGTCCGTCCACCATGTCTTCACGCAGCTCACCGTACCGACGGGCGAGGCCATCGCGCCGATGTTCCAGCTATAGCGCAGGTCCTCCTCGGTCAGCCGCGATCCCAGAAGCGTATCCGCGTTGTAAAAATTTTCGAGAAACGATGTGAGGAAGGTCAGCCGGTCCTTCTTCGCAGCCGCTTCCAGCGTTGCGCGCACGCTGTCCTCGACGCCTCCAGGATTCTCCGGCGACTTCAACAGAAAGGGTGGCGTTGCCGAGATGAAGACGGCCTTCTCAACATTGGTTGTGCCGAATCTGCCCATGAAGCGCGCTACTTCGCCGCCACCCATCGAAAAACCGACGAGGGAGAATCGCTTCAGGTTGAGGTGCTTCGTCAGCTTGCAGAGGTCCTCGGTAAAGACATCGTAGTTGTATCCCATCGAGGTCTGCGACGACTGCCCGAAACCGCGTCGATCATAGGTGATGACACGAAGGCCGGCATCGAGCAGCGCGGCAATCTGCTTCTCCCACGAGCGTCCGCTCAGGGGAAAACCATGGATCAGAATGACCGGCTTTCCTGTGCCATGGTCTTCGAAGTAAATCTGTATATCACCTGCATCCCGTCCAACGGTAAGGTAGGGCATGGTCGTCTCTCCGTGCGCATCGTGGTCTGCGCAACTGTTGCGCAACATACTAAGACCGGATGTGGATTCTGCCCAACAAAATTTCGTTACAGTCCCAGATCGCTTAAACCGGGGTGATCGTCGGGCCTGCGGCCCAGGGGCCAGTGATACAGGCGCTCCTCCTCTTTGATGGCCAGGTCGTTGATGCTCGCGTGCCGCCGCAGCATCAGGCCATTCTCGTCGAACTCCCAGTTTTCGTTGCCATAGCTCCGCCACCACTGGCCGTTGGCATCGTGGCACTCATAGGCGAAGCGGACGGCGATTCTCGCACCGTCGAAGGCCCATAGCTCCTTGATCAGGCGGTAGTCCAACTCGCGCGACCATTTGCGCGTAAGGAACGCCACAATCTCGTCGCGCCCGTTCACAAACTCCGACCGGTTGCGCCATCGGCTATCGACCGTGTAAGCCAGCGAGACACGCTGAGGATCGCGCGTATTCCATCCATCCTCTGCCATGCGAACTTTTTTGATCGCGCTCTCGCGCGTAAAAGGCGGACCAATACGACCGGGGGCTTGCTGCGCCATGACTGTCTCCTTTACTTCGCCAATGCCTGTGCGATGGCCTTTTCCGCAAGCGGTGACATCATCGCGTATCCCTTCGCGGTCGGATGGACGCCATCGGCTGCAAGCTCCGGGTCAAGTCCACCATTCGCATTCGCCATCGCTGCGTAGTAGTCGAGATACACCAGCCCCTCGCGCTCGCATAGCGCCTTCAGCCTGGCATTCATCGCGCGAATCTTCTCCGCCGGCTGCACCTCGGGGCGCCAGCGATAATGGTCCGCCGGAAGAATCGATGCAATCACCATCTTGATATGGTTCACCTTCGCAACCGCCACCATCGATGCGAAGTTGTCCTCGATCATCTCCGGCGTCGACGGGCCGGTGTTGCCCGCAATATCGTTTGTGCCGGCGAGAATCACCACCACGGCAGGCTTCAGATGCACGACATCCTGCTCGAACCGTACCAGCATCTGCGGCGTTGTCTGTCCGCTGATGCCGCGGCCGATGTAGCCTTTGCCGGGAAAGAACTCGTCCGCATGCTGCGCCCATGCATCGGTAATCGAGTCGCCATAGAAGACGACGCGCTTCTCTCCCGCAGCAGGCGCAGGCAGCGCAGCATTGGCAGCGCGGTAGCGATCGAGTTGCGCCCAGTCGGCCAGCTTCTTCTGCATCGTGTCGATCTGTTTCTGCACATCAGGCGCAGCAGCCGTTGTGGCAGCGGGTGCTGCCGGAGCCGGAGTCTGCGCCGCTAACGTCATGCTCCCACACGCCATCACTGCCAACCAAACCGTTCGCATTCCCATTCGCACGCTCCTTATTCTTGCAAGCCAGCATAAATCGCCTGTGCCCCACCATGCAGAATCCTGCATGGAAGATTCCACATGGCTGGTTGTTGTAACCTTGTGATTCATCATGCAGCCCGGAATCTCCACTCACGTCTTCCTGTCGCAACGACTTCATCCGGGCCTGCTCGACGCGCTTCGAAGCTCAGGCGCTCGCACGATCGAGCTCTTCGCCGCACGCCACCACTTCGACTACACCGACCGCGCGCAACTGCGTGAGATCGCCACATGGTTCCGAGATACCGGCACGGGCGCTACGCTGCATCAACCCATCTTCACGCGCGAGCAGTCGGAGAACTGGTCACGGCACGTGCCGGCGACGCTCTCGCTCATCGCACCGGAGAAGAGCTACCGCATCGACGCCATGGACGAGGTGAAGCGCGCGCTCGAGACCGCCGAGATGATTCCCGTCTCTGCGATCACGCTACACCTTGGCCTCAAGGACGATGCCTGGGACACGCGTGCCATCGAGAACTCGATGACCGCCATCGAGCATCTGAAGGCATTCGCGCATCCACTGGGAGTGAAGGTGCTGCTCGAAAATCTGCAGAACGATGTCACCACGCCGGAACATCTGCTGGAGATTTTGAACGTCGGCCACTTCGACAACGTCGGCGTCACGCTGGACGTTGGCCACGCCTACCTCAGCGACACCGGCATCGACCAGGCCTTCGAGCTGCTGAAGCCGCGCATCGGCGAGCTGCACCTGCACGACAACCACGGCATGCGCGACGAACATCTCTGGCCCGGCTCCGGCGAGATGGACTGGGCGCACCTCGCAAAGCTGACGGCGACGCTGCCTGCCGAGATTCCCGGCATCCTCGAGATCGCACACGAGCTGAACGAAACTGCAGAGAACGTCACGGCAAAAGCGATCGCAGCCTTCGACCAGCAGGCACGCACCACGGACGGCCTTCTACAGTCGAACCCGAGCTAAACGTATTTCACCGCGAAGCCACAATCCCATACTTTTCTTCAAGAAATCGCTGTAATGCACGCGGCAGGGTGCCTGCCAGCTCCTGCCACGTCAACAGCTTCAGCCTGCTCTGAAAGCTCAGACTGCGCACGGCACGCATGACGCCGAACCACTCCTCGACCAGGTCTCGCCGCCGCCCATCGCACAGCACCGCAAACGAGCAACCCTTGCTGTACGCAGCCAGCGCTCCACGAATCAACTGATACCCACGCACGCATCCGTTGCCGCTGCGCTGTAACGTATCCACATCAAAGACTTCAGCCAGAGCGCTGTATCGAAGCAGCAGCCGCACTGGCGCTGTCTGGAAGCCGGTCTCTGTCAGCTTCGCCTCCACCAGCAGATCGCCCAGACACATATCGACCTCCGTGCGATCGATGCCTTTCTGTAACGGTATGCCGACACGAACACCAAACTCGGGCACCAATCCATGATCGACGCCAAGCAGCCCACACACCTCAGCGCGATGCAGCACGCGCGGACAACAGAAGATATTCATCAGCAGAGCATCTGAGCTGTTGGCGCAGTCCAGCTCATACCGCCTGCGATCCTGGGAACGCGGCACCCGCGCACTCGCCGTGTAACTCTTCTCCAGCCGCCGGGCCCACTCTGGCCTTGCGCAGATCGCACGATACGATGCCGCGTAGAAATTTCCATGGGCACCCTCGTCGCCGCGATAGATCACGCTGGCGACTTCGCCATACGTCATCTCATGCTCGTGATCGACTGCGCGGGCAAGATTCCTCGCACTCAGCTCACGACGCAGCCCGCCACTCGAAAGCGCATCCATGCTGAAATCATATACGAATAAAAAGCGAATATTTCACTCTGCCGAATCCGGTACTCTATAACGCGGAAGGTAGAAACCGCATCATGTCCGAGAACACTGCCGCAGCAACCACTCCCACCGTCACCATTGCCACTATCGGCCAGCACGAAGGCCAGGTCATCACCCTGCGTGGCTGGCTCTACAACATCCGCTCCTCGGGTAAGCTGCTCTTCCCCACCTTCCGCGACGGCACCGGCACCATCCAGGGCATCGTGCCCAAAGCCGCCGTACCCGAAGAGGTCTTCGAAACTCTCAAGGCCCTCCAGCTCGAGTCCTCCGTCGCCGTGACCGGCCAGGTTCGCGCCGACTCGCGCGCGCCTTCCGGCTACGAGCTCGACGTGCAGAATGTTGAGGTCATCTCCGCCGTCTCCGCCGACGATCCCTACCCCATCACGCTCAAGGAGCACGGCGTCGACTTCCTGATGGAGCACCGCCACCTCTGGCTCCGCTCCCCGCGCCAGTCGGCGATCCTGCGCGTGCGCGCCACCATCATGCGCGCGGCAGCTGAGTACTTCGACACCAACGGCTTCATCCGCACCGATCCACCGATCCTGACTCCGAATGCCTGCGAGGGGACGAGCGAGCTCTTCGAAATGGACTACTTCGACGACGACAAGGCCTACCTCACGCAGTCGGGCCAGCTCTACATCGAAGCCACTGCGCTCGCGCTGGGCAAGGTCTACAGCTTCGGCCCCACCTTCCGCGCGGAAAAGTCGAAGACGCGCCGCCACCTCACCGAGTTCTGGATGATCGAGCCCGAGGTCGCGCACCTCGAGCTCGACGGTCTGATGGATCTCGCCGAGGGGTTTATCACCCACATCGTCACTCGCGTGCTCGAGCAGCACCGGGCAGACCTGAAGGTCATCGGCCGCGATGTTGAGAAGCTCGAAGCCGTCATCGCCCCTGCTGCTACGAATGGTGCCGAAGGCGCGTCTGCCCCGCGCAATGGCTTCCCACGGCTTAGCTATGACCAGGCGCACGACATGCTCGAAAAGGCCTTCGCCGAAGGCAAGCTCGAAAACCCGCATAAGTACGGCGACGACTTCGGCAGCCCCGACGAGACCTACATCAGCAGCCAGTTCGACAAGCCCGTCATGGTGCACCGCTACCCCGCGGCCTTCAAGGCCTTCTACATGCAGCCCGACCCGCACGATCCCACTAAGGCACTTTGTGTCGACGTGCTCGCCCCCCAGGGCTACGGCGAAATCATCGGCGGCTCCCAGCGCATCGACAGCTACGATCTGCTCAAGCAGCGCATCGAAGAACACCACCTGCCGCTCGATGCCTTCAAGTGGTACTTAGACCTGCGCAAGTATGGAAGCGTCCCGCACGCCGGCTTCGGCATGGGCATCGAACGCGCCGTGGCGTGGATCTGCGGACTGGATCATGTGAGGGAGACGATTCCCTTCGCGAGGACACTGAATAGGATTTATCCGTAGGTTGCTTTTGCTCGAACACTTATGACAATAACAACGTCGGACCCAGATCCAGATCGGGTGGGGGCACTACGCGATGAACCTTTAAGACAAAGTACTTTGGCATTGCCGCCTTCTCTTCGGCGTTGTAACTCGCTTCTATTTTTAGAGTGACCAACAACGATGAACCAGGCGGAACATCTACACGATGTTTACGATATTGTTCCACCCACTGCGCATCGAGCATTTTCGCTTCTATTGCTTTGCCCTGATATAGAAATTCCCATCGCGAATCACCCATAAATACGGGTTTTTTCACAAGCAATACTGCCTCAGAAGGTTCGCTTGGCAGACGTTCTGTTAACAATGCATCTACAGATGCTTGTGATACAGATAGCCTTTTATTGAATTCAACTGCGGGTCTAGACGGAGCACTAAAAAAAACTTGATCTCCCGGCGCCAGAGGTTGCAAGGCTACCGATATCTCTAATATCTCAATTACTAGCAGCGTTCTTGACGGAGCCGCGTATATCGGAATCCCCTTAAGCTCCGTAGATTGAGCTTCTTTTTGTATCTCTTCGCTTAACTGAGATAGGCCCTTCTGATCATTGTCGATCGCCGTTTTATCTTCTAGGTATTTGAGAAGAAGATACTTCGCTGATACCAGATATGTACCTAGTATCTTCTTCCAATCACCGCTCTTTAAAGCATCATCATCTACCGATTGCAGTACGGTCTTGAGCAGAATCTTTAAGGATCCCTCCTCAACCCTTTCCAATGCGAGATGAGACCTTAGATTGACATCAAAACCTCGTACTAATTCTTGGTCAAATCTATTGAAGGCATTGATTAGCCCTATTGCAGTCCGAAATATTCGAGTTGCATCGCCTTCGCCATATGTGTAATCAAGAGTAATTGTGAAGTCTTCGATGATCTCTGAAACTATCGATTTGTTCATTGCACGCCGTTATATCTTGGATCTCCTTGTAAAGAAAGAGAAAATTGGTAACCAAGTGCTCTATTCATGCGGTCTCATCCCATGAGTGAGGCATCACGCGAAGCTTGAACTGGATTACTCTTTCTTCGTCAGATTCCCCGAATAAGAGCTTGTTCTCTCTCTTCCCCTGGACCAATGGCCCATGCCTGTAACAATTTTGGTGTACCGTAGCCGCGCTAAACTACCCCAACACCAAACGGCTCCCCAAAGGCGCACACTATGCCGACTCCCCGGAAGCACCTCCCCGCCAAGAAGCACCCGAAATCTCCAGGCAAGCCGAAGCGTGGAACCCCGAAAACCCCCACGGCGGGCGATCCCATCTTCGGTCAGCCCACGCCTTCGCCTGATCCTTCCGGGTTCAAAAATCCTGTCACCGACCAGAAGGACACCGGGGTCGGCATCGTCGAGGCGGTTCCCGCCGCAGCCAACAAAGCCGTTGAGCCTGTGCTGACGCTGGCGCAGGTCTACGGCTCGCAGGGGCCAGGCGTCGTCTCCGGCATTCAGAAGGCCGGGCAGATCGTCTTCCACTCCGTCGGTGATACCGGCAGCGCCAAAGGTCCCTCCACGCAATCGCAGGTCGCCGACAAGATGGTGACCGACTTCACCGAGACCAACTCCGCCGACGTTCCCTCCTTCCTCTTCCACCTCGGCGACCTTGTCTATTACTTCGGCGAATCCAACTACTATTACGACCAGTTCTTCGAACCCTACCGCCTTTATCCGGCACCAATCGTCGCCATCCCCGGCAACCATGACGGCGTGGTCTACGCCACCGACCCCGAGCCCACGCTCACGGCCTTCCTCCGCAACTTCTGCGCGACTTCGTTCGCACCCTCGCCCGATGCCGGCGGATTGCTGCGCAGCACGATGATTCAGCCGGCGGTCTACTTCACCTTCGACTGCCCCTTCGTGCGTATCCTCGGCCTCTATTCCAATGTGCTTGAAGACCCCGGTGTCATTTCTGACCAGAGCGGTACGTACAAGACGCTCGATTCGCGGCAGGTCGATTTCCTTACCGCTGCGCTCAAGCGCGTGAAGTCCGACAAGTTCACCGGAGCCGTCATCATCGCCGTGCATCATCCCCCATTTACCGGAGGCGCCGTGCATGGCGGCAGCCCGCTGATGCTCGCTGACATCGACACAGCCTGCAAGAGCGCGGGCGTATGGCCGCACGCTGTCTTCTCCGGTCACGCGCACAACTACCAGCGCTTTACGCGGACGATCAATAACATGCAGATTCCGTTCCTTGTCGCGGGCAACGGAGGCCACTCGCCGCTCTCGGCCATGCGCTCGACTTACCGCACGCCTTACAAGATCGACAACACGCTGACGCTCGAAAACTACAACACCACCGACTACGGTTACCTGCGCGTCATCGTCAATGCACAGACCATGCGCATCGAGTTGCACCCAGCCTCGACAGCCGGAACCGCCAAGACGCCGACCGACACCGTCACCGTCAATCTCGCCAACTACACCATTACCGCCTGAGCTGCACCTGTCGCCTGCCGCGAGCCGCTGGCACATGACAAACCGTCCGCAAAGGCGTCCAATAGAGTTGGAGTAAACGATATGCCCATGAACGACTACCAGATGAACAGCTATCCCACCATCATCGACGCCCCGCGCGAGGAGACCTCGTCGCTGCTGGCTAAGGTGCTTGGAATCACCGCGCTTGGCTTCCTGATCACTGCCTTTGGCGTGGCCACCGCGCCACCGTGGGGAACCTTCGTCGGCTTCATCCTGGTCATTGGACTGATCTTCGGCATCAACTTTACGCGTAAAGCGCAGCCAGCCGTCGCGCTTGCCCTCTTCATGGGCCTCGCCTACTTCATGGGCTGGGAGATCGGCCCGCTGATCCAGCGTTACATCCGCACCTTCGGCTCGGGGTTGGTCTTCAACGCCGCCGCGACGACGGGTTGCGGCATGGCAGTGATGGGATGCATCTCGTACCTGTTCAGCATCAATTACCGCCGCGTCGCCGGAATCGGCTTTGCCGCATTGCTGGTGCTGATCATCGCCGGTATCGCGAGCATGTTCTTCCACTTCCTGACGCCGGATACGTACAGCTGGCTGACACTCGGCGTCTTCTCCCTGCTGACCGTGGCTGACTTCGCGCGCATCCGCGCAGGCGGCGATGGAGCCTCTGCCGTATCGCTCGCGCTGAGCATCTACCTCGACGGCATCAACATCTTCATGGCTGTGCTGCAGTTGATGGGCGGACGCCGCAGCCGCGACTAAAATTGACACATCCCTTCCGCAAACACGCTTCCTGGTGTCATCCTTAAACCATGAAGCGTGTTTCTCTTTTAAGCTCCGTCGCCGTTTTCTTCTTTTGCAGCCTCGCCGCCACCGCGCAGGATAGCGGCAACTGGCGCGCTTCGAACCAGACGGCGAAGACCATCACCGGCGATATCGCCATCGCGCCGGAGAAGCTCTATATCAACTTCATCCGCTTCACGATCTCGCGCATTCGCGCACTTGAGCCTGCCGAATCCGCAGCGGCCTTTGAGACCGACGCGAGCGCACAAGGCACGGGCAGTCTCTATCGCCTCAGCATTCCGCCCGAGCAGAAGTTCCTGCACAAGAACACGCTCTGCGGCTCCGATGAGACGCAGTGGATGGCCACCTACGTCGAGGGCAAAACGCTAAAGGTTGCCTTCTTCTCCGATGCCAAGCCGCCTGTCTTCAAGCTGGAAGCGCTACAGAACTCAACGAACCTGTGCGGTACCTTTGTCTACGTAAGATAAAGCACGCACAGCGGGTAGCGATAAGGGGCGCTCTTTGAGTAGAGATTCATACACTATTTGGAAATACCTGCGCTGCAACTTTCGTCTACATCGGAGTCCACGCTGGTCTGATTCCGTTTTTTCCTGAATCGCTCTACGCTGTTGCCTGAATCTCCGGGCCCGTGAGCACTTTACCCACAACCTCAACGCCTCACCGCATCGTCATCGCCGGTGGATGCCATGTCAACGGCTGGCCCATCGGTAAAGCTTCCGGCTTCGTCGAGGTGATGCTGCACGACTGCCACTGCGAAAACTCTTCGACGGTCGCCCCGATCAATCTACGCAACTCCTCGTCGCTGCTGCAGTTGCTCCGCCAGCAACCTGCCGATACGGTCATACTGCAGTTCGGCAACTACGAAACGATGGCTTCCATCAAAAAACACATCCGCGCTGTTCTGCATCTCGGCCGGAAGTATCACTGTTCCGAGAACAGCGGATTACAGGTCCCACCCGATACTCTCTTCATTTCGACGCTGCCCTGGCGACTCCGGGTTCTTTGCAAACTGGCGTACGGTTATACGCTGGGACACATTCCTCCTGCGCTCTTCGACGCACGTGCTTTCCGCCGCCAGTGCGAACAGCTGCTGTCTGATCTGGAACATCTGGAGGACACACCCAGGATCGTTATCTTTCTATCGCCGATTCCCTGCGCCGATCCTCTTATCAACCGCTACCGCTGTCAGGCTGCACAGATCATCCGTTGCCTTTGCGATGCAGCTTCTCCGCGTCTGCCCTTCCATGTGCGCTATGTCGATTCCGCCCAGGTGCTTGGCATCACGCCGCAGATCACGCAGGCCCTGCACACGCGCGTCTTCGCCGACGATCTCCATCTCAATGGCAGAGGCCATCTGCTTCTCGGTCTTGGACTCGCAACCATCCTTCAGACCAATCTTGTCTAGCTTCGCCGAAGCTCGTATCGTAGTCTTCCATGCCGACTCGCGCTCTCCTTCTCGTCACCGCTCTTCTCTTCGCTACACTCCCACTTGCCGCCCAGACTCCGAACACCCTCACTGCGCAGGAAAAGGCACAGGGCTGGCATCTTCTCTTTGACGGAAAGACCTCCACGGGCTGGCGCAGCACACACAGCCCTGGCTTCCCTGCCACAGGCTGGGAGGTCAAAGATGGCATGATCTCCGTCACCGAAAACGGCGGCGAAGAAGGTGGCAACGCCGGAGACATCATTACCGCACGCAAGTACACCAACTTTGAGTTGTCCGTGGATTTCCGCATCACTCCCGGCGCCAACAGCGGCATCAAGTACTTTGTCGATCTCGATATGACTCCAGGGCACGGTGGACATGGCTCCGCCATCGGCTTCGAGTACCAGATTCTCGACGATGCTGTTCACCCCGATGCAAAGAAAGGAAGCAACGGCGACCGTACCCTGGCCTCGCTCTACGACATGATCCCTGCCGCCGCCAACAAGCCTGTCAGACCCATCGGCGAATGGAACACGGCACGCATCGTCATTCGCGGAGCGCACGGCGAGCACTGGCTCAATGGAGTTAAGGTGGTTGAATACGAGCGCTTCACGCCGGCGTTCCGCAAACTCGTCGCCGATAGCAAATACCACGTCTATCCCAACTTCGGCGAAGCACACGATGGGTACATTCTGCTGCAGGACCACGGCTTCCCGGTATCGTTCCGCAACATCAAGATTCGCGAGCTTCCTGCAACATCACGCTGATGCCGCTCTATCGCAGACGGTTCGTCTCCCGCAGGCGCGATAGGCGACGCATCGCCGACGTCTTTCTGGATGGAGTTGGTTCGCCCGCGGCTTCCTGCAGATCGCAAGGACGAAACTCTACGCGATTCCGCCCGCTCTCCTTCGCCTTATACAGCGCGCGATCGGCTTGCTTCAACAACTTTTCCGGATGCAACAATACATCTGGCACGCATGTCGATACACCGCAACTGACTGTGACCTTCAGTATCTGTTCGCCGTCATAGCCACTCACGGGTGTACCGGCTCGCTCCACCAGCTGCCGTATTCTCTCGGCAACGCCGATCGCCATCTTCTGATTTGTGTCCGGCAGCAGAACGACAAACTCCTCGCCGCCGTATCGCGCCGCGAGATCCACCTGCGCCCGCAGCGCCTGCGGCAACAGCGATGCAACGTTTCGCAAGACCTCATCTCCATAAAGATGGCCGAAGACATCGTTCACCACCTTGAAATGATCGACATCAATCAGAATGATGCTGAGCTGTGTGTTCTCCCTCGCACCTTGCGCCCACAGCACCTCAAACCGCTCATCGAAGGCCCGACGATTCGGCAGCTCCGTCAGCCTGTCGATGTTTGAAAGCCGATGCAGCTCTGCGGTCTGCATCTCGCCGTTCATGAACAGCAGGTAGCTCAGCCGCTCCTGCCGCTCCAGACTGTGCGCGGCGGTCAGCGTAATAGCGCTTCCAAGACACATCATGCTGGCACCGATAATCTGCTCGGAGACCCTTAGTCCATGCGAGTAGCAGGCATAGATGAATCCGCCTGCCGTCATAAGGACCGTTGTCACCGCCGCATACGGAAAGCGCAGCCGCATCACCACATTCACAAACAACAGCGTGATCAGCACCGACATCAAACCGAAGGTCGCGGTCGCCGCCGTCCGACCGCCTTCTACATACAGATTGATAAAACAGATGATCGTCATACCTGCTGCAACCGCGCCTTCACGCGCCCATGCCTGCAGGTTCAGCCGCATCAGGTAGTTCACAAACAAGGCAATCGGCGTCACGATCTCCGTCTGCTGAACGATGGAGATCAGCATCCTGTCCTTCACCAGCAGATAGTCCGCCAGCAGGCACAGGTTCAACACGATGATGGCGATCAGCCCTTCAAGCCATAAACGATGCGATCGCTCCTTGCATGTATCCCGCTCGAACTTTGCTTCAAGCGCAGGCGCAAAGCGGAGCCAGCGCAGGCTTCGGCTGCGCAGCTTTCCGATCTCGTACTGGATGAGATAGTCGGCCGTTGAAATGGCCCTGGAGTCTTGCATCAGCGGCCCCGGAGAATGTAGGCCTCGCGTGCGAGGCTGACATGCACAAAGCCTAGACAAACCGCAGGACGCGCGTCAGCAAAAATTTAATGGCTTAGCACGAAAGGTGTAGGGGTACGTTCCCGAATCTGCACGACACTATCACGCATTTTCGGGAAATTAACTTACGCTCCCTCTGGAGATGGCGCATCATGCATATCCCCAATGCGCGAGCTGTTCGCTGCGATGGCCTGTTGTGCAAACAAATGCTCGAGACACTCAAGCGAGCTCCAAGGCGAACGTCAAGATTCATGTTGGTTCCGTAGAGCCACACGTTTGATGGATACGGCGTTGTCATTTTCGCTTAAACGCAGAAATCGCCCCGAGAAGAGGCGACTCTGCGTTGGATGCTGGATTAGGAGCGTACGAAGCGACGGCGGACTACGCTGAAGGCTCCGACAACGCCCGTGCCGAGTAGCAGAAGCGAGGACGGCTCGGGAGTGGGAGCGACGGCTGTGAGGTTGAAGGTGCCAACGCCAAAGCCGGAGCCGGCACCGCCGAGGATCTCGCCATAGTTGTTGCCAGGCGTGATATCGGTGGAACCGGGCGCGTAGAAGCTATAGATGTTGGCCTCAACTCCGCTTGCCGTTGCAAAAGACAGGCCCGAGGGGTCAAGCAGCGTGGAAGCAGGAAAGAGAAGATTATCGCCACCCCGAAAGCTGACGAGACCGGTGATGGCGCTCGCGCCGAGGGTTCCACTGATGGAATCGATGACCCACTGGCCGCTTGTTTCCGTTGCAGTGAGAGTGCCGCTGCCGGTTTCCGGAAAGCCGCCGAGTGAGGCCGCCGGACCAGTGAGGCTCCAGTTGAAACTGTCGGCGCGCGCAGCAAGAGAGCCGAGAGTGAGTGTAAGAGGGATCAAAGCGAAACGAAGAAAACGTACAAGCATAAATGAGCTGACTCCTAAGGAGAGATTCGCGTGCATTCGATCGTAAGAGTCCCAGGGAAGGCTGAGACACCAGTGTTCTTGTGTCGAATGATCGCGAGATGACAGGAGTTTTACTGAAGGGTAAATGCTCTCAGGCCGGGAATTACGCCCGGCATCCATAATAGAGACACAGTCATACGAAGCCGCCGCATAGGCCGGTAATCCACAGACATGCGGCGGCTATAGCTTGCTTGCTGGCTAGGCGTCCTGCTCGGCCAGCGCGGCGCGCATCTTTGCCGAATCGTCCCAGGCATAACGCAACGTGCCCGACAGCGGTGCCCGCCCCATCAACCGTACGCAGGCCAGAATCGCTTCGATCCACTGCGGCGGGTGCTTTTGCTTCCCCTCACCCGGCCACAAATCCGAAAGCTTGCGCATCTGTCCCTTCGAGTCCGGGTGATACACGCGCTGATCCCAGCGCTGTGACCCTTCGGGAAAGTGCGGATAATTGCGGATGGCATCCAGCGTCGACTGCAGAATCCGATGCTTCCACGGCTCCGCATACTGCGGCATGTAGAGCACGTGGCTCTGACGCTCGCGGCGAACCTCGTTCACGAACTCGGTAAAGCTGGTCGCACGCGTCAGGTTCACGTTCGCATTCGGCTCCACGCCATGACGGTCACCGCCCGAGATCACCAGCTGGTTCCACTTGCCCGCCAGCGTTGCCGCCTCGCGATTCTCCTTCCAGTCGCGCAGACCGTTCAGCTCCAGCGCGTGAACGTACTGTCCGTATACGGCGAGAAACTCGTTTACCAGCACCATGTGACGCTCGCGGCCCACGCGATACAAATCCCAGATCGGGTGATTGAAGACAATCAACACCTGCGGAATCTCGGACAGTTCGGCAAGAATCTCGCGCAGCATCCCCGGCTTGCGCTCCGCCGTAGGAATGGCGGTGAAGGCGCGCATACGCTCCATCCACTCGACACCCTTCGCCGAAGGGATGTTATGAATGCCAATGTGGAACGCGCTCTCGTAGAACGGGACCGTCCACTCTACCGAGACCGGAATGTGGCGTGCCGAATCGACCGAGCGCAGCAGCAGCGGCGCATTGATGTCATCGTGGTCGGTCAGCGAGACCAGCGCCTGGAGTTGCAGGTTGTTCTCAATCTGCGTGCGCTCCAGGTCGAAGGCAATACGCGGCGTCAGCGGTGGTGTCCAGTAGCTGCGGGCATAATCCGGCAGGATGCCGGAGGCACGCTGCGAACGCTCCTCGGCCCAGCGCATGATAGGTTGCAGAAAGCCCCAGTCGCGCGACATCTCGGCGATAAAGTCCAGGGTCTCCTGGGACTGGTTGGTGTGGCTGTGCAGCGAAACGCCGGTGACGAACCCCTTTGCCGCTTTAGGCTCGCGCCACAGATACGAGATGGTGGACTGGCTCACTTTGGCCCTCCGAGCTGATCTTTCTTGCTCGGGGGCAGTATGCGTGGCTCATGTAAATACCCGATGACTGCACTGAGAACAGGGCTTCAAAATCGACAAATGCTGATAACTGTGTTGGTTACACCCCAACGAATAAGCCCGGCAGTACATGCTGGACTCCGTAATCGATAGCTTCGTTAAAGTGTCGGCGCGATATCCGGCCCCAGAATCTCCTGTGCTGTCGGCATCGGATCGTGCGGCACATCTTTTGCTCCTGCTGCCGCGCGAGCCCTCTCCTGCAGCGCCTTCTCGTAGTCCGAGTTCAGGTGATTCTTCGTCAGGTCTTCCTTCAGAATCTCGAAGGCCTCATCCGGCGTATCGGCAAAGCGAAAGAGATTCAGGTCGCCCGGAGCAATCGCGCCCCGCTCCGCCAGCACATCCAGATTGATGACACTCTTCCAGTACGGGCTGCCGTAGATGACCGTCGTGATCTTCTTCGCCAGCTTGTTCGTCTGCGCCAGCGTCAACAGCTCGAACATCTCGTCCAGCGTGCCGAAGCCTCCCGGAAAGATCACCAGGGCCTTCGCCAGATACGCAAACCAGTACTTGCGCATGAAGAAGTAGTGGAAGTCGAAGTTCAGCGACGGCGTAATGTACGGATTCGGCTGCTGCTCGAACGGCAGCTTGATGTTCAGGCCAATCGTCTTCGCACCCGCCTCGTACGCGCCACGATTCGCTGCCTCCATAATGCCGGGGCCTCCGCCCGAGGTCACCACAAAGCGATGCCGTGGCCCGGGCAGCGACTTCGACCAGGTCGCCAGCTTGTTGGCCAGAATGCGCGCATCCTCGTAGTACGCAGCCATCTCAATCGCGGCGCCTGCCAGCCGCAACCGTGCGCCCGTCGCCTGCCCGTGCTCGACCTCCTGCAGCGTGGCCGGTTGCTCCGGCGCGGGCTCCTTCGAGCCCGTATTCGCCAGCAGCTCAAAGTTCGCAGCCGCAACATCCAGTGCGCGAAAACGTGCCGAGCCGAAGAAAACCACTGTGTCCTGGATGCGCTCGCGACGAAAACGCGACAGCGGCTCCTGGTACTCCGCCATGATGCGCAGAATGCGCGCGTCGGCCGAGTTCAAAAACTTCGAGTTCTCATAGGCAAGCGGAGCGCTCTCCAGCGGCTCAGGCTCAGGAGGAGGTAGTGTATTCGGGTCAGTAGCCATCGTTATCTTTATGTCCTTCCGGATCTCATCCACGGTAGTCGCGATAGTGCACGGCCTCGGAGATGCCGATCCATATATCCAGCAAACCCAGCCCCGAGATCATACCGCGCACTGCGCCGTTCTGCAGAAAGCCCGCCAGCGCCGGGTGCGACTGGATAAACAGGTTGTGGTCCCAGATGCGTGTCCACCACGGCAGAATCATCACCAGCACGCCCAGGTACACACAAAACAACACCAGCACAAACAGCGACAAACGCTGCAGCCACACCGGCGCGGCCGCGCGCTTCGTCTCTGCACTGGCAGAGGGCGGCGGCGTTGGCATCACAGTCGGTTCGTGGTCCGGGAATAGTGGGGGCTGGCCAGGCATCAAGCTCTCACAATTGAGTGTATCGGAGCCACTTCGCCGTTGTCTCTGCCGGGAAGCCCAGCAGGTTCGCCCCACGTTTCATCCGACTCGTCACAGACCCCTTGCCGTCCTCTGTTGCCTCTACTACCGTTCTCACTGATGATGCTCACGACTAAGACGTTCGCGCCCGCAAGCTTCCTCGTCCTGCTCTCTGCCGGAATCTTCGCAGCCGCTCAACAACCCGGCACGACCTCGGCACCGCGCAGCATCGCCCTCACCGACACCGCGAACCTCATCTCCAGGGGAGCCAAAACGGAGGTCGTCGAATACAAAGGTCGCAAGGCACTCCACATCATCACGCAGCCCGAAAGGGGCTCTGGAATCACCCTCCTCAAGGACGTCGATTTTCGCGACGGCACGATCGAGGTCGACATCGCCGCCAAGGTCACAACCCCTCCCGGTGTGCGCATGCCCGGCTTCATCGGCATCGGCTTCCGTGCCCGCCCCGACGCCTCGCGGTACGAGCTCTTTTACATTCGGCCCAATAACTCCAGGTCTGAAGACCAGGCCATGCGCAATCACTCCGTGCAATACAGTTCAGAGCCCAACTTCGGATGGGAGGTGCTGCGCAGACAGTGGCCCATGGTCTATGAAAGCTACACCGACCTCCAGCCCGCCGAGTGGACGAAGGTGAAGATCGAAGTCCACGGACGCCGCGCCACGCTGTACCTCAACGGCTCACCCAATCCCAGCCTCGTCGTCGACGGCCTGAAGGGCGAAGACCTCCATGGCGGCATCGTGCTCTATAGCTTCGTGGGCGAAGAGGCCTACTACTCTAACCTGAAGATCACTCCAGCAGCACCCGAGCCGATCAAAAACGGAGGCGAAGCGACCGGCACATGGGACGTCGCCTTCAACACCGACGCCGGGCGATTCAAAGGCACCATGACGCTCACTCGCGACAATACCAGGCTCGCAGGAACATGGTCCGGCGAGCTCGGCAACGACGTCCCCGTCACCGGCACATGGCGCGATGGCTACGTCGAGCTGACCTTCACCGGCACATGGCCCGACAACAAAGCATCCGCCCCCATTCGGCTCGCCGGCTGGATCGATGACGACTCCGCCCACGGCCGCATGAAGATGGAAGGCTACGCGGAAGGCCAGTGGACCGCGCAACGCCAGAAATAACGCCCCAAATGCGCTTCCTACAGAGGGTGCGCCCGAGATGCGAAAATAGAAGTGCATGCTGCAACTGATCTCGGCCGGCAAGCGCTTCGGCCAAAAGCTCCTCTTTGAAGATGTCAACTGGCTGATTACCCCCAACGAGCGCACCGGCCTCGTCGGGGGCAACGGCACCGGCAAATCCACGCTGCTGAAAGTCATCGGCGGCATCGAGTCGCTCGACTACGGCGAGATCGCCCGCGTCAAAGGCACCACCATCGGCTACCTTCCCCAGGACGGCCTCGCCATGCGCGGCAAGACCGTCTTCGAGGAGTGCCTCTCTGTCTTCGAGCACCTCCACGCACTCGAGCGCGAGTCCATCGAGCTGATGACCGTCATGAGCGAGAAGGACCCCAAATCGAAGGAATATCTCGCCGCCGCCGACCGCTACTCCGAGATCGCCGACCAGCTCCACGTCCACGACATCTACACGCTCGATTCGCAGGTCGGCGCCGTTCTCGGCGGCCTCGGCTTCAGCAAAGAAGACTGGGAGCGCAAGACCGAAGAGTTCTCCGGCGGCTGGCAGATGCGCATCGCGCTCGCTAAGCTCCTGCTGCAAAAACCCTCGCTGCTGTTGCTCGACGAGCCCACCAACCATCTCGACATCGAGAGCCGCAACTGGCTCGAAGAGTACCTGCACGACTATCCCAACGCCTTCATCCTCATCTCGCACGACCGCTACTTCCTCGACGTCACCGTCAACAAGATCGTTGAAGTATGGAACAAGCGGATGCACGTCTACCACGGCAATTACGAGAAGTACGTCACGCAGAAGGAAGAGCGCCGTACCACGCTGATGGCCGCGTACAAAAACCAGAAGGACCGCATCGAAGCGCTCGAAGCCTTCATCAACCGCTTCCGTTATCAGGCCACCAAAGCCAAGCAGGTGCAGTCGCGCATCAAGGAGCTCGAAAAGATCGAGCGTATCGAGGTGCCGGAAGAAGAAGCGACGATCCATTTCACCATCCCGCAGCCACCCGCTTCAGGCCGCACCGTGATCGAAGTCGAGAACCTCAGCAAGGTCTATCCCACGCCCGACGGCGGCCAGAAGACCATCCTCGAAAACCTCAACTTCACCATCGAGCGCGGCGACCGCATCGCCCTCGTCGGAGCCAACGGCGCCGGTAAGTCCACGCTCATCCGCCTGCTCAGCGAGCAGGAGCCGCCAACTTCCGGCACCATCCGCTACGGCCACAACGCCATCGTCGACTTCTTCGCGCAGGACCAATACAAGGTCCTCAACCCCAACAACGAAATGCTCGACGACATCGCAGCCGCCGCACCCAAGGTTCCCGTCGTCGAGCTGCGCTCGCTCCTCGGCTGCTTCATGTTCTCCGGCGACGACGTCTTCAAAAAACTCGGCGTGCTCTCCGGCGGCGAACGCAACCGCTACGCCATGGCCAAGATGCTCGTCTCGCCCTCGAACATGCTGTTGCTCGACGAACCGACGAACCACCTCGACCTCCGCGCCAAGGACGTCCTGCTCGACGCGATCCGCAACTTCACCGGCACGGTCCTGTTCGTCTCGCACGACCGCTACTTCATCGACGGCCTCGCCACCCGCGTCTTCGAGGTCGAAGACAAACGCGTCCATATCTACCCTGGCAACTACGAGGACTACCTCTGGCGCAAGCAGGGCGGCCCCGAAAAGGTCTCCGAGTCTCTCTCCGCCGACCTGAAGAAGCCGCCGGTCATCGAGCCCGAACCCATCCTTGTCGCAACACCGGTGATCGAGACACCCGCTACGCCCGTTGCTCCCGTAAAGAAGCTGAACCCCATCAAGCTGAAGCAGATGGAAGACCGCCTCAAGTTCGCCGAAGAGGAGATTCCGCGGCTCGAAGGCGAAATCGCCGCCGCCGAAGAACGCCTCGGCAACTTCGTCTCCGCCGAGCAGTCACAGAAGGACGCCGCCGAGCTCGACCGCCTGCGCAGCGAGAAAGCTGCCATCACCGCCGAGTGGGAAGAGCTTGCCATGGCACTCGAAGAACAGCAGGCATAGAGTTCAGCTCGCCCTGCTAACGCCTCACAGTAGAGAACAGTTATGCGTTGCGAATAGCCCGACGCTTCGCCACCGACTCAGCCAACTCCTGCAATAGCGTCTCCGTCTCCGGCCAGCCGATGCACGCATCCGTGATGCTTTGCCCATAGACGTGCGCCTTGCCGTTCACCAGCGACTGGGCGCCTTCGACCAGGTTGCTCTCGATCATCACGCCCATAATGCGGCTGTCGCCACCAGCAATCTGCTCCTGCACAATACGGCCCACCTCGGCCTGCTTGCGGAAATCCTTATTGCTGTTGGCATGACTGTAGTCGATCATGATGTTCGGCCGGATGCCTGCCTTCTCCATCTGCTCTGCCGTCTCGGCCACAGAAACCGCATCGTAGTTCGTCGTCTGCCGTCCGCCACGCAGAATGATGTGGCACTCCGGATTGCCCGCCGTGAACAGAATCGCCGACTGGCCCGTCTCTGAGGTCCCCAGAAACGTGTGCGGGTGATTCGCCGAAACAATCGCCTCGATCGCAATCTTGATGTTGCCCGAAGTTCCGTTCTTGAATCCCACCGGACACGAGAGACCCGAGACCAGCTGGCGATGCACCTGGCTCTCCGTCGTGCGAGCGCCAATCGCGCCCCAGCTCACTAGGTCGGCGATGTACTGCGGCGTAATCATGTCCAGAAACTCCGTACCCGCAGGCACGCCCATATTCGCGAGATCGAGCAGCAGATGACGCGCAATGCGCAGGCCATCATTAATCCGGAACGACTCGTCGAAGTAAGGATCGTTGATCAGCCCCTTCCAGCCGAGCGTCGTGCGTGGCTTCTCAAAGTACACGCGCATCACGATCAGCAGCTCGTTAGCCAGCGCGTCGCTCACCTTCTTCAACCGCCCGGCATACTCGCGCGCAGCATCGACATCGTGAATGGAGCAAGGGCCGACTACCACGACAATGCGGTCATCCGTGCCTTCCAGAATGTTGCCGATCTGCCGTCGCGTCTCAAAGACGGTGTTAGAGCTTTCCTCCGTAACCGGCATCTCCTCTTCGAGGAAGACGGGGGGCAGGACAACCTTGGAGGACTGGATTCTGAGATTATTTGTCGTGTGAAACATGGGCTTTTATAGGTTAGCAGGAGACCATGCCTATCCCGCTCCTCGCGATCCTGTCCGATGGACGCTGAACGCTACGGGTCGCGATATTCGCGGCGCTTCAGCTCGCGCATCGCCTGCTCATGGCCTTGCAGCGCAGCCTGTCGAATCCAGTGCCGCGACTGAGGATAATCATGCTCCACCCCCTGGCCGGTGGCATACAGATGAGCCAGCTGAAACTGCGCTTCGGCGTTTCCCTGGTCCGCCGCCCTGCGATACCACGCAGCCGCCTGCGTATAGCTAAGCGGAACGCCCTGGCCAAAGTAGTAAAGCTCGGCCAGCTTCTGCTGCGCTTCCGCAAAGTTCTGTGTGGCAGCCAACCGATACCAATAGGCCGCTTCCGTGTCGTTCTGCGGAACACCTTCGCCCTTGCGGTACATCAGGCCCAGGTTGTACTCGGCCCAGGCGAGCTTGCTGTAGGCAGCGCGCTGGCACCATGCAAAGGCCTCCGCGAAGTCGTTCGCCATGTAGTAGCGAAAACTGAGGTTCGCCTGAGCATACGCATGCCCCTGCTCTGCGGCCTTGCGCTCCCAGTGCGCAGCCTGCGCGGCATTCTGCGGAAGTCCGCGGCCTTCGTCATACATGGTGCTCAGCAGATATTGCGATTCGGCATGGCCCTGCTCCGCCGCGCGCTGAAAACCTGCCGCGGCTGCAGCGAAATCGCCCGCGTTGTAGTCCATAACCGCCTGCCGATAGTCCGGATTCGAAGCTGTGTTCGCGGCATCGCGGCGTCCGCGGGCAATGATGCCCGTGCGCGCCGAGTGCAGCGACAGCGTGGCCCCGGCAGAAATATGCTGCAACCCGCTGCCGGCTTTATCGTGCATCGTCATTCTGCGCGTCTCTGTGCATTGACCTGACGCTCGACAAACGCCAGGCGGTAGCGCGTATCCGCAATCTGCTCGCGAAGATTCGTAGCAAGCTCGGTCAGCAGGTCGCGATGTTCGCGCGCCGCAGCTTCGGCATCCGTATACAGCTGGGCGATCTCGCTTGTCAGCAGCGTGTGACGCTCCACCTCAAGGTTCGCGGCATCGCGCTCGGCATGGCGTATCTGCCGCGTGATCCGCAGCAACTCGGCAGCAGTTCCCTCTCCGGCAATCGAGGCGTTGATCTCGCGGTGATCATCCAGCATGCGCTCCAGCGTCTCGGAGTCACCCCGGCTGTAAGCCTGATTCGCACGAGCCATCAGCAGCGTGAAGTGCCTCTGCTCCGCATCGTCGCGTGCAAAGTCAGGATGAATCCGCTTGGCCACCTCACGAAACAGCGTCTTCAGATTGGGCGGAGGATCAAACTCTTCGGCCTCGCGTGCTGCGGCAAACGCGGCATCGTGCGTCTCCTGCGCCTGCCTGCGAGCCTCGCCTGCGCGGTTGCGCGCCGCTTCGGAGTCATAGAGATCCACCTCACGCTCGGCGATACGCGCCTCGATGTCGTCGAGCTCCGCATACAGGACCCCGACCTGCCTCAGATAACGTCCCTCAAACGTCTTAAGCTGCGCACGTAGCTGGGCAAGCTCCGATTCACGCTCAGCCAGCGTAGCGCGCGCAGCCGCAAGCTGCTCGCGCCTGTCGAGCAGTTCGACGTGATCCGGACTCTGCTGGAGAATAATCTCGGCGGGCATGCGGTTTCCAGGGAGTGGAGCTTCTAGTTTATCGAAGCCAGACAGCCATCGCAGATGTGTGCTCGTCGGCAGGCGTGACCATTCCATATACTGGACTGACCAATTTCGGCCCCACTCCGTAGCTTCTTCAAAACTGCCTGCAAGAAACCATGCATCGGCGGGCACAAATCAATCACGCTGAGGAGATTTTTACGATGACCATCTGGAATATTCGCCGCCTCGCCGCCTGCACTGCTCTCATCGTGGGATTTACGCAAGGCGCGTCCGCCAGCGACATCCTGGTTGGCGATATAAAGTCACAACCGGAGAGTCTGACCGTAGCACCCGGCGGTGTGGTGATCGTCGGCAGCGCCAGTTCCCCGTTCGTCTACAAGGTGCGTTCCGGCTCCTCCACCGCCGAGAAATTTATCGATGCCAGCGCCGAAGGACCCGGCACGTTTTTCTTCGGCATGCTGGCCGATCCCGCCAGCAATATGCTGTGGACTTGCCAGCTCACTCCGGTGCCGAATACCACTCCCGTGCAGCGGCATACCGCTCTGCGCGGCTTCGATCTCACGACCGGCGCACCGAAGGTGCGCTGGCCGCTGCCCGGAGACAACACCACCTGCAACGACTTTGCCATTGGACCGGATAAGGCTCTCTACATTACAGACACCGCGACCGGCCGCATCTTCAGACTACCTGCCGGCGCTTCCTCTGCAGATCTCTATCTGGAGCACCGCACGCTTTCCGGCATCGACGGCATCACCTTTCTCGATGGCGTGCTCTACGTCAACAACGTCGTCTTCAACAAGCTCTACCGCATTCCCGTCGACGCAGCAGGCAAACCCGGTACGCCGGTCGATATCTGGATGGATCAGCTGGTGAAGGCGCCCGATGGCATGCGCGCCGCAAACGGCAAGCTCTACGTCGCCGAAAATGGCGGTGGCAGGCTCCTGGCCCTCACCATCCATGGAGACAAAGCAAGCGTCACCGTGCTGAAGGAAGGACTCAAAACACCAACCGGCATCGAACCCGCAGGCGACACACTCTGGTTCACCGAACGAGCCATCGGCAAAGCCGAATCCATGCCAATGCCGAAATAATCGCTTCGCGGTATGCGAGACACATTGGCATATCCCACATCGAGCACAACCACGCTCACCACACCGGATATTCGCCAGCCAAACGCGCATGGATGACGAGATGCGCGTTTCTCGGTACCTGGTGATTTACGATGCGTCATGCGACTCTTTTGCTCAGCGTTGGTGTTCAGCCTTTGTGCTGCCTTTTGTCAGGCACAGACAGCAATCAATGATGCGACGTTCCTAAAGCAGGCCCGTGCCAAATATGACGCTCCCTTTGAAAGGAACCTCCAATCATTTAGTTGCGCCGTAGAGTTCAACTGGAAGCAACACTTTACGGAAGTCGTACGCCTCGGCGACGAAGGAACGGACGAGGAAATCGCTAAGTTCATTCAGCCGATCAACAATCGCGTCATTGTCACTCGGCAAAACGCTGCAGTGTCATCTGGGATGACTGACGATGAAGAAAAGAAGCTTCCTCATGGAGGCATGGCGGAAGGTCTTCTCAAACATGCAGTGCAGTTCAGCCTGAATAACTGGTTAGGTGCCAGCAATAATGCTTTTCTTCCGCCAGAAAGCACGCCCGTTCACGTCGAACCATCTACATCAGGCTACAAGCTCGAATTCAAGGTCCAGACGTTTGATATTGAGATGTTATTCGCGCGCGACATGAGCCTCCAGAGCGAATCGGCAAGGGGTTTTGCCTCGAATCGGCGAGAAACAGACTTCCGTCCTGGCGCACAGGGCTTTCTCATGACTTCCTACAGGCTGGGCGAGGATGGTGATTTTAGGCCTGGAAATCGGATAATCCTCACCTATACCTATCAAAGCGTTGGCGGATATCAATTACCCGAACAAGTTTCAATCAATCGCGAGAGCCACCACGAAGCCTGGCACTACAAATTAGTCAACTGCACAGTGCAAGCGACTAAGTGATTCAGTATCGATGAGTCGCCTTCTAGGAACTGACAATCAGACTCTATAAGAATCGTGCTTGAGTCATCGTCTCCCGAGGGCGACAAATTTCTAAGAAAGGTGAGAACTTCCCGTCTCCTCGGTATCTATAACAACTTATCGCCCCTCGAACAGTCGGGCCGCCAGCTTCTCCGGCAATCCGGCCATCAGAATCCTTCCCTGCGCTGCCGTCAGGTCGTACGGCACGCGGTGAAACACAATCGTCTTCGCGTCCGTGTCGTACACCGCAAACCCCGCGCGCCAGTCATTATCCCGCGGCTGTCCGATCGACCCCGGATTAATCAGGAAGCGCATTCCATCCTGCGCCTCCAGCGTCCAGCTCTCCGCTTCATTCTTCTTCGAGTATTGCGGCTTCAGCTCGCGCCACTCTTCGTTCTTCTGCATGAAGCCGCCCTGCAGATGCGTGTGCCCGATAAACGTCACCACAATCCCGCTCTGCTGCAGCGGAGCCCACGCGTCGCGCATCGTGATGATGTACTGGTCCTCGTTCAGCGGCGACCCATGCGCCAGCGCCACCTGCGGCAAACCCTCCGGCATCAGCGGCCCCTTCGGCACCGCAGCCAGCCATTCGCGATTCGCCTCCGTCAACTCCTTGCGCGTCCACTCCGCCGCTGCTCGAGCCACAGGATTGAACCCCGCAGCCGAAGCCAGCCCGCAACACACGCGATCATGATTTCCACGCACGTTGTACTGCGCCTTCGCGCGAACGATCTCGATCACCTCGTTCGGGCTCGCGCCATAGCCGACCACATCACCCAGGTTCCACACCGCATCCACCTCACCGGCTGCGGCAAGGGCGGCGTTTAACGCTTCAAGATTTCCGTGAATATCCGAGAGTACAAGGGCTCGCATGCATCCATTCGGGCATCGCGGCCCAGCAACTAGTCTAATTGAATTCAGCCCCGACTATTCGTTCAGCGTCGCCAGCGGCCTCGTCCTGTCCGTCTCCATCGTTGGAGCCGAAGCCAGCAGCCTCCGCGTGTACGCATGCTGCGGCGCGCAGAACAGCGCCTGCGCCGAGCCCTGCTCCACAATGCGCCCATGCTGCATCACCGCCACCCGGTTCGCTACCTGGCTCACTACAGCGAGATCGTGCGAGATAAACAGCATCGCCAGGTTGTGCGACTCGCGCAGCCTGCGCAGCAACGCCAGAATCTGCGCCTGCACCGTCACATCCAGCGCCGTCGTCGGCTCATCGGCAATCAGCAGCCGCGGACGGTTCACAATCGCCATCGCAATCATGATGCGCTGCCGCTGCCCCCCCGAAAACTGATGCGGATAATCCCCGAATCGCTTCTCCGGAGAAGGCAGCGCTACATCGTTCATCGCCGCCACCACGCGCTCCCGTACCTCCGCACGCGGCATCCGCGGATGATGTGCCGTCACCGCTTCGGCAATCTGCGTACCCACTGGCATCACCGGATTCAACGCCGTCATCGGCTCCTGAAAGATCATCGCCATGTTCCGTCCGCGATGTCGCCGCATCGCATCTTCCGGCAAGGTCAGCAGGTCCTCATCCGCAAATCGCAGGCTGCCCTCCACCGTTGCCCCCGGCGGCAGCAACCGCAACAATGCCAGCGATGTCAGCGACTTGCCCGACCCCGATTCCCCCACCAGCCCCAGCGTCTCGCCCTCGCCGATCGCAAACGAGATCCCGTCCACCGCCGGTCTTCCATCAAACGCAATCCGAAGCTGGTCCGCCGCAACAAGCATCCACTTGTCATACTAGGGCATAACGGCAACTTCTCCCCGGCGCTTCGTGTTCCCTTCAGGGAAGCGCGGCGTAACGCCCGCCAACTACGTCTAAACTCATGACGCGTATGAAAAAACCTCTCTTCACTGCCGTACTTGGTTTTGTTCTTTCCTGGGCTCCCTCTATCTCTGCCCAGATGCATAAAGTCACCAAGCCCGAAAACGTCGTCCGTGCCGTCGGCGTTTACGAGTGGACCGGCGACCTCGCCAAACCCACCGCTATCCGCTTCGTCCCCGTCACCGTCTTCATCGACGGCGAGATCCAGGACGCCGGCATCTACATGCCCCGCCCCATCCCCTTCGCCCTCGTCAACGGCAACATCTACGAGCTCGAAGACGCCGGGCTCCCCAAGGGCACCCTCGAGCTTGAGTCCGCACTCAACACCACTCAGATCGATGGCGCCCCCGCCGCTCCCTTCATCCAGGGCTGGACCGCCTACGGCAGCTACAAGCCGCCCGCCCCCGAGAAAAAAGCCGCGGCCCTCAAGCCATCCAAAACACTCTCCACCATCACGAGTTCAGGCGGCAGCGCCAAGACCGATAACAAGACCGACAGTAAACCAGCCGATACCACAGCCGATCAGAAAAACACCGATCAGAAAACCGCGGACACCGACCGGCCCACCATGCGCCGCCGCACGTCCAGCGACGACACCTCCGCCCCCTCGCCGTCAACCACCACAACATCGACGACGACCACCACCAGCGACGACGATGACAAGGCCGAGCGGCCCACCCTCCGTCGCCGCTCTCCCGAAGACGCCAAAAACGATAAGCAGAAAAAGAAGAACGAGACCGCCAGCGTCATCTCCACCGGTTCGCTCAACGACGACCCCGACCGTCCGCGCCTCAGCCGCAACAACGCCGCCCACGACACCGACGACCTGCCCAAACTCCTCGGCGTCCCCCCCGGCATGAAGCAGATGGTCGCCGTCTCCGACGCCAAAAACCGTGACCCGCATCCCTTTGCACGCCCCTGGGAAGACGACGCCGAGCGCGCCGCCATCCTCACCAAAATGCAGTCCTTCGCCCGCGCCAAACTTGCCGCCTACGGCATCGTCCCCGGCACCACGCCGCCAACCGCCATCGCAGGAAACACCACCGTCGGCGGCACAACCACGCTCCCCACCACAGCAAAGACCGGTACCAGCATCGAAGGCTCCGGGCCGCCGAAATTGAAGCGCGGCATCCCCACCGACGACACACTCGGCAACATCGCGCCACCACCCGCAACATCACCAGCCGCAACCACCGCCCCTGCAAAATCCGCGGGCACAAAAACCAGCACGACCGCAGCGAAGCATCGCGCAGCCGCAGCAACAAAAGCCGCGCCTCCTGTTACTCTCGCCGACGAGCAGCTCAAAGGCTACCTCCTCAGCTACGGTGGAGCGCCCACCTACGTCTACTCAGCCCATACCGTCGAGACCGGCTCCGTCATGCGCTACGTCACCATCGTCGCCCAGGCCGACGCCCTCGGCCAGCTCCAGGTTGCGCTCGCCTCCGTCACCGACGCCGCCCATCTCGACCGCACCCCCTGGATGCGTCTCGTCGACGCCGTCGATGTCGAAGCCAGCAACCGCGCCAGCCTCCTCTTCGAGCTGCGCGGCCAAAGCGGGCGACAGTTTGCCCTCTACCGCGTCATCGCCGCCAAGCCCGAGCAGATCTTCGTCACCAGCAGCGGAAGCTGATCTCACCCCGGCAAACCAGCCGTGAGCGGCCTCCCGCTTACGCTACTCCAGCAGGCTCACGTGAACAATCCCGTTCACGCCCTCTGAAACAGGACCCTGCCTTCGCTTACGGCCATACTGCCGCGGCGAGCAGCCCATCACCCGTTTGAACGCCGTGCCGAACGCGCTCTCCGACTCATACCCAAGCGACAGCGCAATCGCTGAAATCGAATCCGCCGAGTTCTCCAGCCTGTCTCCCGCGCGCAGCATCCGCCAGTGCGTCAGATACTCCATCGGCGACATGCCCACCATCTCCTTGAACTTCTGCGCAAAAATCGAACGCGACATGCCCGCCCTCTCCGCCAGCGTCTGCAGCGTCCAGCGATGCGCCGGGTCGTCATGCATCGCGTGGATCGCCGCACGCATCTGCTTGTCGGCCAGCGCAAACAGCCACCCCACGCCCGATCCCTCCGTCAGATGCAGACGCAGCGCCTGCACCAGCATCAGATAAGCAAGATGCTGCGCCACCAGAAAGCCGCCCGGCTGGCCCTCGCGCAGCTCCTGCATCATTCTTTCGATCGACCAGCGCATCGCCTCCTTGTCCGACTCTTTCCTGATGTGCACAATCGGCGGCAACACACCCAGCAGCATATCGGCATGATCGCCCGTGAAGGCATAGTGCCCGCCGACCGTAAAACAACCTCCGCCGCCATTGCACGTAGCAATGCTGCCATTCAGCGGCAGTTGAATGGCGCTGCGCACGTCGACAGGCGTGAGCGACGGATCGCTCGCCAGGCTGAACGGCCGCCCTCGCGGCAGCAGAAAACAATCGCCCGCCGTCAGACGCACCGGGTCGGCAATGCCATCCACCGAAAGCCAGCATCCACCGGAAACCACCGCATAGCACTTGATACCGGTATGCCTGTCGAACCGGATCGACCATGCCCCACCCGCATCGATGCCGCCAGACATATAACTGCGAGGCTTCAGCAACGACAGCACATCAGACAGCGGATCCATTGGGAAACCTCCCGCAATCTTCCTCGGACGATTGCGAAGAAAATACGGACTCTAACGATAGATCGTATCGCTCCAAAATCAATCTGACGAATAGCACAGCCGCAAACGCGGCCATCATCATGGAAAGTGCTGCCAAGGAGAAACAAGGATGCGTGTCTTCGTTACAGGTGCAACAGGCTTTGTCGGTTCAGCCATCGTGCAGGAGCTTATCGACGCCGGCCATCAGGTGCTCGGCCTCGCCCGCTCCGATGCCGGAGCCCAATCTCTCGCCGCCACAGGAGCGCAGGTCCATCGCGGCGACCTCAACGATCTCGAAAGTCTCCGCACCGGAGCAGCCGCCGCCGATGCCGTCATTCACACCGCCTTCAACCACGACTTCTCAAACTTCGCAGAAAATTGTGCCCTCGACGGGCGTGCCATCGAAGCACTCGGCTCCGCACTTCAGGGCTCCGAACGTCCCCTGATCGTCACTTCCGGCACAGCGCTTCTCGCACCCGGCCGTCTCGCAACCGAAAAAGACAATCCACCAACGCCATCGCCATTCCCTCGTGTCTCTGAGACCGCAGCCGCCGCACTGCGCCAGCGCGGTGTGCATACCGCCGTCGTTCGCCTTCCCCCTTCGGTCCACGGCGATGGCGACCACGGCTTTGTGCCGCGTCTGATCAGCTTCGCCCGCCAGAAGGGAGCCGCCGCTTACATCGGCGAAGGAAAAAATCGCTGGCCTGCCGTGCACCGGCTCGATACCGCACGCCTTTACCGTCTCATCCTGGAAAAAGGCGTTCCCGAATTCAGCTATCACGCCATTGCCGATGAAGGCGTCCCCTTCCGCGATATCGCCGAGGTCATCGGCCGCCGCCTGAACCTTCCCGTCCTCAGCAAATCGCCTGAAGAGGCCGCCGAATATTTCGAATGGTTCACGCACTTCGCAGCCATTGATGCTCCCGCCTCCAGCGCGCACACGCAACAGCAGTTGGGATGGCATCCAACACAACGCGGCCTCATCGCCGACATCGACCACCCACGCTACTTCAGTGCCTGAGTCCGCAATGCAGTATCCAACCCATCGCAGAGACACACCGACAATCGCGCCGTGTCTCTGCGATATCTTCCTCTCTAAAATCACGGCACTACTCGTGCCGCAAAACCTGCATCGGGTCGATCCGCAGCGCCTTTCGCGCAGGCCAGATGGCAGCCAGCGCCGCAATGGCCGCGAGCAATCCAATCGCACCGGCATAGCTCAGCGGATCAAGCCCGCTCACGCCATACAGAATCCGCCGCAACAGTTGCGACGCCGCAGCCGCCAGTCCTGCTCCGGCAATCAACCCCAGTGCCACCGGCCCCACAAACTGCTGCAGCATCGCAGCAATCACATGCGTCTTCTTCGCACCCAGCGCCAGCCGAATCGCAATCTCCTTCGTCTTCTGCGATACCGCATACGCTACCAGCCCCACCAATCCTATCGCCGCCAGCAGCACCGCCGATCCACCCATCAGGCTCGCGATCGTTGCGCCCTTCTCCACCGTTCCCACTTCATCATGGAACGCATCGCTCAACAGACGCACGTTGGGGAACAGGCCCGCATCCACACCTGCGGCAATCGCCCTCGCCCCGGCAGCAATGTCCTCCGGCCTGCCCTGCGTCCGCACCAGCACCACCATGTGCGGCAACGATGCGTCATCGCTCATCTGATACATCTCCGTCGCATCCGGGTCATGCATCGACATCGTGCGCGCATTCGCCACCACGCCCATCACGGTGAACTTCCTCGAAGTCGGATCCGACGGCTCCAGCAGAAACTGCTTGCCCAGCGGAGCCTCACCCGGCCACATCTGTCGCGTCAGCGACTCGCTCACCACCACCTCGTCCGTATCGCCCCGCTGTACATCGCGCCCGCTCAGCCGCGCGATCCCCATCGTCTCGAAAAACCCCGGCTCCACGCGGCTCATATAAATGCTGAACCGGTACCCCACCATCGCCGTTACATTCTTGTGCCCCAGCGGAGCCATCGACGTCAGACCCACCGACGTCACCCCCGGCAGCTGCCGCAGCCTCGCCTGCACCACATCGAGATAGCTCTTCGCCGCCGCCGCCGAATACCCATGCACCGCCAGGTCCGGATCGACCACCAGCACATGTTCGTAGTCATAGCCCGGATCGGTTGACATCGCATACCGCAGCGCCCGCACCAGCAGCCCGGCCACAATCAACAGCACACAGCTTGCCGCAATCTGCGCCATCACCAGTACCTGCCGCGCACGCGTGCCGCTCTTCCGCTTCGCCGTAAGCTGCAGCGCAGGCGCCAGCCCAAACACAATCGCCGCAACCAATCCCACCCCACCGGCAAACGCAGCCACTCGCCAATCCGGAGCAGGGTCCAGCCACGGCGCCGCATCCACCTTCGCCAGAAACGCCTTCAGGCACACGTATCCCAGCCCCATTCCAGCCACAGCCGACATCGCCGCCAGCAGCAGACTCTCCGTAAACAGCTGCCGCACAATCCTTCCGCGGCTCGCCCCCAGCGCAAACCGTATCGAAATCTCATGTCCCCGCGTCACGCCGCGAGCCAGCAACAGCCCTCCAAGATTGCTGCACGCCACCGTCAGAATCAGCAGCACCAGCACCGCTACCAGGCTGATCATCGGCACATCGTCCTTGCGCACCGTCTGCAGATAACCTCCCGGCGAGCTGACAATCCTCTCGTCCTTCCACACCGAATCCGGCGACTGCCTGCGCAGATCATTCGTCAGAGCAGTCAGCTCCTGCTCCGCCGCCTTCGGCGACACACCCTTCCGCAACCGAGCCCACAGATCCACCATGCCGCCCAGCGACGTATCCGTCAGCACGGTGCTTCCTTCCACGAAGTACGGTTGCTGCACCAGCGGCACCCAGAACGCAGGCTCGCGCGGCAAACCCAGCCCGCTGAAGTTTCGCGGAGCCACACCGATCACCGTCGCCGCCTTGTGATTCAAATGCACCACGCTGCCCACCACCGCCGGATCGCTGCCGTACCGCTCCTCCCAGAACGTATGGCTCAGCATCACCACCGGCTCTGCGCCCTTACGCTCGTCGCGCTGCGCATCGATCGCACGGCCAATCCCCGTCTCTGCACCCAGCTCGCGAAAGAAGTTCCCCGTCACAAACCGCGTGCGCACCAGCTTGCTCTCGTTCTCCAGCACCACCTCGCGGTCCGTGCTCGCCAGCACCGCGCTCAGCGTCTTCGCATGATTGCGATAAAACTCAATCGACGGATACGCCACATTCGAAGCAAAGCTTCCCGGCGCGCTCCGCTGCAACCGCACCAGCGTATCCGGATCCCGCACCGGCAGCGGCTTCAGCACAAACATGTTGAACACGCCAAACGCCGCGACATTCACGCCGATCCCTACCGCCAGCACCAGCACTGCAGCCAGCGTGAATCCCGGCGAGCGCATCAGCGTCCTCACTCCAAAGCGTATGTCCTGCGCCAGCCTGTCGATCCACGTCCATCCCCACGCCTCGCGCGCCTGCTCCCCCAGAGCATCTGCGTTGCCGAACATCCTCCGCTCCGCGCCCGCACGCTCCGCCATCTCACGGTGAAACTCCATCTCTTCCCGCAGCGACTCCTGCATCCGTCTGCGATTCAGCAGGTACCACACTCTCCGCCACATCTCGCCCATCGCCGCCTCCTATGCCGTCCGCAGAACCGCCTTGATCGCCTCGGTCAGACGATCGTAGTCCTCCAGCTCCGCCTCCAGCTGCTTGCGTCCAGCCGCCGTCAGACGATAGAAACGCACCTTCCGGTTCGTCTCCGAGATCCCCCACTCCGCGCTCGCCCATCCCTTCAGCAGAATCTTCTGCAGCGCCGGATACAGCGAGCCCTCTTCCACCTCCAGCACTTCCTTCGAAAGCACATGGATCCTCTGCGCAATGGCGTACCCATGCAGCGGCCCCGACCGCAGCACCCGCAGAATCAGCATCGCCAGCGCCCCAGCCTGCATCGTCGATTTAGGTGTAGATTTCATATACCTAGAAAATCTATGCCTAAGAAAACTAGCCGTCAACTACACTTCGTCACTTAAAAAGAAATGGCCTCCCGAAACATCGGGAGGCCAGCCTCGCTACCTGCTGCATCTTACAGCTGACCGAACTTGCCAGCCTTCAGATCGCTCACTGCCTGCAGGATCTCCTCGCGCGTGTTCATCACGAAAGGACCATAGCTCGCAATCGGCTCGTTGATCGGCTCGCCGCTCAGCAACACAAGCTGCGAGTCTTCCTTCGCCTCGATCACCACCGTGTTGCCCTCCTGCGCCAGCACCGCAATCTGTGCCTCGCCCTTCAGCTTCGCCGAACCGTTCACCGTCGCGTCGCCCTTGCGCAGCACCACCGCCGTGTTGTGTCCTTCCGGAACCGTCAGCTCGACCTTCTCGCCCGCCTTCAGAATCACGTCCCAAAGGTTGACGGCAGTAAACGTCTTCGCCGGTCCCTTCTTTCCATCGAACTCGCCAGCGATCACACGGACATGGCCTCCGCCCGGCAGCGCAATCACAGGAATCTGCTCCTTCGTGATCGTCTGATATCCAGGCTTCGACATCTTGTCCTTCGCCGGCAGGTTCACCCACAGCTGAATCATCTCGAAGACGCCTCCCGCCTTCGAAAACTCAGCCTCATGCAGCTCCTCATGCAGCACACCCGAAGCCGCCGTCATCCACTGCACGTCGCCTGGAGCGATCACGCCCGCATTGCCCGCCGAATCGCGATGACCCACCGAACCCTGGTAAGCAATCGTCACCGTCTCAAAGCCCCTGTGCGGATGCTCCCCCACACCACGACGCTTCTCCGAAGGCGTGAAGTACTGCGGCCCCGCATAGTCCAGCATCAGGAACGGGCTCACCTCCACCTGCAATCCGTTTGAAGGAAAAAGGTTGCGAACCGGAAATCCATCGCCCACCCAGTGGTGCGATCCCGCGCCATACGTTCCAAGAACCTTCTTCTGTGTCGTTGTCGTTGCGGTCGTCATTGTCATTGCTCCCTTCGGCGCCCATCGGCGCCAGTTCATCCATTGCGTTGTACTGCGTTCAAAAACTGTCTTGCTTCCAACCCGCTGTGATTCGAGCGAGCCCTAAGGAGGTGTCATTCCGAGCGAGGCGCAGCCGAGTCGAGGAACCCCCGCATTTCGCATCCCAGCCACCTCATCTCCAGGCACCCTACAAATTCCCCGCAGCCGCCTTACCCAGCCTTCGCAACAGAGGCATCAGCTCCGCGCGATCCGCCTCGCTGAAACCCTCCACCGCCTGCTCCATCGCAGCGCGATGCTCCGCAAAAGCCCGCGAGATCAACTCCTGCCCCGCGTCCGTCAGCCGGATAATCTTCGCGCGCCGGTCGGTCGGATCGTCGCAACGAGCCACCAGCCCGCGCCTCTCCAGCCGGTCCACCGCCGTCGTCATCGACCCGCTCGTCAGCAGAACCTTCTCGCCAATCTGCTTCACCGTAAGCGGCCCTTTATGCAGCAGAGCCTCCAGAACGCCGAAGTCGCTCGTACCCATCTCAAACCGGGCAATCGATCGGCTCGAATGCGCCTCAACCGCCCGCGAGGCCTTCCAAAGCAAAAGCCAAAGGTGAATCCCGCTCAAATCAGTTCCGTCTTGTCGTTGTGTCGTCATGTCTCGATATAAAGATGCTTGACATCAAGATAAAGATTCAACTCACCCCGTTTTCGGTCCAATTGCACCCGACCATCTAAGGCAGCCGCTGGGCGCCCAGCCACAAAAAACAGGTGCTCCACTCATGGCCCAACTTCGGCGCGGCATGGATGGGCCATTCGCGCACCTGCGCGAACCGCTTCCCGGCCAAACCCAAGCCCTCAGCCCAAGGGCTTCTTCTCCGCATGCGAGCCACGAACGCCTCTCGGTACGCCAAGCCTTCAGGCTTGGCCCTCGAAATAAAACCGCCGCGAAGCGGCCACCGCTCTGCCGAAGGCCGGAGTGAAGCCGAAGGCGCAACGACCCCAGCCAACTGGAGCGAAAACGCTGGGTGCGCCTAGCCATCAAAAGCGGATCCCTCACTCATGGCGCAGCTTCATAGCGCCATGGGCGGGGCGTCCCGGCACGCGCGCAAGGCGCGAGCCGCCTCTAGGTCCGCCAAGCCTTCAGGCTTGGCCCTCTCAATCCAGCCGCCGCGAAGCGGCCGCCGCTCTGCCGAAGGCCGGAGTGAAGCTGAAGGCGCAACGACCCCAGCCAACTGGAGCGAAAACTTTGTCAAGCCCCCAAAAATCACAACTCCCTCATTCCAAAGCAAATAAACCCACAAAAATCTGCCGATGAGTTCCCCTCACTTCGCTACACTTAAATCAGCAAACAAAAAAGCCCCGGTTCAAAGGACCGGGGCTAACTCTTTATAAATCAATATTTTGATGCCTAAACCATATCAAATGAATATTTTAGCCTGTGCAAATCGCACAATCAAAACAAAATAAAGCTTTTACGAAAAACACAGGGGGAGGGGCTTACTGAGCCACCATCGACTCCTCGATATGCTCCCCCGTCGAACCGCCAACACCGGAATACAGAATCGGGAAAACCAACTTCAGGATCGGCTCAACAATTTCGGATGGCGGAACACGTTCCGGCGTCTGCAGCCACTGCTTCGCTGCACCATAGATCGACCACGCGGCTGCAGTCGCCACAATCTCCGTCGTCAAACCCTCCGGCGCGGACTTGCCCTGCATGCCGTGCAGCAGCGTCCGGCGGATCGCCGCAACAACGCCCGCATCCATCAGCGGCTCAAATGCGCTGTTCACGCAGCTGGAAGCCTCATGATGGCTCTGCATCAGATAATCGCAGGTCGCCAGAATAATCGCCCTTGCCGCCATCGGGCACGTGCCGTCAAACAGGACGTTCCGCTCGGCCAGCATCTTGTGGAAGCCGCCCGCAACCATCGCGTCCAGCAAGGAAAACTTGTCCGTGTAGTGGTCGTAAAACGTGGCGCGGTTCACGCCCGCAAGGTCCGTAATGTCCTGCACGGAGATCGTGTCGAAACTCGTCGAGCGCATCAATTCGCTCAGCGCTCCCTGAAGCGCCTGGCGTGTTCTGCGTATCCGAGGATCACGTACTTCACAGTCTGAGATCGGCTTCTGAGTCACTGGATTTTCGCCTCACCCTCTATTAGAGGCTACCAAAGAGAAAAAGAATCGTCAGAACGACGGTTGTCGTCTTATCTCTGGTATACGACATAAGTTGCTTAACCATCCTTTGTCGTACAGCAATACTCAAGGAGATCTCCGATGCCGACCCTTCTTCACCTCGATTCCAGTCCCCTCGACAGCTCGATCAGCCGCGAACTGACCCGTGAATTTGCCAACACCTGGCAGACCAGGCAACCAACCGGACGCATCATCGCTCGCAATCTCTCCATCGCCACCCCCAAGCCCATCGATCAGGCCTGGATCGCCGCCGCCTATACACCCGAGGAAGCCCGCACGCCGGAGCAGAATCAGATTCTCGCCGTCTCCGACGAGTTGATCGCCGAACTCGAGCAGGCCGACGAGATCGTCATCGGCGTCGCCATGCACAACTTCAGCATCCCCTCGACCCTTAAGCTCTGGATCGACCAGATCGCCCGCCGCGGTAAAACCTTCTCCTACGGAGCCAACGGCCCCGAAGGCCTGCTGAAGAACAAGAAGGCAACCCTGCTCATCTCCACCGGAGGTGTTTACGAGGCCGGAACACCTGCGGGCGGACTGAACTTCGTCGAGCCGTATCTGCGCGCCGTTCTCGGATTCCTCGGCATCACCGACATTCAGATCGTCACCGCAAGCGGAGCCGCGCAGGTGCTGCAAGGTGTCGTCGATCGCAACGTCTTCCTCAAACCTGTGCTCGAGAAGGTCAAAACGCTCGCTGCATAATCCAACACAATCTCATTCGGAGAACGACCCATGAAGATCGCAACAATCATTGCAAGAGTTTTGCTGGGCCTGGTCTTTACTATCTTCGGAGCCAACGGATTCCTGCACTTTATTCCAACGCCTCCGCCTCCAGGACTTGCGGGCCAGTACATGGCAGCACTGTTCATGTCGCATTACTTCGTCATCATCTTCCTGCTGCAGCTCGCAGGCGGACTGCTCCTGCTGGCGAACCGTTATGTACCGCTGGCCCTGGTGCTGCTGGGACCGGTCATTGTGAACATCCTCTGCTTCCACTCCTTCCTCGCACCGCAGGGACTCGGCATGGCGATCTTCGTGACGCTTCTCTGGGCCACTGTCTTCTACAGCGTACGCAGCGCCTTCTCCGGACTCTTCGTTCAGAAGGTAGCCGCGTAAGGCAATTCACCGCCGCGGATCGCACGAACGGTCCGCGGCGTTTTTTCTTTCCTGCTCTCTTGGCATCTCACAGCAGCAGGAGTTAAGATTCCCGCCATGCTCGGCGGACGCACCTGGGAAAGCTGGATTGCGGAGTATTCCAAGAGCCATCAGCATCCGCTGAACCGGCTGACGCACACCTTCGGCATCCCGATGATCGTGCTCTCGCTGGCGCTCTTCATCGCATCCATCTTCTGGCATAGTTTGCTCTTGTGGGCCGTTGCACTCTTTGTCCTCGGCTGGACGCTGCAGTTTATCGGACACGCTGTCGAAGGCAAGCCGCCGGAATTCTTCAAAGACTGGCGCTTCCTCCTCGTCGGCACGCGCTGGTGGGCAGCGAAGATGCGCGGCAAGGCATAATCCTCGCCAACTCCGGCATGCCTTCGCATCCCGGGCTGTTATCCTGACTGCCAGAAGGCCGGGCCCTTCGTCTTCGTCCTAAAAAAATTGCAGTCAAGAGGCCAGATGAGAGTTGGTTGGCAGGTTCTCCCCTGCATGGTGAACGGACGCATCCTTCAAGGCGCTTCATGGATGCTGCTCGGTTTGTTGACCGTCGCGCCAGCCTGCGCGCAACAGACGAAGTCTGCTGCAACCAGGCCTGAGATCACCATCGTGCGGAAGCCCGGCCACGAAGACGGCGAGGCGCAAATACCCGGACAAAAGAAAGGCAAACCTCGCGGCATCGCGCCGCACGCTGTCGCCGCATGGCGCGTTCGTGGCGAGCAGAGCGCGCTGATCCTTGTGCTCGAGCCCGCAAAGCACGGCAAGCCGAAACAGTACAGCCTGCGCTACTACGATCTCGACAGTGGACGACGACGCATATTAGGAGCGATCCCCTTCACCTCCGGCAGCGTCGTCGAAACCATCTCCACCGACGATCGCTGGGCCTTCGCGTTGACCGGCTCGGTGCCATCCGCAGGAACGCCGCTCACCATCGTCGGCGACGATCAGGCGATTCCCGGCTGGCTCGAGGACGCCAGCTCACCCGCATTTCACAAGGATGCAAATCCGGAAGACGCAACGCTGACCTACGCACAAGCCGGAGAACCGAAGACAGCAAAGCTCGGCGCTCTGCTCGGCACCGAGCTGCACGCCATCTTCACACCGCCCAACACCGGGCAGACAGCGCCGAAATATCTACAGGTCTTCCCCAACGGACAGACAATCGTCGAGCTGAAGGATGGCAGCATACGAAAGGGCAGCTGGCGCACCGACGGTACGACGCTGCAGCTCTCCGGCGAGACGGCTACGTATGCCGTGCCGATCATCTCGCTGTCGTCGGTCAAAGGTGTTCCCGCAGGACAGCGCTTTGGCGTTCGTCTCACGCAGCCGCTCTCCTCGCGCACCACGCACGAAGGCGACACCGTGAAGGCTGTCTCCATCACGCCCGTCGTCGTCAATGGAGAGATTCTGATCCCCTCAGGCTCCGACTTCGAAGGCAAGGTGACACAAGCCGACAGCGTCGGCTGGGGATTCAAGCACGAGACCGCCTCGCTCACCATTCACTGGACGCATGTAACGACGCCTGACGGACACACGCTCGACCTGGACGCGCGCGTCTTCGAGGTGGAGAATGCGCAGGAGAAGGTCACCGACAAGGGCAAGATTCAGGGCATCCGTTCGACGGCAACCATCGGCAACTCGGTTGAAAACGGCGTGCTCTCTTTTGCTGGCATCGATCCCGTCGCTTACATCTTCGCCTCTGCATCGGGGCCTGCGGTGCTTGGCTTTGCCGAATCCGAGATCCTTTATCCGGGCGGCACCGAGCTTCTTTTCTGGAGAACACCAGACCGCTGATCACTTCGACCGTCTACGAGTCCTCCGTCAAGACGATGGCAGGCGATGCAGCGGAACGCGAGCGGCTGCAAGCCTTCGTCAAGACGCTTCCCTTCCGCACGCGAACGAAGGGCTCCAATAAAGTCTCCGACATCACAAACCTCGTCTTCATCGGCCCTGCAGCCGGTTTGCAACGTGCCTTTGCTGCCGCAGGCTGGCTGCCGACGGACGATCTGCACGCTGCCTCGACATTCCGCACCGTCAAGACACTGACCGGCAACCAGACCTACACGCAAGCCCCGATGTCCGTGCTGCTGCTCGACGAGCTTCCGCCCATCTTCACGCTCAGCAAAACGACGAACACCTTTTCGTCGCGTCACCATCTGCGCGTCTTCCCCACAGAGGAGAAGTACGACGGCGAAACGGTGCTGACATCCTCCTCAACGCAGGACATCGGCATCGCCTTCTCACGCAAGCAGAAGACCTTCATCCACGTGATCGACCAGCACATCGACAACGAGCGCTCCAAGGTGGTCAACGACCTGATGTTCACCGGCTGCGTCGAGAGCCTCGACATGGTCGAGCGGCCGTGGGTCCCGCGCGATGCCTACAACTCCACCGGCGATCGCCTGCTGACCGATGGCGAGGCTGCCGTCGTCCACATCAGCAGCTGCGACAATCCACGCACCACACCGGAGACACCCGCACTGCGGGCCAACGTCGTAGAACGCGGCACGCGCAACACTTCGCTTTCCATCCGCAACGGACTCTATCGTGGCAACCTGATCTATCAGGGCATTGCAGGCGGCTTCAAGGTACGCGATTTTCTGCGCAGTTCCAGTGAGCTTCCACCCGACACCGGCGCATGGCGCAAGACCGACGCCTCCGGCGCAGAATATCGCGGCTTCGGCAGCAATCCCGGCCTCCAGCGCAGAACTGGAGGGGGAGGGCTGGGTATCACGCCCGCGCCTGAAGACCTGGCTGCGATCAACAAAGCTAAGGAAGATCACAAGTGGGACCCGCCGAAGTACGAGTTCGCGCTTGAAGCGGGCTACGTACACATGCGGTCGAGTTATCTTTCGGCAGTAGGAGTCCTCGAGGAATCGTCCGACCCCAATAAAGACGCTTACTTTCTGTTTCTCGCCGATAACGTTGGAGATGGATGGGCTGCAGGCGGATCGGTGACGGTAAACAGCTGGCGGCACTTCTCCAATGAGTTCTCCTACTTTCGTCAGCAGGTGAAGTACGAGCTCGGTTCAGTCAACTCTACGCTGCCGGCGAATCAAAATACTATCCTCGACGACAGCGATCTGGAGACAGACCGCATCGGCCTGGTTACACGCCAGTTCGAGTACAACCTGTTGATCCATCCAACGCGGCCCACATCGCGCATACGTCCATACGTTGCGGTTGGTCCGGTGCTCCAACTGATCGCGCTGAACGGCGCTCCGTTGAAGAAACCGGCAGGCGTATATACGCTGGGCCTGAAAAACATCGGTCTGCTGAAGGCCGCCTTCGACTTCGGCAATACACCTCCGCTCGATGGAGGCGGCATCTTCCACATCGGTCTGCAGTACGGGGCAGGCGTGAAGTACAGAATCACTCCACGCATGATGTTGCGTGCTGACTGGCGTGAGACCTGGTCTAAAAATCCGGACATCATCGCCAACAGCTACGAAGATTACGACCCCAATGCTCTCGACGAGACCTATACAACCACTGTCATCCGCGTGGGACCGGAGAAGAAGTTCATCAAGGACCGGTTCACATTGGGTGTGGCGTTTACGTTTTAGATTGCTTACGAGTACAGCATACAAACGCAACAAAGACGCAGATCATAACGATCTGCGTCTTTGTTGTTTCCGCGTTCGATTCAGTTGGCGATGCCCGGATCGGGGGTATCAATGCCAAGCGCTGTCGCCAATGCATTCAAGTGATCCTGCTCATCACGAAGGATCTCGCGCAGATCTTCGCCGAGCGCGAATTCATCTAATTGCTCGGCCTGCTTGACGCGACGGCGATAGTTGCGAATCGTCTCCTTCTCGTTCTCCAGATCGAAGCGAAGCATCTCCTCGGCCTTCTCGCTGGTCTTGACCTTCTTTGGCTGCACGGCCGGCATCCCGCCAAGCAAGTCGATCCAGTAGCTCAGCTTCAATGCGTGGCTCAGCTCCTCTTTAGCGTGCACCTCAAGCTCGCCGGCAATGTTCATGTAAGCAGCGCCTTTGAGTACCTGCGAATAGTTCACGTAAGCAATGATGGCCTGGTATTCGCGCTCGAGATCCTCATTCAGCAACTCAACCAGTCTTTTTCGAGTCATTGACTTCTTCGATTGTGCCTTCTCCGGCATGGGTCCTCCCCTGTGGGGTTTATTTAGTAAGCCCCACAGTGAGATGCCAAAAATCTTTTACGCGTGAAGTATCACCACAAAAAATTAAAGCGATAGCGTGGGATAGTCGATATACCCCTGCGGCGTGTGTGTGTAGAAGGTCTCCGGCACGGGCTGATTCAGTTCGCTCGCACGACGGAAGCGAGCTACCAGATCAGGGTTCGCGATGAAGAGCTTGCCATACGCCACGGCGTCCGCTTTGCCTTCATTCAGCAACTGCTGTCCGGTCTGTTGCGTCAAAGCTTCATTCGCGACGAAAACACCGCCGAACAGCTGCTTCAGGTCAGGACCGATCGAGTCTGCGGCGACCCGCTCACGCGCGACGATAAAGGCGAGCTTACGCTTGCCCAGCTCTGTAGCGACGTAGCCAAAGACAGCCGAGGGGTTTGAGTCCGAAATGCCATGTGCTCCGCCACGCGGCGCCAGATGCATACCGACACGGTCAGCCCCCCAGACAGAGATCGCAGCGTCCGTTGCTTCCAACAGCAGACGCGCGCGGTTCTCGATGGAGCCGCCATACTCATCCGTGCGCTGGTTGGTGCCGTCCTGCAAAAACTGGTCGAGCAGATAGCCATTGGCCCCGTGCAGCTCAACACCATCGAAGCCCGCAGCCTGCGCATTCTCCGCGCCGTGGCGGAAGGCCTCAACAACAGCCTTGATCTCAGAAAGCTCCAGGGGACGCGGCGTCACGAACGGACGCGCCGGACGCAACACATTGACATTACCCGGAGCCGCAATCGGTGACGGAGCAACCGGTGTCTGTCCATTCAGCAGCGCAGGGTGCGAGATGCGGCCGACATGCCATATCTGCGCAAAGATGCGGCCACCCGCATTGTGAACGGCCTTTGTGATCGGCTTCCATGCCTCGACCTGCTGCTGCGACCACAGGCCAGGCACGTTGGGATAACCCACTCCCAATGGATCAATCGGAATGCCCTCCGAGATAATCAGCCCTGCCGATGCGCGCTGCGTATAGTACTCCGCCATGATCGGCGTGGGAACATGGTCGGGCGTGCCGCGCAGCCGCGTAAGCGGCGCCATAAAGATGCGGTTAGGAAGCGTGAAGGCGCCGACTTGAATGGGATCGAAGAGTGAGGGCATGGAGACTCCGAATTAGTGTACGAATAGTTCGATGATCGACGAACGGTGAAAGATTCGAGATCCTCTCAAACCGTTCGCTCTACTCGATATCACGCAATGCCTGAACGACTTTGCCATGCTCATGCAGGATGTCCGGGCTCTCCTGCAGCAGCGGCAGATAATGCTGCCGAAAGGCGTTATCCGGCGCGTCCTCGACCAACAGCGAAGCAATCGCCTGTGCCCCTGCGATCTTCTCCTCGGCGGTGACCTTCTCATCCTCAAGCAGATCATCGATGTTCGCGATGGCCGTCGACAGCGGCGCAATCCAGCGAAAATCTGCTCCGCTGATCAACTGCTGCAGAAATGCCGCTGGCGTGATCGGCCCGACCGTCTTCTCGTACGTTGCACGCTCATGATCGAGAATCGACTTATGCAGCGAAAGTAAAGGTTTGCGAACGTCCTTGAGAAATTGAATAGCGCTTTGCTCGTTGAAGGCTTTCATTCTCCACATTTTAATTGAATCTGAACTACAGAGGATGAGGCAGAAGTGAGGAACGGTTCGAGCTGCGCTCGAATGTCCTATCCATGCGATGAGACTGCATGAAATGGAGCACCCGACATCTGCTGATCGTGTTAGTGCCTGAACAAACTTGCGATCTGTGCAACTCGATGTTCAGTAATCCCTTTCGCTTGCTCGTCGCGAATAGCGTGTTCATCTACAAGATGGATGCTAGGTCTATTGGGGAGCGGATTCGTTATCAGATTCACTTGCAGACCCAATGTCGACTGAGAATAAGTTGGAAGCTTATTAGCAAGGCGTCCTGCATAAGCGGGTGTGGTCTCACGGCCTTCAATAAACCATTTTTGTCGAATATCGACAAAGTCATCGACACCAACCTCAACCCACGCGAGCCATGCGAAAGGTTCTGTACTACCGCTTACGGGTATTTCGATACGCCCAATAACGAAGAATTGTTCATCATCTATGACGCACTGGTCAGAGCTACACTCTCCACGTTCGTTTTGCTCTTCTGGGGAAAGCTCCGCCCATGCGTCAGGTGACGGCACACCCCAGACATAGGGTGGGCCGTCATGTGTTGATCCACAAGTCGAACAGATGTAAGACACTGATCTACGTTACAGCGGAAACTGCTTCAGCCAAGCCCTGAAATCCGAACCCAGTTTGTCGTGCTTCAACCCGAACTCAACCGTAGCTTTCAGGAAGCCCAGTTTGTCGCCGGCATCGTGGCGCTTGCCCTCGTAGGTGAAGCCGTAGACCTTCTCATACTTCAGCAGGGCCTTGATGCCGTCCGTCAGCTGCAGCTCGCCGCCTGCGCCCGGCGTAATTGTCTCGAGCATCTCGAAGATGCGCGGCGTCAAAATGTAGCGGCCGATGATAGCGTTCTGCGACGGAGCCTCTTCTGCCTTCGGCTTCTCGACCATGTCGTGCACCGCAAGCAGCCGCGGATTTTTCGCATCGGGCGTAACAGCGAGGCAGCCGTAGGCCGAGATCGCCGCGCCTTCGACAACCTCAGAACCGAGAATCGATGAGCCCGTCTCTTCGAACGCCTGCACCATCTGCTTCATGCACGCCACCTTGGCGTCGACAATGTCGTCGGGCAGAATCACACAGAAAGGTTCGTTGCCGACAATCTCTTTCGCCTGCAGCACAGCGTGCCCCAGGCCAAGCGGCTCCGACTGGCGCGTGTACGTGATCTTGGCCAGCTTCGAAACCGAGCGCGCAATCTCAAGCAGTGCCGTCTTATTCTTGGCCGCCAGCGTGGCCTCCAGCTCGAAGGACTTGTCGAAGTGGTCCTCCATCGTGGTCTTGCCACGACCCGTAACGATGATGATCTCGGTGCAGCCCGCTGCCACGGCCTCTTCGACGCCGTACTGGATCAGCGGCTTGTCCACCAGGCACAACATCTCCTTAGGAGTGGCCTTGGTTGCGGGGAGAAAGCGGGTGCCGAGGCCCGCCGCGGGGAAGACGGCTTTGCGAATTTTCTGAGTCATGAATTCCTTCGATGCAGAATCGTATGCGTCCGATGGTAGCAATCGCAGGCAGAAAGACGACATAACACGCTTGGGGAAGGTCCCCGTCGTGCAATGTTAGACACAGCAGGAACCGGCTACTGAGCGTCCAGTTTCCTGGCTACAAGTTCGTTAAGAAGCGCCGGGTTAGCCTGTCCTTTAGACAACTTCATCACCTGGCCCACGAAGAACGCGGAGACGGTCTTTTTGCCGCCTTTGTACTGCTCAACCTGCTTGGGATTCGCAGCAATCACCTCGTCGATCATCTTCTCGATCGCTCCGGCGTCGGAGATCTGTTGCGGCTTCTCGCGCTCGTAGACCGCCGGGAAGTCCTCATTATTCTCAAACGCAGTGTCGAGCAGCTGTTTCAACTGCTTCGAGCTGATCGTGCCTGCCTCCAGAAGATCGGCTGCCATCACGACGCCATCGAGACTGACCGGCGACTGCGCCAGCTCCAGCTCTTTCAGGCGAAGACGCATCGTCAGCTCCGTCGTCAGCAGCGCAGCAACACGCTTGGGAGACTTCGCCTTCTTCGCCGCCGTCTCAAAGCTGTCCGCGAAGCTTTGCGTCGCGGTCAGCGTCGCCGCGTCCTGCTCGCTGATGTCGTAGGCGGCGATCATGCGCGCGCGACGAGCCTCAGGAAGCTCCGGCATGCGCGCGAAGATCTCCTTCTGCCACTCGGCTCCAACAACCAGCGGCGGAAGATCAGGCTCCGGGAAGTAGCGGTAATCGTGCGCCTGCTCTTTCGAGCGCATCGAGTAGGTGCGGCCCTCACTGGAGTTCCACAGACGCGACTCCTGCACCACGCGGCCGCCGTCTTCAATCACGCCGATCTGGCGCTCGATCTCGTATTGCACCGCCGCGCGAATGTAGCGAAAGCTGTTGACGTTCTTCACCTCGGCTTTGGTGCCGAACTGCTTGGCGCCCTTCAGCATCACGCTCACGTTGGCATCGCAACGCAGCGAGCCTTCCTCCATGTTGCAGTCGCTCACGCCGGTGTACAGCAGAATCTCCTTCAGCCGCGTCAGGTACTCGAAGACCTCGTCCGGCGTACGCAGGTCCGGCTCCGAGACAATCTCCACCAGCGGCGTGCCGCAGCGGTTCAGGTCGATGTAGCTGCGGTTCAGCGAATCGGCAAAACCGTCGTGCAGGCTCTTGCCCGCGTCCTCTTCCATGTGCAGGCGCGTGATGCCGATGCGCTTGGTGATGGGCGCACCGCTCTCATCGAACGACGGCACATCGATCCAGCCATGCTCGGCGACAGGCTTGTCGAACTGCGAAATCTGATAGGCCTTGGGCGAGTCCGGGTAGAAATAGTTCTTGCGCGAAAACACGCTGGTCTCGCGAATCTCGCAATTGATCGCCTTGGCGGCCAGCACCGCATATTCCACGGCCTGGCGATTCAGCACCGGCAACGCGCCCGGAAGCCCCAGGCAGGTGGGGCACGTGTGCGTATTCGGCTCGCCGCCGTACTGGTTCACGCACCCGCAGAAGGCCTTGGTCTTCGTCAGCAGCTGGACGTGGACCTCAAGCCCGATCACGGGCTGGTACTTGGCAAGAATCTCGGGCGAAAGCGCTGTAGCGGCAGTGGACATGGTCACCTTTGATTCTACCAAGCTGCCAGTGCGCGATTACTGCGACCCGCCCGCCGCCTCCTTACGCTCAAGAATGCTGGCGAGATTGCTCTTGTCCACCAGCGAGACGCCCGTATCCACAAATGCCGGGAACGGCGAGAAGGGGTCGAGGCTGTAGTCCGTCCCCCCAGCCGTCTTCATTGGGTAGTGGTGCACATTGTCGATCGCCTTCAGCCCGACATAGGCCATCGTGTACGGTTTCTGCGAGATCGTCGAGTCGATAATCCCATCCTTGATCAGCTGCAGCGTGGCCACATCCGTATCCATGGCAACCAGCAGACGACCCGGATCGCCGTCCGCCTTGGCACGGCGCACCGCCTCGCCGACATCCTTGCCCGCCGACGACTGCAGGCAGATCAGCGCGTCGATCCGGTCGTTGCCCTTGCGCGCCAGGTACTCCTGCGCCTTATCCATCGCTACGCCGGAGTCGCCCTTCATATCGAAGACCTCAACCACCTTAATCCCCGGATAGCCGGAGAGGACATCCTTATATCCCTTCAGCCGTTCGTCCAGATTCGGCTGCCCGGGCATCGTGAAGAAGACAACATTGCCCTTGCCGTTCAGCTGCGCTGCAACACGCTGGCCGCCGAGCCGCCCGGCCTGCAGATTGTTGGTGCCGATGAAGTACAGCCGCTTGCTCTCCGGCGCGTCCGAATCCATCGTGATCACCGGGATTCCCGCCGCGATCGCAGCATCAATCTCTGGAGCCAGCAGCGAAGAGTTCGTGACCGACACCAGAATGCCCGCAGGCTTCGAGGCAACCACAGAACGAAACTCCTGGACCTCTCCCTGCGGGTCGAACTTGTTCGGCCCCCGCAGATCGGCGGTCACCCCATACTCTGCCGCAGCCTTTTGAAAGCCTTCGTACGCCGTCTTCCAGTACGGAAGATCCACATTGACGGTGACCAGATAGTAGTGCTCGCTCTTCGAGTGACGAGTACATCCCTCGAGGAGCGGGAGCACAGTGACCAGTGCGATGACGATGCCTTTCGTCCAGACGCTCATTGCTTCCACCTCCGCATGAGACCTGCTGTCCGAGATCGTTCGCTCGGCCCGATAACGCTCGGGCAGCACCGCGAAAAATGCGGCGGCGGAGATAATACTCCTCTTCCTGTAACTTTGGCTGACCGCACTTCCACTAAAATTAAAGACAGCATGGTTCTGCCGTTTGTCCGCGAGCTGCTCGCGGAGCTGGAACATACTGAAGCCTTCGAGCGTGTGCGACGCCATCTGAGCGCCGGATCGGGGCGCCGTCGTGTCTCCGGGCTCACCGCCACAGCCCGCGCGCTGTACCTGCCCTACTTTGTCCGTGCCGCGCAGGCCCCATCGCTGATCGTCGTCTCCGACAACAAATCCGCCGAGGCCCTCCACGCTGCCGTCATCGAAGCCTGCGAGCTGACCGGCGCGCTCGATCCCGCACAGGTCCTGCGCCTGCCCGCGCACGACGTCCTCCCCTTCGAAAATCTTTCGCCCCACTCCGAAATTCAGGAAACCCGCGCCGCCGCGCTCTGGAAGATTTGCACCGCAAAGACCGGTACGCCGCGGCTCATCATCGCGCCCATCGAATCGGCCTGCATGCGCCTCTTCGCCCGCGACTACTACGCCGCGCTCGCGCTCCACCTCCACGTTGGCGAAGAGCACATCCCCGAGATGCTGGTCGAGCACCTGCTCTCCGTCGGCTATACCAAAGTCGATGTCGTCGAGATGCCCGGCCAGGTCACCATCCGCGGTGGCATCATCGACGCCTACTCGCCCGAGCAGGACTCACCGGTACGCATCGACTTCTTCGGCGATGAGATCGAATCCATCCGCCGCTTCGATCCCGAGACGCAGCGCTCCAGTTCCTCGCTCAGCCACACCCTGCTGCTGCCGCTCACCGAAACACCCGTCACCGAAAAACTTCTCGGAGCCATCAACGCACGCCTCACGCGTGCCGGCTCCGCAGGCGCAGCGCTCGAAGGCGGCGAAGAGCCAGCCGAGCTACAGACACACGTCGCCACACGCACCGGCGAGGCCACCGTCTTTCCCGGCTGGGAGTTCTTCGCGCCCGTCGCCGGAGCCACCCACACTCTGCTCGATCTACTCGGCACATCAACACGTGTCTTCGTCGAAGAGCCCGCCATGGTCAAAAATCAGAGCGAGCGCTGGTGGAATAAAGTCGAGCAGCGCCACGATCGCTCCGGCATCGGCTCGCTCGTGCGACCCGAGGACATCTATCTCTCGCCGTGGGACCTCGAAGACCGCCTGCGCCGCACCACCGGTTGCGACCTCGACCAGCTCGGAGCCGTCGATGTCCTCGACGCCGAACGCAACGAGCTCTCTGAGATCGAGTTCTCCACGCGCCCCACGCAGCGCTTCCACGGCGCAATCCCCGCGATGATCGAGGCGCTGCAATCGCTGATGCGGCAGGACGCGCGCATCCTGCTCACCGCGCCCAACCAGGGCGAGGTCGAGCGCCTCGCCGGTCTGCTGCAGGAGTACCACATCCCCTATCGTCTCGGCTCACGCACCGACCAGCACAGCTCCGAGACCGTCTACTCCGAATCCAGCTACCTCGCCGGCGACCTGCGCACGCCCGTCATCGTCAAAACCGCCATCGCCGCCGGCGTGCAGATTCTCGACCTCGACAAGACCTCCGCCAGCCAGATCATCATCTTCGGCGCGCAGGATCTCTCCGACGAAGCCGACGTCACCGCGCGTCCCGTGCGCCGCGCCAAGTCCAAGGCCGCCGCCTTCATCTCCGACTTCCGCGATCTCACCGTCGGCGACTACGTCGTCCACGTCGAACACGGCATCGCCCGCTACATGGGCCTGCGCGTCATCGAAGAAAACGGCCAGCCTCCGCTCGAGCTGATGATCCTCGAGTTCGCCGACGAAGCGAAGCTTTACGTCCCGCTCACGCGCCTCGACCTCATCCAGAAGTACCGCTCCACCGAGACCGGCCCCGCGCCGCAGCTCAACAAGCTCGGCTCGCAAAGCTGGCAGAAGACCAAGGCCCGCGTCAAAAAAGCCATGGCCGACATGGCGGCCGAGCTGCTCAAACTCTACGCGCAGCGCGAAGCCACGCAGGGCACGCCCTTCTCGCCCGACACCAACATGCAGCGCGAATTCGAAGACGCCTTCGACTTCAACGAGACCGACGACCAGCTCAACGCCATCGCCGACATCAAGCACGACATGGAATCCACGCAGCCCATGGACCGCCTCCTCTGCGGCGACGTCGGTTACGGCAAAACTGAGGTTGCCATGCGCGCCGCCTTCAAGGCTGTGCAGGACTCCAAGCAGGTCGCCGTCCTCACGCCGACCACGGTGCTCAGCTTCCAGCACTACGAATCCTTCAAACGCCGCTTCGCCAACTTCCCCGTCTCCATCGAGATGATCTCGCGCTTCCGCACCGCCAAAGAGCAGAAGGAGATTCTCGAAAAGGCCGCCGACGGCAAGATCGACATCCTCATCGGCACGCACCGCCTGCTCTCCAAAGACCTCAAGTTCCAGGATCTCGGCCTGCTCGTCGTCGACGAAGAGCAGCGCTTCGGCGTGCGCCACAAAGAGCGCCTGAAGCACATGCGCACCGCCATCGACGTGCTCTCCATGTCGGCCACACCAATTCCGCGCACGCTGCACATGTCGCTGATCGGCCTGCGCGATATGAGCGTGATCGAGACGCCGCCCAAAGACCGCATGGCCATCCAGACCATCGTCGCCAAGTTCGACGAGAAGCTCATCCGCACCGCCATCGAGGTCGAGCTCGAGCGCGGCGGCCAGGCCTACTTCGTGCACAACCGCGTCGAGACGATCTACGACCTCGCCGCAAAGATCCGCGAGCTCGTCCCGCAGGCCCGCATCGTCGTCGGCCACGGCCAGCTACCTGAGGCCGAGCTGGAGCGCGTAATGCTCGCCTTCATGAACCACGAGTACGACGTCCTCGTCGCCACCTCGATCATCGAGAATGGCCTCGACATCCCGCTCGCCAACACCATCATCATCAACCGCGCCGACCGCCACGGCCTCTCTGAGCTCTACCAGCTCCGCGGACGCGTCGGCCGCAGCAATCGCCGTGCCTACGCCTACCTTCTCATCCCGCCTGAGCAGGAGCTGACCGAGATCGCGCGCCGCCGCCTCGCCGCACTGAAAGAATTCTCCGACCTCGGCGCTGGCTTTAAGATCGCAGCGCTCGACCTCGAGCTGCGCGGCGCAGGCAACATGCTCGGCGGCGAGCAATCCGGCCACATCGAGGCCATCGGCTTCGAGATGTACACCTCCATGCTCGAAGAGGCCGTGCGCAAGATCAAAGGCGAAGAGGACAAACCCGCGCACGCCGATACCTCCGTCAACCTCGGCATCAGCGTGCGCATCGACGCCGACTACATCCCCGAAGAAAACCAGCGCCTGCGCATGTACAAGAAGATCGCCGGGGCCGAGGTCCTGCCCGAACTCGAAGAGATTCGCGCGGAATTGAAAGACCGTTACGGCGAACCGCCCGAATCCGTCACCAACCTCCTCGCCGCTGGAGAGATTCGCCTTCTTGCCCAACAGCTCGGCATCGCGCAGATCGACCGCAAACGCACCCAGCTCGAACTGAACAAGCAGAAGACCTTCGTCGAGATGCTGAACATCAAGTTCGCCGACCGCGAAGGCGAGGCCGCAGCGCTCAACAGTGTCGACCCCGGCGTGCTGATGCGCCTCGTCAGCCGCAACACCAAGCGAGGAGCACAATTCACCCCGCAAGGCGTCCTCCGCTGGCCGCTCACCAGCGCCAAATCCGAAGACGTCCTCCGCGAAACCCGCGAGCTGCTCGAATCGCTGGACACAAAGAGCGCACTCGTCTCCTAGCGTCGTGATAACTTTGGAGCGATTGTTCTCCCAATATGCCTGTTTTTATTAAACCAACCCGAAAAACACAGCGCGTTCGTATTGCGGTATACGCAATCATCCTCATTGTTCTATCGATCACGGCGATCTTCTCCTGGATAAATCCGCAAGGCAGGGAGATTGTGTTTCCCCTGGTGCTTCTCTTTACAGCTGTCTATGCTTACCGCCTATATTTATCGATTCAGTTGTTGCGCCGCTCAAACTTGAGTACGCCTACCCTGCACAAATAAAGACCGCGCCAACCACAAAGGCTTACACTGCTTCCATGCAACTCCGCCCCCTCGCCGCCATTGCACTCGCAGGAACCCTTATGCTGACACCCGCCGCTCCCGCTCAGCGCATCTCTGCCGACGGCGCCGCCCAGACCTTCGGCGTCGTCTCCGACCAGTACTTCTCCGATGTGCTCTTTCACTTCTCGCCCACGCTCGCCACGCAGACGGGCCTGCACCAGTACGACAATCAGCTTGAGGACTACTCCGCCGCAGCCGTGCAGAAGCAGGTCGCCGCGCTTAAGGAATACGAGAAGAAGATCGCCGCCATCGATCCCTCCGGCCTCGACGCCTCCGTCGCCGCCGACCATGCCATCCTGCTCAACAGCATCCGCTCACAGCTGCTCTCGCTCGAGATCATTCGCAACTGGGAAAAGAACCCCGACAATTACTCCAGCGGCGTCACCAACTCCATCTTCGTCTTGATGGAGCGCCCCTTCGCGCCCGTCAACACACGCCTGCGCTCTGCCGTCGAACGTGAAAAGCAGATCCCACAGGTCTTCGTCGAAGCGCGCAAAAACCTTAAGAATCCACCGCGCATCTTCACCGAAATCGCGCTCGAACAGATCGACGGCCTCATCAGTTTCTTCCAAAGCGACGTACCCGCCGCCTTTGCCGACGCCGACGACGCCAAGGCCAAGGCCGAATTCGCCCGCACCAACGCAGCCGTCATCCAGTCCCTCAAAGACTATGGCGCGTGGATGAAGTCCGACCTGCTGCCACGCTCCAACGGCGACTACCGCCTCGGCGCCGATACCTTCGCCAAAAAGCTGCAGTATGACGAGATGGTCGACGTGCCGCTGCCGCACCTGCTTGAAATCGCGCTCGCCGACCTCCACAAAAACCAAGCCGAGTTCGCCCGCATTGCCAAAGAGGTCGACCCCTCCAAGACGCCGCAGCAGGTCCTCGCCGAGCTCGCCACCATTCACCCCGCGCCCGACAAGCTGCTCGACGCCTTCCACGGCACCTTCGACTCGCTCATCACCTTCATCCGCGCACACAAGATCATCACTATCCCCAGCGACGTGCAGCCTACGCTTGAAGAGACGCCGCCCTTCATGCGCGCCACCACCTTCGCCTCGATGGACCCTCCCGGCGCATTCGAGACGCGCTCCACCAAGGCGTACTTCAATGTCACCCTGCCCGAGAAAAGCTGGACGCCGGAGCACGTAGCCGAGCACATGGCTAGCTTCAACACCGGCACCATCATCTCGACCTCCGTGCACGAGGCCTACCCCGGCCACTACGTGCAGTTCCTCTGGCAGAACCAGTTCCCCTCCAAGGTGCGCAAGATCGTCGGCGCCAACTCCAACATTGAGGGCTGGGCACACTACACCGAACAGATGATGCTCGACGAGGGCTACGCCGCTGCGCCCGCCAACGCAACGCCCGCGCAGATTCGCGAAGCCAAGCTCATCCGCCTCGGCCAGCTGCAGGACGCTCTGTTGCGCGATGCCCGCTTCGTCAACTCCATCAAGCTGCACACCGGCCTCGGCGAACCCGGCAACGCATGGACCATCGACCAGGCCGTCGACTTCTTCGTTAAGGAAGGCTACCAGTCGCACTCCGTCGGCCTTGTCGAAACCAAGCGCGGCACCGCCGACGCCACCTACCTCTACTACACCCTCGGCAAGCTCGAGATCATGAAGCTCCGTGAAGACCTGAAGAAGAAGCAGGGCGCTGCCTTCTCACTCCAGGACTTCCACGACAACTTCATGCGCCAGGGCTTCGCTCCGGTCAAGGTCATCCGCCGCGCCATGTTGCACGACGACTCGCCCGTACTGTAGTCCGATAAAAATGAGGCTCACCCGTCCTTGCATTTGCTGTTTTAATGAGCGAATGCGAAGGACGGGTCTGCGCCTGAGCGCGCTCAGCATAGTGTTATCGTTGGCTCTGTTCGAATGCAGGGGAGACGAGCCTTACATGCCGCCTGAAGAGCCGATGCCGCCCAACACCATTCTGCTCTCCGGCATGATGCGCGAGCTCTCCGCAACGCCCGGCTTCACCGAAGCTCTCCTCGCCCAGCTGAACGGCGGCAAGCAGGGTCCCGCACTCATGACGCCCGCGCTCGTCAATCGCCTGCGCGAGCTCATCCTCGGCAAAGACTGGCACGGACTCGACCGCTTCCCCGGCTGGACGCTCGCCGCCATCAACCCCACCGTCAAAATCGCCGGACGCCTCGTCACCAAAAAAGAAGACCAGACCGGCAACGAAGATTTCGCCGACGAAGCCGCTCCCATTAACGACACAACCATCTCCACTGAGCGCGTCAAACCCTACATCGACCTCGGCCCCTACACGCTCGAACAATCGCAAACCATCGACCTCAGCCAGCCCTCCACATTGCCCGGCTTCACCACCGAAGGCATCGTCAGCGACCTCGGCGGCGGAGTCACACGCGGCGACGGCCCCAACGCAAAGCTCGCGCCATTGCACGCCGAAAGCCAGCGCCTCGCCGACATCATGAACCGGCTGAGCCTGAATGGGCTTGGAAGCGCTGGGCATTTCAATATAGTGCGGCCCTGGGCTGCTGCGAACGCTCGGCCTCCGGGTACACCAGGCGTGTACAAGCTGAGGATGATGTCCTCAACGCCAGAAGATCTCATCGATGACCTTCAAGCCACTGGACACACCGTCACGGTCTACGACGCACGCTACTTCGCCAACTTCGGCCACTTCCACTACAAGCGCCACGGCTCCGACGTCGCACAGGAAGTGATGATGCCCTTCTGGATCGACTCCCAGATCGTCATCCCCGGCACCAAGCGTCCTTTGCTCGTTCCCGTCAGCCACGCCGAATACGAATGGGAGATTCGCGGCCCACATATCAACGCCAACATCAGCTGGTACTTCGGCATCGACGGCAAAAGCCAGTTCCGCACCATGGACACGCAGGACCAGGCCTGGGTCCTCGGCCGCTACGCCCACACCTACCGCGGCGCCGATGCCGTCGAAGTCACGCGCCTCACCGGACGCATGATTCTCGCCTTCATGCATCAGCACCTGCGCCGTCCCAACCTTCCCTTCGGCGGCTACTATCCTCTCGGCGTCTGTCAGGACGGCGTCGCCGCCATCGAAAAGAAGATGACCGGCAAAGACACACTCTTCCCCAACACCGCCGACATCACGCTCTTCGACGACCCACGCGACGCCGAAGTCAACGCCATGCTTGCCGCCATCCCCAAAGACATCAATGGCGGCGCACCCGAGCCCGAGCGCATCTTCGGCTCTCTGCCCACCGACGACATCAACGCCATCACCATCCCCGGACTCGCCGACGATCTCGCACGAGTCCAGGCCGCATGGCAGGAAGGCTCGCTCGAACGCACACCCTCATGGCTGCGCCGCATCCTTCTGCGCTGGATCGGCGTCGTTGCCATCGGCACGCTCGCCGGACTCGTCCTCTGGAGACGCAGACGCCAGACGCATGAGCGATAAAACCAATGGCATCGAAGATCAATGGCATCGAAGGATCAATAGCATCGATAGCATCGATTGTTGAAGTGTCATTCCGAGCGAGCGCAGCGCGCCGAGGAACCCCCGCATTTCTTCGCAGGATGCCCACACAGCCACAACATCACATGCATCGCGCCCCACAAGCCAATCGAATTTCGTTACCACGCGATGCAACTCCACACATCGCGCGGCCCTCTCAAGTACAGGGAGAATCGTATGGCAACCAAAAAAGTCGCCAGAAAATCCACAAAGAAGGCAGCCAGTAAAAAAACAGCGGCAAAGAAAACTGCGAAGAAGGCAACGTCTCGCAGATACAGTCCTGCCGCAAGCAAAGACGTCGAGCGCGAGATGCGCGCCATGAAAGAAGGCAAACTGAGAAGCGGGCGCAGCGGCAAAAAAGTCACCAGCCGCAAACAGGCAATCGCCATCGCTCTCTCTGAGGCGCGCAAAGAAGGAAAGAAGGTCCCTCCTGCACCTCGCAAAGGCTAAAACAAACGCGGCCTCCATTCAGGGGCCGCGTTTATTTTTTGTCCCGTGTTTATTTTTTGTCAGACGATGAGGACGAAGCAGCCGCAGGCGCAGCAGTCGACGCTGCCGGTGCAGCCGTTGCCGTTGATGCTCCATCGCTCGAGCTGGACGCACCATCCGGCTTCGACGCGGCCTTGGGCTTCGAGCTCGAGTAAAGGTCCGCATACCACCCGCCGCCCTTGAACGACACAGCCGGAGCACTCAGCACGCGCTCAAGTTTCCCTCCGCAAAAGGGGCATTCCGTCAGTTCAGGGTCGGAGAATTTCTGGATCTTCTCCGTCCGCTTATGGCAGGCAGAGCATTCATATTCGTAAAGCGGCATGATCTTCCGTAAGTCCTTACAGCAATCGTGGTCTTCTCTATAGAGTATCGAAAACTCGCCGTGCAGCTCAAAAATAAAGGCCCCGGCTATGTGCCGGGGCCTTCTGTCCGTATCGCAACAACCAGATAAATCTATACCTTGCCCAGCTCAATCAGCCGTACGCTGGCAATCGCTTCCACCTTGCGCAGAGCCTCAACCGCTGCGTTTGCGCTTGCAGCCTTCGGCACATCGATCTGCACCACGGCCAGCGCCTGTCCCTGCGGAACACGCTGCGAACGAGCCTCGCGAGCCACATCATGCGCGCGGCCCAACGCAAAATTCGCAATGTTCACAGCCTGCTCGCCCAGAATCGTGCCGATCCTTCCGATCACGCCCGGCACGTCATGGTTGCGAATCGCCACCAGCGTCCCCGTCAGCGGAGCCTCGATGTCGATGCCGTCATACGTCAGCAGGCGCGGCGAAGTCCCATGCAGCACCGTCGCCGAAGCCGAAGCATCGCCCTCCGACGAGTGCAGCACCAGCTTCAGCACGCTGCCCGCGCCGCCCGTCGTGAACTCCTTCTTGTCCTCCTGCACGCGAATGCCGCGCTCCTCCGCCACCGCAGCCGCGTTGATGCGGTTCGCTATACTACCGCCGTCCGAGCTCTCAAAGATACCCGCCAGCGCCGCATTGCGCACCAGGTCCGTCTTGCCCGCAGCCAGACGTCCCGAGTAGCTGATCTGAATGTTCTCGAGATTCCCCGGCACCGCGTGCGAAAGAAACTTGCCCAGCCGCTCCGCCATCTCGATATACGGAGCAATCTCCGTATACTCCTCATGCGTCAGCGAAGGCACGTTCACCGCATTCTGCACCACACCCAGCTTCAGATAATCACGCACCTGGTGCGCAAGCTGAATGCCGATCGCCTCCTGCGCCTCGTCCGTCGAGCCAGCAATATGCGGCGACAGAATCACATTGTCCAACTCAAAGAACGGCGAATCCTTTAGCGGCTCCTGATGAAAGACGTCCAGCGCAGCGCCGCCCACATGCCCGCTCTTCAGCGCATCCGCCAACGCCTGCTCCACAATCAGCTCACCGCGAGCGCAGTTGATGATGCGCACGCCCTTCTTCATCACCGCCAGCGAAGTCGCATTGATCAGCCCTTCGGTCTGCGGCGTCAGCCCTACATGCAGCGTCAGGTAATCCGATCGCCGGAAGATCTCATCGATCGGCACCAGCGTCACATCGTTCTCGCGAGCAATCACCGGCGCGATGAACGGATCATAGCCAATCAGCTCCATGCCGAAGCTGCGCGCCCTCCGCGCCACCTCAAGCCCGATGCGGCCCAACCCCACAATGCCCAGCGTCTTGCCGCGAAGCTCCTGCCCCTGCAGCGTCTTCTTCTCCCACTTGCCCGCATGCATCGTCGCATTCGCACGCGGAATCGCACGCGCCAGCGAAACCATCAGGCCAATCGTCAGCTCAGCCACCGCAATCGCATTGGCTCCGGGCGTGTTCATCACCACGATGCCCTTGCGCGTCGCCGCATCCGTATCGATGTTGTCGACACCCACGCCGGCGCGGCCAATCACGCGCAACTTCGGCGCCGACTCCAGCAGCTTCGCATCGGCCTGCACCGCCGAACGCACCACCAGCGCATCCGCATCCGCAAGCTCGGCGGCCAGTCCATTCTTAATCTGATCAGCGGTAACAACCTGCCATCCCGGCTCCTGCTGGAAGACAGCGGCCGTAGCGGGAGAGACTTTTTCAGCGAGAACGATCTTCATGGATCTCCTAATTACAGTTATTGGCAGAGACAAAGATGCCGTAGGTGACTGGTGCGAGGCAGCATCCTCTTGTCCCGATGCGTTCTCGCTCTTTTGGGTAATGCAGTATTCCTATTTTACGAGAAGATCAGCCTTCTTCTCTTGCCGGATAGCGTCAGCCAAAATAATGCGGCACAAACGAGCTAAGATTCCCCGTCACCAGCCCCGCAGACTCGCGAATCCCCATCCCGCAACACTCCTGGTCCACCATCCACAGCCCCAGCACCGGATGCCTTCTCGCGCCCGGCTTCCGATTGTCCGCAAAGCTCGCCTCAGGAGCCAGCGCCTGCACAATCTGCGGCCCCGTATACGGTCCGCCCGTCGACTCCATCGTGATCCCCGTGCGCACAATCTCAATGTTCGCTCCCTCACGCGAGTGCAGCGGCTTGCGCACGAAATCCCACATCGCATGGGGCTGCCCGCTGAAGTGCGCCTCCAGCAGAAGCTCATCGCCCGGAAACAGCTCCCACAGCACCGGCAGCAGACCCTTGTTCGAGAGCAGCATCTTCCATACCGGCTCCATCCAGCGCATCTCCGTGTAAGTATCCAGCGCCGCCTGCCCAAACTCCTCGGCGACCATCATCTCCCACGGATACAGCTTGAACACCGACAGCATCTGCCGGTCCTCCAGATCGACGAACGCCCGCCGCCCCTCATCCCAGCCGATATCGCCCATCAGGATCGGCGCCGTCGGCAACCCCGCCTGCTCCGCCGTATCGCGCATATACGCCAGCGTCAGCTGGTCCTCTGCATTGTCCAGCCCGGCGAAATACACCGGCTTCTTGAGATACGAAGCCACATCCTGCCACTTCGCAATCAGCTTCTCGTGAAGCGAGTTGAACTGGTCATCGTTCGGCTGCTGCTCCTCCAGCCACGTCCACTGAATCACCGCAGCCTCCAGCAGACTCGTCGGCGTGTCCGCGTTGTACTCCAACAGCTTCGGAGGCCCCTCGCCGTTGTACGCCACATCGAACCGCCCATAGATCGCCGGCGGCTCGTTCTCCCACGCCCACTCGATCGCCGGAACCGCAGCCGCCGGAATCGCCAGCTCCGCATAGCGCTTCTTATCGATGACGTGCTGCGCCGCCTCCAGACACATCTCCTGCAGCCTGTTGCCCGCGGTCTCCAGCACATCGATCTCAGCCGCCGTAAATCGGTAGCACGCCGACTCATCCCAGTAAGGACGGTCCATGCCCTCGCCCTCCGGCGTATGAAACACCAGCCCCTGCTCCGCAACCTTCTGCTGCCATCCATCGCGCGGAGAGATTGCCATCCGTTCCATTACTCGCCTCCGCCTTCACCACCACCGCCATGACCGCCCATCAGCGTCCGCCCAAAACCGCCGCGCACCGTCGTGCTCACACCCTTCGAGGTCACATATGTATGTCCCTCTATCGGCCTGTCGCTGCCACCCGACACCGGCGTGCCAAGCCCATACCCGCCTCCGCCGCCGTAGTAGTAGTGATAAAGCGGCCGGTAATACACCGGTCCTCCACCGCCGCTGCCCAGGTTCTGATACTGCTGCCCGTTGTTCGCCACCGGCAGGTTCGCGCAGAAACTGTCATCCACTACGCGATTATTTTCATCCACACACCGCTGCATCTCCCGCTTCTGACAGCCAGAGAGCATCGCAATCGCAGTAGCCGCTAATAAAGGAGCTGTAACCTTCGCCGAACGTCGCATAGAGGAAGCGCAAAGACAGACTAACAAGGAGAGAGACAAGAAGCTGTAAAGAAACAACAACTCACATCTCGAACGAAAAACGCATCAGTCCTTATGCCGCGTCTTCTCACCTTCCGTAATCAGCGAGCAGTGCAGCTTCACCGGCCGCTTCACCGCCGAGCTCAGCTTCCCATCAAAAAAATCGCACGCCAGAATGTTGTCCCCGCTCGCGTGCCGACCCGAAAACACATTCACATTCAGCATCACCGGCCCCTTCATCCAGTCCAGGCGCTTAATATCGATCTTCGTGCCGGTCACCCGCACCATCCCCTCGGCCCCCACCACCTCGACATTCTCCACCCCCAGGTCGATCATGCCGATCTCCTCCGCGCGCTTCTCCTCTATAGGCTTAGGAGCACCCGAATATACCGCCGAAACCACAATGCTCTCCCGCTGCATCTTCAGCTTCATCGCCGCCTTATCCGAAAGCGAGATGTCCACATCAAACGCAAAAATAATCGGTCGCGGCTCCTCGACCTGCGCGCGCAGCAAAGCTGCTGAAACTAGAAGCGCAGTGAATATCGATGCTATTGCGATCTTTCTACAGGTCACGATTCCTCCGGATATGAAACCGATCAGGAATGATGAGAAGGGCACCGCTTAGCAGGCCGATTATGACCGGTGCGACAAACTGGAATACAGCAATATAGTCATCTTTATAAAAGTATTGCCAGGGCATCCCATCTACGTAATGGGTCCACTCTGAAAGAACAATGAGGAAGAGGCAGGCTGCCGCTGCGATGACTGCAGACGTGATGAATTGTGCTGCTTTAGAACGCCGCGATCGCAGAAGCCAACCGACAACTCCGCACATGGCCAGGATGCCGCAGACAACTGCGTAATCCAGGCCCAGTTCGCTGTCATGTTGGGTTGGCGTTCCATAGCCAAGACGCAGAATAATCCCAGAGATCAGGCCTACAAGAAGAGCTCGGATTATGTAACCGATAACGGTTCTCATACGTACTCAGGTGGCGTCACAGCCAAGATATCCCATCTGTGACGCCATCCTGTACGTCTACTACTTCACGCGCTCAGCAAACACCTTCTGAGCCGCCACCAGCCCCTTGCCGAACTCAAACCCCGGCAGCGGAGTCTTCACCTTCGCGATCACCTGCTCCAGCGCACCCAGAATCGCAATCGTATCCAGGTAGTCGAAGAAGCCGATATGCGCAATGCGGAACAGCGAGCCCTTCATATCGCCCTGCCCGTCCGTCACAATCGCCGCAAACTGCGACTTCAGCCCCTTCACCAGCGTGCCCGAATCCGTTCCCTCGGGAGCCATGATCGCCGTCGCCGCCGCCGCCTCGTAGCCTTCAGGAGCAAACAACTTGAAGCCCAGCGCCTTCGCTGCCGCGCGCGTCATCGCCGCACACGTCTCCGCATTGTCCACCAGCTTCTTGCGTCCCTCCGCCAGGTTGCCGTCCGCCTGCCCGGCAATGTAGTCCAGCGAAGCGCCCAGCGCAGCAATCAACGCCACAGGAGGCGTATACGCGCTCTCGCCCTTCTGCGCATTCTTCCGCTCCTTGCGCAGGTCGAAGTAGTACCGCGGATTGTACGTCGCCTCCATGCGGTCCCACGCCCGCGGACTGATCGCGATATAGCTCAGCCCCGGCGGAATCATCACCGCCTTCTGCGAGCCGCCGATCAGCACGTCGATGCCCCAGCCATCCATATCCAGGTGCGTCGTGCCCAGGCCCGTAATCGCATCCACGATCAGCAGCGCCTCCGACTTCTCATCCTTCAGCAGCTTCGCAATCGCCTGCACATCGTGCCGCACGCCGGTCGAAGACTCCGTCGCCTGCACAAACACCGCACGCGTCTCCAGCTTCAGCGCCGCCTTGATCTCATCCAGCGTGAAGGTCTGCCCATACGGCTTCTCCACCACGTCCACATGACAACCGAATGCCTTCGTCAGCGCCGTCCAGCGCTCGCCAAACTTACCGGCCGTCAGCACCAGCACGCGATCGCCGGGCGAAGTCAGGTTCGAGACCGAAGCCTCCATCGCGCCCGTGCCGCCGCTCGAAAGCACCAGCACATCGCTCGTCGTGCCCACAAACTCCTTCAACTGCGAGAGCACACGGGTAAACAGCGCACGAAACTCCGGCGTGCGGTGATGAATATCCGCAGCCGCCATAGCAAACTGGGCGGCGGGAAGCAGGGGCGTAGGCCCAGGGGTAAACAGACGTGTCTTCCGGATCATGCCTCTATTGTAGCGACCGTGCGATCATCGACTCCCGTTCTATGATGGAAGGTCAGGCACCTTCATTCGCACACGCCACAGCAGCATCTTCTCCAGGACATGTCCTTCCGATGAACTAACCTAAGAGGTGTCATTCCGGGCGAGGCGCAGCCGAGTCGAGGAACCTGCGGTCTGCCTAAAGCGGCAAGGATGCATCCTGTAGCAAAGTGTGCTTCGTGTCTTGTTAAGGGCATGGCTTCAGTCGTGCCGCACATCAAAATAAAGTAAGAGGGGCTTCAGCCCCTGAGGTCATCTGAACCCATGAGCATCAGCAAAAAAATCGACGCCGACATCATCGCCGCCATGAAGGCCAAAGAAGAGCACCGCCTCACCACCCTCCGCATGGTCAAGTCCGCTCTCAAGAACAAGGCCATCGACAAGCGCGCCGACCTCACCGACCAGGAAGAGTCCGCCATCCTCACCACGCTCATCAAGCAGCGCAAGGAGTCCGTCGAAAGCTTCACCAAAGGCAACCGCCCCGAGCTCGCCGAAAAAGAGCAGGTCGAAATCGCCCTCATCGAAACCTACCTCCCGCAGGCCGCCGGCGAAGACCAGTTACGCCCCCTCGTCACCGCAGCCATCGCCGAGCTCGCCGCCTCCACCGGTAACAAGCCCACCCCACGCGACATGGGCACCGTCATGAAGGCCACCCAGCAAAAAATCGCCGCCGCAGGCATCCGGGCCGACGGCAAACTCGTCAGCGAACTCGTCAAAACCGAGCTGGCCAAATAACCGTCCGCTGAATAATGAGATGAATTGTGCGCTCATGAGATGAATTGACCGCTCACCCAACTCCTCGCTTCACCCACGGCTTTGTCGTTCCAAGCGAAGTGGCGGAGCCACGTAGCCGAGGAACCCCCGCATTTTGTATCCCGGCCACCAAAGCGTGCGCTCCATATCTGACGCCTCACGCATCTGGTGCTACCCGGGTCTGGCACCTCACCACATCGGGCGCCTCACCGCCAGATGTGGGTTTGCAGGATCTTTACCGCAACACCAGTGAGGATTCGCGCACAAAGCGCGAACCGCTTCCATACCTTCAACGCCAAAGCGTCTCCGCATGCACCACGAACCGCCTCTAGGTACGCCAAGCCTTCAGGCTTGGCCCTCTCCATCCAGCCGCCGCGAAGCGGCCCCCGCTCTGCCGAAGGCCGGAGTGAAGCCGAAGGCGCAACGACCCCCAGCCAACTGGAGCGGAAAACGCCTGTCAAGCCCCCCAAAACCCCAACTCTTTCATTCCAAAGCAAATAAACCCACAAAAATCTGCCGATTAGTTTCCCTCACTTCGCTACACTTAAATCAGCAAACAAAAAAGCCCCGGCCCAAAGGCCGGGGCTAACCATTTCAGAATCAATATTTTGACACTTAAACCCTTTTGATCCAATATTTTGCACGATAAGCACCACGCTAAGCCTTATCGAATCAATATTTTGCCAAAAACATAGGGGGAGGGGGCCTAAGCCGCCTCCCTTTTCCCATGAGGAGAAAACCGTGCCCAACCCGACCACCTACAGCCCAGCTGCCCTCCAGCTCGCCCGCACCTTCGAAGGCTGCCGCCTCACCGCTTATCAGGATCAGGCCAACATCTGGACCATCGGCTACGGACACACCGGCCCCCATGTCACCTCCGGCCTGACGATCACGCAGGCCCAGGCCGAAACCCTCCTCGCCGACGACCTCGCCACCGCTGCCGCCTGCGTCAGCCGTCTCGTCAAAATCCCTCTCAACCAAAACCAGTTCGACGCCCTCGTCGACTTCGTCTTCAATCTCGGCTGCCGCAGTCTCACCCAGTCCACCCTGCTCGCCCACATCCAGGCCAACAACTTCGAAGCCGCCGCAAAGGAATTCCTTCGCTGGAACAAAGCCGCCAACAAACCCGTCAAAGGACTCACCCGCCGCCGCCAGGCCGAAGCCGGCCTCTTCACCGCCGCGACCAGCTCATCTCCGCACCAGCCATGATCGTCCGGCCCTGCAGCGGAACCCCCGGAATCTCCTGATACGACGTATCCGTCAGGTTCAGCGCCCGCACATACGGCCGGAAGCTCCCCTTGTTGCGCGACAGCGCAACATCCCACAACGCATACGGAGACTGCGTCGTCTTCTGCACCACCGCCAACTGCGTCCGCGCCGCAATCTGGTAAGGAAGCTCCGCACTCCAAGCAATCAGCGCCGACTGCGCTGCATAGTTGAACGCATACTCCGAAATCAGCCCCTTCGGCGGAGACGTCGCCTGCACCGCCGTATAGCCAAGCTGAACCTGCTGCCGAGCCGGCAGGCGCACGCGAACGTTGGCCTCCGCACCGTTATAGGCAAAGTTCGCCACGTTCGTCGCCTGCCACGGCTTCGACAGATCGTACTTCGAATAATCGATGCCGTCCTTCTGCCGCAGGCTGAAACCCGTCGCCGTCACCGTCACCGGAGCGCGCCCCGGCGTCCAGTCCACGCCGCCCTCGTAGCTCCACGACGACTCCGGCTTCAGGTTTGGATTTCCGATCGTCGTCGGGTCCGAGTAATAAAGGTCCAGAAACGTCGGCAGGCGATAGCCATGACCGACCGCTGCACGCAGCCGCATCGTACTCGTCAGCGCATACGCCACCGCCACGTTCGGTGAAAACACCGAATCACCACCCGAAAACACCTGCTCCCTCGCACCCAGCGACAACGAAAACCGCTTCAGCGACCGCAGCGAAAGATTCACATAACCAGCGCCCTGGTTCCGCGCATGAACACCCAGATTCGTGCTGTGAATGCCGTCGCCATACGCCTCCAACCCATACGACAGCGTTCCATTCGCGCCCACCTCATCGGCCCGCCGCAGCGCACCCTGCCACGCCGTCGTCACATGATTGTTGCGATAGTAGTTCGGACGATTCAAAAGCAGCACAAACAAATCCGTGTGCTTGCGATACGCAAACGAGGCCGAGGTCTTCTCGCCCAGCTGCTGCTGCAATGCGCCGAACCAGCCCTTCGTCCTCTCCCACGAGTTGTACGGCCCGTAAAACTGGTTCGCACCATACGGCCTGTCGCTCCCGGCCAGCAGGATGTCCGTCGTGCCCAGCTTCGGCGCCTGCAGCCATGTCTCCGACGAAAGCGCATTGCTCGTATAGTTCCTGTCCGCGATAAAACCGTTCGAGCTGTCGCGGCTTCCCGTCAGCTGCTCGCTGATCGTCTTCGTGCTCGCATCGACGCGCAGATGGTTCTCCAGCGAGCCATAATTTCCCGCACCCGACTTCGCAATCAATGCGAACCGTCGATCCGCCGCAGGACGCTCGGTCATCAGATTCACCGCACCGCCGATCGCATCCGACCCATAAAACGTCGAGCCCGAACCATGCAGCACCTCCACCCGCGTCAGCGCATCCAGCGGAATCGAAATGTCGAGATTCAGATGACCCGTCTCTGGATCATTCACACGCAGCCCGTTCACCAGCACCAGCGATTGCTCGAACGTCGTGCCGCGAATCGACATATCGGCCTGCACGCCTGCAGGCGAACGCGCCTGCAGATTCACCGACGTGTCCTGCCGCAGGTAATCCGTCACGTTGTTGTAGAGCAGAGGCATCTCGCGCGTGTCCAGCGTCATCACCGACCGGTTCGACTCCGACAGCGGAATCGGCGGAATCGCCGTCGTCACCGTCACCGTCTGCTCGACAGGCTTGATTTGCGGCGGCGGAGCAGGTGGTGTCTGTTGCGCAGCGACAGACACCAAAGAACCAGCAACGAATAAAGAGATCAGAGAGAAACGTAACGTAAACACAAAACCATCATCCCTCACGATAAGCAGCTTGCACGGGTAGTTTTGTTCTCCTGTAAGTAATTGAACGCATCAACTAAAATGGTTGTGTCATGCGCATCGAATCGTTCCTCGAACAGAGCCCGATCTTCCAGGCCAACCGCGTCGCGCGCCGCATTGAGTCTTCGCTGAACGCTCTTCTCGCCGCCGAAGAACTCACCTTCATGGAATCGCTGATGCTCACCGCCATCTTCCTCGAGAAGAAGAGCATTCGCCCCTCCGAGCTGGCGCGCACCTTCGAAACGACACGCGGCAACGTCAGCCACGCCGTCTCCTCGCTCGAAGCCAAACGCCTCGTCCGCCGCCGTATTGACCCCAACGACGCCCGCGGCTTCCGCCTCGACCTCGAACCCGCAGGCCGCCGCCGCGCCGTACGCGTCGCCGCTATCCTTGACCGCATGCAATCGCAGATCGAGCAGGAGATCGGCCCCGCAAAACTTGAAACGATGCTCCGCCAGATGAACACCGTCGAGCAGTTCTGCTCACGCCTGGCTTAGCCGTCGATTATTCAGGAATGATCTTCACAAACACACCATCCGGCAACACCTTGCCGCCGAGCACATGAATCACGCCATCGCGCGTAAACCCGCGCAGCATCGTGCTTGAAGCCGGACGCGCGTCGGGATCGGCCGGAGCGGACGACTTCGTCGGATACGGCGTCGCCTTCAACGCCGCGGGAGCAGGCTCGCCCGCCGCATGCGGACGCTTCATACCTCGGTCCATCGCCAGATTCGCCAACCGGTCCGCGTCCTTGTTCTTGTGCCGCAACGCGTGGGAAATCTCAAAGGCGTCCAGCCGCGCAATCCGCGTCTTCGCCTCCTGCCACAGCGGTTTCAGATCAGGTGAGTTGACCTTGTACTTGCCCTGAATCTGCTTCACCATCAGCTCGGAGTCCGAGACCACCTTCAGCCGCCGGTAACCGTGCTCCAGCGCATAGGCCAGCACGCCCAGCAGGCCCGAGTATTCGGCATAGTTGTTCGTCCGGATACCCAGAAACTCGCTCAGCTCAGCCAGCGGCTCCCCGTTCGGCCCGGTCAACACGGCCCCATAACCCGACGGCCCCGGATTCCCCCGCGCCCCACCGTCGCAGTGGGCTATCACCCACCCCGAACTGGTTGAAGGAGCATCGGCAAACAAGCTGGGCGAGGAGGTAGAACGCAAAGACATGAGCCGAGTTTATAGGAAAGTCAACAGCAGCTCCCCTCCGGCTCCGTTCCCCTGCTTACCTTCCTGAGCCCAGCTCGGTCTATCAGGTAGCAGTAAGTATTCACCTGGCTCCGGAGTCAGATACATGGAAGCTGAAGTCGTTGGGATGAACCCTGGCGGGGGGCTGGCAGCCAAACTCCCCTTAGCCCATCATGGGCATAAACCCGGCACCTTTCCACTGGGGTTGCGAGACGGAGCCCTTCTGCGGGCAGGTTCTTCTGTAGAATCTTTGCCAATGGCAAAGGCCGTAACCCAACCGGGCGCAAGAGGCACCAAGCTGACGCAGGCTCAACTGGAGGCTCGCGCCCAGCAGCGCATCGAGGACGATGAGCTGATCCGCGAGGCCCAGAAGGGAAACCGCGCAGCCTTCGACGCCCTCGTCCGCCGTTATGACCAGAGCGTGCTCCGGCTCGCTCTGCACATGCTCGGCAACGAGCAGGACGCGCAGGACGTGCACCAGGAGGCCTTCATCAAGGCCTACCGGCACCTGGGCAACTTCCGCTTCGAGTGCAGCTTCTACACGTGGCTTTATCGCATCGTGACGAACCTGTGCCTCGACCAGCTTCGCCGCCGCAAGAGCCGCCGCGAAGATCCATCGACCGTGATCGATGCAAGCGGCGACGAGATGGATTTGCTGGCCAATATCTCCGACGAGCGGGCCATGTCGAACCCGGCTCGCGAGCTGGACCGCAAGGTCATGGGGGAACGTATCCGCGAGGCGCTCGACAAATTGACGCCGCGCGAGCGGATGGTCTTCGAGCTGAAGCACTATCAGGGGCTGAAGCTCCGTACGATTGGCGAGATGTTAAGTACCACTGAGGAGACAGCGAAAAACACGTTGTTTCGGGCGACGCGCAAGCTGCGGGCCAACCTGGCCGAGCTGCGCGGCACCTAGCAAGTCAGAAAAGAACATAAGGGCAGGCACGTACAGACCCGCAGAGCAGTAAGGCAACAAAGCATTTTGAGGTCAGTTGAGGTAAAGAAGATGAAGTGCGAAATGGCAAAGGATAACGTCGTCCTCGCATACTACGGCGAGCTGCCTGACGAGTTGGCTGGTCCGCTCGAGCAGCACCTGATGGCATGCGAGGACTGCAGGACCGAGCTTGAGACGATTCAGGCGATGGAATCGCCGCTGGCGTCTCTTCCGCTGGTCGACCCCTCGCCGAATCTGCTGGCGCAGTCGCGCATGCGGCTCGACGACGCATTGGACTCGATTCCGCCGTATGGTTTCTTCTCCCGCCTCAGGACGAACTTCTTCATCTGGATGGGTCACCTGCAGAGCGCTCCGGCTCTAGCCACGCTGCTGGTCGGCGTCGGCTTCCTCGGCGGCAACTTCATCAATCGCTACCAGGTCGCGCATGAGACGCATCCCCGCCCGGCCGGCCCCACGCTGACCAATCAGGCGCAGAGCGTCATCGGCAACATCACCGGCATTGAGCACACGCCGGACTCCGAGCTGGTGCAGGTCCACTACAACAAGATCGTTCCTGAGACGATGGAAGGCTCGCTCGACTCTCCTGAGATTCGCGAGCTGCTGCTGAAGGGAGCCATGGCTCCCGCCGATGGCGTGCGCGTCAACTCGGTCGGCCTGCTGGCCAGCGAGTGCAAGGCCGGCCACGAGTGCGCCGCGCGCGATGACGGCAAGGGCGTACGGAATGCGCTGCTGGTGGCCCTGCGCTACGACAAAGATCCCGGTGTGCGTTTGAAGGCACTCGAAGGCCTTGAGCCTTATGTGACTCAGGACCAGAAAGTCCGCGACGCGCTGCTCGATACACTCTCGACCGATCCCGACTCGCAGGTGCGCATCGCAACCGTCAGCCTGCTGGAGCCGGTCCATCGCGATTCGAGCGTTCGCCGCGTTCTGAGAACAGCATCCACACAGGACGACAATCCTTACATCCGCACCGTAAGCTACAACGCACTACAGGGCTCGGACTCGATCCAGTAGTGAAGGAAGACCTGGCGATGATGCACCGAAAGACACACTCCAGCCTGATGCCACGCACGATCGCAGTCCTGGTGCTTGCGGCGGGCGTAATTGTCTTCGAAGCGCCTGCAATGTTTGCCGCTGCGCAATCCGGCACGATCAAAAATGCTTCGCACAGCACGCAGGGATACCTCGGCATCGACCTTCGCGATGTCAGTGACGACCAGATCACGGCACTGAAGCTGAAAGAAGCGCACGGCGCCGAGATTGTCGGCATGGACCACGACGGTCCGGCCTGCAAGTCCGGCATGCTGGTGCACGACGTCGTCCTGCAGATGAACGGCCAGCAGGTCGAAGGCGAAGAGCAGCTCCGCCGCATGCTGCGCGAGACTCCCGCCGGACGCCAGGTCACCTTCACGATCAGCCGCGACGGCCAGCAACGCACCATCACCACGCAGATGGCCAACCGCGACGAGGTCGAGAAGCAGGCGTGGGAGAACCACTATTCGGTGCCGGAACCTGAAGGCTCCTCGGCGCTGTCGATCTTCCGCCTGCACGGTAACTCCTTCTTCGGAAAGTCATCGACCAATCCGCCGAAGGAATCTCATAACTTCCTCGGCATCAATACGATCGTCAGCTCTTCGTACACCGGAGCCAAGCTGGAAGTGATGGGGCCGCAGCTGGCACAGTTCTTCGGCGTACAGGGCAGCTCCGGCCTGCTGGTACGCAGCGTCGAACCGCGCACCCCGGCTGCCAGCGCAGGACTCCGGGCAGGCGATGTCGTCGTCAAGATCAACTCCGTACAGGTCGTTAGCGGCAGCGACTGGACAAAGACCATCCATGAGAACCGCGGCAGGCCGGTCAACATTGTCGTGCTGCGCGACCGGCATGAGCAGACCATCACGATGACACCGGACGCGAAGAAGCGCTCCAGCGCCGACTCGAAGACCGGGCTTGAAGACTTCTTTGGCTACTCAGACCAAGCCGAAGAGACGCGCGCTACGCTCGCCGAGCTGGCACCCATGTTCGACGCGCTGGCAGCCCGCATGCGCAAGCAGCTTGAAGACGTTCGCTCCACCCCGGAGATGGACCGCATGATTGCACGGATGGACGCGTGGGCCGCCAACCCGGACTTTCAGCTCCAGATGACCGAAGCCCGCAAGCAGGTCACAGCCGCAGCCAGCGCAGCACGCACGCGCCTGAATTCGCCCGAGATGCAGCAGAAGATGGCCTGCATGCGCGCCCAGATGCGCGACATGATGCGTCTGGATTGAGCTTGGCCCGCTACAAATCACCTTTTCATCAAGAAGGCATCGTATGCCTGCATCGATGTCCGCTCCTGGCGCGTCCGATATACTGAATACTGGTTATGTCTTCCATCCCCACCCCTCCCGTGAAGCGCAAGATGACTCTGCGCCGCCGCTATAAGGCTGCTGCCCGTCTGGCGCGCGAGTTCGAATCGGTCGCTTCCGCCGTAGCCTCGACGGACCATCCCTACATGGCACAGATCGTGCCCATGCGCCGCTGCAACCTCTCCTGCGCTTACTGCAACGAGTACGACGATGTCTCCGACCCCGTACCCGTTGACGAGATGCTGCGCCGCATCGACCACCTGGGCCGCCTTGGCACCAGCGTCATTACCATCTCGGGCGGTGAACCGCTGCTGCACCCGGAGCTCGACCAGATCATCGCGCGCATCCGCAGAACCGGCGCCATCGCCGGCATGATCACCAACGGCTATCTGCTGATGCCGGACCGCATCGAGCGGCTGAACCGGGCCGGACTCGATCACATGCAGATCTCGATCGACAACGTGATGCCGGACGAGGTCTCGAAGAAGAGCCTCAAGGTGCTCGACAAGAAGCTGCAGATGCTGGCCGAGCACGCAGACTTTCACGTGAACATCAATTCCGTGGTCGGCGGAGGCATCTCGAACCCCGATGATGCCCGCGTCGTCAGCGAGCGCGCTCTTTCGATGGGCTTCAGTACGACGATCGGCATCATCCACGACGGCGACGGCCAGTTGAAGCCGCTGGGTGCCGAGGAGCGCAAGGTGTGGGACGCCGTCCGCTCCATGACGCGCCGTAGCTACAGCCGTTTCAATCACTTCCAGGAAGCGATCGCCAACGGCGAGACCAATGACTGGCGTTGCCGCGCAGGCGGCCGCTACCTCTATATCTGCGAGAACGGACTGGTGCATTACTGCAGCCAGCAGCGCGGCTTCCCTGGCGTTCCGCTGGCCGACTATACGACCGAGGATGTGAAGCGCGAGTTTTTGACGGAGAAGTCCTGTGCGCCGAGCTGCACCATCAGCTGCGTCCATCAGGTGAGCTACATCGACCACTGGCGTGCACCCCAGAACTCCGGCACGGTGACACCGAATGCCTCACACGGCAATGGGCAGCTGGTCCAGATTCGATAACACCTTATTTACAAAGAATGTTCCACGTGGAACATTTCCACTTGACACAGCTCGGCATCAGGGGTATTTGAACAGTTTTTGATGCAATCGGCTCTACGGAGGCAACGGTTGTGCTGAATTCAAAACGCTTCGCAATCCCTTTGCTTTCCGTCCTGTTGGTGGCTGCAGTGTCTTTGCAGGCGCAAGCTCCTCCCCAGACTTCGACGGAACCACGGGAGACAAGCAGGCCATACACCGGCGATCTCTCCGTCTTCGAACGCCCGGATCGCGACCAGAAACTGCAGGTCGATCGTGTCATGGATCTGCTGGGCATCACCGCCGGGAAGAACGTCGCCGATATCGGGGCGGGGTCAGGCTGGTTCACAGTACGGGCGTCGAAGCGCGTAGGACCGACGGGCGCGGTGCTGGCCGAGGACATCAACCCGCTGGCCATCGAGTACATTGGCAAACGCGTAAACAAGGAAAACCTTACAAACGTTCGCACCGTGCTGGGCCAACCGACGAATCCCATGCTGCCGCCCACAAGCGTCGATGCCGTCTTGCTTCTGAAGGTCTACCATGAGATCGCGCAACCGATTGATTTCATGAGAAAGTTGCGCCTTGCGCTCCACCCCGGAGCGAAGGTGGGCATCATCGACAAGAACGGCGAGGCCGGCAACCACGGCGTGAATCACGAGATTGTCGAGCGCGAGATGGCTGAGGCAGGTTACAAGCTAAGCGCGACGTACGACTTCACCAAAGGCGACGGCGAGGACTACTTCATGATCTTTGTGGTCAAGTAGTTAAAAAGCTGAGGCCCCGCAAGCGATGCGGGGCCTCAGCTTTTTCTTTTCTAATAAGTCGGTTTACTTCTGCGGTGTGGAAGGGCGGCGCAGCTTCGAGTTGCCGGTGGGAGCGGGCGTGTTCTGCGCGACCTGCGACTCCATGCTGTCGATGGTGGTGTAGAGCTGGCTCACGTCGGTGACCTGGACCCAGCTCTTGTTGCTGACGACCCAGATGGTGGGTGTCTGCGTGATGCCGATGCGCTCGCCCAGAGTGTAATCGGCCTGGATTTCAGCGGCGAAAAGGCCGGAGGGGTCCATGACGAACGGCTCATTGAGCTTGTGTTGCTGGAAGAACTTGCGCGTGAAATTGGCGAGATCGTCCTTGGAACCAATGGAGGTCTGTGCGGCAAAGACGGCTCCGCGGAACTCCTCCGCGACAGCAGGCGAAACCTTGTCCTGCAGATAGCGCGCGGTGATGGCGGCGTCGCGGCTCCAGATGTGCATCTTCAGCGGAAAGTCGCGGCGGACGATGGGAATCTTATAGCGCTCAGCGGCCGCATGCACGATTGGATAGGCGTGGGCGCAGGCGGGGCACTCGAGGTCCTCGAACTTGTAGATGGCAACCTTGGCGCCGGCGGGAGGCTTCAGCATCGAGGTATCGCGGAAGGTCTGGCCGCTGTTGGGCGGAACCGAGTACTGCGCCATAGCAGGGATGGCGGCAGGAAGGCTGGCAACAAAAAGCGCGGACGCGGCGAGGACGAGACGGTTCATGGTCTTTGGACGCATAACGTTGATGGAAGTATTTTAGACGACGATGCCTGTGGCCGATGTTCGACAATGGTTAACAGGCCGGATTTAAGGCTCAGTTTTCGCAACCCGCACCCCGGGCCGGTAATCTAATTTCAAGGTAATGAGACTGCCTAACAGATTCTCAGCATGAAAGTTGAGCCTCGTTTTTCCATGAAATGGACGTCTTTTCCGGCTGCATTGCTGTGTTTCGCGCTCGCCGGGTCAATACAGGCACAACAGCAGCAGCCGAAGCAGGAAGACCTGCCGCAGGCCCCGACACCGAATCCCGCCGTGCTGATGACGCTGGCCGAGGGAGTAACGGTGGAGCGGGCGACACCGGGCGCATTGCCGCTGAGCATCGACGATGCCATTGAGCGTGGCCTGAAGCGCAATGTCGACATCATTGTCGCCACCGAGAATCAGAAGCTGGTGCACGGCCAGGTGCTGACCGTGAAGAACAACCTGCTGCCCAGTGTGTCGGCGACGGCACGTACCTCGACGCAGGAGACAAACCTGGCCGCGCTGGGCTTCAAGCCGCAGAGCATCAAGATTCCTGGTTTCACCGGAACGTTCCCTTCGATCGTGAAGGTGGATGTAACTTCGGCGCAGTTGAATCTTGACCAGCAGCTTTTCAACGTTCCGGCGTATTACATGTACCGCGCAGCGCAGAAGGCCGACGAAGTGGCCTCGTGGTCGATGCTGAATCAGCGCGGCACAGTGGCGCTGAATGTAGGAACGCAGTATCTGCGCGCAGTGGCCGATGCTTCGGAGATTGAAAATGCGCAGGCTCTCGTAAAAGCCGACGAGGTGGCGCTGCATCAGGCGCAGGCCTCACACGATGCGGGCGTGGGCACGCATCTCGACGTACTGCGCGCGCGGGTGCAGTTGCAAACACAGCAGCAGGCACTGATCAACGCAGAAAACACGTTTGCAAAAGACAAGATCGCGCTGAATCGCCTGATTGGCCTGCCTGCAGAGCAGGAGCTGCAGCTGACCGATAAAGCTCCATTTGCCGAATTTGCCGCGATGCCGATCGATCAGGCAATGACGCTCGCGTTCGAGCGACGCAAGGACCTGCGCAGTCTGCAGGCGCAGGAAGAACTTGCCGGACGCACGCTGAAGGCGGTCAAGTATGAGCGGTTACCGTCGCTTTCGTTCAGCGGCAACTATGGCGTGGTTGGCGAAACACAGGGCCTGTATCACGGCGTCTTCGGCGCTTTGGGCAAATTGAGCTTCCCCATCTTTGAAGAAGGCCAGTTGCGCGGTGAGCGCGAGGTGGCCGAGTCGCAGATCACTGGCCTGCATCAGCAGATCGCAAGTCTGAAGGTGAGCATCGAACAGCAGATTCGTGCCTCGATGATGGACGTGGCGACGGCAAACGCGCTGGTGCTGGTGGCGCAGTCGAATGTTGCGCTGGCAACGCAGGCGCTGCAGGATACGACAGACCGCTACGCCGCTGGTGTCGACGACAATCTTCCTGTGGTGCAGGCGCAGGCAACGCTCGCTGCCGCTCAGTCGCAGCTGGTGCAGACGCTGTATCAGTACAACCAGGCTAAGCTTCAACTGGCTCGCAACACCGGCGTGGTCGAGACGCAGTACAAGGTGTATCTGGGACGCTGATCGATCTCCGTCAGTGATAGAAGGGCCGCAATCCATGCGGCCCTTTCTGCTTTTACCTTCAAAATCGTCTTCGACTCGCTCAAGATGGCAGGCCATCGAGTCAAACGACATTCGTCACAAAGGTTTCATTCCCGCCTTGACATAGATTATCTATGCCAGATACGTTTTGACATAGACAATCTATGTCAACGAGATCCGATCGAGAAACACAGGGAAAACGCGACGAGCTACTGCCGGGGACGCTGCATCTGCTGATCCTCAAGACGCTGGCGCTGCACGGCTCGCTGCATGGGTACGAGATGGTCAACTCCATCCGCCATAGCTCGGACGATGTGCTGCAGGTGGAAGAGGGCTCGCTGTATCCGGCGCTGCAACGCATGCTGATCAAGGGCTGGGTGACGGCGGAGTGGGGCGTGACTGCCGGCAATCGCCGCGCACGCTATTACAAGCTGACGCCAGATGGCCGCAAGCAGCTTGCGGTGGAGCTTGCCGACTACCAACGTGTCATCGGAGCGATTAATCGCGTCATTCAGATTGCCTAAGGAGCCGTTATGTTCAACGAAGCCCTGCGCCGCCTGCGCATGCTCTTTCAGAGAAAAATTTTTCAGAACGAGCTGGATGAGGAGATGCGTCTCCACGTGGACCTGCGCCAGCAGGAGTACATCGATGCGGGCTACTCGGCTGAGGCCGCGCGAACCGCGGCGAGACGCAGCTTCGGGAATGCGGCTTCGCTCCGCGAGAGCAGCTACAGGAGCTGGGGCTGGAGCTGGCTGGAGAGCCTGATGAGCGACCTGCGCTATGGCGCGCGGTCGATGTTTCGCAGTCCTGCGCTGACGCTGGTGGCGCTGCTGTCGCTGGCATTGGGCATCGGCGCGAATACGGCGATCTTCAGCTTTCTGGATGCGGTGATGCTGCGCTCGTTGCCGATTCGGGAGCCAAAGCAGCTCGTCATCCTGGGAGAGGGGCAAGAGAATGGCCAGACGGACCGCTATGGCTCAACCGATCTCTACTCGTATCCCTTCTTTCGTCAGTTGCAGCAGAGGAATGAGGTCTTCTCCGATGTTGCTGCCATTCTGAGCATGAGCAACGAAGCCCACGGCATGGTCGACGGACGCGATGAGATGGACCTGATCCACATGCAGACCGTCTCAGGTAGCTACTTTCCGACGCTTGGCGTACGAGCGGAGATGGGGAGAATGCTGAACGAAAGCGACGACAGCAGCGAGGGCGATCACCCTGTTGTCGTGATCAGCGATGCGTGGTGGAAACGCGGGCTGGCGAGCGATCCGAATGTGCTACACCGCACAATCAAATTTGGTACGACTACCTTCAACATCGTCGGCGTGGCACCGCCGGAGTTCTTTGGCACAAAGGTCGGCGAGCGGCCCGATCTATGGTTCCCGGCATCGATGTTGAAATTCGTGCCGCCAGGCTGGGGCTACTACAAGCAGAATTTTTCGCAGTCCTTCTACATCATCGGGCGGTTAAAGCCGGGGGTTTCGATGAAGCAGGCGACTTCGAATGTGGATGTGCTGTATCACCAGATCATTCGCGGATTTCCGGATGTGGATACCAGCAAGAGGAACATGGAGCATCTGGATGAGGCGCACGTCGAGTTGACGTCGATGGCGACCGGCATCTCCACGCTGCGTGCTACGTTCTCTGAGCCGTTGAAGATTCTGATGACGATTACGGCACTGGTGCTGCTGATTGCCTGCGCGAACATTGCAAACCTGCTTCTGGCGCGTTCGACGGTGCGTGTGCGTGAGTTTGCGGTGAGGCAGGCGCTGGGTGCGCAGCGCAGTAGGCTGGTGCGTCAACTGCTGACAGAGAGTCTGCTGCTGGCGCTGATCGGCGGTGTGCTGGGCGTTGCGTTGGCCGCGTTTGCCAATCGTCTGCTGCTGCGCATGATCTCTTCCGGGCCAGATGTGATTCCGCTGGATGTCTCCCTCAATATACGTCTGCTGTGGTTCAGCATGGCAGTCACGGTTGCCACGGCGCTGCTCTTCGGCTGCATCCCGGCACTGCGCGGCACGCGCATTGCCGTGACAGAGACGCTGAAGGATGGCCGCAGCACATCGAATACGAGCGCGCGTAGTCCGCTGGGCAAATCGCTGATTGTGGTGCAGGTAGCGATCTCGTTGGTACTGATGGTAGGAGCGATTCTGTTCACCCGTAGTTTGGCGAACCTGAACAAGGTGAATACGGGCTTCAACCGCGAGGGCGTGCTGCGCATGAACATCGACACAACGGTGACTGGCCTCAAGTACGACGATCCGCGGATGGTCGCCATGTACAAGGAGATCGAAGACCGCGTGAGTGTATTGCCCGGCGTGAAGGCCGCGAGCTTCGCTTCGTTCTTCTTCCACAAGGGAAGCTGGAACACCGGTATCCATGTGCCGGGCGTTCCGTATGACGAGAACGTCAACATCAAGCACAATACGATCGGCAGTGGCTACTTCAGCACGATGCAGATTCCCCTCGTGGCGGGACGCAACTTCGGCCCTCAGGATACAGCGACCTCGCAGCGCGTCGCCATCATCAGCGAAAGCATGGCGAAGAATCTCTTCCCGGTTGGAGTGAATCCGCTGGGCCGTCACTACTATGCGCCTAAGGAGAAGCCGGAGAACGACCGCCTCGTCATCGGTATTGCGAAGGACGTCAAGTTCAGAGATCTGAATGAAGAGACGCAGTACATCGACTACTTTCCGAATGCGCAGAACCCGTCGGGTTTCTACTATTTTGCGGCGCGCTATGAGGGTGACCTGAACGCGGTGACGAATGAGGTGCGGCAGGCGATCCGTGATGTGAATCGCTCGCTCGCGATCAGCAAGGTCACGACGCTCGAGGCGGAGATTGACAGCTCGATCACGAACCAGCGGCTAGTGGCGGAGCTTTCGGCGTTCTTTGCGTTGCTGGCGGTCTTTCTTTCGTCGATTGGGATTTACGGGCTGATGTCGTACATGGTCAGCAGGAGAACGAACGAGATCGGCATCCGTATCGCAATCGGCGCCTCGCGCTCAAATGTGCGGTGGCTGGTACTGCGTGAGATTGTGCTGCTGGTCGTAGTCGGCATCCTGATCGGCGTGCCAGTGACGATTGCCGGAGGACGCATCGTCACCAGCCTGCTCTTTGGGATGAGTGGGGCGGATGTTGCCAGCCTGGCAGCATCGATTGTGGCGCTGCTTATGGTTGCCGTGCTGGCGGGCTATCTGCCGGCGCGGCGCGCAGCGCGTGTCGATCCGATGGAGGCGCTTCGGTACGAATAGTTTTCATGCAGAGAGCGTTGCAAATGCGGCGCGTCTGCGTGCAAGCTGGTACGCATGCCGGAGCTTCCTGATATTGCCGCTTACATCACGGCGCTCGAAGCGCGCGTACTGGGCCAGCCGCTAGAGCAGGTGCGTATCGCCAGCGCGTTTCTGCTGCGCACCGTACAGCCTCCGATTGCAGCAGTTGAAGGGCACACGGTTCGTGGACTGCGCCGCGTGGGCAAGCGCATCGCCTTCGGTTTCGACAATGGGATGTGGCTGGTGCTTCACCTGATGATTGCAGGACGCCTGCACTGGAAGCCTGTAGGCGCGAAGCTCGGCGGACGCAATCAGCTTGCCGCGTTCGACTTTCCGTCAGGCTCGCTGGTACTGACCGAAGCGGGCAGCAAGCGCCGAGCCGCGTTATATGTCTTTGCCGACGAGGCTGCGATGCAGACAATCGACGCGGGCGGCATCGATGTGTTTTCAGCGACTCTCGATGATTTTCGTGCTGCGCTGATGGCGGAAAATCGCACGCTCAAACGGGCGCTGACCGATCCACGCATTCTGAGCGGTATCGGCAATGCTTACTCGGACGAGATTCTGCATGCAGCAAAGCTCTCGCCGATTGCTCAAACGCATAAGCTGGCGGCGGAGCAGTGGCAGCGCCTGTACGATGCAACACGCTCAACCCTGCAGATGTGGATCGACCGGCTGCAAGTCGAGGCCGCAACGGCGTTTCCAGAGAAGGTCACAGCATTTCGAAAGGACATGGCTGTACATGGACGCTTCGGAGAGCCGTGCCCCGTGTGCGGCGAGAAGGTGCAGCGCATACGTTATGCCGACAATGAGACGAACTATTGCGCCGAGTGCCAGACCGAGGGCAAGGTGCTGGCCGACCGTAGTTTGTCGCGTCTGCTCGGCAAGGACTGGCCGCGCACGCTCGACGAGCTTGAGGCACTGAAGCGCCGGTAGGCATTCATCGCACTGAAACATAAGTATGTAGCGCTGTTGCTGAAATTGGAGCTTATCCCGTTTGGATGAGCCGCACCTCAAGTACAGTAATCGCATGCGTATCCCACGCGTCGCGTATCTCCCGGACTCCTTCCACGAGGTCAACGGCGTCGCGCATACATCCCGCAACTTTGTCGCTTTCGCCCAGCGCCACGCGCTGCCGTTTCTGTGCATCCGTGCCGGTACGCGCGCCGACGCCTTTGAGCAGGCAGGCGAGCTGCGCACGCTGGAGCTGCGCCGTTCACGCACCTCGATTCGCATGGAAAAGGACCTCGACTTCGATCCGCTCTTCTGGCGATATGCCAACGCCATCCGCCGCGAGTTGAAGCGCTTCCAGCCGGACATCATCCACATCACCGGGCCCAGTGAGCTGGGCATCGCAGGCGCGTACTTCGCGTGGGAGCAGCGCATCCCGCTTGCCGCATCGTGGCATACCAATGTGCATGAGTACGCGGCTCGGCGCATGGGCTGGATTACGAACAAGCTCGCGGCGCGTTACGGTGACGTCATCTCGCAACGCGTCGAAGATGGTTCACTGTGGGCGACATCGCGCTTCTACTCCCTGGCCAAGGTTCTCTATGCGCCAAACGATGAGCTGTGCCGCATGCTGGAGCGCACAACACACAGGCCGTGCTACCTGATGCAGCGCGGTGTCGATACGGAGCTGTTTTCGCCGGCACATCGCACGCGTCCCATCGATGACCAGACATTGATTCTCGGCTATGTGGGCCGTCTGTCTGTCGAGAAAAACGTTGCTTTGCTAGCGCAGATTGAACGTCAGCTACTGGCCATGGGCATTACGAACTTCCGCTTCCTGATCGTCGGTCACGGCGGCGAGGAAGCATCGCTTCGTGCAACGTTGACGCAGGCAGACTTCCCTGGCGTGCTGCGCGGCGCAGATCTCTCACGCGCTTATGCAGATATGGATATCCTCGTCTTCCCGTCGCATACCGACACTTTTGGCAACGTGGTGCTGGAAGCGCTGGCAAGCGGCGTGCCTGCTGTCGTAACGACAGGCGGCGGCCCGAAGTACATCGTGCGCGATCAACAGACAGGCTTCGTCGCGCAGGATGCAGAATTTGCAGCGGCTATTGCGACACTGGCCAACGACCGCGTGCGGCTAGCGCAGATGCGGGTGGATGCGCGTCAGTACGCGCTCAGCTGCTCTTGGGACGCGGTATTCAATCGCGTCTATCAAGGCTACCTGGACGCGCTGCCCTCGCAGGAGTTTGCAGCTCCGCTCGCAGCGGGCGCACTCAGCTCCTAAATTCCTCTTTCGCAGAAACTGGTCTCTGGCGGTGTATCGAGGGGTATCCTCGGGGGTTCGAATCCCCCAATCTCCACCAAAATCCGCAGGCTTGTGCATCACACTGGAGATAGACCATGAAGAAGAACAAACTCCGCGTTGGAATCCTCTTTGGCGGCCGTTCGGGCGAGCATGAGGTCTCGCTGCTCTCCGCTGCCTCCATCCTCAAGGCCATCGACCGCACGAAGTATGACGTCGTTCCCATCGGCATCACGCGCGAAGGACGCTGGGTGACGGCGAACGATGCGCAGGCGCTGCTGACCGGAAAGGCTGCGAAGGAGAACCCGCGGCTGGCCGGTGATCCTGAGGCAACAGCGACGGCAGCCGTCATCCGCCGCGGCGAGGCGATCATTGTGCCGCCGGTACCTGCAGATTCACTGCAGCCGCTGGAGCTTTCGGCTGCTGCCGAGCTTGCCCCGCAACAGCCTGCGCTGCATATCGACGTTGTCTTCCCCGTCCTGCACGGCACCTTCGGTGAGGACGGCACGATCCAGGGACTATTTGAGTTGGCCGACATTGCCTACGTTGGCTCGGGCGTGCTGGGTTCAGCCGCAGGCATGGATAAAGACGCGATGAAGAAGCTCTTCAAGGCAGCCAGTCTGCCGCAGACGCCGTATCTCGCCATGCTGCGCTCGGAGTGGCGCGCCGATGCGAAGAAAGCGACGAAGAAGATTGAAGCTGCGCTCAAGTATCCGCTGTTTGTGAAACCCGCGAACCTGGGTTCCTCCGTCGGCATCAGTAAGGTGCACGACCGCTCGGAACTCGCTGCCGCGATGGACCTTGCCGCGAGCTTCGACCGCAAGTTGGTAATTGAGCAGGGTGTGGGCGGACCGGGAGCCAAGCCGCGCGAGCTTGAGGTCTCGGTGCTGGGCAACGATACTCCCGAAGCAAGCGTCGTCGGCGAGATCGTCCCCGGGGCTGAGTTCTACGACTACGAAGCAAAGTACCTCTCCGACTCCAGCGTGCCCATCATCCCCGCGAAACTATCCGCTGCAGAGTCAAAGCAGATTCGCCAGATGGCCATCGAGGCCTTCAAAGCCTGCGATTGCGCCGGGCTTGCTCGCGTGGACTTCCTGATGGAGCCTGCAAAGAAGGGGAGCAAGCGGAAGCCGCGCATCTACCTGAATGAGATCAATACTTTGCCCGGCTTCACGTCGATCAGCATGTATCCCAAGCTGTGGGCCGCTACAGGCCTGCCGTATAAAAAGCTGATCGACCGGCTGATCCAGTTGGCCGTCGAACGACATCAGGAGAAGCAGCAAACGCAGTTCAGCCGCGTCTAAAATAGAAACCGCAAATCGGGAGAGCCGATGGAGACCCCTGGTCTGTTCGTCATACCAGTCAAACCCGTCAAGCCAGCCGCAGCACCCGTTCGCACCTATGCGCCCGCCGTCTGCTCGGCGCTGCTGCATGTTGCGGTGCTTGTCGTGCTGCTGCATCACAGCAGGCATTGGGTGGCTCCGCTCCGTTACCCCGGTACGGAGCGCGGCCACAACATCGTCCTCAGCTACCTGCCGGGACGCGCACCGATGCCCTCCATCACGCCCCCACCGGCGACTCCTCCGATCAGCGCTAAAGTGCAGTTACAACTTCCTGATCCGGCGAAGATTCAGTCGCAAGCTGCATCGCCGAACAAGAACTCGCCCGCATCGGAGCATCCCGATTCCTCAAGCGGAGCCGACGCGCTGGGCTCGGGCAATATCAGTATTGCGTTAGCAAAGTTCTTCCCGCGACCGAAACCGGATCTTTCCGCCATGCCGAGCGGGTCGAAGGGCGACGTCGTGCTTGACATCACCATCGATGAGACAGGAAAGATCTCTGACCTGAAGCTGGTCAAAGGCATCGAACACTCGATCGACGAAACTGTGATCGCCACCGTACGCCAATGGACCTTCAACCCCGCAAACCGGGACGGCCAACCCATCGCGAGCGAGCAGGAAGTCCACTTTCACTACGAGAAAGGTTGACGCTATACGATACGCGTGTGCTCGAATCCGCCAGCCGTCAGCGCGGCGAGCAGCTCCTGGACCTGTTCACGTCCGCGTGTTTCGAGCGTAATGTCGATTGTCGTGTTGCCGAGGTTCACGCCGTAGTAGGCGCGATTATAGAGCGTATCGACGATATTGGCGCGGTGCGCGGCGATCAGCTTTGTCAGTTCGGCCAGCGCGCCCGGCTTGTCGAGCAGTGTGATGCGCAGGCGAATCATACGTCCGTCCTGCACCAGGCCGCGCTCGATGATGCGGCTCAGCAGGGTGACGTCGATGTTGCCTCCGCATACGAGCACGCCAGTCTTCACGTTGTGGAGCGAGGTCTTCTTCTGTAGAAGAGCAGCAAGCGCGGTTGCGCCCGCGCCCTCGGCCAGCGTCTTCTCACGTTCGAGCAGCATGAGGATGGAGGAGGCGATCTCGTCCTCATCGACAGTGACGATCTCATCGACGTAACGGTTGACGACGGGGAAGGTCACTTCGCCTGCACGGCGGACGGCAATACCATCGGCGATCGTCGTTGCCGGATCAATCGTCACCGGGCCGTGCTGTTCGACGGCAATGGCCATCGAGGGCAGCCGCGACGTCTGCACACCAACAACCTTGATCTTCGGATTCGATTCTTTGATCGCGCAGGCAATGCCGCCGATCAGACCGCCGCCGCCGATGGGAACAACGACGGCTTCAAGCCCCGGCACCTGCTCAAGCATCTCCAGCGCAATCGTTCCCTGACCTGCCATGACGGCGGGGTCATCGAAGGGATGGATGAAGGTCATCTCCTCGGCAGCACAGATGCGGCGCGCCTCTTCGTATGCCTCGTCGTAGTTGGCGCCGTGCAGCACAACCTCGGCACCAAACCCGCGCGTCGCCGTCACCTTCACCAGCGGCGTCGCCAGCGGCATCACAATCAACGCGCGGATGCCGCGCTTCGTTGCGTGATATGCAACGCCCTGCGCATGGTTACCAGCGCTCGCAGCAACGACACCGCGTGCTGCCTGCTCCGGCGTCAGCAGGGCGATGCGGTTCAGCGCGCCACGCTCTTTAAAAGAGCCCGTCATCTGCAGATTTTCAAGTTTCAGGTAAATCTGCTGGCCCGTAATCGAGGAGAGCATCTGCGAGTGCGCGCATGGTGAATAATAAATCGAACCGCGCAGCCTTTCGCGTGCGGCAACCACGTCGGCCAGGCTGATGCTCACTTCGCTCTTCAACTCTTCCGTTGCGGGCACTGAAACGTCCTCTCTCCAAAAGCTAAATTTCAATCACGAACGACGAACGCGGAACTTGTTCGCCAGATCAAACTCTTCACGCAGGCCCGGCGTGCGCAGATTCTCACGCACATGCGTCAATCGCTGCTCCAGCGCAAGCAGGGTTTCGGTAATCGGCGTAGTGTTGGTCATCGCAACATCGCGCCACATGCTGTAGGGACTTGCGCCCAGACGAGTCGTCTCGCGCAGCGCGCGTCCGCCGATAGCGCCAATCTCCGGTGCATCACCGAACTTCTCTTCAAGCAGCGCCGCCAGCGCCGTCGAAAGCATCTGCGGCAGATGGCTGACCCATGCGCACATCTCGTCGTGCCGCCTGGGGTCCATATCAAGTGAGCGTGTCCCGAAAAGGCCGACCCACATGCGCCAGTCCTTTTCGATAGGAGCCATCTCTTCGCTGCACGGCGTGAACAACCACATCGCATTGTTGAAGAGCGTTCCCTCTGCCAGCATCGCGCCGCCGGACTCCTTGCCTGCCATCGGATGGCCGGGGAGGAAGATGGCCTTCTGCTGTGGGTCGTCGAAGAGCTTCGCAGCCAGCTCTACAATCTCAAGCTTCGTACTGCCGACATCTGTAATCAACTGACCTGCGCCGGTGACCGGAGCCAGCTTCTCCATCCAGTCCTTGATAGCAAGTACAGGCACGGCGAGCACAATCGCGTCGGCCTGCCGCGCAAGCTCCAGCGCACCCCACTCGTTGCCTGCGGCTCCATCCAGCGCGCCCATCGCCGTTGCTGCACTCAGCTCCAGCGCGTTCACGTCCCAGCCGTCGATGCGTCCGGCAAATCCTGCTGCACGCAGAGCGAGACCGACCGATGCCCCGATCAGTCCCGTTCCGATGATGAGTACTCGCTCGATCACGCGTCCCGTCCTTACGCTACAACCGGCTCTGCTACCGAACGACCGACCACAGGAGCCAGCTGTCCAAGTTGCTTGACCAGCTTCTCCAATTGCTCCGGATACATGCTCTGTGCGCCGTCGCTCATCGCCTTCTCCGGATTTGGATGCATCTCCATCAGCAGGCCGTCAGCACCCGCAGCTACAGCAGCCAGCGCCAGAGCCGGCACGAAGTCGCGAATACCTACGCCATGTGACGGATCGCCCAGCACCGGAAGATGTGTCAGCTTTTTGAGCACCGGAATCGCCGAGATGTCCATCGTGTTCCGCGTTGCTGTCTCGTACGTGCGGATGCCACGCTCGCATAGCATCAGATCGTAGTTGCCGCCGGAGAGGATGTACTCCGCCGAGAGCAGAACCTCTTCAATCGTCGCCGAGATACCGCGCTTCAGCAGGCAGGGCTTGCGCACATGGCCAAGCTCACGCAGCAGGTTGAAGTTCTGCATGTTGCGCGCGCCGATCTGAAAGACATCGATGTAGGGCAGCATCACCTCAATCTGCGAGATCTCCATCACTTCAGTAATGACGAGCAGGCCGGTCTGATCGGCAACCTCGCGCAGCAGCTTCAGCCCCTCAACACCCATGCCCTGGAAGCTATACGGCGAGCTGCGCGGCTTGTACGCGCCTCCGCGCAAAAACTGGCAACCAGCGGCAGCGACCTTCTTCGCGCTGTCCAGAATCTGTTCGCGCGATTCCACCGAGCATGGCCCTGCCATAATCACGATCTCGTCACCGCCCACCACAACGCCGTTCGAGAACTTAATCTTTGTGCCCTCGGGCCGGAAGTTGCGCCCCGCCAGCTTGTACGGCGACGAGATACGATACGCATCGTGCACACCCGGCAGCACCTTGAACTCGGCCACATCAAAGTGGTCTGGCGTACCGACGCCCGCCAGGATCGTCTGCGCAGCTCCCGTGGTGCGGTGCACGTTGAATCCGAGCTCCACCATGCGCTCAATCACGTGTTGAATATTCTCTTCTGTTGCTGTGTCCTGCATCGCTACGATCATTGTCTTCGCTTCGCTTTCTCTCGTGCCAATCTCAATTCGAGTACTGAATGCCTATCTTTCCGCATTACTTATCGCGCTTTTGCAAAGCACGCATCACGTCGATAATGCGCTGGTAGATATCGACAATCTCCACGTCGGAGAGCGGCCCCGGGTTCGAGCGCTGCACATGGTCGAAGACGTTCTTCTCGCGCTGCGGCTCATAGACCGGCAGGTTGGACTGCTGCTTAAGTTCGCCAATGGCGCGTGCTGCCTCGGCCCGCTGATTGATGAGGCGAACGATCTGCTCATCGAGCTCATCGATCTTGCGTCGCCAGTCAGAGATCTCCATCGGGTGTCCTCGCATTGCAACAGGGCTTCTCGAAAGCCTATCTGCTGCGGGTTTTGGGTGTACGACTCATGATAAATGCCGGCCTTGCCTCGTCCGGCATTCAGGACGCTGGATGACTCTTCCAACGGTCTCGCAAGGGTTTCACATGCAAGGATTCCCGCTACCTGACGCAGTCTTATCGCCTCAGACAGGGGCTTCGCAGGATACTCCGCAGGCCTCATCCTCTTAGCCCCGCGACAAATTTGCCCGCCGCCGCTGCCGCGTCCTGCGGAGCGGTCTTTTCAATCAGCTGCACGATGGCACTGCCGACAACGGCCGCATCCGCAAACTCGCCCACGGCCCTTACGTGTTCCGCATTCGAAATGCCGAAGCCCACCGCAATCGGCAGCTTCGTGAACTTCTTCAGGCGCGTCACCACGTCCCCCGCATCGCCTGTCAGGTGCGACTGCGTGCCGGTGATGCCGGTGCGCGAGATGGCGTAGACGAACCCCTGCGAGTTTTCCGCAATCGCCTTCAACCGCTCATCGGGTGACGTGGGTGCAGCGAGAAACACGGGGGCCAGCTTGTTCGCATGCATTGCGTCAAGATATTCGCCCGCCTCTTCGACAATCATGTCGGTCAGCAGCACACCATCGGCACCAGCCTCAGCCGCCTTCGCGCTGAACGCTTTCATCCCCATCCGCACCACAGGATTCAGATAGCTGAAGAGGATCAACCCCGCTTGCGGACGCGCCTTGCGAAGCTCCTTTGCAACCCCAAGCACATCTGCCAGCCGCGTGCCCTTCGCCACCGCCCGTTCACTCGCACGTTGAATCACCGGGCCATCGGCCAGCGGATCGCTGAACGGCACGCCCAGTTCGATGACGTCGGCTCCGTTGTCGATAGCCGCCAGCGCAATATCGCGCGTCGTCGCAAGATTGGGATCACCTGCGGTGAGGTAGATAACGAGGCCGGGCTTCTTTGGAAAATTTATCGGCATGACTAGCCCTTCGCCTCCACAGATGCACCACTAACATGCAACTCTTTCGAAAGAATCCTCATATCCTTATCGCCACGCCCCGACAGATTCACCATCAGCACATCCGTCTTGCGCATCGTGGGAGCCAGCTTGATCGCCTCTGCCACTGCGTGCGCGCTTTCGAGTGCAGGAAGTATCCCCTCTGTCCGCGCCAGCGTCACGACAGCTTTCAACGCTTCATCGTCCGTCGCCGAGGTGTATGTTGCGCGGCCCGAGTCATGCAGCATCGCGTGCTCCGGTCCGACGCTCGCGTAATCGAGCCCCGCGCTTACCGAATGCGTCAGCGCAATCTGCCCCGCATCGTCCTGCAACACATAGCTGTACGTTCCCTGCAGTACACCGGGGATGCCGCCACCATCCTTCGCGAAGCGCGCCGCGTGATCGCCCAGCTTCGGCCCGCGGCCGCCTGCTTCGACACCGATTAATTGCACGTTCGTGTCGTTCAGGAACTCGTAAAACGCGCCGATGGCATTCGAGCCACCGCCGACGCACGCAACGATGGCCGTCGGCAGCTTGCCCTCCTGCTCCATGAGCTGCTGCTTCGCCTCTTTGCTGATCACGCGATGGAAGTCGCGCACCATCGTCGGATAAGGATGCGCACCCAGCGCCGAGCCCAGGATGTAGAACGTCGTGCGCACATTCGTCACCCAGTCGCGCATCGCCTCAGAAATTGCGTCCTTCAGCGTCGCTGAACCCGCACTCACACCGCGCACCTCAGCGCCCAGCAAACGCATGCGGTAAACGTTCAGCTCCTGCCGGCGCATGTCTTCTTCGCCCATGTAGACGACGCATTCCATGCCCAGCAGCGCGCACACGGTCGCGGTCGCCACACCGTGCTGCCCCGCACCTGTCTCCGCAATAATGCGCTGCTTGCCCATGCGTCGCGCCAGCAAGCCCTGCCCCAGCGCGTTATTGATCTTGTGTGCTCCGGTGTGCAGCAGGTCTTCGCGCTTCAGATAAATCTTCGCTCCACCCAACTGCTCGCTCAGCCTCTTGGCGAAGTACAGCGGCGTAGGCCGCCCGCAGTAGTTGTGCAGCAGGTCGGCCAGCTCCGCCTGAAACGCCGCATCGTCTTTGGCCTGGTTGTACGCCGCTTCCAGCTCTTCGAGCGCGGCCATCAGCGTCTCCGGCACGTACCGCCCGCCATAGACGCCGAACCGCCCCACCGCCGACCGTACAGGTCCAGCCGGACTCACCATTGCTGCTACAGTTCCACCAGTCGCTCCGCCCATACGTCGCTCCCTTTTCCCAGCAAAAAACAAAAGCCGCAACCTGTATCGGTCGCGGCTCGTGTGGATTTCGAATCTTGTCTGAACTTCAGCTTACTGAGCTAATCCGTCAGAAGACCCTACTCCGCCGATGCCGCTACCGGATACCAGTAGCGGTAAATAAAGCTAATAAAGCGGCTGGAGTTCAAGATCATCTTGTCCACAAGCATACATGCCACCACCACTGGCCGCAACCTGTTTACCCATTTGTTAACGAGCAACGTCATTTACGGCTCCAGCACAAACTTCTTGATCGCCACCTTCGCGCCTGCCTTGGCGCGCTCCGGAGCCGTCCTGACCACTACCGTAATCTCGTTGAAATTGATGCCGTCCATCGCCGCCGGAATGGGGAACTGCAGCTTCTCCTCTGGTTGCTTACCTGAGGCGTTCGGGCGGGATGCAATGGGTAACATGCTCGATGGAATCGTTACCGTGCCCAGATAGTGCGGCGCCTGTTCAGGAGCTACGGAGTTCACCCTCTGCTTCGCGGTCGCCTTCGCGTCGGGCAGCTTCTTCACCCATAGCTCCAGCGCGATCGCTCCTTCCAGCTGGTCGGCGTTCTCCACCACCAGGTCCATTGAGGAGCAGCAGCCGAGGTCCAGCGGATCGGCCAGTTTTTGATGAGCCTCCATCAACAGCGGATAACGATCGCTCGAGCGCACTTGCGTCTTCGTCGAGCTGCCCCGCACCACACGCGCCGACGGTCGTGGCTGCTTGTCCGGCGACTTGAAGTACCAGTACTGCCCGTCGAAGGGAATCTCCATCGGCTCGGAGATCTTCACACCGAAGTGCGGCACCAGCTCGCGCTTTACCGGCGCGACGATCTTCTTCTGCGACTCGGTAAGCGGCAACAGGATGATGCCAACGTAGCCGTCACTCGACGCGGCATCGCTCTTCGGTGCAGCTGCATCCTTCGCCATCGTCTTCGGCGTATTCAGGCCAAAGCCGCCAAACGGTGACGCACGCAGAAACGGCAGCAGTGCCATCACCGTAAATACAAACGCGGCGGCGGCGATCCCCGCCTGCTTGCCGCTCGAAATAAACGCGCGTGGCCCCTCCGCTGGAACCGCTTCCACTACCCTGCGCGCAGCCGCACGCCATGCAATCGCTCCCGCAAAGACTCCCGCAAAAAGCGACGAGGCGATGAACCACCGGTTCGCCGCCAGCGCAATCGCCCCGTCAAATAGCAGCACCAGCAACAGCGACGGCAGCAGCACACGCACAAGCGGAGCGCTCTCAAACATAAACGGCGTGCCGGGCTCGCGCCGCACAGCGGCATCCGTTTGAGGAGCGGATTCAAGATCGCACCGCTTCAGGAAGTAGCCGAGGCTCACCAGGCACAGCACGCTCGCCGCAATCATCAGCAGCGACCACGTCTCCACAAACAACGCCCATGCGGGAACCCACAGTGCCGTCAGACACGCCGCGCGTATCGCCGGTGTTGCAAGCTTTGGAGTGCCGGGAAGCAGTCGTACATAAATCGTCCGCACCACGAAGCCGCACACCATGACCGCGGCAAACAGCAGTATGGTTGCCAGCACCAGCAGACCAAATCGCGGAAGCGTTCCGCGAGGTAACCATGAGACCAGAAAGTCGAGCACCCACGCCGACATCACCACGCCGACAACCATTGGCCACAAAGGCATACGCCGTGTGCCGGGTTCGAGATCGAAGCTGCCTTGCAACTCCCCTGCCTGCATACGAGGCTCTCCTCGATGATGCAAGCCAGCATCGCACGAAACGCGTGCGTTGTGCAGCTTTTCCTGCTGATTATTTTGGTGTGGCTAATCCGTAGGAGAGCGCTTGCCCCAGCTGAACCGCCGCCCCACAATGGCCTTCACGATCAGGTGATCGGTCGACGCCGTCCCACCCATCCCGACGCCGAAATTCAGCTCCCACTTCGGCGATACATTCAGGTCCGTCACTGCGAAAAGCTGTTGTTGCTGATCATGCAACGCGCTGAACGACCACACGCGGCCAAAATTTCCGTAGTACTCCACCCCGCCCGAAATCTTTCGCGTAAAGTCGTAACCCACCTTTGCAGCCGGCGCAAAGCCCACACCCTGATTCACATCCGGCCCATGCCACGTTCTTTCCAACGCAGGATTCACCGCCAGATACCAGCGCCCAATCGACTTATCCACGATCGGCCTGATCTCCCACGTCCACGTATCCGGCGAATACTCCGACCGCTGATAGCCGATCTCCGTCGACACGCTCACACCCACCGGCCAGTGCCACGAATCCGGCACACGCACACGAGGACGTATGTGATCGCCCACCCACTGCACCCCGTGGCCGTTCTGCCAGCTCGTGAACAGATAAAACCCGATCTCCGACCAGTTGTTGATGCCCTGCGTGTACTCCAGCGACTCATGCAGCTGATGGTTCGTCGGATACGTTCCATCATTGGTTGTCGTCGAACCCTTCGGCGTGAAGTTCGAGTGCAACTCCAGCATCGCCGTGCCCGGAGCGACCGTATCCGAGCCATACACCTGGATCTCGTAATTGCCCTGCGCCCGCGCCCCCGCCGCACCCATCGCCAGCACAGCCATCATGACCAACAGAGCTCTCAGCATCCCATCTCGCAAAACAGCCATCCCATTCGTTGCACTTCTTCTTCTCAGGAGCACCGGAACAGCATCATGAATCCCATGTCCATGTGGTCCTGCTGGTGACAGTGAAAGAGCGACAGTCCCAGGCGATCGGCAGTAAACTCCACCTCCGCTTCTGTCCCCGCGCTCACTAAGATTGTGTCTTTCAAAATACCCTGCGTCTGGCGGCCGTTTAGTTTTTTTACTTCAAACGTATGCCGGTGGAGATGAACTGGATGATCGTCCATACTCTTGTTCTTCATCACCAGCCTGTAGCGCTGCCCATGCTTCAGCGCCACCGTCTCCGTATCCGGGAACGAACGGCCATTGATCATCCAGCGATCCATCGCGCCGTGCCCTGCGAACTTCGACTCAAAAACTAATGAGACCTCAGTGACATTAACCTGCGCTGAAGGAGTCGCGCCCGATGTACCAGCCGCAAAAGCTAAGTAGTCCCAATCAAGTGTCTGTGGCTGCTGCCATACAGGCTTGCCTGTGCGATCGGCGTATTCGACGACCACGCCCATGCCCAGCGCCTGTGCGCTCTTGCGTACCTCACCCAGCACCCATACGCCGGGGTTATCCATTACCACTTCCGCAGAGACACGCTCCGCCGGCGACAACCGCAGCATCGCCACCGCCTGCGGCGAAGGCACCGGATTCCCGTCCAGTGCCACCACGCGAAACGTATGCCCCGCCAGCGCAAGCCAGTGTGGCTCCGTCGCGCTAGTGTTCACCACATGAATCATTACGCGCTGCCCCTGCTTCACGCGCAGCGGCTCACCAAAGCCCAGCACCCTGCCATTAATCGTCGACACGTTATAGACCGGACTCATCGAGCCATCGTCCGAGCCAATCAACGTCCCGTCCCAGTCATGCAGCGCGAGAAAAAACTCTGCGTTGTAGCGCCCGGGATTCTCCTTCGGCTCCACCCACAACACGCCGTGCTGGCCGCCATACAACGCCCTCTTCAGGTCCTTCCCCGCCGAAGTATGCGTGTGATACCAACGCATCCCCGCAGGCTCCGGCGTGTAGGTGTAGCTCGCGCTCGCTCCCGGAGCGATGTGCGGCGTACCCTCTTCCATCGCACCATCCACCTCCGGCGCAAGAAACAACCCATGCCAATGCACGATCTCCTCGTTCGCGCTCTTGTTGGTCACGTTGATCGTGACCGGGACGCCTTCGCGCATCCGCAGCATCGGCCCCGGAGCTTGCCCGTTATAGGCTGTCGTCTTGATAAACTTTTTCGGCGCTACCTCAATCGAGCACGGCGCAATCGTCAGCGAATAATCCGCGTCCGCCCACGCCGCAGGACTCCGCGGCATCGCAGCAACCACAGCAGCCGCCCCACCAAGCTTTAGAACATCGCGTCGCGTCGCCACACCTTCATCCTAACCGCTCTGAAAAAGGGCGGATCGATCTGTGTGCCTAAATCTTCTGTACGCGATGAACCTCGCGCACACCCGGCACGCGCCGCAGCCGCTCCACCAAACGGTTCAGGTGCCGCACATCCACCGTCTCAATCACAAAATCCACCACCGCCGAGCCATCGGGGCCGATCTTCGTATCGATGCTCCGTATATTCGTCCCATCGTCCGAGATGATCGCCGTAAACTCCTTCAGCATACCGGCACGGTCTTCGCACAGAATCGTCAGCTTCACCGGATACGTCTGCTGCTTCGCCACACCCGGCTCCGTCGGCGTCGGAGCCCACTCCACCTGTATCCTGCGGTCTGATTCATACAACAGGTTCTGCACATTCGGACAGCTACGTGCATGCACCGCCACGCCCTTGCCACGCGTCACGTAGCCGATGATCTCTTCGCCGCGAATCGGATTACAACATCGCGCGCGATACACCAGCAGGTCGTCCTGTCCTTCCACCTGCAGCGACTCCGAGCCCTTTCCGAAAAAGACGCGCTTCACCGCATCCGACATCTGCCCGATCGCATTGCCGACCGTTCCCGGCTCCGGCTGCGCGGGCTCCGGCGTCATCGTCGAACCCGGCTCCAGCTTGTTCAGCGCCTGCCGCGACGAAAACTTGCCGAATCCGATTCCCGCCAGCAGCTCTGCCTCGCTCGTCAGCCCGTACTCATGCGCCAGCTTGTCGTAATCCGCCGTCGTGTACTTGTTCAACGAGAGCTTATATTTGCGTGCCTCGCGGTCCAGCAGCTTCTTGCCGATTTCCATTGCGCGCTGCCGCTGATGCTCATTCAGCCAGTGCTTAATCTTGTTGCGCGCCTTGCTGCTCTTCGTAAAGCTCAACCAGTCGCGGCTCGGCGTGTGCCCCGTCTGCGTCGTAATCTCGACGATGTCGCCGTTCTTCAGCTTCGTGCGCAGCGGAACGATCCGGCCGTTCACCTTCGCACCCACCGTCGTGTTGCCCACCTCGGTATGAATCGCATAGGCGAAATCCACCGGGCTCGCATCCTTCGGTAGCACGACGACCTTTCCCTTCGGCGTGAAGGTGTAGACCTCCTCCGGGTACAGGTCGATCTTCAGCGTCGACATGAACTCGTTGGGATCGGTCATCTCGCGCTGCCACTCCATCAGCTGCCGCACCCACGCGAGACGTTGTTCATCCTTCGCGCTGACGCTGTCGTCGGCCTTGTACTTCCAGTGCGCCGCGATTCCTTCTTCGGCGACGCGGTGCATGTCTTCCGTACGAATCTGCACCTCGAACTGATGTCCGCCCTCGCCGATCAGCGTCGTATGCAGCGACTGATACAGATTCGGACGCGGCATCGCGATAAAGTCCTTGATCCTGCCCGGCACCGGCCGCCATATCGAGTGCAGCAGACCCAGCAGCGCATAGCAATCCTGCACCGTGTGCGTAATCACACGAATCGCCAGCAGGTCATACACCTGGTCCACAGGAATCTTCTGCGACTGCAGCTTCTGCTGAATCGAATACAGCCGCTTGATGCGCGACTCCACGCGGCCCTGAATCTTGAACTCCTTCAACTTCTCATCGAGCCGCGTAACGATCTTCTTCAGGAACTCCTCGCCCGCGCCGCGCAGCGAGTCCACCTCATGCGATACCTGCTCATACGCAAACGGGTCGGTGTAGCGAAACGCCAGGTCTTCGAGCTCGCCACGCAGCTTACCCATGCCCAGCCGATGCGCCAGCGGAGCATAGATCTCCAGCGTCTCCCGCGCAATCTTCTGCTGCTTCTCCGGCTTCAGATGCTCCAGCGTGCGCATGTTATGCAGCCGGTCCGCCAGCTTGATGATCACGACACGAACATCCGTCACCATAGCCAGCAGCATCTTGCGGATGTTCTCCGCCTGATGATCTTCGCGGTTCGCGAACTTGATCTTGTCCAGCTTCGTCACGCCCTCGACAATGTGGGCCACCTGCTCGCCGAACTTCTTCGCAATCTCATCGCTTGTGACATCGGTGTCTTCCACCGCATCATGCAGCAGCCCCGCTGCGATGGCGGTCGAATCCATCTTCAGCTCCGCCAGTACCTGCCCCACTTCCAACGGATGGATCACATACGGCTCGCCGCTCGCGCGCTTCTGCCCCTCATGCTGTTGCAGACAGAACGCCCACGCCTTGCGAATGATCTCCAGATCATCCGCAGGACGGTTCTCATGCACCGTCTCCAGCAGCTTCTGAAATTTTTCGTCGATGACAGCAACATCGCTCGGCGCTAACCCGGAAAGATGCGCCGCCGAGGATTCTTCGGCAGGTGGGCGCACAGCAGAGCGAAGCTCTGTCGACTTCACCGGAGCCGACAACGGAGCCGTAGGCTCCGCACCTGCTTTGACCTCTGGAATCTCCGGTTGACCTTCAGGCTGGTTCTGCTTCCCTGGCTGCGGACCGGCTTGCGAAGAGGCCGGAGGAGCGATTGCCATAGTTCATTATAGGCCGCACTTTCGGCCAGGGCAGCGTTCCAGTTCTACTGTGTCATTCCGAGCGAGGCGAAGCCGAGCCGAGGAACTGGGGTCCCCAGCGAGCTTGCTCGTTGGGGTGGAAGAAACCCCCGGCATTCTGCCTGTACTGCGCCAAATGCGTACCGAGCCATAGCCGCTCATACCTCGACCGTACCCCTGTCACTCAGGCTACTTCCCCGCAAAATCCCTCTTGCGCTCAATATAGGACTAAGTTAGTCTTAGTTCCATCAGGGCCTATCCACGGCTGTCTTTTGGCGAAGCGTCGTGGTTCGGGTCGAGATCGGCAGCCGCGCCATCCACCTGCGCGCGGCCTCAAGGGGATGACGTGATGAGCAATACGAAGAAGTTCAAGATGCAGCGCGCTCTCGGGCTCGAGCTGCCCGGCCTGGGCAAGCCCGGAGCGCTCGAAAAGCGTAACTACCCACCCGGCCAGCACGGTCGCGACAACGCCAAACGCAAGCTCTCCGAGTACGGCGCGCAGCTCAAAGAAAAACAGAAGCTCCTCTTCCACTACGGCCTGCGCGAGGAGCAGCTCCGCCGCTTCGTCCGCGATGCACGCCGCATTCAGGCCTCCAACTGGGTCGAAAGCCTCATCGGCCTGCTCGAGCGCCGGCTCGACAACGTCGTCTTTCGCCTCGGCTTCGCGCGCTCGATGGCCGCCGCCCGCCAGCTCGTCTCGCACGGCCACGTCATGGTCAACGGACGCATCCTTACCATCGGCTCCGCCGTCCTCCGCGTCGGCGACTTCGTCAAGCTCACCGAGTACGCCGCCAGCATGAAGGCCACCGTCGAATCGCGCCTCGCACCGCGCCTGCCCTTGCCCGGATTCCTGCAGTTCGCCCATGAGGGCGTCGACGACCACGGCGTCGTGCGCATGCAGCCCGGAGCCGCCCACGTCCCCTTCACCTTCGATCCGCAACAGATCGCCGAGTACTACGCCAAGCTTGGAGTCTAACCATGTGCGACGAAAACGCCGTAGCCGAAACCCTCGCCTCCTGCCCCGGCCTGGGAGGCATCACCCTCTGCCCCTGCGGAACCATCAGCCTGCACGTCGGCGGAGTCTCCGTCCGCATGGAACCCGCCGCCTTCATGCAGATGTCGCGCATGTGCCACGAAGCCATGCTGCTGCTCAACGGCCAGCTGCGCGACCGGGCATCCACAAACGCAAACGCCATCACACACTAAAAATTTAAGCACGAAGTGTCATTCCGAGCGAAGTGCGAAGCACGCAGCCGAGGAACCCCCGCATTTCGCTCGAAGCGTCACAAACGGTAAAAGGAGTGACGCAAACAGAAGGTCCCCCGCAGCCGTCTTTTTGGCGAAGCGCTGCGAGGGACCCGAGATCGGCAACCTGAAAGGCTGACGACGTATCTTCAGTATAGATGTCTGAAATCCGCGTCTCGACGATCTCAATGGCAATGGGTTGAGTCAAACCTCAGCCGACAGCGTCGCGTCCGCTCCAGCAAAGCTTCGAAACAAAGCAACGACGCGATCGGAAGCATCCGGTGCGTAGAACATCTCGGTGTTCACCATCGTGTCCGCTATCATGCGCTGCATTCGAGCAAACATCTCCGACTCATAGGCCGCGATTGCCTCAAAGGTCGTGTTTTTGCCAAGGAGCAGTTTCGACAGCACCAACGCATCGAGCATCGCCATGTTGACGCCTTCGCCAGCATAGGGAGGCATCACATGCGCTGCATCACCAATGAGCGTAACGTTTGCTTTCGGCTCCCAATATTGATTCGTCGGGCAAACAAGCAGTGGACGCCAGGTCATGGACACAGCCTCCCGAAAGAGCGGGTCCCAAAGCTCGCTCCAGCCCGCAAAGTTCGCGTGAAACCACGCTACGCGCTGATCCGGACCATTCGCGTCTTCCATCGTCTGTCGAGCCGTGACGTCATCGGTCTTCAAACCCGCGTAAAACAGTACGCTGCCGTCCGGTTTGGTTCCCATACCGATCGTTCTTTCGCCTCCCAAAGCGATCAAAGCTGCTCCGCCCAATAGGTTCCACAACTCAGGTATCGCCTGTCTTGCCTCAGGCACAAGGCCCTCCACAAGCGATACACCGACATACTCCGGCCGGATGGGGGTGACCAGTTCACGCAGGCGCGAGTTCGCGCCGTCGCTGCCGATGGCAATATCCGCGAGGACGGTCCTGCCGCCCGCGAAACGCAACAACACCTGCTCACCCTGCATCTCCGCAGATGTAAGCTGGCAGTCCCACTGCACCGTGCCTGGCTGAAGTGAGTCCAGCAGAATTTCCCGCAACGGTCCCCGTTCGATCTCAGGACGTTTCCCGGCACCGGTCATGCGCCGTGCGTGATCGTGAAGAACCGTTCCCTTTGCATCGACGAGACGAAGGCGATCAAGATCCGGACGGTAATTGGACCAGAACGCATCGAGCAGGCCTGCAGCTTCCAGTGCAGCGAGCCCGGAGTCTTCATGCAGGTCCAATGCGCTGCCTTGGACGCGTGCGCTGCGACTCTTATCTCGCTCATACACGGAAACCTGCGCACCGCCCAGCTGCAGCAAGCGTGCCAACGTGAGGCCGCCCGGCCCACCACCGATAACAGCGATCTTCTTTTCACCAAGGGCACTCATACACATTCTCAAACGGGCAGCGCCATCGAATTAAACTACATGGAACGCCGTTCCATGTAGTTTGGAACAATGTTCCATTTATGTCAACATAGAGCACGATGAAGGAACGACGTGGCACGCAACGACGTGAAGCATCTCTTTCGCGCGAAAACATTATTCAGACAGCGATTGCACTGCTGGATAGCGGTGGCGAAGACGGGCTCACGTTCCGCGCACTCTCCGAGCGGCTTGCGACGGGGCCAGGTGCGATTTACGGGCATATCGCCAACAAAAGCGATCTGCTGACGGCAGCCTGCGATGCCCTGGTGGCGCGCACGATGAACAAAATACCGATCACAACCCCCGAAGAGACGATTCGTGCTGTCGCACTTGGCTTGTTCGACTTGATAGATGTGCATCCGTGGATCGGCTCAACACTCACAAGCTCTCCTGGAGCTCTGCCCGTCGTGCGCATTCTTGAGCGCATCGGCCATCAGATTCGCACGCTCTCTGTGCCAGAGGAGCAACAGTGGGACGCCGTCGGCACTTTGATGGCCTTCATTCTTGGCGTCAGTCGGCAGAATGCCGCAAACCGGCAACTCGCCAGAGCGCGAAACCTGGATCGCGACGACTTCCTGGATGCGGTGGCGACTGCATGGTCACAGCTCGATGCGAGAGAGCATCCGTTTGCGAGAAGCGTAGCCGGACGGATACGAAATCACGATGACCGGGTCGACTTTCTTGCCGGGATCGATCTGATCCTTGCGGGCATCGGATCACTCAAACGCCCTTCGCGTCCTCGAATCAAACCTTCACCCCGTTAGACAGTTGACTACCGATAAACGCCGTTCTCATCATCAACGCGCATTCGAACCAATATTTGCTGACCATTACGGCCAGGGCCTGTGCGGTAGCCTCACGACGTCGCGGAATACCTTGCAGTTCGCGAGATCAGGCTCTCCCTGTGTCGCCACAATCACCACACTGGAATACTGCGCCATCCGCTCGAGCAGGTAGCTCACCTCGATATTCGCATACTTGTCATGCGCATCCTGCACCTCCGTCCGCTTGCCGAACAGCGCATCCGCCTCATCGAAGAACAGGATCGCTCCCTGTGCCTGCGCCGCGGCAAAGGCCCGGTCGAGATTCTTCTCCGTCTCGCCGATAGACTGCGACACCACCGCGCTCAGATCCACGCGATAGAGCGGCTGCCCGGCTTCCTGCGCCAGACTCGCCGCGGCCACCGGAGCTCCAACTCCGGTAAACAGCAGCGGCGCCGCCGAGGCCGTAGACACCGCCGTCTTCACCATCTGCACCACGCCGCTCAACTGCGCATGAACATCAGGAGAGAGTTTCAGATCCGCCAGATTCATCGCATCACCTCACCAGACCAGAAAGGCTCCGCACAAAGCGGAGCCTCCTGAAGCAACGTTATACAGCGACAAGCTATCCCTTCGCCACCAGCTGACGCAGCACATACTGCAGAATGCCGCCGTTCTGGTAGTACAGAATCTCCTGCGGCGTATCGATGCGCACGGTCGCGGTGAACTCCGTCGTCTTGCCCGAGTCCGACTCCGCGAACACCGCAATCGTCCTGCCGTTAGCAAACTTCGAATCGAGCATCGCCTTCAGCTCGCCCGGCTCGCCCACGCGGAAGATCTCCTCGCCCGTCAGCCCCAGCGACTCCACATTCTGCCCGTCCACAAACTGCAACGGCAGAATGCCCATGCCCACCAGGTTCGAGCGATGGATACGCTCATAGCTCTCCGCAATCACAAAGCGAATGCCCAGCAACCGCGGTCCCTTCGCCGCCCAGTCACGCGACGAGCCCGAGCCATACTCCTTGCCCGCGAGAATCGCCAGCGGAGTGCCCCGCTTCGCATACTCGACGCTCGCGTCGTAGATCGACATGCCCGTGCCCTCCGGCAGCAGGCGCGTCACGCCGCCCTCCGTTCCCGGAGCCAGCTTGTTGCGCAGCCGCACATTCGCAAACGTGCCGCGCACCATCACCTCGTGGTTGCCGCGACGGCTTCCATACGAGTTGAAGTCCGCAGGCTTCACGCCGTGGTCCGTCAGGTACTTGCCTGCCGGGCCGTTCAGCTTGATCGAGCCTGCAGGCGAGATGTGGTCCGTCGTCACCGAATCGCCCAGCACCGCCAACACGCGCGCGCCGTTGATATCCTCCACCGCCTCCGGCTCGCGCTTCATGCCGTCGAAGTACGGTGCCTTGCGGATGTAGGTCGAGTCACCCTCCCACCCGTACGTGTCGCCCTCGGGGAACTTCAGGTGCTGCCAGTTCTGGTCGCCCTGCGAAACCGTCGAGTACTCCTTGTGGAACATCTCGGAATCAATCGAACTGGCCACCGTCGCGGCTACCTCCTCCTGCGTCGGCCAGATGTCGCGCAGATACACCGGCTGGCCGTCCTTGCCCTTGCCCAGTGGGTCCTTATCGAAGTCATGACCGATGTGTCCTGCCAGTGCATACGCCACCACCAGCGGAGGCGACATCAGGTAGTTCGCACGGACCTCCGGCGATATGCGCCCTTCAAAGTTACGATTTCCCGAGAGCACCGAAACCGCCACCAGCCCGTGGTCTTCAATCGCCTTCGACACATCCGTCGGCAGCGGCCCCGAGTTGCCGATGCACGTCGTGCAGCCGTAGCCCACGATCTGGAAACGCAGCGCATCGAGATACGGCATCAGCCCGGCCTTCTCGTAGTAGTCCGTCACCACGCGCGAGCCAGGAGCCAGCGACGTCTTCACCCACGGCGGCGTCGACAGTCCCTTCTCCACCGCCTTCTTCGCCAGCAGACCCGCAGCCAGCATCACGTACGGATTCGACGTGTTCGTGCAGCTCGTGATCGCTGCGATCACAATCGATCCGTGATCCAGATACTTGTCCGGATCGACACCGAACCGGCTCTTGATCGACACCGCCGGAGCATCCAGATGGCCGTTCTCCAGCGTCGCCACCGGCACGCTCGGCGCAACCACAACCGGCGAAGGAGCACCCGTGCTCGACGCCAGATCGCCGCCCAGCGAAGCATGTCCGCCCTCACCCTCCCAGCGCACCAGCTGGCGCACCGAGTTCGCATTCGCATTCGGCCCCAGCAGCCCAGGCAGCTGCTGCTTGAAGCTCGCACCCACCTCCGGCAGCAGCACCTTGTCCTGCGGCCTCTTCGGTCCCGCAACGCTCGGCTGCACCGTGCTCAAATCCAGCGCAATCGTCGTCGAGTACTCCGCCTCGGCCGCATCCGCCGTGTGGAACATCCCCTGTTCCTTGTAGTACGCCTCCACCAGCGCAATCTGCTCTTCGCTGCGACCCGTCAGGCGTAAATAGTTCAGCGTCTCCTTGTCCACCGGGAAGATGCCGCACGTCGCGCCGTACTCCGGAGCCATGTTCGCAATCGTCGCGCGATCCGCCAGCGGCAGCTCACTCACGCCCGAGCCGTAGAACTCCACGAACTTGCCGACAACCCCGAGCTTGCGCAGCATCTGCGTCACCGTCAGCACCAGGTCGGTCGCTGTCGTGCCCTGCTTCAGCTTGCCCGTCAGCTTGAAGCCGACGACCTGCGGCACCAGCATGCTCACCGGCTGGCCCAGCATCGCCGCCTCTGCCTCAATGCCGCCAACGCCCCAGCCCAGCACGCCCAGACCGTTGATCATCGTCGTGTGCGAGTCCGTGCCGACCAGCGTGTCCGGATACGCCAGCGCATGGCTCTGCTCCACCGTCGCCTTGCTGCCATCCGTCGCCACCGCATCGAGACTCGTCTCCGGCTTCGTCGTAAACACCACGCGCGCCAGATGCTCCAGGTTCACCTGATGACAGATACCCATCCCCGGAGGCACAGCCGAAAAATTGCGGAACGCCGTCTGTCCCCACTTCAAAAATGCATAGCGCTCGCGGTTGCGCTGAAACTCCAGCGCCGCATTCAGGTCATAGGCGCGCTTCGTGCCGAACTCGTCCACCTGCACCGAGTGGTCGATCACCAGCTCCGCCGGCTGCAGCGGATTGATCCGCTGCGGATCGCCGCCCAGCTGCTTCATCGCATCGCGCATCGCAGCAAGATCGACGACAGCAGGCACACCGGTGAAGTCCTGCATCAGCACGCGAGCCGGCATGTATGCGATCTCGCGCGAAGGCTCGGCCTTGGGGTCCCACTTCGCCAGAAACTTGATGTCGTCTGCGGTCACGCTGGTGCCGTCTTCGTGACGCAGCAGGTTCTCCAGCAAAATGCGCAGCGAAAACGGCAGCCGCGCCAGCTCTACACCGCTCGACTTCAGCGCATCCAGACGGAAGATCGTATAGCTCTTCGAACCTGACTTCAGGGTCGCTTTGCTCTTAAAGGAATCAGGATTATTCAATGACATCGACATCGTTCATTCTCCAGAAGAATCGCGCGCTCACCGGCGCAGGTAGAGGGGCCACAACTGCAATGCAGTCCAGGCCGAGAGAATCCTAACAAAATCACAAGAGAGTTTTTGCGAAGGGACCGATTAGCGTCCGCGATCGGGACGCCCGTGGCGATAGCGCTTCAGAAGTGGGCCTCGTGCTGCCATCGCCCACCATTCTACGTCCACGCTTCCACAAGCCTCAAGCCCATCCAACGTTTTGCGGAGCATCAATCCCGAACGAAGCCGAGGAACCTCCGCATCTCGCATCCCGCCACAAATGCGGTGTGTCAGCAGGACACGAAGAACCGCTTAACTGAAGCCCAAAGGGCGGAATAACCACCAGCGAAAACACAGACCCCGAGAACCACAACCTCCTGATTCCAAAAACAAAAGCTGCCGTCCCACGAATAATCCGCATCTCATCTTCTAGAACGGGGTTCAACCGTACAGGAGCAAAACGCCCGATGAACACGCGCACCAGACTTCTCTCCCCGGCTCTACTGTTAGGCATCGCATTCTGCGCTTCACCCTTCATGACTAGTTGCCACTCCAGCGTCAACGCGCAACAGCAGGCCGACAACTCCGGCCCCGACCCCGCCGACGCCAACATGGCCCCCGTCACCGGTGATCCCAACGCACAAGCCGCGCAGACATCCGATCCATACGCCCAGGCCGCCCGCCAGCCCGGTGCCACCGCACCGCCGCCCTCCTCCGGCGCGCAGAACGAGAGCATCCAGCGCGCACAGGAGTATTCCCAAACCGGCCGGCAGGCAGGCGCGCCACAGGATCAGTCACAAGACCAGTCCGCCCAGCCGCAGGAGCCAGCCCCCATCGAAAGACAGGCCCCCGCTGCTCAGCAGCCCTATGACGACGGCCAGGTGAACCCCAGTGACGAAGCCGCCTACGAAGACCTCGAAGCCAGCCAGCCGCCACCCACATTGCCAACCTATGACCAGCCCCCCGCCCCCGCCCCCAACTACATGTGGACGCCCGGTTACTGGTCCTACGCACCCGCCGGCTACTACTGGGTCCCCGGCGTCTGGGTAGCCGCTCCCTGGCCCGGCGCTCTCTGGACCCCCGGCTACTGGTTCTTCATCGGCGGACGCTACCGCTTCCATCGCGGTTACTGGGGACCCTACATCGGCTTCTACGGCGGAATCCCCTACGGCTATGGCTACACCGGCTACGGCTTCCACGGAGGCTACTGGCGCGGCAATAACTTCTTCTACAACCGCTCCGTCACCAACATTCGTAACGTCAACATCACCAATGTCTACAACCGCACCGTCGTCGTGAATAACATCACCCGCGTCTCCTACAACGGAGGCCCGCGTGGCATCCAGGCGCAGCCGCGTCCGACCGAGATCGCCGCCACTCGCCAGGCCCGCCTCGCTCCCATGCAGTCGCAGCTCGCCGTCCGCCAGCAGGCCGAAGCCAACCGCGCACAGTTCTACAACGCCAACCGCGGACGTCCGCAGATGGCCGCCGTAGCGCGTCCCGTCCCGGCCGACCCCGGCGTCCAACGCCCCATCATGCGTCCCGCCATACAAAACAACGCCCGACCCATGCCCGGCAATCAGGGACAATATCGCCCCGGCCAGCAGGCCCAGCCCGGCGCACAGATCAGGCCCGGCGTGCAGCAACCCGGAGCTCAGTACCGTCCCGGCCAGGGACAGCCACAGGTTCAGCCCACTCGCCCGCAGGTGCAGGCCCCCATCGAACGGCCACAGCAGGCTCGACCCATGCCGCAATATCGACCCGAACAGCAGACACGCCCTGTCCAGCCCGAACAACAGGCCCGCCCTGAGATGCAGCGCCCCGCACCGGTCCAACGCCCGGCACCGCAGCCCCAGTACCGCCCCGAGCCACAACAGCGCTATCAGGCCCCATCACAGCCGCAGTACCGGCCTCAGCCTCAGCAGCAGTACCGCCCAACTCCCGAGCAGACGAGACCGGCACCGCAACCGCAGTACCGGCCCGCCCCGCAGGAGCGCCCCGCGCCACAACCGCAGCGTTCCTCGCCTCCGCCCCGCGCCAGCTATAGCGGAGGCGGAGAACACGGTCGAGGCCGCTAACGCAGGCTGGTGTGGGGTTGCAGCATAGCGAGTGCTTCGCTATCCTCACCGCACACCAGCATGCGCACGATCCTCACCCTCATCACATCCCTCGCGCTCTCTCTCACCGCACAAGCCCAGTTCGAAATACAGGACTCCCACTCCACCGCCAGCTTCCGCGGCATCCACTCCATCGGCGACGGCATCGCATGGGCCAGCGGAACCGAAGGCACCATCCTGCGCACCACCGACGACGGCAAAACATGGCAGCGCTGCACCACTCCGCCCAAAGCCGACAAGCTCGACTTCCGCGGCATCCAGGCATTCGACCAGAACACCGCCATCGTCATGTCCTCCGGCAAAGGCGATCTCTCCCGCCTCTACAAAACCACCGACGGATGCAAGACATGGAAGCTCGTCTTCACCAATCCAGATGCCACTGGATTTTTCGACAGCCTGCGCCGAGTAACCAGCAAACAGCTTTATCTGCTGGGTGATCCTGTCTCTGGCAAGTTCTCTATGTTCCTCTCGCAGGACAGCGGGGATACATGGTTCATTGCTGATGACCCTGGCCTCGAAGCTGATAAAGGCGACGGAGCCTTCGCCGCAAGCAACTCCTCTCTGCTGTCTCAAGGTGCGTTCCTCTTTTTTGGTACCGGCGGAGCTATCTCACCACATGTTTATTTCACCTATCTGAAGTGCGAGACACCAACGTCCTCCGCTTGCGCCATGGCATGGATGAAATCTGACGTACCAATAGCAAGTGGCTCACCAGCATCTGGAGTGTTTTCACTCGCCGCTCGGATGACTACAGACCTCTCTGGCAAGTCCCGAACCGCGATCGTAGCTGTCGGCGGTGCCTACGACAAACCGGAAATAAGTTCAGCCACTGCAGCCTTCTCAAAAGATGGCGGTAAGACCTGGAATGTCGCCACGACAACGCCCGCAGGCTACCGCTCCTCAGTTGCTTTCATCTCCTCCGTTGGCGTCTGGATCACCACAGGCCCCAACGGCACCGACATCTCCCGCGACGACGGCAAAAACTGGACAGCCCTCAAGCCCGGCCCCAACGACGCCCCCGACGCCGACAAAAACTGGAACGCTCTCTCACTCCCCTTCGTCGTCGGCCCCAAAGGACGCATCGGCAAGCTGCGCCCCGATGCGCTCAAGCCATAACCAACACCGGGCAAAAATTAATTTAGAAGTATCGTTCCGAGCGAAGCCGCATAGCCGCGCACCGAGCGAAGCCGCATAGCCGCGCAGTCGAGAAATCTGCGTTTTTTGCAGAATGGCCGATCAAGCGATTCTGCTCGCACAAGCGAATCTTTCGATTTCAGTATTCATCCAAAGAGAACAGTCGGAGGGCAAACCGCATGGCGGCTTTTTGTGCATGCTGTGGTGCAGAAATTACCTTGAAAGCCGAAGCATGTCCCGTTTGCGGCACGCCTCGCCATGGAATGATGCCATCGGATCGACCGGCAACAACCAATAGGCCTGGAATATCTCCGAAGGCGACCGAACACGAAAAGTAGTCTTCTAAGGAACCGCTACCAGTTCCCCAACTGCTCCAGATAGATCTTCGTGTAATCCAGATAATTCTGCGCGTACTGCAAAATCATCTTGCGGTCCTCGTCCCCCAGCGTCTTCTTCACCTTGCCCGGCACGCCCGCCACCAGCGAGTTCGCCGGAATCACCGTCTGCTCCGGAATCACTGCCCCCGCCGCAATAATCGACCCCTCACCCACGCGCGCATTATTCAGAATCGTCGCGCCGATCCCCACCAGCACCGCGTCCTCCAGCACGCATCCATGCACCGTCGCATTGTGCCCGATCGTCACCATCTCGCCCACAATGACCGGGTATACATACCGCATCCCGTGGAGCACCGCGCAGTCCTGAACATTCGACCGCGCCCCCACGCGGATCGAATTCACATCGCCTCGCAGCACCGCATTCATCCACACGCTCGCCTGCTCGCCCAGCTCCACGTCGCCGATCAGCTGCGCCGAAACATCCACATAACAGCTCGATGGCACCACCGGCCTCTTACCCTGATAGCTCCTGATCATGCCCCGATTCTACGACCACCACCTCCTGCGGCCTTCCGAGCGGAGCGAAGCGGCCTCGACGGTTCTGCTGTTGGCCTGCGTCCCAACACCCGTCAAAAGCCGCCCAAAACCTTGTCAAGCCCCTTTGCCCCGTAACCCTTTCTTAATGAACAGCTTCCATTTGCCGATAAGTTTCCGGTTACTTGCTAACATAAGAGTAGAGACCGGGTCATAGGGCAAAGGCTTCATTTTGTTCGCCTAACTCACCTGTTTTGAATACTTTGCCAACTAACACCTTTATTTTGAATACTTTACATTTCTGCCATCTCGCTAAAATCAATAAATAGAATACTTTAGCAAAAATGCACGGGAGGAGGCTCCTTACCCGCTCCCCTTCAGACCGGACCACAAGCAAGCTTAAGGCCATCCCCCGCAGGTGCCCAAAGAGTGGGTTGGTTACGCCTCAAATACCAGCAAAATAGGGTATTCTGTGAGAGTCCCCTTTGGGCAGGTTTGGAGGTGTATCACTCTTGGCAGAGGTTCGAGTTCAGGAAGGCGAACCCCTTGAAAATGCTCTGCGCCGCTTCAAGCGCAAGGTGCAAACCGAAGACATTATCAAGGAGGTCAAGCGCCACTCCTTCTACCTGAAGCCGGGTGAAAAGAAGCGCGTCAAAGAAGCGCTCGCCCGCAAACGTAATCGTAAGAAAGTCCGCAAGGAGCAGGACTAAGAAACAAGCTCCAGCAAGGGTGGCCATCCCAACGGGTGGCCACCCGCAAAGCCAGGCTGTAGACTCCCGCTATCTCCTGGCAGCAGTGGCACTTGAGTCTTACGCTCACTGCCGGCCGTATGTGCTGTTCTCGCCACGCTGTTTGGTGGCGCCCGGGCCCCCTGAAATCCAAGGTTGTGAAATCAAGACGGGTTGATCGCTCGCAAAAGGGTCTGTTCGCATGTCCTTTTCCAAGCCATCCACCTGTTCCGCAATACGGGAGACGCGGTTATGGAATTCGTGGATCGGATACTGACCTGCGCTGATTGTGGTGGAGAGTTTATCTTCACCGCCGGCGAACAGCTCTTCTTCTTCGACAAACAATTCAAGAACGACCCCAAACGGTGCAAGCCCTGCAAATCCAAACGCGCTGGCGCAGCAATGCGTACCGGCTCCGGACCAGCAGCCGCCGGCATCTCGCGCACCGAAACCCGCACCACCTGCTCGGAGTGTGGCGTCGAAACGACGGTTCCCTTCAAACCCACTCAGGGGCGACCGGTTCTCTGCCGTCAGTGTTTCCAGAACAAGCAGCGCAGCGTGCCAGCAGCCGCCGCGGTTGACTCCGCACTGGAACACGTACAGGCACCGATGGCTCCCGAACTGGTTAGCGCAGCAGCATCAGGCAGCGAGCGCATCGCTGCAAGCTCGGAGATGATGGTGATTGCGCGGGCCTCCTGAGGCTCGCACACTCGCTCGACCGCCTTCACACAGCACCATGTGCACGCAGTACGATGTGAAGGATGAGCGAATTGGAAAACCTCCCCGGCCCAGATGATCTGCTACGAGCGCGGAAGCATCTGGGCGACTTTGAGCTGACAATCTGCACGGACGGAAGCTACCGCCTTGACGGCGGAGCTATGTTTGGCGTCGTGCCCAAGACGCTCTGGCAGAAGCGCGCACCGGCCGACGACAACAACACCATCCTGCTCGGCCTGAACACTGTCGTCGTACGCACAGGCAAACACACCGTCGTCATCGAAACCGGCGTCGGCAACAAACAGTCCGCGAAGATGCGCGAGATCCACCAGAACAAGGAGCTGCTCCCGCAGTCGCTCGCTGCAGCAGGCGTGCGGCCCGAAGAGGTCGATGTTGTCATCAACACGCACCTCCACTTCGACCACTGCGGCTGGAACACGACACTGCATCCGGACGGCTCAGTGACGCCGACCTTTCCCAACGCACGCTACTTCGCGCACAAAGGCGAGGTCGAGCACGGACACATGCAGTATGACCGCGACCGCGTCAGCTATCTCTCGCCAAACTACGACCCGCTGATCGAAAACGGCCAGATGACGCTCGTGACCAACGACGCCATCGCCAGCAACCCAGAGGTCGTGCCCGGCATCTCGCTCGAACTCTTCCCCGGCCACACACACCAGTTGATGGCCGTGCATATCGAATCGACATCGCACGGCGGAGCCGTCGAACACGCCTGCTACATCTCCGACCTCATCCCCACCTCAGCCCACCTCGACCCAACCTGGGTGATGGGCTACGACCTTGACCCCATGCGCTGCATCGCCGAACGCAAACGCTTCTACCAGCGCGCCATCCCGGAAAAATGGCTCGTCCTCTTTACCCACGATCATAATACCCCGATGGCGCGAATTGAACTGAATGACAAAGGAAAGCCTGTCATAGTCGACATGTAATCTCTGCGAGTTACCAACGAGTCCTTTCAGAAAAGAGACCCGTCTTCTTCACCCACAACCATCACACACCGATGGAACAGCTCGGATCGAACCAGAGTAAGCCGATTATCTCCACGGGTAAATAAGCGCAGACAACAAAATGCCATGACAGCGAACAATCCAGAGGATTCTCTCACTGTCATGGCAAGTGAATAATACTAAATCTTACGATTCATGCGGATATGCGTTCGGTCAAAATATTTTTCGAAAAAGCAGTCGAGAGAATGAGGTTGCGTTTCAGTGTGGGGCAATTGTTGTTGAGGATGTAGTTTTGCTAGATCACAGGTTAGATCGTAAGTTCCATTACCCGAGTCTGCCCAACTACAAGAGACCGCAGTTCCTCCACCTGCCGACGGCAGAGAGGGTGGTGGATAACCTTCTTGTGGCACCCAATGTGTGCATGAGTAGTAATCGCTTGCGGCCTCTGTGGCAAGATCTTTTGCCTCTTGCTCTTGTTTGCAACTGAAATAAGATTCTCCGGTCGCCGTGCAATTCATTAAAAAGGTATGAACGCTTTGCATTTCATCTTGAAAGAGCAATGGGCAATAATTTCCGGCCAATGCTGCGCGCGGTGAGAACAGTAACACAGTGACGATACCTGCTAGAACAACTAGAAACTTTGAACGCATGTTTTCTCCTGTGTGGCATAAAACCTTAATTTGGAGTGCGACGATCTTTTAAGACCTGTCGTCTCAATTTTGAGGATTGGGAGATAACAACACGATGCAAGTGCGAATCATAGAACGAACTGTCGCCGTCTGTCGATCTTCTAAAAAAGATTTCTATTTTTAGAGAAAGAATTCGAACTCTACTTTAACCATCTAAAGATGGTTAAAGCCCTGGTCGTTCGCAAAGAAGCAACCTACCCAAACATAGCTTGGTTAAAGACAAGAGCCCTGCCGAAGCAGGGCTCTTCCTATAAGAGAACTTGAAACCTTATGCGACAGCGATCGGGTCGATCGAGACGAAGCGACCATGCTGGCCGCGGTCCTGAAAGCGGACCACGCCGTCGATCTTGGCAAACAAAGTGTCGTCCTTGCCGCGGCCGACGTTGATGCCGGGCTTCAGCGGAGTTCCGCGCTGGCGGACCAGGATGGAGCCACCGGTGACCGTCTGGCCGGAGAAGCGCTTGACGCCGAGGCGCTGCGCGTTGGAGTCGCGGCCGTTTTTGGAAGAACCTAGACCTTTTTTATGTGCCATCTCTATTGCCTCATTCTGCGCTGCCGGTCATTGCTCTCGGCGGTGCGCTTGATCTTGTGAATCTAAATCTCTGCCGTTCGCGCGATTAGCCGACGAGAATTTCGTTGATCTTGACCTCAACGAAGTTCTGGCGGTGACCCTGCATCTTCTTGTACTGCTTCTTGCGCTTCAGCTTGAAGACGAGAATCTTGTCGCCGCGCCCTTCGCCCAGAACCGACGCCGTGACCTTGGCGCCCTTCAGGTCGCTGACGAACTTGCCCTCTTCCTTCGAGACGGCGAGAACGTCGGAAAACTCGATCGTGCCCTCGGCCTGACCGGTCGTCTCAACCTTGAGGGTGTCGCCAGGAGCGACCTTATACTGCTTGCCGCCGGTGCGGATAACTGCGTACATGGCTCTAAAACCTTTCGCGCGCGCTCAAGTGCGGAGCGCCGACCGCTTCCTTCATGGAGTTGTGCTGCGGGGCGCATACGATCGGCTCAAGTCAAACAGGCTGAACCCGATAAACCTGAGCGATCGGCTCCAAGCCTGCCATCCTTACTCTGACTTAGAGCTAGAGACACACCGGCTGCTGCGCCAAACTTAATGAGTTTACCGGGGTTTGCCCGCGAGGTCAACGGGAATCCAACGCAAATGCCCCGTAATCAGTGCATTAACAGTGCCATCTCGCATAAAAGATGCCACTTAGCCCGTTGCTGGCCTATTATGCCGTTCCCTCACGCGCTCCCTTCCAGAGATCGAGACCGCCATCGGTCGCATAACGGTCGATCTCCTTCAGTTCGGTCTCGGTGAACTTGAGATTTTTCACGGCGTCGAGCGAGTCGTCGAGCTGCGCCACATTGCGCGCTCCGATCAACGCCGAAGTCACACGCGAATCCCGCAATACCCAGGCGATGGCCATCTGTGCCAGCGTCTGGCCCCGGCCTTTCGCGATGTCGTTCAGTGCGCGGACGCGGTTGAGGTTGTCTTCGCTGAGCATCTCGCTCTTGAACGAGCCCTCGTCCTTTGCTCGCGAGTCCTCCGGAACGCCTTTGAGATATTTGCTGGTCAGCAGTCCCTGCGCCAGCGGAGAGAAGGCGATGCAACCGGTGCCAAGCTCTTCGAGCGTCGCCAGCAGCTCGTCCTCGACCCAACGGTTGAGCATCGAATACGACGGCTGATGGATGAACAGCGGAACGCCCTCGCTCTTGAGGATGGCCGCTGCCTCTCGCGTGAGCTCGGGGCTGTAGGACGAGACACCGACATACAGTGCCTTGCCCTGACGAACGATGTGCGCGAGCGCCGACATCGTCTCCTCAAGCGGCGTATTCACGTCGGGGCGATGGTGATAAAAGATGTCGACGTAGTCGAGCCCCATACGCTTCAGGCTGGAATCGAGCGATGCGATCAGGTACTTGCGCGAACCACCGATGCCGTAGGGGCCGGGCCACATGTCCCAGCCGGCCTTGGTGGAGATGATGAGCTCGTTGCGGTAGAGCGCGAGATCCTTCCCAAGCATGGCGCCGAAGTTCTCTTCGGCTGAGCCATAAGGAGGACCGTAGTTGTTCGCAAGGTCGAAGTGCGTCACGCCACGATCGAAGGCTCGCCGCACCATCGCGCGTCCGGTCTCAAAAACATCGGCCCCACCAAAGTTCTGCCACAGCCCAAGCGAAATAGGCGGCAAAACGATTCCCGATCGTCCGCAGCGGCGGAATTCTGCATTTTGATATCGTTTCTGGTCGGCCACATAAGTCATGTTTTATTCCTTCGCACTCTCTCTACCTATCTTATGCAACGAAAGTAACCCCTCATCAGCACCAGTAGTCGATAAAGTTACCTACTGAATCTTCGCTACACTGGAACATGACATGGCGACGATAAAAGCAGTGCGGGGAACGCGGGATCTGCTTCCCCCGGAAACAGAGTTATGGAACCGCGTTGAGGCAACCGCGCGGAGTGTATTTGCAAGATACGGGTTCGGCGAGATTCGCACTCCGCTTTTTGAAGCGACCGAGTTGTTCGCTCGCGGCGTGGGAGAAGAGACCGACATCGTCTCGAAAGAGATGTACACGTGGGAAGATCGCGGACGCGCTGAAAGCGACAAGGGACAGTCGCTGACGCTGCGGCCTGAGAACACGGCCGGCGTGGTGCGCGCCTATATAGAACATCATCTCGACGAGAGCGGCGTGCTGCAGAAGCTCTTCTACATCGGCCCGCAGTTCCGCCGCGAGCGGCCGCAGCGTGGTCGTTATCGGCAGTTCTGGCAGATCGGCGCGGAGGTGCTTGGGCCTCAGTTCTCGGGTTCCGACTCTGCGCTGCGCGATGCCGAGGTGCTGGAGATGCTGGCGACTCTGTTGAACGAGCTTGGCATTCAGGGCTGGCAGCTTTCGCTGAACTCGGTTGGTTCGGCTGAGGACCGCAAGCGTTATGCTCAGGCGTTGCGCGAAGCACTGGCTCCGGTGAAGTACAAGCTGAGCGCGGACAATCAGCGACGCGCTGAGACAAATCCCTTGCGCGTGCTCGATTCCAAAGAGCCTGGCGATCAGGAGATCATCAACGAGCTGCCGAAGATCGCTGACTTCTGGGGTGAAGACGCGCGCGCGCACTTCGAGCAGGTCAAAGCTGCGCTCGACGCCTGTAGTGTGCCGTATGTGGTGGAACCGCGTCTGGTTCGCGGGCTGGACTACTACACGCGCACCACCTTTGAGTTCACGGTGCCGGACGGCAGCGGTCTTGGTACGCAGAATGCTCTTCTGGGAGGCGGACGCTATGATGGCCTCTCCGAAATGCTGGGCGGGCCGAAGGCTCCGGGCATCGGCTTTGCCATCGGTGAAGACCGGCTGATTCTGACGCTGCAGGCCCAGGCCGCGAAGCAGGAGCCCACCAAGCTCGATGCCTTCGTGGCTCCGATGGGTGTCCCGCAAAATCCCGCAGCACTAGAGCTGGCGCGCGAACTGCGGGCCGCGGGGCTGAGGATCGAAGTCGGCGACGGAGCGTTCCGTCTGCGGAAGTCCTTCGAGACAGCGGACAAGCTGGCGGACAAAATGATCATCGTCGGCGAGGATGAAGTGAACTCCGGCATCTTCACGGTGAAAACGTTCTCCAAGGGCGAGCAGCAGAAAGTGCCTCGCGCGGAGCTGGCGGCGGCGCTAAAAACGCTCTCCTAGAGATCACCTCTCATCAAGTCAGTACAATAGGAAGCATCGTGACACTCGACTTTTTAGGCAATCTGCAGCGCACCCACCGGTGCGGCGAGCTCCGTGCGGAGCAGGACGGACAGGACGTGGTTTTGATGGGCTGGGTAAACCGGCGACGCGACCACGGCAATCTCATCTTTCTCGATCTGCGCGATCGCACCGGCATCACGCAGGTGGTCTCCGACAAGGAGATCGCAGGCGACGCGCACGCGAAGGCCGAGGCAGCTCGGTCGGAGTACGTCGTTGCCGTCAAAGGCCGTGTGCGGCGTCGCGGCGAGGGGCTCGAGAACCCAAACATGCCCACCGGCCAGATCGAAGTGGTCGTCAAAGAGCTGCTGCTGCTGAACGAGGCGAAGACGCCACCCTTCTCCCCCGCCGAGGACGCGATTGCCAACGAAGAGGTGCGGCTGAAGTACCGCTATCTCGACCTGCGTCGCGAGCAGATGCAGAAGAACTTCCTGCTGCGCCACAACGTTGCGCGCGCCATCCGCGAGTACCTGTCGAACAACGGCTTTCTCGAGATTGAGACGCCATTTATGACGCGCTCGACGCCCGAAGGCGCGCGCGACTACCTTGTCCCCAGCCGCGTTCACACCGGCGAGTTCTACGCGCTGCCGCAGTCGCCGCAGATCTTCAAGCAGATTCTGATGATCTCGGGCTTCGACCGCTACTTCCAGATCGCCCGCTGCTTCCGCGACGAGGACCTGCGCGCCGACCGCCAGCCCGAGTTCACGCAGATCGACCTCGAGATGACCTTCCCACAGCAGGAGATGGTCTTCCGCACGGTCGAGGGCTTCCTCGGCGCGGCGTTCAAAACCGCAGGCATCACGCTGCCCGAAGGACCGTTCCTGCAGATGAGCTATGACGATGCCATCCGCAAGTACGGCATCGACAAGCCCGACATGCGCCTGCCAGCGATGGTCGAGTTGAGTGACGACCTGACGCCGACGCTGCGCGAGACGCTGAAGATCGAGCAGAAGTTACCCGTGCTTGGCTTCATCATTCCGAAGGCTGGTGGACTGTCAGGCACGGAGCGCAAGAAGCTGTTGAGCGAGGTTCGTGCCGGCTTCGGCGAGAGCGGACTCGATCTGCTCGACACCGAGCGCCTGAAGACGAACGAGACCTTTGCTCCTCTGGCTGGAACCATCACGCAAAAGCTTGAAGCCACGCCGGAAGATTTGGTTGTTGTCGTCACGCCGAAGCTCGGCACACCTGAGATGTGGAACTACGACCGGCAGTGGATCTACAAGCGCGTTGGTGCGCTGCGCCTGCAACTGGCGCAGAAGTTCGCCGACAAGCACAAGCTGTTTGAGCAAACCGGCACGGCAAACGACTTCAAATTCCTCTGGGTCACCGACTTCCCCATGTATGAGTGGAACGAGGAGACCAAGACATGGGACGCGGCACATCATCCCTTCACCTCGCCGCATGAGGACGACATCAAGTCCGGCGCGCTCTTCAATGACAAGGGCTCCGTTCGCGCGCTTGCGTACGACGTCGTGCTCAACGGCACGGAGCTTGGCTCGGGCTCGATTCGTATCCATCGTCAGGATGTGCAGGCGGAGATCTTCCGCTCGCTCGGCATGAGCGACGAAGAGGCGAAGCAGCGCTTCGGCTTCTTCCTCGAAGCGCTGGAGTACGGCACACCTCCGCACGGCGGCATCGCGCTCGGCATCGACCGCATCGTGATGATCCTTGCCGGAGCCCAGAGTCTGCGCGAGGTCATCGCCTTCCCCAAGACGGCAAAGGCCATCGACCTGATGGTCGACGCGCCCAGCCCAGCGACTGAGCAACAGTTGAAGGAACTCCACCTGAAAATTGCTCCGCGCGGTTAAGCGACACCATGCAAGTGCAAACGGCCCTCTCCTGGAGAGGGCCGTTTCGTTTCCCATGCCTGAAAAGTTTAGAGGCCGCCGTGCCAGTCGTATCCGAACTGCTCCCAGTAGTCGATGGGGCGCTGATTGGTGTAGGTGATGCGGGCGATCTGCTTGATCTGCTTGTAGCCATACTTGAGCGGCATAGAAAGGCGTAGCGGCCAGCCATGCGCGGGCAGCAGCTCTTCGCCGCTCATCTGATAGCAGAGCAGAGTCTGCGGATGGACCATCGCCGCTATCTCGTAGCCAGCGAAGTAGGCTCCATCCGCAGTGGCCATAGCCACGTATTTCGGCAGCGAGCCATCGCGATTGAGCATGGGCGGAAACGCCTTCATGAAGTCGATGAACCGCACACCGCCGAAGTGCATAATCTGGCTCCAACCCTCGATGCATTTGAATTCGGTGGCGTACTCCGTGAAGGGAAGCTTCTTCAGATCCTCCATCGCCAACAGCAGTCCTGCTGCTGAGGGCAGACGCTCAGGAATAAATGCAAGAGGATCACGCGGGTCGAGCTTCGCAGCACTGTCGACCATCTTCGAGACGTTGATGGGCTGGTTGGCCGACTCGCCATCGAGCTCGAGATTGCGTGCTACGAACTCCTCCGAGAAGCGGAACTTCCACTCCGACAGATCGCTCATGAACCTCGGATGCAGTTCGGCCTCGTGCGAGAGACCAGCCACCTGCAGCCGCCAGCTTGCAGGATCGAGATCGCGGCGCAATCCCATACCGTTCAGACGCGCTCTCTTCGCCGCCATGGCCAAAGGGTAGGTGGGAGCCAGAGCAGTCTCGCCAATAACGTGTTCGGCAATCGCGCGGTTCAGCTCCTCGGCTTTACGCATGGGCTCGCGCAACATGCCGATGGGCCTGCTCTTCAGCAATGCGATAAAGCCCGCTCCCGCCGCGGCAACAGCGGCGCCCGCCACGACAAAACTTCGGCGCGTACGGCGTGAGGCTTCCGCGTGCACCTCTTTGTTGTTCGCTTCAATCGAAGCGCGCCGAGGATCAGTCGCCATGCGCGGCCTCCTGAACCTCGACCTTGTCAGAGACAACTTCGAAGCCGGTGATCATCGACTGCATCGTCGGCCAGCCTGCACGCACAACCTGCACAGCATGAACGAAGAGGAAGACACAGAACAGAATCGTCGTCCAGAAGTGAATCAGGCGGGCTGCCTGATAGCCTCCCAGCATGGCGGTCAGCCACGGCATCGAAGTAGGCTTCCAGATGGCGAATCCGCTTACGACGGCAACAGCACCGACAATCAGCACAGAGGTGTAGGCGATGCGTTGCGCGCCGTTGTACTTCCCGGCATGGTCGCTCCTGATGATCGCCAGCCAGAATGTCTGCACCAGTTCTTGCAGATCGCGACGGGTCGGCAGAATCTCTCTCCATTGACCGGAGACTGCAAGAAAAATGAGATACACCACTCCATTGACCATGAAGGGCCACATGGCAAGCGCATGAAACGCCATGCCGCGCGTGAGGTGGTTGTCGAGCCGGAAGAGTCGATAGAACCAGTCAGGGAAGAAGCGGAAGAGCGTGAAGCCGCCAAGGCCGATGCGATAGGTCTGATGGTCGAGGACACCGTTATCCGGCGACGTGACCCAATACACCATCAGGCCACTCCAGATCATGATCATCAACAGAGGGAAGTTGATCCAGTGCATCCAGCGCACGGCAAGAGGATGCCGCTCCTCTATGCGAAGCATTGAGGGAGCATTCGATCCTGAATCAACTGCTGTACTTCCCCTGGAGTCGTGGCCCTGCATGTTCCTCTGCTGCGCAACAAAACTATCTCCACCATAGCGCGGAGAGATCGGCCATTCCAGCAGAAAAGCCTGCAACTTTCAGATCACCCGCGCGATCTGAAGTATTTTCAATGCGATATATCGCTATCGACGTAAAACTAATTCATCCAGCGCTTGTCGTTCGGGTCGCGGCGCAGCTCGTCTGGATCGATATAACGGCCGTCCTTGTCGAAATGGACGACGCGGTTCTGCTTGCGCATGTAGACCTCAAACTTGCGCGCAGCACGGCGGCGCTTCCAACGGTAATAGCCATTGCGTACGCCGTAGAACGCCTCAGACACGCCGAAGGCAAAGCCTTGCCGCGGCGCAAAGCGCACAAAGAGAAATCCCGTCAGCGCACCGGAGAGCTGCAGCAAAGCATCGAGCGCATTGGATTCCTTGAGCAGCACAGCGATCGCAATCAGAATATAGATCGCGACCATGTACTTGGCTTTGATACGCAGCACAAACCAGAGCAGGAACTCCTGGTCGCCAAACAGCATGGCAATGGCAACCAGCAGGCCGAAGATGCCCGCCCATGCCCCCCCCATTGCCGGGACATCGGGCCGCAGACCAAAAACATGCGTAAAGGAGACGGCCGAGGCGATAACCGCGCCCCCGACGACCGAGCTCCAGTAAAGCTCCGTCAGCCAGCGGCTGCCGAAGGTACCTTCCAGCAGCGATCCCGTGAACCACAGCGTGAGCATGCCGAAGACGATGGACAGCAGGCCGGATTGGATGAGGGAGTAGGTAACCAGCTGCCATATCTGCCCGTGAAGAACATCCACCGGCCGCAACATGAGGTGCATCAGCAGAAAGTTCTCCACACCTGCAGAAACCCAGTGGACGATAGCCAGCCCAAAGAAGACAGCGAGATTGAGCAGGATAATCCGCCGCACAGCGCCGCTAAAGGACGGCAGGGTCAGCGAAATGGGTCCGGTACGGCGCATCGCGTGCTTCTATTTCACCACAGCGCAGGCGCTTCCCGCTTGTCGCATCCAACAATGAAAACAGAATGGTTAAAAGACCTGCACAATGGCTTGACGCACCGCGGCAGGTGGCCGCTAAATTAGTAGCGGGGCTGTTGTGCCGACTGGCACATTGGCATCACATATCGAATGATAGATAGCGGCACGGAGGATTGACCATGGCTGTAGTATGTCCTGAATGCGATAGCCCGATCGATCTGGATGACGATGTCGACCAGGGCGAGACAGTGCAGTGCGAAGAGTGCGGCGCAGAGCTTGAGATCGTCGGCACCGACCCGATCGAGCTTGCCGCAATTGACGAAGCGGGCTATGACGACGAAGAACTGGCTCCTCCCACGGGAGAAGACGATGACTAATCGCATGCTCGAGCGATAGCCTTGATTTCAGCGATATCCGTATACTGGTACGCATGATCGATCTATCGAAGTTTCGCTCTCTTTCCGGGAAGACTGCCTTCGTAGCATTATCGTTCCTCACCTTCACGGCTGCACCCGCCATTCTGGCGACTCCTGCCGCCGCACAGCAGCGAGGCCCGGTGCAACGTACGGTGCAGGGTAAGGTGACCGACGGCTCGAACAATGCACTCAAGGGCGCGGTCGTCTACCTGAAGGACGACCACACACTGTCGGTCAAAAGCTTTATCGCCGACGACCAGGGCGAGTACCGCTTCGGCCAGCTGGCCCAGAACACCGACTACGAGATCTGGGCCGAGCACGACGGTAAAAAGAGCGCGATAAAAACCATCAGCTCCTTCGACAGCAAGAACCAGTTCATCATCAATCTCAAGGTGGATAAGTAGTCGGTGCTTCTACGGACGGATTTACGCACACATGAAAGCGGGAACTGCATGAGCAGTTCCCGCTTTCATGTGGTATGAGTTGAAAAATTAGAAGGTGAAGTTAACTTTCAGACGGATAGAGCGACCAGACTGCCAACTGCTGGGAAGACCATACAAATTGCTTAGTACGAGCGGACCACGGCTCGTAGAGAGTCCATTGCCGTTATTGGCGATGGATTTCCAGTCGTACCCATTTTCGAGGATGCCGTAGTTTGGATTACCAGCTGTCGAGCCTGCTGGCAGGATATAGTTTCCGGTTGACCCAAGCGTTGCATTTACACGGGATTGATAGACAGTTGCCGCCTTCTGGTTTAGGAGGTTAGTGAACTGTGCCTCAAACCCGAGCCTCCAGGCCTCATGGGTATCGCTGACGTGGTATGAGTCTGTCAGTGAGAGATCAGATTGGGTATACCACGGGGTACGGCGAGTATAGGTATTGCCGTAGACCCAGGCTCCGGTCGTGGGGTCGCGGGTTATATCGATCCACTTGCCACGGCCAACGACATAGACTGGGTAGCTGCCCGCTGCTCCGTTAACGTCAGCGAAGGTACTGAGAGGACTGCCGGAGGACGCTTGCTGAAAGAGACCGATAGTGGGCTCGTTACGCTTCCACGTGCTAAACCGATAATAGGCAATACCCTTGAAAGAATTAGGGCGATCCGTGCTCAGAAGACCATTGGAAGGGTTGCCATTAGCATCGAACTGGAACTGCGGTTCGTCAAATGCACGGTTGTTGTTCGGATTTGCACGGGCACCACCTGCATCAGCGATATCAGTACTGGTAAGACCGCTATAGTTTCCGCGCAACCTGCTATAGGTATAGGCAAACTGACCGAACCAGTGCCGAGTTGATGCTCTGGTCACACGGAACTCAACGGCATCGTAGTTACGTTCAGCCTTGGGCTGCAGTTTGCAGGTTGGACAGGAGGTCGTTGGTCCACCTGCGTCTGTGCCGAACCCAGGATTAGCAATGATAAATGCCTCTCCATTTGGCCCAACATAGCCTACATCCTCTATCGCCTTATCGATGCGCCTGCGGGTATAGCGAGACTCGAAGGCCCAGTCGCGGCTGATCTGATATGAAGCTCCGACAACGCCCTCGTGCTCACGATACGGCTTGATGTTTGGGTCGACCGCGGCTCCCTGCGAAGGATCGTTCGAAGGTATACGGAAGTCCTGATTCTCGATGAAGCGAAGACCCGCCGGCGTTGAACTTCCTGTGAAGTTTGCACCAACCGAGGCGCCACCTGCCGGGCAGTAGTGTCCCGTCGCATCTTTTACCGGTTTGATTACGGAGAAGTCCGCCGTATCGAGAGCATACACACAATCGTGCCAGTAGTTGCCGCCAAAGGAACCAATGGCAAGGTTGAGCTTCATGACATCGTAGAAAGCTGCGTAGCTCGCGTTGAGTTTGAGTTTGCCATCCTGGAAGACATCCCAGGCACCACCAATACGTGGAGCAATCTTACTACCCCAACCGAAATCGATACCGGAGGGAAACTTATTGTAGGCTGGCAAATACTCGTGCTCGAAACGTACACCAACATTGGCAGTGAAACCCTTCAGGATCTGCCAGGAGTCCTGGATATAGAAAGCGTGGTTGTTGCTGCTCGCCGTTCCAGTAATCTCATTACCGTCGCGGATGTTGGCGTAACCCCAGTTGCCCTGGCAACCGCCAGAATTTCCGCCGGCAGCCCATCCCTTAGCAACGTTTTGGGCCACAATATTTGCGCAGTTGGCCGCACCTAAAGCCGTACCAGGAGCGTAGGTCGTGCCATAGGTGAGGCGGACGAGATCGTTGGTGAAGGTCTGGTTGACGTTCTCATAAAAATGGGTCAGCTGGTACCCGCCCTTCAGATTATGAGTGCCAAAGAAACCCTTCTTGAAGAAGGCCAGATCCTCATTGAAAGACGTACGAGAGTTTGCGTTGAATTGATAACCCAGGTTCGGGCTGATGTTATAGTTACCACTCGACTTTACGGCATTTGCATTAACCGTACCGAGAGTCGGTGCCGTAGGATCAAGAGCAGTCTGAGTTGCATTGGCGTTACCAACCCAGAGATAGCGATCACCCTGAGGAAGCCCCCGATCGGCATAGTTCTGGAAGAAGTTACCGAATCTGGTCGTGGAGACCAGGTTGGATGTGAGCGTAATGTCCGCGCCAGCAGTGTAGATAGAATTCGGCTGAACTGAACCAATGGCACCCTGGTAGGAATCAACCGGGTTTGCCGTTGATGGATTGTATTGACCGTAAATTGAGTCGGGGGTAGGGAGATTACTGCCTGCCACTAAGTTACTGCCTGTTGTGCGGTCAAAGGCATACTGCCATCCCCCGTAGAGGCGGATCTTTTCGGTGACCTTTACGTCAACGCGAGCAGCAGTGAAGTAAGTTTGTTCGCTGTAATTGAACTGACGTACGCCAGGGCAGCCCGCAGCAGCGCAAGTCGGGTTTGTGAAATTGACTGTACGACGCGCGGTCTGAATCAATGGTGCAGAGGAGATCCAAAGCCAGACACGATCCTTCTTCAGATATCCGCCTGCGTCGAAGCCGGGCTGAAGATAGCGGAAATGGTCCTTCTTGGGCGTATAGAATTGGGCAGCGTAATCCTGCCGTTTGGGTGTGGAGTAAGTTCCCTGCGGGTCGGAGCGAAGGAAAACGCCCTGATGGGTCGCGCCCGAATCGTATTGGCTGAGCGGTGTTACGGTATAGGAGGAATCCATGGGGTCGCCCTCATAGTATGTCCAGATATTGCCATGCCAGGTGTTGCCACCGCGCTTGCCAATAACGTTAACGACACCGCCAAGTGCGCCGCCATTTTCAGCTTCAATACCGCCGGTTTTTACCTGAACTTCCTGAACAAACTCGAATGGAGCATTTGCGGCTGACTTGCCGGTGACCATACTGCCTGTCTCCATACCGTTGACAAGGTAGGAATTCTCAGCCGTAGCACCGCCGTCAATCTGAAACCCACCCTGCAGTGGCTCGTTACGAGCACCCGGGGCAAAGGCAATCGCTGATTGGAAGGAACGGCCTCGAGGAGCGTAATCGATCTCGTCCTTGCTCACAGTAGTCTGTTGACGTGACGAGGTGACATCGATCACGGGTGTTTCAGCACTGACCTCGACGATGGTTTGCTCTGAGCCCACAGCCAGCGACAAGTCGATTGTAGGAATGCGGCCCGTCTGAATGACTAGTCCATCGCGCTTGAGCTCAGCGAAGCCCTGAGCGCTGACCCGGATGGAATATGTTCCCGGGGGTAGATTGTCGAAACGATAATAGCCGCTCTTGTCGGTGGAGATCGCTTTGACGCCGATCAGTTTGTCACCACTAATAGTTACATTAGCGTTTGCAATCGATGCTCCAGTTTTATCCTTGACTGTGCCCTCGACCGCGCCAGTGGTCTCCTGTGCAGATGCGGTGAATGTCGTAGCAACAAACGCTAGTAATAACAGACAAAACGCCGTCGTCAGACGACGGAAGAATGCTGATGAGGTATTGATCATCTCGTGTGGCCTCTCGGAAAAATCTCCGGGTTATCCGAAACCGGAGTGCGACTGGATCCCGCTGCGGTTTATTTCGTTTGGTTGATTCGTTGTCTCAACCAAACTGGTTTTAGGGACAGGACAGGTATGTGCGCACATGAGCACACCTTCCATCGTGTCCGATGAAATGGGGTCGGAGGGATACAGTCCGCTCCGGCAAGGTTTCTGTATGCAGGAGAAGTTAGCGCGCGATGAATGAATGGTCAATAAAAAAATGTGACCAGAGCATAAGTTTTTGTGATGATCCTCATTTTCATGAGACAAATGGCTCTTGACAAAACATGCGATCTGCCAAGAAGTAGTGCATCTGGCTCACTTACGCTTTCACGTCCACGCGATCGCCGTGGCTCGGCGGCTGACTTGTGACCACAATGCGAAGTGGCTTGTCACTGCTGCGATTGCTCGCACAGTGAATCTGCCCTGGGGCAATCTCGATTCCTTCGCCTGCCTTGGCGACGAAGTCGTGGTACTCAACCGCCATCGTCAGCTCGCCTTCCAGCACGAAGAAGAACTGCCGCGCGTGGACGTGGTGGTGCGGCGTCTCGCTGGCTCCAGGGGGCATGGCCTCTTCGATGATCTGCAGCTCCGGCGTCTTGACAAGGAACCAGCCATCGCAGTTGTTGCCCCATGTGTAGTGTTCGGCGTTCGCAGTGGAGATGACCTTAGCTGGCATCTCTCTAAGATGCCACAGTCGTCTTTGCGATGCAGCAATGGTTACAGCGGTATATTTCCGTGTTTCTTCGGTGGATTCTTCTCGCGCTTTGTGGCCAGCATGTCGAGAGCCGTATTGAGCCGTCGCCGTGTCTCGCTGGGCCGAATCACTGCATCGATATAGCCGCGCTCTGCGGCGACGTAGGGGTTCGCGAACCGCTCGCGAAACTCCTCCACCTTCTCCCTGCGCGCCTCGGCCAGCACCTCGAGCTTCTGCTCTTCGCTCAGCGAAACTCCCTGCGGCATCACCGCCTCCGCGCGGCGCACCACAGCGTCCAGCTCGCGTTTGTAGACGATGTTGACCGCGCCCTCCGGCCCCATCACGGCGATCTCCGCCGTCGGCCAGGCGAGGTTCACATCCGTGCGCAGATGCTTCGAGCTCATCACGCAGTATGCCCCGCCATAAGCCTTGCGCGTGATCACCGTCAGCTTTGGTACCGTTGCCTCGGCGAAGGCATACAGCAGTTTCGCTCCATGACGAATAATGCCGCCGTGCTCCTGCCGCGTGCCGGGCATGAAGCCGGGCACATCCTCGAACGTAATCAGCGGAATATTGAAGGCATCGCAGAAGCGCACAAACCGCGCTCCTTTCACGCTTGCATCGATGTCGAGCACGCCGGCCAGCACCGCAGGCTGATTCGCCACAATGCCCACCGGACGCCCGTTCATGCGCGCGAACCCCACAACAAGATTGCGCGCAAAATGCTCCTGTACCTGGAACAAATAGCCATCATCGACGATGCGCGCGATGACATCGACCATGTCATACGGCTGATTCGACTCATCGGGAATAATCGTCTCCAGCGCAGCATCGGCCCTCGCCGGATCGTCACTCGTAGCGCGACGCGGAGGATCGTCGAGGTTGTTCGACGGAATGAAGCTCACCAGTTCGCGGATCATCGCCAGGCACTCGCGATCATCATGCGCCATAAAGTGAGCTACGCCGGAAATCTCATTGTGCGTCGTCGCGCCGCCCAGCGCGTCCTTCGTCACATCCTCATGGAGCACCGTCTTGATCACGTCCGGCCCCGTGACGAACATGTAGCTCGTCTTCTCCGTCATCAGCGTAAAGTCCGTGATCGCAGGCGAATACACCGCGCCACCCGCGCACGGACCTAAAATAGCCGAGATCTGCGGCACCACACCGCTCGCCAGCGTGTTACGAAGAAAGATATCCGTATATCCGGCAAGTGAGAGCACGCCCTCCTGAATGCGCGCGCCTCCCGAATCGTTCAGCCCGATCACCGGCGCGCCCACCTTCATCGCCATATCCATGATTTTGACGATCTTCGCGGCATTTGACTCCGACAGCGATCCGCCAAAAACCGTAAAGTCCTGAGCAAACACAAACACCACACGGCCATCGATACGTCCATGCCCGGTAATAAAGCCATCGCCGGGAACACGCTGCTCATCCATGCCGAAGTCCGACGCGCGGTGCGTCACGAACTTGTCCGTCTCCTCGAACGTTCCCTCATCCAGCAACAGATCAACGCGCTCCCGCGCCAAAAGCTTGCCGGCCTTTGCCTCACGCGCGCGCCGCTCCGGACCACCGCCCTCTTCGGCGATGGCATGACGCGCCGCCAGATCGGCAATACGTGTCTGTTGAGGCGTCGGCTTGTTGTGCGAAGTCGCGGGAGGTTCAGCAGCAGCCATGGTGAGCGATTTTAGCAATCGCGGCAGCTATCTGTATCCATAGAAAGAACTCCCGCCCGAAGAATGACCTTTCTGCTCTGCCGTACACAGGCAGGAGTGCTATTCTTTGGCGAAGGAAAGACGAAATGTTCAACATCCTGCTTGCGTGCCAGATCCTCACCCTTATCGCCGTCGTCGTCCTGCTGCTGCGCAGGCCACAGGCTCCTATGCAGGACCCGCGTCTGGCACAGATTCCCGATCAGCTCACGCGGCTCGACTCCCGCAATCAGGCGCTTGACGACAACATCCGCAACGCGTTCGGCCAGATGCGGCAGGAGATCGCCGCCGAGGCACAGCGCTCACGCGAGGCCAGCGATGCGTCCTTCGCCTCCCTGCGTACCGAGGTGACACGCAATATCGCTGAGCTGAGCCAGCTTCTGCAGACCGGCCTCACCGGCTTCCGGTCCGACAACAAGACCTCTGACGATATGCTGCGCAAGGCCGTGCTCGACCAGATGCAAGCGCTCTCGCAGCGCGTCACCTCGTTCACCTCCGAGACGAACGCACAGCACACCAATCTGCGTGAAGCCCTAAACGGCAAGCTCAACGAGCTAATGACCAGCAACACGGTGCTGCAGAACCAGCTTCGCGAAGCCGTCGAGCAGCGACTCAATAAGCTCAATGAAGACAACTCCAGCGAGCTTGAAAAAATGCGCCAGACGGTCGACGAGAAGCTGAACTCGACGCTGCAGGAGCGCCTGACGCAGAGCTTCGGCCAGGTCACCGATCAGCTCAACAAGGTGCATACCGGCCTCGGCGAGATGACCAAGCTCTCCGATGGCGTCAACGATCTCAGCCGCATCTTCAGCAATGTGAAATCACGCGGTGGCTTTGCCGAAGTGCAGCTCGGCATGCTGCTCGAGCAGATGCTCGCACCCAACCAGTTCATCCGCAACGCACGCGTCAAAGACGGCTCGCTTGAAGTAGTAGAGTTCGCCGTGCGCTTCCCCGGCCACTCCGGCGAGACGCTGCTGCCGATCGACGCCAAATTCCCGCGCGAAGACTGGGAGCGGCTCGAGAGCGCCTACGAGACCGGCAACGCCGATCAGATCGCCGCCGCCGGCCGCGCCTTCGAGCAGGCCATCCGCACCGAAGGCGACCGTATCTCGTCGAAGTACATCAACCCGCCCAAAACGACACCGCACGCCATCATGTTTTTGCCCACCGAGGGCCTCTATGCCGAGGTGATGCGCCGCGATGCGCTACAGGCCGAGGTGCAGTCGAAGTGCCGCGTCACTATCGCCGGGCCCAGCACGCTCTCCGCTATCCTCACCAGCTTCCAGATGGGTTTCCAGATGCTCGCTATTCAGGAGAAGGGCGACGAAGTCTGGAATGTTCTCGAAGGCGCCAAGAGAGAGTTTGGCAAATTCGAGGGACTGATGGACAAGATGGATAAACATGTCGGAACAGTCCAGAACACCATTCGCGACCTCGGCCAACGCACGCGCGCCATCAACCGGACACTCCGCGAGGTCGGCGAAACCAGTAAATCTCTGCCCGGCGCGCAGATGATCGACTTCGACCAGGCAGCCGGAATTACCACCTTCCTCGCTGCCTCGGGCGAGGACGATTGACAACGTGGATTTTCTGTTATTTTTAGCGGCCTGGCCTTGCTTTACACTCTACAGGACCGTCAGTATGCTTTAGATTGGTTTAGCGTTTCAGGCCCTCAGGCCCAGGCGCTACGTTTTGACCCAAAAGGTATATAGGAGAACGACATGGCAGCAGTTGATGAAAAGGTAAAGCAGATTATCGTCGAGCAGCTTCAGGTGGATGAGGCCGAAGTCACCCCCGGCGCAAGCTTCCAGGAGGACCTCGGTGCTGACTCCCTCGACGTGGTCGAGCTTGTCATGCAGTTCGAAGAGGCCTTTGACATCCAGATCCCTGACGAGGACGCCGAGAAGATCAAGACCGTCAAGGATGCTATCGACTACATCGAGAAAAACCAGAAAGCGGCAAAGTAAACATGCTTGAGCGTCGCGTCGTTGTAACCGGCCTCGGACTCATCTGCGGGGTCGGTAATACTGCGTCTGAAGTCTGGGATGGTCTCATGGCCGGCAAGAGCGGCATGGCCGAGATCACCGCCTTCGACCTTACCGGCCACCCGGTTCGGTTTGCAGCCGAGGTGAAGAACTTCGATCCGCTCCAGTTTGTCGAAAAGAAAGAGTCCCGCAAGATGGGACGTTTCATCCATTTCGCTCTGGCAGCTTCAGACGAAGCCATGAAGCACTCCGGCCTTCAGGTCACTCCTGAGGTTGCCGACCGCTTCGGCGTCCACATCGGCTCCGGTATCGGAGGATTCGACGTCATCGAGCGCGAGCACACGGCACTGATCAACGGCGGCCCGCGCAAGATCTCGCCGTTCTTCATCCCGGCCTCCATCGTGAACCTGGCAGCCGGGCACGTCTCGATCCGCTACAACGCCAAGGGACCGAACGAGGCGACGGCCACGGCCTGCACCTCGAGCGCGCACTCCATCGGCGATGCCTTTCGCATCATCCAGCGCGGCGATGCCGACGCCATGATCGCCGGAGGCACCGAAGCCGCCATCACGCCCATGGGCGTCGGCGGATTCGCCGCCATGAAGGCGCTCTCCACGCGCAATGACGACCCCACGCACGCCTGCCGGCCCTTCGATAAGGACCGCGACGGCTTCGTGGTCGGCGAAGGCGCGGGCATCCTCATCATGGAAGAACTCGAGTTCGCCAAGGCACGCGGCGCGAAGATTCTCGCCGAGGTCATCGGCTACGGCATGTCCGCCGATGCCTTCCACATGACCGGCATGGCTCCCGAGGGCGAGGGTTGCTTCCGCGCCATGAACGCCGCCCTTAAATCGGCGAACATCTCGCCGGACAAGATCGACTACGTCAACGCGCACGCCACCTCGACGCCACTCGGCGACGCGCTGGAGTCGCAGGCCATCGAGAATGTCTTTGGCGAACGCGCTAAAAACGGCACCCTGCTCGTCAGTTCCACCAAGTCCATGACCGGCCATCTTCTTGGCGGTGCAGGCGGACTCGAAGCAGGCATCACCATCCTCGCCATGCAGAACCAGATCGCGCCGCCGACGATGAATATCGTCGAGCTCGATCCGCAGTGCCGCCTGAACTACGTGCCCAACAAACCGCTGCCGGCAAAGATCGACTACGCCCTCTCGAACTCCTTCGGCTTCGGAGGAACGAACGGCTCGCTGGTCTTCAAGCGCTGGACAGAATAACCTGCAACTCAACTTCATCGATAAGGCACGGCTTTTTGGCCGTGCCTTTCGTTTTTGGCTGCCGGTTTAGTTTCCAGTTCCTGAAAGCTGGACGATATCCGGCGAACTGGCTGCGTTGCTCACGATCTGCAAACTGGCGCTTCTTGAACCTGAAGCAGTGGGAGAGAAGGAAACCCCAATGGAGCAGTTTGCTCCAGCCGCTACGGCATTCCCGCATGTGTTGCTTTCTATCAAGAAGTCTCCGGGATTCGCCCCCGCGAAGGAGACCGACGTAAGCGTCAGGCTCGCGTCTCCTGTATTCGTCAGCGTGATCGTCTGCGGAATAGAGATCGATCCCTGATTGCGCGCTGCAAATGTAAGAGAGGAAGTGGATAGGGAGGCTATCGGTACTCCTCCTGTCCCGCTGAGACTCAACAACGAATATTGTTGAGTAATCGTGTCGAGGACCATGAAGGTCGCGTTTTGTATACCCAGACTCGTGGGCTGAAAAGTGATATGGAACTGGCACGGAGTCTGTGAGCAGGACGTTGTGGATAGCACAAATGGAGTTGGGGGTGGGCTTGAAAAATAGTTGGTGATCGTGACAGGATCGCCACTAAAAGCTGTTACCGATATCGCTGAAGGCGAACTCTGCGACCCGACCTCAATGTTGCCGAAGTCGAAGCTGGACGGCGAAAGCACAGGAGACGTTGCAGCAGGAGCCTGCTTTACACAGGCAAGCGGAATCGACTGGGATGTGCCGGAGAGGCTATCCGTCACTGTGAGCGTTGCTGTCAGAGTTCCGAGAGCCGATGGCGTGCATCCAAGGTTCAGTGTGCAGCTTCCTCCCGTCGACAGATAACCACATCCGTTCGTTACCGAGAAATTGCCGGCATTCGCTCCAGTTATTGTCTGGCTGAGATTCAGCGCAGTGCTTCCGTTGTTTAGCAGGATCAGGTTCGCGCTCCCGCTGGCACCGAGCGGCGCACCCATCGTCACCGTCTCAGCATTTGCGCTAAACGAAGGTCCAGGCGGAAGCCCCGTGCCACTCAATGCGATATTGCCGTAGTTCGTAACCAGGGTTGCGGTCCGGGTGCCCGTTCCTCCAGGAGTAAATGTAATGTCAACCACGCATTGGTAATTCGTGACACATCCTCCCGATTCGTATTGAAGCGAAAAGTCGGACGCGTCCGGTCCAGTGATCGATGTGATCAATTGCGGAGCAGGGCTGTAGTAACTTCCTACATGTGCGCTCGCTGTTTGATACGGACTCGAAACACCAACCGCCCAGCTTCCAAAGTTAAGGGGAGCTGCAGAAAAATAGGCCGTGGCTATAGGCACGTTGATTCCGACACTCTGAGAACTGCCTGCTGAACTGGTTATCCCGAGGGAACCACTCTGCGCATTGGTATAAGTCAAAGCTGTAACCTGTACCGAGATGCTGCAGATCGACTGCGCGTCGAGCACCTGAGGACAGTTGTTCGTCTGCGACCCCACTGAACTCATCGAAATCTTGCCGATTGTGACTGGAGCGAGGCTCGAATTTGTCACAGTTACAGTCTGCGGAACACCTGCAAGGGTAAACGTCAGCGACGACGGAGAAAGGGTCAGAGGCGTACCGGATAACGCTATCCCACTCCCAGTCAACGGCACGAGTTGAGGAGAGTTTGCGCTGGTGCTATTGATCACCAGCGCAGCATTTCGTGGACCGGCTGCGGAGGGAGTAAACGTCACCGAAAGCGTACACGTATCTCCGGCCACCAGGTATGTTCCACAGCCTATCTCCGCAAAGTCGCTGCTATTGACCCCGGAAATCCCAAATGAACCCAGGCCGATCGTCTTACTACTTGTATTGGCAATCGTAACGGTCTGCGGATCAGAGGTGAACGAGACATAGGACGAGGGAAACGTCAGTGAATCAGGGCTGATCGATAGGCCTCCCCCTGCAACGATCAACTGGACGATGAAATCCGCGGGAGCCGCACTCAACAAGGGTTGAAATGGGCTAATCGGATTTACCAGCCCGAACAGAGTCGATATGTTCGCCTGGGGGTTGTTCGCAATATTCAACGCTGCCGCAATGGCATTCGCTGGAACGGTGCCAGTCGGGGGCGTTGCCGCACGCAGCAGCGTACCGCATGGCGAGCCATCGCCCGCCACGCCTCCTGCAGAGTTCACACAGACCGACAGAATATCGGCAAGCGTGTTGAGCAGTGGCACAGGAACTGTGGCTCCCGCTGGAACGTTCTGCCCAGGCGCAACTCCGGTCGACGGATTGACATACTGCGACGCAAGCGCAAATGCACTGGTCAGCGCTGCAGCATCTCCTGATGCCGACCCGATACTGCTGTACGAAGACATATACGGAGCCAGCGCCCACACCGCCGCTACCGTGGTCAGCTCGTTGGTGACAATAAATGTGGATGCGCTCAGGTTGCCGCACGCACCCAGAGCCGTCATCAAAGCCAGCGTCGGATTATTCGTTCCAGCCGCCATTCCCGGATTGCCGCCCGTCGCGACCAGATACACCAGCGACGAAGCCGAAGGACAGCTGTACTGCCCCGTGATGTTGAAAGCTCCGTTAGCATCCGTCGTCGCGGGAGTCGCCAGCAACGCAGTCGACGCTGAGCCATCGCCTGCCGTGCCTACTACATACAACTGAACGGTTGCCCCAGCTATAGGCTGGCTTCCACCGCGTACCAGCCCCTGTTTGTTGCTTCCACCCGGAGCAACGCTCGTGTCCACCATCTTCAGCGACGAACAACCTATGAAAAAAGCAAGGCTGCATAGGATAAAAACACTTACACCCAAACTGGATCGCAAACGGCTCATCGCATAACCTCCAGGCGCGAGCACAGCAATTGATTCAATCTTCAATTCACTTCAAAAAGGGATGCTGATGCACTCGAAGTATCCGTCGACCACGGACGGATTGCAAGATAATTGTGGACATCTCAAGAGTTACGGCACTGTTCCACCTTAGCTCGTTGCCACAGCGATCCCCACCATCACCACCAGACCGACCGCCCACCATCCCACAACGACAGCAGCAGCTTTGCCGCGCGGAACCTTCGCCACAATCGCCGTACCGATCACAAGCAGCACCAGGTTCCACAACCCGATCACGTCGAAGAAGCTGAGAAACACCTTCAGCCACGGTGCAGAATCTGGCATGTAGTACGCCAGGTTCGTTCCAACAGGGTTGCGCATGTCGTATGACTCTGCATTGCCGCCGAACAGCAGCGTGATAATCGACAGCAACCCCGTCAATAAGCGCGGCAGCCCCGCATACATCGAGACGGCGAACATCTGCCCATACGTCGTCCGCGCTCCCAGGCCAAAGTTGAAGCTCGCCCAGTAGAGCAGCGCAGCAATGCCCACAAAAATCAGAATGAAGGCAAACGAAGCATAGCTCGAATAGCGATAGCCAATGCCCATGCCATGCAGCCGTTGCGTCTTTTGCTCCGGCGTCAGTTCGTTAAACTGCTCCTCCTGCTTCGGATTCTGCTGAATCTGGTTCTCGGCCACGCGCTCAAAGCCGACATGCTTGTCGACGACAAACGAGTTTGCCATCGTCACAATCACCATCAGCACAAACGGCAGCCACCAGCTTGCGCTGCGCAGAATATCGGTAAACGTCTTCGTCGGAGCGACAAAGGTATCGACTACACGCTCCACTTCACTCAATCCCTCAACGGGAACGCTCGTCTCACTCACGTCGTCTCTCCTCAGATAACTGCCGTTCTGCGGGATTGTACCCATCTGCCGCTACAGCTTCCAAGCAGAAAGCTCACGAATCCTTCTCGTCCTTATGCTTCCGCTTCCACCACCACACCACCAGGCCTGCCGCAAAGGTGAATCCCGCACCGCCCGGAATCACATAGCTGAACCACTTCAGCGGATCGTGCTGGTAGTTCTCGACAATCATCGACCACAGCGACGGCACATCCACTTCCACCGTCGCGTCATACTCCGGCAGCTGCAACTCCGTCTTATTCGCATTGGGATACATCAGCGATCCCACAATCTTCAGCCGTTGGCTCACTCCCGACTTGTTCGGAGTCACCTTCCATGTCCACGTCGTCGCTCCATCGCTCGGCACAAACTTCACCGCATCGCCGTCCAGCGCAATCGTAAACGCGTCGGGATCATCCGCGATCAACTCCACCTTCATCCGCGGCGACTGCTTCAACACACCGCTTCCGGTCGCGCCTGCAAGCGACGCGCCTGCATCCTCATACCCATGAATCACCGCCGTGACCGTAGATGCCTCCTGCATCAGCATTCGCTGCGGCACCTTGTACTCAATCTTTCCCGGCTTCAGATTCTTGACCCACGTATCGACAGCCTCGGACTCTTTGTACTCATCCGGCGAGTGCGCTGGGCTGGCGTCGTTGTCGACTTTCTTCTCTTCCTGCGGCTTAGGCTCCGTGCTCGGTTTACCTGCTTCCTTCGGCACCGTTATAGGAGGCGGTGTCGGCTGAGGATGCGCTCCACCTCCAGCCAGGCCTCCTATGCCTCCTCCCATCGCAGGCGCATGTTCCTCCTGCGTCTGTGGCATAGGCATCGCCAACACACGCACTTCCATCACCTGCGAAGCGCTCCTGCCTGCGCTGTCCGTCGCCGTACAAATCACGCGGATCGTCCGCGGCGACAGCCCGGACGTTACCAGCTTCGCCTCCTCGCCACTCGGAATCAGATCGCCCGCATCTGCCGTGAAGCTGTAACGCAGCGGCAGGTTCTGCGCGCTGCGCCCATCCGCACGAATCGTCGCAACGCCTCCCGTAAACACGCTTACAGGATTCGCACTGCAACCCACGCTAACCAGCGGAATAGTTTCAATCGGTAGATGGACAGTGTCGGGGTGCTGCAAATGCGGCGGGTTCTGCGCAAAGCCGCGCGATGACGCACCCGTAAGCGCGACGACCGCCAGCATAACGATGCGAGAAGATAATCGTCGGACCACGAAACAGTCTCCACAGGGAAATCTGAACCTGGAACCTGAACCTGGAATCTGGACCCGAGACCCTTTGCCACCGCAGCTTACACTGCACGCCGCAAACTACTCAATCACAATCAGCGCCTCACCCGCGCCAACCGTTCCTTCCACCTCGACCGCAATCTTAGCCACGCGGCCGGCCTTCGGAGACTTCAGCTCGTTCTGCATCTTCATCGCCTCAATCACGATCACGCCCTGATGCTCCGCCACTTCGTCTCCCACCTCCACCAGCACCCGCACCACGCGTCCCGGCATGGGAGCCTTCACCGTACGCGGCCCCGCTGCTCCCTCGCCCGTGCCGCGCCGGCCACGCAGCGAACGCGGATCTTCGACGACAAACGGAAACCTGCGCCCACCGATAATTACTGCATCGCCATCCAGCAGACAGCGATACTGCCTGCCCTCCACCACCAACGACAACACGCCTGGCTCCGCTGCGCGCACGTCGGCCTTCACCGCGATGCCATCGACAGCGCATGCAAGCGCGCCGCCTGCAGCAGCCTCCGCTGGAAGCTCCACGCGCCGTTGTTTGCCTGCCACCTCCACCCACACGGTCATGTGCGCAAGCCCTCCCTGCGCCCCATAGCAGCCCAACGGCTCTCCACAGCGACAGCAGCCACTGTGCCACCATTCTGCCTCGCAGAAGAAGCAAGCAGCGCAGCCGCCAGTGCCACCACATCCTCAGGCACACGCGACGGCTCCTTCTCCGCCGGCTGCACCAACAATCGCTCCAGATATCCCGTATCGATCGCCGCCGAACGAAAATCTTCGTCCTCCAGAATCCTTCGGAACAACGCAATGTTCGTCCGGATGCCACCGACCACGTACTCATCCAGCGCACGCAGCATACGGTCGATCGCCACCTCGCGCGTCTCACCATACGCAATCAGCTTCGACAGCATCGGGTCGTACTCCAGCGGAACCGTCCAGCCCGTGTACACGCCGCAGTCCTCGCGAATGCCCGGCCCGCCCGGCTGCACCAGCCGCGTAATCAGCCCCGGCGAAGGAAAGAAGTTGTTCTCCGGGTCCTCCGCATAGATGCGGCATTCCACCGCATGCCCTCGCAGCTGCACCTCCTCCTGACGCAGCCACAGCGGCTCTCCCATCGCCACGCGCAACTGCATCCGAACCAGGTCCAACCCCGTCACCATCTCCGTCACCGGGTGCTCCACCTGCAGCCGCGTATTCATCTCAAGGAAGTAGAAGTTTTCGCCTGCATCCACGAGGAACTCCACCGTACCCGCATTCACATAACCTGCCGACAGAGCCAGCCGCACCGCGGCCTCGCCCATCCTGCGCCGTAGGTCCTCGCCAACCACCGCCGACGGAGCTTCCTCGATCACCTTCTGGTGCCGCCGCTGCACACTGCACTCGCGCTCACCCAGGTAAATGCAGTTGCCGTGCATGTCGGCCATCACCTGCACCTCGATATGCCGCGGCCGCTCAATCAGTTTTTCGAGATAGACCTCACCCGAGCCGAAGCTTCTCTCCGCCTCACTGCTCGCCGCCGTAAACGCGCCCGGAAGCTCCGCCGCGGACCGCACCGCGCGCATTCCCTTGCCGCCTCCGCCCGCCGCAGCCTTCAGCATCACCGGATACCCGATACCCTCCGCAACGCGCAGAGCCTCCTCCACCGACGGCAAACCCGTCACACTCCCGGGAACCCTCGGCATCGACGCCGCATCCGCCGCCTGCCGCGCCTTCGTCTTCGATCCCAGGGCGCCCATCGCACTCGCCGGCGGACCGATAAATGTCACACCCGCAGTTGCACATGCATCCGCGAACTCCGCATTCTCCGACAGAAAACCGTAGCCAGGATGAATCGCATCCGCCCCCGCACGGCGCGCCACATCCAGAATCAGATCGCCGCGCAGATAGCTCTCCGTCGCCGGTCCCGGCCCCAGCCGGTACGCCTCATCCGCATAACTCACATGCAGCGCCGCGCGGTCCACGTCGGAATACACCGCAACCGTAGCCAGCCCCATCTCGCGGCACGCACGCATCACGCGCAGCGCAATCTCACCCCGGTTTGCGACCAACACTTTTTTCATAGAACCACAGGCGGGAATTCTATCGCACCCGCGCAAAGACGAATGCAACAATCTCCCTCGCCACCCATCAATCGCATTCGAACGAAGAAGCACACAACGAGAAGGCCTCCCGTTTGGGAGGCCTTCTCTTGAAGCATCGAAGTGAACGAAGCAACTAGTTCAGCGTTACGCCGCCACTAGTCTTCTCTTCCTTCTTCTTCTCATTCTCCTTGCGAGCGCCCATCGACTTCTGGCTCCACTCATCGGCCTTCGCCAGATCCGCCTTGCGCGCGTTATCATCGCCGCAATCCAGATCGGCCTTCCGGCGATAGGTAAGGTTCAGGTACGACATCGCATCGTCATAGTTCGGGTTGATCTCGACGGCCTTGTTCAGATACTCGAGGCCCTCGGTCACCAGAGCTGAGTTCTGATCCTGCAGCTTCTGGCACGCGCCCTTGCTCTTCTTTACGTTGCCGTTGCCGTCGTCGGTCATGCCATCGGCAGCAAGAATCGTGCGCGCGTTCTGGTACGCCTGCATCCAGTCCACGACACCCACCGTGTAGTAAGCCTCCGCTGCCTTCGGATCGAGCGCGATCACCTTCTTCTGGTACTCCTTCGCCTCAGGCAGCTTCTTCGTGTTGAAGTAGATCGAAGCGATCTGCTTCAACGCACCCACATCGTTGGGGTCCTTGGCCAGAATCTCCTGGAAGCCATCGAGCGCCTTCTTGGCAGTCGCAAGGTTCTCCGGCGAATCGAGGTTCGGAACCACCTGGTAGGAATAAGCCGTCGCAAGGTAGAGCTTGGCCTGATCGTAGCTTGGGTCAAGCGCAATCGATTGCTGGAAGTGGTTCACTGCCTCTTCATAACGCGCATTCTTGAAGGCCTGCACGCCCTTCGTAAGCTGGTCACGCGCTTTCAAGCGGTTGCACCCGGTTACAGAAACTAGCATGAGCGCCAGCAAAGCAGCCGTAACCGGAATCCGTGCGGTCAATTTCATGGGACGTGGTATCTCCTTCAAATGGGCGCGTATCTTCAGACGGGAATCATAAACCAACAACAGCAGTTTTCGTCTTGCGGGTTGATTGTAACGGTATACCGCCCCGTATGACCAGAGGCGAACAGCTTATTCCTGGCGATAAATTCCAATCGCCCTTCAAATTTCACCTGATCGTCAAATGGCTCGAAAGAGAATCCAGGTTGGGTTCCATTAGACCATCACAAACCGGCATTTTCACTCATAAAATTCGATCGGGCGGCCAAAGCTCCGACCGCCCGATGGAGAATCACTGTTCCATGCAGACTGCTACTGCCCAGCCTCAACACGAGGCGTGATCAGACCGATGTTGTCAACGCCGGCCTGATGGCCATAGTCGATCACTTCAGCAATCTTGCTGAAGTCAAGGTCTTTGTCGCCCTTTACGAACATCACCTTCTCCTGCCGGGACGCGAAGATCTCCGCCAGCTTCGGCTCAATGTCCGTTTTGTTGAACGCCGTCTCATTGATCTTGTACGAAGGCGCACCAGCTCCGTTCGACTGTACCTGCACCACGATCGTGCGGTCGTTCGGCTGATCCTGCGTCTTGTTCTTCGGGGGCTGGGGCACCAGCGTATCCAAACCCTTCGGCGTCACCGGCACAATGACCATGAAGATGATCAACAGCACCAGCAGCACATCGATCAGCGGAGTTACGTTAATCTCCGAGACCGCTCCACCGTGACTTCCACCGCCCATTCCCATAACGAATTCTCCTGAATATTCTCACTGCCTCCGTCTACTAACTACTTATGAGTAGATCGAAGGCTTACTTCTTCGGGGTCTCCGCCTGCTCGCGCTTCTCGGTCAGCAGTCCAAGCTGGCTGACACCGGCTGCACGAACACCGTCGACGGCGTCCATCACCTTGCCATAATTGGCGCGGGCATCGGCACGCATATAAACCTGTTTGTTGGTCTTGTTCTCCAACTTCGCCGCAATCTTCGGTCCCAGATCGTCCAGCGTCACCTGGTCACCGCCGAGGAACGTGCGTCCGTCCCGCGTCACCGCAACCGTCACGGCGTCTTCCTTGTTCGCGTCTTCCATCACCGTCGCCGAATCCGTCTTCGGCAGATCGACGTTGACTTTGTTGTTCAGCATGGGCGTGATGACCATGAAGATAATCAGGAGCACCAGCATGACGTCCACCATCGGAGTCACGTTGATATTCGAATTTACCTTTCCGCCCTCATCCCGCTTTGAGATACCCATAAGCTTATGCTCCGTCCGGCTCTGCCGTATTCGCTGCTCCACCCCCTAAGGGGCTTCGCCTGCTCCTGCCTTCGAATCCGGGCCTTTCTGCCTCTCCGAACATCGCATATGTTCGGAGAGGCCTCAGGCTGTGATTCTCGCAGGATACTGATCTAATGCGCCTCTCCAAAAGAGAGGCCGCGGCTTACCGGTGGCTCTGCTTGATGAAGTAGTCCACCAGCTCCGACGAGCTGTTGTCCATCTCCACGTCGAAGGCCTCAACCTTGTTGGTGAAGTAGTTGAAGGTCATAACAGCCGGGATGGCGACGAGCAGACCGAAAGCGGTCGTAACCAGAGCTTCCGAGATACCGCCGGCGACTGCGCCGATACCCGAGGTCTTCTGCGTTGCGATCTGCTGGAAGGCGTTCAGAATGCCGACGACGGTGCCGAACAGGCCGATAAACGGAGCCGTCGAACCGATCGTAGCCAGGCCACCCAGGCCGCGCTTCAGCTTCGCGTGAACGATAGCCTCAGAACGCTCCAGAGCGCGCTGCGAGCTCTCGATCTGCGCATCGGTGATCGCGCCACCGGAACCGAAGCTGCGAAACTCCTGCAGACCGGCGGTGACAACCTCGGCGAGGTGCGACTTCTTGAAGCGGTCGGCAACCTTGATCGCCTCATCCAGACGGCCGTCCTTCAGAGCGCCTGCAACCTTGGGAGCAAACTCGCGCGACTGCTTACGAGCATTCGAGAAATACAGGGCGCGGTCGATGATCACAGCCAGCGACCAGATCGACATGATGAACAGGATGATGACGACGGCGCGGGCCAGATTGCCCATGTTGGCCCAGAGCTGGAGCGGGCTGAAGCCAACCTGCTGCTCCTGGAAGAACAATGCCAGCGAAGTGGGTACATGAGCGATATTTGAGAGATGAGCGAGAATCACAGAACTTCCTCCTGATTTGAAACTCTAACCTTCGTATTTCCAGGTCGATACTCCACAAAAGGGTGATGCTTCCTGTAGAGTCTTTCGACGCAAAGCGAGATCGTTGTTGTCGTCGGATCGGACCGCCTCGCCATGAGGCGGCCCCGGACCAAAAAATTAGCCGCCGAAGTTGAAGTTGACCGTGATCGTCGTCTCCACCTCAGTGGGGTCGCCGTTCAGGATGTAGGGCTTGTACCGCCATTGCCGCACAGCGTCCAGAGCTGCGTTCTGCAGCATCTGAGGTCCGCTGACCACCTCAAGGTTCTTAATCGTGCCTTCCTTGGAGATGATCGCGTGCAGAACCACGGCGCCGGAGACGTGCGCGGCCTTCGCAATCGGAGGATAGACCGGCTTCGGCTGCGAGATCGCATTACCGGCAACCACACCGCTCGATACGCGAACCGGGCCTTTGGGCTTCTCAACCGCCTTCACGACCGGAGCCGGAGCGTTGCCCAGTCCACCCATCACGCCGCCAGGAACACCCGAGCCCGAGCCCATGCCGGCCATACCTGCCACACCGGCCATCTGCGGAGGAGGCGCAGCCTCTTCCTTCAGCATCTTGATGTCCTTGGGAATCTTGGTCGGAGCATGCAGACCCTGGTCGATCTCAGAAACCATCTTGATCGGCTTGACGATCTGTGCTGGCGGAGGGGGCGGTGGTGGGGGCGGCGGAGGCGGCGGGGCCGTCAGCATGGCCGTCATCGCCGTCTTCGGCAGAGCCTCAGGGTACAGCAGCGGAATCAGGATCATCGTACCCAGAATCGCGGCGTTGAAAATAAACGTGCCGATCATCCAGTACTTCGATTTCGTCTTGATCTTACCGCCGGACTCCATCAATGAATCTTCAAACATATCCAGCCTCGTCAGTAGAGCTATTCGACTATAGACACCACAGCTTTTGCGTTTGTTCCCAAGTTAGCGGTAATTCTCAAAAAACTTTTCCACACGCTGTGGAATTCCCCGTGCAAACAGGCTACTGCACCTGGAAGCTCATCGTCGTTTCGGCTGCAATGGTGGCTTCCTTCTTTCCCGTCCCCGCTGCCACCGCGGTTCCTGCGCCGCCTCCGGCAAGTGCCCCAACGGCCGCCCCCTTGCCGCCTCCAAAGATGCCACCCAGCAACGCTCCCGCTGCTGCGCCGCCGCCGATCTTGGTCGCATTGCTCTTGGTATGGCCTTCGCCATCAGCAGCATAGACATCTGTATTCACCCGAATACCACGAACCGAGGTCACCTCCAGCGCCAGCGCGCCCGGCTTGCTCAAACGCCCCGACGACGTAGCATCGGCAACACGCCCCCGCACCTTCGCGCCCCTGGCCGCAACCACCTTGCCATTGACCGAAATCGGCTCCACCAGCGTGCCTGTCCACGACGAACCCTTCTGGGCCGCTGCCGAACTAAGCGCGCTGTCATTCTTCACCACAATACTGGTTCCCGGCGGGATCGCCTGCGCCGAAGCATAGATTGCCGATACAAAAAACAGCACCAGCGCAATCGCCGCGTTCGCCATAAAAGCTCTGTTTTCCGACTGTCGATTCATCGCAGATCCTCCCTTCACGCTGCCGTCTTCCCATACGATGCAGAATCTGGCCACCGAGGCGAAGGCCTTCATCCTAGCATCGCAGCGGCAGATCGCGCATCATCGCCTCCTCGCTGCATCGACAAATTTCCAATCAGCGCGAGCCGCAGTCGAGCCCAAAGCGAAAAGCGCCAACCTCAGCGGAGGTTGGCGCTTTTGCTCAATCCAACAATTGCATCAGGCAAGCAATATGCCCGGACAACGACAACGTCTGCTATGCCCGAGCCTTCTTGTTTGCGGGCAGCGAAACTGTCTTGCCCCTGCCCGAGCGCCACTCCTGGTACGCCACCAGCATCGGTGCTGCCACCGCAATCGATGAGTACGTTCCGATCAGGATACCCACCACCAGCGCGAACGAAAATCCATGAAGCACTTCGCCGCCAAACAGGTACAGGCTCAATACCGTGAGGAACGTCAGTCCCGACGTCAGCACCGTCCGGCTCAGCGTCTGGTTGATCGACCGGTTCACCACATCCGCCAGACCCTCGCGCCGGTTCATCCCCAGATTCTCGCGAATACGATCGAAGACAACGATCGTGTCGTTCATCGAGTAGCCGATCAGCGTCAGCAGAGCCGCAATCACCGTCAGCGTAATTTCCGTATTCGTCAGGCTGAACGCGCCCACCGTGATCAGCGTGTCATGAAAGACCGCCACGACAGCAGCGACACCATAGATCAGCTCGAACCGGAACCACAGGTAGATCAGCATACCGATCAGCGAGTACACCGTCGCCAGCAGCGCCTGCTGCTGCAGCTGCTTGCCTGCGGTCGGGCCCACAATCTCCACCTGCTCGATCGTCGCCTTCGAGTCGCGATAGTTCGTCGCCAGGGCGTTCTCTACGGCCTGGCGTCCCGCATCATGCGCCTGGTCGGTCGCCGAGTTGATCGGCAGCGCGATGATCACCTTGTTCGCCGCATGGCCGCTCGGATCGCTCACGCGCTGAATCCGCGCATCGCGCACCCCTGCCTTGTCCATTGCCTGACGAATGTGGTCCTCATTCGGCGTCCCATCGAACGCCACGCGAATCTGCGTGCCGCCCGTAAAGTCCACGCCCTTCGGAATGCCATGCCAGAACAGCATGCTCAACACTCCGGAGACGGAAAAGATCAGCGAGAAGCCGAGGAAATACCACTTCTTTCCCAACCAGTCGATATTGGTATTACGAAAAAATTCCACGTTGCGAGTCCTTCTATCTCAAGCTAAAAACTTGTCATTCCGGCCGGAGCGAAGCGAAGTGCAGGAATCTGCTTCTCTGCCACCACGCCCGCCCAACCTCAAATTGAAAGCGCTGCTCCCCGCTCTTTGCCCTGCAGGTGCGAATCGAAAATCACCCGCGAGACAAACACGGCCGTAAACAGGTTGGCCAGCAGACCGAACGCCAGCGTCACCGCAAATCCGCGCACCGGACCGGTTCCGAACAGGAACAGAATCAGCGCCGACACAATCGTCGTCACGTGCGTGTCGATGATCGTCACCCACGCATGCGCAAAGCCCTGCTGCACCGCTATCGCCGCGCTCTTACCCGCGCGCAGCTCTTCACGAATACGCTCGAAGATCAGCACGTTCGAGTCCACGCCCATACCGATCGTCAGAATCACACCCGCAATACCCGGCAGCGTCAGCGTCGAGCCCGTAAAGCCCATGAAGCCCAGCAGAATAATCAGGTTCAGCACCAGCGCCAGGTCGGCATTGATGCCCGCGCCGCGGTAGTAGATCAACATGAAGACCATCACCGCGGCCATACCGGCGATCGCCGCAAAGACGCCCTGGCGGATCGAAGCGGCTCCCAGGCTCGGTCCCACCGTACGCGTCTCCAGGAACGAGATCGACGCCGGCAGCGCGCCCGTGCGCAGCATCAGGCTCAGGTCCGCAGCCTGCTGCTTCGTAAATCCGCCCACAATCTCGCCGCGGTCGCGAATGGCCGAGTTGATCCCCGCCACCTCTCGCACCTTGTTGTCCAGCACAATCGCCATCGAACCCGGCGTCGCGCTCGTCGCCGAGTGCTCGTTCGTGTACTTGTAGAAGCGGTCGCCCGCCTCCGTCGTCAGCGTAAACGTAATGTTCGGACGCCCGTTCTGGTCCGTCGAAGGCTGCGCATCGCGGAAGTCCGTGCCTTCCACCTCGCTCACGCGCTTCAGCAGCCAGACCTGCTCCGGCGCACCCGCTTGTGCCGCGCCCTTCACCAGAATCGAGTCCGGCGGAATAATGCCGTTATTCGCCTGCAGCGCATCCTGATCGCTGGCATACGGTCCACCCGTCACCGCATGGATCTCCAGCTTCGCCGTCGATTGAATCACATCCTCGACGCGAGCCGGGTCGTCCAGACCAGGCAGCTCCACCAGAATCTGGTTCTCGCCCAGGCCATACTTCTGAATCGTCGGCTCCGCCACGCCCAGCTTGTCGATACGCTCGCGAATCGTCTCGATCGACGTATCCACCGTGCGCGTCACCAGATCGTTCGCCGACTGCTGCTTCATCGTCAGCGTCATCGTGCCGTCAGCGCCCGAGGCCACGTCATAGGCGTTGTAGTTCACACCGTTGAAGACCGAGCGAGCATCGCTCTGCTTGGCAACCGGAATGCCCGAAACCACAATCGTGGTCGGCTTCGAAGCATCGCTGCGCGCCGCCGTCGCTCCCGAAATCCCCGCAGCCTGCAGGTCCGTCGTCAGCCTGACCGCATCGCGGTCCACCGCCGAAGCCACCGCCTCGTTTGCGTGAACCTCCAGCACCAGGTGCGTGCCGCCCTTCAGGTCAAGACCCAGGTTGATGCGCCGCTCCAGCGACGCCCTCAGGCCGCCCTTCGGAATACCCACGATGCCATAGACAAATACCAGCAGCACCGCAACAATAAACACCGTCTTACCGGACAGATTCTTTCCCATGCTTCTCTCTACCTAATCCTCGCGGCCTTCGCCGCCAATCCTCTATACAGTGTCATTCCGGGCGAAGCGAAGCGGAGTCGAGAAACTTCCCGCATCGTGCCCGAAGCGCCACAATTCCCGTGCAATCTACGAAGCTGCCTCGTCCGTGGTCACCGCCGCGATCGCGCTCTTCACAAACTCCAGCTTCACGCCGTCCGGCTGCACACGCAGCACCACCGAGTCGTCCTTCACCGTCAGCACCGTGCCCTTGATGCCGCCGTTGGTTGTCACGCGGTCGCCCGACTTGATCTGCCCCAGCATCTCCTGCCACTTTTTCTGCTTCCGCTGGTTGGGGACGATCATCAAAAAATACAGCACGATAAAGAACAGCACCGGCAGAGCAAGTCCGCCCAGACTTCCCAGGCCACCAGACACACTCTGCAACCAGATTGCGACCATTCCGTTATTCCATCCCCTCGGGTAACAGGCACAACAGCCAGCCCACACATTCCACCCGCAAAAAGACGCGAGTCCGCGACCGGCCAGAAATATGCCTAGTCTCTAAGCATCGCCGCTCCCGCACCCGAGTGTCAAGAAAACCCACTCCGCAATACAGGCGATGGCAACCCTCCGACTCTTACAGCAGAAAGCCCTCATCTCAAGAAAGCTTCTGCAGCATGCCGTCCGGCTGCGGCTCAAACCCGAGAGAGAGGTAAAGAGCACGTCCGTCATTCGACGCAGTTAACGTAACCTGATCGATCCCGGACTCCCGGCACCAGCGCAATATCTCGTTCAGAAGAGCTCGCCCAACCCCTCGCTTGCGATGCTCCGCATAGGTATAGACATTCGCAATATGGGCGTTTCTGCCAACCCGGAAAGAGCCGGGCAAAGGTCCGATCTCAGAGAGATGAACGCCGCCTCCGCCAACAATCCGGCCATTCCGTTCAACCACCCAGGCTCTGTACAGACCCCGTTCCATCACGTCGGTAAACCACGGCGCGGACGCGGCAATGAGCTTTTCGGCATCGGCATCGTCCACCAGTCCCATATCCAGGAACATCAGGCCTCGGTGCCTGGCGATCTCACCGGCATCGGCAACGTCAGCCGTCCTAAGAACATACGAGCTTTCCATACCCTATTATGCCGAGCCATACATGCGATTTATGTATGGATCTGCAATCGGCCTGCTCCCACAGAGGCTTGCGGTAATGGCAGTCCGGGAAACAAACGTCAACGAGCGGCCGCGGCTTCCTGTTTGCTTAACGCCTTCCTGAACGTCTTCTGCGCATCAGCAACAAACTCCTTATACCCGGCCGGGTCGATAAACACACGCGCACCAGCCTGCGGATAGCGCTTCAGCTTGGTCAACATATCGAAGTACCCGCCATGGGCTCCCAGAAACACATCGCAGTGCAATGCGAGCAGCTCCGAAAACGTATGCTCAAAATCCTGAACGATGCCGGGGTAGCTTACCGGATGCCCTGGCGTGGCCACGAAGTGATACTCGCCCCAGAACCCCACGCCACCCACGATGACGATATCTCGCATCGTTCCCGCCGGCTCTCCCGGAAGATGAGCGCGCATCGTCCAGGTCGTGCATCCGCGCGTATGGCCGGCAGTTTTGTGGGCGGTCAGCGTCACATCCCCCAGGCTGACCGTGTCCCCATCATGCAGAACACGATCCACATGGACTGGAGCATACGCAGCGATGTTCGGCGAAGGCGCTAAGAAGTCCGTGCGTGCGCCGGTTTCCATCACACTCGCATCGCCGTCCATCACCATGTTCCTGGCATGCGTCTCGCGAACCACCTCCGCCGCTCCACCCACATGATCGTAGTGTGCCTGGCTGTTGAGCAGGACCTTGATATCGCTCCAGCGAAAGCCCAGCTTCTCCACGCTCGCCCGAATCTGCGGCGGCGAGCTGGCAAGATTGGCATTGATAAGAATGTCGCCTTGAGGCGTCACGACAAGATAGCTCGCAAGGTCCTCACTTCCCACGTAGTACAGGTTGTCCGCAATCTGGAACGGAGCAATCGGAGTCGTCCACGAAGCGTTGTCCTCCGCAAAGACGGACGTCGAGCCGCAGAACAAAAGCAGGAACAGGCAGCAGAGAAGAGCGCGCATTCTGCTTTTGTAGCAGAGCAGGAAGACACAAAGCAGACCCGATAGTCACAACAACCTGAACTCCATTAATTTCGAAGATACGCAGGCATAAACCCGATAATCTCCAGAATCCACGGCCCCCCTGCATCCCGAAAGACATGGACGGATTTTGCAGGACACGCAACTGCGGGACAGACAACACAGACACGCTCTCTGAATAGACACGCTCTCTGACTTCCACGCTCACTCTCTATACTTTAGAAGTGGCCCAACCCCGCACACTCCCGCTCTACGATCCCACCGCAAGCCCTTCCACCTGGAACGAGCGCATGGCTCCCGGCGAGTACGCCGTCCACCTCTCCACCCTGCCCCAAAACACGCAGCACACGAAAGACACCCAGCCCTTCTGCCTCCTCTTCCCCACCCTCTCCGAAGCCGAGCACTACGCCACCCAGCACATCGCCGCCCACCCCACCCTCTGCTGCCGCATCTACGACCACAACGGCTTCATCGGAGCGCCCATCCGTGACCTCCGCGGCCCCGGCTACCGCGACAACACCGACATCTCCCCACGCTTCCGCCGCTGGGCAGCCTTCCTCCTCTTCTTCGGCGGACTCACCCTCTTCCTCACCGACTGGAGCGTCGACTTCCGCTTCCTCTGGCCCTCCATGCTCGGCACCCGCCTCCTCCTCCCCGGCTCCATCCTCCTCGTCACCGAGATCGTCCTCTTCCTCAACGCCCGCCGCCGTCGCACCGCCCCAGCCGGAGCGCACCCGTGACCCTCCTACTCCTCCAGATGGCCGTCGTCCTCCTCACCACCCTCACCTGCGGCTGGATCGCCCGCCGCCTCGGCCAGTCCCGCGTCGTCGGCGAAATCATCGGCGGCATCCTCCTCGGCCCCTCCGTCCTCGGACGCCTCGCTCCGCACACCGCCGCCATCCTCTTCCCTCCATCCTCGCTCGCACCCTTCGACACCCTCAGTACCGTCGGACTCATCCTCTTTCTCTTCCTCATCGGCACCGACCTCGACGACGCCAGCCTCCGCCGCTCCCGCCACACCGCCTCGCTCGCCAGCTCCCTCAGCATCCTGCTGCCCTTCGCCATGGCCGCGTTGATCGCGCCGCTGCTGCAATCCCGCTTCGCACCCGCCGGAGTCGCCCGGCTCCCGTTCACCCTCTTCCTCGGCGTCTCGCTCAGCATCACGGCATTTCCCGTCCTCGCCCGCATCCTCGAAGAACGTCGCATGCAGTCCACACCCCTCGGCGCCACCGCCCTCATCTGCGCCGCGCTCGACGACGTCGCTGCATGGACACTCCTCGCCGTCGCCCTCACCCTCATCCCGCACACCGGCCACACCATCGGCGTCAGCGCAAGACTCCTCTGGCTCGTCCTCTACATCGCCATCATGGTCGGCATCGTCCGCCCCATCGCCGCGCGCCTCGCCACCCGATTCATCGCGCGCCACAACAGCATCGGCCTCTCCTACCAGCTGCTCGGCATCACCCTCGTCATCACACTCGCCTCCGCCGCCGCCACCGACGCCATCGGCGTCCATCCGCTCTTCGGAGCCTTCCTCGCCGGACTCTGCTTTCCCCGCATCTCCCACTGGCAGTCCAGCCTTCGCTCCCGCCTCGACATCGTCGTCTCCGTCCTGCTGCTGCCCTTCTTCTTCGCCCTCACCGGCATGCGCACCCGCCTCGACCTGCTCGCCGAACCCCGCACCTGGCTCTGGACCGCCCTCATCCTCGCCGTCGCCATCCTCGGCAAAATGGGAGGAGCCGCACTCGCCTCCCGCCTCACCGGCGAATCCTGGCGCAACGCCCTCGCCCTCGGAGCCCTCCTCAACACCCGCGGCCTCGTCGAGCTCATCGTCCTCAACATCGCCTTCAACGCCGGAATCTTCTCCCCCGCGCTCTTCTCCATGCTCGTCGTCATGGCTCTCGTCACCACCATGATGACCACACCCATCCTCAACCTCCTCCGCATCCCCCAACGCGAAGAAACCCTCCACCAGACCCGCGCCGCCTGATGCGCTACACATCCCTCCCCTGCGAATCAACATGCCCGTCACTGAGCAAAGACTCACCACGGAGCCGTAAACTCCCCCTCGAACATCCTTGGAGCCGACTAAAGCTGCGCCAGGCGCGAAGTCCAGTAAGCGACACCGGGATTTAGCCGCACAGCAATCTCCGCCACGCGTTTCTTGTCGCCTTCGTAATCGCCCGCAACATGCCCGGATTCCACCGGAACCACATCTTCGCTCACCCAGGCATAAAAGGTGTCGAACATCGCAGTCAGATTCGCAAACTCAACATGCGGCTCCAGACCATGAAATGTCCTGACGATCGGATGTTGTCCCTCAGGCGTAGCCACCATATCGACAAGGTAGTTGTTGCCGTCTTCCTCGATAAACGGGAACCACTCGTGTTCCCGTGCATCCAGAAAGTCGTATGACCGACGCTCCTGCCACGACGCCACAGCATCCTCAAGGCCGAGCAGCCAATAGATGCCGTAGAACGTCGGCTGATCCGGGTTATAGAAATAACCCTTCGGCAGATCATAGTGCCGATAAAATTCGACTACCTCAGGCGGCAACGGATGTTCCACCGGGGCCGCAATCTCCCTGATCTGCTCCGGCGTAAGGCCCGGCCGCAGATACTGCGTAAACTGTGTCCCTTGTGCAGTGAGAAGATCAAATAAACGCCCTGCGGCGCTGGCAACACTCATTCCCCCTCCTCAAAACGATGAACTCGACTTGAAGCGAAAGCGGTCTCCAGCTTGTCGCAATTTCTGGCTTTTCGCGGCGATTCTAGCATCTGCTTTCCGGCGCTTTGATCAACAGGGAAGCTGTCCCGGCCTACCTATTTCGCAGAACCGTTCTGGACCGGCAGCGCCTCCAACTTGATGTCCATCATGCCTGCCTGCTTCGCCGCATTCATCACCGATGTAACGGCTCCAAAGGGCACGTGCTCATCGGCGCGCAGCGTGACGGCCTGGTTCGCTGGATCGGTGCTGCTCTGACGCAACAGTTGCGGCAGATCGGCAAGATTCACAGCGTTGCCCCCAAGGAAGATTCGTTGATCGCGATAAATCGTAAGCACGATGCGCGTCTCTGGGGCGGCCGTCTCACCAGCTGAAACAGCCGTCGTATGCGACGTATCCGCTGATGCAGACGCGGCAATCATCGGCGGTTGAGGTGCAGCCGCCTTCGTGTGACATCCGGCAACAGGAAACATCGCGGCTACAACTGCAATCCAAACGAGAGATCTGTGTTGTATAAACGGCACGTCTCCCTCCTGATGGAGCGTTCGCTTCAAGATATCAGGACAGAATCGCCGTAAAGACTCACCGGCTGCCGTTTAACCCCGCTAAAAGCGCCTCGAAACAACCCCTCCGGGCTCAATGGATATTGCTTTCAGCCTACCGTGAAAAATCGATTAAACATGCCGTTTCGACGGCAGTGCCCTGCGCTCGCCATATAGCTGGGGCGATAAGGGTATGGAAGAGACCACGCACACACCCCATCTATAATCAGACTCGCCCATGCCCAGCCCTGCCGAACAGGACCCCCGCGTCTACTTCGCCGCCGAGCGCACCCTGCTCGCCTGGATCAGGACCGGCGTCGCGCTCATGGCCTTCGGCTTCGCCATCGCCCGCTTCGCCCTCTTCCTCCGCCAGATGCAGGCCACCCAGGGCCCCCACGTCCTCAATCACAGCGCCTGGGGCTCACCTATCGCCGGAGTCGCCCTCATTGCCCTCGGCGTCGTCGTCAACATCATCGCCTCCTGGCGCTACTCCCAGATCATCCGCCAGCTCAGCCAGGGCACCTGGATTCCAGGCCGCATCTCCCGCACCGGAGTCGTCCTCGCCGCCCTTCTCGCCGTACTCGGGGCCGCCATGGCCGCCTACCTCCTGGCTCTCCGCTAAACCAACCCGGGCAGAACATGCGCTATCCCCATCTCACCTCGGCAGAATCGTGCCTTGAGCTATCGAGCGAAGCCCGAAGCACAGAACGCCCCAAGCGAACTGGAGCGAAAACGCCTGTCAAGCCCCACAAAATCACAACTCCTTCATTCCAAAGCAAATAAACCTACAAAAATCTGCCGATTAGTTTCCTCCACTTCGCTACACTTAAATCAGCAAACAAAAAGCCCCGGTCCAAAAAGACCGGGGCTAACTCGTTATAAATCAATATTTTTAGGATTAACTCCCCTGCTTTCAATATTTTGCCCTGTGCAAATCGCACAAGACAAACAAAACAGAGCCTTTACAAAAACATATGAGGGGGGAGGGGGGTTCCTAACTCCTCCAGTGCAGAGTCACCGGCCCGGGAAGCGGATGCTCTCCCGTCCCCTTCAGCCTCGCCTGCTTCAGGGCGAAGTACCACTTCGCTGGCTTGTCCGCATCGTCGATCAGCATCAACCCCGGATGGAACCGCAGTCCCTGCGCCTGCTGCACCATCGTCTGCTGGTCCTGCGCCACAAACTTCGCGCCGAAGAACCTCGCCACCGGAGTCACAAACGGAACGTGATAAAAAACGTTCCACGCCGCAATCACATCGATCCGGCACGTTGAAGCAGTCACCGGAGTCACCGTCGTCAAACTCGCGAACCACTTCTTCCCCGCGCGAATCGTCTCGTAGCGCCGGTTCGGCAGCACAAAATCAATCGTCGTCGTCACGTCTTCGCCGTACACGCCCAGCAATTTATAAGGAGCCGAATTCTTGCTCGGCGCATGCGACGACATTCTGAACCCTGCATTGCGCCCCATATGCTCGCGGTCCTCGATCGGCTCGAAGTGCTTCGTCTTCTCGTGGATGCTCCCACGCGAGCGCCACCACCACGCCTGGTGCACAAAGGGCCCGTGCGCCGGGTCCATCAACCCGATGATGCCGTGGTCGACATTGCAAGGCAGCTCGGCCATCAGATGCGCCGAGCGGTACTTATCCGAAAACTTCGGCAGCTCCGGCACCGGAGGCAGCTCGCCCAGCGCGCGTCCCGTACCAGCCTCCGGCAGATACACCCACGCAAACCCGTCGCGCTCCTCACACGGATACGCGCCGGCATAAATCTTGCCCGGCTCCAGCGAATCGTGCGAGGTCAGCGAAGGAATCTCCGCACACTGCCCCGAACACGGTTCGAACTTCCAGCCGTGATACTTGCACTGCACGTGCTCGCCATCGAACCAACCCGCAGAAAGCGGAATCCCGCGATGCGGACACAGATCGCGCATCGCAAACAACCGCCCGTCCTTCTTGCGCCCCAGCACCAGCGGAACGCCAAGCAGCAGCGCAGTCGTCATCTTGCCCACGCGCAACTCAGCGGAGCGCAGCGCCGGATACCAGTCGCCGAAGATCAGCTCCGCCGGAGGCCCCGCAGCCTGTACATCAAGTTGAACCAGATCACGCATCAGCAGTCTGAGTCTACGATAAACCTCCATCCCGAGTGAGAAGGTGTCATTCCGAGCGCAGCGCTGAAAGCGCGTAGCCGAGGAACCCCCGCATTTCACCACTGCTCGCAGCAGCTCGCAAACAAATGGAGGAAACCACAGACGCACCATACACTGAAATCGTGCCCGTCGAGATCACACCTGTACGCCGCAACCGTCTGATCCTCACGCTGCTGTGGCTCTTTTTCTACGCGAGCTTCGCGCTCATGACGCCACCGCTGCTCGACGATGCCGACTCGGTTCACGCAGAGGTCTCGCGCGAGATGCTGTTGCGCCACGACTGGACGACGCTCTACGCGAACGGCATCCGTTACCTCGAAAAGGCGCCCGTCCTCTACTGGTCGATGGCCGCCAGCATGAAGGTCTTCGGCGTCGGCACCGGAGCGGCACGCTTTCCACTCGCCCTCACCGTGCTCGCGCTGGCGCTGGCACTGGAGTTCTTCGCACGTCGCGCCTTCAGCGTCAGCAAAAACAGCGAGACAGACAAAACCGGCCTGCGCGCCGGACTCTACGCCGGACTGATCCTGCTCTCGAGCTTCGGCATCTTCATCTTCACGCGCATCACCATCCCCGACGCGATGGTCTGTCTCTGGCTGACGCTCGCCATCCTCTGCTTCTGGCTCACCGAGCAGGAACAACATGACTCCGCCAAAGCCACCATCGTGCCGTGCCGACCAAAGCGAAGCGGAGTGGACGGATCCGCTTCGCTACCGCAACCTCTCGAGCTTCCACCGAGCCGCTGGCCCTGCTTCGGCTTCGCCGCCTGCTGCGCCCTCAACGTCCTCACCAAGGGACTCATCGGCATCGTCTTCCCCATCGGAATCGTCGCCATCTACCTCATCCTTACCCGCGGATTTCGCGGCGCCATCGCACGCATCCTGCGTTGCCATCCCTTCACCAGCGCGGCGATCTTCCTCGCCATCGCCGCGCCCTGGCACATCCTGATCGGCCTCGCGAACCCGTCGCAGGGAAACCCCGGAAGCATCACCTTCGCGCACGGCCACTGGAACATACCGCAGCCGACCGACGGCAACGTTCACGGCTGGACATGGTTCTACTTCGTCAACGAGCACCTGCTGCGCTATCTCAACCTCCGCGTCCCGCGCGATTACGACACCGTATCGCTTGCGCTCTTCTGGGGACTCGTACTGGTGTGGCTGATGCCGTGGAGTGCTTTCGTCATCAACGCCGTCTCACGCATCGAGGCCCGCGCCACGCTCGCCGCCTCGCCGCTCTTCGCGCGATGGACATGGCTGCAACGCCGCCTCAATCCGGAGAAGCAGGAAGTCTTCCTCGCACCTGAAGAGCGCACGCTGCTGTTGCTCGGCATCTGGGCCGCTTTTCCGCTGCTCTTCTTTTCGCTCTCGACGCGGCAGGAATACTATGTGCTGCCCGCGCTGCCTGCGCTGATGCTGCTGATCGCCGCATGGCTGACTGCCGAGGCCGATGAAGCGGAGAGCTTCGCGATCCCGGAGAAGCTCGTGCTCGCTGGCCAGCGCATCGCAATCGTGCTGCTCGCCTTTGGCTCGCTGGCAGCCATTGCGGCTCTGTTCTTCGTGATGCACACGCAGACGCCCGAACCAAACACAGATCTCGCCACGCTGCTGCAGCAGAATCCAGGCGACTACGCGCTCTCCTTCGGTCACTTCCTTGACCTGAACGCGCGCGCAATGGGAGCGTTTCGTCAACCGCTCATTCTTACAGCAATCTCGCTCTTTGGCGGAACGCTGGCCGCATGGCTGCTGCGCAGGAACTACAAACCGCACGCCGCAAATCTGTGGCTTACCGCAGGAGCTTTTGGCTTTCTGCTGGCAGCACATCTCGGCCTGCAGATCTTCTCGCCCGTGCTGACGTCAAAACAGCTTGCCGACGCCATCGCTCCCACGCTGAAGCCCGACGACATCATCATCATCCACGGCGAATACGAGGCAGGCAGCACGCTGGGCTTCTATCTGAAGCGCAACGACATCCACATCTTCGAAGGCCGCAGCTCAAACCTCTGGTACGGCAGCTTCTTCCCCGACGCGCCGCCAATCTTTGAGGACACCACATCGCTCCGCCTGAAATGGAGCGACATCCACCGCATCTTTCTATGGCAGGACCTGACCCAGCCGCTGCCCCAACTTCCCGGCAAAACGTACCTGATCCTGCAAAGCGGCGGCAAAGAGATCATCAGCAACCATCCGAATCCATACTGAGACAGGAAAACATGTTCCGGAAACCTTCTCTGCTTTGCGTGGCCGCATTGTTCCTGGTGGGTGATGCAGTTCGCACCACGCCGATTGATGCCGCAGTTCTTGCGGCGGATGAGCCCAACGGTATTCGCTGGACGGCGAGCCCATCGCAGGAAGCAAGCATCGATAAAGTTGCCATCCAAACCCTCTACAAGGAAATGGAGCTGGAACCGCATCATGATTTGAAGGGCATCGTGGTCGTTCGCGATGGAAAACTGATCAGTGAGCACTATTTCAACGGCGATTCGGCCGCGACGCTCCATGACATCCGCTCCGCGACGAAGAGCATCACGTCACTTCTGATGGGCATCGCTATCGCAAAAAATATCCGTAGCGTTAACGATCCGATTGCTTTCTATCTGCACGATCTGCCGCACGACAAGAAAGAGATACGCATACAGGACCTATTGACGATGCGCTCCGGACTGGACGCAAACGACGAAGATCCTTCTACTCCCGGCAATGAAGACAAGCTGGATGACTCCACCGACTGGATAAAGACCGCATACGCGGTTCCGGTCGTTCGGCCGCCAGGAGAGATGTATCTTTACTGCTCATTGAATGCCTTCCTCGCCGGCGCGATTGTCGAGAACGCTACAGGACAGTCATTGGATAGTTTTGCGAAGCAGAACCTGTTTGCTCCGCTTGGCATCCACGAATTCCGATGGCGACACGTCCCTGTAAATCGGACAACAGGTCAGGGAAATCTCGAAATAACGGCGCGGGATGCCGCCGCCATTGGAGAACTCGTACTCAACAACGGTATCGTCGGAGACCATCGTGTACTCAGCCACGATTGGATCGCGAACAGTCTCGCCAGCCTGGTATCCATCTCGCAGAGCGATTCCTACGCCGACAGCTATGGCTACATGTGGTACACCAAGGCCGAGTCCATAAAGGGCAGCAAAATTACAGTCCATTTTGCATCCGGAAATGGAGGCAACAAGATCTATATCGTGCCGTCTTTGCATATGGTGGTTGCCATCACCTCAAGCGCTTACGGAAAACCGTGGGGCCAGCGGCGATCGCAGTCCATCCTGCTAAGACTGCTGGCTGCCGTAAACTAACCGGCAAAAAAAGATGCGGCCCGCAGGCCGCATGATCGTTTGAAACAAATTTTGGCTGGTCTACCAGAGACCCCACGCGCGGCTCATGTAGTCGCTCAGCGTCATGGTAATCAGGATCAGGAAGGTGAAGAAGCCGGCGGCAACCGTCAGCTTGATCAGCTTCGACTGATAGTAGACGTGCATGAAGAACAGGATCACGATCACCGCCTTGATGCAGGCGATGGCGACCGCGATGATCGGGTTGAGAATGTGCAGATCGACAAACGCCGCGCCCACCGTAATACCGGTGAAGATCAACAGCGTAATGTACACGGCAAGGTAAACACCCGGCCCGATAATGTGATGGTCCGCGTGCTCGGGGTTGGTCACGTTTGCCGGATCATGGAACTGGTTCGACATAAGCTTCTCCTTACGTGGCCTCTACGAGCCTGGGTGCCGGTTGATGAGATAAAGTAGCGGGAACAGGAAGATCCACACAATATCGACGAAGTGCCAGTACAGGCCGAAGTTTTCTATCGGCGCGACGTACCCTTCCGTGAACTCTCCTCTTTGCGCTCGCCATGTGAGCCAGCCCAGCAGGACGATACCGATGATCATGTGCAGCGCGTGCATGCCTGTCATGGCGAAGTAGAGCGAGAAGAAGACCTGCGTCTTCTGCGCCATGTCGGGAGACAGAGGCTCCTCGACCGGCTTGCCCGTCTTCGCATCGATAGGAGGATTGACGAACTCCGAGATATCGAAGCTTGCGCCGGGGATGTGGTGCTTCTCCCACTTTTCCTTGTACTCGAAGTACTTCACGCCAAGGAAGATCAGGCCGAAGAGCGTGGTGAGCAGAAGCATCGCCACCAGCATCCCTTTCTTGCGAACCTCGGCTGCCCACACACCAAGCGCCATAAAGAAGCCTGAGCTGATCAGCACTGCCGTGTTGATCGTGCCCAGCGGAATCGAGAGCTGGTTCGACGCGGCGACGAATGCCGGGTTGTACCAGTTGCGATAGAGCAGGTAGGCGAAGAACAGCCCGCCGAAGAACATGATTTCCGTCAGCAGGAACAGCCACATGCCGAAGGTTCCGGCCTCGCGCTGCTGCTCCTCCGTCTCAAAATGATGGCGGAGCTGCGGCAGCGAGTGGTGGTGCTCGTCTGCGTGCGTATCGTGCGTCGCTACGATCGTGTTATCCAACGGTCGTCACCTCTTGTGCAGTCTTGTGAGCGAGCCACTCGTAGTCGTATGCCTCGTAATCGATCACGGGGGTCTCGGTGAAATTCTCGGTCAGCGGCGGCGACTGGATCTGCCACTCAAGGCCGGTCGCCTGCCAGGGGTTGTTGCCCGCGATCTCGCCGTACTTCAACGACCATGCCAGATAGATCAGAGGCAGCAGGAAGCCGATGCCGAGCACCGTTGCGCCTGCGGTCGAAAGTACGTTCAGCACCTGGTACTCCGCCGGGTACGAATGATAGCGGCGCGGCATGCCCAGATAGCCGAGGATGAACTGCGGCATGAAGGTCAGGTTGAAGCCGATGAAGCTGGTTACAGCCGACAGCTTCGACAGCGACTCCGGATACATGCGACCTGTCATCTTCGGCCACCAGAAGTGGACGCCGCCCAGGAAGGCCATCAACATGCCGCCCACCATGACGTAGTGGAAGTGCGCGACGATGAAGTAGGTCTCGGTGAGGTGGATGTCCATACCGAGCGAGCCGAGGAAGACGCCCGTCAATCCGCCGATCGTGAACAGGCCGATGAAGGCCAGCGCATACAGCATCGGAGTCTCAAAGGTGATCGAGCCCTTCTGCATCGTGAACGACCAGTTGAAGACCTTGATGGCCGAAGGCACGGCGACGAGCATGGTCAGCAGTGAGAACACCAGCGCCGAATAGTTCGACACGCCCATGATGAACATGTGGTGCGCCCAGACGAAGAAGCCGAACAGCGCGATTGCCACCGAGGAGAACGCCACGGCCGAATAACCGAAGACACGCTTACGGCTGAACGTCGACATGATCTCCGAGATCACGCCCATACCCGGAAGAATCATGATGTATACGGCCGGGTGCGAGTAGAACCAGAACAGATGCTGGAAGAGCAACGGATCGCCGCCCAGCGTCGGGTCGAAGACGCCGATATGGATCGTGCGCTCCAGCACGACAAGGACCAGCGTGATCGCCAACACCGGGGTTCCGAGCACCATCAGAATTGAGGCCGCATAGTTCGACCACACAAAGAGCGGCAGGCGGAACCACGTCATGCCCGGCGCACGCATGCGGTGAATGGTGACGATAAAGTTCAGCCCGGTAAAGATCGACGAGAACCCTATGATGAAGACGCCAAGTCCGGCCGTCACCACATGTGTGTTCAGGTAGTGCGTCGAAAGCGGCGTGGTAAAGGTCCAGCCGGTATCGACGCCGCCGAGCACCAGAGCGGCCATCGTGAACGCCGCGCCAGCCATGTAGAGGTACCAGCTCAGCAGGTTGATCTTCGGGAACGCGAGATCCTTGGCGCCGATCATAATCGGGATCAGGAAGTTGCCGATGGTCGCCGGAACCGAGGGCACCAGGAACAAGAAGATCATCACGATACCGTGCATCGTGAAGAGCTTGTTGTAGGTGTCCGAAGCAACCAGGTCGGGCTGCGGCGTCAACAACTCCAGCCGAATCAGACCCGCAAAGAGTCCGCCGATGAAGAAGAAGAACGTGATCGAGATCAGGTACAGGATCGCGATGCGTTTGTGATCGCCTGTCAGCAGCCAGCTCAGCAGGCCGTCTTCCGCATTGATGTAGTTCTTCTTCGGAAGCGTGGCCGTTCTCTGGTCAGGCAGGTTGACGATGGTTGAACTGGTTGCGCTCATGGCTTCACCACCTCTGGGGTTGCGGGAGCCGCCTGGTTATTCGACTCCGATGTGGTCAGCGTCTGCTGAACACGGTAGTTGGTCTTGAGGGACTTCAGATACTCCACCAGATCGATTAGCCCCTCTTCGCTGATCTGCCCCTGGTAGGTGGGCATGATGGGCGCGTAGCCCGCAGTAATGTGCTGTGACGGATTCAGAATAGCGTCACGAAGATAAGCATCGTTGACGAGAACCTCGGAGCCGTTGGCCAGCCGCAGTTTCGAACCGTAGACTCCCGCCAGATTCGGGCCGCGCGCAGTAGCCTCGCCGTTATGGCAGGAGTTGCAGCCCATGGAAGCGAACAACCGCTCGCCGTTCTGCGCCAGCGACATGCCGCTGGTCGAACCCTCGGTCCACTTCTTATATTCATCAGGCGTCAGCACCGTAACTTCGCCGATCATGCCTGAGTGCTTGGTGCCGCAATACTGCGTGCAGAAGATGTGGTACGTGCCGGGCGTCGTCGCCTCAAACCATACCGTCGAATAGCGTCCTGGAATGACCTCACGCTTCACGCGGAAGTCCGGGATCGAGAAGCTGTGGAAGACGTCCTGCGAAATCATCGTCAGCTGTACCGGCTGGCCGGTAGGAACATGCAGCGCGTTGATCTCGTGCTGGCCGCCCGGATGCTCGGCCTTCCACATCCACTGCTTGCCCACCACGTAGATGTTCATCGCGTTAGCAGGAGGATTGTAGATACGGAAGTAGAGCAGCGCGCCCCAGACGAAGCAGATAAGGAAGAGCGCCAGCGGAATAATGGTCCACGTCGCTTCCAGCAGCGTCGAGCCCTCGACCTGCGTGGCGACCGGGTTGCGAGCCCTGCGGTAGCGGATGGAGAAACCGAAGACGAGCGTGCCCACCAGCACCAGGCCGACGACCGTAATCAGCAGAAGGAAGAAGTAGAGCGCGTCGGTGTATGGCGCGATCGTCGACGCCTCGCTCGGGAACAGCGCCGAGGAGTGAAGCCACTTCACCAGAAATTGCCACAGTACAGGACTGATCTGCATCGTTACCCTTTATCCATTCTCTTTCTTCGTCAAATCGTGGTCGCGTCCCAGCTTGAGGTCCTTGCGGAACATCAGGAAGATGAAACCTCCCAGCCCCGCCATGGTGACCATACCGCCCAGCTGCACTACACGGGCAATCACCAGCGAGTGCTTGTTTGCCTGCGGATCGTAGTGATAGCAGTAGGTCAGAATGTTGGCGACCGGCGACCCAATCTTGTTGTCCGAGGCCTCAACCAGCCCCAGCAAAATGTCCTTCGGCGAGTACTCCACGCCGAGATAGTACTGAGCCAGCTTGCCGTCGGTCGTCACGACCTCGATCGAGCTGGCATGCGCATACTGCGTCAACTTGCCGTCCGGTCCTGGCACGCGCACATACCCGAATCCAACCGCGTCGGTCACCTGATCGATCGACGGACGCTGGCCCGTCAGGAAGTGCCACCCGGCAGCCGTCTCCGGCTTGCCGTAACGCTTCAGGTAGAACTCCTTCTTCTTCGCAGCCGCCTCGGGCGTATCGTTCGGATCGATTGAAACGACGATGACGTCGAAATCCTTGCCCGGAGTAAGCTTCACCATCTCCAGCGCGCCCGTCAGACCGTCCAGCTCCTCCGAGCACAGCATCGGGCAGGTGAAGTACACCAATGTCAGAATCGCCGGGTGCTTGCCGAAGTAGTCGCCGAGCTTGACCGTCTTGCCGCTCTCGTCGACAAACTGAGCATCCAGCGGAAGCGGCTGATTCAGCTTCTGCGTCACGCCGACACGCTGCAGCACCTGCGGCAGCTCGTCGCCGCGGTTTTCGCCCTGCTGTTTGTCGCCGTAGCCCGCGACCTGAGCCAACACGCTGGAGGCACACAGCAGCGTGCAGCCGAGCGCCGTTGCCGCCCGTCCCACCGTCCGTGTTGTCCACCATCTGCTCATCGTTCGCTCTCGGTTCTCTGCGTTACTTCGCTGTATTCAGCTGTGCGTGCTCTGCGTTCTCAGCACGGTTGAAGTCCATCTTCTGGCGGCGCGCCTCGATGACTTCCTGCTCATAGCCCGTGCGTGCAAATCCATTGGTGAGCGGAGCCTGTACATGCGGAGCCGTCTCGCCAATCATCAAAGCTCCAGTGCTGGCAGTCTCCGTATGTACCGGAAGCCCGCGCTGCGCAATCAACTCCATCGCACGGTCGATGGGAATGCGGATTGCATCCTGTCCCGGCGTGCTCGAGTAGTAATCCAGCATCAGATCTTCGCGAGCATGCAGGTCAGCCGTCTGCTGGTTGCCGTCGTCGAGATCGACGCGCGGCTCCGGAAAGGTCTTCGTCAGCTGCTGCAAAACACGCTGCTGCTGATCGGGATTGCTGGCCAGGTTCTCGCGCTCGCGCGTCGTCTTCACACCGGCAAGCTCGTTCCACTTGGTGACCGGACCGTCGGACTTGATCAGGGCGCCGTTGATCACCTTACCCATGACAAAGCAGAAGACGAAGAAGACCACCAGGAAGCCGACCAGGCCCGAGAGGAAGACCATAACGCCACTGACATTGACGTCGGTGATCTCATAGCCCGGCGCGTCCTCGGAGTGACCAGGGGTGTAGTGATGACCGTGGTTGTTGTGTTCTTCGTTAGTGGGCATGTTCGGGCTCCAGCATCTCTTCCAGGTGCGGGTCGTTCACGTTGACCAGAGGACGCTTCATCAACTCGGTGAGGTAGTACGCTCCCCACACTGAAAGCACGGCCACCGGAACGGTGATGTACGCAAGGATTCCAATGTTGTTGGTGATGTGCAGATTTGCTGCAGCATCTTTGAAGTTCGGCTCGATCAGCCAGAACATGTCGAGGCAGCGCGCAAAGATCATCCAGCAGGTCAGCGCGATCATCTTGCTCTTGTTGCGCTTCAGGTCGCGCGACAGCAGCAGGGTAAACGGAATCAGCCAGTGGCAGATGAAGTCCAGCGAGCAGATCACCCACCAGCCGCCGTGGATACGCGCCAGATACCACGGAATCTCGTCCGGAACGTTGCCCGACCAGATGATCAGGAACTCCGCGAAGCAGAGATAGATGTTCAGCATCGTGAAGGCGAAAGCGAACTTGCCCAGATCGTGCTGCTCGGTCGTGCGTAGCAGCGTCTTGAACGGCTCATAGCGCGAAAGCAGGATCGAGATGAGAATGCCGAGCGCCAGCGTCTGATACCCCTGGCCGACGAGGAACTGCAGACCGTAGATCGACGAGTACCAGGTTACGTCCAGCGACTTGATCAGCAGGATCGCGAGATCGGTCATGAGGATGACATAGATCAGGATGCCGATGCCGGAGAGGTTCTCCGTCTTGATGCGCCAGTAGTCGAAGCTTGCCTGCGTGCCCGCGGCCGGGTCGGCATCGCGCTGCAGCGACCAGCGGTTGAGAAGTGTCATGATCGCCAGCAGAATGCCGAAGACAACGACCACCTGCACGATCGCCGCTGTCGGGCTGAGCATGGCGTGCTTGGCATTGGCCGTCAGCATCTGCTCCTGCGTCATCAGGCCCTTGGCATAAGCAGCTGCCGTTGCAGCCTTGTCCGGGAAAGCCGCCCATTGATAAAGGTGCTTCATGAGGGCCAGGACCGGGATCACCATGGCTGCCACCAGCCACAGAGTGCGCGAAGCCGCCTCCAGAGGACGGCGCAGCAGCAGGCCCCACTTACCGCCCGAGACATACTGCAGCATCAGCATGGCCAGTCCGCCGCCGGCAAAGCCGAAGGAGATCATGAATCCCATCAGGTAGGCGCGCAGGAGATGGTTGCGGCCCTCGTGACTCCACGAGAACGCAACCAGCGAGACGATAGCGGCGAGCGCACCGACGACGAGCAGGCGCATCCGCCAGGCCTTGATGGCCTCCTCGGGCGCCGCAAGCGATGCAGGAAGAACCCGCGGTCCGTGACCGTGTCCTTCTCCGTGATGTTCGTGTCCGTGTGACATGCTTTTTCAGGCCTTCATTCGGAAGCTTCCGAGACTACTGCTGTGCTGCTCCAGTGGTTGTTGGCTTCGCCGCCGGCTTTTCAGCCGGAGCGTTGGATGTGGATGTTCCGCCCGCTGCCGGAAGAACAAAAGACTCACCCGTCGGGGTCCCGGTCACTGCCGTTGCCGGGAGCTTGATGTCCTCGGCGAACGCAGCCGGCAGGCCCTCGCTCTCGGCAATCGCCTTGAGCGGCTGCACGTGCTGACCGGCAGGAACATCGGCCGTCTGCGCATGCTGGCTCAACTGCAACGCGCGGATGTAAGCTGCAATCGCCCAGCGGTCGGCCGGGGCCACTTGTGCAGCGTAGTCCGGCATCGCTCCGTAGCCGTTCGTAATCACGTGAAAGAAGTGGCCGAGCGGAGCCGAGCGCAGACGCGCGGTGTGGAAGTCGCCGGCCTTCGTGTAGCCGCGCTGCACTGCCATACCTTCACCATTGCCAACGCGTGAGTGGCAGGGCGTGCAGTAAATGTTGTAGCGCTCCTGTCCGCGCGCCAGCACCTCAGCGGTTACAGCGAACGGGAGTCCGTCGCCTTCCTTGCCGTCGACCAGACCGGTCGCGAAGTAGGAGTCGGGGTGTCCCTGATTGCGGGCCACCGTATTGGCTACCTGCGGACGCACCGAGCGTCCATCGGCGTAAAACGTCGTTCCACGCTGCGGAAAGAACTTCGGCTGGTCATGCATATCCTGCCGACAGCCTACGGTCGCCCCAAGGGCAAGCGTCGCTGCGGCAAGCGCTACCAGTCTCGCGTGTGTGTGCCGGGTATTAATGGTCCACCTCCACCACCGAGACTGCGTGGAACTGCTCTAGAAACGTCCGCGTCTCAGTCAGCGAGAACTTCGGGTCCGTCGCCTCCAGGCACAGGAAGAACTTGTCGGTCGTCGCGCCGTTGCGGAAGTTCGGCGCATTGAACAGCGGATGATAGAGCTGCGGGAGCCCATTGAGCGCGATCATGCCGAAGCCCGCGGAAAGTCCGGCAAACAGAATGGTCCACTCGTACGCCGGAATGATGAACGCAGGCCACGAGAACAGAGGACGGCCCGCAATGTTCAGCGGATAGGCCCAGACCGCAATCCAGGTCTCCATCAGGTACGCCGTGGTCACACCCATCAGGCCGCCCAGCAGGCAGACCAGAGGAACACGGTTCTTGTGGAAGTGCAGCGCTTCCGCTGCTTCCTCCACCGGATACGGCGTGTAGCATTCCATGCGGCGATAGCCTGCAGCACGTGCCTGCTCCGTCGCATACACCAGCTCACTGGGAGTGTTGAACTCCGCGATCAGTCCGTAGATTCCTTCTCTGCGCGGCATTAGCTCATCTCCTCGCTTACGGTCTCAGCGGTCGGGCCGCCACGCGTAATCTTTGTCTGCGGCAGCATCATCCTGATTTCCGACATCGGAATCATCGGGAGGAAGCGCACGAACAGCAGGAACAGGCAGGTAAACAGGCCCCAGGTTCCAATGAAGAGCATGTAGTCCCACTTGGTCGCAACGTAGGTGCCCCAGCTCGACGGCAGGTACTCGCGGTAGAGCGAGGTCACGACGATGACGAAGCGCTCGAACCACATACCGATGTTCACAATGAACGAGAGCACGAACAGATAGCCGACGTTCACACGCAGCTTGCGCGACCACAATGTGGTCAGCGGGATCGCGATGTTCGTCAGGATCAGCATCCAGTAGCCCCACCACATCGGGCCGAACATGCGGTTCCACATCATGAAGAATTCCCAGTGGCTGGCCGAGTACCAGCTCATGAAGACTTCCATGCCGTAGCCGTAGGCCACGATCGAGCCGGTGGCCAACATCACCTTCGCCATGTTGTCCAGATGGCGCAGCGTGACCAGGTCTTCCATGTGGTACCACTTGCGGATCGGAATCGCGAGCGTAAGCACCATCGCGAAGCCCGAGTACACAGCGCCGGCGACGAAGTAGGGCGGGAAGATGGTCGTATGCCATCCCGCCAGGGCCGCCACCGCGAAGTCGAAGCTGATGACCGTATGTACTGAGAGCACCAGAGGTGTCGAAAGTCCGGCCAGCAGCAGCGAGGCCGTCTCATAACGGATCCAGTGGCGGGTCGAACCGCGCCAGCCGAGCGACAGGATGCCGTAGAAGTAGCGGGCCAGCGGCAGCGTTGCACGATCACGCAGCGTGCCGAAGTCCGGGATCATGCCGATGTACCAGAAGACCACCGAGATCGTCGCGTAGGTCGAGACCGCGAAGACGTCCCACGCCAGAGGCGAACGGAACTGCGGCCAGATGTTCATCGTGTTCGGGTACGGGAACAGCCAGTACCCCAGCCACGGACGACCAACGTGCAGCAGCGGGAACATGCCGGCGCAGACCACGGCGAAGATCGTCATCGCCTCAGCGAAGCGGTTGATCGAGTTACGCCACGTCTGCTTGAAGAGCAGCAGGATGGCCGAGATCAGCGTTCCGGCGTGGCCGATACCGATCCACCACACAAAGTTGATGATGGCGAAGCCCCAGGCTCCGGGCATCGTGATACCCCAGATGCCGACGCCCTTCAGGAACAGCCAGGTCACCGCGATCACAACCAGCGACGCCACGCCTCCAGCCACCATCAGGCCGAAGAACCAGCCCAGCGGGGTGTTCGACGTCAACACCAGCCCGGCGATCTTCTGCGTCACCGACTTGAAGTTGTGGCCCGGGGCGATGACCGCGTACTCGCCGGTCCGCGGATCGATCATCGGGTCGTTGATGGGTACTTTCGTCGCCATTTATGCCAGCTCCGGATTCGGGTTGATGACGCCAGCCGTGTAGGTTGTGCGCGGACGGTAGTTCAGATCGCCCAGCACAGCGTAGTCGCGTTCCTCGGCCTTGCGCTTCGCGACCCTGCTGTCCTTGTCGTTGATATTGCCGAAGACGATCGCATCGGTCGGGCAGGCCTGCTGGCAAGCCGTCACGATATCGCCGTCGCGAACCTCGCGGTTCTCCTTGTCGGCCACAATCTTGGCCGCAACGATGCGCTGCACGCAGTACGTGCACTTTTCCATGACGCCGCGCGAACGGACCGAGACGTCAGGATTGCGCATGAACTTGAGGCTCTCGGTGTCGTAGTCCGAGTACAGCAGGAAGTTGAACCGGCGCACCTTGTACGGGCAATTGTTCGAGCAGTACCTCGTACCCACGCAGCGGTTATAGACCATCACGTTCAAGCCTTCCGGCGTATGCACCGTCGCGCCGACCGGGCAGACCTGCTCGCAACCCGCGTTCTCGCAGTGCTGGCAGGCCATCGGCTGGAAGTGAGCCTTCGGGGCATGCAGGTCGCCCTCGAAGTAGGTATCGATGCGAATCCACTGCATGTTGCGTCCGACCTTCACCTGCTCGCGGCCGACGACCGGGATATTGTTCTCCGCATAGCAGCTCACCACGCAGGCGTTGCAGCCGATGCAGGAGTTCATGTCAATCGACATGCCCCATGCGTTCTGAATCTTCAGGCTCGAAGGATCGGTCTTCTTATAGTCCCAAGCATCCGGGAACATGCTGAGATCGACATGCTTCTGCGCGTCCCAGCCAGGATCGCCGTGCGCCGGATTCTCACCCTGCGGACCGTATCCAACCTTGTTGACGAATGTGCCGCTGGCGCCCTCTTCGGCGAACTTCGGATTCTTCTCTGCCTCTTCGACCGTGGCATAGCGGATGATCGACCGCTCCATCGCCTCATGGCCTTCGAGCGAGTAAGTCCCCTCCGTGTCGTACTGCGGGTGCTCCAGGTCATGCTGCGCAAACGCGCCGCGGTGCTCCGTCGAGTGCACCTTGGTGACGCACAGATCGTAGAAGCTGCCGTCCACCTTCTTGGCTGTTGCGCCTGTAGCTACCAGCGGCGCGTCCGAGGAGCGCAGCGTATAGGCATCGAAGCCAACGCCACTTCCCACGCGGCCCGCCTCAGCATTCCGGCCAAATCCCAGGTGCACCGTGATTACACCATCCGGATGTCCGGGAACCATGAGGATCGGAGCCTTTACCTTGCGGCCATTCAGCTCCAGCTCGATCAGCTCCGTCTCTTCGGCCTTCAGCTCGGCCATCGTCGCAATGCTGACCAGCGCGGCGTTATCCCAGCTCAGGTTCGTCACCTGCTTGGGCAGCTCCTGCATCCAGCCCACGTTGGCAAACCGGCCATCGTAGAGCGAAGGATCGGGGCGGAATGCCAGCTCATAGCCCGACGACGAGCCCTTGGGAGCGGCAAACGAAGTCACGCGAGCCGGGACGCCGGCCTTCGGCGTGAACGCCGTCCCCTCGACCCAGCCATCGTGCAACGCCTTGCGCCAGCCCGCGGCAAAGTCGCCCTTGATGTAATTCTTGGCATTGGCCACCACAGCGTCATATGCCGTCGCCTGCGAGTTATCGAGCAGGGTCTGGAAGATGTCGTGCGCGCTCTTGCCGCCGTACATCGGATCGATCATCGGCTGAATGATCGAGATCGTGCCGTCGTAGGCACGCGCATCCGACCAGCTCTCGAGGTAGTGCGCCTTGTTGATGTGCCAGTGGGAGATCACGCCCGTCTCATCCACGTGCGTGCCGAGATGAACGACCGTCGGCACCTTATCGAACGCGTCCTTGAAGTTCAGGTCAGCGGGAGCCGAATAGATCGGGTTGACACCCAGGATCACCAGCCACTCCACCTTGCCCGCATTCATGTCGGCGACCAGCGACTTGAAGTCCGCAACCTGCTCGCTCGGCAGCGGGTTCACCGTCTCGGTGTAAACAACCGTCTTGCCCACTGCGCCAATCAGTGTGTTGATCGCGTAGGCGGCAGCGTGAACCGAGGCAGGAGCCTGTTCGCCCGGAATAACAACCGCGCGGCCCGAGTTCTTCTTCAGATCTTCCAGCAATGCATTGAAGAACTTCGTCTGCTCCGGGGTCAGGCCCGCGGGAGCCGTACCGAAGACCAGCGCATCGGCGAAGGCCGCAATCTGGCTCGGCTTCAGCGCAAGGCGATGCTCGGCGCGAAGTCCCGTCACCGTGGGCATCGACTCAACCGCGTACAGGCGGTTCATCTTCTTGCCCTCTTCGTAGCGATGACGCTCGCCGTAAGCCGCCGCCAGAGGCAGGAAGCCCGGATGCGCAATGCCGCCCAGGAAGTCGGCGTCGAGCGCAAGGATCACATCGGCGTCTTCAAGCCTGTACTGCGCGTCGGCGTAGCTGCCGAAGGCCGCCTTCGAGGCCGCGCGCGACGAGTCCTGGTTCACCGGCTCCCACTGCACCAGCTTCGCCGAAGGATACTTCGCCTGCACCTGCTTCCACTGCTCCGCCAGGGTCGGCGAGGTGATCGTCTCGCTCAGGAAGTAGAGACCCTTGCCGCCAGAGCTCTTCTTCGCCGCAGCAATGAAGGCCTCCTGGAACGCGCCGAAGCTCGACGTCTGGCCGCGATAGCGCACGTGCTGCGAGCGGTCCGGATCGTACATATCCAGCAGCGTCGCCTGCGTCAGCGCATCCGACTTGCCTTTCGACATCGGGTGCTCGGGGTTGCCGTCCACCTTGATCGGGCGGAAGGAGTCCGACTTGATCAGAACCGGAATCGCGCCCGTTGGGAACGGGAACGTCGTGGCAAAGTACATCGGCTTGCCCAGGACCAGGTCCTCGGGCTGCTTGACGTAGGGGAAGATCGGCTCGTCGGGCTGCTTGGTGCAACCGGCCAACCCGGCCAGCGCGAAGCTTGCGCCCATCACCTTCATAAAGCCGCGCCGCGAGACAGCATCGACCCACTCGCCTGCACCATGCTGACGGGGGAATTCCTCCCGCATCAACTGCTGGAACGCCGGAGAGTCCGACAGCTCATCGAGGTTCTTCCAGAAGCGCTTGCCGGTCTTGCCGTCCAGCTTCTCGCGAACCTCGGCCAGCGTCATCTTCGCCGGAGCAATCTCCGTGACGACCTGCGCCTTTTCTTCCGCCAGTGACTTTGTCTCAGCCATCGTTTCTTCTGTTCCTATCCCAGTCTTTGTGGTGACGGTCGCCTTCATCGGTGGCACGTCTCGCAGCTCGACAGCTCATTCGGAGTACGAATGTGATACTGCGCCGTCAGGTACTTGCCCAGCTCAATCTGGCTGGTGAACTTGGTATAACCGGCGGGAACCGCGGCCTCTTCGGTCGCCACCTCGCAGCTTACGTTCTGCGCGGTGGGTCCACCCTTGTTCGTGCTGGTGCAGACGACCGGCTTCGTCGTCGAGGGGCCAGCCCATGCCATGTTGTAAATCTCAGAGGTCGGACGCAGGTTCACAGCGGGATTGCGGTGGCAGTTCAGGCACCACTCCATCTGCAGCGTGTTCTGCTGATACATCAGCGGCATCTCGTCGACGCGTCCGTGACAGCTGGCGCAGCCGATGCCCTTATTCACGTGAATATCGTGATTGAAGTACACGAAGTCCGGAAGGTCGTGAACGCGGATCCACTGGATCGACGCGCCCGTCGCCCAGCTCTGACGCACCGGCTCAAGATACTCGGCGTTCGTCCAGATCTGCGCGTGGCAGTTCATACAGGTCTTGGTCGGAGGAATACCGGCATAGCCGGCCTTCTCCACCTGCACATGACAGTACTGGCACTGCAGACCCACACCCTCAACGTGGTGCTTGTGGCTGAAGGGGATCGGCTGGTCCGGGCGCTGGCCCTGCTTGGTCACCCACGGGGAGCGCTGCAGTTGGTTCAGGGCTACGCCGAGCGCGATGACGATCAGGCCCGCCAATACCAGGCTCATCCGAGCCAGCGCGTTCGAACTGCGGTCAAAAACTTGCGCCATGAATGCTTCCTGCTTCCTCTCTGATTCGCCTGGCGTCCGTCTAACAGGTCGAGAAGGAGTTCAAGGGTTGGTAATTCCTGTCTTACGCCGATCAATGCGCCTATCGGCGTTTCAGGCCTCCGCTTTCACACTTCAGCCTGAGTTTTTAATCTCTCTGGATTTCTGAGTATAGCAGCGGGAAATAGCATTCCTCACCCACTGACCGATACTCGCAACCGTTTTTTCAACTACAACATCCGATTATCGAAACACTGGAAGACGCCCGCCGAAACAGTCTGCACAACATCTCGTGCATCTGCGCAAACGAGGGTCAGCACACCACAACATCTACCCTGCCCGAAAGGTATCGCCCTTGTAAATCAAGAGTGATTCAGTCCGATTTACAGCAGGTAAAAAATGCAACTCTGCTGACACCATCTGTCACCAACTCTCAATAGAAGAGCGCCGAAGACATCGTTTGCCGCTGACGCTCTGATACCGTTTTCTTCATGCCGCGCACCTTCTCGAGCCCACGTCCGCCGCGCTACGACTCTGCGCGCGCCATCGCAGAGCTCTCCGCCGCCGACCCGAAGCTGGGCAAGCTCATCGAGCGCGCCGGTCCATTCACCCTCCGCGTCGCCAGCACACAATCTCCCTTCGAGGCCCTGACCGAGGCCATCGTCTACCAGCAGCTTCATGGCAAGGCCGCAGCCACGATCCACCGCCGCATGCTGGAGAGCTTCCACGAAATCTGCGGCGTCGGCGTCCATCCCTCGGCACAGCATCTGCTCGATTGCCCCAACGAACAGCTCCGCGCCGCCGGCCTCTCGAAGAACAAGATGCTCGCCCTGCGCGATCTCGCCGCTAAGACCATCGACGGCACCGTGCCCACGCTTGCGATCATTCGCAAGATGTCCGACGAAGACATCATCGATCACCTCACCCAGGTGCGCGGTATCGGTCGCTGGACCGTCGAGATGCTCTTGATGTTCCGCCTTGGACGACCCGACATCTTCCCCGTCTCCGACTACGGCATCCGCAAAGGCTTCGCTCTCACCTTCCAGGGCTTGAAACCGACCAAAAAAGTCGAGCCATCCGATCTCCCCAACGCCGAAACCATGCACCGCCGCGGAAAGAAGTGGGTTCCGTGGCGCTCCATCGCAAGCTGGTACATGTGGCGCGCCTGCGACCTCGCCAACGGCAAAACTCTCGTACTTCCCGGCCAGTAGCAGCTCATCTATATCAACAGAAGCATCGATCGATAGCCGACGGTCGTCTTCTTGATCCTTCTGCCTGCAGTGAAGTTTTCATCCACCTGGGATTGCAACGAATCTGGCAATCCTGCATTGTCTCTGAATTTTCGTAATGCAATCCTGGAATGAACCTTAGGCTTAGTGGATCGTGACCCGGACTCTACCCAACCCCTTGCAACGCGATAACCTCTAACAGACAACATGGCAAAGTCCAAACAAGCCGTCAGGCCCGCAGCTTCCTCCCCTACGCCGGCCACCCCCGAGCGCTACGTCTGTATTCACGGACATTTCTACCAGCCGCCGCGCGAGAATCCCTGGCTCGAGACCGTCGAGCTGCAGGAGTCCGCCGCCCCGTACCACGACTGGAACGACCGCATCACCGCCGAGTGCTACGCACCAAACGGCGCCTCCCGCATCACCGACCGCGAAAACAAGATCATCCGCATCATGAACAACTACTCGCGGATGAGCTTCAACTTCGGCCCAACGCTGCTAAGTTGGCTGGCCGACAATGCTCCCCGTGCGTATCGCATGATCCTCGACGCCGACCACGCCTCCGCCGAGCGTCACTCCGGCCACGGCTCGGCCATCGCGCAGGTCTACAACCACATCATCATGCCGCTGGCCTCGCGACGCGACGCCCTCACTCAAATCCGCTGGGGCATCGCCGACTTCGAGCACCGCTTTGGCCGCCGCCCCGAGGGCATGTGGCTGGCCGAAACCGCCGCCGCCCGCTGGGTGCTCGACCTCATGGCGCAGGAGGGCATCAAGTTCACCATCCTCGCGCCAAGCCAATGCGCCCACGTGCGCCCGCTCCCCACGTCTGCCGAAGTCGAAGCGGCAGCCAAGTGGATCGAGACGCCGGACGCCTCTGTCGACACGACGCGTCCTTATCTCGTTCAGCTCGACGAAGGCCGCTCGATCGCTGTCTTCTTCTACAACGGCCCCGCTTCGCGTGCGATTGCCTTCGAAGGCCTGCTGAACAGCGGCGAAAACTTCGCCAGGCGACTAGTCGATGCCTTTCCCGCCGCTCCTGAAGGCGAGCCGGCTGCGGCGCAGCTCTCCCACGTGGCAACCGACGGCGAAAGCTACGGCCATCATCACAAGCACGGAGAGATGGCACTCTCCTACGCAATGTACTGGCTGGAGCAGAATCAGCAGGCCCGGCTGACCAACTATGGCGAGTTCCTCGCGAAATTCCCACCACAGTGGGAGGCCGAGATCGTCAACGACACCTCGTGGAGCTGCGCACACGGCGTCGAGCGCTGGCGCTCCGACTGCGGCTGCAACTCGGGCGGCCACCCTGGCTGGAACCAGCAGTGGCGTGCCCCGCTGCGTCAGGCTCTCGACATGCTCCGTGATGCAACGGCGCCTCTCTCCGAAGAGCTCGCCAAGCCGCTCTTCAAAGATCTCTGGGTCGCGCGCGATGCATACATCTCCGTCATCCTCAACCGCGCGGGAAACACCGATGCCTTCTTCGCCGCGCATCAGGCGCACCCGCTCTCACCCGCCGAACGGATCATGGCGCTCGAGCTGATGGAGCTGCAGCGCCACACGCAGCTGATGTACACCTCCTGCGGGTGGTTCTTCGACGAAGTATCGGGCATCGAGACAGTGCAGGTCATCGCCTACGCTGGCCGCGTGCTCCAGCTGGCGCAGAAGCTCTTCGGCGCACCCGCTGCCGATCTCGAAGACAAGTTCCTCGCCATTCTCGCTAACGCGCCAAGCAACATCGCTGAAATCGGCAGCGGAGCCGAAGTCTACCGGCGCTTCGTCACCGGCATGAAGATCGGCCTCGAGCAGGTGGGCGCGCACTACGCCATCAGCTCCATCTTCCGGCCCTATCCCGAAGATGGCGAATTGTTCTGCTACAACGTCCACCGCGCCAGCCACGAGGTCTACAACTCCGGCCGCGGACGCATTGCTCTGGGCAGCGCACGCATTCACTCGCGCATCACCGAGGAGACAGAAGAAATCTGTTACTCCGTCCTGCACCTCGGCGACCAGAACCTCTCCGCCGCAGTCCACCGCTACGACCCCACCGACGCCGAGCAGGTTAAGCGCTTCAACACTTTTTCGAAGGACGTCGGGCTCGCGATGCGCCGCGCCAACCTTCCCGAAGTCATACGGCTAATCGACCGCAACTTCCGCAACGGCGACGCCGCGCACGACGCAGAGTCCGCGCCCGCACCGGCAGGCTATTCTCTGTTGTCGCTCTTCGCCGACGAGCAGCGCCGCATCCTCGAGATCATCCTCAACCAGACCATCCATGAGATGGGCGACTCTCTCCGCAAAATCTACGAGGACCACGCCTCGCTGCTCGACTTCCTCACCGATACCGGCATCTCGCCGCCGCCCGCACTGGAGCTGGCCGCCAACTTCGCCATCAATGCTGCTTTGCGCAAGGCCATTGAGGCCGACCCCTTCGACTCCGAGTACGTCGTCTCGTTGCTGCAGCGCGCAGAAACCGAACGCATCACGCTCGACGGCCAGCAGCTCAGCTACACCTCCAGCCAGCGCATGAAACGCGCCATGGTGCGCCTCGAAGCCGCAGCCGCAGGCGACCCCTCGGCCACCGGAGCGCTCCAGAACGCGCTCACCGTTGCCGAAACGCTCCGCAAAGCTCCCTTCGAGGTCAACCTGTGGGGCGCGCAAAACATCTGGAACGATCTGCTGCGCCGCAGCGACAAAACCTATTGGACCGAGGAGTGGCGCGAAGACTTCCGCAAGCTCGGCGAAGCCATGAACATCAAGGTCGACCAGCTCGTGACCGAAGAAGGCGTCAGCGCCTTCTAGCCCTATGCCCCAGAAGGATAAGGAGAGTCCATCGTGAACAAGCAACGTCGTGAAGTCCTTACTGCGCTTACTGCCGCCGCAGGATCAGTGCTGTTACCCGGCTCTTTTGCTGCCGCCCAGCAAACGCCTGCAGCGAACGCTCCGGCGAAGGAGACGGTCACCGGCATTGGCGGCTTTTTCTTTCGGGCGCGAGACCCCAAGGCACTCGAGCAGTGGTACCAGGATCACCTCGGCGTCTCCGTCATCCCGAAGAGTGACACCGATCCCGTATGGAAGCAGCAGGCCGGACCGACGGCGTTTGCCCCCTTTCCTGAGAACAGCAAATACTTTGGCGACGCCACAAAGCAGTGGATGCTCAACTTCCGCGTAAGCAACCTGGACAAGATGACCGCGCAGCTTGAAGCAGCAGGAATTGCGGTAAAGGTGGACCCGACGACCTATCCCAATGGCCGCTTCGCGCGCATTCACGATCCGGAGGGAAATCCGATCGAGCTGTGGCAACCGATGAATACACCACGGTGAAGCAGGGAGCGCAGACAGCCATTAGGCCAATCCGCCTACTCTCTCCCCTCCACACGGGCATAAAATAGAGCCATGCCCATTAATCCGAACGCCACGCTCGCCGCCGCGGATCCTGAGGTCTATACCCAGGTTGAAAACGAGATCCTTCGCCAGCACGAAGGGCTCGAGATGATTGCGTCTGAAAACTTCGTCTCCCGCGCCGTGCTTGAGGCCGCCGGAACCGTCTTCACCAATAAATATGCCGAGGGCTACCCCGGCAAGCGCTACTACGGCGGCTGCGAGTTCGCCGACATCGTCGAGAACCTCGCCCGCGACCGCGCCAAAAAGCTCTTCGGCGCCGACCACGCCAACGTGCAGCCCTCGTCCGGTTCACAGGCCAATGCTGCGGCCTATATGTCGATCATCAATCCCGGCGACACCCTGCTCGGGCTCGACCTCGCCCACGGCGGCCACCTCACCCACGGACACAAGCTCAACTTCTCCGGCAAGCTCTACCGCATCGTCGGCTATCAGGTCCGTAAAGACACCGAGACCATCGACTACGACGAGCTCGAAGCCAAGGCCATCGCCGAAAAGCCCAAGGTCATCGTCGGCGGAGGCTCCGCCTACCCGCGTTTCTGGGACTTCCCGCGCATGCGCCAGATCGCCGATAAGGTCGGCGCCTATCTCATGGTCGACATGGCCCACTTCGCCGGACTCGTCGCCGGCGGTGCGCACCCCTCGCCCGTGCCGCACGCGCACATCACCACCACCACCACACACAAGACGCTACGCGGACCGCGTGCCGGACTCATCCTCTGCACGCAGGACCTCGCCGCCTCCGTCGATCGCTCCGTCTTCCCCGGACACCAGGGCGGACCGCTGATGCACATCGTCGCAGCCAAGGCTGTTGCCTTCAAAGAGGCGCTCGACCCCGAGTTCTCCACCTACGCCCACCAGGTCGTTGCCAACGCCAGGGTGCTGGCCGAAGCGCTCGCCGCCGAGGGCTTCCGCATCATCTCCGGCGGAACCGACAACCACTTGATCCTGGTCGATGTCTTCCAGAAGGGCATGTTCGGCTCCGAAGCGGAGACGGCGCTGGGCGAGGCAGGCATTACGGTCAACAAGAACGCCATCCCCTACGACACCAACCCGCCCATGAAGCCCTCGGGCATCCGCATCGGCACTCCCGCGCTGACCACCCGCGGCATGAAAGAGCCGGAGATGAAGCAGATCGCCGTCTGGATCGCTCGCGCTCTCGAGAACCGCAACGACGCAGGCGCCCTGCGCAAGATTCGCGGCGAGGTCACCGAGCTGGCCGACCGCTTCCCGCTTTACGAGTTCCTGCGCCAACCGCAGCCGGTCGCGTAAACATCCTGCCTTCATCAAGATCCTCCCGTTCAGCCTTCAACGCTGCGGGAGGATTTCCACGTTGCGAGCCAATACACTGGTCAGACCACACCGAAAGGCCCTCACCGAAATGCCCTGGTTCACCGTCGAAGCCGATGCCATCCCCGAAGCGCAGATTAAAGAAGCCGCCATCCGGCTCGTCGACGAGGCCCAAAGGCGCATTGCTCCAAATCTGAACCGCGTCCTGCTGCTGCCACCCGACCTCACCCGCGCTCACTCCGGCGTCGGCAAGATCACCGAGTGGGTCTATCAGGAGATCCTCCGCCGCAATCCCGGCGCGTACGTCCGTGTCATCCCGACACTGGGCCAGCATGTTCCGCACACCGAGGCCGAAAATAAGTGGATGTTCGGCTCCATCCCCAACGAAATCATCCTTCCGCACGACTGGCGCAACGGTGTCACCCACATCGGCACCATTCCCGCCGCGCTGGTCGCCGAAACAACAGCAGGGGCCGCCGACTGGGAAATTCCCGTAGCCCTCAACTCCACCCTCATCGACCAGCCCTGGGACCTCATCGTCAACCTCGGCCACGTCGTTCCGCACGAGGTCCTCGGCTTCGCCAACCACAACAAGAACTACTTCATCGGCCTCGGGGGCAAGGAAACCATCTGCGCCTCGCACATCGCCGCCGCAGTCTATGGCATCGAGAACAACCTCGGCTGTCTCGTCACTCCGTTACGGGCCTGCTACAACTACGCCGAAGAAAAACTGCTGGGACACCTTCCCGACGTCTACCTGCAGATCGTCATGCAGCGCGATGCTCAGAACCGCCTCGTCACCAGCGGCTTGTTCATCGGCGATGATCTGGAGACCTACCTCGCCGCCGCCCGCCGCTCGCGCTCACAGAACATCACCGTCTTCGATAAGCCCGTCAAAAAGATCATTGCCGTCATGCAGGCCGACGAGTTCCGCGCCACATGGGTAGCCAACAAGGCCGTCTACCGTACCCGCATGGCCATCGCTGACGGCGGCGAACTGCTGATCATCGCCCCCGGCGTCGAGCGCTTCGGCGAGCAGCCCGAGGTCGACGCCCTCATCCGCAAGTACGGCTACAAAGGCACGCCTCGTACCCTCGCGCTCTACAAAACCGAAGCCGACATGCAGGCCATCCCGCACGGTGTCGCGCACCTCATCCACGGCTCCAGCGAGGGCCGCTTCACCATTACTTACGCACCGGGGCCGAAGATTTCAAAAGAAGAGATCGAGCAGATCGGCTACCAGTACGCCTCGCTTGCCGAGGTGGAAAACCGCTACAACCCTGCGCTCATGAAAGAAGGCTGGAACACCATGCCCGACGGCGAAGAAGTCTTTTACATCAGCACGCCAAGCGCCGGCCTGTGGACGACCGAGGCCAAGCTGAACAACCCGGCGCGCCGGGACCTCTCGGCCGGCCTGTAACTTCACGTCTTTCGAGTCTTCCAGACGCTCATCCTCGTCCCTCTGTACAAAGACCGTGGACGGTGTATCTTTCTCCACGGAGGATGATGCGGCGATGACCCTTGAGGTTCTCATCTGGCTGATCGCCATCCCGCTGCTTGGCTTCGTCACCGGCATGCGGACGATGACGCCGATTGCCGTTCTCTGCTGGTTCGCGTATCTCGGCTATTTGCCGGTCAGCGGCTCATGGGCATGGTGGTGTGCAAAGCTGCCCGTCGCGATCGCCTTCACCGTGCTGGCCTTGCTCGAATACGTCGCCGACAAGCTCTACCTCAGCCCGCGGCCTACACGCCCCTTCGTTCTGACCGGACGCATCTTCATCGGGGGACTGGTAGGTGCCATCCTCGCCTCTGGCCTGAACGCCTCAGGCATCGAAGGCGGCCTGCTCTGCACGCTGGGCGCAATCGCCGGAGCCTTCTGCGCCTACCAGCTGCGCCACCAGCTCACCCACCGGCTCGGCTGCAAGACCTGGCATGTCACGGTCACCGAGGACATCTTCGTCCTCGCCTCAACCATCATCTGCATGGGCATCATCACCGGCTGAATACTTCTTGCGTATCATTCCGAGCGAGCTGAGCCCCAGCATTTCTCTGTACCGCCCCTCAGTTCCCGAAAGCCGCCGCATCTCCTTACTCCCACCAAACGCTACAATAGTCGAGGTACGTTGGAAGGACCCTGAAGCATGAGCTGGTTCAAACGCGAAGACAACGAGATCGTCAATGACGACCAACGGACGGTCCGCACCGAAGGACTCTGGGTTCGCTGCCCCAGCTGCAGCCAGATCATCTTCAAGGCCGATCTCGAAGCCAACCAGCAGGTCTGCCCCAAGTGCGGCCATCACTTCCGCATCGGCGCACGCGAGCGGCTGGAGAACCTGCTCGAGCCCGGCTACCAGTTAGTCGACCTCGACCTCCGCTCCACCGACCCACTCGAGTTCACCGACCTGAAGCCCTACAAAAAGCGCCTGGTCGAAGCCCAGAACAAAACCGGCCTCAACGACGCCATCGTCAACGCCATCGGCTTCATCCACGCACAACCGGTCGTCGTCTCCGCCATGGAATACAGCTTCATCGGCGGCTCGATGGGCTCCGTCGTAGGCGAAACCATCGCCCGCGCCGTCGACCGCTCGCTCGAAACTGGCCACCCGCTCATCATCATCTCGGCCTCAGGCGGAGCGCGCATGATGGAAGGCATCGCCTCGCTGATGCAGCTCGCCAAGGTCTCGGCCGGACTGGCCAGGCTCGATGAGGCAGGCATCCCCTACATCTCCGTCATGACCGACCCCACCACCGGAGGCGTCACCGCCAGCTTCGCTATGCTCGGCGACCTCAACATCGCCGAACCCGGCGCGCTGATCGGCTTCGCCGGCCCCCGCGTCATCGAGCAGACCATCCGCCAGAAGCTCCCCGAAGGCTTCCAGCGCTCCGAGTTCCTGCTCGAACACGGCTTCCTCGACGCCATCGTCCCGCGCAAGGAGATGAAAGAGTATCTCCACCAGGCCCTAAGCTGGATGACCGGCCTGAAGGAGCAGCAGGAGCAACAGTCCGCATAGCTCCGATCTGACGGATCATTCGCTCCTGAGTGCGACCATCGGCTCCACGCTGGCAGCCCGGCGTGCGGGAATCAACGATGCCAGCAGCGCCGCCAAGGTAAGCAGCAGAACGGCCGAGGCGATCATCACCGGATCCCACGGCTTTACCCCGAAGAGCTGGTCCTTCATGAGCTTGCCCGCCCCAATCGCAGCCGGGATGCCAAGCGCCAACCCGATCCCGATCTGCGTGAACGCGTTGCCCAGGATCATGCGCACAACATGGCCGCGATCCGCTCCCAGAGCCATGCGCACGCCGATCTCGCTGGTCCGCTGCTCTACCGTGTACGCCATCACGCCATAGAGCCCGACCGCCGCCAAAATTAACCCGAGACCGCCGAAGAGCATGGTGAGGGTGGCAATCATGTTCTCCTGCTGGAAGTCCCTGCTCAGTACATCTTTGTAGGAATCGACACCATAAAGCACAAGATCGGGGTCGACGCTGATCAGCGCCTTGCGTACGCGCTCCTCCATTCCCGGAGGATCTCCCGGAGCCCAGATCACAATGTTGTAGAGATAGTGCGACCAGGTCTCGCCGCTCTTGAACGCCGGGTCATCATACTCGACCGTCTGTGCCTCCGGAACCCAGAACATCGGACGCACCGGTTTCTTGTAGTCGTAGGTCATGTAGCGCATGTCTCGGACGACCCCGACGATCTCGAAAGTGCCCGCGTATTTAATTCTGTCGATGCCGAAGTGCTGGCCCACAGGATTCTCTTTCTTGAAAAACCGCTTGGCAAAAGCTTCATTGACCACTGCGACCTTGCGTGTCGTCGCCGTATCTTCCTCGGCGATGGACCGTCCCAGCACCATCGGTGCGCCCAGCGTCTCAAAGAATCCAGGCATCACCCGAGCCCAGCCCGCACCGGTATCTTCCTTGGCTCCTGGCTCCGGCTGGCCCTGGACGCGTATGCCGTCGTTCCAGCTATCGCCGCTCATCGGGGCATAGAGCGCCGGGGCGACCATGCGCACACCGGGAATCTGCTTCAGGCGATCGTCGATCCTGCGGAATAAAGGCTCCAATTGTTCCGGCTTATAGTTGCCCAGCATCGGGTTGATCTGTGCAATGTAGCGGCCTTCGGTCTCAAACCCGAAGTTCTGGTGCTCGAGGTTTCGAAGACTCCGGGCCATCAGCGCCGCCGTTGAAAGCAGGATGACGGACATCGCTGCCTGTCCGATGATCAATGATTTCTGCGCCCATGAGCGTCCTCCGCCTACCGAGCGATTCGCACCGCGAAGAGCTTCTACCGGATTCGCGTGCGAGGTCATCCATGCCGGTGCAACCCCGAACAGAATTCCAGTCAGCACCGAAATCGCCAGCGTAAACAGCAGCACCGGTATCGATGGCGCCGCACTGACGGGCACATAATTATTCGGATTACCTTCATTAAAGGCCAGAAAGAGAATCAATTTGGTTCCACCATACGCAACCACAATGCCGGCAATTCCACCGATGATTGCGAGTACGACCGACTCGACAAGAGCCTTCCGTACAAGACGCCGCCGCGACGCACCAAGCGCCATACGGATGGATGTCTGCGCACGGTCCTTCAATCCGCGCGCCAGCATTAGGTTCGCCAAATTGCCACATGCAACCAGCAACACACAGCCCGCCGCAATCAGCAACAGCTTCAGGCCGTCTTGATACTGATTTCGCATGTCGGTCACCCCCGCACCTCCGGAGATCAGGTGCAGCGTCTGCTGCTGCCAGAGCTGTTTCTCGCCCGGATCCATATCCGCAACATGACTCGCCAGCCAGTCGTGGAACTCGACCTTCAGCTTCGCTTCAAGAGACTTCGGATCGACGCCAGGACGTACTCTTCCGATCAGGTCCAGAAAATTGCCGTTCGGCCGCTTCAACCGCGAGGTTGCACCGTCGATCAGCAACTCTGTCGTCAACGGCAGCCAGAAGTCCGGCATGTCTCCCCCGGACAGCTTCGCTCCATAAAATCCAGGCGGCGCTACGCCGATGACAGTAAAGGGATGACCATTGATCTGGTACACCGCGCCAACGACCGAGCGGTCGGAGCCATACTTCTCCTGCCAGACATGAAAGCTCATCACCGCTACCGGCGGCGCAGACTCCTGATCGTCCGCATCCATCATCAGCCGGCCAATCCACGGCTGCACACCAAATGTTCGAAAGAAATTTCCCGATACATACTCGCCATTGCGGGTATCCGCCTGCCCCTGCGATCCTGCCCTGCGCACACCAAGCGGCGCATTCCCCGCCTGTAACGCCGCCAGGTCGCTGAACTCCGGAGTATGCTCCCGAAAGTTCTTATACATCTCCCAGGAAAACAGGGAAAAATTGCCATCGTCCCCCTGCGTATATCCGCCCCAGTTGCAGCACCGGACCTCGTCTCCAATCCGCCACAGCTCCTCGGGCTTCGCAACCGGCAGAGACTTCAGCATGACCTGATGCACGAGTGTGAAGATCGCCGTCGTTGCCCCGATTCCCAGCGCCAGGGTAATGATTGCCGTTGTCGCAAACGCCGGTGCCTTCCTCAACTGTCGAAATGCGTCACGTAGGTCTGCCAGCATGCCTTCCCTCCAAAGCAGATATGAAGCGCAACTGTTCCCGTTTTGCTGTCTATACGAAAAGGACGGCATCCGAGTTCCATGAAGAGTTCGGTACGCGACAGACAAACACACCTGCCCGAACCGCTGATTTGCACAGCAGCCAGGGCAGGTGTTTCTTTCCTTTTTCGCGATTGGCTTCTATTCCGACGCGCTTACATTCACCACGTGGATCGGCAGGTCCCAGTGGTTCGCCGTCAGCTCCCATCGCCGGTTCTCGTCCCGTTTGAACGCCGCCTGGTCGGGAAAGAGCTGTCTGGCCACCTCCGCCTCCGACTGCCCGGCGGGTGCCTCCTGCGAGGCACGCACGATGATGATGCGGTAGTCCCAGCGCGCATCTTCGCTGGTGTGCAGGCTGGGCGCGTAGACGGTGTACTCCTTCACATACCCAAGCTGCTTCTGCCGCTCGAGGATCGCAAGCTGATACTTCTTGAAGATCTGCCACCACTCATCGTGCGCGCCGTACTTCACGCGATACACCCACTCCACCGTCACCGGCCTGGCTGCCACAACCGTCTGCGCCGCCGCGTCACGACTCACGGCAAACGGAGCCAGCAGCACTGCTCCAAGCACAACACCATATACCTTGTTCAGAATCTTCATCGCACACACTCTCTTTCATCGGCAAGGACATCGCCGCCTGCAAGCTGCAGGCTCGCAGCGCGCCTGTATCTGCCTCAGGCAGACAGGACGCGCACATCATGAGAGATAGCTGGAGAGAAAATTGCTCGAATGACTTTAATTCGCAACGCACAACGCTCGCCAGCTACACAACGCTGGAGCGACAACAACGACGGCGAACGAAGTACATCGGCATAGGTTGAAATCTATCCAACTCCTTTGCTGGCGTCAACCACGCATCGTCTCCCGAACACCGGCAAGGCATGGCAAGGCATATCATGAGGACCCTGAGACTCTCTATGCGAAAAACCATCCTTCTCGCGTCCCTGCTATTCGCTGCAATCGCGTTCAGCCCCAACAGCCCGGCTCAGACCGCAACCGCAGACTGGCAGGCAAAGCTCAAACAACAGCTTCCGCTGTTCGGCCACCGCAACTGGATCCTGATCGTCGACTCCGCCTATCCCCTCCAGGTATCGCCCGGGGTCGAGACGATCGAGACAGGCGCCGATCAACTTGCCGTCACCCACGCGGTACTCGCCGCGCTCGATCATTCCATCCACGTCACACCCATCATCTATCTCGATGCCGAGCTTCCCTTCGTCCCTGCCCAGCAGTTCGCAGGATTGAATGCGTATCGCGAAAACCTGAAGCAGACGCTCCAGGGACGCACCGTCCAATCGCTGCCTCACGAACAGATGCTCGGCAAGATCGGCGAGGCAGGCAAGGATTTCAAAATCCTCGTCCTCAAGACAACAATGGCCATGCCCTACACTTCGGTCTTTCTTCAGCTCGACTGCAAATACTGGAGCCCTGAAGACGAACAGAAGCTCCGTCAGTCCATGAAGTCTTCTTCTCCAAAATAAAAATAACAGCTTGTCCAAACAGCCCAGTTCCGGACGTCATCCCAGTAGCAGGAGATAATCTCCTGACTACCCACAGAGGAGATTCCCATGGACTACTTATTGCTGCTTTACTCAAACGAAGACGGTTGGACCAGCATGACCCCGGAACAACAGCAACAGGGTTACGCCGCCTACATGGCCTACACCGAAGCCCTGAAGAAAGCCGGAGCCTATAAAGCCAGCCAGCGCCTTCGCCCTGTCTCTACCGCCACCACCATCCGCGTCACCGATGGCAAATCGCAGGTGCTCGACGGCCCCTACGTCGAATCGAAGGAGCAGCTCGGCGGCTTCTTCCTGATCGAAGCTCCCGATCTCGACTCCGCACTTGCCTGGGCCGCACGTTGCCCCGGAGCCAGCCACGGCACCATCGAGGTGCGCCCCATCTGGTCGATGGACGCACCACAAACCTCCTAAGGAGAGAGGCTGATGCGCAAACTCTATGCATTCCTTCACCTCTCCGCCGATGGCTACTTCACCGGCCCACACGGAGACCTCAGCTGGACCCGCCACGATCAGGACCCGGAGTACAAGCAGTTTGCCGACGACAATGCACGCCGCGAGAGCGTGCTTGTCTTCGGCCGGATCACCTATCAGATGATGGCCGGCTTCTGGCCTTCGCCGATGGCGCTCGAGCGCGAGCCTGTAATGGCCGCGCGCATGAACGCCGCCGCGAAGCTCGTCTTCTCCCGCTCGCTCCCTGAAGCCTCGTGGAGTAACACCACGCTGGTCAAGGACAACATCGTCGACGAGATGCGCCGGCTGAAGCAGCAGCCCGGCCCCGATCTCACCATCCTCGGCTCCGGCTCGCTGGTTCGCCAGTTTGCCGAGGCCGGCGTGCTCGATGAGTTCCAGCTCCTCATCACACCGGTCGTCATCGGCGGAGGCCGAACTCTCTTCGAAGGCGTCACCCGAAGACTCGATCTCGATCATGTCTCGACACGCACCTTTCAGAACGGCAAGGTTCTGCTCATCTATAAACCAACCGAACCGAAGTGACCGCAATACGAGATCCACGATGGAAGCAATGTTCCAGGAACAGGCACAACACGCGGAGCAGGCACACCTCACAGCCGATGCGGTCGCGCGGCGAAGCTACGGCAAGCTCGTAGCCTTCCTCGCCGCGCGCACGCACAACGTCGCCTCGGCAGAAGACGCGCTCTCCGATGCCTTCGCCGCCGCACTCGCCGACTGGCCACGCAACGGCTGCCCGCAGAATCCCGAGGCGTGGCTGCTGACAGCCGCACGGCGCAAACTCATCGATGCCTCGCGCCGCCGCAACACCAGCGACGCCGCCGTGCCACAGCTCCAGCTGCTCGCCGAAGAGATGGAGTCCGCCTCAACCGAACCGTCTCTGCCCGACCGCCGCCTCGGGTTGATGTTCGCCTGCGCACATCCCGCCATCGACGTCGAAGTGCGCGCGCCGCTGATGCTGCAGGTCGTCGTCGGACTCGATGCCAAAACCATCGCCTCGGCCTTCCTCATGTCTCCCGCCGCGATGAGCAAGCGTCTCGTCCGCGCCAAGACAAAGATCCAGCAGGCCGGCATTCCCTTCCACATCCCCGAGCGCGATGAGCTGGCCTCAAGACTCGACGCCGTGCTCGACTCCATCTACGCCGCCTTCGCCGAAGGATGGACCGACCCCGGCGGCACCGACCTCGCGCGGCGCAATCTCACCGAAGAGGCCTTCTTCCTTGCACGTCTTCTCGTCGAGCTTCTGCCCAACGAACCGGAACCGCTCGGCCTGCTCGCGCTCATGCTCTATGCTGATGCACGACGCAACGCACGACGCAGCAAAAGCGGCGACTACATTCCTCTCGCCCAACAAGACACCACGTTATGGAACGATTGCATGATCGACGAAGCAGAGACGCTGCTGCGACACGTCAGCGCATTCGAAACCATCGGACGCTACCAGATCGAAGCCGCCATCCAGTCCGCACATATCATGCGTCACCGCAGCGGTCACGACAACTGGCCGACCGTCGTGGAACTATACAACGCGCTCGCTACCGTCTCATGTTCTCCCGTCGTCGCCATCAACCGTGCACTCGCCATCGCTGAGGCCGAAGGCCCGCGTGCAGGGCTCGACGCCATGCCACGGCTCGCAGACGATGCACGACTCAACCAGTACCAGCCCTTCTGGGCAGCGCGTGCCGAGCTGCTCTCGCGCATCGGTGCCAGCAACAAAGCGCGCGAAGCCTACGACATCGCCATCGGCCTCGAACGCGATCCCGCGGTCCGCAGCTTCCTGCAACAACGTCTCGCCGCATTAACCGTCCCGCGTACGTCCGTGAACTAAAACGCCAAACAACGGTGAACTAGAATGGATGAACGATGGAAGAAGCGCGACCCTCACGCACCGCTCTCCGCGTCGCCATGCGTCGCGCCGCGCACCAGCTTTACGATGCACAACCGCTCATCTTCAATGATCCCCTCGCCGTCTCCATCCTCGGCAAAGAGTATCTTCCCGAAATCGAGCGCACGCAGTTCAAGCTGAACAAGCCCTTCTCCGTCGCACTGCGCGCCTTTCTCGTCACGCGCAGCCGCCATGCCGAAGACCTGCTCGCGCACGCTGTAGCGCAGGGCATTACGCAGTACGTGCTGCTCGGCGCTGGACTCGACACCTTCGCCTATCGCAATCCATATCCACACCTGCAGGTCTTCGAAGTGGACCACCCTGCCACGCAGCAGTGGAAGCGCGAACTGCTTGCAACCAACAACATTGCTACACGGGCAAACCTCACCTGGGCACCCGTCGACTTCGAACATCAGCAGCTCGCCGCTCAACTCGCCGCCGCAGGACACGATGCCACCAAACCCACCTTCTTCGCATGGCTCGGCGTCGTACCCTATCTCACCGAGCCTGCCTTCCGCTCCACGCTCTCGCTCATCGCATCGTCGCCCGCAGGCAGCGGCCTCGTCATGGACTACGGCCAGCCACGCTCCGCGCTCCCTTTCCTCGAACAGCTCGCGCACGATTCCTTAGCATCAAGAGTGCAGCTTGCCGGTGAGCCCTTCCAGCTCTTCTTCACACCGCAGCAGATGGCCGCCGAGCTCTCCGCATTCCACACCATCGAAGACCTCGGCACGCCCGAGCTCAACGCACGCTACTGCGACCATCGCATCGACAACCTGAAGCTCCTCGGTGCAGCCGCGCGCATCGTCAGCGCCTGGACATAACGTCTTCAGAAATTCATTCAACTTTCTTGCGCACTTCAAAACGCCGCCGGTAGCATGTCTCTGTCACGCGGGCTCACCATCCTGATCCAGCCGAGAGTGCACGTCATGAACGTTCCCGTCGCAGACCTCCGATACGCCAAAGACATCGCCATTCCCATCATCGACGTTGTATACACACGCTACGGTGGAGGCTCAGCCTCGGTTCCCGGCATCATCCCTCTGGGCGACATCCACGCCGACACCGGCGCGATGCACGCACTCGCCGAAACCACAGACCTGCGGACCCGCGTCCTGTTGAAGGCCGCCTTCGCTGACGGAACTTTATTCGGAACCATCGACAAAGATGAGGCCACGCGCACAGGCTTCATCGCCTTCCGGGGAACCAAAAGCTTTACCGAATGGATCGACGATGTTCTCTTCGAACCCGTCACCTTCTCCGAAGTCGGCGCACAGGCACCGCGCGTTCACGCCGGCTTCCACAAGGTCTACCTGCTCGCCCGCCAAAGCCTCATGGATCAGCTGCATCTCCTCAGCGGCATCGATCGCCTCATCGTCACCGGCCACAGCCTCGGCGCTGCCGTCGCCAGCCTCTGCGCACTCGATCTCGCCGTGCACGGAGGCTTCCATAATCTGTGCTGCTGGACCTTCGCCAGCCCGCGCACCTACTTCCTCAGCGCGTCGGCCTTCAATCAAAAAATCACGCAGAGCCTGCGCGTCGCCAACCCCGTCGACATCGTCACGCACGTCCCTTCCATCGTGCAGGGATACGTCCACGTCACCGGCGGCTTCGACATCGACCCCAAGATCGAAGACTTCCACAGCCTCGACCTCACCTACGCACCCGGCATCGCGAAGAAAATCGGCTCCATGACCGCGCACGCCATCTCACTGACCGGCAGCGAAGACGAAGAGCTGCGCTCCATGTTTCAGATGGCCACACCCAGCTAGCATTCATCGGCTGGGTGTAGCATCGTTGCGTGAATCTTCCCGTTCCGCCGCCTCTTCTTCCCATGCTCGCCAAACGCGTCGACGCTGTGCCCGAAGACGACGCATGGATCTTCGAGCCCAAGTGGGACGGCTTCCGCGCACTCATCTTCCGCGACCACGACGAGCTGTTCATCCAGAGCCGCGACCAGAAGCCGCTCAACCGCTACTTCCCCGAGCTCACCGAGCCTCTGCTCTCACAACTCCCCACACGCTGCGTACTCGACGGCGAGATCGTCATCGCACAGTCGCGCGGACTCGACGACGCACGCAGCCAACTCGATTTCGAAGCACTCCAGCTGCGCCTGCATCCCGCTGCATCGCGCGCCAAACTTCTCTCGCAACAAATCCCCGCATCCGTCATCTTCTTCGACCTGCTCGCGCTCGACGAGCGCGACCTGCGCACCGAGCCTTTCGAGCTGCGCCGCAAAGAACTCGAAGCCGTACTCGCATCCGCAACGCCTCCCCTCCACATCACGCCCGCCACACGCGACCACACCACCGCGCGCGACTGGTTCAAACGATTCGAAGGCGCAGGCCTCGACGGCGTCATGGCCAAGCCCATCACCGGCATCTACGAACCCAACAAACGAACGATGCTCAAGATCAAGCACGAACGCGACTGCGACTGCGTCGTCGCCGGCTTCCGCTGGCACAAGGACGCAGAGAACGAGGCCATCGGCTCGCTGCTGCTCGGCCTCTACGACGCCTCCGGCGCACTGCAGCACATCGGCGTCGCCGCCAGCTTCACCAAAGCAAAGCGCCGCGAGCTCGTAGAGTTCCTCGAACCTTACCGCGCCAATGCGCTCGACAATCATCCGTGGAAGTCGTGGGCCGAATGGATGGCCGACAACGCAGACCAGACCCAGCGCAAGCCCGGCATGCAATCGCGCTGGAGCCAGGGCAAAGATCTCTCCTGGCAACCTCTGCGCCCCGAGCTCGTCGCCGAAGTCGCCTACGAACACATGCAGGGCACACGCTTCCGCCACATGGCCCAGTTCCGTCGCTGGCGCACCGACAAACCGCCGCACGAATGCACCTACGCGCAACTCGAAGTCGTCGCACCGCACGAGCTGGCCGACATCTTCCGCACAGGCCGCTAATTTTCTTTGGAGGAGGAGCCATGATCTCAGGAACTCACATCATCCTCTACAGCAAAGACGCCGAGGCAGACCGCACCTTCCTCCGCGATACCCTCGGCTTTAACCACGTGGACGCAGGCCACGGCTGGCTGATCTTTGCACTGCCGCCGGCAGAGATTGCAGTTCACCCAGCCAGCGAAAACGGAGCCCATGAGCTTTACTTCATGTGCGACGATCTGCAGGCCGAAATCACTTCGCTCAACGATAAAGGCGTCCAGTGCTCCCCGGTTCAGGAACAGCGCTGGGGCTCACTCACAAAGATCCAGCTTCCCGGAGGAGGCGAGGTCGGCCTCTATCAACCGAACCATCCCACCGCACTCGCATTGCGATGAGCCTCACAGCAGACGTGCGGATCTTATTCTTTCTTCTTCCGTGAACGCCTCGGCCACTCCGGCGCATCGCCACCCGCAGCACGCCACTCTCTCCACTTGCGCGTCGGATCGTCATCCGGATCAGGCGTCTCCTGCGTGGGCCTGATCGCCTCCGGCACATGCCGCAGATTCACGCGAATGCGCGTCCACGTCGACGAGCTGCCGCGCATCGAATCCACCAGCACATCGTCCACAGCAAGCAGAGCAGCCGCTTCCGGATACTTCGCCTTCCAACGCTCCAGCCCTGCCAGCGCCTCATCCTTCTTCGTCGAGTTCGCAATCACAAGAAGCGGCATCTTCGACTGACGCCGCTTCGGCGCATCGCTCTGCGCATCTCCATCCGCAGCACTCTTTTTCTTCGCACGCGAAGGAGCAACACGCGGAGCCTCGCCCTCCATCTTGCGAAAGTGTGGCGGCCACGGAGCATCGCCCAACCCTGCGGCCTCATCGCGTGCCGCCAACTCCAGCAGCGCCTCCAGCGATCCTGCATGCTCATCCATCGCGGCATGCGGATCACCCTTCGCCGCAAACCGCTTCGGTACCGTGAAGATCGTGAACTCTGCCGGATCGCACTGCATCACCTCATCCCACTCCAGCGGAGTCGACACGCGCGCATCCGGCAGCGGACGCACCGAGTACGCCGAGCACGTCGTCCTGTCCTTCGCATTCTGGTTGTAATCCAGAAAGACACCGTGCCGCTCCTCCTTCCACCACTTCGAACTCGCCAGCTGCGGTACGCGCCTCTCCACCGCACGCGACAACGCAATCGCCGCACGGCGCACCTCCGTAAACGTCCATCGCGGCTCGATACGCACATTCACATGCATCCCGCGTGAGCCGCTCGTCTTCGGCCAGCCGCGCAGACCCACTTCCTCCAGCTGTGCCTTCACCTCCATCGCCACGCGACGCACATCGTCCCAGCCCACGCCGGGAATCGGATCGAGATCGACACGCAACTCATCCGGATGATCCAGATCGCCCGTGCGCACCGGATGCGGATGCAGCTCCATGCATCCCAGGTTGACGATCCACGCCAGCCCCGCCGCATCGTCGACAACGATCTCTTCCGCGGTGCGTCCCGATGGAAACGACAGCGTCACCGAACGCATCCACGCGGGCCGGTCGCTTGGCGCACGCTTCTGATAGAACGGCTCCGCCTCCGCACCATTCACAAATCGCTTCAGCACCACAGGCCTGTCGCGAATTCCCTGCAACGCGCCCGGAGCAACACTGAGGTAATAACGCACCAGATCAAGCTTCGTCACCCGCACCTGTTGCGAAAAATACAGCTTGCCCGGATGCGTCACGCGCACCTCGCGCCCGTCGATGGAAAGAATCTCCGCTGCTTCGTCTGCGCTCACGCAAACAGCCTATACCGGCCTTGAGCCCCCAGGATAGTTCGAGGCGATGCGCATCGATGACGAAAGATTTAATTCACCGCACAGGGAACCTTTTGATGATCCCCGGGGTCTAAACCCATGCTTCACCGGAAAGGATTCAAGCGCGCATGCGTCATAATCTTCTGCCCTCCCTTGCACTCACTCTTGCAGCCACATCTTTCGCACAACAATCTGCCTCGACCTCACCAACCGCGCTCACCATCTACAACCAGGACTTCGCCGTCGCACGCACCACCGTGCCGCTCGACCTGAAGACAGGCAACAACGAAGTGCTCACCACCAGCGTCACCAGCCAGCTCGAGCCCGACTCCGTCGTCCTGCGCGATCCCTCCAGCCACAACGCCTTCACCATCGCCGAACAGAACTACGACGCAGGCGTCGTCACCCAGCAATGGCTGCTCGAAAAGTACGAAGGCAAGACCATCGACTTTCAGCTTCAACCTGCAACCCGCTACGGCACCGAGTCCGGCCAGCCCCATGAGCTTCCCGCAAAGATCATCCAGGGCCGCATCATCCGCGCAGGCGAAAACCCACTCATCGAAGTCGATGGCCGCATGCAGTTCCAGCTTCCCGGCACGCCGTTGTTCCCCGCCACCACCGACGGCTTACTCCTCAAGCCTACGTTGCGCTGGCAGATCTACGCACCCAAGGCCGCAAACTTCCCCGCCGAACTCGCCTACATCACCCACGGTCTCAGCTGGCAGGCCAACTACAACATCGTCCTTCCCGAAAGCTCCACCACCGCTGCATCCGAGCTCGCCGACGTCCTCGGCTGGGTCACCATCAACAACAACTCCGGCACCGACTTTCCGCAAACCACCATCCAGCTCATGGCCGGTGATGTCGCGAAGGTGCAGCAGTTCAGAGGTCGAGCTTATGGTGCAGGTGTCGCCGGCAACTTGGCCATGGCAGAAGTAGCGGCCCCACCACCCGAAGTCACCCAACAAGCCTTCGACGACTTCCACCTCTACGACCTGCACCGCACCGTCGCCCTGCGCAACAGCGAGACCAAACAGATACAGTTCATCGAAGCCTCCAAAGTCACCGTTGAGCGCACCTACCAATACGAGGGCAATGCCCTCTACCAACCCATCTATCTCGGCTTCCACAACGTCCAGCCGGACTACGGCCTGACCGGCAACAAGCGCGTCACCATCCAGCAGGAGATCAAAAACTCCGACTCCAACCATCTCGGCATGCCCCTGCCCGCCGGACGTCTGCGTCTTTATCGCCGCGACTCCACCGGCCAGATGCAGTTCGTCGGCGAAAACAACATCCAGCACACGCCCGCCGAACAGACCGTCAAAGTCACCAGCGGCAACGCCTTCGATCTCACCGGCTCACGCAAGCAGACCGACTTCCACACCGACACCCGCGCCCACACCATCGACGAAAGCTTCGAGATCACGCTCTCCAACCAGAAGACGCAGCCCGTCACCATCCACGCCATCGAGCACCTGCACCGCGCGCAGAACTGGCAGGTCACCGCCAAATCCGCCGACTACACCAAGCGCGACAGCAACACCATCGACTTCCCCATCACCGTTCCCGCCAAGGGAGAAACGACTTTCACCTACACCGTGCACTACACCTGGTAAACAAAATGCCGTGCAAAAAAAGCGGCGAGAGCATCAAGCTCTCGCCGCTTCATTTGCACCTCAGCAGTTACTTCTCCGCATTCGGATAAATCCCCTCAATCGGAGCCGACCTCTGCTTATCCAGCTCCGGATGCGGGAACGGCTTGCGTGGCATCATCTGCTCGCGCTCGCTCGTGTTGTACAGGAAGATCGCCTCCACCACCGCGGCCTGCTTCAGATCGTCCTCATGCAGACGATCGAACGTATCCATGTTCGAGTGGTGTGTGCGCGTCTCATAATCCATATCGTCCTGGATGTACTGGAAGCCCGGCAGGCCCACCGCATCGAACGAAAGATGATCCGTGCCGCCGGTGTTGCGATTCGTAATCGTCGTAACACCGAGGTCCTTCAGTGGAGCGATCCACTGCGCGAAGATCGGCCCGATCGCGAAATTCTCCTGCGTATACACGCCGCGCACTTTGCCCGTGCCGTTATCCAGGTTGTAGTACGCATCCAGCGTCTCCCACTCCTTCGTCGTGTTCAGCTTGCCCTTCGAGCGCAGGAAGCTCGGCATGCTCGCCGGATCCGGATGCTCCGGCTCCGCAAACGTACCGAAGTGCTGTTTCACATAACCCTGCGAGCCATACAGCCCCTGCTCCTCGCCCGACCACAGCGCGATACGGATCGTGCGCTTCGGCTTCACGCCCAGCGCCTTCAGAATGCGCACGGCCTCCATCGCAACCACCGAGCCCGCAGCATTGTCCGTCGCGCCCGTGCCTGCAATCCAGCTATCCAGATGTCCGCCGACCATCACCACCTGGTCCTTCAGCTTCGGATCCGTCCCCGGAATCTCCGCCACCGTATCGAAGCCATGTTCGTGATCGCCCGTGACCTTCGTCTCGATGTTTACTTCCAACGTGACCGGCACCTTGTGCTCCAGCAGCCTGGCAATGCGGTTGTAGTTCTCAACGATCATCGGCCCGTTAGGAATCGTGATCGCGTTCTCCCTCTTCTGCGCACTCAACGCCAGGTTCGCAGTATTGTCGTCGAAGATGATTCCTGTGCCGCCGCCCTTTCCTCCATCGCGCGACGGAGTAATGATGGCCACCACACCTTCATCCGCCATCAGCTTCAGCGCCGCCGCGCGCAGCTCGTACACCTTGCGGCGACGTTCGAGCAACGCTTTGTAGTCGGGGCCACCCTTCAGCTCCGCCGATTCCATCTCCTTCAGCTCTGCTTCCGTATAACGGCTGAACAGTGCCTTATCGAGATCCGGCGTCGTGCGGATCGCTCCAAACAACACGATCTTGCCCTTCAGCTTGCCCTTGAACTGATCCAGGTCCTTCATGTCGGTCAGGTTCATCAACACCGCTTCGCCCGTCACCGGACCGCTGGTCGAAGGCGACCACGGCGCCGCCTGCATCCACAGCGGAGCCGTATCCGGCGCAATCATCCTCGCCGTCGTGCCAATCTGCTGCCAGCCCATACCGAACTCGCCCCAGTCCTCCAGGTGCGCATTCTCAAGACCCACCTTCGTCAGCGTGTCGCGCGTCCACTCGTTCGCCTTCTTCATGTTCGGCGAACCCGTCAGGCGCGGCCCAATGCCATTCGTCAACGCGTCGGCAAACTCCATCACGTGCGAGTGCATGAAGCCCTCCTCGCGAATCCGCGCATACATCGTCAGGTCGAGGTTCTCGGTCGCAGGCTGCGGCCCATAGTAAGAAGGTGTCGCCGCGACAGGCTCTTTCGTGGCCTTCTTGTCAGCGGCAAGCGTAGGTAGGGTGAGCGTCGCTGCAGCAGCCGCAAAGCAGCTCCAGCACGCAACGGTGCGTACAAATGTCATGCGTTATGGTCCTCCACAAGTGGGTAAGCCTTTTCTGAATATCGAAGGATAGCAGAATGCTGTCCCCAGGCGGGCTGGAACCAGACTTCACTCCGATAGTCGTGACATACCGCAGGCGACAGAGAGGCTCCCTATCGCAGCTCGATCGCAGGATGTGGCCTTTCGAAACGAAGCTCGAACCGCACTAAATCCGCGTGCGCACCACAACGCCATTCCCCGCCGACAACTGGCTGCTGATCACATCGATCTTGTGGTCCGGCACACCAAGCCGCCGCAGCACCCGCTTCGCCCGCGGCCAGCTCTCGCAGATCACCGGCTCGGTCTCACCCTCCGAAGTCAGTTCGAATCCCTGCTCCGTCAGCCGCAGAACAACCGAGCTGTTCCTCTGCAGCATCGAGTTCGCCGCTACGCTACGAATACGTGTCTGTTCCCCACTATGCATCGACATGGTCTTCAGCTCCTCTATCGCGAGCTTCCACCTTAGCTCCAGCCACCTCCCATTTCCCATCCCACAATCGAGCTAGTCCGTATCGGCGAAATCCGCGATGCACCGTCAAGCCATGTCATTCTGAGCGGCCTCGGCGGCGTCTCTGCACGCAAAGATGGAGTCGGTCTCTGCACGCGAAGATGAAATCGAAAGAACCTGCATTTTTCCAGAATGCTCCCCAAACATTCCGACCCACACAAACCCGGCACACGCGCTCCTGCACATCGGCTGCCTCCTATCGGAGCAGCCCTGTCATCACACAGGCGATGTCGGCCTTCGACCGGAAGCTCGAACCACACGCACAAATTCGCCTGCAGCATGAGAAAATCTCCCTCATGAGTGATTTCATCCCCCAGAAGCCCAGCGGCGTAAAGATCGGCGGCCTCAGCCCCAAAGCACAGAAGCTCCAGGCCCTCCGCGAAAAGATGGCCCAGCAAAAGAGCGGCGACAAAAACTTCGCTGCCTCCGGCAACGGCCCCAAGGCCAAGCCCTCCTCCGCACCCAACAAGAAGACCAGCTTCCAGCGCAAAGCCACCTAGGATCTGGCGCTATCGGAACCGCAGCGCGGTCACCGGACCACCGCTCTGCCGAAGGCTCGGGGGGTTCCCGACGAGCTTGCTCGTTGGGGGTGAGAGGCTCGTATGGAGCCGCAGCCGGAACGCTCAGGCCAAAAAGTGGAGCAAAAACGCCTGTCAAGCCCCCGGAATTCGTAACCTGCTCATTCCAAAACAAATAAACCCCAAAAAATCTGCCGATTAGTTTCCCTCGCTTCGCTACACTTAAATCAGCAAACAAAACAGAAGCCCCGGCACAAAGCCGGGGCTAACTCATTCAGAATCAATATTTTTAGGGTTAACTTCCTTGCCTTGAATATTTTAGCCTGTGCAAATCGCATAAGCCGAACAAAACAAGGGCCTTACAAAACTATAAAGGGGGAGGGGGTCCCTCCCCCGGTCCACCCGCTTAAGCCTTCTTCGCCGTTGAGAAAATCTCGACCAGCCGGTCGGCGATGTACTTATCTTCTCCGTCCTTCAGCTGCCACATCGCAAACCCGAACGTCGTCGGGTCCTGCTGACGGCGGCGACGCTGTTCCGGCGGATGCGCCGGAGCATCCGGATTGCGGCCGCGCATACCCGCAGCATCCGCATTCATGCTGCCGATGCCCACCGGCTTCGTCTCCGCCAGCGCCTTCATCACATCCTGCGCTGTCAGGCTCGTCTTCGTCTGGTCGATCTTCCAGCTGTAGTGCGGAGTCACATTGCCCAGCGCATTCGGGTTGAACTGGCGTGGCAGAGCCGTCACGCCAAACTTCGCCACCGCCTTCGAGATCACCTCGGCGCGCGCGTCGTAGCTCCGGATCACCGCGTCGTAGTCCTGCTCGACGAACATCTCGATCGCCTTCAGCGCAGCGAAGATCTGTTCTTTGCCCACCTTGCTCGAGCGGCCGATGCGATCCTCCTGCGGGCTCATGTTCATCTGCGCCCAGCGGATCAGCTTCTCCTTGCCGAACAGGAAGCCCGTCGACTGCGGACCGCAGATATCCTTGCCGCCCGAGAACGCCACGAAGTCCCAGCCCTGCGCCGGATACTCCCACAGCCGCTCCTTCGGCGGAACGTCGGCCGAAGCATCGTTGAAGGTGTAGATGCCCGCCTTCCGCGCAATCTCGATCATCTCCGGCCCGGAAACCTTACCGCCGTCCGACTGGATGTTGATGAAGTGCATCGCCAGCGTCTTGTCGTTGATGGCGTTGATCATCTGGTCCTTCGTCTCCACCTCGACCAGCTTCACGCCGGTCTGCCGCACCTGGTGATCGAAGTTGTTGCGATGCGCCTTCTGGATGATGACCTCGGTCTTCGGAAAGCCCGTCAGGTCAGGACAAGCCTTCATGCGCGGCTCCAGGTCCTCAGTCAGCATTCCGGCATAAGCCACGACAATACCCGCAGCCACACCGCCCGTCACCAGGCCCGTATAACCCTCGGGAAGCTTGCACAGCTTCTGCAGGAAGCGGCCCGCCGCGACCTCAAGCTCGTTGATCATCACGAAGTGCTGGTTGCCCTGACGCATCAGCTCCATCACTTCGGGCTTCATCACCGAGCCACCGATCACCGTCACCGTACCAACGATGTTCACCAGAGGCGTCACACCCAGTTCGGCGTAGATATCGCCCGTCGAGCCCAGGCCCGACTTGATCGGGACGATCGCATGACCGTCGACGCCCGGCTTCTCGTCCTTCTTCTTCTGGGCCACGGCCGCTTGTGGGGCTAACAGGCTGCCCGTGGCAGCTCCGAGGGTCGACAGAAACGACCGGCGATTCCACTTCAGGTTCATTGCACTATCCCTTTCCTAATCCTTCTGCTCGTTGTCCTGCTGCAAACCTTCTTGAAAAGCTCAAACTCCCGCAGGCGGCTTCGGAGCCGGAGGAGCAGGCGGATTCACCACCTGTGCGCTGCCGACAAACTCGACCAGCGAATCGCCCGGAATCCACTCCACCGCCATGCACGCACGCGCCGGAGCCTTACCGGGCGAGAAGTACGTTCCATAAATCTTGTTCAGCGCGTCATACTGTGCCTTGTGCGCATCGAAACGCGCCTTGCCCGTCGGCATCGGAATCGAATCCGCATGCGGCAGGCAGATGAACACCTGCATGTTAAGAATATTGTCCATCGTCGAGCCGTTCCGCTCCAGCGAACGCTTCAGCGCGTCCATCGAGCGCGTCACATGCTTCTCAAACGGATCGGTCACCAGAACGTGGTCCTCGCGCCCGTACCCATCGTTCGAACCCGTGCCAGAGAAGTAGAAGATGCCGTTATGCGTGTGATTTCCGCCACGCCCGCTCGGTACGGGAGGCGTAGCCGGCGCCGCCTGCTGTCCGAAGAGCTTCGTGCCGCCCATCACGGCCGCTGCCAGAGATGCTGCCTTACCAAAAAAACGACGCCTGGAACTGATCTCCATGCTTTCCTCCTCGCAAAATCCGGTTATGCGCCAGAAGATTCAAGCCGCAGACGCTTCCCTGCAACGGAGAAACCTGCAGAAGCGGCCACGAAAACCCGCTTACGGCCTTAGCGCGCACAAAAGTGTGACCGAATCATACGGGTACGATTCATCGATTGACTACGGACAAATGACATAGCTGCAACGCTCTGCGGCTTAAAACCGTTGGCAATTTCGGCTACCTGCTGGTGATCCGCTTCACCCAGAGCGAGCCCAGGTAGGCCCAGGAGAGGATCAGGACCAGCAATCCGGTAATCAGGCCGCCGCGCATATAGCTCAGGGAGTAATCCACGGTGTGATGCGTCGACGAGTTGTAAATCGTAATGCCGACGATCCCCACAAACGTCGCCAGAAAAAACGCCGCAAAGCCCAGAGCTGCGCCGATCAGCAGGCTCGCAAACCAGCCCAGTTCGCCTATGGGAGCTCCAAAGAGAGTTGCCCTGCTGCTGCCCGAAGGCCTCACACCATCTTCTGTCTGCGATACCTGCGCCATAGAAGTAGAATACTGCCTTATGGCAGAAGGTGTTCAGGACGGGTTGGCCAACAGCCTCATCAAGGCGTCGCAGGTGGCCAGGGAAACGACGGTGCAGCGGGCACCCAACGGAATCGCCTATGCGGCATTTGGCGATAACCTGCTTGCCGACAATGACCTGCAGCGCATCGTGCAGGCGGTCCCGACGGCCATCGCTGCTGCTCTGTCACGCAAGGCTTACTACTTTGTCCCGCTTGCGCTCTCGGAGCGCCGCGCCGGAGAAGGCGGCGACGCCACCCTCATCGCTCCGGCCTACACAACCGAGCTGGGCGACCAGGCCATCTGCCACCGGAACGTTCCACTGGACAACGCCGAGGGCGTCTTCATCTCCACGCGGCTGCTGAACGACCGCTTCGCGTTGGCATTCGAGTTCTTCATCAACGTCGGCCACGCCTTCGTCGAAGTTGCCGGCGTGCCCGACAGCTTTCAGCAGATGGCCTGGTCGCAGGCGCTCTCCGATGTGCGCGGCGAAACCTCGCACGACGCCTGGGAGGCGCGCCACCTGTCGCTGGCAGGAGATCGCCAGCCCACGCGAGCCGAAGGCAAACCGATCGTCGACGAACGCGCGAAAAACAACTTCCTCGATAGTGCCTTCTCCGACGCCGTCGCTATCTATCTGCTCTCGCTGGCAATCGACTTCGACTACACGGAGCTGCGCGAGCGCGAGTACCCGCTGCTGGCCCCGCAGCCGCTGGCCGACCGCCTGAAGCAGGTCGCTAAACTCTTCCCGCCGAATCCCGGCTACGAGTTCGCGATCAAGTACCGCCGTCGCGCGTAGGAGTCTTCAACCACATCCCCGCAAGGGAACTTTTACGCAACAGCGCGCGTAGCTAATCTTCGAGTTCCCAGGAAGCGGTCACGCCACGCGCCACGATTGCGCGGCCAACTGCTGCACGTTTACCCCGAACCCCCAACGAGGTGGCTTATGAAGCTTCTCGCTGCCGCAGCTCTTGCTGCGCTTGCGCTCCCCTATGCTCTGGCGCAGACTCCCTGCCCGCGAAACAGCACTGCGCTGACAGGCATCGTTCACGATGCCACGCAGGCGATTATTCCCGGCGCTTCGCTCTCGCTCGATGGCGGCGCTCCGGAGACGAGCGGCGCCGACGGACACTTCCGCTTCAACTGCGTCGCCGAAGGCTCGCATCAGCTCTCTGTCTCAGCGCAGGGATTCGCCACGCAGACGCTTGCGCTTAAGACGCCGCATCCTACGGCTGTCGATCTCACACTGAAGCTCGAAGAGGTGCAGACGAACCTCGACGTCGACGCTGACGACAATCCATCGGCTGCCAGCGCCACGTCGAGCGGCCCGACGCAGACCATCGCAGGCAACCGCCTGCAGTCGCTCGCCGATGACCCCGACGATCTGCTGCGCCAGCTGCAACAGCTCGCCGCTGCTGCCGGAGGCAATCCTTCGAACGCCACCATCGCCGTTGACGGCTTTCAGGACTCCAGCAAGCTGCCGCCGAAGAGCTCCATTGCCTACATCAAGGTGAACCCCGATCAATTCTCCGCCGAGTACCGCGAGCCTCCCTTCGGCGGCGGACGCGTCGAGGTCTACACCAAGCCCGGCCAGCCCACGTACCACGGCGCACTCTTCGCCACCAACGGCAGCCCGTGGATGAACGCGCGCGATCCCTTCTCCACCAGCAAGGCCGCCCTGGGCAAGCAGCGCTACGGCTTCGAGCTGACCGGCCCGATCCGCAAGAAGGGCTCGGACTTCACCATGACACTCGAGCACCGCAGCATCGACAACTTCGCCGTCGTGAACGCCATCACGCTCGACCCCAGCGGTAACGCAACGCGAACCGTCGCCAACGTCTCCACACCGCAGCGCCTGTGGATCGGAACCGCCAAGGTTGACTGGCAGATCACTCCGAAGAACACCTTCATGACCAGTTACAGCGCGAACGTAAATCATCTGCAGAACGTCGGTGTGGGCGGCACGGCGCTCGCCGAGGCGGGCTACGACAGCCAGCAGTACGAACATATTCTGCGCTTCAGCAATATCACGACCGCCTCGGCCCACCTGATGCACGAGGCTCGCCTGAGCCTGAAGTGGGACGGCGAGACCGACAATCCCACCGCGAAAACAACTTCATTGCAGGTAGCCGGAGCCTTCACCGGTGGTGGCGCTGCGTTGGGCCCGCAGCGTTTGCATGAGCTCGCCACCGAGTACGACGACGACGCCATCCTCACGACCAAGAACCACACGATCAAAGCCGGCATGCAGTTGTGGGTCTACCGCGAGCGCCTAACGCTCACCAACAATTTCAACGGCACCTATAACTTCGGCGGAGGTATCGCGCCTGTGCTCGACGCCAGCGGCAATCCTACGGGTCAGACCGAAACCATCTCCGGCATTGAGCAGTATCGCCGCGCACTCGCGCATCTGCCCGGAGGAACGCCGACAACGTACAGCAACGTCGCCGGCTCGCCTACCGTCAACTTCACCCTCGTACAGAATGCCTTCTTCGTGCAGGACGACTGGAACATGGGCCACGGTGTTCACATCGCTTCGGGCCTGCGCTACTTCTGGCAGACGAACCCGACACTGCTCGGCTCCCTCACGCCGCGCATGGGAATCCTGTGGTCACCAGACAAGAAGAATCGTTGGACGTTGCACGCGCACGGCGGCATGTTCGCAGGCCGCTTCGGAAAAGGCGACCAGTCCGAAGTGCAGCGCATGAACGGCGTCGACCGCGTCACCAGCACCATCTACAGTCCCGTCTACGGCAGCCCCTTCGTCGGCGCAACGCCGATCCACAGCATCCGCCAGTATTCACCACACCTGACGAACCTCACATGGAGCGCCTGGAACATCGGTGGCACACGCGTGCTGCCCCACAGCTTCAACCTCTCGGCCGACTACTATAACGGACGCATCTGGAACTACACACGCACCAACAACATCAACTCGCCGCTCAACGACAATCCCTACGGCCCGCGCCCCGGCCCGGCGAATCTCAACATCCTGCAGATGCAGGCCAGCGGGCAGGGACGCGTCAACGCTGTCTTCGTCGGCATCGAGCAGCACTCCCTGAAGCGCGTGCAGTTCTTCTTCGGCAGCGTCCGCGTCAACCTGGTCGACGACACCGACGACAACGAATTCTCCACGCCGCAAACTTCCACCTCGAACGCAGGTGAGTTCGCGCATCGCACCGGCCAGCCCATGTGGAACGTCTTCGGCAACGCATCTTTCAAGCTGCCGGAAAAGCTCGAGCTCAGCGCCAACTTCAACGGCGGAGGCGACGCGCACTACAACATCACCACCGGCTTCGACAACAACGGTGATGGCAACTTCAACGATCGTCCGCAGTACGCCACGCCAGGGCAAGCCGGAGCCATCCAGACACCCTACGGCCTGCTGATCGCAAGCGGAGGCACAGGCGTCTTTCCGCGCAACCAGGGCGTCATGCCCTGGACCTTCTATCTCGACACCAACCTGCAACGAGCCTTCAAGCTAACGCGCAACGCCAAGGCCGAACACGCACAGACACTCACACTCAACGTGCGCTCGGCCAACGTGCTCAACCACACAAACGTCAAGACCGTCGGTGGCGTCCTCGGCTCACCACTATTCGGAGTACCCTACGCCGCCGACAACGGCCGCCGCATTGAAGGAGGTGTACGTTACAGTTTCTGAACATGCTTCGTCCTAAGCACGGCTGCCTGGCAGCATGACACGCACAACCGCAAACGTCTGCACTGCAATCGAGAGCCACGCAAACCAATCGCCCATCAACTGATACAGTGTTGCGTGGTGCGTTGATGGGACATCGACCAGTAGCGTGGCAAAGGGAGCCGCATTGCTGCGCACTTCGCCAATGATGCGTCCGCGATCATCGCTCACCGTCAGATAGCCCGTCTTCGCAGCGCGAGCGATGCTGAAGCCGTCCTCGACGCCGCGCATCACCGCGATGTGTCCGTGCCATCCTGCATCGACGACAAAGTCCCATCCAGGAACCAGCATGAGTCCTGCGCCCGCTTTTCCGTAGCGGCGCGCCGGGTCGCGGAAATCCATGTCTTTACAGATGGCGACGCCCCACAGCTGGTCCTTCTTCGGCAGCAGAACAAGTTCTGTGCCCGGCTTCAGGTTCGACTCAAATGGAGGCAGCATGTGCTCCTTGTCATATCGCTCGATCGCCGACGACGAAGGCTGATACACGCGCGCTTCGTTGTACTTCACCGGAGCATCCACGTGAACGACGCCCGCAACCACCGTCGCTCCCGTCTGCATTGCGAGCGACTGCATCACGGCATCCGTCTCCGCCGACTTTCCCTCCAGTGTCACGCCAAGCTTCTCCGGAATCACGATCGCCTGCGCTCCCTGGGCAACCAGAGCTCGCGCCGTACTTGCATAGTCGCGAAATAGCCTCTCCGTATCGGCTCCGGGATCGGTCACCAGCAGGTTTCCTTGAACGTCTGACGTGATCAGTCCAACACGTGCGGTCTGCTTCTCTGGCATTGCGAGCCTCGCCGAACCGAAGATCAGCGCGAGGGCAATGACACCCATCCCTGCACCCACCACATACGCGGCCTGCGTACGATCCTTCATGCGCAGATGCCATCCCAACGCCAACGCTGAAGGAAACAGCACCAGCAGAAACGTCATCCCCCACGGACCTGTCAGCGAGGCAACCTGCAGGAACGGCAGAAACTGAAGCTGCGAATACGCGAGGCTTCCGGCCGAACCATGCGGTGTCGTCAGGTTGCGCACGTATTCCATCGTGGTCCACATCGCCGGCAACGCCACCAGGGCGCTCCATACGGCGCCACGCAATGCGAGTGCGCGAAACAAAAGCACACCCAACGCAAAGAAGATGCCCGCAACGATGTAGATCTGCATCCATGCCACCGCAGGCATTCCCAGCGTCTTCGTGAAGTAGCTCCACATGTTCAGATTCCCAACCAGCATCGCCACTACCGCTGCGAGACCTGCAGCCCACCACGAGCTTCGCAACGCAAACACCAGCAGCGGCAGCGGAGCAAGCCACACCAGCCACCAGCGCGGCTCCAGACCATTGCCGAAATAGAACAGCGCCGCCGTGACAGCAGCAGCGGCTATCGCCTCACCCAATTGCCGGACATTATTTGCGGATGCCATTAAAGTACCTCCCAAACGACCTGTGGCAGAAAGCACGGAACTCACCCTGCGTCATCGCCATGCGGCCTCCCAGATACAACATCACCAACCCCTGCATCAACGCGCCGGTCTCGAAGACAATCTCCCACACATCGTCCTTGTGGAAGTATCCCGTCTCCATGGCATGCGCAATCACATCCGCCGACACATTTGCCGTCGGCGATCGCCTCTCGCGAAAGTCCTGCGGATATTGCCGTGCGCCCTCGCGCCGTGTCAGAAACATCAGCTCAAACAAATGCGGCCTCTCAAACGCATGGTCGAGAAAGAGGTCGAGAATCTTCGTCAGCTGTCGCTCGATACTGCCCGTCAATCGCAATGCAGCGAGCCGTTCCGCTAATTGCGCAAAGCCTTCATCCGCCAGTGCATTCAGCAATCCATCACGGTTTGGATAATGCCGGTACAGCGCCATCGGCGTAATACCCACTGCCGTCGCAATGCGGCGCATCGTCACACCCTGTACACCCTCTTTATCGAGCAGCTTCCGTGCCGCGTTCGCAATCTTTTCTGTCGTCGTCAACATCGTTGTATACGGTGTATACCATAATGCTGTGTACAGTGTATAGAAAATTCAGTCAGTCCTTCAGCCCAGTAGAAATCGCGGAAAGACCCTGTCGCATCGCCCGCATCGGATCACCTAACTGCAGATGCATCCATTCGTTAGCTTGCCCCTATTCACCTGCCCGCCCGCTGCATGTACTATCGTTCTGCTTAGAAGGTGACAACGTATGCTCAAGAACCGTTCCGTCCCTGACAGCACCATCATCCCCGAGCTGGCCTACCCCAACCTCAGCGAAGCCATCGATTGGCTCTGCTCCGCCTTTGGCTTCACCCTGCGCCTGCGCATCGCCGACCACCGCGCGCAGCTCACCCTCGGTAACGGAGCCATCGTCATCGTCCAGCACCCGGGCGCCGGAGCCACCACTCCCATCGCACACTCGCTGCTCGTCCGCGTCGAAGATGCCGACCAGCACCACGCCAATGCCGTCAGCCAGGGTGCCCAGATCGTGCGTCCACCCACAACCTTCCCCTACGGCGAACGCCAGTACACCGCAACCGACCTCATCGGCCGCACCTGGACCTTCTCTCAATCCGTTGCCGACGTTGACCCGCGCGACTGGGGAGGCACACCTGGCACCTTATAGAACTACGCTGCCGAAACCCGCCGCCGCATATCGTCGAACACAGGCATTCCAGCCAGCAGAAGCAGAACTGCAGCCAACGGCAATGTAAAAAAGAATCCCGCATGCTTAAAGCCGAGCGCACCGATGACGCCGCCTGCGAAGAACAACGCGATCAGCGATCCCAGCAGCCACAGCCTGTCTATCTCAGACTTCAATTCCACGGATTCCCTGTACACCAGGCGGCCAAGGGCGATTCCAATGTCCGTCACCATACCCGTCAAATGAGTCGTACGAATGACGGCATCCGATATCTTCGTAATGATTGCGTTCTGCAATCCCATGGTGAAGCACAACAACATCACCGTCCCCAACACCCGGCCGCCCGCAAAGGCTTTGCCAACAAAACCAAACAACAGCAGCAACAAGGCCTCAGCCAGCAATGGCAGCGCATATTCGCTTTCCAGCCTGCGGCGGCGCGCCCAGCGTACAAACAACGTTGTGAGAAATGCTCCCAACAGAAACGCCAGCACCGCTGCCAATCCACTCAGCGCCAGGCGCAGGCTGCCTACAGCAAGGTTGTCCGCCATCGCCGAAACGATACCCGACATATGCGAGGTGTACTGACGAACGGCCAGAAAACCGCCCGCATTCGCCGCGCCGGCAACACACGCAAGATACCGCGCCAGATGGCGATTTGCCGTCTCTGTGCGCTGGCTTCCCGTCAATCGACGAAGATAGAACAGTGGCATGTCTTTATCATCGCAGGCAGCTGGCCTGGCCGCCATCGCCCGGCCGTTGTACCCTTGCTGTGCCTCGATGCATCCAAATCTCCGGGAGAGCACGAACGCCATGCCCCTCATTCGAACCTGTCCACACTGCGGCCAGAAGAATCGTATTCCCGCCAATCATCTCGCCGACACCGGCCGCTGCGGCAACTGCAAAAACGAGCTGGCTCCCGTCAACGAACCTATCGCCGCCGACACGCAGCTTTTCGATGAGATCGTCCAGAATGCCCGCGTGCCCGTCCTCGTCGACTTCTGGGCCGACTGGTGCGGCCCCTGCCGCATGGCCGCTCCCGAAGTGAAGCAAACAGCCGCCAACACTGCAGGCCGAGCTCTCGTCCTCAAGGTCGACACGGAACGCAACCGCGAGCTCTCCGCCCGCTACAACGTGCGCGGCATCCCCAACTTCGCCGTCTTCAAGGCAGGCAAACTCATCTCCCAGCAAGCCGGCCTCGTAGGCCACCAGCAGATGGAACAATGGCTCGATCAGGCAAGAAATAGTTAGCTTTCAGCTTGACATATTTTCTGACCGCGACCTACTCTCCTATCTCAAATAGGAGAGTAGATGTCCTATGGGCGATAAAGTCGACCTGCTGCAGGGAACGCTCGAGATCCTCATCTTGAAATCCGTCTCGCTGGGCGCACTGCACGGCTACGGCATTCTGCTGCGCATTCAACAGATCTCGCAGGGCCGCCTTGAAATTCCCCAGGGCTCCTTCTACATCGCGCTCTACCGCATGGAGCACAAAGGACTGATTCGCGGCGAGTGGGGAGAGTCGGAGAACAACCGCTGCGCCAAGTTCTATTCGCTCACCGCCACGGGACGAAAGCACTTGAAAAAAGAGACCGAAAAGTGGGCCGAGATGACGGACGTCGTCGGCTCCATTCTCGACGCCACTCCGGAGACATTATGAGTTTTCTTGCCCCGCTCCGATCATGGTGGAAGGCGCTCGCCCATCGTTCGCAGACAGACCGCGAGATCGAGGCCGAGTTCGAATACCACATCCATGTTCGTGCTCAACATCTAATGGAGCTGGGCACATCTCCGCAAGAAGCGCTGCGACAAGCAAAGTTCGAACTAGGTCGCGTCGACACCCAAAAAGAGAAGTTCCGCGCAACCATCGGACTTCGCCCTCTACACGAGATCGGCGGCGACATTCGCTACGGCATCCGCTCGCTCTATCGGCAACCGTCCGTCTCCATCGCAGCCATCCTTTCGCTGGCGCTTGGCATTGGAGCGACGTCGGCGATGTTCAACGTCATCTACTCCACTCTGCTGCATCCGTTTCCTTACGCCGATGCGGACCGCATCGTGAATCCTTCGCTCATCGACGAGAAGCAACCACTGGTGCCGACATGGTTCGCCCTCGAGCCCGCGCAGTACGAAAGCTTTATCAAAGCAACGTCGATCGACAGTGTACTTGGCTTCATGCTCGCGGGACAGTCTGAAACGGGCGGCCCGTTTCCGGAGAATGTGAGTACCGCTTACGTGACTCCGAACATGAACTCTTTCCTTGGAGTTCCTCCGTTGCTCGGCCGTGGACTCCAGCTATCCGATGCCTCACAAGATGTAGTCGTGCTTAGCTACAAGTACTGGCAGCGGCGATTCGGTGGCGATCCCGCGATCCTGGGACATACGCTGGACCTCGAGCATCAGAGTTTCACCATTGTCGGTGTAATGCCATCGCGATTTACTTTTACGGAGACAGTAAGCAATGCGGACGTTTACATCCCATGGAGCGCCTCTCGCAGTCCCGCACTATTTCCGTGGATCAAGCTCCGGCCCGGCGTGACAATGGCGATGGCCAACGCAGAGTTTCAGGCCTACCTTAATAAATTCAGGCAGGAAACCCCTCGGCACTTTCCAGAGCAGTTTCACACGAACGTAGAGCCCATCGCCGCACCATACTTTCGTCGTTCTGGGCGTACGCTGGCAATGCTGTTCGCTGCCGTTATTTTTCTTCTCCTCATTGGTTGCGCCAACTGCTCCGTCCTTCTGCTCGCTCGCGGAGAAGCGCGCCAGCATGAGCTTTCGATCCGCTCCGCCATCGGCGCCAGCCGCTTTCGCATGATTCGTCAACTGCTGGTCGAATCGCTGGCCATCGCATTCTCAGGTGCAGCGCTCGGCACAGCACTCTCCTACTGGCTGGCCAAATTGCCTTTGAAGCTCATGCCCGGAACCTTTCCGCAAGAGGCGACGATCGCCGTCAACTGGCCTGTGCTTGTCTTCTCCGTAGCATTGGCCCTCATCACCGGAGTCCTCTTCGGTCTCGCACCCGCCCTGCGTTTTTCTCGCCCTGACGTCTCGCACATGATGCAGGCGCGGGCTCGAACACTCAGCACAACAAACAGCAGGCCGCTCAACCTGCTCATCGGCGCGCAGGTCGCTCTCACCTTCATCCTGCTCGGCGTTGCAGGCGCGGCTATCGCAGGTTTCATGCACATCACCTCCATGAACCTCGGATATGATCCGCACAACGTTGGCTTCATTGGCATACCGTTAAAACCCGATCCAAATAAGAATCACCAGGCGTATGCCAACTACATCTCTCGCTTGCGAGATACCGTAGCTGCAGTCCCTGGCGTTGTCTCGGTTGGTGTCATGTCTAGTGGAATCCCTCCGTCGCAGCCCTTCGGCGGCTTTGGCCTGCCGTCTTCTTTCGAGATGCTTGGCCATCAATCGGAGCAGCCACAACACGCATTGGTGCAGGTTGTAAGCCCGGAGTACTTTGCCACCTTGAAGATTCCTCTCCTCCGCGGCCGTCTGTGGAGCGGCGACGAAAACCGCCGCGGAGACTTCGTCGCCGTCGTCAACGAAACCTTCGCGCAACAATACTTTCCCCAACACAACGTCATTGGTCAGCAGGTGCGCGCCGATTCCCTGAAGAACGACGGCAGGCCAGCCAGCATCACCTCACCCAACAGCAGCGACTGGCGACAGGTTCTCGGCATCGTCGCCGATTTCCAGAACAACGGACTGGAGCGGCCCGTCGCCCCTGCCATCTACGTCCCTTACACGGCCTTCATGTGGAACTACACCCAGCTCTTCATTCGCACATCAGGTAATCCGCAAGACCTGCTACAGCCGCTTCGTACCGCGCTCCACACCTTCAATCCCGAACAGCGCATCTCCTTCACCACCGAGATCGGCACCCTCGAAGAGGTCCTGAGCCATCAGCCCATTTGGATGCAGCAGCATCTCTTCTCCAGCCTCTTCACCTTTTTCAGCGGCCTCGCACTCTTCCTCTCGCTCTTCGGCATCGCAAGCACCGTACTCTTCGCGACCGCACGCAGACGCAGCGAGCTAGGCATTCGCATGGCCCTGGGCGCAGGACGCACACACATCATCTGGACTGTCTCGCGCACCACACTCACCACGATCGCCAGCGGCATCGCCGTGGGACTCGCCCTCAATCTCACGCTGCACAAGCTGCTCCAGCACTGGATGCCCGGTAATCATGCCTCGCTCTGGGTCTTCGCACCGGTCACGGCCATCCTCTTAGCCGGTGCTGCTATCGCGTGCATGCTGCCCGCCGTACGAGCAGCCTCAATCGACCCCGCAGAGACACTTCGCTGCGACTAACCTCAGGCAAGCATTCTCTTTATACGGATATCAGTCGATCATCGCACGACCAAAACACCAGCAGAGCAATAGCTCAATCTGACACGCTAATCCTTCGATATCTCGAGATATTTAGCTCGCACGCATCATCTTCAGCCGCGCCTGCGCCAGCACATAGGTATCCACAGGGTCGGTTGGATCTTCAGGTCTGCTCACCCGCCGATACGCCCGGGCCGCGGCATCCATCAGGCCATATTGCTCATAGATGCGGCCAAAGCCGTACCAGATCACACCGTTTGGCTCTTCCATCGCTCCCCTCGACATGGCCTCCAGCAGTAGTTGCCGCGCCTCCGCAGTCTGCCCTCGCGCCGCATCGAGACAGGCCAGAGTGTGTAGATAGGAGCTGTTGCTGTTCTTGCTCAACAGCGTCGCCTGCTGCGCGGCGGCAAGCGCATCATCATCCACCTGAGCGACAAAGAGGCTGAGCCACGCATACTGGTTGTAGTCTTCCGCTGTGCCGTTGCCGCTTGCAAGGATGCTATGCAACGCCTTACGGGCTTGTGTGAAGTCTCCCTCTGCCGCAGCCTCGTTTGCACTCTCAAGCAGCAGACTGCGATCGTTTGGCTGTCTCTTGAGCCTTGCCTCTACGAGTGACCGCCACGCCTCCCACTCTGTATTCAGCTTGTATGCCTTGCCCGCGAACCGGATCGCGGTCATCGAGTCGGGATGGCCATGCAGTAGTCGTTCTGCGACTAGCTTTGCGTTCGCTCGATCGCCAACACGTAGATACATCGACGCCAGCAACAGGTCCAGATTCTCCCGTTCTGCGTCCGTCTTCGCATCGCCATGCGCCGTTTGAATTTGCGAAAGTAGACTGGCGAGTTCCGTCTTGTCCTGCACCAGCGATGCCGCTGCAACCTCGATCGACTGCGCTCCAGAGCTCTTTCCGCTCGTCCATAGTCGAGCAAAAAGCAGCCCGCCCAAAGGATCCTCGCCCTGCTCGCGCTGCATCATCTCCCGCTTCCAGTTCAGCAGGGACACTGCCTCCGCCTCACGACCACTGTGTAAAAGGTAGAGAGCCGCTGTGCCCACATTGCCGAGGTCCTTGCTGGCCGCAACAACCTTGTACCCTCCATCTTCCTGCATGACAAAGAAGCTTTGTGAGGGGACACCCGCAAACTGCACCACGATCCGCGAGCCCCCTTCGTTCGACGGCGCCTTGGTGATCTTCATTGTTCCCAGCACGATGTCTTGCACCACCACCTGGGGAAGCCCCGTCTGTCGCGACAGGTTCCGGAAGACACCCGCGATCGTGTTGGCCTGGGGCAGACTGCGCTTCCAGTCGGCCTCGTTGACGAAGGCGTGGCGAGAGACGCACTCTGCTATCACCTCCTCCGTCAACGTGTCGCTCATGACGCCGACAATCAATCGCTGAACCGGGCTCCGCGGATCAGTCGCAGGCAGGTTCGCACTCTTGTAGGGCCGCAGGTTGCGAAAGAGCTGAATTTTCGCGGCCAGTTCACCGGAGCCCGGGGCATCGGGAAGCGACGCCGTCAGCATCGCCGTCGCCTGCGGGTAAAGCCGCATGTTCCACAGCCCCGCCGCGGCAAAGTTCAATGCGTCCTTCTTCTTCTGTTCGTCACCACCGATCTGATTGGCGAAGTCGACTGCAGCCCCCGGACCTTTCGTAGCGGCGATAGCCGCGACAGCCACACCGTCGCGCACCGGTGAGCTCGGCAGATTTGAGAGCTCCGGCATCACCTCTCCAAATCGTCCGGCATAAAACAGATCAATGATCAGATTGTCTTCGACCTCTGTCTGCACGGTCTTCTGCCGCGCCTTCACGTCGCGAAGAATATCAATCGCCTCGTTCAGCTTCGCGCCCGAGGCGTAGCGAATGCCGTTCCGGTCGAACTCCAGAAGATTCGCCAGGCTCTGCCGCAGGTCCAGATCGTTCGGATCCAGTTCGATTGCCTTGCGGAACGATGCCAGCGAAGCATCGTAATCGAACCCCTTGCCGTAATCGACGCCGATCGCGTTGTGATGCAGGACCCACGCCTGCGCATGAAAGGCAAATGCCGCGTGCGGAGCCACCGCAACCGCCTTCGCAACTTCCTCGCGAGCCTCATCGTTGCTTCCCGCATCTGTCAGCGAGTATGCGAGATTGACATAGCCCGAAGGATCATGCGGATGACTTGCGATCAGTGCCCGTTGCGCCTCAATCGTATGCCGTACCTTACCGGGGGCCAGGTCCGATATCTCCGCAGGTGTAGCCGAACCCTGAGCAGAGGCCAGTACGGCTGAGAAAAGGCTAAGACTTAACAGAGTAGTGAACGAACGGCAGCAATCCATACAGGACAGATAAACCTCAGAACGCAGCAGTAGATTCACTATAAGACAGCTACTCCTCTTTACGACAACACCTTGAACCCAAACGCACTCAGCTGATCCGCAGGCCTCGCAGGCAGCGTAATCTCCAGCCCATCTGCGTCCTGGGTCACTTGTAGCCTGCCTTTGCCACCAAGCATCTCCACTCCGCGAATCGTACGTGGATACAGCGTATTGCCCTTCGCCAACGACTTCACCTTCAGCTTGCCACTCTCCGGCCAGCCCAGCGCGAACAGATACAGCGTGTCGCCCTTCGTCGTAAACCGTATATCGCTCGCGTCGAACTTCCTGCCCTTGTTCTCGTTGAAGTTGTGCGAATCCGCCGCATCCGGCAAACCCTCACCGTAGATCTTGAACGGTCGCGTGCCGTAGATGCCTTCGCCGTGCACGCGCATCCAGCGCCCGAACTCGTCGAGAAACTTATACTCGTCCTCGTCGATCGTGCCGTCGCCACGCACCGGAATATTTAGCATCAGGTTGCCGTTCTTGCTCACAATATCGACCAGTGCCTGCGCCACCCACTCCGGCGTCTTGTACTTGTGCTCCGTATACAGCGAACGCTTGTAGTGCCAGTCGCCGATGCACGTATCCGTCTGCCACGGAGCCTCCATAATGCCCTGCGCCCTGCCACGCTCGATATCGAGCATCGTCGCGCCCATGTGTTCCTTCGTATACTCCTTCGCCGACACCACTGCCTGCGTCTCGCCGTTATGCCACTTCGCGCTCGCGTTATAAAAGTGCGCCACCAGGTCCAACCCCGCCTGTCCCAGCGGAAGCTCCTCATCGTCCAGATACAGCATGTCCGGCTTGTACTTGTCGATCAGCTCCTTGCAGCGAAGAAACCATGTCCTCACAAACTCCGGGTTCGCCGGAGGCACCGTCTCCAGCCACCGTCCGTCATTCTGCTTGTGCCACGCATTCGCCTCGGCAATCGTCTTGATGCCATCCGGCATCACCATGTTTCTGCCCGTATACAGCTCCTGCGGATCGAGCCCATCCCACCACTGGCCTTTGCCATCCGCCTTCGTCAGCGTGTACGCGTCGTAGCGCTGACCCGCCAGTGGGCCTTCAGGATCGTAGCCATACGCCGTCTGAAACCAGTGCCACGCATGCGACGAATGGTTCGACACACTGAACCGCAGCCCCCGCGCGCGCACCAGCTTCTCCCACGTGCCGATGATGTCCTTCTTCGGTCCCACCTTCATCGTGTTCCACGCATGATGCGTCGAATCGAAACAATCCAGATTGTCGTGATGGCACGCCAGCGCCATGAAGTACTTCGCACCCGTCTTCACATACAGATCCAGCAGCTTCTCCGGCTCCCATCGCTCCGCCTTCCACATGTGGTCGATCTCTTTGAAACCCACCTTCGTCGGATGGCCATAGTTCTTCACGTGAAAGTCGTAACAATGATCGCCCTGCATGTACATGCGCCGCGCATACCAGTCGCCCTGCTCCGGAACGCACTGCGCGCTCCAGTGCGCCCAGATGCCGAACTTCGCATCGCGAAACCACTCCGGCATCCGCCACTGCTTCAGCGACTCCCACGTCGGCTGAAACTTCCCCGGCATCACCACGTTGGTCCCCTGCGCCATCGCCCCAGGAATCCTGGTTGCCGCCGCGGCCATCGCCGCCCCCTTCAACAACGACCGCCGCGTCACTCCCGCCATTCATGCCTCCTGAAACCAATGTTTCGCAAACGAAAGCAGACTACACCATAGCTGCGACAAATCTCCCCTAAAACAACACGAAACAATCACCCGTTATCCTAGAGCTATGCGTCGACGCCCGCTGCTCGCCTGCATCCTTCTGCTCGCTGCTCCCCTCTCCACACGCGCCACCGAGGTCGGTGTCTCCGCCCAGGCCATCGAACGCACCCTCAAGACGCAGCTCTTCAACGCGCCCGACGGACGCTACTATCTCCGCGGCAACGCTCACTCCGCCTGCTACGTCTACGCCGAAAAACCGCACGTCACATTTGTGCAGGACCGCGTCGTCGTCAGCGTCCACACCCGCGCCAAACTCGGCACCGGCCTGCGCGGAGCCTGCGTCGGCGTCACTCTCACCCGCGACGTCGACGTCTCCATACTGCCCGATGCAGAAGGAGAAACCATCGGCTTCCGCGACGCGCGCATCGACCACCTCTCCGACTCGCGCGAACTTAATTTTCTACTCGAGCCCTTCCTCTCGCGCCAGCTTCCGCAGCAGATGAAGGTCAACGCCGCCGACCTGATGCGGCAGCTCCTCACCAAATCCGCCGAAACCACCGGCTACGCCATCAGCCTCACCGCGCTCAAAATCCACTCCATGATCGTGCAGGGCGATCTTCTCGTCCTCGACGTCGACACCGCGCTCAGCGTCCGCTGAAGAACCCTACTCCGAAGGCTGAAAAAGTACTCCGCCAAAACCCTTCGCGGAACTATCCGTCTGCTGTCGCGCCGCACTCATTTCACCAGCCTCAGCAGGGGTTTGGCTCACGACCTCCAGGTCTATATCCGTCAGCGCCATCACAGGCTCCAGCGCTTCCCTCCGCGCCACGATCGTCCGCGCATTTTCACCTGGAAACATCACCGGATCGGCATCCACCGGAGGATGGAATCGGCCGGCAACAACATAGGTCGCTCCCAGCGTGATCGTAAACTCCGGATACAGCACCAGCAGCGGCACCGCATACTTCTTCGACGTCACCAGCGACTCCATCACACCGTTGATCCTGTGGCTGCGCGCAATCGATCCCGGCACCTGCGGAATCATAAACACCGTAAACGGCGTCCCCGGGTGCTTCTTCGAGTACTTCGTCAGCGAGCGCGCCACCTGCTTCGGGGTCGTAATCCCAAAATCCAGCACATAGCTCTTCCGCACCGCATGCGGGAAGTAGCTGTTCAGCGCCGTCTTCGAGAAGTCCGCGCAATTGCGGTAAAACAGGTTGAAGTGACTCACATTCCGGCGGTCGTTATACATATCGATGAACCGCTCATCTTCTTCCCGCGTCGTCTCCAGCTGAAACCCATAGATCTTGCGGTCGTAGGAAGAACCGACCAGTTGAATCCAGTCGCCCTTTGGCGTCTCCATCGCTCCATCTTTTGTAACCGTATCAGGAGCAATCGCCATCAGGTGGCTCCGCCGGTAGGCATCGCGCAGCTGGTCGCGCAGCGTTGCATCGGCCATCGTCGGAATATCCTCGATGCGGTCCACCGCATACAGATACGGCATCAGCGGCACCGCCAGCCAGTCGTATCCGCCAACCTTGTAATACCGGCTCACCACAACGCCTTGCTCCCCCGCGCGGCACATGCGCAGCCGCGTCGGCGTCTCTGCGCAGATGTGGTTGAAGTACAGCGCACCATGGCCCGTCGGATTCACATTGCCGAACTGCCCATAGGGCTCTTCCATCAGAAACGCTACATCGGCGCGAGCAGGGCGTGTACCGCCCACCAGGGCAACTGCAGCGGCGCATACCGCCGGCCACCCTGCCATACGACGCAACCAACGCGTCTTCCGTTCGCTGAAGATCTTTCTCATCGCTCCCCTGAATTAACCGTCTTTGTGGATCCCAAGTTGCGGTCTCACGCTAAACGGGCTGACAGGCCGATGCGACCTCCCGCGTACCCCATCTGGAACTTTCTTCTCTCTATACGATGCCAATTGCGCCCCCGTTCCACGGAACGGCCACGCAATCCTAAAAAGGGCTGTCAAGCCCCCTGAACCTACAACTAGCTGACATAAAAAGACTTGCATCCGTTTTGACGGTGCCGATTAGTTTTCGTCAGCGTGCTATAGTTGGTACATCGGATGGAAAAACGAACCCCGCTCATTGGGCGGGGTTTTTGTATGCCTTCATTCTACCAATGGAAGCTGTCATGAACCTGTCGTCGCTGGGCACCCAGAGGTAACCGTCGCAATAAAGCAAGTCAATAGAATACTTTGCACAAAAACGACCACTGGGGTACGCAGCCAGGACGCCCGAGCTAACCGAGCGAGCCGAGGAACCGGACCCTCCAGCAAACTGGTTCGCTGGAGCCGAAGGACCCTGCATTTCTTTGCAGGATGCTGGGCCGGACAAACCGGCCCCGCGCCTAGAACGACAACCGCGCCCCAAACTGGAACTGCCGCGGATCGCTAGACGCCGTCCGCTGGCCCGCCGCCGTATAAAGCAGGTTCACATCCAGCGTGTTGTTCTTGTTGATCAGGTTGAAGACGTCCATCATCAGCTGCAGCGAAACCTCGTGGCTGAAGCTGATCCCCTTCGCGATCCGTAGATCGGTAAACGCAACATAAGGCTTCACCCCAACATTGCGCCCCAGATTTCCGCCGTAAGCCGAGATCGGCGATCCCGCCGGCACATCGATATAGCATGGCAGATTGAAAGCTCCCGTCGGCGAATACTTCGACAGCACCGGCGCCGTGCCGCAACTCGTCGTCCCGCTCGTTGGCGCAACCGCATTCGGCCTGTCCGTTAGCGGATCGAAGTCGAAGTTCGTATCGCTTCCCGTCAGAATATTGAACGGCCTGCCCGACGACACCTCAAGAATCGGCGCGACCGTCACGTTCGAAAACACCGCCGTCGCAAAGCCGCCCGCACCCACCTTGCGCGTGTTGTACACGCCCGAAAACACCAGCCGGTGCCGCTGGTCGAAGGTCGAGCTCGACCGCTCCGCATTCGGGTTGAAGTTGCTCTGCGGCGCATCCGAATTCGAAACCAGATCTGTCGAATCGTCGATCGCGTGCGACCACGTATAGCTCAGCAGAAACTCGAACCCGGCCGAGAAGCGCTTCTTCAAGTTCGCACTCAACCCGTTGTAGTTCGAAGTGCCGGTCGTCAGGTTCGGCGTCATATCACCGAACGGAACCGGAATGCCGACACCCAGCCCATCCGCCGCAGCAATCTGACTCGCCAGCGCGACGCACTGTCCCGCACCCTGACTCACCAGGAACGGAGCCAGCGAAGCATTCAGGCCCGAGCGCCGGAAGAAGTTCAGCAGCGGCGGAGCCACATACGGCCCGCCCGGCCCAAGGCCGCACGGAATCGTCCCGCTCGCCGTCGCCACCGTCAGCGGATTCGAGGTCGGCCCCGCAACCGCCGTCACTGGAGTCCCCGGCAGCACCGACGCCGTGCCCGCCTTCACCGCCGCTACCGCCGCACGCCAGTTTGCCACCAGCAGCGCCGGATTCACCGGGTTCACATTGACCGGACGGTTCAGATGCCGTCCACCAGTCCAGTTGTATGCAAGATTCAATGTCATGTCGTGGCCGAGATCCTGCTCCAGGCCAAACGAGATCTGCTCCGCATACGGCGTCACGAAATGCACATCCGCCGGCAGCCCCGAAGGCAGAATCGCCAGCGGGAACCCGCTCGACAGGTAGTTCTGGTTCACGAAGATCGAATTCACATTGTTCGGATCAAACCGCTGCTGGTTCGGCAGATAATTCAACCCCGCCACCGGCAGGCAGTTCGCGTTCGTCAGCGAGCCCTGAAATGCATTCGTCGCATTCAGGTTCAGCGGACTCACCGTGCTCGCCGCCGTGCACGGCGAACCTCCCGCAAGAATCACCAGCGGCACCGTCGCCGAGTTGTACACGCTCGACTGCGCCTGTAAATTGCCCGGCGCTCTGTCGTAGAACATGCCGTAGTTCGCACGCACCACCGTCTTGTTGTCGCCGCGCACATCGAGCGCAAGGCCAACACGTGGAGCGAAGTTCAGATATTGCAGCCGGATTCCTTCGCGAATGCTATACGCGCGCTCGGCCGCATAGGTATTCGCATTCAGCGCGCTCTGCGTCGGAAACGCCTCAATGTCGTAGCGCACTCCAGCGTTCACCGTCAGCCTGTGCGTCACGCGCCACGTATCTTCCAGAAACGCGCCCAGCACCTTCAGGTCGTACTTGTACTTCGTAATGCCGATGCCCTGCGCCAGTGACTGAGGAATGCCAAGCCCATACGCTTGAATCGGCGAGAAGCCCGGCAGCCCCGCCAGCTGTGGCGAGACATCCGTCGCATTCAACGCGCCAAACGTATAGTTGCCGCCGCCATACAGCTGCCCCTGCTTCAGATTGATCGGAATGTAGCGCAGGTCGGCCCCGACCTTGAACGTGTGGCTCCAGCGCGTGTACGTGAAATTGTCCGCAAGCTGCGTCTGGTTCTCAATGCGATCCACCACCGAGAACGGCGTCTTGCCAAAGTAGGCAAAGCCGGGAATGTTGACCGCAACACCCGAACCTCCCGCCGTCGTCGCCGGAGCAAACAGCACGGGATGACGCGCGTACTGAAACCGCAGCTCATTCACCTTGTTCGAACCCATCAGGTACGTGTGCTGGCCGAGAATCGCGAAATCGTGCAACCGCTGCGACGCCGTACGCGAGAATGAGTTCTCGCCCAGATTCTGATTCGCGGCGTTCTCCTGAATGCCTGTCACAAAACTCGGGCTCGCGCTGGCGCGCAGAAACACCTGCTGCCTGTCCGTCAGCTTGTGATCGAGCCGCAGCGAATACACCTCCGTCTTCTCCGTGATCGGGAAATTACCCACCAGCGAATTCAACGGCACATACGAACCCGGCGTCGCCTGTCCCGACGTAATAAACCGGCTGGTGCCGATCGTCGGCTGCAAAAACGCGGGATTCTTTCCCGTCAGAGCCAGCGACGAGCTAGAGCCAACCAGCGCCACATACTGCTGTATTCCCGGCGTAGCGGCAGGGACCGCGCTCAGAAACGCTGCCTGCGCCGCCGTTCCCTGAATCGTCAGCGCTCCGGGAGGCGCGCCGTAAAACTTGCTGACATCGATGTTCGTCAGCCCGAAGTTGCCGCTGCCGATCGTCGAAAAACCCGACTCCTGCCGCCGCGTGATCTCGGTTGAAAAGAAGTAGTACGTCTTGTCCTTCACAATCGGCCCGCCAATCGTGAACCCTGCCTGCACGCGCGTATACGCAGGTTGATCGACCGTCGAAAATGGGTTCGTTGCCTGAATGTAGCGATTGCGCAGGAAGCCGTACGCGCTGGCATGCATATCGTTTGTGCCCGATTTGGTTACGATATTCACCACGCCGCCCGCAGCACGCCCATATTGCGCAGAAAAGCCATTGGTGATGATCTGGAACTCCTGCACCGCGTCCTGCGAGACCGTCGTCCTCGAGCCGCCCGAGATGTAATCGCCCGCATCCGCGCCATCGACGTTGATCGAGTTCGAACGCGCGCGCACGCCGCCGAAGTTCAGCCCGCTCGTCGGGATCGCACCCACCGCCGGAGCTGCATCACGCGCGATCTGCGAGTTGGTCAGCGTGAAGTTGATGTAATTGCGCCCGTTGATCGGCAGGTTCGTAATCCTCTGCTGATCGACCGTCGTCGCCTGCGAGCTGCGCTGCGTCTCAATCAGCTCCGCGCCAGAAGTCACATTGACGGTCTCGCTGCCACTGATCGAAAGCGTCAAAGCCAGCTGCGCCTGCTCACCCACCGTCAGCACCACATTGCTCGACGTCAGCTTGGCAAAGCCCGTCGCCGTTACCGTCACGACATACGTGCCTGGCGGCAGCAGCAGGAACTGATAGTTGCCCTCCCCATCACTCGTCGCACTGCGGCTGAAGCCCTTCGAGGCATCCGCAATGGTGACACTGGCGCCGGGAACCACTGCGCCGGACGGATCATGCACTGTTCCGCTCAGTTGCGCGGTCGAGATAGTCTGCGACCACCCCTGCACCGCAAGCAGGAGCATGAAAACAACAGCGGCCAGGCACTTCGGGGAGAAGAGCCGCGAAAACGACATCGACATAGGACTGACCTCAAAAGCCGCGCCAGAAGCCTACCGGAATAGACAACCGCGCGAGAGCGAAACTTTGTGACGCGATGTTCTACCTGAATGACTATTCATTTTGCAAGAGGGTAGCCCCAGCGGAGTACACCCGACAGGCCGCGAAGCCGCCGGCGCGTCTCGACATTCCGTAGCCATTACAGGCTTTATAAGGTTGAAAATAGTTGCGTTATCGGGGCTCGCGGTAGGCCCTCGGCGTGTTGCTCTGCTCGATCTTTTCCTCGGCTGCGATCTGCCTTTTCCCATAAGGGCACAGCTTCAACAGAGGACACTGGCGGCACTTTGGGTCGGTGAACGTGCAGATCGTCTGGCCGAGCTTCTTGATCAGCTGATGATGCTCGTCGAGCATCTCCGCCGTCCACGTCTCCGGCACCAGACGCATCAGGCGTTCCTCGGTCGTCGCCGCATCGGCCCGTGGTGTCAGCCCCAGCCGCTGCGTGACGCGTAGATGATGCGAGTCGATGCACATCGCCCTGCGCCGCAGCGTCGAGAAGTTGACGACAGCACCGCTCGTCTTCGGACCAACGCCCGGGAACTGCTCAAGCCATGCACGGATCTTGTCGGTGCGGTAGCGCGCCAGAAAGTCGAGCGTCAGCGAACCGTAACGAGCCGTGATGCCTTCGAGCGCCGCCTTCAGCTGCACGGCCTTTTGCTCGGGAAAGCTTACGTCGCGGATCGCATCTTCGATCTCGGTCAGCGAGGCATCGCGCAGGTTTTCCCACGTGCCGAAGCGTGCCCGCAGATGACGCACCACAGCATAGGTTGTCTCGGTTTTGGTGCGCGAAGAGAGCAGTGAGTAGATGAACTGCGAGAGTGGGTCCCAGGGCTCGCGCGGCTCGGGCTGGCCGAAGTAGCCGAGCAGCAGCCGATGAATATGCGGCAGACGATCTGCCTCCTCAGGAGTAAGACGGCGATGCGACGACGGATCGTCGTCCACTGCCTGCCCCGGAAATAACTCGCGCATCACATCTTCAATTTTAATGATTTTTCCCAATCGCAACGGATCGGGTGCCCCATGCATGCGGCTTCATCGCCTGAGTGGGAATTACACAGCTGGCCCAATATCAGTTCCGCGTAACGCCAATCTGCGTCCCATCCACCGTCTGCAGTCCCCAGGCCATGCGCGGCGTATTGTGCGCAAGCCCAACACGACCTTGTCGATCAAGCAGAATGATCCCACCATGCCCGCCAAGCCGAGCATAGAGATAGGCGATTGCAGCCTGCGCCGCCTCCTCAGGAGAGACGCCCGCGGCAACGCGATCGACCGCCCATTTGCCTAACACCAGCTTCATGATCGGCTCGCCCCAGCCCGTCAAAGATACGGCCGCGGAATGATCGTCCGCATAGCAGCCGCAACCGATCAGTGACGAATCGCCGACGCGCCCCGGAGCCTTCGACAACGTACCTCCTGTGCTCGTGCCCGCGGCAATATGTCCGTAACTGTCGAGCGCAACCGCACCCACGGTATCGTGCGAAGCCAGGGGATCCGGAGAATTCAGAAAACCTGGCGCCGGATTCTCCTTATCCAGCCCCACCGGCCCGGAGAATGTCGTATCCACCGCGCCTTCAAGCTCGGCCTTCTGAAAGGCCATCAGCCGCTCACGCTCTCGCGGTACGATCAGCTCCGCATTGTCGATCAACGACATCCCGTGCTGCGTCGCAAACCGCTCCGCGCCGGTGCCGACAAAGTAGACATGCGGGCTCTTGTCGAGCACCAGCCGCGCCGCGCGAATCGGATTCTTCAACCGCTCGACGCAGGCAACACCGCCTGTACGCAGGTTCTCGCCATTCATTAGCAACGCATCAAGCTGCACGCGCCCATCGCGCGTCAGAAACGACCCGCGACCCGCATCGAAAGTCTCATCATCTTCCATCACAGTAACCGCAGCTTCAACCGCGTCGACGGCGCTCGCGCCGCGTTCGAGCAACGCATAACCGGCGGCAAGAGCATTCGCGATCCCGGTCTCATGAGCCGCAATCGCATCGTCCGGCATCGCCCATGCGCCGCCGTGAATCAACAAAATCGGAGAGGTGTTCATGCATGCTCGATTGTATGCAAAGTGAGCGTACAGATGCTGTATATCGAAAAACGTGCCATTGCCCTTCACTATGCAGAAAAAAGAGGAGCAGCTTTCGCTGCTCCCCGGAGGAGACTTTATATCGTCGATGCCATTACTCGTGATGCGGTGACAGGCCAATCACGAACGAGACCGTCACACTGCGTCCAGCCAGCAGACCCAGCTGATCGCCGGAGTTTGGCGTGTATGGCAAGGTCGTAGACACAGGCGTGAGACTGGTGATCTGCCGTGTGTCAAAGAGGTTGTTGACGCTGAACCGCAGCTTGCTCTGGTCGAAGAACGAGCCCTTGCGCACGGTGAAATTGACGAACAGGTTCGTCATATTGAAGGCATCGATCGGCACATACTGGTTGATGACAGAGGTCTTCTTACCGCCGTCGTTCCACATCGAGCCGATGCGCTTGTTGAAGATGCCCAGGTCCAGGTACTTCTGCTGATACGTCAGTCCCAGGCTCTCTGTGTCCCCGGGAGTGCTCGCTACCCATTTATCGTAGTTCGGGTTGGCTACGCCGTTGATCGTCTGCGAAACATACTTCGATGATCCGACAGTACCGTTGGCATACAGACTTAGACCTTTATAGAGATATACATTAGCTTCACCCTCGAAGCCCTTCGCCGCGCTGTTTCCACCCTGCAAGTACGAGGTCGCGCTCGGGTTGTTTGGGTCGGCCGAAGACGTATAGACGTTCTCGAAGTTGATGTAGAAATAGTCCGCATTCAACGTCGCGCGGCTCAGCTTCAGGACTGTGCCACCCTGATAGCTATTGGCACCGGTCGGCTTCGGCAGCTTCGTCACGACAGAACCCGTCACATCAAAGACCGAGCTTGGAGGAATGACCGAACCGGTCGAGTACTGTCCGTACACGCTCCAGTTTGGTTTGATGCGATAGTTCGCATCCACGCTGGGCAGGTAGCTGTTATAGCTTCCGGAGTTAGTCACAAACGCTGCGCCGTTCAGACTACCCACTGTGTTGCCATTATCTGCATACTGCTTCAGGCTCTGGTTGTAGTGCGCCCACTTGAAGCCGGCGGTCACGTTCAGCCTGTTCGTCGCGTGCCACTCGTACTCGGCAAACGGCTGATAGCTGTTGGTCCAGAACTTCTCGTGGAAGTTGGGCAGCACGTCATCCGTATGCGTGATGGGGTCAGACGGGATCTGGAAACGATCCGTCGCCGCCCACTCGTACCACATACCGGCGCGGAAGATGCCGTACTTCGACACCTGGCTCAGCGAGGTAATTTCGCCATATTTGCGATAGCTGTTCAGCTTATCGACCGCGCAGGTACGGATGCCCTTGACCGGAGCGCAGTTCGTTGGGTTGATCGGGATGGGATTCTTGTTCTTGTCTGTGGGCTGCGTCGCGTAGTACTGCGCGTTGTAGTAGCTATAGGTGTAAGGCTTGGTGTCGAGCGCCCATCCTTTGCCCAGCTGCTGCTTGTAGCCGACATACTCAAAGTCCGTCGGCACCCAGTAGGTGTTGTATGCCTGATAGTTCTGCTGCGTGGGATCGGTATTCTGCAGCAGGTAGTTGTAGCCAAATTGCGCGATCTGCGCGCGTGTCGGCCCCTTGATGTTTGGCGTATTCGCATTCAGCCGAATCACACCCGCAAACCCGGTCAACACCTTCGTGTCCGAAAACTTGTACTGGTATTTCAGCGAACCAGCATTGCGCGTCTGGCGGTTCAATGTCTGGAAGCCATCCGAGGTCATGTGGTGCACATCGACCAGCAGGTTGTTGCTCTTCTTCTTGCCGCCGAAATTACCCGAATCGAACTGTCCGTCGCCAAGGATCGTATTGAACGAACCGTAGCTCATACCCAGACGCAGGTTGCGCGCCGGAGTCATCTCCTTCGAGAGCAAATTGATCGAACCACCAAATGGCGTTGGTCCAAGCGTTGAAGCCGTGCCGGGGCTGCGGTCGAAGTCCACACTGCCCAGCCACTGCGAGGGGAAGAACGCCCACGAGTGATGCGATGGCGTGTTCGTGTCGTTCCATGGAATGCCGTCGAAGGTGATGTCATACAGACCGTCGGAGAAGCCGCGGAAGTACATCTTCGCATCGCCCAGACCAACACCGTTCGAGTTGATGCTGAATAGCCCGGGCGTCATCTGCATCACCTCGGTGTAGTCTGAAAACGGCGACGAGAAATTCTGGATGAACGCCGAGTTCACCTCAGTACGCGCGCTGCGTGCTTCCAGCAGGCCGTCCATCGGAGCATACTGCGCCGCGATCGAATTCGAGCTTGAAGCCTCGACCGTAATCTGGTCCGTCACCGATCCAATGTTCAACACCATCGTCAGCTCTGCAGGATGATCCGCTGACACGACAACACCCTTCTTCGTCGTCAAAGCAAAGTTCGGCGCGGAAGCCTCAATGGTGTAAGTACCCGCGGGCAGGGACGGCGAAGCGAAGTGGCCTACGTTATCGCCGGACACCTTCGTAACTGCATTCGTGCTCTCGTTCTTGATCACAACGATTGAGTGCGGAATGGCCGTGCCCACCGTATCGGCAACGGTACCCGACACGCTGGCGGCCTGCTGGGCCAGCACTGCGGCGGTAGAAAGCACTGCGAGCGCAGCAACGCTCAACGGTGCAGCAAACTTCCTGAAAATTCCTCTCATCAATTGCCTCCAAGCCTTTCCTTTGTTGCAATCTGCTTTTGCGGGGAGATAACCGTATCGTTCTTTGTCTACTCACTCAGGTGAAGCGCGCGCCGCGTCTCTACACGCGCCGCTGCCAGATCCCGTTGAAAACGTGCGTCGTCGAGCATGCTGGCAAACATGGCATAGGCCACGCGCCGGCTCGCCTCAAGATCGCTGGCGGTATGCACACCACATACCAGCCGGTTGTGCGCATAGTTGTCTGCGCGTTCCAGAATTGCCTCACCCTTCTCCGGCACCATCTGCACCAGCGTCAGCGCCAGCAGATAGCCGGAGAGCGTGTGTCCGCTCGGGTAAGCATTGTGTTGATCGGTTAGCTTACATACCGGATGAATCGTCGCATCCACCTGGTACGGGCGCGGGCGCTGAAAGTGCTTCTTTAGCAGATCGCTGGCCACGGGCTCATCGCCATGCACGTGCGCCGAGAGGGCCGCCGTCAGCGGCAATGTCTTCGCGTTGAATTCCGAACCGAGAACAGTCCTGTAAACGAAGATGTCCTCTTCTTCATCGTCCGCCTTCGCCTCGCGCACCTGCTCTGCTGTGCGCGCGTCCTGAATGCGATGCAGCTCTGCAAACTCCGACTTCGTGACGGCCGAGTCCACAGCAGGCGGCTCGGGAATCATCGTCAGCAGAGGCAGATGATCCATGTGCACATATGTCGCTGTGCGCACCTTCGCAGGTTTCGCATCGACGGCAGTTTTGTCTTGCGCGCACGCCGTAACGCACACAACACAGAGGAGCGACAGGGCCCCCGCAGAATGTCTCATGATGTGACGAGCCTAATAAGGCTCTGTGAACAGACCTTTACCGAATCGTGAATGCAGGGTTTAATTGACTCAAAGCAAAGGAGTTTTTGCGGATTAATTTACGCTCATCTTAAGGTTGGCTTAAGCTGATCGTGCTTCAGGAGGATCTCCCCATGCCCTCCAGCGTCATCGCCGCGATGAACTACGATATCGAACGCAACGCGCTGACCATCGTCTATCGTGGCAAACGCGGTGTCTATCGTTACTACGACGTTACGCCCGAGGAATACGAAGAGTTCCGCAACGCGCCATCCAAGGGAACTTATCTCAACGTCACCTTCAAAGCGCGGCAGCATCCCTACGAGCGGCTCGGGCCATCGCAGACACTCCATCTCGTCAATAAATCTTCCTGACGCGATGGCACGGTATCAGTGCTTGCGTATGTGCTTCCACTCGAGCGTTTCGTCTTCGAGAACCTGCAACAGCATGTTTTCCGGCGGCAGAAAACGCTTCACCAGCGCGGGAATGATGCGCGCCAGCGAAGACTCGCGCATCACAATCAGATCGGTCGAACGTTCACGCACAAAGGCATGGCTCATCGAGTGTGTCGTGCCTCCCTCGACATACATCCTCCGCGTTCCACGCTTCACCTCGTGCTCGATCAGCATCGACCGCATCGCTGTACCGATCGATTGCTCCGGCAGGTCGCAATTCATCTGCCAATACATCTCCATGTTTCCACACACGTGGCGCCCACCCATCAGGCTCAGCCAGCGTCCATCGCGGTCGCGCATTCCGTAGAACAGCGGCGAACCAGGCATCGCGCGCGAATCATACCGCCACGCAGCCATCTCATCCGGGACCGGGTATGCCGATGTGCGATTCATCTCCATAAACTCTTCCCGCGAGATCGTCGCATCGGGCACAAAGACGCAGCCCAGTTGTTTCTCCGCTTTGCGTCTATAGTAGCGCAGATGATTTCTAGTGCGCGCGCCCATCAGCGCCAGAGTCGCATCGAATGTCGATTCCAGCGGCAGATAGCTCACAATCTCACGCTCGCGGCTCGCCCATCGACAGGCATAGCCGCAACCTTCCAGCAGACGCTCCAGCGAAGCATCCACCTGCGGCTCATCGTGACGGAACGAGATCAGGATGCACTGCGCGCCTTGCGTCAGCAGACGATGACAGGCCGTCAACGCAAACTGCGCACGCATCCACGATGGCGACACCAATGTCCTGCGGCCTGTCGTATCGTCCGTAGCAAAGATGCGGATGCCATAACCGGCAATCTGGTGTTCATACAAGAGCACAGCCGCTTCCAGCTCATCGGCAGCGGGAGCAGCACTCTGCTGTTCTGCGTGCGCCAGCGTGACGAGACAGGGTGTCTTCTTCCGTATCTGCGGACGCGCCAGAAAGTAGTCGAGGTCGTCCATCGCGCCTGTCTGGCCGCAGCGGCTGGCAAGCTTCTCAAGAGCAGGTTGTATATGCAGAACTTCAGCGGAGCCACGCACCACAAGTGGAGTGGGAGAGCCCTGCATCTCAGGCAGGACAAAGCTGCGCGGTCTCTCAAACGCGGCGGAAGACATACACCAAAACCTCGGACGAAAGGTTAAGCAGAAAAACGCTGCAAACCGTACAAGCAAACCCGGTGTAACTCGCGTCGGTCTTCGAAAAGACTCGAAGACATACTGACACGCACACATGCTGGAAACAAGTGAACTCTAGCTAAGATGTACTTTTTTGATTGACGGTAACCTAAGAAAAACCAAGGTCACTAAATTTTTATAGAGAGAATGCGCAAAGGTCGTGCGACCTTAGTTTGCCGTTGCAGCGAGCTTCCTGCGCTCCGTTTCCAAATAGGTGAAACGGATACGGTGAATCACTGTGATCGTCGAGAAGATAGCCAATACCCAAAGGGCCGCCGCCATCACACCCCACTTATTGAACAGTGCCCCCAGAATCACGCAGACGATGCGCTCCGGCCTCTCCATAAAGCCCACTTTGCACGTCCCGATTAATGCCTCAGCGCGAGCGCGCGTATAGCTCACCATCAGGCAAGCCGTCATCACGAACGCCACAAGCCCTACATAAAACAGGCGGTTGCCGCGTGCGTAATACACCAGCAAGCCAAAGAAGATCGCCACATCGGAGTAACGGTCGATCACCGAGTCGAAGAAGGCACCGAAGACCGACACCTGATTGGTTGCGCGCGCCACGCGCCCATCCACCATGTCGAAGACACCCGCGCCGATAATGATCAAACCGGCATACAAGAACATGCGATTGGCATGCGCCCCACGCGCAAAACCAAAAAACAGCGCCGCAATAATATTGATGATCAGGCCAATAAAGGTAAGCGTATTCGGCGAGATGCGGGACAACGCAAGCCCGTTGACGATCTTCTGCAGCAACCAGCCGCTGCCCTTACCGAATGCACTAGTCCAGGTCACCCTTACCTCTTGCCGCTTTCGTTGCGCAGCCTCATCCGCGCACTCCTATATCTACTACTCCGCCGTGTCGTGAATCGTCACCAGCTTAAGAATCTCCAGTTCGCGCTTGCCGTTCGGCGTGACGACAGTCGTCGTGTCACCTTCCTTCTTACCCAGCAGCGCGCGGCCGATCGGCGACGTCGTCGAGATCAGCCCCTTAGTCACGTCCGACTCCTCGCTGGTCACCAGCTTGTAGACAATCTCCTCATCCTTCGAGCTGTCGAAGACCGTGACCGTCGCACCAAAGCCAACCTTGTCGTGCGGAATATTGGTCAGGTTTACCAGCGCCAGCTCGCCCATACGCTTTTTCAGCTGACCCAGACGGGCATTCACAAACTCCTGCCGCTGCTTGGCCATGTGATACTCGGCGTTCTCGCTCAGGTCACCCAGGGCGACGGCCTTTTTAATCTCTGCGGGCAGCTCCGTCGTCAACTCGTACTCGAGCTGCTTAATCTCCTCCTGGAGCCGCTTCATAATCTGTTCTGGCATGGAGCCTTCCTGTAACTGGGCTTGTCGCAACACGGCGTCTCAAGCGCTCGCGGGGCGACCCTCTTCCCGCGCCCGAAGAAAAGTTCATTGGGGGCGAAAAGATGATTATACGCCGCCACCATCCGAATCCATCGCAAATGAACCCCGATTCATCTGCCTGTAGCGGCCCGGGCATCCAGAAAGCTCTGTAGAATCAATACCGCCGCTACCTGGTCGATGATCCCCTTGCGCTCCTGGCGCCCTCCATGCCCGGCCTCGTCCAAATGCCGGTGCGCCTCGGTGGTGGTCAGTCGCTCATCCCATAGATGCACCACGATGCTGAACTCCGTCCGCAGCGCCTCGGCGAAGGCCTGTGCTTTCAATGCCTGCGGGCTGATATCCCCTGACATATAGAGCGGGTTTCCAACCACCGCCTCGGCAACCCCGTGCCGACGCAGCAGCCTCCCAATCGACTTCATATCCGCTCGTAGCCGCGTCCTGTGCAGGGTCATCAGCGGCTGGGCAGTGTATCCCAACGGGTCCGAAACGGCGATCCCGACCCTACGGTCCCCCACGTCGAACCCCATCACCCTGGGCGGTCCATCGCCTCCGGGCAATGGCTCCCCCGTATCCTGCAGATCGTTGTGAACAGGCTCCTGCATCTTTTATGAGTGTAAAGCCGCCCAAACACACCCGGCCCCCCCTGCCCCCCGCAGCTTCCAAAAATATGCCTTCCCTCTAACTAACCCATAGTGTGTATGGATTTAACAAGGTCGTGCTTTAATATGAAGCCAGTTGCCAGGATCACAGCAGAGCAAACCTCGAACAGAGCAACTTCACGACAAAGCTTGCGAATTTAGTTGTCCGAGGTTTCTCTGAATGTCTTCTATTGCAGTCGACCTGTCTAATCGACTGGCCTTTCCTCATCATGGGCCAGCAACCACTCAGGTGATCCGGCAGTCCGCAGACATCCTTCGTCTGCAGCCCGCGCTTGTTGAACTTGGAAGAAGCTGCGGGCACCCTGGCGCTCTTGACGACCTCCAATACTTTCTCTCCTGGCTGAACATCCGCCAGAAGTCCCCGTGCATGGTCGCTCTTACTCGCGGCTCCGGCTCCTCCGACGCCAACGTTAGCGCGCATGCTGCCGTCCTGCTCTATGAACATCGCGTAGCCGACCTCGGCATGCGCATCTTCACTTCGTTCGACGATACCGGACGCCGTGCCCTCATTCCCGACCCGATCGACAGTGCCGAGTTTGCCAAACTCACCTGCCGCACGCTGCTCTCGCATGGGGCACAATGCGTGCTGCTCACCTTCCGCCACAACGGGGCTCCATTAACCGAAGTGCTCAAGGGCGCAGGCTTCGCGCTTCGCTGGGCGACTCGTGAGCGCGAGATTCCTGACTATCTCCCGCTCAAGAAGACCTTCGACGAAACGCTCTCCATCATGGGTGCACGCACACGCAACCACCTGCGCTACTACCGCCGTCGCGCCGAAAAAGACCTTGGCTGCGAGTTCGTTCCCGAAGCAAAGATCTCCCGTGAGGACTTCCTCGAGCTGAACCGCATCTCCTCCTATCCCTCGACCGACGAGATCGCCCGCTGGAAGTACGACTCCTTCCACGAGCTCAAGGACCCTGTCCTCTGCGGTCTGCGCGATCGCGACGGGCGCTGGCTCTCGCTCGTCGGCGGACTGCACGCCGGACGCAATATGGAAATGTTCTGGCAAATCAACCGCAACGACATGAAGCCCTACTCGCTGGGCACCGTCATGCGCAACTACCTGATGGAGCACGAACTGCAACGCGGAACCCGCCGCCTTTACTTCGAGGGAGGCACTTCACACTCCATGAGCCACTCCTTCGTGAAGGAGAAGTGCACCGATCTGTTCATCCTCCGCGACAACCTGATCGCTCGCCAGATTCCCTCACTCTTCAAACGCCACGTGCCGAAGGAAAATCCAATCAACGAATTTCTCGACGACCCAAACCTCGAGTGGAAGACAACTCCGCGCCACGCATAAGCAGGCATGCCTGAAGACACGAAGAGAGGAGCCAGCGCTGGCTCCTCTCTTTGTATTTTTAACCTGTTTATTTCAGTTCGCTGAGAGTGATCTGCGCCGTCATCACATGCGTCTTACCCGGCTCCAGCGTCACGGCGTTGGCTCCAGCGTTTACGGTTTCAACGCAGATGAAGTACGGCCATTCCTCTTCGCCGAGGTCGGGCATTGCCTTCCACGGATTGAAGACAACAGTCGTATTCGAGTTCTGCTTCGCAATCGTGATAGCGCGTTTGAAGCCCGGATCGTGGATAACGCAGGTGGCCGTCGTATTGTTGTAGACCCGATCGGTAAAGGCGGTGGGAACAAACGGCGCATTGGCAGCGGGTTTGCCCTTGAAGCCGTCCGTCTTGTCGAGGTAGCCGGTCGGCTCCAGGCCAGTGACCGAGATGTGCTTTACATCAGCGACGTGGAAATAGGTATGCATCGCCTCTTCAAACAGCATGGGCATGCCGGTGTCGTTGGCGACGGCAAACTTCATGGTCAGCGAGCGGCCGATGGTTAGCTCAAAAGCGACGCGGAAGTGATCGAAGCCCATCTCGCGGCTCAACTCGGTCGGTCCGAGCGTGAATGTAAGATGCAGGTCGTCACCCGACTGCGCGGCGAAGGTCAGCGTCCAGTCTTGAATGCGCGCAAAGCCGTGCGTCGGTCCCGGCTTGCCATGCCAGCGGTCCTGTTTGGAATCAATAGCAAACCATGGGAAGGCGAGGGGCACGCCACCGCGAATCGGCTTGCCCGGTTCGAAGTCACTCTTCTTGCTCAGGAAGAGCACATCCTCCTGCCCCTTAGGCTGCCAGCTTGTGATGTGCGCGCCCTGCAGATAAATAGTGGCGTTAGCCTCCGGAGTGGTAACAACGGCGCGCACCAGTCCATTGTGCTCATCGAAGTGGAGCACACCGGGAATGGCGAAGTGATCGGTAAGCTGTTTGATGTCCATATCGATCTCAAGTGTATTCCCTGCGAACGAATGCAGCGCTGGCGCACGATTATTTCTGTGTCGCAGTCAATGTCTTCAGCCGCTCCTTGTCGAGCTTCAGGACGACACCGGCATTGCGATCAGCTACCTCGCTGATGGTGTAGTGCGTGGCGGTGCCCAACACCTGAGCGGCTTCAGATGGAGTGAGCTTATATTCGTCTTCAAGCCACGCGGCCATATTGCTGGTCGCTCCCTTCAGCGCATCATCCACCGAGCCAAGCCCCATCGCCATGATCGACGTAGCGTTCTCGACACGAGGACCGGGAGCACGCTTGCCGGGAAGCACATCAACCGTGAACTCGACATCCATCGAGGTCTCCAGTGCATTGCCGTTCAATTCGCCGTCACCCTGCGCGGCGTGGCCATCGCCAAGGTAGAGCAGTGCGCCAATATTCGAGACGGGAAGATAGACCGTAGCGCCTTCCGCAATCTCGTTGAAGTCCATGTTGCCGCCGAAATAGCCGGAGTCACCCGTAGGAGGCGGAGCCTGCGCTGGGCCGACAGCCGTAGCGACACAGCCCAGCATGGGATGAAGCGGTATGGTGTAGTGCACAAGATGTTCGGAGGGCTTAGCCGGTGTTGCCGTACCGTTCGCGAGATCGAGATTCCAGATGATGGTCTTGCCGGCGTCCTTCATCTTAACCGCGAGACCGCTATCCACGGCGCGGCTGACAAGGAAATCATCGCTCTGGGCCCAGTTGCGGTTCAACCGCAAGCGCGTGATATGCACGGCGATGGTGTCTCCGGGCATCGCTGTATTGATGAAGAAAGGACCTGTCTCAGGATTGCCGCCCATCACCCGGTATTCGCTGTTGTGATCGACTCCACCAGCGTCCACCGTAGTGGTATGAACTGTGTCACCGGGATTGATGGTAAGGACGGGCTTGTTGAAGGGTGAGAACTGACGGTAGAAGACTGTGGGCGTGAACTCATGCCGTTGGAGCGCAGCCGTCGAGCGCGGCGGACGCTGGACTGCAACAAAACTAAAATGCTGAGGCTTGGCAGGCATGCCGCCGTCGGACTCGATCACATCGCCGTGAAGCTCGCCATGGACGAGCGTGCCTTTTACCTGCTCGCTGCCGCCTAGTGAATCCTTGGCAATGAACTGGAAGGTGTGGCCATCCGTCATACCCTCGAGCGGGTCTCCCTGAAACTTGCCGGTCAGCTTATCGCCCTTTTGCTCAAGGTCGAATCCAATATTGGCAGGATTGCCGTAGAAATCGATTCTCGCGGTCCAGTGGCCGGTGAGCGAGGGTGCGTTGGTTTGAGCGAAGGCTACAGCCGTGCAAAACGAAACGACGAGAATAAGGCGGCGCATTATCAAGGTGACCTCCGACCGAAACAATATACGAATTAGTTCGTATAATCAAACACACAGAAAATTTTTCATCCCAAAATAAGACGAAAACGTTGTGTCATCGATCTACTTGGTTCTCTATACGGCCGGCTCCGCCGAGAGGTTCCGCGGTCTTTATATGCACCGGGACCTCGGAAACCGCCGCAAACCGTGCCGTCGGAAAGGTCTGCGGATAGTTCTTCTGGATGTACGCAATCATCTGCTCGCGAACGAGGCAGCGCAGGTCGAAGTTTTCGCTGGAGTTTCTTGAACTGACCAGGCAGCGCAGTTCCATCGCACGATCGGTAAGGTTGGTGACCTGCAGACCGCAGACTTTTTTGTCCCACAAAGGCGTCGATTCGGCGATGCGCCTCAACTCAGCGCGCAGCTCTTCAACGGGAATCGAGTAGTCGACGTACAGGAATGCTGTGCCGAGCAGGTCCGAAGATTCGCGTGTCCAGTTCTGAAATGAATTTTCGATGAAATAGCTCAGCGGGACAATTAACCTCCGCAAATCCCAGATGCGCACGACGACATAGGCAGAGTTGATCTCCTCGATGCGTCCCCATTCCCCTTGAATGACGACGACATCATCCAGTCGAATCGGTTCGGTGAATGCGATCTGCAATCCGGCGAGAAAATTCGCGACCGTGGACTTTGCCGCAGCAGCAAGAATCAGCGATGCGATGCCGGCCGAGGCCAGCAGACCCGAGCCATAGTGCCATATACGTGGGTCGTTGAAGGTCCATAGCAACCCGCCAATCGTGATGACGATGATGAAGCTGATCAGCATGCGCCGGAAGAGCTGAAACTGCGTATGCACGCGGCGCGCACGGATGTTGTTCTCTGCCTTCAGATCGTACCGGCGCAGCATGATGTCCTGAAAGACGTACACGCAACCGACAGCAAACCAGCCCAGGCATACGACGACAGCCATCAGGAGTCCCTGATGCAGAATGTCGTTCAATCCCGCAGGCAGCTCGGGCAACAGTGGTAATGCAATGCCCGCGCAGGTAAGAAAGAAGATGGCCCGTGCAGGATGGCTGAGATACCGTTGCACACCCCAGGCAGATCCCGTCTCCCGCGCTTCCTTCTTTTTAAGTATGCGAAAGAGGATATAGTGCACCAGGTTCGCCAGCACGATAATGCTGCAGAAGAAAAAGATCGCAGCGAACCAGGTATGACGGAAATGGAATCCAGCAGCAATCAACATGTAGTTGTGAAGCCTGCTCATGGGCGACGGTTGCTTGTTATCCGAACGCTAATGAATGTGTGCGGCATCGAGTGCACTCAGGACCTGCTCTTCCAAAGTAATGCGGCGGTCAGAGTAAGAGTGATCGGTGGCTATATGCGCTGAGGTGACCTGCGTATCTCCGATTTTGCGCAGATTTGCAGCGAGTTGATCGGCGGGTTCGGCGAGACCATCGTCAGACGTGACGATGAACACAGGCCGCGTGGCCAGACGTGGAGCCAGATCGGGCAGGTTCCACTGTGCGGCGTGGGCATAAAGATCGCGGACGAGCGACTCCGGCGTGCAACCCGCAAGGGGAGCGATGCCCTCGGCAGCCAGTTGTTCGGCAAACTTTGGCAGCGCGGCCTCCTGCTGATTGGCCTTCACGACGGGGAGCGCCATCCCGGCCATATTGGCAGCCGAGATAAGGCCGACAAAGCGTATCTGTGAATCTGCTGCACCGACGTTAGCGGCAATCATGCCTCCCATCGAATGACCGATGAGAAGAATATCCTTTGGGTCGGAGCGGAGTTTGGCTGCATTCGCCGTCTCACGCAGATAGGCAATTGCAGCATGCGTGTCCTCCATCGCGTGCGAGAAAGAGAATTCTCCCGGCGAGCCCCACGCGCCGCGATAGTTGAAGTAAACGACGTCGTAGCCTGCGCGCCGCAGTACCTGGGCGAGATCGAGATTGCGCTCGTTGCCGGGAAAGCCGTGCAACAGCAGAACCACTGGATGCGGCCCGACACCCGCTGCGATATAAGCAAGCGCATTCATCTGTGCACCATGACTCGGTATCTGGAACGACTGCATCGCAGCAGGATTGGCCCTGTCCGGAGGAGGATCTGTGGTGATCGCAGCATGTTGTGCCTGCGCGCTCAAGACAGACATCAAGAAAGCCGCCACCAGGGCGACGGTAGAGATGCGGCATCGTCGGGTCATGCGGAGATTGTGGCAACAGCCTGAAGAAAAGTAAAGAAATCCTTGAGCCATTTCTCTGCGCCGTTATGCTTATCGTGCGTGATCTGTACGGAACAACGCAGGAGAGAAGATGGACGACACCTCAAAGCAGGACTCGACGCATTCGATCGACCGACGCAGCTTCATTGCAAGCAGCCTTGCCGCAGGAGTTGCGTTGCGCTCCGGCAAAGCGGAGGCGCAGGCGGCGCGGCCCTCGTCGCGTCCCAACATCATCATCTACCTTGCCGACCAGTTCCGTGCCGACTTTGTGGGTGCCAATGGCCAGAACCCATCGACACGCACGCCAAATCTCGATGCGATGGCCGCACGCGGCACGAACTTTACTGGAGCCATCTGCAACCAGCCCGTTTGTTCCCCATCACGATCCATTCTGATGACAGGCCGCTACGCGACCGAGACCGGAGTGTGGCACAACGCGCGGCCTATCGATCCGTCGCTGCCGACGCTGGCTGGTGAGCTGCGCAAAGCGGGCTACTCCGCCAATCTGATCGGCAAGTGGCATCTCGCACCATCGACCGAAGCCGAAGGCGGAGGCCGCGGTTATGTGAAGCCTGAACAGCGCGGCGGGTTCCTCGACATGTGGGAGGGCGCGAACGAGTTCGAGTGGACGACGCATCCGTACGAAGGCACCATCTACGATGCCGACGGCAAGGAGATCACCTTCAAGGACGAGTACCGCGTCGACTTCGTGACCGACCGTGCGGAGCGGTTCCTGAGGCAGAAGCACGACAAGCCGTTCCTGCTCTACGTCTCACAGCTTGAGCCGCACTTTCAGAATGTCGAGCATGGCACAGGGCATTTCGTCGGGCCGAAGGGTTCGGCCGAGCGCTTTGCGAATCCCTTCGTGCCCAACGACCTCAAATCTCTACCCGGCAACTGGCAACAGGAGTTGCCGGATTACTACGGCTGCTGCGAGGCGATCGACAAATCCGTCGGTCACCTGATGAAGGTGCTCGAAGAAGAGAAGCTTGCCAACAATACCATCGTCCTCTTCACCAGCGACCACGGCTGCCACTTCATGACGCGCAACGAGGAGTACAAGCGCAGCCCGCACAACGCGAGCATTCGCATTCCGCTGATCGTGCAGGGGCCCGGCTTCAACAATGCGATGCGGCTCGACGAGGTGATCGGCAACATCAACGTGATGCCGACGCTGCTTGAAGCCGCAGGCTTGCCTGTGCCTTCGTCCGTCAAAGGCAAAAGCTTCATGCCGCTGATGACGAAGCCTGAGGCACGCAGCGCATGGCCTAATCGCGAGCTGGTGCAGATCTCGGAGTCGATGACGGCACGTGCGCTGCGCACGAAGGACTGGACCTACTGCGTGCTCGATGTCGAAGGGCGGCGCGAGCAGGAGTTCGCGCAGAAGTACGTCGAGTACCAGATGTACAGCCAGGCCGCCGATCCCTTCGAGCAGGTGAACCTTGCCGGACGCAAAGAGTTTCGCGCACAAGCCGCCGAGCTGCGTGAGGAGCTGAAGCAGATGATGCAGGCAGCAGGCGAGCCTCCGGCAGAGATTGTGCCGGTCACGCACTATCCGTAGGCCAGCCGCGGGCGACTATTTAGAATAGAAGGCAATGGCGTTTACGGAACAATACGACGTCGCCGTCGTTGGCGCAGGGCACGCTGGCTGCGAGGCTGCGATGGCGGCTGCGCGCATGGGGCTGCGTACGGCGTTATTCACGCTGAATCTCGACCTGATCGCGCAGATGAGCTGCAACCCGGCCATTGGCGGCATCGCCAAGGGACACCTCGTGCGCGAGGTCGATGCTCTGGGCGGCGTCATGGGCGAGGTCGCCGATGCCTGCGGCATTCAGTTCCGTCTGCTGAATACGTCGCGCGGACCGGCGGTGTGGTCGCCCCGCGCGCAGTGCGACAAGGCGCTCTATCGCGTGAAGATGCGCGAAGTGCTCGAAGGCCAGAAGAATCTCTTCATCAAGCAGGCCGAGGTGATCGACCTGATCGTCGAAGCCGACGAAACGCAGGAGATCGACTCTAAATCGTGGAGCGGAACGCCAGCGGCTCCTCGCGTGACGGGCTTAAAGCTGCGCGACGGGCGCGTGGTTCACGCGAAGGCGACGATTGTTACAACGGGAACGTTTCTCAACGGCCTTATCCATTGCGGCGAGCAACAGTACACAGCAGGCCGCAGTGGTGAACCTGCAAGCGTGCTGCTGGGCGAGAGCCTGAAGAAGCTTGGCCTGCGTGAGTGCCGCCTGAAGACCGGCACGCCGCCGCGTCTCGACGGGCGCACCATCGACTGGGCACGCTTCGAAGAGCAGCCCGGCGATGCCGAGCCGACGCCCTTCAGCTTCCGCTCGCCGTTTACGCGCTCGGGTCAACCTCCGCTGCGTCAGGTGAGCTGCCACATCGCAACCACGACCCCGGAGACCTTGCAAATCATCCGCGACAACGTGCACCGTTCGCCGATGTATACCGGTCAGATCGAAGGCATCGGCCCACGCTACTGCCCGTCGATTGAAGACAAGGTTGTGCGCTTCCCAGAGAAGTCACAGCACCAGTTTTTCCTCGAGCCCGAGGGCCTGAACACACACGAGGTCTACATCAACGGCATGAGCACCTCGCTGCCGATGGAAGTGCAGGCCGCGATGGTGCGCTCCATCCCCGGCCTCGAAAACGCGGAGATGCTGCGGCCCGGCTACGCGATCGAATACGACGCCATCGACCCAACCGAGCTCGACCGCACGCTGAAGGTGAAGAGCTACGAGGGCCTCTATCTCGCCGGACAGATCAACGGCACCAGCGGTTACGAAGAGGCCGCGTGTCAGGGACTGATGGCGGGCATCAATGCCGCGCTCTCCGTTAAAGGTGAGCCTGCGTTCACGCTCGATCGCACCGAGGCCTACATCGGCATCCTGATCGACGATCTCATCTCGAAGGGCACGAACGAGCCCTACCGCATGTTCACCTCGCGCGCGGAGTTCCGCCTGCACCTGCGCATCGACAACGCCGACAAGCGCCTGACGCCGCACGGCCGCCGCCTCGGTCTGATCGACGCCAATGCATGGGACGACTACGAGGCCAAGCAGAATCGCGCCGCCGCACTCACCAAGCTTCTGCGCTCGACGAAGGTCGACATCAAAGCTCTGCCTGCTGCGCTGCAGGACGACCTCACCGGCCCCAGCGTCGAGGGCATCATGTTTGCGCAGCTGCTGAAGCGTCCGGCGATCACCATTGAAGCCATCTGGCCGGCGCTCGTGCCACTCATAGCGGCTAAGTCTGAGCTGAGTGACTGGCTCGCGTCAGCCGGAGACGGAGCCGAACTCCCCGTCTGGGTGCGCAACGAGATCAAGACGGTCGAGACGGAGATCAAGTACGAGGGCTACCTGAACCAGCAGCGCAAGTCGATGGAGAAGCTGCGCAACTCCGAGCAGAAGGCGATCCCTGAAGGCTTCGACTACGAGGCGGTCAGCGGTCTGTCACGCGAGATGCGCGAAAAGCTCGGCCGCGTGCGCCCGCAGACATTGGGTCAGGCAAGCCGCATCGCCGGAGTCACGCCTGCGGCTGTCAGCCTGATTCATGTCTTCATAGAAATTCAGGCGCGCCAGAAGAGTGTCGCTTAGAGCCTGATCCTTGTCATTCACCACCCTTTGTCAGCACTCTGTTACTTTTCAGCAGGCATCGCTATCCAATAAGCAGCAAGGAGAGAGCCATGCGAAGCGGAAGTTATTGGATTGGCTTGAGTTTGTTCTTTATTGCGATTCTTACCGTAGCAATCTGGATTGGAGGACGAAACATGACGACCCTGGCGGATACGAAGAAGCAGCCGATTCCGGCACCTGCGGTGGATGAGCACGTCAGCGCGCCGCGCTCGGAGACGGCGGTTTTTGCCGGCGGCTGTTTCTGGGGCGTGCAGAGCGTCTTTCAGCGCGTGAAGGGCGTGACGGCGACGACGGCGGGCTACTCCGGCGGCACGAAGGAGACAGCGAACTATCGCGACGTCTCATCGCATCACACCACGCACGCTGAAGCGGTGAAGGTGGTCTTCGATCCGTCGAAGGTCAGCTATGGCACGCTGCTGCGCATCTACTTCTCGGTCGTGCATGACCCGACGCAACTGAACCGGCAGGGCAACGATATCGGCGAGCAGTACCGCTCGTCGATCTTCTACACCACGCCGCAGCAGCAGAAGGTGGCTGCGGCGTACATTGCGCAGCTCGATGCCGCGCAGGTCTTCCCGCGGAAGATCGTCACGCAGGTGGTGCCGCTTCAGGCCTTCTACGATGGCGAGGAATACCATCAGGACTACGCCGAGAAGAATCCGGACAATCCGTATATTCAGGTCTGCGATGTACCGAAGATCGCTGGTCTGAAGCAGCAGTTCCCGGAGCTGTTTCAGGAGTACACACACAAGTAAGCTGGTTTGAGATTTCCACCGAGCGCCGGGTTCCTTCGCGGATTCCGGCGTTTCGATTTTTCAGCCAAATCGCCGCGTAAACTAGGAGTTAGCAGGCTTTTCCTCGTTCTCCACAGCTATGTGGAGAATCCTCAGTGCGGCCTTCGCTAAGGTAGAAGATTCATGGCAGCCTTTCCCCAGTTAGTTGCAAGCGGCGGTGACGAGCGGCCCGCGTCGCTTCATGCAGAGATGACGATTCTCGGCGCGATGCTTGTCGAGCCGCTGGCGATCACCGATGCGACGATGTTGCTGATCGCCGACGACTTCGCGCTCGATTCGCACCGGCGCATTTATGCGGCGATGCTGCGGCTGGCCGAAGGTGGTCATGCCGTCGATATCGTCACGGTCGCCGAGGAGCTGCGCAAGCAGAAGGAGCTGGATTCCATCGGCGGCGTTCCGTATCTTGCGTCGTTGAGCGAAGGCCTGCCGCGCAAGCTTTCTATCGAAAGCTATGTCCGTATCGTTCGCGACAAGAGCTTGATGCGTCAGCTGATGACGGTCTGCGATACAGGTCTGGTCGATGCGGCGGATCAGAGCCAGGAAGCGATCGACGTTCTCAACAGCGTCAGCATGCGGCTGATGGAGATCTCCGATCACGCGATTACGGGCGGTTTCTCCGATATCGGCGAGATCGTGAAGTCGTCGTTCGGCTCGATCGACAAGCTGTATGAGCAGGGCCGCGAAGTTACGGGTCTTGCGACGCATTATGTTGAGTTCGACCGCATGACGAGCGGGTTGCAGGATTCGGAGCTGATCATCATTGCGGCGCGTCCTTCGATGGGTAAGACCGCGTGGGCGATCAACATTGCGCAGAACTCGGCGGTGAAGGACGGCAAAGTGGTTGCGGTCTTCTCGCTCGAAATGTCGAAGGAGTCGCTGCTGCGACGTATGCTCGCGAGCGAGGCGCTGGTGAACTCGCGCAAGATTCAGACGGGCTTTCTGCCCAAGGAAGATAAAGGCAAACTGATGGCGGCGCTTGAGCGGCTGATCGAGTCGAAGATGTTTATCGACGACACGCCAGGCATCACGCTGGCGGAGATGCGCGCCAAGGCGCGGCGGCTGAAGCAGCAGGAAGGCCGGCTCGACCTGATCATGATCGACTACCTGCAGCTGATGACGGCCTCGTCCGGTCCGGGCAAGAAGGGCTTTGAGAACCGCAACCAGGAAGTGGCTGCGGTTTCGCGCGGCCTGAAGGCGCTGGCCAAGGAGATGAAGGTTCCTGTGATCGCGCTTTCGCAGCTGTCGCGTGCCAGCGAACAGCGTGGCGGCGACAAGAAGCCGATGCTGTCGGACCTGCGCGAGTCCGGCTCGATCGAGCAGGATGCTGACGTCGTCTGCTTTATTCATCGCGACTCGTACTACAACAAGGACGAGAACGGCGACGAAGATCCGGAGTCGAAGGGCAAGGCCGAAATCATCATCGCCAAACAGCGTAACGGCCCGACGGGCTCGGTGCATCTGGCGTATCTGTCGGACTACACGCGGTTTGAGAACCTGGCTTCGGGTGACTACGGTGGCGGCGGCGGGTACTAGCCCCCCTCCCCCCTATGCATCTTTGTAAAACCTCTGTTTTGTTTGGCTTATGCGATTTGCACAGCCTAAAATATTCCAAACAGGGGAGTTAAGCCTAAAAATATTGATTCGGAACGAGTTAGCCCCGGCCTTGTGCCGGGGCTTTTTTGTTCCTGATTTAAGTGTAGCGAAATGGGGGAAACTGATCGGCAGATTTTTTGAGGTTTATTTGCTTTGGAATGTGGAAGTTGTGATTTCGGGGGGCTTGACAGGTGTTTTCGCCCCATTTGGAGTGGGGCGTTCGGTCTGCGGTCCCGATCCATCGGGCTGGGTATCGCGAACCTGGAAACGCGATCACGAACCTGCAGACGGCCCAATGCCGCATGGAGTTTTTATTGGAGCCGTCACATGGATACTTCGTAAGTGTGTGTGGTGGTTCCGAATTCTGCATTGAGGGCGATTGCGTGTGAATGCTGAGTACTGTGAATGCTGAGTACATTGAGACGTCACATTTTTATGAAATTCAGAAAGAGCGGAAGTGGGACTGTTGAAGGCTTTTATTGCAGCGCACATCCTACTGACATGATGCTGTCAGCAGGGGTTGGTTATGCTCAATGATGTAGTCGCCTTTGAGGCTTCACATCAGGAGTACGCCATGAGCGGACAGACGGCTTTGAGACAGCACGCGATCAACTGGTTCGAGATCCCATGCGAGGATTTTGAGCGCGCGACGGCGTTTTACGAGACGCTGCTGGGTGCTCCGATGCAGCGCGAGACGCTGGAGGGCGCAGCCGACGTTCCGGTGGCGTTCTTTCCCACGGAGCGCTCCGGCACAGGCGGGACGCTGGTGAAACGCAGCTTCCTGAAGCCCGCGCGCGGCGGCACGATGGTGTACCTGAACTGCGACGGCGATCTGGATGCCGTGCTGGGCCGCGTGTCGAAGGCAGGCGGGCTGGTGCTGATGCCGAAGACGCCTGTGCCCGGAGGGCATGGACACTTTGCATGCCTGCGCGACAGCGAAGGCAATCACATCGGACTTCACTCCCACTAGAAAGTAGTTCTCTGTTGCAGGTTGCAGGGTGTCAGTAGAATCGAACCTGCAACCGACACTCTGCAACCATCTTTATGCGCCGTGCCGACCGCCTCTTTCGTATCGTTCAGTTTCTTCGGCAGGGACGTCTGCTTACGGCGCAGACGCTGGCGGCGAAGCTTGAGGTATCGCAGCGCACGATCTATCGCGATATACAGGACCTGCAGCTTGCCGGTACTCCTATTGAGGGCGAGGCCGGTGTGGGCTATACACTGCGCCGCGACATGGACCTTCCTCCGTTGATGTTTACCCGCGGCGAATTGACGGCGCTGGTGTTGGGTGCGCGGCTGGTGCGCGCGTGGGGAGGCGAGGAGAACGTTCACGGGGCGAACCAGGCGCTGCAACGCATCGAGGCGATCCTGCCGCCGGACCTGCGCAATGAGTTCGATTCCATTTTGCTGTATGCGCCGGGGTATCGGATGAAACCGCATCTGCGCAAGCGGCTGGACGCGCTGCATATGGCGTGCAAGACGCGGCGGGTTGCGAGCTTCCAGTATGTGCGCGAGGACGGCGAGCCAAGCCAGCGCGCGGTGTGGCCGCTGGCACTGGTCTTCTGGAGCGGCGTGTGGACGCTGACTTCGTGGTGCGAGATGCGTAAGGACTTCCGCGAGTTTCGCCTCGATCGCATGGATGAGGTCGCGATTCTGGAGCGCACGTTTACGCCGAAGAAGGGACAGCGGCTGGAGGATCACCTGCGCAGGATGGAATCCTCGGCGCAGGCGCGGCGGGAGACGACGGCTCCGTCGGTGTAGGCGCGGCAACGGTTCGGAAGACACATCGGGACAACGTACTCGCGTAATAATTTTGGCGTGCAGACTAGTTGTTCGGCATGAAGATCGCGTTGGCGCGTTGCAGTTCGGCTGCCGGGATATTGGGTGCAGTGACGGCCGGGGTGGCGATGGTTTTGGCGAGGTTGGTCGGCCATAGGGGATCGGCGGCGGCGATGGGGCCTAGGGGGACGTCAGCGATTTTGGTGTTCATGCTGGAGTTCATCGTGTCGATGAAGTAGTTCGCGACGACGGCGTATCCGGTGTTGGTGGGGTGGATGCCGTCGAGCGAGAAGAGGCCGCCGAGGAAGGTTGTGTTTCCGGTGAATCCGTTGACGGTGACGCCATTGGTCGAGATCTGGTTGAAGAGCGTGTTGATGTCGACGAGTGTGGCGCCTGCGGCCTTGGCCTGGGCGGCGATGACCTGGTTGTAGGCGGCGACCTGCTGCTTGGCGGTGGCGGCCTCGGCGGCGGTGAGGACGCCTGCGTCGTTGAGCGGAGTCTTCTGCGTGCCGGCAAGGATGGCGGAGATCTGGGTGAGGCCGGCGGGCGTGACGTAGTCGCCTGCGGTGATGCCGAAGAGCGCGCTCAACGTCGCAACCGGTAGACGCGTTGCGGCGGAGTACTGCGCGAGCACGCCTGCGGCGGGTTGCAGGTAAGGCACCAGCGTGACGTCGGGAATGTTGCCGATGACGAGATGCGCAGGCGACTGCGTCATCAACTGCTGGATCATCGAGGTGTACTGGCTGGTGAAGTTGGCGGTCGAGGTCATGTTGGAGGGCGAGCCGGTGAGGGCGGCGACGAGCGCGTCGTTGTTGCCGATCCAGATGAAGATGGTGGTGGCCTGGGCTTTGAGGGCGAAGCCGAGCTGGGTGAGGATCTCGCCGTAGCCGAGTCCGGGATAGCCTAGGACGAGCTGATTGATCTGTTGCTGGCCGGGCGCTGGATTGACGAGAGCGACGGTCGAGAGCACATCGTTGACGAAGGCACCGGGGACGGCGAGGTCGGTGGGCTGGGCGGAGAAGTCGTCACGGCCGGTGGTGGTTCCGGAGGCCGTGGTGATGACGGGGGGAGGGCCGAGCGAGACGAGCTTCAGCACGTTGGGTGCGCCGGGATAGGCGATGAGCGGAAGCACGATCTTGAACGACGCCTGCGTTGCGACGAGCGGAGCCCAGCCGTGTACCTGCTGCGTGTCGAGGAGCGAGCCACTCTGGTAGCCAGCGGTGAGCGAGTCGCCGAGGAAGACGGTGGTGGAGAAGTTGCCGACGTTCTTCTGCTGGGCGGCAAGGAGGGCTGCCGAAGGCGTGGTGGAGTTGCTGGAGCTTGAGCTGGAGCAGCCGGACAGCGTGACGAGCGTGGCGGCACAGGCTGTCAGAGAGACGATTCGCAGAAAGGGGAGGACTGAACGAGCATTCATTTTCATAGCGCCAGCTTTGTATCACACCGCGGGTACGGTGCGAAACAGGGTGTTGCGGCGACGCGGTAAGAGTTTTGAAAGACAATCCCCTGCGGAATTTCCACGCCTGCCGACGCCCGTAAGATAAGGACTGTGACCAACTGGGTGGAGATCTCCGCACGCAACCTGGAGACAAACTATAAGACGCTTACAGACGCGGCAGCGCCGGGCGTTACGGTGCTTGCCGTCGTGAAGGCGGATGCATATGGACATGGAGCGGATCTGTGCGCGCCGATTCTTGCGCGGGCCGGAGCGTCGTGGCTGGGCGTGACGGATGTTGCTGAGGGCATGGCGGTTCGTGCTGCGCTTGCGCAGGAGGCGATCGCCGCGGCGCGCCAGCCGCGCATTCTGGTGATGAGCGGCCTTGGGGAGGACGATGCATCCTCCGCAGCGGCCTATGGCCTGACGCCGGTGGTGTGGACGGAGCAGCAGCTTGGCTGGCTTGACGCTGTCGCTACGGGTTATGAGCAACTGGCGGTGCATCTGGAGATCGATACCGGCATGGCGCGGCAGGGTGTCGCTCCAGGAGCGGAGCTGGACGATGTGCTGCGTGCGCTGGCCGGTTCGAAGGCGCTTCGGCTTGAGGCGGTGATGACGCACTTTGCTTCGGCGGAGATTGCAGGCTCGAAGCAGACGGCTCGCCAGCAGCAGTTGTTTGAGCAGGCGCTCGAGCAGGTGGCGGCTGCGGGGCTGCGGCCTGCGTGCATTCATGCCGGGAATACGTCGGGCGTCGATAACGCCTCGGGCGAGGAGAGCTCGCTTGCGTGGCTGCGGCGCATCGCAGCGAAATATCAGACGCAGGCGATGGTGCGCACCGGCCTGGGGCTTTATGGCTATGCGCTTCCGGTGGAGCGCGAGGCAGGATTTGCAGGTACGGTGCAGGAGACGGTGCGTCCGTTGCTGAAACCGGTGATGACGTGGAAGGCGCGCGTGATTGGCGTGCGCGAGGTTCCTGCCGGGACGCAGATGGGCTACAACGGCACGTTTACGGCTGCGGCTGCAATGCGGCTGGCGCTGCTGCCGGTTGGTTATGCCGATGGCTTGCGCCGCGAGCTTTCGGCTGCGCAGCCGGGTGCAGGCGGCTGGGTGATCTTCAACGGACAACGTGTGCCGATTGTGGGCCGCGTCTCGATGAACCTGACGATTGTGGATGTCACGGCGTTGACGGATGTAGCCGTTGGTGATGAAGCGACTGTGCTGGGTGAAGGTGTGACGGCGGAGGATCATGCGGCGCGGGCAGGCACGATCTCCTATGAGATCGTTTGCGGGGTGAAGGCGTCGCGGCGTCTGGTCTAAATGGCAGATCGCATCGACATACGACTGTCTCTAAAAACAGTGCCATCCTGAGCGAATGGCGTACGGATGGCTTCCCCAGGGACATTGGTTGCAAAAGGCAAATGCAGATCCTTTGACTCCGTTCGCCGCAAAAAGCGCGGCAAACTTCGCCCAGGATGACACTCCTCATTTGATCCCGCTGAAATTAACGACACGGATGCAAAATGCGGGGGTTCCTCGACTCGCCTTCGGCTCGCTCGGAATGACACTTCAACAGGGTGAGTCGTGGATTCTGTTCGCGGTTGTGCTTACAAAGGTTTCAGTGATGTGGGGAAGCGGTGGAAGGGGGAAGCGAATATGAGCCTTCGCAATCATCGTACAGCTAACAATCACTGACAACCGAGCACGACACCGGAGAGCTAGAGATCGGGGTTCTCGCGGAGCAGGCGTTTGAGGATGACGTCCATCGAGCCGCCCTGCACGACGATGGAGAAGAGCACGACGGAGTAGGTGGCGACGAGCATCCAGGTACGTCCTTCGCTGTGCGGCACGGAGAGGGCGAGCGCGAGGGACAGGCCTCCGCGCAGGCCGCCCCAGCTGAGGATGCGGATGGAGCTTTTGTAGCCGGGCTGGAAGAGGCGCAGCAGACGGATCAAGGCGGCGACGACGGCGAGGCGCACCAGCGATACGGTCACGATGGCAACGGCTCCGGCGCGCAGCGGGACGCGCGAGAAGGGGATGGCGAGAATTTCGAAGCCGAGCAGGACGAAGAGCACGGCGTTCTGCACCTCGTCGATGACCTCCCAGAAAGTATCGATGCTTTCATGCGCGATGGCGACGTGCGGATGGCCGAGGTTGAAGCGGCGCAGCGCGATGCCTGCGGCCACCGCGGTGAGCGGCGCGGAGATGTGCCAGTGTTCGGCCAGTGCGTAGCTGCCGGTGGCGAGAGCGATGGTGAGCAGGATCTCGACCTGATAGGCGTCGGTCCAGCGCATCAGTTGTGAGGTGATCCAGGCGAGGATGAGGCCGAGTGCGAGTCCGCCGCCTGCCTCGAACATCAGCTCGAGGAGAAAGTGCGCAGGGGTGGGGGCGGCTCCGCGGGTGGCGGCGAGCAGAGCGAGGAAGATGACGGCGCCGACGCCGTCGTTGAAGAGCGACTCGCCGGCGAGCTGTGCCTGGATATTTTTTGGCACGCCGACGCGCTTGAGCATCTCGAGCACGGCGATGGGATCGGTGGGCGAGATGAGCGCGCCGAAGAGGAGGCACTCCAGCCAGCTGGCATGCAGGCCCAGCAGCGAGAGCAGCCAGAACATGAGCGCGGCGGTGAGCACGGTGGAGAGCGCTGTTCCGGCGACGGAAAGGATGGCGACGGCGAGGCGCTGTTCGATCAGCGATTCGAGGTCGAGCAGGAAGGCTCCGGCGAAGAGCAGCACGGAGAGCATGCCGTGCAGGATGAGGCTCTCGAAGTTGATGGCTCCGACGAGCACGCTGGCCCAGGGCTTCATCTGCGGGAAGAAGTGGCTGGCTCCCAGCAGCGCCAGCGACGCGATGACGGTGAGCAGCATGGTGCCGATGGTGAGCGGCAGACGAAAGAGCCTGCGGCTGAGCCAGCCGAACAGTGCGGCGGTGGTCACCATCAGGCTGAAGAGCTCAAGCGTGGTCATCGGTGTTTCCAGTGTATCGAGCGCGAATTTGCGCGCGCTATGCGCAGGCGATTAACATCGAGGCTGAACCAGAAACGAGAGGGCTTTCCATGGAAACAACCAACGCTGCGCGCCGGTCTGAGGACATTGCGCTTGACCTGCTGAAGTTTATCGCGGCGCACGCCAATGTGGCCGGTAAGGCTGCGGGCTCGACCACGGGCTTTGCTGTTGCACCCTCCAGCAAGCCGGAAGATCAGGTGGCTCATCTGCTTGAGCTGTATGCACGCTGCCGCGAGGCGGTGGAAGCACCATCGAGTAAGTGAGCCAGACGACTCCACTCCGCATTCTTGTCGCAGGAGCAGGCGCCTTTGGACGCAATCACCTTCGTGTGTATCGCGAGCTGGAGGAGGCCGGGCATCCGGTGCGTCTTGTTGCGGTTGTCGATGCGGACGCGAAGGCGGCTGCCGAGGCAGCGGCGAAGTTCGGCGTGCCGGGCTTCGGGTCGATAGCGGAGGCGCTTGCGGCGACCGAGGTGGATGCAGCTTCCGTATGCGTGCCGACAGTGCATCATCGCGCGATCGCGGAAGAGCTGCTGGCAGCGGGCGTCGATGTGCTGATCGAGAAGCCGATTGCGCCGAGCCTGGAAGACGCTGACAGCATTCTGGCGCTTGCGGCGAAACATGCGCGCATCGTGCAGGTGGGTCATCTGGAGCGCTTCAATCCGGCGGTGACGGCAGCGCGGAAGGTGCTGAACCGGCCGATGTTTTTTGAGTCGCACCGGCTGAGCATTTTTACGCCGCGGTCGCTGGACGTGGATGTCGTGCTGGACCTGATGATCCACGATCTCGACATTGTGCTGTCGCTGGTGGCGTCGCCTGTGCGCGAGGTGCGCGCGGTGGGACTGCCGGTGCTTTCGCCGAAGGTGGATATTGCGAATGTGCGGGTCGAGTTCGAGTCGGGCTGCGTGGCGAACTTTACGGCGAGCCGCGTTTCGACGGAACGGGTGCGCAAGCTGCGGTTCTTTCAGCCGCATCAGTATCTTTCGATCGACTTTGCGCGGCAGGACCTGCTGATGATCGACGTCACCGTTGCCGCCGGCATGGACATGGCGAAGCTGGCGGCGATGGCGCAGATGTTGCAGGCAGCTCAGGCTGCGAGCGGACACCCTTCGGCCGGGCTCTCGCTGAAGAAGGTTCCGGTGGAACCGGGTGAGCCGCTGCGGCTGGAGATTGCGTCGTTCCTGGATGCGGTGCGGACGCGATCGACGCCGGTGGTTTCGGGCGAAGATGGGCGTGCGGCGCTGAAGCTGGCGCTGGAGATCAATGCGGCGATTGCGGCTCATGCGGAGCGGGCCGGGCTGAAGATTTAGTTCTTTATCGGGCTGCCATCTCGGCTTCGGTTTCTGTGACTTGTGTCGTTGCGGGTTTGGCGGCGGCCTTCTTTGCCGATGGCGTCTTGCGGGCGATCAGGAAGAACCATGCAAAAGGTGTGAGCAGGAGAGAGACCCAGAGCAGAAGGCGGAAGCAGTCGGTGTAGGTGAGCATGGTTGCCTGCCGGTTGAGCTGTTCGTTGAGATAGCCGAGAGCGCGTGCGAGGGCGGTTGTGGGGGAGTCGCCGCCGTGAGCGTGCAGTTGTGCCGTGGTGGATGTCACGGCGTTGCGCACGCATGGTGAGGACGGGGTGAGGCTGGCCGCGAGGTAGGTGCGGTGGAGCTGCACGCGACGCACGAGCATGGTGTTCACAACGGAAATGCCGATGGCGGAGCCAAGATTGCGAAAGAGTCCGTAGAGCGAGGCCGCGGCGTCGTTTTTGCCGGAGCGCAGCTGCGAGTAGGCGAGAACGCTGATGGGTGTGAGGAAGAGAGCGACGCCGGTGCTTTCGAGGATGCGCAGACGGACGATGGTGCGGTAGTCGATGTCGAGCGAGATGCGGCTCATGAGGAAGAACGCCGTGCTGGTGACGAGCAGGCCGGTGAAGATGAGCAGGCGAAGGTCGACGCGGCGCATGAGCCAGGTGGTGAGAGGAAGAAAGAGCAGCAGGACAAAGGAGCCGGGCGAGAGGACGAGTCCGCTGTCGGTGGCGGTGTAGCCGAGCATACTGTGGGTGAACTCCGGCAGGAGCGCGGTGCTGGCGTAGCGGGCGAAGTAGGTGAAGAAGATGAGGATGTTGGCGAGCAGGAAGTTGCGGTCGGCGAGCAGGCGGAGCTGAAGGATGGGGTGTTGCGCGCGGCGCAGCTCGTAATAGATGAGCAGGATGAGCGCGGCGACGGAGACAATGGCGCTGGTGGTGATGGCGGGTGAGGCGAACCAGTCGGAGCGCTCGCCGCGGTCGAGGACGTATTCGAGGCAGCCGAGGCCGAGGGCGATTCCGGCGAGGCCGGGGTAGTCGATGGAGTCGCGCTGCGATTGTGTGGGTGGCGAATTGGGCTGGAGACGCCGGTTGAGAAGCCAGGCGGCGATGCCGAAGGGGATGTTGAGGAAGAAGATCCAGCGCCAGCCGTAGTTGTCGCTGAGCCAGCCGCCGAGGATAGGGCCGAGGGTGGGGGCGAGGACGATGACGACGGAGTAGAGGGTGAAGGCGGAGGCGATGCGCTCCTTTGGAAAGACATCGGCGAGGATGGCCTGGGTGGTGGGTTGCAGGCCGCCGCCGCCGAGTCCTTGCAGGACGCGGAAGACGATGAGCATGGGGAGATTCGGCGCGATGGCGCAGAGGAAGGAGCTGAGGGTGAACAGGACGATGGAGATGAGGTAGAAGCGCTTGCGTCCGATGCGGTGGGAGATCCAGCCGCTGGCGGGCAGGACGATGGCGTTGGCGACGAGGTAGGAGGTGAGCACCCAGACGGATTCGTCGAGCGAGGAGGAGAGGTTGCCGGCGATGTAAGGCAGGGCGACGTTGGCGATGGAGGTGTCGAGCACCTCCATGAACGGCGCGATGATGACGGCGGCGGCGATGAGCCAGATGTTGTGCCGGGTTGGGGTGGATGCGGACAAGCCTGACTCCTCGGTATAGTGAGGCTAGGTTGTCTTGATTGCGATATGCAGACAGAAGCTATCGAAAAACCGACAAAGGGAACGATTCGCGAGATCGACTGGAGGACAGATGCGACCCTGCGCACCTGTCTTGAGGTGGACCGTCCGGTTGCGGTGCTGGGGTACGACTATGCGGCGGGAGATCGCGTGCCGATGCATGAGCACGAGAAGGCCCAGCTGATCTACGCCATCGAAGGGACGATGACGGTGACGGCGGCAGAGGGACGGTGGGTGCTGCTGCCGACGCGGGCGGTGTGGGTTCCGGCGAGGATGCGGCATGCGATCCAGATGCGGAGCGCGCTGCGGATGCGCACGGTGTACTTCGACGGGACGGTGACACCACCGGCGGAGGGATGCGCGGCGATGGGGGTGTCTCCGCTGCTGCGGGAGCTGATTGTGAGCATGCAGGCGGAGCCGATGCGTTATGCGGCAGGCAGCCGCGCGGAGCATATCGCCTCTTTGATCAGCGATGAACTGCGGCAGATTCCTGTGCTGCCGCTGCATCTGCCTTCACCAAAGGATGCACGGCTACGCAGAGTATGCGAGGCGATGCAACGGAGGCCGGGTATCGCCGATGGCGTGGAGGTATGGGCGGCGCGGGCAGAGATGAGCGGACGCACGCTGGCGCGGCTGTTTCGCAGCGAGCTGGGCATGAGCTTTCAGGAGTGGCGGCAGCAGCTCCTGCTGCTGGAGGCGCAGGTGCGGCTGGCGCAGGGTCAGGGCAGCCTGCGGATTGCGCGGAACCTGGGGTATGACAGCCATGCGGCGTTCTGCGCCATGTTTCGCAGGGTGCTGGGAGTTTCGCCTTCGGAGTTTCAGCGGCTGGGCTGAGGCGCAGGGCTTGACGTCAGCGCGAGGGGCCTCGTATCGGACGATGGCTACTTGAGCGTTTCGACGTTGATCCCTTCGGGGATTTTCAGCTCGAACTGGTCGTCGTCCATGTGGGCGTTGAGGGTGAGCTTGGTGATGTTGACGGTCAGCGAGTAGTGGTCGCGGGGGCGCTCGATGATGATGTTCGACGGGAAAGGGATGGTGCTGTTGGGGCCGTAGTAGTGGTAGTTGCTGTAGTAGGCCTTGGTGATGACCTTGCCGTCGGCGTCGTAGATGTCCTGCTGGTAGGGCAGCAGGTCGATGGAGTTGATGTGAATGACGCGCAGGGTGCGGACGGTGGTGCCTTCGGGCCGGGCGAGGATCTGGACGGCGTAGGCGGGCTCTTCGATGAGGTCCTTCTTCTTTTTGCCGGACTCGATGACGCGGATATCGGTGGTCATCGACATGATCTGGTCCTTCTCGGGACCCTGGATGAACATGGAGTCGAAGATGACGTCGGGACGGAGGTTCTCGAGGCCGTTTTTGGAGGTGGTAGTGAGCTTGTTGGAGCCGACGATGGCGCGGTGGCGCGGCGGGATGAGCAGCTTGAAGTTGCTGCCGTCGGAGACCATGTCGAGGGCCTGGGTGCGGACGACGGGAACGAGCAGCAGGACCCGCAGGAACTCCGGCTTACGCATGAGGATGTAGCCGGCGAAGTTGAGGGACTGGGTCTCCTTGCCCTGCAGGCCGCCGCCGGTGGTGGCGGAGATTTCGACCGAGGCGTTGAAGGTGTCGAGGGAGTTGTAGCGGGTGTTGATCTGCTGCGCCATCGATTCGACGGAGGTGCTCATGATAACGTCGGCGACGCGTGTTTTGGGGACGGTGCGGGTGTGGCTAAGACAGCCAGTCAGCGAGGGAAGTGTGGCGAGAGTCCCCACCGCCAACGCTAGTCGAATCTTCATGTGCACGAAGGTCTAGTATATCCGTCTGGTATCTGAAACTGAGGCTGCATCAGGTATAGATGTGACGAATGCCCCAGGGGTTCCAATAAAAGCACACCACGTGTTCATTGTTTGTAACTAACGCTGTTGCTGGGCCTTACGGTAAGCCTGCACATTCTCATTATGCCCTTTGAGCGTGGCGGCGAAGCGGCTGTGGCCTGCGGCGTCGGAGACGAAGTAAAGATAGTCGGTCTGGGCCGGGGAGATGGCGGCGTGAAAGGCGGCCATGCCGGGGTTGCAGATGGGGCCCGGAGGCAGGCCGGTGTGCACGTACGTGTTGTAGGGCGAGAGGGATTTGAGATCGGTGGCGTAGATGGTTCCGCGCCAGCGATTGTCGAGCAGGGCGGCGTAGATGACGGTGGGGTCGGTGGCGAGGGGGATCTTTTTGTCGAGCCGGTTGACGAAGACCCCAGCCACGAGGGGTCGCTCGCTGTCCTGCGAGACCTCTTTTTCAATCAGGGAGGCCATGATGACGGTGCGGTTCGCCTCGGGCCCCTCGAGATGGAGCTGCTGGGCGGCCTGGCGGAAGCGCCGGACCATGGCGGTGAGGATGGTCAGCGGCTGGGTGTGACGGGCGAAGTGGTACGTGTCGGGGAAGAGATAGCCTTCGAGCGAGGCGGGACGGGTGGCGGGGTCGGTCCAATCGGCGATCAGCTCGGTGTGCTGGCGTTCGGCGGCCAGGAAGGTGTCGCGGTCGCCGAGTCCGGCGTTCTGGACGGCCTGGGCGATGTCGAAGATGTTGTAGCCCTCGGGAATGGTGAGGCCGAGGGTGAAGATGTCGCCCTTGACGATGCGGCGATAGACCTCGGTCATGGGCGCAGGGTGATCGAAGCGGTACTCGCCTGCTTTGAGGGTGCCTGCTTCGTGGAGGCGGAGCAGCTCGAAGCCGTAGCGGGAGCGGATGACGCCGGCGCGCTCAAGCTGCGTAGCCATCTGCTCGGTGGAGGTGTGCGGCGGAATCTCGACGAATGTTTCAGAAGCGGGGCCGAAGGGCGTGGTGACGAGCCAGTACGCGCCGCCTAAAGCGACGAGCACGAGAAGCAACAGCGTTACAAAAAACTTCAAAGACCCTCCGGTACCGGGATGCGATGCATCCACCCATGCATTGCTATTTGCCTGTCGGGGCAGGCGTATTCATCGTCACCGCGCCCGAGACTGTCTTTGGATCGACGGTGATTTCCTTGAGCTTTGCAGCCACATCAGCAGGCACATCTTTTTGATAACGTCCGCCGAGATAGGTTGCGAAGAACTCCTCCATCTTGGTGACCATGGCGAGATTGTTGATGGGGCGCGCGAAGCCGTGGCCTTCGTCGGGAGCGACGAGATATTCGACAGGCTTGCCATTATCGCGTACGGCAGCGACGATCTGGTTGCTTTCGCGGATGTTGACGCGCGGATCGTTTTTGCCCTGCACGACAACGAGCGGCGTGACGATCTGTTTGGCCTTCGTCAGCGGCGACTCGGCGATCAGGAGCTGGCGGCCTTCGAGCGTGAGCGGATCGGCCATGCGTGTATACATCTGTTTGCGTGCTGCCTCCCAGTACGGCGGAATCGCATCGAGCAGCGTAATCAGATTGGATGGCGCAACGATGGCAAAGGCTGCCGCGTAGACATCGGGCGTGAATGCGACCCCGGCGAGGGTCGCGTAGCCGCCGTACGATCCGCCTGCGATGCCGATGCGCCTGGGGTCGGCCGTGCCGTCGGCGATCAGAGCCTTCGCGCCCCAGGTGAGGTCGTCCTGCATCTTGCGGCCCCATTCGCCGTTGCCTGCATTGAGGAACTTCTTACCGTAGCCGGTCGAGGCGCGGAAGTTCGGCTGCAGCACGGCGTAGCCGCGATTGGCGAGGAATTGCGCGAGGGTATCGTAGCCCCACGAGTCGCGCCCCCAGGGGCCGCCATGCGGGAGCACGATTAACGCGAGGTTCTTCGCAGGCAGCCCCTTCGGCAGCGTGAGGTAGCCGGGAATCTCGAGTCCGTCGGAGGATTTGAAGTGATAGGGCTTCCGCTCGGACAGAGAGGCGCGTGGAAGCTCTTCGCGGATGCGGTACTGCAGCGTGAGCGTCTTTGCCTTGCGGTCCCACAGATAGGTTTCGCCGGGTTCGGTGTCGCTGAAGGCGTTCAGAATCCACAGGCTCTCGTCCTGCGAAGGCGAGCCGAGGCCGATCTCTTTGCCCGGCAGCTGCGACTCAAGCCAGCGGAAGTCCTTCTCGAATGCCTTGTCGTGGAAGTAGCGACGGAAGCGGTCGTCCTGATAGGTGGTGTAGAGAATGCGATGGTCTACCTGCGAGGTGGAGATGCCCTGCAGATCGACGCGGCCCTCGGGGTCGCTTTCCATCTTCGTCGTCGCTCCCGTCACGGGGTCGAGCGATTGCAGCTCAATAAAATTCAGCGAGCCTTTGTTGGTGATCAGGTAGGCGTGCTTGTTGTCGGGCGCGAAGGCGACGACACCGCACTGCTCCAGCACGGAGCAGCTGTAGATCACTTTGAAGCCTGACTCTGTAATGCCCATGATCTCGGTATCGCCCGCGTTGTTGGTGCGCGAGGCGAGGCGCAGATTGCCGTCGTTGTCGAAGTCCCATCCTGCGATACGCTCTGTGTTCTGGCGCACCAGCTTCTTTTCGCCGGTGGAGATGTGCAGTTCGTACAGATCGTGCCAGTGTGCGTCGCGATCGTTAAGGCCGATGTAGAGAATGTCGGGCTTTGCCTTGGGAGCGGCGTAGAGCATCGTGCGCACGCCTTTGAGGTTCGTGAGCGCGCGCGTCACGGGAACGCCGGTCTTGGCATCTGCGGGTGCGGCGGGATCGATGGCGTAGACGTTGAAGTTCTCGTCGCCTGCGTTGTCCTGCGCGTAGAGGACGTACTTCGAATTACGCGACCAGAAGTAGCCGCCGACAGGCCGCGTTTTTTCTGCGCTCAGGGGGCGGGCCTTGTCGAACGGTTCGCCGGCTTTCTTGACCCAGATGTTGCGCACGCCGTTATACGGTTTGAGAAACGAGATCCACTGGCCGTCGGGAGAGATCTGCGCTCCTGCAATCTGGACTTCGCCGAAGAAGAGCTGGCGATCGATAATGGGTGGCTGCTCAGCCCCGGCGAGCGAACTCGCAGGGGACCCCGGTTGCTGCGCCTGTGTGATCGAGGACATAAGAATCATGGTAGCGGCTACGGAGAAAATCAGCTTCTTCAAGGCATACCTCTTGCGGTGGAAATTTTTATCCCAAGCCCGGGCGAGACTGCTGTTTGCGTCATCATTATCTGCCGAATGGCTGCGCTTGAATAGAGCGGGACTTTTATAGAAGCGGCGCGAGGGCGCGGACCATAAAGTAGATGCCGTCGTCGCTGCCGCGCTCCCACAGAATGCCGAGCTTGTCGCCCTTCAATAGAACGAGATCGGAGTACGCAGCAGGGCCTTCGAGCAGCAGAGTATGTTTCGGCCACGTATGGCCGCCATCTCTGCTGACACTGACGGTAAGATCGCGGCGGGCCTGTCGATTGCCAGGATTGCTGAAGAGCAACGTGTTGCCTTTGTACGCGATCATGCTACCTTCACACACCGGATCGGGAAGGTCGGCGGCAACAAAAGTCGCATTCCAGGTTGCGCCACCGTCTTTGCTGAGAGCGATGATGCGCGCTTGTGTGGCTTTGCTCTGGTCGCGGCTGTTCATCACAACGGTGCCGTCTGCTGTCTGTGCAGCTGTGCTCTCGTTGCTGCCGGGCCATGCCAGTGATTCACCGAGATGCCAGGTTGCGCCGTGGTCATCACTGTAGAACGCATGGGCCGCGTATGCGTGGCCCGCGGGCTGCGGATCGCCCTGGGAGTGATTGCTTGCAACGACGATACGTCCTGTATGCGGGCCATGCGTGAGCTGCAGGGCATGGCCCGGCCCGGTGGCATAGTATCGCCAGGTGGGCCGCTTCACGCTGTCCGTGATCTCGACGGGCTGCGACCACGTTGTGCCTTCATCCGTACTGGTCTGATACCAGACATGTTTTGAGCTCTTGCCGCGCAAGATATCCGCCTCGGGCGCGTCGCCTGTGCAATAGATCATGAAGATGCGGCCGCGCTTGAATCGCTTGTCCATCGTGTCGACAACAGGTGCAGGATTGCCTGCCTGCAGCTTGCCGTTTTCTGCGACGGTGGTGAGCGCGCTCCAGCTTCGGCCTTCATCGCTGCTCTTACGCATCACGATGCTTATATCGCCGAAGTCGTCGCAGCTATGACGGCGCGCTTCAGCAAAGGCAAGTAGCGTACCCGCCGGTGTGCGTACGATCGCAGGAATGCGAAAGCAGGCATAGCCTTGTGTGCCTCTCAAGAAAATGGGGATTGGCGCATCGTGTGGCTCCGCTGCGATTGCGGTTCCGCTCCATGCGAGAGGCATGGCCGCACAGAACAGATACAGGACGGCGTGCAACATTCCACAAGTAAGGCGAGCGGCTGGGGCTTTCCTCTTCTGCCGGTGCGCGTGAGCTATCATCATCTTCATCGGTCGAAGAATAATCGACGACCGCACCGCCTGTCTTTGCCATCGAATGCGTGACGGGTTTAAAGACTGACCATGCTGATTCTTGCTTCTTCTTCACCACGACGCCGCGAGCTGCTGAAGCTGGCCGGGCTCGACTTCATCGTCGAATCGGCCGACATCGACGAGCGCATTCAGGCAGGCGAGACGCCTGCAAAGTATGTTCAACGGCTCGCAGTTGAAAAGGCGCAGGCCGTCTATGAGCGATTGAAAAATCGCGAGAGCAACGACGATCCGCTTCTGGTGCTGGGTGCCGACACCACTGTCGTCAGCGACGGCGAGATTCTGGGCAAGCCTGTCGATCAGAGCGATGCGCGCCGCATGCTGGAGAAGCTGGCGGGCCGCACACACCAGGTGCTGACCGGCATCGCTGCCGTCTCGCGCCAGGGTGTGGTCAGCGAGGTAGAGATCACGCAGGTCTTCTTCGACCTGATCAACGAAGACGAGCTTGTGCGCTATCTTGCGAGCGGCGAACCGATGGACAAGGCAGGCGCGTATGGAATTCAGGGCTACGCGGCGCGCTGGATTCCGCGCATCGAAGGCTGCTTCTTTAATGTGATGGGACTTCCGCTGGCACGCACGATGGCGCTGCTGGCTCGCGCACGCACGGGACTCAACGAAGCTGAAGCTCCGCCATTGCGGCTGACGGCACTGTAGCGTTTGCGCATCCTCTACAAGGTTGTGGTAGCGTAACCGCCATGCGCGTCGCACTCTTCGGAGGCACCTTCGATCCGCCCCACCGCGGCCACCTTGCCGTTGCGCGTGCGGCGGCGGAGGCCTTCGCACTCGACATGGTTTTTTTTGCCCCGGCGGGTCGCCAGCCACTCAAGCCCGGCATGACGGTCACCAGCTTCGACGACCGGCTGGCCATGGTCACTGCAGCCTGCGAGGAGTCGATGCAGCAGAGCACCTCGCGCACGCAGTTCGTCGCCTCCTCGATTGACGCACCCGACCCCAGCGGCGAGCCAAACTACACTGTCACGACACTGGACACGCTGCGCCGTCAGATTCCCGAAGCCACGCTTTACAACCTCGTCGGCGCCGACAGCTTCCTGGCTCTGCGGAAGTGGAGAGAGCCGGAACGCCTGCTCGCGCTCGCCGAATGGATCGTGGTCAGCCGCCCCGGCTACTCGCTCGCCGATCTCTCGAGCTTGAACCTCACCGCACGCGAGCGCTCCCGCGTGCACCTGCTGGAGACGGTGCACTACGACGTCTCCTCCACCTACCTGCGCGAGCGTCTGGCTACAGGAGATAGCGCGCGCGACCTGCTGCCGGACGCCGTCGCTCGCTACATCCGCGAACACCATCTGTACCGCGAAGGCTGAACAGGAATCACTCAAGGTGAAGGCTACCTGTGCCGCTGCCAACGCAAATCTCATCGTTGTTGTGCACAGTCGTGTAGCATGAGACCGGCGCGACCCGATACCATAGAGTCAAGGAGTCCAATGTCCTCCAACGAGAACAAGAAATTACTGCTTGCCGCAGCTGCGGCAGCCGAAGACAAGAAAGCGGAAGAGATCCGCATCCTCGCGCTCGACCCTTCCGAAAGCGGACTGACGGACTACTTCCTGATCTGCAACGGAACCAACGACCGCCAGAACCTCGCCATCGCCGATGAGATCGAGCTGCGCCTGAAGCGAGAATTCGGGGTGTACCCCAACTCGGTCGAAGGCCGTCGTCAGGCCGAGTGGATCCTGATGGACTACGTCGACTTCATCGTTCACATCTTCTCGCCGGAGAAGCGCGCCTTCTACGGCCTGGAACGCCTGCGCAAATCAGCGACGACGCTTAGCGCGGATGAATTGAACGCAGAAGTGAAGAAAAAAGTAGCTGCGGCTCGCAAAGCACCGAAGAAGGCCGCGAAAAAATCACCTTCAAAAAAAGCCACTAAGAAAACTGTGACAAAGAAGACGGCCTCCACCAAAAGGGCAGCGGGTACCTCCGCAAAAAAGACAGCACGAAAAACACGCTCTTCATAGGGATATGCCGGATGAATATCCGGCATATCTTTTCTGCTACCAAGGTTTGGACAAAAAAACAGGCACCCGGTTGGGTGCCTGTTTTTTTGAAGAGCGTTTGTACTAGAAAACGACTTTACCCCAAAGGACAACCTGACGACCTCCGGGAGCCGGGTTAGTCGGTGCACCCATGTTGCTAGGCTGGCGTGCATTCGATACATTCAGGAATCCACTGCCGATATCCAGGACGTTGGTATCCATGATGCCTACGTCATTGTGATTGGCAATGTTGACGACTTCGCCACGCAGAATGAGCTGTCCACGTTCGAAGTGCAGATACGATAATCCGATTCCTTTTTCGAGGGCAATATCATTCCTCGTGCTACCAGGATTGGAGAAGCTATTTCGGCCGATCTCCTGACGAAGGAATTGGTTCTGAGGCTGATAGGGAACGAGCCAGTGAACTTTGCCCGGATCAACCGGAATAAGAGAACCGTCTCCATTCACAGCAGTTGCGATGTCGTAATATGTCCCGGCAATTCCTCCAACCCAGTGACCATCAATTCCTCCGGTGCTGAGCGGAGCCGATGCATTGCTGCGGATCGGCCGATCATTCCCGGAACTACCGTCTCCATTGGTATCAAGACCGGCATTATTGAATGAGGTATAGGTACCAGTCTGGAACTGCTCAATCCCTGACAGGGTCCAATGTCTTGTCAGGATTCCCAGAAGGGCGTCCTTTGCAAAGTTATCCGAGCGGAATCCTCGTGGAGACCAAATATAGGTAATCGATACATTGTGGCGATGGTCATAACCAGAGTTGGACCAGTCTTGCCGACGCCCCTGTGGAGAGAGATCCGCTGTATACGATGTCTGAACACCGGTTGCAGCGAAGATCTCGGAACCATTATCAAGGTTCTTGCTGTAGGTGTAGTTCGCATTGATCTGGAGGCCATGCGAGAAGGAACGGGTGCCTTCAATCTCAAGACCATTGTAGTTAGACGCCGCAAAATTACCGCGGGCATTGATGATACCGCGACTCGGGTTGAGTCGTGCTCCGTTGGAAAAATAGTTGAATTGCTGGTTACCAAAAAGCTTCTTGCCTAAGCTGCCGACGTAACGAACAGCAACAAAGGTCGATCCGGTCAGCTGTCGCTCCAAACCCAGGTTGTACTGATATGTAACCGGATTCACCGCATTATTAACTTCACTTGTCACCGACGACTGTGGAGACAATTGAGGAGAGATCTGCGGAATCAACCCAGTAGCATTCGTCAATCCACCACCCACAGTTGATGTGAGCGTGCCGGCTACGGCGTTAGGTGCAGCAGATGCACTGTTGGTCACGATATTGCTGAAGGTGCTGTCGTAGAAGACGCCGAAGCCGCCACGAATGACGTTCTTGCCGTCGCCGAAGAAACCACCAGTGTGCGGCGAATACGAGAAGCCGAGACGCGGTCCAAAATTGTTTAGGTCGTTTTTAACCTTCACGACAGTGTTGATCGGCTGGTAGATATTCGCGGGGTCGACACCAGGGAACGGCAGCGAGTTCGCAGGATTCGTCAGGTAGTCATATCGAAGGCCCACGTTAACCGTGAGATCGGTGGACAGCTTGATATCGTCCTGGAAGAATATGCCACTGCGCCATCCATGAGGATCGATGCGCGTATTTCCGAAGGTTTTGGTCGCGGTTCCTGAAGGACCAAGCTGGTTTTGGAGAAAATTGCCCAGCGCCGAGACGTAGGTACCGCCCTTATTGAAGGAGAGAGTCCCCTTTGAATTAATCGCAATAATATCCGTTTCAATAATGCGACCAATATCAAAGCCAACACGGATGGAATGCCGTCCATGAGTGATGCCGACTGTGTCCTGAACCTGATAGAGCTCTTCCTTACGACCTTGCGGGAACGTTTGATTCGGACCAAGCGAAGAACCACCCGATGAGTCCACGCCGACATTCGCGATATTTAGAGTCGCGAGCTGGTACAGCGGATTAGCAGCGGTTCCCGCAGTTGGAGAGAAGAGAGCACTCAGACGAGCTTCTGAGCCACGCAACTCGTTAACAATATTGGGTGTAAAGACATGAGTCCAAGTACCTGCGCCAAGCTCGGTCGGGCCACCTTGTTGCGTATCAAAACCTGGCAAAGCGCTTCCGTTGGTGAAGAAATCCGGAGTTAGAGAAGTACGGTCATGCAGATAGCGGAAGGAGAAGTTATCCTTTTCGCGCGGATGGAAATCAACTCGGTACATCCATTGGGTATCTGGGTTGTTCTGGTCGGCATTCGGACGCTGAAAGTAGCCTGTTGTAATAACGCAACCAGTCTGTGGGCAGCCAGGCTGCGGTCCGACGTTGATTTTGGTGACAATACCATCCTGGTTTGGTCCGGCCGTCGGAAAGGATACAAAATTATTTACGTAGCTTCCGTTGCTGAGATACTGATTGAGCAATGCAACCTGAGGTCCTCCGATAGCATTCAACTGCTTTAGACCATTGGCATCAGGAAGCTCCAGACGGTTTGGCGTTTCTTTTCCATACAAGCGAGAAAGATACAAAGCGCCAAAAGCAAAGAGCTTATCCTTGATGATTGGACCACCAACAGTAAACCCGTACTGGTGCTGATCATAGCGAGCCTTAACTGGTGGAACATAACCGGGAGGCGGCGTACCACTGATCTTCCCTTGTCTCGTTACACCATCAAGCGCATTCAAGCCTGAACCCGAGTAACGCTCATACACTGTGCCATGAAAATCATTCGTTCCTGACTTAGTGACAAGATTCGCGACGGCTCCGCCCGCGCGGCCAAATTCAGCAGAGGCGTTGTTTGTGATAACGGTCACGGACTGGAAGATATCTGGTATTTGTGGCTGGAAAGCCTGCCCGCCGATTCCAACGTCGTTGATCTCTTGACCATCAAGAAGGAAGTTGTTGGCACGAGGGCGCGCACCATTTACCTGGATATTCATACCGTTGCTAAAACCGGCTCCCTGGCTGACGGTTTGAACTCCAACAAGAGTAGTTGCAAGCTCGATAGGGTTGAGAGTGAAGATGGGAAGAGCACGAAGCTCTTCTTTGCCAATAACGCCAGCAAGCTGGCCATTAACAGTATTGATGCCCGCTGAACTTGCTTCCACACTTACTGTTGAGTCCGTTGCACCTACCGAGAGGGTCACATCAAGGCTGGTCACGACGGAGGGCTTCACTTCCAAATTAGTTGCTTTGAAAGTGCTGAAGCCCGTCTGAGAACTAGTAATCGTATATCGACCGGCATTAACGGCCTCGATACGATAGGCACCATCATTCAGAGATTTCGTGGTGCGTGTTTCCCCGCTTTCCTGATTCACAGCCGTAACTGTTGCACCAGGGACAACTGCTCCCGTTGCGTCACGGACAACTCCAGCAAGAATTCCCTTACTCGTCTGAGCCATCCCTACGCCAACCAAGACAAATAACAACATCAAGGTGGCGGCTACTTGTTTGAACCGCATTGTCTTCCTCCTCAGATCAGCCGAACGGACCGGTTATCCTGCTCCGGAATCAGTTTTTGGGGATTCTGCGTACTCTCACCCAATAACCGATCAGCGAAATGGTCGGTCGCTAATCGTTCATCTGCTTTGTGTTAGCTATTAGCAGCACGTTACATGCCATTCACAATTCGTGTGTAAATTTTCCGTTCATCCCTCAGGGGAGTGAGCTTGTCCCTGTTTTTGCGTTTAGGGGTTGTTTGTTGATATGAAAATCTGTATTTAGGTGACAGACAATCGATTTTTTGGGATAAGAAGTTGATCTCTTGCGATGAAAATTACCCTTACCGCCATCGTTCCGCGTCGGGCCCGCACGAAATCCGAACCGTCGGATAAGCTTCTGGCGGACTATGTCAGTCGCATCGGGCGGTACGTTCTCTGCGAGTCGCAACTCTTTGATTCGGAATCTGCTTTTCTCGAGTGGGCTGGCCGTCAGTCCGGCCGTTCGCCTGGTTATCTGGTTCTGCTCGACAGCCGCGGCAAGCAGCTCTCCTCAGAAGAGCTGGCTTCCACCGTTGGCCGTTTGCGGGACTCCGGTACGCAGCGGATCGTCTTTGCCATCGGTCCTGCCGACGGCTGGTCTGAAGAAGCGCGCACACGAGCGAGCCTTGTGCTCTCCTTTGGCCGCATTACATTGCCGCACCAGCTTGCGCGCGTTGTGCTTGCCGAGCAGGTCTACCGCGCCTTCACCATCCTCGCCGGTCATCCGTATCACAGCGGACACTGATCGCCAGCTATCCTTAATGGCATGAACGAAACCTCGCGTCGCGGACTCATCGTCATCAACACCGGCCCCGGCAAGGGCAAGACCACGGCTGCATTGGGCACCGCGCTACGCGCTGCGGGCAACGGCATGCGCGTCCTGATCCTGCAGTTTCTCAAGGGCTCATGGCATTATGGCGAGCTGGACGCGATTGAAGCGCTCGGCAAGGCACTTAGCACTGCCGATGATCCCTCGATCGTCATTCGCCAGATGGGACGCGGCTTTGTGAAGGTCGGCGGTGCGGAGACCGACCCTGAAGATCTTCGTCTTGTTGAAGAGGCGTGGAATGAGGCCGCGCAGGCCATTGCATCCGGGGAATGGGATCTGGTTGTGCTGGATGAGATCAACTACGCCATCGGCTATAAGATGCTTTCGCCTGAAAAGGTTGCCGAGGTTTTGCGCAGCAAGCCGGAGATGGTCCACGTGATTCTTACCGGACGCAATGCACACCCCTCTTTAATAGAGCTGGCGGATACGGTCACGGAGATGCGAGAGGTGAAGCATGCCTATCAGAAGGGGATTCTGGCGCAGCGCGGGATCGAGTTCTGACCGTTTTTTGGCGTGTTTTGCCTATGCGGTGTCGTGTTTTGCTAATTCGCGAACGAGCTGCTGGCTGAAGCAGGCGAAGCGAAGGAATTCTGGCTTCCTCCGTTTCGCCTCCCGACGCTTTGCCCAGACTCTTAATTCGCCAGCGAGTACGTCACTGTGATCGTCGTCTCGACTTCTGTCGGTTCGCCGTTCAGGAGATAGGGCTTGTAACGCCACTCCTTCACCGCATCGAGCGCCGAACTGCGCAGCTCCTCCGGCCCGCTCACGACTTGCAGGTCCTGTATGGTGCCTTCTTTGGAGATGACGGTCTTCAGGACGACTGCACCCTCGATATGAGCCTTCTTTGCGTCCTCCGGATAGACCGGATGTTTCTGGTAGATCGCATTGGCTGCTATGACGCTGGAAGGCACCTTCGCCGGTGGCTGGCTCTCTTTCTTGTCGGTCACTGCCGATCCCGGTGTTGCAATCTCTGTATGCAGTGCCAACGCCGAGGCGCACGTTACTGCGCCAAGCATTACGCACGCGGCTGTCGTTGCAAGCCGCAGGCTGCGGCCCATCTCCATACTTCTTCCTGTCAGTCGCATAACTCTCCTCTCAAACGTGTTGGCATCGAAGATTCCGATGGCGTGAAGTGTTCTGGCTGGCGGCGCTGCTGTTATCGTTGCCGCCAACCGCAAAAGGGAACGTGCATAGTTCTGCCTGCCATCCACCGCGCTTGCCGCCAGGGCATCGCAGATCATCTCGCGGCTTTCGGCGATGCGAGCCAGCGTGAGCCAGAGCAGCGGATGATAGGCCACAGGCAGCGAAACGACGCGATAGAGCAGGTTTTTCGTAAAATCGTGGCGCTGCATGTGCGCGCACTCATGTGCCATCACTGCGTCGAAATCGACCTCGTCTACACACTCGAAGAACGCAGGCGGCAGCAGAAGCACCGGGCGCTCAAGCCCCACCGTTACGGGTCCCCCGATCTCCTTCGATACGGCGACTCGCGCATGGGCCAGTCCGAAGCGATTGCAGCAGCGCTGCCAGGCATGCAGCTCGGTGCCGAACAGCGACACCGCCTGGGCTCGATGCTGCATACGATGCGTGCTCCATATGCCCCACAGCAAGCGCGCCGCAAAGTAGAGCACTACTCCTCCATAGAGAGCCGCGAGGCTCAGCATCCAGGGCTTCGGCATGGTCAGCGATCCACTCACCGATCCCGCGCCTACAACAATAGCAACCCCTTCTCGACCTGCTGCTGCGTGATGGGCAAACGGCCACTGCAGCCAGCTCCACGCCATGAGAGGCTGCAGACGAACTGCGGGAAGAATGACTTCGAGCCACAGCGCGGCGACCCATATCCTGTGTTCCACATTGGGTCCAGCACGACGCGCAAGACGTGCAGCCAGCCACGCCGCCGCGAAGACAAGCGGAGCCATGCAGAGCGAGTTCACCACGTATTCCAGCAGACGCAGCATCATTGCTCTTCTCCCTTCTCGAGCCTGCGCGTCAGCCGCGCGAGCTGCTCGGCATCGATTTGCTTGCTCTTCACGAGGCTCATCACCAGCTCTTCACTCGATCCGCCGAACATGCGATCGACCAGATCGCGCAGCGCATGGTGCGATGCCTTCGCTTCGCTGACCACGGCGCTGTACTCGAAGGCGCGGCCCTTCAGCTTGCGCTTCAACTTGCCTTTGCGATGCAGGATGTTCAGCATCGTCTGCACGGTGGTGTAGGCCAGTTCCTGCTCCAGCCCCTCCTGCACGGCGCTGACTGTGCTTGTGCCCTGCCGCCAGATCACCTGCATAATCTCCAGCTCGAGCTTGGTCAATGCTTCCTTCTCGCCTCGTCCCATATGCCATCTCCTAATTTGTTAGGACACGTTATGCGTTGCCGGCCGCGTTTGTCAACTAAATTTTTAGGAGATCGCTTGCGCGTTTTGTTTTATCCCGTAAACATCCACGCTTTCAATGCAATGGCAGCAATCGCTCGGTTATTATTTTTCGGATGCCTCTTCTCAAACGAGCCTGCGCCCTGATTCCGTTTCTTGCTGCTTTTGTCTTTGCCCAGACGCCCTATTCTCTGGTCGATCCGCACATCGGCACCGCCAACGAGGGCCAGACGACGCCCGCGGTTGGCGAACCCTTTGCCATGACCAACTGGATCCCCGAGGCACATGCCACCGAGAAGAAATGTATTTCACCGTATCTTTTCGCCGACACCAAGCTGACCGGCTTCCGCGCGTCGCACTGGATGAGCGGCTCGTGTACGCAGGACTACGGCTCGGTCACGCTGATGCCTACTTCCGGTGAACTGCATACGGCGCCAGACGATCGCGCAGCGGCCTTCTCGCACGGCGACGAGATCACGCAGCCCGCCTTCTACTCAGTGCGCCTGCCTGCTTACAACGAGACGGTTGAGATGACCGCGGGTATTCGCGCCGGCATGCTGCGTGTCACTTATTCCAAGGCTGGAACCGCCAACCTCATCATCGAACCCAACGCGCGCATGAAGGACGGCTGGGTCAAGGTCGATCTCGCACGGAACGAGATTGTCGGCTATAACCCTGTTTATCGCATCTATCAGGGCAATGGAAAACCCGCGGGCTTCAGCGGCTACTTTGTCATTCAGTTCCGCGACAAGCCAACGAGTGCGGGAACCTGGTGCGACACGAAGACCACCACCAACCCTGAGTTGAATGGCGAGGGCAAGTGCGAACACATGGGTGCGTATCTGCGCTTTGAACTTGCACGGCCGCGCGCGCTACTGGTGCGCGCCGGAACTTCGTTCACCTCGATCGATGCCGCGCGCGCCAACCTGAATGCCGAGATTCCTGCGTGGGATTTCGCCACGCTGCGCGCGAAGACCACACGCGTGTGGAGCAAGGCCTTCGACACCGTCGCTGTGCAGGGTGGAAGCGCGGCCCAGCAGCGCACGCTTTACACTGCGCTCTATCATTCCATGATGCTGCCGCGCATCTTCAGCGACGCTGACGGCTCTTATCCGCGTTTCGCCGACGGCAAGAAGATCGAGAAGATCTCCAACGGCGTTTACTACGATGATTTCTCGCTGTGGGACATCTATCGCGCACAGCTTCCTTTGCTGACCATCCTCGACCCCGCCCGTATTTCGCCGATGATGCAGTCGCTTGTGCTCAAAGGCGAGCAGGGCAGCTTCCTGCCCATCTTTCCTGCGTGGAACAGCTATACCTCCGAGATGATTGGCGACCATACGGGCGTCGCCATCACCGACGCATACATGAAAGGCCTGCGCGGCTTCGACATCGAAAGCGCATGGCGACTGATCCGCCAAAACGCCTTCGTCACGCCGCCGTATGAGCAGTACAAGGATGGACTGGGCCGTCGCGCGCTGGGCTCCTACATGCGCTTCGGCTACATTCCGTTGGAAGACCCGGTCGCCGAGGCCTTCCACCAGAACGAGCAGGTATCGCGCACGCTGGAATACTCCTTCGACGATGCGATTGATTCGCGTCTTGCCGCTGCCCTCGGCCACAAAGAGGATGCCGAGACGCTGGAGCGGCGCTCGCATTACTGGCGCAACATCATCGATCCTGAGACTCGTTTTGCGCGCGGACGCCACAAAGATGGCACATGGATCACGCCGTACGATCCGAAAGAGCATGCGTCTTTCGTCACGGAATCGAACTCGTGGCAGTACACCTTCTACGTTCCACATGAGGTTCCGGCGCTGATCGAAGCGGTGGGCGGCAGAGATGTCTTCATCAACAAGCTTGACGGACTTTTCGACAACAAGCTTTACGATCCTGGCAACGAGCCCGGTCATCATGTTGCCTATCTTTACGACGAGGCCGGAGCTGCATGGAAGACGCAGCAGCGGCTGTCTTCACTGGTCGCCATCTATAACGACACACCTGCCGGCCTGCCGGGCAACGACGATGCAGGGCAGATGTCGGCGTGGTGGATCTTCTCGGCGCTCGGTTTCTATCCTGTCGCCCCGGGGATTCCGGAGTACTGGATTGGCACGCCGCTCTTTCCCTCGGCCACGCTCCATCTCGCCAATGGAAAGAAGTTCAGCATCACCGCGAAAGATGTCAGCGCGCAGAATATCTACATTCAGTCGGTGCAGTTGAATGGCACACCACTTACGACGCCGCGGATATCGCATGAAGCTATCATGCAGGGTGGCACGCTTGAATTCACGATGGGGCCGCAACCGAATCAAAAGCTCTTCGCCGGTTCGGCGGTGCGTTGAGTTGAGTCTTCATTTGTATAGGTTGCTGTCCATGCATGGACATGGAACCCGGGTTGGGCTTTCTACAATCCTAAAAATCTGAATGGCTTTGCCGGCTGAAAATCCTTCGCAGCGTTTCCGGAAAAAACGTTCTTCTGATTCGTTCCGAGATCCAGTTTCATCACCTTACCCGATGGCGAAAAGTCGATATCGTTCAGGTTCACCCAAAACGTATTCGGTGTAAGTGCAGACTCGAAAAAGTAGATCCTCCGTTTCTGGTCGGCTACTGTGCGCCAGCGCGTCGAAGAGATGTTGGGCTCTTCGGGCGTATTGATTCCATAGGGCACCGACACGTTGCGGATCACGCTGAAGACACTCGCCACGGCAATGTCCGGAGTCTCGTTCTTCGGTATCGCGTTGATGTAAAACATCGCACGAGCAAACCGGTCTGCTGCGCGATTGGTTCCCGGCAAAAACACCGTACCGCCGATATTTCTCCAATACTGTTCCAGCGCCAGCTGCTCTTCAAAGAGCGGCGAATTCGTCATCACCTGATATTTGCGATCGTGGTGAATCACCTGCCTGCCTTTGACATACTCGACAATGGCACTGTCGCCCGTAGCATCGGAGATCGACAGATGCAGCGTCGCCAATCGCGGCTCTCCTGGAACGTTCGCTGTAACTACAGTGAACGGCTCGCCGCTAAGCGCGTCGACGGCTTCCTGCACGGTGCTGAAGTTGTCGAGTACATACTGCGCCCACAACGAGATTGCCAACGGAGGCTTGCGTGCAACATGGGGGTCGGAATATTCGGACTCGACCAGCCACAGCAGGTTGGCGACGAGTCCCTTCTCATTCATTCCGTCTGTCGTTGAAACGTCATACCCGGTCGCGACTACACTGCCGTACTTCGATGTCCATTGCACCGACTGCGGGCCTGCTTCTCCAGTACGCTGCATGCCTCGAGGAAGCACCCACAGGTTTGTGCCGACATCGACCTTCCAATCCATGGAGCGCGCAGTAATAACCATGCCGTCTGAACCCAGATAAACAGCCCGGGTACACGCCTCTATCGGTTGCATCAGTGAGAGTGAGACACAAAGGCCTGCGACAAGCGAATGCCTGGAACCACGCATCGTCATTCCTCCTCAAAAAGACTATGATCCGCGGTGATTACGACGAGATGAGGATACTCTTTTTTCTTCAACATCTCGTCGTCTTGTTGTGTGAATCTACGCTCAAAACGCTGGAGCGGCCGAACCGCTTCATGTATCGTTACCTCACCTTCGAAAAGACATCTCATGGCTCAAAATCATTCATCGCGCCGCGCCTTCCTCAAAGCCTCGTCTCTTGCCGCAGCCGCCGCTGCTCTTCGCGGCTCGTCATCGTTCGCGCAGACCACACTGGCTGATGCACACATCGAAGTTCTTCCAGCCGAGCCTATCGGCACCATCGCGCCGGAGCTCTACTCGCACTTTATCGAGCACCTCGGCGGCGTGATCTACGACGGCGTCTGGGTGGGCGAAGACTCGCGCATTCCCAACGTCAACGGTATCCGCAAAGACTTCATCGACACGATGCGCGCGGTGCAGGCACCTGTTCTGCGCTGGCCCGGCGGCTGCTTTGCCGACTCTTACGACTGGCGCGATGGCATCGGTCCACGCGGCAAGCGGCCCGCACGCACGGCCTTCTGGTCGCAGCAGGACACCAACGCCTACGGCCTGCACGAGTTCATGCACACCTGCCGCGCCATTGGCTGCGAGCCTTACCTTGCCGCAAACATCCGTTCTCTGCCCGCACGCGACTTCTACCAGTTTATGGAGTACTGCAACGCGCCCGCAGGCAGCGTGCCGTCCAACTCCGCCGCGCCTGCCGTACCCAATACGTTAGCCGCCGAGCGCGCAGCCAATGGCGACTCCGCACCCTTCAACGTCGACTACTGGGGCGTCGGGAATGAGACCTGGGGCTGCGGCGGCAACCAGACTCCCGAGGAGTACGCGTCGCAGTTCCGACGCTTCACCGCCTGGACACCCACCTACAAGGATCGTCATCCGCGTTTCGTCGCGGTCGGGCCCAACGGAGATGATGCCGACTGGACGCGCCGCCTTTTCGCTTCGCTCCACTCCAACCCCGAGCACCCGCGTCTCTGGGGACTCTCGGTGCACTACTACACCTCAGGCCGCGCCGATACATTCGCCGAGGGCGATGCGCTCCGCTTCAACGATGCCGAGTACTACGACATGCTCGCCCGCGCGGGTTTTATGGAGCGCATCATCACCGACCACTGGGCCGCCATGGGCGACAGCAATCACCGCGTCAAACTTGTCGTCGACGAGTGGGGAGCCTGGTACGGGAAGGGAACGGAGCTCGGCCCCGGTTATAACCTCTCGCAGCAATCGACCATGCGCGATGCGCTGCTCAGCGCGATCACGCTCGACACCTTTCACCGCCATGCCGACAAGGTGGGCATGGCCAACGTTGCGCAGTCGATCAACTGTCTCCACTCGCTGATGCTGGCGCAGGAAGATAAGTTCACGGTCACACCGACGTATCACGTCTTCCGCATGTACCTGCCGCATCGCACTGCGCAGGCCGTGCGTGCGGAGTTCTCCGCGGGCACGATCGACAACCCGCTCGCGGTCGCCGCAACACCAGTCGGCGGAGCCAGCGCTGTCGGCTCTATCCGCCAGAAGACAACGCTTGCCGTACTCTCGGGCTCCGCTTCGATGCAGGGCAAGACGCTCACGCTCAGTGTCGTCAACCCACACCTAACGCAGCCACGCACGACCGAGATCACCGTGCGCGGAGCCAGCATTGCATCGGCCAAGGGAACCGTGCTCTCGGAAAAAGACGTGCACGCGCACAACGACTTCGCCCACCCGGATGCCGTAAAGCCTCGCGCCGTAAGCATCAAACAGCCCACGAGCGGGAGACTGACCCACACGTTTCCGCCTGCCAGCATTAGTGTGCTTGAGATCGCGCTGGCGTGAGGTTGTGCCGGCAATAACTACCCAGAAGCCGATTTCTAAATAGTAATGAGAGGCTGTGATGGAAGGGATAGTATTGTCATCTACTTGCGCATAAGAAATTTTCTTCGCGCCATTCCGGTGACCCCAACAATACCAGTACCTAGAAGTAAAAGACTTGACGGTTCGGGTGTCGTCGCTGCACTTTGCTCTAATGTCAAAGAACCATTAACAAAGGGATCGATGACCGGACCAGCTAAGGCACTGGTAACTCCACCGCATGACATAAAGTTCGAGATGGAGCATACCGGCCCCCCCGAATAGCCAACAAGAGTTGCGCCAGGAATGGAAAAAGATAAAAATGAACCTGGACTACCGTTAAACCACCCAGTTACATAGTGCACATTTGGGTTGGTAGTTCCCGTCTCATTATCAAAAATGTAAGTTGTTGCACCCTCTACAAGCGAAAGGTCGATTTTTCGAAAGAAGCCCGCTGTTGTATCTATCTCCAATGTACCGGAGACAGTTCCACCGTTTCGAAGATTTGCGGCCACTACGAAAGTGTTGATTGTATCTGCATGGGTGCTAGGGCACATGATGACGCCGACAACGAACAGAACAGAGGAAAAGAAGGTACGCATTGAAAATTCACCTACCAAATAGAAGCTTTGCGTCTTCGATACTTAAGCCCGGCATGAAAATTGTCAACGAGAAAGAATTTGCTGCTTGGGCGCAAAGTTATGCAGCTTTTGGGGGTTTGTGCGCGGCATCACTTAGTCCTTATAAACGCGCTTAGCTTTCTAGGCATACCAAACTCTCTAGGCCTTCTTCGCCGCAATCTCTCCAATCGCGCTCACAAATTTATCGAGGTCGGCAATCGTGGTGTACACGTGCGGCGTGACGCGGATGCAGTGGATCTTTTCGTAGTCGATCGAGACGGTGTGAATCTTGTATTTATCGAAGAGAGTATTCATGAGATCGCGCGGCGCGACGCCGTCGATGCTGACGCCGCAGATCGCGCAGGAGTACTCAGGCTTGAGCGACGTATGCAGCTTCACGCCGGGGATGTCCTTCACGCGCGTGGCCCAGTAGTTTTTCAGGTAGAAGATACGCTCCTGCTTGCGGCGCGTACCGATGGCCTCGTGAAAGTTGACTGCCTCGCCAATGCCCTGCTCGATGGGGAAGCTGCGTGTGCCCAGCGCCTCGAACTTGCGGATGTTGGCGCTGCGCGGGTCGCCGTAGCAGGTGAGCGGCCACAGCTTTTCAATCTGGTCCTGCTTCACCCACATCATGCCTGAGCCGATCGGCGCCGACAGAAACTTGTGCAGGCTGGTGCCGAAGTAGTCGCAGTCGAGATCGGGAATTTTGAAATCGATCAGGCCGAACGAATGCGCCCCGTCGACGATCACCTCGCAGCCCTTCGCATGGGCCATGTCGGCGATCTGCCGTGCAGGCATCAGCTGACCCACCCAGTTGACCATGTGCGTAATGTGCACCAGCTTCGTGCGCGGCGTAATTGCCTGTTCATACGCCTTCACGATCGCATCGGGGTTCTCGATGGGGAAATCGAAGCTGATCTGCTTGTAGACGATGCCGTCGCGCTCGGCCCGCTGCCGATACGCATTCATCATGTTGGGATAGTCCTGCCTGGTTCCCACGACCTCATCGCCTGCCTTCAGCGGAAGTCCGTAGATGACCGTGTTCAGCGCCTCGGTCGCATTGCGGTTGATTGCAATCTCTTCGGCGGAAGCCCCGGCGAGCCGCGCCAGCTTCTGCCTGAGCGGTTCGCGTCCCTGGTCGAGAATCTGCCACATGAAGTACGACGGCCCTTCGTTCGTCATCTGGTTGTAGCGTTCGACCGCCTGCTGCACCACGATGGGCGAGGGCGAAACGCCACCATTGTTCAGGTTGATGATCTGCGTGCTCACGGAGTAACCACGCTGAATCACGCTCCAGAAGTCCTCGTTCTGCGCAGCCTCCATCGCATTCATCGCACCCAGCGCACGCGTGGCCGCATGCCAGTCCGCGGCATGCGCCTGCTGAAAGAGACTGTTTGTAGAAAAGGCACCGGCCAGGGCCGCCATTTTTATAAAGGAACGCCGATCATTCGTGGGCATACAAGCAATCTAGTGTCGTCCCTACGATGCTGCAACAAAAAATGCGGATAGCCGCTCTCTCCACGCATGATGCGGCCTTCGGCATCTCAACTTTCAATGTGTGTTGGCGCGATGCATCGCTGCTGACATTGTCTGTCAGCAGCGTCGGCTAAGATAGCCGCATGGCGCCTGCTGCTCCTCACTACACTTCTGAAGCGATCAAGTTTCTTCGCGGTCTCAAGCGCAACAACAACCGTGACTGGTTCAACGCGCGCAAGGCCATCTACGAACGCGAGATCAAGCTTGCCACCCAGGCCATCGTTGCCGCCGTCAACGAGGAGATGCTGCGCTTCGCGCCGGAGAATGTCCAGCCGCCACAAAAAGCCGTCTTCCGCATCTATCGCGACATCCGCTTCTCCTCCGACAAGCGTCCCTACAAAACCCACCAGGGAGCATGGTGGGCGCGCTCGGGCCTCGAGAAGACCTCCGGCGGAGGCTTCTACTTTCACCTCGCCGATAACGAGCTGCTGATCGCCGCCGGCGTCTACATGCCCGAGCGCGAACAGCTACTCGCCATCCGCCGCCATATCGAAGCCAACCACGCAGAGATGCGCGCCCTTCTCAAAGCAAAAAAACTCAACGCGCTGATGACCGAGTTCGACGGCAGCAAGCTCACCCGTCTGCCCAAAGGCTTCCTGCCCGAGTCGCCCGCCGCCGATCTGATCCTCAACCGCCAGTGGGGCTACAGCACGCGCCTGCCTGTCGAAGCCGCCACCAAACCGACGCTGGTCAAAGAGATCGTCAAACGCTTCGAAGCCGCTACGCCCCTGATAGCCTTCCTCAATCAGCCGCTGGCACCGAAGGCGCGCAAGCCGCTGTTTTGAAGAGACCAGGACACTGAAAATTCCTGCCGCTTCCCATATCCAATAGCCGGTACCGGCGTATGCGGCAGAGTCTGTTCCAAACATTCTTCGCGTTGTCATTTAAACTGCCGAAGCCGTTACCCGATGAGCGGTACACTCAACGAGTGAACATTAAACTCCTGTTTGCACCTATCCTGGCGGCAACGCTCGTCTCGACCGCCGCTGCGCAAGATGTCAAAGACTTCCTGGGCCGTTGGGACATGACGGTGACTCCCGCCACCGGCAAACCGTATCCGCAATGGATCGAGCTCATCGACAACGGCGGCAAGATTGAGGGGAAGCTCCAGCCCAGGGGCGGCGCATGGCGTCCTATCGTCGGCGCTCACGTGGATTCGGGCAAGCTGATCGTCGATGTCGGTCCAGCGGCCCCCGGCTCCGAGATCAGCTGGGAGCTCAGCTCCGCAGGTGCAGGCAAGCTGACCGGTGTGGAGAAGCACGGCAACGACGCCGGCCCCACGCTCTCCGGCGTCAAGGCGCCTTCGCTTGATCGGCCCATGCCGAAGCAGTGGACCAAGCCCCAACCGCTCTTCAACGGCAAAGACCTTACCGGCTGGGAGCCGATCGGACACGTCGAGAACAACAAGTGGGTGGCTCGCAACGGCGAGCTGGTGAATGACAATCCCGAGGTGCCCGGACAAAAGCTACCCCCGGCGGCCAACATCATGACCACCGAAAAGTTCCAGGACTTCAAGCTGCACATCGAAGTGAACTGTCCCGAGGGTGGCAACAGCGGCATCTACATGCGCGGACGCTATGAGTTACAGGTAGGCACCGAAGGCGGCAAGCTGCCGTCGCATGAGATGGGTGCAATCTACAGCTGGTATCCACCACCTGCAGGGGCGGAAAATAACCTCGGCAAGTGGACGTCCTTCGATGTCACGCTCGTCGGCAGGCACATCACGGTCTACCGCGATGGCAAGCTGTACCACGACAACGTCGAGCTACCCGGCCCGACCGGCGGCGCTCTCGACAGCAACGAGGCCGAGCCCGGTCCCTTCTATCTGCAGGGCGACCATCACGGCGTCATCATGTATCGCAACATCACCATCTCCGTCCCGAAGAAGTGAAGCAGTAAGGCGCTTGCAAAGAAAAGGCGCACATGACGGGCAGCTCTCCTGCCGCGCGTCATGTGCGCCTTCTTATTTCAGGTTCTGCAACGTTCCGGCGGCCTTGTAGACGTTGACGATGATGCCTGTCGGCAACGCTTGTGTGTTCTCGAGCACAAAGGATCGTGGCGGCGTTCCCTCCGCAAAAAGACGTTTCCCCTTGCCCAGCAGAACGGGACTGACCATCAGAATCAGCTCATCCGCCAGCCCCTGCTCGAGCAGCAACGAGGTCAGCGTTGAGCTGCCCGAAAGGATCAGGTCCTTGCCCTCTTTCGCCTTGATGGCGCGAACGCCGTCCACGAGGTCCGGTCCAACGCTCTCGAACGGGCCCCATTCCAGACTCTCCAGCCTGTGGGTGACGACATACTTCGTCGCGGCATTCAGCCTGTCCGCCATCGGACTCTTCGGGGCCTTCGGCCAGTAACCCGACCAGAGATCGTAGGTTCGACGGCCAAGCAGCACATCGCAGCTCTCGCCATATAACGCAACCACTCTCTCTAAGCCGGCAGGGCTGCGATACGGCGCAGTCCAGTCGCCGTAGGGGAAGTCGCCGCCTTCGCCCGGAACACTGGAGACCTGGATCACGCCATCCAGTGAAATATGTTCGATGATTTTCAGTTTTCTCATTTTTTGAAATTCTCCCTCCCATGGATTGGCTTTCAGTTCGCTCGTTGTCCCGTCTTCCTTCTATTTAGAGGAACGCTCTTACCTCGACGGGTGCACGACAGGCGATGACAGCCTTGCGGCCCCACTCCAGCGCTTCGTCCAGACTGGCGGCCTCGAGTATCCAAAAACCGCCGATGTGCTCCTTCGTCTCGAGGTACGGCCCATCGGTAATCAGCACCTCACCTTTGGGTTGCGCGCGCAGTGATCGCGCCTTGCGCGCCGGACTCAGGCCGCCGGCGAAAAGCCTGACACCAGCGGCGATCATCTCCCCGTTGAGTACATCGATATCGCGCTCCATTGCTTCGTCTTCACTGACAGCCGGGTCGTAACCGTCGGGATGATGAATTGCAACCAGATACTGAGCCATACTCCCTCCCTCTTTCATAACGATCTTCAGACAAGCCAACTTGCTGCCTTCACTATCTCAACGAATGGGGAGGCTCGAATTCGACAAGTCGCTCCAACAAATTTCCTCAATCCGCGTTTTGAGGAACCTTAGAACCGATAAGCGCGCTTAGGCGGAGCTCCATACCAAAACACTCTCCGACAAAAATGACAAGTATGCTTGACATCATCGGCCTAATTATGTAAAGTTTACTTGTCTTTACGGAAAGGAAGCATGTCATGGCTTATATCCCAATGTCCCGCGCGACGCGACGTTATCTCGTCCGCCTCGTCTTCGCGATGGTGATCAATATCGCCTTTGTCTTCTTCACACGATGGGCGTTCCAGCATCTTCATCCCACCGGAGTCATGGTCTATCTGCTCGCCATGCTCCCGGTATTGCCTATGGTTGGCTCACTGGCCATCGTCGGCCTCTATATTGCAGAGGAGACGGACGAGTTCGAGCGCTCTATCGTCATTAAGTCCGTACTGTGGGGACTGGGCGGAGCCCTCGCCGTCAGTACCATCTTCGGCGCGCTCGAAGACTTTGCCCAAGCGCCCCATCTTTCGCCCTTCTTCTCCTACCTGTTCTTCTGGATCTTCATGGCCGTCTCTGGAGTGGTCATCCGCCTGAGGTACCGATGAAGAACCGGCTTCGTGTCCTCCGTGCCGAACGCAACTGGTCCCAGGCCGACCTCGCCCAGAAGCTCGAGGTCTCCCGCCAGTCCATCAACGCCATCGAGACCGGGAAGTACGACCCTTCACTCCCCCTGGCCTTCAAACTTGCGCGTCTCTTCAACACCACCATCGAAGCCGTCTTCGACGACGAAGCATAAAGACCGACGACCCTGCATGTCCCGGCCGGAGGAAGCTTTCGCCCCGTGCCGGGTGCCCCCCTCAACGGCTGGTCTAAACTACCAGTGACGGCCACCGCCGAGCCTCTTCTTGCCGCGGCGCGTGCAACACCCGAGGACGCCCATGCAGCAGCCCCTGCCCACCGGAGTCCCTGCTCTTACTACGCCCCGCTTCTACGTCACTGGACGCCAGCCGCTGCGCCTCTCCGCCATCCTGCTCGCCATCGTTGTCGCCAGCATCGCGCTCTCCTCCGTCCTCTACGCTCTGCGTCACAACGGACATGCACATCTCACCTCCGGCGTTGATCGCGCCTCCAGCTCTACTCCTGGAGCCACGCCGGACGACGACAAGGACGATCCCAACCAGATCGACACCATCGTCCTCGGCGATCCCGCCGACGCTCCCGTGCCTGCCAAACGCGGCGACCACGTCAGCCCCGTACATCCCTTCGTCATCGTTCACCTGCCACGCTGGGGAGATCAGGTTGGCCTCATCCCCGACTCACCCGCCGGGCACCTGCTCTACAACTGGCTCGCCGCCTTCAACCAGTCCAATGACTCCGCGCTCGCCAGCGCTCTGCCCAACGACGCACCCGCCTTCTCTGTCGCTGCGCAGATGGAGCTGCGCCACGAGACCGGCGGCTTCAACCTGCTCTCTGCGAAAGAAGTCCAGCCCGGCATTCTCGTCTTCCGCCTCCGCGACCAGACCCCTGAGGCCAACGAAGTCCTCGGCACGCTTCAGGTGCGTGCGAACTCGAACCCCGCGGCCATCGCGACCTTCAGCCTTCGTGCTGTACCCGCAACTCCTAAGGACGCCACTACGACGGTTGCTCCCACGCACTGAGTCAACTCCGCCCGCACGCTCTACAAATGACTGCAAGTCCTGTACGCTTTTTCTGACGTTTGTTTGGAGATCATAAGCCGATGATGAACCGCAGAGCCTTTCTTCAAAGCAGCGCCGCTGCTCTGATTGCCGCCCACGCGCATAGCCTCTTCGCCGACCCTCTCGGCCTGCCCATCGGCTGTCAGACCTATCCCGTGCGCAAACAGATTGCCACCGACTTCACCGGCACCATGAAGTCGCTGCGCACCGCCGGCTTCACCAACATCGAGCTCTGCTCGCCCTATGGCTACAAGGATTTCAACGGCCTGCAGCAATACAAGCCGCAGGAGCTGCGCCGCATGCTCAGCGACTGGGGCATCACCTGCATCTCCGCGCACTGGGCGCCGAGCGAGCTCTTCCAGAAGGCCGACGAGAGCATCGCCTACGCCCACGACTTCGGCATGACGCAGATGGCCGTCGCCGCACTTGGACCCTTCAACTACAAAGGCACCGAGACAGCCGACGACGTCAAACGCTACGTTGAGCCCTTCAATGCCTTCGCCGAAAAAGCCCACGCCGCCGGCATCACCGCGCTGCTGCACAACGAAGGCTTCGTCTCCGCACACATCGACGGCAAGCCGGTCTACGACATGATGATCGCCGAGCTGAATCCCGAGACCACGAAGCTCCAGTTCCAGGTCTCCACCCTGCAGCAGGGCTACGACCCGGTGACCTACTTCCACAAGTACGCCGGCCGCTTCCTCTCGATGCACTGCCAGGACTGGGTCAAGGACCCCTCCACCAAATCCGGCTTCCGCCAGGTCCCGCTCGGCAAGGGCGTCGTGGACTGGAAGGCCGTCTTCGCCGCAGCCAAAGTGGGCGGCATCAAAAACTACTTCGTCGAGCTAGAGGAAGACCCCGCACTCATGCCGCCCAGCGTGCCGTACCTCAAGTCGCTGAACGTTTGAAGTAGAGATAAGAGCGCTTGCTGAGACTCATGTCCGCTGCTATGTGAAATAGTGGTGCGGACTGGTTTTTTGAGGAGGCACGTGTGCGCAACTGGCAGAGACCACTTTTTTGGCTGTGCGCTTCGCTTTGGTTTTCTGCGTATGTGTCGGCTCAGACGGACTCATCTCTTCACAAAACTCAATTGGTCACCGTCGAACAAGGTGTTCAGCTTGAGGTTCTGGATTGGGGCGGATCGGGCTGGCCACTCATCTTCCTCGCCGGGGCCGGAGATACCGCACACCGTTTCGACAGCTTCTCGCAACAGTTTGTCGCGCAATATCATGTCTATGGCATCACGCGGAGAGGGTTTGGCGCATCCAGCCATCCAGCACCAGCCAACGGTAACTATTCGGCGGACCACCTTGGAGATGACGTACTCGCCGTGATGAAGGCGCTTCACATTGCGCGCCCTGTACTGGTTGGGCATTCGATCGCAGGCCAGGAACTGAGTTCAATCGGCAGTCGCTTCCCAGAGAAGGTTTCCGGGCTTATCTACCTCGACGCCGCGACGGGCTTCGCTTTCTATAATCCGGCACACCCACCACTAGCCGTTGAGATGAATGATATGAAGAGAAGGATCGACGAGATAGAGGCAGGTGGGGTCGATGAGCAGAAAAAACTATTGGAACTGGAGACAGCCGTTGCAAGGTTCGAAACCGTTCTTCATCAGAGCAATGCAGAAATAGCGAATCTGCCACCGCTACCGCCTCGTTCGCCGATTAATGCAGCGCTCAATTTCGGCACTCAGAAGTACACAAGTATTCCTGTTCCCACTCTCGCCATCTATGCCTGCCCGCAAAACTGGGACCGCTTTCCAGCTGACCAGCCGGATCGCAAAGCCGCTCTGATTGCCGACGATAAAGCACGCTGTAACGCCTGGGCCGATGCATTCCGTCATGGTGTGCCAACCGCCCGCATCGTGTTGATCCCGAATGCCGATCACTACGTATATCTCAGCAATGAAGCTCAGGTAGTCGCCGCAATGAAAGCGTTCTTAGCCACACTTCATTAGCGGCCTTGCCTGCGGCCACCCACCCCTTGCTACCATTACCGCCATGAACAAACTTGCTCCATTCCTCTGGTTCAACGACAACGCCGAAGAAGCAGCCGAGTTCTACCTGAGCGTCTTTCCGCACGCGCGCAAGCTTGGTGAAGTGCGCTCCAAGGGAGTGGGCCCCTGGCCCGCGGGCAAGATCGCCACCATCACCATCGAGCTCGAAGGCCAGGAGATCGTCTTCCTCAACGGTGGGCCTTCGTACCAGCTCAACCCCGCCATCTCCTTCTTCGTGCGCTGCGACTCGCAGGCCGAGATCGATGGCTACTGGGACAAGCTGATGGCAGGGGGAGGCAAGCCCATGGCCTGCGGCTGGCTCACCGACCGCTTCGGCCTCTGCTGGCAGATCGTGCCGCGCCACATCGACCAGTTGATCGATCACCCCAAAGCCATGCAAGCGATGATGGGCATGATCAAGATGGATCTGGCTGCGCTCGAAGCCGCCGCACGCGAGGGCTGAGGACCACAGTAATTTTTGCGTCAACGACCACAGGTCTGTTCACCGCACAGGGCAACATCTGACTCCAAAGAGCACTTTGCCGTCGCACATTGATAAGTCTTCCAGGGAGCGAAGATCACAAGGCTGGCCGCGGCGAGAATCCATACCCCCAGCCCTCCATACAGCATGACTAGCCCAAAGCCATGCACCAGTGCTGCATGAACCGCCGTTCCGGAAGAATCGAACGACAACAGCTGCGAGTAACTTTGCTTGAGAGAAGCAAAGTTGCCCGCAGCAATCTTTTCAGCAAGCGAGCGCAGCTGCAGCGAATCCAAAACTCCAGGAAAAATTTTCTTCAGATACGAAGAGACACCTTCGATCAAAATGAATCCCATCAGGGCGATATTGAGGGCCAATGTAATCAGCCGGGCGCTCATATCGATGCCCGAAGCCATGCCTGCGCGCGTGCTGGGAACCGAACCCGTCGTCGTGTTCGTCACGGGAGTATTGGTTAAGCCCAGCCCGACACCCGCCAGCAAACATCCGGGAAGCATCCTGAGGCCGCTTGCGTGGCCAACATCATTGCCGAACCTCATCAAAAGAAAGCCCAGTCCGATCGTGAACAAGCCTGCAGGAATCACGATGCCGGGTTGATATTTCTGCGCAAGCCGTTCTGCTATCGGAGGAACCACCAACGTGGGCAACGTATACGCCAGCAACGACAGGCCTGCAGCAACACTGCCGTAACCCAGCGCGCTCTGAAAGAAGATCGGCAGATAAATCATGAAGGGCCAGAAGCTGAAATTCATGCCCATCGATCCGAGCAGAGCGCCGGAAAAATTCCGGATCCTGAAGACGGAGAAATCAAACATCGGCCGCGCGCTTTTCTTCTCCACGACAAGAAAAAGAAGGAAGCTCACCACCGAAGCAGCCATGATGCTGATCGCCGCGATGCTGGTAAGGCCAAGATCCGGTCCTTGCGTAATGAAATACGCCAGTCCGAAAACAGAGAGCGAAAGCGTGATGATGCCCGCGATATCCAGCTTTTCTGCGTGCGGATCGCGCGACTCCTGAACTCCACTGAAGACCAGAATCAAGGTAACGGCGGAAAGCAGAACATGGACGAGAAAGACCCATTGCCAATTCGATACGGCAACGATCATGCCGCCAATAATCGGTCCGAATCCCAGGCCGATGCCAAAGATAATTCCCCACATACCGAAGGCTTTCACCCGTTCTTTGCCTTCCTGAAACTGGTACGAGAGCACTGCGACCTGGCAGATCAGCATCGTGCCGCCACCCATCCCCTGCAGAAACCGGCTCACAATCAGAATGGAAGCGCTCTGGGCCAAACCACAGAGCAACGATGTCACACCGAAGGCGGCGATCCCTGCAACGAAGACACGCCTCCGTCCAAACCGGTCTGCCAGTGTTCCCGTTGCCATCAGAACCGTCGTGCAGGCGATGGTGTACGCATTCATGATCCATTGCATGCTCTTGAAATCGCTATGCAGGACTCTTTCCAGCGTGGGCAGGATCACCGGCACACTGGAAATCTCTAAACCGAACATCAGCGATGCCAGGCAAACAGCAGCCAGAGCAATAATGTTTTTCCGGGAAGATGAGATCGTCATGGCCCCATCCTAGGTAAATCCAGCCCATGATAGAAATGATTTTATTTCTGATTATTTATTAACATATGTAATTTATAGTGAAGCCATGGATTTTGATCCTGTACTTCTGCGTGCTTTCGTTGCGGTCAAAGAAACCGGAGGATTCACCCGGGCAGGACTGCGGCTGAACCTGACGCAGTCGGCGATCAGCCATCAGATTCGCCGCCTTGAAGAGCAGGTCGGCAGACCGCTTCTGCATCGCACGACGAGGCATCAGACCCTGACGGAAGACGGCGAGGAGTTCCTCCGCCACGCAGAGCGGATTCTGGCTTCGCTCGATGCACTGACACAGCGCTTTCAGCCATCGCCGGTCTCCGGAGTCGTGCGCTTCGGAGTACCTGAAAGCTTCATGGGCGACCGGCTCCCTCCGCTGCTGTGCCAGTTTGCGCGAGCATTTCCATCCGTGCGCCTCGACATCAGTGTCACCACCTACCTCGATCTACGGTCCATGATCGAAGCCGACGAGCTCGATCTCGCTGTGGTGCTGTGCATGTCTGGCAAGAAGAGCGAGCTCGCTTTGCGGCAGACGCAGTTTGTATGGGTGGCGGCAGACACATTCGACGCGCCACCACACGGCTCGCTGCCACTCGCGCTTGCTCCTGCGCAGTGCGTCAACCGCCAGGTCGGCCTTGCTGCCTTGGCCAAAACTCCCGTCGAGTGGCACGTCGTCTTCACCTCACCCAGCCACCAGGGACTTCGCGCAGCTGTGCTGGCTGGCCTTGGCGTCACCGTACTGACACGAGACGACCTGGAACCCGGCATGAAGATTGTCGATGGCCAATATGGACTACCGTCCCTGCCGAAGATCAACTTCACGCTGGTCTGGGGCAAAAGCGGCCAGACGTTAGCCTCCCGCGAATTTGCACAGATGATCCTCAATATGCCCCAACCCAGGCGCAAATCGATCCGCTCGCGCAAAGCGTAATTACAAACCGCAGCAAATCAATAAATTGCGCCAATCGCACATGTGGTTTTGTCCCTCTACTCACACTCGCATCAAAAAGCGTATACATAAGGAAGAGTATGAGCGAGCGCGTTAAAGTCACCGTCGCCGTCACCGGAGGCATCGCCGCCTACAAGGCCGTCGAGGTCGTCCGCCAGTTGCAGGACGCCGGCTTCGACCCGCACGTTGTCATGACGCGCGCCGCCACCGAGTTCGTGCAGCCGCTCACCTTCGCCGCCATCACCGGCCACAAAGTCATCACCTCGCTTTGGAGCGAGGACGCCGGAGCCTCGGGCGGCGAGATGTCGGGAATCGAACATATTAATGAGGCGCAGACCACCGCCGCCCTCATCGTCGTCCCTGCCACCGCCGACATCATCGCCAAATTCGCCAACGGCATTGCCGACGACTTTCTGACCACCACCTATCTCGCCACGACAGCGCCCGTCATCGTTGCTCCCGCGATGAACGTCAACATGTGGAACCATCCGGCGGTGCAGCTCAACATTGCGACGCTGCGTACACGCGGCGTGCACATCGTCGAGCCCGACTCCGGCTATCTCGCCTGCGGCATGGTCGGCGGAGGCCGCCTCGCTGAAGAGTCCTCCATCGTCGCCGCTGTCGCGGAAGCGCTCGCCAGCACAGGCGCAGCACGCACGCCCCAGCCCGGCGACCTCGCAGGTGAGACCGTCCTCGTCACCGCCGGTGGCACACGCGAGCCCATCGACCCTGTCCGCTACATCGGCAATCGCTCCAGCGGCAAGATGGGTTACGCTCTCGCCGCCGAAGCCCACCGACGCGGAGCACGCGTTATCCTCGTCAGCGCACCAACCTCGCTCGCCGCGCCTGCTGGATGCGATCGCGTCTGCGTCACCACCGCCGAGCAGATGCGCGCCGCGGTGCTCGAACGCCTGCCCGACGCCAGCATCGTCATTATGGCCGCCGCCGTCAGCGACTATCGCATGGCCGAAGTCGCTTCGCAAAAGCTGAAGCGCGACGGAGCACGCACGCTGCGCCTTGAGCCGACCGCCGACATCCTGCACGAGCTGGTGGAACGCAAACGCCCCGGCACGTTCGTCGTCGGCTTCGCGGCTGAGACCGAAAACGTGCTCGTCAACGGACGCGCCAAGCTCGCCCGCAAAGGTGTCGACGCACTCGTCGTCAACGACGTCTCCGGCACGGCCACCGGGTTCGACTCCGACTCCAACGCCGGAGTCTTCCTCACCCCGAGCCAGGAGATTGAGCTGCCCCTCGCAGCCAAGACCGAGATGTCCGCACTTATCCTCGACGAAGTTGCAGCACTGCGCGCCGCAACCCGCGAACCTGCGCGCACCTGAGCTATATCGACGCCCCTCCCGCTAACCCCTGCTACATTCCCACTTGTCTTTTTCCTCGCGACAGTAGATAGTTCTCCTCACCCAATTCAGGGTGTACGCGGGCTCCAGATGAAAATTCATTTTCTTTGATAACCAACAGACGATTTGGAGGCTTCTCCATGCAATTTGCGAAAACGTTTCTCGCTCTCTTTGCGGCCACACTCTCGGCCGCAGTTCTGCCCACAACTTTTGCGCACGCAGCCGACAAGGCCGTTCTGGCCCAGCGTGCCGCCGCAACCCAGAGCGTCGAATTCGACGTCTTCCTGCCACTCGCTCACCGTGACGACCTCGCTACGCTGGTCGCCGCACAGCACGACTCCTCCTCCCCCAGCTATCACCAGTGGATCAAGCCAGCCGAGTTCAAGGCACGCTTCGGCGCCAGCGATGCCACCGTCGCCGCTGTCCGTCAGCAGCTTGAAGCCTATGGGCTCACCACAACGCTCGTGTCACAACAACGCATCCACGTCTCCGGCAGCGCCAACGCTGTCGAGCAGGCCTTCGCCACCCAGCTGCACAATGGCACCTACGCCAGCGGCCGCAAGACCGTCGCCGCAGCCACACCGCTCTCGCTGCCCGGCACCCTTACCGCCAACGGAGCCGTCGTCACCGGACTCTCCGGATTCATCCGCATGCGGCCGCATTCTCGGCGTCTGGCTACACCGCTGAATCGCTACTCCAGCGCAGGCCCCTACTGGTTCGACGATCTGAAGCAGGCATACAAATTTCCCAGCTACAAGGTCTACACCGGCAAGGGAGTCACCATCGGCATCCTGATGTCCGGCGACTATAACCCCGCCGACATGGCGAAGTTCTTCGCGCACGAAAAGCTGGCCGTGCCCAAGATGAGCACCGTCAACATCAACGGCGGCGCGCCCTACGATCCCAACGGCTCAACCGAAACCCACCTCGACATGCAGCAGACCGGAGGCATGGCCCCGAACGCCAGCATCGTCCTCTACAACGTGCCCGATCTCTCCGACACCAACATCCTTTCTGCGCTTGGCACCATCATCGACAGCAACCAGGCCGATATCGTGAACATGTCCTTCGGCGGCCCGGAGCTCTTCTACACGCCTGCCTATAACGATGGTCAGGACTTCACCAACATCCTCGGCATCTACGACGATGTCTTCAAACAGGGCAACGCACAGGGCATCACCTTCGTCGCCTCCTCCGGCGACCTCGGTGCGCTCGACGCTCCCCCACTGGCCTGCTTCGACCCGAACGCCACCAGCGCCTGCGGCAGCATGCAGCCTTCGGTCGAAACACCGGCCTCCAGCCCGCATGTCACTGGAGTAGGCGGCACGAACCTGGCCACCACCTACACCTCCGGCTCAGGCTCACTCGACTCCAAATATGTCAGCGAGCAGGCCTTCGGCGATCCGCTCGCCGCCGACATCTTCTTCGGCACACCGGCCACCGGCGGCATCTGGGGATCAGGCGGCGGCGTCAGCATCTATCACAAGAAGCCGCTCTTCCAGTGGCTGGTCAATACCGGCTCCAACTACCGCACCGTGCCTGATGTCGCCGGCCACATGGGCGGCTGCCCGCTGGGTGCCATCACTCCATGCCCGGCCAGCGACAGCGCCGACGTCGTCGCCATCGACGGAGGCTTCTACGGCGTTGTCGGCACCAGCGCATCGGCACCCGACTTCGCCGGTCTGCTTGCCCTCAAGGTCGAGCGCTACGGTTCGCGCCTGGGCAACGAGAACCCCGAGATCTACGCGCTGGCCGCGTTGCAGAACATCGGCTTCCCGCTGCAGATCTACCACGACAACGTCCCCGGCTTTAACGGCCTTTACTCCACGAAGAAGGGATACAACCGCGTGCTGGGCAACGGCACCGTCATCGGCATCAACTTCCTGCTGGCACCCTGGGTGCCGACAGCAGGAACCCCGCAGACGCCAAGCAATCCCTAATTGCATGACACGCACAGAAACAAAAAGAGCCCGGCTCAAAACATCGAGCCGGGCTTTACTAATCCCAAAGACTTCGCTTTCCCTTAGAAGGCGTAGCGAAGGCTGAATTGGAACTGACGCTCCGAAGCGTAGGTGCTGCCCTTCGACGTGACCTGACCAAAGGCACTGCTGGTCGGATTCGTATTGGGGTTATCCAGGTTCGGATGGTTCAGATAATTGAAACCCTCTGCCTTGAAGACCAGCATGTGATTTTCGTGGCTTGGGATAATGTGGAACTCTTTCTGCAACGCAGCTGAGAAGCTGTTGAAGCCGGGGCCATAGATCAGGCCCCGCATGCCACGAGGAGCATAGGTGCCAGGCAGGGGTGAGCACCAGGTACCAACAGTCCGATTGGCGGCCGTGGGGTTATTGAAGTTTGGGCACGTGGTTGCCTCAAACCATTGTCCAACGCCCGTGCCGCCAGCGAACTGGTGAGGCAGCCGGGGATTTTTGGATACAACCGAAAACTGGCTGCCGGATCCTGGACCAACTCCAGCGTAATCAGTAGTCTGCGTGACGTTCTGCGGACGACCTGTCTGCGCCTGGATGGTTCCGGAGAACTGCCAGTTGCCGAGGAAGGTGCGACCAAAGACATTGCTCATGTGGTTGGCAAGACCGATGTCGTACACGTAATTGAGCACGAGCACGTGACGCGTATCGAAATCGCTGGGACCATACATGCGCGCATTGTTGAACGCATCGACGATGTTAGTACCGTTTGACGAACCATAGTCGAGGCTCTTGGACCAGGTATACGCCGCACCGAAGAGCAGCCCCTTGGTAAGACGGCGCTTCAGGTTGGCCTGCAACGAGTGATAGAAGGCTCCGCCTGCGTTCTGGGCCTCGATGATGGTCGAGAAGCCCTTGTAAGGACGCAACGAGTCGGGGTTGACCTTGTTGATGAGATTTGGTGTCCCGGGAGCGACCGTACCGATGGGAAGCTGGTTGATGTTGGCCAGCTGCTCCAGGTGGTAGCCGCGGCGGCCGACGTAGCTCAGCGTGAAGACAGCCACGTTGGAGAACTCATGTTCCACCGTCACGTTCCATCCCCATGCCTCGGGGCTGGGGTACTTGTACGCGTGCGAGTTGAAGGCCAGCGGAAGCTGGTTCACACCGTTACCGCCAGGTGTATCCACGTTGCCGTTGGTCACCGTCGAAGACGGCTGGAACGGAGCATTGCCGCCAACGTGCACCGTGTCGCTGATACCCAGACGCTGTACATAGCGGCCACCGCCAGCACGAATCACCGTGTAGGGATCGATCTGATAAGCAAAACCTACACGCGGCTGGATGTTCGAATAGACCGTCGGCGAGTAGTTGGAGTCGAACCCGCGGAAGAGGCGCTGGAAGTTGCCGTTGAGAATAGCGTCGGGGACGTGGCCCTTGGCTGAGCTGGGGAAGCCGCTGCCGGGAATAACAACACCGTTGTAGGCGTCGCCTCCGGTGAGGTAGCCCGTCTTGGAATCGACAGCAGGAGCGAGAGCAGGGTTATAGACGCTGGGATTGAAGAACGACTGATTGCCCCACAACGCATGGTACGACTGCATGATGTCGTAGCGGATGCCATACTCCAGCACCAGCTTCGAGTTCACACGCCACTGATCTTGTCCGTACATGCTGTACATGTTGCCGCGGAACAGCGTGTAGGAGCGGGTTCCAATCTCGCCATAGGTATTGAAGAAGCCAAGAGCCACGTTGGCAATAGCCGCCCCAGACGTGCTCGCTTGGCCGTCGGTAAAGTTGAACAGGCCGTTCTGATTGTTCGTGGTTCCAGGCCGCGTGTTGTCGACGCTGATCTGGTCGTAGTTGTTCTCGCCGGCGTACTCCCACTGGAAGCCGAACTTGATGGTGTGTCGTCCCCAGACCTTGGTGACATTGTCGCCTGCATCGTAGACGATACCCCCGGAGCGCGACGGGTACGGTCCGCCGTCCAGCGTGCCGAAGTTCGCAATCTGGATGGTCGGAATTTTATTAGGTACAACCTTGGTTGCTGCGCCAAACAAATACGGATAATTGATGCCGTACTTCGTACGGTCCGACAGACCCGACGAGGTATCAATTCCGATCGTGACGTGGTCAGCGGCTGCGGAAACGAACGCATCGTTGACCCAGGTGGGGCTGATGGTCCAGTTCCAGTGCAAGACACCGATCTGGTTGGGGCGATGGAAGATACGTGGATTCGTATTGAAGTTGCCGAAGTGCGGCTCGTAGTCGTCGTAGTTGTAGTTCAGCATGCTGAACCGGAGGTGATGACGATCCGTCGGGACATAGTCGACAACGACCGAATCCTTACGCTGGCGTTCAGTGTAAAGCGCTGAATCGATCCAGTTGTATTGCGGTGCGCTGGTGTTGGGCAATGGATAGGCCTTCAGCAACCCAAGACCATTGGCGCTCAGATCCGATGCAGGGATGATGTTGCCGGCATACGCCACGGTGTTATTTGTATTCGGCTTGTAAAGCTGCACTGGTGTTTTGTAAAAGATATTCGAGCCCAGCAACTCGCTGAAGTTGCCGGTGCGCATCAATGCCGTCGGGGTAAACTGTGTCGCGATGTCGGCATGGTTGTACTTCACCCACTCCTGGCCGACGAGGAAGAAGAGCTTGTCGTGGTTCTTATTGAAGCCGGGGAAGAAGACCGGGCCATTCAGGTTCCACCCAAACTGGTTATAACGAAAAGCGCCGCGCGCGACGCCGGAGAAGTTGTTCTTCCACAGGTTTGCATTCAACGCGCTGTTGCGGAAATACTCATAGGCGCTGCCGTGGAACTGCGACGAGCCACTCTTGGGCACCATGCGGATCTGTCCGCCATTGGTGCGGCCATACTCAGCCGGATAGCTGGTTGTCAGCACCTGGATCTGCGAGGTCGAATCCACATCGGCCACGCCGACGCTGGTGCCGTTGGAACGCGTACGCACCATCGGAGCGCCGTCGAATGTGATCACGCTCTCCTGCGAGCGCGCACCGTTGACGTTGATGCCGTTGTCCAGACCGAAGGCAAACGCCGCCATCGAGTTCGAGCGCACAACACCCGGTTCCATCTGTGCGAGGTAGAGTGGGTTACGTCCGTTTAGCTGGATGTTCTTCACCTGCTCCTGCGCAATCAGCTGGCCTACCGCGCCGCTCTCCGTCTGTACCGTGTTGGCATTCGCTTCGACCGTGATCGAGGTGGCGGTATCACCGACCTTCATCGTGAGGTCGACACGGCGACCAATGTTCGGGTCGACCTGCACGCCGTTGAGTTCGGTCGTCTGGAACCCGGTGGCCTCCGCCTTCAGGTTGTAGGTACCCGGGGGGAGGTTCGTGATGGTGAAGCTGCCGCCCTCATTGCTCGTCGCATGAATCTCACTATGCGTCGCCTGATTCGTTACCGTGAGGTTGGCCTTGGGAACGACGGCACCCGATGAATCGGTAACCGTACCGGAGAGGGAAGAGGTGTCTTGTGCAAGCGCGGACGAACTGACGAATAGCGCGCCCGCGATGGTCAGGATCGCGAACAGTACATATTTGAATTGTTTCAACTCGGGCCTCCGGAGTTGTTGTTGCTATGTGAACGGTTTACTGCAATTTTCTGGTTACGTTACCGGTGAAGGTGCCAATCTTTTGGCCCCCCTTTTTAGAAAAACACAGCATAGACTGTCAAGCACTTATGTATTGGTGAACCTTACTTGGTATGGTCCCGACCTCTCGCTAAGTGAGTCCTATGTGAGGCTTGCGCGAAAAGATGAAATGTTGATAAACGTCCGGCACACTGTCCGAAAATTTGCGCTGCTTCAACAAATCCGAGCGGCCGATCTGAACAAAAGCCGAAACCGCTTTCGAATGAATAGGGTTTGTTACAAATTGGCATATCGCAGCATCGGCCTCCGCATCCTATGCGCCAGCAACGACCGCTACTTTCCGATACAGAACCTCGAGAAGATCAGACGCAGAATATCCTCCGCCGTCGTCGTTCCGGTCAGGCTGTCGAGTGCCGTCAGCGACTCATACAGATCCACCAGAATCATCTCGTGCGGAATGCCTGCCTCACTTGTCGTCTTCGCCCTCTCCAGCCCTTCGAGCGCGCGCGTCACCGCCTGCCTCTGACGCAGATTCGTCACCAGAGCCGTATCCTGCTCAGGAGCCGCTGCACCCGACATCTCGACGATCGCATCGCGCAGCTCGGCAACCCCTTCGCCAGTCAACGCTGACGTTCGCACAACACGACGCGCATCTTCGAGTGCAGCGGCATCCCCGCCCAGATCCGCCTTGTTCGCCGCCACCAGTACGGGACGCCCCGCCATCGCCGCCAGGGCCTTCGCATCCTCTGCGTGCACCTGAGCCGAAGCGTCCACCACCAGCAGCACCAGGTCCGCATCTGCCATCGCCTCGCGCGACTTCGCAATGCCGATCGTCTCTGCCTCGTCTGTCGACTCCCGCAGGCCCGCCGTGTCGATCAGCTCGATAGGGATTCCTCCAATTGCAACTCTCTCTGTTACAAGATCGCGCGTCGTTCCCGGAGTCGCCGTCACAATCGCCCGATCGCGTTCCACCAGCCGGTTGAACAGCGACGACTTGCCCGCATTCGGCCTGCCTACAATCGCCAGCCGCAGCCCGTCATGGACGATGCGGCCATACTCAAAGCCGCGCTCCAGCCCGCGCAGCGGAGCCTCCACCGCCGCAATGCGCTCCGCAATCTCTTCCGCAGGCATCGTCTCAATATCGTCCTCGGCGAAGTCCACTCCCGCCTCAAGACCCGCAATCAACGCCACCAGCCGCTCCTTCACCGGAGCCACCTGCCGCGACAGCGCACCTCCCAGCTGCCGCGCCGCCACCCGCGCCTGGTTCAGCGTCGAAGCCTCGATCAGATCGCGCACCGCCTCAGCCTGCGTCAGGTCCAGCCTTCCCGCAAGAAACGCGCGCTCCGTAAACTCGCCCGGCTCCGCCAGCCGAGCGCCCGCTGCAATCGACTGCCGTACCAGATACTCCAGCAGCACCGGGGAGCCATGCGCCGCAATCTCCACCACATCCTCGGCTGTGTACGAGTGCGGCCCCGCGAAGAACGTCACCACCGCCTCGTCCAGTACCTCGCCCGTTGCGGCGTCCACCACCTCGCCAAACCGTGCTCGTCCTGCAGCCAGCGGATGCCGCAGACGCACCATCGGCTCGGCAATCGAACGCGCCTCCGGCCCCGACAGCCGCACCACGCCGATCCCACCGCGTCCCGCAGGAGTCGCAATCGCCACAATCGTGTCGTTGCTCTGACCTTCGCCCATAACCGAAACAACCACCGAGCCTTAGGATAAAACGCCACCCCCTGTTTCCCTCATCTTCCACAGGGCTTTCCAAGTGAAGTTTCCTCCTCAATCCCTCTGCACTTTTCTGCGCAATCGCCCTCAGCCCCGCGCTTTCGAGCTAAGTGTTCACGCAGCGCGGTTTGGCGATTGAAATGCATTGATCCGGAGAAACAAAACTACAAAGCCCCACCTTCGGGCCCTTCCCACCTTTCTGCGAACCATTTCATCCGAGCAAGGAGCTCTTTCAAATGAAGTCCCACTTCTTTGCCTCAGTCCTGGCCATGGGCATGATCGTGCCTGCCGCCCTGGCTACGCCTCTTACCATCACCTCGCCCACCGGGGGCGCTCTGCCCTCCGGCGTCACCGCCGTCGGCGGCATCGTTGCCGACCTCAAGGGAGCCAACGGAAACCGCATCGTCAGCCAGGTCGCCGCCAGTACCGAATACATCGGCTTCCCCGACTCCTCCGCCTACCCGCTTCTCTTCGGCACGCAGAACGGCTTTGACTCCTCCATCGTCTCCGAGCTCGGGGGCGGCATCTCCTCTGCCTCCTTCCGCATCACGCTTTACGATGGCGACAACCAGGCCGGCAACTTCGACTACAACCAGAACTTCCTGCTGGTCAACGACCTCAACTTCGGCAACTTCTCCAGCGTCTCCACCGAAGAGACCAACGGAACCGGCACCACCGTCTACTCCAGCGGCCTCGGCTTCGGCAACGACATCCTCGGCACCGGCTGGTTCTCCTCCACCGACCCCGCTCTGCTCGCTGCGCTCTTCAACTCGCTCACCAGCGGCAAGATCGACTTCCGCATTAAGGACCTCACCCCCGGCGACCAGTACTACGACTTCACCCAGGGACTCGACGGCTCCGTCATCAACGTCGGCACCGGCCCCGTCGTCACGCCGCCCACCGGAGTCACCCCGGAGCCCAGCACCTTCCTCATGCTCGGCACCGGCCTCGTCGGAGCAGCCGCACAACTCCGCCGCCGCTTCGTGAAGAACTAACTCGGCGCTCCATCCGAGTTCATCCACCCAGAGGGAGGGACACCCGTTGTTCCTCCCTTTCACCTTCTGAGGACGTCTCGAAAAACCTGTTTTTCTTAAGGGAGCGGTTGCAGCCGCGCCGAGCGCAACTCATTTTGAATGCAGCTGAGCCGCCGAGGTCTCCAACAACTGACGCAGAGGTGTTGCATAGTTTATTCTGCGAGTCTCCAGCACTGTTGAAGAGGGTTGGTTAGGCCTTTCCTTATGTGGAAGCGTTTGTTCTCAGCGTTTGCTCTCATTGCCTATGGCGCGCTTTTGATCAAATTCGTGGTGTTCAAAGCCATACCCATCATTCACATCGGACATCTGAAGTTCAAGTTCAGCGGCACCCATACCGGTCCTGCCAACTTCGTCCCGTTCAAGACCATCCGGCCTTTTCTCAGCGGACGAGGAAATCACTTGATTGCAATCGTGAATCTGGCCGGGAATATCGTTCCGTTTGTTCCAATCGGATTTCTGGTTCCCTTCATCTATCGAAAGATGACGTGGCAAAAGTCACTCGCTCTGGCGGTTGGCGTTGGTCTTGTCATGGAGGGAATGGAGGTCGTGTTCCGCGTGGGCATATTCGACGTTGACGACATACTCCTGAATGCAATCGGCGTCATGATCGGCTACTGGATATTTGTCCTTTTCGTGCAACGAATGCGGCCTCATTTGAGGTCATCCTAGATATCCGCCGTACTCGCCCCTATCCAGTGGTCTGTCCACTTCTATAGAATGACCACGCCGTCAAAAGCTTATCCAAAACTCACGAGGCAATGATGCGTCTGAATCTCATGCTCTTCGGCTGCCTGCTCCTCGGCTCCTTCGCAGCCGCCAATGCACAGCAGGACTACTTCTCCAACTGGCCCGCAGGCACCAGCCCGCAGGAGGTCGGCAAACAGCTGGCCGACCACTTCGTCACCAGCCCGCATCAGTACACCAAGACCATCCACTACTCCGAGATCTGCACCTGGTACGGCGCGCTTCGCTTCGCCGCTCTCACCCACGACGACGCTCTGCGCGACGCGCTCATCAAGCGCTTCGAACCCCTGATGCCCGGCGGAGCCGAAGCTGAGCGCCGTCCCCAGCGCCGCCATGTCGACGACTCCATCTTCGGCGTCGCACCGCTCGAGATCGCGCGCCAGACCAGGGACGACAAGTTCCTCAAAGAAGGCCTCTGGTGGGCCGACCGCCAGTGGGAGAACCCGCAGCCCGACGGCCTCTCCGCCGAGACCCGCTTCTGGATCGACGACATGTACATGCTCACCATGCTGCAGCTCGAGGCCTACCGCGCCACTGGCGACAAGAAGTACCTCGACCGCGACGCGCACGAGATGGTCGCTTACCTCGACAAGCTCCAGCAGCCCAACGGCCTCTTCTACCACGCACCCGACGTCAAATACTTCTGGGGACGCGGCGATGGCTGGGTCTCCGCCGGCATGGCCGAGATGCTCAGCGAGCTGCCCGAAAATCACCCCGACCGCGCACGCATCATGAAGGGCTACAAGCTCATGATGTCCTCGCTGCTCAAGTACCAGGGCAAGGACGGCATGTGGCGCGAGCTGATCGACAAGGACGACGCCTGGCCCGAAAGCTCCTCCTCCGCCATGTTCGCCTACGGCATGATTATGGGAGTCAAACACGGCTGGCTCGACGCCGCCACCTACGGCCCCGCCGCACGCAAGGCATGGATCGCCGTCGTCGGCTACGTCGACCAGAACCACGACGTCACCCAGGTCTGCGAAGGCACCGGCAAAAAGGACTCACTCGAGTACTACTACCAGCGCAAACGCCGCACCGGCGACTTCCACGGACAAGCCCCCGTCCTCTGGTCCGCCGACGCCCTCATCAGCGCAGGCGTGAAGTAAAACGCAGAGGCATGATGTAAACGCAAAAGTCGAAAGTTCAATCCGAGCTGAAAACAAACCGGAGGCAGAGGGAATCTGCCTCCGGTTTTATTTGCACACAAATATCCCACGACTCTAAAAGAAGGGTGTCATTCCGAGCGAGCGCAGCGAGCCGAGGAACCCCCGCATTTCGCATCCCAGCCACCACCGCCGGGTGCCCCACACATGACGCAGCTTCATTGCGGCATGGGTGAGACATTCGCGCGAAAGCGCGAACCCTGCATCACCCCACCCGCTTCCGCAAAAACACCGTAGCCTGCGGATTTTCGTTATACCGCTCACAGTCCACATACCCGCGTCGCCGATACAGCGCAATCGCGGCCTTCAGCCCATCGTGGCTGTCCAGATAGACCCACTCCAGCCCCTTGCTGCGCGCATACGCCTCCTCGGCATCCATCAATGCATCGGCAATCCCCAGCCCACGCGCCTTAGGACGCACATACAGTCGCTTGCACTCCCCGGCCCGCACAACCGACTCCAACCGCCGCAGCACCACGCACCCCACCGGCCTCTCGCCCAGGTACGCCAGCCACATCCCCGCTGCATCGTCGGCGAGCATCTTCGCCATCTCCTCCGGCCCATCGCGCACCACCACCTGCACCGCCTCGTAGTACTCCACCAGCAGCTCCAGCGCATCCTCCGTCAGAGCCTCCAGCCGAACCACGCGCACCGCAGTCCTCTTATCACGCGCACCATCCGTATTCAGAAGAGAACGCACCTTATTCAACGACCCCAGCAACGCAGCACGCTCCTCCACACGCAACGGCTCCAGCATCCCGCGAATCTCCTCCGATGACCGCGCATTCAACTCCGCCACCTTCCCCTCGCCCACCGCCGTCAGCGTCAGCAGCCTCTCCCGGCCATCGCGCTCCGACACCGCCTGCGCCACCAGCCCCTGTTTCGTCAGCGCAGCCAGCAGCCGGCTGATGTACCCGGCATCCAGCCCCAACTGAGCACGCAGCGCCGAAGCCGTCACTCGCTCGCCCGCACCAATCTCATAAAGCAGACGCGCCTCCGTCAGCGAAAACTCGCCATCCAGATGCTGCCTCCGCAACAACCCCAGCCGAGCCGTATAGAAGCGATTGAACTCCCGCACCGCCAGAACCGCATTGTCAACCCCAGCCAAACCCGATCCAGAAGTCATAGAGCAAGCATAGAGAAAATTATTTGCTTTTGGCAACTAATTAGCGTGGCCTTCTATTTTTCTCCCTAACCAAGAGAAGCCCCGGGCAGTTCAGAAATCCCGCATTGCCCCATCCTCACGACAGAAGCGTGTGGCATTTACAAGCCCGTAGCAGAGGGAAATACAGGCGTTTTAGGGATGCGGCTGCAGTTGTGGATGCGGCTCAGGAATATTCTCGATCGCGGGTTGCCCCTCAGCAGGCGGATGCGTATCTTGCGGATGATGCACTTCGGGAAGTCGATCGTCCGGCTGAGCCGGTTTGACTCGTTCCTCAACAGCCTTGCTCATCTCCTCAAGAGAATGCCCCCCAAGTCGGAGTGACTGTAAGGCAAGTTTATTGGTATGGCTCTGTTGAGCAGCATCCGTAGCAAGAGACACAAGCGCAGATTGTATGGTGCCCACCTGGTCATAGGCTAACGAGTCATTCAGTGCAGCTTCCAACCCATATCCAGAAATCTCCTGCAATTCATTTGTTTTGATGATGACAAACTCTGCATCTCTCGACGCATCCATTTTGGCGATGATCGCTGCGGCCGATTGCTGTTGGAAAAATTGATTGTCGATACTGGTTTTCGTGGACTGGACCAGGGTTGAGGCGGTCGAGAGGATTGACTTCGTATCCACATCGCCAATCAATGCGGAGACAGCACTCAGCGTAGCCCCTGTAACCTCCGCTCCAAAGGTCAGGCTGTTCCTGTTCTTGTTGAGGCCGTCACGAAGCGTTCGATAGTGACTATCAGAGATGGTTTTCAGGCGCATCTGCAAGTCGTTCCGCTGTTCCTTCGTTGGGGCCGTTGCACGGTATTGTGCGATGAGATTCCGACACTGCGTAATCTCATCTCCGTCAACAAAAATGGGAAAGTTGTTGTTATTGGCCTTCACCAGCCGATAATGGCAACCGGTTGAAAAGACAAGTACCAGCGTCAAACACGAAACGTATCTCTGCATGCGCGCCTCGCCTGGTTCGAATTGATTTTGGGGACACTGTTGGGGGGGACACCCTTGTAATAGGGCAACGAGGGAGTGAAGTCAAGATGAATCAGAAAATATTTGCCTTATGCCCATTCATGGCGCACCCAGACGGAGCCTCTCTCAGCCATGAAAGCGGGTGCCCATCTTCGCTGGCGAGCTAAGGCGGGATCGCAAAACCTCCGGCCACCACTAAAACAGCTCCCCTTCATGACGTTCCAGCAAGGTGCATACGAC